>NZ_CP194898.1:2355000-3282500 GCF_051027445.1 Methylocaldum sp. GT1TLB
CAGAGGGCGCCTTTCGCCCAATTTCTTGATTAGTTCATCTTCTCTGATGATCTCCGCCGTGCCTCGTCCAATCAATGCTAATGCTTCGTCGACAGACATAGAGAAACCCTGTTGATCGTTTTGGATAAAAAACCACGAATTGTAAAACAGCGGACAGATTTGCGTCGCTCAGAATTGGTTTGAAGTGTGCACAAGCGGGATCGATGCTTCGCTTGCGGATGTCAATGAAACCCGCTCATCGTCCGTGCGATTTGGAGCATTTTTCATTAGACTTGTCGAAGTATGGGTGATTCTATACCAGTGCCAGCAACCGCCTAACAAATACAATCGATCGAGCATACAACGTTTAGGACCTTCGCCAGCAGGTAGATAGATAATTTGACCAACCTGATTCTCTACCTCGCGCCATGACTCAAGTTCACTTTATTAGCCGCTATCTCGTCATTCCGGCGGTTTTGACGCTTCTCGTTCTGCTCGCATTGAGCATAGAAACCAAGCCATTGGTGCCGCCGAACCAAGATCCCACCTACGAGTATCTGGCCAGAACTCGTCAACTGCTCAGCACGACGGTTCAGCTCACGCAGACTGACAATCCTGAGCGATTGATCGTTCTGACGGCCAACGATCTGACCGCCGCCGCTAACTTCGCTCTACTTAAAAAGAAATTCGAAGGCCATGCCAATTGCACGATCAGAAAAAACCGATTGAAACTCATTGCAACCATTCGATTGCCGACAAATTTGATTCCGCTTTTTCTCAATTTCAGAGTCATCGCCGATGACGCCGAACCGCATGCGGTCATCAAGCAGGTCAAACTCGGCCGTTTGGCCATGCCCAGAGTGGTGGTCAAATGGCTATTGAACGGTTTCTTGAACTTTACGCCGCTATTTCGATATAGCCAGGTCGGTCATCAATTGGTCAAGGAAATCCGCATTGTCGATGGGCAGCTACAGGTGGCTGTCAACTGGAACCGCGACGCATTGAGCCAGGCAAAGGGGTTAATAACGGATTTGGCCGATAAAGAGCGATTATTGGTTTACAACGACAAGCTCGCCGAAACCATCAATCAATCACAACTGAAGCGATTCATACGACTCGGCTCTTTGATGCAACAACTATTCGCCTTGGCCAAGAGCAGATCGGAAGGTAACGGCGACCCTATCGCGGAAAACCGCGCGCTTATCTTAGTTTTGAGCGCATACGTTAACGGTAAAAACATCGTTCAGTGGCTTCCGTTAAATCACCAACCGGTAATTCCTTCCCGGCGCGAGGTTCTCCTTAACCGTCGCACGGATACCGCCCAACACTTCATGGCGTCAGCGGCTTTGGCGATGTCCGGTCACAGTACCTTGGCGAACATGATCGGCCTCGCCAAAGAAATGAATGATACCCACAGTGGCAGCGGTTTCAGTTTCACCGATTTAGCCGCCGATCATGCCGGCACACTGTTCGGCAAGACCGCAGTACGCTCGGAAGAAAAGGCACGCAGAGTACAGAATATTCTGAGCCAGAGTGCCGACGAATCTTTGTTTATGCCGAACATCAAAGACTTGCCGGAAAATTTGAGTCCCGCCGATTTCGCGCAACGTTTCAAGGACATCCAAAGTCCCGAATTCAATGCGTTGAAACAGCAGATCGAAGAGCGAATCCTGGCTTGCAGTCTCTATCAGCCGTAATCCCCCTAAGGCGCCGTAGACGAAATAATTATCCCTGTCGTGAATATAGCGATGTCCGGCGCGCGCAAATAAAAAAGCCAGCTCGAAACGAGCTGGCTTTTTGCGAAACGCCGACCGTTGCGGTTATTCGTAATTGAACGTCTTGTCCGCATAGCTCGGCAGGCGCGGCATTTCCTGTTTCGGGAACTCGCCGGTCAGAGCATTGAGGAAAGCTACAAGATCCCCGGTTTGCTCCGGCGTCAGATCTTTGTTCAACTGAAGCTTGGCCATGACTTTAACGGCGTCCTCCAAGTTCTTGACTTTGCCGTTGTGGAAGTAAGGCGCGGTCAAGGCGGCGTTGCGCAGCGTCGGCACCTTATACATGTGCTTGTCGGCTTCGTTCTTGGTCACGTCGTAACGGCCCAAATCCTTGGAAAAATCGTATTGGGCCTCGAGATAACCGTTCTGATAAGTGGGAAACTTCATGAAGAAACCCGTGCCCTCAGGCAATTGCGGGCCATTGAAAGCGGGCCCCGAATGACAGCTGCTGCAACCGACTTCGGCAAAAGTATTCATGCCCCGCACCTGCTGCGCGGTCATGGCATTCTTATCGCCGTTGACGTATCGGTCATAAGCGCTGTTCGGCGTAATCAGCGTCCGCTCGTAGGCGGCGATCGCCTTGGCGGCGTTATCGGCGGTAACGGAATCGGCACCACCGAAAGCAGCGGAAAACGCCTGTACATAACCCGGAATGGATTTCAAGCGAGCAACCACGTCGTCCCAGCTTTTCATGCCCATTTCGATCGGATTGGTAACCGGCCCCTTGGCTTGCGCTTCGAGGCTCGGTGCCCGCCCATCCCAGAATTGCACCGAATTGAAGGCAGAGTTCCAAACGGTCGGGGCGCTGCGCCCACCCACCTGTCCGCGCACGCCTACGGAGCCGCCGCGGTTATCCTCGCCGCCGCCCATCACATTGTGGCAAGAACTGCATGACACCGTGCCGCTAGAGGACAAACGGGGGTCGTGATAGAGCATTTTGCCCAATTCGACTTTAGCGGGCGTGCTCGGATTATCCGCGGGCTCCGGCGCCTTGCCCGGCAAAGCTTGCCACTCGACCGCCGCAGCAGTCATCGACGCCCCTGCCAGTGCCAGAGCACTGATTAGTAGATTCAGCTTAAACATAGAATGCTGCTCCTCTCTTCTATTTATTGGGTTCTTCGGCGACGGAAAGGCCGTCGCATCGTTCTATGGAGATAGGGGAAAACCCTTATATTGAATTACTTTGACAATTGCAACCGGAAGCACGGAACCGCACGAGCGCGAAGGCTCGAACCTTCGGAACGGTAAGAAACGGACGAGGCGGGAAATATCGCCGAGGGTTTCGCTACGCGGATCGCTTAGGCCGAAAGAAGACGGGTAGGGTAGGGTAGGGTACGATCCGCGGCAACCAACCAGAGCATTTTCGTACCTACCCTGCGGGAACTCGCGAGTAGGTCGGCAATCCTTTGCCGACGAACCCATCGGCCCGGCGGCGCCGTCGGCAAAGGATTGCCGACCTACGAATACTTGAGTCGATTTACCCTGGCCGATGGCGCCAACGACTTCCGCCAAGCCTGTTATGCCGTATGAGCGAGATAAAAACGCACTAGTCGTGCAGCATCCCCTGGCGGACCACGAGATCCGCAACGCTCTCCAGTCCCTCGCCCGTCTTGAGATTGGTGAAGACGAATGGCCGCTCGCCGCGCATCCTCTTGGCGTCGCGCTCCATAACGTCCAAAGAAGCCCCAACATAGGGCGCGAGATCGATCTTGTTAATGACCAGGAGATCCGAGCGGGTAATGCCCGGCCCGCCCTTACGAGGAATCTTGTCCCCGGCGGCCACGTCGATGACATAAATGGTGAGATCGGCCAATTCCGGACTGAAGGTGGCGCTCAGATTGTCGCCGCCGCTTTCGACCAGCACGAAATCCAGCTCCGGGAAGCGATGGCATAGATCATCCACCGCTGCGAGGTTCATCGAAGCGTCCTCCCGGATCGCCGTATGGGGGCAGCCGCCGGTTTCCACGCCCAGAATGCGCTCTTCGGGCAACGCCTGGCTGCGGATCAGGAATTGCTGGTCTTCCCTCGTGTAGATGTCGTTGGTCACCACGCCAATCTCATAGCGCTCCCGCATCAGCTTGCACAAGGCGTCCACCAGCGCGGTCTTGCCCGAACCCACCGGACCGCCGACGCCCACTCTCAATACGTGCCGATATTGATCAGTCATTTCGTTGCTCTTATGAACGGAATAATCGCGAGTACTGCACCTCGTGACGGCTGCTGGCTAGAGCCAGGCCGAAGGCACTCCCGCCGATCTCGTCATCGCTCAGATCGAGCGCCGTCTTCACTCGCTCCGGAAGATGTTCCGCCAGTTGGCTTAGCAGCCGCTGTCCCGCCGCCTGGCCCAAGGGCACGAGCTTGACCGCGCACAAAACCTGGTTTTCCAGCCAACTCCAAAGGTAACCCAGCAATGCTTCGAACTTCGGGATCTTCCAGCTTACCGCCGCCAAGCTGAAACCCGTGGCGAGAGTGGCGGACGGGTGCCGTATCCAGGCCTCTGCCCTCTCGACGCTCAAGCCGACGAGAAGTCTCACCAAGGCCTGTCCACTCTGCCGGTCCTCCGCCCGCAACTCGCTCGTCTCTCGGCAGGCCAGAAGATGGATGCTCCAGCGCTCGACCGAGGCCACATCGCCTTCAGCCCAGGCATCGTAGAGGCGCGACAGACACGGCAAATCGGTTCTGGTTTGACAGCGTTCGAGAATGCCGGCAATCCACTCGCCCGCCTGCCGCTCATTTCCGATCCAACCGTCCTCTACCGCGCGCTCCAGGCCTTGCGAATAGCTGTACATGCCGATGGGCAGCGCCGGACTGACCAGTTGCAGCAGTCTCACCAGCCCCAGATCAGTGATCATGGTTGTGAGCCCCATGATAAGCCCCACGTTCCGGTTCGAAAGGCATCAACGCATGCTCGATCGTGAGCCCCAATCCTCGCACCATGTCGTCCAAGACGTGATCCCGCAGATAACGCAGTTCCCCACTATCGATTTGTAAAGCGACATGCCGGTTGCCCAAGTGGTAACAGGCGCGTGCGAACAATAGGGCATCGGCGGTCCGTACCACCGATACCGGCTCCGCCGCCGCGCGCACCAACACCACGCGGCCATCATCGGCTAGCAAACGGTCGCCGTCGCGAAGAACGGTACCGCGAGGGAGAAAAACGCCTGCTTCGGCCCCGCTGTCCAGGCGTACCAGCAAACGGGATTTCTGGCGGGCCTCGAAAAGCAGGGTCAGGGTGTCGTGATGCTCCGCTCCCGGCGGGGCGAATTCTGTGAGTCTAGTCATGCCCCAAGAATCAAAACAGGAAGTACCGTTGGGCCAAGGGCAGCACGTTCGCCGGCTCGCAGGCCAGCAATACGCCGTCCGCGCGCACCGCATAGGTTTGCGGATCGACTTCGATCTTTGGCAGGTAATCGTTATGGATCAGGCTTGCCTTGCCGATGTTTCGGGTATTCAAAACGATGCCGACGAGCTTTTTTAGCCCCAACCGCTTCGCGATATCCGCCTCGGCCGCCGCCTTCGACAAGAACGTCATCGAGGTCGCCTGACACGCGCCGCCATACGCCCCGAACATGGGACGATAATGCACCGGCTGCGGTGTCGGGATCGATGCGTTGGGATCGCCCATCGGCGCCGCGGCGATGATCCCGCCCTTGATGATGAGACTGGGCTTCACGCCGAAGAAAGCGGGCGGCCACAGCACCAGATCGGCCAGCTTGCCGACTTCCACCGAACCCACCTCGTGGGCGATGCCGTGGCTGATGGCCGGGTTGATGGTGTACTTCGCGATGTAGCGCTTCACGCGGAAATTGTCGTGCCGCCCCTCACCCCCATCCCCTCTCCCAAAGGGAGAGGGGAGATATCCCCGCTGAATCTTCATTTTGTGGGCGGTTTGCCAGGTGCGCGTGATCACTTCTCCCACCCGTCCCATGGCCTGCGAATCGGACGAGATCATGGAGAATGCTCCGAGATCATGCAGAATGTCCTCGGCAGCGATCGTCTCCCGGCGGATGCGGGATTCCGCGAAAGCGACGTCCTCGGGAATGCTCGGGTCCAGGTGATGGCAGACCATCAGCATGTCGAGATGTTCGTCCACCGTATTGACTGTATAAGGTCGGGTGGGATTGGTGGAGGAGGGCAGCACGTTGGCTTCGCCGCAGGCTTTAATGATGTCCGGGGCATGGCCACCGCCGGCGCCTTCGGTGTGATAGGTATGAATGGTGCGCCCCTTGAACGCCGCGATCGTGTCTTCGACGAAGCCGGATTCGTTCAAGGTGTCGGTATGAATCGCCACCTGCACGTCGAAACGATCGGCAACCGAGAGGCAGCAATCGATAGCGGCCGGCGTCGTGCCCCAGTCTTCGTGCAGCTTCAATCCCATCGCCCCGGCGCGAAGCTGCTCCTCCAGCGCCTCCGGCAGACTGGCATTGCCTTTCCCGAGAAAGCCGATGTTCATCGGCAAGCCGTCCACCGACTGCAGCATGCGATGGATGTTCCAAGGTCCCGGCGTACAGGTGGTGGCGTTGGTGCCGGTTGCGGGGCCCGTGCCGCCGCCGATCATGGTGGTGATGCCGGACATCAGGGCTTCTTCGATTTGCTGCGGACAGATGAAATGGATATGCGCGTCGATGCCGCCCGCCGTGAGAATCTGGCCCTCGCCCGCGATGACTTCGGTGCCGGGCCCGACAACGATGTCGACGCCGGCCTGGGTGTCCGGATTGCCCGCCTTGCCGATCCCGGCGATCCGCCCGTTCTTGATGCCGACATCGGCTTTGACGATACCCCAATGGTCCACGATCAGCGCATTGGTGATGACCGTGTCCACCGCGGTTTCCGACGTGCATTGGCTTTGCCCCATACCGTCGCGGATCACCTTGCCGCCGCCGAACTTCACTTCGTCGCCGTAAACCGTCCGGTCTTCCTCAACCTGGATGAAAAGCTCCGTATCGGCCAGCCGCACCCGGTCCCCGGTGGTCGGACCGAACATTTCGGCATAGGCTTGCCTCCCGATCCGGCTCATATGACCCCCATGATCTTCTGTTGAAACCCGTAAACGCGGCGCTTGCCCGCGAACGGCACCAGCCGCACCTCGCGCGTCTGGCCCGGCTCGAAGCGCACCGCAGTGCCCGCCGGAATGTCCAGCCGATAGCCCCGCGCCAGATCCCGATCGAAACGCAAGGCCGAATTGGCCTCGAGGAAGTGATAATGGGAGCCCACCTGGATCGGCCGATCGCCGGTATTCGCCACGACCACGGTAATAGCCTCGCGTCCCGCGTTCAGCTCGATCTCGCCGTCTTCGACGATGATTTCTCCGGGTATCATCGAGTCTCCCCCCTACAAAATCGGATTGTGAACCGTCACCAGCTTGGTGCCGTCCGGAAACGTCGCCTCCACCTGCACCTCCGGAATCATCTCCGCCACGCCATCCATAACATCGTCCCGGCTCAGCAGAGTGCGTCCGTATTCCATCAGTTCCGCGACGCTGCGCCCTTCCCTCGCGCCTTCCATGATGGCGGCGCTGAGATAGGCCACCGCTTCCGGGTAATTGAGCTTCAATCCCTTGGCCTTGCGCCGCTCGGCGAGCAGCGCGGCGGTGAAGAGGAGCAGTTTGTCTTTTTCGCGTGGGGTTAATTGCATGGCCGGTACTACATTCAAAAACGAAAATTCATGGGTAGGGTGGGTTAGACGCGCCTCCTTTGACCCTTCCCTTTACTCTGCCTTCGTGCGCGTCGTAACCCACCAGATTAGCCTTTGAGCTTGCCCCGAACGTCGCCGGTGGGTTACGGCACGCATCAAACTCGCGTCTCAACCGGAAAGGTAATCGGAAAGCGTGCCTAACCCACCCTACATTCAAAGGTCGTCAAGTCGCCCAAATCCTCGGCAAGCATGCCTTCCGGCCGATGACGTCCGGACGAACGGCCCGCCACAACTCGACCAACAGCCGGCGCAGCGGTTCGATCTGACTATCCAGTGCCCGGCACACCAGCAAACCGTCGATCAGCGTGGCTCCGAAGCCGGCTCGATCGCCCGCGATTGCCCGCACCGACTCCAGATTTTTCGGAAGCGCGGGATAGGCGAACAAGCTTGCGGCTATCGGCTGCCCCTGCAAGCCCCAGTTCGCGTTCAAAACCTCCTCATCCACCTCGAACCGTTCGATCAGCAGCGGCCGTCCGCTCACCCGCACCGACCAGCGAAACGCAGCCCTTCCCCGATCGAACATTTCGCCACTCGCCGGCCGGCCGAAGCAAAAGCTTTCCCAGCCTATGAACCGCGCTGTTTCCGCCAAGTCCACGTCCACCTCCGAAACGACGCGAGCCCCGCGATAGAAAATCGACTCCTGCGGAAGCCATTCGAGCGCAGCGACGTCGTTCACCGCCAAACGCACCGTCTGCCGTGCCGGCATATCCTCGCTCCGATAGAACTTTCCCGCAGCGGGCGTGGTGATCAGAGCCCTACTCTCCTTTCCGGCCGTTGCCCGAATGTCCAGACGATCGCCCCCGACGACGCCGCCCGGCGGATGCAGAAGATACACGTGGCAAACCCCGCCTTCCGGATAAAACGGCCTTTGCACCGCAAGCGGGCCGCGGTGCCGCCGCTCCGCCAGGACGGTCCTGTCGCCTCGGGATTCGAAACCGAGCTTGAGTTCCGCCGCCCAACCGGGGCCTCCCAATTCTTGGGCCAACAAGCGAGCCGCCTAGCTTCCCGCCAGAAGGTAGACCCCCACCCCCGCGCAAAACGCTCCGAGCGCCTTACGCAGCAAATCGAGCCTGCCGACGGCCGCACCGAGCAGCATACCCAATCCGTGCAAGACTGCGGTCGCGATCAAAAATCCCCCGGCGTAGTGAAACGCGCCCATGTCCCGCCCGATCTCCTCGGCATGGACATAGCCGTGGAAAAGCGCGAACCCCGCCGCCAAAGCGCCCGCGAGACCGTAGCCCGCGCGCCAGTTGACGACGAGAACCAGCCCCATCACGGCGACCGAAAGCGCCACCGACATCTCGGCGGACGGCAAAACCAAACCGAAATGCTGTAGACCCGCCCCGACCGCCATCACGGTAACGAAGGACAGCGGTACGAGCAACAAGGCGCGACCGCCCAACGCGGCAGCCCAAAAACCGACTGCGAGCATGGTCAGCAGATGGTCCGGTCCTAGGAAGGGATGCACGAATCCGGCGGTAAACCCGTGTATCGAACCCGCTCCGGTGTGGGCGAACACGCCTACGGGCAGTGTGCCCAAGCTCACGATAACCGCCAGGCTGTGGAAAAACCGCTTACTCATAAATTCTCCCAAAAATCGAAATCGGTAATGGATCTACCAAGGCCCTTCCCAGTAGGTCCCAAAAACCCTTCGACAAGCTCAGGGCGAACGGGCTACTGAGATGGACTCTAAGCTACACGGTCAGATATCGCCGCACCAAATCTTCCGTCAATTCCGCCATGGCTCCGCCGGCGACGATGCGTCCCTTGTCCATGACCAGGAACCGGTCGGCCACGCGCTTTACGAAATGCTGTTTCTGTTCCACGAGGAGAACCGTTACCCCCATTTCCCGGTTGACGAGCACGATGGCATCGCGGATCTCGTCCGCCATCGACGGCTCGCGTTTCTCGAAATGGACCTCCTTCCCCCGCGCCCGGTTCAGACGGATTATCACATCGCCGATCTCGCTGACGATGTTGGGCTGTATTCCCTCGGTGGGTTCGTCCAGAATCAGCAGCTTAGGTCTCAGCACCAGCGCCCGCCCTATGGCGAGTTGCTGCTGCTGGCCGCCGGAAAGATCGCCGCCCCGGCGGCGCAGCATGGTCTTGAGCACCGGGAAGATCTCGAAGATTTCCTCAGGGATGCGTTTGGACTTGTCGCCGCGCGCCCGAAGCCCGGTCCTGAGATTTTCCTCCACAGTCAGCATGGGAAAGATTTCCCGGCCCTGCGGGACGTAACCGATTCCGAGTTCCGCGCGCCGTTCCGCTCGGAGCGCGGTCAACGAACGATCCTCATAGCGAATCTCGCCCGAGCGCGCGGGCAAAAGCCCCATGATGCATTTCAGCAGCGTGGTCTTGCCGACGCCGTTCCGCCCCATCAGGGCCACGCTGGCCCCGGCCGGAATATCGAGGCTCAGATCCCAGAGCGTGTGGCTTTCGCCGTAGTATTGATTCAGTGCGGCTACGCTCAGCATCAGGCCCCCAAATACACTTCGATGACTCGCGGATCGTTCTGCACCTCGTCCATGCGGCCCTCGGTCAGTACCGAACCTTCGTGCAGCACGGTGACCTTACGGGCGATGGAACGAACGAACTCCATGTCGTGCTCCACCACCACGACCGAGTGCTTCCCTTCCAGCGACAACAGCAGCTCGGCGGTCCGCTCGGTCTCCTGGTGGGTCATACCCGCCACCGGTTCGTCCACGAGCAGCACCTTGGGCTGTTGCATCAGCAGCATGCCGATTTCCAGCCATTGCTTCTGCCCGTGGGACAGCTCGCCGGCCCGCCGGTCGCAGTGGGCGGCCAAGCCGACGGTCTCCAGCACTTCGTGTATGGCATCCCGCTGCTCTCCGGTCAATCGCGCGAACAGGGTCGGCCACACCCGCTTGTCGGTGCGCATGGCCAGTTCCAGGTTTTCGAACACGGTTTGCTTCTCGAACACACTGGGCTTCTGGAATTTCCGGCAGATGCCGGCTTCGGCGATGGCCGGCTCGTCCAGCGTCAAAAGATCCAAGGTTTGGCCGAAATAGATCGTACCCTTGTCCGGCCGGGTCTTTCCGGTGATGACGTCCATCATCGTCGTCTTGCCGGCGCCGTTCGGCCCTATGATGCAGCGCAGCTCGCCTTCGTCGATGTACAGGGTCAGCGCGTTAAGCGCCCGGAATCCGTCGAAGCTAACCGTGACTTCTTCCAGATAAAGGATCGGCTTGTGCGCCGGCTCGATCCGGCGATCGGCGGCGGGTTGGTCATGCGCCGGAGCGCCGGGAATTTCCGCCTTTGCGGCGATCATGCGGCTTGCTCCTTTCGACGCCAAAACCCGGTCAGGCCTTCGGGGAGCAGCAAGGTGACCAGTACGAATATCGCCCCCAGGGCGAACAACCACATTTCCGGCAGCACGCCGGTGAACACGGTCTTGGCGTAATTCACCAGAATCGCGCCGACCACCGCGCCGTAAAGCGTTCCGCGACCGCCGACCGCGACCCAGACGACGATCTCGAGCGAGTTCAGCGGCGAAAATTCGCTGGGATTGATGATGCCGACCTGGGGCACGTACAAGGCCCCGGCGATGCCAGCGAGGACCGCGGAAAAGACGAAGACCCAGAGCTTGAACTGTTCGACCCGATAACCCAGGAAGCGCACGCGGTTTTCGGCGTCGCGGATCGCCGCGACCACCCGACCAAGCTTCGATTCGACCACCAGGCGGCTGGCCGCGTACGCCCCCATCAACGCAATCGCCGAAGCCGCGAACAGCGCCGCGCGCGTGCCGTCGGACTGCAAATTGAAACCCAGGATGTCCTTGAAATCGGTCAGGCCGTTATTGCCGCCGAAGCCCATCTCGTTGCGGAAGAATGCCAGCATCAGGGCGTAGGTCAGCGCTTGAGTGATGATGGAAAGATAGACGCCGGTCACCCGCGAGCGAAACGCAAGCCATCCGAACACATAGGCCAGCAGGCCCGGCGCCAAAGCCACCACGAGGAGAGAGAACCAGAAATGATCGAAGCCGTACCAATACCAGGGCAATTCCTGCCAGTTGAGAAAGACCATGAAATCCGGCAGTACCGGATTGCCGTACACGCCGCGTTCGCCGATCTGCCGCATCAGATACATGCCCATCGCATAGCCGCCCAAGGCAAAAAAAGCGCCGTGGCCGAGGCTCAGGATGCCGCAATAGCCCCAAACCAGGTCCACGGCCAGCGCCAGTAGTGCGTAGGTCAAGTATTTGCCCACCAAGGTCACGGTGTAAGTCGAAAGGTGCAAGGGCGACGATTCCGGCAAGGCCAGATTCGCTAGCGGAACGAGCACGGTTATGGCCGCCAGCACCGCCAGAAACGGAACGTCAACCGTCGATTTCCGCAATAAACCGAACGCCATGGATCAAGCCTCCGCTGCCCGGCCCTTCTGCGGGAACAATCCGCGCGGGCGTTTCTGGATGAATAGGATGATGAACACGAGCATCAGGATTTTCGCCAGCACCGCGCCGGCGTACGGTTCCAGCAGCTTGTTGGCGATCCCCAGCGAAAATCCGCCAATCAGGGTGCCCCACAAGTTGCCCACCCCGCCGAACACCACCACCATGAACGAATCCACGATGTACGACTGCCCGAGATTCGGTCCCACGTTGGTGAGCTGGCTGAGCGCCACGCCGGCGACGCCGGCGATGCCCGAGCCGAGGCCGAAGGTCAGCGCGTCGACCCGGTCGGTCGGAATGCCCATGGCTTTGGCCATGGCGCGGTTTTGCGCGACCGCCCGCACTTCCAGACCAATCCGGCTACGTTTCAGGACTTGCAGCAAGGCTGCGAACACCAGAAGGCAAAACATCAGGATGTAGAACCGGTTCAAGGTCAGCGACAACGCGCCGTTGATCTCCAGCGAACCGCTCATCCAGGCCGGCGTCGCGACGCTGCGATTCAGGGGCGAAAAGATCGTGCGGACCAGCTGCTGAAGAAACAGGCTCACCCCGAACGTCGCCAGCAGGGTTTCGAGAGGACGTCCGTAGAGAAACCGGATGATGCCGCGCTCGATGGCGATCCCGACCAGCGCGGACAGCAGAAATGCCGCCGGGATGGCCACGAACAAGGAAATGTCCAGATGCCCCGGCATCAGCTGCTGGACCACGTAGGTGGTGTAAGCGCCCAGCATCATCAATTCGCCGTGGGCCATGTTGATGACACCCATGACGCCGAAGGTGATCGCGAGGCCGATGGAGGCGAGCACCAGCACCGCACCCAGGCTCAAACCGAAAAACACTGTCTCGGCCGCGCGATACACGGTCAGCTTGGATTCGATGGATTTGACGGCGACCTGCGCCGAATTTCGAACGTCCGAGTCGGGCTCAAGATATTGTCCCTCGTCGTCCTTCTCCAGCAATTGATTCAGACGGTTGAGCGCCTCCGGATTGAGGCTGCCGTGCAAGGCATTGATGGCGGCGATGCGCACGCCCTTGTCTTCGCTGGAGAGATCCGCCAAAGCCAGAGCCGTTTCGATCGCTTCCGACACCTTGGCATCGGTTTCGGTATTCAGTCGGGCGCGCAGCAATTCGAGGTTTTCTTCGTCCAGCGATTTGCTCATGGCTTCGACCGCCTTGAGCCGCTGAGCCGGGTCGTCCGCCGTCAATTCGAGCCTCCCGAGGGTTTCGCGTAAACTCGTGCGCAGCGCATTGTTGACGCCGACCTTCTTGAGATCGAACTTGCCGACTATGCCCAAAGTTTCTCCGTCGAGGACGTTCACGATAGCCAGGCCGTCCTCGGCCGGATCGCCGAAAACGACGCTGCCGTCGTCCTTGCGGTAATAAAGCCGACCGTCGAGCAGAG
This sequence comes from Methylocaldum sp. GT1TLB, assembly GCF_051027445.1. Classification (NCBI taxonomy): domain Bacteria; kingdom Pseudomonadati; phylum Pseudomonadota; class Gammaproteobacteria; order Methylococcales; family Methylococcaceae; genus Methylocaldum; species Methylocaldum sp. GT1TLB. Next base: position 2,368,259 of record NZ_CP194898.1, read on the forward strand.
CCCGCAACACGGGCGCGACCCTCGGGTCCTTGGTTTCGGCGAGCCGATCGACGGCTTCGCCCAATTCAGTCAGAGGAGCCTCCTTGAGCCGGGCCAATGCGTCGACGAACGGTCCCCCCGGCTCCGCCACCGCATTGCACAAGCCCGGCATCATCATAATCAGCATGGCGATATACCATCTGCTCATGCCGAAAATCAAAGGTCTCATCTCGTCTCCCGAATTCTTTACACAATCTGATCGCGAATATTTCCGCCGTAGGGTGGGTTAGGCGCGTACCAGAAAGCGTTTTCTGGCGGTCACCGGGCTATGAACGCGCCGTAACCCACCGATTCCGTGGCCTTGCCCGGTGGGTTACGGCGCGCGACACCACCAGCGAACATTGCGGACTCAGTGCAAGGCGCGCCTAACCCACCCTACGGCGGAACCCCGAGTCAAAACCTCGCCCCCGCCTATCCCGTATTCCGTTCGCCGCTGTCGTAGCCGGCGGGAGAGGGAGAGGTTTTGCGTCGACCTATCCCCAGAAGAAACCCCATCGATCAATACTTCTGACCCGAACACTTCTTGGTCTTGGTGTTGTAGTTGCCGCAATTGATCGGCGCCGTCCACTGGGCGATGATCGGCTTGCTTTCCGGCAGGTAATCCGACCAGGCATCGCCCTCGACCAAACTCTTGGTCTGCCATACCGTCTGGAACTGGCCGTCGTCCTGAATCTCTCCGATCAGCACGGGCTTGGTGATGTGGTGGTTCGGAAGCATCTTCGACGTCCCGCCGGTCAGGTTCGGCGCCTCGATGCCGATGATCGCCTTGCCCACCGCGTCGGTATCCGTCGTGCCCGCCTTTTCCACCGCCTTGACCCACATGTTGAAGCCGATGTAATGCGCTTCCATCGGGTCGTTGGTTACCCGGCTCCGGTTCTTGATGAACTGGTGCCATTTGGTGATGAACACGGCATTCTCGGGCGTATCGACGCTCATGAAATAGTTCCAGGCAGCGAGATGGCCGACCAGAGGCTTGGTGTCGATGCCGGACAGCTCCTCTTCGCCGACCGAGAACGCCACGACCGGAATCGACTCGGCCGAAATGCCCTGATTGCCCAGCTCCTTATAGAAAGGCACGTTGGCGTCGCCGTTGATGGTGGACACTACCGCCGTTTTCTTGCCCGCCGAACCGAACTTCTTGATGTCCGCGACGATGCTCTGCCAATCCGAATGGCCGAACGGCGTGTAATTGATCATGATGTCCTTGTCCTTCACGCCTTTCGATTTCAGATATGCCTCCAGAATCTTGTTGGTCGTTCTCGGATATACATAATCCGTGCCGGCCAGTACCCAGCGTTTGACCTTCAGATCCTTCATCAGATAGTCGACGGCGGGAATCGCCTGCTGGTTGGGCGCGGCGCCGGTATAGAACACGTTCTTCGACGATTCCTCACCCTCGTACTGAACCGGATAGAAGAGAAGGCCGTTCAATTCCTCCACCACCGGCAGCACCGATTTGCGGGACACCGAGGTCCAGCAGCCGAAGATGGCGGCGACCTTGTCCTTGGTCAGAAGCTCTCGCGTTTTTTCGGCGAACAGCGGCCAGTTCGAAGCGGGATCGACCACCACCGGCTCCAGTTTCTTGCCGAGCAGGCCGCCTTTCTTGTTCTGCTCGTCGATCAGCATCAGCATGGTGTCCTTCAACGTGGTTTCGCTGATCGCCATGGTGCCGGAGAGCGAGTGGAGAATGCCCACCTTGATCGTGTCTTCGGCGCGCGCCTCCGCACCAAAAAGGAGCATGGCCGCCGACAGAGCCAAACAGAACTGTCGTAAGGATCTTGCATAATCAGGCATGAATAGTTACCTCTCGAGTAATTGATGGAGTGTCTAGGAGTGATCAGATCTGCAACTGGAAGCCCAGCTTGATCGAGCTGACGTCGTCGCCCGCGGCGGTCGAGGTGTAATCCAGCCCCTTGGTGAGCAGATCGCCGTACTCGTACATCAGCATGATCTTGGCGTTGTGGCCGTCGATGATGTAATTGATGCCGGCTTCGTAAACGTCGCGGCTGGCGCTTTTGATCGGATCGACGTTGACATAGCGGACGTAAGGCTGGAATTGACCGACCCACACCTTTTGCGGAAGCAGGTACATGGCGCTTACGTCGTAGGCGTTGCCCTCGAACATGGCGAAGCCGCCGCCCGCGAGCCTGGACGCCATGCCGTAGCCCTTGATGCCGTAGTTCTTGTATTCGCCATTGACGGTCACCACGCCCATATCGCCCAACGGCTTCTCGAACAGAACGTCGACCGCGGTGCCGCGGAAATTGCCCGGATCGCTCCGCGTCCCGGCGCCGTCTTCCTGATACTGGTTGGAAACGCCCAAGGTCAGGATGTCGCCGCCCTGGCCGTAGTAGGTTCCGCTGGTGTAGTAACCGGGGTTCTTTTCCACGTCGAGGAAGTTGTAGGCGACGCGCTGGGCGTAGAGGATGTTGTCGTCGACGTTGGCGCCGTTGCGGAGCCCACGAAAAAAGCCCGCCGCGTATTGCAGGCGGCCGTCGAAGAAGGAACCCCAGATGGTGGCGCCGTCGTCGCGGCCGAAGGAGCCGGCGGACGTACCGTCGGATCGGATCGTCGTGTTGAAGTCCGCCGGCTCGAAGGGCGTGCCGGCGCCGAAGATGTTGTACACGGCGCTGAAGAACGGTCCGTTCATTTCGCGGCGCTCGGCGGGCACCAGCATGCGGCCCATCCAGATATTGAACATGGGATCGAATTCGAATTTGCCGATGGCGTCGAGAATGCGCATCTCGCCGCCGTCGCCGCAGGTCTGGCAATCGGTGTTGAACTCAATCTTGAAATACTTGTGAATCTGGCCGTTCAGGTACAAACGGATATTGTCCAGATTGAAATCGTTCGACCATTTGCCCGCATTGGCGGCTTCCTCGGTAGCGGTAAAGCTCGTTCTGAGGCCGGCGCCTATGCTCACCCACTTGGTATCGTCGATTTTGAACGTCGCTCCCCCAAGCGACACGGGTGCGTACGCCGTCGTCAGCGCCGCCAAGGCGGCGGGCAAAAGCGCAATCCGCAAGCCGCGGCGATCCGCTTGCGTCGCGCATGTTGTTCGATTCTTCATGACTTGAAACCCCCTGATCGTTGAAGTCGGTCCGCGGGCGGTCCGCGCCACCGGTCGTTTCCGGTGTAGTCGCGAGCCGCCCGGATGTCCGCGCCCCGTCGGCGAAGGCCTTTCATCGGGCGCGGCAAATATCCTTATCGGTTGAATCCGAAGAGCTGTTCACGGAGTCGGCCGTTGCGGCTAACTCGTTGTCGGCACGGGGGTAATTAGATTTCCGGGGGGTATATGTCACAATCAGTCAAATGACGTATCCCGGAGCGGGGGGTATCGGCTTAGAGTCTCGGCAGCGCACTCGCGGCCGGTTACAGGCGACTTGGAGGGTGTGTAAGCAGTGGCGAACAACCCGGAACGCCAAGATCGGAAAGGGCGGCTTCGGCGCTCCAATCGCAAACGGTCATCCCAGGAGCGCTGGGATGGCCGTTTGCGATTGGGAAGGGATTCCCGACCTACAAGGTGCACGATTGTAGGTCGGCAATCCTTTGCCGACGAAGACGCTCGGCTGGGGTGTAGCGTCGGGAAGGGGGGCTTCGGCGCTCCCGAAGACGCCGTTTGCGATTGGGAGGGATTCCCGACCTACAAGGGCTACGGTCGTAGGTCGGCAACCCTTTGCCGACGTTAGGTGCCGGGCCGCTCAGAGAACTCGAACCGGCTTGGCCGCCGACGCCGTAAGCACTCTTAATCTTATGAAAACAATATGCGTATTCCGTTTCTGATCGTTTCTATGAGCCTGCTCGCCGGCTGCTCCATCGGCTTGAAACCCCAGGGCACTCCGCTCCGGCCCGAATCGGTGGGCGAGATTCTGTTCCGCGTGGCGCCGGACAATCTGGACGAGGAGCAAACCGCAGCCATGGCCGAACGGATCAGCATGAATCTGAGTTCCTGGGGATATCCGGTGGAGCCGGGCCTGGACGAGAGCGGCGAAACCGGCGCCACTCACGAGATGGAAGCACGGGTTGGCAGGATCGAGAACAAGAGCACGCCCACCGGGTTCTCGTTCAGCATCGGCAATTCCGACCCGCGCGCGCTCGATTTTCAAAAGGCGGACGTGTTGCCGGTAACCTGTACGCTCAAATCCACCGCGCGTTCGTCCGAAACCGTAAGCCTCTTCATGGATTTCATCGCCGACGAGAAAATCAAGAATCCGAACCGCATCAAGAGCGATCCGGCATTGCTGGAAACTTACGAGAATCACATCGGAACGGTCTGCTTCAATCTTCTCGACAAGCTGAAGGTGCCGAGAAAAAAAGCAGCCTCGTCGACCAGCACCAGCACCTGGATGCCCGAGATACGCATCGAAGTCACGGAAAAACCGGCGAAGTCCGAAAGCGGCGCCTCGACCGGCGCGCTTCCCGTTCTCCCCGTGGAAACGGATAGGCCCACGAATCCGGACGCGCGGAACTCCGAAGACGGCCAATCGAACCCGCCCGAAGAGCCGCCGGTAACAACTGAAACCAACACCGATACGGAGGAAGGTCGCAAGCGGATCATCATTCACAATCGCGGCAACCCGGTGATCCTCGACTTCGGCTTCGAGCGGAAATAGGCCTGACGCCGGCTTCCTGCCGCCACCCGCCCTTTTAGCGTGCAATCTTGCGGTCTTCGCCCCAAATCGGGGCGGCGACCGTTCAGCAACACCCTCTTCTTCTGCCTTCTCCCTGTAGTCAACTCAACGGCACGTGATTTGCTCACCTTGTTGAATTCGAGCGACAAATTGGAATTGCACTCGGCATAAAAACAACAAGATCAGACAAGAGGCAAACCATCGCTTTGGAAGGATTGAGCCGTCAGGCCATCGTAAAGATACGGCGCGACTATAACGCCTGGGTCGCGAACGAGACCCTGGAAGACTATGCGCTTCGGTTCGCGCCGCGGTCGTTTCGGAAGTGGTCCGAGTTCCGGGTGGCGAACACCGCCTTCGGCTCGATTTCGTTTCTGGTTCTGGAAGCCATCGGCGGTTTTCTCGCGATCAACTACGGATTCGTCAACGCCTGCTGGGCCATCATCGCGGTGGGCCTCGTCGTTTTCCTCACCGGGCTCCCGATCAGCTACTACGCCGCCAAACACAACATCGACATGGACTTGCTGACCCGCGGCGCCGGGTTCGGCTATATCGGCTCGACCCTGACCTCGCTGATCTACGCCTCCTTCACCTTCACCCTATTCGCGCTGGAAGCGTCCATCATGTCGCTGGCGCTGGAACTGTACTTCGACATTCCCATCGCCGCAGCGCATGTCGTCAGCGCCCTCTCGGTCATTCCGCTCGTCACCTTCGGCGTCACCACCATCAGCCGGCTTCAGCTCTGGACCCAACCGTTGTGGATCGTGCTGCTTGTCGCACCCTACGCGGCCGTCATCTGGCGCGAACCAGAGGCTCTGACCGAACTCGCCCTGTTCCCCGGAAGCGAGAATCGCGGCGCGCAGTTCGACTGGATACTGTTCGGAACGGCCGCGACCATGGCCTTTTCCATGGTGGCCCAAATCGGCGAGCAAGTGGACTTTCTACGGTTTCTGCCGGAAAAGAATCATCGCAACCGATATCGGTGGTGGGCGGCCACCATTATCGCCGGCCCCGGATGGATCTTTTTGGGCATGGCCCGGCAACTGGGCGGCGCTTTCCTGGCGTATCTGGCGCTCAAGCACGGCATCGCCGGCGAGCGGGCGCACGAACCCACCCAGATGTATCGGGTGGCCTACGGCTACCTGTTCGACGACGGCAGGCTGGCGCTCGCGGCAACGGTACTGTTCGTGGTCGTATCGCAACTCAAGATCAATGTCACCAATGCTTACGCGGGCTCGCTGGCCTGGTCGAATTTCTTCTCGCGGCTGACCCACAGCCATCCCGGTCGAGTGGTCTGGCTGGTCTTCAATGTGATGATCGCCCTGCTCCTCATGGAGCTCGGCGTTTTCGGCGCGCTCGAGCGGGTCCTCGGCCTGTTTTCGAACGTCGCCATCGCCTGGATCGGCGCCCTGGTGGCCGATCTGGTGATCAACAAGCCGCTGGGCCTGAGTCCGCCTTTCGTCGAATTCAAGCGAGCGTACCTGCCGGACATCAACCCGGTCGGCGTACTGTCCACGCTCGGTGCTTCGGCGATTTCGACCGCAGCCTACACGGGGTTGTTCGGGGCGCTGCCGCAAGCATTTTCGGCCTTCATCGCTTTGGCGACCGCTTTTCTGCTGACGCCGGTCATCGCTTGGCTGACCCGAGGCCGCCACTATCTGGCGAGAGACCGCAACGACTGGGGCTCGACCACGCCCCATGCCAAATGCTGCATTTGCGAAAACGATTTCGAACTGGAAGACAAGGCGTACTGCCCGGCCTATCAGGGAACGATCTGCTCGCTCTGCTGCACCCTGGATGCCCGTTGCCTGGACACCTGCAAACCGAACGCGCGGCTCAAGGACCAGCTCGAACGGGCCAGCCGCCGCTGGCTGCCCTCGTGCCTGTCGCCGCAATTCAGGCTGCGCCTGATTCAGTTCGCTCTCGTTTACCTGCTGCTCGCCGCGCTCACCGGCGTCTTCGTAGGTGTGATCTATTACCAGGATATCCTGGCAGCCGCTTCCGGGGACGAGGCTTTATCTCAAGCGCTGTTCGCCAATTTCCTCAAGGTCTATTCGGCGCTGCTGGTTTTCCTGGGCCTCGCCGCGTGGTGGATCGTGCTCAACAACGAAAGCCGTCAGGTGGCGCAGGAGGAATCCGGGAAACAAACCGCCCTGCTGCTCAAGGAAATCGAGGAACATCGCAAAACCGACAGCATGCTCCAGAAAACGAGGGAGGCCGCCGACCGCGCCAATCAGGCCAAGAGCCGCTTCGTAAGCGACATGAGCCACGAGATTCGAACGCCATTGAACAGCATACTCGGGTACGCCCAGATCCTGCGCAAAGATCCGAGCATCCCGGCCCATCGCCGGGAGGCGGTGGAGATCATTCAGCGCAGCGGGGAACACCTTTCTTCCCTGATCGAAGACATTCTCGACATCGCCCGCATCGAGGCGCGCAAGATCGAGCTGCGGCACGGGGCTATCGATTTTCCCGCGTTCATCGAGCAATTGGTGCGCATGTTCCGGCCGCAGGCGGAAGCGAAAGGACTGACCTTCCGTTGCCAGATCGTCGATGTGCTGCCGCGCCGGATTCGCGGCGACGAAAAGCGAGTGGGCCAGATTCTCATCAATCTGCTGAGCAACGCCGTGAAGTTCACCCAGGAGGGCGGAATCGTTTTCCGTGTAGGCTACAGCGGAGAAATCGCACGGTTCCAGGTGACGGACACCGGAGAAGGCATATCGCAGGACCAGATCGAAACCATCTTCCTGCCCTTCCGGCGCCTGCCCAGAGCCCGCGGCAACGCCATTCCGGGCAGCGGTCTCGGACTCACCATCAGCAAGATGCTCACGCAAATCATGGGCGGCGAACTGACGGTGGAGAGCGAGCCTCAAAAGGGTTCCACGTTTGCCGTCCGGCTTTTCCTTCCCAGCCTGCGCAGCGCGGAAGAGGTTCTGGATGAAGGCGACATCGTGGGTTACCGCGGTCCGCGCCGCAAGATCCTGGTGGTCGACGACCAACCCGAGCATCGCGGCATTCTGACCTCGGCGCTAACCCCCTTGGGGTTCGTTCTCGAGGAAGCGGGTTCCGGCGAAGAATGCCTGGCGAAGGCCAGGGAATGGAATCCGGACCTGATTCTGCTGGACATCATCATGCCCGGAACGACCGGCATCGAAGCGGCGGCCAGCCTGCGCCAGACCGGATGCAAGACCCCCATCATCGTCGTCAGCGCCAATGCCTACCAAAGCGACCGCCGTTCGGCCAGCGCCGCCGGCTGCGACGATTTCCTGGCCAAGCCGATTCAGATCGAAGAACTCCTGCGCAAACTCAAACTGCATTTGAGTCTCGACTGGCTCTATCGGGGAGAGGATACGGAGCAAATCGAAACCGCCCCCGACACCGCGCAGCCGATGTTAAGGCCGCCGCCCGACTGCCTCGAAGAACTGGCCGCATTCGCCCGCATCGGCGATCTTCGGGGCCTTGCGGACCGCCTGGACACGCTGGCCGGAAGCGATGCCGGCTACATCCCGTTCGCCGAGCATCTCCAGGCGCTTTCGCGGGAGTTCCGTCTCGGCGACATCAAGAAAACACTCAGCGAGGTCTAAGATGAGCTTAAAACGTCAATACCGCCAAGGCACGGTAATGATCGTGGACGACGTACCGGCCAATCTCGCCCTGCTTTCCGACGCCCTGGACGAAGCTGGCTATCGCGTACTGGTTGCGACCGACGGCGCTTCCGCCCTGGAGCAGCTTCGCTACGCCGAACCCGACGTCATATTGATGGACGCGGTCATGCCGGGCATGGACGGTTTCGAAACCTGCCGCCACCTAAAGGCGAATCCCGCGACCCGCTCCATTCCCATCATTTTCATGACCGGACTCGGCGAGCTGAACGATTTGCTCCGGGGTTTTCGCGAAGGCGCCGTGGATTATCTGGTCAAGCCGATCCGCCATGAGGAGGTTCTGGCCCGGGTCGAAGCACATCTGGCCCAGTCGCGGATGGTGTTCCGCGCGGAAGAAGCCCTGGAGCGCAGCGGATTCGCGACGATCAGCATCGATGCCGCCGGGCGGATCATCTGGCTGACATCCTCGGCCGTCCGCTGGCTGGCGGCGTTCTCGGGAATCAAGGTGTTCGATTTCGAGACCTCAGCCTGCTTTTTGCCCAAGACACTTCTGGATTGGGCTTTGGCCCGTATCGCTCCGGGCGGAACCACGGAACACGAGTTGTTCACGCTTCATCGCGACGGCAAGAAATTCACCGCGAAGCTCGCCCCATGCGAAAGCGGACGCGAATACCTGCTGCTATTGCAGGAATTTTCCGGCGACTGGAACTTGGAGTCCTTGCGGGACGAACTCGGACTTACCTTCCGCGAAGCGGAAATCCTCATGTGGATCGCCCGCGGCAAAACCAACCGCGAGGTCGGGACTATCCTCGGCAGCAGTCCCCGGACGGTCAACAAACATCTGGAGCACATTTTCGAAAAGCTGGGCGTCGGCACCCGCGCCGCCGCGGTCGCCGTCGTCATGCAGCGCATGAGGACGGGAGCCGAAGCGGCTTGACCGAGGCACCCGGTAGGTCGGGAATCCCTTGCCGACGCCATCTCCCGGCCGGGCGGTTTCGTCGGCAAAGGATTGCCGACCTACGACCGTACCGCCGTAGGTCGCGAATCCTTTCGCGACGCCGTGCTCCGACCGTGCGTCTGCATCGGCAAAGGATTGCCGACCTTATATCTCGATTCTGGATTCCACAAGAGGCAGAATCTCCGACTGATCATCGGACCCAGACGCTGGGCAAGACGTTGCCGACCTTGGGCCTGAAGCCCGCGCCGTAGATCGTCCCCCAGCGTCCCTTCCTCGCCATAGAGTTCGAACGGTATCGTAGGGCTGCCTTGGGCAACACCCTGGATGGATAAGGCTGAACCCGGCAGGAGCGGTTTCGATCGGTCAGCACTTTGCCCCATCGTCAACGCAGACCAAGGAGACCCTATGACGTTCAGCCCCATCGGGATCGACATCGCCAAAGCCAAGTTCGACGCCGCCGCGCTACGCAACGGCAAGTACAAAACCAAGGTCTTCCAGAACACGCCCGAAGGGTTTAAGGCGTTCCTGGCCTGGCTGCAAGCCTTCCCAACGCCCCACGTATGCCTGGAGGCCACCGGCCGCTATGGTGAGGGCTTGGCCCTGTTCCTGGTCGACCACGGCCTCGCCGTCAGCGTGGTCAACCCCGCCCAAATCCACGCCTTCGGCCAAGCCGAACTGAGCCGCACCAAGACCGATAAAAGCGATGCCAAGCGCATCGCCCGCTTCTGTCTCAGCCAACGGCCGCTGCTCTGGCAGCCGCCTCCGCCGGCCGTGCGCCCATTACAAGCCTTAGTGCGTCGGCTCGAGAGCCTCCTCGAGATGCGGCAGATGGAAAAAAACCGCCTGGACGGGGCCGACCCCACCGTACGCCCCTCCATCGAAGCCGTGCTCGCCACCCTCGACGCCGAGATCGCCGCTACCCAACAACGCATCCGCGAGCACATCGACCACGATCCGGACCTCCGCCAACGGCGTGACCTGCTCGACACCATCCCCGGTTTCGGCGACGCCACCATCCCGGTGCTGCTGGCCGCCCTGGGCGACGTTCACCGCTTCGAAAACGCGCGCAGCGTCGCCGCCTTTGCGGGCCTCTCGCCCAAAGAGCACCAGTCCGGGAAGTGGAAAGGCCACACCCGCCTGTCCAAGACCGGCGATGCCTTGCTCCGCAAGGCCCTTTACATGCCGGCCATCGTCGCCCGGCGCCATAACCCACTGATCCGGGCCTTCTGCGAGCGCCTTAAAGCCCAAGGCAAGAACGGCAAACTCATCGTCGGCGCCGCCATGCGCAAGCTCCTCGTCCTGGCCTACGGCGTCCTTAAGTCCGGCCGACCGTTCGATCCCAATCATGGGCTTGCATCGTGATTTCTAAGACGGTATCTACGAAGGCTGTCGCCGATAAATTGAACTCGTTGGTCCATGGCACAGGTCTCTTTCCACGGCATCGGCGTTTCCTCCTCGCCAATACCTTAATGGATGTAAACCATGTGCCCGGTCCATTTTGTATCTGCGTACGTCCTGCGTAACAAACCGAGGTAACGAAAACAGCCAAACCACACCGCTCTATCGGGTTTCCGTGGTTCCGCTCCCGGCGAAGCCATGCGCCGACCCCGCCACCGGTATTTCGCGGATATCCGCATCCAGGCGGCGCGCCTCTTCGATCCGCGCCCTCGCCTCACGGGTGTCCAGGCGCACGCCGTACGCCACGTAGGCGAGGTCGGAAAGCGGCGCGCGGCTCCCCTGAAAGAAAGGCCATTGCTTGTTCTTGCGGTAGAAGGTTTCCACAAAACTGGTGATGGCCAAGAGCGAAGCATTCCCCTGCGGATCGGAAGCGATCCACGGACCGCCGGAATCGCCGCGCGTAGGCATGGGCTCGTCGACCGAATAAGCCCCTTGAGCATCCAATCGGTTGACCGCCAGCAGGGTGGAAAGCGAAGACACCGATGATTCCTTGGATTCGAACTGCGCCCGGAACTGCAGGTGAAGTATGGGATCCAGATCCTCGTATCGCTTCGGCACGAACTCATAGAAACTGCTCGTCAAATCGAAGACGCGCTTCTCGGCACAGCGGGGACCATCGATTTCCGTTTCCCGGTAACCATAACCGAAGCCACAGATCAGGGCCTTATCGGGAGTATTCCCGGTCGTGATCGGCAATGGCCGCAGCGCGTCCCCGACATCCGCGTCGAAAATCAGAATGGCGATATCCTCGGCGATGTTCTCCTGCACGACGCCGAAATTCGGATACACCGCCGCGCGCAGCCTGGCATTCGATACCGTTGCGGAAGGAGCGGCCTGCAAGCGGACCGCCGGCAATTTAAGCGGTCCCTCCAGACGTACGTCGCGCAGACAATGCGCAGCCGTGATCAAAGTCAGCGGGCGCGTGCCGAGTACCGCGGAACTGCAAGCACCGTTCCCACTTTTCCAGACCCGCCGGTACTCATCCCAGTGATGTAGTTCGATCGTCAGCGGCAGGGTCGATTCCCGGCCGATCGGCAACGGTTCGCCGTGGATGAGCGCAAAGACGCGCCCGGCCGACAGAACGGCCACAATAACCGCAAACACCAGCACAACGATGTTCATGCAGACTGTCCTGTGATCTCTCCCTATTTCTCTGACAGCGCAATTCAGCACTGATTCTGCCCGGATCATCCGTTCGCATCCAATCCTCTTCCCGGGCCCGATCAGGCCGTCACATTTCAATGGTAGCGATACTGCACAGCGGGGGAAGTTTCAATGGGAAAACAAGCTTTCGAAAATGCGGTTGAGTTAAGGAAGCTCTGATTAAGTCCTTCGACAGGCGCAGGACGAACGGTAACGTATTGGTTCCGTTCGCGGTGAGCCCTTCGGCTTCGCTCAGGACAGGCCCTTCGACTCGGCTCAGGACAGGCTTGTCGAACGCTCTCCTGAGCCTGCCCTGAGCCTGTCGAAGGGGCATGAACGGATTCCACTTGTTCAGAGCTTCCTTAAAACATCAATCTCTCTATCACGAGTATGAGAGTGGACCGGCAGAGGGAATCAATTCGGATGCCTTGAGTTACGGAAGGTGTAATGCCGTATGGGATATAAAACCCGCCCGTGAACCTCAAACCAGTTCGACCTTCAGCCAGCCGGGTCGATGCTCGTCGAATGCCTGATAGGCTTCGATGACTGAAGTCAAAGGCTCGGTTTGGGTCAGGATCTCGGTCGGATCGATGACTCCGCTCCGAACCAGGTCGATCAGCATGGGAATGTACTGGCGATGATTGCAGTTCCCCATCTTCAGGGTGAGATTCTTGTTCATCGCCATGCCGATCGGGAAGAAACGGTCGGATGGCGGATAAACGCCGATGATCGACAATGTTCCGGCCTTGGCCAGAGCCTGAACGGCCCAGGTCAAAACCAGGGACGGGCTGTCGCCGTGATGCCAGCGAATCCCGGCCTGCTGGGCTTCCGGCGCGATTTCGTTCAGTTCCTGGTCGAACTGGGCCTTTTGCTCATCGGCCTTTTGCGCGGCCGGCCCATGATGGGGACGCTCGGCATCCACGCCCACCGCATCGATGGCGCGGTCCACGCCAATCCCGCCGGTCAGATCGCGGATAGTCTGCACCGGATCTTCGAGATCGAAATTGATGACCTCCGCACCCTGATTGCGTGCCATCTCGAGACGAGAGGGTTCGTTGTCCACGGCCAGGACCCGGCCGGCGCCCTGAAGCTTGGCGCAAGTGATTGAGAATTGCCCGACCGGTCCGCACCCGAAGACGGCTACGGTATCGCCGGGTTTGATCTCCGCCAGTTCCGCGCCGAAGTACGCCGTCGGCAGAATGTCCGAGATGAGTATGGCCTCATCGTCGGTGATGTCGTCCGGCAGCTTGACCAGCCCGACATTGGCGAACGGGATGCGCGCCTTTTCCGCCTGCAATCCGTTCAGGCCGCCGGCGATCGCCGGACCGCCGAAAAAGGTCGTGCCGCCCAGAAGACCGTTGGGATTGGCGTTGTCGCACTGGGCGTAGTAGCCCGCTCGGCAATAGGAGCAATAGCCGCAGGCAACGGTCGACGGCACCACCACCCGATCGCCTTCCCTGAGATTCCGAACGTTCGATCCCAGAGATTCGACGACGCCGACGGCCTCGTGTCCCAGTACGGTGCCGGGTTTGAGCCCGCCCAAGGTGCCGCGCACCATGTGCAGATCGGTTCCGCAAATCGCGCTGGCGGTGATTCGCAAAATAGCGTCTGTAGGATCTTCGATATGCGGCTCGGGGATATCTTCCAGACGAATATCGCCGATTCCGTGAAAAACGACTCCCTTCATTTTTGCCTCCGGTCTTCACCTGGTGGTTTCGGGGCGCCGCGCCAAATCCCAGCGCCCGATCGGGACTCTTCCCCTGGCCTAAAAGCCTGTTTTCCCCGCGAAATACCCGCCCGTTGATTTTTGGTTTGATGCTCGCGCTTCGCCGCAGTTCCCGCCGACTTGCGCCGCCGAGACATTCGCACAGATCGGGCGGCAAATGAATCGAAACCTCCCTAACGCTTGGAAGTCGGCGCCCCGGCCGGTTTCGCGCAGGGGCCGGCGTGATCGAGCTGAACCTGGGCGCGGCGGCGTGCGCAATCGTTGCTGTAGGTTTCGCCGTCGCATCCGCAGACGGGATTGTGCTCGGTCGTGCAGATTTCGGGCGGAACCTCGCAGGTTCCCGATATGCTGGTCGAACCGCATGCATTGGGAGTTCCGATCTCGCAGTATTGGCCGGGCGGACACCGTGCCCCTGTCGTTCCGCCGCAGGCTTGGCCGGTCACCGGCGCCGGGGATTCCATCAGGTAGAATTCGCTCGCGATAAGGGACTTGCTCGTACCGGCCGGGCCGGTCACGGCCTGATGAGTGCCGGCCACCAGTATGCTCCCCTGCTTGAGAGCCTGATATCCGGCATTGACCTTCTCCGGATCGGCGGCGGATGCGAGCAGGTCGACCTCGGCAATCAGAGCCTTGGTCAGCGTATTCAGCCGCTCTTCCTCGATGTGCTCGCAGGGCTCGGTCGGACAAGGGCCATCGACATCCCTCACCCGGTACAGAGCGCCCGCGGGAGATGCCCGTGCCTGGGCCCGCCATGTTTCGTGCACGACCAGAACGCTGTCTTCTCTGTTGGAATCGGTCGCACGCCTCTCGAGAATTCCGCGCACCAGCCCGCGCCCCAAAACGAACTCCTTCTTGAAGTCCTCGTTTTGTTGCGGCACGCCGCCCGTCTCGGAAAAGTCTATCGCGCCGACATAGCATTCCCGGCGCCAAATCCCGTCGGCGCAGCGCGTTCGCGGTTTGTTGACTTCCTTAACGAAAACCTTGTCGCACGTTGGTGCAACGCACTGTCTTGGATCTTGGCGAGCAACCTTGAAGTAGCGGCCTTCGTCTCCATAGATCGGACTGCTTTCCCAGAGACCTATGATCGTCAGCCATAGAGCCAGCTCTTTGATCATTCCTGATCCTCCTTCCGTTCGATTCGATGTCCGCGATACCGATCGTATCAAGGCATCGAGGAAATATCACGACCCCGGAAGGAAGCCGCAAGAAGGCACGATAAACCGGGACAAAAGAAAGGTGTCGCCATTCCCGGCGGCACCCGGTCCAGAGAGGGAGGGGAGAGAATCGGAGATGCTGAATGGTGCGGTCCGATGAGTGGATGTTGATTGGTGGCATCCTGCCGATCACTCACCGGCCGCCGAAACATAAATTGCAATTCATATGCCATGAGCAACGCCAGTTATTGCAGCACTTACCGAAACGCGCGTGGATAAAGGGCGTGAGATGCCTCAGGGAGATGATGGAATTGCCATAGCCTACATTTTCGCCGCGATTGGGGTCGAAAACGCTATCGGAATGACCGTGCTGCGTCGCTAGTGCACGACGGGCGCTATGCCCTGCCCGAGCGTCCGGCCGAGCCGCCGCAGCATTTCTTGTATTTTTTACCGCTGCCGCAGGGACACGGCGCATTGCGAAGGATTTCGCCCTTGTGGGCGATTTTGCCGTGATAATTGATGGTGCCGTCCAGATAGACCCATCGTCCCGCCACCCGGTGAAACCGGCTGACTTCATGGATCAGATAGGTGTCGTCTCCCAACTCGAACTGGGCTTTGAATTCCACGACGCCTCTATCGTCGTTTTCGCCGCCACCTATGGTTCCGACGATCTCTAGACGGGACCAGGTGCGGGTGTCGCCTTCGAAGTCCAAAGACGCCGGCCGCTTGCCGGGGTCCCAGCTCTCCCTGAGATAATCGGCATCGCGCAGCTGGAACGCGGTAAAACGCGAGCGCATCAAGGCTTCAGCAGTGAGCGCAGGAGATTGTCCCGCCAGATAAGGGCCGCAACATTGATCGAAAGGTTTTTCAGAGCCGCAGGGGCAAGTCATAGGGGTATTCACAGGATTCTGCAGAGTGCGGGTTGATCGGCTGAAAGTCGACGAGCGGTGCGCCGAAGTTCGTTTCGGCTCGAATTGTCGAGGGCCGATTCTAACACGGGGACCGTATTACGGCCCGTTCCCCCGCGGAGGCGATAGACAACTTCGTCGGCAAAGGATTGCCGACCTACGAATCGGTACCGCCGTGACGGGTCGACCAACCGCCGGCGTCGGCAAAGGATTGTCGACCTACAACTTGAAAGACGGAAGAGCGATTCTAAAACGGCCAAGTATTGGGCTGCCTTCGTCTCCGCCGATCTTCGCGCCAGGGCAAGCACGAAACCAGCCGCATTCTTACGCCGCGATTAAACGGCCTCGGTCTCCAACGCGCGCAAGTTTTCTTCCACCCCGGCGGCATGAGTCAGCTCGGCGACGTTGTCCTTGGTGAAGAATCCCTGGAAGTCGCCGAAGCGTTGCACGTATTCCACGATCAGGGAGGAATATTCCGAGGCGCTGGAGAAGATTTGCTTGAGTCCTTCCTCCCTGGAGCCGATGACGTCGAGCAGGAATTCCTTGCCGCAATCCCGCAGCGTGCCCACCACGTAATCGATGTTGGCCTTCCCTTCCGTTTCGCCGTCCCGGACAGCGACCGCGAGATGATGAAGCCTCGGGCCGTAGTTGCGGACGAAGGCTTCGGTCGGCGACGGCAGTCTGAGCAGGTGGTTGACGAAATAGGGATGATTCGCGGCGGTGAACACCTTGGCGGGACATTCCAGCTCGTTCGAGTGATGCACGCTCTTGGTGACGTTGGTCGAGGAATTCTGGGAAGCGATGTCGTAAGAGCCCCAGTAGTAATAACTGGTCAAGGTCAGCCATTCGAGGATGGCCGCTTCCCGGTTCTGGCTATAGATGCGGGTGGCGAGGTGGTCGATGGGCAGGAGCAGCGCTTCCAGCCCCAGTTTGACCTGAGCTTCCTTCGCCTCCAGGTAGGCCCTTTGAACGTCGTCGCGAATGGTACTCCGACTCGGGGCATAAACACGGGTGTCCGCTTCCGGCCTCTCCCAATAACCAACGATGTTGTGGGTATAGGGCGACGGCTTGACGATGGCCATGTCGTCGGGCATTTCGAGCTTCTGGATCTGAGCCCGATTGAAGAAGCGGACATCCCTCGACTTCTGCAATGCCACCACTTCGTTCACATCGGTCACCCGAAAAACTTCGCCCATGTAGCGGGAGTTCGGCTTATGCGCGCCGATCGGGTATAGCTCGTTGAGGCTTCGAAAAATGCCTCGCGTCTCGGGGTCCTTGACTTCGCGAATCAGAACGTCGGGAGCGTTCAGGTCGATGCGGAGCACATGGGTGTAATGGCGTTCCGATTCGATCGTCGCGAGATAATGATAAGGCGTCATCAGGCACAGCTCGCCCACGTAGGGAACCGAGTGCCCGGGCTCGACCGCGATCATCATGGCATCGACCTGATGGATCAGCTCGGTAAGCCCGATCCGATCGCGCTGCTCCAGCAGTTTGATCAAGAACTCCTCGAAAAACGGCGAGTTCACCTTGTCGCCATGACGGGGAAAATCGAGCGAAGACATCACGGTCGCTACTCCCTATTCATTGACTACCCGTGTCGTCGAAGTAGTCTGTTGCTGTCGCATATAGAAATAGAAATACTGATTCGACACCGCCACATGAATGGCGCCCAAGTCGGTTTGGACCTGATCCAAATATTCGTGCAGCACGGCAGGCGCCAAACCTTCCCAGCGCAGACCCGTAAGCCGCCGCCAAGTCCGGCGAGTCACTTTCATGACCTCCTTGTGGTTCGGCAGCATGGCCAGACACTCCTCGATTTCCGAGAGGCAGTGACGGACGGTCCGCGGAAAATGGGGATCGAGCAGCAGATAATTCAGCACGGCGTGGCCGCGCACATGCACGTCCACGTGACGGCGGTACATTTGGTAAGCGCTCAGGGCCTTGAGCACGCTCATCCACAACCGCTCCTGCAAAGGCTCCAACGCGCCGCCTTGCCGCGGGAGCAGCACGGCTGCATTGATATCCGCGATGCGCGTGGTCATGTCGGCGCGTTCGATGTTTCTCCCCAGCCTGATGAATTCATAAACCAGGTCGTGGCTCATGCAACTGATCAGCAAGCCGGCCAGCGATTGGTTGCGCTCGATGATGTGATTGAGGACTTCGTAACGCTGCGCCCGATTTTGCGCCGCGCTGGACGCGAACCCTTGGACATAGAGATAAAGCCCGTTCACCCGCTCCCAAAATTCCTTGGGAAGGATTTCCCGGAATGTGCGGCTGTTCTCGCGGGCGCGGCGGATGCTGGATACGATGGCGCTCGGGTTGCGCTCGTCCTGGATCAGGAAGCGCAGGATATTGGATTCGTTCGCCTCTCGGTAATGCTCTTCGAAGAGTTCGTCCAGGCCGACCAACTTGAGCAGGATATCCCAGCCGAACGAGGCGCCTTTGGGGAGATCCAGCAGCACATCGGTCGTGGTGTTGATCAAGCGTGCGGTATTCTCGGCCCGCTCCAGATAACGGGCCATCCAATACAAGTTCTCGGCTACGCGGGATAGCATGCGTCCTCCGTGTCGACGATCCAGGTATCTTTGCTGCCCCCGCCCTGCGATGAATTCACGACCAGGGACCCCGCTTTCAGCGCCACTCGCGTCAGTCCGCCGGTGGTGGCGTAGAGCCGGCTGGATTGCAGTATGAAAGGCCGAAGATCCAGATGGCGGGGCGCGAGGCAATCGCCGACCAGAGTCGGCGCGGTGGAGATGCTGAGCGTCGGCTGCGCCATGTAATTGCGCGGATTGGCCCGGATCAGCTCGGCGAACGCCGCACGTTCCTCGCGGCTGGCCCTAGGGCCTATGATCATGCCGTAGCCGCCCGACTCATTGGCCGGCTTGACCACCAGTTTGTCCAGGTTGGCCAGCACATAGGCCCGTTCTTTTTCGTCCATGCAGAGGTAGCTCGGCACGTTGGGAATAATCGGGTCCTGATCGAGGTAATAGCGGATGATTTTAGGCACGTAGGTGTATACGACCTTGTCGTCCGCCACACCGGAGCCGGGCGCATTGGCGATGCCGACCTTGCCGTTGCGCCAGGCGCGCATGAGACCCGGAACGCCGAGCGCCGAGTCCGGACGGAAGACCTCCGGATCCAGAAAATCGTCGTCGATGCGGCGGTAGATCACATCGACCCGCCTGGGGCCGGAAACGGTCTTCATATAAACCCGGTCATCCGCATCCACCATCAGATCCGAGCCTTCCACCAGGAAGGCGCCCATCTGCTGCGCGAGATAGCTGTGTTCGAAATAAGCCGAGTTGAAAATCCCCGGAGTCAGCACGGCCACCACCGGCCTCTCGCCATCCCTCGGAGAAAGAGCCGCCAGCGCATCGTAAAGCTGAACCGGGTAGTCATCGACCGGCAGGATATCGCAACCCTGAAAAAACTCGGGAAACAGGCGCTTCGTCAATTGTCGGTTTTCCAACATGTAAGACACGCCCGACGGCACCCGGAGATTGTCCTCCAGCACGTAGACCGTGCCGTCCTTGTCGCGCACCAAATCGGTACCGCACACATGGGCCCATACGCCAAAACGGGGCGTGATACCTCGGCACTGCGGCCGGAAGTTGCGCGAACCGGCGATCACTTCCAGCGGAAAAACGCCGTCCTTGACGATGCGCTGCTCGTTATAAAGATCGTTGATGAACAAATTCAGAGCCGTAAGCCGTTGCTTCAGCCCCTCCTCGATCCGCATCCATTCGCTTTTCGCCATGACGCGGGGGATGATGTCGAAAGGCCAAGCCCGATCGATGTTCCCAGCCTCGCTGTACACGGTAAACGTGATGCCCATCGTCATGATGGCCGCATCCACCGACTGCCGGCGGGCTTCCAATTCTCCCGGCTGAAGAGAGTTCAGATAACGGAACAGAGCTCGGGCGGCGGATCGCGGCTGGCCGCCCGGTTCCAGGAGTTCGTCGTAGGCTTCGCTGCTGCGGTAGTCGTGGGAAATGTTCATGAGCGAACGATGATGTTGACGTTTCCGACGAAGCATCCTCCGTGCCAATGGCGCAGACGAGCGCTACGGCGCGCCACCGGGCAAGCAAGCGTTTCGCCGTCTGTGTCGACTCCCTGACAAAGCGAATAAGGTGCACGGTTGCATGCGCCCCGCGCTGTTGTGGTGCGCATAGTGATATGGCGTGGCGTTCGCACGCTCGAGAATGGGAGCCCATCCGATCAGACTCTCGAAACCCTTCGACCTTGCTCGGGACACGCCCGTCGACGAACTCAGGGCCAACGGCCTACGCGGATACGGCACTAAGAGAGCCTGTCGTATTAAACGATTTCTTCCTGAAACATCTGACGATAGAATCGATCGAATACCCATACACTGAGCCCATTCTGACATTGCCATGACGTATTGCCTTTCGATCAACGTGGAACGCGGTCTGGTGTTCTGCTCCGATTCCCGCACCAATGCCGGAATGGACAGCATCGGCACCTATTCGAAAATGCACACTTTCGTGTGGCCGGGAGAGCGGGTTTTTATCTTGCTCTCCGCCGGCAATCTCGCCACCACCCAGGCTGTGGTAAAAAAGATTTATCGTGATGTCGAGCAGGCCTGGGTACCCAATCTGATGACGGCGACCAACATGTGCGAAGCCGCGGATTACGTCGGCATGATCAGCACCCAGCTACAGCGCCAGCAGGCTAGCCGCGATACCGCCAACACCAGCTTCGAGGCCAGCTTCATCTTCGGCGGCCAGCTGGGCCATAGCCCGCCCGAGACCTTCATGATTTACCCGCAGGGCAATTACATTCACGAGTCCGGGGAACATCCCTTTCTGCAAATCGGCGAAACCAAATACGGCAAGCCCATCCTGGACCGCATCATCAAGCGGGACATCGGCCTGGAACGGGCTGCCCGATGCGCCCTGGTCTCCATGAACTCCACCATACGCAGCAACGTGACCGTCGGCCCGCCGGTGGAATTGTTGATCTACGAGCGAGACAGCCTGACCGAAGGCCGCCGGCTGTTCCTCACCGAGGACGATCCTTTCGCCAGACAGCTTTCCGAAAAATGGAACGAGGGATTGATTCTCGCTTTGGAAAATCTGCCGAATTTCCCCTGGGAAAACGCCGAATCGCAAACTCCCGACTTTAAGCTCGCCCTGCTCAAGCAGCAACTCGATCTATAGAAACGAACAGGCTTTTCGCTGAACGATGCCGATTGGCGCGTACCCGGTTCCAGCGGTTCGGCATCTGTCGCTTCCCGTTTTGTCTCACTCAGATATAGGGTGGATTAGACGCGCACTGCTACGAGCCATGCCGTCGCTGCCGGACTCTCCGCGCGCCTAACTCACTGATTCCGCGGCCTTGCCCGGTGGACGACGGCGCGTGGAAACACCAAAGGACACCTCGAAAAACCGTCGCGAGCGCCCCGAGTGCTAGGCGCCCGGAGCACAGGAACCGGAGTGTACATGGAGTACATGAGGATTCCGCGCACCGCGCAACGCAGCAATCGAGTCGCGCAGTAGATTTTTCGAGGTGTCCCAAAGGAACTTTTCGGTTCCCTTGCGATGCTCTCCCAACCCGCCCTACGCCGGAAACACGAATCGGAACATTGTTTTTGGCTATATCCTATCCGGGTAGGCTTTTCGTACCGCGGTGAACAAGGAGTGAAAACCGATGGCACTGGAAAAAATACTGCATCAGACCGTAACCGGACTATTGGACCGGCATATCCGGGAAGGCTCTCTCCATCTTCACGTTACAGGCGGTCCGAGCCGCCGCTTCGGAACCGGGCAGCCGGAAGCGCACTGGAATGTTCTAGACCCCTCGGCCCTGCTCCGTCTCTTGTGGGATCCGGAACTTCAATTGGGCGAAACCTATCTCGAAGGCGGTTGGAACGTGGGATCCTCCGAGGCGTTGCCGGCGTTCATGGAGGTCATGATGCGGAATTTCTCCGAACCCGGACCCGCACCCTATCTGCATGTCCGCCGATGGCTGCACCCGCTTGTTCGAACGGGTAACGCCATCGCCCGCAGTTACCGGAATGTGAGCCATCATTACAATCTCGACGAATGGCTGTTCCGACGGTTTCTGGATGAACGCCTGTTTTATTCCTGCGCTTATTTCGAAACGCCCGAGCAGACGCTCGAAGAGGCGCAACTCGCCAAATGCCGGCTCATCGCCCGAAAGCTGCGTCTACAGCCCGGAATGCAGGTCCTCGATATCGGCAGCGGCTGGGGAGGCTTAGCCGTTTACCTCGCGCAAGAAGCCGGCGTCGAAGTAACCGGCGTAACGCTCTCCAGGGAGCAACTCCGAGTGGCGCAAGCCGATGCCGAACGACTCGGACTTCAAGATCAGGTTCGCTTCCATCTTCGAGATTACCGGAAGCACACCGGAGAATATGACCGGATCGTCAGCGTCGGAATGTTCGAACATGTCGGAGCCCGACACTATCCGGCTTTCTTCCGGCAAATGGCGAAACTGCTGAAACCCGACGGCATAGCACTGCTCCATACCATCGGCGCCACCAACAAGGATGGCCCTGCCAACCCATGGATAAAGCGCCACATTTTTCCGGGCAGTTATATCCCTTTGCTTTCCGACGTGTCGCCGGCAATGCAGCGCTCGGGCCTGATTCTGACCGACCTGGAGGTGTTGCGGCTGCATTATGCATATACCCTTCGCGAATGGTTTCGGCGTTTCCAGAACCATAGAGCCGAAGTGGTCGAGCGGATGGGAGAACGCTTCGCCCGCATGTGGGAATTTTATCTGGCGGTATGCGAAGGCTCGTTCCGCTGGCGCGATATGGTGGTTTTTCAACTTCAGCTGGCGAAGCGGCATGGAGCCGTACCGATCACCCGGAACTACCTCGTGACGGATCATTGAGAAAGGCGCGTCCCTGATCGGCCGATCCCGGCCGCGCCGGCGGCCGGGCGGGTCTGCGCCCCCTGTCTTCTGCAAACGTGGCTTGGCAGCACGAATCTTGCCGATTATCCTTATCGGCCTCGGGGGCTGACTTATCAACTCAAGAATTCTCATATGAGCGAATCATGCGATGTGCTGGTCATCGGGGGAGGACCGGCCGGGTCGTCGATTGCGGCGTTGCTGGCGGAAAAGAATTGGCGCGTCGTTCTGGCCGAAAAGGATCGACATCCGAGGTTTCACATCGGCGAATCCCTGCTGCCTTTGAGTCTTCCTTACCTGGAACGGCTGGGCGTGCTGAATGAGGTCGAGAAGATCGGTCTTCGCAAGTACGCCGCCGAATTCGATTCCATCTACCACGGCAAGTGCTCCGACTTTCAGTTCGGCGAGGCTCTGGACAAAACTCATCCCTATGCCTTCGAGGTCAAGCGGGCGGAGTTCGATCATATCCTCTTGAAAAACGCCGCCGCCAAGGGCGCGGACGTTCGCGAGGGCTGCCGCGTGACTTCGGTGGAATTCCACGAAGGCCGCGTGGATAAAGTCAGGGCGACCGGTGAAAACGGCGCGGAGCATGTCTGGCAACCGCGCTTCCTGGTCGATGCATCGGGCCGCGACACCTTTTTGGCCGACAGGCTCGGCACCAAGGAGCGCAACAAGAAACACAGCAGCGCGGCTGTTTTCGGCCATTTCGAAGGAGCCGAGCGCAGAAGCGGCCGGGACGAAGGCAATATCAGCATTTACTGGTTCGATCACGGCTGGTTTTGGATGATCCCGCTCAAGGGGGACCTGATGAGCGTTGGCGCCGTCTGCTGGCCTTATTATCTGAAAGGCCGCCAGACACCGGTCGAACAATTCCTGTTCGACACCATCGCCTTATGCCCGCCGGTGCAAGCTCGCCTGAAAAACGCCCGGCTGGTATCGCCCGTAACCGCGACCGGCAATTATTCGTACGCTTCCAAACGGATGAGGGGCAAGAATTACTTGTTGATCGGCGATGCTTTCGCCTTTATCGATCCGGTATTTTCCAGCGGCGTCCATCTCGCGCTATACGGCGCGATGTCCGGCGCGGAGACCGTGGACGGCATCCTGCGCGAGCCGAAAACCGCGGAAAAACGCCTCAATCAGTACGAAAAATCGGTGCGCCGCGGGCTGAAGACGTTTTCCTGGTTCATCTACCGCATCACCACACCCGCCATGCGGGACTTGATCATCCATCCTCACAACCGGTTCCGTATCAAGGAAGGCGTCATTTCGCTGCTTGCCGGCGACCTGTTCCGGAACACCCCGATCGCGCCCAAACTCTTGATGTTCAAGGTTATTTATTATTTGAAAAGCCTGTTCGACCCGATCAATAACTACGCGGCCCATAAGCGCAGACGCCAAAACATCGCATCCTGAAGCTCGTCTCATATACGCCCGACATGAATTTGCCAGCACGAATGGGCTCTTTCGATCCGAGCCTAGGCGTTACGCAACAGCGTTCCGCCAGGCTTGATCCGCCCGTTTATCTCACCCTGTTTCCTGCCGAAGCCCTGAGCGGTCTGACGAACACGAAGCCAGCCTCCGTGCTCGGAATCATCGGCTTCGATGGCTTTTCCGAATCCGGTACAGACACGCCGTACCCGGTCCTGACGCTGCCCATGAGCAGCTTGGACGAACAAAAGCTTTGCGAAGTCTGGCTCAGCCCACAGCCGGCACGCTACGGAGAACATCAGGGGATACGCTACGCCTGCAACGGCGATATTCTGTTCGGCTGCTTTTACTTGCCCGAACAGGAGCCGGATTCGGTGGAAACCCGGACTTACCGGACGTACTGCCGGATACTGGATCTGATCCGTCTCTCCGGCTATACCCATCTCATCCGCATGTGGAACTATCTTCCGCGGATCAACGGCGAATACCTTGGGCTCGAAAACTATCAGCGCTTTTGCCTGGGGCGGCACCAAGCCTTCGCCGAAGCCGATTACGTGTTCGACCGGGATTTGCCCGCCGCCAGCGCGATCGGGACCGGGACGGAAGGGCTGCGGATCTATTTCATCGCCTCCCGCGCGCCAGGACGCCAGATCGAGAATCCGCGCCAGGTGAGCGCCTATCGATATCCGTTACAATACGGACCGCGCAGCCCGTCGTTTTCGCGCGCGACGCTGACGGAGTTCGGCGGTGAACGCCAGCTTTATCTGTCGGGAACCGCGAGCATCGTAGGGCACGAAACCCTGCATCCCGAGGATGCGGCCGGGCAATTGCGGGAAACGCTGATCAACATTCAAGCCGTACTAAACGAGTTGGGCCAGTCCCGAATCAGGCTCGACGAATTGGGGCCGGATTGCATGTTGAAGGTTTATGTACGCCATCGCGAACATTTCGGCATCGCGAAGCAACGGCTCGCGGAAACCCTGAATCCTTCATGCCCGGTTATCTTTCTTCAAGGCGATATTTGCCGTAGAGACCTTTTGCTGGAAATCGAAGGCATCATTCGATTGCCCCGTTCGTAATCCGGTCCAAGGCGATCGGCCTTAATGATCTAACTGTCGAATATCAATAACTTATGACCACGCAACTGACCCCGATGGAACTGGAACTGGCACGGATGATCGTCGAATCGTTGAATCTCGAAGCCATTCCCGAGCACATCGAGCCGGAAAAACCGCTGTACCGGGACGGGTTGGGACTCGATTCCATAGACCTGCTCGAACTCTCGCTGGTTATCTCCAAAAAATACGGATTTCAGATCAAATCGGACGATCCGGACGTCACCCATATTTTCTCGTCGCTCCGGGCGCTGGCCGGCACCATCGAAAAGCGGCGTGCGAAATAAGGTATGGGGATCAAACCGGCTTTAACCGTGTGCCTGGCGGCGCTGTTTCCGGTTTTTTCCTTTGCCGCCGTCCGTTCGGACATCTCGCCGGTCTGGCTTGGATTCGTCGACTTTCTTCTCTTCACGGCCATCTTGATTGCAATGCGCTTATCGGGCGAAGGCCGGTCGAGCATGATAGGCCGCCTTTGGCCTTTCGCGGTGGGCATCGGCCTCTGCGCGCCGCTCTTTTATCTGAGGCCGGACGCGATGATCTATTTTTCGCCCGTCGGCATCGGTCTGATACTCGCAAGCCTATTCCTGACGACGCTGACTCCGGGACGGGAACCGCTGATTACACGCTTTGCCCGGCTGGAGCGGCGGGGCGTGCTGCCCGACGATTTGCGGATTTACACGCGCAATCTCACCTGGGCCTGGGCGATCTTTTTCTGCCTGTTGGTTCTGGAATCGGTGTTGCTGGCTTTGTTCGCTCCGGTGGAAACCTTTCTCCTATTCACCAACACCGTGAATTATTTCTTCGTCGGCGCGTTTTTCATCACCGAGTACATCTACCGGCGCATCCGCTACCGGCATCACAGCCATCCGTCCATCCTCCACTTGATCGCGACCATCGCCCGCTCGGGCGTAATCTCGGCTCCCAGGAACTGACCGGAATTCCGCCGGGCGAACTCGAGCGACACCCAGACCGATGGAGGCACACTTTACCGTTTCATCAGACCACCCTGCCCTGCCCGGTCATTTTCCGGGCAATCCGGTGGTGCCCGGCGTAGTGATTCTGGACGAGATCGCCTGTCTCTGGCTGGCGGGCCATCCAGGCTTTCGCCTCGCCGGCATTCCTGCCGCGAAATTTCTCTCGGTGCTCCGTCCGGGCGAACCGTGCCGGGTGCAATTCGATGATGCGGGAGAAAAATCGGTGAAATTCGACTGCTTCTCGGGCGACCGGCGCATCGCGCAAGGGCGTCTGCTGTTCACCTCAGTCGCACCATGAGCCGCAGCTGGATTAATCAAAAAGAGCGCAGCACCGGCTTCTGGCTGCGAACGATCGTCTGGATCGCCCTGCGGCTCGGGCGGCCGATCGCCCGCGCCCTGCTCTACCCCATCACGGCGTATTTTCTGATTTTCGCCGACCGCGCGCGGCAAGCTTCCGCTGCCTATCTGACACGCATCTTCGGTAGACCACCGTCGGGCCGGGAGTTGTTCCGCCACTATCACACTTTCGCCGAAGCTCTGCTCGACAGGGTGTTCGTGTTCGCCGAGCGGGACGAATTCTTTCAAATCCGGATGCACGGATTCGATCTGCTGGAGCGGCTGATAGCGGACAAACAGGGATTCCTCCTGGTCGGCGCCCATGTCGGCAGCTTCGAAATCCTCCGCGGCCTCGGGCTGAGGCACAGGGGGCTTTCCGTCAAGGCGCTGGTTTACGGCGAAAATTCCCCCAAGATCAATGCCATTTTCAGGACGCTGAACCCGGATCTGTTCAAGGACATCATCCCCGTAGGCACGGCGAGCGCCCTTCTGGGGCTGGATGAGCACATCGCTAACGGCGGCGTGGTCGCCTTGCTCGGAGACCGCAGCGTACACGGGGAGAAGCGCGTCCTGTGCCGGTTTCTCGGCGAGGACGCCTGGTTCCCGGCGGCGCCAGTGCTGCTGGCGAACTTGTTCAAGGCTCCGGTGATTCTGTTCTTTTGTCTCCACAAAGGCGGCGCCGATTACGACGTACACTTTGAGCTGCTGGCCGAGCGCATCGAGTGTTCCCGGAAAAACCGCGACGAAAAAATCCGGGCGTTCATGCAGCACTACGCCGACCGGCTGGAACATTACTGCCGCCAGGCGCCTTACAATTGGTTCAATTTTTATGATTTTTGGGATAAGAGCGACAGCACGGACGAGCAGCGTATGTCCGATGCCTTAAGTCCCGAAATGACCCGGAATTTTGAACCTCGTCGAGCATCCGCCAATCGTGGCTCTCCGGCTTCATAATTCGATCCAGCCCCGCTCAGACGGTCGAACCGAAGATCTTGCACTAAGAGCCTATCCCAATAGGCGATAATAAGCGTCTTTAACCGGTAACCGAGGAGAAGACCCATGGGACTCATTACCGAAGACGATGGCTGGCGGATTCCCGACGCCTTATGGGAAAAGATGTCACCCCTGCTTCCGGTGCACGTGCCCAAGCCGCATCCCCTGGGATGTCATCGTCGCCGGGTCGACGACCGTGTGGCGATGAATGCGATTGTGTTCGTCCTGCGTACCGGGTGTCAATGGAATGCCCTGAATGCGACGGGGATCTGCTCCAGCAGTAGTGCCCACCGCCGGTTCCTGGAATGGGTTGAGGCGGGTATTTTCGAGCGTTTCTGGCAGGAGGGGTTGCTCGAATACGAGCGGCTCAAGGGCATCGACTGGAGTTGGCTATCCCTGGATGGCGCCACGACCAAGGCGCCCCTGGCCGGCACAAAAAAACGGGGCCAAATCCGACGGACAGGGGCAAACAGGGGGTCAAGCGCAGCCTGTTGACCGAGGCGGATGGAATCCCACTGGCCGTAGTGGTCGAGGGTGCCAACCGCCACGACATGAAACTGGTCCGTTCGACGCTGGCGGCGGTTCAAGCCCAGCGGCCCGAACCGACCCCGGAACAGCCCCAAGGATTATGTTTGGATAAAGGGTATGACTATGACGAGGTGCGGGATATTGTCCACGCGTTCGGGTTCACGGCCCACCTTCGAACCCGCGGCGAGGAGGCCCAAGCGATCAAGCGGGACGCGGGATTCGCAGCGCGGCGCTGGGTCGTAGAGCGCACGCACAGTTGGATGAACCGCTTTCGGCGCATTCTCATCCGCTGGGAAAAGCGGGCGGATACCTATCTCGCTCTGTTGCATCTGACACTGGGCATCATCACCTGGCGAGCCACCGGCCTATTGGGATAGGCTCTAATACTACAGCCGCATTTATTTAGGTCTAACAAGCATGGTAATCGACTGAGGAGACTGCCATGCAAGACTCGATACGACAGTGGGACGCGGAGCTGACCGCACTGCATGCGCGGATTGGCTCGCGTTTTCGGCGGGCGGAACCGCGGCAACGCGCGTTGGGGTATCTGCGTGGGCTGTTAAGTCCGGTCGCGCGCAAGAACGGCTGGCAGCTGGCGGAGCACTTGGGGGAGCGGACCCCGGATGGCGTCCAGCGGCTGTTGAATGGCGCTGAGTGGGATGCCGATCGGGTACGGGATGACCTGAGGGCTTACGTGGTGGAGCGGTTGGCCGATCCAGAGGCGGTGTTAGTGGTGGACGAGACGGGTTTTTTGAAGAAAGGCACGCACTCGGTCGGAGTCAAGCGCCAATACAGTGGCACGGCCGGCCGCATCGAGAACAGCCAGGTCGGCGTTTTTCTCGCTTATGCCAGTGTGCACGGGGCGGCTTTTCTCGATCGGGCACTGTACCTGCCCAAGGAGTGGGCCGCCGCCCCCCATCGCCGCGCCGAGGCGCACGTGCCTGAAGGGGTGACGTTTCGCACCAAGCCTGGGTTAGCGTTGGAGATGATCGAACGCGCGTTGGACGCCGGTGTGCCGTGCCGCTGGGTGACCGGTGATGAGGTGTATGGGGGCGATCGGCGGCTGCGGTTTTGGCTGGAGCAACGGCGCCAGCCGTTTGTGCTGGGGGTGGCCTGTAACGTGCCGTTGTGGCGTGATGGTCCGGTGTATCGGCCGGCGCAGGAACTCGCCGCCGAACTACCCGCTTCGGCGTGGCAGCGGCACTCGGCCGGAGACGGTGCCAAGGGGCCACGGGAGTACGACTGGGCGTGGCAGCCTTTGTGGCGGTGGCAACCGACCGCTGAGGAGCGGGCCTGGGGCCATTGGCTGGTGGTGCGCCGGAGTCTTGAGGATCCGAGCAAGCTGGCGTATTACGTAGCGTTTGCCCCGCGGGAGGGCACGACGCTGGAGACCCTGATTCAGGTCGCCGGGCGACGGTGGACCATTGAAGTGGGCTTCGAGAGGGCCAAGCAGGACTGTGGGTTGGACGAGTATGAGGGACGGACGTGGGACGCCTGGCATCGGCATATCACCTTGGCGCTGCTGGCCCAGGCGTTCTTGGTGGCTATGAGCACCCAAGCGAAAAAAGGGGCACTGAGGCCGGCTTGATCCCATTTACTGCCCCGGAAGTCCGCCGCTTGCTGGTCCACGTGCTCTGGACCCGGCGTCCCGAGGCGGCGCATGTGCTGGCCTGGTCACTCTGGCGGCGCCGTCATCAGTGGCGCGCCAGGCAGTGCCATTACCGACGCCGCTGTCGTGGTCGTCCACCATAACTGCGACTGTAGTACTAAGTACATCCCATAAAGTTCTGCGGAAAGGGCGTACACTGGTGGCATGAAAGCCATCCTGATCCCCCCGTTGGGCAAAGCGCAACAGAGTGAGTTAGACACCCTGTATCGAAAGACCAAGGACCCACGACTCCGAACTCGTGCCCAGATGGTCTTGCTCTCGGCCGAGCGGGGTCTCAAAGCGCTGGAGATCGCGGGGATCGTGCGGGAGAGCGAGGACACCGTGGTGCGGTGGCTGAAACGGTATCAGAGCGAAGGCGTGGACGGGCTGAAAGATGCGCCGCGAGCGGGACGGCAAGCCAAAGTGACGGCGGCGTATCGGGCCGCCCTGGTGGCGGCGGTACGGCGCCGTCCGCGCAGTTTGGACCTGCCGTTTTCCATATGGACCCTGCAACGGCTGGTGGATTACCTGGCCGAGCAAACCGGGATTCGCATCGCTCTGGAAACCCTGCGCCAAACCTTGAAGCGCGAAGGGATTGTGCTCAGTCGTCCGCAGCATAAGATCAGCAGCCCTGATCCAGACTATGCGGTGAAAAAAAAGCGGTCGAAGACACCCGCGATCACTTGAAACCGGGCGATGTGTTTTACTACGCCGACGAGTTTAACCTCAGTTGGCTGCCTACCTTGACGGCGTTGTGGAGCCCGGTAGGCCAGCAAATTATGATTCCGACCCCAGGTCAGCCTAAGAAGCGCTATGGGTTGGGAGCGGTGAATTACCATACCGGTGAAACCGTGGTCTTATTCAAACGACACAAGCGCCGTCGGGAGGTGGCCGAACTGCTGCAAGCCATAGTGGACCAGCATCCCACGGGGACGATTTACGTCGCGTGGGACAATGCCGACACGCATCAAGACGACGACATCGAAGCGGTCGTGCGCGGAGCCGCCGGGCGACTGGTCCTGCTGTACTTGCCGACCTATAGCCCTTGGCTCAACCCGATCGAGATGCTGTGGCGCCATTTCCGCCGCGAAGTGACCCATTGCGAACTCTTCGAGACGGTAGCCGCCTTGCTCCAAGCCGCCCGCGAGTTCTTCGACCGTCACAACCGCTCTCCACAGCAGGTGCTCTCGATTATCGGTTCCTATGCCGTAAAAGTTTCATGAATGTACTTAGAGCGTCTTCATCTCGCTCGTACGGCAAAACAGGCTTGGCGGAACTCGTTGGCGCCTTCGGCTCGGGTGAACCGATTCAAGCATTCGTCGGCAATCCCTTGCCGGCGAAGACGCTCGGCCGGGCCGTGGCGTCGCGAAAGGACTCCCGATCTACGGGGATGCACGATCGTAGGTCGGCAATCCCTTGCCGACAAAGACGCTCGGCCGGAGCATGGCGTCGGGAAGGGCGGCTTCGGCGCTCCAATCGCAAACGGTCATCCCAGCGCTCCTGGGATGACCGTTTGCGATTGGAAGGTCGCGACTAAAGCGACGTTTGCGATTGGGAGGGATTCCCGACCTTGTATTATGAATTCCGTGTGGTTCGGAAGTGGTTGGAGAAGACTCCCCCGCCGGTAACCACAGGCCTGGAGGGCACTCCAGGTTTGAGCGACTGGATGCCGTTCCCGCCCTTGGGACACCTAGCCCGTTGCGTAGATCGATGCAGCAGTCGCTCACCCTCATCGAGCGATCGAACAGTATCTTCGGCCCGGCATGCCGGCAGCCCGCATTCACAAGGTAGATCATTTGAGGTTCATGATGCCCACGTTTTATCTCGGAATTGATGTCGCCAAAGCCAAACTGGACTGCGCGTTACGCCTCCCCAACGGGAAGTTCCGAACCAAAGTCATCGCCAACTCCCAAGACGGGTTCGCCACCCTCGTCACTTGGCTCACCGGCACAGAGGCACGGGATGTTCACGTTTGCATGGAAGCCACTGGGGTGTATTGGGAAGACGTCGCCCAATGCTTGGCTACCCAAGGGCTCACTGTCAGCGTCATCAACCCCGCCCAAATCAAAGCCTATGCCGCTTCCCGCTTAACCCGGACGAAAACCGATGCCGTCGATGCGCGCCTCATCGCCGAATTTTGCGCCGAGCGCCATCCGCCTCCCTGGCAGGCGAGAAGCCAAGCCGAAGTCGCCTTGCGCGCGCTCGTGTTGCGTCTGGATGCGTTGCAAGCCATGCGGACCCAGGAAAGTAACCGCCTGGAGGTCGCCCGGGACGCGGTGCGCGCCAACATTCAAGAACACCTGAATTGGCTCGATCAGCAGATCAAAAGCCTGATCAAAGCCATCAATGAGCACATCGACTCTAACCCCGATCTGAAAGGGAAGCGCGAATTACTCGAGAGCATCCCCGGTATCGGGGAACGCACCATCGCCATTCTGCTCGCCTTCTATGCCGAGCCTAGCCGCTTCGCCAATAGCCGGCAAGCCGCCGCCTTCGCCGGGCTCGACCCGCGCCGGCAGGAGTCCGGAACGAGCGTGAAAACCAAGCCGCGGCTGTCCAAAGTCGGCCATGCCTTCTTGCGCAAAGCCCTCTACATGCCGGCCATGGTGACCCTGTATAAGACCGCTTGGGGCCAGCCATTCAAGAACCGGCTCGCGCTCTCGGGTAAGCCCGCCAAGCTCATCATCGGTGCCATGATGCGCAAGCTCCTCCATGTCGCTTTCGGCGTCCTCAAGTCCGGAAAACCCTTCGATCCAGCACTCCATGGCACTTGACCCGGATAACAGTATCTACTCGCCAGTGCTCGTACAGTAGGTTTAAAAATGCACTAGCTGCGCAGCGCTCGCCGGTGAAATGACGGACAGCACGGCGACGCCGCGTCACTCGAACCGCCAAGCCGATGCCATATCAAATCTTCGAGCGCCTGAGGAATCTCTTCCGCGGATGATGTGCCGGCACAAAACCCTCCAGTAGAATTTTTCTCTGTCAAGATAACAATTCACGTTGCGCGAAATTTCCTACTATTTTTATAGTTCTTTAACGGAAAGCGCCGATTCGGTTTTTGTCGAGCAGACGCGAGAAGCCGGGAGCGGACAGCTTGGAAAGCCGCGGGCTGGTCGCTACGTCAAACGTGATAGCACGCCATGTTTCTCTACGGTAAGGTCGGGAATATGATTGGCGCAGCCCGTGGTAACGCTTGGTGCTGCGTTATGGGTTGGGACAACGACTGTTCGACGGCGATAGCGAAGAGAACGCTGGCGCCGACGGCACAATGAACGACTATAAAGAATAACAATGAACGATAACAATTTGGCTCTGCCGCGTGCCGCCGAAGGCTATGCTTTTCCGCAGCCGGACAACCGAAATAGGCCAGGCTTGATCCGATCAGCGATATGAACGCCGAGCCAGACGCTTCGCAGCCGTTAACTCGCATTCCAATCGACGATCCGGACTTCCGGGTCTTATTCGAATCCGCGCCGGGCCTTTATCTTGTGCTGACTCCGGACCTCCGTATCGCAGCCGTCAGCGACTCCTATGCGCGTGCCACGATGACGCAACGGAAGGAGATTATCGGCCGCGATATTTTCGAGGTCTTCCCGGACAACCCCGAGGACCCTGACGCCACTGGCGTACGCAACTTGAGAGCCTCCCTGCAGCGTGTGCTGCGGAACCGTACGGCGGATGTCATGGCGGTGCAGAAATACGATATCCGTATACCAGAGGAGGAAGGCGGCGGGTTTGCCGTGCGCTACTGGAGCCCATTCAACTCCCCCGTGCTGAGCGCGGACGGCTCGGTCGCCTACATCATCCACCGAGTGGAGGACGTCACCGAACTCGTCCGGCTCAAACAGCAGGGAATCGAGCAGAGCCGGCTCACCGAGTCGCTGCGTGAACAAGTTTTGCGGATGGAAGCGGAGATTTATGCCCGGGCCAAGGACACGGCCGAGGCGGCACAGCGCGAAAGCGAGGCGCGAGCCCAGCTGATTTTCGATACCTCGCCTTTGGCCATGCTCGTCGTCGATAGCGGCGGACAAATCGTCCAAGCGAACGGGCGTGCCGCCGAGCTCTTCCGCTGCCCGTCCGAAAAGCTGATCGGACGTCCGATGGACGTCCTTATACCCGAACGTTTTCATGTTCGTCATCAGATGCTCGCTTCGGAGTATTTCCGCCATCCGGAGCCGCGCGCCATGGGCAAGGGCCGCGATCTGCACGCTGTCCGGGCCGACGGGGAAGAGTTTCCCTGCGAGGTGAGCTTGGGGCCGGTGGCCATTGGCGGGGAGCTCCATGTGATCGTCAGTGTCGTCGATATCACCCTGCGCAAGCGGGCCGAGGAAGAAATCCGCCTCCTCAATGCCGATCTGGAGCGACGGGTCGAGGAGCGTACGGCCGAACTCCAGGCCGCCAACCAGGAGTTGGAGAGTTTCGCCTACGCCGTCTCTCACGACCTCCGCGCGCCTCTTAGGGCTATGAGCGGATTCAGCCAGGCCTTGATGGAGGATTACGGCGAGCGCCTGGAAGGCGAAGCCCGCGTCTATCTGGATCAAATCATGCTCGCCAGTCGTCGCATGGGCGAACTGATCGACGGCCTGCTCCAACTTTCGCGCTGCACCCGCGGTGAGTTGGGGCGTGACCCGGTGGATCTTTCGGCGCTTGCGGAACGCATCCTCGCCGAGTTGACTCGTGTGGAACCGGCCCGCCGGGTGGAATGGTGCGTAGAACCGGGCCTTTTCGCTCGGGGCGATGCTCGAATGATCGAAGTGGTTCTGAGAAATCTCATCGGCAACGCCTGGAAATACACCGCCGGCACCGATACGCCGATGATCCGGGTGTATGCCGAGCAAGCCTCTGAAGGCGAGTATCGGCGATTTTATGTGGCAGACAATGGCGCCGGTTTTGACATGGCCCACGCCGGCAAACTGTTTCAGCCGTTCCAGCGGCTGCACCGGCAAGAGGAATTTCCGGGTCTGGGCATAGGCCTGGCCACGGTCCAGCGCATCGTTCATCGTCACGGTGGCACGATTGACGCCGTTTCTGCTCCGGGCCAGGGCGCTACCTTCCGTTTTTCGCTACCGGCCGTGGGCCGCGGAGACGAGGAAATTCGATGAAAGCCAAGACGATTCTGCTGGTGGAGGACAACGCTCAGGACGAGATGCTGACCCTGCGCGCGCTGCGCAGGGTCAATCTGGCCAATCAGGTGGACGTGGTACGCGATGGCCAGCAGGCGCTGGATTATGTGTTCCGGGAGGGCGAATTCGCGACACGCGAAGGTCCCGACTTGCCCACGGTGGTTTTGCTGGATCTCAACCTGCCCAGAATCGGAGGTCTGGAAGTGCTGGAACGGCTGCGTGCCGATCCGCGTACCCGTCTGGTGCCGGTGGTCATCCTCACGTCCTCCGACGAGGAGAGAGACCGCTTGGGCAGCTACGAACACGGTGCCAATAGTTTCGTCCGCAAGCCCCTGGATTTCACCGAATTCGCAGAAACGGTGGCGCGCCTCGGGGTTTACTGGCTAGCCACGAACGAACCGCCATGGGGTTGACGAGACCGTGACCGCGCCGCTAAACCTTCTGGTCATCGAAGATAGCGAGACCGACTTCCTCTTGATTCAGCGCCAGCTGCGGCTTCACGGGTTGACCGCCAGCTGTCGGCGAGTTGTGAGCTGCGGAGAACTGAACCAGGCCCTGGAGGAAGAGAGCTGGGATGCCGTGTTATCCGACTACAGCGTACCCGGCCTGGATTTCGAAGCGAGTCTCAGGCTCATACAGGAACGGCTGCCCGATTTGCCGGTGATCCTGATCTCGGGAAGTATCGGCGAAGAGAGAGCGGTCGAACTCCTGAAACAGGGCGTTTGGGACTTCGTCCTCAAGGACCGTCCGGGCCGTCTCGGGCCGGCCATAGAGCGCAGCTTGCGCGAGATGGAGGAGCGGCGTGTGCGGCATGCCGCCGAGATGGCCCTGCGCGAGAGCGAACTGCGTTTTCGCCGGATGGCGGAAACGATAGGCGAAGTGTTCTGGCTGAGCTCGCCGGATTTCCGGTCCGTTCTTTACGTGAGCCCCGCATTCGAACAGGTCTGGGGACGACCCTGCGCCGAACTGTATGCGAATCCCAAGCTTTGGCTGGAGGCCGTGCATGCCGAGGATTCCCGGCAAGTCTTGCGTGCCTTGGAAGAGCTGGCCCATGGCCAGCGCTACGACATTCAGTACCGCATCAACCGTCCCGACGGCACGGTGCGCTGGATCAACGACCGCAGCTACGCGCTGTGCGACGATGCCGGCAAGGTCATCCTGACCTCGGGCGTGGCCTCGGACATCACGGAGCAACGCCAGGCGGAGGAGCGGCTGCGTCAGGCGGCCACCGTATTCACCAGCACTCAAGAGGGAGTGATCATTACTGACCTCGATGGCAACATCCTCACGGTCAACCCGGCTTTTACCATGATCACCGAATATACCGAGGCGGAGGTTTCGGGCAAGAACCCGCGCCTTCTGCAATCGGGCCACCATAGCCGCTCGTTCTACCAAGCCATGTGGCACGCCATCCGCACCACCGGCTCCTGGCAGGGGGAACTCTGGAATCGGCGCAAGGGCGGCGAAATCTATCCGGAGTGGCTCAACATCAGCACGGTACGCAACGAGCAAGGCGAGGCGGTCAATTACGTGGGAGTGTTTACCGACATCACCCACCTCAAGCGTTCGGAAACCCAACTGGAATACTTGGCTCATTACGACCCGCTGACCGGCTTGCCCAATCGGCTTTTGCTCCTCTCCCGCCTGAACCATGCCCTGGAGCGCGCCAGGCGTGATAGGAGTCGCGGCGCCGTACTGTTTCTCGACCTTGACCGGTTCAAGAACGTCAACGACAGCTTGGGGCACGCCACCGGCGACGAACTGTTGCAACTCGCCTCGCAGCGCATGCGCGAATGCCTGCGCGAGACCGATACCGTGGCCCGCTTGGGCGGCGACGAATTCGTCGTGGTGCTGGAAGAACTGTCCGATCCCGAGAACGCCGCGAGCGTGGCTCATCACCTGATCGACCGGCTCAGCGCGCCCTTCGTGCTGTCCGGCGGACAGGAGGTTTACATCGGCGCCAGTCTCGGTATCGGCATTTTCCCCGACGACGGCGATGATGCCGATCGGCTCATCCAATACGCGGATGCGGCGCTCTACCAGGCAAAAGACAGCGGTCGAGGGACATATCACTTCTATACCGAGTCGTTGACCACGTCCGCCAACGAGCGGCTCGCTCTGGAAACCCGGCTGCGCCACGCGCTGGACCGGGATGAATTCGTCTTGCACTATCAGCCGCTGGTGACGCTGACGGATGGCCGGATCTTCGGCGTGGAGGCCCTGTTGCGCTGGCAGATTCCCGACCAGGGTCTGCTTTCCCCCAATCGTTTCATTCCCTTGGCGGAAGAAACCGGCCTCATCGTGCCGCTGGGCGAATGGGTACTGCGCACGGCCTGCAGGTGCATGAAAGCCTGGCTGGATGCCGGTCTGCCGCTGGAAATGCTGGCGGTCAATCTCTCGCCGCGCCAGTTCCAGCAGGGCGATCTTCACGAACGCATCCGTGCCATCCTGGCCGAAACCGGCCTGCCGTCCCATCACCTCGAACTGGAAATCACCGAAACCGCCCTCATGGAGGATGGCCCGGAGAACGAGGCCAAACTGGCGGCCCTCAAGGACCTCGGCGTCCGGATTGCGATCGACGACTTCGGTACAGGCTACTCGTCGCTGGCCTATCTGAAGCGCTTCCCCATCGACAAGCTCAAAATCGACCAAAGCTTCATGCGGGACATTCCTCAAGATACGTCCAACATGGAAATCGCCGCCGCCATCATCGCCATGGCGCGGAACCTGAAACTGGAGGTGCTGGCCGAGGGAGTGGAAGCGGAAGCCCAGCTAGCTTTCCTGAAGCGCCACGGCTGCGACGTCGCCCAGGGCTATTTATTCGGCCGCCCGATGACAGCCGATACGATGCAAGCCATTTTGGAAGCGGCCATGGCGAACCGATGAATGGCATTCACTCGCTTATGGGTGCGCTGGAACTGCTCAAAAACTTGGCTAGAGCCGGTTTCTCGGTTTGGTGTAGCGCCCGCTGTTGTAGGTCGGGAATCCTTCCCAATCGCAAACGGTCGCTTTAGTCGCGACCCTTCCCGACAGCAACTGTCCGGCCAGCGGGTTTGTCGGCAACGGATTGCCGACCTACGATTCTTTCGGCTTCCATTTTAGGGGGTGGAGCGGTCTCCCATGCTATGTCGCTATATTGTGGTGAAAAATGCTCTAAAGCCGGTTTCCCGGCGAGGAAGTGTGGTTTCCAGCGAGGCCGAATTCCGGAAAAATTACGGAAACGCTAAAGAAGTTGGTTCAGTTCGTGCCCTTCGTCTGGACGCATGAGGGGAGTCGATGAGCTCACCACGAGCCGAATCAACACCTTACCGTTTGTCCCGATCCTGAAGAAGGACCTGATCAGAGCTTTCTTACCGATGCGTTCACGCCCGCAAGACCACCCGAACGCGCGGACTCTTCGCCGGGAACGTTTTCGGTGAATCGTGTCGATCGCGATCAGCCGATCGGTTCAGCAATAACGGCTGGCATATTCTTGCAGAGCGCCGGGGCCAAGACGCCGGTGCAGTTGTTCGCCCACGCCGAGCATCAGCGCGCGCCAATAAGGAGCATCGCCTTCGGTCGCTGCCGCTTTGCAGCTGCGCGCGTTGTGCAGAGCTTCGAACAATTGATCCACGCTCATCTCCGGCAGGCTCGCCAGAAAAGCGCGAAGCCGGACTTGCTGCTCCGGTGTCATCTCGGATTCCTCACAAAACCGCCGTCCGGAAATTCATCACGCGTCGAGATCCAGGCCGTCTTCTTCGGCTAGTTCCACGCCGGTGACGCAAACATCGCCGTCATCGACGATCAAAGGCACGGCTGTGAGCTGCTTGCCTTGGCAGGGTCCAATGAAACAGTGCCCGCTATCGATGTCGAACTGGGCGTGATGTTGGCCGCAGGTCAGAAAGTTGCCATCTTCATCCATGAACTGCCCCGGTACGGTATCCAGCCGGCTGCCGGCATGAGGGCAGACATTTTCAAATCCAAAAAAACGGTTGCCCTTGCGCGTAATCAGAATCGGCCAGGGTTTTACCTCGCCGGTCTCGGTTCGCACGGCCAGCCAAAAGCCCCGCGCCTGTTCTTCGTCTATTTCCGTCGTACGGCAAACTACAAATAGCTCATTCATATCGCACACCCAAGATTGAGGATCGGACCGAAGCGCCGCGCACAGGATCTCGGCGGACGTTACGCCCATGAGCCATCAAGCAATTCCGGTACCAGGATTAAACCGATACAAACTGCTCGATTTTTCACCATCTCGCGGGCCTTTGCCGATATCCGAAGAAAGAAGAGTGATGGAAACCCGACAATGTTTGTCGTGAACGTGCCGATCGGCACCGAATCGTTTGGAGAAACGGTCACAGGTCGATAGCGGCAAGAATCGGGTTCAAGCAAGGCGCGTCGCAATTACTTCCGCGCTTCCGAAATTGTTCCAGTACCACCCCGGCACATCGTTCGCGAAACAGTACAGCCGCCCTGCGGCTTCGGCGGTGTACCGACAGCTTTCCCCGATAACAAATGCCGTCTGGCCGTTCCGGTCCAAGGCTCCGCAGAGAGCGAACCATTTCTCGCGTGGAAGACGCAGCGACGACCCCAACTTGTTCTGATAAGACAAACCGGAGTACCCGGCGGGGCCGCAGGAAATGAAGAAATCCGTCCATGTTCTCCGAGCGGAAAACTGATAAATGCCACCCGCGGCGAGATCGATGCCGCTGTCGTTCCAGAACGATCTAGCGCGGACGGAAAAGGATTTCTGATCGCCGACATTCATCGTGAAATCTCCTGTCTATTGAGTTTCCCGACGTGCAAGCCAGCTCGCGCGAAGAGACTGGCCGGCGAAACCGCAG
The DNA here is from genome assembly GCF_051027445.1 of Methylocaldum sp. GT1TLB. Taxonomy (NCBI): domain Bacteria; kingdom Pseudomonadati; phylum Pseudomonadota; class Gammaproteobacteria; order Methylococcales; family Methylococcaceae; genus Methylocaldum; species Methylocaldum sp. GT1TLB. Next base: position 2,407,749 of record NZ_CP194898.1, read on the forward strand.
GATTCGTTTTGTGGATCCTAGGACCGCCGCCACACGCTGGCCAGCCAAGGCTGCGCCGTTCGAGGCAATCCGGCGGGCCGGAAATAGTGTTCGAGCTCCACGAATCCCGCAGCGGTCATCCGCTGGCGCCACCCCTCCAGGTCATAGTAAGCGCCATAGCGCCCGCTGCTCCAGCCTTCCTCATTGTTGCCGCGCGGATTGGAGCTGAACAAGACGCCGCCCGATTTCAGGGCGACATGCAATTGACCGAGTACCCTCGGCAGTTCCTGGGATGGAACATGAAACAAGCTCGCATTGGCAAATACGCCATCAAAGGAACTTTTCGGAAGGTCGAGTTGCAGGAAATCCTGTTGCCACACCTCGCAACCGGTATCCTCCCTCGCCATGGCCGCAAAGCGCTCCGCCCCCTCCACGCCTACAGCTATGTGTCCGCGCCTGGCGAATTCCTTGAGATCACGCCCCGGCCCACAGCCGAAATCGAGGATTCTGAAGGGCGGGTCCCCTTCGATATGGCGCAGCAGCGCATCAATGTTCTGGCTGACGTCGTGATTCCGCGTTCCCTCCCGAAAATCTTCCGCATGCCGGTTATAGTGCGCCAGTGTCAGGGTTACGATCTTGTTCAGATCGTCGGGCAGTAGCTTCATGGTCGATCAGTGAGTGGGAATTTCCGATCCCAGTGTATAGCACTTCGGCGGTCGTCTTAAGACGCAATGTCCTTCGAGCGCGGCAGGGAGACGAACCGGCACAGTAGAAGCTTCGCTTTCTCCGGAAGTTGTCGCCGATGCTGACCCTCGGGGTCATGCGAATGCCGATTTGTACGGTGCCGGTGACGACCTCGGGCGGTTGAGGAAGCTCTCGGCGGTTGTCCCGAAATGCGGGAAGATGAGGCGAACCGGTCTTGTCCGACCAGCAGGACGGAATCAGGGGCGATAAATAATCGTGTTGTAGTAATACTTCGCGATTTCCGTCCATTTCACGTCCTCTAAAAAATCGGAAGAGTTGAGTTCCGAAAAGGTCGTAAATCCTTCTTTCTCCCGGTAAGCGCGAAATTCGTCTTCATTCAACGGCACAGCAAGCTCGGTATTGGTCACTTCGATGTACCAGCGTCCTTTCCCCGTTCTCCAAACGAGCATGACGTGCTCGATGTTCCCGCGCGCCGCATCGTTCGTCTTTAGGACGACCGCTCGAAACGGAAGATTGAGCGCTTCACCGACCGCGAGATAGAGCGTTACCAGCGTATCGCAATCCAGCGATTTTTCATCCAGTCCTTGAGACAACAGGTATTGCGGAGCCGTGTGATTTATCAGGCGAAGATACAGGATATGTTTGATGACATCGGCTAAACGCTGGACGTCCTTTTTGTCGGGATTATTGAGATTAATCCCGGAAGAAACCTCCTTTTTCACATCCTCGATAAAATTATCGATGCTTCTGTAATGGTCTGGCTCTACCTTGTAAACAGCGCTTTCGATATCGAGGCGGGCGGCCGCAACGGTCGAGTATTTTCTGTTTGGGTGTTTGGTATTGATTGTTCTTGCGAGCTCAAGAGCGAAGAGATGTTTCGATATCTTGATGTCTCTCCGATAGCTGGCAGTAACTTGCGCTTCAGGGAACGCGCCGTAATACCATCGCTCGACCATGAATGTGACGGTGGCATAAACACCGACCAAGGCGAACGCGACCAAAACAAGGAAAGCGGAGATTTTTACCCTGGCGGATAAGGTCGAAATCTTTCCGCTAAACCGGATCAATACGCGTTCAAGGAATGAGACCCGAAACAACATGGTGGATAAGCCTGGCAAATGACAAGGGACGTTTTCCTCATTATTCGCAACTTGCTCAACGAAATCCCCGGATGGCAACAGGGAGGTAACTGGCTCCAGGTGTTTCCCGCCGCGCGAGAGATACCAATCCGAACAGTGGAATTGTGCGCCGCCACTATGTCTTAGACTAGAATTTGCGGCGGACAATCAACCGAACCTTGGCCGCTTTCAGCATTGCCAAACCGGCGACGACGCCTGTCCTGAGCCGAGTCGAAGGGCGCTTCCCGAATGTCGGTGCGTCCTACGGACTGAATTGTCGAAGATCGCTCTTTATGCCGACGCAATATATGATCGCAACAATAAACCATCGAAAGAAACGATAAGCTATGGGACTATTTAGGTTTGTCGCCGGCTTGTTCATCGTAACGGGCATCGGCCTGATTGGGCTCGCCTGCCATGAAACCTACGAATCACTGCGGGTAACGGTTCTCTCATCCTCTCTCGAGAAAACCACCGCCAAACTGCTTGGCTACCACCAAGAGATATCCAGAGTCCGAAAAACAACAGGCACCGGTTACACGACGGGCGTCTGGTTTCCGCAGCCCAAGGTCGAGTACAAGGGCAAAACTTACACCGATCCCAATATCGTTCCCATCGAATGGTATGAGCCTGGAGACCAGGTCCCTATCAGCGTCGTGGCCGATGGAAAAGGCGGCGTGTATGTCGATACCTTTTACGTACGCTATACCGCCGCCGCCATTTATTTTGTTCTCGGTTCGATCTTCTTCGGATTGACTCTTCTATGCTGGCCAATGCTGTCCGCGGCGACAGAAAACGATGTCGACCCTATTTTTGAACACGCTCCCGTTTGGTTCAAACACGTCAAATGGGCTTTTATCGGCATCTTTGGTTTTGCTGCCGTCATGGCATCGAAAGAGTATCTTCCCGGACTGATTCCGGACACCTGGAAACCGGGCAACCTCGAACGAGAATTCATTCAGGCAATGAAGAAAAGAGATTACGCGCAAGCGAAAAATCTCCTGAATAATGAAGAGCTGAACCTCGATTACCATGAATATGACAGCTATAAAAACACCCTGATAATGGCCGCATTGGAAGGCGGTCACGATGAGATCGCTCGCCGCATGATGCAAAAAAAGTTCGACATCAATGCCAGGGATTGGAGAGGCCACTCGGTCATCTATTATGCCGTTCGCTACCAAAACCCATTCGTTTTGAAGGAACTGATCGAGAGAAACGCAAGTCTCGAGTCCAAGGACGACCTGCTTCTATTGGCCATCGCCGTCAAAAGCAGAGAGGCCGTCGAAATTCTCGTCGAAGCGGGTTACCCGGTTGATAGAAAAGACCCCGAGCTCAGGGTTTTTCCGAGCGACATGGCTATCTATGCGGAAAGGCCCGACATTCTGAATTACCTCGTCTCGAAAGGGGCGCCAACCAGCGCCCCTCGAGAATTCATCGATGTTGCACGCGATCCGGCGAACGTAAGCCTGCAAGATGAGAATCTGAGGTTCGGGAAGAAGATGACCCTGAAACGATGGAAGGCGTTATGCGAGGAAGAAGCGCAAGGGCGGACGAATTAAAGGGGTCAAGCCGATCACACGCCGCGAGGTTTCAAAGGATGATAGAGCGTTTTCATCTCGCTCGTACGGCAAAACCGGCTTGGCGAAAGTCGTTGGCGCCTTCGGCTCGGGTGAATTGATTCAAGCATTCGTAGCTCGGCAATCCTTTCCCAATCGCAAACGGTCGCTTTAGTCGCGACCCTTCCGACGAAGACGCTCGGCCGGGACGTGGTGTCGGGAAGGGCGGCTTCGGCGCTCCAATCGCAAACGGCCTGGCCGGGAGCTCCGGCCACGCCCTTCCCGAAGACGCCGTTTGCGATTGGGAAGGATTCCCGACCTACTCGCGAGTGCCCGTACAGTAGGTATGAAAATGCTCTAATGGCGGCGATGGGACAGCCGGATGCGCGGCCGGATGACCTGAAACCGGTATAGCAGCAGGGAGCACGATGGATGCGGCAGGCCGGTAGATTCCGACCGTCCGCCACGTGCCAAACAACGGCTGGTTCCGAACGAAAAATAGTCACCGACAACAGGCAAGTCGGCATCTGCCGGATGAACCGAACGGGTCATCCTCCGGAATCGACACGGCGATTCATGGCCTTAATCTCTCTTCACCGGCGCGAGTTCGAAAATCACGATCTCGGCGTCGCCTCCCCCGATATTCTCGACGGTCATGGCGGCCCCCGTTTCCCAGAAAACATCGCCCGGACCGTAGACGTGCGTCTCGCCGGAGTCCTCCACCTTTAACCTCCCCTTGAGTACGTAGCGCGGGCCGGGACCTTCGTGGGTATGCAGGGGCGTCTTGTAGCCGGACGGGAACTGAACCCGAACGACTCGTGTTTCGACGGTATCGGCGGATAGCGGTACCGCCTTTTTCAACAACAGTTGCCGCGGCGCCATCGTCGGCGCTTCCTCGGCGCAGGCCGAACCGATCCCGGCACCGAAAATCAATATGCCCAGCATGAGGGCGATATACGAACAGCTTGGATTTCGTTGCATGGTATTGCCTCTCGAAATTGTTCATACCAATCGTACCGACCGAATCTCGGGCGGGAAGTCGGTCGATGGATACTCCGACCGACTCCGCGGGGCTTATCCGCTTCGACTCGTCGGAACCGAAATTCAGCCGACGCTGCCGGCTTTCATCGCCTCCGGTACTTCGATCAGCTTGCCCGATCTTACGTCGTAGATGAAACCGTAGATCGGAATGTTCTTCGGCACCAGGGCATGGTTGCGGATGCGTCTCACGTCCTCGGCAACGCTCTGTTCCTGATTCTTGATGGTCAGCCAGTTGATGTACTTGCCGTCGGTACACCCCGGCCCCTTACCCACATCGTGCCAACCGCTGGCGTCGATGGTCGCGGTTTCGAGGCTATTGCTCAGAAGATCGCCCATGATCTCATTGGTGAACAGTTCCATACCGCAATCGGTATGGTGAATCACGAACCATTCGCGGGTGCCGAGCAGCTTGTAGGAGATCACCAGGGAACGGATGGCGTCGTCGCTGGCCCGTCCGCCGGCATTGCGGATCACGTGGGCGTCGCCCTCGGTAAGACCGGCGTACTTGGCCGGATCGAGGCGCGCGTCCATACAGGTCAGGATCGCGAAATGCCGCCCCGGCGGCAAGGGAAGATGGCCCTTGTTGAAACTGGCAGCATAGCCTTGGTTGGCGTTTAGAACTTCGGTCAGGATCTGGCTCATATGATTTCCTCCTAAGGATTGTTGTTGTAAAAGACAAGCCGCCTATTAGCCCCGGCGGTAGATGAGGGCGAAGTTGTTGGCGGGCATGTCCATGGCTTTGTCCAGCTTCATGCCGTGTTTGGCGGCAGCCCGGTTCAGGTCGGCCGTATCCTTCAAGCCCCATTCCGGCACGCCGGCCGAACGCAGGGTCCGATCGAATTCTTCGTTCGATGGTGTGGTGAATCGCCCGTCGATCTTGAAGGGGCCATAGATGAACAGAAGGCCGTCGTCCGCCAATACCTCGGAAGCGCACTGCATCATGCCGTCGGCGATGGAGACCGGTGCAACCTGAAAAATGTTGATGCAGTAAATGGCGTGGAACTCCTCCTCGTCCGGATCAGGCCATGTGTCCGGCTGGGTGAGATCCAGCCGGCGCGGTTTCCGGATATTGCCGAGGCCGCTCTCCGCCGTCAGCTTCTCGATGTTCGGAAACACCTCCTCGTTCATGTCCGTGGGATGGAATTGCAGATGCTCGAAATGCGGCGCGAAGTAATGCAGGTGCATGCCGCTCCCCGAGGCGAATTCGAGCACGTGGGCCTCGTTTTTCGGGAGCAGCGTTTTCAGCGTTTCCAAGATGGAATCACGGTTGCGATGCCCCGCCCAAGCCACGTAGGGGCTCAACGGATGGGGATCGAGTGGGGGTCTGTCCTCGTACATGAAACATCTCCTCTGGAATAAAAGGTTATCAGTTCTAGGACAAGCCTGACGGACAGGCCTATAGCAGGTAGCAGCTTATGTGCCAAGCTTATTCGATTCGGTTTTAACGTAAAAACAGGTACTTATAAGAAACTTCACACCCGGGCTTGAAAAACGGCTTCACAGGATGAAAATGCAATTCATGTAGCGGCGATCCACGTCGCTGATCACGCCGTTATCCACATCCAAACTCTTATGGCGTATTTCAGCAGCGAAACCGGCGGCGAATAGCCCCTAGAGCGTTTGCATCTCGCTCGTACGGCAAAACAGGCTTGGCGAAAGTCGTTGGCGCCTTCGGCTCGGGTGAATTGATTCAAGCATTCGTAGGTCGGCAATCCTTTCCCAATCGCAAACGGTCGCTTTAGTCGCGACCCTTCCGACGAAGACGCTCGGCCGGGACGTGGCGTCGGGAAGGGCGGCTTCGGCGCTCCCGACGACGCCGTTTGCGATTGGAAGGTCGCGACTAAAGCGACGTTTGCGATTGGAAGGGGCCGATTAAAGGCCCGTTTGCGATTGGAAGGGTCGCGACTATTAATCAGGCCCGTAAATACCCTCCTGGTATTTCGGGCCGCCGCCCAGGCCGGTACACGCCCGGCCTGGGCTCACGCGGCTTGTCGCCGCGCCGGGGCATTCCTGCCCCCGATTAACCCGGCCTATATTTATAGGCCGGGTTAATAAAGCGACCGTTTGCGATTGGGAAGGATTCCCGACCTACGCGCGAATGCCCGTACGGTCGGTATGAAAATGCTCTAGCCCACATTTCTCACCCCCCTTCTACTGCGGACGCCTATTCGCTCGCCGTGACGCGCCGTCTTTGCGCTGCGCCATCCGGCTGCGCGCAACGTCCAGGGCGGCCTTCCTTGGCCGCCCGATCGGCAGGCCCATCCTTCACCGGAGGATGGGCTTCTCCGCCTCGCCCCTCGCGCCGACTCGACGTAGTATCGGCTACGCCTTCCCCGTCGCTCAATCCGTGCGGCGCGCCACACCGGCGCCTCGGCGCCATCGCGACGAAGAGACGTGAGAAATCCGGGCTAGACCTTGAGAAACGTCCAGATGGGAGCGGATAAAGCGCGCCGCTATTCCCTGCCGGGGGACGCCTTACTATCATGTAGGCAACCTCGCATCACCCATCGCGATCATTGATTATTCAGATACCCTTCCGGCGTTCGATATATCGCCGAAACCTACTCGAAGAATCAGAACAATAGGCATCCTATGACTTTTGGGACAAGAACGGGCCGGGCGTGCTGCCTGGCGCGACGCATACCGTATATCTCGCGTTGGCTCGTCATTCCGCTCAGCTTCATTTTGGCGGTAACCCTGGCTGGCGCGGCCGAGCGCTGGGACATCGATGCGCTGATGAGCGCACTGTCCCGCATCGAGAGCGGCGAGAAACGCTATACCGAAATCAAGACCATGGCGCTCCTCAAGGAACCCATGCGCCTGAGCGGCACGTTGATCTACCGCGCGCCGTCGTTCCTCGAAAAACGGGTGCTTTCCCCCTTCGAGGAGCGCTATACGGTGGATGGCGACTCCCTGACCATCGAGAATCCCGCAAAAGGCGTCAAACAGACCCTTTCGCTGGCTTCCCAACCCGCCATCTGGGCTTTCGTGGAAAGCATCAGGGCGCCGCTGGCGGGCGATCTCGCGACCCTGAACCGCTTTTACAAAGTCAGCTTCGGCGGATCGAAACGTAATTGGCTGCTGGCCCTGGTGCCCACCGAACCGGATATGGCCAAGCTGGTTCGGTTCATCCGGATTCGAGGCAGCGGCGACCGCATCGATCGAGTCGAAATCGAGGAAACCGGGGGCGACACCTCCGTCATGACCATCGAGCATCGGCCGTGAGGGAGCGCCTGCCGGTCTTCGTGTGGCTGGTCCTCATGGCGGCAGGCGCATGGATCGCGCTGTTCCGCACACCAATTTCCACCGACCTCACGCATTTTCTCCCGAAAAAGGCGGGAATCGCGGAGCAGATCCTGGTCGAGCAGTTGCGTCACGGAGTCGCGTCCCGCCTGCTGCTCATGGCGCTGGAGGGAGACAAGGAATCCGATCTGGCCGAGGTCAGTCGACGCCTGGCGGAACGGTTGCGGGAGAACCGCGCGTTCGTGCGGATCGACAACGGGACTCAAGGGCTTTCCGCGGCAGACCGGGAATTTCTGTTCGAAAATCGCTATCTCTTGAGCCCTAAGGTCAGCGAACAGCGGTTCGGCGCGGAAGGGCTCCGGCAAGCCTTGGAAGCGCGCCTGGCGGAACTGGCCTCGCCGGCCGGTTTATTGGAAAAGGAATTCCTGCCCCGCGATCCGACCGGCGAATTCCTCGAAACCTTGCGGCCTTGGATGAAATCCGCGGGGCCTTCGCTCCGACAGGGCGTCTGGTTCTCGCCGGACGGCCGTCGGGCGCTGCTCGTGGCGGAGACGAAAGAGCCAGCCTTCGATCTGGATGCCCAGGCCGAAGCCGTGGCTGCGATTCGGGAGAGCTTCGCGGCGGTCAAGGGAAACCGCTCGGTCGAGCTGCTCCTGAGCGGCCCTGGCGCGTTTTCGGTGGAAGCCAACGCCACCATCACGCAGGATGCCGTTAGGCTGTCCCTGCTCAATACGTTGGCGATCACGCTGCTGTTGGCGGCGGTGTACCGGTCGCTGCGGGTCATCCTGCTCGGCCTGGTGCCGCTGGCGACGGGCGCCTTGGCAGGGACCTGCGCGGTGAGCCTCTGGTCCGGCGGGATACACGGCATCACCCTGGGATTCGGCGCGACCTTGCTCGGCGTCGCCGCCGATTATCCCAACCATCTGTTCACCCATGTGCGCCGTGGAGAGACCAGCCGCCAGACGGTAAGCCTGATCTGGCCGACGCTACGCCTTGGCATACTCACCAACGTGGCGGGCTTTGCCGCGATGCTGTTTTCGGGCTTCGAAGGCCTTTCACAATTGGGCGTTTTCGCGGCGACGGGACTCCTGGCCGCCGGGCTGACCTGCCGCTGGATCATGCCGGCGCTCATGCCCCAGCATATCGCCCTACCCGACCGGATCGTCAGAGGGTTGCATGCCGATGAGTTTCTCAGAAGGCTAAGCCGGTTCCGCTTCGTTCCGCCTTTGCTGATCTTCGCCGCGATTGCATGGATAACCGGCTCCGGCGCGTCGCTCTGGAACGACGATATCGATGCCCTGAGCCCGGTACCCGAGTCCCGCAAAGCGCTGGACGAAGCCCTGCGCCGCGATCTGGGCGCACCGGATCTTCGCCAGTTGATCGTCGTAACCGGCGCCGGTGCCGAAACCGTTCTGAGGCGGAGCGAGGATCTGAAAAGAATCCTACAGCCCCTGGCCGACAACGGAACGATGGCCGGATTCGACATGGCGGCGCTTTACCTGCCCAGCCATGAAACGCAAAGCCATCGGCAGTCGGCCTTGCCCGAGACGGAAATCCTGCGGCGCAACCTGGATGAAGCGCTCCGGAAAACGTCTTTCAAGCCCAATGCCTTCGAACCCTTCATCGCCGACGTATCGCATGCGAAACATACGCCGCTGCTCGATGAAACGAGCTTTGCCGGAACCTCGTTCCGGCTCAAGATCGAATCGCTCCTTTTCCGGCATGGCGAACTCTGGGTCGGCCTGGTTCCGCTCGTCGGCGTGGCCGATGCCGCGCAGTTGCAGGCGGCGCTCGCGGCGGACAAGAACCTCATCTATCTGGATCTTCGCGAGGCATCGAGCCGGCTGCTTCGGGATTACCGGCGCGAAGCCGTTCACTTGCTCGGCGCGAGCGTGGCAGCCATCGTGATCCTGCTGACTTTCGGACTCCGCTCGCCGGGCGGCATGCTGCGGGTTGTGACGCCCATGGCGGCCGCGGCTTTCGTCACCGCAGCGGTATTGATGAGGCTGTACGGAGGCCTGTCGCTTTATCACCTGGTTTCGCTGCTCCTGGTAATGGGGCTCGGCATGGACCAGGCATTGTTCTTCAACAAACCCAGCCGAACCCCGGAGGAGCGCAACCGGACCCTCCTGTCGCTTCTGATTTGCAGCTTCAGCGCAGTAATGGCTTTCGGCATTCTGGCAACATCGAGCGTCAACATTCTCAACGCCATCGGCAGCACCGTGGCCATGGGCGCGGCTCTCGCGGTTCTTTTCGCAGCGATGCTGGCCAGACGGAATCCGTCTTCGGCATAATACTTGAATTCTTCACATCGCCATCTCACGCTATCTTTCTCCACACCCACTTGATGCAGCCTTTGATTATTTCCGCATTCACCCTGACCAACTGTCTGGGAAGGGGGCTGAATGCGACTTCGGCGGCGCTTCGGGAACAGCGCAGCGGTCTTCGCCACTGCGACTTTCCGGGTACCGAACTGGACACTTACATCGGCCGGATCGACGGAATCGAAAACGAACCCGTAAGCGGACGCTTAAGCGATTATGATTGCCGCAACAACCGCCTGGCCCGGATCGGTCTCGAGCAGGACGGCTTCGTTCAAGCCGTGGAAAGCGCCCGGCGGCGCTATGGGCCGGAAAGAATCGCGGTGATCCTCGGCACCAGTACATCCGGCATCCTGGAAACGGAATCCGCTTATCGGAGGCGCAATCCCGAAACCGGGGCGCTGCCGCCCGATTTTCGTTATCGGCAGACCCAGAATACGTTTTCCGTGGGCGATTTCACCCGGCGCTATCTCGATCTGCAGGGCCCCGCATCCGTCGTCTCCACGGCTTGTTCGTCCAGCAGCAAGGTTTTCGCCAGCGCCGCGCGCCTGATTCAGACGGGGCTGTGCGATGCGGCAGTCGTCGGAGGCGTCGACAGTCTCTGCTTTACCACCCTATACGGCTTCACCGCGCTCGAACTGGTATCGTCCACCCCGTGCCGTCCAGCCGATGCGGACCGCAACGGCATTTCCATCGGAGAAGCGGCCGGTTTCGCCCTGCTGGAAAAACCGGAACGCGGCACCGGCGATATCGCGCTGCTCGGCTACGGCGAAAGCACCGACGCCTACCATATGTCTTCGCCCCATCCCGACGGCCTGGGTGCGGCGGAGGCCATGAACAAGGCCATGCAGCGGGCCGGGGTCGATCCGGGCGCTATCGATTACATCAATCTGCACGGCACCGCCACCAAAGCCAACGATGCCGCCGAGGACAAAGCCGTGTTCGGCCTCTTCGGCGCAGCGGTACCGTGCAGCTCGATCAAGGGCTGGACGGGCCATACCCTGGGAGCGGCGGGAATCGTGAATGTTATCGTCGGTTGCCTGAGCATTCGCGAAAATTTCGTGCCGCGCAGCCTGAACACCGAGCGGGTCGATCCGGAGATCGCGTCCTGGATCGCCACCGAGGAACTGCGGCGGCCGGTCCGGACCGTCCTCAGCAACGCCTTCGGTTTCGGCGGAAACAACGCCAGCCTGGTTCTGGGAAAACGCTCATGATCCGAGTATTCGTCGAAGGCGTCGGCATCATCGGTCCCGGACTTCCTTCCTGGAAGGAGAACCGCGAGATTTTGGCCGGACGGCAAGCCTATGCGGGCGGCGAACTGCCGCGGCTCCTGGCGAGCCGACTTCCTGCGGCCGAGCGACGAAGGAGCACCGCCGTTACCCGGCTCGCGATCGACGTGGCGGAACAAGCGCTACCGCCGGACGTAAACGCGGGAGATATCGCGACGGTATTCACGTCCTCGGGCGGCGAAGTCGAAATCATTCATCGGATTTTCGAGGAATTGGCCACCGTCGAGCGGCAGATCTCGCCGACCCAATTCCACAACTCGGTCCACAACGCGGCTTCCGGATACTGGAGCATCGCGACCGGTTCGCGGCAGGCGTCCACCAGCCTGTCCTGCTTCGACGACTCCTTCGCCATGGGACTGCTGGAAACCGCCGGCCAGGCATTCGTCGAAGACACGAAGGTTCTACTCGTCGCCTATGATTTCCCGCCGCTTGATCCGATTCTCCGGGCTCGTCCGTTGCTGGCACCGTTTGCGGTCTCCCTGCTGCTTGCTTCGGAAAGATCCGAGCACAGCCTCGGCGAGTTGACGATCGGCCTCGATACCGCCAATGCGGGCGACATAGGCCACATGGACGATGCGGGGCTCGAGGCCTTGCGCGCCGGCAATCCCGCGGCTCGAAGCCTGCCGCTTTTGGCGGCTCTGGCCCGTTCCGAGACTGCCGAACTGAGTTATGGCCAAGCGCGGGTCGGGCTTAAGCCATGCGCCTAGACCGATCGGAGCTCAGCGGCCTGCTCCCTCATGCGGGTACCATGTGCCTGCTCGATGACATACTCGACTGGGATGAAACCCGCATTGTCGCGTCGGCCACCAGCCACCGGCGGTCGGATAATCCGCTACGCCGCCAAGAGGGTTTGAGCGCCGTATGCGGCGTCGAATACGCCGCTCAAGCGGCCGCGATACATGGGAGCCTATTGGCCGGAAAACAAGATACTCCGGTGAAACAGGGCTATCTGGCGGCCGTTCGCGAGTTCGAACTCGCCGTCGGGTGCTTGAACAGAATCGAATCCACGCTCGTAATTCGAGCGGAAAAAATTCACGGAAATGAAACCGGTTTGCTGTACGCTTTTGCCGTCGAATCGAGCGGCAGCGTTCTTCTCACGGGTAGGGTATCGGTGTTCTTGTCGGCCTAAACCGAACCGGAATATCGCTCGGGACCGTTTCTTTGGAAAACACTGCATCGGGTAGAACCACCCTCCTCGGGAGAGTACAATACTTAACCTTTTATAACGCGCTTCTATTTGGGCAAACGAGGCGATTCCTGCGGTAAGACAAGGCTATGAAACAGCTCTCGGAGATCATGGCGGTAATGCATAACGAATACAACACGGACGATTTGCGCATTTGCGAAGTTAAGGAGGTCATTCCGCCCGTACAGGTTCACGAAGAATTTCCCATCACCCAAGAGGCCGCGCTGACGACTTTACAAGCGCGCCGGGAAATCCACCGTATTCTGGCTGGCCAGGACGACCGTCTGCTCGTCGTCATAGGCCCGTGCTCCATTCACGATCCCGAAGCCGCGCTGGAGTACGCCAGACGCTTGCTGGAAGCGAAGCGGGAGCTGGTCGACGATCTGGTGATCGTCATGCGGGTTTACTTCGAGAAGCCCAGGACCACGATAGGCTGGAAAGGGTTGATCAACGATCCATGTCTGGACGAGAGCTTCAATATCAACAAAGGGCTGAGATTAGCCCGGCAACTGCTGCTCAATCTGAACCAGATTGGCATGCCGTCCGCCACCGAATATCTCGATCTGATCACGCCGCAATACGTGTCGGACCTTATCGCCTGGGGGGCGATCGGCGCCCGCACCACGGAAAGCCAGGTGCACCGTGAACTGGCTTCCGGCCTTTCCTGCCCCGTCGGCTTCAAAAATGCCACCGACGGCGGTATCAAAGTGGCCATCGACGCCATCAGCGCGGCTAGACGTCCGCATCATTTTCTGTCCTTGACCAAGGCGGGCCATTCAGCCATTTTTTCGACCACGGGCAACGAAGACAGTCACATAATTCTCCGCGGTGGAAAGCAGCCGAACTACGATGCCGAGAGCGTGGAGGCCACGGCTCAGGCTCTGGAAAAGGCGGGCCTGCCACCCAACATCATGATCGATTTCAGTCACGCCAACTGCATGAAGGATTATCACCGCCAATTGAGCGTAGGAACGGATGTGGCGATGCAACTCGAAGCCGGCGATTACCGCATCTTCGGCGTCATGATCGAAAGCCATTTGAAAGCCGGCAATCAGAAACTCGAGCCGCGCAAGCCGCTGGAATACGGCCTCAGCATTACGGATCCCTGCCTCGGCTGGGACGACAGCAACTCTCTGCTGCAACGCTTGGCGAAAGGCGTGGCTCGCCGGCGCCGACATGGCCGCCAAGAAACCGCCGCAGAGCTTATCCGATCGAGCACCTGAATCATGCGTATTTTCGTCAATGGCGAACTGCGTACCGTAGCTGATGGAGCGACGCTCGCGGAACTTATCGCCGAATTGAATCTGGGCGGCAAACGCATCGCCGTAGAACTCAACCGAGAAATCGTGCCTCACGGGCACTATGAAGATCATCGACTCGCTATGGACGATAAAATAGAAATCGTACATGCCATTGGCGGCGGACAAGCCGATCCCTTGGTCATCGCCGGCCGCACTTATCATTCGAGGCTCCTGGTCGGGACCGGGAAATACAAGGATCTGGACGAAACCCGCCGTTGCGTGGAGGCTTCCGGGGCCGAGATCGTCACGATCGCCATACGCCGCAGCAACATCGGGCAAGACCCCGGTCAGCCCAATCTGCTCGATGCGGTTCCGCCGGATCGTTACACCCTGCTGCCCAATACGGCCGGGTGTTATACCGTGGAAGACGCAGTGCGTACCTGCCGGCTCGCCCGAGAGCTCTTGGGCGGCCACAAGCTGGTCAAGCTGGAAGTGCTGGGCGATCCCAAAACGCTGTATCCGGACGTTACCGGCACTTTGGCGGCTGCCGAAATTCTGATCAAGGAAGGATTCGAAGTCATGGTTTATACCAGCGATGATCCGGTGGTGGCCAAACGACTCGAAGAGCTCGGTTGTGTCGCCGTCATGCCGCTCGCTGCGCCGATCGGCTCCGGATTGGGTATACGCAACCCCTACAACATTCTGACCATCATCGAAAACGCCAAGGTTCCCATTCTGGTGGACGCCGGCGTGGGCACGGCGTCCGACGCCGCCGTCGCCATGGAACTCGGCTGCCACGGCGTATTGATGAATACCGCCATTGCGGAGGCGAAAAACCCCGTACTGATGGCACAAGCCATGAAAAAGGCCGTGGAAGCGGGCCGCGAGGCGTTTCTCGCCGGCCGCATGCCGCGCCGCCGCTACGCTTCGGCTTCCTCACCCGAATCAGGGCTGTTCTTTTATTAATCAGGCCCCTAAATACCCTCCTGGTATTTCGGGCCGCCGCCCAGGCCGGTACACGCCCGGCCTGGGCTCACGCGGCTTGTCGCCGCGCCGGGGCATCCCTGCCCCCGATTAACCCGGCCTATATTTATAGGCCGGGTTAATAATTCACGAGCAAGCGGTATTCCTGCCATTGTTGCCGGCGGAAAAATACTGTGTCGCCGGCAAAACGACGGGCAACAATCTAAGCGCGGCAGGCTTTTCCGTTCGTCATCCCGCGTGGATTGCGGGAAGAATTTCTGACTATTTTTGTGTAGAATCGATGGCTCTTGATTTTGATCTTTCGGCCGTCATTTTAAGGATGACCGAAGCTTTTGAAGCCACCGGATCGGTTTCCGTGGCTTATGGCCAGTACATCTAAACCTGACACAATTCACAATTAAAGGAGACGATTGATGAGCGTATTAGTCGGTAAACCCGCCCCCGATTTTCAAGCGGCCGCTGTTCTTGGCGATGGCAAGATCGTCGACAACTACTGGTTCTCGAAGGAAACCAAAGGCAAGTACGCCGCCATTGTTTTTTATCCGCTGGATTTCACCTTCGTCTGCCCGACCGAATTGATCGCCCTCGATCACCGTATCGACGAATTCAAAAAGCGCGGCGTAGAAGTCATCGCGGTTTCCATCGATTCCCAGTTCACCCACAACGCCTGGCGTAACACGCCGGTTGAAAAAGGCGGCATCGGCCAGGTGCGGTACACCATGGTGGCGGACGTCAGCCACGCCATCGCCAAGGCTTACGATGTAGAAGTGGAAGGCGCGGCCGTGGCCTATCGCGGTAGTTTCCTGATCGACCGGAGCGGCATCGTCCGTCACCAGGTCGTCAACGATTTGCCGCTGGGCCGTAACATGGACGAACTCGTCCGCATGGTCGACGCACTCCAGTTCTGCGAAGAGCACGGCGAAGTTTGCCCGGCCGGCTGGAACAAAGGCAAGACCGGCATGAACGCCAACCCCGAAGGCGTGGCCGATTACCTGAGCAAGAACGCGGCCAATCTCTAAAATCCGGGTTTTTCCCGCATCAACGCCCCGCCTGCGCACGCCGGCGGGGCGTTTTTGTCTTCTGCTACTGCGCCTTAGCTGCCTTGGGCAAGAAAAAATGCCGAACCAGCACGGCGCACACGAGACCGAGGGCAACCGATGAAAAATTGATCAGCCCGGTCGAGAAGCTTGCTTGCTGTACGTGGGTTGAAGCAATCCACGGCTTTGCGACCAACAAGCTCCAAGCGAAATTGGGTACGTAAAACGCCAATAGTCCCGCGAAAGCCCATTGAAAAGTCGGAAGACCGCGATCTTCCGCGCTCCGATAAAACCAGTATACGATCAACACTGCGACAACGCCGCCTATCATGGTGCCTCTCCTCTGAGTGATATTGTTTTAATAGTTGTAGATTTGCCGGTTGTTCCGGCATCACGAAGCTGTCTTGTCCAGACCGTGCTCCGGGAGATGGTAAGCGCTTCGTAACAGCGTACGATACAAAAGATCCGTACCCCTTTCACCGTCAAAGATTGAGCGATTTCCTCTCCATCAAATAGCAGAAGCAGTCCTGTCGGATAATTCGCTTGTCCAAGGTCAGCATGGACGGCATCACCGCCCTTTTCAGCACCAGCCGGTCTTCGCGAATTTCGAAATAGTCGGCGGCGACATCGTGCCCCGATTCGTCGCAGGCGATGAACGGAAGAGTGGACGAGCCGTTCTTGACCATTCCCAAAGCCGTCCCGGCGCTCAATTCCGTGAAATTAAGATGATCCAAATCTTCGTTCAGCCGAAGGTCGGTGTCCTCGGATGAAAAGTCGAAGGACACGTTCTCGCGCACGGTGACTTGTACGACCGTGTGATAAAAATCCAGATCCTGCGATGCAACCGGGTGGTCCGGTATATCGGTGAGGTGCAGGCAGGCGTCCAAATATTCGAAGACATGCTCGCTCCCGTATTTTTGTCCCGGTTTGCCGCATTCCAGGGTAACCGCAGGACACAGCCGGGCGAAAGCAGAGGTTTGGGTGCCTTTGGGATAGGTAAAATAAATCACCAACCGGCTGAACATGGACGCCAATCGAAAAAACCGGTGATCCAGCCGGTTGACGCAGGCGTAATGAGGGTTCACCCCGGTATTGTTGTGCACATCGATGCTGGCGAAAACGCGACGCCTGGCCATTTCTTCCATTACCGACTGCATCATGGCCGTCTCAGGGCAAGCGGAATGCGTAGTTCCGGGCCAAATGCGATTGTAATCCACCTGCCCATCCAGCCGCCGCACACCATTCCGCGCCGCACTGACATTGCCGATGAAAACCGACAGCGCGCGCGGCAAAGTCTGGTCCGAATACTTTCTGAGCAAGCTTTGCACAGCAAGTAGGCCGGTAGGCTCATTGCCGTGAAGCAGAACGGACACGAACAAGGGTCTTTCCTGACGTCCCGGGAGATGAATGAGCGTAGGTCCCGGCAATATCGTATAGAGGCGTTCCGCGGCTATCTCGGTCAATCCTTGCGGGACATGGTCCAGTTGAGTCAGAGACGGAGCATCCATCAGAGCGGCCATCGATGAACCGGCTCCCCGCTCTTCTGACGATTCAGATACTCGCGAGTCATGGTCGAAAATTCCCCAGGATGTTTCTCTATAAAGCGGCGTTGCCATTCGCTGCCGGTCTGGCCGGATAATATCCGTTGCTCGATAATGCCCAAAAAATAGGCGATATCCGCTTCCGCCAACCCCAATCGCTTTAAACCGGATTCCGCTTTCGGGAGCAGTTCATGCAGCAGCCATGGCTTGAGCGGCAGCTTTGTCTCGTCCCGCCAAATCACGTGCGCCCCCAGGCCGTATCGAGCCGCCTGATAAAAATTATCCTTGGCCTGAGCGAACGGAATCAACGGCTCATGGTACTCGTTCGCGAACGCTTCCACCAAACCGTAAAAGAATGCCGCATTGGCGATCATATCCACAATGCTCGGCCCAGCGGGAATAACGCGATGCTCGATTCGGATATGGGGGCGGCCGTCGGGATCGAAACCGACCAGAGGGCGGTTCCAGCGCCAGATGGTGCCGTTGTGCAGCCGCAAATGGGCGAACTGCTCGGGCGGGCTCTCCGACAGTATCGGCAGCAAAACCGGATAATGTTGAAAATTCTCCTCGAACACCTCGGTAATAGCGTGCCTCGCATAACCGCTGCCGAAGCCGACTCTATGCAAGGGGCCGTGGCTCGCCTCATGGAAACCGCCGCTGTCGACCGCTTGCTCGAACAGAGGAATCCGCGTCTCCGCCCACAGATCCTTTCCGAACAAGAACGGCGAATTGGCGGAAACAGCTACCAGCGGCGCGGAGACCAGAATGGCGGTATTGAAATACTCCCGTACCCGTTCAAGCGGAACCTGGAGATGAATCTGAAACGATGTTGCCGCCGATTCCAGCATCACATCCTGGTGTTCGACCGCGAGATGCTGATGACCGGAAATGTCGAGTTTTAGAGGCTCCTGGCGACGTGCCGATAGAATCTGCTCGTTTAGCGCCCGGTATCGGTTCATCTCGGAAATATTGTTCAGATTGAGCACCGCCGAGGGCACAGTAGGTAAGATTCCGATCGCGACGAGTTCGACGCCCAAAGATTCCGCCGCCGCGCAGGCCTTTCGCCAGAGTTCGCCCAAATCGAGGCGAAGCTGCGAAAGCACCTGTCCCCGCAGGAATTGCGGCACGCTATTGAACTCCACATTGAATTTCGCGAGTTCCGGACAGGCGAGCGAGCCGCCGAAAGCTTCGAGAAACGCGGCATTGACCGGTGCGGGGTTCATTTCCGAATCCACTAGCCAGGATTCCAGCTCGAACCCGGTAATCGGTCCCAGCGACGAACACACGCCCTTACGGACATAGCGGCTGAGTAATCCCGTTTCCGCTTCCAGGCGCTGGCGAAAATTATCGAAATCGGCATCGGAGAACCGGGCTTTTTCTATCTCTTGCCCCATGTTCCACCCCAAAGTTTTGGCGCTCTGACCACATCATGCCACGGACTTAAGGCCGACCAAAGACGCAATTTATCTTATGCAGGCTATAGACCGCAAAAGTGGTCGAAAAGATTGATCCTGGCCAGCGAAAGCGCTTAAAATCACGAAGACAAGCGGGTGTAGTTCAATGGTAGAACCTCAGCTTCCCAAGCTGATGACGTGGGTTCGATTCCCATCACCCGCTCCACGTCCCCCACCTTCTTCATCCTCGAACATCAAAGTTGCTTCACTTCAGTTCGAACCGCCTACGCAGGCAGGCTCAGGTTATTCCTTTGAGATTGCCATAGAGAAAAGCCCACATAAGACACAATCCCGATATTGACGGCGAAAGTCAGGACCTTGATCCACGAGACGCCGGCCAGCAGCTCGAAAAGCTCTATGGGAATATAGATGGCACCGCTCGCCACCGCGAACCACTCGGCCCAGCGCCGTCCTCGCCATAATCCATAAGCCTCGATAAACCGCAACCCACTGTACGTAAATGCAAAACCGGCAAAAAGCCATAGCCTCTTATCCGAAAGCCGTCCTGCCAAATCGATAAAAATTCGCGGATACCGGCTGGCTGGATTGAGGTGAAAATGACCGACAATTTCCTCAGCCAGTTGCTGCACATCATGATGGATAAGCGAGAGGAGTCCGAATCCCGCCAGCACGATCAGCACACCTTTGCTCAACTCGACTATCGCGATCACGCGTAAGCCTCCCGGCGAGCGCGAAGACCTGACGGCGCTATTTTGCTTGGCAGATAATAGTTGTCCCATGACCACGCGCCTCCTAAAATCCTTGGCCGCCAACTTTTTGAGCAAATGAACTCGGGATCGAGCGATTGGATTGCGAATATGATCCACGTCGCATCTTTTAACGCCGGCTGGCATGCGCCATGTCCCCGATGGCTGTGCTAGACCGTTGGCAATACCTTTTTGAGTAGCTCCACTATGTTTCTTATCCTTTGCATTTTATGAAAGACCCGATCGACAACAATCAAGTCAGCATGAACGCCTTTAAACGCCTGTTGTTCATGGCTCTGTTTTTTGCGCTCTTCGGTATCGTACGTTTTGTTCTGTGGGCCATCGTGCTGTTCCAGTTCATCGCCCATCTCTTTACCGGCCGAGCCACCCGCCTCGGCGTGAAATGGGGTGAAGCCCTGTCGGCGTGGATTTACAACATGATGCTCTTCATGTCCTACAGCACCGACCGCATGCCTTTCCCGTTTTCCGCTTTCGGAGCGAGAGAGGATTGACGGTCGCGGAGTTCGTTGCTCAATTATCCGAGCTTTCAAGCTCTTATCTTTCAGCATCCCCGAAAATAAAAAAACCCACCATGCGGTGGGTCAAGAGGAGGAAGAACACATACATGTAGACAGCGTGGCAGCCCGTTAGTTCATGCGCACACGAAATTTTGTTGCCTGCTGTGTACAAATTGTTGCGGCAAAGGTGCCGCCGCGTGAGCGAAGATCCCGGCCGATGCCGAGGAAGTGATCGGATGAGGCGCGGACCGGCAAAGCGCCTTCCACCTTCAAGAGATATAGCCTGGAAAAGATGCGGTAGATCGGCAATCCCTTGCTGACGAAGGCCTCCCGATAGTGCTACGACATACCGGAAAAGGCTCTGATGGCGGCTATTGCGCCGCTTTCCGATTCAGCAGGTAATAAACCACCGGCACCACATAGAGGGAGAATGCGGTCGACGCGAAGATGCCGAAGATGAAACTCCAGGCAAGGCCGGAGAAGATGGGATCCAGCGTGATGACGAAAGAGCCGAACAGCGCGGCGGCGGCGGTGAGAAAGATCGGGCGGAGACGGGTGGCACCGGCCTCGATGAGGGCATCGACGAGGGTTTCGCCCTGAGCCCGCAGCCGCTCGATGAAGTCGATGAGAATGATGGAGTTCCGGACCACGATGCCGGCCAGAGCGATCATGCCGATCATGGCCGTTGCGGTGAACAGGATGGGATTGTCGAAACCCGCCACGGGCTCGGTAAACAGCAGGTTGAGCAGCGCGAAGCCGGGCATGATGCCGATGACGGTCAAGGGAATGGCCACCATGATGATGAGCGGCATCCCCAGGGAACCCGTCTGCGCCACCAGAAGCACGTAAATCATGAGCAGGGCCGCACCGAACGCGAGCCCTAAATCCCGGAACACATCCACCGTGATCTTCCACTCCCCTTCCCCGGCCAGATCGACCGTATAGCCTTCGGGCAGCGGTTTTTCGTCCTCGATGTCCCACCAGTCGAACACGGCTTCCACGGGACTTCGCCCCGCCATTTCGGCGGTAACGTAGCTCAGGCGCCTGAGATCTTTATGATAAATCGTGAGATCGGCCGGCTCCTCGATCGCGTGGCCGATTTCTCCCAGCGGCACCAGCGAGCCGTCCAGGCCTTTCACCCGGAGCGTATTCAGATCGGCCATGGAGGAGCGTTCCGCGCGCCGCAGCCGCATGACGATTTCCAAGGGCTGGCGCTCGGACGAAATGTGCACGACGCCGATGGACATTCCGTTCAACGCTGCGCGCAGGGTTTCCGCGACCTCCGCCACGGTTACGCCGTGCAGCGCGGCCTGCTGACGGTCCAACTGATAGCGGATCACGGTCTGCGGCTCGTCGACGGTATCGTCCACATCCACGACGCCCTCTATCCCGGCGATCTCCTGTTTCACCCGCTCGGCGACGCGCGCCAGATCGGAATAAGCCGCGTCCAGAGGCCCGTATACCTCGGCCACGAAGGTGGACAGCACCGGGGGACCCGGAGGGGTTTCGACGATCTTGGCATTGGCGCCGTAAGCCTTGGCGATCCGCTCGATATCGGGACGGATGCGCAGGGCGATTTCGTGAGACTGCTGCTCGCGCCGTTCCTTGGGCAGCAGGTTGATCCGAATCTCGGCCTGATGGGGCTCGCGCCGCAGATAGTAATGCCGCACCAAACCGTTGAAATCCATGGGCGACGCGAGTCCGACGAAGGTCTCGTAATCGGTCACTTCGTTGACGGTGGCGAGATAATCGCCCAGCGCCCGCGCGGCGGCGTCGGATGCTTCCAGTGTGGTGCCGCGCGGCATGTCGACGACGATTTGCAGTTCGTTCTTGTTGTCGAAAGGCAGGAGTTTGAGCGGCACGATGCGGAAGACCGCGAGCAAGGCAGAAACTACGAAGGCCGCCAGCACCAGCCACAGAAAAATCTTCGCCCGACCGGCAGTCGCCAGGAGTCCGCCCAAGGTGCGGTGATAAAACCGGTACACCGTGCTCTGCTTGAGATCGAACGCTTCCTCGCCCTTGCCGTACTCGCTCTTCAGAAGGTAATAGCTCGCCCAGGGGGTTACGGTGAACGCCACCAGGAGCGACATCAGCATCGCGATAGGTACGTTGAAAGCCATGGGCGCCATGTACGGCCCCATCATGCCGGTGATGAAGAACATCGGCAGAAAGGAAACGATGACGGTAAAGGTCGCGAAGATGGTGGGCGGACGGACCTCGTCGACCGCGGTCAAGGTGGCGTCCAGGGGCGGCTCCCGGCGCAGCTGGAAATGGCGAAAGATGTTTTCCACATCGACGATGGGATCGTCCACCAGGAGCCCCAGCGACAGAATCAGCGCGAACAGGGTCACGCGATTGATGGTGTAGCCGAAGATGAGATCGCAGAACAGGGTCACGCCCAAAGTCATCGGCACCGCCAGGGCGACGATGAAAGACTCCTTCGGCCCCAAGGCGAAAGCCAAAAGGACGACGATCGTGGCGATGGCGATGAAGAGATGCCGGACCAGTTCGTTGACCTTGTGATTGGCGGTCTCGCCGTAATTGCGGGTGATATTGACGGTGACGTTTTCCGGAATGACGGTGCCGTACAGTTCCTTCGCCGCCCCGATGACCTCTTCGGCCACCGCAACCGCATTGGCCCCTTTCCGCTTGGCCACGGCTACGGTGACCGATTGCCGCTCTTCGCCGGGCTTCGCGGCTTCCGTTTCGCCCAGGCGCGGGCTCTCGGCGGCTGCCGGCCCGTAGCCGATCCGAGTGTAACTCGCTGCTTCCTGCGGACCGTCGATAACCGCCGCCACGTCGCGGAGATAAACCAGTTTGCCGCCCTGCCCGGCCACCGGCGTGCCGGCGACCTCGTCCGCGCTGGTAAAGAACGGACCGGCCTCCAAGCGGACGGCGCGGTTAGCCTGTTCGAAGGTCCCGGCCTGCAGGTTGATATTGGCGGCTTGCAAGGCTCGCATCACGTCCAGAACGGTTACGCCGTGTGCCGCCAAACGCGCGGGATCGGGATAAACCGAGACCTGCCGGCGCTCTCCGCCGACCACGGTGATCTTGCCGGCATCCTCCACCACGGCCAGTTTGTCCTTCGTCTCGTCGGCCAAACGGCGCAGCGCCGCCGCATCGTAAGCCGGATCGTCCGACGACAAAGCCAGCGTAACGATGGGAACATCGTCGATTTCCACCGGCTTTACGGTCCAGGAGCTGACCAAGGGCGGTATCCGGTCCTGGTTGGACATCAGCTTGTTCCATACCTTGACCAGGCTGTCCTCGCGGTCTTCGCCGACATAGAAGCGCACCGTCACCAGGGCCTCGCCTTCCCGCGAAGCGGAATACACGTATTCCACGCCGTCCACTTCCCGCAGCAGCGTCTCCAACGGCGTCGACACCAGTTTTTCGACTTCCTCGGCATCGGCACCGGGCGCGCTGATCAGAACGTCCGCCACCGGCACCACGATCTGCGGTTCTTCCTCGCGCGGCGTCAGCACCAGCGCGGCGAACCCGGCCAGAAAGGACGCGATCAGCAATAGCACCGACAGCTTGGAGGTGATGAACAGCTCGACGATGCGGGCTGTCAAACCCCGCTCGACAGAGGTTTCCGCGCTCATCGGCCGGCCTCCGGGAGCAGCACGGTGTCGCCTTCCTTGAGCCCCGAAAGGATTTCGATCCGCCCATCGTAGCGCTTGCCGGTGCGGACGTGGCGCAGCCGGACCTTATCGTCCACCACCAGCCGCACGCTCTCGAGTTGCCCCACGCGACTCACCGCGGAAACCGGCACCAGCAGCACGTCCGCTTGGCCGCAGGGCTGGTAGAGCCAGCCGAACGCTCCGGGCTGCACGCCCGAATCTTCCGGCAAACGGGCTTTCACCAGCACGGTTCGGGTCTTCGGATCGGCGGCGGGCTGGATCTCGTCCACCACGGCCTTGAACTCGCTTTCCGGATTGGCGATGCGGACCTTGAGTTCATTCCCGATTTCGACCAGACCGGCGCATTGGGCCGGAACGGCGCTCTCGATCCGAAGCCGCTGCGATTCCTGAAGAACCAGTATCGGCGCACCGGGCAAGGCCATGTCGCCCGGTTCCAGACGGCGTTCGACGATGACACCGTCGAAGGGCGCGCGCAGCACCGTTTCCGTCTGAGAGGATTCCGCCTCGCGAATTGCGTCCCTGGCTTCCCGCACTTGCGCTTCCGCGGTCCGGGCCGCCGCCAGGGCGGCATCGAGGGCTTGCCGGGTCGCGGCCTCTTTGTCGTAGAGGTTTTGGATTCGGCGCGCATCCGCACGAGCGCGTCCGGCTTGCGCCTCGGCGGCGGCGAGAGCGGCGCGCGCCTGGCCGAGGCGCGACCGAGTTTCCCGTTCGTCGAGGCGTGCCAGCACTTGGCCTTGCTTGACGCGGTCGCCCGCGCGAACCGTGATTTCCAGAATCCTGCCGGGAATCTTGGGAGCGATCTGCGCCACCGTCCGCGCCGCGACGGTTCCGGGCCAGGCAAAGACTTTTTCGACTTCCTTTCGAACCACCTTGGCCGTTGGCGTGCGCTCGTCGGCTTTCCCATTCGCCACGGACTCGCTCACCCCCGGTTCCACCTTGTCCTTAAAGCCTCCCTGCATCCAGACGAGAAGAAGAATCAAAACGGATACCGCGATCAGGGCGTAGATAAGCTTGGTCCGGGAATGCGTGGCATGCGTCATGAATTGGCCTATCGGTTTCTTGCTTGTTCGTAGTCGGGCAAAAGCCCCCGGCACCTGCATGAAAGCCGGCCAGAGCGGGGGTTGAAGAACAGGTTGTCCGGAGACTTTACCGCCAGTGTCCCACCGCCTTCTTCAGCTGCGCTTGCGCCACCTCCGCTTCGTAACGGACGACGATGACGCGCAGGGCGGCATCGGCACGATCGGTTTCCGCTTCCAGATACCGCGTCACGGTAGCAGCGCCGCCTCGATATTGCTCATTGACCAGTCGCAGAGCCTCGTCGGCGGCGGCAGCGCCGGCTTCGGCCACTTTAAGGCGTTGCAGCGCTTCTTCCAGGGTCGTATAGGCGCGCCGGACTTCATCCCCGATCTCCAGCCGGGTGCGCTGCTCCAGGGCCTGAGCTTCGGTCAGCCGGCGTTCCGCCTGGGCGATACGGGCGCTGACCGCGCCGCCCGAGAATAGATCCACCTCGGCGTTGACGCCCAGGGTGACGTTGTCCCGGCTGAACGCGAAATCCGGCGAGCGGCTGTTCTGACCGTAAGCAGCGTAGGCATTGACCCGCGGCCAGCGCGCTCCCCGTTCGGCCTGAAGTTCCTCGCGCCGGATCTGCGACTGATGTATCGCGGCCTGCATCTCGGGACGCTGGGCCAAGGCTTGATCCAGCAGCCGCGCATAATCTTGAGCTGGATGGTCGGCAAGTCTGTCCGCGGGTTCGCGCAGCTCCAGGATTTCGCCCGTCGTGATGCCGAGGAGCGTCTTAAGCGCCGAACGGGACAATTCGATGGCGTTTTGGGCCTTCAACTCGGACTCGCGGGCCTCCGCCGCGCGGACTTCCAAGGATAAAACGTCCGCCTTGAGCGCCATGCCTTCCGCCACCCGATGTTTGGTATGCTCCAGTTCGCGCTCGACGGCCTCGATCGAATGGCGCGCCACATCCACTTGCTGCGGCGCGGACAGCAGCGCGTAATACGCCGCCGTCACTGCCGCAGCCAGACGGTTGCGAATCGCCGAGCGCTCCAGTTCGGCCGCTTCGACGCCCAATTCGGCGGCTTTCTTCCGATAACTATCCTGCCCGCCTCGATACAACGACCAGGTGCCGACGATCTCGGGGCGAAAGTTTTCCACCCAGCCCGGATGATTGATATCCACGCCGAAGTTGAAACGACGCTGTGCCACGATATAGGAAAAGGCTTGGGAAGGATCGTCGGAATAGGCGTAACCGACCCGCGCCATAAGCTTGGGATAGAAGTTCGCGGCGGCTTCGGCAACCTTGGCCTCGGCCTCGCCGATCCGGGCGGCGGCCGCGAGAAGATCGGGATTTTGCTCGAAGGCCAAATCGATGGCTTCCTCCAGCTTGAGCGGATGGCGAGCGCTTGTTTCCGCCAGCGCGTCTGCGGCAGACCCGGCTCCGATCAGTATCAGACAGAGCGTCGAACCCGCGGCCAAAAGTCTCGACTGGAAAAGCTTCAAACTCATATCCTGCCTTTGCTCCTCATCGTCTTGCGCCTTGATGCTTGAAAACCGCCAAGTGCTTCGAAACTCGAATGCCTACCCCGGATCTGTCGCCACACTCCGTAATGCGAATACCGCTCGATCATGGACAAGCGAAAATATAAGCATTTGCTAATATTTAATCAAGTCCGCATCCTGTTCGAAAGGATTGCACCCCCTCGGGATGTTCGATAGCTTTTTAATGTTCGCCCCTCTGCCCGCAGTCTCGCGCGCGCGAATGAAGAGGGCACCGACCGTTTCACGAACGGAATTTACAACACGTACCACAGGAAAGCATCTCAATGTCCCAGGAAAGAGATTTCGTTCCCCTCAACATCGCGATATTGACGGTATCCGACACGCGCACGGAAGACACCGATGTTTCCGGGAAAACCCTGGTCGACCGGCTAAGCGCCGCCGGACATCGCCTGGCGGATAAACGCATCGTAGCCGACGACATCTACCGAATCCGCGCCGTGGTATCGGAATGGATCGCCTCCGAGACGATACAGGTCGTCATCACCACCGGCGGCACCGGCGTGACCGGACGGGACGGCACACCGGAAGCGGTTTCAGTCCTGTTCGACAAGACTCTGGACGGATTCGGCGAGGTTTTTCGCGCCGTCTCGTATCAAGATATCAAGACGTCCACGATTCAGTCCCGCGCCGTTGCCGGGGTAGCCAACGGGACCTATATCTTCTGTCTGCCGGGCTCTTCGGGCGCATGTCGAACCGCTTGGGACCAGCTCATTCGAGATCAGCTCGATTACCGTACCCGTCCGTGCAATCTGGTGGAATTGATGCCCCGCTTGCTGGAGAAATGAGCCGAACAGGGAGTGCGCGACGACGCTGACAACTTAAGTAAACACCCATGAACCGCAGCCAACTCGAATCCGGAGCATCCTCATGACCCAGCTTACGCTTGCCGCCTTGTTTTTCGTCGGCATTCATTTCTTGATCGCCGGCACCCGATGGCGGGATCGGCTGATCGAGAAATACGGCGAGCGGATCTACCGCATCGGTTTTTCCAGCCTTTCGCTGCTCGGCCTAGTCTGGCTGATTTACGCCTACCGCCGTGCGCCTTACATCGAAACCTGGGGACAGCTCGCGTGGTTCAAACCCGTCGCGGCGCTTTTGATGCTGGTCGCTTTTTTCCTGGCTGTCGTCGGCTTAACGACACCCAATCCGACTGCGGTAAACGGTGAGTCTCTACTCTCTGAAGCAGAGCCGGCACGAGGCATTCTGCGGATCACCCGTCACCCCTTTCTTTGGGGAATCGGCCTGTGGGCCATCGTGCACCTGATCGCCAACGGCGATGCCGCAGCACTCGTACTGTTCGGGTCCTTGCTGATCCTAACGATAGGTGGAACCCGCTCGATAGACGCCAAGCGTCAAAGGCACTTCGGAGAGCAATGGGCGAAATTCACGGCCGTTACATCCAATATACCTTTCAACGCCATCCGAGAAGGGCGCAATCAGCTCAAATTGACCGAGATCGGTTGGTGGCGCATCACGCTGGCCGTAGTGCTTTATCTCGCAATACTGCATTTCCACAGCAAACTATTCGGAGTTTCGCCGCTCTTCTGAGTTTATTAATCTGGCCCGTAAATACTCTCCTGGTATTTCGGGCCGGCGCCCAGGCCGCTACACGCTTAGGCCTTGGCTCACGAGGCTGGTCGCCGCGCCGGGGCGCATCCCTGCCCCGGATTAACCCGGTCTATATTGATAGGCCGGGTTAATAACAGCACCGGGATCAAGTCCCGAAATTTTGCATCGAAACTTGAGATTCTTGAAATTAAGGAGTCACGGCAATGAACGACGATACTTTCAACATGGACATCCGCAAGTTCCTGAAAAAGGTCGGTGTGACTTCGCAGCGGGAGATCGAGCTGGCCGTGCACGACGCGCTGCAAGCCGGCAAGCTCGTCGGAAACGAGAAATTCGCCGTCAAGATGACCTTGGAAGTTCCGGCCCTGAACATCCATCACGTCATAGACGGCGAGATCGCTCTGGAGTAGTTCCTTCAAACACGTTCGTCGGCAAAGGATTGCCGACCTACGAATGGGTACGGGCGGTGTCCCCGTCCACGCCGCTATAAAGCGATGAAAAACGCTCTAGCGCGCCGCCCCTCGACGGCGGGCTCAGCCGCCGGTAGCGTTCATGTGGCGGAAGATAACGGGCTGTGCCTTGATGTCGAAATAATGCCGTTCGGGCTTGATCGCCATCGAATCGACGATCGCATGTTTCAGCTTGTGCATATCGCCGGGATTGGCTCGCAAGACCCGTTTCAGATCTATCGAGTGTTCGTTGCCCAGACAGAGCAGCAACCGGCCTTCGGCCGTCACTCTCACGCGGTTGCAGGTTCCGCAGAAATTGTGGCTGTGCGGGGATATGAACCCCACACGTGTGTGGGTGCCGGACACGCGGTAATAACGGGAAGGTCCGCCTGTGGTTTCCGGCGTGGGCAGCAGGACAAAACGCCGGTCGAGATCCCGCTTGATGTCGTCGCTGGAATAATACTCCTCGGCACGGTCGTGCCCATCGACCGCGCCCAGCGGCATCTCTTCGATGAAGCTGATGTCGATGTTCTTGGCTATCGCATAGTCGACCAGATCGCTCACCTCGTCATGGTTGCGATTCTTGAGCACGACGGCATTGATTTTGAGTCGTTCGAAACCGGCATCCAGCGCGGCGTCGATCCCGCGGAGCACCTGATCCAAGTCCCCTATCCGGGTCATCTTCCGGAACCGGTCGCCATCCAGCGAATCGAGACTGACATTGATGCGCTTTACTCCGGCGGACTTCAGCAGCAATGCGGTTTTTTCCAGCTGCGATCCGTTGGTCGTCAAAACCAGCTCTCTCAAGCCCCGCAGCTTGCCGATTTCTTGCAATAGATCGACCGCGCCCTTGCGCACCAGGGGCTCTCCGCCCGTGATGCGTATCTTTTCGACGCCGAGTTCCACGAACGCCGTGGCGACGGCCAGGATTTCCTCGAGCGTCAAGATCTGAGCGCGGGGCAAAAAAGCCATGTCCTCGCTCATGCAATAAATGCAGCGAAAGTCGCAGCGGTCGGTGATGGAAATGCGAACGTAACTGATACGCCGCCCGAAGCGGTCTATCAATTGCGCGGGTAAAGCCGCCATAGTCTAGTCATTCCGATCGGGTAGGTTCGAAAGCTTAAATCACGATTTTCCCACGAAGGCGGCCCAATAGCCAAGCAAATCACTCAGGATTTCATCTCCATCTTCTTCCGTTCATAAAGTCCCGGTTAAGAAACCTCCAGCGCCTTTCGAACGTCCGTCGCCCAGCGGATCGATTCCACGTAAGCGCTCGCCGGTACGCCCTGTTCAAACTTGCAACCCTGAATTTCACCGGGCTCGGCGCGCTCGAATGCAATCGCGGCGCGGAGCACATCGCCGATCGGGCCGCTACCATGCAGCAGCGCCTCATCGATGCGGTCATCGAGGTTCAAGTGTCGCAGAATGTCCTCCTTGGGAACGTCCATGACGGCGTCCAGCAGGGAAAATAACCCGGTTATGTAATAAAGCTCGGTATTTGGCCGTTTCATTCGTTCGGCCAGCAGCTCGCAGGTTCGCGCCCGTACCAGTGCCGTGGTCAGCAACTCGCGCGGGCGGTAATCGACGGAATTGACCAGAATGACCGACGCCCAGTTTTTGATCCGCTGTACGCCGAAGAAAATCACGGCCCGGCGGATCGAGTCGATCCGCTTCGTCACACCGAAAAATGCGGCATTGACTAATCGGAGCAGCTTATAACTCAGGGTCATATCGCGCGTGATGATCGCCTCGGCCTCGGCGACGTCGACCTTTGGACTTTGGAGCCGCGCAAGCAGTTCGAGCACGGCCAGGCGGTTTCCCGGTATATCGCAACTGCGCAAATGTCGGGGCCGCTCGAAAAACATGCCTTCGTAATAATCGAAACCCAGCTTGCGGAAACGATCGTATTCGTCCGGCGTTTCTATGTCTCTCACCAGAAGATGCAGATTTTGGTCGTGGCGGGCCGTCCAACTGATCTTAAAACCGTTCAGCTTTCTGGCATCCAGGGAGCAGATCGATACGAAGTCGGCCTCGCGCCTAAGTTCGACCAAATCGCAGGACGGATTATGAAGCGCGATGGTAAAACCCTCGTCGGCCAGGCGGGATACGGTTTCCTCCGCCGCACTATCATTCAAGACGTCTCCCGATACCGCCAGAACCACCTGGGACTTCGGCCAGGCCAATCCTTCGCATACGGTTAAAGAAGTGGACGGCACCCGGAGCATCGCTCGGCTATCGCCGACCAAATCTCTCAAATCCAGCGCCTGGCCGGCCTGCCGCACCGCTTCGGTCCACCGATCTTCGCTGTCTTTGGTCCCTACGCTCAGAGCTTCACCGCTGCAAAAGCTAAGCTCGTAGCCGTATACATCGAGAGTGTGCGTGTATATGGGCACACGGCCGATCAACCCATCGAACATACTGTCTCCCCCACCGTATTTCGTCCAAAATGAAACCAAGCAAGAGGCTAGCACAAGAAACTTTCATGCGCTCGACGTGTTGTCGCCGCGTGGAATGACGACCAAAATCGGCCGACTACCGGTCGTTTAGCCTGCTCCGGAATAATTTATTAATCAGGCCCGTAAATACCCTCCTGGTATTTCGGGCCGCCGCCCAAGCCGGTACACGCCCGGCCTGGGCTCACGCGGCTTGTCGCCGCGCCGGGGCATCCCTGCCCCGGATTAACCCGACCTATATTTATAGGCCGGGTTAATATCGATCAGACCCGTAAATACCCTCCTGGTCTTTCGGGCCGCCGCCCAGGCCGGTTACACGCTTAGGCCTAGCTCACGCGGCTGATCGCCGCCCCGGATTAACCCGGCCTAATTTAGAAGCCGGGTTAATAACGTAGACTTAGACTGTGACGGACGTGGACGGAAACAACGGACTGCCGCAATGGCGAGAAACGACGGCACCGGTGCCGTGTCGGTCCCTCCGGCAGCTTGGTAGCAGGAAATTTTCCGGGCTTTATCGGAGATAAAACTCGGCTCAAAATTGTCTTTAAGTATACGCATACGTATACGCGTCCCACAGTCTGGCCAAACGGACTGACCACCACACGGTAGGCGCAAGACCTTCGTTTAAAATCTCAAAGAACGGGACGGACACACGAGACAACCTAATGAATAAGCTCTTACAACTCTTTAAAGACGCATCGGCTTTCAGCGAAGACAACGTCGGTTTTCTCGAAGATCTCTACGAGAGATTCTTGCGGGATCCCGAGTCCGTCGATGAAAGCTGGCGGGAGAAATTCCGGTCGATCCAGCACGAATTGACAAGAGAGGAGCCCGCAGCCGAAAGAGAGCGCCGCGTCGTCAAAGCGGCAATCGGGGAATCCGAAGCGGAAGAAATGCTGCGCAAGCAATCCGCTGTAGACCGGCTGATTTATCAATACCGAACCCGTGGCCATCAGTCCGCCGACAACAACCCGTTAAAGCTATCCCCCCCGGCAGCGCTGAAGGATTTGGACCCTGCCCATTACGAGCTGAGCGAAGATGAGCTGGACCGTCCGTTTTACATCGACATCCTGCGAAGCCCGGAACGGCTGCCATTGCGCGAGATTCTCTCGATGCTGCGGCAGACCTATTGCGGTCACGTCGGTGCGGAATACACGCATATCGTCGACAGCGACATCAAGCGATGGATCCAAAAGCGGCTGGAAAGCACGCGCGCCCGCGGAAACTTCAGTGCCGAGGAAAAGAAATGGATGCTGAAGCTCCTTACCGCCGCCGAGGGTATAGAAAAATACCTGCATCGGAAGTACGTGGGCCAAAAGCGGTTCTCGCTCGAAGGAGCGGAAAGCCTGATTCCGCTGCTGGACGATCTGATCCAGCGGGCAGGCGAAAAAGGAACCAAGGAAATCGTGATGGGCATGGCCCACCGAGGGCGGCTGAATGTGCTCATCAACATCCTTGGGAAAAAGCCCAGCTCGCTATTTCAGGAGTTCGAAGGCATATATCCGAACGCACCGCCATATGCCAGCGCAGGCGACGTGAAATATCACATGGGCTTCTCATCGGACATCGAAACGGGCGGCGGCATGGTGCATCTTGCCCTGGCCTTCAATCCTTCGCATCTCGAAATCATCGATCCGGTCGTGGAAGGTTCCGTGCGCGCACGCCAGGACCGGCGCGAGGACGAAGACGGCGAGACCGCCGTACTCCCGGTCCTGATTCACGGCGACGCCGCTTTTGCGGGGCAAGGCGTCGTCATGGAGACGCTCAACATGGCCGAAACCCGTGCTTATACGACGGGTGGAACCATACATGTCGTCATTAATAACCAGATCGGCTTCACCACCAGCAACCCGTTCGATGCCCGATCCACGCTGTATTGCACCGATGTTGCGAACATGATTCAGGCGCCGGTTTTTCACGTAAACGGCGACGATCCCGAAGCGGTGCTCTATGTCACCCGGCTCGCTCTCGATTATCGGATGAAATTCAAGCGAGACGTGGTGATCGATCTTATCTGCTATCGCCGCCACGGGCATAACGAGGCGGATGAACCGGCTGTGACTCAACCTTCGATGTACCGGTTTGTCCGCAACCATCCGCCGGTTCGGAAGCTTTACGCCGACCGATTGATCGCCGAAGGAGTGGTAACCCCCGACGTCGTCCAGCGCATGGAGGAGGATTACCAAAATGGTCTGAAGAAAGACGAAACATTCCTCCGGCCGATCGTTCACGACGCCATGAGCTACTACAAAACCCGCTGGGATCACTACCTCGGCACCGAGTGGACGCTGCCCTGCGATACAGGTTTGCCACAGAAAACGATTCAAGACCTGTCGCAGCGACTGATCGGCATTCCGCCGGGATTTGCCCTTCATCCGCGTGCGGCGGCGATCATGGAAAGCCGGCGCAAAATGGCGGCCGGGGAAATACCTCTCGACTGGGGATATGCTGAAACTCTGGCCTATGCCTCGCTGCTGACCGAGGGTTACGCCGTACGTTTGACCGGTCAAGACGTGGGACGCGGAACGTTTTTTCATCGTCACGCAACTCTGTATGACCAAGATTCCGGCGATACCTATATTCCGCTTCAGAACCTCAGCGACAACCAGGCGCGTTTTTACATTTACGACTCGCTGCTGTCCGAAGAAGGCGTGCTCGGGTTCGAATACGGCTACAGCAGCTCCGAGCCTGACACCCTGGTCATTTGGGAAGCCCAATTCGGAGACTTCGCCAACAATGCCCAGGTTGTGATCGATCAATTCATCACCTCGGGAGAGACCAAATGGGGACGGCTCAGCGGACTGACCATGCTTCTGCCACACGGCTACGAAGGCCAGGGCCCCGAACATTCATCGGCCCGGATCGAGCGCTATCTGCAACTATGCGCCGAACAGAACATTCAGGTGTGCGTGCCGACGACACCGGCTCAGATCTTTCATCTTTTGCGCCGGCAGATGCTGCGACCTTACCGGAAGCCGCTGATCATCATGACGCCCAAAAGCCTGCTGCGGCACAAATTGGCCACGTCGCGGCTGGAAGAATTGTCGGACGGAAGCTTCCGCAACATCATCGGCGAAATCGACGCCCATGACCCGGCCAAGATCACCCGCGTCATCCTCTGCACCGGCAAGGTGTTCTACGATCTTCTGGAGACTCGGCGCAAGGAAAACCTTCACCACGTCGCCATTATCCGCATAGAGCAGCTCTATCCCTTTCCTTACGATCTCTTCATGCAGGAACTGGCGGCTTACCCCCAAATGAAAGAATTGATCTGGTGTCAGGAAGAACCGGAAAATCAGGGCGCGTGGCACCAGATCAAGCACCGCTTCCTGAGCCTGCTGGAAAAGGACATCGTCCTCAGCTATGCTGGACGGCCGATGTCTGCTGCGCCCGCCGTAGGCCAATTCCACCGGCATTTGGAGCAGCAGAAGAAAGTTGTCGAAGACGCATTGTTTGGAACCGTGCCCCGTCAAGAGCCTTTAGGAATAGTTCATGCGCATCGAAGTCACCGTGCCTAATCTGCCCGAGTCCATCACCGACGCGACCTTGCTCGACTGGCGTAAACAGCCGGGCGATACGGTGCAGAAAAGCGAGACTCTCGTCGACCTGGAAACCGACAAGGTGATCCTCGAAGTTCCCGTGCCGGACAACGGCGTGCTGCAGGAAATCCGACACGCCAAGGGTGACGTGGTCGGGAGCGGTGAGCTTCTGGCGGTCATTGAAACAGAGGCCCGTCCCGCGGTCGCCGAAACTGCCGCGCCCCCGGAAATACCGGCAAAGCCGGAACCGGCGGCTGTGCCCGAGGCGGTACCCAGACCCGTGAGGTTCGCCCAACCCATGGGACCTTCGGTACGCAGGCTGATCATGGAGCATAACCTCGATCCGGCGCAGATAAAAGGCACGGGACGCGAGGGCCGTTTGACCAAGCAGGACGTCCTGGATTATCTGGAATCGCAAAAACGCAAGACCGTCGAAGCGGTTGCGCCGGCTCGGAGGCCGGAGCCGGCACCGAAGGAGAGACCCGAGGTCAGAGCGACGGAAGGCCGGGGCGAACGACGTGTGCCGATGACCCGGCTTCGAGCCCGCATCGCAGAGCGCATGATCGAGGCGCAACACACGACCGCAACATTGACCACATTCAACGAAGTCAATCTGCAGAAGATCTTCGACCTGCGGAATCAGCACCGCGCACGTTTCGAGCAGGAATATAAGATCAAGCTGGGCTTCATGTCCTTTTTCGTCAAGGCGGCGGTGGAAGGCCTCAGACGCTTTCCGATCATCAACGCTTCGATCGACGGAAACGACATCGTCTACCACGATTATTACGACATCGGCATCGCAGTATCCACCGATCGCGGGCTAGTGGTGCCGATCCTGCGTGACGCCGACCGTCTCAATTTCGCCGAAATCGAAAAGGCGATCATCGATTTTTCACAAAAAGCGCGGGACGGCAAACTCAGCTTCGAAGAGTTGAGCGGCGGCACGTTCACCATCACCAACGGCGGCATTTTCGGATCGATGCTCTCGACCCCGATCCTCAATCCGCCGCAGAGCGCCATTCTCGGCATGCACGTCATCAAGGACCGGCCAGTGGTCGAGGACGGACAGATCGTGATTCGACCGATGATCTACCTGGCCCTTTCCTACGATCATCGCATCATCGACGGCCGCGAAGCCGTGACTTTTCTGTTCACGTTAAAGGAACTGCTGGAAGATCCGGTCAGATTGCTACTGAAGATCTGAAGCTAAGGCTTTAATAGGCTGCGCCTCGTCCTCGGCCTCGGTCCGATCTGGTTTTCGCCCGGACGATTGGTCGAACAAAGGCAATCGAATCGAAAATTCGGCGCCCTGATCTTTGCCGGCGCTAGCCACCGAAATTTTACCGCCATGCATCTCCACCAGGCTTTTTACGAGAGCCAAGCCGACACCGAGTCCGCTATGGCCACTATGCAGCGGCCGTTCGAACTGAACGAAGGGTTCGAAGATATGTTCGAGCGCGTCCGGCTCAATCCCGATGCCGTTGTCTCTCACCTTAATCGAGATTTCCCGTCCCGTCTGCTTCATCGCCAACTCTATCCGGCCTTTTACAGGCGTAAATTTTGCGGCGTTCATCAATAGATTGGCGATGATCTGCGAGAGCCGTGCCGGGTCGCCCCAAAGATAAATCGGCTGGCCGGCTGCACTATGCACCAACTCCTGCTGGTTCTTTTCGATCACCGGCCGACAGACTTCGATAGCATGGGCGATCACCGAAGCCATATCGGTGACTTCAAAACTCAGCTGTAACTTGCCCCTCGCGACCCGCGATATATCCAAAAGATCGTTGATCAGCCGAGTCAAATATTTAACCTGGCGCTCGATGCTATCGGTAGCCGATTCGAGCAATTCCGGCCGTTCCGAGCCACGCCGTTTCAATAATTGCGCCGAAGTCAAAATCGGCGCGAGCGGATTCCGGAGTTCGTGAGCCAAGAGGGCAATGAACTCGTCCTTTCTTCGATCGGCCTCGCGCAGTGCTTCTTCAACCTCCTTGACGTGACGCAAGCTCTCTTCCGCGCGTTTCCGGTCGGTAACATTGGAAAGAACGCCAACCAGTCTCCGGCCGCTCTCCCGGTTGCCCAAAACATGCTGTCCCCGCGCTTCGACCCAGTTCAATTGTCCATCCGGCGAGACAATGTGGAATTCCTGGCTATAGCTCTCGGCGGGCTGATCGCCGCTCTCGGGAACCGAGGGCAAGTTCCGTTCCGCGATATCCCGTACCCAGGCCAGAAATTGGTTCTCGAAACCGATAGCTGAATGCATATCCGTCGGGTCCAGCCACGTTATTCCGCCGCTCGACGAATCACGCTCCCACACCGCCATGCGGCCGGCTTCGAGGGCCAGCAGCAGGCGTGCTTGACCGTCCCTCCATGCTTTCTCACCGCATTTCATTTGATGGATATCCATAGCGATACCCACCCACTGGCGGACCTCGCCGCGTTCGTCGCAAAGCGGCAAAGCGCGGATGAGATGCCAGCGATACTCTCCGATCCGATGACAGCGGAATCTGAGTTCTGTCTCGTAAGGGCGCTTTTTTCTTAGCGCCTCCGGCTGCTCGGTGAATACTCGCTCGCGATCTTCGGGGTGCAATACCGACGTCCATCCCTGCCCACGACTCTGTTCCAAGGTCAAACCACTGTACTCGAGCCAATGATGACTTGCGTAGACCAAAGTGCCATCCGGCGCAGCCGTCCAGATCACGAGAGGAGACACCTCCGCGAGAAGCCGGTATCTTTCTTCGCTTTCCCTTAGCGTGTCCTCGAAGCGCTTTTGCCCGGTGATATCTTTAACGGCAACATTTACGCCGGACACAAAGCCATCGTTTTCTTTTATCGGAAAAAAACTCGCCAGCAGAACCCGCTGTGTTTGAGAACTGTTCGGCGTTGTCCCTGAAATCTCTTTTTCCAGAATCGGCTCGCCCGATACGATCACCCGCCGCAGTAAGGGAATGATTGCTCGACCGACCTCCGGTACCACCTCCTGTATGTCCCGCCCGATATGTGCTTCCACGGGAACTCCATGAATTTCGGCAAGCCGACGATTAATTCGGACAAAGCGCAGATCCCGGTCGAGAAAGCAGAGACCTACCGGCGCCGTGGCATAAATACCCTCGATTTCTGCAAGTTGCGATTTGACGGCACGCTGGCTGCGCACCACCGACTCCTCCAATTTCCGGCGACGCACGATTTCTTGCTCCAGCATTTGTTGGCGGCGCGCAGACTCGTGGGCTTGGAATCTGGAAAGCCGGTGCCAGTGACCGATCCCGCTCAGCAACAGCCCCTCGGCTACGAAAAATACGAGCCGAACCTGTTCATCCATATAGGGAAAAAGTCGCTGGATGCCGAAAGCGGATTCTCCGAAAAGAAAATGATCCGCTGCCAGCCCGAGAATCAGCGCCAATATCCCGGCGCCGAATCCGCCTAGGAAGGCACCCACGGCAACCGGAATTAGCAGCAATAGGCTGATCGGAGCCGGTCGGTTCATCGCATGGGTCGCGGCGATCAACCCTAGGATAACCATCAGAGAGGCGAGCACGGCAATATAGGGCTTAAGAACGGCGAATGGATTGCTGGGCTTCAACGTCTCGCTGGATTTATTGAAGCTGGACACGCCTGACCTCCATTCCGATAACCCCGGGCAACACTTGCCAAGTCCTAAGCACATTTATCCATCCCAACCCGAATACGATGACGGAATGGACGATAAAAGCTCCTACGTATTTGTATCAGCTACAGATTGAATAACGGCCATCGCGGCACTGCGGTCAGGCTGCGACGATCGGTAGCTTATATTTCGAAGATAAGAACGATTCGTTCAGTCACGCCGAGTTTATTGGAACATTTCGGCTCATATGAAAGACCTGAACGCTCTGTGGCCGTAGAGTACGATGTCTAACGCCGATTCGAATGTACGTACTCTTACGTATGTCTGGATTACGCTCTCTGCCTTATCTGCTACCAAAAGGACCCGTGACGCAGAACCAAGAGGAATTTACGGCCTATGCCAGTAATTCCAAATCGCTTTCAATAAGGCATTAATTTTTGTAGGGTGGGTTAGGCCGCGAGGCCGTAACCCACCGAGCGACCTCGAATCGGTGGGTTACGCTCCGCTAACCCACCCTACGTAATGTTCACTCGAATGCCGAATGGAATAAGCCGTTCGCTCGAAGCTTGTCAAAGGGTTTCTATGGCCTACTGGAATAGGCTCCTGATGGTGACGTTCGGTTAACCGACGCCGGAACTGATTCTGGAGCGCAACGCTTCTAGGTTTCGCAAATAGGCGACAAGCTTTGGTTCCCAAGCGGCGACACAAGCCAACGCTGTCGTGCCAAACGACAGTCATCAACCCGCTACAAACCGTACCAACTCAGCCCAAGTATGGCTCGCCCGGTCAAATCTCGTCGTGACGATTAACGGATTCCCATCTGAATCGCGAGTGCCACGAGATCGGCGAGTGACTGAACGCCCAGCTTCTCCATAATGCGGGCACGGTGGATTTCAGCGGTACGATGACTGATGCCCAATGCCTTGCCGACCTGTTTGGCCGAATAGCCACGTGCTAGGTACACCAAAATTTCCTTTTCACGCGGTGTCAGATTAGCGTATAGAGCATCAAGCTCGTGCTGACGCGACTTTTCTTCGTAACGCTGATAACTGAGAGCGAGTGCGTTTCTTATC
Source organism: Methylocaldum sp. GT1TLB (assembly GCF_051027445.1). Classification (NCBI taxonomy): domain Bacteria; kingdom Pseudomonadati; phylum Pseudomonadota; class Gammaproteobacteria; order Methylococcales; family Methylococcaceae; genus Methylocaldum; species Methylocaldum sp. GT1TLB. The sequence continues at coordinate 2,446,568 of NZ_CP194898.1, forward strand.
GCCGGTATCAGGACGTCGGCATCGACGGGCTTTTCAAGAAAATCTACGGCTCCACCCTTGAAGGCTGCTGTCGATTTGGGCACGTCGCCAAATCCCGTCAGAAAAATGATAGGAAGGTTAAATCCCCTCTCAGTAAGGATCTGTTGCAAATCCAACCCGGAAATTTGCGGGAGATTGATATCCAGAATGAGGCATCCTTGTTGCTCGGGCTTCACCGAAGCCAGGAAATCAGGCCCGGACAGGTAGGTTTCAACAACAAATCCCTCAGCCCTCAGTAGCGCTGCCAAGGCATCGCACACGTCGGGGTCATCGTCGACGATGAAAACTGTTAGTCCATTAACAGCCATATCTAACGCCTTTCCAATTAGTATGGTTTCGAGGGTATGCGGTCGGTATTTTCCATGAAGGTCATGCATTTGTATATACGAATATGCAGCCAAACCGGCCCGAAATATGATCGATGAATACGTTATCCTATCTCCCCAAATACAGCTTTGTAAACCTAGGCTTACGTCTATATCGGTTTCGAGAGACCATATTCGTAAGAATGACAAGCTGCATCACGAAGAGACAGCGGATCGTTTTTCCGAAGCGAAGAGCATGCATCTTAGCGATCAACCCATCCCGCACCTCGCAAACGGCTACAGCAACGCCGAATTGAACCCGCCCCCCTTTCGTTTAGACAATCGAATCCGCATTGTTTGGAAAGCTAGCCGCTAACCCGCATTTCTCACACTCCTCCAATCGCAAACGGTCGCTTCGGGAGCGCCGAAGCGACCCTTCCAATCGCAAACGGTCGCTTTAGTCGCGACCCTTCCAATCGCAAACGGCATCTCCTGGAGCACCGGAGCCGCCCTTCCAATCGCAAACGGTTGCTTTAGTCGCACCCCTTCCTTCGTCGGCACATCCTACAGCCTGATGTGCCGGCTACGCCTTCGCCGTCGCTCGGTCCATGCAGCGCCCACAGCATCGTCTCGACGCCCTCGCGACGAGAGGGTGTGAGAAATGCGGGCTAGAGCTTGTCAAACACTCTAAAAAGAGATCCGACCGTTGTTTCCGCGATCTCGATCATACAAGCCGGCAGACTTGCTCCGGCAATTTTCAATGCCTTTAGATCACCACCAAGGGACAAGAATGAGGAATTTCGATGCCCAACGAGAAGGCGAGAACCGCATACTGCAACCTGGACGCAACTGTTGGCGAATTGCCCGCGCCCGTCGAGCTTCATTTTTGATCGACAGCTCGGCGTATTTTCCGGCCTTGCGAGCGGCAGCGACTCGTGCTCAGCGATCTATTTTCATCATCGGCTGGGATATCGACAGCCGAACCAAGTTAGCCCAAGACGGCGTCAGCGATGGATTTCCGATCCAGCTCGGCGACTTTCTGAAAGCGCTTATCGAAGACCGCCGCGGATTGGATGTCTATATTTTGAATTGGGACTTCGCAATGCTTTATGCACCCGGCCGCGAAGTCCTGCCGATTTACACGCTTGGCTGGCAAAGACATCGGCACCTTCACTTTTATCTGGATGGCCGGCATCCGGTCGGTGCCTCGCACCACCAGAAAATCGTCGTGATCGATGACGCCGTGGCCTTTGTCGGTGGCATGGATCTCGCCCAGGAACGTTGGGATACGCCGGACCATGAACCCAACGCCCCCTACCGTCGAAGATCCAACGGCCAAGCCTACGCCCCGGTCCACGATGTGCAGATGATGGTGGACGGAGAAGCAGCTGCGGCGCTCGGCATGTTAGCCCGTGAGCGCTGGCGCAATGCGACAGGCAACCAACTCCGTGCCGACAGCGATGCCGGAACCGATCCCTGGCCCCCGTCGATCGTCCCGGACATCAGCGATGTCGATGTCGCAATCGTCCGAACGGTCCCACGGTTCAACGGCGGTGTCGAAATTCTCGAACTCCGGGAACTGTACGTCGATGCAATCCGGTCAGCGAAGAACACGATTTATATCGAGAACCAGTATCTGACGGCTTCTTCGGTCGGCGCTCTGCTCGAATTGAGACTTCGTGAGCCGAATCCGCCGGAGATCGTCGTCGTATCGCGACTGACCGGCGGCGGTTGGCTCGAGCAAACGACAATGGAAGTCTTGCGGGCTCGATTGCTTCGCCGCCTTCGCGCAGCCGACCGACATGGCAAGTTCCGGATCTATTATCCCGACTGCGATGGGCTGAACGATCAGTGCATCAACGTACATTCCAAACTGATGGTGGTGGACGACCGCCTTGCGCTCGTCGGCTCGGCGAATCTTAACAATCGCTCGATGGGGCTGGACACGGAATGCAATCTTGCCATCGAAGCGACCGAGCCAAATACGGCAAAAGCGATTACAGGTTTAAGAAATCGCTTGCTGGCCGAGCATTTGGGCGTCGGAACGGATCGAATGGAACTGGCTATCAGACAGGCGGGCTCGCTGATTGTCGCCATAGAAAGCTTACGGGGAAACCCGCACACGCTTCGGCACCTTGAAGGCGAAGTATCGCCCGAGGCCGATGCCCTTCTACCCCAGGCCAGCGTAGTCGATCCGGAAGCGCCCATCGATCCCGATCGATTGATCGACGAACTCATCCCCGTGGAACACCGGCCTTCCGCCCGCAAACGGATTACCGCCACCCTCAGCCTGCTCGCAGCTATCGGGGCGCTTGCGGCCGCGTGGCGCTGGGGACCACTGCACGAATGGCTCGACAAGGAGACGCTGATCAATGTCGGACGCACACTGCAACGGACTCCGGCAACGCCGGTATGGGTCATCGGCGCCTATATACTTGCCGCTATAACAGCGATACCGATCACATTGGTGATCTTCACGACGGCAGTTGTGTTCGGTCCTATCACGGGTTTTGTTTATGCGATTCTCGGGTCACTGGTAGGTGCCTCTCTCACCTTTGCGCTCGGCCACGTTTTCGGTCGAGATATCGTGCGGCGCCTGGGCGGCGCCCGACTCAATACGCTCAGCCGCTGGCTGCGTCATCGTGGCTTGCTGGCCATGCTTACGGTCCGGTTGATACCCGTCGCGCCGTTCACCGTGGTCAATTTAGTTGCGGGAGCCTCCCATATCCGTTTCCGCGACTTTCTATTGGGAACGATCTTTGGGATGGTCCCCGGCGCCATGGCCATCACGGTTTTTTCGGATCGCTTGGCTGCTGCGGTCCATCACCCGAGTCCGATCAATATCGCCTTGCTCGTCGCCGCCGCCGCCATTATCGGGGCTGCCGCATTCGCTACGCACCGATGGCTGCGTCGGCGCGAAGCGGAAAACACGGCATGCGCCGGCGGCTCGATCGGGTAACGGGTCCGGCATGTCGTTAGTCGTTGCAACTTACAATGTTCACGACTGCATCGGACGAGACGGACGTTACGATCCGGAGAGAGTCCTGACCATCATTCGGGAACTCGATGCCGACCTCATCGCGCTCCAGGAACTGCAATGGGAGCCTGAAGTCGCTCTCGACCTGCTTCAGCATTTCGCCTCCCGTCTGCACTACCGGGCCGTTCCGGGCCCGACGCTGCTCCGCCGCAACGGGCACTACGGCAACGCCATCCTTACCCGGCTGCCGGTTCGTAACATTAGGCGTGTCGATCTCAGCATACCGCACCGGGAACCCCGTGCAGCGATCGATTTGTCGGTCGACAGTCCTTGCGGGCCTCTTCGCGCGATCGGGACTCATTTGGGATTGTTTCCCGGCGAACGGCGGAAACAAATGTCCCGGCTTCTGAGCATACTGGCCGATGCCCCGCCGCCCGCGCTTCTCTTCGGCGATCTGAACGAGTGGTTTCTATGGGGAAGGCCTTTTCGCTGGCTGCGCAACCATTTCGGACACATACCCGATATCGCCACTTACCCGTCCATATTTCCTCTGTTCCCTCTCGACCGAATTTGGGTCAAACCCCGCGAGCTTCTTGCGGACATTGCGGCATACTCAACGCCTCTGGCGCGCGAAACCTCCGATCATCTGCCCTTGCGGGCAGTACTGAAACCGGCGGATTCGAGCTCGAATCCGTAAGGTTTTTTTACGTTCACTGTCTCAGGAATGACTCATAGTTACTTATCTATAACTCGATATTCATAAGGAATTCTGATTTACCTGCGACTTGAATTTTTTTATAAATTGACTACCGAGGCTTTGCCGAGGTGCAGGACTTAATTCGCAAACTCACTCAAAATAAGGAAAGTACCATGAGAATCAAAGGAGACTATTTGAGGAAGAGTCTGCCAGCGCTTTTAGACAAATGGGCAGACGATGTTGATAGGCTGGATATCCGGATTCAACCCGATGACGAAATGGATGCAGACAACGAAGACCGCTATGAACGCCCCCATTCGATCGGCTTCGAGTCTGGCTTCCACGCGCAAGCCCGTTAGCGAATGCTTACGGATTGACGCGACCCCACTCGTCCGAGCATTTCGGCTATCCCTATAATCCCGAGGACCCGAGGCTCCGCCTCGCTTCGTTGCCCGATCCGTTCGGGCAACGAAGCTAACCACAGACGCGGGCGTAGTCCGCCCGCCGCTCATGTCGTCAACAACGCCTGTCTTGCGACTTTCGCGACAGAGTTGTCCTCTTGCCCCAAAAGCAGTAATCGACGAGATTTTCCGGGCTCGTGCGGATAGATAGCGCCTGAGTCGCCCTGAAACTGACCGCCGCCACCGTTTCCCCAAACACACTGCCTTCATCATGAACGATTCGACAAGGTTCGCTTTTAAACGCGCAACTGACGCCCCCGCTCTGCCGAATACCAGCGTTCGCTTCATTATTCACTGTATGGCAGGGTTTCGTGGATGGTTTCTGCTGATGCTGATTCTGGAAACGGGACAGGCCATGAGCAACATCCTCGTACCCTACGCCATCGGGCAAATCATCGATGGCGTGACCGAGGCAAGCGGTGATTCGATTCCCTTGACGGAGCGCTTGAAAACGCCCTTGATGCTTTTCGCCGCATTGAATATCGCCGAAATCCTGTTCAGCCGGGCCAGCGGCGCCTGTCTGATCATGGTGGGACCGCGCTTGCGCAAAAGGACAACGCAAATACTGTACGCCTACCTGCAGCACCATTCCGTCCGGTATTTCAGCGGGCATTTTGCCGGCGCACTCGCGCACCGGATCACCGAAACCGCCATGAGCGTCAATCATACCGCTTGGGCGATTCTCTTCGATTTCTGGCCGGTCGGAGTCGTATTCGCCGTGTCCGTCGCGTTGCTGCTGAGAACTCACGATAATCTCGGATGGTTCGTAGCGGCCTGGGTGCTGGTCTACGTAGGCGTATCGTTCTGGCTGGCCAAACGCTGCCGTCCTTACGCTCAGGCTTATGCCGAAACCCGCAGCCAAGTGAACGGCAAAATCGTCGACTCCGTGACTAATATCCTGAATGTCAAATTGTTCGCCCGACTGCGTCACGAGCGGGATTATCTCGACCGTTATCTCGAAACGGAGGTCAAAGCCGGGCGCCGGACTTTCTGGTACATGGAGCGGGTGCGCTGGTTTCAGTTCATATCCGCGGCTGCCTTGAAGGTAGGCACGATATACTTCGCCTTGAGGCTCTGGGACCAAGGTCTGATCGGGGTCGGCGACTTCGCGATGAGCGCCGGACTGGCGCTTCTGATCATCGGTGATGCCCGCAATCTCAGCCGCCGCTTTCTGGAGTTCTTCGAATATGTGGGCAATGTCGGCAACGGCGTCACCACCATCGTCAGACCCCATGACATCGTTGATACGCCAAAGGCACAACCATTGCGAATAACGCGCGGACGGATCGAATTCCGCGATGTCCGGTTCGGCTATGTGCCGGGACAGTGGGTATTCGACGGGTTGAGCGTCGTCATCGAGCCCGGTCAGCGGGTCGGCCTGGTCGGATTCTCGGGCTCCGGAAAATCCAGCTTCGTCGGGCTGATCCTCCGCTACTACGAACCTCAAGGCGGTCAGATCCTGATCGACGGCACCGACATCGCTCACGTAACCCAGGACTCGCTTCACGAGCAAGTCAGTCTGATTCCCCAAGATCCCAGCCTATTCCATCGTTCGCTGCGGGAAAATATACGTTACGGACGGCCGGACGCCGAAGATGCCGAAATCGCCGCCGCAGCGCGAATGGCGCGCGCCGACGAGTTCATCGACGGCATGAAAGACGGCTACGACTCCCTGGTGGGCGAACGCGGCGTCAAGTTGTCCGGCGGCCAGCGGCAACGTATCGCAATTGCCCGGGTCATGGTCAAAGACGCGCCGATTTTGATACTCGACGAGGCTACGTCCAGTCTCGATTCGATAACGGAAAAGGCGATTCAGGACAATCTCGATCGGCTAATGGGCCAAAAAACGGTCATCGTCGTCGCCCACCGCTTATCCACGATCGCGCATCTCGACCGTATCCTGGTCTTCGACCGAGGCCGCATCGTCGAGGACGGGAATCACCGGGAATTGCTTGCAGCAAAAGGCTTTTACCACAAATTGTGGACCATGCAGGCAGGGGGTTTTCTTCCCGATACGAGCACAGATCTCTCGCGTTATGCAGCGCAGTAGCGAGACTGTTTACTTGACGCCACTCTTGCAGAAGCAGGCCCAGCCGAGTAAAAACGTGGTTCGCTCGATGATTCGAGCTGCTATTCGGACTCGGCTTTTTTTCTTGTCCGACAATATGCCGCGCATTGGAGCCCGTGCGACAGTGCGCCTCGAAGAACCTACTTGCGGCCCGATTGCTGTGTTGCGCGTGCTCGGACAGTCCTGCGGCACAGGGACGTACGCCGCACAGGACTGCGGAATCCTCATGTACTCCATGTACACTCCGGTTCCTGTGTCGCGGCTCCCATCCGTGGGAGCCGCCCTTAACGGGGCCTGCCATTGGCAGTCCAAATTGGCAATGTCCTTCCGTGGACTTTGCCCTTCGGACGAACGCGGTTCGTCTCATTCCGCTCCCTGCGGAATGGTCGCTTTCGGCGGATTTGTCCGGACGTCTTGGACTCGGGCCGCAAGTAGTTTTTTCGAGGCGCCCAACACGGCATCCGGTTCGCACATCAAACCTAAAATGGAGTGTAAACACTATGAAGAAACTCGGATCTTTTGCCCGAGCAGTTGCTCTTGTCATATTCGGGCTGTCCGGCTGCACCCCTTCGCCGTCTGCCGATGCAGAAAAACACAAGCGGGAAAGCTTGAAATTTTTGGTCGACAACGAGAAAAAGCCCGGCATCTTGAGTACCGCGAGCGGGTTGCAGTACCAGATCCTTAGCGAGGGCAACGGCCTTTCACCGAAGGCCACCGACACCGTAACCGTTAACTATCGCGGCAGCCTGATCTCGGGCCAGGAATTCGACAGCGGCGAAAACGTGAGTTTTCCTTTGAACGGGGTTATTCGCGGCTGGACCGAAGGTTTGCAACTCATGAAGGAAGGCGCCAAATACCGCTTTTTCATCCCCCCTGAACTGGCCTACGGCGAACGTGGCGCAGGCCGCGTGATTCCGCCAAACGCGGCTCTGATCTTCGATGTGGAACTGGTAAAGGTTAATCCTTAATCGGATCTGACTGCGCAACCGGATGCGGTTTTCACTTCAAGTGAGCCTACCATGTTCGAAAATCTCTTCGATTCTCAGACGATCAAAGATTTCATACCTCACGGGACGTGCCTTCTTTGGCGCTCCGATTTGCTGCTTCTTCATGTCCTATCGGATTCGCTGATTACGGCGGCTTATTATTCCATCCCCGCGGCACTGATTTTCTTCGTCCTCAAGCGGCGGGACCTTGAGTTCCGCTCGATCTTTGTCCTGTTCGGCATCTTCATCATGGCGTGCGGGACAACGCATCTAATGGAAATCTGGACGATTTGGCATCCCAATTACGTGCTGGAAGGATTCGTCAAACTGTTTACCGGCCTAGTCTCGATCGCGACCTCGGTCCTGCTTTGGCCGCTGATTCCCCACGCCCTCAAACTCCCGAGTCCTGCCAAGCTCGAAGAGACAAACCGCCAGTTGCAGCATGAGATCGAAGAGCGCAAAGGGAAGGAGCAGGAAATCAGACAACTAAACGCCAATCTCGAAAAAATGGTGGAGCAACGCACCGCGCAACTGGTCGAAGCAAACGCCCAACTCGAGGACGAAATCTTGGAGCGCCTCCGCATCGAGGAATCGTTACGCGAATCGGAAAGCCGCTATCGCACGTTATTCGAGCAAATGCCCGATGCGCTGGTGCTGATGGATATCGAAAGCGGCAAATTGATCGACTTCAATCCGAAGGCTCACCAAAATCTCGAATATAGGCGTGACGAATTCCGGAAACTGCGAATAAGCGATATCGATCGGCAGCAATCGGAAGAGGACATCAGACGACATATCGAGAAAACTCGTGATACCGGGGAAGATGTATTCGAAACCGAGCATATTACAAAAAGCGGCATCGTACGGAATATCCGCGTCACCACCAAGGTCATTCAGCTCAATCAAAAAAAATTGATCCAAGCGGTATTCACAGATATCACCGACTACAAACAGCTTGAGCTTGCTCTGCGCACCCAACAGCAGAAATTGGAGCAATCCCAGAATCGGCTCGAATATATCGTCAATACCAGCCCATCCGTAATTTACATACTCTCCCGAACGGGCAATCCGGAATGCCCCTTCAAGGTCGATTTCATGGGCGAAACCATAACCCTGGTGACCGGCTATGAACCGCACCAATGGTATTGCGACGAGACCTTCTGGATCGATCATGTTCATCCGGACGACCGTGCTGCCGCTCTGGAAAATCAAAGCCTCCTGATTAGTCAAGGCGAACTCACGCATCAATACCGGTTTCGACACAAGGACGGCTCGTACCGGTGGATTCACGACAAGCTTAGATCGCTTCGAGATTCCGAGGGAAACATGATCGAAGCGATCGGCGCCTGGGTCGATATTACGGAACGCAAGCAAGGCGAACTGGCCCTAAAGGAAGCAAAAGAGGCCGCCGAAGCCGCGAATCGCGCCAAAACCGAGTTTCTCGCCAACATCAGCCACGAGTTGAGAACTCCTTTGAACGGAATACTCGGGTTTACCCAGGTGCTTCAAAAACAGACCGATCTCACCTCAAAACACAAGGAATATCTGGGTTATATCGGCCGCTCCGGACATCATTTGCTGACATTGATCAACGATCTGCTCGATTTATCCAAAATCGAGGCGGGGCGACTGGAGGTGGAAAATTCCATTTTCCATTTCGTAGAGTTTCTCGACGGCATTGCCGAGATGTTCGAATTCCGAGCAATAAATAAGGGCGTTGGTTTTATCTATGAAAAGGCCGCGACTCTACCCGAATACGTTATCGGTGATGAAAAGCGCTTACGGCAGATACTCATCAATCTCCTCGGCAACGCCATAAAGTTCACCCATCAGGGGTATGCCGCTCTGAAAGTCTTCAGTCATGGAGAAACCGTCTATTTCCGGATTGAAGATACCGGCCAGGGTATCGCCGAAGAGGATATGGGACGAATTTTCCTGGCCTTCGAGCAAGTGGCCGATCACGACTCTACGGAAGGAACAGGCTTAGGGCTAGCTATCAGCAAGCGGTTGGTGGATGCCATGGGCGGACAAATCGACGTGCAAAGCACTCGCGGCCAAGGCAGTGTTTTTACGGTTTCGCTGGCGTTGCCGGCAGCATCGAATCCGTCGAAACCGAAAGCCGATGAGAATCAGGTCATTGGTTACACCGGAAAAGCGCGACGGATCATGATCGTCGACGATAATCCGGATAATCTGACGATGCTGTCGGCGCTTCTGGAATCACTGGATTTTGTCATAGAAACGGCCTCGAACGGCAGAGAATGCTTGGACAAGTTCGCGCTTTTCGAACCTGACCTGATCATGATCGATCTCTTGATGCCCGATATGGATGGGGCAGAAACGGTCAAACATTTACGGCAGACGGAATCCGGGCAAAACGTCAAAGTCATCGCAGTCACCGCGCATGCGTTCGATGACATCAGAGAACATGTGCCTGGCATCGGGCTTCGATGACTTCATCACCAAGCCGGTAGATCTCGGGGATTTGCTGAACAGCCTGCAAAAATCCTTGGGCCTGACCTGGCGCTACGCCGACACCGGTTCACATGCAAAGCCGGCACGCGCCAAGGCCTCGTAACCCTGCCCGGATCTTATGTCAAGAATTATCTCCGGTCGGATGTGGGCCGCGCCGGTTTGTGCGACGCCGGAGCTGTCAAAAACCTTCATGGTCTTGCGACGCCGCAACGAGCGTTGCCGGCGGCGACGCCCCGCGTGGTTCGTCGTCGCTGCGGACAGCAGAACCCAACGGATAGGTACCGATTCGTTCCCGTATATCGTCGCCCTTTACACGGTTGGAAGGCTTGGTCAGCTGCGCCGCGGCGAGTACCAGGATCGGCGCGATGATGAAGCTGCCGGTCAGCGCCTGTAACTTCAATTGTTCTTGATCGGGAACCGCCTCTACCCCATAGGCGAGCCAGTAAGTCACTCCCAGTTGAAAAATCACGATGCCGCTCCAGAAACACGGAGCGAACAATCCCTTCAACGGCACATAGACCAGTCTAACCGGCTCTCCGCGCCTTTGCTCCCGGTCCAGCAACAGCCGATCGATGCGCTGATTCAGCAAAATCGTCACCGTCGCGACGATATACCAGCCGGCGTAATTTTCGAGGGTCACGCCGAAATGAACGCCAGGGTCAGGATAATGATAAATGTCCCCCAAGAACCAATATTTGCCGAGGTTGGCGATCGGGTCGACGATAAGGTCGACGACCAGCATAAGAAATGCACCGAGCAGCAACACCGACACCGAATTTCGGACCTCTACCGAGGTTACGCGCTGCACGTCGTACGCCTTGATCCATAGGGGAGACATAAAGAACTGCGCCAGCGAGAAACTGACATAGCTGAGAAATGAAAACGACAGGCTGTCGAAGAACGGAACGCCAAAAACGACCAAATCGTTGCTCAGCGCCTCGTAATGGTAGACATACTTCCCGAACGGAATTCCATGGTTGATGCTCCCCCATTCGGCCAGCAGAGCCACCAAATAGCTGCTGATCACCCAGATCACCGTTCGCCGAGCGCCTTGCTCCAGCCAGGAAAGCAGCAGGAATGCGATCAGAAAAACCGTGATGTACGGACGATGGATCAAGGACCAGAGGAGTTGCTCGAACATTCGACAGGTGCGAGGTTTACGAAACCTTTCATATTAACCGGCAAGGACTTTGACGGCCAGGTGGCCTGAATGCTCATTCACCAACTCGATATCGATTACGCTCTCCGTGAAACCGCGAGATTCTTCAAGACGCCGAACCGTCACGTATAATGGCGGCCTTTGTTTTTAAGGAGCCACCATGTCGCAATTCGACAACGTCAGCGTCGTCAAGAAAGCCAATGTCTATTTCGACGGCAAATGCGTCAGCCATACCGTCCTTTTTCCGGACGGCAGCCGCAAGACCGTCGGCGTGATCTTCCCGTCGGCCCTGACTTTCAGCACCGCCGCGCCGGAAATCATGGAAATTAATGCCGGCGCTTGCCGAGTGCGCTTAGCGGGCGAGACAGAATGGAAAACTTACGGGGCCGGCGATTCATTTGAAATTCCTGGCAACAGCCGATTCGATATCGAAGTGATTGACATGCTGGATTATGTTTGCCACTTCGCCTGAGACAAACAAAAACTAACGCGATTGGCTCTTGCGGTTCATCTTGGTCTTTTGAGTCGCTTTCTTCGATGCTTTCTTAACGTGCGCGTTTTTTGCCTTTGGCTTCTCTAGCGAAAGCGCCTCAGCATTCTCCTTTTGCTTCTGCCACTCGGCGAGACGGTCCAAAGCCAGGGCCATTTCGCCGGGAGCCATTTCCTCGACCAGGCTGTCCTTGGCATCGGCCGCGTTCTGATTACCCTGTTCTGCCGCAAGCGTGTACCAGAAATACGCCTGAGCATTGTCCTTGTCGATGCCGTTGCCGGATGCATAAAGCGAACCCAGCACGGCTTGGGCGCTGGCATCGCCCTGCTCGGCCGCTTTGCTGAACCAACGCGCAGCTTCGCCCATGTCGATCGGAGCTCCCAGACCATAGAAGTAAAGAACGCCGAGCTTGCTTTCGGCCGTTGTATCGCCTTGCCTGGCCGCTTGCTCGTACCAGTGCCGCGCCTCGACATAGTCCAGCGGCACACCTAGCCCTTTCATGTAAAGATTGCCCAAATTGACTTGAGCTTCCGGCATGCCCTGCTCCGCCATAGGCTTGAATTCAGCGAAGGCCGCGGAATAGTCACGCCGTTCGATGGCCGCCATACCTTCCTCGAATCCGGCCCAAGCCGATGCCGGGGAGACCAGCCAGACGCTCGCCGCCAATAACGTCAGAACTGGAAATTTCTTGTAGCCAACTGAGATCACGATTTATTCCGGTTTCTTGAATTCAGCTAAAAAAGCGCGCAAGCCGCTAGCCTGTCCGCACTCAAGCGACCGACAAGACGATCTTGCCCATATGCCGGCTGCTTTCCATCAGTCGATGGGCTTCTGCTGCCTTGGCCAAGGTAAACGTGGCGTGCACCACCGGCTTGACCTGACCCGATTCGAGCAGCGGCCACACTTTCCGCCTCAGCGCATCGGCAATCGTGGCCTTCTCTTCCACGCTCCGCGGCCGCAAGGTTGAGCCGGTCAAGGTCAGACGGTTCAAAAAAATGGGGAGCAGGTTGATTTCCGCCTTGGGTCCGCCCTGAACCGCGATCACGACCAAGCGGCCATCTGCGGCGAGACAACTGAGATTCCGCTGGAGATAAGGGCCGCCGATCATATCGAGAATCAGGTTTACGCCCTTGCTCTCGGTCAGTGCCCTGATGCGGTCGACGAAGTCTTCCTCGCGATAGTTGATCGCGGTAGCCCCGAGCTGCTCGCAGAACCGGCATTTTTCCGCGCTTCCCGCGGTTACGAACACGCTGGCGCCGAATGCACGGGCCAATTGAATCGCCGTGGTGCCGATGCCGCTGCTGCCCCCGTGTACCAGCATGCTTTCTCCGGGTTTCAGCCCGCCCCGCTCGAATACATTGGTCCAGACCGTGAAAAACGTCTCAGGCATGGCGGCGGCATCGATCGGCCCAAATCCTTTCGGCATAGGTAAACAGAGTGCCGCGGCGGCCACGCAATATTCAGCATATCCCCCGCCGCTCACCAGGGCACAAACCGATTCGCCGATGGCGGGCTCACGCACGCTTTCGCCCAAAGCTACCACTTTGCCCGCGACTTCCAAGCCCGGTATATCGGACGCTTCCGGCGGAGGCGGGTAAAGCCCTTTGCGCTGCATGACATCCGGCCGGTTCACCCCGGCCGCAGCTACCTTGATCAGCACTTCGCCAGGCCCCGGCTGCGGCATCGGTCGCCGACACAACTGCAAAACCTCCGGACCGCCCGATTGGGCGATCTCGACGGCCGCCATCGTGCCGGGGAAAATACCAGTCAAATCAAAAAACTCCTATAGACCCGCCAGCCAAAGCCGAAACCGAAGCCCCAATTCGCTGGTGTAGCCGATGGTGGAAAAACGAATATGACCGTCAGGACCCAAAATAAACACGGCCGGCACACCCCGAATTCCGTAGTCTCTGCCGATAGCGCCATCCTGGTCGAGAACTACCGGAAACTCGAATCCTTCCCGCTTGACGTACTCACGGACCTCGGTTTCGTCCCCGGAAAGCAGCGCCACGCTGACCAGCGGCGTATCTCGTGCCAATGATCGAATGGAGCTCTGCATCGCCTTGCAGATCTGACACCAACTCGCCCAAAAGTAGATTACGGCCGGCCGTCCTTCCGGCTTGGGTACATCCAACGCCGTGCCGTCCAAAGCAGTTGCCCGTATCGGGGGCGGCATCCCGGACACCAAGCTGCGAGTGGCGATCAACTGCACACCGATGTACAGCACAACCGCGGTACTGCCGAATACCACTATTTGCTTCAGCTTGTTTGCCACGGCGCTACTCGAACCGTCTCAAAAGAGCAGCACCGTTCTGGCGCAGCCACTGGCGTTCGCCGGAATAGGCGGGCAGATGCCGGGCGACTAAGGCCCAGAAATCGGCCGAGTGATTCCGATGGCGGATGTGACATAGTTCATGCACAACCACGTATTCCAATACCGACGGCGGCGCAAAAGCCAGAAGCCAGTTCAGGTTGATGTCGTTCCTAGGGCCGCAACTCCCCCATCGGCTACTCATCCGCTTGACCCTGATTTGACGCGGATACAATCCGAAGCGAACAGCATGTCTTTGTATGATGAATCCGGCCTGATCTCGTATCCACAACTTCGTCCAGTTAAAAAGTGCATTCCTGGCGAGATGCGGCTGGTTCTCCGTACCCGCAGGTACGGAGACCAGGAAATGGCCATCATACTGGATATGCGTCCGCCGCCCGGTATGCTCGCGGATCACGAGCGGCACTTCACGACCTTGAAACGGAACGGTCGAACCGTTCTCCAAACGCTGCGCCGGCCCGGATTGAGCAGTCGTCGAACGCATCTCCGAAAGCTTGCGTTCGGCCCAGTCGCGATGCTTGTGCAAGAACGCCAGGGCTCGAGCTTCGCTGATCGTGGGCGGCACGACGAGCTCGATTCCTTCGGGTTTCGCGACCAAACGAAGATGCTTGGCCCGTCGGCTATGGCGAATGCTGTAAGGCAAAGGAAAGCCTGACGACACGGCCTAGCCTTTTCGAATCGCGACGACTTCCAATTCCTTATCCCCCACCGGTCTCTTCCACGTCACTACATCCCCCACTTGAGCCTCCAGTAAAGCCCGTGCCAAAGGCGACATCCAGCTGATCTTCTCATGAGTCGCATCCGCCTCGTCCTCGCCAACGATGGTAAAACGCAGCGTCTGGCCGTCGGAATCGAGAACCTCGACCGTTGAACCGAAGCGTACCTTGTCGTCGGACTGGGCTTCCGGCTGCACCACCACGGCGCTTTGAACACGCTCCTCGTAATAGTGCAAATCGCGCTCCACCTGCTTAAGCTGTTGCCGGGCGCCCAGATCGTCGTTCCCAATCAGGGCCTCTTTTTGCGCACTAAGCTCGCGAACCCGCCGTTGCAGCTGCGCCAATCCCTGCGGAGTAACATAATTGGTATACGAGCTCCGAGGCCGTTCGGGAAGATCGTCACCAAGCTGTTCGCCATCCGGTTCTTTGACAAAAGCGCGACTCATGATAACCACCTCAAAATCTTACCGAGAGAGGCATGGAAAAATCCCGTGCCCGGAAGTGCCGAGGCATTCGGCGTCATTGCCGAAGCCAATGCCAAGGCCAGTTGCAATTTATGTTTACACGTTCCTAAAACGTTTGCTGTCATATTTGTCGGTCAAAATGATACAAACTGCTATAGTTCATCATTAAACGACTGCCTCATTCACCGATCGCGACGAGTCCTAGGTGCAGAAGCAAGAAGTCCACGTCAAAAGCCTGCTGGATCGTATTCTCGCGCTGGAACAGCTAACCGTTTTGTTTCAGCCGATAGTCGTATTGGATAAACAAGCGATTTTTGGATATGAGGGCTTAATTCGAGGACCGTCCGAATCTTTGCTACATAGGCCCAACGTTCTGTTCGCCGCGGCGGCCAAGTATGGGCGCCTGGTGGAACTGGACTTTCTGTGCCGCAAGCTCATCATCCGCCAATTCGCCAAACTCGCTCTGTCGGGACATCTCTTCGTCAACATCAATCCCATTACCTTGACCGACGACGAATTCATTCACGGACGAACACTCATGTACCTACAGAATCACAAATTGGATCCGGATCGCGTCGTTGTCGAAATCACCGAAACGCAACCCATTCAAGACTGGACAGTTTTTCAGCATGCCCTCCAGCACTATCGCGGAATGGGTTTCAAAGTCGCCTTGGACGACCTCGGAGCCGGCCATTCCAGTCTTAAGCTCTGGTCAGAGCTGAATCCGGATTTCGTCAAGATCGATCGGCATTTCATCGAGGGCGTCGACGAAGACCAAACCAAGCGCCAATTCATCAAGTCCATCATAGAAATCGCCAAGTCTCTGGGTTGCCAGACTATAACCGAGGGTATCGAACATAAACACGAATATGCTGCCTTGCGCAACCTGGGCATCGACATGGCCCAGGGATTCTATTTTGCTCCACCGAAAAAGACTCCCGATATCGCGCTTAACCCGCAACTGTTCAGTGACCGACAAAAACGCAACGTTTATTCGGAAAAGCTGACTATCGCACACCTGTTGAAAGAAGTTCCGACCATATCGCCACAATCAACCATGGAAGAAGTCGGCGATCTCTTCCGAATCAGTGAAACGCTCCAATCGGTGGCCATTGTAGACACTGGCGAACCCTTGGGACTGATTTTGCGCAACGACCTGATGAATCTCTTGGCGAGCCGATACGGACGCGACTTGCATGGTCGAAAACCCATACAGGAATTCGCCTTCAGGCCAACGCTCAAGTTCGACCTCCACACATCCCTCGAGGACGTCAGTCGCTGCCTGACCAGCGCGGTCAATCACCAAACGGACGAATTCATTATTACGGAAAACGGACGTTTGATCGGCAAAGGCACTCTTCTGGATCTCCTGAGCACGATCACCGATTTGCAGATCACTAAAGCCCGCTACGCGAACCCGCTGACACTATTGCCCGGTAGTGTTTTGATTCAACAGAAACTGGATGAGTTCCTGCGTAATCGAGAGGATTTCGTCGTCGCATATTGCGATATCGATTACTTCAAAGCTTACAATGACGTTTATGGCTATTTACGCGGCGACGATCTCATCCAGCTTGTGGGCCGACTCATGACAGAAACGGCCGATACCGATTTGGACTTTGTAGGGCATATCGGCGGCGACGATTTTATCGTCCTGTTCCGGAGCGCCGACTGGAAAGAACGCTGTCGACACCTGTTACAAACCTTCGAGACGCTCGTACCGGAACATTACACCGCCAAAGACCGACAAATCGGCGGCATCGAAGCGTGCGACAGGTATGGAGAGAAACGATATTTTCCTTTCGTATCTCTTTCGATCGGCATTTTGCCGGTGGCCGCGAGTCAGAATGGCTTGACCAAGGAAGTTATCGCCGAACTGGCATCGATAGCCAAAAAGAAGGCTAAGGAATCTTGCGGCAACGCGATGTACATCGAAAATCTCGAGAGCGAAGAACGAATCAATCTGACTTCGACCCTGGAAGAAATCGCCATTCAAACCAAGTTGTTCATGCACTGACTGACTGATTGATCGGATGCCGCTTTCGGCTTCGATTCCAAGTTCAGCATTTCCGCTGCCAGCTGCGCGAGTTTGAGCGCGCCATTCTTGTCTCCCAAGTCGTCCCTGATTTGCCTGAGCGCCTGCCGCATCGCTTCTGCATAATCGTGATCCCGAAGAATTCGGGTGATCTCGCCGGCGATATTGTCCGGCGCCGCATCGTGCTGAATAAACTCGCGGACCACATGACGACCCGCCAAAATGTTCGGCAATCCGATATAAGGGATGCGGACCAGCAGGCGCCCCAACCAATAACTGAGCGGAGTCAGCCGATAGACGATTGCCATCGGTATACCCAGCAATGCCACTTCAAGCGTCGCGGTGCCGGAAACGGTGATCACGGCATCGCAGCATTGCAGGGCATCGTAATCCTGCCCTTCGATCACGCGGACGGGTAGATCGCTAAGCGCAAGATGGCTGTGCAGCAACTCGTCCGATATCGAAGGGGCGCGAAAAAGAACGAATTGCGCTCCCGGAAACTCGTGCGCCAACCGTCCCGCGGCGTCGAGAATGACAGGCATAAGCCGGTTAATCTCGTTGACCCGGCTACCCGGCAACAGTCCGATAACCGGGCGTTTGCCCGCAAATCCGAATTTAGCCATAGCTTCGGATCGCTCCATGGAGGGCTTTACCTTTCCCGCCAAAGGATGGCCCACGTAGGTCACCGGTATTTTATAGGCCTCGTAGAACGGCACTTCGAACGGGAATATCACCGCCATGTGGTCCACGATCCGGCCGTAGCTCTTCACCCGCCCAGGGCGCCAAGCCCAAACCTGCGGACTCACATAGAACAGGACTTTGACGCCGCATTCCTTTGCCTTCCGCGCCAAACGAAAGTTGAACTCCTTGTAGTCGACACAGATCAGCAAATCCGGTTTCTCTTCGCAAGCTATCTGCTGCATCGAACGGAGCGCTCGCCGAATTTCACCGTAATGCTTGGCCACTTCGGCGAGCCCGATGACGGCGAGATGGGTGGAGTCGCAACGGAGTTCAATCCCCGCCTCGCGCATTCTGACGCCGCCCATGCCGATGCCGCGGAGGTTCGGGATGAGTTTTTTGAGCTCCCGAAATAGATGGGCGGCATGGAGGTCGCCGGACGCTTCTCCGGCGCTCAACATGACGAGAGGCGAGCGCTCAGTCATTCAAAGCCGCACGGATGACCGACTCGATGCGGCGGACATCGGCTTCCTGAAGTTCGGGGTAAATGGGCAAGGACAGGCAACGCGCCGCGACCGCTTCCGTGACCGGCAGAGTTAGCCCGGCACACTCTTCGGCAAATACCTTCTGCCGATGCAACGGCACCGGATAATAAACCGCGCAGGCGATGCCGGACTTCTGGAGTGCCTGCATGACGGCGTCGCGCCGGTCGGTCAGCAGTGTGTACTGATGGTAAACGTGTACGCCTATGCCGTCCTCATAAGGCGTGGTTACCGGCAGATCCGCCATCAGGTCCGAATACAGATGGGCAACACGGCGGCGATTGTGGTTGAAATCGTCGATACGTCGCAGCTTGATGCGCAGGATTGCCGCCTGCAATTCGTCGAGCCGGCTGTTGTAACCGATCACGTCGTGGTAGTACCGCACCTCGGACCCGTGGTTACGCAACACCTTGACCTTGTCGGCGATATCATCCTCATTCGTGGTGACCAAACCGCCATCGCCATAGCAGCCGAGATTCTTGCTCGGAAAAAAGCTGAATCCGGCGCTCACGCCGAAGCTGCCGGTCTGCTGCCCGCCGATGGATGCGCCGAACGACTGGGCGCAGTCTTCCACCATCCTGAGCCCGTGCTTTTCGCAGATCGCGGAAATCCGCTGCATGTCCGCCGGCTGGCCAAACAAGTGTACCGGCATGACGGCCGCAGTCTTTTCGGTGATCGCCGCCTCGATGGCATCAGGATCGATATTGAAGGTCTTGGGATCGATGTCCACGAAAACAGGCTTGGCGCCAACGTAGCGAATGGCTTCCGCCGTCGCGATAAAGGTAAACGGTGTCGTAATGACCTCGTCCCCTTCGCCGATACCGGCTGCCAAAAGGGCCAAATGCAGGGCGTCGGTTCCCGAAGCGACACCGATCGCGTGCTTGACCCCCAGATAAGCCGCCGTTTCCTCTTCAAAGGCCTTGACGTTCGGCCCCAGAACAAAGGCGCAGCTATCCAAGACCTGCCTCAAGCTTTGATCGATTTCGTCCTTGATTTGCAGATATTGGGCTTTTAGGTCGACCATGGGGATCATGAGATCTATCTCTCCTGTAGGCGTTGTCATGACAAGCGTTGCGTAGCGACATTATGCCCCCGCGACCGCAGCGCCAGGGGCAGGAAAACCATTCAGGCGTGAATGGTCAGGCGTTGAGTAGCCGGGTGATTTCGGTAGCCGTTGCCAGAGCGCGCCGTCCGGCATGCCCGGACACTAAAGGCTCGCGTCCGTTCCGGATGCAAGCGACGAAATGCTTGATCTCCTCCATCAGAGCATCTCCGTTGTCGAACACGGACTCTTCACTGACGATTTCCGGTATGCCGGGAAACATCTCGCCATCACCTTTACGATGGCGCGTCAGCGCGCGATTTTGGAAATCAACGGAAATATAAGCATTGGGCATGAACATACGCATCTTGCGTTCGACTTTCTGGCTGACGCGGCTGGCCGTAACGTTGGCCACGCTGCCATTCTTGAACGCAATGCGCGCGTTGGCGATATCGACGTCACCGGTCAATACCGGCACGCCTTTGGCGTCGATGCGGTCGACTTCACAATCGACCAAATCCAGGATGATATCGATATCGTGGATCATAAGATCAAGCACTACGCTGACGTCGTTGGCGCGTGGTTTGAACGGCGCCAAACGGTGCGATTCGATAAAAATCGGCTTGTCCTCGGTCAGATCGAGAGCCAATAGAGCGGCGTTGAAGCGTTCCAGATGCCCCACCATGAGCACGCGGCACTTTTCTTCGGCGATGCGGATAAGCTCATCGGCCTCCTCTACCGTCACCGTGATCGGCTTTTCCACCAGCACATGCGCTCCCACCGCCAAGAAATCCTTGGCCACTTGGTGATGCAAGCTGGTCGGTACCACGATGCTCACGGCATCGACTCGGCCGAGCAGTTCCCGGTAGTCAGTCAGCGCCTGGCTACCGGTCTTATCCGCTACGGCTTGGGCTGTCCGCAGATCCGTATCGACTACGGCGACCAATTCGCAATCAGGAAGTGCAGCATATTTTTCCGCGTGGAACTTCCCCAAGTAACCGACTCCGATCACGGCACATTTCAGTGAACTCATGGCGCTTTTTAAACTGAGAAAGAAAGTGGATGCGTCGATGTATCGACCGATTCAATCTTCACCACGGGCATGTATATCGATAAACCCCAAAGTCCCGTGGCGCTTCGATTCTTCCGCCAGCCAACGTCGAAGATAGGCCAGTTCCGGCGTATCCGGCAAGTCGTCCAGGCTCTTTTTGTTCCGCAAACGCCGGTAGGCGGTCGATACGGCTTTCAGACGTTCTCCGTCGATCCCCGCGCGCCGCATACCTACCAGGTTCAGCCGATAATGCTTACCCGGTCTTCCACCTACCATCGTAAAGGGAATAACGTCTCTATTGATACCCGCAAGTCCCTGCAAGATCGCGAAGCTACCGATGCGGCAGAACTGGTGAACCATGACCCCGCCCCCGAAAAAAACCCGGTCCCCTACCTGAACATGGCCGCCGAGTGTGGCACCGCTGGCGAAAATATTGTTGTCGCCCAGCCGGCAGTCGTGTGCCACGTGACTATTGTTCATCAGATAGTTATTCGCGCCGATCCGCGTAGCGTCGCCCTTTCGGGTGGCTCTACTCACGGTCACGCCTTCGCGAAAAACATTGGCGTCGCCAATCTCCACATAGGTTTCCGTTAGAGGATCGAACCCCAGATCCTGGGGCAATCCGCCGATGACCGCCTGTGGACAGACGTGGTTGTTCCTACCCATGCGAACGTACGAATGAATGACGGCATGGGCCTCGATGCGACAACCTTCCCCGATTTCGGTGCGGCTCTCAATCACGGCGTAAGGACCCACCGAAACGCCTATCCCTAGTTTGGCATCCGGAGCGATGCAGGCGGTAGGATGTATATTCGCAATCATAAATCCTCGGCTAAGCTCAGAACGGTTTCAACCGCGCGGATGACAGCGGGCGTGAAGGTCTTTTAAGCGCTCCTGGGCGACGTGGGTATAAATTTGTGTGCTCGACAAATCACTGTGCCCTAATAAGAGTTGAACCACCCGAAGATCAGCGCCATGATTCAGCAAATGTGTAGCGAAAGCGTGTCTCAAAGTATGGGGCGAAAGCGGCTTATGAATGCCGGCCAGCAAAGCATAGCGCTTAATGAGGTGCCAAAAGGCCTGGCGCGTCATTGCGGCTCCGCGATCCGTGACGAACACATCGTCGCTGCGTCTCCCCCTCAGGATCATCGGCCGTGCCGACTTCAGGTAACGGTTCACCCAATCTTCCGCCTCTTCGCCGATGGGTACCAAGCGATCCTTGCGTCCCTTACCCACTACGCGAACGACACCTTGGCGGAGATTCAATTGCCCGAGCGTAAGCCCGACCAATTCGCTTACACGAAGTCCGGTGGCATAAAGGACTTCCAGCATAACCCGATCCCGGCAGCCTAAAGGCTCATCGGTGTTCGGAGCCTCCAGCAAGGCTTCCACATCCTTCTCCGTGAGCGTTTTCGGTAGCGGGCGCCCGATGCGAGGCGCCTCTATGGACACGGTCGGATCTCTATCTACGCAGCCTTCGCGAGTGGCGAATAAGTAAAACTTCCGCAGGCTCGAAAGGAGTCGGGCGCTGGTCCGCTCACTCGCCTTCTGACGATATTTCAGCGCCAAGTAGCCTTCTATCTCGCCCGCCTCTACCTGGCAAAGCGATTTTTTGTGCGTATTGCTCAACCAAACGGCAAACAGGCTGACGTCACTTCCGTACGCTTTTTGAGTGTTCTCGCTTAATCCTTCTTCGACCCAGAGGGCGTTCATGAAACGCCGGATCAGATCACCATCCGAATCGGCAATGCGAGGTTCAATCGAGCCAACAGCCTTCATGCCTTATGAACGATGGCGTTTTCACAAAACGCGCCTGATTTATCTCGGTCCCCATACGACAAACGGGCAGCGCTCGCTGCCCGTCCTCGATTCCCGCATCAATCGCCGCGGCGATTTCTCGTTCCGATCAAATTTTTTCTTTGATACGGGCGGCCTTGCCGGTGCGGCTGCGGAGATAATAAAGTTTCGCGCGACGAACGTCGCCGCGGCGCTTAACCTGAATATCCTGGACCTGAGGACTATAGGTTTGGAAAACCCTTTCCACGCCCTCGCCATGAGAAATTTTACGCACCGTGAAAGCGGAATTGTATCCCCTGTTCCGCTTGGCGATGACCACGCCTTCATAGGCCTGCAGGCGCTCGCGATTTCCCTCTTTCACCTTCACCTGTACGACCACGGTGTCGCCTGGACCAAAGTCCGGGACCGTTTTCTGGCTCATCCATTCGCGCTCAAGTTGCTGAATAATGTGACTGGACATTGCGATTCCCCTTAATTCGTTCCGGCTTTCAATTCGTGTTTAAACTCTTCCAGCAAATTCCGCTGCTCCGCATCGAGCTCAAGCTTAGCTAATAAATCTGGTCTTCTTAACCAAGTTCGGCCCAGGGACTGCTTCAAGCGCCAGCGTCTGATCGCAGCATGGTCTCCACTCTGCAAAATCTCAGGAACTCGCCGGCCATCGAGCATTTCAGGCCGAGTGTAATGGGGGCAATCCAACAACCCCGCCATGTGCGAGTCCTGAACAGCCGAATCTGCATGCCCTAAAACACCAGGCAGCAATCTAACCACCGCATCGAACATCACCAGCACCGCCAACTCGCCACCGCTCAAGACATAGTCACCTATCGACCACTCTTCGTCGATTTCGGCTTCGATCAGGCGCTCGTCGACTCCCTCGTAGCGTCCGGCAACCAGAACAAGTCTCGGCTGCCGAGAAAGACGAACGACAACATCTTGAGTCAACAAACCGCCTTGCGGGCTCAAATAAATCGTCTTTGCGGCTAGATTCGAGTCAGCTCGTGCCGCACGGATTGCACTGCGCAACGGCTCGACTTTCATAACCATGCCCGGCCCACCGCCGTAGGGACGATCATCTACCGTTCTATGCCGATCCGAGGTCCAGTCCCGCGGATTCCAGAGCTTGAGATCGACAATCCCTCTTTCGATTGCCCGCCCGGTTACACCGCACCTGGCGGCACTTTCGACCATTTCGGGGAACAGGGTAACGACATCGAAACGCATTGAGCTACGGCTCTAAAAATCCGGATCCCAATCTACGATTAGAACACCCTCATTCAAGTCGACACTCTTAACGAATTCGCCGACCACAAAAGGGATCAAGCGCTCTCGCTCGCCGTGAACCGTCATAACATCGTTCGCACCGGTTTCCATCATGCCGGTCACGGCACCCAGACTAATGCCGGATGTCGTACGGACCTCAAGCCCGATCAAATCCGCCCAATAATATTCGCCTGGCTTCGTTGGCTGAAACTGTTCTCTGTTAACGAAGATATTCAGCGTAGATAACTGCAACGCTTGGTCACGGTTATCCACACCCTCCAGATGCGCTACGACCGTGTTCCCATGCCGGCGCCCGCCGACGATCTTAAATTCCTTTTGAGCTTTCTCATCGCCGATCAGCCACGGCGAATAACTCAAGATATTGTCTGGCGGATCGGTATGTGAGCGAACTCTTACCCACCCTCGGACGCCAAACGCACCCAACACTTCACCGGCGACAATCTGCCGCGCCACTGTAAACCTGTGTCGCGGGAATAAATTTAAGCCGCAGCCGAGTCTGCGCCTTTCCGAAATTCCTTAATCAAGGAGTGAACCCGTTCGGTCGTCTTGGCGCCTTGACTCAGCCAATACTGAACACGCGCATCATTTAAACGCAGTCTTTCGTCTTTCCCGGAAGCGATCGGGTTAAAAAACCCAACTCGCTCAATGTAACGACCATCTCGTTTACATCTGCTGTCGGCAACAACGACATGATAGAAAGGGCGCTTTTTTGCGCCACCACGGGCAAGACGAATCGTGACCATTAAATTTCCTCTTAAGGATGCAAGAACAACCCGAAAAAACCAGATATTTTACCGAAAAACCTGTTTATGTGAAGACTTGGCCGCCAAAATCATGCCAAACCAAGACTCAGCGCCAAAATTGAAACAGATTTGCGTCATACGGGCTAGATTGAAAACAGACTCGCAGCTCCCGAACCCACCCGAACCGGGTAATCGCCACTCGAGATCTTCTGCGCTTTAATGGAATGGCGGAGAGAGAGGGATTCGAACCCTCGATAGAGCTTTTGACCCTATACTCCCTTAGCAGGGGAGCGCCTTCAGCCTCTCGGCCATCTCTCCGAAACTGACGAGATTATAATCGACTTATTCCGTATGCTCAGCTGTTTTTTCTGGTGTTTGAGCCTGCTGCTCTCTTTTTATGCGCTCATAGATCTCTTCCCGATGCACAGAAACTTCCTTGGGCGCGTTCACACCAATGCGAACCTGATTACCTTTTACCCCTAATACGGTAACCGTTACATCATCCCCGATCATCAGAGTCTCACCGACTCTACGAGTCAATATCAACATAAATCCTTCCTTTCCGGTCGCTCGTGACCTACCTTAAAATGGTGCCGCTTGCCGCAACACCAAGCCAACCAACACAAACGGTTAAGCGCTATATTATATCAGTTTTTCTTATGTTTATAATGAAAATTTGACCTCACGCCGCTTCCACCGACTGATCGAGATTAAAGGCTTCGTGCAAACTCCGAACTGCGAGTTCCAGATATTTTTCATTCAAAACTACAGAAATCTTGATTTCGGAGGTCGATATCATCTGGATATTGATCCCCTCTTTTGCAAGAGCCTCGAACATCTTGCTGGCAATCCCGGCGTGCGAGCGCATCCCGACACCAACCAAGGATACTTTGACAATCTTGTCATCACCAGCAACTTCGCGCGCGCCGAGTTCGGCGCAAGTGCTATGCAGAATGTCCAAAGCTTTTCCATAGTCATTGCGATGCACTGTAAACGTGAAATCGGTTGTGCCGTCCTCTCCGATATTTTGGACAATCATATCGACTTCAATATTCGCATTTGCGATGGGACCAAGGATTTTATAGGCGATGCCTGGACGATCGGGCACACCCATAATGGTCAGCTTAGCTTCGTCTCGATTGAACGCTATGCCGGAAATTAGCGGCTTTTCCACGTTTTCTTCCTCGTAACTGATCAACGTGCCAGGGCCTTCCTTAAAACTCGAAAGCACCCGTAGAGGGACATTGTATTTACCGGCGAACTCGACTGATCGAATCTGCAATACTTTCGATCCCAAACTCGCCATTTCTAACATTTCTTCGAATGTAATTCGGTCCAGCCGCCTGGCGCGCGGCTCAACGCGCGGATCGGTGGTGTAAACACCATCCACGTCGGTGTAGATCAAGCACTCACTCGCTTTGAGCGCCGCAGCCAGGGCTACCGCCGTGGTATCCGACCCGCCGCGCCCCAATGTGGTGATATCACCATCCTCGGTGATGCCTTGAAAACCGGCTACCACCACCACCCTGCCCCGACCGAGATCACTCAAGATGCGATCGGTGTCGATATTCAAAATACGCGCCTTCGTATGGGCGCGGTCGGTGACGATTCTGACTTGCCCGCCAGTGTATGAGCATGCCGGGATGCCCTTTTCGTGCAGAGCCATGCACAGAAGAGCTATGGTGATCTGCTCACCCGTAGCGAGCAGTACATCCATTTCCCGCGGCTCGGGACGCGCTTGAATCTCCTGAGCCAAGGTCACCAGACGATTGGTTTCTCCACTCATTGCAGATACGACAACAACGATGTCCTCGCCTCTCCCTCGCGCCTTGACGATGTTGTCGGCGACATGTCGTATTCGCTCGGTACTACCCACCGACGTACCGCCGTATTTGTGTACGTATAAGGCCATGTTCTTCTGAGAAGTCTGTCTGTGATTATGCTGTATGGCGCCGCACCCAATCCGGTACGCTCTTCAGCGCTGCGTCCAGCATTGCCGGATTGGTCCCTCCAGCTTGAGCCATATCGGCTCGGCCGCCACCTTTTCCGCCGACCTGCACGGCCACTGCGTTAACCAAATCCCCAGCCTTGATCCGGTTTATCTGATCTTTGGTTACTCCGGCGATCAGCGTCACCTTATCCTCTTTGACCGACCCCAGTACGATCGCTGCACTCCCCAGCTTATTCCTGAGTTGATCGACCATATCCCGGAGCCCTTTCGGATCGCTTTCTTCCACTTTTGCCGCCAAAACTTTCACTCCGTCGACCGATATCGCCCGAGAGACCAGATCATCACCTGCGGCACTCGCCAGCTTTGCTTTGAGTCGGTCCAATTCCTTCTCCAAAGAACGATTTCTTTCGAGAAGCTGGTTCACTTTTTCATCCAAAGCGTCCCGCCCGGCTTTCACTCTCTCTTCGAGAGACAGCAAGATGCGATCGTTTTTCTCTATCCAATCGACAGCGGCCTCACCTGTAACCGCTTCGATTCTACGAACTCCGGCTGCCACTCCGGTTTCGCTCACGATCTTAAACAAGCCAATGTCACCAGCGCGTTTGACATGAATTCCGCCGCACAATTCGGTCGAAAAATCGCCGATCCGAAGGACACGCACGTTATCGCCATACTTCTCACCAAACAAGGCCATCGCTCCCGCCTTGATGGCGGCCTCCCTCGGCATCATTTCCGCCGTTACGGCATTGTTGGCACGAATCTGTTCATTCACCAACCGTTCGATCGTCTCGATTTGCTCCGCCGTTACCGGCGCAAAGTGGGAAAAATCGAAACGTAACCGGTCGGGATCAACCAGGGAGCCCTTCTGAGTCACGTGATCCCCTAAAACTTTCCTTAATGCCGCGTGCAGCAAGTGAGTCGCGGAATGATTGAGCGCCGTAGCATTGCGAGACTCGACATCGACTTCCGCCTCGCAAATCGAACCGGCTTTGAACTCGCCTTTCAATACTCGCCCGATATGAAGAATCAAATCGCCGGTCTTCTTCTGGGTATCCGATACTTCGAACAGATTGTCGCCCGCGCGAATGATGCCTCGATCGCCGACCTGTCCACCAGACTCGGCGTAGAACGGAGTTTTGGCCAAAATCAGAATGCCTTCCTCGCCGGCCGATAGAGTCTCAACGGGCTTGCCATCCCGTAGCGCCGCCTCAACGGCTGTCTCCTCATGCGAACTCTTATAACCGGTGAATTCACAGCGTACGTCGAGATGTACATCGTGGGAGTAATCGACGCCGAAATGACTGGCCGCGCGCGCGCGCTCCCGCTGCTCCTCCATTGCTTTCTCGAAACCTTCCAGGTCCAAAATCAGACCATGCTCACGGGCAAAATCGGCTGTTAAATCAACCGGAAAGCCGTAGGTGTCATAAAGCTGAAACACAGCATCGCCGGAAATCGTCTTGCCGCTCATCCCCTTGAGATGGGCTTCCAGAACTCTCATCCCTTGCTCCAAGGTTTCGGCAAAACGCTCTTCTTCCTTCTTTAGGACTTGCTCCACCATGGACCGCGCCGCAGCCAAATCCGGATACGCATCACCCATCTGAGCGCAAAGCGGACCAACCAACCGGTAAAAGAAGGTCTCGCGAATCCCCAGCTTGTAACCGTGGCGAATCGCTCTTCGAATGATACGACGGAGCACATAGCCGCGCCCCTCGTTGGACGGCAAAACGCCGTCGGCAATCAGGAAAGCACACGAGCGAATATGATCGGCCAGTACTCTCAACGAGCTGTTGTCGGTGCTTCCGACTCGCGCAAGATCCGCTGCGGCCCTTATCAAAGCCTTAAAGATGTCGATTTCGTAATTGCTGTGTACGCCTTGAACGACGGCAGCAATCCGCTCCAAGCCCATACCTGTATCGACCGACGGCCTAGGCAATGGCGTAAGCGTTCCATCCGGAGCACGATCGTACTGCATGAATACGAGATTCCAGATTTCGATGTACCTATCGCCATCCTCGTTGAGCGAACCGGGCGGACCTCCCGGAATCCCTTCGCCATGGTCATAGAAAATTTCGGTACAAGGGCCACAGGGCCCCGTGTCGCCCATGCTCCAGAAGTTATCCTTAGAGCCTATGCGTGCAAACCGTGTTGGATCAACGCCTACATCGTTAAGCCAGATCGCCTCGGCTTCCTTATCCTGGTCGTAAACCGTAACCCAGAGCCGCTCGGCCGGCAGCTTCAAAACCCCGGTCAAAAATTCCCACGCGTAATGAATCGCATCACGCTTGAAATAATCGCCGAAGCTGAAATTCCCCAGCATCTCGAAGAACGTATGATGGCGCGCCGTATATCCAACGTTTTCCAAGTCGTTGTGCTTACCACCCGCTCTTACGCAGCGTTGCGCCGAGGCCGCGCGAACGTACGGACGCTCTTCTCGCCCCAAAAACACGTCTTTGAATTGAACCATACCCGCGTTCGTGAACAGCAGAGTAGGATCATCGGCCGGAATCAACGAGCTGGATGGAACGACCGTATGTTGCCGCTCCTCGAAATACTTCAAAAAAAGTGAACGCAGTTCTGCGCTGGTCATTTCGCTGCTACCGATGGTTTCATTCTTATTCTTGTGAGGATTATTCGCTGTCAGGATATCTCAAGCGTTTGAACAAGCGGCGGATCTGATCCGATTCGAAGCCACGTCGCCTAAGAAAGCGCTCCCGCGCCGCACGCTCTAGGAGCGAATCCGGAATGGTCTCGCCATACCTTTTGACATAAGTTTTATGGATCAACGCGTCCCAATCCCGATCATTTTCCAGCGATTTATCCACGTCGACGCCGTGCTGTCGCAACTCCTGTCTAATCCGGTACGCTCCGTATCCCTTTTCGGCGCGACTGCGCGCGAACACTTCAGCGAAACGCCCATCGCTCTGCAAGCCTTGAGATGCCAGATCTGCAACGACTTGCTCAACCACGGCTTCCGAATACCCCTTGCGGCAAAGCTTCTGCCGCAGCTCCGCACTGCTGCATTCGCGATGTGAAAGATAACGCAGGGCCGCAGCCTTTACCGCCTGCAACGAGTCGGGAACGTCGCTCAGGATCCGGCCTCCTCAAGCGGATCGGACGCAGCGACCTGCCCCACTGCAGGGGCGCTGCTGCCGAAGGCTTTTTCACGAATCTTAGACTCGATGCTTTCAGCCAACTCCGGACGCTCTTTCAGGAAATTGCGAGCGTTATCCTTACCTTGACCGATACGCTCCGCTCCGAGACTGTACCAGGAGCCCGACTTCTGCAGAATGCCGTAATTCACGCCCAAATCGACCAATTCGCCTTCGTGGGAAACGCCTTCGCCGTAAAGAATTTCGAAATCCGCATTCCTGAACGGAGGCGCCACTTTGTTCTTCACCACCTTGACACGAGTCTCGTTGCCGACCACTTCGTCACCATTCTTGATCGCCCCCAAACGGCGAATATCGAGACGAACCGAAGCGTAAAATTTGAGTGCATTTCCGCCGGTTGTCGTCTCCGGATTGCCGAACATAACGCCGATCTTCATGCGGATCTGATTGATGAAAATGACCAAAGTATTCGAGCGCTTGATATTGGCCGTAAGTTTTCGCAGCGCCTGAGACATCAAACGAGCCTGAAGACCGACATGGGAGTCGCCCATTTCGCCTTCGATTTCCGCTTTAGGCGTTAAAGCCGCCACTGAGTCGATCACGACGATGTCGACGCCGCCCGACCGAACCAACATGTCGGCGATTTCCAGTGCCTGCTCGCCGGTATCGGGCTGGGATACCAGCAAATCGTCCAGATTGACACCAATTTTTTCCGCGTAAACGGGGTCTAGGGCGTGCTCGGCATCGACGAAAGCCGCAACCCCGCCCCGCTTTTGAGCCTGAGCAATGACTTCGAGCGTCAGAGTCGTCTTGCCGGATGATTCGGGACCGTATATTTCTACGATACGTCCGCGAGGCAAACCGCCGCAGCCCAATGCGATATCGAGAGACAGCGAGCCCGTGGGAATGACTTCGAGGTCACGCATTGCGGGGACATCCCCCATCCGCATCACGGACCCTTTGCCAAACTGCTTTTCGATTTGCGAAAGCGCTGCACTCAACGCTTTCTTTTTGTTTTCGTCCATTAGATTAATACTGACTAAACCGTTGTAAATAATTACTAATTATCTCACAGACGAATCGTCGGGAATAGCCTGAAAACTCGGCAGGTTCCAGCTCTTCCGCACCAGATACAGTGAGCCGGCGCGGCTAATTTGGGACTCGATCAGACTGAACGAACTCACGCGCCAACGGATCGGATCGTCGATAGTCTGTGACGACACACTGTCGCGGCAAGCTTTCCTGGCCAGCGTCAGATGCGCCCGGAATGGCCTGTTTTCCATGACAAACCCAATTCGACCGAGGCCGGCAGTCAAACTGTTTGCCAAATGGTTCAGCGCTTCCGGCGCACTCAGGGGCGACAGGCAGATAATTCCCTTTTTCGGCCAAAACTCGATTCGATCGAGACTCAGCTCAAATGACTGTCCGACAATGCTGTCGCCAACCTGACTGACCACCGGCAACCGATCTTCATTCACTTCTCCCAAAAAAGCCAGTGTAATATGAAGATTTTCCCCCTTTACCCACTTAGCCGTAGCCGTTTGCTTGAGCGTATCGACAAGCTGCGCCAGTGAAGCGCGTACCGCCCCGTCTGGCCAAAGAGCGAAAAACAAACGAAGCGTTTTAATCTCGGCAGACATCAAGAATACCTTGAAGCGCGACTCTAACCGCTTGCCGCCTGACCTGACGCCGATCACCGCCGAACTGCATGTGTTTTACGCGGCAGATGCCATCGCCCCGCTGCCAAGCGAACCATACGGTGCCCACAGGCTTATCCGGCGTACCGCCGGTCGGCCCGGCGATTCCGCTAACGGCCGCCGCCACGCCCGCCGCACTATGACTCAAGGCACCCGCAGCCATGGCTCGCACCGTTTCGACGCTGACAGCGCCATAAACTTCGATGATTTCGCTCGGCACGCCCAGCAACTCGTACTTCGCCTGATTGCTGTAGGTGACGAACCCTCTATCGAACCAAGCGGAGCTTCCGGGCACATCGGTGATACATTGGGCCACCCACCCACCGGTGCAAGACTCGGCCAAGACTAGCACTCGCTCCTGAAGCCTCAGGATCTGCCCAACCTCGCGCGCCAACGCGTATAACGCTTCGTCCTCCGCCATATGTCAGCCATTCGCTCAATCGCAGACCTTTATTCTATCCGATAAACTACTCTGATGACCGATCAAGCAACCACACTCTCCAGACATACCCCACTGATGCAGCAGTACCTGCGCATCAAGGCCGAACACCCCGAGCAGCTTCTCTTTTTCCGAATGGGGGATTTTTACGAACTCTTCTACGAGGATGCGCGTAAAGCCGCACAACTCCTGGACATCACCTTGACCGCTAGGGGCGAATCGGCCGGCGAACGCATACCTATGGCGGGTGTCCCCTATCATGCCGTCGATGGTTATCTCGCTCGACTGATCAAACTCGGTGAATCGGTTGCGATCTGTGAACAAATTGGAGATCCAGCCGCTTCCAAAGGTCCCGTCGAACGCAAGGTCGTACGCATCGTCAGCCCCGGCACAGTGACCGAAGAGGCCTTGCTGGAGGATCGCAAAGAGAATCTATTGGTCGCCATAGTCCAGCTCGGCGAAATTTATGGTCTCGCCGGATTAGACCTGGCCGGCGGACGATTCACAGTTCAGCAGGTCACCAGCCTGGAGAGATTAGCCGGCGAACTGGAGCGTTTAAATCCTTCTGAGCTACTCATCAGCGAAGAATGGTCGCCACCACCAACCATAGCCGCAAGGCGTGGGATCACCCGGCGACCGTCTTGGCACTTCGACCCCGAGAGCGCACGCCATCGATTGCTTCTTCAATTCAAAACTCAAGATCTCTCCGGCTTCGGCTGCGAAGGTTCGCCCGCGGCGATCGCCGCCGCAGGTTGTTTGCTTCAATATGTTCAGGACACCCAAAAAAGCGCGCTGCCCCACATCCAAGGGTTACGGACAGAAACTGGCGAGGAAAGCATCATCCTGGACGCGGCAAGCCGGCGCAACTTGGAATTGGATTTTCATCCGTCGGGTCGGGTCAATCTTACCCTGTTCGGCGTACTCGACCGCACCTCAACCGCCATGGGCGGACGCCTGCTGCGACGCTGGCTCCATCATCCTCTACGAGATCAACGCATTCTTTATCAGCGTTACGAGGCCATAGAGGCACTACGCAAAGATAGGAATTACGCTTCCATTCGCGATGTGCTTGCATCAGTCGGGGACATTGAACGCATCGTCGCCCGCATCGCGCTCAAATCGGCGCGGCCGCGGGATCTCGTGGTATTGCGAGCATCGTTAGGTACGCTACCCGAGCTCTTAAATCAGCTCGAAACCCTGGAGAGCACGCTCCTTACGGACATACGGCAGCGGATTCGAGAGCAGCCTGAAATTTACCAACTGCTCGATCGCGCGATCATAGAAAACCCGCCTATGCTGATCCGCGATGGCGGCGTCATTGCCGAAGGTTACCATCCGGAACTGGACGAACTACGCAACCTCAGCCAAAACACGGAACGCTTCCTGGTTGACCTCGAGCAGCGGGAACGCCAGCGAACTGGGCTATCAAACCTAAAGGTCGGATACAATCGTGTGCAAGGCTTCTATCTCGAGCTTTCCCGCACGCAGGCCGACAGGGTCCCGGCAGACTACATCCGGCGCCAAACCTTGAAGGGTGCCGAGCGCTATATCACGCCAGAACTAAAAGCCTTTGAAGATAAGGTGCTGAGCGCACGGGAACGCTCCCTAGCGTTTGAGAAAGCCCTTTATGACGAGCTATTGGATATTCTTGGCACGTCGATAAAAGCGCTGCAGGACTGCGCTTCAGGGCTCTCGGAGCTGGACGTCTTGGCCAACCTGGCCGAGCGCGCCGAAAGCCTGAACCTCACCATGCCCCTACTAATCAAGGAACCAGGCATTCGCATCACAGGCGGCCGCCATCCCGTCGTCGAAACGGTTGCCGATACGCCGTTTGTCCCCAACGATTTGGAACTCAACTCCGACCGCCGCATGCTCATTATCACCGGCCCCAATATGGGCGGGAAATCCACTTATATGCGCCAAACCGCACTTATCGTCTTAATGGCTCATATCGGCAGCTACGTGCCTGCGGAAGCGGCGATGATAGGCCCGATCGACCGGATTTTCACCCGGATCGGTGCCTCCGACGACTTGGCCAGCGGCCGATCGACATTTATGGTCGAGATGACCGAGACCGCGAACATCCTTCATAACGCGACATCATCAAGTCTCGTGCTAATGGATGAGATCGGTCGCGGCACCAGCACCTTTGATGGCTTGGCGCTGGCCTGGGCAACGGCCGACTACTTGGCACGCAAGATCCAGGCGTTCACGCTTTTTGCGACCCACTACTTCGAATTGATTACGCTGCCTGACGAGTGCCCCGGGGTACAGAACGTCCATCTGGACGCAGTAGAGCACGGCGATGGGGTCGTGTTCCTTCATGCCGTCAAGGACGGCCCGGCCAACCAGAGCTACGGACTCCAGGTGGCTGCTCTGGCTGGCGTGCCGAGAACGGTGATTGACAACGCGCGCAAGAAGTTGACGGTTCTGGAGAACCAGACCTATGCGGAACATCAAAGCGAAGCACGGCAATTCGACCTTTTCGCGAATGCCGAGCCTCACCCTGCGTTGGATCTGCTCAGAACGATCAGACCCGAAGAAATCACGCCCAAACAGGCCTTGGACTTGCTGTTCACCCTAAAGGACTTGACGAACTGAGAGCAAGACGCTGGAGTCGACCACGCCTAAATGGGCGCTTATTTTTCGCTCTCTTGAGCCAAAATCTTGGCCAATTGACTAGCCGGCACGTATCCCGGCAGTATGTTCCCTTTCTCGGTGACAAGCATGGGCGTTCCGGCGGCGCCCATTTGCGTTCCCAGTGTCAGATGCCGATCTACCGGGTTGTCGCATTGCCGGTTTTCGATGGTCTCGCCACGCTTCGCCTTGGTCAAAGCCGCGTTGCGATCGTCCGCACACCACACCGACACCGCTTTCTTGTAGGAATCAGAGCCTTCGCCAGCGCGAGGGAAGAACAGGTAACGAATCTCGATACCTTCCGTTAGATACTGATCGATCTCCGAATGCAGTTTTCGACAGTAGCCGCAATCGATATCGGTGAACACGTATAGCAAGTGCTTCGAACTCTTAGGCTTGAAGACTATCATGTTGTCTGAGCCGACTTTTTTCAGAGAACTGACTCGCGCGTCGGCCAGCTTGCCTTCCGTTAAATCTTCGCGCGCCTTAATATCGATCATCGAGCCCTGAAACAAATACCGACCGTCCTCCGAAACATAGAACAGCTTCGGCCCAACAACGACTTCGTAAAGCCCCGACATGGCGGACGGTGTGATCGAATCCGGCTTGACTCCGGGCAAAGCGTCCTTTAACGCTTGTTCAATGGCTTTATTGTCGGCATAGGCCGGCCCGAAAAAAAGAGCCGCCATGCCCAAGAATGCGACGCCCCGATGTGTTTTCATGAATGTATCCGTGGGTTGCTTCGGTTTCGATTTATGTCAGCAAACGCTCGATGTCGAGAATGAATGCCAGACTCATCAAGGATAACAGAATGAATAAGCCGATTTGCTGAAAGAACGCTTGCGTCTGCTCCGACACGGGACTGCCTTTGACAGCCTCGACCAGATAAAACATGAGATGTCCGCCGTCGAGCACGGGAATCGGCAATAAATTCAACACGGCCAAGCTGACGCTGACAATGGCGAGAAACTTAAGAAATTGACTAAAGCCTATGCTCGCCGATTTTCCGGCATACTGAGCGATGCTGATCGGACCACTCAGGTTTTCGATGCCTGCTTTACCGACCAGCATCCGCCCGATCATTTTCAAAGTCAAAACGGAGTAATCGCCGGTTTTTTCTACTGCGGCCACAAACGCAGGAAGCACGCCGAGACGATACTCTACCTGCATTGCATCAATAAGGTGCTCGGGTATCTGAACTGCAGCGCCTATTCTCCCGATACGACCTTCTTCCGATTCAACCGGCGTCGGCGTTACCGAGCGAGACAAGCGCTCGCCACCGCGCTCCACGACGACTTCGAGCGAAGCGTTGGGATGGGCGCGCACATGATCCACCCACTCCCGCCATGTCCTAATCGGTCTGCCGTCCACACTTACCAGCCTATCGCCAGCCTGCAACCCGGCTCTCTCCGCCGCACCGCCCGGCTCGACCCTATCGATAATCGGCGGAATATCCGGCTCCCAAGGACGAATGCCCAGGCGCTGATACAATAAATTAGGCTGCTGTGCGAGTTCCTCCGGTACCGTCAGGGTTCGCTGCAGTTGTTCACCGCCCTTCGTCTTGACGTCGACGGGAATCGCTTCACCCTCCATGATTCGCTCCAGCAATTCGCCCATGGCTTGGTTCCAGGTAGGCGTCGCTTCACCTGCCACAGCCACAATCTCGTCGCCTTCTGAAAACCCGACCTGAGCCGCCAACGAGCCGCCGGCCACGGGTCCCAACACGGGGCGCATGCCGGTTTCGCCGATCATGAAAACCGCCCAGTAGACCAGAATCGCTAAAACGAAATTGAAGAACGGTCCTGCAAATACAATCGCTACGCGACGGATTAGAGGTTGACGGTTGAAAGCATAAGGCAGATCAGCCGGTGCTACCGCCCCCTCCCGTTCATCCACCATTTTCACATAGCCGCCCAAGGGAAGCGCCGCCACGGTGAATTCGGTACTATCAGGTGTTCTTTGATGACGCCAGAGAATCTTCCCGAACCCCAACGAAAACCGGATAACCTTAACTCCTAATTTCCGCGCGGCCCAAAAATGGCCCAACTCATGAAAGGCGATCAGGATTGTTAACGCTACGATGAAGTAAAAAAGCGTATGAAGGAGCGAAAACATGGGAGCGTTAATACACCGCTAGCCGATTGATATATGACTCGGCCGTCGAGCGAGCGATTCGGTCCGCATCGAGAACGGCATCGATTGTATTGGCGGGGCCCGGCACAATAGTCGCCATGCAATGCTTGATTGTCTCTGGAATATCCGTGAACCGTATCTTACGATCCAAGAACGACGAAACGGCCACTTCGTTCGCGGCATTTAGAATAGCCGGCATCGTTCCGGCTGCACGAACAGCTTGATAAGCCAAACTCAAACATGGAAAACGAGCTTCATCCGGTGCCTCGAAGTCCAATTGTCTGACACTGAATAGGTCCAGTGGTTCCGCCCCAGACTCGAATCGCTCCGGCCAAGCTAAGGCATGGGCGATGGGAATACGCATATCCGGGCTACCCATTTGCGCCAGCACCGTCCCGTCGACATAATCGACCAACGAATGAATGACGCTTTGCCGATGAATAACGACTTGAATGCGCTCAGGCAGCATGTTGAACAACAGGCATGCTTCGATCACTTCTAGCCCTTTGTTCATCATAGTAGCCGAATCGACCGAAATTTTCCGCCCCATAACCCAGTTGGGATGAGCCACGGCTTGATCCGGCGTTACGTCGTCCAACTCATCTAATGGCTTACGCAAAAAAGGACCGCCGGAAGCGGTAAGCAAAATCTGCCGGACGCCGGAAGCCGTCTGACCGGCGCAGTAATCTGCCGGCATGCACTGAAAAATGGCATTGTGCTCACTGTCGATCGGCAGCAGCTTGGCGCCCGACTTGGCAACCTCGGCCATGAAAAGCTGCCCCGACATCACCAGCGCCTCTTTGTTCGCCAAGAATACGGTCTTGCCGGCTCTTGCCGCCGCCAAAGTCGGCAAAAGCCCCGCCGCCCCGACAATAGCGGCCATGACGCCATCCACTTCAGGCAACATGGCCACCTCTTCCAGAGATTTCGTGCCGCTTAGCACTTCGGTATCCGGCAGCCCAGCAGCACAGAGCCGCCGTCTCAATTCTTCAGCCTGCCCTTCGCTACGGAGAACCACATATGAAGGTCGGAACTGCTGACATTGCTCATAAAGCCGGTCCAGATTGTTATTCGCGGTAAGCGCCACGACCCGGTAACGATCCGGATGCCGTGCAACCACATCGAGCGTGCTGACGCCAATGGATCCTGTCGAGCCAAGAATGCAAATGCCTTTCATCTTAATGGGCTCCCTTGTTCGAGGGAGATTTTTCTTCGTTTACGACGCCTTCTTCCACAAAACCTTCATCGTTTGTCCCCTCCTCGTCATGAGGCGTTATGTCTCCGGAACTTTCAGCAGGCAGCTCCTCGGGAATGACGATATTTGTTTCCAACTCCGCCGTCAAAAATACTCCGAGCAGCAACGAACCGGCATAAAAGATCGAAACTGCCGCCAGCAAGCTATCGATGCGATCGAGAATTCCACCGTGCCCCGGTAATACGGCGCCACTGTCCTTCACCCCGCGAACGCGCTTTGCTAGGCTTTCGAAAAGGTCACCGCATACTGACGCGGCCACTGTAAACAAAGACAGGAACACGAAATCGGCAAGGGCGATTGCTTCGAGCTTTGCGAATAGCCCTACCGCAATTGCCAGGACCGCCGCAGCGAACAAGGCCCCATAAACCCCTTCAACGGTCTTGCCGGGACTGATCGGTTCCAGCAACTTGGTATGGCCCCAGCGCTTGCCCACAAAATAAGCCGTCACATCGGCCGCCCAAACGAGAAATACCAGATAAAAAACCTGTTCCTGACGAAAATTCAAGCGCAGCCAGACCATCAAGATCCAACCGGTGATCAGCACGAATGCACCGGCGGCCAGTTTCGCAGCAAGCGGATACTGGATCTTGACCAAACGCTCAGGTATCCGACGGAACGCGATTCCCCACACGAACCACCAGGCCACTACGGGCCAGTAAAACCACTCAGGCAGTTCACCCGGTGCCCAGTCGATGGCGAAATACCGCGCAGCAAGCAGAAAAGCGAACACCACACCGACGAAACTGAGACGCGACGATAAGCTACCGAGACCGGAAAGATTCGCCCACTCCCAAGCGCCAGCTAAAATAATCGCGCCCCAAAACACCGCAAAACCGTCAGCGGGCAAGAATAAAATCGCGGCGATAATGAGCGGCGCCAGCACCAAAGCGGTAATGACTCGATTTTTCAGCATGACTGTCTCGTAAATAGCAAAATTAACGGGATTCGCTTGTCTTAGTGCAAACGTTTTCTGGAACCAGATCCTCGACTTGCTCGCTCGTATATCCGAAGCGGCGCTGTCGACTTGCGTAGTCGTTCAACGCGAGTTCGAGTGATTGTTCGTCGAAATCTGGCCACAAGGCAGGCGTGAAATAGAGTTCGGTGTAAGCCAGCTGCCACAACAAGAAATTGCTAATCCGCTGTTCGCCACCGGTGCGAATGAAAAGATCGGGCTCGGGCAGATCCGTCAGGGTCAACTGAGATTCAAAGACATCCGCGCTAATGTCTCCGGAACACAGCTCGCCTCGTGCGACCTTTTCGGCCAGCGCACGGGCAGCCTGCAAAATATCCCAGCGGCCGCCGTAATTAGCCGCGATGGTCAGGTTCAAATGGGTATTCGAACTGGTAAGCCTTTCGGCAGCCGAAATCTTTTCCTGCAGCGCGGGCGAAAACGCCGCCCGATCGCCGATCACCCGAAGCCGGACGCCATTTTCATGAAGCTTTTCGGTTTCCCGCTCCAAGGTTGTCAAAAACAGCTCCATGAGCAGAGACACCTCTTGCGGAGGACGCCGCCAGTTTTCGCTGCTGAAGGCGAACAGGGTGAGCGCCTCGATTCGGCGCTTCAGACAGTGTTCGATAACCTTTCGTACTGCCGAGACACCGGCGCGATGCCCAGCCGTACGCGGCAGAAAACGCTTTTTTGCCCAACGGCCATTACCATCCATAACGATGGCGATATGGCGGGGCAGCCGGTCATCATCGATAGGGACAGCGGGCACTTCCATATTTAGGTTCCGAACTGATCATCATTTTGGAAAACGAGATGCCCAACCGTTCCTGAGTGAAATCGGTTTCGCCGGGGGCACCATCGAATACTGGCTGATAATTATTGAAGAAAGAGCCGAATTTCGACACGACCGGAAGGGACCGATTAAATTGCCATTAAGTCCGCTTCCTTTTCGCTCAGCAAACCATCGACGTCTTTAATGTACTGATCGGTCAATTTTTGAACTTGCTCTTGACTGCGTCGCTCCTGGTCTTCCGAGATTTGCTTTTCCTTCAACGCAGCCTTGAGCTCATTATTGGCATCGCGCCGTATATTGCGAATCGCGACCCGGGCATTTTCGGCTTCGTGACGCACGACCTTGATCAGGTCGCGCCGCCGTTCTTCGGTAAGCGGCGGCATGGGGACACGGATTACCGAACCGGCAGTCGAGGGATTCAGCCCCAAATCGGACGTCATGATCGCCTTTTCGATAGCCTGAACCATACTGCGCTCCCATGGGGTCACGGTCAGTGTTCGGGCATCTTCGACAGCGACGTTGGCCGTTTGCGTTAACGGTACCTCGTTGCCGTAGTAAGACACCATGATGTGATCCAAGAGGCTGGGATGAGCTCGGCCGGTCCTTATCTTGGCAAACTCATGCTTGAGCGCCTCGATACTCTTCTTCATTCGTTCCGCAGTCCGTTTTTGAATATCGTCGATCATGGTTATCTACCGGTTTCAATTAAGGATCCAATATCTTCGCCCAGAACCACGCGCATGACGGCCCCGGGATCGAACACGTTCATCACCCTCAGCGGCATATTATGGTCGCGGCACAAAACCAGCGCCGTGGCATCCATTACATTAAGGCGTTGATCCAAGGCCTCGTCATAGGTCAGCCTCGAGTAAAACCGCGCATTGGAATCCTTGAGCGGATCCGCCGAATAAACCCCCTCCACTTTAGTGGCCTTAATCAGCAACTCGGCATTGATCTCGATCGCACGCAGGCTGGCTGCCGAATCCGTCGTGAAAAATGGATTGCCGGTACCCGCAGCAAAGATGACTACCCGCCCTTTCTCAAGGTGTCGGACTGCACGACGCCTGATGTAATCCTCGCAAACCTGATTGATTTTCAAAGCCGACATGACGCGGACCGGCTGCCCGAGTTTTTCAAGGGCGTCCTGCATAGCAAGGGCATTCAGGACTGTGGCCAGCATACCCATGTAATCGCCGGTAACCCGATCCAAGCCTTCTGATGCCTTTTCCGAGCCACGTATGATGTTGCCGCCCCCAATGACCAGCCCCACCTGGACACCGATCTGACACAAATCATTTATTTCGTGCGCTAGACGCTTAATCGTTTGTGGGTCGATACCACTTCCCTGTTCACCCATAAGCGCTTCGCCGCTTAACTTCAGCAGAATTCGGGTGTATTTAGGCGCGCTCATCGGTTCAAATTCTGTGTTGTCGATTGGTTATCCGCAAACCCCTGACGGGTCGCCGTGCAAAGCACTCCGCCAGAGGTTTACTCACGAAAGTTTAACTGTTTCTTACTTGTGCCATCACTTCTTCGGCGAAATTGCTTTCTACCTTTTCTATGCCTTCGCCAACCTCGAATCGTACAAAGCGACCTACGCTAGCTCCTCGGCTACTCAGCAACTTACCGACAGTCTGATCGGGATCTTTGACGAAAGGTTGACCGAGCAAGGTAACTTCCCCCAGGAATTTCTTGATCTTGCCCTCTACCATTTTCTCGACGATATTAGCAGGCTTCCCTTCGGCTTCAGCCTGCGCCTTGGCGATATCCCGCTCCTTGGCGACCGTTTCGGCAGGCACGCCTTTTTCGTCCACGCACAAGGGTTTGCTAGCCGCGACGTGCATGGCAATATCCCGACCCAACTCCTGATCACCGCCGACCAACTCGACAAGAACACCGATCCGGGTTCCGTGCAAATAACTCGCGATATTACCGCTTTCCGATGTAATGCTCTCGAACCGCCGCACATTGATATTCTCGCCGATTTTGGCAACCATAGCCCGGCGCGTTTCCTCCACGCTGGATCCCGAGGACGGCATCACAGTAGCGAGCAATTCGTCGAGCGAACTAGCTGTCGAATCCAATGCGGTTTGCACGACGTTATTGACGAACTCTACGAAATCATCGCCCTTGGCGACGAAATCGGTCTCGCAGTTGATTTCCACGATGACCGCACGCTTACCATCGGCACTCGTTTTCGTAGAAATACGGCCTTCGGCGGCAGTGCGGCCAGACTTCTTGTCTGCTTTCGCGAGACCCGCTTTCCGCATCAACTCAACTGCGGCTTCCATATCACCGTTGGCATCCTGCAACGCCTTCTTGCATTCCATCATCCCCGAACCGGTGCGTTCGCGGAGCTCCTTCACCATTGCGGCACTGATATTCATTGACCGAACCTCATCATTAATTGCTTATCATCGCTATTCAAGCATTTACGCTTATAAAAACGCCCCCTGATGGAGGCGTTTTGAGCGTATCAACGCATTCAGGCACGAAAAACGCATGCCTTACTCGGCATATGCGCTAGCCGCTTCCGCAGCGGAATCCGAACTCGTCTCGGTATTTGACTCCATCTCCACAAATTCGTCTTCCCCTCCGGCAAAATCGAGACTGTGCGCCTTGCCTTGCAGGATGGCTGTCGCGGCGCTCTGCGCATACAGCTGAACAGCACGAATGGAGTCGTCGTTGCCCGGTATGACATAGTCGATGCCGACCGGGCTGTTGTTGGTATCGACAATGCCGACGACCGGAATGCCCAGCTTTTTCGCTTCGCTGATGGCATTCTTTTCATAGCCTACATCCATAATGAACAACACCTCCGGAAGCCGGTCCATATCCCGAATCCCGCCCAAACTATGCTCCAACTTCTCCAACTCGCGCATCATGCCGAGCGCTTCCTTCTTGTTGAACCGCTGCAAGCGACCGTCGTCCCGCATCGCTTCAAGCTCTTTCATGCGAGCGATAGATTGTTTGATGGTCTTGAAATTGGTGAGCATTCCGCCCAACCAGCGATAATTCACATAAGGCATACCACAGCGCTTGGCTTCATCTTCGATGACCTTGCGGGTGGTTCTCTTGGTGCCGACGAAAAGAACTCTGCCTCTGTTGGCCGCCTGCTGTTCGAGGTATTTCATGGCCTCATTGAACAGAGGTATAGTCTTTTCCAGATTGATGATATGGATGTTGCTCCGCGCGCCGAAAATATACGGAGCCATCTTGGGATTCCAATAGCGCGTCTGGTGACCGAAATGTACGCCGGCCTCCAGCATTTGGCGCATGGTTACATTGGACATTCAAATCTCCTAATAGAGCTGAGCCGGATTGAACCGGCGATGGGTTGAGCCTCCACGCACCCCAACCGGCGACCAAATCACGGGGATGTGGCACCCCGCCGGACGTGACGATACGTGTGTGTTATTGCCAAAAATAGCAGCGCTTTATACCATAACCTGCTTTATTCAACAATCCGACCCTTTTCCCGCATCCTCGCTCGACCGAGCGCCACACGAACCAACGAATCTCGCGATGAGCATCATCCTGAAAACGCCTGCCGAAATTGAGAAAATGCGTGTCGCGGGCCGACTCGCTGCACAAGTATTGGAAATGATTGAGCCATTCGTGGTTCCCGGGGTAACGACTGAAGAACTGGATCAAATTTGCCACGACTACATTGTCGATGTGCAAAAAGCCATTCCCGCTCCCCTGAATTACAAGGGATTTCCCAAATCCATCTGCACCTCGGTGAACCATCAGGTATGCCACGGCATACCAGGTCCGAAGAAACTGAAAAGCGGCGATATCGTCAACATCGACATCACCGTAATTAAGGACGGCTATCACGGCGACACCAGTAAAATGTTTCTGGTCGGTGAAGTGCCCATACGAGCCAAACGCCTGGTGAAGATCTGTCAGGAGGCCATGTATCTGGGAATTCAGCAAGTACGTCCTGGCGCGCGGTTGGGCGATATCGGCTTTGCCATTCAGCGTCATGCGGAGTCCCACGGCTATTCCGTCGTGCAAGAGTTCTGCGGGCACGGTATCGGCCGGAACTTTCATGAAGACCCCCAGGTGCTCCACTACGGCAAATCTAATACCGGAATAATGCTGGAACCGGGTATGATTTTCACCGTCGAACCCATGATCAACTTGGGCAAACGCTACGTGAAAATACTTCCCGACGGATGGACCGCTGTAACTAAAGACCACAGCCTGTCCGCACAGTGGGAGCACACGGTTTTAGTTACGGCGGATGGCTACGAAATCCTCACCCTGCGTCAAGAAGAGGCACACGCGATTGAAAACGGCCGACTTAAACTCGCCGCGTTATGACGATATCCTTTCGTCCGCCGAGCGCATCAGGTCGCTTAGAGAACATATCCAACAGAATAATGCGGAGCTAACCGAGCGCTTTCACGCCGGCATACCAGCCGCCGAACTGATTCAGGCGCGCTCCGATTTCATCGATGAACTGCTCGGAGCCTGCTGGAATCATTTCCTCGGATCCGACGCCGAACAGCTCGCACTTATTGCGGTAGGGGGCTATGGCCGACGCGAGCTGCACCCTTACTCCGATATCGATGTTTTGATTCTCCTCGATTTTCACCACAGCGGCGCGAATCGAGCCGAAGAACCGCCCTACCGGCAAGGCTTGGCCGATTTCTTCAATTTGCTGTGGGACATTGGCCTCAAGCCCGCTCACAGCGTCCGTACGATCGAAGAGTGCGTGGAACAGGCCCGGCAAGATGTGACGGTCATCACCAATCTCATGGAATCCCGACTGCTCCATGGTTCCTCGGCGTTGTTCAAGGAGCTGTGGGCGCGTATCGGCCCCGAACATCTCTGGTCCTCGCGAGAGTTCTTCGAAGCCAAGATGGCTGAACAAGCCGCACGCTATGCCAAATACCACGACACGGCCTACAACCTGGAGCCTAATATCAAAGAGGGCCCGGGCGGTCTCCGGGATATCCAAATCATCGGATGGATTATCAAGCGCCATTACAATGCGTCGAATCTGAACGATCTGCTCCTGCACGGCTGGCTAACCGAAGCGGAGCACGGCGAGCTCATGCAAGCGCAGCATTTCCTCTGGCAGCTCCGTTTCGCCTTGCACACGTTGACCGGGCGTTGCGAAGATCGCCTGCTGTTCGAGTATCAAAAGGAGCTGGCCCTACAGTTCGGATATCAGGATCCGGACGTCAACCAAGCGGTCGAGCAATTCATGCAGCGCTATTTCCGCACCGTCATGGGACTGGAGCGGCTGAACGAAATGCTATTGCAACTGTTCAAGGAAGCCGCACT
The DNA here is from genome assembly GCF_051027445.1 of Methylocaldum sp. GT1TLB. NCBI lineage: Bacteria > Pseudomonadati > Pseudomonadota > Gammaproteobacteria > Methylococcales > Methylococcaceae > Methylocaldum > Methylocaldum sp. GT1TLB. Next base: position 2,491,168 of record NZ_CP194898.1, read on the forward strand.
GCATCGCGATGAAGATGCCGTAATCCTCCCGATCAACAGAAACTTTCAGGCGGTCAACAACTACATCGAGGCACTGCACCCGAACGTTTTTCGGGAACAGCCTCTTGCCCTGCTGCAAATATTTCTCCTATTGCAGCAAAACGCCAGCTTGTTAGGCATACGCGCCGCGACCATCCGGCTCATTCGCCAACATCTCTACCTGATCGACGAGAATTTCCGCAACGATCCGGAAGCTTGCCGGCTTTTTATGGAAATCCTGCGCCAACCGGGAGGCATCACGCATCAACTGCGGAGGATGAACCGCTACGGCATTCTGGCCGCGTATCTCCCGGCTTTCGGCCGCGTCGTCGGCCGCATGCAGTATGATCTCTTCCACGTTTACACCGTGGACGAACATACGCTCTTCGTAGTACGCAACCTCAGACGATTCGCTCTAGAAAAGCACAGAGCCGAGCATCCCCTCTGCAATGAAATTTTTCAGATCATCGAAAGACCGGAGCTTCTATACATTGCCGGCTTAATGCACGACATCGCCAAAGGTAGCGGCGGCGATCATTCCGTCATCGGCGCGGACATTGCCGAGGGTTTTTGCCAACGCCACGGCATAAGCCGTCGGGACACCGACCTGGTCAAGTGGCTGGTTCAGAACCATTTGCTCATGTCCATGACAGCTCAGCGCAAGGATATCAGCGATCCAGACGTCATTCATGAGTTCGCCACCGCCATCGGCAACCAAGACACGCTGAATTATCTATATCTCTTGACCGTGGCCGACATTCGCGCCACCAACCCGAACCTGTGGAACTCGTGGAAAGACGCCCTGCTCAAGGAACTGTATCTCACGACGCGGTGGACATTCCGACGAGGACTCACAAAACCGCTGGAACAAGAAGAAAAGATCAATGCGGTCAAAGCGGAAAGCCTTGCTCTGCTGAGGCGCTTAGGCATCAGCGACCGAACCATCGAAAAAGTCTGGCAGATGGTTAACGACGAATATTTTCTGCGCTATTTGGCGGAGGAAATCGCCTGGCATACCGTGGCCATCAGCGCCTGCAAGCCGGGAGACTTACCCCTGGTCCTGTTGCGCCCGGTCAGCCAGCGGGGGAGCGCGGAAATTTTCCTGTATGCGAAAGACCAGGATTTCATATTCGCTTACAGTACGGCGGTTTTGGACCAACTCGGATTGACCGTCTTCGACGCCAAGATCATCACTTCCGCCGATGGCTATGTGTTGAACAGCTATCACGTCCTCGAGCAGACTGGAGAACCGATCAACGATCACCTGCGGCAGGCCCAGATTTGCAGCCGATTGCGGGCATGCCTGCTACAACCGAGCTGCACACCGCTACGCGTCCATCGGCGCGAACCGCGGGAAATAAAACATTTCACGGTACCCACTCAAATTTATTTTCACGACGACCCGCAGAACCGTTATTCGATTCTGGAATTGGTCGCCACCGACCGCCCTGGGCTTTTGTCGAAGGTCGGCCAAGCGTTCAGGGAATGTGACGTGCGCCTCTATAATGCAAAAATTTCCACCATCGGCAGCAGAGCCGAAGACATTTTCTATATCACCGACCATCGCGATCATCCGCTAAACAGCGAACTCCAGAAGCGCCAATTGAGCGAAGCGATCATCGCGCTGGTGGGAACAAATTAAACGTTTTTCCGCATCCGTTTCAGATATAGCGGAGTCCGCAACCCCGTTTTTTCGTCAAAGACTCGTGCTATGCTTGCGGCGACCGATCAATGGGTCGTACCTTTTGGAAGCCATGTTTCCAAGCCTAATCGGAGGATAAAGCCATGCCGACGGTTGCAGATCCGCTGCTCGAAAACTGGTATCAAGATGCCGAGACCGGACGATCGTTTCGTGTTGTCGCATTGGACGAGGAAAACGACGCCATCGAAATCCAGTATCTCAACGGCGATCTCGGCGAATTTGACTTTGCCTCTTGGTACGAATCGCCTTTTGCGCCTATAGAGCCCCCCGAAGACTGGAGCGCTCCTTTCGATGACGTGGAAATCGATGACCTCGGTTACACCGATCCGGATTTGCATGAACCGGATCAGCGGGATCTCACCTTGGACGACTTTCTAAACGAAGAAGACGAGCATTGATTTTCGCTTGGCTTGACTCGCCTCGTCGCCGCCCGAACGATCACGATGCGGGAAATGCGCTGTATCGCTCGATGAATCCGAACGTTTCGGCTACGGGCTTGCAGGTTAGATGTCCCTGGTAAGTGTTTACGGCCTTGGCAAACCCTGGATTTTCGCGAAACGCCGTCAAGCCCTGATTGGCTAACTGGAGGACATAGGGAAAGCTGGCCTCGGTTAAAGCGATCGTCGATGTCCGGGGATAAGCGCCGGGCATGTTGGTCACGCAGTAATGGATGACGCCGTGCTTCTCGTAAACGGGTTCTGAATGAGTAGTGGGCCGCGAAGTTTCCACGCAGCCGCCCTGATCGATGCTGACGTCGACGATCACGGAACCGGGCTGCATCGATCCGACCATTTTCTCGGTCACCACGTAGTCTGCCTTGGCCCCGTGCCGCAATACCGCGCCGACGACTAAATCGGCTTCACATATACGGCGTGCAATGACGTCCGGCTCGGAAGCAAAAAACTCGAGTTCCCCTGAAATTTCGCGCTGCATCCGCTCGCCCTTGGCCTTGTCGATGCCTGCAACAGAAACCTGAGCCCCAAGCCCCCACGCCGTCTGCGCGGCGTGAAAAGCCACGACCCCGTCGCCTACGATCAACACCCTTCCGTGTCTCGCGCCCAGAACCTTGCCGAGCTGCACCCCTCTACCGCCATTGAACTCGGCCAGATAATAAGCACCGACCAGTGCCGCCATATTACCCGCGACCGCGCTCATGGGAGCGAGAATCGGCAATCGACCGGATCTGTCCTCCAAGGTTTCGTATGCCACCGCCATAGTGCGGCGTTCCAGTAAGATCTCAGTGAGCGAGCGAGGAGCCCCCGCAAGATGGAAGAAGGTAAACACGATCTGATTTCGGAGAAAAAGGTACTCCGGTTCTATCGGCTCTTTGACCTTGAGAACCAAGTCCGAATTCCATGCGTCCTCGACGCCGCAAATACGAGCGCCCATCCGAACGTATTCCTCATCCTTAAATCCGGAACCGAGCCCCGCATTCGTTTCGATCAAAACTTCGTGCCCCGCCTCGACAAGTATCGATGCTTGATGCGGCGTCAGCGCGACGCGGTTTTCGTTATTCTTGATTTCTTTAGGTACCCCGATTCTCATAGCAGTATGCAGCTCTACAGACTTGAAACTTATGAACGATTGTATACGTTCGGAGGAACCAGGCCATCCTCAGAACGACTCGAGCTTATTCTCTAGTCTAACCGTAGTCGACGCTTTGGCGTGTAACCCAGAGCCACATACTCTGTCGAGCGATCAGTCAGCAAAAACAATTATCGAGGCCGACATCTCCGCGATTCTAAAGTGAACATCAGAGCCCGGCTGAATCGGCCTCAATATCGTAGCGAGGCGGAGGTTTGTGCCTCCGCCCCGATGCAGACAATCTTGTTCGCGCTTTGCCACGCGAATCCAAGACCGGAAGGTCTGGTCCCCGAGATCGCTCACCGGCGCCATTCGGCAACCAGCTTAAGGCATTCCCGGCGCCACTGGCACTCGAATTCTTTGCACTCCATGCGATCCTCGGACAAAAAACATGCGGCTTTACCCCTGGCTCGCTGGATAGCCCACACGAGTTGTTTTTCTGTACGGAAATATTCGAGGTCTCGGATACCCTCATGGCGGGCTAAATTCAATAGCTCTGCAGCGATCATCAATCTCTCCTTGGTTTCAGATGCATAAAAACAGCGCGACTACGCGTCTCAACTTCCTTGGAACGAACTTATCGATTAATTGAAAGCCCCTAATTCTCCTTTTTAGCCTGTGAAAAACATTCTTCTCGCCATAAACAACCATGCTGATCGCAGGCAGCATCGCGAGCCGTACCGAAGCAGTCGAAGTTTCCTTCGACAATCTGGATCTTTCGGATCAGATCCCGCTTGTTCATGCGGCCTGGAACCAAGCCCATACGTTTGGCGATCTCCCGAACTTCATCGACACGCATAACGAACCTCCTCCGGAAATCGATTAATTCTGAGATACGAAGTTGATGATTGCATTACAAGGACCAAACCAGCCTTAAGGAAATCCAGCCATCAAGCGTCTCAGGACTTTTCAAGCAACATGCGTGCCGCAAAATCGGCCGCCCCGATCAACCCAGTGTGAAAATTCAAGGCAACACGGACCGGGACAGCGCAGAGAAACTCTGAAAGCCGGCCTTTAGCACAAAAACCTTGCATGAAATGGCCGTCCTGTAGTGCGGGCAGAATCTTTGGCGCAATGCCGCCGCCGACCAGCACGCCGCCGGTAGCGAAACACCTCAAGGCCAAGTTGCCGGCCTCCGCACCAAAAATGCGCGCGAACAGGGCCAGAGTTCCCCGACACAGCGCATCTCCCCGATGCAAGGCATGCGTGGTGATTTCCCGTGCGGGGTCCTCCGCCCTGTTTATCGCGCCGGCCAATTCGGGCGATTCGGGCGCATAGTTTATGTCGCGTAGATACTCGTAGACATTGACGATTCCCGGTCCGGACAAAATCCGTTCATAACTCACATGCCCTCCGAACTTGTTTCGAAGATATACAAGCAAGCCGTCTTCCATGGTGTTGTTGGACGCAAAATCCCCATGCCCGCCTTCGGTTGCCAATGCATGATAGAGATGACCATCCCAGTACAATACGGCCTGGCCGAGCCCGGTACCGGCTGCGATGACCGCCCGGTTGCCGGTTGCGGGCACTGCACGGGGATTCAGCTCGACCCACTCGTCAGACCGCAGCCAAAGCAAACCTAAGGCCATGGCCTGAAGGTCGTTCAGCAATTTCACCTTGGAGATGCCCAGCAGGGGCATCAGGCGCCTCTCGTCAATCAACCAGGGTAGATTGGTGGTTTGACAGCGGCCGTCGACGACGGGGCCCGCGACTCCGAAGCAAGCGGCGTCCAGCGGTTCGCTCTGATCCCTCAAGAAATCTTTAACGATGTCCTCGAACGAGCCATATCCCGCACTCGGATAGGTCTCCTCCCTCAATATTGATGCGGGCAGTCCTTCCAGCCCCCCGTCGTACAAAGCCAGGATCGTTTTCGTTCCACCCACGTCGCCCGCTAGTAGCATGACGGCCCTCCCTGTCTCTTAGGAGAGATCAATAAAATCGGTATTCCTGAAACGTGCTCACCCTCCCCTTCTTGTCGAAGAGCAGCACGGCGAACGGATCCTTTTTCCCGCCCATTTCCATTCCGGGCGTACCCACAGGCATGCCGGGAACAGCTAATCCCGCCGCTTCGGGCTTGGCTTGCAGCAACTTCTGGACATCCGCAGCGGGAACATGGCCTTCGACTACGTAACCGTTGACCAGCGCGGTATGGCAGGATTGCAAATTCTCCGGCACTCCCAGTTCTTTCTTGATCCTGTCCATATCGTTGGATTTGATATCGCGCACGGCAAAGCCATGTTTTTTCATGTGCTCCAGCCATTTTCCGCAGCAGCCGCAAGTGGGGCTGCGATAAACGGTCATTTCCACCGGGTTCTCGAGGACCGGTACGCCTTTGTCCCATACGCTCTCTTCGGCACGGATCGAAAACGGCGACAGAACTACCGTTAGTAGCATCAAACGCAAAAATTTCATTGATCACTCCAGGTTTAAAACGTTTCCCCGTTCAAAGTGGCGACCACCGAGCGCGACCCAGCAAGATCACGGTGCTCGCCCAAATAGATGCCCTGCCAGGTGCCTAACAGCAATCGCCCGTCGCCGACCGGAACGGTTACGCTGGAACCCATCAGACAGGATTTGATGTGGGCCGGCATATCGTCCTCCCCCTCCAAGGTATGGGTGTAATGAGCCGAGCCGTCGGGTGCCAGACTTCTCAGGTGAGTTTCCAGGTCGCGCCGCACGCTCGGGTCGGCGTTTTCATTGAGAACCAACGACGCGGAGGTATGCTGAATGAAAAAATGAGCGATACCGATGCGAAATTTCCTCAATTCAGGCAAAAGCCCCAGCAATTCTTCGGTGATTAGGTGAAAACCGCGCGCTCGCGGTTTCAACGCGATTCGTTTTTGTAGCCACATTTTGGCGTATCGGATTATCTGCTTTATGAATTTTATTAATCAGGCCCGTAAATACCCTCCTGGTATTTCGGGCCGCCGCCCAGGCCGGTGTACACGCCCGGCCTGGGCTCACGCGGCTTGTCGCCGCGCCGGGGCATCCCTGCCCCGGATTTACCCGGCCTATATTTATAGGCCGGGTAAATAATTATGGTTTCACCATAGCCAATCCGTCATACGGCGTAAATACGCGTTTTCCTGACTTGATTAAAACGTCGAGAACACGGCGGCGGACTCCGAACGGTCAAAACACTTTCACCGCCGTGGCTTTAAAACTGACCCAAACTTCCTTCCCCAGTTCCAAACCAAGGACTTGCAGCGACTCGAGTGTAATCCGGGCGTTAAGTTTCTCGCCGATATCGATGGTAATCCTCGCCCGCCCCGCCTCTTCCGCGATCATGATGATACGGCCGCGAAACGAATTACGGAGACTGGAATTCAGAGGTTCCGGGGAGAGCACGATCTCCTCGGGATCGACGGAGAGATGCGATCCCTGATCCAGCGCACGCGGCACCTGTATCGCCAGCTTGCCGGTGTCGAACACGCCGTTTCGTAGCGCTCCGCGAAACAAATTGACGAGCGGCGCCCCGACCGATCTTCCGGCGAAAAGGCTGATGGACTCGTCGGCGAGCGCGATACCCTGCACCTGCTCATGGGTGCTGAACACCACCGTGTTCCCACTTTGCCGCGCATAATTCGAGAGCACCTGCTCGACCAAGCGCACATTACTTTGATCGAGATACGTAAATGGCTCGTCGAACAACAGCACTTCGGGTGCCGGAGCCAGCGCTCTCGCCAAGGCAACCCTCTGTTTCTCGCCTCCGGAAAGCGCCCTGACGGATCGCTTTTCGAATCCGGCAAGTCCCACTCGCTCCATTGCATCCATCGCACTTCGGTGCCGCTGTTCCTTTCCGATACCGCGCAGCCTCAGTCCCAACTCCACGTTATCCATCACGCTACCCTGAAGCAGATAAGGACTTTGCGCCACCAACCCGACGCGGCGCCGAAGTGCCAGAACGTCCTCTCGCCTGACCGGCTGACCGAAAAAATACATTTCGCCGGCATCCGGATGAATCAGAAAAGCGAGCAGCTCGAGAAGCGTGCTCTTACCGGCGCCGTTCGGACCGATCAGCGCCGTAATCCGGCCGGCGGAGATCGCCAGATGATCGATGGTCAACGCCGGCTTATCCCCATAAGCAAAAACCACGTGCTCCAGCCAATACGCTCGCTTCAACCGGCACTCCGGTCCGCAGATTGCAGTAGCCAATTCACCGAAAACGCGACCAGCAGCAACATCATGCCCAAAGCCAAACCGAGCTCGAACTCGCCTTTACTCGTCTCCAGCGCGATGGCGGTCGTCATGGTACGGGTAAGCCCCTGGATGTTTCCGCCCAACATCATCGCCGTTCCCACTTCTCCGATGGCTCGCCCGAAACCGGCCGCAACCGCCACCAACAGGGCCAAGCGGGTTTCCGACAATACCAGCCCGAACTGCTGCGCCGGGCTGGCGCCTAAAGAGCGCAACGTAGGCAGCAGACGCGGATCGGCGGATTCGACGGCGGTCATCGCAAGATTCATGATGAGCGGAAAAATCAGCACCGCCTCGCCTATGATGACGGCCGTCGGGGTGTACAAAAGAGCGAACTCGCCCAACGGCCCGCGACGGCTGAACAACCCGTAAAAAATCAGGCCGATCATAACCGTCGGCATCGCCATCAAGGCGTTCAAGCTCCGCCGCAGGAGCCGCTTTCCCTTAAATTCAATAGATGCGGACCAGACGCCGGCCGGAACCGCGAGAAGCGCTGCGCAAACGGTTGCGGTAAGCGAGATCTCGAGCGATGTCCAGACGATTCGGTAAACCTCGGGATCGAACTGAAAGATTAGACGGAGCGCGGCAAAAAAAGAATCGACAAAGTAGTCCATGAAGGAATAACAGGAGCGGCAGGACCGAATTTTGCGAAAACACGAAAGAACAAGCAAGTTTTCCGGTCGCTCTGTTCTCGCGCTCAAAAAATCGACCTGCACGATTCAATCTTCGCTGACGGCCCGTGCTGGCTGACGATACAATAGAATCATTTCTCATTTGGACGTATTCCATCCATCATGCGCACTAGCCAATTTCCGCTCAACACCATCAAAGAAACCCCGGCCGATGCCGAAATCGTCAGCCATAAGCTGATGCTGCGCGCCGGTCTGATCCGCAAGCTAGCCGCCGGTCTTTATACGTGGCTCCCTCTGGGGCTGCGCGTACTCCGCAAGGTGGAAAACATAGTCCGCGAGGAAATGGATCGCAGCGGCGCTTTGGAAGTGCTCATGCCGGCGGTGCAACCCGCGGAGCTCTGGCAGGAATCGGGGCGCTGGGATGTGTTCGGCCCGGAACTCTGCCGATTCAAGGATCGCCACGAGCGCGATTTCTGCCTAGGTCCCACTCACGAGGAAATCATCACCGATCTGGTCCGCAGCGAAATCAAAAGCTACAAGCAGTTGCCGGTCAACTTTTACCAGATTCAAACGAAATTCCGGGACGAGATCCGCCCGCGGTTCGGCGTCATGCGGGCTCGCGAATTCCTGATGAAGGATGCCTACTCTTTCCATCTCGACAAGGACTCCTTGCAGGAAACCTACGACCGGATGTACGAGACTTACTCCCGTATCTTCGAACGGCTGGGACTGCGATTCCGTGCGGTGCTGGCCGATACCGGCGCTATCGGCGGGAGCATGTCCCATGAGTTTCACGTGCTGGCCGATTCCGGCGAGGATGCCATCGCCTTTTCCGACCGGAGCGATTATGCCGCCAATATCGAGATGGCCGAAGCTATCGCTCCCGCCGAAGCGCGTGCGCCTGCGAGCCGTCCCATGGAGAAGATCGCTACCCCTGGCAAGACCAGTATTGCCGAGGTAGCGGAATTCCTGAACGTCCCTGCTGAAAAAATCGTCAAGGCCATCGCCGTGATGATCGGCAAGCGCGACCTCGATAGGGAGTGGGAAGAGTTTTGCCTGTTACTGCTGCGGGGCGATCATGAGCTCAACGAAGTGAAGGCCGGAAAGATCCTCGGCAGTTTCCGCTTTGCCACCGACGATGAAATCGAGCAGCACATGGGCTCTCGGGCGGGCTACATCGGCCCGGTCCAAATGCCCGGCGCGAAAGGAGCCATAAACGTCATCGCCGATCGCCCCGTTCCGGCCATGAGCGATTTCGTCTGCGGCGCCAACGAGAAGGGGTTCCATCTGATCGGCGTCAACTGGGACCGAGACCAACCGGCGCCCCGACATGTCCACGACCTCCGCAAGGTGACGGAAGGCGATCCTAGCCCGGACGGCAAAGGAAATCTCCGCATCGCACGCGGCATCGAAGTCGGGCATGTCTTCCAGCTCGGCACCAAATACAGCGAAGCGATGCAGGCCACGGTGCTCAACGAAGAAGGAAAAAACCAGGCGCTGATCATGGGCTGCTACGGCATAGGCGTGTCACGCGTGGTCGCCGCCGCCATCGAGCAGAACCACGACGAACGGGGAATCGTCTGGCCCGAAGCGCTCGCACCGTTCCAGGTCGCTCTCGCGCCGATCAACATGCACACATCGGAACGGGCGCAGGAGGTTGCCGAGCATCTGTACCGCTCTCTTCGGAACGAAGGGATCGAAGTCTTGTTCGACGACCGAAAGGTTCGTCCCGGCGTCATGTTCGCCGACTTGGAACTGATCGGCATTCCGCATCGGGTGGTCGTCAGCGAGCGCCTGCTCGAATCGAATCAGGCGGAATACAAGGGGCGACGGGATGCCGAAGCGATCCAAATTCCGCTGGAGGAAGTCGTGCCGTTCATTCGGGCACGGCTAAACGGCATCGGTTAGCCGCAGTCCGGCGTCCAGCTGCGGGACGCCGGACCGTCCATCCACAGTTTGCGCGGTTTGATCGCGCAAGTTGGAACCGCCCTCGCATGCCCTTATACTATGGCCCCGCTTTTTAAGCGGTAAGGCGCTGAACTTTGGAACCGAACAGTCCGGCATGAATCCTCATCTGCAAAAACTACAGCCCTACCCGTTCGAAAAGCTGTCCGAACTCAAGCAAGGAATTACTCCGCCGGGCGACAAACCTCATATCGCGCTCTCGATAGGCGAGCCCAAGCATCCGACGCCCCACTTCATTGCCGAAAGCCTGATCGCGCACCTTCACGGGCTGGCCAATTACCCGGCCACCAAGGGGCTCTTGGAACTGCGCCGAACCATCGCGGACTGGCTGTCGCACCGGTTTTCCCTGCCTCCGGCGAGCGTGGACCCGGAACGCCACGTACTGCCCTGCAACGGGACCCGCGAGGCGCTGTTCTCGTTCGCTCAGTGTGTCATCGATGCCGCCGAGCAACCGCTGGTATTGATGCCCAACCCGTTCTATCAGATCTACGAAGGCGCAGCCCTGCTGGGCGGTGCGGAACCCTATTTTCTCAATACGACACGAGAAACTGGCTATCTGCCGGACTTCGAATCGGTGCCGGACAAGATTTGGGAACGTTGCCAGCTGATTTACATCTGCTCGCCCGGCAATCCCTCAGGCTCCGTCATTAGCGCCGAGACGCATAGAGCGCTCATCAATCTGTCCGAGCGCCATGATTTCATCATCGCTTCGGATGAGTGTTATTCCGAGATTTATCTTGACGAATCGGTTCCGCCTCCAAGCTTGCTGCAGTCTGCCCATGACATGGGCAATACGGAATTCAAGCGCTGCGTCGTGTTTCATAGCCTCTCCAAGCGTTCCAACGCGCCGGGACTGCGGTCCGGTTTCGTTGCCGGGGATGCCGATATCCTCAAGCAGTACCAGAGGTATCGCACCTATCACGGCTGCGCGCTCTCGCTGCCGGTTCAGCACGCGAGCATCAAAGCCTGGCAAGATGAAAAGCATGTCACGGAAAGCCGAGCGGCGTATCGGCGGAAGTTCTCCGCAGTCCACGACGTTCTGAAGGACCATCTGGACCTGTCGATACCGCCAGGCGGCTTCTATCTCTGGCCCGATGTCCACCGCGATGATTGCCAATTCGCGCAGGATCTTTATGCGCGGCAAAATCTGACCGTGCTGCCCGGCAGTTTTCTGTCCCGCGAAGCGCATGGGATCAATCCCGGCCAAAATCATGTCCGGATAGCCTTGGTCGCCCCTCTGGAGGAATGCGTGGAGGCTGCCCACCGCATTCGAGAGTTTATTCAATCCATGTAAATCGAAAAGTAAAGCCATGTCCCTAGAAAACATCATCAATGAAGCCTTTGAAGACCGAGCCCAGCTCACTCCGACCTCGACCAGCGCGGTGATCCGTGAAGCCGTTCAGGAAGCCTTGACGTTGCTGGACAGCGGACGCGCCCGTGTCGCCGAAAAGAAAAACGGGGATTGGGTCGTCAATCAATGGCTCAAGAAAGCCGTGCTGCTGTCTTTCCGGATCTCCGACAACCGCATCATGGAAGGCGGCGAGACGAAATATTTCGACAAGGTCGAACCGAAATTCGGCGGCTTCAGGCCGGAACACTTTGCCGCCATGAGCGCCCGCGTGGTGCCGCCGGCGACCGTCCGGCGCGGCGCCTACATCGGCCCCGGTGTCGTGCTGATGCCGTCGTTCGTCAACATCGGCGCTTACGTCGATTCCGGCACGATGGTCGACACCTGGGCGACGGTGGGCTCCTGCGCCCAGATCGGCAAGAACGTGCACCTGTCCGGCGGCGTCGGTATCGGCGGTGTACTGGAACCCTTGCAGGCTGCGCCCACCATCATCGAGGACAACTGCTTCATCGGTGCGCGCTCGGAGATCGTCGAAGGGGTGATCGTCGAAGAAGGTTCGGTCATCTCCATGGGTGTCTACATCGGCCAGAGTACCAAGATCTACAACCGAATGACCGGCGAGATCACTTACGGACGCGTACCGGCCGGCTCGGTGGTGGTATCCGGAAACCTGCCCGCGAAGGATGGAAGCCATAGTCTTTATTGCGCAGTCATCATCAAGCAGGTGGACGAAAAAACCCGCAGTAAAGTCGGTATCAACGAACTGCTACGCGATTGATCGAATTCCGAGACGCGCAAATCCATTCGGGAGAGTTCCATCCCAACTACGAGGTAATACCATGAAGAAGAGCCTGTTTTTGACTTTCGCCCTGTTGTTTTCGGCAAATGTTTTCGCCTCCACGGACCATTACATCCGTCGTGAGGGCGATCATGTCCAGCATCTTAAAATCCGCAAATTCGGAGACGACATCAAGGTGACCATGGACGTGGATTTCGAGCCCACCGGTTCGGCCGAGGAAGGCCGTAGATCGTGCTCCGCGGAAATTTCAGGCGAAGCCAAGGCAGTCAGCGAAAACGAGATCGTGCTGAAAAAACAGGCAGAAGGCGAAGCTCACTATTGCGCGCTGAGGATTTTGCTGTCCAATGACGGTGCCAAGGTCGAGCAATCGCCGGACTGTAAATATTTCGTCGCAGGCATCTGCCATTTCGACAGCGAAGGGCGAGAACTGATCAAGGTTAAATAAACGGGTTGGTTGTCCTCGAAAATGCGAAGCCCCGCTCACACTGCGGGGCTTTTTTTATCCCAGGAGAGCGTTTCGACTCCTCGCCGAGTACCGAAGCAGAACGCCACGGTCAAATCGTCGACAATTGCTCCGCCATCTCGGCCAAAGCTTGCCGGGGCAACTTGCCGGTCTCCGAACGAGGCAATTTGTCCAGCAAATACAAAGGGCGAGGCAGGAAAATCGGATCGAGACGCGCCTGCAATTCTGCAAGCAGCTGTTCCTTAGTCTTGCCGGGAGCTACGGCGAACGCGATCAGGCGGACGGTCCCTTCAGGGCCATCCGGCAAAAAAAAGACCCCGTCCCGGACCCCGTCTATCTCGTTCAGCACATGATTCAGAGCATCGAGCGAGGTGCGCTTTCCGGCGATGTTGACCAGATCCGCGTTGCGTCCCAACAGTTTGAACTGCCGAGCACCACAACATTCGATCAAATCGTTCAACACGACAGGTCCGGGAAGATGGTGGGCATCGACCCATGATTCGCCACCTTTCGCCTGAAAACGCACGCCGTCGAACGCATGCCACATGTCGTCTCGACTCGTGCGGCGGGAGGCAATCGATCCCGCTTCCGTACAGCCGTAAATCTCCAGCACGCGGGTTCGAAACAGACCTTCCGCCTTGGCTGCCCAGTCGCGAGAAAGCGGTGCCGTAGCGGAGACGATGAGCTCGATCTCCGGAAGATCTTCCCCGGCCTCGATCAGTGCCCGTATGTGCACCGGCGTCGTTACGAGGATTCGCGGCTCCGGGCACAATTCCAAAGCGGCGCGGATATCGGCCGGAAAAAAAGGCTTACCGGAGTGCAGCGCCATTCCGCCAAGGCAAAGCGGCAGAAGAATACTGGTCTCGAGACCGTACATGTGCTGCGGCGGTACCGTGGCGATGACACTAGCCGACTGCTCCGGCCTCAAACCTAGGCCAGCCCCGATCAGTTTCGCACTCTCGCAAAAGCTCAGCCACGTTTTGACGTGAGCTTTCGGCTGGCCTGTGCTACCGGACGTAAACGCGATTGCAACTACTCGATCTCCCGGAATCTCCGGGATGTAAGCGTCCTGGCGTGGCGTCTGTCGTGGGCTGCAATCGTAACGGACAATCGTATCAAGTCCTTCCGGAAAATCCGGACCGTCAACCAGGGAATAAAGCTGCGGATAGTGTTCCGTCACTTGCTGCAAGACCCTAGGTGCCCGGCTCGGCGGCAGCAGGTTGATCTGCCCTTTAAGCACGGCTGCGGCGAAAGCCGCAAGAAACCGGTATCGGTTCTCGCAGAGATTGACCATGTAAGGACGATCGGGGAGATTTGCCGCCAGATTGATTACTTCCCGGAAAAATTCGCCCAAAGTTATGGAACGGCCGTTATCAATAGCGATAATTCGGGCATCGCTAAAATGGTCGATCAATGGATAGTGCGGCCTGAGGAGGCTGGCGCCGTGGGAAATGATCTTGTCTTGATATTTCGTTAATGGCCTGTTTGGCACGGGTGTTATTCGCTATTTTTAGGATGACTTTTGCGCAAAAACTATACGCAAAGCGCTAAGGTATTTAAATGAAGCGACTGTATTCTCCTGTATACAAACCGTAACTCTTTTGGAGCCAGCGTTCCATCTCCCGCTTTTGCTAAAAGAATTACTGCAATACGACCTGCCTGCAAAACGTCGCGCCAATTTGCCGGACTGAAACACTGAAAACCGCTCCAAACTCGACTTAAACCAGCAGATAAATTTACAAGCTTCGGCACAATCTGGTATTAAGGGAATGGCGCTTCATTTCGCGCTCCGTGTCGATCTAAGTTCAACAACCTCAAGGAGAATTCCAATGAAAAAGATGATGACAGTGGTGGGTGGTTTGTTGTTAATCAGTCCTATCCTAGCCCACGCGACCAGCCATACCCAAGGAGCCGGTCCCAGGGGAGATGGCGCAAGTGGTTGCGGCTGGGGAGCGTTGCTGTTCGACGGCAACAGCGGCGTCGGCGCCCATTCACTCGCGATTACCACCAATGGAAGCTTCGGCAATAACACTTTCGGTATATCGTCCGGCACCAACGGTTGCGACGCCAACCAAACCATTCGCTACAGGGGCGGCCGCATGTACATCGGGGCCAACATGACCAAGCTGGCCGAGGACATGTCTCGCGGAAACGGCGAAACACTTGCCGGGCTTTCCGAAGTTATGGGCATCGCAAAAGAAGATCGCCTGGCCTTTTTCGCGCTGGTCAAGAAACATTTCGCCGTGATTTATCCGCGAGAATCCGTTACCAGCGACGAGGTAATGGACGCCTTGATCGTCGTGATGAAGTCCGACTCCGCATTGGCGAAGTACGTCGGCTGATCCCTAGCTTGCGAGGCGCTCCCCGAAATATGAAGCGCCTCTTCTTTCATCCGCCGTGAAGTCGCTCTTATGCCTCGTTGTTGCTCTGACATTTCAGACGGCAGCTTTCCGCGCCTTTGGGTCGGAAAATCCCTCGATACTGCTTCGACAGGCGCGAGCGATGCGTCTGCACGACGACCCTACCTGGCTGGCCCTGGGCCATTACCGGCGCACTCCCTTCGGAGACTGGGCCAGCGATGCGGACGACCCGGCCTTTTTTCTTGCCGAAACGGGTCAACACGATCCCGACGCGGAATTATCCGCCACCCTTCTAGCCTATTTTGCGCCAGGAGACGGAGACGAGCACCCTCGGTGCCGATTTCCCGCTCGTTATCATTGGCTAAAAAGCCGGCTCGATTTCGGCGGTTCGCTATCTTCGGATCACGACTGCAAAGCGTTTTCCGAATGGACCGAGACCCTGAAGGCCCATTCGGTAAGCCTGATCTTTCCCGCATCCTACCTGAACAGCCCGTCATCCATGTTCGGACATACTTTTTTGCGCCTAGACCGCGAAAATCAGGATGAAAATGCACGCCTGCTGGCCCATACGATCAATTATGCGGCGGACGTGAATGTGGCGGACAACGAATTGTTCTACGCGTACCGAGGTCTGTTCGGTGGCTATCCGGGCGTGATTTCGGTACAGCCGTTTTATGAAAAAGTTAAGGAATACAGCGACTTCGAAAACCGCGATATTTGGGAATATTCCCTTAACCTGTCGCCCGCCGAAACCGCGCAACTGATCCGTCACGTCTGGGAAATTCGGCCGATTCGGTTCGACTATTACTTTATCGGAGAAAACTGCTCTTATCGTATTTTGAGCTTGCTGGATGTCGTGCGTCCGGCTCTTGCGCTTCGGGAGAAATTTCCCTACCGCTCCATTCCCTCGGATACCGTGCGCGCCATCGTTGATGCGGGATTGGTCGAGCATGTGGATTACCGTCCATCCGCGGCAACGGTGTTGAACGAGCATACCCGCCAGCTCACGTCTGACCAACGCCGCGTGGCCAGACAGTTGGCAGATGGAAAAATCGCGCTGGACAGCGATGCTCTTAGACCGATGTCTGCCGCCGAACAAGCGGCTACACTGGAGACGGCATACGAGTCTTTGCGCTACCGGTCGTTGGCCGACAAATTGCCGAGGGAGCGTGTTGCCGGTCTGAGTTATAAACTCCTACTGGCCCGAAGCCGGATCGATGACGTTTCACCGCTAAAACCGCCGGAGCGTCCGGCCACTCGGGATGATGAAGGGCACAAGCCTTGGCGCGCCGACCTCGGCTTCGGTTTTTTCGATCATACGGCGTTCGGCTCATTCCGATTGCGCTCCGCCTATCACGATCTGACCGATCCTTTAGCCGGCTACCGGCTGGGAGCCCAGATCAAATTTCTCGATGCCAGTGTCCGGTATTACGAAGACGAGAGATTCCGCGTCGAAGCCGTGGATGTCATCAATATCGCATCATTAACCCCGCGCACAGAGTTTATCCAGCCCTTGTCCTGGTCCGTCGGCCTCGGCGCCCGGCGAAAATTGCTTGAAACCGGCCGACCGTTGGTCGGCTATCTGGACGGAGGCGTCGGTTTGAGCTACAGCATCGGCGACGGAATGATCTTCGGCCTAGTGAACGGCACGCTTGAAGTAAGCGAGTCGGTTCGACCGAACGTCGATATCGGGCTTGGCCCCCGCATCGGCTGGCTGTATCGCGGCCTGGGCGGGCAGGGACTGCTGGACTTTCGAATTGACTGCTATATCGTGGAAGACGAGTATTGCACGGGCGGATTGCGCTTGGACCATACGGTGAATCTAGGCAAGGACTATGCGCTGAACCTGCGTCTCGGCCGAGACCGGGGAGAGCGTACTTATGCGAGTGAATTTCTTTTGTCGGTGCGGCGGTATTTTTGAGAGTCGAACAAATATTGCCGCGTATTTGCATCCGGCGCTGATGGAGCATTACCGTGTCCCGATGCTTTTTCCGAAATCTTTTGATTATTCCGTTCGCCCTTAGCCTTTCCGGATGCGCCAGCCTGCTTTTTTATCCGGACCGGGCGATGCGGCTCACACCCGATGCCTTAGGCCTGAAATACGAAGATGTGAACCTGGTCACCCCAGACGGGATTAAATTGCACGGCTGGTTCTTGTTTGCTCGCGGCGCCCCGCGCGGAACGGTATTTTTCCTCCACGGCAATGCCCAGAACATCAGCACTCACATCTATAGCGTCGCCTGGCTGCCGGAAAAAGGATATCAGGTGTTTCTCCTCGACTATCGCGGCTATGGACTATCCGACGGCTCGCCAGGTCTGCCGGAAGTGTTGACCGATGTGGCTACAGGCTTTCAATGGCTTTTGAGCGAGCCTCGCGTAGCGAACAGAAACCTTTTCCTTGTCGGCCAAAGCCTAGGTGCAAACTTGGGCGCCTACTACGCGGGCGCGAATCCGGAAGCGCGGCAACGCTTAACTGCGATCGTTTTGGATGCGCCTTTTGCCAGCTATCGCGAAATCACCCGTGACAAACTGGCCCAAGTCCCTATCACGTGGCCGCTACAGTATCCGCTCTCCCGGCTGATGCCGGACGACTATAGCCCGATCAAAAATATCGCCGAGATATCACCATTGCCGCTGCTCATCATCTGCAGCGAAACCGATGACATAGTGCCGGCCCGTCACAGCATCGCGCTGTTCGAAGCGGCCGGCGAACCCAAGTCGCTCTGGGTCACCGAAGGATTTCACATCGCCACCTTTGGTCAAGAGAAAAACCGCCAACGCTTGCTCTCTTTTCTCGAGGAACATGGACGTTAAACGCTCCAGCGACCAACAATCTTAAGCCTTGAACGAAATGGCCGTACCGAGGGACAGCTCTAAGTCTCGATCGGCGCGTCCACAGTTGACTGCGATTTCAATCAGTCCGATTGAGTTTTGATACCAGAAGGCTTGGGTGGCGGGAACCGAACAAAATGTGTTAGCCTGCCGTAACGACTGGCCATTTGCACAGAGCGTCATTCCGCAGTATTCAGTCCTGTGCCGCATTCCAGTAATGGCATTGCCGTAGTGATCGAAATAGATGATCTCGGCGAGATCGGACGGCCATTCGATCAGATCCGGTTTCTGATGGTTGTGGCTCGCCCAGCTGAAGTCATGGGTGGCAATGCGTGCAGCGATAGGAGCGAAAAGATCGCGGCCGTGGAAACTCGACGAGAGCATCCTTGGACGCCAATCGATCACCCGCCATTCCGCTTCGGCCGATTGCGCTGCCACAGTATTGAGGAGACCGTTATCCGGCCCCACAAACCATTGCCCATCCGCTTGTAGAACAACCGGCAACCGTTCACCGCCGACGCCGGGATCGACCACGGCAAGAAATACGCTACCGGTCGGAAGTTGTTTGCACAGGGCTGCGAGTAGATATGAACTCCACCGGGGCTCGCCCATGGGTGCGTTGCTAACGAGATTTACAATGTCGACTCCCGGCGCCCGCAATCGCAGCACCGCTTCCATTTGCCCAAGATACGACCCCTCTGAACCGAAATCGGTAAATAGAAAAATCATATCGGTGTCAGCAACAGCGGATTGACGGCTATGGTCTGACCTTACTCGTCTTGGAGGTTTGGAATCTGCTCTATGCGTCTAGGCCGAAACAATCGCGAAAATACAAGCCCCAACTCGAACAGCAGCCAGATGGGCACTGCCAAAAGACTTTGCGAAACCACGTCGGGAGGTGAAAGCACCATTCCGATGACAAAAGCGGCCACAATAATGTAAGGCCGTTTTTCGGACAGGCTCTCTCGGGTAGAAATGCCGCTCCAAATTAGCACGATGGTCGCAATTGGAACCTCAAACGAGACCCCGAAAGCGAAGAACAAAGTTAGTACGAAATCCAGGTAATGCGTAATATCGGTCATTACCGCTACTCCCGCCGGCGCCGTTGCGGTCAGGAACCCGAAAATCAGAGGGAAGACCAGATAATAGGCAAACGCCATACCCCCATAAAACAGCACTGTACTTGCAAACAGAAGCGGCAGCACCAGACGGCGCTCATGCTCATATAAGCCCGGCGCGACAAAGGCCCAAACTTGGTAAAGAATATACGGTATCGACAGGAAAACCGCCGCCACCAGCGTAAGCTTGAACGGTGTCAGGAATGGCGAGGCGACATCGATCGCGATCATTTGCGAACCGGGCGGCAAATGCTTCATGAGCGGCCCTGCCAAATAAGCGTAGATCTCGTTGGCAAAATAGGCCATGCTCATAAAAACAAACAAAACCACGAGTATGCACCGCAGCAGTCTATCCCGTAGTTCTACTAGGTGAGAAATAAAAGGTTGCTCGGTGTCTTGCATCTGTCCCCGACTATACTTTTTATAGTTCACCATCGCGGTGCTTAGAAGCAGGCTCTTTTTCGTCCGTTTCGTTCGGATCAGATATCGACACGCGATCTTTCTTTTTGCCAGGTCGCACCGGAGTCGATAATAACTCCACCTTTTTCTTTTCTTCTAATAAAGATTGACGCAACTCTTGCAACTGAAGCTCATGGTCAATTTCTTGCCTCACCGAAGCGGCCATTGCACGAGCCCTTCGAACCCACAGTGCGACCTCTCTTGCCACCTTGGGTAGACGCTCCGGACCGAACACCAGAAGCGATACGACACCTACCAAGACCAATTCCCAAAAGCCAATATCGAACATGCTTTTTTGAATCGTTGTTAGGTCGTCTTGTCTTTGTTCTCGTGGACCGCCTCTCCGTCGATCGTCCTCCCGGATTTCTCTTCGTCCCCCTCGCTCATCGCACTACGAAAACTCTTTATTGCCGATCCCAGATCGCCGCCAATGTTACGTAGTCGTTTGGTGCCGAACAGCAACAGTACGATCAAGAAAAGGAGCAGTAGCTCCCATATACCGATACCCATCAATTTACTCCTACATGCTTTTAGTGACGTTAACTCGAGAGATATTACCGAATTCGCTTCGTTAAAAATAACCAGGCGTTTTCCCGGCCAAGACCCAGTACGATTCTCTGCATCCGTTTCTTGGTCATTGGTAATTGCCATATTCTACTGTTAAAGAATTTACGGGCACATAGAGCGAGCTGGCCACTGCAAATTAAAACCACGAAAATAAGACCGCACAAAATCAAATAAGTTAGGCCTACCGTATAAAACTAGCACTACTTCCATCCGACATCCCGTTTCACTCCGACCTTGGCGACCGCTGACACCTCAGTGCCTAAGGTAAATCATCCATAACAGCCCCTCCGGCCAAGAGACAAGATCGCTGGCACTTTCCTTGCGACGTTCTGCCTTAATCACCTATAATGAATGGTTTCGCCAAGCCGACTAATTCTACGCCGGGTTGCTACTGTCTAGCTTTTTCTGGATAATCCCCGACTCGAACGAGCCTACTCACAGGTTTACCGTATGCAAACGATGATGCTCAAAGCAAAGCTACACAGAGCTCGAGTGACACACTCCGAACTCGAGTATGAGGGCTCTTGTGCCATTGATGGTTTGCTACTCGAACGCTCGGGAATCAGAGAATATGAACAAATCCACATTTAT
Organism: Methylocaldum sp. GT1TLB; assembly: GCF_051027445.1. Taxonomy (NCBI): domain Bacteria; kingdom Pseudomonadati; phylum Pseudomonadota; class Gammaproteobacteria; order Methylococcales; family Methylococcaceae; genus Methylocaldum; species Methylocaldum sp. GT1TLB. Next base: position 2,511,803 of record NZ_CP194898.1, read on the forward strand.
AATGTTAACAACGGGCAAAGGTTCACTACCTACGCCATTCGCGCACAAGAGGGATCGGGCGTAATTTCTGTCAATGGCGCTGCCGCTCGTCTTGCTGCTCCTGGAGACATCATGATTATATGCGCCTACGTAGGGTTAAATCAGAGCGAACTCATCGGCTATAAACCCACACTGATCTATCTTGGAGAACACAACCAAATCGTCCGGACGGGTCAGTCGATACCCATACAAGCAGCCTGAGCTCAACTGCGTCACCTACTGATTTAGCGGTTTGCATTTAATAACTTAGCCGAATCGCCGGGACTAACTGACAGTTCGCCATCGTGCCGCCAATTCACATCCGCAAAACCGCCGCGGTCACATCCGCAGCCTGACGGTTGGGCTTAACATCGTGCACGCGAAACAAAGCCACTCCAGCCGATACTCCAAGAACAGTAGTTGCTATCGTCGCCCCCACCAGTTCCGGCGGATGACTCTCGCCGCAGATCGCCCCCATAAAGCGCTTCCTGCTTGTCCCTAATAAAACCTTATAACCCGTCGCCACGAAGCGACTTAGCTCTTTAATCAACCGCAGATTGTCGTCTTTCCGCTTTCCAAACCCGATGCCAGGATCGATGACAATGTTCTCGGCCGCAACCCCTTCTTTCATTGCAGCTTCTGCCCGTTCCATTAAGAACACCAATACTTCTTCGACTACATCCGTATACACGGGGTTATCTTGCATACCTTTTGGCTTGCCCTGCATATGCATAAGTACCAACGGCACACCAACCTTTGCTGCTACCGAGAACATCCTTGGGTCATCCCTACCGGCTGAGATATCATTCACCATGTTTACGCCAGCAGATATCGCTTCCTCTGCGACGCGACTTCTTGTCGTATCGACGCTTAACATCACATTGTGCGGCAAATGGCTGCGCAAAGTACGAACGACCGGAATGACGCGGCTAAGTTGCGCCTCTTCGCTAACCGGCTCTGAGCCGGGCCGCGTCGACTCCCCACCGATATCGATGATATCCGCACCCTCTAATACCATACGTTGCGCATGCAATAACGCGTCCGCTGGCACACAATACCGGCCACCATCCGAAAAGCTATCTGGAGTTACGTTCAGAATCCCCATGATAAGGGGCTTATATTGCATGACGGAGTTCCCGCGCAAGAGCACCGTTAGATGCCGAAAATTCCGCTTGGTGACGGTAGTATAAATGAGCGACCGATATTTTCTCAGCCGCCTCCTACGTTATATGAGTAGGCTAGGCAATGCGGAAAACTTTACTTTGCTGCAGAGCAATTGGCCCGCATAAGCGGGCCAACGACATTGGCCATTCAGGCCAATCTTGCACCTTAGCCGGCGTCCGGCTCTTATGCGTTTGACCGATCAACAAGTTCTACGTATGCCATGGGTGTGGCATCGCCCCTGCGGAAACCGCATTTCAAAATCCTTAAATAGCCACCCGGCCGATCCTTAAATCGGGGTCCTAACTCGTCGAACAGTTTTACGACTGCGTCACGGTCTCTGATACGCGCAAACGCAAGGCGTCGTGCGGCTACGCTATTCTTCTTCGACAAGGTGATCAAAGGCTCAGCAAACCGCCTGATCTCTTTCGCTTTCGGCAAAGTCGTTTGAATGATCTCATGTTGGATCAAGGAGGCAGTTAGGTTTCGAAACAAGGCGTTTCGGTGACTGCCGGTAATATTTAGTTTTCTACCCGAATTACGATGCCGCATTTGTTACACCCACACAAATTTAAGAGTCTTGTTGGTCACGTTTAAGACCCTCGGGAGGCCAATTTTCAAGTCGCATGCCAAGTGACAAACCCTTCGTCGCCAAAACATCCTTAATTTCAGTCAGCGACTTCTTTCCAAGGTTTGGGGTTTTGAGCAAATCCACTTCGGTCCTTTGAATCAGATCGCCGATGTAGAATATGTTTTCCGCCTTCAAGCAATTAGCGGAGCGAACAGTCAGTTCGAGATCATCAACCGACCGAAGCAGCAACGGATCGAACTGCGGCCTTTCTTCGCTGATTCTCGGCGTCTCCTCACTTTTGAGGGCAACGAATACCGATAGGTGTTCGTTCAAAATCGATGCAGCTTGTCGAACCGCTTCTTCTGGATCAACCGTCCCATTAGTTTCCAGCTCCAGAATAAGCTTATCTAGATCCGTACGCTGCTCGACACGAGCGTTCTCTACCAAATACGAGACGCGCCGAATCGGGCTAAAAGAAGCGTCGATATTAAGCACGCCAACTGCGGTTTCCGCCTGCCCGGAATTCCGCGCGCCCACCGGCTGATATCCTCGACCCTTTTCAACTTTGAGCGTCATGCTTAACTTCCCGGAGTGCGTCAGATTCGCGATCTCCAACTCCGGGTTAAGAATTTCCGCATCGTGGGTAAGCTCTATGTCGCTTGCGGTAACTTTGCCAGGACCCGACTTGTTTATCTTAAGCGTAACCTCTTGTCCGGTCGGTATACGAATCGCGAGGTTCTTAAGGTTCAAAAGAATGTCAATAACGTCTTCTTGAACGCCATCTATCGTAGAGTACTCATGCAATACCCCTTCTATTGTTACTTCCGTAACTGCACAGCCGGGTATCGAGGAGAGCAGAACTCGCCTCAGCGCATTGCCCAGGGTATGACCAAACCCCCTTTCCAGAGGCTCGATTACAATCCTCGCACTGTTTCGATCTATGGGATTGACGTCAACCAACCGCGGTTTAATTAGATTCGCCAAGTAGTTTTGCATCGATTAGGAACAACAATTATTTGGAGTACAACTCGACAACCAGTTGCTCGTTTATTTCAGCGCCCAGATCACTACGTTCAGGCACTGACTTAAACACGCCCCGCATTTGCTTTGCGTCGACATCCACCCAAGCAGGAAATCCATACTGTTCCAAAACTTGCAGTGCATCTTTAACTCTTAGCTGATTCTTTGCCTTTTCCCGTACTGAGACAACATCTCCTGGCGCGACTTGGTAGGACGGCACATTCAAGACCTTGCCATTAACCGTAATCGCTTTGTGGCTAACAAGCTGGCGCGCTTCGGCCCTGGTGGAAGCAAAACCCATGCGATAGACCACGTTATCTAAACGAGACTCGAGCAGGTTCAGCAAGTTTTCGCCGGTTGATCCCTTTCTGCTCGACGCGGCCTTATAATAATTCCGGAATTGGCGCTCCAATACGCCGTAAATTCTGCGCAGCTTCTGCTTCTCGCGGAGCTGAGTTGCGTAGTCCGACATACGGGCGCGCTTCTGGCCGTGCTGCCCCGGCTGTTGATCGAGCTTGCACTTTCCTTCGAGCGACTTGCCGCGCGATTTAAGAAACAGATCCGTGCCTTCTCTTCTACTGAGCTTGCACTTCGGCCCTAGATATCTAGCCATTTTTCGCCCCTCTGCTTATACCCGCCGTTTCTTTGGAGGACGGCACCCATTGTGCGGTATCGGTGTGTCATCAATAATATTCGTGATCTTAAATCCCATATTATTGAGCGTCCTTACCGCCGACTCTCTGCCTGGCCCAGGTCCCTTTATTCGCACATCCAGATTCTTCACGCCATAATCCTTTACTATGCTTCCCACCTTTTCTGCGGCGACCTGAGCAGCAAACGGCGTGCTTTTCCGAGACCCGCGAAACCCCGAGGCCCCAGCAGTTGCCCATGCGAGCGCATTACCCTTACGATCTGTAATCGTTATTATGGTGTTATTGAATGACGCGCTGATGTGAACAACTCCGTCAGAAATATCTCGTTTAATCCGTTTTGCGGGACGACTAGATGCAGCCATGTCGATGTCTTACCTCGAAACCACTCTTTAGATTTATTTGCGAATCGGCCGTCGCGGACCTTTTCTGGTTCGTGCGTTAGTACGGGTCCGTTGCCCGCGAACAGGGAGACCTCGCCGATGCCGCATTCCACGATAACAACCCAAGTCCATTAGGCGCTTGATATTCATCGCGCTCTCGCGCCGAAGATCCCCTTCCACAACAAACTTCGCAACTTCCTCGCGGATGCGCTCGATATCACTGTCCCCGAGTTCCCTGACCTTAACCGAGGGGCTCAGACCAACATTCTCACAAATCAGTGATGCCCTAGATCTGCCGATACCATAAATCGCCGTAAGCGAAATAACTAGGTGCTTGTGATCCGGGATATTAACTCCCGCAATTCGTGCCATTTATCCTGCCTCCACATCAACTCTCTAGACTTAGGCTGAATCTCGCATCATACCACGTCATTTAAGAATACGCTATTCAATGATTAGCCTTGGCGCTGCTTATGACGCGCATCCTTACATATTATGCGAACAATCCCTTTTCTCTTCAAAATCTTGCAGTTTCGGCAGATCTTCTTAACTGACGCACGAACCTTCATTAAAATTCCCCTGATGATTGTAAACCGTGATTCTAAAACCAGGTTAACTGAGCTTGATATTGGACTTCTTTAGTAAACCTTCATACTGGTGCGAAATGATGTAGGTTTGGATTTGTGACATAAAATCCATTACCACCACCACTATGATCAGCAGAGAGGTTCCGCCGAAATAGAACGGCACGTTCCAATAAACGATTAAAAATTCGGGCAGCAAGCATACAGCGGTAATGTAAATGGCGCCCGCCAATGTCAAACGCGTCATCACGGCATCAATATAGGCTGCGGTTTGCTGGCCAGGCCTGACACCCGGAATAAACGCGCCCGATTTCTTCAGGTTCTCCGCCGTTTCATTCGAGTTGAACACCAACGCGGCATAGAAAAAGCAAAAAAAGACGATCGCGCTGGCGTAGCACAACACGTATAGCGGTTGCCCGGGTGATAAAGTTGTGGCGATATCCTGCAGCCAACCAAGGTTCTTAGTGTTTCCGAACCAACCCGCCAACGTTGCAGGAAATAGGATGATACTAGACGCAAATATCGGCGGTATCACACCCGACATATTCAACTTCAAGGGCAGAAAACTCTTGTGAGCAGCATACATCCGCCGTCCTTCCTGCCGTTTCGCATAATTAATGGTAATCCGCCGCTGCCCCCGCTCAACAAACACGACGAGCGCCGTTACTGCTAGCGCAATACCAAACAGAGCGACGATACTCATCATGCTCAATTCACCGGTTCGCGCTAATTCGAGGGTGCCGCCAACTGCCGACGGAAGCCCAGCCACAATACCGGCAAAAATTATGATAGATATCCCATTTCCAATCCCTCGTTCCGTAACCTGCTCGCCAAGCCACATCAAAAACACGGTTCCGCAGACCAGCGACACAGCCGTGATAAACAGGAAGTGAATTCCCGGGCTAATAACGACAGGGACACCTGAGGCGGATTGGTTTTGTAGCGCAAGCCCGACTCCGATGGCCTGGAACGTTGCGAGAAAAACGGTGCCGTACCTTGTGTACTGGTTGATTTTTTTCCGCCCTGACTCACCCTCTTTTTTTATCTGCTCCAGCTTCGGGATTACGCCTGCCATCAATTGCATAATGATTGAAGCCGAGATATACGGCATGATCCCAAGAGCAAATATACTCAGGCGCTTCAGCGCGCCCCCTGAAAACATGTTCACCATGTCCAGTATCGACCCGCCTTGCTGCGCGAACATCGCAGCCAAAGCCTTTGGATCAACTCCAGGAATGGGAACGTGTGCCCCAATTCGGTAAACGACGAGAGCGCCGATTACGAAGAGAAGCCGTTGGCGAAGCTCTGTGAGCCTACCAAACCTTTCGCTTAGGGTGGAGTTCGCGATGCTCACTTATGCCTCGATTGTGCCGCCAGCCGCTTCGATTTTTGAACGCGCGCCCTTCGTAACTTTAATGCCGACAAGGGTCACCGAGGACGTCAACTCTCCCGAGTCAATAACCTTGACAGAGCGAGCCTGCGCCGGAACCAAATTTGCCGCCTTTAACGCTTGGATATCGACTTTCTCGCCAGCCAGCCGATTAAGTTCGTTTAACCGAACCTCAGCGACGAACGCTTTTACTCTCGATTTAAATCCGACTTTCGGCAGTCTCCGTTGAAGCGGCATCTGTCCGCCTTCGAATCCTACCTTATGAAAGCCTCCGGCTCGGGCTTTTTGGCCTTTATGTCCTTTTCCGCTGGTCTTACCCAATGTAGAGCCAATGCCGCGCCCGACGCGGGTTCTCTTTTTTCTGCTGCCTTCCGACGGCCTAATCGAATTTAGGAACATTTAAGCATCCTCAATCTTGAGCATGTACGCAACCTTGTTGATCATCCCGCAGTTAGCCGGTGTTGCGCTAACGTATACCGGTCGGTGCATACGTCTGATGCCAAGCCCGCGAAGACACGCCTGGTGAGACTTAAGACGCCCGATCTCGCTCTTTATCTGCGTAACTTTGAGTTGCTTCTCGCTCATTTATCTTTCCCCGAACGATTATCTGCCAATTTCCCGCGCTTGGCTGCGATGGAACGAGGGTCTCTGATCTCCGTCAGTCCTTTAATCGTTGCGCGAACGACGTTAATGGGGTTATTTGTTCCAATACACTTGGCAAGCACATTATGTATGCCAACAACCTCGAATACCGCGCGCATCGCACCTCCCGCGATGATCCCGGTACCTTGAGATGCCGGCTGCATAAATACCTTGGCAGCCCCAGTGCTAGCAGTGATTGCGTAATGCAAGGTGTCACCGTTGAGGCTCACCTTACGCATATTTCTCCGGGCTTGCTCCATTGACTTCTGGATCGCGACAGGAACTTCGCGCGCTTTGCACAAGCCATACCCGATCCGACCATTCGCGTCACCAACAACAGTTAACGCGGTGAACCCGAACTGACGGCCGCCCTTTACAACTTTGGCGACGCGCCTGACCGCGACCAACTTTTCCTGAAACCCTTCGGCCGAACTGCTCTGAACGTTTAGGCTCGCCATAACTCCCCCTAAAACCCAAGCCCGGCTTCACGCGCGGCGTCAGCCAATGCTTTGACACGACCGTGATATTTGAATCCTGATCGATCGAAGGCCACATTTGATACTCCCGCCGACAGCGCCCGTTCCGCTATTAGCCTGCCAATCGCTTTGGCCGCCTCAACGTTTCCGGTCGACGCCAAGCTGGCCTTGATATCCGGCTGCAACGTAGATGCCGACGCGAGGACCAGCGCCCCATCGGCGCTCGTTACCTGTGCATAGATATGACGCGGCGTCCGATGGACGGTAAGCCGATTCACGCCTAATGACTTGATGATCGCTCTGGCTTTCGTCGCCCGCTTCAATCTCGCCGATTTCTTATCCATCAATCACCTACTTCTTTTTCGCTTCTTTTCTGACGACTTCCTCTTCCGCGTATCGAACACCTTTTCCCTTATAAGGCTCCGGTGGTCGATATGCTCTGATGTCGGCAGCAACCTGACCCACCCGCTGTTTGTCGCACCCCTTGACCACAATCTCGGTCTGGGAGGGCGTTTCGATCGTAATACCCTCCGGAGCGGTAAGCTCAAGAGGGTGGGAAAATCCCAGCGAGAGACTCAATACGTCTCCTTTCGCTTGAGCCCTATAGCCAACGCCAACCATCGTCAATTTACGAGCGAAGCCAACGCTCACGCCCGTTACCATATTCGCAATGTTTGCACGCGTGCTACCAGCAAGCGCATTAGCTTGTCTATCGGCTTTATCGGCTAAAATCGATATATGACCGTCTGCGATTTCAACTCGAACTTTGGGACTCAAACTGCGAGTCAGCGCACCTTTAGCACCCTTTACGGTGATTACGTCACCGGAAATGCTAGCCTCCACTCCTTTCGGAAGAGCGACCGGATTTTTTGCTATTCTGGACATTGATAAGTCTCTATGCTCGATTACGACACCAGACAGAGGACCTCGCCACCATGCCCACCCTCTCGTGCATCCTTGTCTGTCATAACGCCTTTCGAGGTGGACACGATCGCCGTACCTAGCCCGCCCAGAATCAGGGGAAGCTTGTCTTTCGATCGGTAAATGCGACGGCCGGGCTTACTGACGCGTTCGAACTGCTCGATAACGGGCTGCCCTTTGTAATACTTGAGCTGCACACAAAGCGAGGCCTTCCCGGCATCCTGGCTTACCTGATAATCCGTGATGTAGCCTTCGTCCTTCAATACGCGGCATACTGCGATTTTAACGTTCGACGACGGCATAACGACTTCGTTTTTTCCGGCGGCTTGCCCGTTTCTTATACGGATGATCATATCAGCCAACGGATCGGTCATACTCATTTCAAATTCTCCGTAAACAAAACGGTTGGGCTCAGACGGTGATTGGGTCGACGATCCACTCTTACCAGCTTGCCTTCGTCACGCCCGGCACATCGCCGCGCATAACCGACTCACGCAGCTTATTCCGTCCGAGACCGAACTTCCGATAGAACCCGTGCGGCCTACCGGTCAAACTGCACCGGTTGTGGAGGCGCGACGGCGACGCGTCTCTGGGGAGCTGTTGAAGCTTTAGTTGCGCTTGGTATTTCTCTTCATCCGTCGACGACACACTCTGAACGATGGTTTTCAGCTCAGCCCGCTTTTTGTAGTGCTTGCTAACCAACGCTTGACGCTTCTTTTCTCGTGCGATCATAGATTTTTTTGCCATTGCCGTTCCTATGTTCTAAACGGAAACTTAAACTGCTCCAACAGCGCACGGGCTTCGTCATCGCTGCCAGCCGAAGTCGTAATGGTTATGTCGATACCGCGTATAGCGTCGATTTTGTCGTAATCAATCTCGGGGAAGATGATCTGCTCCCGGACACCCATGCTATAGTTGCCACGACCGTCGAATGACCTTGGGCTCAATCCGCGGAAATCTCGAATCCGCGGTATCGCTATATTGACAAGCCGATCCAAAAATTCATACATCCTATCACGCCGCAGCGTTACTTTGCAGCCTATGGGCATGCCCTCTCTGATCTTGAACCCGGCGATTGACTTTCTGGCGATCGTTACGATGGGTTTTTGGCCGGAGATCTTTTGCAGGTCTTCCATCGCGTTCTGGAGTATCTTCTTGTCGGCTACGGCTTCGCCTACTCCCATATTAAGGGTGATCTTTTCCAGTCGCGGAACTTGCATTACCGATTGGTAGTTAAATCGCTTGATCAGCTGCGGAACTACCTGTTCTTTGTAAATAGATTGAAGCCTAGCCATTTCTGTTATCCGCAAAATCAAACGTCAATAACTTCGTTCGTGGACTTGAAATAACGAACCTTTCTACCGTCGGCCAAAAGCTTAAAGCCCACTTTATCGGGTTTGTTTGTTCCCGGGTTATACAGTGCCACATTAGACCGGTGAATCGGCATAGCCTTTTCAACTATTCCGCCATTTATTCCCCTCATCGGAATCGGTCTTTGGTGTTTCCGAACCAGGTTGATACCTTCGACGACGACCCGATCGTCCGAGGACACCGACAAGACCGCACCCCGCTTCCCTTTGTCTTTCCCGGTGAGCACTACAACTTGATCGCCTTTCTTAATCTTTCGCATGACGCAAGGATCCTCGTTAAAGTACTTCAGGTGCGAGCGAAATGATCTTCATGAACTTTTCGGACCGCAGTTCTCGCGTAACCGGCCCGAAAATGCGCGTGCCGATGGGTTGATGCTGATTGTTAAGCAACACTGCCGCATTGCCGTCGAACCGGACAACCGATCCATCTGTCCGACGAACGCCTTTTCTTGTCCGCACAACCACGGCATTGTAAACCTCGCCTTTCTTAACGCGTCCGCGAGGAATAGCATCCTTAACGCTAACCTTGATGATGTCGCCGATGTTTGCATACCGGCGATGCGAACCACCGAGCACCTTGATGCACATGACCTTTTTAGCGCCGCTGTTATCAGCCACATCCAGGTTGCTTTGCATCTGAATCATCTTCGATACCCCTTATTTATTGCCGTTGCCCTTCTCGTTGTCATTTAGTCCGCTCGACCACTCTGTCCAGCATCCAAACCTTTTTCTTCGATAGCGGACGGCAGGAAGAAACAACTACGACGTCACCCTCGTGACACTCGTTATTCTCGTCATGGGCCAACACCTTGCTCGTTCGACGTACGAACTTTCCATAAACTGGATGAGATACCAACCGCTCCACCAGAACCGTGATCGTCTTATCCATTTTGGAGCTGATAACTCTTCCCGTGATGGTACGGGACGTCTTGACTGTTTCGCTCATACTGAAAAGCTCTTTTCGGTTAGAACCGTATTTACCCTGGCGATGTCCCGCCTAATCCCTTGCAGTTGATCCGATTTGGTTAATTGACCGGTAGCCTTTTGCATCCTGAGGTTAAAGCGCTCTCGGTGAAGTTCGAGCAGCATTTCTTTAAGTTCGCCCTCGGTTTTCGATCTAAGTTCGCTGGCTTTCATCACATGACCGTCCGAAACGAAAAAGTTGTCTTTATCGGAAGCTTAGCTGCGGCAAGCTCGAACGCTTCACGCGCTAACTCTTCGCTCACTCCCTCAAGCTCGTAAAGCATCGTGCCAGGCTTTATCTCCGCGACCCAGTACTCCACGCTTCCTTTTCCACTCCCCATTCGAACTTCGAGCGGCTTTTTCGATATCGGTTTATCGGGAAATACGCGAATCCACATCTTTCCACCACGCTTAACATGTCGTGTGATAGCACGGCGCGCGGCTTCAACTTGCCTCGCAGTGATCCTTCCCCTCTCCACGGCCTTCAGACCAAACTCGCCGAAACTGACCCGGTTACCTTTGGTGGCGAGGCCTGTGTTTCTGCCTTTCTGCTGTTTTCTATATTTCGTTCTCTTCGGCTGCAACATGGTCTACTAGCCCCGGTTATACCTCAGATGAAGCGACGCCTTTGGATTCGCTTTCTCCGGTTGAAAAAACCTCGCCCTTGAAAATCCACACTTTCACTCCGATGACTCCGTAAGTTGTCTTCGCCTCGGCGAACCCATAGTCGATATCGGCACGAAAGGTGTGAAGAGGAACACGTCCCTCGCGGTACCACTCACTACGTGCAATTTCTGCGCCGTTCAGCCGCCCGCTTACGTTAATTTTCACTCCTTCGGCACCAAGCCGAAGAGTGTTGGTCACGGCGCGCTTCATCGCACGCCGGAACATGATTCGCTTTTCCAACTGCTGGGCAACGCCTTCCGCCACGAGTTGAGCGTCCAGTTCAGGTTTACGAATTTCCTCTACACTTACCTGAACGGGAATGCCCATCATCGATGACAACTCTCGACGCAAGGCATCGATATCCTCACCCTTCTTTCCAATGACTAGACCAGGTCTTGCCGTGTGGATGGTGATATGCGCATTGTTCGCCGGCCGGTTAATTTGGACACGGCTGATCGATGCGTGTCCAAGTTTCCTTTTTAGGAACTCCCGTACCTTCAAGTCGTTGAAGAGAAACGCCGAGTAGTCCTTGCTGGACGCGTACCAGCGAGAGGTCCAATCTTTGATGTAGCCGAGCCGTATCCCGGTCGGATGAACTTTCTGCCCCATAAATATCCTTTATCGATGCTCTGAGACGTGAATCGTTATATGACATGTACGCTTGAGGACACGATTAGCTCGCCCCTTGGCACGTGGCGACATGCGCTTCAGCGTAGGGCCCTCGGCCACTTCGATCACACTGACTAACAACTCGTCCACGTCGGCGCCGTCGTTGTGCTCGGCGTTCGCTATCGCAGATTCCAGCACTTTCTTTAAAATTCGCGCAGATTTCTTCGTGCTATAGCTGAGTAAATCGATCGCCTTGTCGACCCTCAGTCCCCGAATTTGATCGGCCACCAACCTGCACTTTTGAGCAGATACGCGCGTATTGTTTAGCTTCGCTACCGTTGCCATGTTTCACCGCCTCCAATCACTTTGTCTTCTTGTCGGCTTGATGGCCTTTGTACGTTCGAGTCGGGGCAAACTCTCCAAGCTTGTGCCCCACCATGTTGTCGGTCACGAGCACTGGAACGTGTTGGCGGCCATTGTGTACCGCCAAGGTGTATCCGATCATCTCAGGGATGATCATCGAACGGCGAGACCAAGTCTTTATGGGCTTTTTCGCCCCAGACTGCCCCATGTCCGCTACCTTTTTAAGTAGGTGATAATCGACAAACGGTCCCTTCTTAATCGAACGTGGCACGTCTTCTACCTCTCATATCTATTTTTGCTTACGACCCCGCACGATCATGGCGTCGGTGCGTTTGTTGTTTCGCGTCTTATACCCTTTGGTTGGCGCACCCCATGGAGATACCGGGTGTCTGCCACCAGAAGTTCTACCTTCACCACCGCCGTGCGGGTGGTCGACGGGATTCATCGCCACGCCGCGCACGGTAGGCCGAATACCGCGCCATCGGGTAGCTCCAGCCTTACCTAAAGAAATCAAGTTATGTTCGTGATTTGAAACTTCACCGATCACGGCTTTGCATTCGGCAAGCACCTTGCGCATCTCGCTCGACCGCAGGCGGATAGTTGCGTACGCACCCTCTTTTGCAACGAGTTGCGCGGACGCACCTCCGCTACGTGCTAGCTGAGCACCTTTTCCCGGCTTGAGCTCGATGCAGTGAATCAGCGTACCAATGGGGATGTTTCTAATCGGTAAACAGTTGCCAGGGCGTATGGGCGCATACTCCGATGAGACAACCTCGGCCCCGACGGTCACCCCTTTGGGCGCAATGACGTATCGCCGCTCGCCATCTTTGTAAACCACGAGCGCGATATGAGCTGTTCTATTCGGATCGTACTCTATACGCTCAACTCGGCCGGGTATCTCCAGCTTGTCCCGTTTAAAGTCGATCACACGATAAAACTTTTTGTGGCCGCCGCCTTTATGACGCGTCGTCACTCGGCCTTGATTGTTTCGACCGGAATTTCTCGTCTTTTTTTCGACGAGACCTGCATAAGGCTTCCCCTTGTGAAGACCTTCTGTCCGTACTCGAACCACAAACCGTGAACCGGCCGAGGTGGGTTTCGATTTAATTAGCGCCATCTGAAATTCCCGCAATTATTTACTGTTCTATGTTCTCGCGTTTTTCCTACGCTACGGACAGATCGATATCGAATCCCGGCTTCAGTTTCACGTACGCTTTTTTCCAGTCGGAACGTTTACCTATAAACCGCCCGGATCGCTTAACTTTTCCGCCCACATTCAGGACATGAACCGAGGCCACCTTAACATTGAACATGAGTTCAACGGCCTCTTTAATCTGAGGTTTACTCGCGGTCCGTTTTACACGAAAAGCAACCTGACCTGCTTTTTCAGCGGCCGCAGTGCTCTTTTCCGAAATAATTGGCGCCTCGATGACGCTCATTAGTTCCAGCTGTCTCATGCTAGGCCGACCTCAAGTTGCTTTGCTGCTTGTGACGTCAAAATCACTTTCTCGCTATGTACGAGGGCCACCGGATTCACGGAGCTGGCAGTGCACACCAACACGTCTTGGAGATTCCGCGCAGCCAAGAACAAGTTTTCATCAAGCGCATCGGTAACAACCAACCCTCGCTTAAATCCGAGACCTTGAAGCTTCTGAAGAAACTCCTTTGTTTTAGGAGCCGAAGGATGAATATCATCGCTGATATACAACCGCCCTTGACGCAACAGCTCGGACAGAATCGACCGCATAGCAGCCCGGTACATCTTCTTGTTCAGTTTCTGTTCATAGGACCGGGGACGCGCTGCGAATGTAACACCGCCCGTACGCCAGAGAGGGCTTCGAGTTGTACCGGCACGAGCACGACCACTGCCTTTTTGTCGCCACGGCTTCGCACCGCCGCCGCTAACTTCTGAGCGCGTCTTTTGCGCTTTTGTACCGGATCGAGCTCCAGCGAAATACGCAACTACTAGCTGGTGAACAAGAGAATCATTGTAATCCCGCCCAAACACTGCCTCGGAGACTTCGAGCGGCGTGCCGCCATCGACAGCCGATGGAATCTGCAACCCCATATTACCCTCTTTACTTCTTAACAGCCGGCTTAATTAAGACCTCGGCACCTTTCGCGCCTGGCACAGCCCCCTTGATCAGAAGCAACGAGCGCTCCTTATCAACCGCGCACACCTTCAAACTTTGCACGGTGGTCGTGACACTACCAAGGTGTCCGGCCATTCGTTTGCCTTTAAAAACGCGACCAGGCGTTTGGTTCTGACCGATAGAACCCGGCGCACGATGCGATAACGAGTTTCCGTGCGTAGCATCCTGGGTTCTGAAGTTGTGACGCTTAACCACACCCGCAAAACCTTTACCGATACTCATACCCTGAACATCGACGTATTGCCCTTCCTGGAAAATGTCTACGCCCACCTCGGAGCCCACCGAGTATTGACCCGCATCGCCCTCTTCTACACGAAATTCCCATAAACCGCGCCCAGCCTCGACACCCGCCTTAGCGTAGTGCCCGGCCTCCGGCCTGGACAAACGGGACCTCTTCTTAACCCCAGCGGTCACCTGAATCGCCCGGTAACCGTCTGTATCCAATGCCTTGACCTGCACGACGCGATTCGGCTCCACATGGATTACGGAAACCGGCACTGCGGAGCCGTCTTCGGCATAAATACGGGTCATGCCGCACTTCCGCCCAACCAAACCTAACGCCATCGATCGCTCCTAAATACGTCAATTCAACTTTATTTGTACGTCTACGCCGGCAGCAAGGTCGAGCTTCATCAAAGCGTCAACCGTTTTATCCGTCGGCTCAACGATGTCCATCAAACGCTTATGGGTCCTCAGTTCGTATTGGTCGCGCGCGTCTTTATTGACGTGTGGCGAGATGAGAACGGTGTAGCGCTCTTTTTTGGTCGGCAAGGGGATCGGTCCCAAAACCTGGGCACCGGTTCGCTTGGCCGTTTCAACGATTTCGCTGGCAGACTGATCGATCAGTCGATGATCAAACGCCTTCAGACGGATCCTGATTCGCTGTTTTTGCACAGAATTACTCCAACACCTTGGACACGACACCGGCCCCGACGGTCCGGCCGCCTTCGCGTACCGCAAAGCGCAAGCCTTCCTCCATCGCGATCGGCGCGATCAATTTCACCGTGATCTTGACGTTGTCCCCCGGCATGACCATCTCCACCCCTTCCGGCAACTCCACCGCCCCCGTCACATCCGTCGTCCGGAAGTAGAACTGCGGCCGATAGCCATTGAAGAACGGGGTATGACGCCCACCCTCTTCCTTGGACAACACGTAAATCTCCGCTTCAAAATGGGTGTGCGGGGTAATCGTGTTCGGCGCCGCCAACACTTGACCACGCTCCACATCTTCCCGCTTGGTGCCGCGCAGCAACACCCCAACGTTATCGCCCGCCACCCCTTCGTCCAGGAGCTTCCGGAACATCTCGACACCGGTGCAGGTAGTCTTGGTGGTCTCACGCAGACCAACAATGGAAATCTCGTCCCCAACCTTGACCTTGCCGCGCTCGATCCGCCCCGTCACCACCGTGCCGCGCCCCGAAATCGAGAACACGTCTTCGATCGGCATCAGGAACGGCTTCTCAATGTCGCGCTTCGGCTCCGGAATATACGCATCGAGCGCATCCACCAGCTTCAAAATCGCCGGCACACCGATCTCGCCCTGATCCCCTTCCAGCGCCTTCAGCGCCGAGCCACGCACGATCGGAGTGTCGTCTCCGGGGAAATCGTACTTGGACAGCAGCTCGCGCACTTCCATCTCGACCAATTCGAGCAGCTCGGGATCATCCACCATATCGGCCTTGTTCAGAAAGACCACGATATAGGGCACCCCAACCTGACGCGCCAACAGGATGTGCTCACGGGTCTGCGGCATCGGACCATCCGCGGCCGAGCACACTAGAATGGCACCATCCATCTGCGCCGCACCGGTAATCATGTTCTTGACGTAGTCGGCGTGACCGGGGCAGTCGACGTGCGCATAGTGTCGTGTGGGGGATTCATATTCCACGTGCGCCGTCGCGATCGTAATGCCGCGCGCCCGCTCTTCCGGCGCCGCATCGATCTGATCGTATGCCTTGAATTCGCCACCAAAGCGCTCCGCACCCACCTTGGTCAGAGCCGCCGTCAGGGTCGTCTTGCCATGGTCAACGTGACCAATCGTCCCGACGTTCACATGCGGCTTTGTGCGCGTAAATTTCTCTTTGGACACGACCTGGATACCTCGCTACTTCTTATTTTCTAAACATTAACCCACAGATGCCTTCTTAATCACCGCGTCCGCAATGTTCGCAGGGGCTTCTTGGTATTTCTTGAATTCCATCGAGTAAGTGGCTCGACCCTGACTTAATGAGCGCAGAGTGGTCGAATAACCAAACATTTCCGCCAAGGGAACTTCCGCCTTCAGCACCTTGATGCCGGCATTATCTTCCATCCCGAGCACCATGCCGCGCCGCCTGTTCAAGTCACCCACGACATCACCCATATAATCCTCCGGCGTCTCGACGTCCACACTCATGATGGGCTCAAGCAGGACCGGATTGGCCTTACGGGCACCCTCTTTGAAACACATCGAGCCAGCGATCTTAAATGCCATTTCGCTGGAGTCTACGTCGTGGTACGAACCGTCGAACAGCGTGACTTTTACGTCAACAACGGGGTAGCCGGCTAATATACCATTTTGCAGTTGCTCTTGCACACCTTTATCCACTGCCGGAATATATTCCTTCGGAACAACGCCGCCTACGATCCCGTTGACAAACTCGTAACCGCCAGTCTCTAACGGCTCGATCCGCAACCACACGTGCCCATACTGACCGCGCCCACCGGTCTGGCGAATGTATTTCCCCTCTTGCTCGACCGACTTGCGGATGGTTTCCCGGTAGGCCACCTGGGGCGCACCCACGTTGGCTTCAACCTTAAACTCGCGCTTCATTCGGTCGACGATAATCTCCAGGTGCAACTCCCCCATGCCGGAGATAATGGTCTGCCCCGACTCTTCGTCAGTGTGAACGCGAAAAGACGGATCTTCCTGAGCCAGTCGCTGCAGCGCGAGCCCCATCTTTTCCTGGTCACTCTTGGTTTTCGGCTCCACCGCAACCGATATTACCGGCTCAGGGAACTCCATTCGCTCGAGAACCACCGGCTTATCCACAGCCGAAAGGGTCGTCCCGGTAACAATATCCTTCAAGCCGACGCAGGCAGCAATGTCGCCAGCGCGAATCTCTTTTATCTCCTCACGGGTATTGGCATGCATGCGCAACAATCGACCGATGCGCTCTTTGTTTCCGGATTGCGAATTAATTACGCTATCGCCGGAGCTCAATACACCCGAATAAACCCGAACAAAGGTCAGGGTACCCACGAACGGGTCGGTCATAATTTTGAACGCAAGCGCCGAAAACGGCTCATTATCTTCCGATCTGCGCTCAACAGGCTGCCCGGAATCCGCATCCGCTCCTTTTATAGGAGGCACATCCACCGGGGACGGCAGATAGTCGACAACCGCGTCCAACATGGCCTGCACACCCTTGTTCTTGAAGGCGGAGCCACAGAGCATTGGAACGATTTCGAGGCCGATAGTCCGCTTACGGAGCCCGCCTTTAATCTCGTCTTCAGAGAGCTCACCCTGCTCCAGATATTTATTCATCAACTCTTCGTCAGCCTCGGCCGCAGCCTCGACCATCTTTTCCCGCCACTCAACAGCAGCGTCCGCGAGCTCTGCGGGAATGTCCGCATACACAAACGTCGCGCCGTGGTCTTCTTCGTTCCACACAATAGCCTTCATCTTCACAAGGTCGATTACGCCTTTGAACGAATCTTCAGCACCAACGGGAATTTGAATCGGAACCGGGTTCGCGCGCAGACGCTCACGCATCTGCTTATAAACCTTAAAAAAGTCCGCCCCCGTCCGATCCATTTTGTTTACGAACGCGATGCGGGGAACGCCATATTTCGTAGCCTGGCGCCACACCGTTTCCGACTGGGGCTGAACACCACCAACCGCGCAGTAGAGCATGCAAGCGCCATCCAAAACGCGCATAGAACGCTCTACTTCGATCGTAAAATCGACGTGCCCAGGAGTATCGATAATATTGATACGGTGCTCAGGATAGTTGAGACCCATACCCCGCCAATAGGTCGTAGTCGCCGCAGAGGTGATGGTGATACCACGCTCCTGCTCCTGCTCCATCCAGTCCATAGTAGCGGCGCCATCATGAACCTCACCGATCTTGTGATTTATGCCGGTATAAAACAACACACGCTCTGTGGTGGTAGTCTTACCCGCATCAATATGCGCGGAAATCCCGATGTTCCGGTATCTCTCGATTGGAGTCGTGCGTGCCACTGCTTTAACCTTCGCTAACCTAATTGGAGATAAGAAGTCACTGCTTACCAGCGATAATGAGAGAATGCTTTGTTTGCCTCTGCCATTCGGTGCGTATCTTCACGCTTCTTCACAGCCGATCCGCGATTCTCGTTCGCATCGAGCAGTTCGGCGGCCAACCTCATGACCATACCCTTCTCACTCCTCTTGCGAGCAGCATCGATTAGCCAACGCATAGCCAAAGCAGCCCTACGCGCCGGACGAACCTCAACTGGAACCTGATAGGTAGCCCCACCAACGCGACGCGACTTGACCTCCACCAGGGGCTGAACGTTTTCCAGAGCCTTGGTCAACACATCCAGGGACGATTGACTGGTCTTGGCAGAAATGTGATCCAAAGCACCGTAGACCACCTTTTCAGCCACGGACTTTTTTCCGTCCAACATCAACATATTGACGAAACGAGCCAGTATTTCGCTGCCGAAGCGCGGATCCGGAATAACTTCTCTTCTTTGAGCGACTCTTCTTCTAGACATAACGCAACCTGGAACTCAGTTAACTTTTCGGTCTTTTCGCACCGTACTTGGACCGCCCTTGGCGACGCTTTTGAACGCCCGCAGTATCAAGACTACCTCGAACAATGTGATACCTCACACCCGGCAAGTCTTTTACACGACCACCCCTAATTAAAACCACGGAGTGCTCCTGCAAATTGTGACCCTCTCCACCAATGTAGCTGGTCACCTCAGCACCATTCGTCAGGCGAACACGAGCCACTTTTCTCAAAGCGGAATTCGGTTTCTTAGGCGTAGTCGTATAAACGCGCGTACATACGCCACGCCTTTGAGGACAACTGTCCAGGGCCGGCACATTGCTTTTGTCTTTTTTTCTGACTCGCGGCTTCCGAACCAACTGGTTTATCGTGCTCATTACCAAACTCCAAAACTTTTTCGCTCAACCTTCGGAAAAATCGTCACCAGAAACCTTGCCCACCCAAAACGTTAAAAGGCGCTGGTAAAGCGGCGAAATTTAAAACTAAAAAACCGACTTGTCAACATCACGCGACCGAAACCTAAAAACCCCAGAATCGCGAGACACAAAGAAATTGGCACTTCGAGAAACATCCCTTCTTAGCTGCACCGAGATCTACGGAGGAATAAACCAGAACCGCGAACTTGGACGCTACCCACAATCCAATTACCCTCAATCCCGGCTCACAATGACGATCGAGCACATCAACGCATCTTCACAGCCCATCACACCAATCGCCGCGGACTGATGACACCCAAGAAGACAGAAGGGATAAGAAAGAAACCTTGCCAGGACCGCCCCGCGGCCCCAGAGATCGCACGATGACTTCTTACTCGCGAGCCTGACACCAAAAAGCGAACAGAACTCACAACATGGAAATGTGGCTCCCCCGGACGGGCTCGAACCGCCGACCCGCTGGTTAACAGCCAGCTGCTCTACCGACTGAGCTACAGGGGAACAAATTGAGTCGTGGGATTATAGAAACAGACCAATCCCCTGTCAAACCCCACGCAAACCGTACAAGATGGCGCGCCTGGAGAGATTCGAACTCCCGACCACCTAGTTCGTAGCCAGGTACTCTATCCAACTGAGCTACAGGCGCGCGGCAGAATGCGTATTATGAATTATGGCACATGCCTCGTCAAATTATTTTTCTTAACAACTTCACCGCTTCTGATAGTTGCACCGGCCCTAACCGGAAAAGGTCACGCACCAGCAAAAACGAATCAGAGCACTCCCACAGCAAACCTCTACCCATGCCTTGCCCGCAGGTGATGCCGATTCAATGCGAGCCACTGAAGACCTATGATGGGAATAGCGGCCTCAATTCGGCCCCGACTAAGCCAGTCCATCGCTTGATCGAAGCTCGCCACGCGAGCCAGAATATCTTCGTGCTCCTCTTCAACACCGTGAATACCACCCAAGCCCCGTGAGTCGACGATTCCACAATACAGCGTAATTTTTTCCGAACAACCGCCGGGCGTCGGAAAAAACTCGGCAATACGAATAAGCTCAGTGATTTCACATCCCGCCTCCTCGGCGGCTTCGCGATAGGCGACGTCTTCTGGACTTTCCCCTTGTTCGAAGGCTCCCGCCACGATTTCGAGCAACCACGGATCCCCATTCACAAACATGGCTCCGACCCTGAACTGCTCGATAAGCACCACTTGATCCGCCACAGGATCATAGGGAATAACGGCAACGCTCCTGCCACGATGAAACAACTCCCTATCCAAATAGTCACTCCAGCCTCCACGAAACAATGCATGCCTAAATCGTATGCGCGACAGACTGAAGAATCCGCGATAGATCGGCTCTTCCTTGATCAACTCGAACGCCTTGTCGATTTCATTCATAATTGCGCCGACCTAGTTCAAATAGGGGCCGGCCGATACAGCAGTGCGCAGCATGTGGCCGAATGTGATACCAATGCGACTTGTGACGCGGTCCCAAAGATTTTCCTCCGGTGTGTAATTGACCATATCCTTGGCACCGATCACCGATTCTGCAACAGAACGGACATCCCCAAGCCCATCCGCTAGTCCGAGCTTAATACCTTCGTCACCCGTCCAAACCAGCCCCGAATACAGTTCAGGAGTATTCTCCTTGAGGCGTCCGGCCCGCCCTTGACGGACGGCATCGATAAACTGTTGATGAATTGCATTTAACACCGATTGCACATGTTCTTTTGCCACGGGGTCGACCGGCGAAAAAGGATCGAGAATCGCCTTGTGTTCTCCGGCCGTCATTACTCTGCGCTCGATACCGAGTTTGTTAATAGCATCCACGAATCCGAAGCTGTCCATGATTACGCCGATCGATCCGACAATGCTCGATTGGTTGACGAAGATCTTATCGGCAGCGGAGGCAATGTAATACCCACCAGAAGTGCACATATCCGCAACCACCGCATAAATCGGGAGCTCCGGTTTTAGTTTTTTTATCCGTCGAATCTCCTCGTAAACGTAAGCCGACTGAACGGGGCTACCACCTGGCGTATTCATGCGCAATATGATCCCTTTTGCACCAACTGCTTCCGCGGCTGCCCTAAGTCCTTCGATAATGGCATCGGCATTAGCCTTTTCCCCGGCGGCGATCATCCCCGCCACGTCAATAACAGCTGTATGACTTTTCTCCCCCCTACTACGCTGATCCGACAACGGTTGTGCAACCAACCAAAGCGCAACGCCAAAGTAGGCCAGCATAAGCAGCTTAAAAAATATTCCCCAGCGCCTCGCCTGTCGCTGTTCCGCAAGAGACGCCAACAGCACTTTTTCCAGCGTATCGCGCTCCCATGCGGGTGAAGGCGTCGGTGTTTCCGGCTCTTGCTCGATTTCACTCATGTCGCGTTGGTCCATAGCGTTATCTCAGTCGACTTCGTTTGCCTCAGATTCAAACCAAAGTAATTCGTCAGCTCAGAATTTCCAGAAGGTCGGTAGTCCGCTCTATACATGCCAAAGGATCAAACTCAGCCAACTCGAACAAATCATTCGCACCGCATCCGACACCTACCGCAGCGACCCCGGCATTGTGAGCCATGCGTAGATCATGAAGCGAATCACCCACCATTAAAGTCCTCTCTCGGGCGATGCCGGCTTCAGACATGAGTTGAAAGAGCATTTCCGGGTTCGGCTTGGAAACCGTCTCATCCGCACAGCGGGTCGAATGAAAAAACAGCTCCGTCCCAGTTGCGGCAAGCGCATGATTCAACCCCGCGCGGGTCTTCCCAGTAGCGACCGCAAGGCGGTAACCGCGCCCCCTCAACTCCGTCAACATATCGAGCACACCAGCGAATAAACCATCCGCACTAATTATCCTGTCACCGTAATGACGGCGATAACCTTCCGCCAAGCGGCGCGCCATTTCGGAAGGATATTCGGGAAATAAAGCCTCCATCGCCTCCATCAACCCGAGACCTATGACGGATTTAGCCTCTTGGTCAGACGGAATAGGGAGACCGCAGCCGTGCGCAGCCCGCTGCAAGCAATCCACGATCCATCCGACCGAGTCGAACAGAGTGCCATCCCAATCAAAAACCAAAAGATCGAATTGGTTCCTCATCGCGGCAGCACTTTAAGAAATTCGGAAAGCTCCTGATCAAGCGGAGCCTTTACCTCGATCGGAGTGCCCGTACGCGGGTGGAGAAAAACCGTTTCCAAAGCGTGAAGAAAAAGACGTTTCAAACCAAGTCGACGAAACTCCCGATTGACTTTCTCATCGCCGTACCGCTCATCGCCGACAATGGGATGCCCCATAGATTGAGCGTGGACCCGAATTTGATGGGTTCGCCCAGTAACCGGACGTGCCTCAACTAGCGTCGAATCAAAATAGCGCTCCCTTCGCCTGAATTCGGTAACTGCGGGCTTACCCTCGCGCGCGACCTTAACCATCCGTTCGCCGCTCTGCAAGACATTCTTTTTTAACGGCGCATCCGCAATCCATCGCGCTCTCGCCCACACTCCGGCAAGCAGTGCCAGGTAAACCTTCTTTACTTCGTCACCACGAAATTGCGCGTGCAGAGCTCGCAGGGCACTGCGCTTCTTGGCGATCAGCAAACAACCGGAGGTATCTCGATCCAAACGGTGCACAAGCTCCAAGAACCGTGCCTCCGACCGGATTTCCCTCAACCCTTCGATCACACCGAAACTCAATCCACTACCGCCGTGCACGGCCATGCCAGCAGGTTTATTAAGGACCAAAAGATCATCGTCCTCGTACAAAATGCGAGGCTCCAAACGGGCTCGCACGAAAGTCTCCGGAATTTGGCTGGGATTGCTCATCGTTACCCTAATCGGTGGAACACGGATCACATCCCCCGTATCCAGCCGATCTTGGGCCTGAATGCGTCCGCCATTTCGGCGGACTTCACCGGTACGCAAAATTCGATAAATATGGCTTTTCGGCACTCCCTTAAGGCGTGTGAATAGAAAGTTGTCGATTCGCTGCCCCGCGCTCTCCTCATCCACTTCGATCCATCTGACAGAGGCGCCACTCAATGCTTGTTTCATAGGAACATAATATCAGCTTTGCCCAGCCAAATTGATGACTCTCCTTAAGATTGTTATAGTTAGCTTACGGTTGACAGCAACCGAACGCCTAGTAGTTATCCGGACCGTGCCCGGTGGTGATAGCCCATGAAGAATTAGAACGGCCTGGACTAAATGGTCGATAAGAATGCCTATAAAGCAATCTGTCTCGGGGCTACATGACATGGGGCGGGAGAATCGTAAGTTTCGCGGTTAAATGAGGACGCCGTCGCGCAGAGCGGCGGGATACGACTCGATTTTCGAGGTAGCGGGGCTCGACTGCTCACACGTCAGCCCAAAATAGTCCATCCCTGGCAAATGCCAGATCTAACCGAGAACCGTTTGCTGAACGGAATTATTGGCGACAGACAGAACATTTTGTTTAGAAGGTCAAAGTACCAAACAGAAAAATTTGGCCGGAAAAAACGACAACAGTAGGGTTTTTTCGCTCGACCCATGACGAGCGAGTATCGCGTGACCTGAAGAGAAGAATGGAACCCCCTCCTCCGATTGAGGCAGGGTATCCCTCGCAACGTCAAGATTCGGTTTTCAGCGCAATAGGCGCATTCACGTCAATTGAGAACACGCTTTGATTGATAAGAACAATGGCTGCATGAAACCGCTTGCCCGCTTCTTCGGGGAACCGCTAAAGGACCAGCCGGATGAGAAGAATGTTAATCAACGCCACTCAGCCCGAAGAACTTCGGGTTGCACTGGTGGACGGACAAAAACTTTACGACTTTGATATAGAAATCCCTTCCAAAGAACAGAAAAAAGCCAACATTTATAAAGGTATTATTACCCGCATTGAACCCAGTCTCGAAGCGGCCTTCGTCAATTATGGCGCCGACCGCCATGGCTTCTTGCCATTCAAGGAAATTACGCCGAACTATTTCGGACAGCCCCTGGACGAGGAATTTTCCCGCCGGGATATCAAGGATTTAGTCAAAGAGGGACAGGAAGTCATAGTTCAGGTCGAGAAGGAGGAGCGCGGGAGCAAAGGGGCGGCGTTAACGACTTACATCAGCCTGGCCGGCAGTTACCTGGTGCTAATGCCCAATAATCCGCGCGCCGGCGGCATTTCTCGACGTATCGAGGGCGATATTCGTTCCGACATGCGCGAGGTTATGAATCAACTCCAAATTCCGGAAGGCATGGGGCTTATCGTGCGGACTGCCGGGGGCGGCAAGTCAGCCGAAGAACTTCAATGGGACCTGAATTACCTTTTGCAATTGTGGGAGGCTATTGACCGCTCGGCCAAGGAAAAGGCCGCCCCGTTCCTAATCTTTCAGGAAAGCAACGTGATCATTCGTGCGCTGAGAGATCATCTCCGCGGCGATATCGACGAGATACTGATCGATGATGCGGGCACTTTCAAGCTGGTGCGCAGCTTTTTGCAGCAGGTCATGCCGCAGTTCATCCAAAAGGCAAAGCTTTACCAAGACACAGTCCCGCTATTCAGTCGTTATCAGATCGAAAGCCAGATTGAAACAGCTTACAGCCGCGAGGTCCCTTTGCCATCCGGTGGAGCCATCGTAATCGATCACAGCGAAGCCTTGACAGCGATCGACATCAACTCCGCCCGGGCAACCAAAGGCGGCGATATCGAAGAAACAGCGCTAAATACCAACTTGGAAGCCGCCGACGAAATCGCGCGCCAACTCAGACTGCGGGATTTGGGCGGTTTGTTCGTGATCGACTTCATAGACATGATGGCGGCGCGTAATCAGCGGGCCGTCGAAAACCGATTACGTGACGCGATCAAGGCGGATAGAGCCCGGATACAAATCGGCCGAATCTCTCGTTTTGGTTTGCTCGAGATGTCCCGTCAGCGCCTCCGACCGTCGCTCGGTGAATCCAGCCTGCTCACCTGTCCACGATGTAACGGCCAAGGCTCCGTGCGCAGCGTACAGTCGTTGGCACTCTCGGTACTGCGTATCATCGAAGAAGAGGCGATGAAAAAAAATACCGACAAGGTTATCGCGCATCTGCCCGTAGATTCGGCTACCTACCTTCTCAACGAAAAGCGCTCGGCTGTCGCGGACATCGAAAAGCGCCACCTAGTTAGTGTTATCGTAATACCGACCAAACATCTTGAGACGCCGGCGTATGAAATCCAGCGCGTGCGAAGCACTGGCGCAGAGGAAGAAGGAGAGCGGAAACCGAGCTATCAGATGCTGAAGTCAGCTGAATCCGAGCTCCCCAGATTTACGAGGGAAAGCGCATCAATCAGCGCGGAGCCTGCCGTTAAGGAATTCCTGCCCGCTCATCCGGCTCCGATTACTAGCGCAGGGAAACACGCCGCAGGTGGCTTCATAAAGCGGTTCTGGTCGATTTTGACCGGCGGCAAACTTGAGGATGAAGCGGAAGCTGTCGTCGAAAAGCCTCAGCCGATACTCTCACAAGTCGCTCAACACCGCCCCCATCGGATAGCCGACTTCAAACAGCGTCAGCAGTCAATGAGCGGGGAAATGCTTGAAACCAGAGAAATCGAAGCCCGAACTCCAATTCCGGAGAAACAGGAATTCGGCAATGGTGACCGGCGAACCCGAGATCAGTCCAGACGCGGGGGGTCGCGCAGGAGACGCCCGAGGCGGGGCGAGCCCGGCTTAGCGCGTAGCGGCCAGCAAAACCAAGCTAGAGAGATCGCCCCGGAGAAAATCGAAGACGCCAATCTCCCGATCCCGGAGCGTCAAACGATTGGGTACAAACCTACCGAAGAGGCACCGACTGAGACAATCATGTCCGCTCTGGTTTCCGACAATGGGGTCCAAATCGTAACCGAACCAGACCGTCCGTCGCTGGAGAAAGAGGAAAAGCCGGAGATTCCTGCGGTCCATTTGCCAAGGCCCAGGGCGCCCGAGGAATCTCGGGGCGAGCGCGAAAGCATAAGCTCAGTTAGTACGCCGGTTATCGGGTCCTTTGAGCTTGATTCACCATCGGATGATAGCGAGGAAACCGAAGCGGAAGATTTGAGTCTCGAAGCGCGTAAATCGCCTCGCCGATCCTTGGCCAAACGCCGGGGGCGCGGCAGACGAGATAAGAGGTTTAGCGCCAAACGAAGTGAGTCCAGCGAAGGACCCGATGACAGTATTCACGAAGATCGCCGCGAAACGGGTGAAGTGGTCTCGACGGCCAATGACAACCGAGCCACCGATGAGCACCGACCAGCCGAAGAAAGTCGGAGCACTACTGCCGTTGTCGTACCGGACAAATCGAGTGTCGAAAGTGGCACGGAGTGATTTTGGCCAGGGAGAAAGAAATAGCGTGCTAGTCAACTTGTCGGGCGGCTCTGCCGCCCGACAAGTTCTTCGTTTGTCTTAGATCTACCGTATAATCCGAGGGCCTTTGTCGCACTGCAAATGGCTCGTACAGTTCACTTCTTAAACAATCTTCAGCGCTCAGTCACACCTCCAACTCGCTTTGCAAGTGGCTATTCAACATCTCCTCGGCATGCGCCAAGGTTTGCTGGGTGACACGGATTCCACCAAGCATACGCGCAATCTCCTGCTTCCTCTCTTCACGAGAAAGCTTTCGGACGGTCGATAGTGTTACCCCATCGGTGCTGACTTTTTCTACTAACAAGTGGTAATGACCTTGAGCCGCAACCTGAGGCAGGTGGGTCACGCAAAATACCTGCCGCCCCTGTCCCAGCGCGCGCAGTTTTTGACCGACGATTTCGGCCACCCGGCCGCCGATTCCCGTATCCACCTCATCGAATATCAAGCTCGGAACTGTCTTGGAGTCGGTAGCAGCCACCTGAATGGCTAGACTGATGCGTGACAATTCGCCGCCAGACGCGACTTTGGCCAAAGGACGCGGCGGCAATCCCGGGTTGGCGCTTACCAAGAACTCGGCCTGATCCAGGCCAAACGGGGTCGGTTCTTTCGCATTCTCGGCACCCACATCCACCAAAAACTGCCCCTGTGGCATGCCCAATTCCTGAATCATCTCCGAGATCCGTGACTGTAACCGGCTAGCGGCCGTACGACGGCGTTGGGACAACATATCGGCAACTTTCCCGTAATCCGTGAGGACCTGCCGAAGATCCGACTCCAACGCTTCGATTCTTTCCGATCCATGGGCGATACCGTTCAATTCCGAGCGTAGCGAATCAAGCAGTCCAGGCAATTCTTCCGGCCGGACCTGGTGTTTGCGGGCCAAACGATGGATATCGCCAAGGCGCTGTTCAAGCCAGTCCAGACGACCGGGGTCGGCCTCAATCCGCTCCAGTTGACGACGGAGCTGCAATGCCCCTTCTTTAACTTGCACTTGCGCTTCATTTAGGAGAGCGGTCGTTTCTTCCAGTTCGGGAGCCAGCCGGCTCAAATCCGATAGGGCATGGATAGCTTGCGCCAGGCGCGCGTTGACCGATTGACTTTCATCTTCATAGAGGAGTTCGAGCTGCGCCTGACCGGTGGTGAGAATTTTGCCAACATTGGCAAGGAGTGTATGCTCGTCAACTAGGGCCGGGTAATCGAGCCCAGAGATGCCGTGCTGCTCCAACTCGTCGATTTGGTAGCGCAACAACTCTTCGCGGGCGGCTTGATCCTTGGCTGTATTGGTAAGCTTTTCCAGCTCGCACCGAGTACTTCGCCAACGATCATAGAGATTGCCGATCTGGACCAACAACGATTCGTTCCCAGCGGCTTCATCCAGTAACCGGCGCTGCTCCGCTGCCTTCAGAAGATGTACATGAGCATGCTGGCCGTGTATCTCGACCAAGCTGGAACCCAACTCCTGCAAGGCTTGCAAGGTAACCGGGCGACCATTGACGAAAGCCTTCGAACGGCCGTCTTGACTGATAACCCGCCGCACCAGACACTCGCCGTCCTCCGATAATTCATTTTCGTCGAGCCAGCGACGCGCATCTGCAGCATCCTCCAAGCCGAACGAAAGACTGATCTCGGCGCGCGCAGCCCCGGGGCGGATGAACCCCGAATCGGCACGCTCGCCCAAAGCCAACCCCAAAGCAGTTAATAATATCGATTTCCCGGCGCCGGTCTCGCCGGTTAGCACGGTCAATCCGCGCTCAAACTCCAGATCGAGTGATCGGACGACGGCCAAATCTCTGATGCTGAGGTGGACAAGCATAGTCAGCTTCGATAACCGGAGCTCCAGTTGAGCTTCGCTCTGAGAATCTCAAAGAAATCATAGTCAAGCGGATGAAGAATGCGAAAAGTCTTAGGTTCTCTTCGAATCTCGATGCGATCCTCTATTTCGACATCAGGAAACGACACATTGTCGCAAACGACCTGAGCTTTGAATTGTTTGCTGGGACGGAAGGCAATTTCGATTACGCTGTCGTCATCCACCACGATCGGACGATTAGACAAGGTATGGGGATTGATCGGCGCTAATACGATAGCCTTAAGCGTGGGATAAAGAATCGGACCTCCAGCCGACAGGGCGTAAGCCGTAGAGCCCGTGGGAGTTGACGCGATAAGCCCATCAGAGCGTTGCGAATTCAGAAAAACGCCGTTGATCGATGCCTCAATCTCGATCATGCTGGCGGCATTCCCGCTATGCACGACTACTTCGTTAACCGCCGTCTGCTCGTATATCACATGACCGTTGCGAAAAATTTTCGCCCGCAACAGAAAGCGCTCATCGGCACTGTAGCGTCCGTCAAGAATTTCATCGAGCTTCGCTCCGGCGTCCGACGGAGAAATATCGACCAGGAACCCCAATCGCCCCAGATTGACCCCAATCAATGGAATCTCGAACTGCGCGAGAACACGCGCGGCGGATAAAAGTGTGCCATCGCCGCCAACCACAATTGCGAGATCGCAGCACTGGCCTATTTCGGCAACGGTACACGTTTCCGGCGAAGAATCGGCTACGAAATGAGCGCAGTCCCGTTGCACCAAAACACGCAGGCATCTCCCGGTAAGATGTCCGTAAAGCGAGGAAAGGGTTTCGGCTATGCGTGGCGCATCGGGCTTCCCGATTAGGGCTACGTTCCGGAAAATGGATGGCATATGTTTCTGAAGCCGCGAGCGTCCCGCGTCACTGTAAATGGGGCTGACCGGTACCGCAGCTTACATCTGAGACTGCAAATAGTTCTGCAGGCCGATTTTCCGAATCAACTCCGCCTGCGTTTCAAGCCAGTCGACCTGCTCTTCCTCATCTTCGAGTATCTCTTCCAGAAGATCTCGGGAGACATAATCTCCGGCCTTTTCACAAAACTCGACCGCTTCGCGCAGCAAAGATACGCTTTGAAGTTCCAACTGAAGGTCGCAGCCGAGCATTTCCTCCGGATTTTCTCCGATCTTCAAATGCCCCAAATCCTGCAAGTTTGGCAATCCTTCAAGAAACAAAATACGCTCGATCAACTTGTCGGCACGCTTCATCTTACCGATAGATTCATCATATTCGTGCTTGTCGAGCTCGCCCAACCCCCAGTTCCTGTACATTCTCGCATGAAGAAAATACTGGTTGATGCCGATCAGTTCGTTGCCCAGCACGCGATTAAGATAATCGATAACCGTCGAGTCGCCTTGCATAATTCTCTCCTTGGATATGGAAGCGTTCGCCATGTGGTGACCTAAGATTTACACCTAATTAGACGCCGCTTTGCTCGATATGGTATGAGCTTCTTGACACATTATCTAGGGGTTGCTAACTTTTTAGCACTCGATGGTCTCGAGTGCTAAAACCCCCACCATTCGAGGATACCGGTGCCTAAATATCCCCAATTGAGCGAGCGAGCCCAACACTTGCTTAAAGTGCTGGTGGAGCGTTATATCGGCGAAGGCCAGCCGGTTGGTTCGCGGGCTTTAGCGCGCGACACCGGCTTGAATTTAAGCCCGGCGACGATCCGCAACATCATGGCGGATCTCGAAGACATAGGGCTGATCACATCGCCACATACGTCAGCGGGACGCATGCCGACGGTAACCGGCTACCGTTTTTTTGTTGATACCTTGCTGACCATCAAACCTTTGCAGCAAGACATCATCCGACAGCTCCGCCAGGACCTGAATACTCAGGAAGATCCCGACGATTTGCTCGAAGCCGCCTCTCGCGTCCTCTCGGAAGTAACCCATATGGCGGGCCTCGTGATGTTGCCGCGCAGGGAGATAGTCACCTTCAGACACATCGAATTTATCCCGCTGTCCGGTCAACGCTTGCTGGTCATCCTGGTCACTAACGAACAGGAAGTCCACAACAAGATCATTCACTCACCCCGTCAGTTCACGCCTGCCGATTTGCAAGCGGCAGCAAATTTCCTCAATTCAACCTATGCAGGCAAGGATCTAACTGCGATCCGCGAGAGTCTATTTAACGACTTGCAGGAAATGCGGAATCGTTTAAGCCAGGAAATTATTGATGCGGCTGAAATCGCGGATTTGGCACTTAAGGATAAAGGAAAACGTCGGAACCCGTTTGTGCTAACCGGCGAAATCAATCTGATGGATTTTGCCGATTTGGCCAATATGGAGCGGCTCCGTTCCTTATTCGAAACGTTTCATCAGAAGGAAGACTTAGTCCATCTACTAGACCGTTGCCTAGAAACCCCCGGCGTCAAGATCTTTATAGGCGAGGAATCCGGCTATCGTGCGCTGGATCAGTGCAGCCTGGTAACCGCCTCTTACTCTCTCAATGGCGAGGCGGTAGGCGTACTCGGCGTTATCGGCCCCACCCGCATGGCGTATGAGCGGGTCATTCCTTTGGTTGACATTACCGCGAAATTGTTGGGGGCCGCCTTGAATCAAAAATCGCTGACCCCATCTTAATTCTTAACCCATATTGGTAGAAATCGTCGACCTGTGTGCGTGCATAGGCACACGGGCTCATTATTTTTCGTTGAGGAGCAGTTATATGAGCAAAGACCAGGCTTCGCCCGAATCGGCGCCAAAGGCGCCAGATCAAGCGGAACAAGCCGCTTCTGTCGACACGGCAATCACAACGGAAGAAGGTGTTGTCGAACCAACGCCGATCGAGCAACTTGCACAGCAATTGACCGAAGCAACTCGCCGAGCGGAGGAGAATTGGGACAAATTCGTACGCACCCAGGCCGAGTTGGAGAATTTGCGCCGACGCTCGGAAAAAGAACTCCAGAATGCCAATAAATATGCTCTGGAGAAATTTTCGAAGGAGCTATTGACCGTGGTCGATAGCCTCGAACTCGGGCTGCAAGCGGCCGTCGGAGAGACCTCGGATGTGGTGAAATTGCGCGAAGGCATGGAGCTCACGCTAAAGCAGCTGAATTCGGTACTGGAAAAATTCAGCGTCCGAGCAGTGGATCCCATAGGCGAAAAGTTCAATCC
Source organism: Methylocaldum sp. GT1TLB (assembly GCF_051027445.1). Taxonomy (NCBI): domain Bacteria; kingdom Pseudomonadati; phylum Pseudomonadota; class Gammaproteobacteria; order Methylococcales; family Methylococcaceae; genus Methylocaldum; species Methylocaldum sp. GT1TLB. Next base: position 2,543,277 of record NZ_CP194898.1, read on the forward strand.
GGACTTACACCAGGCCATGGCGATGCAACCGACCACTGATATCGAGCCCAATACGGTGGTAAAAGTTTTCCAAAAAGGATATCTCCTCCATGATCGCCTGTTACGTCCGGCCATGGTGGTTATTGCCCAAGCCGCCGCAGAATCCACGCGCATCGACGAGCAAGCTTGAAATCAGCCTTGGCGCCCCCATATTAACGCTAAACCCACACCTAACCCACAAGCTATTGATTAATTTGGAGAATTAAATGGCGAAGATTATTGGCATCGATTTGGGCACCACCAATTCCTGTGTGGCCATTCTTGAAGGGGGCAAACCGCGCGTCATCGAAAATGCCGAAGGCGCTCGCACCACCCCCTCGGTCGTGGCCTTTACGGCCGATAACGAGGTACTGGTCGGGCAGTCCGCTAAGCGGCAGGCGATCACCAATCCCAAGAATACCTTATATGCCATAAAGCGGCTTATCGGACGCCGCTTCAAGGATTCTGTGGTTCAAAAAGACATACATCTTGTGCCGTACAAGATTGTCGAAGCCGATAACGGCGACGCGTGGGTCGAAGTCAACGGCAAAAAAATGGCCCCTCCGGAAATTTCGGCACGCGTATTGATGAAGCTGAAAAAGGACGCCGAAGCGTTTCTCGGCGAGGAGATCAAAGAGGCGGTCATCACCGTACCCGCGTACTTTAACGACTCCCAACGCCAAGCAACGAAAGACGCCGGCCGCATTGCTGGGCTCGATGTCAAGCGCATCATCAATGAGCCGACCGCCGCAGCCATGGCCTTCGGTCTGGACAGAAAGCACGGAGACATCAAAGTTGCGGTCTACGATCTCGGCGGCGGTACGTTCGATATTTCCATCATCGAAATTGCCGAAGTCGACGGTGAGCATCAGTTTGAAGTACTTTCCACCAACGGCGACACCCATCTTGGCGGCGAAGACTTCGACCTGCGCATCATCGATTACATCTGCGACGAGTTTAAAAAAGAGAACGGCATCGACCTGCACAATGATCCGTTGGCTCTGCAACGCCTGAAGGAAGCGGCGGAAAAGGCGAAGATCGAGCTGTCTTCGAGCCAGCAGACCGACATCAACCTGCCCTACGTCACGGCCGATGCGAGCGGGCCCAAGCATCTCAATATGAAGCTTACCCGTGCCAAGCTCGAATCCTTGGTCGAGGATCTGATCTTGAAGACAAAAGGCCCGTGCGAAACCGCGCTCAAGGATGCTGGCCTCAAGCCCAGCGAAATCAACGAGGTTATCCTCGTCGGTGGGCAGACGCGCATGCCGAAAGTTCAGGATTTCGTGAAGGACATCTTCGGCAAAGAGCCTCGCAAGGACGTCAATCCGGATGAAGCGGTGGCGCTCGGTGCGGCGATCCAAGGCGGCGTTCTAGGTGGACAGGTCAAAGACGTACTGCTGCTGGACGTCACTCCGTTGTCTCTAGGCATCGAGACCTTGGGCGGCGTCATGACCAAGCTGATCGAGAAGAACACCACCATCCCCACCAAAACCGGGCAGGTCTTCTCGACGGCCGAGGACAACCAAACCGCGGTTACGATTCACGTCCTGCAGGGCGAACGTGAAATGGCGAAAGACAACAAGTCTCTCGGCAAATTCGATCTGACCGACATCCCGCCGGCTCCGCGCGGCATACCGCAGGTCGAAGTGACTTTCGATATCGACGCCAACGGCATCCTGCACGTGTCGGCCAAGGACAAAGCTACTGGCAAGCAGCAATCGATCCGCATCACCGCCTCCAGCGGCCTGACCGAGGACGAGATCAAGCGTATGGTCAAGGATGCGGAACTGCATGCCGAAGAAGACAAGAAACTGCACGAACTGGTAACTGCGCGCAATAACGCAGACGCCATGATCCATGCAACGAACAAGACGCTGCACGAACTTGGCGATAAAGTGGAAAGCGACGAGCGCAGCAAAATCGAAGGTGCGATTAGTGAATTGAAGACCGCCATGAACGGTGACGATAAGGCGGAAATCGAGCGAAAGACTGAACATCTGACCGAGCTTTCGGGTAAACTGGCGGAACGCTTATACGCACAGAAAGGCGAGACAGCTGGTTCGCCCGGCGCTGAAACCGAACAACCGACGGAAGCCAAGGCAGGCGAAGATGTCGTCGATGCCGAATTCGAAGAAGTGAAAGAGGATCGGAAATAAGGCCTTATCGCTCGGTTTGGCACTGTGCCATGAATGCAGATGAGCGGAAGCAAACTGCTCTGCTCATCCGCCCTCCTCTCCTAAGTTTATGCGTAAAGCAGTCGAGCTTTCGGGTGAGGGAAGGTGGCGAGGAATTAACGCCTGAGTATTTCGGGCAAGTTTGATGCGTCCTGCGCATTGACTCCAACTTAGCCGCAGGCAAAGCCCTGCGGCTCTTTATGTTATGGCGAAAGAAGATTATTACGAACTTTTAGGCGTGGCGCGAAACGCGAGCGATAGCGACATCAAAAAGAGCTTTCGCCGCTTAGCGATGAAATATCATCCAGATCGCAACCGCGACAATCCGAAAGCGGAAGAGCAGTTCAAAAAGATCAAGGAAGCCTACGATGTGCTTTCCGATCCGAAGAAGCGTTCCGCTTATGATCAATTCGGCCATGCCGGAGTTGATCCATCCATGGGCGCAGCCGGTGGGTTCGGCTTTACCGGCGAAAGTTTCAGCGACATCTTCAGTGATGTCTTTGGTGATATCTTCGGTGGCGGTGCGACAGGCCGAAGACGGGGCAGTCGCGTGCAACGCGGTGCCGATCTTCGCTATAACCTGGAGATCACCCTCGAGGAAGCGGTCGCGGGCACCGAAGTCAAGATCCGCGTACCGACCTTCGTAACTTGTGACGAATGCAATGGCACCGGCGCCAAGAAGGGCACGGGACCCACGACCTGCTCTACTTGCCAGGGCCATGGCGCCATCCGCATGCAGCAAGGCTTCTTCGCCGTGCAGCAAACCTGCCCGACCTGTCACGGTACGGGCCAGCAAATAAAGGATCCTTGTCGCGTCTGTCACGGGCAGGGACGTGTTCAGGAAACCAAAACGCTATCAGTCAAGATCCCGCCAGGTGTGGACACGGGGGATCGTATCCGTTTGGCCGGCGAAGGCGAAGCGGGAGAAAGCGGAGGACCACCGGGCGACTTGTACGTACAAATCTCCGTTAAAGAGCACCCGATTTTTACCCGGGATGGTGCCAATCTCTATTGTGAGGTTCCGATCAGCTTCCCGACCGCTTGTTTGGGCGGCGAACTGGAGGTTCCAACGCTCGATGGCAAAGTGGTACTTAAGATTCCCGCGGAAACCCAAACCGGCCGGCTGTTCCGGCTGCGCGGCAAAGGGGTAAAACCGGTGCGCGGCGGCCCGCAGGGCGATCTGTTGTGCCGAGTCCGTATCGAAACGCCGGTACATCTCAATAAGGACCAGATCGAGTTGATCAAGAAACTGGACGACTCCCTGAGCGGGGGCGGCAGTCATCACAGTCCACAAGCGCATGGCTGGCTCGACGGAGTGAAACAGTTTTTCGACAAACTCGGGCTTTAATTGCCGGATTGCCGGATTATCGAAACGCCGCAAGGCCACTGATCGACACGAAAATACCAAAGCCATATCTCAGGAAAACCATAATGATCAAAGTTGGAATCGTCGGAGCCGCTGGTCGCATGGGACAAGCCTTGATACGCGCCTGCCTCGACACCAACGGAATGCTCTTGAGAGCCGCGGTGGAGAGAAAAGGCAGCCCCGAAACGGGGAAGGACGCCGGAGAGCTTGCCGGACTGTCGAAGCTCAACATCCCGGTGGTCGACGACCTGAGCCGCGTCATCTCGGACCTCGATGTCGTCGTCGACTTCACCCGTCCCGAGGCAACCATGGAACATCTCGCGGTGTGTCGGGAGCACGGTAAACGACTCGTTATCGGTACGACTGGCTTCACGCCTGAACAGAAAGCGGATATCGAACATATCGCACTTACGATACCGCTCGTACTAGCACCGAACATGAGCGTAGGGGTAAATCTTTGCCTCAAACTGTTGGAAATCGCTGCGAAGGTCATCGGCGAGCAAACCGATATCGAGATCATCGAGGCCCATCACAGGCATAAAGTGGATGCCCCCTCCGGGACGGCATTACGTATGGGCGAGGTCGTGGCCGCCGCACTCGGCCGAGATCTGCGCGAATGCGCCGTCTATGGACGGGAAGGCTACACCGGGGAACGCGATCCCAAAACGATAGGCTTTTCCGTGATTCGGGCTGGCGATATCGTGGGCGAACATACCGTGATGTTCGCCGACGAAGGCGAGCGCGTCGAAATTACCCATAACGCGACCAGCCGCATGACCTTTGCCAAGGGAGCCATGCGCGCCGCCATTTGGCTTATGGACAAAACGCCGGGCATTTACGACATGCAGGACGTACTGGGGCTCAAGGCCTAACGGCTTACCTTCGCCTTAACGTGACAATTAGGTAATGGACAGTCGATTCCGTCCGTACTCTCCATGGGTCAACCGCCAAGTCAACACGCTTAAACTTCTTAGCAGGTCGTTTCTTAAGCCGCGGCTAATCCGGCTCACTTTCTGCCTTATCTTTTTCTTGCCGGTAGCGACGGCTGCTCCGCCACAAGCTGCCATCGCCAGCGCGCACCCGCTCGCCACGGAAGCCGGTTTTGAAATTCTGGATAAGGGCGGTAATGCGTTCGATGCCGCGGTGGCCATCAGTGCAGCACTCGCAGTGGTCGAACCTGCGGGATCGGGGCTCGGCGGTGGCGGCTTTTGGCTTCTTCATCGAGCGTCCGACGGCAAAACGGTGATGCTGGACGGTCGAGAGCGGGCTCCCTTGGCGGCCCGGCCCGACATGTACCTCGATGACGAAGGAAAAGCCGTGCCCAACAAATCAGTCAACGGAGCTCTTTCTGCGGGCATTCCAGGCATGCCGGCTGCGCTCGTGCATCTTGCCCGGAATTACGGACGGCTCCCACTCTCTAGCGACTTAGCGCCGGCTATTCGCTATGCCGAAGACGGGTTTCCCATAAGTGAACGTCATTGTCGACTACTGTCATTTCGCGCCGACGTATTGCGCAGGTCGAAAGCAGCAGCCAACGTTTTTCTAGTCAATGGGAAAATGCCCGAGCCCGGTGCGCTTTTGAAGCAAAAGGAACTCGCGAATACGCTCACGCAGCTCGGCGAATCCGGCAAGATCGGCTTTTATAACGGCGATACCGCGAAAAGATTAGTCGAAGGCGTCCGAAGTGCCGGCGGCATTTGGACCGTACAAGACTTGTCCGATTATCGTGTAGTCGAGCGGGAGCCCGTTCAAGGCTTCTACCGTGGAATACGCATAACCGCGCCACCACCGCCTTCCGCGGGCGGGATCGGCTTGATCGAAATCCTGAACATATTGTCCGGCTACGATCTGAAAGCCGTCGACAGCACTACCCGCAAGCATCTCATAGTCGAAGCCATGCGGCGCGCCTATCACGACCGCGAGCGATTCCTGGGTGATCCCGATTTCGTAATGATGCCGTTACGTCGGTTACTCAGCCCGAATTATGCCGCCGGTTTACGCGCGGCGATACACCCGAGCCGAGCACTCCCGAGTCTGTATTTAAGTCAGTTCAACGCCCCTGAGCCGGATGGCGAAAACACCACTCATTTTTCCGTTCTAGACAGGGAAGGCAATCGTGTCGCCGCCACTCTAAGCGTCAACTATCCTTTTGGCTCCGGATTTATGCCTCCTGGCACCGGCGTATTGCTGAACGACGAGATGGATGATTTTGCCGCTCATCCCGGCTCAAGCAACGTTTACGGATTGGTAGGCGGTGAGGCTAACACCATTGCACCCGGTAAACGGATGCTGTCCAGCATGACGCCGACGTTTGTTGAGGACCAGCATCGCATAGGCATGATCGGAACCCCCGGCGGAAGCCGTATCGTCTCCATGGTACTGCTAGCCGTTTTGGATTTCGCCGAAGGCCACACACCGGATTCTTGGGTGTCCATTCCTCGATTTCACCATCAATATCTACCGGATGTTATCCAATATGAACCCGGCGGCCTAACCGAGGAGGAGCAAGTGGAACTTAAGAAAAGGGGTCATGAGTTGAAACCCATCGATCGCCGCTACGGTGACATGCAATCGGTTCTCTGGGACAAGAGCATTAATCGGGTTTACGCCGCCAGCGATCCGCGAGGCGAAGGCTTGGCCAAACTGAAATAGAGTGTTTCGCTGTTTTCCGAGGACTTGCGTTAACTGGACCTATGCGTCGCTTTCTCCGACACTGCATTGACGCGCGTTCGCGCAGCGCTCTCTATATTTGAGTGGTCAATTGCGCGTACGAAGCATTGTTTAAGTCTTGGCGGTCGAGAGAGATCACTCGACCGCCACGCTCACCTCAAAGCTTAGCATCGGGCCGTACAACGCGCGACGTCTGAGTTCGTAAAAAATCGCGCGGACGATGCACTGATTTTAGATGTCCGACCTTACCTAGACCCTCCCCTACTTCCGCGTATGGGAACTCCATCCGCCCGGTGACACCCTTCAGGCGCTACTACGACAACTTGAGAGTGGTCAAATAGTCCTTGAAGCTATCACTCAGTTCTGGATGTTTCAGGCCCTGCTCTACCGTTGCGATCAAATATCCGAGCTTTGAACCGCAGTCATAACGTTTACCATGGAATTCATAAGCTAGAACCGGTTCCTCGTGCAGCAGCATCGCAATAGCATCGGTAAGTTGAATTTCGCCGCCGGCCCCTTTAGCCACGTTATCGAGTTTGTCAAAAATGGCAGGGGTTAAAATGTACCGACCAACTACCGCCAAATTCGAAGGTGCATTTTCTGGCTTCGGTTTCTCGACGATTTGCTCCAACTTTCCAATGTTGTCTTGAATCAGATTAGCTTTAACGATGCCGTAGCTTTGAGTTTCCGAAGGAGCGATCCTCTCAACTCCCAGTACCGAACACTGCCATTCGTCGAAGATTTTAACCATCTGCGACAGACAGCCGGTATGCCCATCGTCGATCATGTCGTCAGCCAGCAACACGGCGAAGGGTTCATCTCCAATCACAGCCCGAGCACAATTGACTGCGTGCCCCAAGCCCAAGGCTTCCGCTTGGCGAATGTAAACGCAAGTGACATGGGGCGGGACGATGTTTTGAACAATCCGCAAGATCTCCGACTTACCGCGGTTGGCCAGCTCGGTTTCAAGTTCGTAGGCCTTGTCGAAATGATCTGAAATTGCCCTTTTCGTCCGGCTAGTAATGAACACCATGACGTCGACCCCGGCCGCAACCGCTTCTTCCACGGCATATTGGATCAATGGCTTGTCTACAATAGGCAACATTTCTTTCGGGCTCGCCTTAGTGGCTGGAAGAAATCGCGTTCCTAGGCCGGCAACCGGAAAAACTGCTTTTCTTACAATCCTCTTCATTGTTTGCTTTGCTCTTTACTCAACCAAATTAAATCTTGTGTTTATCCTCGAGATATCGAAGCACTATCTGAGCACATGTATCCAAAGAGTCGACACCTGAATGTAAGGTAATTTCAGGATTTTCTGGCTCCTCGTACGGAGAAGAGATGCCTGTAAAATCAGGAATTTCGCCAAGTCGAGCCCTCTTATACAAACCTTTGACGTCACGATTTTCGCACACCTCTACCGATGCATCGCAGTAAACTTCGATGAAATCTCCCTCACCGACTAGTGATCTCACCATTTGTCGGTCCCGTCGAAACGGGGATATAAAAGCCGTCAGAGCAATAACGCCTGCATCGATGAACAGCTTACTCATCTCGCCGATGCGGCGGATATTTTCCCGTCTGTCTTCTATACTGAACGCTAAATCAGAGCAAAGTCCATGCCGTACGTTATCGCCATCGAACACGTAGGTACGACATCCCCGTTCGAACAGCAGCTCTTCGACACGATGAGCCAAGGTCGATTTACCGGCCCCGGAAAGGCCGGTAAACCATAAAATAAAGCTTTTGTGCCCATTAAGCCGCTCTCGCTTTTCTCGTGTTACGGACGCGTTGTGCCATACGATGTTTGAACTCATAGAAATCACTTTCACTCGTTTTAATTCCCTCGAGTATTTTAGCCTTGAGTTCGATGGCGCTCACCAAGGATGGAAATTTATTTTTCAAAAAAAAGGCTCCACGAAGGAGCCTTTCGGAATCGATAGTCGATTTTTGATTATTTGGCCTTGGCAGATGCCGCTGCCGAATTTGGTGCTTCAGCGCCGACAGTAATCTTGTCGCGGTTCTTTTCGATTGTCGCGGTGCCAATTCCTTTGACACGCGCCAAATCATCCGCCGACTTAAATTTGCCGTTTTTTTCACGATCCTGAATAATCGCTTCCGCTTTTGCCTTGCCTACACCGTTTAAACTTTGGGCAAGCTGGTCGGCCGTAGCGGAATTAATATCTACTGGTTCAGCTGATACGCACCACGCACAGCTAAAAAGCATTAATGCAAATATAACTTTCCTAAGCTTCAACATGACGGCTCCTGTAGGTTGCAAATATGTTGCAAGCTTAAAGCTAGCAGTCGATGCCGCATATGCAATTGAAATTACTGTAGGAATTTTCGGATTTTTGCGTAAGCTTTTGCCGACAAGTCATTTAGGCAGTGCTTTACAGATGAGAGACCGATGAAAGCAGCGCTTGGGTTCTGTTACTGCCGAAGCGGACAGTATTGGAGGCGTTCTCATAGACACCTTCAAGGCAGTTGATAGGCGTGGTTGCTGACACTCCAGCGCATTCCACTGCACTTTCCAAGATTGACTTGTCGCCGGACCCAGACGATCCCAGTGCAGCAATGCACGTCGGAGCACGTCACGGCTGGATGGCAATTTTTGTGAGGAAGGACTTACACCGGCTGGTGTGCTAAACAGAATATGCTAGGACAGAGACAGAGGGACGGAGACGCAATACGATGCCTTTAATGGACCAAATCTATATCGCCTAATTTGTGGCGGCCTCAGGGGCAACTCAACTCCGCGCTTGATTGACTCGATCTCGCAGTTCTTTGCCAGGCTTAAAATGAGGTACAAACTTGGAAGCCAACTCGACTGAGTCGCCTGTTTTTGGATTCCGCCCCATCCTCGGTGGACGATAATGCAGCGAGAAACTCCCGAACCCTCTAATTTCGATGCGCTCGCCCGATGAAAGGGCATGGGTCATATGTTCGATCATTCCTTTTACCGCCAACTCGACATCCTTAAACGCCAAGTGGCCGTACTTCTCTGCTAAGAGATTGATCAATTCTGACTTTGTCACTGTCATTTCCATAAATAGCGGGGGGCAGTGTGTCCGCCCCCCTTGCTTGACCTGACTATTTATTTTCCATCTGTTCCTTGAAGATATCTCCCAAAGTAGGCATACCGGAGGAAGATTGCTGTGAGTACCCCTTGATTGCAGCAGCTTCCTCTTCTTGATCCTTCGCCTTAATCGAGAGAGTAATGGATTTGTTTTTCTTGTCGACCCCGATGAACTTCGCTTCGACTTCGTCGCCTACCTTCAACTGGGTACGAGCGTCTTCTACTCGATCGCGAGAAATTTCGGACGCGCGGAGATAGCCTTCAACACTGTCAGCCAGGGTGATAACTGCCCCCTTAGCGTCGACTTCCTTGACAACCCCGTTGACAATGCTGCCTTTCTCGTGGGTCGCCAAGTAATTCTGGAAGGGATCCTGCTCCAACTGCTTTATGCCGAGCGAGATTCGTTCCCGCTCAGGATCGATGGCCAGGATGATGGTCTCCACTTCATCGCCTTTCTTGTACTGGCGAATCGCTTCTTCGCCCGGAATGGACCAAGAAATGTCCGACAGATGCACCAGACCGTCGATAGCACCTTCCAGTCCGATGAAAATACCGAAATCGGTAATCGACTTGATGCTGCCCTTAATCTTGTCGCCCTTCTTGTGGCTCGCAGCAAATTCTTCCCAAGGATTGGGCTTGCACTGCTTCATGCCGAGAGAAATGCGACGACGCTCCTCGTCGATGTCGAGTACCATGACCTCGACTTCCTCACCCAACTGGATAACCTTGGCCGGGTTGACGTTCTTGTTGGTCCAATCCATCTCGGATACGTGAACGAGGCCTTCGACGCCCTCTTCCAACTCGACGAAACAGCCGTAATCCGTAAGGTTGCTGACCTTTCCGAAAAGGCGCGTGCCCGGCGGATAACGACGTGCGATATTCAGCCACGGATCCTCTCCCAGCTGCTTCAAGCCAAGCGAGACGCGATTCTTTTCCTGATCAAATTTAAGTACCTTGACCTGGATTTCTTGGCCGATCTGAACGGCTTCCGAGGGATGCCGCACTCTCTTCCAAGCCATATCGGTAATGTGGAGCAGGCCGTCGATGCCGCCGAGATCGATAAAGGCGCCATAATCGGTCAGGTTCTTCACCACGCCCGTGACGATCGCACCTTCTTTCAGGTTCTCGAGCAACGCTTCCTTCTCGGCGCTGAACTCGGATTCCACTACGGCGCGGCGGGAAAGCACAACATTATTGCGCTTTTGGTCGATCTTGATGACCTTGAATTCGAGGTCGCGCCCTTCCAAGTAGGATGTGTCGCGGACCGGACGCACATCGACCAGAGATCCGGGCAAAAAGGCGCGCAACGCACCGACGGCCACCGTGAAGCCTCCGCGTACCTTGCCCGTAATTCTACCGACCACGGTCTCATTCTTCTCGTACGCCTGTTCGAGCTCTTGCCATGCCTTCAACCGCTTTGCCTTGTCGCGGGACAACAGCGTAGCCCCTAAACCGTCTTCCAGCATGTCGAGCGCCACTTCGACCGTGTCGCCGATCTGTACTTCGATTTGTCCGTCGGAATTCAAGAACTGCCATTTGGGTATGACGCCTTCCGACTTCAATCCCGCATTGACTACGACCACATCGGGGCCGATATCGATTACGGTGCCCGTGATGATGCTGCCTGGGCGCATTTCCGCCTGAGCCAGACTCTCTTCAAACAATTGTGCAAAGCTATCGCTCATAAAACGAACTTGGTTCTAACAGCCAAGTTTCCCTAGCCGTTTGGGTTAATTGGTTAAACAAATTGCCGAGCAAACGCCGGCAACGCCTCAAAAATTACCGATTACGATCTTACCTACCGCCTATAATATCGAGACATCGGGCGATAACTTGATCAATCGTGAGATCGGACGAATCAATCAGAACAGCGCCATCCGGTACAGTCAGCGGCGCCTCAGCACGTTCCTTGTCGCGCCGGTCCCGTTCTTCAATCTCTTTCGTTAAGCGTTCAAGGTTAACATCAGCCCCCTTCTCTTTCAACTGCTTATGCCGCCTTTTTGCGCGCACTTCCGCGCTGGCAGTTAAAAATATCTTATACGGGGCGTCGGGAAAAACGACTGTGCCCATGTCGCGGCCGTCTGCGACCAAGCCGGGTTCTCGCTGAAAATCGCGCTGCTTCTGCAAGAGCGCCTGTCGTACCGGCCCATAAGCGGCGATCTTCGAAGCCGTGTTGCCGCAGTCTTCCGTCTGGATTTGACAGGCAATATCCTGGCCGTTCAGAAGGATGCGCGGCGGATCGTTCGCCTCGAATTGAAGATCCATCGACCGAGCGACACTGACAACGGCGTCGACATTGTGGGGGTCGATCGCAGCCTGGGTAACGGCGAAGGCCAATGAACGGTAGATGGCCCCGCTGTCCAAGAAATGCCAGCCCAGCGTCTTGGCCAACGCACGGCTCACCGTCCCCTTGCCGGCACCGCTCGGCCCATCGATGGTGATCACCGGCACCTTCGTTGTCATAGGATCTCGCCGAAAATGGCAGAGATGTTTAGGCCCATATCGCGCGCCAACTCCACGAAGCTCGGAAAGGATGTATTGACGTTCGCGCAGTCGTCGATTTCGATCAGGCCGGCGGCCCGCAGCGCGGCAACAGAAAATGCCATGGCAATACGATGATCGCCGTGGGAATTTACTTTCCCCCCGGACAGTTTTCCGCCCCGTACAATCATCCCATCCGGCGTCGGCTGGGCGTCGATGCCCAAGGCTTGCAAACCGTCAGCCATTACTTGGATACGATCGCTTTCCTTGACCCGTAGTTCCTCGGCGCCGGTCAATCGAGTTTCCCCCTCGGCGCAAGCCGCGGCGACAAACAGAACCGGAAACTCGTCGATCGCCAAAGGCACCAATTCTTGCGGAATCTCGATCCCGCGCAGGCGACTTGAACGGATGCGGATATCCGCAACCGGCTCACCGCCCATCTCGCGGACATCGACGACCTGAATATCCGCCCCCATCAGACGCAGAATGTCCAAAACCCCGGTACGAGTCGGATTCACGCCCACATGCCGGAGGGTGACATCGGCATCTTCGCCGATTGCTGCGCCGACCATGAAAAATGCCGCCGATGATATGTCGCCAGGCACATCGATGTCGCAGGCAACAAGTCTCCCGTCCGGCTGTACGCATACGGTATCGCCTTCACGAACCACCGGATAGGAAAATCCGGCTAACATGCGCTCGGTATGATCGCGCGTAGGAGCCGGCTCGCGCACACACGTCCTGCCGGCGGCGTAAAGCCCGGCCAAGAGAAGACAGGACTTGACCTGGGCACTGGCCACCGGCATATCGTAGTGAATCCCCCTCAGCTTCGTGCTGCCTCTAATCTTGAGCGGAGCGGTTCCCGCCTCGGTAGTTTCCACCACTGCGCCCATCGTACGTAGCGGCTCGGTTACTCGCTTCATGGGGCGGCGGGAAAGAGAAACGTCGCCGGTCAAAACCGAGTCAAAATGCTGCCCCGCCAACAGACCGCAAAGGAGACGCATCGACGTGCCCGAATTCCCCAGGTACAACGGTTCTTTGGGCGCACGCAACCCATGCAGCCCCACACCTCGAATGCACACCTGCCCGTCTTGCGGGCCCTCGATGTCGACGCCCATCGCCCGAAACGCATTCATAGTGGCGAGGCAATCGTCCGCTTCCAAAAAGCCGGTGACGCGGGTCGTGCCTTCGGCCAGCGCACCCAACATGATGGATCGATGGGAGATGGATTTATCGCCGGGCACCCGTGCCTCTCCGCGAAGCGTGCCACCCGGCTGCACCCGAAAGCTGATCGTGTTGTTCTGCATGGACCTGTTATTTTTCAAGTTGATCTAAGAATCGTTGTCGCGCACTGCGGGCTTCGGAGAATAAAGAATAGAGTTCGTCCTCGGCCCCTCTCGAAATCAGACCGGCGGCCACACTAAGCTCTTCGCGGAACTGATGGATCAAGGATACGATTTGCCGCCGGTTCGCGAGGCAGATATCCAGCCACATTTTCGGATCGCTGGACGCGATACGGGTAAAGTCCCGAAATCCGCCAGCGGCATACTGAAAAATTTCCTGCTGCTCGTCTTTCTTACCTAGCATGTAAGTCAGCGTAAAGGCCAACACGTGAGGCAAATGGCTGGTCGCGGCCAACACTTCGTCGTGATGGGCTGGCTCCATTTCCGAAACCTTGGCTCCTATCGCTTGCCAAAAACGCTCAACCCGCTTGATGGCCAGCGGCGACGTGTTGTTTAGAGGCGTCAGGATAACTCGCTTGCCCTGATACAAATCGGCGGTCGAGGCATCCACACCGCTCCGTTCGGCTCCCGCGATCGGGTGGCCCGGCACGAAATTTTCGGGAATTTCACCAAAAATTCTTTCGGCGGATTCGATGACATTACACTTCGTGCTGCCCGCGTCCGTAACGACCGCTCGGGTGGACCATACCGGTTTCAACGCGCCCAAAATGGCGTCAAAAGTTCCGACGGGGGTCGCGATCATCACCAAGTCTGCATTTGCAGCGCCCTGCTTTGCATCGGAAAACCCGACGTCGATGACACCGCATTCCAATGCTTTTCGCAAGTTATCGGTATCGGCATCGACGCCCACGATTTCATGGCAGAGCCCTTTGGCGCGCGCGGCACGCGCCACCGATCCGCCGATCAGCCCCACGCCGATGATGCATAGACGCTCGATCATAAGGCCAAGACACAGTCCAGTGCGGCCAGGAAAATCCGGTTTTCTTCCTCGGTACCGACGGTGACGCGCAAATGATTGGGAAGACCGTAATTGGCAACCGGCCGAACGATGACGCCCTGCCGTAACAGCGCCTCGTAAACCGGGGCTGCCGGTCTTCCCACGTCGACCATAATGAAGTTGCCGACCGAAGGAATGAAGTTCAAGTCGCGCTCGGTGAAGGCTTCGCTTAGCCGGCACAGGCCCTCTCGATTCAAGCTCACCGAACGGGTCAGATGATCGTTGTCGTCGAGTGCAGCCTTGGCGGCTTCCAAGGCCAGAGAATTGACGTTGAACGGTTGCCGCACGCGATTCAAAAGATCGGCAATCGCTGGGCTCGACACCGCATACCCGACCCGCAGCCCCGCCAGTCCATAGGCTTTGGAAAAAGTCCGGATCACGATCAAACTGGGAAAATCGGACAGCCACTCTATGCAATCGGGATAGTCGGGAGCTTCAACATATTCGAAATACGCCTCGTCCACAACGGCGATGACATGCTCGGGAAGGTCGCCGAGAAAACTGCGCAACTCCGATTTCGTCAAATAGGTCCCGGTCGGATTATTGGGATTGGCAATGAATACGACCCGCGTCGATTCATCAACTGCCTGGGCCATGGCCTGCAAGTCATGGCCATAACGGGGCCCGTGAGAGCCGTCATGGGCCGGTGCAACGACCGCCTGTGCGCCGACGGCTTGCGTCACGATGGAATAAACCGCAAAGGCATATTCGGAATAGATCGCTTTCGACTGCGGGGACAGGAAAGCGCGGGCCACCAACTCCAGTGCGTCGTTGGAACCGTTACCCAAGGTAATCTGTTCGGGTCGGACATCGAGTTTGCGCGATAATGCGGCCTTGAGCTCGAAACCGCTGCCGTCCGGGTATAGGTGGATTTCGGATGATGCACGACGTGCTGCTTCGAGCGCCTTCGGGCTAGGCCCTAGAGGGTTCTCGTTCGATGCCAGTTTAACGATATTGCGTAGCCCTAACTCCCGTTCCAGTTCACTGATGGGTTTGCCGGGCAGGTAAGGCGTGAGCGCCCGAACTCCGGGAACGGCTAAATGCTCTGCTTTCATAAAGATGAGTCGAATACTAGGATCAAACGATCAAGACGAGGCCCGAGGATAAGAACCGAGGATTTTCAACATCGTGACGCTTTTCTCAACTTCCTTTAATGCCTCCGCCAATCGAGGTTCATTCCGGTGTCCTTCCACATCGACGAAGAAGACATAGTCCCACGTACCCCGGCGAGACGGTCGGGATTCGATTTTGGTCATGCTGATGCTGTGCCTCGCAAAAGGCTCGAGGACAGCATAAAGAGCGCCGGGATTGTTCCGGGTCGAGAGGAGTAACGACGTCTTATCGTTTCCGGTGGCTCCGACCGGATTCCGCCCGATCACCAAGAACCGCGTGGTATTGTCCGGCTCGTCTTCGATGTTGCGCTCCAGAACATTGAGTCCATACAGCTCGGCCGCCACTTCCCCCGCTATGGCCGCGGTATTCGGCATGACAGCGGCAAGTCGTGCCGCCTCGGCATTGCTGCTGACGGCGGTCTTCCGAACGTTCGGAAGATAACGATCCAGCCATTCGCGGCATTGAGCGAGAGATTGTTGATGGGAGAAAACTTCACGTATTTCTTCGGAGCTACTCAACTTGCTCATCAGGTTGTGGTGAATACGCAGCCCCACCTCGCCGGCGATGAGCAAAAAGGATCGCAAAAAGCTATCCAGGGTGTGGGTGATCACCCCTTCGGTGGAATTTTCGACGGGCACCACGCCGTACTGGCAGGCGCCGCTTTCGACAGCCCGGAAAATTTCGTCGATAGCCGGCAAGGGCACCGCCTGAATGGCATGGCCGAAGTGTTTGTAAGCGGCCTGCTGCGTGAACGTGCCCTGAGGACCGAGAAAAGCAACGGTCAACGGTTTTTCCAAGGCCAGGCATTCCGACATGAGCTCGCGGAAAAAACGGGTGACTGCTTCCTGGCTCAAAGGACCGCTATTGTTTTCGGCGATGCGCCGCAGCACTTCCGCTTCCCGCTCGGGGCGGTGAAAACAATCGACCTCGCCCGCCGCCGTCTTGATTTCGGCAACTTGCTGGGCGCAGCGCGCACGCTGGTTCAACAGCTCCAAGATCCGATCGTCGATCGCATCGATCTCCTTGCGGAGGTGAAGCAACGCAGTATCGACAGTCGATGTATTGTTCGAATTCTCCATGACAACTCGTTATATGACGCGGGCGGAAAGCACTCCCTTGATGGCCCGGATATGTTCCAGCGTTTCGGCGGGCACCTCGGTATTGAGGTCGATGAGCGTATAAGCAAGTTCACCTCTCGACTTGTTCAACAAATCGAGAATATTGAGGTTGGCGTCGGCCAGCGCACCGGAAATCTGCCCTACCATCTTGGGCACGTTCTCATTCGCTACTCCGAGGCGGACGCCCTCGGTCCGCGGCATGACCACGTCCGGAAAATTCACCGAGTGTCGGATGTTACCGTTTTCCAGAAAATCCCGCACCCTATCGGCCACCATTACCGCACAGTTTTCCTCGGCTTCGGCGGTGGAGGCACCGAGATGCGGGAGTACGACTGCGCGGGGATGGTCCAGCATGGCGCGCGAAGGAAAGTCGCATACATAGGCGGCGAGATGGCCTGCGTTCAAAGCGCCGTACACGCTGGCGTCGTCCACGATGCCGGCGCGGGAAAAATTGAGCAAGACCGCCCCTTTCTTCATGATGCCGATTCGTGCCGCATTGACGAGGTGGCGCGTCTGGTCGTTCAGCGGCACGTGCAAGGTCAGGAGGTCGACCTTCGCAATCAAATCGTCGATGCTCGCGGCCCGCGCAACCGACGAAGACAGCTGCCAGGCGCTTTCGACCGTAAGCAGCGGATCGTAACCGATCACATGCATGCCCAAACCCGTCGCCGCATTGGCCACTCTTACGCCGATCGCGCCCAGTCCCAAAACCCCCAAGGTCTTGCCCGCCAGCTCGAAACCGGCGAATTGTTTCTTAGTTTTTTCGACGCGGTGATGAATCGTCTCGTCGTCGCCCTCCAACTGGCGGGCAAAGTCCCAAGCCGTACAAATGTTGCGGGCCGCCAATAGCATCCCCGCAATGACCAACTCTTTCACGGCATTGGCGTTGGCGCCCGGTGCATTGAACACCGGAATGCCGCACTTCGAATACTCCGCGACGGGAATGTTGTTCACCCCGGCGCCGGCACGTCCCACCGCCTTCACCGATTCCGGGATGGGCACGCCGTGGAGGTTATGGGAGCGCAGCAGTATCGCGTCGGGATGCTGAATTTCCGACGCAATCTCGTAACGGTCGCGGGGCAGTCGCTCTAATCCGGCCACCGAGATGTTGTCGTAGGTGAGAATCTTGAACATGAAACTATCCGTGTCTGCGCTCGAACTCGCGCATGAATTCGATTAAGGCATCGACTCCTTCTTCAGGCATCGCGTTGTAGATGCTAGCCCTGAATCCACCTACCGACCGGTGCCCCTCCAGGTTCACTAATCCTGCTGCTTTGGCTTCGGCCAAAAACGTTTTTTCCAGGTCCGCTTTCGCCAGCCGGAACGGGACGTTCATGCGGGAACGATAAGCCGGCTGGATGGGGTTCGAATAGAACGTCGAACCGTCGATAGCGGCGTACAGTTTTTCCGCCTTACGGATATTGCGCGCTTCGACGGCAGCCAATCCGCCCTGATCCCTCAGCCACTCCAACACCAGGCCCAGCAAATACCAGTTGTAGGTCGGCGGCGTATTGAGCATGGAACCGCTGTCCGCCTGCTTCTTATAGTCGAAGATCGACGGCGTACCAGTCAGGGCCTGCCCGATCAGATCTTCGCGCGCGATCACCACGACGATACCGGCCGGCCCCATGTTTTTCTGCGCGCCGGCGTAAATCAGGCCGAATCGGCCGACATCCAGCGGGCGCGACAGGATATTGGACGACATGTCGCAAACCAGCGGCAGCCCGGCCGAGTCAGGAACATCCTGGAATTCGACCCCGCCGATGGTTTCGTTGGCGGTGTAATGGAGATAAGCCGCATCCGGATCGATGCGCCAATCGGAGCGAGGCGGAACAGTCGTAAAGCCGCTTTCCTTGGAACTCGCCGCAATAGCGACCGAGCAGTACCGCTCGGCCTCGGAAACGGCCTTCTCCGACCAGAGGCCGGTATTGACATAGCAAGCCTTGAATTTTCCCCGAAGAAGATTCATTGGGACCGCCGCGAATTGTCCGGTCGCGCCACCTTGTAAAAACAAGACTTTGTAATTCGCCGGAATCGTCAGAAGCTCGCGCAGGTCCGCCTCGGATTTCTCGGCGACGGCGACAAAATCTTTGCCGCGGTGACTCATTTCCATGATCGACATACCAGTGGAATGCCAATCCGGCAACTCTTCGCGCGCGCGGAGCAACACCGGCTCTGGAAGCATGGACGGTCCCGCGCTGAAATTGTAAACCCTAGCCATCGTCGCCCTCCTGGTCTTCATCCGTTTCCGCCAACTCGTCGTTTTCGCCCTCAAGGACCGGAATCCTGTCCACTCCGACGACTTTTTCACCCGGACTGAGGCGGATCACCGTCACGCCTTGAGTATTGCGCCCGAGTTCCCGAATCTCTTCGACCCGCGTCCGCACCAGCGTGCCGGCATCGGTGATCAGCATGATCTCGTCCGAATCCTGAACGAGTACGGCGCCGACTACCGAACCGTTACGTTCGCTGGTTTGGATGGCGATCACGCCTTGGCCGCCGCGGCGGTGTATCGGAAAGTCGCTCAGCGCCGTACGCTTGCCGAACCCGTTTTCGGTAATGTTCAGCACCGAACCCTCGGTGCCGATGATGAGGGCAATGATCTTCTGGCCGTCGTGCAGCGTCATGCCGCGGACGCCGGTTGCGCCACGCCCCATGGGCCGCACGTCCTCTTCCTCGAAGCACACGGCCTTGCCCGCATTGCTGAACAGCATGACATGCTGCTTGCCGTCTGTGATGGCCACGTTCACCAAGTGATCGTCCTGCCGCAGATCGATGGCGATTTTCCCGGACGGGCGCGGACGCTCGAACTCCCGCAGCCCCACTTTTTTGACGATACCCGAGGCGGTCGCCATGAAAACGTAATGGCTTTCGTCGAATTCCCGAATCGGGAGGATGGCATTGATGCGCTCGCCCTGCTCCAGCGGCAGCAGATTGACGAAAGGCTTGCCGCGCGACACGCGGCTGGCCGAAGGCAGCTCGTAGACCTTGAGCCAGTACACCTTGCCCACGCTCGAAAAGCACAGAATGGTGTCATGGGTGTTGGCCACGATGAGTTTTTCGATGAAATCCTCTTCCTTGGTGGTCGCCGCCGCCTTGCCGCGCCCGCCCCGCCGTTGCGCCCGGTAGGCGCCGAGCGGCTGCGATTTCACGTAGCCTTCGTGGGAAACCGTGACCACCACGTCTTCCTCGGTGATCAGATCTTCCGCGGACAAATCGAGACGGTCCTCGATGATTTCGGTGCGACGCTTGTCGCCGAACTGGTCGCGGATGGCGACAAGCTCGTCGCGGATGACTTCCATCAATCGCTTGTCGCTGGCCAAAATTTCGAGGAGCTCGTCAATCTGCGCCAACAGCTGCTTGTATTCATCGATGATCTTGTCCTGCTCCAGCCCGGTCAGGCGGTGCAGACGGAGATCCAAAATTGCCTGCGCCTGCTCCGGCGACAGGTTGTAACCGTGTTCGGTCAGACCGTAACCGGCCGCGAGGTTTTCCGGACGGGACCGCATTGCGTCTTCCGCCCTGGCCAGAAGATCCGAAACCACGCCGGGACGCCAGGTGCGCTCCAATAGCCGCTGTTTCGCTTCCGCAGGATTGGGCGACGTCTTGATCAGTTCGATCACTTCGTCGATATTCGCGAGAGCGACGGCCTGACCTTCCAGGATATGCGCACGTTCGCGCGCTTTTCGAAGATCGTACAGCGTGCGCCGGGTGACGACTTCGCGGCGATGATCGATAAACGCCGCGAGCAACTCCTTGAGGTTCAGACAGCGCGGACGTCCGTCCAGCAAGGCCACGGTATTGATGCCGAACACGCTCTGCATGGCGGTCTGCTGATAGAGATTGTTCAGCACCACTTCCGGCACTTCGCCGCGCTTGAGTTCGATCACCATGCGCATGCCGTCCTTGTCCGACTCGTCGCGCAGCCCGGAAATGCCCTCCAGCTTCCCCTCCTTGGCCAGCTCGGCGATTTTTTCCATGAGCCGGGCCTTGTTCACCTGATACGGCAACTCGCTGACGATGATGCTGGTGCGTCCGCCGTCTTCCTCGAAATCGCAGCGGGCACGGATGTAAATGCGGCCCCGGCCGGTGAGATAAGCTTCACGGATGCCGCTCGCCCCATTGATGATGCCGGCTGTGGGAAAATCCGGTCCCGGGATGTGTTCCATCAGTTCGGCGATGCCGGCATCCGGATTCTCGATCAGCAACAAGCAGGCGCTGATGACTTCGGTGAGATTGTGGGGCGGGATATTCGTCGCCATGCCCACCGCGATGCCTGCCGAACCGTTGATGAGCAAGTTCGGAATGCGCGTGGGCAGTACCGAAGGCTCTTTTTCGGATTCGTCGTAGTTCGGGATGAAATCGACCGTCTCTTTCTCGAGATCGGCGAGCAATTCGTGCGCAATGCGGGCCATGCGCACTTCGGTATAACGCATGGCCGCCGGCGGATCGCCATCGACCGACCCGAAATTGCCCTGACCGTCGATTAGCATATAGCGCAGCGAAAACGGCTGGGCCATGCGCACGATCGTGTCATACACCGCGGCGTCGCCGTGCGGATGGTATTTACCGATGACGTCACCCACGACGCGGGCAGACTTCTTGTAAGGCTTATTCCAATCGTTGCTCAGCTCGTGCATGGCGTAAAGCACGCGCCGATGTACCGGCTTCAAACCGTCACGCACATCCGGCAAGGCGCGCCCCACGATCACGCTCATGGCGTAATCGAGATAGGACTGTTTCATCTCGTCTTCGAGACTGACCGGAATAATTTCTTTGGCGAAGGAAGTCATGAGGGAGTGCTGTACCGTAAAGGAGCCGCGCCGCTTCAGATACGCCGCGTAAATAACCAACCGGCATTATAACCGTTGAGGCGTGGCCGCTCCACTAAAGCAGGAACGACAGTTGTTCACCGTCCCTGTGCATAAGATTGTGGACCGACCTTAGATAGGCAATCTAAATCATTATTAACCCGGCCTATAAATATAGGCCGGGTTAATCCGGGGCAGGGATGCCCCGGCGCGGCGACAAGCCGCGTGAGCCCAGGCCGGGCTTGTACCGGCCTGGGCGGCGGCCCGAAATACCAGGAGGGTATTTACGGGCCTGATTAATAATACCCAAGACATTCAAGAAAATGGCGGAAATCTGGCCAGTACCGGACAAGCACCCGGCTTACCGCCCCTGCCGCCTCCATCGATCGACGATACCCTCGATGTCTAAATCTTCCGGACCGGACTTCCACGCCGAATAGAAATCCGCGTCGTTGCTGTTGGGCGTCGGGTCGGGCTTATAAATCTGGGTCCGGGTAGGGAGTGGGATGGCCTCGCCGAGGATCATGGCCTCGCCCCGGCTGAGAGACGTCAGGATATCGACCAAATCGGACTCGCCCTCCGGCACCAGCTTGCGCACATAGTCCTGGTCGTCGGGATTGGTAATGCGCAGGCAGATGTACGTGCCGCATTGCGACAATACCGTTTCCGACAACTCGTGGGGCCGCTGACTGATAACCCCCAAACCGACACCGTACTTGCGCCCTTCCTTGGCGATCCGCTCCATGGTCTTGCGAGTGCCTTCAAACTGGGTGTTGGACTCACGGGGAATATAGGCATGAGCTTCTTCGCAGACCAGGAGAATGGGAAACTCTCGGTTGAACGGGTTCCAGTAATTGAACTCGAAGGCCAAGCGCCCGATCTGCGCGGAAACGGTCGGACGCACGTCGAAAGGTACCGGGCTCAAGTCGATAATCGTGATCTGACATTTGGGGTCGCCCAATCCGACGAAATCCCGCAGCAGCCCGGGCAGACTCTCCGAGCGGTTCCGTCTTACCGGATTGAGCAGAAAATCATAGCGCACGTCATTGAGCCGGCTCAGCAGCTTGACCAGAAACTCGTCGAACTGGCCGAACAGCGGGCCTTTGGTCTTGCCGAAATCGGTGCGGAATTCATTGGCTTCCTTGAAGCTGTCGTAAACCTCCTGTAACGAGAAATAAATTGGCGAGTCGAGCGAGATTGTTTCCAAATCCAGGGATTTCGCCGATTTTTTCTTCAACTCGTAAATCGTCTCGCGCAGGAAAGCAGTCTGTATGGCAGCTCCCGGGTCGTTGCGATCGATCAGCAGGTCGAGCAACTCGGCGAAAGTCATCAGCCAATAAGGAATTTCCAGGGCTCGGGCGTCGAGATAACGCGTCTGTTCCGGCTTAAAGGCGGAATGGAGAGCCCTGCTCCTATCCTTCCAGCAATATTCGCCGTGCAAATCGAGCAGGATGATATGCGCGTTGGGCATGGCATCGACCATGCGCTGAATCAAACTTGCCACCGACCATGACTTGCCGGAGCCGGACTGCCCGAGAATAGCGAAATGGCGACTGCACAAAGCCGACGGATCCAGGTAAACGCCGGTCGAGGGATGGCTGCGGAGATAGCCGGGATTGAACCGATACTGCCGGTAATTCGC
Organism: Methylocaldum sp. GT1TLB; assembly: GCF_051027445.1. Classification (NCBI taxonomy): domain Bacteria; kingdom Pseudomonadati; phylum Pseudomonadota; class Gammaproteobacteria; order Methylococcales; family Methylococcaceae; genus Methylocaldum; species Methylocaldum sp. GT1TLB. Next base: position 2,565,987 of record NZ_CP194898.1, read on the forward strand.
GAAAATCGAATCGATCTCGTCCTCGGCCACGATGTGCACTTCGGCGCCGGGTGTCGGAAAATGCCTTACACCGCGCTGGAACACGCCTTCATCGGTAATTTGTCCGAGCGGCGTAAGCGCGACCAGGCTGCCGGCCGCGGAACGGCATATTCGACCACCGGAACGATCTGCTTCTACATGATTGATCAGCGCCAAGGATCGAAAACCGTGCTGACGGATCGATACGTAAGATCCCGGTTGTCCGACCACTTTGAGCTCACCGTCCACCGACACAGTCGGGCAAAAGCCTTCCTCCTCGCTCAATAGCTTGGCTACGAATTGACCGTTGCGAACTTCCAGCAAATGACCAATCAGTGTATCGGTGTGTTCGGACATAACGGACCCCTAAAAAGCGCCTGTAAGAAAACCGGAGCCTCCAGCCGGTTCGGTCCGACGGCTGGGAGCCGCCGCTCGTTCCGATCCCGACAGTCACTATAGAACTTCTGGAGAACTGGCCCAAAAGTTAGACCAGTTCGGCGAATATGCGAATCGGGCCGGTGCGATTCGGCCTGCGCCGCCGCTCTTGGCGCCGCCCACCTCCTGCTATCCGAACTGCCTCGCTGGCAGTACACGAACCAGGAAAACGACCCAGCGCCAAAAATAAGAAATTTCTTGTTTCCTCCCACCTATACTCTAGGCCGTCATCCCCATGGTCCCCGGATTTTTCCTAACACCAGCGCGGATGGGCTTTTCGCAACGTGAACGAACCCTGCCTCGACGATGCAAACGGAACGCGCGCCCGCGCTTTGCCTGCCGAGCGGACTGAACAAAGGCTTCTCTATGAAAATCAATCTTCCCGTCACTGCAAACGAATCGACGTATCCCGCCGCTACACAACTGATCTCGACTACCAATTTAAAGGGAATCATCACTTACGCGAACAAGGACTTTCAGACAGTCGCCGGGTTCACCGAACAGGAGCTATTGAATAAGAACCACAATATCGTTCGACATCCGGATATGCCGCCGGAAGCGTTCGCCGATCTCTGGACCACCTTGAAAAACCGGACCCCTTGGATGGGCATCGTCAAAAATCGATGTAAGAACGGCGACTATTACTGGGTGGACGCATTCGTTATGCCGATGCTGGATAAAGACCGCATAATCGGCTACGAATCGGTGAGGGTGAGTCCTTCACGGGAGTACGTTGCTAGGGCCGAAGCGCTCTACCGGTCGTTCCGCGAAAAAAAGTTCAAGCTGCCTTCGCTGCTCCGATTGAGCTTCTCGGCGAAAGCGTTCGTCGGATTTCTCGTCGCCACGGCACCCCTGCTAGCTCTCGGTTTTACCGGAGCCGGCGCGCAACCCGCGTTTTATGCGGCAGCCGCCGTCAGTATGGCCCTCTCGTTATTCATGGCACGTCTTCTCACACGGCCGCTCACCCAGGCTGCGAATTTCTCCAAGCAGTTCATCGACAACGGCATCGCCCGAAAGGTCTATGCCGGAAGAGATGATGAAGTGGGCCAATTGCAGACCGCTATCGTCTCCTTGCAGGCTAGGCTGCGAACCGTAATCGGGCGCTTCGATGACGCCGCCGCCCGGCTCCAGGACATGGCGACTCACGCCCGGCAGGCTGCGGCCCAGACCAGCAACGACCTCACCCATCAGCAGTCGGAGATCGCCATGGTAGCGACGGCCGTCGATGAAATGACGGCAACCGTTCAGAGCATTGCCCGCAATGCCGCAGAAGCCGCTTCCGCAGCCGACCGCGCGACCCATGCAGCCGGCAAGGGCAAACATGCCGTGGGGCAGACCAGCGTTGCAATCGACGACCTGGCCCATGAGGTCGAGAATGCCGCACAGGTGATAGAAAAACTGGAACAAGAAAGCAGAGGCATCGATGTCGTAGTCAACGTGATCCGCGACATCGCCGATCAAACCAATCTGTTGGCCTTGAACGCCGCCATCGAGGCTGCGCGCGCGGGCGAGCGGGGACGCGGTTTCGCGGTCGTTGCCGAAGAAGTACGCAAGCTGGCGTCCACCACCCAGAGTTCGACCCGGGAAATCCAGAAAATCGTCGAGCGGCTGCAGAAAGAAGCCCAGGAAGCCACCGCCGTTATGGAGAAAGGCCGCCGGCAAGCTCAAGTGAGCGTGCAACAGGCGGAGGTCTGCAATGAAACGCTTTCCGAGATCACGCGAGCGATTGAAGAAATCAAGGATATGAATGTGCAGGTAGCAAGTGCCGTGGAGGAGCAATCCTGCGTCACTCAAGAAATCATGCGCAACGTTGAAAACATCAACCAAAAAACCAAGAACATCGCGAAAGAGGCTGAGCGGACCGCCAACACTAGTGAACAAGCGTTACAGTTGGCTGTGGATCTTGAAAACCTCATGAACCGTTTCGCCCAGGCCGACGAATGAGCGATTCGACTAACCATCCGATCGGACGCTCGAGACTTTGCGCACGGGAAGCATTAACCGATCAACTGACAAGAGCAAAAGCCGACGACCGGCCATCACGAGAGGAGCTCGAGCCGGGCTGTATCTATAGCGTTTTCGATGTCCTCCCCGCTGGGATAAGTCTCTTTCTGGGACTCGTATCGAGCGAACAAATCGCCCGGAATCCGGACCAGATACTGGCGGACTTGGTGGTTGACCCGATTCCGGCCCCTGTCCATGAAAACACGCCGCTCGAAATCGTGAAAAACCGGCTGGAAAACGAGCACCTGGCGGCTCTAGCGGTTTTCAACGATAGCGGCGATTTTATCGGAGCCGTAACCCGAACCAGCCTGATTGACGCGCTCCTGAAGCGCGAAAAGGAGCTTTTGTCGGATGAATCGCATCGCCATGCCGAATTGTCGACGAATCGCGATCCTTCGCCATCATGGTCCGAGCAGCTGAGATCGCTTAGCCTAGCGACCCGTTCCTTGCTGCGGATCATGAATACGATAAAGCTGGAACGGCATCTATTGGAAAGTTCTCTCGAATATCTGACCCGTCTGCTGTCGGCGCGCTACGGGGCGATCGGGATTTTCGACGAGCAAGGCCAAGTCGCCGAATTCATCTACACAGGTTTGAGCGAAGAACAGGCGCAGCGCATCGAACACTGGCCGGAAGGAAAGGGACTCCTCGGGAGGGCGCTGGCCCGGAACCAGTTTCTGCGGCTGCAGAATCTGCACGAGCACCCGCATGCGGCGGGATTTCCGCCGGGCCACCCGCCCATGCGCAACCTTCTCGCCGTCTCGATTTCCCACAACGGAGAGACGTATGGGCGCCTCTATCTCTGCGATAAGACAGACGGCGGGTTCTTCGACGGGGACGACGAACTTCTCGTCGCCACCTTTGCAGATACTTTAGCCTTGGCAATCCGGAATATCTGGAACAAAGAAGGACGCCGGCGCGCCGAAGAACAGCTTCGAATCGCCGCCAGCGTGTTCGAAACCAGTTCGGAAGGCATCCTCATCACCGACGCCAAAGCCAATATCGTGATGGTGAATCGTGCGCTGACCACCATCACCGGCTACTCGAAAGACGAGGTGATAGGACGCAAACCTTCGATGTTCAGTTCCGGACGGCACGACCGGAAATTCTATCGCCAAATGTGGCTCAGCCTGGATGAATCCGGCCAATGGCAGGGCGAAATCTGGAATAAACGGAAGAGCGGCGAGATCTACCCGGAATGGCTGAGCATCACTGCATTGAAGGACGACGGACATCAAGTCATTCGCTACATAGGTGTATTTGCCGATCTAAGCTCCCGAAAATTTACGAATTCTCTCGTCGATCAGCTGATCAATCACGACCATCTGACCGAACTTCCTAACCGACTGATGTTCCGCAATCACCTGAAAAAAGCCATCCTCAGGGCGCATGGCGAACGCAAGCAGGCGGCGTTGCTGTACCTCGACATCGACCGCTTCAAGACCATCAACGATACTTTCGGCCACCAGATCGGCGACCGCCTGCTGCAACAGGTTGCCGAGCGGCTGACAAAGTGCTTGCGTGAAAATGGACGCACCCGCCGAGGCGACGTCGTTGCAAGGCTGGGCGGCGATGAATTTGCACTTATTGTCAACGACCTGGGTGGCCCAGACGATGCGAACAAAATCGCCCAGCGGGTGTTGGAGGCATTTACGGAACCTTTTCTGTTCGGCGATCGTACACGCCGCATTACCGTGACCATCGGCATCGCTTTGAGCCCCCGCGATGCCGAAAACGTCGACGACTTGATCCGCCACGCCGATTTGGCGATGTACGATGCCAAGCACCAAGGCCGGAACACCTATCAGTTCTATTCCGGCAAAATCCACGAGAAAAACAGCACGCGGCTGGATTTGGAAAACGACTTATACAACGCCCTGGAGCGAAGAGAATTCTCGCTTCATTATCAACCTCAGGTTGACCTACGAAACGGCCGCATCGTCAGCATGGAGGCGCTCATCCGCTGGAATCACCCGGACCGCGGCATGATTCCTCCAGACCAGTTCGTGCCGCTATTGGAAGACACCGGCCTGATTAATCCGGTCGGAGATTGGGTACTCGAGCAGGCCTGTCGGGACTGTCTTCAGTTCGGGAAAATCCTGGGAACCGATCTCAGCGTCTCGGTGAACCTATCCGGCCATCAATTCCGGAATAACCTCACCAAGATCATCGGGTACATTCTGTCACGCGTCGGTCTTTCGCCGTCACGGCTCAAACTGGAGCTGACCGAAAGCCTCGCGATGCAGCAGGTGCAAGAGACCATCGCCGTGTTGGATCAGCTGGCCGACATGGGGATCGACGTGCTGATCGACGACTTCGGCACCGGTTATTCCTCGCTAAGCTACCTGAGGCAATTCAAAATTTCCGCCCTCAAGATCGACAAATCCTTCATCGCCGGCGCGTGTTTGGAGACCGATGACGGAAAAATCATTCGAGCGATCATCGGTTTGGCCCACAATCTCAACCTGCAGGTCGTTGCCGAGGGAGTAGAATCGCCCGAACAACTCGAATTTCTCCGCAGCCACCATTGCCATTTTGGCCAGGGCTATTTGTTCGGCCGGCCGCTGCCGCTTTCAGAGATCGCCCAGTTGGCAGGGCGCCGCATGGATCGCGGTGGCCCGTTGAACTGACAAGAATCTTGGACCAATTCCTAATCGCTCCCGGAACTGCCTGCCGTCAGCCTTGAATCCGATACCACGCCAGGCCGATCCATTCGTGAAATGCGAAGGCGCTGTTGGTTATGGCCCGATAGCTGGGTACAAAATCGATCGGCCTGAGGCGGTCCGTCGGCACATATCCCGTTCCGGCAGGGACCACTTCCAAGCCTTCCCGCTCGAACTCCGGAACCGCTCGCGGCAGATGCCAGGAATGGCTGACGAGATAAATCCGGCGTATGCCTGCTTGCCTGAGAATCGGCGCGGAGAATCGGCCATTCTCTCTCGTATTTAGGGACCTGCTTTCGACCCAGCGGACCGGGACGCCGAACTCGTTCTCCAAAATCGAGCGCATGATAGGACCTTCCGCCGCGTAGCCTTCGGGCGCGCCGCCGGTGACCAAGATCGGTTTTCCGGTCTTGCGGCACAAGGACGCTCCGTATCGAATCCTTTCCAGAGTGCGATCATTGACGGTTGCATCGCCGCCATACTCCGGTGCATTCGACCGAATGCCCCCGCCGAGAATCACGATGGCTTCCGCATCGCGGTCGACGGCAGGCAGAGGCGGAACCTGGAGCGTAGCCAACAGACAGTTGGACACGTAAGGTATCGACAGCAGCCCCAATCCGAAAAGGCCGACGGCGATCAAACCGCGGCCCAGCCGAGGCCGCATCTTGAGCTGCCAGAAACCGATTGCTCCGATAACGAGCATGTTGAGCGGAGGCAACAGCAACGCAGCGAAAAGATTGGTAATAGACCAGTTCCAGTTCATGATATGACTATATTTATGAAAAGAGACAGCAGAACGTATTAGCGGACATCGGGGACGGGATAGCCGCTAGAATCAGAAGAAAAGCACGAAAATTCCAGGCTGCGTTTTTCCGCTTCCTCTCGTCCGGCTCGTAATATTTTTCAACTGCTCTTCTATCATTGAGAGCTCAGATCCAATCCACTTATTGTTGTCGAGACCATTTCATGCAATCGATCAAGGCTCGAGTCTTTAAGCCTTTTGTATTTCTTAAAGTTCAAATGGCTTATGTTTTTGTGGCCGTCCTGCTAACGTCTCCTGTTTCCCGGGCCGAAACCCAGAGTGCCTCCGCTTTTTATGAAGACGCCTTGGTTTATTACAACAAGGAGGATTACAACACTGCGGTGATTCAACTGAAGAATGCTCTACAGTTATCACCTGGACTACCTTCGGCTCATCTGCTTCTGGGACTCTCTTATCTCAAACTAGGAAACGGAGAACTAGCGGCCGAGGAACTGCTTAACGCCAATCGCCTGGGCGCGGATCGCTCCTTGACCGTAGTGCCACTCGCCCAGGCCCTACTAACGCAGATGAAGTACCACGATCTGCTCGCGACGGTGTCGGCCGAAGGTTTTCCACCGGAGCTTCGGTCCGAGATTCTCGCTCTACGCGGACAAGCTTATACGGAGGTGCGGGATTTCGAAGCAGCGGCGGCGAGTTTCCGGGAGGCAGGGAAACTCGATCCGAAAGCCGTTTCGCCATTGGTTGGGCAGGGAACCCTGCTCTTGCGGCGAGGCATGGTGGACGACGCCGAAAAGATCGCAGCAGAAGCCGTATCCCGCGATGCGACCAATGCCGATGGCTGGAATCTCAAGGCGTCGATCAGTCACGCCAAGGGGCAACATGAACAAGCCATAGAAGAATATGGCCGCGTGATCGACCTAGAACCGAAGCACTACGAGGCCCGACTCGCCCGCGCCGGCCTGCTGTTCGAGCTGGGCAAGAACGATCATACTTCGGAAGACCTGAATTTTCTGCGAAAGACGCAACCCTTCGAGCCTAGGGCCAACTACCTTTACGCGCTGTTAATGGCGCGTAACGGTGCGCCCGAAGCTGCGAAAACCGCGTTGAACGAAACTGTAACCGTTATCGATGGACTCGATACGCAAGTCGTAAGGGGAAAACCTACTTTATTGCTGGTGGCGGGGTTATCTAATTACAACCTGCGCCACTTCGAAAAAGCTCGTGAATTCCTGACCCACTATTTCGGGCAATATCCAGGCCATGCAGAAGTCGCCGAAGCGCTCGGCTCGGTGCTGGTGGAGCAAAGAGACCATAACGAGGCTATCCGTATCCTCAGCCAGGCACTCAAGTACCATCCCGATCATTTCCGCTTGCTGTATTTGCTCGGCACCGCTTACATGCACAAAGGCCAGCATTCGGACGCGATCACCGCACTCGAGAAAGCGAGCCAAGCCAGCGGCGGTTTAGCGGAGGTCAAAACCCAGTTGGCATTTAGCCGCTTGGGAACGAGTCAGCAGAACATCGGTATCAGCGAACTGAGATCCATTCTCGAGAACGATCCCGGCCAGCGCCCAGCGGCAATCGCGCTCGGTGTGCTGTACCTAAAACGGGGGCAGCCAGCGGAAGCCGTGAAGATTCTGACAAAGTCGCTGGAGCGAGAACCGAATAACCTGACGCTGATCAACATGCTGGCGGCGGCCCAAATGGCATCCGGGGAGCGCGATTCAGCCCGGAAGAATTTCGAAAAAGCGCTCTCAAAAGACGCCAGCTTTCTTCCTTCGCTGATTAATCTCGGCAAGTTAGATCTAATCGAAGGGAAAATCGAGCAAGCCGAAAATCGCTTCTTGGGTATTCTTCGAGAACGGCCCCAGGATACGCAGACCATGATCCAACTCGCTGCGCTGGAGGATGCCCGCGGACGCAGCACCGAGGCTCTACGGTGGCTCGAAAAAGCGCGAGCCGCCGATAACAAGGCCATACACATCAAACTCAAACTGATCGACAGGTATCTAGGAGTCCGCGATACCCAAAAAGCACTCGCTGTGGCTCAGGAAGCGGAAACGATAGCTCCCGACAATTTGGACGTTTTGACGGCGTCCGCCCGCTGTCAGCTTGCCCTTGGTAAAAAACCGGTCGCGCAAGTTATCTTGCAGAAGATAGCCCGCTCGGCATTCAACGATGCCGAGCGATTGTTTAAAACGGCTGGATTGCAAATCGCTGCGGATGCCGTGAGCGACGCAATCTGGTCTCTCGAAAGCGCCGCCCGCGCCAACCCGGATTATCTTCCCGTCCAGGCGGCTTTGGTGGAGACTTACCTAAAATCTGGGATAACCGAAAAAGCCATCGAAGTAGTAGAGAATCTGCACAACCGACATCCCGACCTCGCTTTGAGCGATCAACTGACGGGCGACATTCGGATGCATCAATCCCAATACGCCGAGGCCATTGTCAGTTATCGATCCGCCTTCCAGAAGAACCAAGATTCACTGGGCGCCGTCAGGCTCTATCAGGCGCAAAGACTGGCGGGGAAAGGCGAGGAAGCGTTCCGTTTCCTGGAGCAATGGGTAAGTTCCCACTCGGAGGATTTCAATTCGATGCAAGCCCTCGCCGAGGGCTATCTCCAGGCTGGGAAACAGGCTGAGGCGATCGGGTATTTCGAACGGATTCTCAAAAGATACCCGGACTACCCGCCTACCTTAAACAACCTGGCTGTTCTCTATTCGAATGCAAACGACCCGAGAGCTTTGAAGCTCGCGGAACGAGCCCACAAAGCGGCTCCGGACAACCCCTCGGTGAACGACACGATCGGATGGATTCTCGTGCGACAGGGAAAGCCTGCCGAAGGATTGCCCTACTTGCGGAACGCCCATATTCGTTCGTCGTCCGACCCCGAAATCCGTTACCACACTGCCGTCGCCTTGGATGCACTGGGCCGGAGAAAAGAGGCCCTTAACGAGCTAAACGAAGCTTTACGTGCGAATACGATGTTCGATGAGATCGAAGACGCGAAGAAATTACAGGCTAAGCTGCAGGATCATCGGTAAGCGGGTCGAGATTCGGATCGCTGTACGACGCTTACATTTTCCTTGTCGAGAACAATCGCTTGAAAAATTCGTTACTTAAGAAACGAGCACCGATTCACCCAAGTTTTTCGTTCTCGTTCTGTTCCCACAAGCGCGTCCTCATGTCAGTTTTTTTTACAGTTTTTCCATATGGCCGTCGCTCATTAGCGACATTAAAGCCCATGCCATTGAAAATTAACAAAAAAACAGTATTGGCACCTCGGTTGCATAATACTTGCTGTAACAACAATAAAACGATGAGTAACAGAATGCGTACACTGAAACGACTCGGTAAATTCGCTTTGGTTGGATTCTTTGCTTCATTTTTAGCGCCCATAGCTTCGGCGAACTATACCTGGGGACTCCCCAACAGTGGCATCACGACGACTAGCGGTGCTCCTGGCCTAGAGTGGTCAGCCTACGTAAATTCAAGCAACACCTACGGAAGCGGAAATCTCCGGACAGCAAACGTAGGCACCTATTCCGGAGGATTGGGCGTTTGTTCCGCCGGCGACTCAAGTTGCTCCACACCGGAACACGCGATGGACAATTACCGACGCATTGATTCGATAGTCTTCGCTTTCGATGCAGCCGTCGCACTGGACCAAATCACCATCGGATGGCCGAATTTTGGCAACACTAGCCAATGTGACATTGGCTATACTCAAATAACCTGCGACACGGATATCACGGTTCTGGCGTATACCGCAGATACGAGCGACACCGCTGTGTTGCCGAACCTAACCGGATACAACTATAGCAATCTAACCACGACCGGTGGGTGGTCCTTGGTTGACAACTACGCCAATTTACAAAAAGACCAGCCGACGAACATCAACCCGACCGGCATCACCTCCAAATATTGGCTGGTCAGCGCCTACAATCCGAAAATTTCCTGCGGGCCTGGACAGACTTGTGGATTGACTACGAAAGACGACTTCGTGAAGATCGCCTCGCTGCACGGCTTGATTCGCACTCCTCCCCCGACTTCGGGAAGCCCGGTTCCAGAGCCGGCGAGCCTCTTGTTGCTGGCATGGGGCATTCCCCTGCTGAAAACTCGTCGCGGCAAGAAGACGCTAACTGCCTAACTGAAGTGTTACCCATTGGTCCGCGCCGAGCCGCCACTCCAGTTAAAGTGCTGGCGGCGAGACGGGCCTTTCGCTTCTTCCTACGTGTTCAAACAAAGGAGCAAATTCCGAGGCAGCAAGGCAAGGATCGCCCACCCCGAATACCGACTCGATCACCGCCAATAAATCCGCCCCGGCATGTACCAACTGGCCACCGTTCTCAGCCGTAATGCCGCCAATGGCCGCGATAGGAATGCTTAACTGCCGCTTGGCCAACGATAACGTTTCGAGGTGAGCGCAAGGCGCATCGGGCTTGGTCTTGGAAGGGAAAAACCGGCCAAAAGCGACATAGCTGGCACCGCCGGCTTCGGCCCGGACGGCGAGATCGACCGAATCGTAACAGGATACGCCGATGATGGCGTTCGGCCCCAGAACGTCCCGCGCTTCCGTCAACGACAGATCGTCCTTACCCACGTGCACCCCGTCGGCACCGACACGACGGGCAAGTTCCACATCATCATTGATAATCAACGGCACGCCGCCGTCGCGACAGACGGCCAAGAGACGCGCCGCCTCGCGTAGCGGATCGCGGGAGGCTTTCGCGCGGTACTGAACCACGGCAGCCCCGCCCCGAATGGCTGCCGCCACAGCCTCGGCCAAGGCTTGTTCATTCCGGTAAGCTTCTCGAGTGATGGCATAAAGCCCAGAGCGGGGAAACGGTAAGCGGATGTTATGCATGTCCTGGTCGATCAGCCCTTAATGGGTAAACTGGTGAATGGGCATTTGAGCGCCAAATTTGGCGCTCTCAGAATCGCCGAACAATTCCGTGCCGGATGCCAATATTACCGAAATTGCATGCCAATCATCTTTATAGCGCTCAGCAATTTACCGGGATTCAGCGTAAATGCTACTTTTTTTTTGATGCAGGCCTTGAGCATGAATCCATCGCCAAAGCCGTGCAATCGCAACGATCCCCAGCATGGTGGCCATACCTAAAAAGAAATCGGGACGATTCAGAAGCGCTTCCCGAGTCTCTGCGATCAATTGGGGCGTCAGTTCTTTGTACAGGAGGTAGCAGGCGATCGCGATGACGAATACCGCAAAGATCCGCCGCAATGATTGTCCACTGACATGGCGAGAGAGCAGTCCGCCTAACACGCTGCCAACGATTGCGACGCCGGTGACGATGGAAACCAATTCGAGATCGATACTGACGTGAGTAATATATCCGGCGAGGCCCGCAAACGATTTCATGGCGATGACCAACAATGAGGTGCCGATAGCCGCGTGCATGGGCAATCCACCGAGCAAATTCAAGGCAGGCACGACCAAGAAGCCGCCGCCGGCACCCACCAATCCGGTGAGGACACCAACCATGAGCCCGTCGAATATAATCGCCAGCAAAGGGAGATCGGCCGGACAAATCGGCTTAACCGCATCCGCTTCCACGTTGTTTTGCCGTCGCCCGCGCAACATCGCCAAAGCTGTGCCGAACATAATGGCAGCAAACAGCAACAGCAAAACGCCGCCCGGAACATAGGCCGCCAGCCGTCCGCCGCCATAGGCACCCACCATGCCCGCGATGCCGAAGATCAGTCCGGTACGCCAGCAGACCCGCCCGTTGCGGGCGTGATTGACAACTGCGGCGAGGCTGGTGACGCCCACGACGACTAGAGATGTAGCAATGGCTGTTTTAGGTTCGATATGGACCAAATAGACCAGCACCGGGACTGTGAGTATCGATCCGCCACCGCCGAGCAATCCCAGCAGCAAACCGATCACGAGCGATAAGATGACGACGAGGGTCATGAGCAATCTCCCTCAAATACCGGATGACCCGACCTCTCAATTACGCACAGAGGCCGGGTTCCGGTAATGTTTCTCTGGCGAGCGAGCGTTTCAGCCGTGGCGTACGGCGAGTTCCCGGCCGCAGGCTTGGTTTGCCGGCAACGCCTGATCGATGTACTTCGGATACGGCAGGTCAAGTTTATTCATGATATCGATGAATTCCTCGCGACTCTTGCCGCCTCCCACGCGTGGATTTTTGGCCATCTCCTGTTTGATGGTAGAAACCGTGTTGCCGTTGTAGTCATGCCCCGGATAAACCAGAGTATCGGGCGACAGGGTGAACAGTTTCTTGATGATGCTGTCGTACAGCCGACCGGCATCGCCCTGCTGAAAGTCGGTACGCCCGCAACCTCCGATGAACAACGCATCGCCGGTAAAAACCCGGTCGCCGACGACATAGCTTACGCAGCCGTTGGTGTGGCCGGGAGTGTGCCGCACCTCGATTTCGATGTCCCCTATCTGAAGCAGGATGCCGTCGGTCACCAGAAGATCGGCGCACATGGCGCCAGCGTCACGGTGCACGACGCTCTTGCTGCCCAAACGCTCGCGCAAAAGCCCGGAGCCCGTAATGTGGTCGGCATGGACATGAGTCTCCATCGTGTAGCGCAGATCAAGGTCGAGTTTTTTTATTAGGCCAATATAATTTTCGACCTCGGTCGCGACCGGATCGATCAGCAACGCGCGACGGGTCCGTTCGCAGGCGAGCAGATAGGTGTAGGTAAAGGTATCGGGTTCAAAAAGTTGTTTGAAGATCATCGTAGCCTCCTTTGGATCAGGAATCCGCCAACTCTGACTGACTACTTACAAAGACCGTGCCTACGCCGGAACAACCCTTCGCATCTACGGCGTGCCCGGCGTTTCGCGGGTTTTTACGACTCCTGGCCATGGCCCTACCTACCCGACGTTTCATTATACGTTTCGCGTGATACATTATGTGCAACAAAACACGTCGCTTGAAACACCCCCGAAACCTTTCAATCGCCTCATTGTGAGCCAGTTCTCTCCTTTTCTGAATCGTTGGTTGAGCACCGTTGGACCCGATAGAGCCGTATCGACTTTGGCCGAACTGATGGGCGGCGCCGTCTTCGTCGTTAACGCAAAAGGCGAAATTTTGCTATGGAGCCGTGGAGCAGAGCGCCTGCTCGGCTTTTCCAGCGAGCAAGTGCTGGGACAACCTTGTAGCTCTGCCATCCGTTGCCGAGATCGCGATGTTCGAAATAGCATTGCCCAAGAAGGAAGGATCGACGGCGTTTCGATTGAACTCGATCATGCACAGGGCGGAACCGTCCGCGTCAAACGCTCGGCCCAAGCTTTCTTCGACGCCCAAGGGCGTTTTGCGGGAGCGATCGAAATGCTTTGGCCGGCAGAGGCCGAGCCCAGAACGAAAAGCATCGGACTGCAAGCGGCGGATAAAGCGGAAGTCTTTCATGGCCTCATCACCCGCGATTCCGCCCTCAAGCAAGCCTTCCAAATCATCCGCAACGTCGCCCAGACCGAAGCAACGGTTTTGATCCGGGGCGAATCGGGCACCGGCAAGGAATTGGTCGCTCAAGCCCTGCACGAGGAAAGCCATCGCCGCAGTCATCCGTTCTTAGCCATCAACTGCGCCACGCTTAGCGCCAATCTGTTGGAAAGCGAGCTCTTCGGGCATGTCCGCGGCGCATTCACTGGCGCGATCAAGGATCACCAGGGACTGTTCAAACGCGCCGACGGCGGCACGATTTTCCTCGATGAAGTCGCGGAACTCCCGCTGGAACTGCAAGCCAAGCTGCTGCGCGTACTCCAGGAGAAAACCTTTATCCCGGTGGGCGGCGATCATCCGATCACCGTGGACGTGCGCATCGTCGCGGCCACCCACCGGTCGCTGCGCGAGGAAGTCAAGGCCGGACACTTCCGCGAGGATTTGATGTACCGCTTGCGCGTGGTCCCCATCTTTCTGCCGCCGCTGCGGGCACGGCGGCAGGACATCGGTCTTCTGTTGCAGCACTTCATCGACCAGCACAATCTTCACGGGCCGCGCCGTATCCAGAGCATCGAACCGGAAGCCATGCGGGTGCTTTTGGATCATCACTGGCCCGGCAACGTGCGCGAACTGCAAAATGTCGTGGAATACGCCTTTGCCGTGGGACGGGGCGACGTACTGCAGCTGGACGATCTGCCGCCCGAATTTCGAGAAGAGCCCCTATCGCCGACGGTCGCCGACTTGCCGGTAACGGAAAACGAGGCCGATCGCATTCGCCGAGCCCTGGCATCCGCCCATGGCCATATCGACCGCGCTGCGCAATTGCTCGGCATGAGCCGAGCGACCTTTTGGAGAAAGCGGAAGAAGTACGGGCTGTGAAAGAACTGCGATATCGTTGCCGTTACGAGCCGGCATCGGCGACGAACTCGATGACCGTCGCGCGTGTTTGGGGGATCGAACTCGGCCATGGACACGACAGCAGCTCCGCGATCAACGCGGGATTTCCCAGACGATCGCTGTTGGTCGCCTACTCTCACGGGACCGTCAGATCGGGATAGCAGAAAAATTCACCCGAGGTCATCCGAACCTTGACCTCTCGAAACGTTCGAAATCCGTAGCCTCACGCTGCGCGAGCTTCGCGACAACGTTATAATCTCGCCGTTTTTCTCTTCTTCACGCAACGGGAACATCATGTCCAACCAGACTGTAAAAAAGGTCGCCCTCGCCTACTCCGGCGGGCTCGACACCTCTGTCATCCTCAAGTGGCTGCAGGAGACCTACGGCTGCGAAGTCGTCACCTTCACCGCGGACATCGGCCAGGGCGAGGAGTTGGAGCCCGCGCGTGCCAAAGCTCAGGCTCTCGGCATCAAAGAAATCTACATCGACGACCTCAAGGAGGAATTCGCCCGGGATTTCGTGTTCCCGATGTTCCGCGCCAATGCGATCTATGAAGGCGAATACCTCTTGGGAACGTCGATTGCCCGACCCTTGATCGCCAAGCGTCTCATCGAAATCACCAACGAGACCGGGGCCGACGCCATCGCCCACGGCGCTACCGGTAAGGGCAACGATCAGGTCCGGTTCGAATTGGGCGCTTACGCGCTGCGGCCCGACATCAAGATCATCGCCCCTTGGCGGGAATGGGATCTGAATTCGCGCGAGAAGCTCCTGGCCTATGCCGAGCGGCACGGCATTCCGATCGAAATGAAACGTGGCAAGGCATCGCCTTATTCCATGGACGCCAACCTGCTGCACATCTCCTACGAAGGCGGCATTCTCGAAGATCCATGGGCCGAACCCGAGGAAGACATGTGGCGCTGGACCGTGTCCCCGGAAAAAGCAGCGGACAAACCGACCTATATCGAGCTGAGTTACGAGCGCGGCGACATCGTAGCTATCAACGGCGAATCGCTCTCACCCGCACAAATCCTGGCGAAGCTCAACCAACTGGGCGGCGCTAACGGCGTCGGCCGCTTGGATATCGTCGAAAACCGGTACGTCGGCATGAAGTCCCGCGGCTGCTACGAAACACCGGGCGGCACCATCATGCTCAGAGCCCATCGCGCCATCGAATCCCTCACGCTGGACCGCGAAGTAGCACATCTGAAGGACGAACTGATGCCCCGCTATGCCAGCCTAATTTACAACGGCTACTGGTGGAGCCCGGAACGTCTGATGCTGCAAGAACTAATCGACGCCTCGCAGGCGGCAGTGAACGGCGAAGTCAGAGTGAAGCTTTACAAAGGCAATGTGACCGTCGTCGGCCGCAAGTCCGACAGCAACAGCCTGTTCGACATGAGCATCGCCACGTTCGAGGACGATCGCGGCGCGTACAACCAGAAAGACGCGGAAGGGTTCATCAAACTCAATGCCTTACGCATGCGGATTGCTGCGAAAAAAGGTCTGAAGTTCGTCTAAACGAAAAAAGCCCGTGGTCTTACCGCGGGCTTTAAGAATTCCGTTGGGCGGGAGAGTGAGACCGCCCAGGAAAATGTCTCTTAGCTGATTCCGTATTTCTGCATGCGATAAAGCAAAGTATCCCGTGAGATTCCCAAAAGCCGGGCCGAGCGGCTGCGGTTGCCATTGGTCCGCGCCAAGGCCTGGCGAATCAGATCCATCTCGACTTTTTCCAGATCGATGCCCAGCTCAGGCAAGTCAAATACCGGCTTCTGCGACGGCACCCTATTGACGATCTCCAGAGGCAGATTGCCCTCATCGATAGTCCGCCCGGCCAGCAGGATGGACAGTCGCTCGCACACATTGCGAAGTTCTCTGACGTTGCCAGGCCAGGAGTAAGTTGCAAGCCGGCTGAGAGCCGCCTTGCTGAACGAAGCCTCCGGAAGCTTATGCTCTTCGGCAAACTGCGTCATAAAGTGCTGCAGCAGCAACTGGATGTCGCCCATGCGCTCGCGCAACGGCGGTATCTCGATCGGAACGACGTTGAGACGGTAATAGAGGTCTTTACGGAACTCTCCCCGCGCAATCTTTTCCTGAAGATTGGCATTGGTCGCGGCGATAATCCGGACGTCTACGTTCAACGTATGGGTTTCGCCGACCGGCTGAATCTCGCCGGTCTCGAGGAAGCGCAGGAACTTCGCCTGCAGAGCCATGGGCAGAGAATCGACTTCGTCGAGGAATACGGTACCCCCGTCAGCGGCTTGAAGACGGCCGGTTTGACCATTCACCGCACCGGTGAACGAGCCTTTGCGATGCCCAAACAATTCCGACTCGGCCAACGCCTCGGGAAGTGCGGCGCAATTCAGCGTGATGAAAGGTTTATTTGCACGAGGACTATGTTCTTTCAAAGCATGCGCCAGCACCTCCTTGCCGGTACCGGTCTCTCCGACGACCAAAACAGTCACGTCGGTCGCGGCAATCATTCTGGCGCTGCGCAATAACGCCTCGAAATTCGGTGATTGGCCGATCAGCTTCTCAAACATAATCTCACCCTCCTCCTTCTTTTAGGAACCTATTGTATGGCGAACCATGGGGTTGAGCCAAGGGAATGCCGCCAATAGGGCCAAGACAATCAGAGTGACCCCTGCCGCCTGGCGAAATTTCTTCATATTGGACAACCGCACCATTAACGAGGTCATTATACCGACGCCCATGACGGCAGGCAAAGTACCTATGCCGAACGCCAACATGGTGAAGGTGCTGCGCACCACATCTCCGGTCGTCGCGGCGAGCGCCAACGCGGTATAGACCAGACCGCACGGCAGCCAACCCCAAATCATGCCGAAGATGAAAGCCTTGGGCAAGGTCTCCACCGGGATCAGGCGCCGGCCGTAAGGCTCGATTCTTTTCCAGATGATTCCGCCGGCCTTCTCGATGTAAGCGAATCGCGGAAACCAGCCGGCGATATGCAGACCCGCTCCGGCCATGATCAGTGCGGATATGATTTGCAAGATGCGATGCCCGTGCCCTTCTCCGAGCGGCATACTGAGAACATGATGAGCAAGACCCGCAAGCAGCCCCCCCAACGAGTAGCTGGCTATGCGCCCCAAGTTGTAGCTGAATACGAAGGGCATGAGCAGGGATTTTTGCTCGCGGATTTCCCGCCTCAAACTCAGGGTCAGCGAACCGATGATGGAACCGCACATCCCTAAGCAATGCAGGGAACTGAAAAGCCCCATCAGCAGAGCTACGAGATAGGACGTGCTGAACGCGGTTTCGAGATGGTGCATAAGGGGGCGAACGATAGCACAAAAACTTATAGGTATAACAGATCGGGCTTAACGATAAGCTGCCTCGGCGCGTATCCTGGAGAGCCCTTCGTCAGGCAACGTTCAGGCGAGTCGACGGGAGCGAATCGGGGGTCCCACAGTCAGATTAAGAACCGCCATCGCCGGAGAAATTCCATGAAACTGCGTTTTGCTGCTGTTTGTCTTCTTTTCGCGAGTCTGGCCACGCCGGCAGGAGCCGCGACTCTTTATCGTTGGACGGATAATTCGGGCACTGTCCGCTACGGCTATCATCCACCCGCAGGCATGAATGCGACTCCGGCCGAGGACGAGCAGCGAAACCTTTATAAAGGCCCAATCGACGCGGTCTGCCGAAATCTCGCCAAGGACCATTTGCGGCGGATCGATCGGGAAATGGATCGAATAAAGAAGATGCCGGCCGGTTTGGGACCGGAGTACGAATTGACGCCTGCGGCCAAGCAAGAGTTGATTTTGGACTTGCTCGCTCATCGCGCGGCCCTATTGAGCGGCAGGAAGGCGTCCGAATTCAGGTCTCCGAGCGGGCAGGACATGGAACGGCTGAAGGAAAGATATCAGGGGGAAAAAGCCCGCTTGCAGCAAGCTTTGGAATCGAAAGACGAAACGATTCAAACCCAGCAAGATCAACTGGAACGGGCACGCCGGAAGGTCGAGGCCGCAAGGCATATCCCGATCGCGCCATATCCGATAGTGGTTCCGGGAAGCGTCCACCGCCGCTAATAGTCGACTATGGACGGATCAGTACCTTAAGGACGCCCGGCCTCTTGGCCAATTCGAAGGCTTCGACCGCACGAGCTAGAGAATATTCCGCATCGATCAACGGAGAGGGATCAACGGCTTTCTGCTCCAGCAAGCGCAGGGCCGAGTCGAAAGGACCGCAGCGAGAACCGAGCAGCGAAATCTCGTCCACGACCAAGGAAGAAAGATTCACGTTTACGCTGTCCCGATAAGTCGATTTCAACACCAGCGTGCCGCGCGGGCGGACGGCGCGCCGGGCAAGATCGAAACCGGCCGGCGAACCGGTCGCCTCGATGACGATGTCGTAATGTCGAGCGGGAATCTCGTCTTCGGCAATCAACCGGATTCCCCGACTCAGAAGCAGCGCTTTCTGCCGGGGATGTCGCGCCGAAACGCACAAATCGCAGCCGGTAAGCGTCAGCGTCTGAACAATGAGCTGTCCCAATCGGCCCGCTCCGATCAACAATATTCGATCGCCGGCATTTATCGATATTTGCCGCTGAATTTGCAGCGCCGCGGCGAGTGGTTCGGCAAAGACCGCCGCCTCATCCGGCACGGTGTCCGGCACCCGATGCAGATTCCGCAAAGGCAAGGTGAGATATTCGGCGAATGCGCCGCGCCGATCGCGGATACCGAGCACGGTACGGCGCGCGCAGTGGGTAGGAAGATTTCGCCGGCAGATCTCGCACTCTCCGCAAGAGACATGGATTTCACCGACTATCCGGCAGCCTATGAGCGTACCATCGGGCGAGTCGGCGACTTCGCCGACGAATTCATGTCCGGGAATGCCGGCGTAAGGATAATAACCCCGCACCAACTCCAAATCCGTGCCGCAGATGCCCGCGAGCCGCACCCGAACCAGCGCCTCGCCTGCGGGCGGGACGGGAATGGAAAGATCGTTACGAATGGAGAGCCGTCTGTCTTCCAGCCAAAGGGCTTGCATAGCGGGACTCGCGAGACGACAAGCCAGAGCTGACGTTTTAACTCGCCACCCTTCTGAACACGTTTTCGATCTGCGCCTGCACCTTTTCCGCCGCTTCGCGCGGATTGTCCGCGTCCCGGATCGGACGACCGACGACGATGTAATCAGCGCCATTCAAGAAGGCTTGCTCGACCGTCACGACCCGCTTCTGGTCGTCCGTCGGACGGTTTTCCACGGGACGAATGCCGGGTGAAATGACCAGCAGCTTTTCGTCGATCTCCCGCCGCAATGCGGGAACCTCAAGGCCCGAAGAAATCACGCCGTCGCAGCCCAAGGCCAAAGCGCGCCGGGCGCGGGAGAGAACCAAGCGCTGCACGTCGCACTCGAAGCCGAGATCCCTGAGATCGCCTTGATCGAGGCTGGTCAATACCGTGACGGCCAGAATCTTGAGATTGCCCTTGGCTTTCGCAGCGGCTTCCATGATCGCATCGTTGCCGTGCACGGTGGCGAATTCGACGCCATGGGCGCTCAGGGCTCTAACTGCCCGCGCAACCGTTTCCGGCACGTCGAAAAACTTGAGGTCGGCGAAGATCTTCTTGCCCCGCTTCTTGAGCCATTCGATCAATTCGAAGTAGTCGCCGGCCATGAACAGTTCCAGCCCGATTTTGTAAAAACTCACCGAATCGCCCAAGGTTTCCACCAGATCCTTGGCTTCGGACATGCTCGGCAGGTCCAGCGCCATGATGAGGCGGTCTCGGGAGGGAATGGGCTTTTTAGAAAGGGTGTCGGTCATGCTGTTCCTCGTTTTCGGGTCGTTCGGCCGCTGTGGTCTCGGTGTCGGCACTGCGATTGCTAGAATAACGCCTCCTCGAACCTAGGAGTCGCGAATGGTTTCCGTGCTGATGCAGATGGCCGTATTAATCCTGTGCGGCGCAATGTGGCGCATTATACGGCCTGGCGGGCTGGATGCCGATCAAACTCGCTTGGCGCTGACCGCTGTGGTATTTCATCTTTTGCTGCCGGCGCTGGTGCTTTCCGTGCTGTGGACGGCCGATTTAGGTATGGAAACGCTGAAGATTTCACTATTCGGCGCGGGAATCATTCTGTTCGGCATCGCCATCACCTGGCTGGCCGCCCGTCTCATCAAGCTGGCACCGCAACGCCTGGGCGCCGCGATGCTGAGCATCGCTTTCTCGAACGTAACCTACATGGGGCTTCCCGTGCTGGAGCAGACCTTCGGTGCTTGGGCACGCACCATCGTTATTCAAATCGATTTGTTCGCGTCCATGCCGCTGGTTTTTACCCTCGGTATCCTGATCGCCCGGCACTACGGTACGACGAACTCGGAAAACGGTTCGATGCTCCGCTCTCTCCTGCTCAATCCGCCGCTCTGGGCCGCGGCGGTCGCACTAGGCCTGAATTTCGCGGGCGTGGCGCAACCCGCCTGGATGGAGCGGTTTTTGATGGGCTTGTCTGCGGCCGTCGTGCCTCTCATGCTGATTTCACTGGGACTCGGCCTGCGCTGGAATTCCTGGCACAGCCGTAACCTGCCGCTCGCTTCGGTTGTCGTGGCGTTCAAAATGGGCGCCATGCCGTTGTTCGGTCTGGGGTTGGGGCTCTCCCTGGGATTCGAGGGCGATACTCTGACAGCACTCGTATTGGAGGCCGCCATGCCGAGCATGCTGCTCGGCGTCGTTTATTGCGACCGCTACCGGCTCGACACTTCGTTCTACGCCCTGGCCGTCTCGCTGACCACGCTCTTCGCCATGGTCTCCCTGCCCTTCTGGCATCATCGGGTGGCCGCCATACATTCCGGACATTGATCATGCAAAGACCTGTCGCAGAAATCTTTTCGCAAGGGGATGAAATCGTCACCGGCGAAATCACCGATACCAATTCGGCCTGGCTGTCGCGAAAGTTGACTGCACTGGGGTTTGACGTGGCCCGGCATACCGCGGTCGGCGACCGGCTGGAAGCGTTGGTCGATTTGCTCCGCGAAATCGCCGGGCGCGCCGATCTATGCATTTGTACCGGCGGATTGGGACCGACCTGCGACGATCTCACCGCCGAAGCGGTCAGCCGGGCTTTCGGCCCGCCCCTCGAACTGGACGAAGACGCGCTGGCTCAGGTCGAGTCTTATTTCACGAGGCTCGGACGCGCGATGCCGGACATCAACAGGAAGCAGGCACTCCTCCCGCGCGGCTCGGAGCGTCTCGACAACCTTTGGGGCACCGCTCCCGGCTTCGCTCTCACGGCCGGCCGTTGCCGCTTCGTCTTCATGCCCGGCGTGCCCGGCGAGATGAAGGCGATGTTCCGGCGCTGGATCGAACCGGATCTGCACCGTCGCTTTCGGTTGCGTCCGGCGCGGCTGGTGGTATTGAACACTGTGGGCATGGGCGAATCGAGTCTACAGGAGCGTCTCGATCGAATCGCCTTGCCGCCCGAGGTAAAACTCGGCTTTCACGCGGGAGGGCCAGAAAACAGGGTCAAACTGCTGTTTCCCGCCGATTTCTCCGAGACCGAGATCAACGACATCGCAAAACGCGCCGCCGACGCAATCGGGGATGCAGTATTTGCTATCGGCGGCTCAGGGGAAGCGGAAAACGCCATAGCTTCGGTGGTCGGCCGCGAACTCGCCGCGCGCCGGTCGACACTTCATGTCGTCGAAACTCTGAGCGGAGGCAAGCTGGCCAACCGCTGCGCCGGCGAGCCCTGGTTCCGCGGAGCGGTCGTGATCCCGGATTCGGCCGGCCTGTGCCGATATTTCGGCGTGGAGCCGTCCGACGATCTTGCCCGGGCCGCAGCATGGATTGCCCCGCGTCTACGGGAGCAAGGCGCGGATCATGCGCTTGCTCAAATCGCCTACTACGCCCGCGACAAGCTACACGACGAAACCGCAACGATCGAAGTCCATTTCATCCTTGCGGCTCCCGATGGCGTCTGGCGGCAAACTCGGACTATAGGCGGCGGTACCGCACGTAAACAATCCACCGCCACGGCGCTTAGTTTCGATCTCTTGCGCCGGTACTTCCAGAAAAAACCAGGTCTCCACGCCTTGTAAATCGGCACGAAGCGGCCGTCTCAAGCCCTGCTGACGACTCGTCGCTCGGTCAGCAATCGGTTCAGCACGGCGCGATTCTTAAGAAGATCCGCCAACGTATACCGATTCAGAACTTCCTGAAAGGCCGAGACCGCTTCCTGGAGTACCTTTTTCAGGGTGCAGCCCGGAATGATTCGGCACAAACTGCGTCCGGGATCAAGGCATTCCACAACGTGGAAGTTGCTCTCCATGTGGCGTACGACCTCGCCGATATTGATCTCCTCGGGAGGGCGTCCGAGCTCTATCCCGCCATGCTTTCCGCGCGTGCTCTTGACATAGCCCTTTGCGGACAGCTCCTGAACGACCTTCATCAAATGGTTGTGAGACATATCGAACACGCTGGCGATCTCGGCGATAGTCACCATGCGTTCGGTATGTATGCCGACATACATCAGCACTCTTAAAGCGTAATCGGTGTAACGGGTCAGCTGCATTTAGCACCTCGAATGGACAATTAGAGCCGTTTTACGATACCGATTGGCTTAAGGCAAATGCGGCACAAAAGTTTCGACTCAATAATTTATTGACTTTTTCGGTCATGCCGTCTTGAAATATAAACATGCATGTGCGATACATTAGAACCGTAATCATGTATTTAATATGCATGATAAACAAGATGCCATAAGAGATGCATCAATTTTTTGGGCCGACGTCAGGTCCGGAAACGGACTGGAACCCTTTATTAGGAGTGTGACTATGAGTCTCTCGTGTATTCTCCGACGAACGTCATCGTTTCTCTCATCACCTTTGCTGTTGGCGATCTTTTTTATCCCGATCGCGCAAGCGGAGTATGTCCCTGCCAAAACCGATTCGGTTTCGGGGAGCACCCATCGCATCACCTTGCGTGCAGCCCCCTTACCGTCCGGGCAATTCGGCTATCAGATGGTGAGCCATAAGATCCAGACTGCTGGTGGCCAAACCGAGGATGTCACTGCGCGGTACAGCGACAAGCCGACCATTCCGGGCCCTGCCATCGTCATGACCGAGGGCGATGTTGCGGAAATCACCCTGGAAAACGGCATCCCCAACACCGATCAGCCCGTCAGCCTGCACGTGCACGGGGTGCATTTCGATATCCGCAGCGACGGCACGATGAAGATGCTCAACGGCGTTGCCGACGAAGCCGCCTTCCCCGGCAAGCCGTACACCTACAAATGGACCGCAGCGCCGGGTACCGCCGGCACCTGGCCGTATCACGACCACACCTTCGGCAATCCCATGCTCGGAGCCGAGGACAAGGGACTGTTCGGTACCCTGATCGTCAATCCGCGTAGCGGAAAGGTGCCGGCACTCATCAACGGCAAGATCGAGGATGTGAATGTCGGCGATATCAAACGCGAGTTCGTCCTGTGGATGCACGAAACGACATTCTGGGGGATGGAAGTCAATAACATCCTCAAGGGCAAGCAGGTTCCGCTGTGGACCAATCCCACGGTGGGCGCGCGTCTCGGCGAGAAAGTCCGCTTCCACGTGATCGGGCTGGGAACCGCCTTCCACACCTTCCATTTGCACGGGCACCGTTGGCTCAACCCCGGCACCACCCATGTCGTCGATACGGTCAACATCGGACCGATCAGCCGCGACACGTTCGTCGTCCAAGCCGGCGAAGGCGTCGGCACTGGCGACTGGCACTTCCACTGCCATGTCATCCAGCACATGCAGGCCGGCATGATGGGTGACTTCAAAGTCGTCAAGTAAGCTCTATCAAAATCACATCAAAACAAGAGGTTATGAATATGAATAAGTTTCGCAAACTGACCACCGCCATTGCCGTGAGTCTCGGAACCATGAGCTTGACGCCCATCGTGAGCGCCGAAACAGCCTCGTCCGAAGACGACGTCATTCTCAGCGTTCCGGGCGTTATGCCGGTCGGCGCGCTGGAAATGACCGACGAGCCCGGTCGGTGGTTCAAAGACCCGACGGATGGCGACAGCCTGGTCGTGGTCAAACCCGGCGACGCGGTCTTGATCAAGATGACCGACGTCAACGCCGAACACACGATTACCAGCCTGCTGTGGCAGCCCGGCGCCGCCAAGTTCCCGGTCGACCAGGACAAGCCGTCGAGCGCCAGCGTCACACAAACGTTCGATAAACCCGGCCTGTACGTATTTACCTGCAAGGTCCATCCCTACATGTTTGGCGCCGTCGTAGTGGATGACCCCAATACGGAAGGGCTGGATCTGGGCAGCGAAATCCAGCTCGTCACCGGGGCAAAAGTGCCGACCACCAGCGATATCGCCAAGAAGCTGCTTCGGACCTTCTTCGTTGCCACCACGCCCTCGCTCTGGCGTGACTACTCCAAGCCGAACTGGGACCTAAAGCTGCCGTCCATCCCCCTGAATCTGGGCGGAACCGTCATCAGCCTGGATGCGCTGAACGTATCCATGCCGAACAAGTTGTCCAATCCGGCTACGCCCGGTGTCGGCGAGGTCTGGGTGAACGCTCAGTTCGAGACCATCAAGGGCAAGAGCAAGCCGGGTTCCGCCACACAAGTTGACGCAGCGAACTGGACCATCAAGAAAAAGGTCAAGGGCGTCGACATCAATATGAACAATCCCCACAACATGTGGACGGACAGGTCCTACAAGTACATCTATCAAACCGAATGGTTCGATAAGCGCTTGGTCACCTTCGACCGTGAAACCGGACAGATTTACGGCGCTCTGACGGTCGGCCAATCGCCTTCTCATGTCATGTCGCGACCGTCGGATGACAGCCTGACCGTGGCACTCAACGGCGAAGACCGCGTATTGAAGCTGACCGGAGGCAAGCACCCGACGGCTCAGGACAGCGTTAACACTGGCCCGAACTCCGGACCCCATGGCCATCACGTGACCCATGACGGCAAATACGCGCTGACGCCGAATGCCTTGGCGGGCTCGGTATCGATCGTCGATCTGGACAGCGGCCAGGCCTCCACCGTGCCGAACGTCGGCGTGATTCCCATCGCCATCTGGGGCGACGCGACCGACAAGGCCTATGTAGCCAACCTGCTCGGGACACCGCCGCTGCTCAGCACTCTGAGCGTGATCGACATCAAGAGCAAGCAGAAGATCAAGGACATCAATCTCGCTGCGGATTACGATCCGATCAGCGGCAAGACGACCGGCGAGGCTTACGGCTTGCTGCCGATCCAGACCCCGATCAGCCCGGACGGAAAATACGTGGTCACGGCCAATACCCTGAGCGCGACCATTACCATCACCGACACGTCGACTCACAAGGTGCTCAAGAGCCTGCCCTGCGAACCGGGCTGCCATGGCGTCAATTTCGGCATGAAAAAAGGCGGAGGCTACTACGCCTATGTCGCCAGCAAGTTCGCCAACGACCTCATCGTGGTCGACATGGATAAGCTCGAAATCGCCGGCCGCGTGATGCTTGCCGACGTCAAGGATGCCGATATCGTCGGCAACAACGGCATGGGCGGCCAAGGCGTCCTGCCGCTGCCCGTCGCCGATCACGGCTGGATCGAGCAAACTGCCAAACTGTCGGGCTCTGGCCAGCTCAGCGCCGAGGTCGAGTCTTGGCTGGGCGCTCTGACGACCGCTCAACGCGGAATTGAATTATCCGGAAAGATGGTGCAATCGGAGGGCAAGCACTGATCCGGAAACGGTTCCTCTTTTTCCAAAGTTAGGAGCTCTCCGCCCGCTCAAGCGCACTACGGCGCTTGAGCGGGCGTCTTTTCGTTTCGACGACACCCCTTCACACGCTACCCCGAGTCGCGGATTCGGCCGCAGACTCGACTTTATTCCGGCTTTCACGGATACCAAGACTCACGAGCCCTCTCTAACGGTATGATCGGGGGATCCGTCAGGAGGAGATTCAGTGATGCCTTTCACTCGCCGTCTGAAATTCTCGGTCGCGCTGCTGTGCATCGGACTCTTCGGCACAGCGGCTCACGCCGACGAATATGCCGCCAAACGCCAGGCTCTGATCGATGAAATCCGAAGCGAAACCCGCTGGGTCAGCAGCGAAATCGGCAAAACCGAGTTGGATGCCCAGGTCCTGGCCGCCATGGGGAAGGTTCCCCGGCACGAGTTCGTGAGCGAGGATCTGCGCAGTATCGCGTATGCGAACCGGCCTTTGCCCATCGGTTACGGACAAACCATTTCCCAGCCTTTCATCGTGGCGCTGATGACCGATCTGCTGCGCGTCAAACCGGATGAAACGGTGCTCGAAATCGGCACCGGTTCCGGCTATCAGGCGGCCGTCCTGGCGGAATTGGCCGAGCGGGTCTACTCCATCGAGATTGTGCCGGAATTGACCCAAATGGCGACGGAACGTCTGAAACGGCTGGGCTACGCCAAGGTTGAGACCAAGACCGGCGACGGCTATTACGGCTGGCCGGAACACGCGCCTTTCGATGCCATCATCGTCACCGCCGCCCCCACGCAAATTCCGCCGCCGCTGGTGCAACAGCTCAAGCCGGGCGGCCGCATGATCATACCGGTCGGCGGACAATTCCTGCTGCAGTATCTGGTGCTCGTCGAGAAAAGCGAACAGGGCAAGATCTCGACTCGGCAGATCGTGCCGGTGCAATTCGTGCCTTTGACGGGCGCTCATTAGACATGGTCGATTCCGCGATCGAATCTCGCCGCGACGAGGAGCGCGCGCGCCATGAAGCGCCGCCGCGGCTGCTCTTGCTCTCCGTTTCGCTGATTTCGGCTGCGGCGCTGGTCTATGAAATCCTCTTGATGCGGCTTTTTTCCATTATCCAATGGCATCACTTTGCCTACATGATGATCAGCTTGGCGCTGCTCGGCTACGGCGCGAGCGGAACGTTCCTGACGCTCGCACGGGAATATTTGTTGCCCCGTTTCGGTGCCGCATTCGTTCTCAACGCGGCTTTGTTCGGCTTGAGCGCGACATTGTGCTTTCTGGCCGCGCAGCAAGTGCCCTTCAATGCGCTGGAAGTGCTTTGGAGTCCGCGGGAATGGGGGCATCTCGTTCTGATCTACCTTATCCTGACGCCGCCCTTCTTTTTCGCGGCCAACTGCATCGGCCTGACCTTCCAGCGCTACAAAGCGACGATAGGCCGCACCTATGCGGCCGATCTCTCGGGAGCGGGAACAGGCGCTTTGGCGGTCGTTCTTCTGCTGTTCCTGGTGTTTCCGTTGAATGCGCTGGTCCTCGCGAGCGGAGCGGGATTTGCGGCCGCGTCCTTGGCCTGGATTGCGTTGGGAATGCGTCCCCGCGAACTGATCGCGCCTTTAGTTGCGGTGATTGCCGCTCTGTGGCTTCTGGTTCATTGGAGCGGTGCGGAACTCCGGCCGGTGGAATACAAAAGCCTCTCCCAGGCATTGCGCGTGTCCGGAGCGGAGCGAATCGAGGAACGTTCCAGCCCGCTCGGGCTGCTCAGCGTGGTGCGCAGCCCCGAAGTACCGTTCCGCCATGCGCCGGGGCTCAGCCTGAACAGCCCGGTTCCGGTGCCGGAGCAACTGGCGGTGTTTACCGACGGCGAAGGCATGAGCGCCATCAATCGTTGGGATGGAAGCCGAGGCAGCCTCGCTTTTCTCGATTACGTGCCGTCCGCCCTGCCGTATCACCTGTTGCCCCGGAAGCCGAAAGTCCTCGTTTTGGGCGCGGGAGGGGGCAGCGAGGTGCTTCAGGCGATCTATCACGATGCGGAACGCATCGACGCCGTGGAACTCAATCCGCAAATGATCGACCTGGTATCCCGCGATTTTGCCGATTTTGCCGGGCAGGTTTACGGTCAGCCCTCGGTTCGCGTACATGCGGCCGAGGCGAGGAGTTTCGTCGCCGCGTCGGCGGAGCATTACGATTTGATTCAAATCGCCTTGCTGGACGCCTTCAACACCTCGTCGGCGGGTTCGTATGCACTGAACGAAAGCTATCTCTATACGGTTGAGGCCCTGCAAGCCTATTTGGCGCACCTGAGATCCGGAGGTTTTCTGGCCATCACCCGCTGGGTCCGCCTGCCGCCCCGTGACGAGATCAAGCTGTTCGCGACCGCTGCCGATGCCTTGGCGCGTTCCGGCGCGAGCGCGCCGGAACGGCGCTTGATCTGGATCCGCGGCTGGCAGACCAGCACCCTGTTGATCAAGAACGGCGAAATTTCCGATCCGGAGATCGCCGCGCTGCGGCAGTTCTGCGACGAACGCTCATTCGACCTTGCCTACTATCCCGGCATCGAAGCACAGCAAGCCAATCTCCACAACCGGTTGAAAGAACCTTATTTCTTCGAAGCGGCGACGGCCTTGCTGAGTCCCGAACGGGAATCGTTTACAGAGCGCTACAAGTTCGATGTCCGTCCAGCCACCGACGACCGGCCGTATTTCTTTCACTTCTTCAAATGGCCGCTTCTAGCGGAAGCCTTCAAGCTGAAAGGGTCGGGAGGACTTTCGCTGCTCGACATGGGCTATCCGATCCTGCTGGCAACGCTGCTCCAATCAGTGATCATCAGTACCTTGCTGATCCTGGCCCCGCTCGGGGTCTTGATGCATCGGAGCGACGGCGGGCTGAAAAATAGCCGACGATCCCCGGTTTTCGGCTATTTCTTCGCGATCGGCCTGGCATTCATGTTTACGGAAATCGTTTACATACAGAAATTCATTCTTTACCTGGGTCATCCGCTCTATGCCGTGGCGATGGTACTCGCAGGATTTCTGATCTTCGCCGGACTGGGAAGCCGATATGCGGCGAGGATTACGCCCCAACAGGCCGGAATGCATATTTCTCGGGCTACCAAAGCGATTATTGCCGTCTCCGCAGTTTATTTCTTAACGCTACCATCGCTGTTTGATGTATCCATCGCCCTTCCCGCCCCTATCAAAGTGACGGTCGTCCTCGCCCTTATCGCGCCGTTGGCGTTTTTTATGGGCATGCCTTTTCCGCTAGGGCTTTCGCGGCTGGCGGCCGAGGCGGAGCGGCTGATTCCCTGGGCTTTCGGAATCAACGGCTGCGCATCGGTCATCGCCGCCATTCTGGCCACGGTATTGGCCATTCACGTCGGTCAGTTCTGGCTATTGGTCGCCGCCTTGTCGCTTTACGGACTGGCGGGTTTTGCGGGGCCCCATCGGGGTTGAGATCGATGCACCGGCTTTCCGACGTTTCGGCCGGCCCGTGCCACGCTCAGGAACCCAAATGTCTCCGTCACGTCTAAGATTCGGATAGGAATGTATCCGCCGCTTTGCTTCAAGGATGAGAGGCGGTCTTTTGGTTGAGTTCATATTTTGCCGATACGAAGCCCAAGCTTCGCAAGGACGCGAGGTTCTGTCATGAAGTATCTGCTTGTCATCGTAATGTTATTGCTGGCCGGGTGCGCCCCGATATTACGCGAGGAACCCTTGACCAGCCGGATCTATCCCCCAACGGCCGAGATCGATATTCTGGATTCCTGGCCCGAACACAGGGCGTTCATCGAAATCGCGGAGATTACGGCCCGTGCCGACCGGGAGGCCGTAGGCGCAATCGTCGATCGAGCCAAAGCGGCCGGTGCCGATGCCGTCCTCTTCGGACCGCCCTACCATTACGGCGATGTGGTCATATTGTTTGCCGGCGGCAACATCGGCGGACATCAGGCGGGAGGGATCAACACGGTTCCCATGACGCGAATCCAGGCTCGGCTGATCAAATATCTGCCATGACCGATGTCGTCCACGATCCGATCACTGGCAACTCGAAGTCTTGAACTGTGACCCGGTATCCGGCTTCCTCAGCCGATGCTCGGCAATCACGCGGGTGATGTCCTCCAGCCTCACCGGCTTGATGAAGTGGTGGTCGAAACCGGCCGTGAGGCAGCGGTAACGGTCCTGATCCTGGCCGTAGCCACTGATGGCGATCAACAGGGCCTGCCGGATCTGAGGCATGGCGCGCAACTTCTGCGCCACTTCGCAGCCGTCCATCACGGGCAGCCCGATATCCAGCAAGACCACATCCGGGGCGAATCTCTGCGCAATCGCGAGAGCTGTAGGGCCATCCGACGCCCGCTCGACCTCGCATCCTTCCAACTCGAGCAGCAAAGACAATCCCTCGACGGCATCCGCATTGTCGTCAACCACCAGCACGCGCAGCGCAGCGCGTTTCTCCGCATCGGTATCGTCCTCTGGCTTGGCTGTCGACTGCTCCGCCGGCTTATCGCATAGCAACGGCAACCGGACGATAAATTCGGAACCCTTGCCGATACCCTCGCTCTTTGCCTCGACACTGCCGCCGTGCAAATCGACCAATTGTTTCACAAGGCTGAGCCCGATGCCCAACCCACCTTTCGCACGATCCAAAGAACGGTCGGCTTGGGCGAAAAGGTCAAAAATGCGGGGCAACACCTCCGGACTGATCCCGACACCTGCATCCCGCACCCGGATGACGGCCTGTCCGTTCTCCGTTGCCGCCGTCAGCCAAATCTGTCTGTTCGGCTCGGAATATTTGGCGGCATTGTTGAGCAAATTCGATACGACTTGCGCGATTCGGATCTGGTCGCCTTCGATCCAGACCGGCTCGGAAGGCAGGGATAGGCTGATGCTGTGGCCGTGAGCCTGAATCAGCGGCCGGCTCGTTTCCATGGCGTGGTTGACGATGGTGGCCAGTTCCAGCGGCTGCTTGTTCAAGGTGACCTTTCCGCGGCTGATGCGGGACACGTCCAACAAATCGTCGACCAGCCGGGTGAGATGCTTCGTCTGCCGCTCGATGACATCTCTGGCCCAAGCGTACTGCGGTCCGTCGCCGCTGGTTCGATGCAGGATCTGTACGGCGCTCATGATCGGCGCCAGCGGGTTGCGCATTTCGTGCGCCAGCGTGGCCAAGAATTCATCCTTTTGCCGGTCGGCGGCAGTCAACTCTTCGGTCTTACGGATCAGCTCATCCTGTAGCTTTTTCATTTCGGTAATGTCGAGATTCATGCCCGCCCAGGCCGTCACCTTGCCTTCGGCGTTCCGGATCGGGACGCCGCGACTCAAAATGTGTCGGTAAGAGCCTTCCGCGCTCCGGATACGATATTCGTAATCCCAGAAGCAGCCGGTTTTGACGCAGTACCTCCAATGATCCAGGATGGGCTGCAGGTCCTCCGGATGCACACGCGAGGTCCAACCGACGTGTATGCACTCGTCCAGCGTCATCCCGGTCATTTTCAAGAACGAATCGCTCAAGTAGCGGATATCGCCGTTCGGCTCGCAGATCCAGGCTCCGAAAGGGATCGACTCGCCGATCGCACGATAGAGCGCCTCCGATTCGGCGAGAGCAGCCTCCGCGCGGCGGCTTTCAGTGACATCCCGAAAAATCAGAATCACGCCCAATAACCGGCCGTCCATGCCTCGTATGGGCGCAGCGCTGTCGCTGATCGGAATTTTCCGTCCGTTTCTCGCAATCAGCACCGTATGATTCGCGAGACCGACGACGGCGCCGGTTCTCAGTACCTTTTCGACGGGGTTTTCGATCGGATTGAGCGTCTCCTCGTTAACGACGCGAAACACGTTCTCCAGCGGCTGGCCGCGCGCTTCATCCTGAATCCATCCGGTCAGCGATTCCGCAGTCGGATTGAACAGTTCTATACGACCCCCGGTATCGGTGACGACGGCCGCATCGCCGATGCTGGTCAAGGTCACGACAAAACGATCGCGCTCGACGCGGAGCTGTTCTTCGGCCTGCTGGCGTCTGAAAATCTCGTCCTCCAATCGCTGTCGCGCCTGCAACTCGCGCCGCACGAGCCCGGTGCGCCATAAATGGACCAGTAGGACGATGGCAAGTCCCACTACGACAAAAGCGCCTAGCGGAATCCATTCGTCAGCCCCCTCGCCCCTCGGCGAACCAACCGGAGTTATCGCGAGATAAGTACCCAGCACGGCGCCCGATAACGTGGCCAGCAGCCCTGGGCCGAATCCGCCGTAAAGAGCGCCTATCAGCACCGGCAGCAGAAAGGGCATCACTATGGGCGCGCCTTGATACGATGGGCGCAGGAGCAATATGGCCAGCGCTACGGCAACCGCTGCGCCGAACGATAGGGCATACGCCGATACGGACGAGAGCTTGGAGTGAACCATGACGAGAATCCTGTCTCCATCAAATGGCGAGATTCCGGTTAGCGGATATCGCACCCGGGCAGCGGCCATGCCGGGCAATCCGCATCGTCGGCCCGATGTTAACACGGTTCGGCCGGCGAATCGCTCGCATCACTCATCGCCCGCCAGTGAACCCCGGATAGTCGGCTAAGCCGCCTATCCGCCGAGTTCAAGAAAATGAACGTTTAGCGCCTTGGAAACAGCATCCTCGCCGCGGCCAAGGCACGAAAGCCAAGATTTAAGTCAAACCGCTCTTCAGCCGCTCCATGGCCTTCTGAAGATTGGCCATGCTGGTGGCGATGGAGAGGCGCACATGACCCGGAGCGCCGAAAGCGGAGCCCGGAACCACGGCGACGCCGCCGTGCTCGATGAGATGCTCCGATAGGCCCAAGTCGTCGGAAATTCCCGGCATGCGGTCGATCACGCCCTGCACATTGGGAAGGACATAGAAGGTCCCGTCGGTTTCGAGACAGGATACGCCGGGAATGCTGTTCAACTCGCTCACCACGTAATCGTGCCGTTCCTTGAAGGCCTTGACCATCTCGCCGATAAAGGACTGATCGCCGGTCAAAGCGATTTCTGCGGCCACCTGAGAGATGGACGTGGGGTTGGATGTGCTTTGCGACTGGATATTGGTCATCGCCTCGATCAGCTTCGCGGGTCCCGCCGCATAGCCGATACGCCAGCCGGTCATGGAATAGGCTTTGGATACGCCGTTCAAGACCACGGTGCGGTCGTACAGCTCCGGGCAGACATTGAGAATATTGCAGAAGCTGCCGGCCTTCCAGACGATGTGCTCGTACATGTCGTCGGTGGCGACAACCACGTCCGGATAGTCTTTCAACACCTCGCCGAGGGCTTTAAGCTCCGCTTCGCTGTACGCCATGCCGGTCGGGTTGGACGGGCTGTTGATCACGAACAACCGGGTTTTCGGCGTCAGCGCCGCCTTGAGTTGGGCGGGCGTGATTTTGAACTTCTGCGACTGCGGCGCGTCGATAATGACGGGGACGGCGCCTGCCAAAAGCACCATGTCCGGGTAGGACACCCAGTACGGCGCCGGAATGATGACTTCGTCGCCCGGATTCAACAGCGCTTGCGCCAGGTTGTAAAAGCTCTGCTTGCCGCCGCAGGATACCAACACTTGCTTGACGTCGTAGTCGAACCCGTTTTCCCGCTTGAACTTTGCGACCACCGCCTTCTTGAGGCCGGGCGTACCGTCGACCGCCGTATATTTGGTGAAACCGTCCTGAATGGCCTTGATGGCAGCCTGTTTGATATGCTCGGGGGTATCGAAATCCGGCTCGCCGGCTCCGAGGCCCACGATGTCTTTGCCGGCGGCGCGCATGGCGGCCGCTCTCGCGGTCACGGCCAAGGTAGGTGAGGGTTTGATCGACTGTACGCGGTCGGAAAGTTTAATGTTCATTGTGTCGAGTTAAAGATTGGTCAAATAGGTCAGGCTTTATGCCGCAAAAAATGATACTCGATGAAACCTTGCCCCTGAATCCCACCAGGGGAAAAAGTTTCGATCTTCATAGCCAATTCAAGCCGTCCGGCGATCAACCGGAAGCGATCCGGCAACTGATCGAAGGTCTCGGCGACGGCTTGTTACACCAGACTCTCTTGGGCGTCACCGGTTCCGGAAAAACCTTCACCGTCGCCAATGTCATTCAGGCCGTGCAGCGCCCGACGCTGATCCTGGCGCCGAACAAGACGCTGGCCGCCCAGCTTTACGGGGAAATGAAGGAATTTTTCCCGGAAAACTCCGTGGAATACTTCGTTTCCTATTACGACTACTATCAGCCAGAAGCGTACGTCCCGGCTTCCGATACCTATATCCAGAAGGACGCCTCGCTCAACGAGCATATCGAGCAGATGCGCCTGTCGGCCACCAAGGCGCTGATCGAGCGGCGCGACACGATCATCGTGGCGACCGTGTCCTCAATCTACGGCTTGGGCGAGCCGGCCTCCTATTTCAGCATGGTGCTGCATCTGGTGCGCGGGGACATGATCGATCAGCGGACGATCCTGCGCCGCCTGGCCGAATTGCAATACACCCGCAACGAAACCGAGCTGCGCCGCGCCACCTACCGGGTGCGGGGCGATGTGATAGACGTGTTTCCGGCGGAATCCGAAAGGGAGGCGCTGCGCATCGAGTTGTTCGACGACGAGATCGAACGGCTATCGCTGTTCGATCCCCTGACTGGGGAGATCATTTCCCGCATCGCCCGCTACACGGTCTATCCCAAGACCCATTACGTCACGCCGCGGGAAAAAATCATGGAAGCCGTGGATCAGATCAAGGCCGATCTCAAGGTACGGCTGGAGGAGCTGCGGTCTTTGAACAAGCTGGTGGAAGCCCAGCGGCTGGAGCAGCGCACGCTGTTCGATCTCGAAATCATGCTGGAAGTCGGCTATTGCTCGGGCATCGAGAACTATTCGCGCTATCTCTCCGGCCGCGCGCCGGGCGAACCCCCGCCCACCCTGTTCGATTACCTGCCGGCCGATGCCTTGCTGGTGATCGACGAGAGCCACGTCACCATTCCGCAGCTCGGCGCCATGTACCGGGGCGACCGCTCGCGCAAGGAAACGCTGGTGGAGTACGGTTTCCGCCTACCCTCCGCCCTGGATAACCGGCCGCTCAAGTTCGAGGAGTTCGAGGCCCGTTCGCCGCAGCGCATCTACATTTCGGCGACGCCGGGACCGTACGAACTCAAG
Source organism: Methylocaldum sp. GT1TLB (assembly GCF_051027445.1). Classification (NCBI taxonomy): domain Bacteria; kingdom Pseudomonadati; phylum Pseudomonadota; class Gammaproteobacteria; order Methylococcales; family Methylococcaceae; genus Methylocaldum; species Methylocaldum sp. GT1TLB. The sequence goes on from NZ_CP194898.1 coordinate 2,601,020, forward strand.
CATTCCGGAGCCGTCATCGAGCAGGTGGTGCGGCCTACCGGCCTGGTGGACCCCGAGGTTGAAATACGCCCTGCCCTGAGCCAGGTGGAAGACCTGCTTTCGGAAATTCGCGAGCGCATCGCCCGCAGCGAACGGGTGCTGGTCACCACGCTGACCAAGCGCATGGCGGAAGATTTGACCGAATATCTGTTCGAGCACGACATCGCCGTGCGTTACCTCCATTCCGACGTCGAAACCGTGGAGCGCGTCGAGATCATCCGCGACCTCCGGCTCGGTCGGTTCGACGTGCTCGTGGGCATCAATCTGCTGCGGGAAGGTCTGGACATCCCCGAAGTCTCGCTGGTCGCCATCCTCGACGCCGACAAGGAAGGTTTCCTGCGGTCTACCGTTTCGCTCATTCAGACCATCGGCCGCGCCGCCCGCAACCTTCGCGGGAAGGCAATCCTCTATGCGGACACGGTCACCGGCTCGATCCAGCGGGCGATCGAAGAAACCGAACGCCGCCGTGCCAAGCAGATCGACTACAACAAGCGAACGGGCCTCACCCCGACCGGTATCTCGAAGCGCGTGACGGACATCCTGGAAGTCCCGATACCGGGCGCTTTACAAACGGGTTCCGGGAAAAAGAAGCTGGCCAAAGTGGCCGAGAAAGGCGCCGACTACCACGCGGTAAAACCGGCGGAAGCCGCCAAGCTGATCAAGCAGCTCGAAGAAAAGATGTACACCCACGCCCGCGAACTCGAATTCGAGGAAGCGGCACGATTGCGCGACGAAATTCGGCGGATTCAGGCGGAAGTGTTTTCCGGGGCATAGGCGTACGCTCAAAAGCCGCTCAAAGACAGTAAGAAAGAAACGCGTTTCGGGTTATTCGATCCAAATCATAGTTTCCGGCATTATCTTTCGTCTCAGCACTCTGGTTGCTGATTTCCATGGTCAAATCGAGCATCTCGATCGAGCTATATTGGACTCTGGATGGATACCGTGTCGTGGTCTGGTCGAGCGGAAAGGTCGCTTACGCCAGGACCTATGCCTTACGCCAGGTCGCACTGAAGGCTTGCAAACGGCTGGCGAAATCGCTGACTGCTCCGCCGGAGAACCGGGACCGCCGCCCCGAGTAATCGAATATCGGAAAGCCGGCGACCTCAAGCATTGCGAACCGCACGTCCGAATTCCTCGATGGCTTGAACGGACAGGGGATGATCGCCCATCTCGAGTAACAGGGGCAAAGGAATGGTGACGTGATGAGCGCCCGCGACCACAGCCTGCACCACTTCGCTCGCGGATTTCAGACTCGCGACCAGAATCGTGGTCGGCGTGTCGCAGGCATCGACCACCTCACGCATCTCCGAAACCAGCGCCGCGCCGTCGCCTTGAAGACGCGTGCTGCGGTTCACATAGGCGATCGAATACGCCACGCCCGCCTCGCAGGTGAGATACGTCTGCGCGGCACTGTAGCTGGCAGTCATGCCGACCTTGACGCCTTCTTTGGCGAACTTCGCGGCCAGCACCAGATTTTCGGTGGTCATCCCGATCTTCAGCGCCACGTTGGACCTCAAGGCCAGGAAACGCCGCGCTTCGGCCTCGCGTTCGGACACGGTCGGCGCGGTCAGCTGATAAAAAACCGGACCGGGGCAAATGTCGGCCAGTTCGGCGATCACATCCTCCGGCTTGCGGTCGACTTTCGCCATCAAGGTCGGATTGGTCGTTATCCCGGCGACGAAGCCGAGCGTCATCGCCTGGCGTGCGTCGGCGGGGAAAGCTGAATCCAGAAACAGGGACATCGTGTTCTCCTCATAAGGTTAAATCTATCGGCAAAGGATTGCCTTCCCATGGCTGGGCCGTTGTAGGTCAGGAATCCTTTCCCGACGTAGGGTTCGTCGGCAAAGGATTGCCGACCTACCGCAGCCATCGGCCTGTGCTGATTGGCTTTCTATTGAATCGCGCCGATGACTTCGCGGATGTCTTCCATCACCCAGGTCGGCGCATAATCGAGGTCGGCCAGGTGCGCCCGCGTGGAAATGCCCGAAAGCACCAAAATGCTCCGAATGCCTGCGCGCACGGCACCGAGGATGTCGGTGTCCAGGCGATCGCCCAAGGCAACGGTTTCTTCGGGCGGCACCTGCAAGCGCTCCATCGCCAGTTGATACATGATCGGCTCAGGCTTGCCGATGATGGTGGGTTCGATACCCGTGGCGGCTTGCAAGGCCGCCAAGACCGCGCCGTTGCCGTGGGTCATGCCATGCTCGGTCGGAAGAGAAGTGTCGGGATTGGTGCCGATAAACTTCGCTCCGGCGCGAAGGTTCAGGGTGGCGGTGGCCAGCTTGTCCCACGACAGGGTTCGGTCCAGGCCGCAGACCACGTAATCGGCATCCTTTTCGTAGAGTTCCGCCAGGCGGAAGCCGTTTTCGAGCAAAGCCCGGCACACGCCGTCCTCGCCGATGGGGAACACCTTGGCACCGGCCGGCGCGTGCTGCTTGAGATACAGCGCGGCGGCGAGGCCGGAACCGATCACCTGCTCCCGGTCGACGCCAACGCCCATGCGGGCGAGCTTGGCGACGTACTGCTCCGGCGTGTTGCTGGCGTTGTTTGTGGCCAATACGAAACGGATGTCACGGGCCCGCAGGGTCTCGAAAAACTCCACCAGTCCGGGCATCGGGCGATCGCCCTCCCAGAGCACGCCGTCCATATCGATGATCAGGGCGCGAATGTCGTTGAGTGTCATGAGATCGATTCTCGATTATGGATTGCCGATCGAAGCGCGCCTAAATTACCCTTTGATGGCCGGCTCGTCGATACTTGGCCGCTTTTCAAAAACCGTAAACAACCCCGAAGAGTAGTCCCATGTCAGCAAGCACCACTCAAATCAAGGCCTACATCCAGGCTGCCGATGCCGTCATCCGCGAACACGCCGAAGAAGTCACCGAACTCGACCAGGCGATCGGCGATGGCGATCATATCGCGAACCTGCAGCGGGGCCTGGCCGCATTGGACGCGTTGGCGGAAGAGCTCGGGCGAATGGATTGGTCCGCCGCCTTCCAGAAAATCGGCATGAGCCTCATGAGCAGCGTGGGCGGGGCTTCCGGTTCGCTCTACGGCACGTTCTTTCTGTCCATGAGCAAGGCCATGCGGGACAAGGACATGAACCTACCCAATCTGGCCGAAGCCTTCAGCCAGGGCGTCGAATCGGTCAAACAGCGGGGCAAGGCCGATTTGGGCGAAAAAACCATGCTCGACGTCTTGATACCAGTGGCGAACGCTTTGCGACAGGCAGCGCGAGAGTCTTGGGAATTGCCGCAAGCTTTGGAAACGGTCAACCGCGTAGCCGGGGCAGGCTGCGAATCGACCCGCGACATGATCGCCACCAAGGGACGAGCCTCGTTCCTCGGCGAACGCGCCCGCGGCCATATCGATGCAGGGGCGAGGACCAGTCAGTTGATCATCGGGGCGATCGGGGACGTGCTGGCGAAGAGCTCACAGTAGACCCCTCCGCGGCTTGTTAGGTATCCCGGGAACCTTCTTACAGCTTATAGCCACTTGATTTCTACCTCTGCCCCCAGGGATTCGAGCACGTGCCGGATTCCCTCAACGCCCTTGTCAGAAGGAAGAGTTAAAGATACAAGCTCTCTGGCCATTATGCGGCGAGCCAGACGCTTCGCTTCAAGTCGTGGTTGCTGCCCAAACTCCACAAGCCGGGGCACCAATTGGTAGCGTGCTTTACCATCCCAATCTGTCCATGATCGGTTTGCATCCCAACTCAATACAGTAATTTTGATGCCGTTTTTCACAATTAGGACCTAATTCCATTCGGCATTCGAGTGAACACTCATCGTAGGGTGGGTTAGCGAAGCGTAACCCACCGATTCGAGGCCGCTCGGTGGGTTACGGCCTCGCGGCCTACCCCACCATCGATGGGTTTCGCTTCGCTCTACCCCTCCTACAAAATGAATGCCTTATTGAAAGCGATTTGGAGTAAAACGTTCTCAACATCCCCACCTCAACGCCGCCGTATGTACCGGCGCATCCCACAACCTGATCATCTCTTCGTCCAGCAGAGTCAGCGTGACGGAGCAGCCCGCCATGTCCAGCGACGTGGTGAAATTGCCGACCAGCGAACGGACGATGCTCACTCCGCGCTGATCCCAGAACTGGCGAGCGAGATCGTAGACCAGATAAAGCTCCATCAGCGGCGTCGCGCCGAAGCCGTTGACGTGCAGCAGGGCCGGCTGGCCTTTGGCGGGTTTCAGCTCGCCGTCGATGGCTTGCGTCAGGTGCTCGACGATTTCCGAAGCGCTCGCCAGAGCCATGCGCTCCCTGCCCTTCTCCCCGTGTATGCCCACGCCCATTTCCATTTCATTGTCGGCGATCTCGAAGGTGGGCTTGCCCAGGGCCGGAACGGTACAACTGGTCAGCGCGACGCCCATGGATGCGGTGGCCCGCACCACGCGCTCGCCCAGCGCCTTGCAGCCGGCCAGGTCCATGCCGGCTTCCGCCGCCGCGCCGACGATCTTTTCGACGATAGTCGTGCCCGCCACTCCGCGCCGGCCCATGCCCTGGTGCTCGGGGATGGACACATCGTCGTGCACCAGTACGGTCTCGTGGGGGCAGTCGAGCATTTCCGCCGCGATCTCGAAATTCATGACATCGCCGGCGTAATTCTTGACGATGAACAATACGCCGCCGCCGTTTTCCGTGGCCTCCGCGGCGGCGAGCATCTGATCGGGCGTGGGCGAGGTGAATACCTGTCCCGGACAGGCCGCGTCCAGCATGCCTAAACCGACGAAACCGGTGTGCAAGGGCTCGTGCCCGGAACCGCCGCCCGAAATCAGCGCCACCTTGCCCGGTACGCGCGGCGCGATGCGGACCATATAGCGGGGTTCCGGATTGAAGCGAACGATATCGGCATGCGCCAGCGCAAAGCCGCGCCCGCTTTCATCCAGCAAACTCTCGACAGTGTTGATGAATTTCTTCATGGGATTCCTTAAGACGTTCGATAACTCGTTAACTGAAGCGGCCCGCGGGCCTGGATAGCGTGCCTGAAAGCAAACCATCGGGCCCTCTTCGGGTCAAGCTTTGTCCGAACGGGTGCATGTCGGCAAAGGATTGCCGACCTACTTAGCGACGCCCTTTCGTAGGTCGGCAATCCTTTGCCGACACAGCTATACCCCGGTAGGAACCGCGCTAGAGGCCGCAACCTGCCGCGACTGCCCCAAAATGGCGTAACAGACCGGCGTGAGTATCAGGCTGGCCCCCATGCCGAACAACAGCCCGGCGGCCAGCGACAAGGTCATCGGGACCAGAAATTGGGCTTGCTGGCTGGTCTCCAACAGGGTCGGCAAAAAACCGGCGAAGGTCGTGAGAAACGCCAGCAGAATCGGGCGGAAGCGGACGGTGCAGGCTTCTAAGACCAGGCTATGGGCTTTGGGCTCTAGGCTACAGGAAGCAGCGATTGGCGAATCTTGCTCGCTGTCCTCTTCTAAAGCCTCGAGCCTAGGGCCTGTAGCCTCATGTTCCTTGATGTAGTCGAGCAGCACCAAACTGTCGTTCACTACCACGCCGCTGGCGGCGATCATGCCCACCAGGGATTCCATGGATAAAGGCAAACCCGCCAGCCAGTGGGCGAAAACCGCGCCGCACCAGGCGACGGGCGCGGCCAGCAGAAAAATCAGCGGAATGACATAGGAGCGGAACGGCACGGCGATCAGGGCGTAGATCACCACCAGGGCGATCAGGGTGTAGAAAGCGAGAGCATGAACGGACGCCTCCTGCTCGATTCGCTCCTCGCCCAGGCCTACGTCCAGCCCCGGGAACTGCTGTTTCAAACGGGGAATTTCCGCTGCTTCCAGATCGGCATAGATCGCATTGAGGTCCGCCGACTTGGGATCGACCCGCGCTTGCACTTTCAGCACACGCTGCCGATCCTGCCGGGCCAGCTTGGCGTAGCCGGGCACGAGGTCGATCTCGGCGAGGGTCCGAAGCGGCGCTTGTGCTCCGTTGGGCAGGCGGATCGGCAGATTATGCAGATCGTCCAAGGACTGCCGCTCGCTCCGGGGCAGGCGCGCCATGACTTTGACTTCGCTGCGCCCTCGTTGCAGCCGATGAACTTCGTCGCCGTAGTAGCCGTGCCGCGTCTGCTCGGCGACGTCTTCCAGCCGCAGCCCCAAGCGTTCCGCTTCAGGCTTCAGGCGAAGGCGGATCTCGGGTTTGCCGGGTTCGGCGGAGTCCACCACGTCGTACACGCCGGGATATGCGGCCAGTTTGCGCTTGAGCTGTTCGGCCGCCGCGGTCAGCAGCGACGGATCGGGCGCCCCGAGGTCGAGCTCGATATCGTAGGGAACATCGCCTTCCTTGTAGAGAAAATCGATTTTCGCGCGCCCGATGTCGCCGATGCGCCGGCGCCATTCCTGGATGAAATCCTCGACCACGATGTGTTGCCGTCCTTCCGGCGAAAGCTCGGTCCAGAATCCGGCGCCGTGCTCCCACACCAGCGTCTCCAGACCGACGATTACCGAGGCTGGCTCCAGGCTTGAGACCTGAGGCTGGAGACTTGAGGAAGATAGTGCTGCTGTTTTCTCTCTGCCTTTTCCTCCAGCCTGATCCAGTTCATCCCGCAACTCCAGCAAAGCCCGCTCCACTTTTTCCGCCGCCCGGAGGGTTTCACTATAGGGCGCATCCTGCGGTAACTTCAGATTGACCCAGAAACTGTCCTTGGTGACGTCCGCCTGCAGCGACAACCGGATATGGCCGCCGGCCACCAGCGCGGCGCCCAGCATCAGCAATACGGCGAAAGCGGCAACGGTGAGATAGCGCCATGCCAAGGCTTTTTCCAGAAAGGGTCCGTAAATCCGCCGGACGAAATCCTCCAAACCGCGGTTGAGCCTGATACGCAATCTCTCCAAGCGAGAGACATATGGGCCGGGTCTTGAGGGAGCGGCCAAATGCGCAGGCAAGATCAATAGCGCCTCGATTAAAGAAAATACCAGCGTGAGAATCATCACCAGGCAGATCGGCCGCATCATCTCCCCCGCCCAGCCGGGCAGGAACAGGCCGGGCAGGAAGGCAACCAGGGTGGTCAACACCGCCAGAATCACCGGCTGGGCGACGCTTTCCGCGCCGCGAATGGCACAGGCGAGGCTATAGGCTCTAGACTCAAGGTCTTGATTTTCCAGCGCCTGAGGTCTAGAGCCTAGCGCCTCTCCTTGAGCCTTCAGCCCATGGCCTGGGGACTCTGGCCTAGAGTCTAGAGTCTGTTCCTTATGCACCGCATCCCCGACGATGATGGCGTCGTCCACCAGAATACCCATGGCGAGCAGAAAACCGAACAGGGACAGCATATTGAGCGAGATGCCCAGCATCGGCATCAGCCAGAGCGCGCCGAACACCGAGGTGAGAATCCCCGCGCCGGCCCACAAAGCCACCTTGAATCGCAGAAATAGGCTCAGCACGGCGCACACCAGAACGAAACCGCAGAGGCCGTCCTCGATGAGAGTCCGGATGCGCTCGTCGTAGGCTTGGGAATCGTCCCACCAGGTAATCATCGAGAGCCGTTCCGGCAGCCGGGCACTCATCTCCTCCACATAGGCCTTGACCCGGCGGGCGACCTCGACCGTGTCATGCTCGGCGTGGATTTCCCAGCCCTGAGCCGTCTCGCCGTTGTGGCGCCATGCCGAGAGGCGTTCTTCCAGGCCGTCAGTGACGGTGGCTACGTCGCGGAGCAGCACCCGGCTGCCGTCCGGATGGGTTTTGAGCACCAGATCCCCGATCGAAGCTCCCTCTCGGGCTTTGCCCTTGACCCGCAGCAACAGTTCACCGGCCGGGCTCTTCACCATGCCGCCGGGCAGGTCCACCGAAGTCCGTCGGACCGCGTCGGCAACATCGTGCAGGGACAACCGGTGTTGCCGCAGCCGTTCCGAAGAAACCTCGATGGCGATTTCGTAAGGCACGTCGTAGTAATTGAGGGCGCGGGTGACGCCGGGTAACCGCGCCAGATCGCCCTGGATACGTTCGCCGAGCCGCTTGAGGATGAGCGGATCGGTGGGACCGTGCAGCGCCACCCAGATGACGCCGTCGTCGCCCTCCCGGTAAGCCGGCTGCACCTCGATCTTTTCGAGAGTCTTCGGCAGTCGCTGAATGGACTGGACCCGCCCGCGCACGGCGTTCATCACCCGGTCTTTGTCGTGACCCGGCAGAACCACCACATTCACCCTACATTCGCCCTCGCTGATCTCCGACTTGAGCCGCTTGACGCCCGGCAGATCGTAAACCGCCTCTTCGATGCGGATGCACACCGATTCCTCGATCTCCAAGGGCCCGGCACCAGGATAGATCGCCTTGATTTCGATTTGGTGGGGGAGAAAGCGTGGAAACACCTCCTTGTCCATGACGATCAGGCTGCCGATTCCGCCGAACAGGATCAGCAGCATCAAGAGATTGGCGGCGACCGGGTTGGAAGCGAACCAACCGACGAGACCCGAGGAAAAGGTTTGAGACTTGAGGCTGTAGGCTTGAGAGCTATCAATTGGAGGCACGGTCATTCCTTTCCTCCGGCCCCAAGTCTCCAGCCTCGAGTCTCACGAGCATTCCCTCCACGGGCACCTGCACGCCGCCGATGACCACCTTCTCCCCGGCAGCCAGTCCGCCGCCGATCAAGACCCGATCGGCTTCGGTGCGCAGCACCGCGAGGCGGCGGATATGGAGGTGCCGCTCGGCGTCCACCACCAGCGCTTCCTGAGCCGCATTGACGGCGCCGGGCGGCAGCACGAAAACCCCGGACTGTTCCCTGCCATCGATCTCAGCCTTGACGAACAAACCGGTCAGCAAGGGTTGGGGATGTTTTTGCGCATACGGCTCCCGAACTTCCGCCACGAGATGCAAGAGGCCGGTCGCGTCGTCGACTTGCGCCTCGCTGCGCACGATGCGCCCCTCCCAGCGCTGTTCGACGTTCCCGAGATCCGCCGTCAAAATAACCCTGGGGCCTTCGTCGCGATGGCCGTTGCGCCGGCCCAGGTCCAGATCGAGGTATGCCAGTTGATCGGTCGAAACCGGCAAGCGCACCTCGGCCACATCGGTGGCATAGACCCGCGCCAGTTTTTCGCCGGGCTGCACGTATTGGCCGAGTCCCACGTACTTGGCCAATACCCGACCTGCGAACGGCGCGTGCAGTTCACACCGGCTCCGCTGCACGCGAGCCTTGACCAAATCGGCTTCGGCGGCTTTCAGCTTGGCCCGCGCTTCGGCCAGTTGCGGCTCGTGCAGGATGAGCGGCGAGGGCTGTCCTTCGCCGAGAGCCTGCCATTCGCTTCGAGCCTGTTCCGCTTCGGCTTCCTCCTGGGCGAGCCGACGCTTAGCCTCCGCAAGCTGGGCTTCGGCGGCGAGGACGGCCTGATCGTAGTCGCGGGGGTCGAGGCCCACGAGTTCCTCGCCCATCTCGAAGAACCCGCCGGCGACGAAATCGGGATTCAACCGGATCACCTTGCCCGCCACCTCCGCGACCCAGTCGATTTCGTTGCGGGGCATGACGACACCTTGTGAACGCACGTTCAACCGAACGGTCTGCGGCTCGGCACGAACGACCGAGACCAGCGGCGGTTCCGCTTTGGCGGGCTGGGTTTCCAGCGCCGGCCGGTGGGATACGATGGCATAAGCGCCGACCGCGCCGGTCAGCAACACGAGAATGGGGAGGAGGATTTTCATCTGGACGTTAACTACGCCGGAGGGAAAGCCCCAAGCTTCGACGCCTATCTCGCTGCTCGGGCGGGCACCCGGCGCACGCTCTCGGTTCGGCCTCAAGTCCAACGTCCAAAGTCACCAGCCTCATGCCTCTCCAAGACTCACCGGCAGTTCACCTGCCCCGTTTGGTGCGTGGGCCAAAGCCCGGCCGAGACGGGCCCATCACAATCAAAAAACCGGCCATCGCAAGACCGGTCCGGCGTGTATCTGTACCCAAAGCGCCGGGCGGCGTTTCAGCCATCCGTGTCATCGGCTATCCAGCTTGGCCTTGGCGGCCGTCGCCACGGCACCGATCTGTTCGACCTCGGCGCGGAAGCGTGCCTGTTCAGCGTTTGCCGTCTCGGCGATGACCGAGTTGTCTGCATTGGCTTCCTTGACGATGCAGTCGTTGTAGGCTTGCGCCTTTTGCTGCCAGTCTCTCGCCGCCTTGAGACTGCGGTTGTAGGCGTCGACGCTGCGGGAATCGATCTCCGGCGCGGCCGGCCGCGTTCCGCAACTTGCCGGACTCCATTTGCCGTCGGCGAGAGTACCGGCATGGATCTCCAGCGCAACAATCAGCATGACAAGGGCGGCAGTCAGTGTGCGTCGTTTCACGGATTACTCCTGAAGGGAATAGCAAAACCAAAGACTCGGCCAAAGGCAATTTGCCGCAGCCATTCCATATAAGACGTTTGACCGCCCCAAAACCCGTACTCCGGTCACTCATTTTTATTGGTACGGCAAATAGTGAGTCCGTGTGTTCCGCTTTACGCGGGCCGCAGAAGCGCGGGAATCCGTTCGTTGAATTATGCACATAGTGCTGACAAAATTATGTGCATTGAAAATAGGATTTTAATCCCATGAGAACGCATGTCGATTTGGATGAAAACCTGCTTGATCAGGTAGTGCAGTTGGGCCGCTTCCCGACCAAAAAAGCCGCTATCCAAGCCGCTCTGACCGAGTTCGTCAAAACGCTCAAACGCCGGCAACTGCTGGCCTTGCGCGGTCAGATCCCGTGGCAGGGTGACCTCGATCAGTTACGCGCCAGACCGAACCTCGAAGAAGACTGATGCTCGTCGATACCTCGGTTTGGATCGACTATTTCAACGGCCATGCCTCAGCGGAAGCGGATCGGCTGTCGCAGGCGCTAGCCGATGCCGAACCTATCGCGCTTCCGGGTGTAGTATGGACGGAAATCCTGCTCGGCCTGCGCACCGAATCCGAAGCGGTCAAAATTTCCGGTTTGTTGGAAGCGTTCGACTACGTCAAAGAGCCTGCGCAGTCGGATTATATCGAGGCCGCAAGGATTTACCGGGCTTGCCGCGCCAAGGGCTATACCATTCGATCGACGATCGATTGTGTGATCGCGCGACTCTGCCTGCGCGACAACCTGCCACTACTCTGCAAAGATCGCGATTTCCAAGCTATCAGCCAATGTTTTCCCTTGCGCTTGATCGCGATCTGAAAAACGCGACGCAAAATACTGAACGAGACCAAGCCAGAGGCTTAATAGAGTCGACAATCGCAGCCGCTCCGTTCCTCCTATTGCCTTAAGTCTTCGGCCTCTTACCAGCCCCCCTCACAGCCTCCTCGAAGATTCCGGCGATCCGGTCGATGTCGCCCGCGGTCACGATCAGAGGCGGCAGGAAGCGGGCCACGCTTCCCTGACGCCCGCCCAATTCGAGAATCAAGCCGCGATTGAGACATTCCTTTTGAATCCGGCGCGCCAGTTCGCGGCAAGGCGGACGAGCGCCGAGACGATCGGGCTCGGCTCGCGCATCCACGATCTCGGCGCCGATCATCAGGCCCCGTCCCCGCACGTCGCCCACATGAGGCGACTCCCGTTGGATACGGCGCAGATGGGCCATTAAACGCTCGCCCATCGCGTCCGCATGGCGGTCGAGCGTCTGCTCCTTGACGAATCGCAGAGTCGCGGCGCCCGCCGCCATGGCCAATTGGTTGCCTCGAAACGTGCCGGCATGGGCGCCGGGCTCCCAGCGGTCCAGACTTTCGTGGTAGACCGCCACGCTAAGCGGCAGTCCGCCGCCCACCGCTTTCGAAAGCACCAACACATCCGGCAGGATGCCGGCATGCTCGAAGGCATACATCGCTCCCGTGCGACCTACGCCGGTCTGTACTTCGTCGACGATCAAGGGAATCTCCCGTTCGCGGGTGATGCGCCGTATTTCCCGAAGCCACTCGTCCGGCGCCGGAATCACCCCGCCCTCCCCTTGCACGGCTTCCAGGATCATGCCGGCGGGCGGCGCGATGCCGCTGTTGGTGTCGTCCAACAGCCTCTCGATGTAGGCGATGGATGCGCGCCAGGTCGCCTCGCCGCCGAGATTGAACGGGCAGCGATAGGCGTAGGGATAAGGCAGGAAATGCACCTCGGGCATGAGTCCCCCGATCGCCAGCTTGGGCCCGGTCTCGCCGGTCAAGCCCAGCGCGCCGTGGGTCATGCCGTGGTAGGCCCCATGAAAAGCAAGGACCGAACGCCGACGAGTGGCGGTCTTGACCAGCTTGAGCGCCGCTTCGATGGCATCCGCCCCGGACGGCCCGCAGAACTGGATACGGGCGTGGCCGGCGAATTCGTTCGGCAGCGTAGAGAAAAGCTCCTCGACAAAAGCGTCCTTGACCGGCGTCGTCAAATCCAGGGTTTGCCAGGGCACGCCATCGGCCACCGCGCGTTGCACCGCTTCCACCACCACCGGATGATAGTGCCCGAGCGTCAAGGCCCCCGCCCCAGCCAGGCAATCGATATAGCGCCGTCCGTCGGTATCCTCGACATGAATGCCTTCGGCCCGGCGAATGGCGATGGGCAGCTTGCGCGGATAGGTCCGGGCGTTGGATTCGAACGCCGTCTGCCGATCCAGATAATACGCGTTGCCCGAAATATCGTTCCGCCTCGTTCGATTCGATGACGCCAACGATAATCCGTCGGCCCCGGCTAAGGGTTCCTGCGAGGGAAGGTCAATTTTCGGCTCCGCAACAATGTGCGTCATGATGACAACTCCGTTTCAGTTTTATGCGATTCGTTGCCCGAAGCACTTCCGGGCATCTGGTCCCACTGCCATGCGGCACCGGGCATTTCCGCAAATCCTTGCCCCCTCTCTTCCAATCCCACTGAATTCAGTCCTCCACTGGCACCAGATAAAGCCGATGAACGAGATCATCGACTAAAAAAGGCGTAGGAGTTCCTTCCACCCAAGCCGAGTGTTGGTCGTCATAATGTGCCGACAGCGGATGCCCGGATTGGCCTCCCGGCATATGGAAAAGGCCGTTGAGTTCATGACCCGGCGCGACCACCATACGCTCGCTGGCTCCATAGCCGGGCGAGTAAACGCGGACGCATTCGCGGCATCCCGACACGGGAACCGGCGGCATGTCCAGGAAGGTGCCGAGCAATGGAAGCGCGGATGAAAACGGATGGGCGATAGACACGCGATTGACCGCGCCCCAAGTCAGCGATTCCGCGGACTCGCCTCCATACTTAGCAGAGATGTTACGCTCCGACCGTATCAGGAGATCGCGGAGAAAAGCATCCCAATCCGGATAGCGTTCTTTGTGAGGCAACAATTCCGGCAATTTCGCCTCTAGAAGTTGCTGCAAGGGCTCATCGATGGTCGCTCTCTGAAGCCGGAAGCCGGGATCTAGGCTACGACACCTCGTCAGGTAGGGAGAAATAACCTCGTCGAGCAACAAGCGGCGAAATTCCACCAGCAGCGCAAATCCTACCGACCCTTTTTCCGCGGAACCGTCCCACCTTTCCAAGCTCTCCCGCCAACGTTCCCCCGCCTCGCGCGCATCGCCGGGCGGAAGAGACAGGGCAAGCCGTTGATAAAACCGATAGAACTCCACCCGCGTGTCGAGTTGCAGGGTAAGCATATCCCGCTCGTCGAGATTATTGGCCATGGAGAGTTTTTCGGCGATTCGGTGGGCGCGGTGCCCGTGGTCGAAATCATGGCCGATGACATAGGGATAATCGTCATTGAGCATCCGCTGATTGGCGTTGACGATGAAACCGGCTGACGGATTCACCGAGCGTGGCAGCTCTTCGGGCGGAATGTAACCTTTCCAGCCGCGCGAGCCATCTGCCCAAGAGCGGGTAACCGATCCGTCGAAACCGAAGCGTCTCGGGATTTTCCCCGTGTAAGTCCAACCGATGTTGCCTCGGCTATCCGCCGCCATGGCATTCAAGGGCGGACCGCCGCCCCGGTTGAACACGGCCTGGGCGGCAGCGACATCCTCCACCGCATCCAGGTTGAGAAGATGCAGGTCGGTAGCCTCCGGATCCAGGGCGGTCCAGTGTACGGCCACCCGCTTGCCCAGTAGGGGTTCGGGCAGAGCGGGTCCCCAGATGGTTTCCAGTACTTTGAACGTGCGCTCGGTTCCGTCCCGTACCGGCACCGTTTCGATGCGTTCGCCGAAGCGGGCAAATCCCTGAGGCGTGCGATAGCGTCCGGGATCGTCCGGATCGAGTTCCAGTTCCACCAAATCGACGAAATCGCCCTCTATGTTGGTAAAGCCCCAGGCCACCTTACCGTTGGAACCCACCACGACCAGAGGGATTCCCGGCAAGCCAAGACCGGTGAGCTGCACGTCCTCGTAGCGAATTTGCACCCGGTACCATATGTTGGGGACACGTAGCGACAAGTGCATATCATTTGCGAGGATGGCTCGTCCGTCCCAAGTTTTCGAAGGACCGACCACCCAACCGTTCGATCCCTTGGGGGCAGGACCGTCCGTTGCCAAACCGGCGTAGTGTTCTCCAGCATTCCTCAGCAAGGCAGACAAGTCCTCCTTGGGAATCGGAGGGAGCCGAGTCCGAGAGGCTTTGCCGCTTAGAAGTTGGTTGGTGTAGCGATCGACGGCCGGAGAGAAAAACGCATTTACCGCTTTCGGCAGGGCGGCCTCCATGACCGTGGCCATGCGCTCCGCTTCCCCCGTCCATCCCAAGTCCTCTTCCATGGCCAGCACCACCAGCAGGCTGTCCTCGGGCCGCCAAGCGGAAGGCCGATATCCCAACAGCAAGAATTCGAACGGTACGACCGGCATGGACGCCATTCCCTGGTTGATCCCCGCTGCATAAGCCTCCAACACCCGCAACTGATCCTCCGGAAGGCGTTTCACAATAGCTTCGGCCACATGTTCGAAACCCATTACCCGATGCCGATGGTCCGACTCCACCAAATCTTCTCCCATGACCTCGGCCAACCGTCCCGCCATTTGCCTCCTCAGCAGATCGAGTTGAAACAGGCGGTCGCGAGCGGTCACAAAACCTAACGCATAAAAGGCGTCCTCGCGGGATTTTGCCGAAATCGAGGGAATTCCCTGGCTGTCGAATTCCACCACGACGCCCGATGCAAGCTCAGTAAGCCCGTAAGTCCCCTGCTCGGGGGGCAACGATAGTCGTAGCGAGCAATACCCCGCCAAGCAGCCGGCACCGATCAAAATGACGGCGCCGAAAAACAGGCGATGCGTTACTTTCGTGCTCGTTCGGTTCCACCGCCGTGACGACATTCGGTTCGATAGCTCTGCCGAAACCGCCGATTTTTCTTCCTTGTCTCCAGGGCTCGAGCAACCCATTTCAGGCTCCATGGCCGACCTCTAACATTGTCGTAGTAGGGGCGGCGAAATTTTCGGCTCTCCCATGGCTATCGCTCGCCTCGGCCACCGGCACCTCGAAAAGCTTTCCGTCCCGCAGCTTGAGACAACGATCCGCCAATGAAAAATACGCATCGTCGTGAGTAATCACGATAACCGTCTTTCCGCGGGATTTTAGGGAACCGAGAATCTCTCGGTAGAAAATCCTCTTGAATATCGGATCCTGATCCGCAGCCCATTCATCGAACACATAGAACGGACGATCTTCCAGATAAGCAACCAGAAGTGCGAGCCGTTTTCGCTGCCCTTGCGATAAATTGACCGTAGAAAACTTACCGTCCTTGACGGTGACCTTGTGAGCGAGGTCCAGATGCTTCAGGTATTCCCATATTTTGCTGTTGGATTCCAGATTGTCGAAGCCCAATAGGTTTTCGAACAGGAAAAAGTCGAAAAAAATGGCCGAGAAGTGCTGTCGATAATATTCGAGATTTCCATCGTTTATCGGTTCGCCATCCAACTGTATTTCTCCGCTTTCCGGCCGATATAATCCAACCAATAAAAAAGCTAACGTGGATTTCCCGCTGCCGTTTCCTCCAATAATAAAAACGATTTCACCGGGGTATAGAGTTAGGTCGATAGGGCCGAGTACGAACTCCACGCGCCCGTCTTCTCCACGATAACAATGCTGGACTTTCGAAAGCTCCAAAATCGGCGTACGCGCTTCGGGATCTCTTCTTGGAAGCAGCCCGTAATCCTGATTTTTGCCGGAAAGCCCTTTCTCCAGAGCGTGAATCTTTCCGGCCGACACCCTGGCTTTCGACAGGATAGGAATAACTTCGAGCAGAAGCTGGAGCGGCATAGCCATGTATAAAATGATCAAACAATAGCCTCGCGCGATCTCGGACGGAATTTCCTGCCACTGAGGCAGAATGAAAAGAATCGTACCGATCACTGCGTAAAACAATCCGTTTCCCCAGTTGATGGCGACCGCATACCACAGCATTGCCGATAGCCTATTCCGACGGCAATTGATAATCGAAGCTTCCACGCAGTCCGACAAAAACGCCCGGCGACGCGGCTGATTGAGCTTTAGCTCCTTGATTCCATCGGTCATGTTCCGAATGTATCTATATACCGAATCCTCGTGCTCGCGGGCGACCACCAGCCATCGATAGGCCCAGTATTGAATCGTCCTAAAACTGAGGACGCCGACGGCCATGGCCCCTAACACGATCCAGAGGATATCCCTCGATAACCAGCCGAGATAACCCAGGCCGCCGAACACCACGGCGATATTGACGCAAATGGAAGGAATTCGGGTGAACGCCTCGGAGACTGCCGCCACATCTTCTGTGAGATTTGCCAAGGCCTTGCCGGGGCCCATTTTCTGAAATTCAGCCAGCGGTAATTCGAGAATTTCTCGACACAGCCTGATTCGTAAATCACGAATCGTATTTTGTCCTAGGAATATGACGACGTATTCCGATACGAGCCTGGCCGCGATAAAACTGCCACACAGTCCGACGAATACCGGCCAATACTCGTCTATAGAAGCAGGGGGCTGCAGTGCGCCATTGATCACGGCGAGCAGTGCGACCCCGCTAAGCCCACTAACCATGCCCGTTAGGGCAGCGATCAAGAGCGCGATCCATGACCGAAACGGAAGAAAGCCGAATAAATCACTCATCGGGTTGTCACATTATCGAGACCGAGCAGGTTCAGTGCGGCGTATTTCGAGCTCGACGCATCGCTGTTTCTTGTGCAAGAACGCATATATAAACTCCCAGTTCATTCTGCCGACACCCCAGACACCGTTGCTATCCGGCCCGATATCGGCTTTCAGAATAATCCCGATAGGGGTATCTCCCCTATTTTCAGAGGAGCAAAAATTTCCCAATGAATAAGCTAATAATCTTGTATTGCGATTAGTTTCACAAAGCTCGACTGGTTGCGGACAATGCGAATGATGGCCGATGATCATATCCCACATGTTTAATAATCTGCGGCCGTGCAGCACCTGATGATATTTAGGACGCAATTGCATTTCGTATCCCCAGTGCGGATACAAAATATTGAATTCGGCATCGCCAGCAAAATAATCATCGACCTCATCTATCGTCGCTACGAATTCGCATTTTTGATTCGACCAACGGGTACAACCGACAATATTTACCTTACCGTCAATGAGCACAGACGGTTCATCCCGCCTTCCCACGGTTATAAAGCCATAATCTTGCAGCCGCCGGTAGGATTCGCAAAACCCATCCCAGCCATAATCGCCCGTGTGATTATTGGCACAGGACAGAACCGTGCGCTCAGGTGGAAAAAGCTTGGACAGATGGTCCAAAATCTCCTCGGTGTGAGCCTGGGCCATAAACACCTGCTTGCGGTGGCCGGTAACAATAGTCCCTTCGAAATTACCGACCAGGAAATCCGTATCAGAGAAAAAGCGCCTGATATCCTCCCCGATTCTTAAATCCATTCCTTCGAGGATCATGATATCTCCGATAAAACCCAGCTTTATCCGAGGCATAACGGTATTTATCACGCTGTTATCGGGAACGAATTCTTCGAATGGGCCGTGGCTTCGCGGCGGATTGATCAGGACGTGGTAAATCCACTCCAATCCCTCGACGAGGCTATAAGGCTGGGAAAAATATCGGGGCGGCTTGTCGTTATCCCAACCGGGGCACCTTACTGCTACTTTGCGTTTGAGCAGGTCCATCGAACTAATCCGGCGTGTTGTTTCAGGGTGGATGCTTGCAAGTCGCTCAACGAAAGGGCCGTTCCAGAACGCCCGCGTCGACCAGATAATCGAGCGATTTGGCAAACACGCCCTCATCGACCGTCGGCAAGGCGATTCCGGCTTGCCTCAATGCTTCAGCCGTCGTGCCGCATCGATAAGGCACTGAACCATCGTGATGATGTTCTACAAAGGACTCCACCATTCCGGCCATGGTGTGCAAAGGCTGATCGGGCGACCGAGAGGCGAGCGTGGAAAAGGCGCTCATCCATTCCGGGGGTGAAGCCTTTTCAATCCGATACCCATACCTGTCGAGCCAGGCAATAAGATCCGATACCGGTGTCGGATGAGGATTGAAAACGTGATAGGTACGCCCTGGCGAGGAATCGAGGGCGGACAGCCCCACGATGGCGCGGCTGACGAAGTCGACGGGTGTCAGCACGAATGACGTCCTATTCGTGGGAAATATCCCGAGATCGAGGCACACCTTAAGAAACCGGCAGTGGAAATCATTCGGATTCCAAGCGCCGGTGCCGCCATGTCCCGTCACGGTGCCCAATCGGTAAACGGTAACCGGCAAGCCGCGGTCGCGCGCGATTCGAATCAGATGCTCGGCCACCAACTTGCTCTGCGAATACCCCAAGGTCAAACGGGTATTCAGGCTGGGCAGATCGTCCTCCGAAAATCCTGGCGGCTCGGGCTCGGTTCCGTCGTCGAAAATAGACAACGTCGATACGTAATGAACCGGCTTGACCGTGCCGGTGCAGGCAAGGCGAAGGATCTCCCGCGTACCCGACACGTTGGCGGGTTTCAAAGCCGGATAAGATAAGATCAGGTTGGTCGACGATCCGTTGTGATAGATCACGTCGACTTCATCGCCCAACTCCCGAAACCGCGCCGCCGGCAGTCCGAGAAACGGTTTTGCCAAATCACCGGGCAAAGGCACGATCCGCTGTTTTGCCAAAGGGTTATGGATGGCATAGCGATCGAGGGTTTCTTCGATTTTATTGGCTGCGTCCTCAGCCGAACCGGAACGCACCAGGCAAAAAATCTTTCCTTGAGTTTGCGCCAATAGTTCGTCCAGTAAAAAAGGGCCCACGAACCCGGTAATTCCAGTCAACAACACATTGCGAGGAAGTCCGTTCGGTTTCCCTGGGCGGAAAGCAGGCGTGATGGACGAATCCAGAATCGCTTCCGCGGCCAGATTCACAATGGAAGTTGATGGTTCTTGTTGCTCCGAATTCACGGCATCGCCGAGCGATGCTGCTGCCGAACAAGCCGCGGCGGCATCTTCGAGTATCCCTAAAAGCCTGCCGGCAAGTCGCTCGATGGTTTCCCGCGAATGACAGGAATGGCTGTAGCTCCAATGAACGCGCAATTCACCCGCCACGACCGAGGCTTCGATCGACAGGCTGCGCGGCCGCATTCCCGCTGGATCGTTCAGGCGGCAGGCGGGTTCCGGAGCGAGAGAAAACCAAGCGTCGACCGCGGTTCCTTGATCGATTCGGCCAAGGTAGTTAAACCCGATTTGAGGTTCCGGAACGGCTTCCAGCCGGCTGACAAGATCGGGATTCCGATTCAGATAGCGCACGACGCCGTAATCGATGCCGTGGTTCGGGATGACGGCCAGTTGCTCCTTCACCGCTTGGACTATTTCCGGAAAAGCCCGATCGGGCGAAATTTCGAACAAAACCGGAAATAAGGCGGTAAACCAGCCTACGGTGCGCGAGATGTCTACATCGTCAAAAAGGTATTCACGGCCATGGCTTTCCATTTCCAAAAATACCGAGTCGCTTTGCGCCCATTCGGCCAGCACGGCCACTACCGCCGCGAGAAGAACCTCGTTGATCCGCGCGCCATAGGCCAGCGGGGCGTTTTGCAGCAAAACGGACGTTTTCGTCGGGTCCAGCGAAATGGTCACGGTCTCGCCGGTTGCCTCGGAATCGACGCCCCCGGCGAAATCCATCGGCAGTGCAGCGATCCGGCTCCAATCGGTGTTCAGCCAATAGGCGACGTTGCGCTCCGGCATTGCCGTTTGCGCATGATCCGCGAGGCGTTCCGCCCATTGCTTGAAGGCGGTGGTTTTTTTCGGCAACCTCATCTCTCGCGCCGCGAGAGCCTGCCGGTAAAGGGCGCTCATGTCTTCCAAAAGAATGCGCCAACTTACTCCGTCCACCACCAGGTGGTGGATGATGATCAACAAACGGCTGCTCGAATCGCCTCCGCAATCGAACCACACCACCCGAATTAAAGGCCCGTGACGCAAATCGAGGCTGCGCTGCCACCGCGAAGCCTGTTCGGTCAGCGCGGCTTGCCGGCGATCCTCGGCGAGACCCGAAAAATCGACCGAAACGATTTCGACTGCGCCCTCGACATCCTCCGCCAGCACCTGCGTCCAAAGACCGCCGCACTCGCGAAAACGGGTGCGCAAAACATCGTGGTGGTGCAGCAGGTGCCGTATGACGTCTGTCAGTACCGCGGGGACGATCGGCTGTTTTGCCTCCAGCAGAACCGATTGGTTCCAATGATTCGGGTTAGGGAAGGACTGTTCGAAAAACCACCGCTGGATGGGCGTCAAGGGAACTTCTCCCGTAATGATGCCCTGTTCCGCCTGCACGTCCGTGTCGCGGTCCTTTGCTTTCGCCAATGCTTCGATGGTTTGGTATTCGAAAACCTGCCGGGGATGAATGGTCAAGCCGGCCTGCTTCGCCCGATTCACCATCTGCATGCTTAATATGGAATCGCCGCCGATCTCGAAAAAGTTATCCTGGATGCCGACTTTCTCCAGACCCAATACCTGCCCCCAGATAGCGCACAACACGGCCTCGATCTTGGTGCGCGGTGCGACGTAGCGGTCCTCCGATTGATCCCGGACGTCCACTGAAGGTAATGCCTTGCGGTCCAGTTTGCCGTTGGGCGTCAGCGGGAGACGATCGAGAAATACAAAGGCCGACGGAATCATGTAGCTGGGCAACATGTTTTGCAGAAACGCGCGTAACCCGTCGGCGTCGGCCGCGCGTTCGCCTTGCCTTGGCACGAGGTACGCAATCAGGCGCTTGCTTCCCGAAGGGGTTTCGTGATCGGTCACGACCGCTGCTTCGATATCCGGGTGCTTCAGCAACTTGACCTCGATCTCGCTCAACTCTACTCGAAACCCCCTAATCTTGACTTGGTGATCGGCCCTCCCCAAGAACACGATATTGCCGTCGGCGCGGAAATGCGCACGGTCTCCCGTCCGGTAAAGACGAGCCCCGGAGGCATTATCGAAAGGGTTGGGCAAAAAACGTTCGGCGGTCAATGCCGGCTGATTCAAATAGCGGGCGGCAAGACCTTCGCCGCCGATATAAAGCTCGCCGGGTACGCCAACGGGCACCGGATTCAAATAGGCATCCAATAGATATATCCGCGCACCGGGAATGGGGCGGCCGATGGGTATCGAGTCCTCGGAAAATTTCGGCGGGATTTTATATGCGGTGCACCAGACGGTGCCTTCGGTGGGGCCGTATTCGTTATAGAGATCCGCTCCCGGCAGTTGTGCGTAGTGGCGTTCGGCCACTCCCGCCGAGCAAGCTTCTCCGGCGACGATAACCGCCCGCAAGCTATCGAGTTGCCCCGCATCCGCTTGCTCGAGGAGGATATTGTAAAAAGACGGCAGGCCTAACAAATGGGTAATCCGCTCTTTCCTGATCCAATCGACCACAAACGCCGGAACGGTATGAGTCGAATCATCGGGAATGCACAGTTTTCCGCCTTGGCTCAAGGTCCAGAATATGCCCGCCACGGAACTGTCGAAGGCAAAGGAAGAAAGCAATAAAAAGCTTTCCACCGGGTTGCGGTAATAGGCAAACCGGGCCTGGGTCGAGTGCAGGACATTGCGATGAGTAACGGCTACGCCCTTGGGTTTTCCCGTGGACCCGGAGGTGTAAATAACGTAGGCCAGGTCGCCGGAATCGGTCGTCACCCGCGGATCCACGACGGGTTGTTCGGCAATCGCTTCCCAATCACAGTCGACGCATGTCGCCGCTATCGATAGATTCGGCAACGCCGCCAGCACCGATTCCCGAGTCAGAAGCAGCGCTGCGCCGGAATCGTCCAGCAGATACGCAATCTCGTCCTTGGGGTATTTCGGATCGATCGGCACATAGGCTCCGCCGGCTTTCAGAACGCCGAGTATCCCGACCACCATTTCCGGCAAGCGACCGATACATAGTGCGACCGTGATTCCGGGTCCTACCCCTTTGCTACGGAGGTAGTGCGCCAGTTGATTGGCCCTGGCGTTAAGCTCCGCGTAAGTCAAAGTCGATCCGTTGCCGCACAGGGCGATTGCTGACGGCACACGCCGCGCCTGATCCTCGAACAGTGCGTGGATGAATCCGTCCGCCGACGTTTCTCCCGAGCGCGCGGGCAGGCCATTCGCACTCTCCGGACCGCCATCCGATAACACGTAGGCGGTTACAGTGCTCCACTCCTCGGTCAGTTGCCGGTTTTCCTCCGGCGTCAGCAGCCGCAATTCGCTGATCCGCGTGTCCGGAGCGTCTGCGATGTGCTCCAGTAATACCCGGAAGTGACTCGCCATGCGGGCGATCGTGCTCTCGTCGAACAAATCGACGTTGTATTCCAGGGATGTGCGCAGACCGTCCGGCTCTTCGGTAACGTGCAGGGTCAAGTCGAACTTTGAAACATGGTTCTCGACCGAGAATGGCGTGATATCCAGTCCGGTTACCCGTATCGAGTCGAACGGCACGTTGTGCAGTACGAACATGACCTGGAATAACGGATTGGAACTCGCATCTCGAATCGGCTTGAGCTTTTTAACCAATAACTCGAAGGGATACTCCTGATGCGGCTGGGTATCCAACATCGTTTCGTGGGTTCGGCCCAGCAAGGCGGTGAATTTCGGATTGCCCGAAAGATCGGTTTGCAGTGCCAATACATTGACGAAAAAACCGATCAGCCCTTCGAGCTCCGCATGGTTGCGGTTGGCTACCGGGGTCCCTACGCAAATATGTTGCTCACCGGTATAGCGATGCAGGAGCACATTGAAGGCGGAAAACAAGAGCGCGAACAAAGTCACGTTCCGCCGGCGGCATAACTGGTTCAGCTTTACGGTGAGTTCCTTGGCCAGAAAAAAGTGGTAGTCGCTCCCGCGATACGTCTGCACCGCCGGCCTCGTCCGATCGGTCGGCAACTCGAAACCGGAATCGGAACCGGATAAATGACGCTCCCAGAACGAAAACATTTTCGCGAGGACATCCGGTTGCAACCGCTGCCGCTGCCAATAAGCGAAGTCGGCGTATTGGATGGGCAACTCGGGTAACGGTGACGGGCGGCCTAGGACATAAGCTTCGTACAGCGTGGCCAGCTCCCGGTATAGAACAGCCGCCGACCAGCCGTCGGTGATAATGTGGGGCATGGTGATGAGGAGAACATGCTCCTGTTCGTCTTGGGTGCCCTCGGCCAAGCGAAAGAGCCTGACGCGCAGCAGCGGGCATTCGGATAAATCAAAAGGCGTTCTCGATTCCCGGTTAAGCAGTTTTCCAAGGTAGTCGCGGCGTTCCGACGGAGATTGTCCGCTCAGATCCTCCACACTGACGGACAAGCTAAGTTCCGGCAGCACTCGCTGCATCGGCTCGGAGTTCGCGATGACAAATTCGGTCCGCAAGGACTCGTGCCGACGGATGATCTCGTTGATGGCTTTTTCCAATGCATCAACGACTAGCGTTCCCCTAAGCCGAACCGCAATGGAAAAGTTATAGGCGGCGCTGTCCGATTCCAATTGATCGAGGAAGAACAACTGCTGTTGGGAGAAAGACAGAGGCGATGGTCCCTGAGGCCGCTTGGGCATCGTGGATGGTCCGAGCCGACGGGGAATCAGCCGCCCTTGCAGGCGTTCTTGCAAAAGCGCTCGTTTGCTTGCGGATAATGCAGACTTGGATTCGGATAATTCGATCTTGTTTTTCATCCCATTGTCCTTTCCAGACGTTTCTTGAACCCGGCCCCGCTCCGCCTTGCCGCCTTTCGCTTCTGTAGCCAGCGCACGATTCCGCTGACGTAAAGGATCAAGGGCGTGAAACCGATGACACACCATGCGATGCGGCCCGGAAGGCCAATCGCTTCTCCGCTATGCAGGGGCCACATGAGGTTGAGGAATGTCTCGCCGGCGGTAAATTGATTCGGGTCCTGAACCGCCAGCACCTTGCCGGTGTACTGGTCGATCCAGATCTTGGTGCGCGGCCTGAGCCGGTTAGCTTCTCCGGATTGCCTTTTCTCGATGACATAGACGCCATCGGGACCGTCCGGCGTCTGTACTCCACGCAGTTCTGCGCCGGGAAAAACGGAGTCGGCTATTGCCACGGCGTCGGCTATCGAAATCCGGCGCCCACCGGCGGCTGATTCCGATTTAAGTTCGGGGTCCTTTAAATGCTCGGCGCCGATAGGCGAAAAACATCGTATCAACGGCTTTAGATAATCATCGTAACTGAACGAAAACCCGGTAAAAGCCAGTGTGACGAGAACCGTTGCTGCGTAAAAGCCGGTTACTTTATGCAAATCGAAATAAAACCGTTCGGGACTCGCCCTTCGTTTGAAAGTGATTGCGGTTTTCATTTTGCTCCAACGCGGCCACCACAGGTACAAGCCGCTCAACGCGGAAAGCAGCAGGAGCAAGCCGGAGAAACAGACTATGTCAAAACCCAGTTTGCCGGGTTTCGAACCGAGCTTGCCCAATAGAAAGCTGGCGTGAATCTCGTAAATCAGGGTCGATAAGGTTTGCCCCCAAAAGCTCTCCTTGAGGATTTCACCACTGTAAACATCCACCAAAACCCGCAACGGTGCGTAAAATTCATCCATCGTTTCCTCGGGGTTCGGATATATTGCCCACAAATAGGTTTTCCCATACCCAGGCAATACCAAGATCCATTGCCCCTTTCTTTGTGGATGTGCCGCCGTGAGGGTTTGCATGATCTCGTCCAATGAATGTGGTTGCACATGGGATTCATGATGGGTTTGCGTCGGCAAACCGAGTTCTTCCAATTCTCGGAAGAAAACATTAACCGACCCCGTCAGTCCGAGAACGACGAAAACAAACCCTGCCGCCAAGGCGATAAATAAATGCACCTTGAGCCAGAAAGCGCGAAAACGCCGTCGAAGAGTAAGGTGTCCCGAGTTTCGTTCCATGTTCGCGTTCGTGGAATACTTTTTCGTACAGCAATAGGTTTAATCTTTTCTAAAGCGCGACGTCATGACGCCTATCGCGAATTTCGATAGTAAGACCAAAGGACAGCGGCTTATCGTTGAAACCGGTTTTATCGCCAGGCTGTTTTTCGGGTGACAGTCGGATTTGGAAATTTCCGCAAATCATCGCCAAGGCGCTTTTGATAACCAGCATGGCCAAACCTCTTCCCGGACATGAACGCGGCCCCGAGCCGAAACCCAAAAAGGCTTTTCCGTTATGTTTGGAAGATTCCACTTTGGTTTCGCTGCGCCATCGCCGGTGATCAAATACCCTGGCCTGATGAAAATTTTCATCGTCCAGAGCGCAACGCGCGATCAGCAATACCAACGGAGTTCCAGCGGGTATCTCGACATCGTCCATTACCAAATCCGCCTTGGCCTCCACGATCGCGAGGCGGGATACCGACGACGTTCTCATCGTCTCTAAAATAACGGCGTCGATACATTTGAGCTTCTTGATATCTTCAATGTCCTCGATAATGCCGCCATTGCCTAGTACAGCATCGACTTCGTCCTGAATGTCCCTTTGGACCTGGGGGTCTTTGGCAATGCAGAAGAGCACCCGGAGCAGGGTATTCGCTGTAGTGGGTTCGGAGGCCAGGACTATCAACAGAATATTTTCGATGAGTTTTATATTGCGAATATCAGAACCCTTTTCTTTCATGGCTTCTATAAGAAGCCGGACCATGCTCACCGCGTTGCCAGCCCCATTTGTGTCATTTAAAAGGGATCCTTTACGTGCAATGACATTTTTAACGGCTCTGAAGATTTCCCTTATGTCCTCGTCAAAATAATTGTCTTCGGAGAAGCTTTCCAAATGCATTTGCGGCAGTAAGGCATCGATGCGCCTGCCCAAAATGGGGACCAGGTTATGTAAGATATTCTTCGTGACCTCTTGCTCGCCCACTGGCATATCGGTCAGATCGCCGAATACCATCGATGTAAATACCGATATCGAGAAGCCCAAAATCTCCGCTTCCAAATCAATTTTCGAAAGGTTTTCGCCATGAGTGATCCAATGGTTTTTCAAATCTCCGGTAGCCGCCTTGATATATTCGAAATATTGGGCCATATGGCGGGATTCCATGGATGCCGCTATAACTTCCCGTTGACGTTTCCAGCCGTGGTCGTCGGCAGCCTCGATTCCGTCCACTTTCATGGTTTCGAGAACTCTGTTTTTCCTGCTATATGGGCCGAAAAGGTCCGGCCTTTTGCGAAGAATGAAATTGATCTGATTGGCATTCGCGACGACTACTAGCGGCCGGTTCGCAAATTGAACCGTGAAAAGTTTTCCGTACCGGTCCGCTAGCTTCTCGAAGATTTCATGAACCCGGTTGAAGTCAGGCTCCAATACCACCGGGTCCGGATGGCCGGGGAGCGCAGAAATGGTTTTGATACTACACATCACAATCCTCTTTTCCCGGCCGATTGAATCGCCTCTGCTGGTTCACCCCAGATCCACCGGTGTACCTTAAGCCAGACCCTGCACGCGCCTTGAGCGACCGAGACGTCGCGCACCGCTCTGAAGCCCAGCTTCTCTTTCAAGGACGTTTGCAAGGAGGCTCATCGGCATTGCGTGTTCGGGTCGTCTTAGCTATCCAAATACTTGAACATCAAAATTCCACCCGCACCGAACCGATGGCCGTCAGCGGTGCGCCGGGATAAACGCCCAGGCGCGGCGATACATTGATATCCGGATCGGTGGACTCGTAATACGTCTTGTCGAGCAGGTTGCGGATATTGAATTGAGCCGTGACGCGCGTCGGCCCTACCTTCAATCGGTATGCCGCGAAGGCGTCCATCCGCACATAGCCGGGTAATTGGAAGGTATTCTCGACATCGCCTTCCCGTTGCCCCGCCAGTACGCCGCCTAGACCGAAACTCCAACCGTCCGGCGCTTCGTACCCGTTGAGGTCGTATCTGAGCCATAGGCTTGCCGCATGCTCGGGCACATTGTTCAGTCGCTTGCCCTCGTACCCCTTAATCTGGCCATTCAGGGCTCGGTTGTCCTTGGTAATCCGGGCATCGGTGAAGGCATAGCTGCTGATGATGCTCAAGTTGTCGGTAATACGCCCCGCTACGTCCAGTTCGATTCCCTGGCTGCGCTGCTGGCCGATCGCCACGCTGTCGTTGGGATCGGGCGTCGTCAGGTCGGGGGTAAGCAGGTTGTCCTTGGTGATGTGGTAATAAGCCAAGGTAGCGAGCAAACGATCTTCGAACAAAGAGGTCTTGATTCCGGCTTCGAATTGCTCGCCGATTTGAGGATCAAAGGATCTCCCGGTTGCCGATATCCCATTGTTGGCGCCGAGCGAGGTCGTCCAATTACCGTAAACTCCCAGCCACTGCCAAGGCTGGTAGAGAATGCCCACGCGCGGACTGAATCCGTCGTCTTTCCGGATGGTGTCCGGCAGGTTTTTGTCGGCAGCCGAGAAGGAGCTGCCCCGACCTCTACCCGTTTCGATCCAGTCGTAACGGCCTCCCCCCATGATATGCAGCTTGTCCCACAAGGTGATGTGGTCCTGGAAATAAACGCCGTGCCACTCGTCTTTGATCACCGAGCGGTTGTTCGGAAATTCCGTCTCTAATACGGCACTGTCGAATACGGCCTTGTCGATTCCATAACTCGGTGAAGGATTGAATATGTTGATCGCCAGCGCCGGGTCGGGGGTGTCGAAAAAACCCTGGGTGCGGTATTTGGTGAAGGACCGGAAATAGTCGTATCCCACCAGGACGTCGTGGTCGGTTGGACCGATCCGGAACTTGCCGGTCAAATCGAGGTTGGTAGTGTAGCCCTCGCTGTCATAACGCTGGAAAAAGACGTTGCGCTGAAGGATGCCGGTAACGGGATTCAATGCGTTCCCGAACGCCGGTGCAGGGTTGAGAAAGGTTTCGTCGCCATGGCCGAAGTTGGCGAGGAACCGGTTATGGATGGCCCAGTCTTCGTTGAACCGATGGTTGATTTCGGTACCCAGCAACACCCTGGAAATATTGTCCAACGGATCGTTGGGATCGCCGAGGGCACGTCTCACGGGGATATTCGCCGGGCGCTTGCCGATGACGGGGATGCCATAATCGGCCTGGTAGTCCTGATTGAGCCCCTCGATGTTGATCGTTATATCGGTTGCCTCGGTCGGTCGCCACGTGACGCTGGGATAAACCATGATCCTGTCATTGGAGATGAAATCCCGGAACGACTCGTTGTTCTGGTAGGAGCCGGTGAAGCGATACAACAAGGATTTGTCGTCGGTGATCGGGCCGGTAGCGTCCCATTCGGTGCGATAGAAGTCGTACGAGCCGAACCGTTGTTCCAGGGAGTAATAAGGAATGTCGAGCGCCCTCTTGGTCGTGACATGGATCAAGCCGCCGGGCTCCGCGCGTCCGAACAGAACCGACGCCGGCCCCTTGAGCACTTCGACGCTTTGCAGATTGGCCGTATCGAATTCGGAACGGAAACCGCTCGGGACTGCCATTAGGCCGTTGCGGTAGGTCAAGGGATTGCGAAATCCGCGAACGATGAAGCCGGTGCCCGCTCCGAGGGAGGATTGCGCTCGAACGCCGCTCACGTTCTCCAGAGCATCCGTAATCCTGGTAGTTTTCTGATCCTCCATCAC
Organism: Methylocaldum sp. GT1TLB; assembly: GCF_051027445.1. Classification (NCBI taxonomy): domain Bacteria; kingdom Pseudomonadati; phylum Pseudomonadota; class Gammaproteobacteria; order Methylococcales; family Methylococcaceae; genus Methylocaldum; species Methylocaldum sp. GT1TLB. The sequence goes on from NZ_CP194898.1 coordinate 2,629,916, forward strand.
CGCTCTCGGCACTACTTGAATCGATACCGGCGTCTCGATGATCGGCGTGTCGGTCTTGGTGGCTGGGAAGGATTTGGAAACGGCGTAGTCCTCGTTGTAGGGATCGTTCGGATCGGCCTCCGCTCCCGCACTGACAGTCACTTTCCCGAGCGCGATGGCGTCGGCTGCATCGCCGCCGGATTGAACGGCGATTGGCTTGCGCTCCAGGGTCACCGTCCGTTGGCCGGTGAAACGGGCTTGAACGGGAGCCGCGCTCAGCAGCACTTTCAAGGCCTTTTCCGGTGTATAGGCGCCTTTGAGGGGGGCGTTGCGCAGCCCCTCGGCGACATCGCCTTCGTAAAGAACCTGGACGCGGCTCTGCACGGTGAAAGCGGACAGGGCGCGGGGCAAATCTTGCGCCGGAATGTCGAATTGGATCGGCGCTTGAGCGGTCGTCGTGGCCTTGCCGACGGGCTGCGGCTCGGCGCCGACGGAAGCAAGCGGAACATAGGCCGCAAAAGCCGCGGCAATGGCCGTACTCTTGCGGGTAAGGGCACCTGGGCACAGGCCATTCTTCGAACCTGTCTCAACACCATTCCCTCCTTGATGAGCGACAGCTTCTTGTTGTCGATCCTTGTTAATCGCCAGGACGTCTTCCCCAGTAAATTTCAAGTTATCGGTCGTTTTCATCGTTATTTTTTCTTTCTGCAGGCTGGTCGAATGACACCTCAGAATCACTCGGCTCCGGGCGAATTCGTGCCGGAATTCAGAGCACAGGAGTTAAGAGGCCTTTGCCGTCCTTGGCTTCCGGACCCCGGCAATCCATGCCGGGGCGACGACTTCAGTAGATGCCTTTACCCACACGGGAAGGTTTCTTACAGTGTTTCTTCAGTTCATGATCCGTCCTCCAGTAACGCCAAGGCTTCCTCTTCCGAAAGGGATTCGAGTTGTTCGATCAGGCATTCCTCGATCACCAAGGCGAGCTGTGTGATGGTGGAGGCCTCGAAGACGCGTCTCAGGGGAACCTCGACATCGAAAGCGGTCCGTACCCGAGACAGCACTTGTACGGCGATGAGGGAGTGCCCGCCGAGATCGAAAAAGTTGTCCTCGACGCCGACCCTATCCAGGCCCAATACGTCTTTCCAGATGTCGGCGAGAATTTCTTCCGCAGGGGTGCGCGGGGCCACGTAGCGCGCTTCCCTTTGAGCGGCGACGTCCGGCGCCGGCAAGGCCTTGCGGTCGATTTTGCCGTTGCTACCGAGAGGCATGGCGTCGAGGCGAACGAAGACCGATGGCACCATGAAGTTCGGAAGCCGTGCCGAGAGATAGGCGCGCAACTGGTCGATCAGGGAAAGACCGTCCGCGGTTTCCTCGCGAGCCGCGATACTCGGCTTGCTCTCCAAATTTTCTCCGGGTTGCGCATCCGGCCCGTTGCCGGAGGGAGAGGGAGAAAACGGCAAGCGTTCCGTGACATAGGCCACCAGACGTTTGCCGCCCGCGCCTCCGTCGTCTCGGGCCACCACCACGGCTTGCTCCACGGCCGGATGCAGGAGAAGCTGCGCCTCGATTTCGCCCGGTTCGATCCGCGCCCCGCGAATCTTGAGTTGGTGGTCGATGCGTCCGAGAAACTCGATGGCGCCGTCCTCCCGGTAACGGCCGAGGTCGCCGGTGCGGTACAAGCGCCCGCCGACAGGGCCGAACGGGTCCGGAACGAACTTTTCCGCCGTCGTTTCCGGCCGGTGCAGGTAACCTCGCCCGACCTGGATACCGGCCACGCAGATTTCTCCGGGCACGCCCACGGGAACCGGGGTGAGCCAGGCATCCAGAAGATACAGCCGGGTGTTGTCCACGGGGCGCCCGACCGGCACGATCGTTTCGGTTTCTGCGAGCGTTTCCGGTACCTCGTAGTAGGAAACGTCGTCCGAGCATTCGGCGGGACCGTAGGCATTGAGCACCCGCACGTGCGGGAAGCGTTTCATCCAGCGCCGGCAGAGGTCCGGCGGAAACGCCTCGCCGCAGGCGATCAGCCAGCGCAGCCGCGGCAGCTCGATACCCCCGGCCATTTCCAGCAGGGCCTGGATCATCGACGGAACCGCCTCCAGAACGGTGACTTCGCGTTCGGCGATTTGGCGGAGAAGCAGGCCGGGATCGCGCACGATGTCGTCCGGGAAAATCTCGACCCGAGCGCCGCATGCGAGAGCCGTCAGGTGCTGCCAGACGGAAATGTCGAAACACTGTCCCGCGGTTTGGGCGATGGCGTCGGCTTCGCTCAAACCCAAAGTCGGAACCTTGGTGATCAGGTTGTTGAACATGCCCCGGTGCTCGACCATGGCGCCCTTGGGCGTTCCGGTGGAGCCGGACGTGAAGATCGTGAAGGCCAGGCTGCCGGGGCCGTGCAGGCGTTCGGGATCGGTGGCCGGATAGCTTTGCGCCACGGGTTCGTCCAGTACCAGCAGCGCCGGCCGCCGGGAGACCGTCCGGCACACTGATTCGGCCCGTTCCCGGAAGGACTTGCCAACCAGCAGCCGAGCGGCGCGGGCTTCCTCCAGCACCTGCGTCAGGCGTGCGTCGGGATGGCCGGGATCGAGCGGCAGATAGGCGCCGCCGGCTTTGAACACGCCCAACATCATCACCAGGAAATCGATGCCGCGATCGTTCAACAGGGCGACCAGCGTCTCGGCGCCCACCCCAGCGGCGCGCAAGGCGTGAGCCAGGCGATTGACGCGGGCGTTGAGTTCACGATAGGTCAATGCCTCGCCGCGGCAGGCGACGGCGACCGCCTCGGGCGCCAGCGCCGTCTGCGCTTCGAAACGGGCCACGATGTCCCGAGGTTCGGGATAGGGATGATCGGTCCGGTTCCATTGCTCCAGGATTGCGCCGCGCTCGCTTTCGGTCAGCATCGGGAGCGAGCCCAGGCGGGCGCCGGGATGGCGGATGAGGCTTTCCAGCAAGGTCTTGAAATGCCCGAGCATCCGTTCCACGGCGGCCGGTTCGAAACGGTTTACGTCATAGGTAATTTGCAGGTGGAAACGCGGGGAAGGAACCAGCACCGCGTTGATCGGATAATTGGAATGGGTGCGGTGCTTGTCGTCGACGATGTTCAAAACGTCCTTGGAACCCCGCAAGGTCGGATCGACCGGCGCGTTTTCGAACACGAACAGGTGCTGGAAGAGCGCCTGGCCTCTGGGAAGCTCGCTCAAAGCTTGTATCTGTACCAGAGGCATGTATTCGTATTGGCGGAGCTCCAGATTGTGGTACAGCAGTTCGCGCAGGAATTCCAGGGCCGGCTGATCCGGCTTGACCTTGACCCGCAACGGCAGGCTGTTGATGAACAATCCCAGCGCCGTTTCCACCCCGGGCAAATCGGTCGGGCGTCCGGCCACAGTCACTCCGAACACGACTTCGTCGCACCGCGAATAATGGGCCAGCATCAGCGCCCAGGCGGCCTGCAAGACGCTGTTCGGCGTCACTTGGCAACGCTGCGCCAAAGCATGAAGCGCCTTGGTGTCTTCCTCGGACAACAGCGCCACCCGATCCCGGACCTGGCTCGTGCCTTTTGTTTCCGGCGGAACCGGCTTGTCCACGACCAGCGGCGTGGGTTCGGTGAACCCGGAAAGATACTCCCGCCAGAAATTTGCCGCCGCCTCAGGGTCTTGCTTCGCGAGCCAGCCGATGTAATCCCGGTAAGGTATCGCGGCCTCCCTGGGCGGGCAGGGCTCTCCTTTTACCTTGGCCTCATAGTTCGCCCGGAACTCCAACAAAACCGGGGACTTGCACCAGGCATCCATGAGAATGTGGTGATGGCTGCGGATGAAGCGGTAACGTCGGTCGCCGAACCGGACCAGGCGTATCCGCATCAAAGGCGCCACCGTGAAATCGAAACCCGTTTTCAGCTCGGTTTCGATCAACGCCTCGAACCGCCGTTCCTGTTCGACTGGGTCCATTCCTCTCCAGTCCTGATAATCGAACGGCAGCGCCAGGTGCTTCTGCACGCACTGGTGCGGACTCGAATAGTCTTTCCAAAGAAAGGACGTGCGGAGGATGGGGTGACGGTCCAAGACCTCCTGCCAGGCCGCCTTGAAAGCCTCGATTTCGACATCCCCGTCGATTTCGTAGCGATCGATCATGTGATAGATGCCCGATCCCGGATACATCAGGGAATAGAACAGCATGCCTTCCTGCATGGGCCCCAGCGGATAGACATCCTCGATGTTTCCCGGCGGATAAGGCAGTCTGTCGAGCTCCTGCGCGGACAGCTTGGCCAGCGGAAAATCGGAGGGCGTTAGCCCGGACACGCCGGGTTCGAGACAGTGGGAGATCAGCGTCTCCAATGCCTGGATCACGGCGTCGCCGAGGCGGGCGATGGTCGAGCCGCCATAACGCGCCGCGCTGTAAATCCAGGTCAGTTGGAGATGCCCGCCGCTGACCGCGGCGTTGACCGCCAATTCGTGCGTCCGGCGGTTCGCCGAGGCGCGGGCGATGCCCGATGCCAGCGCGCATTGCCGGAAATACGCGTGGGCGTCGGTTCCGAGGTCCAGGTGGCCGAGATAATTGAACAGGATGGGCGCATCCGCCGAACAGCCTTTTTCCCGCCCTTCGCCGAGCCAGCGCCAGACGGTGTAGTCGAATCCCCATGCGGACTGGCGGCGGAACTGCTCCTTGAGGTCCTTGATGATGCCTCCGGTGGCGTTCGCCGGATCGATATCGAAGGTCACCGGGTAGGAGGTCGTGAACCGTCCTATCGTCCGCGTAAAATCCAAATCCCTGAACGGGCCGTTGTCGCGGCTGTGCGCTTCGACCTCCACCCGCAACCGGTGCAGGCCGGACCAGTCCGAAAGACCTTTGACGACGGCGATGAGCAACAATTCCTGAACGCTGGTCCGATAGGCCGCTCCGGCTTCCTGAATGAGCGCCCGAGTGAGTTTTTCGGAGAGCTTGACCGTATACTCGGCGGCATCGGCTTCGGTGTTCGTGCCTTCGTCGCAATCGACCGGCAAAGCCGTTTCAGCAGCCTCCCGCGAGTGCCACCAGGATGGCGCTCTCCCCTCCCCCGCCAGGGTTCCGGCATAGTCCTGAAGCCGCGCAGCCCATTGCCGGTAAGAGGTCGTTTTGGCCGGCAAGGTCACGGCGTGGCCGGAGGCCAATTGGTCGTGGATGAGCACGAGATCGTCCAGCAGGATGCGCCAGCTCGCGATATCCATGGCCAGGTGATGGATGACCAGCAACAGCCGCGCGCCGCGTCCCCGCCCGAGTTCGAACCAGACCGCCCGGAGCGTGGGCCCCTCGCCGAGATCGATCTGTCGCTGCCAATACTCCGCGCGTTCGGCAAGAAAGGCCTCGAACGCCGCGTCAGGGATAGCGGACAGATCTTCCCGATGAAACATGGGCTGCCGCTCTTTCCCGACGTAACAGGCCCGCCAAGCCGCCGCGTCGCGGGAAAACCGCAGCCGCAAGACGTCATGATGGAACACCAGTTGCTCCACGGCGCGCTCCATCAGGCCGGGGTCGAACGGATGCAGCATGTCCAACAGCAGGGATTGATTCCAGTGATGCGGATTCGCGAGATCCTGGGCGAAGAATTTCTGCTGGACCGGCGTTAGAGGAGCCGGTCCTTCGATAATGTCTTGCTCGGCCTCGAACGGAGCCGCGCTTTCCGCCGCCAGCGCCAATTCCGCCACTGTCTGGTGCTGAAAAATCTGCCGCGGCGCCAGGTTCAAGCCGATCCGCCGAGCGCGGCTCGCCACCTGTATGCTGAGGATGGAATCCCCTCCCAGCGAAAAGAAGTTATCGTGGATGCCGACCCTGTCGATGCGCAGCACCTCGGCCCAAATGGCAGCCAGCCGGGCTTCCGCGTCGTTTCGGGGTGCGGCGTATCGGCGCGTCAATTGACGGGAAGGATCAGGCTTAGGCAGGGACCTCCGATCCAGCTTGCCGTTGGGAGTCAGCGGCAAACCGTCCAGGAACACGAAGGCCGCCGGAACCATGTAGTCCGGCAGGGCGATTTGGACATGGACACGCAGGGCTTCCGGGTCCGGTTCGTCGCCGCTGGATACGATGTACGCGGCAAGACGTTTGACTCCGCGTTCGTCTTCCCAGGCCGTCACCACGGCATCCCGCACTTCGGGATGGGTCCGCAGGCGGGCCTCGATCTCGCCCGGCTCGATACGAAAGCCTCGAATCTTGAGCTGATGGTCAGCGCGCCCCAGGAATTCGACGAGGCCGTCGGCTCTCCGACGCACGAGGTCGCCGGTCCGGTACAGGCGCTCGCCGGGGCCTGCACCGAACGGATCGGGAACGAAGCGTTCGGCGGTCAGGTCCGGACGATTCAGATACCCTTGGGCCAGCCCCGCGCCGCCGATGTACAACTCGCCGGCGACACCGTTCGGCACCGGTTCGAGATTGCCGTCGAGAACATAGGCCCGGCTGTTGGCGATCGGGCGGCCGATCGGTACCGATTCCCTTGCCCCGCTCTCCCGCACGTCCGGTTCAATCGGAAGAATCAGCGATCCGACCGTGGTCTCCGTGGGGCCGTAGTGATTGAAGATAAGGCATTCCGGACGCTGGGCGATGATCCGGCCGACCAGATCGTAGGTGAGCACGTCGCCGCCGCAAATCAACGCCCGTCGAGGCGCGATGGTCCTGCCTTCGGCCGAATCCAGGAGGGCCGCGAGATGAGAGGGCACGATCTTCAGCACGTCGATCGGCTGGCGTTCGATGTAGTCGGCGAACACGCGCCCATCCGTGGCGGCATCCTGGTCGAATACATGCAGACATCCGCCGGAAACGAGGGAAGCGAACAGGACCGTATTGCCGAGATCCGCCGCGGGCGTAGATACCATTGCGTAACGAAATCCGGCGATCGCGGAAATCTGCCCGGCAATAAGCTGGGTGTAATTAGCGAGGCTCCGGTGAGAAACCACGACGCCTTTGGATTGTCCGGTCGACCCCGATGTGTAGATCACATAGGCGGGATGGTCCGGCGTCATCGCAGGGTGCGGATCGTCGTGCGCCGGTTCCGGTCCTTCCGGCCATAGATCCATATCGAGCCGGACGATGGCGGGAAAATGGCAGGAAGCGTTCAAGCCGGTCTGCGTCAGCAATAGGCCGACGCCGGCGTCGGCCAGCACGCGGGCCACGCGTTCCGCCGGGAAGGCGGGGTCGAGCGGGACGTAGGCGGCGCCTGTCTTCAGCACGGCCAGGATGGCGGTCACGAAGTTCGAGGAACGTTCGACGCAAATGCCGACCCGGCGACCGGGCCCGCTTCCGAGCGATATCAGATGACGCGCCCAACGGGAAGCGAGCGCATCCAATTCGCGGTAGCTCAGGCGTTGCTGCTTGCACGCCACGGCCGGAAGATCGGGGGTGTTGGCCGCCTGCAGCTCGAACAGCCGATGAATGCACGGTTCTTCCGGAAGCGGCATCTCCGGCCCAACGGCCTGGTCCAACAGGTGATTTCGCTCCTGCTCGCCGAACAGCCTCAAGCCGCCGATACTTGTTGCGGGATTCGCCGCCACAGCCTCTAAGAGATTGCGGAAATGATCGGCAATCCGGGAAACCGTCCGTTCCGTGAAAAGATCGGTGCGGTATTGGAAGGACAGCAGGAGGCTGGCTCCATCTTCGGCCGCCATCAGTTTGAGATCGAACCGCTCTATGCGCTGCCTGATGGCCAGGGGGCGCACTGGCCAATCGTTCCCGACCGACATCTCGCCGTTTTCCCCCAGAGCGAGCTGCGCCAGTTCGCTTCCGATATTCGCTTGCGCCTGCTGCAGCACGAATAGGGTTTGATAGACCGGCCAGTGATCGGCGTTGCGCTCGACATGCAGGCGTTCCACCATGAGGGAAAACGGATAGTCCTGATGTTCTAGAGCACCCAATAAAGCGTCGTGTATCTCCGCCAGATAAACTGAAAAAGGCTTGTCGGCGGCGGGCTGGCTGCGCAGCGGCACCGGATTGACGAAGTTGCCCACCACGCACGCGAGTCGGGCCTGACTGCGCCCGGCCGTGGGAACGCCTACGATCAGGTCGGTTTGACGGGTGTAGCGATGGAGCAGGACCTTGTACGCCGCGAGCAATAGGGTGAACAGGGTGACGCCGCTCCGCGCCGCGAAATCCTTTAGCCTGTCGGTTTCCTCCCGGCTCAGGCGAACCGCTACCGAAGCGCCGCGGTAGTTCGGTACCGCAGGCCGCGCACGGTCAGTGGGCAGGGCGAGGATCGGGAGTTCTCCGGAAAGCCGTTGCCGCCAGTAATCCCAGTCGGCATTGCCGGCCGGACTTTCCAGATAGTTCCGTTGCCAGGCCGCGAATTCAGCATAGCTGGAAGCCGGTGGGGACAAGCTCGGCCCTGGAACCGTCTCACCCAATTCCGAACGGATTTTTCTCAACTCGTCGACGAGCACGAGCACCGACCAAAGGTCCAGGGCGATGTGGTGGGCGCAAAGCAGGAGGGTATGCGGAGAGGCTTGAGGCCCTAGGCTATGGGCTATAGGTTCCTGGACATCCGAAGTCTTGAGCCTGAAGTCTGGAGTCTTGGTTCCATGTCGATAGAGGACCACCCGCAAGACCGGTCCGTGCGCCAAGTCGAAGGGTTCGCGGATGCGCCGCGCCATGTCGTCTTGAAGTTCGGATTCCGACCAAACCGCGGCGTCGACGGCAGTAAAGAAGTCGGGCAGGTCGGCCAGCGGCAATACCGACTGAAAGACCTCGTCGCCCTCGTTGCGATAAACCGTGCGCAGCATTTCGTGCCGCTCCGCCAGGCGGTAGAAGGATCGCCGCAAGGCTTCCGCGTCGGCGCCGTTCTCGATGCGCAAGGCTAGATGCAGGTTGTAAACGATGCTGTTCGGTTCCATGTGTTGCATCGTCCACATGGAAAACTGGGTCGAAGAAAGGCTCGAGGCTAGAGACTCGAGACTTGAGGAAACGGAGACTATTGCCTGTTCCTTGTCATTTCCTACAGCCTCCAGCCTCAAACCTTCAGCCTGACAGGCAAGAGCTTCAGCCACTTCCACCACCGACCGGTCGGACAGGAATAGCGTCAACGGGGCCTCGATGCCCAATAATTCGTCCACCGTGTGCTTGAGTTCGACGGCCTTCAGGGAATCGAGGCCCGACGCTCGCAGCGGCGATTCCATGGATACGGCGAATTCCTCGATCTTCAGCAGATGGGCGATCTTGGTCCGGAGGAAACGAGCGATCAGCGCGGCGCGCTGCGGGTGAGGAACGACGGACAAGGCTTCCTGCAGAAGTTGGAGTTGGAATTCCTGCGGCGTCGCCTTGCGTTCGCTCGCCTTCCTCATTCCACCCGAAGTAGCCGGGCTGTCCTGCCCGGCAAGCTGCGCGCCCCCTTCCTTCGGGTCGTCCGACCGCGCCAACACCGGTAGAGCACCCTCCAGGTACGCTTGCTTACAGGCTTGGCGGCGCAGTTTGCCGCTGGAGGTCTTGGGAACGCCGCCGGGCTGGACGAGAACCAGTTCGGCGGCCGTCAATTCACAAGCCTCGGCCAGGGTGCTCCGCAAGGATGCGAAAATCGCTTCGTAATCGGCCTTCCGTATGGCTTCGCGGGTCAGTTCCGCGACCAGGATCGGCTTTTCCTCGTCCTGACAGGTCACAGAGAATGCGGCGCAGCCTCCGGGACGCAGGACATCCACACTGTCAGTCAGTGCGTGCTCGATGTCCTGCGGGTAATAGTTCCGCCCTCGGATGATGATCAGGTCCTTGATACGCCCGGTAACGTATAACCGGCCGTCGTCGAGTAATCCCAGGTCGCCGGTGCGGAGAAATGAGGCTTCAGGCTTTAGGCCAGAGTCCATAGGCCGGATTCCGCTAGTCCGAAGTCTATGGTCTAGAGCCTCTAGCCTCGCCCTGAAGGTGTTCTCGGATTCCTCGGCGCGGTTCCAGTAGCCCTGCGCCACGCTGGGACCCGAGACCCAGATTTCGCCTTCCCGGCCCGGCAGGCACGGTTTTCCCGTATGGGGATCGACAATTTGGACAATATGGCGATCCGTGGGCAAGCCGCAGGAAACGAGGCTGGAGGCTGGAGACTTGAGGCTTGAGGAATCGCCGATCTTGGGTTTGGCCTTTGTTTCCTCCAGCCTCACGCCTCCGGTTTCTAGCCTCGCTCCTGTTACAAACAGCGTAGCCTCGGCCAGACCGTAACAAGGAAAGAAACTTTCGCGGCGAAAGCCGCATTCGGCGAAGGCGCCGGCAAAACGCTCCAAGGTCGCGGCGCGTACCGGTTCGGACCCATTGAAGGCCAATGTCCAGGCGCTGAGATCCAGGTCGCGCTTTTGTTCGGCCGTCACCTTGCGAACGCAGAGATCGTAAGCGAAGTTGGGACCGCCGGAAGTCGCGGCCCGGAATTCGGAAATGGCCTTCAGCCAGCGTACCGGCTTCTCCAGAAAGGCCATGGGCGGCATCAGGACGGCGGTAGAGCCGACATAAAGCGGCTGGAGAATGTTTCCGATCAAGCCCATGTCGTGATACAGGGGCAGCCAGCCGACCACGGTCGAGCGCTCGGTGTGTCCGAAGCTTTGCCGGATGGCCTCCTGGTTGGCGAGCAGATTGCCGTGGCTCACCATCACGCCCTTGGGGTCGCCGGTGGAACCCGAGGTGTATTGCAGGAAGGCGATGTTTTCCGGCGCGAGTACGGGCGCCTGCCAACACCCGGCTTCGTCCGAAGCCACGGTATCGGTAGCGAGCCAGTTCGACGCGGCGCGCAGCGCGCCTCCCACGAATTCATCCCGGAATTTTGCGGCGAGTTCCGCCGTGGTCATGATGGCGGCGGGTGCGGCATCGCGCATCACGGCCTGGAGGCGCGGCAGATGCTGGCGGGTCGGAGGATAAGCCGGCACCGCGATGGCTCCGGCATACAGGCAGCCGAAAAAGGCCTCGATATATTCAAGCCCCGGCGGATACAGCAGCACCGCTCGCTCCCCGACCATACCCAGGGCCTGAAGGCGGGCGGCGATGGCGCGGGCCCGCCGGTCTAGATCGGCGAACGTCAGCCGGCCGTTTTCGATTTCGCCGTCGCCGAGAAAAACGTATCCTTTTCCCAAGGCATTCTCGTTGGCTCTTGCGCCCAGCAGCTCGACCAGATTGGAGCAAGTCATCCCAACATTTCCCGTCACTCCGGACTCCTCGAAGTTGCGCACTGCGGCCTCCTTTATGAGACGTAATTCAGATATGAGCGGTACCAGGGGAGTACCCGCTTGGCGGAAACGCCGGTGCATAGCCCGAGGGCGATCACCGTGTTGTAGTACACGTTCTTGAGCGGCATCCCTCGTCCCAATGCCAAGATTCCCCGAACAGAGCTTTCGCGGGTATGCCAGTCCACATTGAAGGAGATGGCGCAGTCGAGACTGCGGACGTGGTGAAGCATTCCCGGAGGCATGTAAAGCATGTCTCCCGGTTCCACGGTGCACTCTCGAACCTGCGCCTCCCGAAAAAGCGGATGACGCACGAAATTCGGGTTTTCGGCGTCCACTTCGCACCAACGCCACCGATAGCGGTAACAGTACGGAAGCTGATCGTGATCCAGCAGGATGAAACGCTTCCGCCCCGCCACCTGGAAGAACAGGTTATGGGTGAGCAGGCAATCGAAATGGAGCGGCGTCAGACTATGTTTCGGCCCCAGGAAGAACTGGGCGAACTGCAACCAATAAGGGCGGTACCAGCCCGGAAAATAGTGGGACGGAAAGCCGCGGAGGTCGTTGGCCGCATCGGGTAAGACGCCGAGTAGCGGCACGTCGTGAAAATAGGGCGGCCTATCCTTGGCTGCCATTTCGTCCGATTCAAGCCGGGGTTGGTAGGCCTCCAATTGATCCAGGTACTCGCTCAATCTGGCGTCGACCGTCCTCAAACCGGCGACGCCTTCATCGGCCAGCCCTTGCTTGAGCTTGACGAAGCGTTGGCCGGAGACTCGGCGCAGATGGTCGAATGTCCAGCGAGCGAGTGCCGGGCAACGGTTGAGCGCCCCGCTCACGACTACCGGAACGCCTTTGGCCACGTACCCGGAGAAAAAATCGGCGGATGAGAGTTTTGCTCTGCGCTCGATTGGAGGGTATTCCTTACCTGCAGCCGGATTCCCCGGTTGCGCGTCTGTCGCCATTTCGATCGCCGGCTTCCGAAGCATCAAATTTGCCATGCTCCCTCCGAATGCCTGCGTAGTTCCGTACCCTTCAAACCAGCATTTCCCGGCATGCTTCCGGTCGTACTAGAAAACGCTATCGAGTCGGATTCACGGGAAGGAACGGCGGTCGCCGGCTTGGTCGTTGTCGTGCTTTCCACCCAGTGGCGAACCGTGACTCGGACCGGCTCTCCCTCTACCGCGAGAGCCGAAACGAAACCGTGAATCAGGTCGAGAGGGTAAAGCCACCAGCCGGACGGCTGCCCCAGCGCGTCTTGAATCTCGACGGCGGATCGGGTTTCGAGCGGTCCCAAGGGTATGTCGAAGGCATCGAGAGAAAACGACAAGCCGTCGCCACGGCCTTTGACATAGGCCTCCTTTCTGGTCCAGCCCCGAAGAAATGCCGCCGTCTTTTCGGACAAGGAAATTTCGCTGAATTCGGCCTGCTCGTTCGGCGAAAAGACCAAAGGCGCCAGTTCTTGCCAGGGGACATCGTTTCTCACGGGCTCGATATCGATGCCGACCTCGCTATCGCAGGAAATGGCGTATGCCGCCCAGCCCCCGGCATGGGAAAGATTGAACCGGAGCCGCTCGACCGGGCGGCCCGCCACCATTTCGCCGGGAGCGAAATGGGACGCGCAGCGGCCCGTCGGGACGGAGTCCACGGAGGGACTTCGCAATTCCGGTTTGCCAAAAGCGCCATAGGCGAAACGGATTTCAGAAGGGTCGATGTTCAGATATCCGGCGAGCAGCCGGCGGAGAATTCCTCTGGCCGCGGCGTATTGAGCCCGGTCTCGCTCGAACGCGAAGCGGCCGGCTCTTTCCCGTTCGTCATTGGACAAATCTGCGAAGTACCAGGAATAGGATTCGTAAGCGACGGCGCTGTGGTCTGCGGCATTGCCGAGATCAGAAATCAGCGGCACACACCAGACATGCACTTCGGCCGGCGACAGCCGAGGGAAATTAGGCGTAGAAATCACTGGCCGAGACATCCGTATCGCCTTCTCAGAAAGAGCATCCTCCGAACCGGAGAATTCCCACGCGCATCAAGCCTCCTTCCCTGCCGACGCGGCTTCCTGAAGGGACGCCTCCTCCATGTGTCTGCGTAAACTCAGAGGCCGCATGTCCGTCCACACATCCCTGATATAGTCCAGACACTCCTGCTTCGGACCGCTCTTGCCGACCGTTCGCCATCCTATAGGCACTTCCTTGTATTCCGGCCAAATCGAATACTGCTCCTCATGGTTGACGACCACGTGGTAAATCGTCGTATCGTCTTCATCCCAAGCCATGTTTTCGTCCTCCAGATTCGAGTTCAAGCAACCAGGATCGGTTTTCGTCGCCGAGGTTTTTTGCCCCGGATACCCGTATTGACGAAAACACAAAACCGACCCCGTACTCCGGGACGAAAATTTTGAGGGCGATTTGAAGCGAGGTGTGTCCGAGGAATGGATGCGCTGTGCTGCTGGAGCGTTGTCAGGTTTGGTGTAGTGCCCTCAGTAGGTCGGGAATCCTTTCCCGACACCCCAGTTCGGCAAGTGCATTTGTCGGCAAAGGATTGCCGACCTACGACTACGGCTTTGGGATAGGCGTGAGAAAGGAATTCAGGCGGCGAGGGAAGGTGCGCCAGCCCTCGGCCGGATGCGGCGGCTGAGAGCTCAGAGGGTGGGCTGGTAAAGCAAGGTCAGAGCGCCGGAAAGATTTACCGAGCTTAGTCCTAAGGTTTTCTCGATGGCGGTAAGAATATCGCGGGGCCGGGTCAGGTCGAAGGCGCCACTGACGACCCGCTCGCGGATGCGCGGATCGGCGATGATGATCTTGCCGGGGAAATAACGATTTATCTCGTCGACCACGGCGGCGAGCGGCTGCATGTTGAACACCAAGAGTCCCTCGCGCCAGGCCGACGCCTGCCGGGCATCCACGCGGAGAACAGGGCCTATGCCGTCGATGCTGCCGGTCGCCTGCAATCCGGCGCTCAGTTCTATCGCCCGATCCTCGGCCCCCTCGGTGTAGACGCGCACCCGCCCCTCGGACACGGTGACGGTCATACGGTCATCCCGCTCGTATACGTTGAACGCGGTGCCCGTGACTTTGGCCACGCCATGAGCGGTAAGGACGATGAAGGGACGGTCTGGATCGTGGCTCACCTGGAAATAAGCTTCGCCTTCCAGGAGTTTGATCACGCGTCGTTCCGGGGAGAACTCGACCGATAAGGCTGAGTGGGTATTGAGGGAAACTCGGGAGCCGTCCTCCAGCGTAATCTCCTGCCGTTCGCCCCACTCCGTATGATAATCACTGGTCCAAAAGCGAAAAGCTCCCGGCAACCAAAGGTACATGACAAGCGCAGCAGCCAGAGATAAGCCCACGAAGGCACGGCGCGCCGGTCGCCTAGCGACCCTTTGCCCAGCTTTACGGATGAGAGGGGTCGCATCCGTCTGTTCCGACGCCAAAGTCTCTTCTCGTTCGAAGACCCGTCGGGCCGGCTCGTCCAGCAGCGCCCAAAACATTTCGACATCCGCATAAGCCTTGGCATGCAGGGAGCTACGCTTTCGCCAGTCCTCGAAACGATTGCGATCCTCGGGCGTAACCCGGCCGGAGTGGAGTTTCGAGAACCACTCGATCGCCTCGTCGGAGATCGTCGTCTCCACGGGGTTTGGATGCATAACCGCTCTTTTTATCTTGTTGTCTGCGCGACGAACTGGCGTGGCACTTGCCAGCTTTTTCGATTACAGCCGGTCAACTCCTCCTTGTCAAATGATAACGAGTTCGTTGGGAAAATAACGCTGAAAAGTACTTTGCCAGTTTGAACGCAAGTTGGTCTTACTGGGCACCATCAAGGATGGACACGTCAGAGCGGGATTTGCCGCACCCTATTCTTTCGCAGTAGAACGTCGGCGCTATCTAGTCCGCATTCTATCGCGCAGAATCTTCAACGCTTTACCGACCTGTTTTTCCACAGTACGAGGGGAGATATTCAATCGCTCGGCTATTTCGGCATGACTGAGGTGCTGGACCTTGTGCAGCAGAAAGATACGGCGGCATTGCGGAGGCAGTTCAGCGATCGATTGGCCAAGGAGGTCCAACTCTTGGCCTGCTTCCGTGATCTTGTCGGGAAGCGGTTTCGGACAGATCAGGTCTTCTTCCAGCGGCTCGTGATGAGCCTGCGCCGACGCCACGGCCTGCCGCCCGTAATCGACCACCAAATTGCTCGCGATACGAAACAGGTAAGCAGGCAGATTAACTATTTCGTCGACGGAGTTTTGCTGAATAACCCGCAAATAGGCCTCCTGGACTACATCCTCCGCAGTATCGCTGCAACCGAGACGGCGCTTGAGCAATTGCAGCAAGGGTTTTCGAGTTTCCAAGTAAGTCGACTGAATAAGCGCAACGGACGATTTCATTTATTGTTGTTCCTTAACGGGTCTTGGCGCCATCGGGGAGCAAGTACAGTTTTCAAGCCTCGAGAGGAAGATCGTGGCTGAACTATCCGAGCAAGGTCTGTGCCGAGCGCATTTCCGCGCCTGATTCGAGTGGGAATCTAGATGTAGCCTCGCAAACTATGGCTTATGACTCACTATATGCGGCATATCACACAGCTCTACCATGCCCGGCGCTTCGCTTCTCAAGCTTTACGGTGCCTTGCAGCCGCCTCCGAGCATCTTTGGGATAGCAGTGAGGGATTAGCCTCGGTTAAACGTTTATCGGATAAGGAACAACCAAAGAGAATGGTCGTTAGAATCAGGCGGGAGCGAAAGTCCAGTCTTGAGCAGAAATTGGGCATTCGCTCAAAATGAAAAAGGCCTGCATCGCTGCAAGCCTTTGTTTTACTTGGTGGGCCCTCAAGGACTTGAACCTTGGACCAAGGGATTATGAGTCCCCTGCTCTAACCAACTGAGCTAAGGGCCCGAGAACTGGTCGTTAATCCATGTCAAGGAAACTGCGTAGTTGCTCGGAACGCGAAGGATGACGGAGTTTGCGCAATGCCTTGGCTTCGATCTGACGAATACGCTCGCGGGTCACGTCGAACTGCTTGCCCACTTCTTCCAAGGTGTGGTCGGTATTCATATCAATTCCGAAACGCATCCGCAAGACTTTCGCTTCTCTAGCCGTCAATCCGGCCAACACTTGCTGAGTCGTTTCGCGCAAGCTTGCGACGGTCGCATGCTCGATCGGAGACA
This sequence comes from Methylocaldum sp. GT1TLB, assembly GCF_051027445.1. Taxonomy (NCBI): domain Bacteria; kingdom Pseudomonadati; phylum Pseudomonadota; class Gammaproteobacteria; order Methylococcales; family Methylococcaceae; genus Methylocaldum; species Methylocaldum sp. GT1TLB. The sequence continues at coordinate 2,646,194 of NZ_CP194898.1, forward strand.
TCACCCGAGAATCCTCGATGAAATCACCCAAATGCGAGTCCTCATCATCGCCGATGGGGGTTTCCATGGAAATGGGTTCCTTGGCGATCTTTAGAACCTTGCGAACCTTATCTTCGGGCATATCCATGCGGACCGCCAGTTCTTCCGGCGTCGCTTCCCGTCCCATTTCCTGCAACATCTGACGCGAGATACGGTTCAGTTTATTGATCGTCTCGATCATGTGCACCGGAATTCGGATGGTGCGCGCCTGATCGGCAATCGAACGCGTAATTGCCTGGCGAATCCACCACGTCGCATAGGTGGAAAACTTGTAACCGCGTCGATATTCGAATTTATCGACCGCCTTCATTAGGCCGATGTTTCCTTCCTGGATCAAATCGAGGAACTGCAATCCCCGATTGGTATATTTTTTGGCAATGGAAATGACCAAACGCAAATTGGCTTCGATCATCTCCTTTTTGGCGAGACGTGCCTGGCTCTCGCCAACAGAGACGCGCCGATTGATTTCTTTAATATCGGCGATCGACAGTTGATTATCTTTTTCTATCTGCGCCAGTTTGCTTTGCGCACGCCTCACCTCGTCGGCATAAGAAGCCAATATCTCACCATAGCGCGCCCCCAACAGTTTCTGAAACCAATCGGGATTGCTTTCGTTACCGGCGAAAGAGGCGATGAATTCTGCGCGCGGCATTTTTGCTTTGACGACGCAGATATCCTGAATAATCCGCTCCTGCTCCCGAATCTTCTCGACCGCACTGTGCAACAGATCGGTCAACTCCTTGAAAAACTGGGGCGTTTTCTTGAACTCCATGAAACTTTCCGCAAGAGAGTCGAACGCTTTCTGCGTACGTTCATGGTGATAACCGTGCTTGTGATGTGCATTGACAGCAGCTTTGTGCTGCTTGTTGAAAAGCTCGAGCTTCTCTCTAACGAGTTCCGGGTCAGGCCCACTCTCGGTTTCATCGAGAATTTCGGTGTCGGCCTCTTCATCCAGCAAGACCTCTTCCGACTGGGCTGCCGGATCGAAAAAGTCGGAAATCAAGTCCGACAACCGAGCCTCTCCTTTTTCGACAGCATCGAAGGCCCTGATAAAATGATCCATCGCAGCTGGAAAACGAACCAACTCATTCGCCGCTTGGTTCAGTCCTTCCTCGATGCGCTTGGCGATGCTCAGCTCACCTTCGCGGGTCAGCAGCTCGACCGTTCCCATCTCACGCATGTACATACGTACGGGATCTGTGGTCCTGCCCAATTCGGCATCAACGGAGGAAGCAAGTGCCGCAGCGACTTCCGCCGCTTCGTCCTCATCTTCCTCGGTAACAACGGCAGGTTCGGGAATCAAATCTGCATCCGGCACATCCTCGTGCACCTCAATTCCCATATCATTGATCATGCAGATGATGTCTTCCATCTGCTCCGGATCGACGATATCGCTGGGTAAGTGGTCATTCACCTCGGAAAAAGTGAGGTAACCTTGCATTTTACCTTTGGCGATAAGCTCTTTAAGCTGAGATTGCTGTTGTTCCAGATTCATCAACTGACCCGCGACTGCTGTATGCCCGCAAAACAATACAGTATATTAAAAGTTTGAGAAAACAGGAAACTTAAATTACCGGCCTCATTGACTCATGAGCACTCGCATTTCCTCCCGCTCTTCGGAACTGAGCTGCATTTTTTTCGATTTCTTGATGAGCTCATCCAAACGCTCCCGCTTGAGCTGATGACTGAAACGCATTAAAGCATCTGAGAACTCAGCTCGTATACCTTCCTTGGGCAACAAAGTATCCCACTCTATGAGGTTGGCGATAAAATTTTCCTCCGGCGCACCGCGAAAATGCTCCAGGATACCGCCGCTAGTCGAACCCGGATTTTCATCCAGAATCCGGAGCACCTTTTCGATTAAGTATCCATTCTTATTAACCGTACGCAGCTTACTACGCAGGTCAGCCCCAACCATGGCCGCAAGTTCTGGATTCTGGACCAGAAGCGCCAAAAGGATACGTGATGCAGAGGGCTGCACTCGACCTCTTACGGATGCAACCCTTGATTCCGACGGTCCTACAAGCTTAGCCGATTTATCGGATGGTTCGACTACCCCATGCCCCGCAAGTTCCTCCAGACGTTTGTCGATCATCTCACGAAAAACACCAGCAGGTAACTTACCAATCAATGGTTTGGCTTTGTTAATCAAAGCGGCGCGTCCCTCTAAGGTGCCTAAATCAAGCCGACGCACCAAACACCTGAAGAAATAGTCAGAGAAAGGTAACGCGGTATCGAGACGGTTTAGGAAAGCATCCGCACCCTCCGATCGGACCAAGGAATCAGGATCTTGCCCCTCCGGCAAAACCAGAAATCGGATTTGCCGTCCGTCCCGTAAGAACGAAAGGCTTGCTTCGAGCGCTTTCCAGGCAGCCTTCTGTCCCGCAGAATCTCCGTCGAAACAAAAAACCAGTTCATCCGTATAACGGAAAAGCAGCTCGACATGATCAGCGGACGTAGCAGTTCCAAGCGTTGCAACCGAATTGGAAATGCCGTTTTGAGCCAAGGCGATCACATCCATATAGCCCTCGACCACGACGATGCGCTCCGGCCTCGGAGACTGCTTTAACAGCTCGTATAGTCCATATACTTCCTTGTGCTTTTTGAAAACGATAGTCTCGGGCGAATTGAGATATTTCGGCGTTTCGTCGCCCATCACCCGTCCGCCAAAGCCCACCACCCTGCCTCGGCGATCCCGAATGGGAAAGATAATACGATCCCTGAATCTGTCATAAGCCTTATCGTCTTTCATGATCATAAGACCCGCCGCCTCCAGCAGCTCCCGCGAAAACTCCGACGGTAGATTTTGCCACCCCGGAGGAGCATAACCCAAGCGATATCGCTGAGCGAGTTCGCCGCTGACCCCTCTGCGTTTCAAATATGTGATAGCTCGCGACGTTTCGGGATGGACTTTAAACTGGTGTGCATAGAATCGGGAAACAGCATCCTGCAGTTCGTAAATGGCCTTCGCCATCTTAGACTGCGGATCTACCGTCGCACTCTGGGCGTCTACCGGAATTTTCAACCCCGCCGACGCAGCGAGACTTTCCACCGCTTCGACAAAACTCAGATGGTCATAGCCCATCAGAAAATCAATGGCATTACCGTGTGCGCCGCAACCAAAGCAATGGTAAAACTGCTTATCGCGACTTACGGTAAAGCTGGGTGTTTTTTCACTATGAAAAGGACAACGAGCAGTAAAGTTGCTGCCGGCTTGCTTAAGCGGCACGCGCGCATCAACCAGATCGACCAGATCGATACGAGCGATCAGTTCTTGAATGAATTGACGGGGAATCTTGCCGGCCATCGTTTATACCGGCAGCTCAGTTCACGCTACGCCGTTCCTAAAAAACATCAAGACTACCGTGTCCTAGCCGCTTAACAGGCTTTTGACCCGCAAGCTAACCATCGACATATCGGCTCGCCCCTGCATTTTTGGCTTCAGCACGGCCATAACTTTGCCCATATCGCCGACTCCGGAAGCACCCGATTCCGCCAAAGCCTCCTTGATCAGAGACTCCACTTCCTCTTCGCTCAACGCTTGCGGCAAGTATTCCTGAATAACGCCAAGCTCCGCCTGTTCCGCAGCAACCAAATCATCCCGCCCTGCCGATTGAAATTGCGTGATGGATTCACGCCGCTGCTTGACCATCTTGTCCAGAACGGCAAGGACTTGCGCATCATCCAACTGAATCCGCTCGTCCACCTCGCGCTGCTTGATGGCGGCCATTATCAGCCGAATGACGCCCAGCCGATCTTTTTCTCCGGCTTTCATGGCGGCTTTCATATCCGCCTGGAGACGTTCTTTCAATACGCTCATCGAAAGGGGCTATCAGGTTTGCGGACGCCCTTTGCGCAAATTCTGCAGAGCAAACCGTTCGCGGGAAAGCTTTTTCAGATGCCGCTTCACTGCTGCAGCCGCTTTGCGCTTACGTTCCTCGGTCGGTTTCTCGTAGAATTCGCGGCGGCGCACTTCGGAAAGAATACCGGCCTTCTCGCAGGCACGTTTAAAACGACGGATAGCAATTTCAAAGGGCTCGTTTTCTCTAAGCTTAATCGACGGCATGTAGCTTCCCAAGATTGATGACTAAAATGACGAAATTCCCGAGGCAGGATTACCCCGCCAACTTAAAAGTGCTAATTATACTCACTACAGAGCGCAAGGTAAAAGTCAATTTGTATGTACGTACTCGGCATTGAAACATCCTGCGATGAAACGGGCGTGGCGATCTATCACGCCACCAAGGGACTTTTGGCCCATCGCCTGTATAGTCAGGTAAAAACTCATGCGGAGTATGGAGGCGTAGTACCCGAACTGGCCTCCCGTGATCACATCAAAAAACTGGTTCCGCTGATTCGGCAAGTAATCGCAGACGCCCGCATTTCCAAACGGCAAATCGACGGAATCGCTTATACAGCCGGCCCGGGATTGATCGGCGCGCTCCTGGTAGGCGCTTCCGTCGCCCGCAGCCTAGCATGGGCATGGGAAATTCCATCGATAGGGGTACATCACATGGAAGGCCATTTGCTCGCGCCCTTAATGGAGTCCGACCCACCCGATTTTCCGTTTATCGCGCTCCTCGTTTCCGGTGGCCACACCCAGCTCGTCGAGGTAGAAGGCATCGGCCTGTATCACATTTTGGGAGAATCGGTGGATGATGCCGCCGGGGAAGCCTTCGACAAAACCGCCAAGATGCTTGATCTGGGCTATCCAGGAGGTCCCGCGATCGCAGAATTGGCCGAGGAAGGCGACGAGCATCGGTTTGAATTCCCTCGCCCCATGACCGATCGGCCAGGTCTCGATTTCAGCTTCAGCGGCCTTAAAACGCATACGTTACAAACATTCGCATCCACCGCCAAAAGTCGACAGGATAAAGCGGACATTGCCAAGGCATTCCAGGATGCGGTGGTCGATACACTGACGATCAAATGCCGGCGGGCGCTCAAGGAAAGCGGGCTCACCCGCTTAGTGGTCGCGGGCGGGGTCAGCGCCAACCGATCTATGCGCGACAAACTTCAGCACATGGCTAGCGAAGAAAACTGCCGGGTTTATTTTCCGCGACTCGAATTTTGCGGCGATAACGGCGCCATGATCGCATTTGCCGGCTGCCAGAGACTGCTCGCCGGCCAAACGGAGCCCCCCGAGATCAACGCTCTTCCGCGGTGGCCCTTAAGCAAGTTAGCACCGCTCGCCCTATCGCAAGAGTCAACAGCCTAAACAAGCGGCAATTCTGAAACCGTCAGGCTTTACGCCCGATCCGCGCTTCCTGTCCATGACGCAAACGCTCGATATTTCCCCGATGCCGCCAAATCAGAAACAAGACCATCACGACCGAGGCGCCAATCAACGCCTCGGAACCGGTCAAAAGCCAAACGTAGACGGGTGCCAGAACGGACGCAGCCAAAGCCGCAAGCGACGAGATACGCGAGACGAAAGCAATCGCAATCCACGTCAATAGAGCAGCCAAGCCTACCATCCATGAAAATCCCAAGAGTACCCCCAAGGCTGTGGCAACGCCTTTGCCGCCCTTAAACTGGAAAAATACCGGGTAAAGATGGCCAAAAAATGCCGCCAACCCCACCAAAGCGATCACAAGCAGGTCAGCGTCAAAAGCCTTGGCCAACAAGATCGGAACCAACCCCTTGGCGGCATCTCCTAACAAGGTAATCGCGGCTGCTTTTTTACCACCCAACCGCAGCACATTGGTCGCACCGGGGTTTTTCGAGCCCTGTTCTCGGGGATCGGGAAGGCGAAACAATCGGCTTACGATTACCGCACTGGATAGCGAGCCTAGGAAATAGGCCAAAGGAACTAAAAACCACACCGCCATGCGCTTATTATGTATCCTGGTTGCCAGTTTTGTAATTTTTATGTTACCAATTCGCGAAATAGCGAAAACCGGTCGGATTGACGATGGACATTATATTTCTACGCGGCCTTGAGATCGAGACGGTGATCGGCATCTACGATTGGGAGAGAAAGATCAAGCAAACCATCCTGATCGATTTGGAAATGGGTACCGACATCCGCGAGGCGGCGGCATCGGACAATATCGAACACACGCTCGACTACAAAGCGGTGTCCAAACGCATCATTTCTTTCGTGGAAGAAAGCGACTTCTTTCTCGTGGAAACTCTAGCCGAGAAGGTCGCTCAAATCGTTATCGATGAATTTGATGTGCCGTGGCTTAGGTTGACGCTAAACAAGAAGGGCGCGATCCGTAAAGCCAGCGATGTCGGAATCATTATCGAAAGAGGAGATAAACGAAAATATGCCTGATGTTTTCCTGAGCATCGGCAGCAATATCGAAAGAGAAAAGCACATTCCTTCCGCTTTTAGAGAGCTGGAAGAGCGTGTCGGCTCGTTGACTGTCTCCGGCGTTTACGAAAGCGAAGCGGTAGGCTTCGAAGGCGCTCGCTTTTACAACTTGGTAGCGGCCTTTTCCACCGAACTCCCGGTATCCGAGATCGCAAAGATCCTGAGCGAGATCGAAAACAATCATGGGCGTACACGAGATTGCAAAAAGTTCTCCTCGCGTACCCTCGATATCGATTTGATTCTTTACGGCGACGAGGTGCTCCAAGAAGGAAAGCTTACATTGCCGCGCGAGGACATCACCCGTTACGCCTTCGTATTGGAGCCGCTCGCGGAGATCGCGCCGAATCGAAAGCATCCGGTGATCGGCGAGACCTACGCCGAGCTGTGGGCCAAATTCGACAAGACTAGCGTCAACCAGTGGCGGGTGGGCTCGGTTTCGGATATCAGCTGAATAAACTCCTCCCGCCATCCACGACCAGCATCTGCCCGGTCACGTACGGCGCATCATCGACCAGAAACAATACCGCTTTCGCGATATCCGAAGCCTCCCCGGCGCGTTTCATAGGAATACGCGCCAAGATTTCAGCTTTCTTCGCGGGATGGGCGTCGTGCTCGGGCCATAGAATGGCGCCCGGCGCGACGCCATTGACTCGAATTTCCGGCGCCAACTCTTTGGCAAGAGCGCGGGTCATCGTCGCCAATCCGGCCTTGGCGAGACTGTAGACCGAATATTTCTCGATAGGATGATCGGCGTAAATGTCGCCGATGTTGATGATGCAACCCTTACGGTCGCGTAGATAGGGAACGGCCGACTGAGCCAGGAAAAACGGCGCCTTGAGGTTGCTGCCCAAGAGGTCGTTCCATTGAACCTCAGTGATCGCTCCAAACGGCGTAGGATAAAAACCGGAGGCGTTATTCACCAACACGTCCAACCCCCCCCAAAACGCCGCCGTCTGCCGAACGAGCTCGGTCAGTCTTTCCGTTTCCAGCAGATCAGCCTGCAACAAACGAACCGAGTTCGCTCGCACGGCATTGAGCTCGTTGGCTAAAGCCTCGGCATCGGTCGCCGACCGGTGATAATGCAGCACGATGTTGTATCCGGCCGCATGCAGCCGACGCACGATTTCAGCGCCGATGCGGCGAGCCGCGCCAGTGACGAGCGCCGATTTCACCATACAATTCCCCTTGACTCCCACAGCCTCTACGAGTGATTGCTTTCGAATTGCGCGAACCACTGCCCCGCCCCCAACGGCGAGGTCGGATCGTAATACAAGGACACCAGCTTCAAGTGTCCAAACGGCCCCAATTCCGGTCCCGGCAGCAAAGTACGGAACGCCTCCCCACCCATCAACTGATGGGTGATGGTTTGAAACAGGCGCGCCAGACGTCCGTTCCGCACCATCGTATCCAACATATGGGGTCCGGCGATAAGGTAAATGGTTCGGTAACCTAGCTCGCCCAGCCTGCGCGTTAGCACGTCGCCCTCCACCATTCTGCCCTTTCCCGCCAGAATCACCTCGTAACCTTGCTTGCGCCAATAGTCCAGCTTTGCGGGGTCCGCCTGTTCTCCCGTAGCGATATAACAGGCTTGACGATGTTCTTTGATGGATGCCGGCATCGGAAAATCCAGACTGGCGCTCGCGATAATGATCGCCGGCTGAGGGCTCAGCCCCTGCTCCTCGCGCCACTTCGCGAGATCGCGAGTCGTATCCGTCAAACCGACTTGCAGAATGTTTCCCAAGCGCTTCTGCGCCAGTGAACGGAGATACCCGCCGTGAGTGATTAGGCAATCCGCCTGGCACTCCAGCTCCAGAAACAACCGAAAATCATCCGGCGTGGTCAGGCTTTTCGGAAGGTAAGTCTGACCGCTCGAATCCTCCAGCGCGATCCGCCCGTCCAGGCTGGTAAGGAAATTGGCATAGACGAACGGCGAGTCGGGCGTGCCCTGCCGGTGCAGATTCAGTTGTAGATAAAGTCCTTCTAGAACGACTTCTTCAAAGGGTGGGGGAAACAGACGAAAAACTTTCTTGGTCATTTAAAGAAAGGTGCCGTGTATAGATGCCTCGCACTGAAACGGAAGCAATTTTCGCATGCTCGATACAAAACGTCCGGAATTTCCACATGTCGAATTTCATGACGATCGAAAGTATCGCTATCCTTCGGATAAAGCCGACCGGCCCGTCGCACTCGGCAATACTGGATTGCTGCGGTATCCGTCCGCTTTGAGTCAAGATCCTTCGCCCCGATTAAAGCTGGCCGAGGAGGATTGATATGCTAAAATGCCGCGAAAATTATCACAGTCATATTAATTCAAGCCGGTATTTCGCGGCTTTTGTTTTTTGAAGGGGCTCCCGATCTACCGCGGAGGCTTGGGCGGCAATCACAACTCCCATCGGTCCGGCCCGAAGAAGAGGTTTTTAGCTTTAGCTTGGGAAGGAAAAAATACGCATGAAAATAGATCTTATATTGGCGAAGACGTTCAAGTTCGTCGTATTCGTGTTGTTTACCTTTATGACGCTCGTCTACTTCGGCGTCATGCTGCTGTTGCCGCTGGACATACTGACCCAGATTGTTCGAATTTTCCACGGCATTGGCCTGCCGACCGTTCTCGCCGCCGGACTCGGTATCTCGGCCTTGGGCTACATCGGTTATCTCGTTTCGCGCATGCCGGAACTTTACAGACTCGTCGTCGATATCGGCGTGCAACTGATCTCTTTCGGATACAGCCAAATTCAGCGCTTCGATCCGCTCATCGATTCGGGAAAGCAGACCGAGACCGGTACCGCTTAAGGAACGTCGGTTCGTACGATTACGCCATGCATTTCTAGCAAGCGATCGACCGGCAACCAACCCTGACAAAAACCCCGCAATGCGGGGTTTTTCCTTTGCGCCTTCCGATGCTGTAACCTATTGGGTCAGCTGCTGCACCTCTCCCTACTCCGTTGACCCGTTTCTACGCTATGTCTCGATACGATAAAGATACCTTGCTCTCAGATTGGCGGCAGCGCGCCCTGAGCTTCCAGCAAGAAATCGGAAACGCCGTAATCGGCCTCGATCACGCCATCCGCCAAATCACGCTAGCGATTTTCTCCCGCGGCCACGTCATGCTGGAAGGCGACGTCGGAGTGGGTAAAACGACTTTACTTAGAGCAGTCGCTAGGGGACTGGGCGGCGCTTACGAACGAATCGAGGGCACAATCGACCTGATGCCCAACGATCTCATTTACCATACCTATATCAACGAGGTAGGCAGGCCGCAGGTCGATCCGGGCCCCATCCTCAAGAACGGCGAGCAGCTTTCCGTTTTCTTCTTCAACGAGGTGAACCGGGCCCGCCCTCAAGTGCATTCATTACTGTTGCGGGTCATGGCCGAACGCAGCATAACGGCCTTCAACCGAGAGTATTTTTTCCCGCATCTCCTGGTTTTCGCCGATCGCAATCGGGTCGAGAAGGAAGAAACCTTCGAAATTCCCTCGGCGGCACGCGATCGTTTCCTGATGGAACTACACATCGAAACGCCGCAGGACCCGGCTATGCAGCGTGCCTTGATGTTTGACCCCCGGTTTCACGACACCGATCGGCTGATAGAGGACGTACAGCCAGGCGTTCTGCCCTACCGCGACATTGCGGATATCGCCCGTGTCATTCAAGTCGAGATCAAGGCCAGCGACGCATTGCAACAATACGCGCTCGATCTCTGGCAGGCGACTCGGCGACCTCAGGATTACGGCATCAAAATGGACGGCGTGGACATGCGGCAATTGGTCCTGGCCGGCGCCAGCCCCAGGGGAATGAGCATGATGATGCGGGCGGCCCGGGTCTCGGCTTGGCTGAATGATCGGACCAGCCTGATCCCCGAGGACATTCGGCAGGTCTTCGTAGACACCACCGCTCACCGGGTCTTCTTCAATCCGGTTTATGAACTTCGCCGAAGCGATCTGGTCGGTGAACTCATGAGCGGTATTCTGCAACGCGTCGCGGCGCCTTGATCCCCGAGTTTCATTATCACGTTAATTGGCGCTCACCGGGTGTCCATCCCGGCCACCACCGTAGCGCACGGCAGGGCGGCGGCTACGAATTCGCCGGTCATACGCTATTAACATCCAATCCGGACCCGCGAAATCTGGATATACGCGCCACACTGCACGATCCTTTCGAGCAGCTCATGGTGCGAACTTTTCGCCAAAGGAGCGCGATTCCCGTTTATGTAGTCGCCGACCTTTCGGCATCGATGGGTTTCCGGGGCACGAGATCGAAGACCGAACTGTTGGCCGAATTCACCTCTTCGGTGGCCTATACCGCCTACCGCACCGGCGACTTCTTCGGCTTTATCGGCTGCGACAGCACGATACTCCAGGACATGCTCCTGCCGCTGCGCTGGCATAAAGGCGCCGCGCCGGAACTGTTGGAGAACCTCAAGAACCTCCGCCCTCGGGGCAGATCCTCCGACGGGCTGAACGAGGTCGTACCGTATCTCGGGAAACGGAAAGCCTTAGTATTTCTCGTTTCGGATTTTCATTTAACCCTGGATCGCCTCGATACACTGCTCAAGGCCCTGGTCCGCCATGATGTGGTGCCGGTGGTTTTATGGAACAGCGCCGAATTCGATCGGCTACCTTCGTGGGGTCTCGTTAATTTCGAAGACCCAGAGACCGGTGCCCGGCGGCGATTGCTCATGCGGCCCGCGCTACGAGAGAAGATCAGTGCGTCGTTCGAGAAGCGCCGCGAGGAACTGGGGCAGATTTGCGCGCTTCATGGTCGAGAGCCGTTCTTCCTGATCGACCGTTTCGACCCGGACGAGCTGACCCGTTATTTTTATCGAACCTGAACGATGCGCCCGATGTTTAAACTGCTTTTCGGCTTGAGCCCGGCGCTTCTACTGGCCCCTGCCCTCGCCTGCTCCGCCGAATTGACGCCTCGCATCGAGCCGTCGGCACCGCGGAATTTCGGCTATGTCATAGGAGACCTGATCGATTATCACGTCCTCATCACGGTACCCGAAAGCTATGCTTTGGAGACCGAATATCTGCCCAAGCCCGGCGCGCTCGATGAATGGCTGGATCTCCGCACCGTCAGTTGGACCAAGACTAACGCTAAAGACGTAGCCCATTACCGACTGCGGCTGACCTATCAGGTGTTCAAAGGCGTACGGCAACCGGAAAAATTGACCATCCCGTCACTGCCGGTCCGTTTTCAGGGACAAGCCCCGCTAGAAGCGCGAACGCCGCCGTGGTATATCACGATCGCACCGATCATTCCGCCCGACATTGCAGACGAAAAAGTCGAAATCCGCGAATCCGTGGTACCGGAGCCGCTTCCGATCCTGTCACACCGCCTGAGGCTTATCGCCTATCTCGCCGGAACCCTGGCCGTACTGCCGCTTCTCGCATGGCGTTACGGCAAGCTGCCGTTCTTTACAAAGACAGCCCCGCCGTTTGCGCGCACCATGCGCGATCTCAAGAAGCTCAGCCGTAAACCGGCCGATGCCGATGCGTACCGGACCGCGATCAAGCTCCTGCACCGAGCCTTGGACGACACCGCCGGTTTTCGTCTGTTTGCCGGGGAATTGGAATCCTTCCTGGCAGACCATCCGGCCTTCGCCGAGCTTCGAGACGAGCTTAACCATTTCTTCGCCCTGTCCCGGCAAGTCTTTTTCACCGCCCCCGATGCACCGATACCAGCGGATTCCCTGTTTTCCCGGCTTGAAGCCTTATGCCGCCAGTGTGTCCTTGCTGAACGGAGGAGTGTTTGAGCATCGGGCTTTCCGCACCTTGGGCACTGATTCTCGGCATTACCGCCCTGATTCCTTTATTAAAACGCGGGCAAGCCGCGATTTCCTATCCCTCCATCTCGATGCTCCCGAGCGATCCGCTGTCGACGATGCTCGATCGACTGCTGCGGTCTAGCGCCGCCGCTGCAGCGCTTAGTCTCAGCCTGGGCATCGCGGGTCCTTACTTGCATGAGCAATGGGTGGAAAGAGTCGGGACCGGGGCCCACATCGTGCTTCTGCTCGATAGGAGCAGCAGCATGAACGAGAATTTCTCCGGCAGCTATATGGGCGGTCGCGCGCAGGAAACCAAAGGCGCCATAGCCCGCAAGCTGCTGGCCGAATTCGTCGCCCGACGGGAGCACGATCTGTTCGCCATGATCGATTTCTCGGCTGCACCAATCTACGTCATGCCTTTCACTCAAGATCGGCCGGCGATCTTAGCGGCTATCGAAGCGACCAGCGGTCGCGGTCACGGAGTAACCAACATCGCGCCCGGATTGGCGATGGCGCTCGATTTTTACAGCGGAAAACCGTTCACCGGGTCCCGAATCGTTCTGCTGGTCTCGGACGGAGCGGCGCGCATCGAAGAGGAAACCCGCGACCAGCTACGGCAATGGTTTCAGGAAACGCAGGCGACCCTTTACTGGATTTACCTCCGAAATCCAAGGAGCGGACGCCTTTCGGAGAAGCCGGTCAATCCGGGCGAAAGCACGACGCCGGAATATTTTCTACATCAATATTTCCAAAACCTTGGCGTCCCCTATCGGGCTTTCGAGGCGGAAAATCCGGAAGCGCTGCAGCGCGCAATTCTAGAGGTCGAGCAGTTGGAAAATCTTCCGCTGCACTACCTGGAAAAACTGCCGCGAAGGGACATCTCCGGCTACTGCTATGCCGCTGCTCTCGCATTTCTGGCACTGCTCCTGAGCGCCAAAGCATTGGAGGTGAAGTCGTGGCCCGTTTGATGCGAATGTGGCGCTCGCCGATGCTGATCTGGGGTCTTCTGGCAGCCCTCCTGGCCGGAGTCGTTTACGAAAGTTATGCCGTTTTCCGAATCGCCCGCCAAAACACTCTAATCTCCCAGCCGGAAAGGGTCGAGGTCGACGACAAAACACCGCCCGTTCTGGTACTCGCCAAAGCCCATCGGCTCGAACGATCGGGCGAGACGCAGGAAGCCCTGCGCCTTTACACCACCATTCTCGAACGCGGCGACGAGCACCTTCGCGAGCAGGTTCATTACAATCTTGGAACACTGTATCTTCGAGAGGCCGCCCAACTGTGGAACGCCAAAGGCGTATTGGAATATGTCCGTGTCAACACGCTGGTCGCCCTGGCCAAGGAACAGTTGCAGAAGACTCTTCGGCTGAATCCGGCTAACTGGGATGCCCGTTTCAATCTCGAATACGCACATAGGATTACCCCGCCGGCCAAGGAGCGGGAAAAGGCGGATTGGCACGGAGCGAAACCCAGTGTATTCGCTACCGTGCCCACGATTCCGGGTGGTGCGCCGTGAGGATGCGGCTCGTTCGCCGGGACTGGCGCACGACGGCGCTGTTCGTTGCCACCGTGCTCGTGGCGCTGACCTTTGCCGATCCGAAACTCCCGCTGCCGCTTCGGGTCTATCGCTATGCCTTCGTCATCGACATCACGCAAAGCATGAATGTCCGCGATTACCATGTCGCAAACATGCCGGCGGACCGGCTCAATTTCGTCAAGGAATCGATCCGGCAGGCGGTGCATGATCTTCCGTGCGGCTCGGAAGTCGGGCTCGGACTTTTCACCACTCAGAGCGTTCAATTACTGTTCGAACCCATAGAAGTGTGCGAACACCTGCGCGTGATCGACGATGTGCTCGCCCATGTCGACTGGCGCATGGCCTGGGCAGCCAACAGCTTTGTCGCTCAAGGCGTTTATGCCGCTATCCGGGACGTAAAAAACCGAGATCCCGGCATTCGGCTGGCGCTCTTCACCGACGGCCAGGAAGCACCGCCGCAAACAATACGACCGACATTTTCCGGAAAACCGGGAGAAATCGCTGGCTTGATCGTGGGTGTGGGCGGATTGCATCCGACCACAGTGCCGAAATACGATCGCGAAAACCGGCTCATCGGTTATTGGGAAAACACCGATATCGCGCAAATGCCGGAATCCAGCACAGCCTACGAAACAACCGAGACCGTACCCCGACCGCCGCGCGAAGGCTATTATCTTTCCTGGCTGGACGAAAACCATCTACGCGAACTGAGCGCGACAACCGGCCTCCGCTATCATCGTCTGGAAACGCCGGAAGGTCTCATGGACGCATTACGCGCCCCGGAATTCGTCGAGCGCCGCACGACCAAAACCGACATTCGGTGGCTGCTAGGCATCGCAGCACTCTTGCTGTTCGCGACGGTCTACTTGATTGATGGTGGCGAAGCGTCAAAGAGGACTTGAGCGATGTCTTTCGGGAAAATTCTCATCTACGTCGGTATCGGCCTGTTTCTGCTCGGATTGGTCCTATCCTACGCCCCGGGACTGTTCGGCTGGTTCGGAAAGCTTCCCGGTGATATCCGGATTCAGGACGAAAACCGGTACATCTTCATCCCCATCACCTCCATGATCATCATCAGCCTCGTGTTGACTCTGCTGATCAACCTGTTCTTTCGTCGCTAGCCGGCGTCACAACCGCCGAGCTCGAGTCCGCTCGCGTCCATCGTCGCAGCTTCATCTAGCCGCGTGAACACCAGCACGGGTTTCCGCTAATGCCATATCAACTTATTGTTTTATTAGCATATTCTGTAACTCCTTTGGTCACGACCCGGTACGTTAACCCGGTATTCGGGAACAAGAATCCGCCCAGAAAGCGGCCGCGGCATGGAAATTTCAGTACATCCCGTAGGGTTACCGAAACACACCCGAAACCTGCCCCCCACCAAGGGCGACAGAGAAACGTCCCGTCGCGCGGGGAAACCAAGTGACCGCGCGACGGCAAACGAATTGGCCAAACCTCATTAACGTCACCGAGCGAGGTAACACATGCGTAAATCGTTTTACCCCCTAAGAACGTGTTTCGTATTGATTACTGCCACGGCCACTCCACTAAGCGCCTTTTCCGAGCCTCCCGCCGGACGTCTCCTTGCCGCGCAATGCGCGCAATGTCACGGAACCGACGGTTCGGGCTACGAGTCGCTGGCAGGGGAGTCTGCCGACGAGTTGTATGACGAGCTGATCGAAAGAAAGTACCGCCCGGTCGAGGACATCATGGACAGGCAAGCCCGCGGTTATACCGATGATCAACTACGGTTGATCGCCGACTACCTTGGCTCGCTTCCGCGAGCCTCGTCCTCGGACGACTAGCCTCCTACCGCAGGACCAATGACGCCAACTCCCGACAGGAGAGACTAAATATGACTGCTTTCAACAGACGGCAATTTCTAAAACTCGCCGGCGCAACCTCGCTTGTTGCGGCCATACCCAGAAGTTTGAGCGCCGCGACACCGCTCTCGAATCGAGTCGTCATCATCGGCGGAGGCTTCGCTGGCGCAACGGCCGCCAAATACCTCAAACATTGGGACAATACCATCGATGTCACCCTGGTTGAGCCCAACGCCACACACTACGCCTGTATTTTGTCCAACCTGGTCATCACCGGCGCCATCTCGATGAACCGGATCAACCTAAGCTACGACGGTTTAAGAAATCGAGGCGTCAAGATCGTCCAAGCCATGGCTGCCGCCATCGACCCGGTCGGTAGCAAGGTGGGTCTGTCGAATGGCGCCACACTAGACTACGAGCATCTGATCCTTGCGCCCGGCATCGACTTCATCAACCCGAATCCGGCCGGAGCCGAACGTCTGTACGACCCGAACCTGACGCCCCACGCCTGGAAAGCCGGGCCCCAGACTACCCTGCTCAAGAATCAATTGGCGGCCATGCCGGACGGTGGCGTGTTCGTCATGAACGTCCCCAAAGCGCCCTATCGCTGCCCACCCGGCCCATATGAGCGTGCATGTATCGTCGCCGCTTATCTGAAGCGCAAGAAGCGACGTTCGAAGATCATCGTGCTGGATGCGAACCCAGACATCGTGGCCGAGCCGCATACATTCGGCACGGCATTCAGCCAGACCTATGCAGGAACGCTCGAATACCACGCCAACGTAGGCATTACCCAAGTCAATTCATCGCTCAAGACAATAGACACCACGATCGGCGCGTTGTCGGCGGACGTGCTCAACATGATTCCCAACCAGAAAGCCGGACAGATCGTCTTCGACGCCGGCGTGGTCAACGATCCGACGGGCCGATGGGCGACGGTCGATCCGCTGACTTACGGTTCAACCGTCTACGAAAACATCTATGTGATCGGCGATTCTCAGGCAACGGCACAACCGAAGTCCGGCCACATGGCGAACTCCCAGGCCAAAGTTTGCGTCGACTCGATCATCCGCGCGTTCGTCGGCGAAACACCGGACCCGCAGCCGACGACCAATTCGGCCTGCTTCAGCCCCATCACCGAGACCGAAGCGTCGTGGTTGACTGCGGTTTACCAATACGATCCGACAACGCACAGCATGAAGCGCGTCGAGGATTCGTTCGGCGAAGCGGCGGAGCCGTCGTCGGAAAATTACGAGCACATGTTCCATTGGGCCGACAACATCTTCGCGGATTCGTTTAGGTAGGGCGGCGACCCGCTTTCCACAAGACCGGCCACGCGAGGCCATAAAACCGAAGGCCAGTCTAACGCTGGCCTTCACCTTTTCTGAAATGCTAGCTCGATTCGGTAATCAAAATTTCATATTGCGCCCCTTGAAAACTAAATCCGCATCGCTATATTGTTAGCAGCTCTCGACAGAGAGTGCTAACACTACAGTGTTTTTTTGAGGTTCAAACTTCTTCAAGGAGAAAACAGTCATCATGAAAATTCGTCCCTTGCATGACCGTATCGTCGTAAAACGCTGGGAAGAAGAAAAAACATCCCCGGGCGGAATCGTCATTCCCGACACCGCAAAGGAAAAGCCGATCAAAGGCGAAGTGGTTGCTGTAGGAAACGGAAAAGCCCTGGATAACGGTCAAGTGCGCGCACTGGATGTAAAAGTCGGTGACAAAGTCTTGTTCGGCAAGTATGCCGGTACCGAAGTCAAAATCGACGGCACCGAATATCTGATGCTGCGCGAAGACGACATCATGGGCGTATTCGAAGCCTGATCCACGACCTAACGTTCAGACTGATTTTGGAGGAATTAACTGATGGCAGCTAAAGAAGTCCGTTTTTCCGATGACGCCCGTCAGCGCATGCTGGCCGGGGTTAACGTTCTGGCCGACGCAGTGAAGCAGACCCTGGGCCCGAAAGGCCGTAACGTCGTGCTGGAAAAGAGCTTCGGCGCACCGACCGTCACCAAAGACGGCGTTTCGGTCGCAAAAGAGATCGAACTGAAAGACAAGTTCGAGAACATGGGCGCTCAGATGGTGAAGGAAGTCGCCTCGAAGACGTCCGACGTCGCCGGCGACGGCACCACCACGGCAACCGTCCTGGCTCAGGCCATTGTCCGCGAAGGCTTGAAATCCGTAGCGGCGGGTGCAAACCCGATGGATATCAAACGCGGCATCGATCAGGCGGTCGGCGTGGTCATCGAAGAGCTGAAGAAACTCTCCAAGCCCTGCACCGACAGTAAAGCCATCGCCCAGGTCGGCACCATCTCCGCCAACTCCGACGAGAGCATCGGCAAAATCATCGCCGACGCGATGGACAAGGTGGGCAAGGAAGGCGTGATTACCGTTGAGGAAGGTTCCGGTTTGGACAACGAACTGGATGTTGTCGAGGGTATGCAGTTCGACCGCGGCTATCTCTCGCCCTATTTCATCAACAGCCAAGAAACCATGAGCGTCGAGCTCGAAAACCCGTACATCCTGCTGCACGACAAGAAGATCTCCAACATCCGCGACTTGCTGCCGCTGCTCGAAAAAGTGGCGAAATCCGGTCGTTCGCTGTTGATCGTCGCCGAGGATGTCGAAGGCGAAGCGTTGGCGACCCTGGTAGTCAACACCATGCGCGGCATCATCAAGGTTTGCGCCGTTAAGGCGCCGGGCTTCGGCGATCGCCGCAAGGCCATGCTGGAAGACATCGCCATCCTGACCGGTGGCCGCGTCATTTCCGAAGAACTGGGCCTGAGCCTCGAAAAAGTCGACCTGGGCGATCTCGGCAGTGCGAAGAAGATCCAGATCAACAAGGAAAACACCACCATCGTCGACGGCGCCGGCAAAGCGGAAGACATCAAGGCTCGCGTCGAGCAGATCCGCAAGCAGATCGAAGACACCACCTCGGACTACGATCGCGAGAAACTGCAAGAGCGCGTGGCCAAGCTGGCCGGCGGCGTTGCCGTGATCAAAGTCGGCGCAGCCACCGAAGTCGAGATGAAAGAAAAGAAAGCCCGCGTGGAAGACGCGCTGCACGCAACCCGCGCTGCGGTTGAAGAAGGCATCGTTCCGGGCGGCGGCGTCGCTTTCATCCGTGCTCAAAACGCGCTGAAGGATCTGCAGGGCAAGAACCACGACCAGACCGTGGGTATCGCCATCCTGCGCCGTTCGATCGAGGAGCCGCTGCGTCAAATCGTGACCAACGCGGGCGAAGAAGCTTCGGTCGTCCTGAACCGGGTTCAGGGAGGCGAAGGCACCTTCGGCTACAACGCTGCGACCGGTGAATACGGCGACATGATTCAGATGGGTATCCTGGACCCGACCAAGGTCACCCGTTCCGCGCTGCAGAACGCCGCGTCCGTGGCCGGTCTGATGCTCACCACGGAAGCCATGGTGGCCGAACAGCCGAAGAAAGAAAAAGGAGCCGGCATGCCCGGTGCCGGAATGGAAGACATGATGTAATCGGTTGCTTCCACGACCGAGAACACCAAAGCCCCGCCGAAAACGGCGGGGCTTTTTCGTCTGATCTTATCCCGTTTTTCTATATCAAAAGTTGTTTTTAGAATTTTTAGGATTGAATCTCGTGTGTTACCTTATCCGTCACGGTTTCTACCCCGATACGACATGAGTACTCAATTCTTCGATCTCGATCAGCTTAAAGGCGAATTGGCCGGAAAAAATCCCCGCGCGATTCTCAAGGCGGCGCTGACATGGTTCGACAACATCGCCATTTCCTTCAGCGGCGCCGAAGACGTGGTATTGATCGACCTAGCCAGCAAGCTCAAGCCGGGCATTCAGGTCTTCACCTTGGATACCGGTCGCTTGCATCCCGAAACCTACAGATTGATCGAGACCGTTCGGGAGCGCTACCCCATTCGGCTGGACGTTCTTTCGCCGGATCGCGTGCAACTGGAAACTTTAGTCAGAGAAAAAGGCTTATTCAGCTTCTACAAAGACGGCCATCACGAATGTTGCAGCATCCGCAAGGTCGAGCCGCTTCGCCGGAAGCTTAGTCAGCTGGACGCCTGGATTACCGGTCAGCGACGCGACCAAAACCCGACTCGGGAAAATTTGGCCGAGATCGAGCTTGACGAAGCTTTTTCCACGCCCGACCATCGCCTGATCAAATTCAATCCGCTCGCGAACTGGTCGTCGGCGCAGGTGTGGGATTACATCGAAGCCTACGACGTGCCCTTCAACGAACTGCATCGTAAAGGTTTCGTCAGCATAGGCTGCGAACCTTGCACTCGGCCGATTCTGCCCAATCAGCATGAGCGCGAAGGCCGGTGGTGGTGGGAAGATGCCGGGAAGAAGGAATGCGGCCTACATGCCGGGAATCTGAAAACAGCTGAAAAAGCTTGAGGATCAACACCGGCCTTGGCGCATCACCAAGCCGGGCATGCGAAAACTAGCGCACCGGCAGCGCGATATTCTCGAACAAGGCATCGACGTCTTTTTGTTCCCGCTGGGTCATGGCTTGTTCCACCAATTCCCGCGTCAGATGCGGCGCGAATAAGCGGATGAACTCGTAAATGAATCCGCGGATGAACATATCCCGCCGCAGCCCGATCTTCGTCGTGCTCAAACCGAACATATGACTGGCATCGAGCGGAATCAGATCGGCGTCCGCGACAGGGTCGTAAGCCATCTTGGCAACGATTCCGACTCCCAAACCGAGCCTTACATAGGTCTTGATCACGTCCGCATCCACCGCAGTCAAAGCTAACTGGGGATGCAGATTTGCCTTCTCGAACGCCTGATCCAGCTGCGAACGTCCGGTAAATCCGAAGACGTAAGTCACGATGGGATACTCGGCGACATCCTGCAAAGTTAGCTCCGCCTTTTCCGTCAATGGATGCCCCTGCTGTACCAAGACACAGCGATTCCACTGGTAACACGGCAGCATGACGAGATTCTCGAAGAGCTCCATCGCTTCGGTGGCAATCGCCATATCGACAACCCCGCGCGACGCCAATTCGGAAATCTGCATCGGCGTGCCCTGGTTGATATTGAGCTTGATCCCGGGGTAACGACGCATGAACTCCTTTATGGCGGGAGGAAGCGCATAGCGCGCCTGCGTGTGCGTAGTGGCGATGGACAGCGAACCGACCTTATTGTCGCGGTGTTCCTGCGCGATATTCTTTATATCCTGGACCTTGCCCAAAATTTCTCCGGCAATCGCCACAATCTGCTTGCCGGCTGCGGTAATCTCCGTCAGGTGCTTGCCGTTCCGCGCGAAAATCGGAAGCCCCAGTTCATCCTCCAAAAGCCGGACTTGCTTGCTAATTCCGGGCTGCGACGTGTAGAGGCTGTCCGCCGTCGCAGAAACATTCAATTCGTGCTGCGCAACTTCCCAGATATAGCGTAATTGCTGCAATTTCATGGCGTCTTCGGCGTCATCCCGAGTGAACGAGGGAAACAAAAATTATACTCTTTTCAATAGCATCATTTCGCAAAGCTCAACTCTAAGGCTGAATTAATCGCGAAAAGCTACCAACCTCGAGCAGCCCCGAATTTCGGCAAATACTCTATCTCTAGGTAAGATCTGCGAGGACTGCTAAACGCCTGTCGCCGTTGCCGGTATCGTTTCCGACGAACCGGTTCCCGCTCCACCTCAAAACCGACTCGAAACTGCGGAGCGCTTGTATTTCGGGTGCCTCAGGAACAGGAATTCTTGAAAGCATGGGTCGAGTCGGACCTCCGTTGCGGTGAAGCTGGACAAGTGGGATACGATGCCGTGGCAGGCCATCGGAGCATCGAATTCCGATCGGTGACCGTAACCACCGTAAAAGGCGAAGGCAAGGAGTACATCGACCGCGGCCATGCGGTCATTTACCGCGGCACCTACGAAAAGTTTCGCGACGAGGACGGATACATCTTTCCACGCGGGGAGCGGATCGCGGCGTGCGAACGCACTTCCGCATGATTACCGAAGATCCTTATGAAGACGATTTCATCGGGATCGAGCCGTATATCTTACAAGACCCCGCAGCCTGGTGCGCACATCCCGGCACGCGCCGCCCAGTTCAGTTTTCCAAGAGCGGACGACAAATCTTGAGCGATTGTGAAAACAGCAGCGGCAGCTGCTGAAACGTGTTCGGTTCAAGACCGACTGTTCACGACAAAAAGGCGCTGCTGACTTCAACAGCGCCCTCGACAGCGGAGATTGAGACTTTTCAGTTGAGGCGACGAAAAGACGAATTATCGAACCCGATTGAACTCCCCGCCGTATAACTCATCGCTAGCCACGACCTTCCGATTATTTTTCGAGATATTGCATCTTGTCCGGTTTGCCGTTCCACTCGTCCGCATCTTCCAAAGCTGGCTTGACTTCCGTGATGCTTGGCCACACTTTCGAAAGCTCCGCGTTCAATTGGATGAATTGTTCCTGGCCCTCCGGAACTTCATCTTCGGAATAAATCGCGTTCGCGGGGCATTCGGGCTCGCATAAAGTGCAGTCGATACATTCATCAGGATCGATGACTAGAAAATTCGGCCCCTCGTGAAAGCAGTCGACCGGGCAAACATCGACGCAATCGGTAAATTTGCACTTGATGCAGTTTTCGGTTACTACGAAAGTCATTTCAAATTTTCCTGTAAGCTGTATGGGTTACCAGATAACAGCCTGTTTCGCTCGTTATTGGACTCGGCTCTATGCGTGCAGTTTCACCGCCCCGCCAAACCCGTTCCAATCTATCTTGCAAGCAGCAGTGACGGGCAGCCTCTTGAAATTAAGAGGCGCATTTTACATGCACCTGGGGCAATTCCCAAGCAACCCCCGCCGATATCGTCTTTTCCGGTTCAAGGCAAATTGATCGGTCCCGTGAATACCCAATCGTTCTGTTGAACAGTCGTGTGGCAGCCGACGCATTCCTGTGCAAAATTCGCGTCCTTGCCATAAGGTTCCTGCTTCTCTCCCAGCCAGCGGGCAAAACCCCAGCCGCCCGTTGAAGCATACTTGGCTGAATCCTTGATCATGAACTCGGCATGGACGAATTCACCCGGCACCATGGCCGTGGGATATTTGGGATGGTTTTTTTGCTTTACCACCAGCTTGGCCAGCACCGCTCCATCTGGCCAAGGATTGGTATTTCCGGCTCTCGCCGCAGCAATAGCGACATCATTACCTAAAATGGCACGGAGCGTACTGGTTTCCGGACGCTGAGAAACAGCGATTAGCCGCCAATCTTTATAATTCTGCGGGATCGTAATCCCATTCGGAGCCGGTGCTACATTGGACTGTTCCGCCCAAGCAAACGTCGCGATGACCGCGGCCCCCAAGATCATCATAATTCTTTTCACTGCAAAATCTCCTCTGAGAGTCGTAAAACTTGCCCCCTAGCGAAGACGAACACACGTTATCACCGGCACTTCACTCGAATAAGGTAAATCCAGCGCTACCGATCGTCGAACCTTGCCAAGGTGTTGCGTCTAGCGGATGCCGGGGACAAAGGCAGCCGATTTTCGGTCTTTTTGTCCAAGCCTGCAATCCGCAAACCTAGGCCGATTGACAGAGTAGCGTACCGTCTCTTAATATTCATCGAGCACGCATATTAAGTGCAATAAACGCGATTTACGCGTTTTTTTATGCGCGTAAAGATGCATTAATGCTACATGATTGACAGAAACCCATAGTTTTGGAGAACTCTAAATGAGCCAAAGTCTTTTTGAAAAGCTGGGGGGCGAAGCTGCCGTAGACGCTGCCGTCGATATTTTTTACCGCAAGGTCTTGAGCGACGACCGAATCGCCCATTTCTTCGAAAGCGTCGACATGGAGGCACAAGCGGCCAAGCAGAAAGCATTCTTGACCATGGCATTCGGGGGTCCCCATCACTACTCCGGTCTCGACATGCGGCGAGGCCACGCTCATCTTGTCAAGAACGGATTGAACGACGCTCATTTTGATGCGGTGATGGAAAACCTGGCCGCGACCATGCAGGAACTCAAAGTTCCGGAAGAACTTATTGCCGAAGCTGCGGCCATCGCCGAAAGTACTCGGAACGACGTTCTCGGTCGATAACCCGCGGTTTATTCTGGGGAAGGGTCTCGATGCCGAATATCCGCTACGATGGACAAATCTATTCGCTACGCGACGGTCAGTCCGTTCTTGAGTGTTTGACCGAGCACGGCGCATCCGTGCCGTTCGGTTGTCGCGCCGGTATTTGCCAAGCCTGTCTGATGCGGGCGGAGGTCGGGCGTCCACCGGAAGCTTCGCAAAAAGGACTGAAGCCGACGCTAAAAGCCAAGAATTACTTTCTGGCGTGTATTTGCAATCCGGAAGAAACCCTTTCAGTCTCGTTGCCTGGCAACGAGCTTTCCAGGACCCCCGCGACGATTGTGGGCATGGAGCTTCTAAACGCCGAGATCATGCAGGTCAGCCTGAAAGCCCACGAACAGATCGAGTATCGGGCCGGTCAATTCATCAACCTGTATCAGGGCGAGAATCTGGCGCGAAGCTATTCCGTCGCCAGCCTACCGACCGAAGATCCTCATATTCATATCCACGTACGGCGAGTACCACAAGGGAAAGTGAGCAATTGGGTGCACGACGCCTTGCGCCCGGGCGACACGATCGACATTCAAGGTCCAGGCGGCGATTGCTATTACCTACCCGGATCGCCCGAACAAGGCCTGCTGCTGATCGGCACGGGCAGCGGACTGGCGCCGCTGTACGGCGTCGTTCGTGACGCTCTCGCCCAGGGCCATATCGGACCGATCAGGCTCTTTCACGGCAGCCGGACTCCGAACGGTCTCTACCTAACCGATAAACTGCGAGAACTTACCAGAGCCTACTCCAATTTCGAGTACACAGCCTGTCTTTCGGGCAGCCACGTTTCGAAAGAATTCGCAAGCGGAAGGGTTCACCAGATCGCGTTGAATGAGGTGCCCAACTTGACAGGATGGCGAGTTTTTCTGTGCGGACACCCGGAAATGGTGAAAGCCGCTCAAAAGAAAGCCTTCCTGGCAGGCGCATCCATGAAAGACATCGTGTGCGACGCGTTCACGTCGGTGTGATTCCCAGCTGATCGAAAAAACTCGGAGCCTAGCGGGTCCCGGGTTTGGCGTCGGCAGGAACGTGAACCGCCGCGACCATCCCTGCCCCTGATATCGACGGAGACGTGAGATGTGGAGGCTACCTTCAGGCCGCTCCCGTCGAGTAGATGTTGCTCAGGGTGGTGCGAAACCGACCGAGCGTAAAAAATACCTTCCTCAGTCATCATCTTCCTCGATGGTCACCTGAGTGCCATCCGCCGAAACAAAAACCTCGATCTTCTTGTTCCTTTCGTCCCGTCCCTCGAACTCGTATCCGGCGGGGCCAATTCCCTTAGTGACCGATTCGACCTCGTCCGGTTTGAAATTGGGCAGCCTCGCTTTCAATGCTTCACGCGCGACGATGGGGACCTCCTCCAACGGAATCTCGGTCTCGGCCTCGACCAATGTCCCTTCGGGCGTCACCTCAACCTCTACTTTACGATTCGATGAATCGCGTCCCTTCAGTTCGTAAATGGCCTGGCCCTTTTCCGTTTCCGTCTCAGCTTTCTCCCATTGGACTCCAGGCACCGCCTTGTCTGCCGTTGCTCTTACGGCTGGCGGCACTTGATCCAAAGGAACCTTCTTCTCGCCTGAACTCCCGGAGCCGTCACAACCGGTAAGACTGACGAGACACAATAAACCGAAGGTGATAAATCTCATGATTCGAACCCTCCTTGTCCGTCCGATGAATAGAAATGCGCCGCTCATCGCCTTGGCTATTTGGGCAGTGAGCAGCCTCTCGTTCGAGTGATGTAAGCAACAAGCGCAAGTACCGTCAATTGGGACAAATCCCTAACGCAGAACGGCCGAAACCACGCCTGAAGACCGCGCCATGCCGAAATGGGCACTAGTCCCAGGCCCCCTGGACTATCGGAAATGTCGACTTAAGCTACGCCGACCGCCTTAGTCTTGAACGATGCGATAACATCCTCTCTTTCGATCAACAGAAACTGAACATGAAAGCAAAACGATGGCCCCTGTCGATACGCGTACTGATAGGCGTCGCGCTGGGGGCGTTACTCGGCGTCGTCGGTGGCGATGAAGCTTATCTTTGGGGCCTTCGAAACGACCATCTCGGGCAGCTCGGAATGCTCGTGATCCGACTCCTGAAAGCGCTTGCCGTGCCGCTCATTCTATTTGCGATTCTCGATGCATTTGCGCGAACCCATATATCCGCAAGAAGCGGAGGACGGCTGGTGACGATTTGCCTCATCAACGTTTCGGTCGCTTGCATGATCGGCTTGCTGCTGATGAATGCGATAGAACCCGGGCTGGCATGGCAGGACAGGATCGAGCAACTCACCGCCCAACTTTCCGGAAATTCCGCTCTGGCGAGCTCAAACGCGGTCCCGGCGGCAACCCTCAACCCATTGAAGAACCTCGGCGCCTATATCCCTCAAAGCCTGATCGAACCGCTTGCCGGCAATAACGTGATCTCGGTAGTTCTGCTCGCCTTGCTATTCGGCGCCGCCCTACGCTGGCTTAAAGATCGCCAAGGCGAGAGCGATATCGCAGACATTCGACCGTTGGAAGGATTTGTATCCTCGGCCTATCAGATTCTAGCCAAGGTGCTTTCTTGGGTTGTCGAAGCCGTTCCGTTCGCAGTCTTCGGCCTCGTAGCTCAAGTCGTCGGAAAAACCGGTCTGGAAATCTTCGCCGATTTAGGCGGGTTTCTCGGTGTTATAAGCCTTGGCCTGGCTTTGCACGGCCTCGTTTATTATCCCTTGGCGGCATGGCTGGCGGGTGGAAAGCCACCGCACATTTATCTGAAGCAAGGCGCGGATGCCATCATGACCGGCTTATCGGCAAACAGCAGTTTGGCGGCCATGCCCGTTACCTTGCGGTGCCTGAGGACCATCGGCGTCTCGGACTCATCTGCGCGCATCGCGGTTTGCGCCGGAACAAATCTTAATAACGACGGCATCACGCTGTACGAGGCTATGGCGGCACTGTTCCTGGCACAGGCATTGGGTTACGGGCTTGGAGCCGGACAACAAGCCATTATTGTGCTCTCGGCGCTTATGGCGGCTATCGGCGTCGCCGGAATTCCGGAAGCGGGATTGATTATCCTTCCACTGGTGCTGAGTGCGTCAGGTTTGCCGGAGACAATCGTAGCCGCAGCGATACCTCTGATCGCGCCGGTCGATTGGATCCTCGCGAGACTCCGGTCCGGGGTAAACGTGCTCGCCGATATGCTCGTGGCGATCTTGCTCGATGCTTGGGAAGGACGCGGATCAGACCGCGAAAAAAAGCGTAGCCGCGGATAACGGCTACGCCTTGTTTAAATGAGCCGAAGCGGCGTTAGCCGTTGATCCAATAGTGGGTCAAAATGCTCGCGGCATAGCCGGCGATAATGGCCGGCGTCCAGCGCAGATGGCTGAAAAAGGTATACATGCCGCGCGACGTCCCCATGAGGGCCACACCCGCCGCCGAACCGATGGACAGCATGGTTCCGCCCACGCCGGCGGTCAAGGTCACGAGCATCCACTGATAAAGGTCCATATCGGGATTCATACTCAGCACCGCGAACATGACCGGAATGTTGTCGACGATGGCCGAAAGCACGCCGATCAGAATATTTGCCGTCGTCGCCCCAAGTCCATCGTACATCGCCTCGGAAACCAGTTCCAAATAACCGATGTAGCCCAAACCGCCCACAGCGAATACCACGCCGAAGAAAAACAGCAGGGTATCCCATTCCGCATCGCGAACATTGGCGAATACATCGAACCTCCCATTCTCGGCGCTGTACAACAGCTTCAAGCGGTAACCGTAGAACATCAGAAAGGAAAGTCCCACCATCATGCCCAGGAACGGCGG
The DNA here is from genome assembly GCF_051027445.1 of Methylocaldum sp. GT1TLB. Lineage (NCBI taxonomy): Bacteria > Pseudomonadati > Pseudomonadota > Gammaproteobacteria > Methylococcales > Methylococcaceae > Methylocaldum > Methylocaldum sp. GT1TLB. The sequence goes on from NZ_CP194898.1 coordinate 2,673,568, forward strand.
AAGATGCAGAAATTGCTTGAAGCTAACGGCGGTCACGATGGTGAGAGCGAACAAGCCGCAAACGATTAGGGCGCCGTCCTTCATCTTGACCTGCTCCTCATCGGGGAAATTGGGTGCTTCGTCCGGTATGGCGAAGTGCATGAAGGCGGCGGGCACAGCGAAGTTTACCACCGACGGAATGAACAGCTCGAAGAAGTCGAAGAACTCCGCCTTGCCGGCCTGCCAGACCATTAGCGTGGTGATATCGCCGAAGGGGCTGAACGCGCCACCCGCATTAGCCGCGCTCACCAAATTGACAAAACCCAAAGCTACGAAGCGTGGGCTATTTGCACCGACAGCCATCACCACAGCACCCACCAACAGCGCGGAAGTCAGGTTGTCAGCTACCGAGGACAGGAAGAAAGTGATCACCCCGGTGATCCAGAAAAGCTTGCGATAACCGAATTTACGGCTCACCAGCCAGGAACGCAGGGCCTCGAATACATTTCGGTCGGCCATGGCATTGATGTAGGTCATAGCGACCAACAAGAACAGAAACAGCTCGGCATACTCGCGGAGATCGTGCTCGAAGGCCTTGTGCACCTTCTCCGATGGAACGCTGTTGCTGGCGGCCAGATAAGCCACATGCGCCCAAATGATGCCGGCGGCAAGAATGACCGGCTTGGATTTTCGCAAATGGGTAAACTCTTCGGTCATCACGAACCCGTACGCGATGATGAAGACCAAGACGCAATAAAGGCCCCGTTGGGTACCGGTCAGCCCCAAGACCTCCGATCCTTCGGCCGATGCCAAACCGGGCACAAGAAATAGCAGCGAAAGTAAAACGAATGCGCGTAACAAAGCTAAGCCCTCTTCGGTGTTTTTGAAAAACGTCTGTGCCACTGCCGTCAAGCAGCACGACCCCCCAGTCAAAACAGCCCTGCATTATATATATAGAAGGGCTAGCGAATGAATAACCAAGCACTTTTTCCGCACTTCGGTTCAGGTGCACTTGTGACGGAAGAACGGCGTTTACAGGCAGAGTCGATATGAAGTAAATTCATAGATATATCCAGTTTTATTATTTTTTCCTATTAACGGCTCCATGTTATAGTTTTTCCCTACTGAATTACTCAGGCTTTTCTCTCGCCTAGGCAGACGGATTTCTTCCATATATGTACCAGTACGACAATTACGACCAGACCTTAGTGAATGAGCGCGCCGCTCAATTCAGGGGTCAAACAGAGCGGTTCTTGAAGGGAGAACTCAGCGAAGATCAGTACCGGCCTCTTCGCTTGATGAATGGTTTATACATCCAAAAACACGCGCCGATGCTGCGCATTGCCATTCCTTATGGCCTGCTCTCGTCGCGCCAACTGCGGATGTTGGCTCATATCGCGCGAACCTATGACAAGGGTTACGGCCACTTCACGACGCGACAGAACATTCAGTTCAATTGGCCGAAACTCGAGGACGTGCCGGATGTTCTGAGCGAACTCGCTACGGTACAGATGCATGCGATCCAAACGAGCGGCAACTGCATCCGCAACGTCACCAGCGATCATCTTGCGGGAGTCGGCGGAGACGAACTCGAGGACCCACGCCCTTATTGCGAAATTATCCGGCAGTGGTCCACCCTCCATCCGGAATTCAGCTTTCTGCCGCGCAAGTTCAAGATTGCCGTCAATGGTGCGGCAAAGGATAGAGCCGCAACCCAGCTACACGACATCGGTTTGCAGCTCGTCAAGAACGATCGGGACGAGATAGGTTTCGAAGTTCTGGTAGGCGGCGGCCTCGGGCGCACACCGATCATCGGCGTGACAATCCGCCCGTTTCTCGAGAAAAAGCACCTGCTGTCTTATCTGGAAGCGATTCTCCGCGTTTACAACCGCTTCGGACGTCGCGACAACAAATTCAAGGCGCGAATCAAGATCCTGGTGAAAGAGCTGGGAAAGGAAAAGTTTACCGAAATGGTCGAAGCCGAGTGGGCTGCAATAAAGGACGACCTGCTCCTGGATCTCGAAGAAATCGAGCGGATCAAGACGTTCTTCCAACCCGCGCCCTACGAGACGCTAGCCGACAATCCCTTGTTAGCGGAAAAAACGGCCCACGACAGCCAGTTTGCCGCTTGGTTCCGCCATAATACCTTCCCTCATAAAATGCCGGGTTATCGGGTTGTCTTCGTGTCCCTGAAAACACCGGGAAAACCTCCAGGAGATCTCAGCGCAAGCCAAATGGATGTAATTGCCGATTTAGCCGACCATTACAGTTTTGGCGAAATTCGAGTCACCCACACCCAGAATCTCGTTCTGGCCGACGTTAAACAGGCGGATTTGCACGACTTATGGCAGCGCCTTAAATCTCTTGAACTGGCGACACCCAATATCGGCACGGCGACGGATATCATCTGCTGCCCCGGCCTCGACTTTTGCTCATTGGCAAATGCGACATCGATTCCTATCGCTAACGGCATTCAGCAGATCTTCGACAATTTGGACTATCTCTACGATCTAGGCGATATCCGGATCAATGTCTCGGGTTGCATGAACGGTTGCGGACATCATACCGTCGGTCATATCGGCATTCTGGGCGTCGATAAAAAAGGGGAAGAGTGGTACCAGATTACCCTGGGCGGCTCATCCGGAAAGGATGCTTCCCTCGGTGAACGCCTAGGTCCCTCCGTAGCCAAGGACCAGGTTTGCCATGCGATAGAAGCCATCTTCCAAACTTACCGAGAGCATCGACTGGAAGACGAGGCATTTCTTGAAACGGTTAGACGTATCGGTATGCGACCATTCCAGGGGCGAGTTTATGGAGATAATTAAAGACGGCCATATCGTCGCAAACGACTGGCGGCACTTGAGCGACGACGAAGCCTTGCCGGAACAGGCTGTAACGGTTTCGCTGCTCCGCTGGAAGAACGAAAGGGATCGCCTGCTCGCTTGCAGCGTCCCCTTGGGGCTGCGCCTAAACAGCGACGACAGTCTCGAAGAAATTGCAGATGATCTTAAGTACTTCTCGATAATCGTCTTGGAATTTCGCCAGTTCACAGACGGCCGAAGCTTTTCTCTGGCTCGGCTTTTGCGGGAACGTTACGGTTTTAACGGCGAGCTTCGCGCCCGCGGCGATTTTCTCAGGGATCAGATGTTTTTTCTGAGTCGGGTAGGCGTAAACGCCTTCGAACCGAACGGCTCCGCGAATGCGCAAGAACTGCTGCCCGCATTGCAGGAGTTCACGGTGAAATATCAAGCCGCCGTAGACGTTAAAGAACCACTTTATCGGCGGCGTAAATAGCTGGGAAGCTCGGGCAACTCAAATACGCTCGACAAACAATACCCCCGGTCAAGCCGGGGGTGTGCTTCAATTCTCCGACACGGCCTAGTTCTTTTTATGGCCGTATCTCATGATATTGATACCCTTTAGAAGATTAAGGGCTTCGTTCAGCGGATAATCCTGCAGGGCCAAGGCCTCTTCACTCTTATCCCCTGCTTTGGTTTCGTCCTTCTTGAGCGGTTTCTCGGCTCCATTCTCGAGATGGTTTACCAAATCGGCTTCCTTGATCGGAGAAAACTCCGATTGGGCGGCCATTTCCAACTTCACCTTCGAGATCGGTACGTCCGGCGCGATGCCCTCCGCTTGAATGGAGCGTCCGGAAGGCGTGTAATAGCGCGCCGTGGTCAGTTTGACCGCGCCGCCATTGCTGGTCGGTAAGATTGTCTGCACCGAACCTTTGCCGAAGGTCTTTTCGCCCATGATGATGGCGCGTCCATGATCCTGCAAAGCACCGGCCACAATCTCCGAGGCCGAAGCGGAGCCGGAGTTTATCAGCACTACGATTGGAGCACCGTTCAGAACGTCATTCGGAGTCGCACTGAACCTCATCTTGGCGTCTTCGACACGACCATCGGTATAAACGATCAGGCCACTCTCCAAGAAGGCATCGCTAACCGCCACCGCCGCATTGAGAACTCCGCCGGGGTTATTGCGAAGATCCAGCACAACGCCCTTCAAGTCGCCTTTCTTTTTGAGCTCGCTGATGGCTTCGATGACATTGTCTCCAGTCTTGGACTGAAAGCTCGTAATGCGAACATAGCCGTATCCTTCCTCAAGAAGCCGGCTCTTTACGCTTTTGACCTTGATGACGTCGCGTACGATTTTAACCTTCAGCGGCTGCTCGACACCCTCGCGAACTATGGTCAACACGATCTCGCTACCCGGCTCGCCACGCATCATTTTAACCGCGTCGTTCAGGCTCATGCCTTTTACCGGCTTGTCGTCCAACCGGATAATGAGGTCGCCGGCTTTTATGCCAGCCTTCTGCGCGGGGGTATCGTCGATAGGCGCGATGACCTTCACGAAACCGTTTTCCATTCCGACCTCGATACCCAAGCCGCCGAACTGTCCGGTAGTACCGACCTTCAGCTCGTTATACTGCTCCTGATCCAAATACGCTGAATGCGGATCGAGACCAGCGAGCATTCCGCGAATGGCGTCTTCCAACAATTTCTGGTCCGTTACCGGCTCTACGTAATCCTGGCGTATGCGTCCATAAACCTCCGAAAAGGTTTTCAATCCTTCGAAGGGGATTGCATTTGTATCGCCACTGGCCTCCCGCTCGGCGAGGACGCTACTGCCCGTACTGATCAAAATGCCGAGCAGAACGCCAAAGATAAGAACCAGAAAATTTCTTTGTCGCAACATAGATTTTCCTACAACCAAAAACGCCCTGGATAAGGCCTCATAAATCAATCCGTAAAAAGTCAGTCTTTGTGACTGCACCATAACATAGGATTCACCGGTCTTCCTTTTTCGCGAATGCCAAAATAAAGTCCGGACTCCGCACGACCGCCGCTGGCACCGACTGTAGCGATGATATCACCGCCGTTCACCGAGTCCCCGACATTCTTATACAAACTCTGATTGAAAGCGTAGAGACTCATATATCCCTCGCCGTGATCGATAATGGTCAACAAGCCATAGCCCCGCAACCAATCGGAGTATGCCACCCTCCCCGCCGCAACGGCATGCACCGGCGCGCCCTCCGGTGCTCGTATAACGACACCATCCCAACGGCCACTCGCTCGCGGACTGCCGAACGACTCAAGCAGTGAACCCTTCGTCGGATATGTTAACTGACCATAAAGGGCGGAAAAGGGTCCTTTGCTGACTGACCGATCTCGCGCCGAGTCGTCCGACAAAGGCCGAATGGCGGCAACCAGATCTTGCAGGCGCTCTTCATCCTCCTGGAGCCGCCTCAGCTGGGTGTCCTTATCCTGAAGGCTATGTTCCAAGTCGGCCAAAACCTCGCGTCGGGATTGTCGGAACTTATCCAACTCGAGGCGATCTTTTGCTACCTGCTCACGAGTGGATTGAAGCTTCGCCGCTTCGGCCGACGCTTGCTGCTGCAATTGCGAAACGGTTGTTAAATCCTTTTGCATCTCCCTCAGCAGCGAGAATCGAGCTTGACTCAGATAATTGTAATAAGCCAGCACGCGACTGAGCTGGCGTGGGTCTTCCTGATCCAACACCAGCTTCAGCCAATCTTGCCGGCCGGCGGCATAGGCCGCACGAGCTTGTCCTGTCAATGTTTTATATTGCGCTTTCACTGCCGCCCGCAACTCACTGCTTTGGCGTTCCAAATCGTTCAAATGCCGCAATTGGGCTTGCGCTTGAATCTCGAGCTCTTTAAGCCGTTTTGCCAGACGTCCGTAGTCCCGCTCGATACCGCTCAATTGCCCGATCAGAGCTCGTCTGCGCGACTCTAGAGCGTCCCTGGACTTCTGGACCGTCTTAATACGCTCCCGAACCGTAGTTAGTTCATCCAAACGATCCTTTGGTTCCGAGACCGCCGCCGCGAAAGGCATTTTGAATGCTAGAGCCAGACAGAAAACTCGCGCGACTCGGTGACAGGACAAAACGGCAAACCTCAAATCAGCAACGATCGCCCCGTCATATCCGCCGGCTTTTCAAGCCCGATAATCGCGAGCAATGTCGGCGCGACATCGGGCAGACCGCCTCCGTCGCTTAACCTACCGGCTTTGCCTTTATACACGAGCGGCACGGGATTAACCGAGTGCGCGGTCTGAACTTCGCCGGTCGAAGGATCGATCATTTGCTCGACATTGCCATGATCTGCCGTAATCAGCATTTCGCCCCCGACCTTGTCGAGAGCCTCGACGACTCGACCCAATGCCTCATCCAAAGCCTCTACCGCCCGAATCGATGCGTCCAGGTTACCAGTATGACCAACCATATCCCCGTTGGCGTAGTTACAGATGATGACGTCGTACTCGCCGGACTCGATCGCCTTGACCAATTCTTCCGTCACTTCAGGAGCACTCATTTCCGGCTTCTGATCGTAGGTCTTGACCTTGGGCGACGGCACCAAGATGCGCGTTTCTCCGGGAAAGGGCGTTTCTACTCCGCCATTAAAGAAAAACGTAACGTGAGCGTACTTTTCAGTCTCGGCCAACCGCAACTGCTTTAGACCATGCTTCGACAAGACTTCGCCCAGGCTGTTGGTCACGTCTTGCGGCGGATAAGCGACGGGAAACGTAAAGTCTTGGTGATATTCCGTCAATGTAACAAACCCACCCAGCTTCGGAACGACCTCGCGTCGAAACCCCACGAAATCGGCCTCGTTGAGTGCGCGCGTCAGCTCTCGGGCGCGATCGGCCCGAAAATTCATGAATATCACGACATCGCCGTCCTTGAGAGTAATCGGCGCTTCACCGTCCGGAACGATTGAAGTCGCTTTGACGAACTCGTCGGACTCACCCCGCTCGTAAGCCAGCGTCAAGCCCTCGATCGCCGTTTCCGTGCGGTAATCGGCTTTTCCTTGCACGATAAGGTCGTATGCCTGCTGGATACGGTCCCAGCGATTATCGCGATCCATCGCGTAAAAACGGCCAATAATGGATGCAATCCGCCCTGCCCCCAGTTCTTCGAACTTCGAATCCATTCTGCGTATCGGGTCGCCTGCGCTCTTGGGTGGGGTATCTCGCCCATCCAGAAAGGCATGCACATAGACCTTTCTCAGCCCCTTCCTAACCGCGAGCTCCGCCATTGCATGAATGTGAATTTCGTGGCTGTGAACGCCGCCGGGCGACAGCAGTCCTAAAATATGGAGTGCCTTATCGTTCCGAAGGGCCTTGTCCACGGCTTCGCGCAGAACGGGATTGGTGTAAAACGAACGGTCCCTAGCCGCTTTACTGATCAACGTAAAATCCTGATTGATAAGTCGACCCGCCCCTAAATGCAAATGTCCCACCTCGGAATTGCCCATTTGATCGTCGGGCAAGCCGACGACTTCACCGGAGCAATCGAGCAACGTATGCGCGCAAGTATTCCACAGCTTCGTCCATGTCGGGGTTCTTGCAAGAGCGATAGCGTTATGGTCTTTGGTTTCGCTGTAACCAAAACCGTCCAGAATGATGAGGACAACAGGTTTAGGACGATTCAACTTCAAAGTATAATCTCCCTCTCGGTTTTTGCGCGTTTGCCTGGCAATAAAGGCTTTGTTGCTTCCCGCAGAAAAAATCAGTATGTCCCAATGGCCAAGCGGCCGCTTTCGCGGAAAGGAAAAGACCTCGAACTCAATATCGCCGGATAAATATGAATTTGAGAATGAGGCGCCATGGGCTTAGGCAAAGGGAAAAACGGAGTAGTATTTTAACTTTTTTTTGCAACCCCGTGTTGCTCGAGCAATCGCGGCTAAAGAGCGCACAAACTCTTACAATGCGAAGCCTCCGATGACCAAACCAAACGAGATACTGATTACGGAAGATGCCGATATCGCGCAGGCTGCCTATTGCCTGAAAGCCATGTCCCATCCGCTGCGACTCAAGATTTTATGCACTTTGGGGAACAATAAAGTCAGCGTTCAGGACATCGTCGAGCAGGTCGGCACGACTCAGAGCAATATCTCTCAGCATCTGGGCATTCTGCGCGATAAAGGTATTCTCGCCTGTAAGAAAGACGCTAACCGCGTGTACTATTACGTTGACGACGAGCGCACACTGCAGCTGATCAAGCTGATGAAAGAAGTATTTTGTCATCATTAGTTGGAGCCGAATTTTCTCTATGACTGTCACACCCGACCGCCTGCTGGAATTCCTGGGCAATCACTGGATCATGGCCAGCGGTTTGCTCATTGTTACGATTTTGCTGATTCAGGATTTTATCGACAGCGCCTTCCGTAAACACAAAGTAATCTCGCCGACGGAAGCCGTAAACCTGATGAATGATGAAAACACCATCATTATCGATGTCCGCGAACCGCACGAACATGCCAACGGCCATATCGAAAATGCGAAATTCATTCCCTTGGGCAAACTCGAGGAACGAGCACAGGAATTGGAGGCATACAAACAAAATCCCGTTATCGTAACCTGCCAGTCCGGCACGCGATCTCCCCAGGCCTGCAAGAAACTGACCGGTTTAGGCTTCACCCGAGTGTTTGAAATGAAAGGCGGCATGCTCGCATGGGAAGACCAAAAATACCCCGTCGTTAAGAAGCGGAATAACAAGTAATTCGCCCTCTCCCGATTTTTCCAAGCTTACGAAATAAATAAGGATTATCCATGGCCGAAGAAACCACTCAGCCAGAAAGACAGTTCGTCCTGCAAAAGATTTACGTTAAGGACGTCTCTTTCGAGACGCCGAATTCGCCGGAGGTATTCACGCTCAAATGGGAACCGAAGGTCGAATTCAACCTGTCGAGCAATGCGCAAAAGCTTCAGGAAAATCTGTACGAGGTCAGTCTCACCACGACGGTAACCGTTAAACTCGGCGAAAAAACCGCTTATTTGGTGGAAGTCTGCCAAGCGGGGATTTTCGCGATGGCGGGCTTCGACGACCAAGAACTCGGCCCTCTGATCGGTAGCTACTGTCCGAACGTTCTCTTTCCGTATGCGCGCGAGGCCGTTTCCGATCTCGTGACCAAGGGCGGTTTCCCGCCCATGCTCCTTGCCCCCATCAATTTCGACGCCTTGTACATGCAGCAGATGCAACAGCAGCAGGGCTCCGCCCCCACAAGCCATTAACGGGATAGTCCGCAATCGCCCACATGACAGCTGTATCAGTTCTCGGCGCGGGCTCATGGGGCACAGCCCTAGCCCTTTTGATAGCCCGCAACGGCCATCCCACTGTGCTTTGGGGGCATCGCCCCGAACATTTGGCCAAACTCAACGCCGCCCGGTGCAACGAGCGCTATTTACCCGGTGCGCGCTTTCCCGACAACCTCCGGGTCGTCGCGAATCTGGAAGAAGCCGTTAAGACCGCGGAAATTCTCGTAGTTGCGGTGCCCAGCCATGCATTTAGAAACCTCCTGATGGACCTGGCACCGCATCTCACCCCGGAATCCAAGATCGCATGGGCCACGAAAGGTCTGGAACTGCAAAGCGGAAAGCTTTTGCACCAAGTCACGGAGGACGTTCTGGGACCCGACATTCCCGCCGCCGTGCTGTCCGGCCCAAGCTTCGCCCGCGACTTGGCCGCCAATCTCCCGACCGCCATTACGGTAGCGTCACGGGAGATCGAATTCGCCAAAATGCTGGCGGGGCTGCTTCATAACAACCGATTCCGCGCATACACCACCGAAGACATCATCGGCGTTCAGTTGGGCGGGGCGACCAAGAACGTACTGGCTATCGCCGCCGGGGTCGCCGACGGCCTGGGCTTCGGCGCCAACTCCCGTGCGGCGCTGATAACCCGCGGACTCGCAGAGATGATGCGCTTGGGTTTGGCATTGGGTGGCAAACCGGAAACCTTCATGGGACTTGCCGGTGTCGGCGATCTCATTTTGACCTGCACCGACAATCAATCTCGAAACCGGCGCTTCGGCCTCGGGCTCGGCAAAGGGCTCCCGCGAGAGCAAGTCGCGGCCGAAATCGGCCAAGAAATCGAAGGGATTCTTACTACGAAGGTTATTTACCAGCTGGCGCAAAGTCTCGGGATCGAGATGCCGATTACCGAACAGACCTACAAAATCCTTTACGAAGGGCTCGCGCCTTTAGAGGCCGTCAACAATCTACTCCTGAGAGAACAGAAGCCGGAAGCCTTGGCCGGTTGAGCCTGCTTCGGTCAAACCCGTTCAATCGCTCCCGAAAAGCCGTTCTGCCGCCATGCTTCGTAAAGCACCAACGCTACGGTATTGGACAGATTCAGGCTGCGGCTTTCCGGTTTCATAGGCACGTAAAGAAGGCGCGGCTTCGGCAAGGAAGCCAGCAAGGTTTCCGGCAATCCCCTGGACTCCGGACCGAACAGCAAGGCGTCATTCGGGCGGAAGTCGGCATCCGCGTAGCAGCACCGCCCTTTGGTGCTGAGCGCGAACAGCCGCTCCGGCCGAACCCGTTCCAAGAATTCATCCAGTCCCCCGTATTCCCGCACATCTGCCCATTCCCGATAATCGAGGCCGGCGCGCCGCAACCTGGCGTCATCAAGCCGGAAGCCCAAGGGATGGATGAGATGCAGCCAAGCGCCCGTGTTGGCGCAGAGACGGATGATATTCCCTGTGTTCGGCGGTATTTCCGGCTCGTAAAGGACGATGTGGAACACGTTAGGACTTATTCACACCGAGGGCGGATCGGCTCCAGTTTCCAAATGTCGCGGTTGTACTCCGAAATCGTGCGGTCGGTGGAAAACTTGCCGCCAGCAGCGCAGTTTAGGATGCTCATTCTTGCCCACTGCTCTTGATCGAGGTAAGCAGCGGCCGCGCGCCTCTGGGCTTCTACGTAACTTTGAAAGTCGGCAGCCGTCATCCAAGGATCGTGCGGGCTTTTTATGGCATGGATGATGGGATCGAAAATTCCCGGTTCGAATTGGTTGAAGTGCCCGCTTTCCAAGAGATGCATCACCCGGCGCAGGTCGTCATTGCCGTTTATGACGGGCTCGGGATCGTATTGGCCTCGCTTCGCCTCCACCTCCTCGGCGGTGAGGCCGAACAGGAAGAAATTCTCGGCCCCCACTTCCTGACGAATCTCGATATTGGCGCCATCGAGAGTACCGATAGTCAGCGCCCCATTCAGCATGAACTTCATGTTGCCGGTACCGGACGCTTCCTTACCCGCGGTCGAAATCTGTTCGGAAAGATCGGTGCCGGGACAAATGTATTCCATCGCAGTCACCCGGTAATTGGGCAGGAAGGCCACCTTGAGCAGCTCGCCGGCCGCAGCATCGCGATCGATCACGTTGGACACATTACTGATCAATTTGATGATTCGCTTCGCCATGGCATAGCCCGGTGCCGCCTTGCCGCCGAATAGGACGCACCTCGGCGTCCAATTGGCCGTATCGCCGCGCTTAATGCGGTCATAGAGGTGAATGACATGAAGTACGTTGAGCAACTGGCGCTTGTATTCGTGTATCCGTTTAACCTGAACGTCGAACAGCGCATCCAGTTCGATATCCACGCCCAGCTCCGCTTTCTTATAGCGTAAGAGACGCTCCTTGTTATGGCGCTTGATTTCCCTCCAGCGTTGGCGAAACGCAGAATCATCGGCATATGCGGCCAGCTTGCCGAGTTGGGACAGATCGGTCAACCAACCCTCGCCTATCGTTTCCGTGATCAACGAGGCAAGCTTGGGATTACACCCGGCCAGCCAGCGGCGAGGCGTAATACCGTTGGTCTTGTTGTTGAACTTATTCGGCCACAGTTCGTAAAAATCGCGAAACAGCCCTTGCATGAGCAGATTGGAGTGAAGCTCCGCCACCCCGTTGACCGAAAAGCTCCCGACGATGGCCAGGTAAGCCATGCGAACCTGTTGCTCCCAGCCTTCCTCGATCAGGGACATCCGCGCCAATCGGTCCAGATCGCCCGGCCAGCGGTTGGCGACCTCACCCAAGAATCGTGCGTTGATGTCGAAAATGATTTCCAGCAACCGCGGCAACAATTGCCGGAACAGGCGCACCGGCCATTTCTCCAAGGCTTCCGGAAGCAGTGTGTGATTGGTATAAGCCATGGTACGCGAGGTGATGGCCCAAGCCTCATCCCAATGCAACCCATGCTCGTCCATCAAAAGGCGCATCAGCTCGGCTACGGCAATACTCGGATGGGTGTCGTTGAGCTGAAAACAATTCTTTTCCGCAAACCGACTGAAGTCCTCGCCATGCACCAGCACCCATTTGCGGATGACGTCCTGAAGACTGGCCGAAGCCAAAAAGTATTGCTGGCGTAGCCTCAACTCCTTTCCGTTCTCGCTTGCATCATTGGGATACAACACCATGGTGATGTTTTCCGCCATGTTCTTGGAACGGACCGCTTCGGTGTAATCTCCGGCATTGAAGTCTTGTAGATCGAATTCATCCGTGGCAGCCGCTTTCCACAGGCGCAGCGTGTTAACCGTACCGTTCTTGTAACCGGGAATCGGGATGTCGTACGGGACTGCGAGCACATCGTGGGTATCCACCCAGCGCCTCCTCGGGTGGGATTCGTCGCCGCCATAAGTATCCGTCCGCCCGCCGAAACGTATCCGCACCGTCAGTTCCGGACGCTCCAGCTCCCAGACGTGGCCGTTCCGCAGCCAATGATCGGGCTCCTCGACCTGATGGCCATCCTCGATGTTTTGCCGAAACATGCCATATTCGTAACGGATGCCGTAGCCCATCACCGGCAACTGCAGCGTCGCACAGCTATCTACGAAACAAGCAGCCAGCCGACCCAGCCCGCCGTTACCCAATCCGGCATCTTGTTCGCTCTCGACGATCTCCTCTAGATCCAGCCCCAGGTCATGTAAAGTTTCGTGCAGAGGATCGTCGATCCCGAGATTGAGCGTGGCGTTACTCAAGGTCCGCCCCATCAAGAATTCCATGGATAAATAGTAAGCACGCTTGCAGTCCGCTTCCTCATAGGCGTAATGCGTATTCTTCCACCGCTCCATCAAGCGGTCGCGGACCGTCAAAGCGACCGCCGTGTAGGCATAGTGCGCGGATGCGCAGTACTTGTCGCGGCCGAGCGTGTAGCTGAAATGACGGCGGATGTCCACGGCCAAATCCTTGGCCTTCAACCCCAAGGCAGGCAGCTCGGTCAACCACGGTTTTCGCTTACTATTCACAAGACTTCGGTTTGGCATAGTCGGTCCGCTTATTTGGCAATTTCAGATTGGGCACGAAAAGCTCGTCGTTCCTCTGCGGCTGTCCGCAGACGACAAAGCCGGAAAGGGGCGATTATCGCATCAAAGCCGGAGCTGTTGACGATAAGCTTGCCGGTACTCGATTTCTTACACGTCCAGACTCAGCTCGCTGATCTTTCGTGTCAATGTATTGCGGCCGTAACCTAATAACTTTGCTGCTTCCTGGCGACGCCCGCGGGTGAATTGTAACGCCGTGGCGATCAAAATCCCTTCGGCTGAATCTATAGCTTCCTTTGCGACATTTCTATCCCCACGCCTCAAGCGCTTATCGACCCATTGCCGGAAACAATCTTCCCAACTGTCGACGACAGTAGAGGTACTCGCCTTAACACTCAGTAATTCCGGCGGCAGATCGTCCAGATGAACCTCCTTGCCCGCCGCCATAACCGTGATCCAGCGACAGGTATTCTCCAACTGACGCACGTTGCCCGGCCAATCGAGCCGACAAAGATAGTCCTCCACATCCGGCAACAAGACTTTTGTTTCCACCTTCAGCTCTTGACTGGCCTCCTTGAGGAAATGGTTCAGCAATAAAGGAATATCCTGGCGACGCTCCCGCAAGGGCGGGAGGTGAATGCGGATGACGTTCAATCTGTGGAACAAGTCCTCCCGGAAACGGCCTTCGGCGACAAGCGTATCCAGATTTTGATGAGTGGCGGCAATAATGCGGACGTCCACCTTGACCGGTGCGTGCGCACCAACGGGAAAAAACTCGCCGTCGGCCAACACGCGCAACAAACGGGTCTGCAAATCCGCAGGCATATCGCCGATCTCGTCCAAGAACAACGTGCCTCCGTCGGCTTGTTCGAAACGCCCGGCGCGGCGAGCCTGCGCGCCGGTAAACGCACCGCGTTCGTGGCCGAACAATTCGGATTCCAGCAGATCGCGGGGGATCGCCGCCATATTGAGGGCGATAAAAGGGTTGTCGGCCCGTGGACTATGGCGGTGCAGCGCCCGCGCAACCAACTCTTTCCCGGTCCCCGATTCGCCGTTGATCAGAACGGTGATGTGGGAGCGGGCGAGTCGCGCGATGGCGCGAAAAACCTCTTGCATGGCCGGCGCCTCCCCGATGATTTCGGGCGTTTCCTCGGCCACCTCGGGCGGACCTTGCTCTTGCCGCGCGCGCTGACTTTGTGCGCATGCACGCTGCACCAGATCAACGGCATCGTCCACATCGAACGGCTTCGGCAGATATTCGAACGCGCCGCCGTGGAATGCCGAGACCGCGCTCTCCAGATCCGAGTGCGCCGTCATGATGATGATGGGAAGTTGCGGATGCTTGATCTGCAGCTGCCGCAAAAGCTCCAGCCCGTCCATGCCCGGCATCCGAATATCGGTCAATATGGCATCGGGCTTGCCCTGATCGAGAGCATCGAGCAATCCGCCGGCGTTCGAAAAACAGCGCGCGTGTATCGATGCCTTTTGCAAGGCCTTTTCCAAGACCCAGCGGATCGAGCGATCATCATCAACCACCCATACTTGGGCTGAACTACTCATGGTCCTTCTCCAAAGGCAGGAAAATAGAAAAAACCGTGTTGCCCGGGGAACTCGAGCACTCGACCAATCCACCATGCTGATTGATCAAGGACTGTGCGATCGACAGGCCTAAACCGGTACCGTCAGCGCGCCCGGTTACCATCGGGTAAAAAATCTGACCGAGCAACTCCGGCTTGATACCCGGACCATCATCGATGATGTCGATCTTGACGGCCATCGGGTTGCGCCTATGACCAATGGTCACCTGGCGATGGATGCGCGTGCGAATCAGGATGTGCCCTTTCTTCCCTACCGCCTGCGCCGCGTTGCGCACGATGTTCAAGATCGCTTGAATCAGCTGATCGCTATCGCCATTCACCAACGGCAAACTCGGGTCGTAGTCTCTTTCGATGACGACGCTTGGAGGAGCCTCCACCTGCACCAACTGACGCACTCTCTCCAGTACCCGGTGGATATTGAGCCGGCTTTTCCGCGGCGGTTTGTTGGGCTCAAGCATCCGGTCGACCAGCGATTGCAGGCGGTCGGATTCCTCCATGATGATTTTCGTATACTCCCGCATCTCTTCTTCGACCAACTCCCTGTCGAGCAACTGCGCCGCACCGCGCAGACCGCCCAAAGGGTTCTTTATTTCGTGGGCCAATCCCCGCAAAAGCATGCGAGCGGCGTTCTGCTGCGCCAGAAGCTGCTCTTCCATGGAGATGCGCAAATGCCGATCCACCTGTTCAATCTGCACCAATGCGGCGACCGGTTTATCCTGCTCCAGCATCGGCGTGATCGTGAAATTGACCGTAATAGCTTGAGACGGAAGACCCAACGACAAATTTCGCTTGGTCAACGATTCACCCTGTTGCAAGGTTCGTTTCAAATCTTTCTCGATGTTCTGATCGTATAGAAAGAAAAGCTCTTTGGCCCCCGAACCCAGAACCTGTCGTGCACTCACTGCGAACAGCATTTCCCCGGCCACATTGATATAAATCAGGCGGTACGCGGGATCGAAAACCAACACGGCGTCCGTTAAATGATCGAGGATGCGTTGATATAGTGGAATGGGATCTGGGTTATTCATTACGATTTGAAAAGCAAGATGGAGGCCAATTACCCATGCAAGCTGCGCTTGGTTGTAGGTGCCTCAAGACCTATAGAACTCAGCAGCGGACACTCGCCGCCACAGAACCTCAGGCAATGCGCACCATATTGGTGCATATTAGACCGATTTGCTGAAACATCTGTTCCATTTGAAGTTATTTCGGAATTTACCAATATAGATAATCCAACACTCGACAAAGGCGCTACTGCCCGAGCCAGTCACTTTTGAGCTTCACATTCGCCCTTTCGGACTTGTCACTGGGATAGACAGCCTTGTTCAGCCGAATGAATCGCCAGACTACTCTTTACGCGAGCTCTCTATAGCGTCTCGGATTCGGAAAATACCCGAACAAAAAAAACGCCCCATAAAGGGGCGTTTTCAGATTCGGGCCGAATAGCCGTTTAGAGGCTGTAATACATATCGTATTCAACCGGATGCGTGCTCATGCGCAGACGGGTGACTTCCTGCATCTTGAGGTCGATGTACGCATCGATCGCATCATTGGTGAAGACGCCGCCGCGAGTCAGGAATTCGCGATCCGCACTCAATGCATCCAGCGCCATATCAAACGCATGACAAACCTGCGGAATGCTCTTCTCCTCTTCCGGCGGCAAATCGTAAAGATCCTTGTCCATGGCGTCGCCCGGGTGAATCTTGTTTTGGATACCGTCGAGACCGGCCATCAGCATGGCTGCGAAAGCAAAATATGGATTGGCGGTGGAATCAGGGAAACGAACCTCAATGCGGCGCGCTTTCGGATTAGTGACATACGGAACGCGGATCGATGCCGATCGGTTGCGGGCGGAATAAGCCAACATGACCGGCGCCTCGAACCCCGGCACCAAGCGTTTGTAGCTGTTGGTGGACGGGTTGCAGAAGGCATTCAAAGCTCTCGCATGCTTGATAATGCCGCCGATGTAAAACAGCGCCAACTCAGAAAGGCCGCCATACAAATCACCGGTAAACAAGTTCACGCCACCCTTGGACAGTGATTGATGAACATGCATGCCGTTGCCGTTGTCGCCGACCAGCGGCTTCGGCATGAAGGTCGCGGTCTTGCCGTAAGCGTGAGCGACATTGTGTACCACGTATTTGAGGGTAAGCACCTCATCCGCCTTCCGGACCAACGTACCGAACTTGACGCCGATTTCGCACTGTCCGGCGGTCGCCACCTCGTGGTGATGAACCTCGACGATCAGCCCCATTTCTTCGAGCGTATTGCACATGGCCGCGCGCAAGTCCTGCATGGAGTCAACGGGCGGCACCGGAAAATAGCCGCCTTTGATGCCGGGACGATGGCCGATGTTGCCGTCTTCGTAAACTTTTTCGGTGTTCCAACTGGCTTCTTCGGAATCGACTTTATAGAACGAACCCTGCATGGAAACGCCCCAGCGCACATCGTCGAATACGAAGAATTCGTTTTCTGGCCCGAACAGCGCGGTATCCGCGATGCCCGTGGATCTCATGTAAGCTTCAGCACGTTTGGCGATGGAGCGAGGATCGCGCTCATAACCCTGCATGGTAGAGGGCTCGACGATATCGCAGCGCAAAATCAGGGTTGGATCGTCGAAAAACGGATCGATAACCGCCGTCGTCGGATCAGGCATCAGGATCATGTCCGACTCGTTGATGCTCTTCCAGCCCGCAATAGACGAACCGTCGAACATCTTGCCGTCTTCGAACATGTCCTCGTCCACACTGTGCGCCGGAATGGAAACATGCTGTTCCTTGCCCCGAGTGTCGGCAAACCGCAAATCAACGTATTTGACCTCCTTTTCCTTCATCAGCTGAAGTACATCTTGTGGCGTCATTCTTTATCTCCCGAATATTAGGGTTGTAAAAATCTCAAGCGGGTAATTAAACAAAAATTGTACCAATAGAAAAACGCTGTTATCTCCCGGAATTACAATAGTGCAACAACTTGTTCGCAAAACAAAAACGCACCATTAATGTGCATACGACCCATTTCAGTGCCGTTTACGGAAGAAATCCGCGAATTCCCGCCACGCCCTGAGCCCCATGGGACTTTGCAACGTCCACATCCGCTGGAGACACCCCCCCCAAAGCGAAGACCGGAATATTTACCTGATCCACCAACTCGGCAAAAGTTATCCATCCTAGCGGCACGGCATGGGGGTGGGTGGGCGTGGACAGCACAGGGGCAAGAACGGCCAGATCGACGCCGATTCGCTCCGCGTGCTTCAGTTCACCGAGATTGTGACAAGATGCGGCAACCCACCGGGCTTTCTCCAATGGCCGTTCACTCAAGCTCATCAGTCTTTGTGCCGTAAGATGAAGCCCCGCGGCGGACGTCCCGACCACCCAGCACGGATCCGCATTCAGAAGTAGGATCGCGCCCCGTTCCCGGCAGTACTCCACAGCATAATGCGCCAACGCCTCGTATTGGTGCACACCCAATCGGCGCGCCCGTAATTGGATCAAACCGGCTCTGCGCGACACCAGATGGTGCAAACGCTCGCGCAAAAGCGCCTCATCGCCCGATTCATCGTCCAGAATCGCATACTGATCGGGAAGTCTGGCAGCCGTTACGATGGGGCGATTCGCGGCCGGAAATGCGAAGCCGGGCAATTCGTCTGGCGAAACCCAACGAATCGGCTGTCCCTGCATGCCGATTGGCGTCCCCTCGAACCGGTCCACCCGCCACACATCCAGCAGTACGCAACGCTCCGGATAAGCGTGACGAATCCGAATCAAGGGCGATGCCTCTATCACTTCGAGGTTAAGCTCCTCGCGGATTTCTCTGGATAAAGCTTCCTTTGCGGTTTCGCCGGCTTCCAGCTTGCCTCCCGGAAACTCCCAAAGATCCCCTTGATGGACGTGGGCGAGGCGCCGCGCAATGAGAATTTGGCCGAGTCCGTTCCGGATGACACCGGCGGCTACATGCAACTCGGAGCAACCGCTCACCGGGATACGTTCAGCCTCGACTAGGTTCGATATTCCGCGTTGATGCGGACGTAATCGTAAGAGAGATCACACGTCAGGACACGCTGATGCGCGCTCCCCCTCCCCAGCACAACGCGAATCAGGATGTCATTCTCAGACATCACGGCTCTCCCGGCCTCCTCGGTGTAACTCATGGCGCGTCCTCCATTTTCCACGATCAGCACGTTCCCCAACCATATAGAAACGCCCGATATATCGAGATCGGCGCAGCCTGAACGACCGATCGCAGCCAAAATCCGGCCCCAGTTCGGATCGCTGGCGAAAAAAGCGGTTTTGACCAGAGGCGAATGGGCGATAGACTTGGCCACATTCCGCGCTTCGGTTTCATCCCTGGCCTCTTGGACCTCTATCCGCATCACCTTGGTGGCGCCTTCGCCGTCCCGCACGATGGCTTCAGCCAAGTCTTCACAAACCTCCCGAACCGCTCGGGCCAGGAGAGGGAAATCCACGCTTTGCCGGCTAAGTTCGGGATTACCGGCTCCGCCCGTTGCGAACAGAACGCAGGCGTCATTAGTCGAGGTATCGCCGTCCACCGTGATCAAATTAAAAGAACCGTCGGCGGCGTCGCTCAAGCAAGCCTGCAAACTAGCCGGTTCAACCTTCGCGTCGGTGGCAATGAAGGCCAGCATGGTGGCCATATCGGGGTGAATCATGCCGGCGCCTTTGGCGATGCCAGTGACGGTCACCGATACTCCAGCCAGATTGACAGTCCGGCTTGCACCTTTAGGCCGCGTATCGGTCGTCATGATGGCCCTTGCCGCGCGCGTCCATCCCGCCTCGTCCAAGGCGCTCAGGGCTTTGGGCAAAGCCGATTCGATCTTTTCCACCGGAAGATATTCGCCGATTACACCGGTCGAGAAAGGAAGCACCTGCTCGGCCGCCGCGCCGGTCAGCCGGCCGAGCGTCCGGCAGGTCCGACGAGCATCGTCCAGCCCTCGCTGGCCGGTTCCGGCATTGGCATTCCCGGAATTGACCAAGAGCCAGCGTGGATGGTGTCCGAGATGATCTCTCGCCACGATCACCGGCGCGGCGCAAAAGGCATTTCGGGTAAAAACGGCCGCACAGGTAGACCCTTTGGCTGCTTCGATCACCACGATATCGTCACGATCGTTCCGCTTGATGCCGGCACAGGCCGCACCGAGCCGGACGCCTTTTACGGTTGCCAGGGTCAACTCTTCGCTCAAGACGCTCATACGCGGCGATTTCAATCCAATTTGCCGTGGCAGTGCTTAAATTTCTTCCCGGAACCGCAAGGGCAAGGCTCGTTACGGCCCACTTTGGCGACGTCCCGGATATAAGGCTGTGCGGGCCGTGGTTTAACCGGCTTTTCCTCGACCTCCGCCTCTTCAGGTTCCGCAGTCAGTGCGTGTGCCTCGGCATGTTCGAAATGCATTTCTTGAGGTACGGCGCGGCGCTGTTCCTCCATGACATTGACTTCTTCTTCGCTGTGCACCTGAACCTTGGATACGATGCCGATCACCTCGTGTTTAATCCCGTCCAGCATGGAGGTGAACATCTCGAACGCTTCGCGCTTGTATTCCTGCTTCGGATCCTTCTGCGCATAACCGCGTAGATGGATGCCCTGGCGCAGATGGTCCATGGCCGCCAAATGCTCTTTCCAGGCGTTATCGAGAACTTGCAGCATCACCGTTTTCTCGAAATGACGCATGACCGATTCGCCTATAACGGCACTCTTTGCCTGATAAACCGCATCCAGCTGATCGATGATTTTCTGGAGCAGGCGGTCCTCATCCAGCCGCGAATCTTCATCCAGCCATTGTTGCGCCGGCAGCTTCGATCCGAGTTCCCGCAATAGCGTGTCTTCCAGACCCTTGACGTCCCACTGCTCTTCCAGGGTGTGCGGCGGAATGAACTGGGTGAATATCTGGCCGACAACGTCCCGACGCATGTTCGTGATCGCCTCGGAAATATCGTCCGCCTCCATCAGTTCGTCACGCATGTGATAAACCACCTTGCGCTGATCGTTGGCGACGTTGTCGTAATCCAGCAACTGCTTGCGGATGTCGAAGTTGCGCGCTTCAACCTTGCGTTGAGCGCTCTCGATCGCCCGTGTCACCCATGGGTGTTCGATCGCCTCGCCTTCCTTCATTCCCAGCTTTTGCATGAGCACGGCCACCCGATCGGAAGCGAAAATCCGCATCAAGGGATCTTCCAAGGACAAATAAAACCGTGATGAGCCGGGGTCACCCTGCCGTCCGGACCGTCCCCGCAACTGGTTATCAATGCGCCGAGATTCATGCCGCTCCGATCCGATGACGTGCAAGCCGCCTGCTTCCACAACCTGAGCGTGACGGACTTTCCACTCCTCTTTCAAGCGAGCGACGGACCCCTGATCGCTGGGATCGATAGCCGCCAAATCCTCTTCCAGGCTGCCGCCGAGAACGATGTCGGTGCCGCGGCCCGCCATGTTGGTCGCAATAGTGACCGCACCGGGCTGACCGGCTTGCGCAATGATATGAGCTTCCTGCTCGTGATGCTTGGCGTTCAGCACCTGATGCGGAATGCCTTCCTTACGGAGGAAAGTCGCCAAGAGTTCCGAGTTTTCGATGGATGTAGTCCCCACCAGCACCGGTTGGCCGCGTTTCACGCACTCGCGGATATCCTCGATGATGGCGCCGTATTTCTCACGAACGGTGAGGTAGACGAGATCACCGAGATCTTGGCGGACCATGGGCCTATTGGGCGGAATGACGACAACTTCGAGGCCGTAAATCTGATGAAACTCCGGGGCCTCGGTATCGGCCGTACCGGTCATGCCGGCCAGTTTTTCGTACAGGCGGAAATAGTTCTGAAACGTGATGGATGCCAGCGTCTGGTTTTCGTTTTGAACCGGAACGTTCTCCTTAGCCTCGATCGCCTGATGCAGCCCTTCGGACCAACGACGTCCCGGCATCGCGCGGCCAGTGAACTCGTCCACGATGATCACCTGGTTTTCCCTAACGATATAGTCGACATCCCGCTGGAACAGCGCGTGAGCCCGCAATCCGGCATTGATGAAATGCATGAGCCTGATGTTGACGGCGTCGTACAGGCTTTCGTCTGCATTGATCAATCCCTGCTGAACCAGCAACTGCTCGATGCGCTCGTGCCCCTCCTCCGTGAGGTAGACTTGCCGGGATTTTTCGTCGACGCTGTAATCGCCGCGAGCGCCTTCTTTTTCCTGACGCTTGAGATGAGGAATAAAGGCGTTGATCTTATGGTAAAGGTCGCTGCGGTCCTCGGTCGGCCCCGAAATAATGAGAGGCGTCCTGGCTTCGTCGATCAAGATGGAGTCGACTTCGTCGACGATCGCAAAATATTTTTCCCTCTGCACCCTCTGGTCGCGGGAAAATGCCATATTGTCCCGGAGGTAATCGAAGCCGAACTCGTTATTGGTACCGTAGGTAATGTCGGCCGCGTAGGATTCCCGGCGCTGCTCCGCGTTCAGACTGCTGACTATGACGCCCACGGAGAGTCCGAGGAAGTTATAGAGCTTGCCCATCCATTCGGAGTCTCGGCGCGCCAAATAGTCATTGACGGTGACGACATGTACGCCTTTACCGGGCAGTGCATTCAGATAAGCGGCCAGGGTGGCGACCAGCGTCTTGCCCTCGCCGGTTTTCATTTCCGAGATCTTCCCGTCATGGAGCACCATCCCGCCTATCAACTGAACATCGAAGTGGCGCATGTTCAGAACGCGGCGAGATGCTTCCCTGACGGCGGCGAAAGCCTCTGGGAGTAACGCATCGAGCATCTCACCCTCGTTCAGGCGGTCTCTGAATTCTTGGGTTTTCCCTCGTAACGCCTCATCGGATAGATTCTGGAACTGAGGTTCCAGCGCGTTGATCTTCTTGACGAGTTTTCTTTTTCTATTGATGATTCGCTCGTTGCGACTGCCAACGATTTTCTTTACTAGCTTGCCTAGCATTGCGGTTTAATTCCGAGTCCAAACGAAAAATAATCCAACGATGATACCGCAAAACCATGGTATTTATAATGAGTCGAGGGCCATATCAGACGTTGGCGAGAAATTGAGGCAAATTCGAACAGGTTTGCTGGGTTCGATTCGGCTAACCGCGACTACCATGGAGGGCTGATTTCGAAGATGCGCCAACCAGAATCCGTTGCCGGTCTATTTCAAGGCGCCGCGATCCAAGGGCTCCTGATCCAGGTAGAAAAACACCGCCGCGTACTCGATGTGGCAAAAAGAGCACTGCCAGGCTTTCTTGCGGACCATTGTGTAGACTGCGTGGTCAAGCCGGACCGCCTGATTCTTTACGTGGACTCGCCGGCTTGGGCCTCACAAATACGCTTTTATGCCTTGCACCTCTTATCCAAGGTTCAGCAATCGACCGGATACCGGTTCAACGATTTACTGATTCGTAACGCACTGCCTGCCGCAGCAAGACCTCTCGACAAACCAGTTCTCGCCTTGCCATCCGGCTTCGCCGCCGAGGTACTGAAAAATAGCGCATTGTCGACATCTTCCGGGGAACTTAAGGAAGCGCTGCTGCGGCTGAGCGCAACAGTGCAGGCACTGAGGAACGCCGACCCCGGAAAAGAAAATCAATAAAAAACAGCGTCGAAAATTCAGCCGACAGAGATCGTTTGCCCCTGGACTGATGCCCAAATTACGGGCACGCGAGAGAAGTCCAACCCGGCGGCTGGATAAGAATCGGCTTCCCTGCCGCATTTCGATAAGGATTTAACACCGATCGTTCGCCTGGACCTGACCAGTCCAGAGAGAAAAGGAATCAGCCAGCGGCCTGCGCCGCCCTCATGAAATAAATCGGCAGAACGTCGTCTTCCATGTAAGTCACCGATTCCCAGGCATCCCTTTGCTTGAGCAGCTCCATCAGCAGTCGATTGTTCAAACCATGGCCGGATTTATGGCCGGTAAACGAACCGATCAGACTGTGTCCGAGGAGATAAAGGTCCCCGATCGCATCCAGAATCTTGTGTTTTACGAACTCGTCGGCGTAACGCAACCCATCTTCGTTCAAGACGCGGTAGTTATCCACCACTATCGCATTATCCATGCTGCCTCCCAGGGCCAGCCTGCGTTTGCGCAAGGCTTCGATATCGCGCATAAAGCCAAAGGTCCTCGCTCGACTCACTTCCTTAACAAAAGATGTCGATGAAAAATCGATGCTGGCCGTTTGCACATCCTTGCGAAAAGCCGGATGTTCGAAATCGATCGTAAAGGTAACTTTAAAGCCGTCATAAGGCTCAAAACTAGCCCACTTATCACCGTCTTCAACCCTAAGTTTGCGCTTTATCCGAATAAAACGCTTCGGTGCGTTTTGCTCCTCCACGCCCGCCGACTGAATGAGAAACACGAATGGGCCGGCGCTGCCGTCCATAATGGGTACCTCCGGCGCGCTCACATCGACATAGGCATTGTCGATTCCGAGCCCGGCGAACGCCGATAGGAGATGCTCGACGGTGGAAATCTTCACGTCCCCCTTGACGAGGGTTGTCGATAGGGTGGTTTCGCCGACATTTTCCGGCCTTGCCTCGATGATGACGGGTTCAGGCAAGTCCACGCGCCGGAATACAATACCCGCGTTAGGAGCAGCCGGACGGAGGGTCAGATAGACCTTCTCTCCGGTGTGCAACCCGACTCCGGTACCTCTAATAACGTTCTTTAGTGTTCTTTGCCTGATCATTCGACTCACCTATCTTGTCTGACTATCCCCAAAAATCCCTCATATAGCCCTGCACAGTTTAAACCGCCCAAGCATACGAACTACGCAGGGCTCAGACCAGTGGGGGCGGACCGAAGCGTCCTCGCTACTTTCTCAATCGGCCTGACGGCGCAAGAACGCCGGAATATCTAAGTAATCGAGATCCATATCCTTCTTCGCTTCCGCCCGAACATCATGCTTGGGCTGCTTGCGAATTACAGTCGGACGCTGCAATTGATCATAATCGATCTCACCCGTGTGCTTATGCACCAACTTGATCGTCGCTTCGTTCGCCTGCCGCTGGTTGTTTAGTCCCGTCGCCACCACCGTAACGCGCACTTCATCGTCCAGCTCCGGATCGATGGCCGTACCAATCACGACGACCGCGTCATCCGAAGCGAAGTCTCTTATGGCGTCGCCCACCTCGCTGAACTCGCCGATCGAGAGAGTTTGGCAGGCCGTAACGTTGACCAGAACGCCACGCGCGCCCTGAAGATTGATGTCTTCGAGCAAGGGACTGGCGATGGCTTTTTCGGCTGCCTGGCGGGCACGGTGCTCGCCGGTACCCACACCGGTACCCATCATCGCCATGCCCATCTCGGACATTACCGTACGCACATCGGCGAAGTCCACGTTGATGAGCCCCGGCCGGGTAATGAGATCGGCGATGCCCTGCACCGCGCCGAGCAGGACATCGTTCGCGGCAGCGAAGGCATTGATCAAGCTGACGTCTTTGCCCAATACCGGCAACAGCTTCTCGTTCGGAATCGTAATCAGCGAATCGACGAATTGACCGAGCTCCTCGATGCCTCTTTCCGCCACGCTACGCCGTTTCTTGCCTTCGAACGGAAACGGTTTGGTGACCACGGCAACCGTAAGAATACCCGCTTCCTTGGCAATCTCGGCAATCACCGGAGCCGCTCCAGTCCCGGTTCCGCCGCCCATGCCGGCGGTAATAAACACCATGTCCGCACCTTCCAGAACTTCCATGATGCGATCGCGATCATCCAAGGCGGCCTGTCGGCCGATTTCCGGATTCGCTCCCGCTCCAAGCCCCTTGGTCAGTGCATTTCCCAGCTGAATGACCGACTTGGCCCGAATGTTCTTCAAAGCTTGCGCATCGGTATTGGCGCATATGAATTCAACGCCCTCGACATGGCTGTTGACCATGTGGTTGAGAGCATTTCCACCACCGCCCCCGACGCCAATTACCTTGATAACCGCGTTTTGGCTATAAGAATCCACTAGTTCGAATTGCATTGTTTCCACCCCGTCTTAACTGCATTTCCACTCCGGGGAATTTTCGATCCTAAAAATTACCCGTGAACCAACTCTTCATCCTTGCCCACAACCCTTTAAAGCCCGTTCCCAAGGGCATATACCTCCCCGCCAGCGTCTGGTGCTGCTTGCCGAATAGAAGCAGTCCGACGCCCGTCGCGTAAATCGGATTTCGAACCACATCGGTCAGACCGGTGACATACTGCGGCAAACCCAGGCGTACCGGCATGTGGAAAATTTCTTCCGCCAGCTCCACCAATCCCTCGACCTTGGCGCTGCCGCCACTCAGCACGATTCCGGCCGCGATCAAGTCCTCGAAACCGCTCCGACGCAGCTCTTGCTGCACCAGCAACAGCAGCTCCTCGTAGCGAGGCTCGACGATTTCAGCCAAATTCAAGCGGGAAATCTGGCGCGCCGGCCTGTCGCCGATACTGGGCACCTCGATGGTGTCCTCCAGCTTGGCCAATTGGGTTAACGCACAAGCGTGTTTGATCTTGATTTCTTCGGCGAACTGGGTCGGCGTCCTAAGCGCCACCGCGATGTCGTTGGTTACCTGATCTCCGGCAATAGGAATGACGGCCGTATGGCGAATGGCTCCGTCGGTGAATACGGCCACATCGGTGGTTCCTCCACCGATGTCTACTAAGCATACGCCGAGATCCTTCTCATCTTCGGTCAGCACCGCCGTGCAAGACGCAAGCTGTTCCAGGATGATGTCCTCGACGTCCAGGCCGCAGCGACGAATACATTTGATGATGTTCTGCGCCGCACTGACCGCGCCGGTTACGATATGCACCCGTGCTTCGAGACGGATTCCCGACATGCCGACCGGTTCCTTGATACCTTCCTGCCTATCGATCACGAACTCCTGCGGCAGGATGTGAAGGATTTTCTGATCCGCCGGGATGGCAACCGCGCGCGCCGAATCGATTACGCGATCCACGTCGCTCTGGGTTACTTCCTTCTCCTTGATGGCGACGATGCCGTGCGAATTCATGCTGCTGATATGGCTGCCCGCGATGCCCGCATAGACCGACTGAATCCGGCATCCCGCCATCAATTCGGCTTCCTCGACGGCACGCTGGATCGATTGAACCGTGGTCTCCAGGTTGACCACCACACCCTTTTTCAGGCCGCGGGACGGATGGGTACCGATACCGACCACCTCGATTTCACCGTCCTCGTTTATCTCACCGACGATGCAAGCCACCTTGGAGGTACCGATATCCAAGCCAACGATGAGATTCCGATCTGATTTTCTAGCCATTGCAATGAATCTTTGTTTTTAATTCACGTCAGGTATATATCCTGCTCCGAATTCGGCCGCGCGCGATGCAATCGGGTTGGGCCAGAGAAACAAGATCCGCTTGGGATTGCGGTCTGAAAATCACTGCAAACCCGTTCGGATAGCGCAAGTCCACTTTCTGGAGCGCCGCAATTCGCGCTTCGCCCAAGCGCGGCAATAACGTCAGCAAACGTTCCAGCGCAAGAGCCGGATCTTGTTTTCCGAACTCGATTTCCACGCCACTGGCCAGACGAGCGCTCCACGCCCGCCGCCCCGTGAGCTTCAAGGAATCGATTCGCATACCTTTCTGCTTTAACTTCCCGTTCAATAGATAAAGCATGCTCAAAAGCTGCTTTTCCTGTCCCGGTGGGCCGTCGAGGATCGGCAACTTCACATAGGACTGGACGTTTCCGGGCGAAAACCGCCCCCCGCGATCGTTGATCAGCCCACCGTCGCTGGTGCGGGCAACCGGTTTTTGCTCAACGACTTTCAGCAGCAAGGTATCGGGCCAGAGCCGAGCAACCTGAACACTGTCTAACCAAGGAAATGATTTGGCGGCTTCTTCAATGCCATGCGTATCCACTAGAAAATATCCGACCTGGGTCAACGGCAGCAAAGTCCTCGTGAACTCTGCCGCATCGAGATTCCGAATCTCCCCCTCCACGCGCACATAACGTATGGGCATGAAACCCTTGATCTGCCCGAGATCGACACTCATGGCAGCCAGACCGCAGAGAGCCACGACCCCAAAAAAGAACAATGCCCTGACGGGCACCGCTTTAGGCCTCGGCATCGCCCTCTCCGCGACGCGGGAAGCTCGTTTCCAATATTCGCCACGTCAAGTCCTCGAACGATAAGCCCGCCACTTTCGCCGCCATCGGAACCAAGCTGTGGTCGGTCATGCCGGGAACCGTGTTGACCTCGATCAACCACGGCTGGTTATCTTGATCGACCAAAAGATCCACCCGAGCCCAGCCGGTCACGCCGAGCGTATCGCAAGCTTGTAGAGCCAATTTCTGGAGAGCGGCCTCCTCTTCACGGGGAAGTCCGGCCGGACAGTGATAACGAGTGGTCTCGGCGCGATATTTGGCATCGAAATCGTAAAAAGAATGGGGCGTTTCCAAGCGAATCAACGGCAACGGCTCGCCGTCGAGCACGCCGGCTGTATATTCCCGACCGACAATCCAAGCCTCCGCAAAAACCGCGCAATTATAGTGTGAAGCGCGTTCCCATGCTTCCATTAATTCGATTTTATTTTCGGCCCGCCCCATTCCGATGCTGGAACCCTCTTGAGCGGGTTTCACGATGACCGGGAATCCCAGCAGATCGGCGCACCGGTCTACGTCCTCCGGCCCTTGAAGTTTCATCCAGCGCGGCGTCGGCAATCCCGCTCCGAGCCAGCACAGCTTGGTCCTGAGCTTGTCCATGCTCAAGGCCGACGGCAGGACACCGCTTCCGGTGTAGGGCAGTCCCAAGGCTTCCAGAGCCCCTTGAAGAACGCCGTCTTCGCCACCCCTTCCATGGATCACGTTGAACACGCGGTCAAAATGTTGTTCGAGCAGCGGCTGTATCGGATTTCTCGTTACATCTATGCCGACCGCATCGATGTTATTTTTCAACAAGGCCGCCAAAACCGCCTGACCGCTCTTCAAAGAAATTTCGCGCTCCGCGGCGGCACCGCCCATCAACACGGCAACACGTCCAAATTCAGCCGATTTCAGGATTCGCTTGCTCATTCAATCTCTCCTCGTCGATTTTTCGCCCACGATCCGAACTTCGGGAATCAAGTGCTGCCCGAATGTCTGCTCAACGGTCGTCTGGACGAACCCTATCAGAGCCTCGATATCGGCCGCCCTGGCCGCACCCGTGTTAATGATGAAATTGGCGTGTTTTTCGGAAACGCATGCATCGCCCATGCGATACCCCTTGAGCCCGCAGGCTTCGATAAGGCGCGCAGCATGATCGCCCACCGGGTTCCGGAACACCGAGCCGCAATTCGGCAGATTGATGGGCTGCGATGCGCTTCGTTTAGCCAGCAACGCCCGGATTCGTTCGCGGCTGGCAACCGCATCACCAGACTGAAGCCGGAGCTCACAAGCCAAAAACCATTCGTTCTCTGGACCCTTCACGCTGCGGTAGCCAACGAGAAAGTCGCCCCCGCTGCGGTCCCGCAACGTACCGGAACGGTCGACCGTCACCACCCGCGCCACCAGGGGCCATGTCTCGCCGCCGAATGCCCCGGCATTCATTGCAAGGGCGCCGCCCATGGTGCCCGGAATTCCCGCCAGGAATTCGGCGCCGGTCAGTTCCTGTTCCGAACAAAATCTGGCCACGTGAGCGCAAGGCACGCCCACCTCGGCATAAATGCGTCCGGAACCTGAACGCCGGAGTACTCTCAAACGATTTCGGGTACAGATAACCGTACCTCTGATTCCGCCGTCCCGAACCAGCAGATTACTGCCCAGGCCCAGCCAGAAAACCGGTTCATTGGGAGGCAGCGAACGCAAAAACAGAACCAAATCGTCCGCGTCGGCCGGCAAGTAAAAGCGATCGGCCGGTCCACCGACGCGCCAGGAGGTGTGGTTCGCCAGTGGCTCGTTATAGCGCATCTCGCCCCTTAAACCGAGCGAACTGACCGCGCTTATCCCATCTTCGCAGACCGCAGTCACTGGATTGCTCCGACCGGCATGTCGGTCAAGCACAACGGCAATTCGACAGCAACTTGCCCGATGCTTCCGGCCCCGAGCGTCAAAACGACATCGCCCGGCTCGACTATGCCCGGAAGGATTTCAGCCAGGTCGCTTACCTTTTCGACGAAAACCGGATCGATCTGGCCTCGCACCCGGATCGCCCTCGATAATGCCCGCCCGTCCGCGCCGATTACCGGCGCTTCGCCGGCGGCATAGACATCGAGTAGCACCAGAACGTCGGTTTTGGACAGAACCTGCACAAAATCCTCGAACAGATCGCGCGTCCGCGTATAGCGATGCGGCTGAAACACCAATACCAGCCGCCGGTCCGGCCAGGCTTGGCGCGCCGAGTCGAGGGTCGCCGCAATCTCTCGCGGGTGATGCCCGTAGTCGTCGACGAAAGTGACGAAGGAGCCGCCGAAAGGTACCTCGGCATTGATCTGAAAACGCCGTCCAATACCCCGAAATCCCAGCAAAGCACGCTGTATGATCTCGTCGGAAATACCCAATTCTCCAGCGATGGCAATTACTGATAATGAATTCAATATGTTATGCCGCCCCGGGAGATTTAGGCTCACGTCGAGCGGTTCATCGCACCCCGACCTAAGCACCGAAAAATGCGAACGCAATCCGTCTTGACGGATATTCACGGCCCGGATGTCGGCTTCCGGACTGAAACCGTAGGTTTTCATCGGCTTACTGATTTCCGGCAGAATATCCCTGACGCCCGGATCGTCCAGACACAGCACGGCCAGACCGTAGAACGGCACATGATGCAAGAATTCGACGAAGGCCCTCTTCAGTCTGCTGAAATCACCGCTATAGGTCTCCATGTGGTCCCGGTCGATATTGGTGACCACGGCAATCATGGGCTGCAAATATAAGAAAGAGGCATCGCTCTCGTCCGCCTCGGCGACAAGATAGGAGCCTTTGCCGAGCTGAGCGTTGGTGCCTACGCTGTTGAGGCGCCCTCCGATAACGAATGTAGGATCGAGTCCGGCTTCGGCAAGTACGCTGGATGTCAGGCTGGTCGTCGTGGTCTTGCCGTGGGTGCCGGCTACGGCGATGCCGTAGCGGAACCGCATCAGTTCGGCGAGCATCTCCGCCCGCGAAATGACCGGAATTTTCTGGGAACGTGCAGCATCGACTTCCACGTTGGATCGATTGACGGCACTGGATACGACCACGACCTCGGATTCCGCGATATGCACGGGCGCATGACCGAAGAATATTTTCGCGCCGAGTTCAGCCAAGCGCCGTGTATTGGCATTTTCATTAAGATCCGAGCCCGAGACCTGATACCCGAGATTTAGAAGAACCTCGGCAATGCCGCACATGCCGGTGCCGCCGATCCCGACGAAGTGAATCCGACGGATGCGGTTCATGCCGTATTGTCCCGCGATTTGCTCAGGCAGCTTCACGGTCGACCTCATTCAGGCAGATTTCGGCTACCACCTGGGCCGCATCCGGCTTCGCCAGGGCCGATGCGCGCTCCGCCATGGCCTTCAGTCGGGCCGGTTCCTGCATCAGGGCGGTGATTTCTTCGGCAAGACGCTCCGCGGACAGCTCGGCCTGAGGAATCAGCACGGCCGCTCCATTATCGACGAGGTACCGGGCATTGTGAGTCTGATGATCGTCTATGGCGTATGGATACGGAACCAAGATCGACGGCAACCCCGCCGCGGTCAGCTCACTGATCGTCATCGCTCCCGAACGGCAAACCACCAAATCTGCCCAGGCGTAAGCCTCGGCCATGTCCTCGACAAATGCTTCGATCCGCGCCGACAGTCTCAATTGTGCGTACCGGACCGCTGTTTTTGCCCGCATCGCCTCTCCGGTCTGATGAAAAACGCGAATCGGCATCTCAACCCTCGCGAGGGCCTCCGGCACGATCTCGTTCAAAGCCCTGGCGCCTTGGCTACCTCCGAGAACCAAAATCTTAAGGGGCTCGTCCCATCCGGCCCCGATTTCTCGTTTAAGAAAAACAATTTCTTGCCGTACCGGATTTCCGGTACAGAGCGCTCCCAACTTGGGTGCGAAACTATCGGGAAAAGCTTCCAATACCGCTTGCGCCCTCCGGGCGAGCCAGCGATTGGTAGTTCCTGGAATGCGGTTTTGCTCATGAAGCACCAAGGGGATACCCAGCAGACGCGCCATAAGCCCCCCCGGCCCCGAGACGAATCCCCCCATCCCGAGAACCACGCTCGGCTTGACGCGACGCAAAATGAACAATGCCTGCAAGCAAGCTTTCGTCAGCATGAACGGAAAACTCAACTTGGCTAACCAGCCCTTGCCGCGCAAACCTGACACCGACAACCATTCCACGGGGATACCGGCCGCCGGCACAACTCGAGCCTCCAACCCGGACCGAGTCCCCATCCAGACTACCTCGTGCCCCCGCGCCAAAAGCTCCCGCGCGACCGCCAAGGCCGGATACACATGACCGCCGGTACCGCCGGCCATGATCATCAGACGTGCGCCCATTTGGCCCTAACCCTGGGCGCCGCGGCATAAGCCTCGAGGGCTTCGCTCCGAACCCGAAATAAAAGTCCTAATGCCGCACACATAACCATCATGCTTCCGCCGCCGTAACTCATCAGCGGCAAGGTCAGTCCTTTCGTGGGCAACATGCCCATATTCACTCCCATATTGATAAACGATTGAAGTCCAAACCAAATACCGATGCCGTAAGCAACGAACGCACCAAAGCGGTTCTCAGCCCGGTCGGCCAGCTGACCTATTACGAGCGCACGCCAAACAATCAGCATAAACAGCGAGATAACAGCGGTGGTACCGACCAATCCCAACTCTTCGCCAATGATGGAAAAGAGAAAGTCGGTATGCGCCTCCGGCAAATAAAACAGCTTTTGCACGCTCGAACCCAAACCCACCCCGGTCCACTCGCCGCGACCGAACGCGATCAGGGCCTGGGTAAGCTGAAAACCGGTATCGAGCGGATGTTCCCAGGGATTGGTAAAACTGAGTACGCGCTTCAAACGGTATTCAGCGCTGTAAATCAGCCCAACCCCGGCAAATGTCATTAGGCCGAGCAGTACGCCGAACTGCCATAATCTCGCACCACCCAGAAACAACATGCCCAGTGCCGTCGCCATGACTACCGCAGTCGCACCGAAGTCGGGCTCCATGAGCAGCAGTAATGCACCTATGGATAGCAGCGCCAGAGGCCGGATCATTCCTTGAACCGAGTCGCGCACCGTGCGGAGATGACGGTGGATATAGCTTGCCGTATAAATGACGGCGATGAGCTTGAATACCTCGGAAACCTGAACCCGTATGCCGAATAAGTTGATCCAGCGCGAACTCCCGTTCACGACCTTGCCGACGCCGGGCATCAAAACCACGACCAGTAGAACGAGCCCAAACAGGAACAAGCTCAACGACGATTTCTGCCATGACTCTAACTTGACCGAGGCGACGGCGCAACCGGCGCAAAGACCGAGAGCGATGTGGACTAGCTGGTGTCGGGGGAAATAAAAGCTGTCCTCGGCGAGTTTCTCCCCGAGGTGCAGAGAGGCCGAGGCAACCATTACGAAACCGAGGAGCAGAAGCCCTAAGGACGCAACCAATAAGACAGTGTCCAAATAAAAGCGCCGGTCCCCCCAATGCAGCACCAACCCGCGCCCGCGGACTGTCACTTTCGCCCTCATGGCGAAAGCCCCATGACTTCTTCCGTGAACACCCGTCCCCTTTCCTGATAGTCCTTGTATTGATCGAGGCTGGCACATGCCGGAGCCAGCAGAACCGAATCGCCACGCTGCGCCAAGGACCGTGCAGCCCGGACCGCCTGACGCATATTTTCGACGCGGACCGTGGGAACGACATCTCTCAACGCCGTTTCCAACAACGGGGCGTCTTTGCCCATCAGCACCGCCGCCCGCACCTTTTCGGCGACTACGGGTCTGAGTACGGAGAATTCTGCATCCTTACCATCCCCCCCCGCAATCAGTATTGCCTTGGAATGCAACCCGGCCAAGGCCGCCATGCACGCACCGACGTTGGTGGCTTTGGAGTCGTTAATCCACGTGACGCCGTCGATTTCCGCCACCGTTTGCATGCGATGCGCCAGCCCCTCAAACTTTTCGAGCGCATTGATCATGGCCGCTTGCGACAAGCCGATCGCTTCTCCCAGCGCGACGGCCGCCAGGGCGTTGGATACATTATGGCGTCCTTGAATACCGATTTTCTCAGTCCGGATCAGCGACTCGCCGTGACTTGTCAGCCACTCCGCTCCGTCGGCGACCGAAATGCCGTAATCGACACCCGACTCTCGCAAGCCGAACCACACACAGCGTCGATCCGGTTCCACCATCGCCGCAACCATAGGATCGTCGCGATTCAGCACCATTACGCCCTGCCCGCGAAAAATTCGTCGCTTGGCATCGGCATAAGCCTGGATGTCCGGATAGCGATCCATATGATCGGGGCTGATGTTGAGAACGGTCGCTGCGTCCGGCCTTAAAAGCGAGGAACGCTCCAACTGAAAGCTCGACAGCTCTAGAACGTAAAGCTCCGCTCGGTCGTCCAGAAGCTCCA
Organism: Methylocaldum sp. GT1TLB; assembly: GCF_051027445.1. Lineage (NCBI taxonomy): Bacteria > Pseudomonadati > Pseudomonadota > Gammaproteobacteria > Methylococcales > Methylococcaceae > Methylocaldum > Methylocaldum sp. GT1TLB. The sequence goes on from NZ_CP194898.1 coordinate 2,707,719, forward strand.
GCATCGGTGTACCGAGATTCCCCCCCACTCGCACATTCCTGCCGTCGGCTTCCGCCATCAGGCCGACTAGTGTCGTTACGGTACTTTTGCCGTTCGCTCCCGTGATCGCCAGAATGGGCGCTTTCGCCATGCATGCGAAAAGATCGAGATCGCCGAATACCGGTATCTTCCGCCGTTGAGCCTCCTTGATTTTCGGCTGGTCCAACGGCACGCCCGGGCTGACGATCAAATGGGTAGCGGCCGAGAATGCCGCACTGTGAAGGCCGCCCAGAAAGACTCCGGCGTCGGGGCAAGTCTCGCGCAATTCTGCCAGACACGGGGGCCATTCCCGAGTATCGGTCACCGCAAATTCGATACCTTGGCCTGCCAGAAAACGCGCTACCGAAAGACCGGTCTTGCCCAACCCGAAAATCAGAACACGCGCGGAGCGGCGGTCCAATCCGAGTTTGTCCAATGGATTTACGGCATCAAGATAAACCTCTGCGTTTGCCGCCATCTTTCACCTCAACTTCAAGGTCGCGAGTCCAATCAAGACCAGAATCACGGTGATGATCCAAAAGCGTACGATCACGCGCGGTTCCGGCCATCCCTTTAACTCGAAATGATGATGAATAGGTGCCATGCGAAAAATACGGCGACCGGTGAGCTTGAATGAAATGACCTGAAGCATCACCGATAAGGTCTCCATGACGAACACGCCGCCCATGATCATCAGCACGATCTCTTGCCGGACCAAAACAGCGAGTGTTCCGAGAGCGGCGCCCAGCGCCAGGGCACCAACATCGCCCATGAAGACCTGAGCCGGATAAGCGTTGAACCAAAGAAATCCGAGCCCGGCCCCCACCAAGGCGCCGCAAAATACCACCAACTCGCCCGCCTTGGGTATAAACGGAATGCCTAGGTATTCGGCAAAGTTCACGTTGCCCGAGACGTAGGCAAAGATGCCGAGAGCACCGCCCACGAGCACCGTCGGCATGATGGCGAGGCCGTCGAGGCCATCGGTCAGGTTCACCGCATTGCTCGAACCTACGATCACGAAATAGGCCAGAATTGGATAGGCGAAACCCAAGTTCAGCACAACCTGCTTGAAGAACGGCACAATGAACTGAGTCTCGGTCGAGACCGTGGCAGTGCCATAAAGAAACACCGCTGCCGCCATACCGACCACGGACTGCCAAAAGTACTTGTGTCGTGCGGCCAAGCCGTCGCTATTGCGCAGTACCAGCTTTTTGTAATCGTCGACGAAACCCACCAGGCCGAATGCCAGCGTGACCAGCAAAATGACCCACACATAGCGATTGCTGAGATCGGCCCAAAGCAGGGTGCTGATCGCTATCGACACCAGAATGAGCGCCCCGCCCATGGTCGGGGTTCCTGCTTTGGAAAAATGGCTCTGCGGCCCGTCGCTCCGGATACTCTGTCCGACTTTATATTTACTGAGGTGTCGGATCATCACCGGTCCGACAATGAATGAAATGATCAGGGCGGTTAACACGCCCAAAATGGCTCGTAACGTCAGATACTGAAAGACGCGAAAAACGTCGAAGTACTTTTGGAGAGCCTCTGCCAGTATCAGCAGCATAGATCGCTCCGCTCCCGCAATGCCTCTACTACCCGCTCCATATGTTGACTGCGTGAACCTTTAATCAATAACACAACGTTCTCGTTAATCTGCTGTCGTATTTGTTCAATCAACTGGTCCTGCTCTTGGCAATACAGAGCACCTTCGCCGAAAGACTCCGCCGCCCGGTCCGCATTCGGGCCCACGGCAAATAACCGAGCCACGCCCATCGCTTTCGCTTGGCGGCCGATCTCGGCGTGCAACTCCGCGCTCGCCTCACCCAGTTCGCCGAATGCGCCCAAGGCAACCCAGTGCTCGCCCGAAAGCTGCCGTAGCACATTTAGAGCGGCCCGAAAGGAATTGGGATTGGCGTTGTAGGCATCGTTAATCAACAAGGATCCTCGAATGCCGTTTGCCGGCTCGACGCGCCCCGGCACCGGAACAACGCGGGAAAGCCCTGTCCGTATCTGTTCGATATCGAAACCCAGTGCGTAAGCCACCGCTGCCGCCGCTAGCGCATTCGTCACGTTATGATTTCCAGCCAAGGACAAAGCCAGAGGATAACGGCCTCCTTGATATAGAAGATCGAAGGACGAGCGGAACTTACCGTCGCTTATGCCCGTTCGTATGGAATCCGCATCGGCGCGTACCACAGCATCGGGGCCGAAGCCGAAACTGATGACCTCCCGGGAGCCGGCCATTTCGCGCCAGCGTCCGAAGAAACGATCGTCCGCGTTAAGCACGGCAGCACCGTCCGGCCCGAGTGAAGCAATCAATTCTCCTTTTGCTGACGCCACGCCCTCGAGCGAGCCGAAACCTTCCAGATGCGCCGCTCCGGCATTGGAAATTACGGCGACGTCCGGTTTCGCCAATCCGGCGACGTAAGCAATCTCGCCCGGATGATTCGCACCCATTTCTATTGCTGCAAAACGGTATTCGTCCGCCAGCCGCAACAACATCAAAGGAACACCGATATCATTATTGAGGTTGCCCTGCGTCTTGAGCACCGGTGCGGCAACTCCCAGGATGGCCGCAATCATCTCTTTGACGGTCGTTTTTCCGTTGCTGCCGGTGATGCCGACTAAACGACCGGTCCAACGATCGCGGCAAGCCGCCGAAAACCGTCCGAGCGCTATTCGTCCGTCTTCGACCCTCACTTGTGGCAATTCGCAATCGGTCCAGCGCTCGACCACTGCTCCACAGGCACCCGCCGATTTCGCTTGGGCGACGAACTCGTTGCCGTCGAACCGGGCTCCGCGAATAGCCAGATAGAGATCACCGGGCTTCAAAGACCGGGTATCGATACTTAGATTCTCGAATGCCACATCGTCGCCATGCCGCTCACCGCCGACAATCGTGCTGAATTCGGAAAGACGCATCTTCATCTCGGCAACTCCAGTGCGGAAAGGATTTCCATTACCACTTCGCGATCACTGAAAGGATATTTCTGGCCTTGAATTTCTTGGGTGTCTTCGTGTCCTTTTCCAGCTACCAGAACGATGTCGCCGACAGCCGCCCGTTCGAGTGCCCAGGCGATGGCTTCACGGCGATCGCGGATCGTGACGGTATTACCGAGACGACAACCGGACCGAATATCCCGGATGATCTGGTCACCATTCTCGGAGCGGGGATTGTCATCGGTCAATACGACGCCGTCGGCCAGATCTTCTGCGACGGCACCCATCAGCGGCCGCTTGCCGCGGTCGCGGTCGCCGCCACACCCGAAAACCACCCACAACTTTCCTTCGCAATGCCGACGCAAGCTCCTCAAAACACTGGCAAGGGCATCGGGGGTATGGGCGTAATCCACGACAGCGGTCCGCCCTCGCTCGGAAAATCGTTCCATGCGTCCGGGCACGGGGCGAACATTCTTGAGCAGTTCCGCTGCTTCGGGCAATTCGCAATCCAAACCAAGCAAAACGGCCAAGGAAGCAGCCAGATTTTCCACGTTGAAATCGCCGTAGACCGGTGCGAACACATCGGCAAGCTGCTGACGATACCGTGCCTGAAAAGCGATTCCTTGCGAATCTTGATGTACGACGCTTACGGAGACCACGGCTCCAGATTCGATTTTTCGCTCGCGCGAACTAAAAGCGACCAATTTTAGATGAGATGGTGCCCGGCTCAAAATGGCGTCGGCGATCGGATCATCGGCGTTGAAAACCGCGAATTCGAGCCCCGGCCAAGCCAGAAGACGTAACTTTGCTTCCAGATAGGCATCCATCGTACCGTGGTAATCCAGATGATCACGGCTGAAATTCGTGTATAGCGCCCCCTTGAAACGGACGCCGTTGAGTCGACCCTGAACCTGGCCGTGGGACGAGGCTTCCATGGCTATGAACTTGACGTCTCGGCCGTGCAGGCGAGCCAAAAGATCGTGAACTTCGATGGCGTCCGGCGTGGTGTGGTGAGTAATCTCGAGTGAGCCGGGCACCCCCCAGCCCAGAGTTCCGATTACGGCAGCCGGCGCTTTAGCCGAAAGTGCATCGGCGAGGAAGTGGCTACACGAGGTTTTGCCGTTGGTGCCGGTAATGCCGACAATGTCCAAGAACGCGGACGGCTCGCCAAAAAAACGATCCGCGATAAAGCCGATTTTTTGGTCGAGCGACTCGACCGGCATGCAGGGCATTCCGGCAATACCCCTTGCCAAAACATCGCCGTCACCCGCAGGATCATAAATGATGGCCGAACAACCTTGCCGAATCGCCTGTTCGGCATGGCGCATGCCATGCGAACGGTGTCCCGCCAGCGCCACGAAAAGATCGCCTGGACGAGTGCGCCGACTGTCATGACTGAGTCCGCCGACCTCAACCGAACGCGAAACGGGAGCATCGACAAAGCCGGACAATAAGGCATCCAGCCTATGCGCCCGAATCTGTGTTTCGACGGTCGTCATGCGGGCTCATCCTGCTGCGCGGCGAGGATTGGCATGATATCTCCCTGATCCGGGGCGATGTTCAACAATCGCAAAGCCCCCTCCATGACACGCGAGAAAACAGGCGCGGCCACCGCTCCGCCGTAATACTCGCCTGCTGACGGCTCATCGATCATGACCACCATGACTAGGCGTGGCTTGCTTGCGGGCGCCATTCCCGCGAAAACCGACAAATAACGTGAAGATGAGTAGCCGCCCACCCCGCTTTTCTTGACCGTCCCGGTCTTGCCGGCCACGCGAAAGCCTGGAATGGCAGCCTTCAGCGCGGTCCCTTCACGGGTCACGACTTGCTCCAGCATTGCGCGCACGCCGCCAGCGGTCTGGGCCGACATGATCCGATGCAATTCGGGTGAGTTGTTTCGCTTGACCAGACTTACCATGGGCATCACCCCGTCATTGGCCAAGGACAGGTAAGCTCTCGCGAGCTGTAACGTCGAGGCGGATACGCCATAACCAAAGGACAAGGTCGCCTGTTCGAACGGACTCCAGCCTTGATAGTCCGCAAGGCGACCATTGGCCTCACCGGGAAAACCGGTCTCCAAAGGTTGGCCGAAACCTAGATTGTTATAGAACGCCCAGAACTTTTTCGAAGGCAAGTTGAGCGCGATCTTCGTGACGCCCACGTTGCTCGACTTTTGAAGGACATGCGCAACATCGAGAACGCCATAGTTGTGGATATCCTTGACGATGTTGTGTCCCACGCGCATCGTACCCGGCGCCGTATCGATCACGGTATCGGGGCGGTACAGTCCGAGCTCCAGGCCCAGGGCCACAACAAACGGTTTCATCGTCGAACCCGGCTCGTAAATATCGGTGATCGCCCGGTTGCGCGACGCACTGCCCTTGACCTGAGTACGGCTGTTGGGGTTGTAGGAAGGCTGATTGACGATCGCCAACGCTTCACCCGTCTGAGTATCCAGCAACGCCAAAGAGCCGGAGCGCGCTTGATGCTGAAGTACGGCTTTCTTGAGTTCTCGATACGCTAAATATTGCAGGCGCTGATCGATGCTCAGAGCAAGATCCTTGCCGGGTACCGGCGGCCTGATGCTTTCCAAGTCTTCGATGACGCGCCGCTTGCCGTCACGGATTATCCGCTTGGCGCCCTCCACGCCCTTCAGCCAATCGTCGTAGGCCAATTCCATCGCCTCTTGGCCCTTGTCATCGATATTGGTAAAGCCGACCAGGTGAGCAGCCACTTCTCCGGTGGGATAGTACCGACGATATTCGCGCTCCGAATAAACACCCGCGATGCCCAGCGCAATCACCTGGTCGGCCAATTCTGGGCTTATCCTTCGCTTCAGATAAGCGAAACTGCGATGCTCGTCGCTTCCGACGTGTTTCTCGAGCGCGCCGGACGATAGGCCTAGAAGATCCGCCAAGGCTTTGCGCTTGTCCGCCGGAATCTGTGCCTCGCGGAACTCCTTCGGATTGACCCAGATGGATTTGACCGGCGTGCTAATGGCCAGCAACTCTCCGTTACGATCAAAAATCCGCCCCCGGTGCGCCGGCACCGGTAATATCCCGACGTGACGCAGATCGCCTTGACGTTTTAAGAATTGTCGATCCAACACCTGTAGGTAAACGGCGCGTCCGATCAAACCCGTCATGGCGACCAGCATAACGATCAACAGAAAATACCAGCGACCGCTGTAGTCTGCCTCATTTACCGGCCTGGGTTGGATAATCAACATATTTCGGCGCGACGTCTAAGGTTTGATGTAAATGATTGATTCTCTAGCAGGCAACATCATGCCCAAGCGGCCGTGCGCCAGCCTCTCGATACGGCTATGCTCGGCCCACGTATTTTGCTCGAGCTGCAACTGTCCCCATTCCTCGTCATAGGCGTCCAGCTCCTGCTCGAGCTGCTGAACCTCGGCGAACAACATCCTCGAGCGATACTTGGTGTACACAACACCCAAGGCAGAGGCCACGGCCACCACAAGCAACATCAGCAGAAATCTCATGATTGGATGCGCTCCGCCACGCGCAGGACCGCACTTCGAGCACGCGGATTGCTTCGAACTTCCTCCGGCTCCGGCATGCGAGCTTTACCGATGCGCTTCAGCCTTCCAGGCTCGGTAGGGTGCAAGGAAAAATGCGAGAGCACCGCCCCTCCGCGCTCCTCATCACGCATAAATCGCTTCACGATCCGGTCCTCCAATGAATGAAAAGCTATGACCACCAACCGCCCGCCGGGCTTTAGTACATCCATGGCTTGCCGCAGTCCCTGCTCAAGCTCCTCCAGCTCTCTGTTTATGAAGATGCGGATCGCCTGGAAACTCCGCGTCGCCGGATGTTTGCCTCTTTCTCGCGTGGGAACGGCCTTTTCGATGAGCTCGACCAATTCGCCCGTGGATACGATCGGGCTTTTCGAGCGCCTCTCGATGATCGCCCCGGCGATGCGCCGGGCATAACGCTCCTCGCCGTAATCCCGAAGCACGCTGACCAGCTCGCTCTCGGACGCACCCGCGAGCCATTCGGCCGCCGTCATGCCTCGGCCGGTATCCATGCGCATATCCAAAGTACCGTCGCGCATAAAACTGAATCCCCGGCCCGCCTCATCCAACTGAGGCGAAGACACGCCTAAATCCATCAACACTCCGGCGACATGACTTGACCATCCGCGGAGCTGTACAAATTCGCGCAGACTCGCAAAACTGCCGTATTCGAGGGCAAACCGCGGATCCGTCATAAGCCGCTGGGCCTCTTCGGAGGCTACGGCTTCGGGATCTTTGTCCAAAGCCAGCAGTCTTCCTTCCGGCCCCAAGCTCTCGAGGATTGCTCCACTATGTCCGCCACGCCCGAACGTGCAGTCGACATACAAGCCGTCAGCCTTCAGTGCCAAACCATCCAGCACCTCACGCAGCATGACCGGCCGGTGCGCCCGATCTTCCTGACTCACAGCGCCAAAGATCCCAACTCGGGCGACAAGTCCTCCAGGCTCTCCAGGCGCTCCTCTTCGATCCACTCGTCACGAGAGGCATTCCAGGAATCCTCGTCCCAAATCTCGAATTTATTACCTTGACCGATCAGCGCCACACGCTTTTCCAATCCGGCGAACTTCCTCAAAGGCTCGGGAACCAGGAACCGTCCCTGGCCATCCATCTCACACTCGGTGGCATGGCCGATCAACAGGCGCTGCAAACGCTTTGCCTGTTTATTTAGAGAAGGAAGCTTCACCAGCTTGCGCTCAATCTCTTCAAACTCGGGAAGCGGGTAGAGCATGAGGCATTTGTCCAGACCGACCGTAACCACCAATTGGCCGTCACAATTCTCATGCAACTCCGCTCGATAACGCGTAGGCATGGCCAGACGACCTTTTTCGTCGAGATTGATGGAGTTAACGCCTCGAAACAAGAAATCCCCCTACTTCCATTGGGCTCCATTTTTTTCCACTTATTACCACCTGAATGGAATATAGAAATCATCTGCAACCAAGTCAAGCAAGATCCTTGAATATTTTTTCGGGGCAATGGCATAGTCGAAACCAACCTCGACGAAGGCGCCTCGACTGGAAGGTTCTTTTTAATAATCAACAATTTGTTACATACACCGAGAGAGCCTTCGGTGCTCGATGAACTCGACGAGAAACCGTGAATCAGCGGATTGTCAGTTTTCACTGCGCGAGCGCGGCAAAAACGGGCTTGATCGGCGATCCAACCCGAAGGTCGATATTGCTCGAAACCCGTCACGCCAAACTCGTTGATCGGTTGGGATACGCGCCATGAAGGGAATAGAGTTCTGTCGTGGATAGAGGCAATGCCTCTATCCATCGAAAAATTTGCAGATGAAGTTGAATGAAATCGGCGTCGCTGGCGGCGACTAGATCAGACAATGACGAAAAAGATCATTCCGGAGTGGAGAAGCTTTTCCGAGGAATAGGCCTAACGACCACCATCCCCCGGAAAATTACAAAAATCGATCATGCACGAATCGGAAAACATCGCCCCAGGGCTGCAAAAGCCCCGGAGAAAGCAAACTCATTTCGTCGCCTTCTTCATAAATCCGATGCTCCCCTCTTTATTAACGTTTGCGTAGTTGTTGATACAGAAACCAATCGAAAAGGCTACGGAAGCCACAAGCAAGCCAGTTAACAGAAGCTCAACCCAAGTCATCACAATCATTTAAACCTCCCGCGGGTATCAACCGACTAATGATCGCCAGCGGTTCCATCATATTACGCCACTTTACGTTTACAATAATCAAAATTATATAAATATTGATTCCTCACAAGAAACTATAATGATCGATAGATGCAAACGTTGACCAAGCTTCTTTATATTAAGAATCGCTTGCCCCTGAACGACAACGCGGCACACGCGAAACGACACCGAAGGCTAATTTCCGGCGAGCAGAGGAAATGGATTGAAGCTCTACCCCCTGGAAGATAGAGGCCATAGTGAAGGTGGCTCGGCGTAGTGCGAGCGTTACCCGTATTCCCTACGTAACCCAAAAGATCGCCTGGCCATACGATATCCCCTACCCGGATCGGTGCCACACGTTCGAAATGAGCGTAATAGTGAACCTGACGGCCGGGCCCCAACACCGAGACGACATTCCCGCCTAATCGATTCTGTCCGACTCTCATAACAATCCCGTGCGTAGTCGAATGGACAGGGGTTCCTTTGGGAGCGAAGATGTCAATCCCCTCATGCGTTCGGCCGCCGCTTCTTATCGCTCCCCATGTATCTTGCAGATTTCGTGGTTTAACACCGGCGACGGGAACCGGCAGAGTGGTCGGCGGGTTTTCAAACAGAAGCCGGACAACAAAGACGGAATCTCGCACTATAGATCCCGGAAGGAGACTCGGAACCCCAAATAGAAAAAAAACAGCGATAAAGCCTTTAAGGATACGCAACATGCACCCCCAATAAATTCATCGTTCGTTATTAAATCTCCACGTAAAATTCTTACGTGAAGTTCAGCTCGAAACTTAGACTGATTACGATGAATTCTTTCCCGAATTGTCTATCGTTGGAGGCGGGAGGAGACGGATTCGGCAGCGGACTCAAGCGCCGGCGAGTTACCGAACATGACTATTCAAAGACAACTTGGCGCTGCGCGCGACAAGGCAGAAGGCGAGTATTTCGGCGCTTCCCTGCGCCGTGTAGCACTGGGACCGACGAGGTCCAGTCGATGAAAGCCGGTTTAATGATCCGTCTGAGAACTGGTGGAACTAGCTTGCTCTTCAGTCGGATCTACCGTGTTCTTACCGAGCCCGGAATAGACGGGGCACCAGCGAAGACGAGCAGAAGCCAATAGAATACCGCCTACGATCAACAGCGGGATATTGGCCAGAAATACCGAGACTAGCGCCAGTGCGGCGCCGACACCGTAACGGATTTTCTGGTCTTTAAGCCCGACGTTGAGCTCGCGTTTAGTCATTTTTTTTATATCGAAACTCATCGCTAACCTCCTCTCTCAAAGAGAGTGCGATTGTGCAAGCTTCATATCAATCGCGCAAGCTGATTCCATTAAAATAGCACCATGGACATTACCCCGATTATCGATCCCCTGAATCCGGCTCAGCGAGAGGCGGTAACTTCGCCCACTCCGGCCCTTCTGGTATTGGCCGGCGCCGGAAGCGGCAAGACCCGCGTACTCGTACATCGCATCGCCTGGTTGATGCAGGTGGAAGGCACGTCGCCCCACGGCATCCTGGCAGTCACGTTCACCAACAAAGCGGCGAGCGAAATGCGCGGACGTATCGAAAGTCTGCTGAACATATCCGCTCAAAACTTATGGGTCGGCACCTTCCACGGACTCGCGCACCGCCTGTTGCGCCGTCATGCCAAGGAAGCGGGATTGCCAGATGCCTTCCAGATCCTCGACTCGGACGACCAGCATCGGCTCATCCGTCGTCTGCTCAAGAGTCTCGACCTGGACGAGGCCCGTTGGCCGCCACGCCACGTACAATGGTTCATCAATGCCCACAAAGAAGAAGGACGCCGAGCCCGTCACCTGCCGGAGTCGTACGATCCATTCCAAAAACAGATGCAGCGCATCTATCTGGCTTACGAGGAACTCTGCGAGCGGTCGGGCCTGGTCGATTTTGCCGAATTGCTGTTGCGCGCCCACGAATTCCTGCGGGATACACCCGAAGTGCTGGATCATTACCAGCGCCGTTTCCATCACGTACTAGTAGACGAATTCCAGGACACCAACCGAATTCAGTACGCCTGGCTGCGGCTTCTCACCCGCGAGCGCGAGAATCTGTTCGTCGTTGGCGATGACGATCAGTCCATCTACAGCTGGCGCGGTGCGAAAGTCGAGAATCTCCATAAATTTCAGAAGGATTATCCAAGTCACCGTCTGATTCGGCTGGAGCAGAACTACCGTTCCACCAGCAACATATTAAATGCCGCGAACGCCCTCATCGCGAATAACGAAGGCCGACTCGGAAAAACCCTATGGACCGACGGCGGCATCGGCGAGCCGATTTCGGTATATGCCGCCTTCAACGAGCAGGAAGAGGCTTATTTCGTGGCCGAGCGGATAAAGCAGTGGGGGCAAGAAGGTAACGCCCGCCGAGATGCGGCAATCCTTTACCGCTCCAACGCTCAATCCCGCCAGTTTGAAGAGAAATTGCTGGCCATGGGAATTCCCTATCGGGTCTACGGCGGACTTCGCTTCTTCGAACGGGCAGAAATCAAGGACGCTCTCGCTTATCTCCGCCTTATCGCCAACCGCCATGACGACCCCTCCTTCGAACGCGTCGTCAATACGCCCGTGCGCGGCATCGGCGCCAAGACACTCGACTTGATCCGTGATTTAGCCCGCTCGGAGCGCTGCTCTCTTTGGCAGGCGGCGGAAATGCTCTGCCGCGACGCCGCGTTGCCCACCCGCGCCAGGAATCCCTTAGCCGGCTTTCTGCAACTGATTGAGACCATGACCCGAGACACGGCCGAGCTTTCTCTTTGGGAACAGGTGCAGCATGTTATTCCCACCTCGGGTCTCCGAGCCCATTATGAAAAGGAAAAGGGCGAACAGGCCGAAGCGCGAATCGAGAATTTGGACGAATTGGTCAACGCCGCCCGCCAGTTCGAATACGAGCCGCAACTGGACACGGAGCTTTCGAAGCTCGACCAGTTTCTGTCCCACGCCGCGCTGGAGGCCGGGGAGAATCAAAGCGACGAGTTCGAGGACTGCGTTCAGCTCATGACCCTGCATGCGGCCAAGGGACTGGAGTTCGAACTGGTGTTCATCGCTGGGCTCGAGGAGGGATTGTTTCCCAGCCTGCAATCGCTGGAAGAACCGGGACGCCTGGAGGAAGAGCGCCGCCTTTGCTACGTCGGCATCACCCGCGCCAAGCGCAAACTTTACCTCACCTATGCCGAAGCCCGGAGGCTGTACGGCAAGGAAACCTATCCCCGCCCCTCGCGTTTCCTACGGGAGATTCCGTCCGAACATCTTCAGGAAGTCCGCATGCGCGGAAGCATCGGCCGGCCCATGACTTCCTCGCAGCCGTCACCCAGCACCACCGATAATAACGGTGTTTTTAAGCTGGGACAGCGTGTTCGCCACGCAAAATTCGGGGAAGGCGTTATCCTTCAGTACGAGGGGGATGGCAATCAAGCCAGGGTTCAGGTGAATTTTGCCGACTCCGGAGTCAAGTGGCTGATGCTCGCATACGCAAATTTACAGCGGCCTTGAAAAAGCCGCCTTGTCGCATGTTCGGCCTCGGTCAAGCATTTTTCTTCTCTTCCATCATCCGCTCGAGAATGGGGCGGAAAATGATTTCCATGGCCAGCCCCATCTTGCCGCCGGGCACGACGATCGAGTTGTAGCGGGACATGAACGAGTCCTTGATCATCGACAAAAGATTTTGGAAATCTACGTTGAACTTGCGTGGATTCTTGAAGCGGATAATCACGAGGCTTTCGTCCGGCGACGGAATGTCACGTGCGATGAATGGGTTCGAGGTATCGACCAGAGGCACTCGCTGAAAATTGATATCCGTCTGGGAGAACTGCGGAGTGATGACCTTCACGTAATCGTACATGCGTCGCAGAATCGTATCGGTCACGTCCTCCGGCTTGTAGCCGCGTTCCGCAGTATCCCTGTGGATTTTCTGAATCCATTCCAGATTGACGATGGGGACCACACCCACCAAGAGGTCCGCATATTGCGGAATATTCACGACCTCGTTCTTCACAGCGCCGTGCAATCCCTCATAAAACAATAAGTCGGTTCCCTCGGGAATATCGCCCCACGGCGTGAAGGTACCCGGTTTGTACCCCCCCAGACGCTGGCCTTCTTCCTCGTTGTGGATGTAATAGCGACGCTTGCCGGTGCCAGTTTCGCTGTACTGCCGGAACAAGCTTTCTAAATCCTCGAGCAAGTTCGCCTCGACGGCGAAGTGACTGAAATGCCGGCCCTCCGCTTGAGCATTGGCGATATGGCTACGCATTTCGGCACGGTCGTAACGGTGAAAACTGTCACCCTCCACCACCGCCGGCTCAATGTTCAGCCGAAAGAACAAATGCTCGAACGCCTGTTTTACGGTAGTCGTACCTGCACCCGACGAACCGGTGACAGCGATGACGGGATGTTTCTTGGACATGAGAGCCTCCTCCTATTTCGTTATTCTAACCGCACGGGCGCATGTATGGACCACGAGGCCACCCTAAATTCACGGCAGACTGCATCCAACCCGATGCAAGCGGCGACGACGCAGTACGGGCAAAAAGCGATATCGACCAACCACCTCATCACCGCCGCCCCCTGAAAACGCCTAATTCAACCATAGTCCACGGAACGACGGTGGCAGACTGCCGCCACGTCGAAGCTCTGCGCTACCCTTGCTGAATTTAAGATCACGACTGAACACCGGCCTGAGGATATTGCATAAGAAGAATCAATGAGTCCATACTTTCAAGATAAATAATTCTTTATAGATTGCCTGTTGGCGCGAAAGCATGAACATTACACTTCGGCAGTTAAAAGTCTTTGAGAGGGTGGCACGCCGCCTGAGCTTCACCCGCGCGGCGGAGGAGCTTTATCTGACGCAACCTGCCGTTTCGATGCAAATCAAACAATTCGAGGATGTCATCGGTTTGCCGTTATTCGAGAGGTTGGGCAAAAAAATTTACCTGACCCGGGCCGGGGAAGAACTATATCGGCTGAGCCGCACCATCTCGTTGCAATTGGAAGAAGCCGAACAACTGATCGAGGAACTGAAAGGCACGGAAGGCGGGCGTTTGGCCGTGTCGGTTGCCAGTACCGTTCATTATTTCGCTATCCGCCTTTTGGCCGATTTTTGCCGGCGTTATCCGAAAGTTAAGGTCAGCTTTAAAGTCACCAACCGCAAAGGGCTGCTCCAGCAACTCGACGACAATGAGGCCGACATCGTACTGATGGGGCAGCCGCCGGAGGATCAGGACTTGACGGCAGAAGCATTTATGGACAACCCCTTGGTCGCCATCGCCCCCGCCAATCATCCGTTGGCGGGCCAAAAGAGCATTCCGTTGAGCGAACTGAATCATGAAACCTTCCTCATGCGGGAGCAGGGATCCGGCACCCGCAATGCGGTCGAGCGCTTCTTGTCGGAAAAGGGCGTGCAAATTTCCGCCAGCATGGAAATGAACACCAACGGCGCCATCAAACAGGGCGTGGAAGAAGGACTCGGGCTTGGCATTGTTTCAATACATACCGTAGAACGCGAACTGGAAGACGGCCGGGTGGTCGTTTTAGATGCGGAATCGTTTCCCATCATGCGCCAATGGTACATCGTGCATCGGGCCGGCAAACGCCTGTCCGCAGTGGCACGGGAGTTCGAGGAATTCGTCCGAACCGAAGCCGGCCGATTCGTCAATAGCGACATCATCAGGACCGCCTTGAACGGAAAGAATTAGCGCTCCCATTCATTAGGAGCGCGTCAGCCGAACGTTATCGATCAAGCGAGTTTTGCCCAGCCAGGCCGCTGCCAGTATGACGAGATGGGAATCGTCCTGTCCTGCCGGTACCAGATCGGATTCGCGCCGGACGCTGAAATAATCCGGACGAAATCCGGCGGCTTGCAAGGTTTCGATCTGCTGCCGTTCGATACGGTCGAAATCGCTATCGCCCCTGCAAATTGCCTCCGCCGCGAGGCAAAGGCAGCGATACAAGATAGCCGCCTGTTCCTTCTGCTCGCTCGTGAGATACGCATTTCTAGAACTCATCGCCAATCCGCTCGGCTCTCTGATGGTCGGGACGGAGCGAATGCGCACGGGAAAATCGAGATCCGCCACCATACGGCGGATTATCAACAGCTGCTGATAATCCTTCTCGCCGAACAGCGCGACATCGGGCTGCACCAGGTTGAAGAGCTTGCTGACGATAGTGGCGACGCCTCGGAAATGTCCCGGCCGGAACCGACCGCAGAGTTCATCGGACAAACCCGGCACCTCGACGAAAGTTGTAACCCCCGAACCCGTGGGATACAGCTCGGCCACCGAAGGCATGAACAGGAGATCGACTGCCGCGCTGCGAAGCTTTTCCGAATCTTCCGCGGGCGTTCGCGGGTAGGCATCGAAATCTTCGCCGGGAGAGAATTGAGTCGGATTGACGAAGACGCTCACCACAACCTTATCGGCGAGTTGCTTCGCCTCGCGGACAAGATGCACGTGCCCGGCATGCAGGTTTCCCATGGTCGGCACGAAAGCCACGGAAAGATCTTTCGAACGCCATTCCCGCACGGCTTGGCGCAAATCGCTTATGGATTCGATAATGAGCATGACGAGCCTTGGATTATCCGCCGAAAGAACCGCTAAAAACTGTGGTCCAACGCCGGGAACCGGCCGGATCTCACATCGTCTGCGTAATTGCGGATAGCCGACGGAATATCCTCGGCGCCTTGAAGAAAATTTCTGGAAAACTTGGGGCGCTTGCCCGGCGTGATGCCGAGCATATCGTACAGTACGAGAATCTGGCCCCCACAGCCCGGACCCGCACCTATGCCGATCGTCGGGATATCGAGAGCCGCCGTAATCTCGCCGGCCAAGGTCGCCGGCACACATTCGAGCACCAACACACTAATACCCGCTTCCTGAAGAATCAAGGCATCCTCGAGGATTGCCTGTGCGGCTTTTTCTTCTTTTCCCTGCACGAGATAACCGCCGACCTGATGAACCGATTGAGGCAGCAGCCCCAAGTGACCGCAAACGGGAATATTCTGCTCTACCAAGGCACGAACGATCTCGACCCGCTTCCGCCCGCCTTCGATCTTGACCATATGTGCCCCGCCACGTATCAACCTAGCGGCGCTATCGATCGCCTGCGCCGGACCGGAATAACTGGCGAACGGCATGTCCGCCGCCAATACGGCGCGGCGAATTCCGCGCGCCACGCACCGGGTATGGTAGACCATATCGTCCAAGGTCACCGGCAACGTCGTCGGCTCGCCTTGCACGACCATTCCCAAGGAATCGCCGACCAAAACCAGATCCACGCCGGCATCGTCCATGAGTTTGGCGAAGCTGGCATCGTAAGCGGTAAGAGCCACGATTTTTTCATCGCGCCGTTTCATCGCCGCGAGATCCGGAATAGTCAAAGCCTTGGCCGCATCATACATGCTCGATTACCCTCAATCCTCGTTGCGGACACTTCCGAACCAGATCAGCCAATCGCCCCTTGCCGGGAATCTCGAGCTCCGGCGCGATCTCCTCGAGCGGATACAGCACGAACTCGCGGTCCGCGATTCCCGGATGAGGGACGGTCAGCACTTCGCTCGCTATGATTTCGCACCCGTACAGCAACAAATCCAGGTCCAGCGTCCGAGGTCCCCAGCGTTCGCCCTTGCGCACCCGCCCGTGAGCCGTCTCTATGGCCTGAAGTTCGCGCAACAACTCCAGCGGCCCCAATGTCGTTTCGACCGACATTACGGCATTGATGTAATCGGGCTGATCGCCCGGTCCCATGGGCGCACTGCAATAAAGGCTCGAAAAAGCCAACTCCCGGATACCCTCTATCTTACTAATAGCCGAGCGCGCCGACTTGATGGTTTCGATGGGATCGCCCAAATTGGCGCCCAGACCGATATAGGCCGCCGTTTTATCGAATGGCACAACATGATCAGACGGAAACATTGGCAGAAGATTCAGAGCGCGATTTGCGTTTACGCGACCGGGATCTGCCGGAGCGGCGCCGGCCGGGACTCGTCATGGCTTTCCGCTCGGCTTCGTCGGCCTGCTGGAATCGAGTCCACCACTCGGCGAGCGACGGCTCGGCCTCTCCGGTCTCGGCCCGGAGCAACAGGAAATCGTAAGCGGCACGAAAGCGGGGATGGGTCAACAAACGAAACGGCCGTGAGCCGACAATCCGTTCAAAACGCGGCTGCAAGGCCCAAACCTCCCGAGCCGGTAGACTGACCGTCCGGGGCAAAGCGGTATGACGAACTTGCCGTGCAATCACCTCACCCGCAGCTTCCTGATAGGCCAAAATATCGCTTTCTCCGGCCTTGATTCGGGCTTGCGCGCCCGCCCGAACCGGTTCCCACAACAAGGCCGCGAACAGAAAATATGGCGCTACCGGTTTTCCCTCTTGCACTCGCTGATCGGTCCGTTCCAAGGCTTTGGCCAAGAATGTCAGCGGAAACCCCTGCTGCTCCTTGGCCAAACACCGCTCCGTCTCGGGAAACAGTGCCGCGAACAAACCGTAGTGCCTGAGCTGTTCGAAAGTCTGTACCGCATAACCGGACAAGAACAGCTTAAGAACCTCTTCATAAAGACGAGCCGGCGGAATTTCCTGTAGCAGACTCGAAAACCGTTTGATCGGATCGGCGCAGCTCGGATGAATGGTAAAGCCGAGTTTGACGGAGAAGCGTAACGCCCGCAGCATCCGTACCGGGTCCTCCCGATAACGTTGCTCCGGGTCGCCGATTAGTCTCAGCATACCGGCCTTGTGATCCTCCATGCCGCCGACGTAATCCACCACGGAAAAATCATTGATGTTGTAATACAACGCATTAACCGTGAAATCGCGGCGGAAGGCGTCCTCTTCGATGGTTCCATAGACGTTATCCCTAAGGATGCGGCCATTCTCGATGATGCGCCCCCCGTGACTCTCCTCGCCTGCGAGCCCTCGAAAGGTTGCCACTTCGATAATTTCCTCGCCGAAATGCACATGAGCGAGGCGAAAACGCCGACCGATCAAACGGCAATTGCGGAAAATCGCCCTGATCTCTTCGGGATGCGCGCTGGTTACCACGTCGAAATCTTTCGGCTCGCGCCCCAAAAGCAAGTCGCGTACGCAACCGCCGACCAAATAAGCCTGATACCCGGATTTCTTCAGGCGATAAAGCACCTTTAGCGCGTTATCGCTGATCATCGATCGGGAAATCATGTGTTCAGATCGCGGATAAATCCTAACGCTCACCGCTGCCTCCGGCTTGGGCTGCGGCAATTTGAACAACCTTTTGACGAAGTTGAAGATTGGCAGAGGAGTATCTTATTCGTTAGACCTAAAAGAAGCCGGAATGTTACCTTAGGCGGCGGGCACACTCAACGTGCCGGACCCTCGATCTGCTTCCGTATCACAACAGCGTCGATCGGCTCAGATCATCAACACCGATTTTTGAAAAATTACGGATTCAAACGAGTAAGATCGGTTCTAAGAAGAAAGTTCACTCATCCAGAGTATTTCGAGGAGTCGTGCTTATGTTTGAGAACTGGTTCAGCCAGATGAACGAGTTCATCCTCTCTCATCCGCACTGGATCGCGAAACTGGATTTTCTGCTGCGGGTGAAATGCGGGATTTTGACAGCATTGATGGGGATTTTCGTGTATCTCATCTACAAGGAACAAAGCAAACCCGCCGGGAAACCCAAAAAATCTCCTTATCGCTTTGTCGCTTGATCTAAATCGGAAAAACGCTGTCTATCATAGTGAAAACTCGTTATGATGGGAATTTCAACCACCGCGACAGCAAGGGTATCTCATGCAAGTATCACCCCGCAAAGTGGTCCATATCCACTACACCCTCACCAGCGATGACGGCGACATCCTCGACAGTTCCAAGGATCAAGGTCCATTGGCCTATATTCACGGCATGGGCAACATCATTCCCGGACTGGAGAATGCGTTAACCGGTCGCGCCGTGGGCGACAAGCTCAAGGTCAGCATTCCGCCGGAAGAAGCGTATGGCTTGCGAGACGACGACCTTATTCAGTCGGTACCGAAAACGGCCTTTGAAGAGGGACAAGAGATACTGCCTGGCATGCAATTTCAAGCGCAGTCTCCGGAAGGTCTTCAGCTGCTTACGGTAATCGGCGTAGACGATGACGAGGTAGTCCTGGACGGCAATCATCCGATGGCCGGCCTTACTTTGAATTTCGAGGTTGAAATCACGGACGTTCGCGATGCTACGCCCGATGAGTTGGATCACGGCCACGTACATGGCCCGGGCGGACATCACCACGGCTGATTCGATTCGCAGAACGAGGCGGCTATCTTTCTTCGCCGGATAGCCGCCTACAAATCTAACGGTTTGCGAGACGCGCCCACGAATCGTGGTCGTCGGCATCCTCAAGAACCACCTCGACCCAGTCGCCGACCTTCAAATGGGTCGCGCCATCGATAAATACTTGGCCATCGATTTCAGGAGCATCGGCCCGGCTGCGAGCGACCGCTCCCTCCTCCACAACCTCGTCGACCAAAACGATTTCCTGCAACCCGATCTTCGACTGCAGCCTATCAGCGCTGATTTGAGCCTGAACCTCCATAAACCGTGCGAGGCGTTCTTCTTTCACGGCTTCCGGCACAACATCGGATAACTCGTTGGCAACCGCGCCCTTGACGGGCGAATAGGTAAAGCACCCGACCCGGTCGAGCTGGGCTTCTTGAAGAAACGCCAACAGCTGCTCAAAATCCGCCTCGGTTTCCCCCGGAAAGCCGACGATGAACGTACTGCGAAGCGTGATTTCCGGGCAGATGTTCCGCCACTCGGCGATCCGGGCCAAGACATCCTCTGCGGCTGCCGGACGCTTCATCAGCTTCAGAATTCGGGCGCTGGCGTGCTGGAACGGAATGTCCAGATAGGGCAGGATTTTTCCCTCCGCCATGAGCGGGATCACTTCATCCACGTGGGGATAGGGATAAACATAATGCATCCGCACCCAAACCCCGAACTCCCCCAGAGCCTTGGCCAAATCATAGAAGCGGGTCTTGAGCGGACGCCCGCCCCAGAAGCCGGTTCGATACTTCAAATCGATGCCGTAGGCGCTGGTATCTTGCGATACGACGAGCAGTTCCTTCACTCCAGCCGAAACTAGGCGCTCCGCTTCCGCCATCACGTCGCCGATGGGGCGGCTGACCAGATCACCGCGCAAGCTCGGAATAATGCAAAACGTGCAGCGATGATTGCAGCCCTCGGAGATCTTCAGGTAAGCATAATGGCGAGGCGTTAGTTTGACTCCTTCCGGCGGCACCAGATCGACAAAAGGATCGTGAAGAGGCGGCAAATGCTCATGCACCGCCTCGACAACCTCTTCATAGGCATGGGCGCCGGTAACCTTCAGTACTTGAGGATGGCGGGATCGAATCTCGCTCTCGCGAACGCCCAGACATCCCGTAACGATGACCTTACCGTTCTCTTTCAAAGCCTCGCCTATGGCGTCCAGGGACTCCTCGACCGCGGCATCGATGAATCCGCAGGTATTCACAACGACAAGATCAGCGTCCTTATATGTCGGAACGAGGCTGTAACCTTCGGCACGCAACTTGGTCAGAATGCGTTCACTATCTACCAACGCCTTGGGACAGCCAAGGCTGACAAAACCGATACAGGGTGTTTTCATGAAGAAATATGCGAGGGAGGAACAAAGGATAGAGGGATAATTTTACGCCAGCGGTGGTTTCCGATTCTAAGGGCTCTCGGCGATGAACACCGCTCGCACCGGCGCGGGCAAGCCCTCGATCGTCAGTTCCGGGTTGGCCGGGTCCAGGAAATCGGACAGAGACTGAAAGCGCATCCAGTCCGTGGAGCGTTGCTCGTCGGCTGTGGTCCTCGTCACATCGACGACCCGACCGTTTCGGTAACCGCATCGCCTTAGCCACGATAACAAGGTAGCGCAGGACGGAATGAACCACACATTGCGCATCTGCGCATAGCGATCCTCGGGCACCAAAACCTGACCCAGCCCACCGTCGACGACCAAAGTCTCCAAGACCAATTCACCGCCGGATCTGAGACAGCCCTTGAGCTCCAAAAGATGATCGAAAGGCGAACGACGATGGTAAAGCACCCCCATCGAAAAAACGGTGTCGAAGGCACGAAGATTGAGCGGAACGTCCTCTATACCCAAGGGAAGCACATGAACCGGAAAATCGCCGGCAAAATGCTTGATCGCCAGAAATTGCGCGACATTTAAGAGTGTCGGATCAACTCCGATCACCAACTCGGCCCCGCATCCAATCATGCGCCAGGCGTGGTAACCATTTCCACAGCCGACATCCAACACGGTTCGGCCTTCAAGCGGCTGAATATGATCTTTCAGCCTGCGCCATTTAAGATCGGAGCGCCATTCAGTATCGATATGAATGCCATGAATGGCATATGGACCCTTGCGCCACGGATGAAGCCTGAGCAGCAGACTCTCGATACGGTCCCGCTGTTCTTCGTTGCATCCCCCATCGACAAGGATGCTATCGGCATTCAAATCGACCACGGACGCATCGATTTTTGGCAGGCCATCGAGTGCGGCCTGCCAAGCCGGCCAATCGCCATGCCGCGCGGAGCTAAAAACCGCGTCCAACCGAGTCGGCAACCCGTCCAGCCAAGTACGCAAGTACGGCCGGCCAAGCACCGAAAACAGATCCGAATAAACCTTCAGGCTCAAATTACAATTGGACATTCTCGTTCAATGGGTTGCCGCCATTCTTTGGGGCGCCGCTTACCTTGTTGGTTTCCGTTTCCCCTTCGGGACTCATAATGTTTTCGAGGCAACAACATCCCTATTCCACCGTGCTACAATCTCGTCGTCCATTTAGAAGAAGAAAGCCGCAAAGCGCTCGAGCCGAACAACATCCCGGAGACTCCCATCCACACTCGACTTTTACGGGAAGATCGCCGAATGAACACACCCGATATCTTACAAGTTAAAGCTTATCTTCAAGACCTCCAAGACAAAATCTGTCTCGCCCTGGAAAACGAGGAACCAGACGCACGATTTCTGGAGGATCTTTGGCAATACAATGGTGGCGGCGGAGGAAGAACCCGCGTATTGACCGGCGGAAAAACGTTCGAGCAGGGCGGCGTCAATTTCTCCCACGTGTTCGGCAGAAATCTGCCACCCTCCGCCACTGCGCATCGGCCAGAACTCGCAGGCCGGACATTTCAAGCCGTAGGCGTATCCCTGGTCATTCACCCTCTGAATCCATATGTCCCGACCTCTCATGCCAATATCCGTTTTTTCCTCGCGGAGAAGGAAAACGAAACGCCGGTATGGTGGTTTGGCGGCGGCTTCGATCTCACACCCTATTATCCCTTCGAAGAAGATGCGATTTATTGGCACACTGTAGCCCGGGATGCCTGTCTTCCCTTTGGCGAAGATATTTACCCCAAGTTCAAGCGCTGGTGCGATGAATACTTTTTTCTCAAACACCGCAATGAAACCCGGGGCATCGGAGGATTATTTTTCGACGATCTCAATGAATGGGGGTTCGATCGCTGCTTCGATTTTTTGCGCAGCGTCGGAGATCATTACATCAAGGCTTATGTTCCGATCGTCCAAAAACGGAAGGATATGCCCTACGGCGAACGGGAGCGCGAATTTCAGCTCTATCGCCGCGGACGATACGTCGAATTCAACCTGGTTTATGACCGAGGAACTTTGTTTGGATTGCAATCGGGCGGCAGGACAGAATCCATTCTAATGTCTCTGCCGCCGATCGCGCATTGGCGCTATAACTGGAAGCCGCAGGAAGGTAGCGCCGAAGATAATCTGTACAAGAATTACCTGAAACCTAGAGACTGGCTATGAGCCTCTTTTATCGCCGCCGCCCGCTGCCCCGAGCGGCTCTTTCATGGCGGTAGCGTTGCGCTCTGCCAGGTGTGAAATCAATTGATCGAGGGAGCCGGTACGGGCAACCTCATCGGTAAAGCTGGCACGATAGTTCTGTAGCAAACTGATGCCCTCGATCAATACGTCGTACACTTTCCAATCGTTTTTGGTGAACACCATTCGATAGTTGACCGCCACGGGTTGAGCACCCGCCTGGAGAATTTCGGTACGGACCATAACCTTCTTGTCCTCCGGCTTCATCTGCAGCGGCAGATAACGGATTTTCCAGTTGGCGTATTCGGTAAAGGCGGTGGTATACGTACGCACAAGCAGCATCCGGAATTCCTTTTTAAAACGTTCTTTTTGCTCGGGCGTCGCCGTCTTCCAATACTTTCCTAAAATCAACATCGACACACGATCGAAATCCACATGCGGTTCGATGATGCCATCAACGAACTGAGTAGCTTTCCTGAAATCGCCCTTGTATTCCGGCTTTTGCAGCGTGGTTTGCAGCTCGTCGGCACTGTGCTGGATAACCTGCTGTGGAGGGAGTAATCCTTCCTCCGCCCACGCTGCCGCTCCCCAGAAGCTTAACAGCAACGACAATGCAACGGCCCAACTTGCCAGGCCGAAGGAAGACTTAGTAAATTTCATTTAAAAACTCCTGCTGACTTTTTAATATTCTTATCATAACTCGGCGGCATGCACTAAACTACCGAGTTCCTCTGTGTCCCACGCAATAAACCGGCCACCATGTCGTTAAATAATAGCATTTCTTACCCCAATGTTCGCTTGCGCCGAATGAGACGGAATGAATTCAGCCGGCGCTTAGTGCGGGAAACACAGCTTTCCACCAATGATTTGATTTACCCTCTTTTCATCTTGGAAGGCGAAAATCGGCGGGAACCGGTCGCTTCTATGCCCGGCGTCGAGCGACTAAGCATCGACTTGCTGTTACGCGAAAGCGAAAAGGCTTTTCGGCTTGGCATTCCCGCCATCGCACTCTTTCCCGTAACGTCACCCGACAAAAAAACGGATGACGCACGCGAGGCTTACAATGCTGAGGGTTTGGTGCAACGAGCGGTACGCCTACTGAAACGACAGCTGCCGGAACTGGGTGTCATCACCGATGTCGCTCTAGACCCTTTCACGACTCACGGCCAAGACGGGCTCGTAGATCAAAACGGCTACGTGGTCAACGACGAAACCGTCGAAGTACTCGTGAAACAGGCGCTGTCCCAT
Organism: Methylocaldum sp. GT1TLB; assembly: GCF_051027445.1. Taxonomy (NCBI): domain Bacteria; kingdom Pseudomonadati; phylum Pseudomonadota; class Gammaproteobacteria; order Methylococcales; family Methylococcaceae; genus Methylocaldum; species Methylocaldum sp. GT1TLB. The sequence continues at coordinate 2,731,437 of NZ_CP194898.1, forward strand.
GCGGAAGCCGGCGCCGACATCGTGGCGCCTTCGGACATGATGGACGGGCGCATCGGCGCAATCCGGGACGCATTGGAAGAGAAAGGATTCGTCCACACGCGTATTCTCGCCTATTCCGCCAAGTACGCCTCCGCCTTCTACGGACCTTTCCGAGATGCCGTGGGCTCGGCGGCCAACCTGGGGAGCGGCGACAAATACACTTACCAGATGGATCCCGCCAATTCCGATGAGGCCCTGCGGGAAGTCGAGCTCGATTTGGCGGAAGGCGCGGACATGGTCATGGTCAAACCGGGATTGCCTTATCTGGACATCATCCGCCGCGTCAAAGACCGCTTTGGCGTCCCTACGTTCGCCTACCAAGTCAGCGGGGAATACGCCATGCTCAAAGGCGCGTCACAAAACGGCTGGCTCGACGAGCGCAAGACCGTGCTCGAATCTTTGCTGGCGCTCAAGCGCGCAGGATCGGACGCCATTCTGACCTATTACGCCAGGACCGTTGCCGAATGGCTTCGCGAAGACGCCATGAGACAGAGCACCTAAACTGCGCAAAGGCTGAAACCTAAAACTGTCTTCATCAAGATTTCCGCCGGATTCACCTAGTCATGCTGCCAGCAGATCGTTATGCCGTCTTCGGTCACCCCATCGGCCACAGCAAATCGCCCCGTATTCACGCGCTTTTTGCAGAACAGACCGGAGAGCGTCTGACCTATACCGCGCAAGACGTTCTGCCGGAAACGTTCGAAATCCGCGTGCGAGACTTTTTCGCCGGTGGCGGGAAAGGCTTGAATTGCACCGTTCCCCTCAAGGAACTCGCCTGGAAAATTGCCGATTCCAAAAGTGAGCGCGCGGAACGCAGCAAAGCCGTCAATACCTTGGCCTTACGTCCGGATGGAACGATTTACGGGGACAACACCGACGGCGTCGGCTTGATGCGAGACCTTACGGTCAATCTCGGACTTTCCTTGGAAAACCGCCGAGTCCTTCTTTTGGGCGCGGGCGGCGCAAGCCGCGGCATTATTGGTCCACTGTTGGAGCGAGGTCCGTCTTGCCTGGTGATCGCCAACCGCACACCCGACAAAGCGGTCCGGCTGGCAGAGGAGTTTGGGGATCTCGGCCCGATCGCCGGATGCGGCTTTTCAGACTTGGGCACGGAATCCTTCGATCTCGTTCTGAACGCCACCGCCGCCAGCCTGATTGGCGAACTGCCGGATCTGCCGAAGAATATTCTCCGAGCCGGCGGATGTTGCTACGATCTCGCCTATGGGACGGAGCCCACACCGTTCGTCCGATGGGGAAAAGATGTGGGGGCCGATGTCAGCGTTGACGGCATCGGCATGTTGGTCGAACAAGCGGCCGAGGCGTTTTTTATCTGGCGGGGCATACGGCCGGAAACGCATCCCGTGATCGACATTCTCAATCGGGAGCGTGGTCGCTAGTGCTAAGCGCCAAGCAATCTGGCATCACTCAGATATTGATTCTTCAAACGCACGTAACCGTCCTTGGAAAAACTTAAATATTCCAGCTCGGCCTCCTTGAGCGGGCGTGCCTGTTTCGCCGGCGATCCCACGTAAAGAAAACCGCCTTCCAAACGCTTGCCGGGCGGCACCAAAGCCCCCGCACCGATCATTACCCGGTCCTCCACGACGGCACCGTCCATGATCACCGCACCGATGCCGATCAGACATAGATCACCGATGGTGCACCCATGCAGTACCGCCCGGTGCCCCACGGTGACACCCCGCCCGACGATCAAGGCATTGCCCTCTTCGTTGTAGCGGCTTCGTTGGGTGACGTGCAGCACGCAGCCGTCCTGAATATTGGTTTCGTCGCCAATCTCGATTCGGTGCACATCGCCTCTCGCGACCACCATCGGCCAAATGGAGACGTCGTTGCCCAATGTCACGTCACCGATCACCAGCGCACTGTCGGCAATGTAAGTTCCTGTTCCCAATTTCGGCTCGACACCGTTATAAATCTGAATCGTCACCTTACGACACTCCGATTGATCAAATGATGCGCCGGGCCCGCCGTCTATACTTCTCCAAGCCCTGATTCAACTTCAAGAACGCGAGGAGAGATTATGAGCGTAGGCGGTTTCATTCTGGTCGGCACGATCTTGTTCGTGATCGTGTACGCCATCTTGATCTACAACCGGCTGGTCAATTTGAAGCATGATACCGCAAAAGCGTGGTCCAACATCGACGTGCTGCTCAAACAGCGTCACGACGAATTGCCGAAACTCGTCGAAACCTGCAAGCAGTACATGCAACACGAGCGGGAGACGCTGGAAAAAGTCATGCAGGCCCGTGCCGGGATCTTTGCGGCACGGGAGTCCTCCAATCTGCATGCTCTGGGGGCGGCGGAAAGCCAGCTACGGCAAGGATTGATGCAGCTCTTCGCGGTAGCGGAGAGTTACCCTGAACTGAAGGCGGACGCTTCCTTTCGGGCACTGGAATCCCGGATTACCGGACTAGAAAACGCCATCGCCGACCGCCGCGAGTTCTACAACGAGAGCGTCAATAACAACAATGTCCGGCTGGAAGAATTTCCGGATGTGATCATCGCCCGGTTATTCAACTTCAAACCCTTCGAATTGCTGGAATTCACGGAAGAAGAAAAACGCGATGTGGATCTAAAGGCGCTGTTCGGCTAAGGCGAAAGCCGTGCTATTTCGCGACCTCATCCTCGAATCCTCTCCACAGCACTTCTGGCTGGCGACAGGGCTTGTCGCCCTGACCGGAGCGGCCTTATTCTTTCTCGCATTCCGCTGGCTACATCGCGCTCGCCTGATCGCCGACACGCCCACGGCCAAGGTCCGGTCGGCAGCCCAGGGTTACGTCGAACTCGACGGTCGAGCCCAATTGATGGATGGCGAGCCGATCCATGCCCCGCTTAGCGGCGCACGCTGCGTTTGGTACAGTTACAAAGTTGAAAAGCAAGTGACCGACTATGAAGACGGCCACCGCACGACACGATGGCAAACCATTGAGAGCGGCGTTAGCGAGGCCATCTTCCACCTGGAAGACGACACCGGACGGTGCATTGTCGATCCCGAAGGCGCGGAGGTCACGCCGTCCATTCGACTCAAATGGCGCGGGCAGCTCGCGCGACCAGGATACCCACCGCTGCAAACCGGATTTTGGGATTCACTGTTCTCGTCCGGACCGTATCGCTACACGGAATACCGCATCGAGGCAAACGATCCGCTTTATGCGATCGGTCAGTTCGTGTCTCTCGGAAGTTCCGAAGGCACCAGCTTCCATAACGAGGTAGGCGATCTGTTAATCCGCTGGAAGAGAAACCGTTCCGAGCTTCTCAAGCGCTTCGACAAGAACGGCGACGGCGAGATCGATGCGGAGGAGTGGGAAATCGCCCGGCAGCACGCCGAGCGTGAAGTCATGGCATCCTGGCGCAAAAGAACGAAGCAAACCGAGTTCCACCTGATGAAAAAGCCCGGTTATGGCCGTCCTTATCTGCTATCGGTCGTTCCACAGGGCACATTGACCAAACGATATCGCCGCAAGGCCTGGATCGCGGTGCTTGGCTTCCTGATCGCGGGCAGCTCAACGACCTGGGCGTTGCATCTGCGTTTCGGCTCGATTCCATGAACGTCCGGCGGAGCGTCGGCAAGGGATTGCCGACCTACTTCGACTGGGTACGGGGCGGTTTTCCTATGCCCGCCGCTATACCGCGATGAAAAACGCTTTAGATTTCGTAGGTCGGCAATCCTTTGCCGACAAAGCTCCTCAACGACCTACGAATTTCCCTATCCTTACCACTGAACTTCGGTGAAAAACGCTCTAACCGGACTTGTCGTCGCGTCCCGCTTTTTCTTCGAGCCCCGAGAGACCGAACCGCCTCTGCAATTCGGCCAATACCTGATCCGGACTCAACCCTTGATGAGCGAGCAATACCAGGCTGTGAAACCACAAATCCGCAACTTCGTAGACAATCTTGTCGAGGTTTCCGTCCTTGGCGGCCATTACGGTTTCGGTGGCCTCCTCGCCGATCTTTTTCAAGATAGCATCGAGCCCTTTGGCATAAAGACTCGCCACATAGGATTTTTGCGGATCCTGAGATTTCCGTTCCTCGAGCACCCTAGCCAACTCCTTCAACACGTCCATATCAGCGCTTATACATCGTTTCCGGAGATTTCAGGACAGGTTCCACCGTCTCCCAGCAGCCATCCCGCAGCACCCGAAAAAAGCAGTGATGCCGTCCGGTATGACAGGCGATTCCGCCGGCCTGTTCGACCGCGAGCAAAATCACATCCTCGTCGCAATCCAGGCGAACTTCCAGAACTTTCTGCCGATTCCCGGATTCCTCGCCCTTCCGCCAAAGCCGATTCCGCGAGCGCGACCAGTAGACGGCATAGCCTTCCTCGGCGGTAAGCCGCAAAGCTTCCCGGTTCATCCAGGCGAACATGAGAACCTGCCCCGTGGCCGCCTCCTGCGTAATGACGGGAACCAGCCCTTCGGACGTCCAGCGGATTTCGTCGAGCCACGCCAGTTCCGTCACAGCCGCACCTCGATGCCTTGAGCCGCCAAGTATTCCTTGGCCTGCCGAATGGTGTATTCGGCGAAATGGAAAATGCTGGCTGCCAGCACCGCATCGGCTTTGCCCTGCAAGATCCCGTCGGCCAAATGCTGCAAATTGCCGACACCGCCCGAGGCGATCACCGGAACGGATACGGCCTCGCTGATTGCGCGAGTCAGTTCCAGATCGAACCCTTGTTTGGTGCCGTCCCGATCCATGCTGGTCAAGAGGATTTCGCCGGCTCCGTAAGCCACCATGCGACGCGCCCACTCGATGGCATCAAGGCCGGTCGGCTTGCGCCCGCCGTGAGTAAAGATCTCCCACCGCTTTGGGTCTTCGGACACCTGCTTGGCATCGAGAGCGACGACGATACACTGAGAGCCGAAACGCTCCGCCGCTTCGCGCACGAACTCCGGCCGGGCGACTGCGGCGGTATTGATACTGACCTTATCGGCGCCGGCATTCAGCATGCGGCGGATATCTTCGAGCGTTCGGATGCCGCCTCCTACCGTAAGGGGGATAAACACTTCGCCCGCCACTTGCTCCACCACGTGCACCATCGTGTCGCGATTGTCCGAACTGGCGGTAATGTCGAGAAAAGTCAGTTCGTCCGCGCCCTCCCGGTCGTAACGCCTAGCAATCTCGACGGGATCTCCCGCATCTTTGATATCGACGAAGCGGACGCCCTTGACCACGCGTCCATTGTCGACGTCCAGGCAGGGGATAATGCGCTTGGCAAGCATGGATCAGTATTCTTCCGCTACTTTACGGGCTTCGGCAAAGTTAAGGGTGCCCTCATAAATAGCGCGGCCGGTTATGGCGCCCATGACGCCGTCGCCAACCACACTGCCCAGGGCGTGAATATCCTGAATACTCCGGATGCCGCCCGACGCAATCACCGGAATGCGTATGGAGCGAGCCAGCCTTGCGGTTGCCTCGACATTGACGCCCTCCATCATGCCGTCCCGGCTGATGTCGGTGTAAACGATGGCTTCAACGCCATCGTCCTCGAATTTTTGAGCCAAATCGATCACATCGTGATGCGACAACTTCGACCAGCCGTCTATCGCTACTTTGCCGTCCTTCGCGTCCAGACCGACGATAATATGGTTCGGAAACTCCGCCGCGACCTCCCGCACGAAATGAGGCGCACTGACTGCCTTGGTACCAATGATGACGTAATCGACGCCGGCGTTCAGGTAACCCTGAATCGTCTCTTCATCCCGGATTCCACCGCCCACCTGGATTTGTACATCCGGATAAGCTTCGCGTATGGCGTGGATAACCTCCGCATTGCGCGGAATCCCCGCAAAGGCACCGTCCAAATCCACCAAATGAAGGCGCTTCGCCCCTTCCGACACCCATTTCCCCGCCATCGCCACCGGGTCGTCGGAAAAAACCGTATCGTCTTCCATGCGGCCCTGCCGCAAACGGACACACTTGCCATCTTTCAGATCGATAGCAGGTATCAAAAGCATAAAAAAATCCTCAGTAACGGATAGAGTGAATGATCGGTGCCTTATCGCCCCGGGTCCCAGTTTAGAAAATTAGCCAGCAATCGCAATCCGGCTTCCTGGCTCTTTTCAGGATGAAACTGAACGGCAAAGATGTTTTCGCGCGCCAGCGCCGAAGCGAAGGGTTCCGAATAGTCGGTGGTCGCCGCAACGTTTCGGGAATCAGTCGGTCGCGCGAAGTAGCTGTGAACGAAATAAAACCAACTGTCGGAAGCGATGCCTCGCCATAACGGATGATCGGCCTCCTGCTGGCTGACGCGGTTCCATCCCATATGTGGAATTTTCAAGGGCTGACCGGCAGCGTCTGCCACTCCATCGGCGAAGCGTACGACCCGGCCGGGAATCAAACCCAGGCAAGCTGTTCCGCCGTTTTCCTCGCTTTCCTCGAGCAGGGCCTGCATCCCCAGGCAAATACCTAAGAGCGGTTTCGAGGCCGCCGCCCGTTCGATGATGGTTACGAGGTCCCGATCAGCCAATGCATTCATGCAATCGCGGATCGCCCCGACCCCTGGGAATACGACCCGGTCGGCTTTGAGAATTGTTTCGGGATTGTCCGTGACGATCACGGCGGTTTTGGAGTGGGCGTGTTGAAGCGCCTTGGCTATGGAATGCAGATTTCCCATCCCATAATCGATGACTGCAACGGAAGACATGGATAAAAGCGAATCGAACGAGAGTCCCGTATAAGTTTTCTAAATCATTCCTTTAGTCGAAGGGACGACATCCTGCATCCTGGTATCCGGTTCTATGGCCATTCTCATGGCACGACCGAAAGCCTTGAACACGGTTTCGGCAATATGGTGGGCATTTTGTCCCTTCAGATTATCGATATGTAAGGTGACTTTTGCGTGATTGACGAATCCCCGAAAAAACTCGAGAAACAAATCGACATCGAATTCGCCTATCCGGGCACGCGTAAAAGTTACGTCGTAAGATAAACCTGGCCGCCCGGAAAAATCAATCACGACGCGCGACAAAGCTTCGTCCAGGGGAATATAGGCATGACCGTAACGCCGTATCCCCTTTTTGCTCCCCAAAGCTTTTTCCACCGCCTGGCCCAGCGTAATGCCGATGTCTTCCACCGTGTGGTGGGCATCAATGTGCAGATCGCCTTTCGCACGTACCTCAAGGTCGATCAATCCGTGCCGTGCCACCTGATCCAACATATGGTCGAGGAAAGGAACACCGGTTTCGAAAACACCCGTGCCGACTCCATCCAGGTTCAGACAAACCCGCACTTGGGTTTCCAGTGTATTGCGGTCAACATCGGCGATACGGCTAATCATGAACGGCAAGAGATCTTCTGAATAATAAATCGGCCCTTAATGATATAACGGCCACGCGGTCTTGCTAAGCCCGATTCACGACAATGGACGCCCCGCTCCGCATGTAAGCCAAAGCTTACACAATTTTCAGCATTTTCCGACTTAGTCTGAAACGAATTTTCTGCCACACTCATTCAGTCGCCGACAAGGAGGTAAGGACAGCTATCCTCTAGGGATAACCACCAGGACGTGACTTGATAGCCAACCAAGCAGGCGATAACCCCGGGTGCATGGAGCGCATCCGGGGTTTTTGTTTTTCGCTCACAGAGAATTCGGATCAAGGAACTCAAAGGTGGCAAAATATACATAATATATAGATGACCTCTTAAGCCCAGTCAAAGGGCGCCAGTTGGATGAACAACGCCTGCGCTACCGGTTAAACGCTCCACAAATTACAAGCGTCTAGCCTATTCACATGAAACCCTCCGAAGCTCTGCAAGCGCATCGTGAAGATATCCGTCGGTTGGTCGACCGAAGCCGTGCCCGAAATGCTCGCGTATTCGGCTCTGTTCTGTACGGCGAGGATACCGATCGGAGCGATCTCGACATCCTGATCGATCCCCTTCCCGGAACGACGCTGCTTGATCTCGGTGGACTGCAGATCGCGCTTGAAGAGTTACTCGGCGTGCCGGTCGACCTGCTTACGCCCGGAGACCTCCCTGCGGAAATCCGGAGCAAGGTTCTCCAGGAGGCCGCCCCGCTGTGAGCGACGACAAACACCGACTTCGTGCGGCTGATTACCTGGGTCATATGCTTGAAGCCATCCGGCTGGCACGCGAATACACCAACGGAGTGACAAAGGAGAACTTTTTCGCTGATCCGTAAGACGCAGCAGGCGGTGATACTGAATATTCTGGTCATTGGCGCGGCGGCCACTAAATTGGTCAACGAATATCCGGACCTCGCTGCCAAGCATTCCGAAATACCCTGGAAACCGATGCGAGGTATGCGAAACAGAATGGCCCACGGCTATTTCGAGATCGATCTGGAAGTCGCATGGGATACCATTCGTGAGTCTCTGCCAAAGCTTGAGCAACAACTGCTGGACTTGAATCGGCAGTTGAAGAAAAAGCCTGGATAATGTTTCCCGAACCTAGGACAAACACCCCGCCATCGGCGCTTTGGTTGACGACGCATTACCTTGGAGTGAGGATCGACTTGCCGAACGGTTCCCGGCACCCTGATTGGTCCGGCGTTCCGCAAAATTACGAAAGCCTGCCGCACCCCGCGTGATAACCACCACGATCTGTCTTGATAGCCAACCAAGCGGGCGATAACCCCGTGTGCATGGAGCGCACCGGGGCTTTATTGTTCTCGTCAAAATTCCGGTCGCGGCAAGCGGCGAACCAGGTCATCCCAAGCCACCGCAACATCCGGCCACACGCCAACGCGGGTTTCGCGCGAAAGCTCCTGAACGTCCGGCTTACCATATTCGCCATTTAGCAGCCGATATACGGTAACCATCCGGTCCGTTGGATGCACCAGCCAATATTCCCGCACACCGGCGCGCCTCTCACTCCGCGTCGGTCCAGCTTGGATTCATCACACACAACCATAACGTCTGGCTACACCACGGTATCGATAGCTTCGTCCGATTCGCCAGCCTTGGACAAACGGACAGCGACCAGAGCAATGAAGGCGCGACAAGGCTTGCCTTCCAGGGCATTGCTCAATTGCCGGTAAATCTCCCCGGCTATATCCTGATGCTCCAGATTCGGGGCGGGCGCCATGAGATAGGCCCTGCCGTCGATCAGTTCATAGCGGACACCTTCCGGCCAGGATAGATAATCGCCGTAGGTATGACGTTCGGAATCGCGAAGTGCAAGCCCCATGGGCGGCCTCCTTCGTTGGGAACATTCAAAATCTCAGGCTGATATTACCGCATCCCAGGGCAAACATGCGGACGCCAAAGCCGCAGTGCAATCGCCTTTATCTCGCCCCCATATCCAGGTAAGGCGGACGGTCATGGGGTCAGCCAGTTTTCCACTTTGAGGCCGGGTACTCTGCGGAACTCATTCATGTTGTCGGTTACCAGTACGAGACCCAGCGATAGCGCATGTGCCGCAATCAGGCAATCATTCGCTCCAATCGGTGTGCCGGCTTTCTCCAATGTCGCTCGCAAGTCGGCATAGCTCCGATCAACTCCATCTTCCAGCGGGAGTACGTCAAGCGCCGCAAGCAGCTGTTCAATCTTGTGCGACAAGGTTGGCGAGCCTTTCTTAGCAGCGCCATAGCGTAGTTCGCAAGCGACGACAATGCTGGTGCAGACGGCGATTTCCCCTACCGCTGAGATGCGATTCACCACCGCGCCGGCCGGGTGCTTAACAATGCTGGACAGGATATTGGTATCGAGCAGATAGCAATGATCGGCCATGCTCAAAGATCCACGGGCTCCGGGGGAAAATCCTCGATTTCCGGAAATTCCTCGTCCAGCGGCTCCCAGGTGGCGAGAAGCGCCAGCAACGAGCGACGCTGGACAGGTTCGACAATCAGTCGATCCCCTTCCTTGCGGATGATGGCTTCATTACCCGGAAGCTCGAATTCGCGGGGAATCCGCAGCGCTTGATTGCGACCGTTCTTGAACAAACGGACATGGCGTTCAATATACATGACAGCCCTCCTATCGGATAATTGGCCTATGCTAGGCATAGGCTAGCAAATTGATCCTAAGGGGGCAACTCTCACGGACAGGATTGGATGGGTTTTGTCCATTGATGAATTTTTGTGCCGTCCAGCTTCAGTGGTCAGCGTTAAGTACATACCTATCACCTGGACAGGATGATAACGTTGCTCATCAGGTCATGAGAGCTCGCATGCCCTCTTTAGAACTGAAGATTTGCAATTTTTTGAGAATGCTGATTCTATCGAAAGCGTAGAACTATGGACTAGAAGCTGACTAATCAGTGATTCTTCTTGCGCGAACATTAAAGCGCCCAACTCGGACTGTTACAGTTCGTGCTGAATATCTTTGACCTTCCCCATAAAGTCGGACAACACCTTCTTAACAGTGTTCCAGAACATGTAGCGCGCAATTGGGTACTCCCGTATTGCGCCGCATGAATAAGACTTCCCATACGGCGCAATACACTGAAACTATTGCGCTCTACGCGGGCTGAATCTTTTGGTCATCGGCGAGGCAGCCACCAAATTAGTCAACGAGTATCCGGATTTTGCTGCCTAGCACCCCGAAATACCCTGGAAACCGATGCGAGGTATGCGAAACAGAATCGTCCACGGCTATTTCGAGATCAACGTGGAAGTCGTATGGAACACCATCCGTGAGTCTCTGCCAAAGTTCGAGCAACAATTGCTGGACTTGAGTCGGCAGTTGGAGAAGAAGTGAGGATAATTCTTCGCAGGCCAAAGTTAAGCACTCCATCATCGTTGCTTCAGCAAGTCGCACGTAATCTATGGGATGGGGGACCGATACGTCGAGCGGTTTCCGGTACAGTGAGCGGTCTAGCGTTCAGCAAAATTACCAAACCAGGCTTGTTCGCACTACGGAGCAAACATGTAGGGCGCAATAGCCTTAGCGTATTGCGCCGCATAGGAAGCCTCATTCATGCGGCGCAATACGGGAGTACCCTATTGCGCCCTACGCGGGCTGCCGGCCCACCCATCGCGGACGCGGAGCCACGAACAGAGCCAGAAAAGAAGGAGTGACCATTTGCGTCACTTTCCGACCATCCGAAGACAACCCTCGCCAGGAAAAATCCTGCCCAACCGAACGAACCAGCGCCCAGGGCGGGCTTTCGTCGATGGCACGCAAGCTGCTTATTTTGAACTCGCAGCTTTACAGCTTGTTTCCACCCATAAACATAAGGAGTTCATTGTCATGAACGTTATGAAAAAAGCACAACAAGGTTTCACCTTGATCGAGTTAATGATCGTCGTGGCCATCGTTGGCATTTTGGCGGCAGTCGCACTGCCGGCTTATCAAGATTACACAGTGCGCTCTAAAGTCACAGAAGGTTTGAGTCTGGCAGAAGGCGCCAAATCAGTTGTGACAGAGATGTGGCAGACGGACGGCAGTCTCGCCAATTTAACCCAAGCTATAGCTCCGGCATGCGTCGCCACGACCACATATTGCTTTACTCCCTCCAAGAACGTGACGTCGATCGCAATTACAGCAGCGAATGGGGAAGTCGCTATTACTTACGGTACTGGTGCAAACGCTATCCCACAACTTGCTGGCACAAACACTATCGTTTTGGTTCCAACGATAAATGCAGTTGCGCTTGCCCCGGGGGCGGCGGGCGATATGGATTGGCACTGCAAATCCGCTGGCTCAACTTTCGCTGTTGGCACCGCCGGTACGGTTCCGGCCAGGTATGCTCCAGCTAGCTGTCGCGGCGCGGTCTAAACCGGCCTAGCTTTGGCACATACACAAGGTTCAATTATAGACGAAGCGTGCCAATCGAACTCAAGCCCCTCTCTATTAGAGGGGCTTTTTCTTTGTAAGTGTCGATTTAATTGTATTGGCTATCCTTACTTCGCATACATATGGTGCCCTTACTATTTTCATTATGTCTGAGCCGACCGTTGCCGAATATATCCCGCTGGAAAGCCTCCGCCATTCATTTAGGTATCAGTGCTATGGTTATCGCGACTCTCAGCGCGTTGCTGGCCCTGAGCTGGTATCCGCCCACCTATGTCTGGGCGATGGGCGGACAGAGCCTCATCGCCATCCTCGTGGGAGTCGACATCATCCTGGGCCCTCTCCTGACGCTGATCGTCTGGAACATGGAAAAACCCAGCCTGCGCTTCGACATGGCGGTAATCGTCCTGTTGCAAATGCTGGCCTTAGGCTATGGGCTGTACAGCATGTTCTGGGCCCGTCCAGTTTACATGGTTTTCGCGATCGACCGCTTCGATCTAGTTACAGCAGCCGCGATCCCGACAACTGAATTGAAAAAAGTAAAACGCGAGGAATTCAGATCGTTGCCCCTGACCGGACCTGAAATCGTCGCTGTGCAAAGCCCTAGCGACGGCGCTGAGCGCACCAAAATCCTATTTTCCGCAGTCTCCGGAGGCATCGACCTCCCACAACTCCCGCAATATTACGTGCCCTATAGCGAAATGGCCGCTGAAGCGGTCCGGAAAGCCTTGCCACTCGACTCATTGTTGCAGCGCGATGCGGCAACCCGCAGCAAGCTTTTGACCTACCTGGAAGGCCACAAACTCGACCAGGCCAAGTTGAAGTTTCTGCCGCTCCAAGCGACGCAAAATGACCAGACAGTGTTGCTCGACAGCGCGACGGGTGCGATTCTCGATATCGTCGATATTGATCCCTGGCTGCAAACTGCGACCGACTCGAGGTAACGGGCTTACGCCCGTTGCCACTACCACACCAGCAGGTTAAGGAGGCTGGGATGAGTGATTTGATTACTCGTCCACCTGAGCTGGCTCAAGCAAGCTCCGCGAGCCCGTAACGTCAGCGTTACCCAGCGACCAGTGAAGTGATAACCATATTAAACGTCAGTTCCCTGCTAAAGGCCCAGAGCCGAGCAGAATATCAGCAAGAAAGAACGGGCCTGCGAACTGTTCCCTTCCACTGAGAACCCGAGCTTCACTCCCTCACCGGCCTCTTATCCAGCTTCCGCTGCAAAGTCCTGCGGTGCATGCCCAGCGCCCTTGCGGCAGCGGAGATATTGCCGCCGTGCTCGATCAAAACTTTTTGCAGATGCTCCCATTCCAGGCGCCGGACGGAGAGCGGCTTTTCCTTGATTTCGACGGAGACGTCGCCTTGATCCTTGTGGAGGGCCGCGACGATCTCGTCGGCATCGGCGGGCTTGGTGAGATATTGGATCGCGCCCAGTTTTATGGCTTCGACGGCCGTGGCGATGCTGGCGTACCCAGTCAAAACGACGATACGGGTGTTGGCGTCGAGATTGTGGAGCCGCTTGACCAAAATCAGCCCGGAATCGTGGCCGATCCGCAAATCGATCACCGCATACTCGGGCTCGATTTGTTCCGCCAGCGCGGTACCGGTCTCAAGGTCTTGAGCGGCGTGCACCTCGAATCCGCGCTTCTCGAGGGCTTGCTTCAAAACTCCACAGAACGTAGGGTCGTCATCGACCAGTAACAGACTGGGACGAGGGGTATCGGATGAGGATTTTGCACTGTTCATAGATCTTAATTCGGACGCAGCAATGGAAGTTCGATGCGCGTGCAAGTGCCGCCTTCGACACGAGGTAACATCTCTATTCGACCGCCCAAGCGCTCGATAGTGGCAAATGCCAAGAATAGCCCGACCCCCAACCCATGTTCTTTAGTCGTGATCGGCGCCTTTCCCAGACGCTGGGATAGCGTAGGGGCAATGCCAGGTCCCTGGTCGAGGATCTCCAAAGTCGCGCGCTCGAAGCTCCAGCGGGCGCGCAGCTTTATCCCACGCGGCGAAACATCGGCGGCATTGTTGAGAATATTAACTAAAGCGTGGGTAAGGGTATCCTCGGCCAAAATGCACGGCGGAGGCAAAGGCCCAACCTTTTCGTATTCCAACTCGGCGTTGAGACGCTGTTTCCGCCAGCTATCCACCGTTTCCTCCAGATAGTTCGTCAGCGGCATTACGTGGCCCGATTCGGCTCTGATTGCACCGGCCGACGCCGACATGACCGAAAGGGCCTTTTTGCAGCGGACCACCTGCTCCCGCAGGATTTTCATTTTTTCCAACAAATCGTCTTGCTTGGCGCCTTCACATTCGCTCTCTATTTCATGAATCAGGATCGCCATGGTTCCCAGCGGGGTGCCCATCTCGTGCGCCGCACCGGCCGCCAGCGTCCCCAGCGCAACAACCCGCTCGTTCCGTAAAGCCTGCTCGCGAGCTTCAGCCAAGCGGCGTTCACGCTCTCTCAGTGTTTTCGCCATCTCTACGACGAAGTAAGCCACGAGAACGGCACTGAATACGAACCCGAACCACATGCCGAACGCGTGCAGTTCAATGCTGTGGTCCTCCATCAGGGCCTGAACGGCGGGCGGGGCGTCGCCGTGCAAAGTTACGGCTTGAATGTCGGGAAGCGGCTGGTAAAAGCCGATGAGTATGGTGTAACACCCGGAAGTGAAGATCACCATATACCAGGTATAAAACTGGGGCAGCACGGTAGCCGCGATAATCAGCGGAAGCAGGAAAAACCAGGCCATGGGATTGGTGGCGCCCCCGGTGAAATAGAGAATCGCGGTAATCGCCAGGACGTCGAATGAAAGTTGCATGAACAACTCCATTTCGGCGACCGGGCGGGGATTGCTGAGCCTCAACCACGTCCACCAGTTGAAGGCGCCTAGCGCCGTCATGATGGCTGTAAGAGGCACTTCGCTAAGCGGTATCTCCAATCCGTAGACACTGATCAGAACGATAAGCGCTTGCCCCGTAATCATGAGATTGCGCAAAACGAACAGCCAGCGAAGGTTTTGACGAGCGTCGGTTTCCGTGTCCGCCGGAGTGGGAATGTTCATGAGCGGGTTTGAGTTCATGGAGCGGATTGTAAATGGCCGACTTTGTTGGGCGAATGCGACAATTTGTCACATTTTTGATTACTAATGTGACTGCTAGTATTAGATCGTGGTTTCTGATGCCTAAGGAACCGGCAAGACGGTAGCAGGCCGACGATCAGATGCTATCTGTAGCTGTGCGCTATAGCCTCCTCATTAAGGCAGAAGACTAGCTCTTCTGCCTTTTTTATTTTCCGATGGATTGTTTCCTTTCAACACGCGAATCCTTGGATTGCGCGACAATTTGTCACATTTCGCGTACAAGTTTCACTGCTAGAATGTTAATCACTCGTTAGGAGCTGCTCCTAGCTGAGACCAGACGCACGTTTAGTGCTCACAATCCTCCTCTTGACGTGCAGGGATCTTTCTCCCTGCACTTTTCTTTTTGCGCGAACGCGCATCGCCCGGGATGCCGGATCAACCACCGCAACGAGGGTTTTTACCCATTGCCTGTGCGTTTCGATACATTTCCAGGGCTTTGGGCATGTTTTGTTTAAGCTCTTGCATGCGAGTAGCATGAGACGGATGAGTCGAAAGAAACTCTATCGGCTGCCCACCGCCCGCTTGTTCCATATTGATCCAGAGATCGATGCTTTGTTGCGGGTTGAAGCCTGCTTTGGCCATCAGTTCCAATCCGAGCAAATCGGCCTCGCTTTCCTGTAGACGACTATACGGCATAAGAACACCGTATTGGGCGCCTAAGCCCAATACCCCCATCATCACTTGGCCCGTCTGAGTAGTCGGATTGGTTATCGCTTGGATGACATTCAGCCCTTGTTGCACGGCCACCTGCTGGGAAGCTCGCTCATTCGAATGCCGAGAAAGCACGTGCGCGACCTCATGCGCAATGACTGTCGCGAGCTGATCCTGATTCCGGGCGACCCGAAGTATGCCGGTATGTACACCGATTTTCCCGCCGGGCAGTGCAAATGCGTTGGGCGATTCGTCTTGAAACACCGTGACTTCCCATTCCCCCCCTACCTCCTTAACAATCGGCCCGGCTACACACACAACGTATTGATTCGTTTGCGGACTTTGATCGATGGGCAATTTTTGTTTCATGTTGACAAAGGCCTGTGCCCCCATGGCCGCCATTTGGTCCTCTGGCATTATCATGAACTGGGTGCGCCCCAAAGGTGAGGTCGCACAAGCTGAAAGGCCCAATGTGAAAAATGCAATCAACAGAATTCTTTTCATGGAAACTCTTAATATTGTGAGACGCCCGATAATAGCCAAAGGAGTTAAGTGCTATCAATCGGTGTCGGTGTGTACGCTCGCGCCAAATTCAGTAGGACAATTTATTCCGGTACCGCCTAAACCGCAGTATCCGCCGGGATTCTTGGCCAGATATTGCTGGTGATAGGGTTCCGCATAGAAAAATTCGGGAGCCTCGCGGATTTCGGTGGTGATTCGCCCATATCCTTTTTGGCTCAAGGCTGCTTGATAAGCATCGCGGGCAACGATAGCCAGTTCTTTCTGGCGCGGCGTATAGGTGAAAATGACCGAGCGGTATTGCGTCCCGATGTCCTTGCCCTGGCGCATGCCTTGTGTAGGGTTGTGGGACTCCCAAAATAGTTTCAGCAAATCTTGGTAATGGATCTTATTAGGATCGTAGACTACGCGTACGACCTCGGCGTGACCGGTCATCCCGCTACATACTTCTTCGTAAGTGGGATTGGGCGTAGCTCCGCCAGCGTAGCCGACTGCCGTTACGTAAACGCCGGGCGTCTGCCAGAATTTCCGCTCCGCACCCCAAAAGCAGCCAAGACCGAAAACCGCAATTTCCGATCCTTCCGGATATGGCGGCTCCATCCGATGTCCATTTACAAAATGCAACTCCGGAACCGGCATCTTTTCCACTCGGCCGGGAAGAGCGGAATCGTCATCAGGCAGCGAAAGCTTTTTCGTAAACATGGAATTTACTCTTCGGTGATCTGTCAATCAGAAGCCGCATGAATATCGCTAGCAGAACCTTGTAGACTAGCAGTTTCTGCCTATTAAAAGGCAAAGTGACATTCCTTAAAACTTTTTGGTTAGACGATGAGTGAATTCGACAGTTTCCAAAGGTTCTTGTTTGAAGATCTCGGGATACGAGGCGAACTCGTACGGCTCGACGCGAGTTGGCAAGCCGTGCTCGAACGCCATCCTTACCCTCCTGCCGTCTCGAGCCAGTTGGGACAAGCACTTGCTGCCGTGCTATTGCTATCCGCCACCATCAAGTTCAAGGGGTCTTTGATTCTTCAGGCTCAAGGCCACGGACCGCTGAATACTTTAGTGGCGCAGGCAACACACCAGAGAACTATTCGCGGACTCGCACACTGGCGCGGCGAAGTGACGGGAGAAACGCTGTCCGACATCTACGGTCCGGGGCACTTGGTGTTGACGGTCCAGAACGAGGATTCCGAACCGTACCAGGGTATCGTCGCTCTCGAGGGAGACGATCTGGCCGGCGCTATCGAAACGTATTTTTCACGCTCGGAACAACTGGCGACCCGACTTTGGTTAGCGGCCGACGAACAGCGCGCAGCAGGGTTGCTCATCCAGGAACTGCCTGCCAAACAACGCGATCGCGACGATTGGACGCGCGTCGAATACTTGGCGGATACGGTTACCGAGGGGGAGTTGCTGAATTTACCCAGTCAAGAACTGTTGTATCGCCTCTTTAATGAAGAATCGGTACGGCTTTTCGACTCGGAACCGATCTCCTTCCGCTGTGGATGCTCGCGGGAGCGCATCGAATCCGTCCTGCTCACCTTGGGGAATCACGAGGTGGAATCGATTTTGGAGCAAGAGGATTCAGTCGAGGTTGGCTGCGAATTCTGCAACCGCCGTTATCATTTCGATCGCGTCGATATCGGCGGCTTATTTACCAATGAAATAAGACTCCCGTCTTCCTCGACTCGACAATGATCGGCCTGACATCTTTATTCGAATTTCCGGGCGGATAGACAAAAGGAGCGCTACCCAAGGAGAGTAGCGCCCCTTTTGGTAAAAAGCAGTGGCGGGTTACAGCCAGTAGACGAAAATGAAGAGGCCCAACCACACCACGTCGACAAAGTGCCAATACCAGGCGGCCGCTTCAAACGCGAAATGGTGTTCCGGGTTGAAGTGTCCGCGTATGCTCCGGAGCAAGACGACCGTAAGAATGATGGCACCGATGGTCACGTGCAAACCGTGGAACCCGGTCAGCATGAAGAACGTCGAGCCGTAGATTCCAGAGCCCAAGGTCAGCCCCATTTCGGTGTAGGCCTCGTGGTACTCGACCCCCTGCAGAATCACGAACAGAAAACCTAGGGCAACCGTAGCGATCAGACCTTTGATCAATTGTCCGCGATTATTCGCCAGCAATCCCCAGTGCGCCCAGGTAACGGTTCCGCCACTGCTCAACAGGATCAGAGTATTCAGAGCCGGAACACCCCATGCGCCCATGGGTTCGAACTCGCCGCCCACCTGTCCCGGTCCGTTGGTCGGCCACATCGCCCGAAATCCCTGCCACAAGTCTCCAGTCGCTCCGGCAGAGAAATTACCTTCTCCGCCCAACCACGGCACCGAGTAGATACGTGCGTAAAAGAGCGCGCCGAAGAACGCGGCAAAGAAGAATACTTCCGAGGTAATGAACCAAATCATCCCCATTCGAAACGAACCGTCCACCTGCTGGTTATACAACCCGGCGACGCTTTCCTTTATCACCGAGCCAAACCATCCGGCCATCATGAAGATCACGATGCCCGCTCCCAGCACCATTAAGGTTCCACCGATGCTCGATCCGTTAAGGTAATTAGCAAATCCCACGAGCAAAGTCGTCAGGCCGATCGATCCCACGATGGGCCAGTTCGCTTTGTGCGGTAGATAGTACGCGTCTTTCGTAGCCATTACATTCCCCTACTTTTGAAATTGTTGATCTTTCTCTCGTCAGTTCTGGTTCTTGTCGGTGATATCGAAGAACGTGTAGGAAAGGGTCATATCCTTCACGTTTTCCGGAATGGACGGATCAATCACGAATCGAACCGGCATTTCGCGCAATTTGTGCGGTTCGAATTCTTGCTCGGAAAAACAAAAGCACTCGGTCTTGTTCAGGTATTCCGTGGCCACGCCGGGAGCTACGCTGGGAATGGCACGCCCGACCATTTTGTTATCGGTCGTATTTTCGGCATAGAACTTGACCGTGTAATACTGCCCCGGATGTATCTTCATCTTGTTTTTTTCCGCACGGAAAGCGAGCGGCATGTTCTCATTGACCGAGGTGATGAATTCGATCGTCAGTTCCCGCGATTGATCGACTACATAAGCGGCGTCCGCGACCGCCTCCGTTTTCACTTTTCCATTCAGTCCCGTAACCTCGCAGAACACGTTGTACAGCGGAACCATGGCGAAGCCGAAACCGAACATTCCGACAGCCACTAAGACGATTGACCAAATCAATCGCTTATTGACTTTTCTGCTTTCTGAATCGTTCACTGACCGGATGACGTAGTAATTAATTTAAGGATCGCACCGATATAGAGCATCAGCGCGATAATCGCGATGACGACCGCCAACAGTACGTTCTTTTTTCGAATATCCATAGCGTTAAACCACAGTCCCCGCCCTAGAGGCGGGGACCGCTTCGTTTCCTATTTGATCTCGGGTGCCGTCGTCCAAGTGTGGTAGGGCGGCGGAGACGGCAAAGTCCATTCCAGACCGTGCTCGTGCGCGCCTTCCCAAACTTCGTCGGTCGCTTTCTCGCCGCCGCGGATGGCCTTGATGATCACGTAAACGAAAATCAGTTGCGAGAAACCGAAAACGAAGGCACCGACACTCGACCAAGCATTGAATTCCGCAAACTGGGTCGCGTAATCCGGAATCCGGCGCGGCATGCCGGCCAGTCCCAAAAAGTGCTGCGGGAAGAACAACAGATTGACCGAGATGGTCGACAGCCAGAAATGCAGCTTGCCCAAACGCTCGTCATACATGTGGCCGGTCCACTTGGGCAGCCAGTAATAGGTCGCCGCGAAGAGCGCGAATACCGCACCGGGCACCAACACATAGTGGAAGTGGGCGACGATGAAGTAAGTGTCATGGTACTGAAGGTCGGCAGGCGAAATAGCCATCATCAGCCCAGTGAAGCCTCCCATCGTGAACAGGACCACGAAAGCGATGGCGAATAGCATCGGCGTTTCGAAGGTCATCGCGCCTTTCCACATCGTGGAGACCCAGTTGAACACCTTCACCCCGGTGGGCACGGCGATCAACATCGTGGCGTAGGTGAAATACAGCTCCCCGGCAAGCGGCATGCCGACGGTATACTGGTGATGCGCCCAGACGACGAAAGACAGGAGCCCGATCGAAGCCGTGGCATAAACCATCGAACTGTAACCGAACAGCGGCTTGCGCGCAAACGTCGGGATAATCATGGAAATCACCCCGAACGAGGGCAGAATCATGATGTAAACCTCGGGATGCCCGAAGAACCAGAACAAGTGCTGATAAAGCACTGGGTCGCCGCCACCGGCTGCATTAAAGAAGCTCGTGCCGAAGAACTTGTCGGTCAGGAGCATGGTCACCGCGCCTGCGAACACCGGCATGACGGCGATCAAGAGGAATGCGGTGATGACCCAGGTCCACACGAACAATGGCATCTTCATCAGCGTCATGCCGGGCGCGCGCATATTGAACACGGTGACGATGATGTTGATCGCCGCCATGATCGACGAGATACCCAGCAAGTGGACCGAAAAGATGGCAAACGGCAGATGCGCGCCGCCTTGGAGAACCAGAGGCGGATAGAGCGTCCACCCGGCTGCCGGCGCACCGCCCTCCATGAACAGCGTGCTCGCGAGGAGCAGCAAGGCGAAAGGCAGAAGCCA
The DNA here is from genome assembly GCF_051027445.1 of Methylocaldum sp. GT1TLB. Classification (NCBI taxonomy): domain Bacteria; kingdom Pseudomonadati; phylum Pseudomonadota; class Gammaproteobacteria; order Methylococcales; family Methylococcaceae; genus Methylocaldum; species Methylocaldum sp. GT1TLB. The sequence continues at coordinate 2,752,146 of NZ_CP194898.1, forward strand.
GAAACTCCAGTTATTCAACCGGGGCAAAGCCATATCCGGCGAACCGATCATGATCGGGATCATCCAGTTTGCCAAGCCTGCAAAAGCCGGCATGACCGCGCCAAACACCATGACCAGGGCGTGCAATGTGGTCATTTGGTTAAAGAACATCGGATCCACGAACTGCATGCCGGGTGCGAACAGCTCGGCACGAATGACCAGTGCCATAGCGCCTCCGACCAGGAACATGATCAGGGCGGTGGTCATGTATAGGGTTCCGATGTCCTTATGGTTGGTAGTGAACACCCATCTCATGATCCCTTTGGCGGGGCCATGGTCATGATGCTCATCATGAGTTGCCACTGCTGATGACATAGCACTTCACCTCATCTACTGTTAATCGATTAATGTTGCGACTTGATTTCGGACGGCTGAACCATGTCGCCCTTGTTATTGCCGAAGGCGTTCCGCTGATAAGTCACTACGGCGGCGACTTCCACCGGATTGAGCGAATCGTCGAATGCAGGCATCATGTCTCCCTTGCCTTTCAGTACGACGTTAAGGTGTTCATCCATCGAGCCGGTCGCAACCGGACTGTCCTTGATCGCCGGGAAAGTTCCCGGGATGCCTTCGCCATTGGCCTGATGGCAACCCGCGCAACTGGAGTTATAAACCTCCTTCCCTTTCGCCATCAGCTCATCCATGGTGAAAGCCTTGGTCGCTTCGGCCTTGACTACTTCAGCCTTAGTCTTCTGCTCGGCAACCCATTGTTTATATTCCTCGTTGGTCTTGGCGATTACGACAATAGGCATGAAGCCATGATCGCGGCCGCAAAGTTCCGCGCACTGCCCGCGGTAAATGCCCGGTTTCTCGATCTTCGCCCAAGCGTCGGTCACGAAGCCTGGAATGGTATCTTTCTTCCAGCCGAGGTCAGGTACCCACCAGGAGTGGATCACGTCGGCGCCCGTGAACAGAAACCGTATCTTTTTGTTGACCGGGACCACCAAAGGATTATCGACGTTCAGCAGATAATTAGGGATTGAGGCGGGATCGATATTGGCACCCAATTGGCGGGCTTCATTGCTTTTGGCATCCAAGGTACTGAAGAAATCGATGCCTTCGTCGAGATATTCATAGCGCCACTTCCACTGATAGCCGGTGACCTTGACGGTCATGTCCGCTCCACTGGTGTCATAAGCCTTGACCATCACGCTGGTTGCCGGGATAGCCATGCCCAAAAGAATGAGGAAAGGAATAACCGTCCAAACGATTTCGAGTTTTGTATTTTCGTGAAACTGCGCCGGCACCACTCCTTTGGATTTCCGGTGATGCATGATCGAGTAAATCATGAGGCCGTACACGCCTACGCCGATCACTACGCAAATCCACAGAATCAACATGTGTAAATCGTGGATATCGCGGCTGACCTCGGTGACGCCCGGCGTCATGTTAAGTGCATAGTCGGCGTGCGCTTCCCCCCATAACACTAACCCCAACCCAGCAAGCAGTCGTCTTATCTTATTCACGGAGCCCTCTCCTCAGTCTATAGAAATGCTTTGTGTCTAATCATTTGCTATCAAACAAAATCTTTCGCAATTCGCTCGCGAGCGCCGCGCGCTCGGGCTCGGCCAAAAATCGGCCGATTTCAATTTCCTTTCCATGGGAGCGAAACGACAAACGGCTTGGGTACCCTTTTATCGGCGATTCAGTCCAATCGAGCGCAACCCATGCGCGCTGAAATCGGTAGATCTGCTCCGGTGTGCCATAACCTCGCTCCAACTGAACCAAGGTCTCCGTGACCGTAATGACTTCGCGAATCCTACAGTTTCTCAGACCAAGCCTGAAGCAATAGGCCAATAGAACCCATTCCGCCCCGGAAAATGGCAACACGAGCCACGCACCCATCGATGCAAAGCTCCCTGCGATAACCGCCATCACCAAGGCGATTCCGAGCATCAGAAACGATGCTTGACGACCGTTTAGGGACGCATTCGGCGTCAGTACGAATCGTTGGCTGCCAGGCCTAGCATCCCGTTCTGACTCGATCATTCGAACTTCCGACCTCGGCACGATTCATGAGTCGGACACCAACTCGAGTCCGGGCTCAAACAGAACCAAAAACACCTGAGAAAACCGGCCTGCAGCTAGCGCAGCTTAAGCCGCGAGACTGTAACTTATGAATACAGCGCATGCAAGATTTTATCCTTTACCACAGTAGGGAAAATATCCCGCGCAACAAACTCTTTCTCACTATTAAACGGCACGACGGCCAGCAACGGCCAATCGAGCGAATGATCCAAGGTCTCGATATTTTCGGTAGACAATAAAAAATCCGGTTCGATTTGGTTGGCAATCCAGCCTATACAATTCGCGCCGGCATTTTCGATCGCACACTGGGTCAGCAAAGCATGATTCAAACAACCGAGACGCAACCCCACCACAAGCAACACAGGGAGGCCAAGCACCCCGACTAGATCGGCCACCCGCTGCCGCTCGTTCAAAGGCACCTCCCAGCCGCCGACACCTTCCACCACCACGTAGTCGGCGGACCCGGCCAATTCCTCGTAGACCTGCAGAATACGCTGAAAGTCGATTTCTCGGCCCGACTTCTTGGCGGCGATATGGGGCGAAACCGGGAGTTCGAAAACGAATGGATTGACCTGATTGTAGTCCAGCCGAATCGACGCATTCGCCTGAAGCGTCAAGGCATCCTCGTTGACCAACCGTCCATCCTGCCAAAATGCTCCGGTCGCCACCGGTTTCATGCCCGCCACTTTCAGTCCGGCGTCCTGTAACAGCCGCATCAACCCCAAGCTTATGATGGTCTTGCCGACGCCGGTGTCGGTACCCGTCACGAAGATACCGCGCGCCTTCAACGACATTTCGCGGGACCTCTGGCACACCCATAAACGACCTCGAAGGTGGCATCCAGACCACTGCCGCCCGATTGCCGTTCATAGGCCGCGATCATGCGCCGCAACGCGCCCTTGCCGGTTAAATGGCGCGGTCTGTCTAGCGTTACATTATGAGCACCAAGGCCCTTCAATTCTCGCATCAAGTCATAAACCGAGCCGTACTCCAGCCTATGGACCTCGGCGGCGACATCGATTTCCTGGAATCCCGCCTCTCGCAGGGCCGACCTCACCGCCGCAGAATCGCCGAACCGATTGACGTGGGAGTAATCGTCGACCGATGCCCATGCGGACCGAAGTTCCTTCAGCGTCTCGGCACCAAACGTGCTGAAAAGAGCGATACCGGCCGGCCTCAAGACGCGCCCGATTTCGCGAAATACGGAGTCGAGGCCGGAACACCATTGAATCGCCACATTGGAAAAAACCAGGTCGATCGAACGGTCCCGAAATGGCATTGCCTCGGCATCGCCGCATACCAACCGTCCGGCCCCCGACTCGCCATACCGCGACTTGGCGAAACGCAGCATGCCTTCAGCGATATCCAAAGCCACGAGGTCCGCCTTTGGATACAGCTCAATCAGCCGTGTCGCCAAATACCCGGTTCCGGAACCAGCATCCACGATTCTCTCCGGAGCGAGGCTCATACCCGCCAAACGGGACAGCAGCTTCTCGCCTACCCTGCGCTGCAATTCAGCGAGTCCGTCATAACGTTCCGCGGCTGCGCCAAAAGAACGACCGATCAACCGCTTATCGGGACGGCCGTCGGAGCCGCATTCGCTGGTTGGCAAAGATTCAACAGCCATCATGTCTTGCGACGAAATCCGTAATGAACGAGGCGGTCTCCGCGGGATGCGTGAGAAACGGCAGATGGGCCGCCCCATCGATCACATGCAATTCGCTTCGAGGGTTCAGCGCTTGCATCGACGCCCCGGCGGACTTGGGAACCAATCGGTCCCGCGCCCCCAGAATAATCAAGCTGGGAACGATTGATCGACGCAAGACTTCGCGCAAATCGGCCTGCCGCAGCAAATTCAACCCGCTGTGCAGCGCCGCCCCATCGGGGGGATCGCATTCCGCCACTTTCGCCGCCAACTCCTTGACCAGTAGCCTCGCGTTCTCCATGCCGAAGATTTGAAGCCCGAGAAAATGCCGGATCGTGCCTTCATAATCCTCTTCCAAGGCTGAAGCAAACTCCGCGAGCAGCGCGGGATCGACGCCCGGCCAATCGTTTTCCGCTCCGCGGTTCTTCGAGTCGGCCACGAAACGCGCACTTCCGGCCACGACGATGATGCTTTTCGCGCGGGTCGGGCATTGATCCGCAATGTGCAGCACGGGCAAAGCTCCCAGCGACCAGCCCAGCCAGTGGGCACGCTCCGGCGCGGTCTCCATCAAGGCATCGGCAAGATGATCGATGGAAAAGTCGGCGATGCTTTCGCTGCGCCCATGCCCCGGAAGGTCGACCAAAGTGACCCGAGCCTTGGCGGCCAGCATCTCCGCAAAATCCCGCCAAATACCGCTGTGCATTCCCCAGCCATGCACCATAACGAGATCCGGCCCTTGACCGAAAGTTTCCCGGTACAACAGATCTCGCTTTCTCATCCCGAATGACCTGCGGGAGACGGGAGGGCCTCGTTGGTCATACTACGATCCTCACCCCCGTTGCTGCCGAATGTTTCAAGCGGCAGATCGGCCAGCGCCCCCAAAAGCCGGTCCACCTGAGCCTCGGTATGCTCGGCGGTAAATGTGAAACGCAAGCGCGCCGTACCCGCCGGAACGGTCGGCGGCCGAATGGCGGCGGCCAGGAAGCCGGCGGACAGCAAGACCTCGCTCGCTCGCACGGCGCTTTGATTGTCGCCTACCACGATCGGCTGAATCGGGGTATCGGATTCCATGAGACGCAGCCCTATCTGCGCAGCCCCGGTGCGGAAGCGATGTACCAGACCGTTCACTCTGTCCCGCCGCCAGGATTCTTCCCGAATCAGGCGCAGGCTGGCCCGGGTTGCTTCCGCCACGGCTTGAGGCATGGCCGTCGTGTAAATATAGGTACGGCCGCGCTGGATCAGAAACTCGATAAGATCTGCGCTACCGGCGACGAATGCGCCGAAGGTGCCGAATGCCTTTCCGAGAGTGCCGACGAGCACCGGCACATCGTCCGGAGTCAAACCGAACCGAGCCAGGCTGCCGCGCCCGCCGTCTCCCGTTACCCCGAGACCGTGGGCATCGTCGATCATCAGCAAAGCGCTCCGTTGCCGGGCCAACGCCGCCAAAGCGGGAAGCGGAGCGAGATCGCCATCCATGCTGAATACTCCGTCGCTCGCTATGAGACATCGCTTTCCGGCGGAGAGCTCCAGCTCGCGCCCCAGCGCCGCAGGATCGGAATGGGGATAACGCTTGAGCCGGGCGCCCGAAAGCAGCGCAGCGTCGAGCAACGAGGCATGATTGAGGCGATCCTCGAAAACCTCATCGCCGCGCCCCGCTAAAGCGGAAATCACACCGAGATTGGCCATGTAGCCGGTGGAAAACAGCAAGGCGCGTTCCCTGCCGGTAAATTCGGCCAGTTCTTCCTCCAATGCATGATGAGCGCGACCGTGACCACAGACCAGGTGAGCCGCGCCGGCCCCGACGCCATAGCGCTCGGCTCCCTGCCGGAACGCTGCGACGACGGCCGGATGGTTCGCGAGCCCAAGATAGTCGTTGCTGCAAAAGTTGACCACACGCCGTCCGTCGACGGTGACTTCGGCGCCCTGAGGCCCTTCGACGACCTGGCGCCGACGGTAGAGCCCCCGCTTTTCGATCTCGTCGAGCTGACCGCGCAGCCAGTTACGCCACATGTACTTTCAGCAATTCCGAGCTTTCGGAAAAACGCTCAAGCGTGATCGACGCATCCGGACATCCGAATCCCGAGGCGCCGGAAAAGCCGCTTATCGTTCTCGACGGTCGGATTTTCCGTCGTCAAAAGCTTTTCGCCGTAGAAAATGGAGTTGGCGCCGGCGAGGAAACACAGCGCTTGGATTTCATCGCTCATATCCGTACGTCCGGCGGACAAACGCACCCGCGATTTCGGCATTAGGATGCGCGCCACGGCGACCGTCCTCACGAAAACGAAAGAATCCAGCCTGGACGCCCCGGCCAAGGGCGTGCCCTCCACCTGAACCAGCATGTTGATGGGCACGCTCTCGGGATGTTTCGGCAGATTCGCCAATTCGAGAAGCAGCCCTGCGCGGTCCCGGTCGCTCTCCCCCATTCCGACGATTCCGCCGCAGCACACGTTGATCCCGGCATCGCGTACGCGCTCCAGCGTATCGAGACGGTCCTGATAGGTGCGGGTTGTAATGATCTTGGAGTAATACTCTTCCGAGGTGTCCAGATTGTGGTTGTAATAGTCGAGCCCGGACTCTTTCAGCCGCTGCGTCTGGCCGTCCGTGAGCATGCCCAGAGTGACGCAGGTTTCCAGTCCCAAAGCTTTCACGCCCTCGATCATCTCGCAAACCCGCTCGACGTCGCGGTCTTTCGGACTGCGCCAGGCCGCCCCCATGCAAAACCGGGTTGCGCCCTGGTCTTTGGCCACGCGCGCCGCGTTCAGCACCTCGTCCAAAGGCATCAAATCTTCGCGCTTCAAATCCGTGTCGTAACGGGCGCTCTGCGGACAGTAGGCGCAGTCCTCCGAACAAGCGCCGGTTTTGATGCTCAGGAGACTGCTGACCTGAACCTCGTTCGGATTAAAATGTTGCCGGTGAACGGTTTGCGCCCGATAGACGAGATCGTTGAACGGCAAAGCAAACAATGCCTCGACCTCATCCAATCGCCAGTCGTGACGCAGCGGACTACCCGAAAAATACGCTTGGGCCGCTGCATTCAACTGGAACTCTTCTGCTATTTTCATGGCTACTCCGGGAAAGACTTAAACTATGGCCGGAACCGGCGACTGAACGCTGTCAACTTCAAAAACGGAAAAACGTGAACAAGTGGCCAAACATTATACAGAATTGGCTGTATCCACCCACCTGTTTGTTATGCGGCGATCCGGGCGGCAATGGCATCGATCTTTGCCGGGGCTGCCGGCAATCTTTGCCTTATAACACCATGGCATGCCCGCGCTGCGCCATTCCCATCGAGTCCCCCGTGCCGCAGGTCTGCGGAAGCTGTCAGAAAAAGCCCCCGGTTTTCCACTCGGCATTCGCCGTGTTTCGTTACGAGGAGCCCGTCCGCCACCTGATTCATTCGCTGAAATTCGGCGCCCGTTATCCTTGCGGGCGGCTCTTGGGCATTCTAATGGCGGAAAAACTGGCGGCACTGAAAGAAACGCCCTGCGCCATCATGCCGGTTCCGCTCCATCCTAGCCGGTACCGCCAACGGGGATTCAACCAGGCCATCGAGATCGCACGTACGGTTTCGCGCCGCTTGGACATTCCGCTCGATCTCCACAGCTGCCGCCGCATCTGCGCGACCGCCGCCCAAGCAGAACTTCCCGCCAAACAGCGCCGCAAGAACCTGCGCAACGCCTTCGCGGTTGAAACGCCGATCGAGCATCGGCACGTAGCCATTTTGGATGATGTCATCACCACCGGTGCAACGGCGAAGGAGCTTGCCGGGGCGTTACGCCGGGCAGGTGTTGCTAGAGTCGATGTTTGGGCGTGTGCGCGGGCTTGACCTGAGGTTTGAATAATTTTCCTTAAAAAACAATCTCCTTAGTTTGAAGCACCACAAACATGCTGCGCTTCGCTCTCTTGGATTGAGGTTTTGGCATGAGCCGATACGCTTCCCCAAATTCTTGGTGCTTACAAGGCTTCACCGTTTTGTGGAACACATTATTAAAAGCTCTTGGTTTGTAAACCATGGGAACGATGGGTAGAATTCCGGAGTTATAACATCCGCTTTTGCACTGGCCGATCTGTCATTTTGTTCGAGAAATAATGCAGCCTTGGGTATCCACAACAATCGATTCATCCTTTCCCAAGGAACGTATCGGCTTAGTCGTACTAATCGCCTTTTTCTGCGCGCTCATTCTGATTTCCCGCTTCCAATTCCTTGTCGATTTTCCTCATTTGGCACCCGCTGCCGCAGAATCCGTCGCACAGGAAAGCAATAAGTCCGATCCTCATAAAGATCGCGTACCATCCGCCAAACATCAGACGTGCGCCGACGACGACGACGATCATGACCCCGACCGTTACCTGCTCCCTTTTTACTGTTATCCGTTGTCGCGTCCTCTTGCGAAGATTCTCGCGGCCAGCGAGAACGTAACGACGGGCTGGATTTCCAAACCGACAGTCCCACCTCCGCGCCGACTCTGATTCATCATCTTCTGTTTTGATCGGCGGCAGGCATTGATCGGCCGCCGAAGCGAGCACAGCGGCTCCGATCCGCCGTGTGATCGCGCCTGTTCCAAACTTAGAAGCTTGAGGACATGAATGTTTCTGCACCGACGGCAATCGCTTTGTCTATGGGGATCGCTGGCCTTGGCCATGCTCGGTCCGGCTGTGGCCAGCGAGCCACTGACTCTGAGCCAAATACTTGACCTGACCCTCAAAAACAATCCCGAACTCGTCGCTGCCCGCGCCCAAGTCCAGGGAGCGGAAGGCGATCTGATCACCGCCAAGGCTTATCCCAACCCCGAGATTCAAATGGGAGCCGGAGAATCGGTAGCGCGGGATGCGGGGGTCTTGAGGGGAGCTCTGGGCGGCGTCGATATCGCTCAACCCATCGAACTCCCGTATGTCCGCCGCCCTCGCCGGGAAGCCGGCGAAGCCGGTGTGGAAGCGGCCAGCGCATCCTACCGCGTTGTCAGCCTCAATGTGCTGACCCGGGTCAAGCAGGCGTTCTATAACGTGCTGCGGCAGCAGGAGCTGCTTCGTATGACGGAAGCCAATCGGGAGCTCCTCGAATCCATACGCGATAAGATCAGGTTGCGCGTCGAGGTCGGTGAATCCTCCCGCTACGAACTGGTCAAGGCGGAAGCGGAACTGTTGGGGGCCACCAAAAACCGGGAAAGCGCCGCCTTGCGCGTAGAACAGGCAAAAACCGCCCTGCGCGCCTTTATCGGCGGCGCATTGCCTCCCAAGATAGAAATCGCCGGCGAACTGCCGTCCGAAATTCCTCCCCCCGACCTCGATAAACTCCGGGATAGCGTCTTGCAAAATCACCCGGCCCTAGTTCAGGCGCGCGCGGAAGTCGACCGGGCCAAGTCCCAGCTCGAACTGGAACAGGCTCTGCGCTATCCCCAACCCACCATAAAAGCCGGCGTCTATCGTGAGCCCCACCTGGAGCAATGGCGGGTCGACCTCATCGTGCCGCTTCCTCTGTGGAATCAGCGGCAAGGCCCCATCGCCCGCGCCGCCGCCGACCGGGCGCGGGCGGACGCCCTAGCGAATCAGCAGCAACTGAGCCTCGTATACGAACTGGACACCGCGATTACCGCCTTCCGCATCGCCAGTCAGCAAATCGAGACCTTCGAATCCGGCCTGCTGCGCGAAGCCGAATCGGCACTGAAAGTCGCCGAAGCCGCCTACCGCCTCGGCGAAAGAGGCATTCTCGATTATTTGGATGCCCAGCGCACATTTCAAGCGGTACGCGTCGACTACATCAACGCCTTGTTCGATAAGAACGCCGCGCTGCTCGAAATCGAGCGGCTTCGGGCTCAGGACTATCAGGATCAGCCGTTATGAAAAAACCCATATTTTTTGCGTTGCTTGCACTTGGCGTCTGGCCCGTCTTCGGACAGCAGGAGCTCCAAAATGCGGAGACGACCGCCGAGATTGCCGTCAAGGCGCCCCCATCATTACTTGAACGACTCAAAATCGAACCTGTCACATCGACGGAAATCGGCGAAACCCTTCATTTGCCGGGCCGGGTCACATTGAACGAGCACCGAGTGGCTCGCGTCGGGCCGAGCGTCACCGGCCGGGTGACCAACGTAATGGCCTTCATTGGACAAAACGTGCGCCAAGGTGAGCGCTTGGCGACCATCAACAGCACCGAGCTGAGCATCGCTCAGGCCGCATATTTGAAAGCCAAGACGCAAATGAACCTGCACCGGCTGGCGGTCGACCGGGCGCGCCGGCTGCTGAAAGCCGACGTGATCAGCCGTGCGGAGCTCACCGAGCGGGAAAGCGAATTGACGGAAGTCGAGGTGGAAGTCCGCGCCAGCGCGGACCAACTGGCGGTAATGGGCATGAGCGAGAATGCCATTCAACGCCTGTCGAACAGCGGCCAGATCGATTCGGTGATCCCGGTCACGGCTACGCTGTCGGGAACGGTCATCGAGCGGGAGATTTCCATAGGCCAAATCGTCCAGCCCGCCGATGACTTGTTCACGATCGCCGATCTGTCCGAAGTCTGGGTCGTAGCCGAAGCACCGGAGCAGAAAGCCTATCTGGTCGAAATAGGAGGCCGGGCCGAGGTGCAGATTCCGGCGCTGCCCGGACAGAAAATCACCGGCAAGGTGATCTACGTGGCGGATATCGTCAATCCATCGACTCGCACGGTGACCGTGCGCATGGAGCTTGAAAACCCGGAACGCAAGATCAAACCGGAAATGCTGGCGACCATGGTCATTCATCGGCCCCGAATCACCTCGCTCAATATCCCGGCCAAAGCCGTCGTGAGAACCGGCGACCGGGACTATGTGTTCGTGCATGCGACCGAAGACCAGTTCGTATTGACACCGGTATCCTTGGGCCCGGATCTGGGCGGACTCCGCCGGGTCATCGCGGGATTGACCGAAGGACAGCGGATAGTCGTCGATGGCGCGTTCCATCTGAACAACGAACGTATCCGCAAAGAGCTGGAGTAGGCCATGATCGAAAACTTGATCCGCGCCGCCCTGAAGCAGCGACTGGTAGTCGTCATCATCGCGTTGTGCCTGGTCGCGTTCGGCTTCAACGCCATGCAGAACCTATCCATCGACGCCTTTCCCGACGTGACCAACGTCCAAGTCCAAGTGGCCGCCGAAGTGCCCGGCAGCTCTGCGGAAGAAGTCGAGCGATTCGTGACCGTTCCTTTGGAAATCGCCATGACGGGGCTTCCCGGCCTGGTCGAGATGCGCTCGGTGAACCGCAATGCTCTGTCGCAGATCGTCCTGGTCTTCAACGACGAAACCGATGTCTATTTCGCCCGGCAACTGGTGCTCGAACGGCTGATCGAAGCGGCGGAACGCTTGCCGGAAGGCGTCACGCCCGTTCTCGGACCGGTTTCCTCAGGACTGGGCGAAGTCTACCAATACACCCTGGAGCGGCCCGACGACGGCGAACGCGCCCTGACCGAGGAGGAACTGACCGAGCGCAGGACCATACAGGATTGGGTAGTCCGCCCACTGCTCCGCGGCATCCCCGGCGTCGCCGAAATCAACTCGATCGGCGGCTTGGAGCGTCAGTATCAGGTCCTTCCCAATCCAGACCGCTTGCGCCATTACGGCCTGACGCTAAAAGACGTCTACACCGCGCTGGCCCTGAACAACGCCAACAGCGGCGGCGGCAAATTGCCGCAATACGCCGAACAATACCTCATCCGCGGTGTCGGCTTGATTCACGATGTCGAGGATATCGGCAACATCGTCCTCAAGGAAATCGAGGGCACGCCTATCTATATCCACGATGTCAGCGAGGTACGCATCGGTCATGCGGTACGTTCCGGCGCCGTGATCAAGAACGGCTACACGGAAGCCGTGGGCGGGATCGTTCTGCAGCTCCGCGGCGGCAACGCCAAGGAGATCGTCGGCCGAGTCAAAGAACGGATCAACGAAATCAACGAACAAGGGATGCTGCCGGACGGTCTTAAAATCGTGCCGTTCTACGATCGCACCGACCTGGTAGACGCGGCGATCCACACCGTGACCAAGGTACTGATGGAAGGCATTTTCCTGGTGGTGATCGTGCTGTTCCTGTACTTGGGCGACATCCGCTCCAGCCTGATCGTGGTGGCGACGCTGATCATCACGCCGCTGGTTACCTTCATGGCGATGAACCACTACGGAATCTCGGCCAACTTGATGTCCCTCGGCGGGCTCGCCATTGCCATCGGCATCATGGTGGACGGCTCGGTGGTAGTCGTGGAAAACGCCTTTCACCATTTGGGCGAGGCTAAAGAAACCGGCGAAAGCCGCAGCTTGATCGTTCTGCGCGCCGCCGCCGAGGTGGGCACGCCCGTGCTGTTCGGGGTGGGCATCATCTGCCTGGTGTTCCTGCCGCTCATGACGATGACCGGGCTCGAAGGCAAGATGTTCGCGCCGCTCGCCTACACCATCGCGATCGCCCTGTTCATCTCGCTGATCGTGTCGCTCACCCTGTCGCCGGTGCTGTGCTCCTACCTTCTCAAAGGCGGGGCGGATCACGACACGCGCATCATCGCATTCATGAAGCGACCCTACCTCAAGCTGCTGCACTTTGCCCTGGGCAATCCTTTGAAGGTAGTTGCGAGCGCCCTAGCTTTACTGGTCTGCAGCCTCTTGCTGTTTCCGTTCCTGGGAACGTCCTTCATTCCCGAGATGAAGGAAGGCTCCATCGTACCCGGCATCAACCGGGTCCCGAGCATGTCGCTGGACGAGTCGATCCGCCTCGAAAGCGAAGCCATGCGCCTGGCAATGGAAGTGCCCGGGGTGGCTAAAGCCGTTTCACAATTGGGACGGAGCGAAAGCCCGACCGATCCGCAGCCGGAAAACGAATCCACGCCTATCGTGACGCTCAAGCCCCAGGATCAGCTTCCGGACGGCTGGGATCAGAACGATGTCATGGACGCCATCCGCGAAAAGCTCAAGGTGCTGCCGGGCGTGAATATCGTGATGGCGCAGCCGATCTCGGACCGGGTGGACGAAATGGTGACCGGGGTGCGCTCCGATATCGCCATCAAGCTGTTCGGCGACGAACTGGAAGTGCTGAAGCAAAAGGCCGATGAAATCATCAGGGTGCTCAACTCGATCGAAGGCGCCGCCGACATCCGCGTCGAACGCGTGAGCGGCCAGCAGTATCTCACCATCGATATCGACCGCCAGGCCATCGCCCGCCACGGCATCAACGTGGCCGACATCAACGACATCATCGAGACCGCCATCGGCGGCCGCGTCAGTACCGAAATCTACGAGGGCGAGCGGCGGTTTTCGGCGGTAGTCCGGTTTCCTGAAAAATTCAGAAACAATCCGCAGGCCATCGGACAAATACTGCTGAAATCCCCCAATGGCGCCCTGGTGCCGCTGGAAGATTTGGCCATCATCGAGGTCGTGGACGGACCGGCGCAGATCAGCCGCGAAACTGCCCGGCGCCGTCTGGTGATCGGCGCGAACGTCAGGGGCCGCGATTTGGGCGGCTTCGTCGCGGAACTGCAAAAGGCCGTCGCCGAGCAAGTGAAGCTTCCGGAAGGCTATTACGTCACCTGGGGCGGACAATTCGAGAACCTGGAGCGAGCCATGCACCGCCTGATGGTGATTATCCCCATCACCATCGCGGCGATCTTCTTTCTGTTGTTTTTGCTGTTCAACTCGTTGCGCTTCGCCGCCCTCATCATTCTGGTGCTGCCGTTCGCGTCGATGGGCGGCATCTTCTCGCTGTTTCTCACCGGGGAGTACCTCTCGGTCCCGGCCTCGGTCGGCTTCATCACCTTGTGGGGCATTGCGGTGCTGAACGGGGTGGTGCTGGTGTCTTACATCCGGGGACTTCGGGACGAGGGCTTGCGCCAGCGGGAGGCCATTGTCGAAGGCTGCAGGCAGCGCTTCCGGCCGGTGATGATGACGGCGACGGTCGCGATGCTCGGCCTGGTGCCCTTCCTGTTCGCCACGGGGCCGGGCTCCGAAGTCCAGCGCCCGCTGGCGATCGTGGTGATCGGCGGATTGATCACCTCAACCCTGCTCACCCTGGTGGTGCTGCCGACCCTGTACCGATGGTTCGAAGAAAAACGCATCGAAGCTTGAAAGAGGAGAGTCCATGAAAGAGATCAAAGCCATCATCCAGCCCCAGCGGCTGAGCAAGCTCAGAAACGCATTCCGCCAGATGCGCGGCTTTCCGGGAATGACTGTGAGCCGGGTGGAAGGTTGCAGCCAGCACGAGGAACCGGAAGTCAGCCACGGCATTCGGGAAGAATTGACCGATTTTTCGCCCAAGGTTCGGGTGGAAATCGTCGCCCCGGACGACAAGGTGGATGAGATCGTCCAAATCATCCGTGAAAACTGCCGCACCGGAAAACGCGGCGACGGGATTCTGTGGATCACGGAGACCGGAAGCTTTGAGCGAATTCGGATCGAGTAGAATCCGGCGACGTTTTCACCCGTTAAGTGAGCCGCCTCCGGTCAGGCCCGGAATTCTACCACCACCGGGGCATGATCGGACGGCCGTTCGAGCTTTCTGGGCTCGACATCGATGCGGCAGCCCAAGCAATCGTCGGCCAGCAGGGCACTGACCAGAATATGATCGATCCGCAGCCCCATGTTGCGACGGAACGCATTGAGACGGTAATCCCACCACGTATAGCTCTTTTCGGCCTGATCGAAGCGCCGGAAAACGTCGATTAACCCTAAATCGAGCAAGGCGCGAAACGCCTCCCGCTCCGGCGTGCTGCAGAGAATCCTCTCGCGCCAGGACTCGGGATCATAGACGTCCCGATCCTCGGGCGCGATGTTGAAATCGCCCAGAACGACCAAGCGCGGGTGACGCTCGAATTCGAGGCGCAGGTAATCGCGCATCTTGGACAGCCAGTCCAGCTTGTAGGCGTACTTGTCCGAACCCACCTCCCCGCCGTTCGGCACGTAAAGATTGACGATCCGGTAGTCGCCGATAGTAACCGCAAGAATGCGCCGCTGAGGATCGTCGAAGCCTGTCGGATCGGTGACTGGGTCGCAACAATCGAGCTTGCTGAACACCGCAACGCCGTTATAGGTTTTCTGTCCGCTGTAAACCGAGCGATAGCCGGCTTCGGCCAGTTCCGCGACCGGAAACTCCGGATCGCTCATCTTGGTTTCTTGAACAGCAAGCACATCGGGCTGTTCCCGTCCGAGCCAGTTCAAAACGTGGGGCAGACGTACGCGCAGGGAGTTGACGTTCCAAGTGGCGATTTTCATATCACTCAGCCTTCGCCAAGTCAGCCATTTTTTTCTCCAGATTCTTCAACCGCGTCCACATCTCGTGCAAGCGCGGAAAAACCGCCATGTTTTTCAGATATTGCTGTAACGGCTGGGCGGGCCCGCCGGCGTACATGCCGGGCTGCTTGATGCTGTTGTGGAGCCCGGCGCGGTGGAGCAGCACGACGTCGTCGGCCACGGTGATATGGTCCAGGGTTCCGGTCTGGCCGGAAGCGATGACCCTTTTCCCGAACCGGGTCGACCCGGAAATGCCGGTATGAGCGCAGAGAATGCAATCTTCGCCGATTTCGACGTTGTGGCCGATATGGCACAGGGCATCGATTACGGCTCCTGAGCGTATGATGGTGGCTCCGTAGGTGGCGCGATCGATATTGGTATTGGCGCCGATCACTACCCGGTCCTCGACGATAACCTTGCCGGTGTGCGGAATGCGGTAATTGCGACGGCGCTCGTCCTGGGCGAACCCGAAACCTTCCGAGCCGATCACGCAGCCGGCCTTCAGGATGACGTTTGCGCCGATCTCGCACTCGTAGCCGACGGTGCAGCGCGGATGGATCACCGTCTCCCGCCCGATTTTCGCCTTCTTTTCCACCACCGTATTCGCCATGATCACTACGCCGGGGCCGAGACTGACCTCGGCGCCTAGCACCACGCCGGGACCGATCACCGCATCCTCGGGCACCGCGACGCTCTCGTGAATCACCGCGGAAGGGTGAATCCGGGGCCATTCGACATCCCGCACGTCGCGGTCGCCGTAAGTCTGCTTGAGCAGCGCGATGGCCAGGCGCACATTCGGTGCGATCAGCAGAGACGCCCCGGCATCGCTCAATTCTGCGGCGATCGCCTCGGTAGTCACTACTGCGGCGGGCTTCAGTTCACGGACTTGGGGCAGATATTTCACATGATCTACGAACACCAAGTCCCCGGGCGCGCAATCGTCGACAGGCGCGAGGCGGCGGATGACTTGATCAGGTCCGCGGTGGTCGACGATCAGACCCTGAGTCCTGAAACGCTCAAATACTTCCGAGGCGAGTAAATTCATAGATAAATCCAAGTATTTAAGATTGAACGGGAATAATCCTAGAAACGGCAATCGGGTGAGCCGCAGCTTCACCCAAGCGGCGAAGCGGATAAAAGCCGGAATAGCCGGGACTCATGAAGTTCTTCGAGCCCATCGAAGCGGTCAATTGCCCTTTCTAGGATAATATGAAGCCGGAAAAAGGCGGGCAACCCCTTTCGTGGTATCGCAATGCACTTAAGTTAAGCCGTCATTCCCTGCCGGGGTGATCTTAGTCATCTTCACTAACCGGCATCGCGTGGTATCGGCCGCCTGCGCCGAACCCAGTCGAGGTCACGGCTCAAGTGGGACGAGTACGTTTCTCCGCCGATCCGATATCGCGTCGCCCGGATTGCCGGGCAACGCCGCTTTTCATCCTTCGCCGATAAAAGACCTATGGCACGGCCATAGAGGGTCCGGCATGCAACGACTCTTACCGCACTTGGTCAAATCAATGAAAAAACTCGGACCAACTGTCGCCGAGCAAGCCGAAAACGGCTGGGATTTCGCCCAAGGATATCGGCAAACCGATTGTTATTGGCGATTTAGTGTAATATTCCCTTCGATTTCTGCTGAGAAATTAAATATTTCGGTTCCGATCCGGCACTTTTAGATCTTTTTAGGTCTAAGGCGCTTTGCTTTATGCGAGAAAAGACTTTGGCCATTGCACCGCAACAGCTAAATCCGCCGGCAACCTACGCGGAATCCATTGTGGAACACCCGTACGAGCGTTTTGCCGATGAACTCGTCAGGCGCGGGAAGGTGCGCGAGGCGGAGATCCACCGCGCAAAACGCTTGGCGGCGCAAGCCGACGAGCAGAAGCTGCCCGCGCTTCTGGCCAGGCTCGGCATCGTGTCCGAGCGCGATACCGCGGAAATATTGGCCGAGGTCGGGTCATTGCCCCTGGTGTCGCCCGCGGACTATCCCGATACCTCGCCGCTTCCCGATACCGTAGCCATCCGTTTTCTCAAGGAAAATCACGTAGTCGGCATAGCCGCCCAAGATAATGAATTCATCGTTGCGGTGGCGGATCCGTTCGATCGCGATCTATTGGCCGCCCTCGCCCTGGCCTGCGAAAAACCCGTGCGGCCGTATGTGGGACTGCCGTCCGAAATCGACCGAGCGCTCGAACAGCAACTCGGTTCCGGAAAGACCCTGATGGGCCAGATTGTCGAGGACCTCGGCAGCGACGAGGAAATCGACGAGGCCGATGTGGAGCACCTCAAGGACCTGGCCTCCGAAGCGCCGGTAATCCGCATGGTCAATCTGATCATGCAGCGGGCGGTGGAGTCGCGCGCCTCCGATATTCACGTCGAACCGTTCGAACAGCGGCTCAAGGTCCGCTTCCGGGTCGACGGCGTGCTGCGCGAGGTGGAAGCTCCGCCGGTCAGATCCACCGCGGCCGTAATTTCGCGCATCAAGATCATGGCCAAGCTCAACATCGCCGAGCGCCGCCTGCCCCAGGACGGACGCATCAAGCTCCAGGTGCAGGGCAAGGAGCTGGATTTGCGCGTCTCCACCGTACCGACCATGTACGGCGAAAGCGTCGTCATTCGTCTCCTGCACAAGGAAAGCATCGTCTTCGATTTTTCGTCCCTCGGCTTCGAGGGAGCCATGCTCGAGCGATTCCTGAACGTGCTGGCGCTTCCCCACGGCATCATCCTGATAACGGGCCCCACCGGCAGCGGCAAAAGCACCACGCTGTACACGGCGCTGCACAAGCTCAATACGCCCGAGCGCAAGATCATCACGGTCGAAGATCCGGTGGAGTATCAACTGGAGGGCGTCAACCAAATCCAGACCAAGCCCCAGATCGGACTGACTTTCGCCAACGCCCTGCGCTCGATCGTCCGGCAAGACCCGGATGTCATCATGATCGGCGAAATGCGCGATTTGGAAACGGCTCGCATCGCCGTGCAATCGGCGCTTACCGGCCATTTGGTGTTGTCGACGCTGCATACCAACGACGCCGCGGGCGGCGTAACCCGCCTCATGGACATGGGCTTGGAGGACTATCTCATCACCTCCACCGTGAACGGCATCCTGGGTCAACGCCTGGTGCGCCGCCTCTGCCCGAATTGTCGCGAGCCCTATCCCGCCATGGCCGAGATGGTGGAAGAAATGAGGCTGGCGAGGTTCGCCGATGGTCCGGTGGTCCTGCATCACCCCAAAGGCTGCGAGCAGTGCGACGGAACCGGCTATCGCGGACGCCTTGCAATCCAGGAATTCTTGGTCATGAGCGACGGTATCCGCCGTCTGGTGATGAGCCATGCCCAGTCGCGGCAGATCGAGGAACTTGCCCTGCAGGAGGGTATGTACACCATGTACGAAGACGGCTTGCGCAAGGCCGTCATGGGCCTGACCACGATCGAGGAAGTTCTGCGCGTCACTTCGGATAGCTGAGGATTATGGCTCTTTACGTCTACAAGGCCGTGGATCGGGATGGAGAAACGGTGGAAGCGGAGCGCGAAGCCGCCGACGAAGCCACCTTGATCCTGGCCCTGCAAAACGAAGGATTCTTGCCGATTCGGGTAGCGCCGGCGAAATCGCGGCCGTTCGCCTGGTTGAGCCTCAAGCGCAGCAAGAACCGGATTTCCCAGAAACAGATCGCCTTGTTCACGCGCGAACTGCTGACCCTGCTGCACGCCGGGCTGCCGCTCGATCGTGCGCTGACCGTGCTGCTCGAACTGACCGCGAACGAACCGGCTTTGAACGGTCTGATCGCCAAAGTGCTGGATTCGGTCAAGGGCGGCGCGCAGCTGTCCGACGCTCTGGAAGCACAGGGCGGCGTTTTCTCGCGGTTCTATATCAATTTGATCCGTGCCGGCGAAGCGGGCGGCGCGCTGGAACTGGTGTTGGAGCGCTTGTCGGATTATCTGGAACGATCCAAGGAGCTCCGCGATACGGTCACCACCGCGCTGATTTATCCCGCCATCCTGGTCACCATGGCGGTTTTGTCGTTGTTGCTCCTGTTGACCTTCGTGGTTCCGCAGTTCACCGAAATGTTCGAATCCGCCGGCAAGGAACTTCCGGTGCCGACTCAAATCGTAATCGGCGTGGCAGAGGGACTGCAATCCTACTGGTGGGTGCTTCTGATGCTGATCGCGGGCATCGCCAGCTATTTTCGGTATCAGTTCGCGGACCAGGAGCGTCGCCAGGTGTGGGATGCCCGGTTGTTGAACCTGCCTTTGGTAGGAGACCTGATCCGCAAACTGGAAGTCGCCAGTTTCAGCCGCACTTTGGCGACCTTGCTCGCCAACGGTGTCTCCATGCTGGCGGCCCTGACCATCGTCAGGGAGACGCTCGGAAATCGAGTGATCGTCGACGGAGTCGGAGTAGCCGTGGAAAGCCTCAAAAGAGGCGGAAGCCTGTCGGCGCCCCTGATCGAGAGCGGTCTGTTTCCGACCTTGGCCATGCAGATGATCAAGCTGGGCGAGGAATCCGGCCATTTGGCCGAGATGCTGGAACGGGTCGCGGTCACTTACGACAAGGAGATCAAGATTTCCGTACAGCGTATGCTGGCTCTGCTGGAACCCGTGTTAATCGTTGGCCTAGGTCTCATGATCGCCGGAATCATCATCTCGATTTTGATGGCGATCCTGAGCGTCAATGACCTCGCTTTTTAACACGGTTTTTATACCATCCACCCGTTTACCTGATTCCGTTTTACTTATGATTCGTACTCTTATGCAAAAACATCGACATCATCATGGCCGCGCTCAGCGCGGTTTTACCCTGATCGAACTCTTGGTCGTACTGGCCATCATCGGCATGCTGGCCGGCTTGGTCGGGCCTCAGGTCGTCAAGCACCTGGGAGAATCCAAGACCAAAACCGCCAAGCTGCAAATCGAGGAACTCTCTTCCGCGCTCGACATGTACCGGTTGGATGTGGGCCGCTACCCGGCCACCGACGAGGGACTCGCAGCGCTCATCGAGCAACCGAGCAACGCCAAAATCTGGAACGGCCCTTACCTCCGCAAGAAAAGGGTCCCGGTCGATCCCTGGAACAATCCTTATCATTACGCTTCGCCCGGCCAGCACGGAAAATTCGATCTTTTCACCCTGGGGGCCGACAACGCCGAGGGCGGCGAAGGCGAGGACCAGGATATCGTAAGCTGGGAATAGAAAGGCGTGTTCTTCGAATGCCTCGGGCTTGAAAAAAAGACGCTGCAGCAGGCGAGAAATCCATTTGCGCACCGAAAACTCGATAGCCTGAGGTACCCCGTTCGCGCGGTCAAACACAAGGTTCGGCGTCCGCACGCAAGGTTCCGAGCCGAAGCCCGCGGCCCCTCACGGTCGGGCGGATTCACGTTGCTGGAGATGCTGTTGGCGCTGGCTATAGCCGCCGCACTGACGGCGGTGGCGGTACCGAACGTCACGCCGCTTCTGAACCGTGCCCAGCTGACGGCTGCCACGCGGGATATCGCGTCCGGCCTGCGCTATGCACGCGGACAGGCGCTCAGCGGAGCGCGCGAGGCAACATTCGAGCTCGACGTGAACCGCAAAGCCTACCGGGTCAGCGGTCGCCGAAAACATTTTTCACTGCCCGACAGCGTCCGCCTCAGCCTTTACACCGCCGAGAGGGAAGCCGGAGACGAAGGAATCGGCAATATCCGTTTCTTCCCGGACGGCTCCTCGACCGGCGGGCGGGTGACCTTGGAGGCGGCCGGGAAAAAGCGCCTGGTGGACGTGAATTGGCTCACCGGGGAGGTCGTAATCCGTGAAGACTAAACAACGCGGATTCTCCTTGCTCGAAATCCTGGTCGCTTTCGCCATCCTGGCTCTGGCTTTGGGCGTGCTGCTCCGTATTTTCGGCGGCGCCGGACGAATCTCGGGACTCGCCGACAAGTACGCTCGCGCGGTCGTGATCTCCGAATCGCTGCTTGCGGCTGCCGACTTGGAGACCCCTTTGCAGCCGGGCGAAACGAGCGGCGAAATCGACGCGATTTTTCGTTGGACTATGCGCGTAACCCCCTATCAAGGGGAGGAACAGATCCCGTTTGCCGAGAACTTGCCTGTCGCGCCCTATCAGGTGGATCTCAGCATAGAATGGGAGGAAGGCGATGAACCCCGCTTCTTCGAGCTTACGACACTCAGGCTGCTGCCTAACAAAGCAGCAGGAATCAGCAGTTTTTGATGATGACCGCGCATAAGCACCGGACCAGCGCCGGCTTCACTCTGATCGAGGTACTCATCGCCACGACTCTGCTCGGCGTCATGATGCTTTTGTTATTCGGCAGTTTGCGTATCGGGGTAACCAGTTGGGACAGCGGCGAGGACAAAATGGCGCGGGCAAGCCGGCTTTTCCTCGTGGAGAATTTTTTGCGCAACCACATCGGAAGCGCTTTGCCTCTGGTCGAGATGGAAGAGTCCGAAGGCGTCGCCATTTCCTTGAGAGGCGGAGAGGATTGGCTCGAATATGTTTCGACAATGCCGCCGCAGGTCAAGGCCGGCGGTCTATATCGATTCAGATTATATGTCGCTAGGGACGGGCAACATAACGATCTGAAGGTCGCCATGCGGCCGTACGTCTCGAACCCGAATTCGCGCGAAGCCACCGTAGCGGCCGAGCCGATCGAAGATGTATTGCTGCTGGAAAATCTGGATCAAATCAAATTGTCCTACCTGCCGGAAAATCTTCAGACCGCTCAAACAAGCAATTCGACTTGGCTGCCGGAATGGCAGCAGTCTCAGTTGCCGATGCTGATTCAAGTGCAAATCGAACCGGAGCATGAAGAACCCTGGCCTCCTTTAGTGATCGCGCTGCGAACTCACCGATAATGCCTATGGCGTTTCACGCACGAACGGGACAGCAAGGCGTAGCCCTGATTTTGGTGCTCTGGATACTGGCTTTGATGACCATCATGGCGGGCAGTTTCGCGCTGTCGACCCAGCGGGAAACCTCATTGGTGACCAATTCCCGGGAACGCGCCAAGGCGGTTGCCTTATCCGACGGCGGCATACATTACGCCATGTTCATGCTGAGTTTGCCGAATGCGGCGCAGCGATGGCGCGCGGACGGCACTCCTTATCGACTGGCATTGGGCGGCGTTCCCATCGAAGTACGCATTTACGACGAGGCAGGAAAAATCGATCTCA
Source organism: Methylocaldum sp. GT1TLB (assembly GCF_051027445.1). NCBI lineage: Bacteria > Pseudomonadati > Pseudomonadota > Gammaproteobacteria > Methylococcales > Methylococcaceae > Methylocaldum > Methylocaldum sp. GT1TLB. The sequence goes on from NZ_CP194898.1 coordinate 2,774,254, forward strand.
ACGCCGCCCGAGAATCGACACTACGGACTATATTGACCAAAGTGACCCAAGACGAAGATCAGGCGGTAAAATTGGCCGATGCCATTTTCGACTGGCGCGACAGCGATGACCTAAAGCGTCTCAGTGGGGCCGAGTCCGCCGAATACCGCGCCGCCGGGCTGGATCAGATGCCGCAAAACCGTAATTTTCTCGTGCTGGAAGAACTCCGCGGCGTTTTGGGAATTACACCGTCGCTATACCAAAAATTGGAGCCCTTTTTCACAGTCTACAATAACGTCGATGGCGTCAACCCGGCAAAGGCCTCGATAACTGTTTTACTGGCCCTGACCGACGGAAACAGCCAGGCGGTGGACAGCTTTCTCGCCGCCCGTGAGAGCGGAACCGGGAATACACCACCTCCTCCGCTTCCCGCCATTCCCGGAATTCGGTTCCACTCGACCGGGGATTCGGTTTACACGATTCTCGCCCGCCCGATATCGCGAAACCATTCCGATCCGCCGGCTATGGCCGTCATCCGACGGGAAGCGAGACGCCCTGGGGGAAGCCCTTTCGTTTTCCTGAGATGGAAACCGCAGACAGTCGGCGTAGCGCTCGACCAATAGCACACATGCAGTACACATGCTGAAACTCGATACGCCGATCAATCTCGATGCCGCAAGATTCTTCCGCTGGTGGAGCGGCGAATTGTCCTTTCTCGTGCCGGCGAAATTGAGAAAACTTCTCGGTGCATCCAGTGAATATCTGATATTGACCAAGGATGACGATGGCGTGAATGCGGTCTACCACAACGATGAAGAGGACCGCCCGCTCGGCTATTTCAGCTTGGACGAGAGCGGCAGCCAAAAACGGGAACGCCTCATAGAAAGCATGCCGACGCTGGCCGAGGCAAAAACAATCCTGCGCTTGACGCCAGGCCAGTGCTTGCGGAAATCGTTAAAGCTTCCGTTGGCGGCCGAAGAAAACCTGAATCAGGTGGCGGCATTTGAAATGGATCGCCTGACGCCATTCAAGAGCGATCAAGTTTATTACTCGGCGCGCCTGCTGGAGCGGTCGCCGACGAATCGGCAGATCAAGGCGGAACTGGTATTGGCGCCCCGCAACAAATTGGATGCCTTGCTGGAAGAATTGGCGGTTTGGGGATGGCGACCGGACGTCGTCGATGCGGCGGGCGACTCCCCGATCGGGGCGTACGATTTATTGCCCGAGCAGTACCGGCCGCCACGCAATCCTTGGCCATACAGAATCAATTTGGCACTTGCCGCTTTGATCGCATCGCTCTTGATCACGCTGGGAGTTCTGCCGATCTGGACCAATCGATCGATCGCACTGGACCTGGAACAGGAAGTGAAAAAGGCCAGCAAGACCGCCAAGGAAGTCGAATCCTTGCGCCAACAAGTAGAGGATTTGGTGCACCAGACGAGATTTCTTCAGCAGAAGAAGCGTACCGAGCCGGCCATGGTGGACATGCTCAAGGAGCTGACCGACGTCATGCCCGATCAAACCTGGCTCAACGGCTTGCAGTACCGGGATCACCGGCTGGTCGTACAAGGACAGTCACCATCCGCTTCGGCCTTGATCGGGCTGATAGAAGCATCGCCGTTCTTTCAAAATACCAGTTTTGTGTCGCCGGTGACAAAAGACATGGCCAGTGGATTGGAACGTTTTCAAATCGCCAGCGAAGTCGTCAACGGGAGGTTTTCTGAAAAACCGGCTGCAACTGAGTAAACCGCAGCTCCTGGCCCTAGGAATCCTAGTCGGTGCCATCGCCCTGCTTTATGTGGTGGCGATTGCCCCGCTGGTCGATCTTGCCCGGGAGTACGGCGAAACCGTCGACGATTTACGGTTTCGTCTGCAACGCTATCAAAAAGTCGCCGCAGAAAAGGACGAGCTGCTCGCCAAGCTGGAACAGATCAAAGCCGCGGGACAGCAGGACGAGCGCTTTATTGCGCGCGATACTGCGGCCTTGGCTTCCGCCGATTTGCAGTCGATGGTCAAAGAGATCGTAAGCCAAGCCGGCGGCGAGCTGACCAGCACCCAGGTGATCCCCGAGCGGAAGGAAGAAAATTTCACGCGAATCGCCGTCAAGATACGTGTCAACGGCAGCACTGACGTATTGCGGGATGTTCTGCACAGCATCGAGACCTCGAAGCCCATGCTGTTCGTGGAGAACATCAATATCCGGCCGATTCGGATGCCGCGCAATCCGGCGACCAAGCAGTCCCAGCCGGTCGATAAGCTGAGCGTGGACTTTGACGTTATCGGTTACATGCAGGGCAATTAAGCCATGACCAAGTGGGCCCGCGACAATTTACTCAGTTTGATTTTGGCCGGCATTGCAAGTGTGCTGCTCATCGGCGTCGCCGTCGAATCGGCGGTGTTGAAAAACAAGCGATCGATCGCGGCGACACCTTCGGAAAAAGCCGCGAGTCAGGAAGCAACCGAGCCGGTCGACGCCGAAGATTTCGAACTGCCCGACATTCAGGAATACGAAACGATCGTCGAGCGCCCGTTATTCATGGAAGGCCGCCGCCCCGGAGCGGAAGGAGGGGAAACAACGGCTACGGCGACACCGGATATGCCTCTGACCGTGAAGCTGATGGGGATCGCTTTCACTCCGACCGACAAGACTGCCCTCCTGGTAGACGCCAAAGGCAAGTACAAACGCTTGAAGAAAAACGGTTCGATCGAAGGTTGGACATTGGTCGAGTTCGCCCCGGATAAAGTAACGCTGCAACGTGACGACGAACAACGAGAGCTGATGCTGCTCAAACCCAAACCCAAGACTGCACCCGCTCAGGCGACACCAGGACAGCCTCAGCAAGTCCCGCAGCAGCCATCACCTCCGAGGCCGGCGACACGTCCGCCTGCGCCTCCGCCTCCTCCGGCGGTTGAAGAAACAGAGGAAGAACCCGAAGTCATAGAGGAAGAGGAAACGGCTGAGGAAGAAGCCGAAGGCGTAGAGTAGTAACAATATCTTCAGCGATTAGGAATACCGAGTCTCATGAGGGCGTGAAAAATCCACTCATGAGGCTTTTTTGATGCAAAGAGGAAACCTTCCCGTTCCGGCGTCATCAATGGCTGTAGCCATGATCAGATGGCGGTTCTTTCCTGGAGCGCATCCGGTATGCTCTGCTTCAGCTGCCTTCATGGAGGGCGGAGTCGTTGCAAGTGGTCGACGTGCTGCGTCTTATCCGGGGAGAGAAAGAAACCTTTGCTTTCACTTTTCTGCTCGAAAGATGCCGGAATGGCGATTTTTCGAGATTTTACCGAGTAGTCATTCGTGTTGAATCATGGTGATAAATCGTAGAATGCGGTTCGGGTATTCACCGCATCCTGCAAAACAATGCTTTAGATAGACTGACGACCAGACATCAAAAACGAAAAGAGTCCATGCGCAAAACAACAAATCGATTCGTCGTAGCACCGCTGGTGCTTGCCTTGGGGTTTTCTGGATGCGAATACCTTAAGCCTAGTGCACTGAGACCGCCGTCCTTACCGGCGAATTTAACGACCGAGGGTCAGAAAGTCGAGGCTGAGACCGTTCCCCTACAAACTGAACCGCTTGCCCAAGAACCGCCGAGACCACCCGAGTATTACCCTCCGTCCGGCAGCGTGATTGGCCCCGGCGCGCCCGTCGAGAAACGGCCTCCGAAAGAGGGAAAATACACGTTGAATTTCGATGATGCCGACCTGGGCGAAGTGGCCAAAGTCATACTAGGCGACATGCTGAGAGTCAATTACGTGCTTAGCCCCAAGGTAGCAGGCAAAGTAAGCCTCCAGACAGCGCGTCCCCTTGCCGATGCGGAGCTGATCCCCACGCTGGAAATGCTGCTCAAAATGAACGGGGCGGTACTGATTCGCGAGCAAAACCTGTACCGCATCGAACCGGACGCCACGGCGACGATCAACGCTCCCGGTGCCCGGCTCGGCTTACCCAGCCAGGCGCTCCCCTCAGGCTATCAGTTGCGGGTCGTACCGCTGCGCTACGTGGGCGTGCAGGAAATGCAAAAGGTCATCGAACCGATGATGCCGCCCAAGTCCATCGTCCGCGCCGATGAGACCCGAAATATCCTGGTACTCGCCGGCACCGGAGAGGAATTGGAAGGCGTGCTCGATACGATCCGCCTCTTCGACGTGGATTTCATGCGCGGCATGTCGGTTGGCCTTTATCCGCTTCGAAACGTCGAACCTGCGACGATAGTGGAAGAATTGGACAAAGTGTTGGGCGACACGGCCAAAGGACCTTTGGCTGGCGTAGTCCGATTATTGCCTATCGAACGTCTCAACGCCGTTTTGGCGGTGACCCCCCAGCCGCGCTATTTGGACGAGGTGGAAACCTGGGTGGAACGACTCGACCGCTATAGCACCACCCGAGTAGGCGGCATCCATGTTTACCGGGTGCAGAACGTGGATGCCGTGGAATTAGCTGAGACCCTCAGCGGCATTTTCGGCGAGGGAGCGGCGCAGCGGAGAGCGCCAAGACCCTCTATAAGCCCGGGAATGACAGGCACTGAAATCGGCGCCTTCGGTGCTGCAGGCGGCGCCGGCGATCAGGATGGATCCTCGTTCGGAACCACTGGAACATCTCAATCCACCCGCGGCTTAGGCTCTGCCGCCGGTGATACCGTCGGCACTACCACTATGGGTGGTTCTCGCCGAACCGGCGGCTTGGGAACCGGAACCGGGGGACTCGGAACCAGGACCGGCGTCGGCACCGGAACAAGGGGAGGCATCGGAGGACGAGATGTCAACGGCACCCGACGCGCGCGTGGAGCCGCTGTCGCCGAGTTCGCCGGTATGCGCATCGTTGCAGATCCGGCGAATAACGCTCTGATCATCACCGCCAAGGCGCAGGAGTACAAGGAAATTGAGGCGGTGATCAAAGAATTGGATCGAGTACCCTTACAGGTACTGATCGATGCCTCGATCGTCGAGCTGAGCCTTGACGGCCAATTACGATACGGGCTCCAGTGGCTGTTCAATCAAGGCAGCGGCGCGTATGCACTGGGCAGCACGGGAGATTTAACAGCTGAAGCGCTTACGACGGCTGCCGCGGCTGCGGGAGGTGGCTTTTCCTATGCCTTCGTCAATAGCGCCAAGGACATCCGGATCGTCCTCAATGCCTTGGCGAGCGAGAACAAGGTCAACGTGATTTCCTCGCCCTCCCTGATGGTGTTGAATAATCAGGAAGCACAGATCAACGTGGGTGACACCATTCCCCTCGCGACCGCCCAAACTACCGGGCTTGCCGGCGTCGGCGTCACCAACCAGCCGACCATAACCAGCAGCTTTCAATATGTCGATACCGGCGTCATCCTACATGTCCGCCCTCGAGTCAACGCAGGAGGACTGGTGACCCTAGAAATCACGCAGGAAGTCAGTACGCCAAGGCAAACCAGAGTGGGAAACACAGATACCTTCATCATCTCAAAGCGAGCGATTGAAAGTGCAGTTGCCGTCGGAAGTGGCGGGACCGTCGCCTTGGGCGGCCTAATTAGAGACAATCAGACCAAGGACTTAACAGGGATACCCTTCCTAAGCAAGATTCCCTTTATTGGCGCCTTGTTTGGAACTACCAACAAGGTCCGCAATCGAACCGAACTTGTCGTGCTCCTGACTCCCAGAGTCGTTCAGGAGAGAAAGGATATGGGGCCGATTACTAACGAATTTAAACGAAAACTCACCGGACTTTTCGAAGAAACAGGCCGGCTCGGCGAGCTGAGACTCAAGACCAGGGATTAAAACACGCCCGGCACGGCGCTTCCGATTGCGCAGTCCGGGCTTGAATCGCTCGTCTTGGTCATATCGACGCCAACGGCTTCACCGCATTTTCCCGCGAGTAGATCTCCGATCACTCCGCGAACAACGCGTCCACAAATTTCCGCGCATCGAAATCCTGCAAATCATCGATGCCTTCGCCGATCCCGATGAACCGGATGGGCAGCCCGAACTGCTTGGCCAAGGCGAAAATAACGCCGCCTTTGGCGGTACCGTCGAGCTTGGTGAGCGCGATGCCCGTCAGCCCGACCGCTTCGTTGAACAGCTTGGCTTGGGAAATCGCATTCTGGCCGGTGCTCGCATCGAGCACCAAGAGCACCTCATGCGGCGCGGTCTCGTCCAACCTGCCCATGATGCGCTTGATCTTGCTGAGTTCCTCCATGAGATTCGATTTCGTGTGGAGACGTCCCGCGGTATCGGCGATGAGCACGTCGACGCCCCGCGCCTGGGCCGCCTGCACCGCGTCGTAGATGACCGAAGCCGAATCGGCCCCGGTATGCTGGGCGATCACCTGGACGTTGTTCCGCTCGCCCCAGGTCTGCAACTGCTCTACCGCCGCAGCGCGGAAAGTATCGCCGGCCGCCAGCATGACGCTGTGGCCTTGGTTTTGAAGACGCTTGGCGAGTTTGCCGATGGTCGTGGTCTTGCCCACGCCGTTCACGCCCACGACCAGGATCACGAACGGCCGCGTCTCGACCGGAATGTCGAGCGGAACGCTGACGGGCCGCAGGACATCGTATAAATACTCGCGGAGGCTGGCCGCCAAGGTGCCGACATCGGCTAGCTGATCCCGCTCCAGACTTTCCGTCAGATGGCGAATAATGTCCTGAGTCGCCGTCACGCCGACGTCGGCCATGAGCAATTGGGACTCGATGTCTTCCAAGACGTCGCGATCGATGGCCTTCTTGCCGAGCGCCAGCGTACCCAGAAATCCGGTCAGACCGCTGCGGGTTTTCCCGAGCTGGCTTTTGAGCCGAACGAACATGCCCTCCGGCGTGGGCCGCGCAGGCACCTTTTCGACGGGAACCGGCGGGACGACCGGCGGCAAGACCTCGGCAGGCGGCGCGACACCGATGCGCTCGACGGCTTCCTCGCGCGCGGGCTCTTCGGCTTCGACTCGGCGCGGCAGGCGGAGATAAAGATAGGCATGGAGCACATTCAGCCAAAGCAGCGCGGCCACGGCATGGTGCGCGACCGCCACGGCGACCGGCAGGCGCAGCAGCACCGCTGCGATCCCCAAGCTGATCTCCGCCAGCAGCAAAAAGCTGAGGAGCACACCGGCCTTGCTCAGGTGGGGCACCTTACGATTCGAGGTAATGCCCATGGCCAACAGGCTGAGGACCAGAAATACCGCGACGGCTCCGATACGGTGCGCCCAATGGATGGCGATGCGGGCGTCCAGCGGCAATCCGCCTCTCTGATAGTCGGGACCGGTACCCCGCCAAAGCGTAAAGCCGTCGACGTAATCGGCATCCGGCCACAGCGAACCCATGCACGTGGGGAAATCGGGGCAGGACAGCGCAGCGTAATTGGACGATGTCCATCCGCCCAGAAAAATCTGCGCGAACAACAACAGCAAAGAAAAACCGCTCAAGCGGCGCAGCCAACGGGTGTCCCCGACCGGCAGAATCTGCGGACTCACCGTGCGGTATAACCAATACAACAGGGCAAGCGTCACGAACCCCGCCATCAGATGGGCCGTGACGATCGCTGGCATGACCAGGAATTTCACCGTCCACATGCCGAGTAGCGCTTGTCCGACCACCAGGGCAAGGCTTGCGTAAGTCAATGCGATCGCCTTGCCTCGGTTTTCCCGCACCCGGAATACGAGTCCCGCCAGTATCAAAACCGAAACGCCCAAGGCTCCGGCAAGATAGCGATGAATCATTTCTTTCCAGGCTTTGGCCGCGTCGAACGGCGTCTGCCGCAACGCCTCGGCGATTTGCGGCTCTTCGACGATCATCTTTCCGTAGCAGCCGGGCCAATCCGGACACCCTAGCCCGGCATCCGAAATGCGGACATAGGCTCCCATCGCCATGACAAAGAAGGCGAGAACCAGGGAAAAAAGCGTTAGATTTCTGAACATAGTCCCACTTTGTTATTGTCGTTTCGAGGTTCCAGCACGACGATCCGGAACGATTAAAGGTTCTGCTTTAGAGCATTTCTCACCACCGTAGGTCGGCAATCCCTTGCCGACGAAAACGGTTTGTCAACCCGCGGCGTCGGAAAAGGATTCCCGACCTACCAGGGCGCTAAACCGCATCGGAGAATGTTTCGAAGGCTTGGGCATCCGATTCAGCCGATCTGGGATGCGCGAAGCAAATGCTTTAAATCCTTGAGCATGCCGTAAGGATCGAACCCGGAGTCGTACCATAGCGCGGCATTCCCGAACGGATCGATCAGAATCACCATGTCCTCGGTCAAAGGCTTTCCGACGGCGGCGGCCAATTTCTGCGATAACGCCCCGCTCGTCACCGCCACCAGCAAGGTTTCATCGTCATTGAGCACGGGAGCGAGATCGGCGGCGGCGGAATCGTTTCCGAGCAGCAGCAAACGGCGCACCCTCGGAATTTCCTTGTTCAGCATGAGCCGGATCTGCTTGGTCTTATGAATCGTTTCCGCGCAAGGGTCGCCGCACCTATCCGGAATCACGTGGAGCATCACCCAGCGACCTTTGATCTCCGACAATAGCTCGCTTCCACGGACGGGGTGCGCGAGCAATTCGCCGTAATCGATAGGGCTCGGCGGCTGGATCAGGCTGCCGTAGTTGCTGCGCTTGGTGATCAGCTGCGGATTCTTGGCGTAGTACCAAGCCAGCCCGAAAGGAATAATGGATATTAGGGCGATAAAAATGATCAGGGCGCGATTTCGCCACAGAGAGTTCTTTGCGGTAGACATGGGAAGAATGGGTGAAAAATTAGGGAAATTATTGCCTTCGAGGCTGTAATTTGACGCCGTGGCGAACATATAACACCAGGCCGATTAACGCGAACAGAAACCATTGAAGCGCGTATCCCAGGTTCTTTCCGGGATCGAGGCGGGTTTCCTTCCAAGCCCGGATGTAAGCTTCGTCCACCGTTTCATCCGCCAGAACCTGATAGGGAAGGACCGTGTAGCCCAACCGCTCGCCGATGCGTTCAGGATCGACGACCTGGACCACGGCCGGCCAGCCAGCCGCGGGTATTTCAGCGCCTTCGAGCCTTAAACCAACGCCCGGAAAGCGGTCCACCGAGCCGGCGATTTGTACGCTAGCCTGACGAATATCCACATCGGGCAGTTCGGCTCGGCTTGCACCCATGGGTATCCAGCCGCGGTTCACCAAGACCGCCGAGTCCGTTCCGGCAATGCGCAGAGGAGTCAATACGTGATATCCGGGGCTCTGCTGGTGGACCTGGTTATCCAATAGGAATTGATGTTCCACGTCGTACTCCCCGGAAACGATGACTCGCCGGTATCGAACATCCTCCAAGTTCGGTTCTTCGGCACCCAAGGTCAGCGGTTCATCTTGCATCCGCTGCTGATGCAATGCGATCAAGCTTTTTTTTTCGTCGGCTCGATGCAACTGCCAAACGCCTAAGGAAATGAACAGGGGAAGGACCATGATCGCTATCAGCGAAGCAGTCAGCCCCGGTTTGAAGCTATAATCGCGCAATCGCCACCTCCGGGTGAAAACATCCGGTGCCCGCACCACCTCAAACTAAAAGACAATCTAGTTGTGAAAGTTCTCATCATTCTGCTCCTCCTGGTCATCGTCGGAAGCCTAGGCACGGCCCTGGTTTATCTCGTCAAGGACCGCACCCGTTCTCCCCGAACGGTCAAAGCCTTGACGGTGCGCATCGGCTTATCCATCGGCCTGTTCATCTTATTGCTATTGGCTTACCGCTTCGGCCTTCTGCATCCCCACGGCCTTCCTAAAGTCCAGCAGGGAAACCAAGGGCAAACCGAAGGTTTGCGGCAGCCTTAATCGCCGGAGCGGATGCGCAACGCGTGTTCGCCGCGCGCATTCTCGCATCGTCTCAACAACACTATGATACCCGGCGCAGGCATGAATTAGGGATTTCGCAGTCTATGGATTTTGGCTGGCCGTAGACTGTAGGGTGGATTAGCGGAGCGTAACCCACCGATTCGAGGTCGCTCGGTGGGTTACGGCCTCGCGGCCTAACCCACCCTACGCCAGAAACATGAATCGGAACCTTGTTTCTGCCATGTCCCAGAGGGAGAGATGAATGCCTACCGATAGATTACAGGTGATAAGACAACACCCGCTCGACTTCCGCTTTTGATCCCAAAATCACGGGGACGCGCTGATGGATGCCGGCAGGCTCGATGTCCATGATCCGCTGGCGCCCGGTCGAACTGGCCCCTCCCGCCTGCTCGACGATGAAGCTCATCGGATTGGCCTCGTACATCAAGCGCAGCCTGCCTGGCTTGCTGGCGTCGCGGGTGTCGTAGGGATACATGAAGATGCCGCCCCGGGTCAAAATGCGGTAAACCTCCGCGACCATAGACGCCACCCAGCGCATGTTGAAATTCTTCTCCCGGCCGCCGTCCTTGCCTTTGAGACATTCCTCGATATAACGCCTGACCGGTTCTTCCCAATAGCGCTGATTGGACATGTTGATGGCAAACTCGGAGGTTTCCTCGGGAATCCGCATCTTGGGATGCGTCAAAACGAATTCCCCCACATCCCGGTCCAAGGTAAAGCCGTTCACGCCATTGCCGGTCGTCAGCACCATCAGGGTGGTCGGACCGTAGGTACAGAAACCTGCGGCGACCTGCTTGGTCCCCGGCTGGAGGAAATCCGCCTCGGTGGGGTTGTCCCGGCCTTCGGGCGCCCGAAGGATGGAAAAGATCGTACCGACCGTCAGGTTGATATCGATATTGGACGACCCGTCCAGAGGATCGAAGCAAATCAGATATTTGCCCCTCGAATAACTCGGCGGAATCTGGATGATTTCGTCGTTTTCCTCCGACGCCATCGCCGCAAGATGGCCGGTCCACTCCAGCGATCGGATGAAAATCTCATTGGAGATCACGTCCAGTTTCTTCTGCGCTTCGCCCTGGATGTTTTCCGAACCCGCGATACCGAGATTGCCGGCCAGACCACCGCGATTCACCTCGTGCGCAATCGCTTTGCAGGCGGTCGCGATATCGCTGAGCAGCATGGTGAACTCGCCCGTGGCGTTCGGATTTTTGCGCTGCTCGTGGATGAGAAATCGCGTCAAATAGTCGCCGTTCATGTTTTCTCCCTCATGACGAAAAAAGCAGGAATCGACAGCCCCGAACGGCGGCCCGCACGTTATACGGCGCCGACTCGGGCAATCTTCAAGGCGTTGGTACCGCCGCGCACGCCGGTAAGATCACCTTTGGTCAGGATGACCAGGTCGCCCGGCTTGACCAGATCGCGGCTCAGGAATTCGTTGATGATCTCCCGGTTCAGCACCGCGTGGTCGGATGTCGTGCTGTAAAAGCTGATGGGATAAACGCCGCGATAGAGAGTCACTTTGCGGCAGGTCTTTTCGTGCTGGGTCAATGCGTAAATCGGGATGCCGGAACTGATGCGCGACATCCACAGCGGCGTCGATCCCGATTCCGTCTGCGCGCCGATCGCCTTAACCGGCAAGTGATTGGCGATATACATGGACGCCATCGCGATGGCTTCGTCGATGTAGTCGAACGTCTCGTCGATACGATGGGTGGACTGCCGAACCCGCGGGTGCAGTTCGGCCTCCTTGCATATCCGGACCATCGCCGCGATCGCCTTGTCCGGATATTTGCCGCTGGCCGTTTCGGCGGAAAGCATGACCGCATCGGTGCCATCGATCACCGCATTGGCCACATCGAACACCTCCGCACGAGTCGGCATCGGGCTGTGGATCATGGATTCCATCATTTGCGTGGCCGTAATGACCGCACGGTCCCGGCTTCGCGCCAGCTTGATCAGATCTTTCTGGACCCACGGCAACTGGGCATCGCCGATTTCCACCCCGAGATCGCCGCGCGCCACCATGATGGCGTCGGATGCATCGACGATGGACTCGATCACGCCCGGCTCCAGGGCCTCGGCGCGCTCGATCTTGGCCACGATCCCCGCCTCTCCCCCGGCGGCGCGCAGCAAGTCCCGCGCTTCACGGATATCTGCGGCGGATCGCGGAAAGGATACGGCGAGGTAATCGGCATCGATTTCGGCGGCCGTGTTGATGTCTTCCCTGTCCTTGTCGGTCAGCGCGGCGGCGGACAAGCCGCCGCCCTGTTTGTTGATGCCCTTGTGGTTGGACAACTCGCCCCCGACGACCACCCGGCAGACGATCCGCGAGCCTTCTATCCTGTCGATGCCCAATTCGATGCGGCCGTCGTCCAGCAACAGAACGTCGCCAGGCTTCACGTCCTTGGGAAGATCGGAATACAGGCACCCGACCTGACGTTCGTCGCCCTGGTCCGGGGGGAGAGCCGTGTCGAGATCGAAGCGCGCGCCTTCCCGAAGATGAACCTTGCCGTCCCCTTGGAAACGCGCGATCCGGATTTTGGGTCCCTGCAAATCGACCAAAATGCCGACATGCCGATTCAGCTTGCGGCTGATCGCCTTCACCGCTTCGGCGCGCTTCTTGTGGGTTTCGGCGTCGCCATGGGAAAAATTGAGCCGTACGACATCAATGCCCGCTCTTATGGCCCGTTCCAAAATGGCCGGATCGTCGGTCGCCGGTCCCAAAGTCGCTACGATCTTGGTTCGTCTCATTTAATTAATCGTTCGTGTCTAGCTAGCTTCCATCAAAGCCACCGTGGCATCCAACATACGGTTGGAGAAGCCCCACTCGTTGTCGTACCAGGCCAGTACTTTGACCATGTTGCCCTGCATGACCTTGGTGAGGGTCGCCTCGTAAATCGAGGAGCGGGCATCGTGATTGAAATCCATGGATACCAAGGGCAGGTCGTTGTAACCGAGAATCCCCTTCAACGAGCCTTCCGAGGCCTTGCGCATGATCTCGTGGACCTCGTCCTTGCTGGTCTTGCGCGACGCGACGAAAGTGAGATCGACCAGCGAAACGTTGATGGTCGGGACTCGAATCGCGAAACCGTCCAGCCGGCCGGCCAATTCGGGCAACACCAATCCGACCGCCGCCGCGGCGCCGGTCTTGGTGGGAATCATCGATTGCGTGGCGGCCCGGGCGCGACGCAGATCCTTGTGGTACACGTCGGTCAGCACCTGATCGTTGGTGTAGGAATGGATCGTAGTCATCAGACCGTGCTGAACACCGATCGCCTCGTGCAAAGGCTTGACCAGCGGCGCCAGGCAGTTGGTCGTGCAGGAGGCGTTGGAAATCACCGTGTCGGTTGCCTTCAGAGTCTGGTGGTTGACGCCGTAAACGACGGTGGCGTCCACGTCTTCTCCCCCCGGTGCCGAGATGATCACTTTCTTCGCCCCCGCCTCGAGATGGACCGATGCCTTGGCCTTGGAGGTGAAGATACCGGTGCACTCGTGGACGACATCGATGCCCAGATCGCGCCAGGGCAACTTGGCCGGATCCCGCTCGGCAAACACGCGTATCCGGTCGCCGTTGACGATCATGTAGTCGCCATCCACCGAAATTTCTCCCGGAAAGCGTCCGTGTACCGTATCGTATTTGGTCAAGTGCGCGTTGGTATTGGCGTCGCCCAGATCGTTAATCGCCACGATTTGAATTTCCCCGGTCCGTCGCGACTCGTACAACGCCCGCAGGATATTTCGCCCAATACGGCCATATCCGTTGATAGCAACTTTTATCGTCATAGTTTTTCTCCAAACTCAAAGGGTAACGGTGCTGATGAGATGGTCTTTTATGATTCTTGAATTGGACTGACCTCGTCCGGACGCGTTCACGCTGGCACTTGGAACGGAGAGTGAGAACTGACTCGACATGCCGGGGCTTTCCACTAAATTCATACCAGAAGTGGGACGCCAGCAGTGCTTACATCCCGGCTTTCTTGACAAGTCTGCCTTTCGAATATAGCAAACTCACACTTTGTATTCCAGATGATTGAAACTGGCCGGGCTAAGCGTTAGCGTAAGCTGGAACCTATTGCGAGGGCGGCGAGATGTACACGAAAGAAATCTTTTATCGTACCCGAGAGCTCAAGCGGGAAAGGCGCAATCTGGCCGCCGTCGTTTACAACCGGTCGAGAACCCTGCTTTATCGAAGCGGCGAAAAGGCTTTGTTCGTCCCTATCCGCAGCATGCAGTATCTGGCCGTGATCGATCCGGAGGAAACCGTCTTTCTGGATGGCGCCGTTTCCCGCAGCAATATCGTGCTCGCCTGGCAGAATTTTCGATCTTCGGAGCGCAGCGCCCTGGACCAGCCGGTCCCTTACGACGCGGTTTATTACACCGAAGACTCACTGAAGATCATGCCGCGCATCCAAAGCGAATTTCCGCGCGCACTACAGCAGATGGACCGGAAAATGCGGAGTGCTTCCACATCGGAAGCCAAGATCGTTCCGTTGAAATAGCTTTCCGACCGCCAAAAAATACCGCTGCCAGCATATCCCCGATGACGAACTCTTACGGAATGTCCGGACTTCCTCCCGCAGCTCTCAAAGCTCGCATTCGACCGGAGGAACTGCCCTTCGCCACGACCGAGGACCTGGAATCCTTTCGCGGCATGCTGGGACAGAGCCGGGCGCAGACGGCCATCGCCTTCGGCGTTGCCATGCAAAGACCGGGCTACGACATCTACGTGATGGGCGAAGCCGGAACCGGGCGGCTTTCGCTGGTGACCCATTACCTCAAAGCGCGAGCCAAGGAGCGGCCGTCTTCGAGCGACTGGGCGTATATCAACAATTTCGACGACCCGCGCAAGCCTTTTGCCCTGCAACTTCCGCCGGGCCAGGGAAAATCCTTGCTCGCCGATATCGAAATGCTGGTCGACAATCTGCTCGCAACCTTTCCGGCTGCCTTCGAGAATCCGGCTTATCAAAGGCGCAAAACGGCCATAGATCGGGAGGTCAAGCAACGTTACAACCAAGCGGTCGACAAAGTCGAACGGCGCGCGAAAGACCTTAAGATGGCCCTTTTCCGCGACGGCGACACCGTAGTGTTCAGTCCCTTGGTTAACGGCAAGCCCGCCGACGAAGACGACTTCGCCGCCTTGCCGGATACCGAAAAGTCCAGCTTTCACAGCCACGTCCGGGATTTGGAGGACTATCTCAACGAACTCCTCTCGGAAATGCCGCAATGGAAGCGCGAAAGCATCAACCGGCAGCGACAGCTCGATGCCTCCACCATCGACGAAGCCATAGAGCCCCTATTGGCCGGCCTGCATCAAAAGTATGCCGACCTGCCGGCGATACTCCAGTATCTGGCCGACATACGCCGCAACCTGCCTCGCGTGGTCGCGGAACACTTGGCCGAAGACCGAGGCCATGAGGCGCATGAAGAATCAACACGACGAGCCGTTCTGATCACCCAATACGCCCCGCGGCTGCTGGTCAGCCACGGCCCCGATATCGGGGCGCCCGTGATCTACGAGGCAAATCCCAATCACCCCAACCTGTTCGGACGCCTCGAATACATCAGCGAGCAAGGCACCCTGACCACGCATTACCGCCTGATTTATCCGGGCGCGATGCACCAGGCCAACGGAGGCTATTTGATCATCGAGGCCGAAAAGTTGCTCGCCGAGCCCCACGTCTGGCCGACCTTGAAGCGAACGCTCAAGGCCCGGCAAATCAAGATCGAGCTTCCCGCCGAAGAGCAACCCTCCGTCGCTCCGACACTCGATCCGGACGTGATCCCGCTGTCCGTCAAGCTCGTTCTGGTCGGCTCTCGCGAACTTTACTACCTGCTCCAGTCCATGGACCCGGAGTTCAACGAACTGTTCCGGGTTCTCGCGGAGTTCGACGACGATATCCCGCTGACGTCCGCATCGGTGCTGGATTTTGCGCGGCTCATCAAAACCCATGCCGAAGCCGACGGGTTCAAGCCCATAACGGCCGATGCCGTCGCCCGGCTGATCGAGTTCAGCGCACGGGAGGCGGAACACCAGGAGCGCTTTTCCGCGCGCGTGCACGATGTGTTCGAACTGGTCGCCGAGGCGGAGCAATTCCGTGGGCAGGAAGGCGCGGAGACAATCGCCGAACGGCATATCCAAAAAGCCTTGGCCGCCAAGGAAGAACGGCTCGGACGCATCAGCCGGATTCTGCTGGAAGACATGATGAACGACACCATTCTGATCAACACCGACGGCGACTCGGTCGGCAGGATCAACGGCCTGACCATACTGGAAATCGGGGACGTGCGGTTCGGCATGCCGGCGCGCATCACCGCCACCATTTATCCCGGCAGCCGCGGCGTAGTGGACATCGAACGCGAAGCCGAACTGGGGCAGGCCATACATTCCAAAGGCATCATGATTCTTTCCGGGTATCTGGGCCACAAATACGCCACGGAATTCCCCTTGGCCATCTCCGCCAACATCGCCCTGGAACAATCCTATGGCTATGTCGACGGCGACAGCGCGGCCCTCGCCGAAGTTTGCGCCTTGATTTCCGCTCTCACCGGGATACCGCTCGCAC
Organism: Methylocaldum sp. GT1TLB; assembly: GCF_051027445.1. Lineage (NCBI taxonomy): Bacteria > Pseudomonadati > Pseudomonadota > Gammaproteobacteria > Methylococcales > Methylococcaceae > Methylocaldum > Methylocaldum sp. GT1TLB. Next base: position 2,790,580 of record NZ_CP194898.1, read on the forward strand.
AGGCCTTCGCCGTCACCGGCTCCATCAACCAATACGGCGAGGTACAAACGGTGGGCGGCATCAACGAAAAAATCGAGGGCTTCTTTCGCCTGTGTGAAGCACGGGGGCTTACCGGCAGACAAGGCGTCGTCATCCCGAAAGTCAACATCCGCAACTTGATGCTGAAGGATGACGTCGTCGACGCCGTCCGCCGCCGCGAGTTCGCGGTTCATGCGGTGAACTCGGTGGATCAGGCCCTGGAACTGCTGACCGGGCAAAAGGCCGAGGACATCAATCGACTCGCCGTGGCCAAGCTGCGGCAGATGGCCAGGCACGCGGAGCGGAAATTCTAAAGAGTTTCAAGTCGAGAGCCGGCGAGGGCTGCCGCCCCTTCGACACGACTCAGTGTAGCGGGCACATTCGTCGGCAAAGGATTGCCGACCTACGCTAAGTCTGATGTGGACCGGGATAAGCCGCTAGTGCATTTTTCACCGCGGTTTAGTGATGCGGATCGGGAGAGTCGTAGGTCGGCAATCCTTTGCCGACAAAGACATCGAAAGGGGTTCCAGACCAACTCAATTTTGGAACAACGGTCGGCCTTATCCGGACCTGCATCGCTTCGTGTAGCGCCTTACCCCTTGGTCAAAGCCAAATATTTTTCGTATAGGGAATCGCGGTCTTCCGAGTAATCCGGATCCTTTTGAATGCAGTCCACGGGGCACACTTCCATGCATTGCGGCTTATCGAAATGCCCGACGCACTCGGTACAGAGCGCCGGATTGATTTCATAAATTTCTTCGCCCTGCGAAATGGCGCCGTTCGGGCACTCCGGCTCGCACACATCGCAGTTGATACATTCGTCGGTAATAATCAGAGCCATAACAATCTCACTAAAAACGTGTTCCAAAAGCGTCGCGAGCGGTCCGAAGGCAGGCCCCGTTCGGGGCGGCTCCCACGGATGGGAGCCGCAACACAAGGCCCGGAGTGTGCATTGAGTACATGACGAGTGCTCGCCGCTTCCTGCCGGCTCGGGCTACGCCTTGTGCTCCGCACGTCCCAATCCGCTCCCGGCGGATTTGGTCCCACACCTTCGCAACGCCGCTCTCGAACCGCGTAGTAGCTTTTAAGGCGCGTCTGGGAAACTAGCGTACTTTGCGACTAATGCTTCCCGCACCAGTTCCGGCACGAAACTCGACACGTCCCCGCCTAGCTTCGCGATTTCGCGAATCACCGAAGACGAAATGAACGCGTACTTTTCGCTGGGCGTCAAAAACATCGTCTCCAATTCCGCGCAAAGATGGCGGTTCATGCCGGCCAATTGAAATTCGAACTCGAAGTCCGACACTGCACGTAATCCGCGCAGAATCACGGTGGCGCCACACTTTTTCGCGCAGTTCACCAGCAGGGTATCGAAGCCCAGAACTTCGACGTTTCCCACCGCCTGCAACGAAGCTCGCGCCAATTCCACTCGCTCGTCCAGGTTGAACAACGGCGTCTTGTTCTTATTCTCCGCCACGGCGACGACCACTCGATCGAAGATGCGGGCGGCGCGCGTCACCAGGTCGACATGGCCATTGGTGATGGGATCGAATGTTCCGGGATAGATCGCGGTAATGATCATGGGAAGTGACCGGAAGAGATGCGTTCGCACAAATGGTAGCCGACTTCTCCCGCCCTGCCGTCGCGCAAAGTCCGCCAGTTTTCCGGAAGACTCTCGAGCCGAAAACTGCTCTCGGTTTCCACATAGATTTTAGCGTGGGATGAGAGCCAACCGTTCTCTTCCAGCGCCCGGCAGCACGGAATGACCAAGCCCTGGTGGAAAGGCGGGTCGAGAAAAACCACATCGAACGGCTGCCCCGCACCCTCCAAGAAACGCCCGACTTCCGCTTGGACGATTTCCACCGCCTCGGCGTTCAATAGCGCACGATTCCGTTCGAGAGCTCCGCACACTAACGCATCCCGTTCCACTTGCACGACCTTGGCGGCGCCGCGCGAAGCGGCTTCGAATCCCAGCGCGCCGCTACCCGCGTATAGATCGAGACAGCGAGCGCCTTCGATGTCGTTCCGCAACCAATTGAACAGCGTTTCCCGGACCCGGTCCGGCGTCGGCCGGAGTCCGGGAGCATCGGGAAACTTGAGCTTGCGGCTGCGGAAACGGCCGGCGATGATGCGGAGCTCATTCTTCACTTCGCCCCGCCGCCGACCAGCACGGTCCGCATCTTGCCCGGATCGATCCGGGACCGGAAAGCGCGCTTGATATCCTCCCGGGTCACCGCCTCCACCTTCTCGGTAAACGTGGCGAGGTAATCAAGAGGACGGTTGTAAAACGCGACGTTAGCCACCTGCAAGGTGAGTTTCTGATTGCTGTCCAGGCGCAAAACGAAACCGCCGATGATATTTTTCTTGGCGGCTTCCAGTTCCTTATCGGTCGGTCCGTTCGCGGCGAAATCCTTGATGGTGTCGAGAGCGACGCGCAAGGCTTCCTCGGCCTTATCGTTGCGGGTCTGGAGCCCCATCTGGAAAGGCCCGAGTTCCCGAAGCGGCATGAAATAGCTGTAGGCGCTGTAGGAAAGCCCTCGTTTTTCGCGGACTTCCGTGCTAACGCGGGAAACCAGGCCGCTGCCGCCCAGAATGTGGTTACCCACGTAAAGCGGAAAATAGTCGGGATCGGTCGCCGTCATCCCTAGAACTCCGGCACGCACATGAGTCTGCTCCGACGGGAACTGCTGTTTGATGATTTCGGCCGACTGCAGCGGCGCGGGCGCAGGCAACGCTGGCGGAGCCGAGCCTTTTTCGAGGCCCGACAGCAGTTTTTCGGCGACAGCTTCAGCCTCGGCCCGTTTCACATCGCCCACGATCACGACGATGGCATTGCTCGCCACATAGTGGCGTTTATGGAAATCGACCAGATCCTCGCGGGTCAATGGCGCCACGGTTTCGGCGAAACCCTCCTGCGGATGGGCATAAGGATGGTTACCGTACAGTACTTGGAAAAACGCGATCTCGACGAGTTCGTCCGGTTCCTCGCCGCGCTGCTTGATCGCGAGCAGCGTCCGGTTTTTCTCCCGGTCGAAGTCTTTCTGCTCGAAACGGGGGTGAGCCAAGACTTCCCGGGCCGTATCCAAGGCGACACCGAGCTTCTCGGGATGGGTCAGGCTGCGCAGCGACAAATAGGCCGAATCGCGCGAAACACCGGTTCCCATTGATGCTCCGACGCTCTCGAGCCGCTGGGCGATGGCATCGGCATCCCAGTCTCCCGCGCCGGTGTCGAGCATGCCGGACGTGAGAGCGGCAAGGCCGAATTTTTCACCGTCGCGGGCACTGCCCGCGTCGAACACGACCTGAACGTCGAGCAGCGGCAAACCTTCGGTCGGCACGAAATAGATCCGACCGCCCTGCGGCGAGACCCAATGCTGGATTTCCGGCACGGCGTAAACCGGCGCGCTGATCAACAAGAACAGAAACACGAGCCATCGGGACATGCGCTTAACGAACATGATCACCTCCCATCGGTGCGGCTTCTTCCGGCGCCTTCGCGCCTTCGGGCATGGGCAACGGCTCCAGATAGGCCACGCTCAGCCGATCGTCGATCAGGTATTTCCGGGCAACCTTTTGAACCTGCTCGGCCGTCACGGCGTTGACCTTGTCCACATACTCCTGGACGGTTTTCCAACCGAGCCCGACGGTTTCAGTCATGCCAAGCTGCATCGCCTGATAAAACATGGAATCCCTCTGATAAATATGATGGGCCAGAACCTGCGCCTTGACCCGCTCCAGTTCCGCGGCGGAAACCGGTTCGTCCTGAAGGCGACGGATTTCCTCGCCCAATGCTTTCTCCAGTGCCTGCAAGGTCTTGCCTTGGGCGGGCGTCCCCTCCAGGGTAAAAAGATTGGACAAGCGTGAATAAAGGTTATAGCCGGCTCCGGCGGACGCCGCCACCTGCTGCCCGCGCACCAAGCGGCTGGACAGCCGCGCGCTGTTGCCGCCATCCAGAATCCCGGCGGCGACTTCGAGCGCGTAAGCCTCCCAATCCTCTTCGCCTATTGTTCGCAAGGCGGGGGTCTTGTAGCCCATCACGAGATACGGCAGCTTGGCCGGCAGACGAACCGTCATACGCCGCGCCCCGAGTTGCTCGACTTCGCCTCGCGGCTTGATTTCCGGCAGTTTGCTGGGTTTCAACGGACCGAAGTATTTCTTGGCGAGTGCGTAAACCTCCTGCGGATTCACGTCGCCGACGATGACAAGGATGGCGTTGTTCGGCGCGTACCAAAGTCCGTACCAATGCTTGAGATCGCCCACCGTCAATCCGCTGACGTCGTCCGGCCAGCCGATGACCGGATTCTTGTAAGGGCTGTTGGTGTAGGCAACCGCCTGAAAATGCTCCTCCATTTTGGCGCGCGGCTGATCGTCGGTGCGCAGCCGCCGCTCCTCCAGGACGACTTGTTGTTCCTTCTTGAATTCCTTGTCGGACAGGAGCAGATTCCGCATGCGGTCCGCTTCCAGTTCGAAGCTCACGGGCAGCCTGGTTTTTTCCAGGGTCTGAAAATAGGCCGTGTAATCTTGCCCGGTGAAGGCGTTTTCTCGACCTCCGTTTGCTGCGATAATACGGGAGAATTCGCCCGGCGGGTGTTTCTCGGTACCCTTGAACATCATATGCTCGAGCATGTGCGAGATGCCGGTGATACCGCCGTATTCATAGCTTGCGCCCACTTTGTACCAAACCTGCGTAACGACTGCCGGCGCGCGGTGGTCTTCCTGGACCAAAAGCTTCAACCCGTTATCCAGCCGGAACTCGTGAACCGCAGGCTCAGCAGCGTGAAGCGACAACGGTAATACCAGCAAGGCCAGACGGAGTCCGCGAAACTGCATTTGACGCTCTCCTGAATGTGTTGAGGATTGAACGGCAGGTTGCCGAACCAGCCGGTATTGTAAACGAAGACCGTAGCGAAACGATGAACTCGACGACTGATATCGAATCCACGAATGCCGTTTCCTGGCGAACCTATCTCGCCCTGTGCAAACTCAAGGTAGTCGGCCACATCGTGTTCACCGCCGTGATCGGCATGTTTTTGGCCGTTCCGGAACTCCCTCCTCTGGCGGTTTCGTTGTGGGCAAGCCTCGGCATCGGTCTCGCCGCCGCGTCCGCAGCCGCTCTCAACCACTTCCTGGACCGCCGTGCGGACGCCGAAATGGCGCGCACCCAGAACCGCCCCTTGCCCTCAGGGCACGTTCAGCCGAACCAGGTGGTGATCTTCGCCGCCACTCTGGGCACGCTCTCGATGGCGATTCTGATCCTGTTCGTAAACGCGCTAACCGCGTTTTTGACCTTTCTTTCGCTGATCGGCTACGCCTTCATCTACACCGTCTATCTGAAGCGCGCGACTCCGCAGAACATCGTGATCGGCGGCGCGGCCGGCGCGGCTCCGCCGGTGCTCGGCTGGTGCGCCGTGACCGGCGGGGTGCACCCTTACGCCCTGCTGCTGTTCCTGCTGATCTTCACCTGGACCCCGCCCCATTTTTGGGCCTATGCCATCGCGAAGCGCGACGATTACGCCAAGGTGAACATCCCCATGCTGCCCGTGACCCACGGCGTGGAGGTAACGCAGCTGCACATCCTGCTCTACACCATATTGCTGGTGATCGTAAGCCTGTTCCCGTATCTCACCGGCATGAGCGGCTTTCTTTATCTGGGAGCGGCCGTGGGGCTCGGAATCGGATTTTTATACTACGCGATTCGCCTCAAGAAAGAGGCAGACAACAAGCTGGCCATGAAAACTTTCGGCTATTCGCTGGTCTATCTGGTCGGGATATTTTCGGCCTTGTTGATCGATCATTACGTTCCGCTCATTGCGGGCTTGACTCGGTAGTATTGTGTAGGTCGGCAATCCTTTGCCGACGGCGTGTCGGAAAGGGATTTCCGACCTACGACAGCTCTCCACAGACCCATTTGCCGCCCAATGCCTTACTACCCGGTTAAAAAGAAAATCGTCCCCCGCGGATCGGATCAACTTCCCGATCGAGCCTTTTCCCATCTCCCGCCGCTGCTGCAACGCATTTACACCGCGCGCCGGCTGATCGTCGCCGAGGAACTGGACCGCTCGCTGGCAAAACTCCCCTCGCCCTGGCTGTTGAGCGGCATGGAAGCCATGGCCGATCAACTGACGGAGGCGATTCGAAAAAATCAGAGCATTCTCGTCATCGCCGATTACGACACAGACGGCGCCACCGGCTGCGCGGTGGCCGTCCGGGGACTGAGGTTGCTCGGCGCGGAGCGAGTCTCCTATCTCGTACCCAACCGTTTCGAATACGGCTACGGTCTGACGCCGGAGATCGTCGCGATGGCCGCCCAAAGTACTCCGGACGTTCTCCTGACCGTCGACAACGGCATCTCCAGCCTGGAAGGCACGGCGGCGGCGAAAGCCCGCGGCATGCGGGTCTTCATCACCGATCATCACCTGCCGGGGTCGGAGCTTCCCGGCGCGGACGCCATCGTCAACCCGAATCTGGCCGGTGATCCTTTCCCGAGCAAATATCTGGCCGGCGTCGGCGTGATGTTTTATGTTCTTTCCGCGGTGCGAATCCGACTTCGAGCCGCCGGCCATTTCGCTCGAACCGGTGCCGAAGAGCCGAACCTCGCGCAACTCCTCGATCTGGTCGCTCTGGGCACGGTCGCCGACGTGGTGACGCTGGATCACGTCAACCGCATCCTGGTTCATCAGGGACTTCAGCGCATCCGCTCGGGACAAGCCCACGCAGGATTGCTGGCGCTGCTGGAGGTTTCCGGGCGCAATTCACGCATCATCACGGCAGCCGACCTCGGCTTCGCCGTCGCGCCCCGGCTCAACGCGGCCGGCCGGCTCGAAGACATGACCCTCGGCATCGAGTGCCTGCTGACCGACGACGCGGACGCCGCCCGCGCCATGGCCGTCCGGCTCGACCAGCTGAACCGGGATCGGCGCGAGATCGAGGAACAGATGAAGCTCGACGCGCTCGCTCATCTCGAAGACCTCGATACCTCCTTGGCGACTAAGCCGGGACTTTGCTTGTTTGACGATTCCTGGCATCAGGGCGTGGTCGGCATACTGGCGTCCCGGATCAAGGACCGCGTGAATCGGCCGGTGATTGCTTTCGCCCGTACCGACGGCGACGAGATCAAAGGCTCCGCGCGCTCGATTCCCGGCGTGCACATCCGCGACGTCCTGAGCGATATCGCGACGCGCTGCCCGAACCTGCTGCGGAAATTCGGCGGACACGCGATGGCCGCGGGCCTGAGTCTCCACCGGGACGACCTGGCGCACTTCACCGAGCTGTTCGAGGAAGAGGTGGCTCGCCATTTGGCCGACCTGGACCTCGACCACGCGATACACAGCGACGGGCCGCTCGAAGCCCACGAAATGGCGCTGGAAGTTGCCGAACTGCTGCGCCAAGCGGGCCCCTGGGGCCAAGGCTTTCCCGAACCCTTGTTCGACGGCGAATTCGACGTGGCGCAAAGCCGCATCGTCGGAGACCGCCATCTCAAATTTCTCCTCAAGATCCCGAACTCGGACAAGCTGATCGACGGTATTGCCTTTTTCGTCGACGAACCTGCCGATTGGCTGGCCTGCCGACGCCTTCGAGCCGTCTATCGGCTCGATATCAATGAATTTCGCGACGGCCGAAACGTCCAATTACGTATGGAGTACATGGAAGGTCGCGACTAAAGCGACGTTTGCGATTGGGAAGCGGCGAAACCTGAGTACGGCACAGCCTCTCCCACGGGTTCACCGAAACGGGAGTCTTTCAAGGGAGTTCATGAGTCGGATACGGATATCCGCGGCCGAATTCTCGGCTTCGCGTCGGCTTTCGCCATGTACGGCTTCAAGCCCGCTTTTGCGAGATTATTGTTATGTCGCACGGTCCGACAACCTGGATGTGGGCGCAAGCCTGCGAACTGCTGGAACAGGCGGAGCGGCTCCATCGGCGCTTCTTTCAAGTCCATAGACTTATCGCCTCCCGGCCGACGTGGGAACCGCCCGTCGACATCATCGAAACCCGCGATGCGATCACCATCACGGTCGTATTGCCGGGTGTGCCTCCGGAAGCCATCGATGTCGCCGTAACCGAGGACCTAGTCGTCATATCCGGCGAAAGGTCCTTGAAGATCGCCCCGGATAGCGCCGTCATCCATCGCCTGGAAATACCTTACGGCCGCTTCGAGCGGCGCATCCAATTGCCGCCTTGGCGATTGCGTCCCGGTGACCCGATTTACGCAAACGGCTGTCTGACCATTCCTCTTTTTAAGACGGATTGATTGCCGCCATGAAAACCGAACAACGATCAGACAAACACTCCGAGTCCGCTGTAATCCTACCTCCGGATACCATCGCGATCATTCCGGTGCGGAATATCGTGCTTTTCCCGGGCGTCATCGTTCCCATCAGCGTCGGGCGGGAACCCTCCATTGCCGCGGCCCAGTATGCGCTTCGCCGGGACACCTCGGTCGGAATCCTGCTGCAGCGGGACCCCAAAGTAGACGTACCCGAGCCGGACGAACTTTATACGGTCGGCACCCAGGCCGCCATCCTGCGCTACGTGACCGGGCCGGAAGGCTCGCACAACATCGTCTGCCAGGGCGAGCAACGCTTTCGTATCCTCGAATTCCTGGAAGGGTATCCGTTTCTCGCAGCCCGCATCGAGCCGATCAAGGAACAAGAGATCGAAACGCCCGCCATCGAGGCCCGCCTGTTGCAATTGAAGAACCAAGTGGCCGAAGTACTGGCGCTGCTCCCTCAGGCACCACCGGAATTGTTGAACGCCGTTCAACAGGTATCCTCGGCACACACGCTGGCCGACCTGGTGGCTTCGTTCATGGATTTGGCGATCGCCGAAAAGCAGGAAATCCTCGAGACGTTCGACGCTCAGACACGGCTCGACAAAATCTCGAACCTTCTTCGCCATCGCATTCAGGTCCTCCGCATCTCCAAGGAAATCAGCGACCAGACCAAACAAACCATGGATGAGCGCCAGCGCGAATTCCTGCTTCGCGAACAGCTCAAGACGATTCAAAAGCAACTGGGCGAAACCGACGAACGCACCGAGGAAATCGGCGAACTGTACGAAGCCATTGCCAAGGCGAAAATGCCCGAAGAGGCCGAAAATCAGGCGATGAAGGAGCTGAAGCGGCTGGAACGGATGCCCGAGGCGAGCGCCGAGCACTCCATGGTGCGCAGCTATCTGGAATGGCTGGTCGAACTGCCCTGGTCGGTGGAGACCGAGGACCGCCTGGATGTCGCCGAGGCGCGGCAGGTCCTGGATGAAGATCACTACGGCCTCGAAAAAATCAAAAAGCGGATTCTCGAATATCTCGCGGTACGCAAACTGAATCCTGCGGGAAAAAGCCCGATCCTCTGTTTCGTCGGGCCGCCGGGCGTCGGCAAGACCTCACTGGGGCAAAGCATCGCCCGGGCCACCGGCCGCAAATTCGTACGGGTCAGCCTGGGCGGGGTTCACGACGAGGCCGAAATCCGGGGACACAGGCGAACCTATATCGGCGCCTTGCCCGGCAACATCATCCAGGCCATCCGCAAGGCCGGCGCGCGCAATTGCATCATGATGCTGGACGAAATCGACAAGCTCGGCGCCAGCTTCCACGGAGATCCGTCCGCGGCCCTGCTGGAAGTGCTCGATCCCGAGCAGAACAGCACCTTCCGCGACAACTATCTCGCGGTTCCGTTCGACCTCAGCCACGTCATGTTCATCAGCACGGCGAACATGCTCGACACGATTCCCGGTCCCTTGCGCGACCGCATGGAAGTGATCCACCTGCCCGGCTACACGACCGAAGAAAAGCTTCAGATCGCCCGGCGTTATCTCGTTTCCAAGCAGGCCGAAGCTTGCGGCCTGGACCCCGATCAATGCGAGATCACCGACGAGGCGCTCACCGCCATCATCCGCGACTATACCCGCGAAGCCGGCGTAAGAAACCTGGAACGGGAAATCGGCGCCGTGTTCCGCCATGCCGCCGTCCGCATCGCCGAAGGCGAAATCGAGCGCCTGACGGTGACCCCCGAGCTTCTGCCGACTATTCTGGGCCCGCGGCGCTTCGAAAGCGAAGTCGCGATGCGCACCAGCGTGCCCGGCGTCGCCACCGGCCTCGCCTGGACCCCAGTGGGCGGCGACATTCTCTTCATCGAAGCCAGCCGCGCTCCCGGCACCGGCAAACTGACGCTGACCGGACAACTGGGCGATGTCATGAAGGAAAGCGCCCAAGCCGCCCTGAGTCTTGCCAAGGCCCGCTGCGCCGATCTCGGCATCCAGCCCGAAGTATTCGAAAAAAGCGACATCCACATCCACGTCCCTGCGGGAGCCACGCCCAAAGACGGCCCCAGCGCCGGGGTCGCCATCTTCGTCGCCCTAGTCTCCCTGCTCACCCAAAAGGCGGTCCGCAACGACACCGCCATGACCGGCGAAATCAGCCTGCGCGGCCTGGTCCTGCCGGTCGGCGGCATCAAAGAAAAGGTGCTCGCCGCCCTCGCCGCCGGCATCACCCGTGTCCTCCTGCCGGCCCGCAATCAAAAGGAACTGGAGGAAATCCCCGCCGAAGCAAAGGAGAAACTGCAATTCATCTGGCTGGAACAGGTGGAGGACGCGCTGAAGGAAACACTGGGCGGGTTGAATGGCTGAGCATACCGGTCTATGCGATCGCCCAAGTAAAGGAAGCTATGAACAAGTGGATTCCGTTCATGGCTCGACAAGCTCACCACGAACGGAATCAATACGTTACCGTTCGTCCTGAGCCTGTCGAAGGACTTAATCAGAGCTCGTAGGATGTGCTGAACGCAGTGAAGCGCATCGTTCGCAATGCCGAGATGACGATTTGTGTAGAAACCCTCTTCTCTCTCGGAGAGGGTGGCCGGCAGGCCGGGTGAGGGCGACTCGTCCATAAACCAAGTGAGCAAACCGACATCCCATCGGTATTTCAAACACTCACCTCCCAAACCCCCGCCCCAGAGTCTCGTTCCGATACATGACGTAAGCATTCGCTTACAAAAATTTCAGCCTTTTCTGACATACAGGCATCCGCACAGGCTCACCTAGTGAGCCACTACCCATGCTATAAGGTTTACATTGCATGGGAGATAAGAGATGGCCGCTGATCGTGCTTATTGGAAATATTGGGCAGTAATTCGACGCGAATCCGGTGATCGGGCGAATTATCACCTTTTGCCATATCACTGCATCGATGTAGCGGCAGTTGGAACCCTATACGCCACTCCGCTTCGGATTGATAAGGAACCAAATTAAGACTAAATCCAGTCCTCCTCTTTAGAGCGGCTGTCGGAGTGGTTTACGGCTCGTGGGAGCGGGCTTTAGCCCGCGATAATCGCCTGATCGCAGGCTAAAGCCCGCTCCCACACTAAGCCCATTTGCAATCAATCCTTACGTACGAATGGAAACTGCTTTAATCCGGAACCCACCAATGAAATATTCCAAACAGATCAAGCCCATTAGCCATCTCAAGGCCCACGCCGCCGAGGTCATACGCCAACTCACCGAAGAACGCGAACCCCTGGTAATTACCCAGAACGGCGAAGCCAAGCCGGTTATCCAGGACGTCAAAACCTATGAGGAAACGCAGGAAACATTGGCGCTGCTGAAAATTTTGGCGCTCGGAACCCGGCAGATCGAAGCCGGCAACGTGCAGGAACCGGCCGATGTTATCGGCCGATTACGCAACAAGGGACGAGAGTGATGGTTCATCGCGTTCTTTTGACCGCTGATGCCGCCGATGACCTCGAAGATCCGTTCGACTACATTTGCACACAGGATTCACCGGACGCGCCGCTCACGTGCTGGACGAAATCCAGCATGTTTTCGATAGCCTCGCGGAATTTCCCAAGCAGGGCGTCTACCCGAGAGAGCTATCGGCCCTCGGCATTCATGAATACCGCGAATTATTCTTCAAGCCTTACCGAATCGTTTATCGAACCATCGACGATACCGTCTATGTCATGCTGATCGCGGACGGACGGCGCGACATGCAGATCTTGCTGGCGCGGCGGTTATTGGGAAAGCGTTGTTAGAAGAAAAGTACGAAGCGATTTTGCTAGTTTTTGGTTAATGGGGGATAAGAAATGGAGAAGAGGTTTTGGAGATATTGGGGAAAAGCCCGTAAAGAAGGAGAAGGCGGGACACCTTACCACCTCTTGCCGTATCACAGTCTGGATGTGGCGGCGGTAGGTGTGACTTTTCTGCGTCGGACGCATCGCTTACGATCATTTTTGGCCAATTTTCTGGGCTTGGACGAAACAATCCTTGTTGCTCTGTTCGGTTTTTTCTTAGCGCTGCATGATCTCGGCAAGTTCAGCGAGAGATTCCAAGGACAACGGCCGGATATACTGAAAAGATTGCAAAGCAAGACCAGCTCGAATAATTACACAGTTCGCCACGATTCCTTAGGCTTTGCCTACTGGCAACAATGTCTCTGGCCCCAATTGCAGCCACTTTCCGCTTTTGCCACGTTCTCCAATCACACGCTGGAATACTGGGCTTCGGCAGTCATGGGGCATCACGGCAAGCCACCTATACTGGCCAAATCGGTCGGACAGGGGTTTATTTTGACCGATCATTTCTTTGCCGAGGATCGGCTTGCCGCCGCCGAATTCGCCGAAGACGTTCGGCATCTATTCTTGACGGAACACCTAGAAAAAGCTCTAAGCACGCTCGATCCAAAAACCTTCGCCAAAGCCAGCCGGGCGCTTTCGTGGTGGCTGGCGGGTCTTGCGGTGCTGGCGGACTGGTTGGGATCGAACCAGGATTTCTTTCCCTACCGTTCGGACGAATGGCCTCTGGAGAAATACTGGGATTCCACGCTAAACCAGGCAGAATCAGCGGTAGCGGCGACTGATCTATTGCCGATTGCCGTAGCACCGTCGCAGCAGCCGGAAACCTTGTTCGAGTTCCTGAAAACCGGCCTGACGCCTTTGCAAATGGAAGCGGACCGGGTGCCGCTAGCGTCGGGGCCGCAATTGTTTGTATTGGAAGATGTAACTGGGGCAGGCAAAACCGAGGCCGCCGTCATTCTCTCGCAGCGTCTGATGGCGGCGGGCCTGGCCGATAGCGTGTATTTCGCACTGCCGACCATGGCGACCTCCAATGCCATGTATGTGCGCATTGCACCGGTTTACAACCGTTTGTTCGCTGCAACGGCAAAGCCTTCGCTGGTATTGGCGCATGGTGCGGCACACTTATCCGACGGCTTTCAATCCTCGATTCTTCCTTTTGAGCATGCGGTCGAAGATGAGCGCCTCAACGCTACCGATGAATCGGCCTCCGCCCGCTGCAATGCCTGGTTTGCCGATAATCGGAAAAAAGCCTTGCTGGCCCATGTCGGCGTGGGCACTGTCGACCAAGCCCTGCTGGCGGTATTGCACAGCAAGCATCAGTCGCTACGAGTGCTGGGTTTATTCGGCAAATTGCTGATCGTGGATGAAGTCCATGCCTGCGACGCCTACATGTTGGGTTTGCTGAATCAGCTTCTCACGTTGCAGGCCCGTGCCGGCGGCAGTGCGATTCTGCTTTCAGCCACCTTGCCGTTGGCAAGCCGACAGCAATTGGCCGATGCCTTTCGGCGTGGACTGGGCGCGGGTATTCAGTCTTTACAGTCCGATGCTTATCCACTGCTGACGCAGATAAGCGACTCCCCAATCAAACCTAACGAAATACCGTTGGGCACTCGCCCCGAGGTGGCGCGCTCGGTGCGGGTTGAACTTCAGGCCGAGGAAGCATCGGTTTGGGCGGCGCTGCACGAGACGCTCGCCGCCGGCGGTTGCGCCTGCTGGATACGCAACACGGTGGCCGACGCATTGGAAACCCATGCCCGCGTTCTGGACGACGAGCGCTTCGATCCTGCGCGCGTCCATCTTTTTCATGCCCGCTTCACCACGGGCGACCGGATATGCATTGAAGACGCTATGCTCCAGCGTTTTGGCAAAGACTCCGGTCCAACGGAGCGGGCGGGACAATTGGTCATTGCCACCCAGGTGGTGGAGCAATCTCTGGATGTGGATTTCGATCTGCTGGTCTCCGATCTCGCGCCCATAGACTTGCTCATTCAGCGGGCCGGGCGTTTGCAACGCCATGCGCGTGACGAGCAAGGCAACCTTTTACCCGCCCGTCAGCCGGATCGGCGCGGCGGAGCGCAGCTTATCGTTTTCGGCCCCTTGCCCGACAGCGAGGTTGGCGAGGATTGGTACCAGGGCTTTTTCCCCAAGGGCGCGGCGGTTTATCCCAACCACGGTCAGTTATGGCTGACGGCCAAGCGATTGGCCGACCAACAAGGATTCCGAATGCCGGAGGATGCCCGTGCTTTGATCGAAGGCGTTTATGGCCCCGAAGCGGATCAAGCAATGCCGGGTGCCTTGTTGGGCAAGCATTTCGATGCCGAAGCAGGCCGGTTGGTGCAACAATCCGCCGTCAAACACCATGCGATTCGCCTGGATGCAGGCTATCAGGCGGACGAGGAAACCTGGTGGGAAGACCGCATTGCACTGACCCGGTTAGGCGAGGAAACCCACACATTGCGCCTTGCTCGCTGGCGGGAGGGACAGCTCTTGCCTTGGCACGAAGGCGAGGATGGCTGGCATTTGAGCGAAGTACGGGTGCGCCAGGCGCTAGTGATGGATGCCGTGATCGAAGATGCGGCGCTTCGAAATGAGCTTGAGAAACTCAAGCCATCCTTGCCCGGCAAGGGACGCTGGTCGGTGTTGTTGCCGCTGATTGAAGCCGACGGTGCCTGGCGTTGTGATGCTTTGAATGGAAAGAAACGGCGAGTTAAGGTCAGTTATTCCGAACGGTCCGGGCTGAGCGTTGAGCCTTAGTGCTTGTCTTCGCCGATCGATAGCTGATAGATAAAGGCGACGGGCTTTTGTAGCCCGTCGCCTTCCCCACGGGCGTGGGGAACGTCACATAACCGAGTAATCACCCCGGTTCATCCCCACTGCAAATAGGTGGGGGCGATTTCCTCCCAGTGGCTTACTTGAGTGTGGGGACCAAGTCTATTTTATACGAATTCTCTGGTCGCGTACTTACCTGAGTAATCACCCCTTGAGATTTCATTTAAGTGCCTCTATGATTCCTGACTCCATACGAGCCAGGAGACACATTGTGAGAGAACTGTTACAGATCATCGCTTGGTTTCAGTCGACGACAGTCAGTCAACGCTTGCCCGGTCTGTTTGCCATGACCCTGCTCGCGTTAATCCTGGCTTTGGGTGTGAGTCTGATGCTGGCTTCCAAACTGCTGATCGGATAAGGGGAATCTCTCATGCTAAATCTGATTACAGATCGCTGGTTGCCGGTACGCCGCGCCAGCGGCTTGGCAGCGGTTATTGCGCCCTATGAACTCACGCAAGGTCTGGATGACGATCCCATTGTCCGGCTTGATGCGCCGCGCCTGGATTTCAACGCCGCTCTGGCGCAATTCCTCATAGGGCTCCTGCAAACCCTCAGCCCTCCGGAAGATGAAGAAGCTTGGCGGGATCGGTGCGAGTCGCCGCCCACGCCCGAAATCTTGCAAGAGCATTTCGTTTCTTATGCGCCATATTTTGAGTTGGCAGGGGATGGGGTTCGGTTCATGCAGGATTACGACCTTGTCGAAGGCGAGCCCAAGCCTATCGGCGCCCTGCTCATCGATGCGCCCGGCGCCAAGGCCGAACGCGACAACACCGATCATTTCGTCAAACGCGGTTATATCAATGGCCTCAGTCCAGCCTGTGCGGCGATGGCTTTGCTCACCCTACAAACCAACGCACCCAGCGGTGGTGTTGGGCACCGCACATCCCTGCGCGGCGGCGGGCCATTGACTACCTTGGTCATGCCAGCAAAACACGATAATCGGCCTCTCTCGCTGTGGGAACTGCTGTGGTGGAACGTGCTGCCGCAGCCGGATTTCCTGAACGACTGGTCAGGGCCAAATACGCCGGAAGCTCTGTTTCCCTGGGCCGGGCCAATCAAAACCAGCGACGCGAAGTCGGGCTATGTCTATGCCCCGGCCAATACTCATCCGGCCCACGCTTACTGGGCCACGCCACGTCGCATCCGCCTGGATTTCCAGCACACCGAAAGCGGCCTATGCAGTCTGTCGGGCGAGCCCCACGAAACGCTGGTCACCCAGTACGTCACCAAGAACTATGGAGCGAATTACGTCGGCTGGAAACATCCGTTAAGTCCCTATTACTACGACAAGGACAAACAGCCGTTGCCTTTGCACGCCCAGCCCGGCGGCATGACTTACCGGCATTGGCCGGGATTGGCGGCGACCGGAGCCGACACCAACGGAGAAGCGGCCAGAGTGGTGTCCCAGTTCGGAAAACGTGCCGAAACCGGCGACACCGTGCAACTGTGGACGTTCGGTTACGACATGGACAATATGAAGCCGCGCTGCTGGTACGAATCGGTCATGCCCTTGCACGCCATACCGGACATCTGGCGAGAGGCGTTTCATGATTTCACGCGGCGCTTGATCGGAGCGGCGGAATTGTGCGCGGTCTATCTGCGCACGGCTTTGCGCCAGGCCTGGTTCGGCCCCGAAGAAAAAGTCGATACCACCAAGCTGGCTTATCTCGACGTAGCGTTCTGGCATGACACCGAAGCTGGTTTTTACAGGCTGTTGCAGCAGGCGGCCGCGGCTTGCCGGAGCACCGGGCTGGCACTCGAACAGCGCCAGGACTTGGCTTTACGCTGGTATCGTGATTTGCGCGACCACACCCGGCACTCGTTTGATTATCACGCCCATGCCGGCGCCTGGGAACATGAAAACGCCGAGCGTATCGCTTTGGCCCACATCGAATTGCAGAAGAAGCTGAATGGCAAGAAGCTGCGCGCCGAAACGCTCGAATTGCCCAAAATCCAGCCCAAAGACGAGGGGAACGAAGACATGGAAAAGGGGAACACGCCATGAAGAATCCGTTCGAGCCGAAGCAACCCGCCAGCGAAACGTTATATCGGTGGTGGGAACAACTGGAGAATAACAAAGGCGAGCGGGCGGCATTGTCCCGATGCGCCACGATCACGGAAGTTCTGCTCTGTCCGGCTTTCTACACCATCGCCCAGCCTTTGGAGGAACAGGTCGGGCTTGACCCATGTGGGCGTGAAGGTTTGGCCGCTATCGTGGGGCTGTTGGCCCATGTCCGCGCGAACGACGCACAAAAATTGCCGCAAGCCATGGCGACCGGTGACGCCAAGCCCGCGGTCAGCGCCGCGCGCTTCCGCCGTCTGTTGGAAGCGCAAACCCTGGACGAGCTTTATCCGCTCATGCGCCGCGTCTTGGGCCTCCTGGACAAAACCGCCAATGTCCGGGATTTGGCGCGGAGCCTCTACGACTGGAACGACTCAATCCGTAAGGAATGGGCCTACGCCTATTTCGCCCAGGCCGCCAAGAACGCCTCACAATCCTAATCTGTAGCCAACAACAAGAAGGAAATCCCCCATGCATCGTTTTCTGCAATTGCACCTGTTAACGTCCTATCCGCCTTCCAATCTGAACCGGGACGATTTAAGCCGCCCGAAATCCGCCATTGTCGGCGGTGTCAAACGCCTGCGGATTTCCTCCCAAAGCCTCAAGCGCGCCTGGCGCAGTTCGGAATTATTCGCGCAAACCCTGGAAGGGCATGTGGGGGTGCGCACCAAGGAAATGGGCCGAAAGATCTATCGCGATCTGACGGCGCGGGGCGTGGCGGAAAAAGACGCCAAGGAGTGGGCCAAAGCCATTGCCGGCCGGTTCGGCGCGTTGAAGAAAACCACCGACAAACTGGCGGAACTGGACATCGAACAGCTGGCTCATTTCAGCCCGGAAGAACAAGCCGCCATCGATAGCCTGGTGCAAACCCTGGCCGCTCAAGGCTCCGCGCCGACGGAGGAACAGTTGAAGCTGCTGCGCCACGAACACCGGGCCGCCGATATCGCCCTGTTTGGCCGCATGTTGGCGAGTTCACCGGACTTCAACACCGAGGCCGCCGCCCAGATCG
The DNA here is from genome assembly GCF_051027445.1 of Methylocaldum sp. GT1TLB. Lineage (NCBI taxonomy): Bacteria > Pseudomonadati > Pseudomonadota > Gammaproteobacteria > Methylococcales > Methylococcaceae > Methylocaldum > Methylocaldum sp. GT1TLB. Next base: position 2,808,563 of record NZ_CP194898.1, read on the forward strand.
CCCACGCCATCACCGTCCACAAGGTGCAGGAAGAAGATGATTTCTTTACTGCCGTCGATGATTTGAACCGCGCCAACATGGGCGCGGGACACATGGGTGAAAGCGGTTTCGGCGCCGGCGTGTTCTATCTCTATGCCTGCATCAATCGGGAATTGCTGCGGGACAATTTGCAAGGTGATGACGGACTAACGAAAAAAACGCTGGCCGCGATCCTCGAAGCCATGTGCAAGATCGCTCCCGCCGGCAAACAAAACAGCTATGCCTCGCGCGCCTATGCCTCCTATGCGCTGGCTGAAAAAGGTGACCAACAGCCGCGCTCGTTGTCCCTGGCTTTCGTCGATCCGGTGGTCGGGCCGGATTTTATCAACCAGGCTATCGGCCGCCTGAACGACCGTATGGAAAAGCTGGATAAGGTTTATGGCGACTGCGCCGCGGCTCGCTACGCCTTCAATGCAGAGCAAGGCGAAGGAAGCTTGAATGACCTAATCCGCTTCGCCACGGAGTAAGAATGATGCCGGAATTTTTGCTGTTTCGCCTGTATGCGCCGCTGGCCTCCTGGGGCGATACGGCGGTGGGAGAATTCAGGCCGACCGACAACCGGCCCGGTAAAGCCGCCATTGCCGGCTTGTTGGGCGCTGCTCTCGGGATCAGGCGGGAGGAAAACGAAGTCCACCGGTCTTTGCATGACGGTTACGGTCTCGCCGTGCGCACCGATCTGCCGGGCCATTTACTACGCGATTTCCATACCGCGCAGGTGCCGCCGGCGCGGCGCAACACGGTTCATAACACCCGGCGGGAAGAGCTGGCTGCCGACGATCTGAACACCATTCTTTCCACCCGCGATTATCTGGCCGATGCCGTACATACCGTCTGCCTATGGGCGAAAGCGGAAGCGCGGCACTCCCTTGCGGAACTGCGCGAAGCACTGATCAGCCCGCGCTTCACGCTTTATCTTGGACGCAAAGCCTGTCCTCCCGCGTTACCTCTGGAAGCACAGGTGGTTAGTGCCGACAGCCTTAAAGACGCCTTCGCAAAAGCGAAATTCCAGCCTTGTGGGGAACTGGACCACAGGATTCGGCGGCAGAAAGGCGTGGATTATTACTGGGAAGACGGCGTCGAGAGCGGTTTCGGCAAGTTCCAAACGGTACAGCGCAAGGATCGGCTGATCCATCGTAGTCGCTGGCAATTCGGCGAGCGCGAGGAGTATCAGGCATTGCGGGAGGACACGTGAGGTATTTTAGTAAAGCCGTATTGGATTTGAGCCGGCGGGAGGCACGCGAGTGCCTGCTCGAACTGGATAACCCTTATCGCGAACATCAGTTACTGTGGCGATTGTTTCCCGACACAGCGCGCAGAGAGTTTCTGTTCACCCGCGCTTCCGGCGGCCAAACTGCGTATTACCTGGTTTCACCGGCGCCGCCTGCCGCCCCATCCTCGGCCTGGATGCTCGAATCCCGCGAATACCGGCCGAATCTTGCCGTCGGCGACCGGTTGGAGTTTCGTCTGCGCGCCAATCCCATCGTGGCGCGGCGGCAAGGCGAAATCCGCACTGGCGGCAAGGCGCGGACTCACCGCCACGATGTGGTGATGGAGGCTAAACGCGCGTTGAACTGGAAAACCCTGCCCGAGAATGATCGCCCGCCGTTAGCCGAAGTCATTCAGCGAGCAGGTACAGCGTGGCTGGCGGCGCGAGCGGCTAAATATGGATTCCACCTCGACACTGAATCCTTGGAAGTTGATGGTTATGAACAACATCGCTTTTTGAAAAAAGGCGATAAGCCGGTCACATTTAGTACGCTTGATTTTCAGGGCGAACTGACCGTGACCGAACCCATAGCTTTTGTAGAGCACGCTTTGTTTTCCGGCATCGGCCCCGCCAAAGCCTTCGGCTGCGGTTTGCTGTTAGTACGGCGCTTGGGATAAATTGTTCCCCTACTTGTGGGCATATTTGGAGAAGACATCATGCACACCTTTACGATCCGCGATTTGCGCGACCGGACCGGCGAACTGGTACGCGATGCCGAAGCGGGCAAGCTTTCCGTCGTCACCAAACATGGGCAGCCGATCTTCGTAGCCGTACCCTTCGATGACTTCCTGTTGCGCGAGGGTGTGAATGTGGCCTTGGCGGTGAAACTGTTCGATGAGGAAGCACTGTCGCTCCGTGAGGCCGCCAAGCTGGCTGGCATGACGCTGGCCGAATTCATGGAAGAATGTTCGGCGCGTGAAATACCGGTGGTGCGTTATTCGCCGGAAGACCTGCGTCAGGAATTGGCGGACATGGATGACGTGTCTCGTCGCTGATAGCGGTCCGCTCATCGCGCTCGCCAAACTCGGTCTTTTGGATTTGCCCGTTCGATTGTTCACGCGCGCGGTGTTGCCGTCCACGGTATTCGCTGAATGCCTTGCCCAAGCACGGCGGCCCGACGCACAGGCGATAAAAACATTCGTCGAGGGAGGGCAACTCGACGTGGTGGACGATGCGGCCTGGCCCGAAGGAATTGCGGTTCCGCGCCTGGATGCCGGTGAAACCGCCGCCTTGGCGCTTGCGCATCAGTTACAAGCCCACCTGCTTGTGGACGAATTGCGTGGACGCCGTGCCGCGCGGCGGTTGGGTGTGCCGGTCGTGGGGGTCTGCGGTTTGCTGCTGCTGGCGAAGCGGCAAGAGTATATCGACACCGTTGCGGTACCGATGGACGTGCTGCGCGCCCAGGGCTACTTTATCGCCCCCGATCTGCGCGCGGCCGTACTCGCCGCTGCGGGCGAAGACTGAGGCTGATACGCCATGACAGACCTCCTCCCTCCCCTCAAACCCATCGCCATGAAAGAGCGCATTTCGCTCATTTTCATCGAATACGGAGAAATCGACGTGCTCGACGGCTCGTTCGTGGTGATCGACAAAACCGGCGTGCGCACCCACATTCCGGTGGGCTCCATCGCCTGCATCATGCTGGAACCCGGAACGCGGGTGTCGCACCGGGCGGCGGCGCTGGCGGCGCGGGTCGGAACCTTGCTGGTCTGGGTGGGCGAAGCCGGGGTTCGGCTCTACGCCTCGGGGCAGCCGGGCGGCGCGCGCTCCGACCGTCTTCTGTATCAGGCCAAGCTCGCCCTGGACGAGGACGCCCGGCTCAAGGTGGTGCGCAAGATGTACAAGATTCGCTTCAAGGAAAAGCCGCCGGAGCGGCGCAGCGTCCAGCAACTCCGCGGCATCGAGGGGGCGCGGGTCCGAAAGCTGTACGAACTGCTCGCCAAGCGCTATGGCGTCACCTGGAAGCACCGCAACTACGACGCCGACGAATGGGGCTCGGGCGATCTTCCCAACCGTTGCGTCAGTTCCGCCACCGCCTGTCTTTACGGCATCACCGAAGCGGCGGTGCTGGCGGCGGGTTACGCGCCGGCGGTGGGTTTCATTCACACCGGAAAACCCTTGTCATTCGTCTACGACATCGCCGACCTCTTCAAATTCGACACAGTCGTGCCGGTCGCCTTCAAGATCGCCTCCCAGCAGCCGGGCGAACCGGAACGCGCCGTCCGTCTCGCCTGCCGGGACGTGTTCCGGCAAACCAAGCTCCTGCAGCAGATCATTCCCGCCATCGAAGACGTGCTCGCCGCGGGCGGCCTGGAACCGCCGGAAACCCCGGAAGACGCCGTCGGCCCCGCCATCCCCAACCCCAAGAGTCTCGGCGATGCTGGTCATCGTGGTTGAAAACGTTCCGCCCCGGCTGCGCGGCCGTTTGGGCGTGTGGCTGGTGGAAGTGCGCGCCGGCGTCTACGTCGGCGATTTGTCGAAGCGCGTGCGCGAAATGCTCTGGGCGCAAGTCGAAGCCGGCCTCGGAGACGGCAACGCGGTGATGGTATGGTCCACCAATACGGAATCGGGCTTCGACTTCGTAACCCTCGGCAAGAACCGGCGCATGCCGGTCGAATTGGACGGCCTGAAACTGGTGTCCTTCTATCCGCCCGAACCGGCCAACGGGGAGGGAAATAATGCTCTTTAACAACCCGGATTTTTCATTTTCAAAGCGGCGAATCGCCGGTAGAATTTCGACCGGTATTTTTTGCCAGTCCTAACAATAGGTTAGAAATGGTCTGTTCCCCACGTACGTGGGGATGAACCGTTCATCCATAGCCATTCGGTGGCGAGGCCGTGCTGTTCCCCACGTACGTGGGGATGAACCGCCCTGGACCAGCTCGTAGACGCCCCACCCCATCTGTTCCCCACGTACGTGGGGATGAACCGGTGGTTTTGATCGGCGGGCCGGCGTGCGGGAACTGTTCCCCACGTACGTGGGGATGAACCGATATTTCATGAATATACCAGACAGTGAAATCCCTGTTCCCCACGTACGTGGGGATGAACCGGGTCTCCGGCTCGGGTCTGTGGCGATGGGGATCTGTTCCCCACGTACGTGGGGATGAACCGGAAATGGGTTGGCAGAAGGCGAGGGAACTGCACTGTTCCCCACGTACGTGGGGATGAACCGTCTTCTTTTTGCTGCCGGTCTTTCCTGGGCCGCTGTTCCCCACGTACGTGGGGATGAACCGGGAACCGGTCACGTTAACGATTTGGGATGATGCTGTTCCCCACGTACGTGGGGATGAACCGCCCGATCCCCGCGAGGCGCTTATCCAGTATTACTGTTCCCCACGTACGTGGGGATGAACCGGTTTGGCGTTGAAAATGTCTAAACCGGGCATGCTGTTCCCCACGTACGTGGGGATGAACCGCCGCGACACCAAGTCGGGGCCGCGAACTTTCCCTGTTCCCCACGTACGTGGGGATGAACCGACGCCAGCCGGATTGATGAGCTGTTCCGCGAACTGTTCCCCACGTACGTGGGGATGAACCGACAACGAACTCCTGAAAGCCCTGACCCCGCGACTGTTCCCCACGTACGTGGGGATGAACCGCCCACGGCGACATGCCGGTCGATGTGCCGCTGCCTGTTCCCCACGTACGTGGGGATGAACCGTTTTGGATTAAGAGCAACAGGGAAAAAGTAAACTGTTCCCCACGTACGTGGGGATGAACCGGAGGGGCAGGTATTCTCCGCGATCACTGGCACCTGTTCCCCACGTACGTGGGGATGAACCGACGCCACGCAAGACGAAAAAGTTGCGTAGGTTCTGTTCCCCACGTACGTGGGGATGAACCGTCGAACGGCGGATGGTCGAGGTCCGCCTTGGTCTGTTCCCCACGTACGTGGGGATGAACCGTATTCACTGGCGCCGCGAACGTCCCGGCACGCCTGTTCCCCACGTACGTGGGGATGAACCGTCGTTTGCGCGAGATACCCCGCTCGACATCTCCTGTTCCCCACGTACGTGGGGATGAACCGCCCGCACCGAACGCGCGGTCGCCGAACTCAAGCTGTTCCCCACGTACGTGGGGATGAACCAGAGCGGCTGGCGTCGCTGGTGGGCTGGTTGGAGCTGTTCCCCACGTACGTGGGGATGAACCGGAAAAGACCAAGCTGATCGACGGACTGGGACTCTGTTCCCCACGTACGTGGGGATGAACCGGTCGGCCTGTTCTTCCTGGATGAAGAAGTGGTCTGTTCCCCACGTACGTGGGGATGAACCGGGCTTGGAGCTGGCGGAGATAGCTTTCAGCGTCTGTTCCCCACGTACGTGGGGATGAACCGTGCAAAAACAATATCCTCGCCAAGCCATGGGATCTGTTCCCCACGTACGTGGGGATGAACCGCGAATCAACTTGCCCGGCGATCTCGACCGTTTCTGTTCCCCACGTACGTGGGGATGAACCGGAGCTGGAGCTGGCCGAACGCAAGGGCGAACTCTGTTCCCCACGTACGTGGGGATGAACCGGCCTATAGACTGATCAAGCGGGGCATCCGCAACTGTTCCCCACGTACGTGGGGATGAACCGCAGCAGGAGCAGGTGCTGTTCGCCGTGTGCGACTGTTCCCCACGTACGTGGGGATGAACCGCAGGTACTGGGGGCGGCCTGATATGACCGATACTGTTCCCCACGTACGTGGGGATGAACCGTCTGGGGCCGGCTCAATGGCCGAGATTGATCTCTGTTCCCCACGTACGTGGGGATGAACCGCCACCGGGGAATCCCCCCGCAGGATCGAACGTCTGTTCCCCACGTACGTGGGGATGAACCGGCCTCGGCGAAGTCGAGGCACTCGCGCCGCGCCCTGTTCCCCACGTACGTGGGGATGAACCGGCTCCGGGCCATGTTTACACCGCGTTCGAGTGCTGTTCCCCACGTACGTGGGGATGAACCGGCTAGGCGAAATACGGGACTATCAGGAACGGGCTGTTCCCCACGTACGTGGGGATGAACCGTCTCTTTTAAGCCCTTCGACACGCTTATCTCCCTGTTCCCCACGTACGTGGGGATGAACCGTGACCGGCATCGGCGACCAGTCGCGGCAGTATCTGTTCCCCACGTACGTGGGGATGAACCGAATGGGCCCTGCTTTTCTAAAAGCAAAAGATACTGTTCCCCACGTACGTGGGGATGAACCGATGGGGATGGGGTTCATGCGATTATTCCGATCCTGTTCCCCACGTACGTGGGGATGAACCGTCCGGGGCGTTCGGGGCGCGCCGCGCCCAGCGCTGTTCCCCACGTACGTGGGGATGAACCGGCCAGCGCCGGGGCACCGACGACGATGCCGATCTGTTCCCCACGTACGTGGGGATGAACCGCCAGTATTGTTCCTCTCCAGTAGGCGCTAAAACTGTTCCCCACGTACGTGGGGATGAACCGGTCGATCAGTTCGCGGATGCGGGATTCTTCGCCTGTTCCCCACGTACGTGGGGATGAACCGAAAATGTGTTGAGTTATCCGGTATACCACGGGCTGTTCCCCACGTACGTGGGGATGAACCGGGGTTAGGGCAAAAAAAATCCCCCGAGGGCTGCTGTTCCCCACGTACGTGGGGATGAACCGCAAAAACGGTAACTGTTGGGATCGTTACGGAACTGTTCCCCACGTACGTGGGGATGAACCTGACTGAACAAAATACGTCGTTTATCGATTTTCCTGTTCCCCACGTACGTGGGGATGAACCGGTACATTACACGGGCACGGGCTCTATTGTGGCCTGTTCCCCACGTACGTGGGGATGAACCGTATTACGATAAGGCCCACGATATTAGGTCCAACTGTTCCCCACGTACGTGGGGATGAACCGGTTTACACTATCCCCACGTTGAACAACAACCGCTGTTCCCCACGTACGTGGGGATGAACCGCGCTTATCCTGGACGCCAAGCGGGGCGGGATACTGTTCCCCACGTACGTGGGGATGAACCGCGGCCGAACTCTGCGGCGTCACCGTTCAAACCCTGTTCCCCACGTACGTGGGGATGAACCGCATCCGTCGGACTATTTTGGCGCGTATGCGTCCTGTTCCCCACGTACGTGGGGATGAACCGGCGAGCATTGCCGGTGTTCATCGGGTGGCACGCTGTTCCCCACGTACGTGGGGATGAACCGTTCAGAAATCAGGTTATTAAATACGGGTCGGCCTGTTCCCCACGTACGTGGGGATGAACCGGACTCTGTGCGGTCCGACTCCCATCAAATCGCCCTGTTCCCCACGTACGTGGGGATGAACCGCGCGGAGAATTAAGCGATCCGTACCCGGTAAGCTGTTCCCCACGTACGTGGGGATGAACCGCCCCAACGTCAGGGGTGATTGATTAATCGCAGCTGTTCCCCACGTACGTGGGGATGAACCGATATAGACGGGTATTGATTATGAGCGGGTGGGCTGTTCCCCACGTACGTGGGGATGAACCGATCCGGGAGTATTTATTAGCCGGTAAACGGGTCTGTTCCCCACGTACGTGGGGATGAACCGTGGCAGGTTAGCCGGATTGATGTCACGGGAAACTGTTCCCCACGTACGTGGGGATGAACCGGATCAAACGATCCGTACCCGGTAGCGGGTAGTCTGTTCCCCACGTACGTGGGGATGAACCGCACCACGTCAAGCTTCTCGGCAAGTTCAGCGACTGTTCCCCACGTACGTGGGGATGAACCGGGTAGAGGCTGAATGCGCGGGGGCGGACGCGCCTGTTCCCCACGTACGTGGGGATGAACCGAACAATTGACCGGCAATTGAGGCGGACATGGCCCTGTTCCCCACGTACGTGGGGATGAACCGCTTGTTTTTCATCGTATTCCTCGATGGTTCGTTCTGTTCCCCACGTACGTGGGGATGAACCGTGGCCGGCGCTGTCGCCGGTCACCGTCGGCCGCTGTTCCCCACGTACGTGGGGATGAACCGCTACGGCCAATAAAAAAACCGCCGCCCGAGGACTGTTCCCCACGTACGTGGGGATGAACCGTAAACCTTGAATCGATCAGCCCGTACAGTCAACTGTTCCCCACGTACGTGGGGATGAACCGAAACGGAAACAGACCGGCAAGGTCCCGTTTTTCTGTTCCCCACGTACGTGGGGATGAACCGCAAATAGTCGGAACGCCGTTCGATAGCTTTTTCTGTTCCCCACGTACGTGGGGATGAACCGGCTAGTCAGGGTGTAGAAACCCATGGAACCCCCTGTTCCCCACGTACGTGGGGATGAACCGGCTCGCATGACGTCGCGGGCATAAGGCGTCCGCTGTTCCCCACGTACGTGGGGATGAACCGGCGTCGGAATCGAAAGGAAAAACAGAACGCAGCTGTTCCCCACGTACGTGGGGATGAACCGAACCCCCCGAATTAGGCGGATACTCAGCAGAGCTGTTCCCCACGTACGTGGGGATGAACCGATGGCAAACCTCCGTCGCGTGACAAAATCCTCCTGTTCCCCACGTACGTGGGGATGAACCGCAGGAGTGGGTCGATGCTCACCCCGGCGCTACGCTGTTCCCCACGTACGTGGGGATGAACCGTTCATCCGTGACCGTAAAGTCTTCCGGTCTTCCTGTTCCCCACGTACGTGGGGATGAACCGAATGAACGCACGGACGGGCAGAACCTAAAGGACTGTTCCCCACGTACGTGGGGATGAACCGTGACACTAAACGAACTGAACCGAGCACTAGATCTGTTCCCCACGTACGTGGGGATGAACCGATAAGGGATTAGCTAAACGATTCCACGATGCTCTGTTCCCCACGTACGTGGGGATGAACCGATGCAGGGATTTGTACGAAAAAAACGGGACCTCTGTTCCCCACGTACGTGGGGATGAACCGTTCCGGGTGATGTTGTTGCCCGGAATGCCGCCCTGTTCCCCACGTACGTGGGGATGAACCGCTCTTTCACGCGGGCCTTGAATTCTGAAAGTTCTGTTCCCCACGTACGTGGGGATGAACCGTCGAAGGCGACACGGCGGCGTAATTCATGCTCTGTTCCCCACGTACGTGGGGATGAACCGGTGACTCCGATCGAGTACCGCTGTTTCGATCCCTGTTCCCCACGTACGTGGGGATGAACCGCCCGCGCAATCGCGTTGACGGCCTACCCGGAACTGTTCCCCACGTACGTGGGGATGAACCGGGAAACCTTGGCCATTAGATGCGGACTACCTCCTGTTCCCCACATACGTGGGGATGAACCGGGCTGGATGGCGGCGGCCTTGAACCAGGCCGACTGTTCCCCACATACGTGGGGATGAACCGGCGGGCGAAATCCTGGACGCGAAATATGAGGGCTGTTCCCCACATACGTGGGGATGAACCGAGGGGACGCAAGCTCCGGTGGACCAATAAAGCCTGTTCCCCACATACGTGGGGATGAACCGAGCTGGTATTGGTTTACGGCGTCGGCCCGGTGCTGTTCCCCACATACGTGGGGATGAACCGGACGAGGTGGTGTTTTTGAATCCGGGCGACGTCTGTTCCCCACATACGTGGGGATGAACCGAAAACCCCGGCGTGGACGGCCATCCACCCGGGCTGTTCCCCACATACGTGGGGATGAACCGCTCACCGTCCCGGTACAGTCGGGTTAGTTGGACTGTTCCCCACATACGTGGGGATGAACCGGAAAAAGGACTAGCCGCATCGATTACGCTAGCCCTGTTCCCCACATACGTGGGGATGAACCGCCCAGTGCGAATACCACGATTACCCCAATAGCCTGTTCCCCACATACGTGGGGATGAACCCGGTAGTCCGTTCCAGGGCACCGCAAGTACACTTCCCTGTGGCCTCAGCCAGCCCGCCCATCCGGGGCGGGCGCTCGCGGCTCCTACGCCCGCCGCTCACCCCCACATACGTGGGGATGAACCGGGTAGTCCGTTCGAGGGCACCGCAAGTACACTTCCCTGTGGCCTCAGCCAGCCCGCCCGTCCGGGGCGGGCGTTCGCGGCTCCTACGCCCGCCGCTCACCCCCACATACGTGGGGATGAACCGGGTAGTCCGTTCGAGGGCACCGCAAGTACACTTCCCTGTGGCCTCAGCCAGCCCGCCCATCCGGGGCGGGCGTTCGCGGCTCCTACGCCCGCCGCTCACCCCCACATACGTGGGGATGAACCGGGTAGTCCGTTCCAGGGCACCGCAAGTACACTTCCCTGTGGCCTCAGCCAGCCCGCCCGTCCGGGGCGGGCGTTCGCGGCTCCTACGCCCGCCGCTCACCCCCACATACGTGGGGATGAACCTGGTAGTCCGTTCCAGGGCACCGCAAGTACACTTCCCTGTGGCCTCAGCCAGCCCGCCCATCCGGGGCGGGCGTTCGCGGCTCCTACGCCCGCCGCTCACCCCCACATGCGTGGGGATGAACCGGGTAGTCCGTTCCAGGGCACCGCGAGTACACTTCCTTGTGGCCTCAGCCCGCCCGTCCGGGCGGGCGTCCGCGGCTCCTATGCGCGCGGCTCGCCTCCACGTACGTTGTTCTACCAGTTCAAGCGCTGCGCGCTGTCCTTGATAATATTCGTTTCAATATGCCTACAGCCTGCTGTTTTCGGTTGATCTTCATATATTTGCCCGACGCGTCTCCGCTCATGTTCGCTCAGAGCAAAGAGTGCACGCCCATATTCAGACGCGATTTCGCCTTTGTTCAAACTCTTGAACTTGGAAACCGCCTTTCACCGCTCGGATCGACTCAAAAAGTCTCATGAATCCCGAGTGTTCCGGCTTTCAGCTTCCTCAACGTTTGAGGGGAGCCGCTACGCACCCGATCCTGGTTGCAGGAGACTACCCGGTCGCGGCTGTGCGCCGGCACCGCTCCCCGTCTCGCGCTTCTTCGACGGGGCTCTGGGCATACCCTTCGACTCGGGCTCAGGACAGGCTCGCCATCCGGCCAGCCCGCCGCACACTCGGGCACGTCCAACAGCCATTTCTAGGTTGAACGCACGGGTACGCTCCACGAATGTCTGGATGCGGACGAGATAATTGTCGAGAAATTTCTGTCGGATTTCCCGGCAACTCGAAACCCGGAGCGGTAAGATTCATAAATTTGTTAAATTCCGCAGGAAAAGCGGTAGAAAGATGGTGCGTCACCTCAAACGCCTTTTTTTGAACGGCTACGCATTGGCGGTATTGGCGACGTTCGCCGTCATGCTGATATTAAAGACTCTTCAGCCGATCTTCTGGGGGGCGCCTCCCCTGCTTCTTTTTCTGGTCGCGGTTCTGTTCGCGACTTGGCTAGGCGGCTTTCGAGCCGGGTTCCTGGCCACCGTGTTAAGCGCCGCCGCAGGCGCCTACTTTTTGGAAGAACCCGTCGATTCGCTGTTCATCGTCGAAGAAAGGGAGAGACTCCGCGTAGTGTTGTTGTTGGCGGTTGGCACGCTGATGAGTCTGGTGGTCGCGCGTTTGCGAACGATGGAACGGCGGGCGCTGCATGAGGTACTTGAACGAAAGGCTCAGCTCAGGACCGAAATCGCCGAACATCGGCAAACCGAAAAACGGCGATCCGAACTGGAGGAAAAGTTGGCCAACATCGTGGCCACGGTGCCGCTGGCCATTTGCTCCTTTCGATTCAAACCCGACGGCACCATTTGCCTTCCCTACGCCAGCCCCAGATGGACGGAAATTTACGGCATTCCGCCCGAGAACTTAGCGGATGATGCGGAACCCGCCTTCGCCCTGGTTCATCCCGACGATCTCGAATACTTGCGCGCTACGATCGCCGGATCGGCGCGCGCCCTGTCCGATTGGCAAGCCGAATGGCGCGTGCGACACCCGATCAGGGGCGAAATCTGGATCGAAGGAAGCGCCGTGCCCAAACTCGAACCGGATGGCAGCATCCTCGCGCACGGCTTCATCCGCGACATCACCGAGCGCAAGAAAGCCGAAGAGGCGCTGCGCCAAAGCAACGAAGAACTGTCCGTCCTGTTCGATGCGGTTCCGATACCTGTATGGATTGCCGACGACGTCGCTTGCGGCACTGTAAGAGGCAATCCTGCCGCAGCGGCTTTCACCGGTGTCGCTGCCGAATCGAATGTCGGCGAGACGGCAGGGCGCCCATCCGAATCAACCATCCGCAGCACCGAGGCTCCGCTCACGCCCGTCGAATCGACCTTGCGCCGGGCGATCGCGGCAGATCAGCCGGTCGAGGAAACCTCGCTGGAGTTCGTTTTTCCCACGGGCGAACGTCACTACCTCGCCGGCCGGGCAACGCCGCTGTTCGATAGTGGCGGCTCCCCGCGCGGCGCTGTCGCGGCCTTGGCCGATATTACGCCGCTGGTGCGGGACTTCGTGCAAAGCGAAACGCGGTTTCATGCTTTCATGGACAATAGTCCGGCCGTAGCCTGGATGAAAGATACGCAAGGACGATATGTGTACATGAGCAAGGTTCGTGACGACCGCCTCGGAGTGCGACCGGAGGATTGGCTCGGAAAAACGGATTTCGAACTTTGGCCGCGAGAGATTGCAGAGCAGTTCCAAAAGAACGACAGGGAGGCCTTGATCAGCGGCAAGACGGTCGAGACCACTGAAACAACCCCCGATCTCACCGGGGAACGCCGCTGCTGGTGGGTTTTCAAGTTTCCGTTCGAAGATCCCGCGGGGACCCAATTCGTCGGCGGCATCGGCATCGACATTACCGAGCGCCGGCGCGTCGAGGAAGCGCTGCAAGCCAGCGAAGCTCTGAATCGCGCCATACTCGACTCGCTGCTCGAGCACGTAGCCGTAGTCGACCGGGAGGGAAACATCCTGGCAGTCAACCAAGCCTGGCAGCGCTTCGCGCGCGAAAACGGTCCGCAACCCGGAACACCGGTCCCGAATACGGATATCGGAGCGAATTATCTGAAGGTGTGCCGCACCAGTTCCGGCGGAGTTTCGGACGATGCCCTAACGGCATACACCGGCATTCTGAGCGTGTTGAAGGGAGAGCGGGAAAGTTTCGCGATCGAGTATCCCTGCCATGCCCCGGATCGGGAACGCTGGTTCGTCATGCAAGTCACCCCGCTCGGAGCACCGCCCGGAGCGGCGGTGATTTCGCATACGAACATCACCGAGCGCAAAAAAGCGGAGCAAATGCTCCGCGAAGCCGACCAGCGGAAAACCGAATTCCTCGCCATGCTCGGCCATGAGCTTAGGAACCCTCTGGCTCCGATCCGCAATGCCGTGCAGATCATGCGCAGGCTCGACTTGGACAATCCAAAGATACTCTGGGCTCGCGACATGGTGGACCGGCAGGTGGACCACCTGGCTCGGCTGGTCGACGATCTCCTGGATGTGTCGCGGATCGTTCAGGGCAAGCTGACGCTGCACAAGACTCCGCTGGATATCGCCACGGTCGTACGACAGGCGATCGAGACCAGCCAATCGTATATCGACGCCCAGCATCATACATTGTCCGTTTCGATGCCCGATGAACCGATGCCGCTCGAGGGCGATCCCGTGCGCCTGACCCAAGTGGTGTCCAATCTGCTCAACAACGCGGCCAAGTACACCCGGCAGGGAGGGCGAATCTGGCTGACGGTTACCCGCGACGACGGCGACGCGGTGATCTCGGTGCGCGATACGGGAGAAGGTATTCCCGGCACCTTATTGCCCTATCTATTCGATATTTTCACCCAAGGCCAACGTACCCTGGACCGCGCGCAAGGCGGGCTGGGCCTAGGCTTGACCATCGTTCGGAAAATCGTGGAACTGCATGAGGGAAGGATCGAGGCGAAAAGCGAAGGCCCCGGCAAAGGCAGCGAGTTTATTGTCCATCTCCCCCTTATTTCCGCACTTCCATGACTTTATAGCCGCCGGCTTCGGCTAGCGTTTTTTCATGCTCGGCGTACGTCCGAACCAGTTTTTCGTAAGGCAAATGCCGATTGGCGACGACGTAGAGACGGCCGCCGGGCTTGAGGGAAGCCAGAGCCGCGCGGATGAATGCCTGGCCCAAGCCGGGCTCCGCCTCCCGGCCGGAGTGAAACGGCGGGTTCATGACGACGAAATCGAGCCGGTCGATGGGCAACCCCGCAGTGACGTCGTGCCAATGGAAATGTAGCTGAACGCCGTGGGCAAACGCGGCGAGGTTGCGCCGGGCAGCTTCCAACGCTTTGTGCTCGGCCTCGAACAGGTGCAGCTCGGCGACGGAGCGAGTACGAGCGAGCAGCATCCGGCTCAAATAGCCGTAACCGGCGCCGAGGTCGGCGCCACGTCCCGTCAGATCATCCGGCAGATACTCGGCGAGCAGGCGCGAGCCGGGGTCGATGCGATTCCAGCTGAATACGCCGGGGCGGCTCACCAGATCCGTTCCCGGAATCGGCTGAAGTTCGCCGGCGCCAAGCCAGGATGCCAGCAGCGCTTGGCCGAGCCGGGCCGTTTCCTTTGTTCCGCGGAATACCCGGCATTTATGCTTGCTGAACGACCGCACGCCGCCGAGCAGTTCCGCGCAGCGTTTTTCCAGCGAGGACGCGCCCAGGTCATTGGCGGCGGCGACCACGAGGGTCCCGCCCTCGCTCAGCAGGGAAACCGCCCTCGCCATGTGGTAAAGGGTCTCTTCCTTGTGCTTGGTCGCGAAAACGATGCAGAGACCGCACGGCGCATCGGGATCGGCGACGACTTTAAAGCCGAGCTTGACTAGCGCATCGGCTTCCGGCTTGTAGGTTTGCTGGCACAGCATCGAGTGTCCGTCCAAGCGCCGGAGATAGTCTCCCGGTATGGCGCGAAAAATCAGGACATCGCCTTCGCTTTCGACGGCGTGTTGCTCGAGAAATTTGTCCAGGGCCGAAGCTTGGGGATTCATGGGTGTCGGTGTGAGAGAGAACTTTCCGCTCGTTCCCAAGCCGGAGCTTGGGAACGAGCGCATGTGTCGGGAAAGGATTCCCGACCTACCAAGTCCGCATCGCTAGAACAAGTAGGTCGGCAATCCTTTGCCGACAACTGTGTCGACGACGGATTTTTCATTTTTGCCCGCCCGATTGGTAGTATACAGACATGCGGTCCCATCCCGTTTCCACAAGAACTCATGTCCAGCCCGGTCAAACTCCCTTATTTCGACGCCCTTTTGAATCTCCTGGATCGTGGCCATCCGGCCGTCGATCAAGCTTTCGGACGTCATGTCCACTGGGGATACTGGCCAGACCCCAAGCAGGCGGACGTCTCGCCGGAAGATTTCGCGCTAGCGGCCGAACGGCTTACCGAATTGGTCTATACGGCGGCCGAGGTCGATGACGGTCAGCGGATATTGGACGCAGGCTGCGGCTTCGGAGGCACGGTCGCAAGCCTCAACGGGCGATTCCGGGACATCGACGTTTCCGGTCTGAATATCGATCGGCGGCAGCTGCGGCGCGCGAGCGAACGCGTTTCAGCCGAGCCCGGGAACGTCTTGAACTGGGTTCAGGCCGACGCCTGCACCCTGCCGTTTGCGGACCAAAGTTTCGACACCGTTTTGGCAGTTGAATGCATTTTCCATTTCCCGAGCCGGAAAAGGTTTTTCGAGGAAGCGTATCGGGTGCTGAAACCCGGCGGGCGGTTGGCCTTGTCGGACTTCGTCCCGACACCGTTATTGCGCCCCGCCATGACTGTCGCTTCCCGCTGGCCGGCCTCGGCCGGTTTTTACGGGCGCTGCAAGTTTCACAGCACCTTGCGGGACTATCGCCGCCTGGCCGAGGAAACCGGATTCATCGTTCGGCACGGACAGGACATTACGTCCAACACCCTGCCCACCTACGATTTCGTGCGGAAGCTGGCCAAAGACATGTCGGTGAAAACGGTGTCGGCGATCATCGAGACCCTGTTCGCCGAATGGGCGAGCCACCTGGGGCTGCTGCGCTATCTGGTGCTGGCTTTCGAGAAACCCGGCTAAGGAACTATTCAGTCGAGGCGTCAAGTTCCGATTCCGGCGTAGGGTGGGTTAGCGGAGCGTAACCCACCGATTCGAGGTCGCTCCGTGGGTTACGGCCTCGCGGCCTAACCAACCCTACAATCTGCGGTCGTTTTCAAGCAGAACGGAATGTCCTTGGCGAACGACTCCCAAGGAACTGTTCCGACCTCAGGCGGTCCGATCGAGCGATCGACATCTTGAGAACTGTCCGGCTCCATTAGTTTTTCACGATTTGGTTCAATCGAGCATTTATTATCGGCTCGATATGGTTTAATAACGGGTTAACAGTCTTAACGAGCTTCGATCGATTCCATGAATTGGCAACAGTTTTTTTCCATGGGCGGCTACGGCTTTTATGTGTGGACGTCCTACGGTTTGATGTTTGTCGTTTTGGGCCTCAATCTCTTCTGGGCGGTACGCCGGAAATCCGAGGTGATGAAGAGCATCGCGCGCCGGGCGAAGCAGGAGGGTAGACGGTCATGACCCCGCGCCGCCGCCGCATGATCGTGGTCGGGCTGATTCTGATCGGGGTCAGCATCGCGACTTTTCTCGCGCTTACCGCATTCCAGAAGAATCTGCTGTACTTCTATACCCCTTCGCAGGTTGCCGCCGGCGAAGCGCCCAAGGGTTACCCGTTCCGCGTGGGCGGACTGGTGGTCCAGGGCAGCGTTCAGCGCGAACCCGACAGCCTGACGGTACGCTTCTCGGTCACCGACGGAACCTCTACGGTTCCCATCCATTACACCGGAATCCTGCCCGATTTGTTCCGTGAGGGTCAGGGCATCATCTCGGTCGGGCAGATCAACGCGGAAGGCGTGTTCGAGGCCAGCGAAGTGCTCGCCAAGCACGACGAGAACTACATGCCGCCGGAAGTCGCCGACGCGCTGAAGCAAAGCGGGCAGGTGTCCACCAGTTATAAGGATTACCGGAAATGATCGCGGAACTGGGGCATATCGCCTTGATCATGGCGCTGTTCATGGCGCTGTTGCAGTCCGTGTTTCCGCTGCTGGGCTCGGCCCGTGGCGTGCCGGTCTGGATGGCGGTGGGGCGCGCCGCCGGGCGCGCTCAATTCTTCTTTCTGGCCGTGGCCTTCCTCTGCCTGATCGGGAGTTTCGTAAGCCACGATTTTTCCGTGCTCTACGTGGCGCGGAACTCCAATACCGCCCTGCCCCTTTATTACCGCATTTCGGCCGCCTGGGGCGCCCACGAGGGCTCGATGCTGCTCTGGGCTTTGATCATGGGGCTGTGGACGGTGATGGTGACGATCTTCAGCCGCAGCCTGTCCGAGGAATTCCTGGCGCGCGTCTTAGGTGTCATGGGCCTGGTCAGCGTCGGCATCCTGCTGTTCATTCTGCTGACCTCCAATCCCTTCGAGCGCCACTTCCCGCCGCCCGCCGACGGCAACGATCTCAATCCTTTGCTGCAGGACATCGGCATGACGGTTCATCCGCCGATGCTGTACATGGGCTACGTCGGGCTCTCGGTAGCGTTCAGCTTCGCCATCGCGGCCCTGCTCGGCGGTTCCCTGGATTCGGCCTGGGCACGCTGGTCGCGGCCCTGGACCCTGATCGCCTGGGTGTTCCTGACCTTCGGCATCGTGCTCGGTTCCTGGTGGGCCTATTACGAACTCGGCTGGGGCGGCTGGTGGTTCTGGGACCCGGTGGAAAACGCCTCGTTCATGCCCTGGCTGGTCGCGACCGCCCTGCTCCACTCGCTGGCGGTCACCGAAAAGCGCGGCGCTTTCAAGGCCTGGACCGTGCTGCTCGCCATCTTCGCCTTTTCGCTGAGCCTTCTCGGAACCTTCCTGGTCCGTTCCGGCGTCCTGACCTCGGTGCACGCCTTCGCCTCGGACCCGGCGCGAGGACTGTTCATCCTGGTCTTCCTGGCCATCGTGGTCGGAAGTTCGTTGCTGCTTTACGCGGTCCGGGCGCCGACGGTCAAGGACCGGGTCCGCTACGGCTTCGTGTCCAAGGAAAATCTTCTGCTGCTGAACAATGTCCTGCTGGTCACGGCCGCCGCGAGTATTCTGCTGGGAACGCTTTATCCCCTGATTCTTGACGCCTTGCAGCTGGGCAAGATTTCGGTCGGTTCGCCGTATTTCGCCAGCGTGTTCGGCCCGTTGATGGCGCCCATTTTTCTTTTGGCCGGCATCGCACCGATGTTCGCCTGGCGCGAGGCCGACCTCGGCAAGATCGGGCGGCGCGTGCGCCACGTGTTTCTCGGAAGCCTGGTGCTGGGCGTGGTTTCCACCGCGGTTTTCTGGGACGCCAAGGACATCAAGACCATGGCGGGACTCGGCATGGCGTTCTGGCTCGCGGCCAGCGCGCTGTTAAGCCTCTGGAACCGGGTCCGTCTGCGCGGAACCGCGATTCAGGGCCTCAAGACGCAGTCCCGCAGCGTGTACGGCATGACCCTGGCCCATATCGGCATCGCGGTATTTCTCACCGGCGTCGTCCTGTCCGACCGCTACAGCGAGGAAAAGATCGTGCGGCTCGCACCGGGCGAGTCTTCGACACTGGGCGATTACACGTTTACGTTCAAGGGCGTGACCGAGGTGCAAGGCCCCAATTTCATCGCTCAGCAAGGCGATTTCCGCGTGCAGCGGGGCGACCGGGAGGCGGCCGAACTCCGGCCGCAAAAGCGCATTTACCGCGTGCAGCGCAATACCATGACCGAAGCGGCCATCGATCCAGGCCTCACCCGCGATCTGTATGTCGCTCTCGGCGAGCGGATGGATGCCGGTGCCTGGAGCGTGCGGCTCTATTACAAGCCGTTCATCCGCTGGATCTGGCTGGGCGGATTATTGATGATGACCGGCGGCCTGTTCTCCGCCGCGGACCGCCGCTACCGTTTGGCGACCCGCCAGGCGGAAGCCTGGAGCGAGTCGGCGGAAAGCAAGCCGGCGTGACAGTAAAGATCACTAGCGTCGAGCATGCGGACTCTATCCTTTGTGGGCCGAAATAGAATCGTAGGTCGGGAATCCCTTCCCAATCGCAAACGGGCCTTTAATCGGCCCCTTCCAATCGCAAACGGCGTCTTCGGGAAGGGCCTGGCCGGCGCTCCCGGCCAGGCCGTTTGCGATTGGAAGGGTCATCCCAGCGCTCCTGGGATGACCGTTTGCGATTGGAGCGCCAGGACGACCCTTCCCGACAGTTTGTCGCCAAAGGATTGCCGACCTACTTTACTTAGGACAGGCTTATCCCGGGCTACATAGCACTTGATTTATAGTACGTCTCTTTCCGTA
The DNA here is from genome assembly GCF_051027445.1 of Methylocaldum sp. GT1TLB. Lineage (NCBI taxonomy): Bacteria > Pseudomonadati > Pseudomonadota > Gammaproteobacteria > Methylococcales > Methylococcaceae > Methylocaldum > Methylocaldum sp. GT1TLB. The sequence goes on from NZ_CP194898.1 coordinate 2,828,005, forward strand.
ACGGCATATTCATAACCCATCATGCGCTATCTCATTCCATTGGCCGTGTTCGCCGTCATGGTGATCTTTCTCGGCATCGGTCTGACTCTGAATCCCAAGGAAGTGCCTTCGCCCTTCATCGGCAAGCCGGCGCCCATGTTCGCCCTGCCCCAGGTGGCGGATGCCGGCAAGACCCTGAGCAGCGACGATCTCAAGGGTCAGGTCAGTCTGGTGAATGTTTGGGCGTCCTGGTGCACGTCCTGCCGGGAAGAGCACCCGGTGCTGCTGCAACTCGCCAAGCAGAACATCGTTCCCATCTACGGCCTCAACTACAAGGACGAGCGGGATAACGCCCTAACCTGGCTGCAGCGCTTCGGCGATCCCTATACCGCGAGCGCCTTCGATCCCGAAGGCAAGACCGGCATCGACTGGGGCGTGTACGGCGTGCCGGAAACCTTCGTCGTCGATCGCGACGGCATCATCCGCCACAAGCAGACCGGACCGATCACGCCCGAAATCCTGGAAAAGAAACTACTCCCCCTGATCCGCCAATTACAGGCCAAGTCTTCATGATGCATCGGTTACTGCCGTTCCTGCTGATTCTTCCCTTTACCGTTCAAGCCATCGAAATCCGCGAGTTCGACGATCCGGCCAAGCAACAGCGCTACGAGCGCCTGATCGAAGAGCTTCGCTGCCTGGTCTGCCAGAACCAGTCCCTGGCCGATTCCGATGCCGATCTGGCAAAGGACCTGCGGGACGAGGTCTACACCATCATCCAAAGCGGCAAGAACGAAGAGGAAGCGGTCAAATTCCTGACCGATCGCTACGGCGATTTCGTGCTCTATCGCCCGCCTTTCAAAATGACGACGGCTCTTCTGTGGGTCGGGCCGTTCCTGCTTCTGGCCGGCGGAGGCGCTTTTCTATGGCGACAGGTGAGACGCCGCAACACGGGCGAGGACCTGACGCTTACCGATGAAGAAAAGAAGCGCCTGGAGCGGCTTCGAAACAATCTCGAAGGGTAAATATCGATGACGGGTTTCTGGCTTTCGGCCGTACTGCTTTTGATAGTGGGCTACGTCTTTTTCCTTCCCGCGCTCCTCGGCAAGACCGGCAGCGGGCGGATAAACCGGGCGCGGCTCAATCTCCTTCTGCACCGGCAGCGGCAAACCGAACTCGCCCAGGAAGCGGCAAGCCCCGAGGATCTGGAGCGCCTGACCGCGGAATCCGAACGGAATCTGCTCGGGGATCTCGAGGCTGCCGAAGAGACGAAAGCTCAGTCGAGCACCCGCGGCCGCTCGGCCGTCCTGGCCACGCTCGCGATCGTTCCGGTACTGGCCTTGACGCTTTACCTCGCGCTGGGCCGCATCGACCTGATCGGCGCACGTGCGCCGAACGACATGGCCGATGTCCAGGACAGCATACGCCAGCTGGCGGAAAGGCTGGCCAAGCAGCCGAACGATCTGGAGGGCTGGGTATTGCTGGCCCGCTCGCTGCAAGCGACCGATCAGCCGGACAAGGCGGTAACGGCCTATGAATTCGCCCTCAAGCTCGCCCCCGAGGATCTGGACGTCAAGGCTTTGTATGCCCAGGCATTGGCCGAAACTCATCAAGGCAGCATGGCCGGCAAGCCGACCGAAATCGTCGACGAAATCCTGAAGAAGAATCCCGATCACCAAACCGCGCTCTGGATGGCGGGAATCGCCGCCGCCGAACGGAAGGACGCGGCCAAGACCGTGGAGTATTGGGAAAGACTGAAAAAGCAATTCGCGCCCGGCAGCGAAGAGGCCAAGCAGATTGAGGGATACATCGCCCAGGTCCAAGGACTCCCCGCCCAAACAACGCCGTCGGAACCCGCCGCCGCAAAGGGCGCGGGCAAACAGATCCGCGTTACGGTGACCCTGGCGGAAAATCTGAAAAGCCGGGTTGCGCCGGACGATGCCCTTTTCGTCTTCGCCCGTGCGGCCGAAGGCCCCCCCATGCCTTTGGCGGTCGTCCGCAAGCAGGCAAAAGACCTGCCGGTAAAAGTCGTGCTGGACGACTCCATGTCCATGATGCAGGGCATGACGCTCTCTACCGCCGACCGCATCGTGATCGGGGCGCGCATTTCGAAGAGCGGACAGCCGAAAGCCGAGGCCGGCGACCTGCAAGGCTTGAGTGAAGCCGTGGCGCCCGAGGATAACGGCAGCTACAAGATCGTCGTCGACCGGATCGTCGGCGAATAGGCCGGGCGCTAACCTGCTCCCGGTTGCGACACCGCATCCAGTTCTGAACGGCGGATCATGGAGGATCTTGTGGAGCGGGCTTTAGCCCGCGATATCGAATGGCATTGAGTCGCGGGCTAAACCCAGCTCCCACTGTTGTAGATACCGTCTTAGAAATCACGATGCAAGCCCATGATTGGGATCGAACGGTCGGCCGGACTTAAGGACGCCGTAGGCCAGGACGAGGAGCTTGCGCATGGCGGCGCCGACGATGAGTTTGCCGTTCTTGCCTTGGGCTTTAAGGCGTTCGCAGAAGGCCCGGATCAGTGGGTTATGGCGCCAGGCGACGATGGCCGGCATGTAAAGGGCCTTGCGGAGCAAGGCATCGCCGGTCTTGGACAGGCGGGTGTGGCCTTTCCACTTCCCGGACTGGTGCTCTTTGGGCGAGAGGCCCGCAAAGGCGGCGACGCTGCGCGCGTTTTCGAAGCGGTGAACGTCGCCCAGGGCGGCCAGCAGCACCGGGATGGTGGCGTCGCCCAAACCGGGAATGGTGTCGAGCAGGTCACGCCGTTGCCGGAGGTCCGGATCGTGGTCGATGTGCTCCCGGATGCGTTGTTGGGTAGCGGCGATCTCGGTGTCGAGGGTGGCGAGCACGGCTTCGATGGAGGGGCGTACGGTGGGGTCGGCCCCGTCCAGGCGGTTTTTTTCCATCTGCCGCATCTCGAGGAGGCTCTCGAGCCGACGCACTAAGGCTTGTAATGGGCGCACGGCCGGCGGAGGCGGCTGCCAGAGCAGCGGCCGTTGGCTGAGACAGAAGCGGGCGATGCGCTTGGCATCGCTTTTATCGGTCTTGGTGCGGCTCAGTTCGGCTTGGCCGAAGGCGTGGATTTGGGCGGGGTTGACCACGCTGACGGCGAGGACGTGGTCGACCAGGAACAGGGCCAAGCCCTCACCATAGCGGCCGGTGGCCTCCAGGCATACGTGGGGCGTCGGGAAGGCTTGCAGCCAGGCCAGGAACGCCCTAAACCCTTCGGGCGTGTTCTGGAAGACCTTGGTTTTGTACTTGCCGTGGCGGAGCGCGGCGGCGTCGAACTTGGCTTTGGCGATGTCGATCCCGATGGGGCTGAACGTCATAGGGTCTCCTTGGTCTGCGTTGACGATGGGGCAAAGTGCTGACCGATCGAAACCGCTCCTGCCGGGTTCAGCCTTATCCATCCAGGGTGTTGCCCAAGGCAGCCCTACGATACCGTTCGAACTCTATGGCGAGGAAGGGACGCTGGGGGACGATCTACGGCGCGGGCTTCAGGCCCAAGGTCGGCAACGTCTTGCCCAGCGTCTGGGTCCGATGATCAGTCGGAGATTCTGCCTCTTGTGGAATCCAGAATCGAGATATAAGGTCGGCAATCCCTTGCCGACGTAAGCCGTTGGCCGCCCGTCGGCGTCGGGAAAGGATTCCCGACCTACTTTGGGGCAGGTCGCAGAAATCGTAGTTGTAGGTCGGCAATCCTTTGCCGACAAACGGGATCTCTTCAAATCGAGCGATCCGGTCTCACCGCCGGCACTGGACCTTTAGCGAATTGATATTGCGGTGGAAATTCAGGTCGCCCAGATGGTGTTCCTTGGTTCCGGGCCCGAAACTGATCTTCAAATCCTGGGCACTCCCGATGTCCTTTTCTCCCAAAGCTTGAAGCTCTTTCTGGTGATAGATCGGTCCCTGGGGTGTATCCTCGAAATTTTCCTGCCGAAAGGCATAAATCTCCGCATCCGGACCAACAACCAGGCTTTCGATGCGATTGCTCCAGTCCTCGCCGCTCAGTGACTTGAGGTTGGACAGTTCGACGGGTCCTTTCAAGCGAACGTGGGAACCTTGGTAATCCGCCTTATCATAGAGATCCAGCCAGCATTCCTTCGCAGCTGCCGCCCAACTCGCGGACCACAACAAAACAGCCGCGAAAAGAAAAGATGTGAACCTGCCAAGCCTAGGAGCGAACTTGGTATACATGGCAAACTCCCTATATTTCGAAGGTTGGTCTGCAAACAGCCGCAACGGACCGTCGTTTGCGCCCTTCCTTGGCATGCAGCCCCGCAAACTTGGAGTCCTTCTGAATGTTACGAGTTCCTAAATCTTTGCCAAACCTCGGTCCGTCAACTTGGATCTGCGGCTCAGGTCCAGATTACGCTTGAGAACCCCGGTCGGCAAGATTCGATAATCAGTCACATCGTTCGCGGTGTGGGCATAAGACTGGCCGGAACTCCCGAACTAGAGAACGCCTGCCTGAAAGGTGGAGGTCGTAGGTCCGCAATCCTTTGCCGACAAACGGGATCGACGCGCAAGACGGTGGCTCACAAGCAGTCGCCACCAAACGCTTCAACGGAAGAATTCCTCCAACCGCTCGAACACTTCGTGATCCGCGCCATGACGCCGTACGCTCAGGACATCTTCCAGCTTTTCCAATTGCTTGACCATCTGCGCGAGGCGCGCGTCTTCATTGACCAGCAGCCAGATTCGGCTGGTCGCGCCGGCACCCACAGGCATGCAGAGGATGCCCTCGACATTGTAGGCGCGGCGCGAAAACAGGCCGACCACGTGGGACATGACGCCGGGATGGTTGACGACGTCGAGCTCCAGCACGGTCCGCGCCGACGTCCGTTGTTCGAATAAAGACTGTCCGTCCATGATTCAGCCTCCGATCATCTCTATGTTGGCAGCACCGGGCGGCACCATGGGCAATACCTGATCCTCGACGTCGATGCCGGCGTGGATCAGGCATGGGCCGCGAGTGGTCAGCGCTTGGTGCAGGACCTCCTTCGGGTTCTCCGCCGTATCGAGATCGACGGCGCGCAGGCCGAAGCCTTCGGCGATCCGGACGAAATCCGGCGCGGCACGAAACCGCGACGCATAGATGCGCTTGCCATAAAACAGCGTCTGCTGCTGGTGCACCAAACCGAGAGCGTTGTTGTTCATCAGCACCACCTTGATGTTGACGTCCTCCTCGGCGGCGGTTGCCAGCTCCTGCACGTTCATCAGAATGCTGCCGTCGCCGGAGAAACAGACCACGGCCGCGTCCGGCTCGGCGAGCGCCGCGCCGATCGCGGCCGGGAGGCCGAAGCCCATGGTGCCCAGGCCGCCCGAGGTCAGCCAGCGGCGCGGGCGGCGCAGAGGATAGCTTTGTGCCACCCACATCTGGTGCTGGCCGACGTCGGTTGCGACAATCGCCTCGTCGTCGAGGTTCTCGGCCACGGCGCGTATCAAGCCGTAATGGGTTCGCGGGTCGGCTATGCCGGGCGTGACGAGGGGAAACATCCGCTTCAATTCGGCGACGCGGGCCAGCCACGAGTCCCGGTCTTGCCCCCGCACTCTCGGCAGCAATTCTTGCAACACGGCCGCCGCGTCGCCCCGAATGCCGACGTGGGCCGTCTTGATCTTGTTCAGTTCGGCCGAATCGATGTCGATGTGAATGACCTTCGCGCGCGGACAGAACGCCGCGACCTTGCCCGTCGCCCGGTCGTCGAAACGGGCACCGACGGCGATCAGCAGATCGCATTCGTCCAGCGCCAGGTTAGTACAGCGCGCCCCATGCATGCCGAGCATGCCCAGCGACAGCGGATGGTCCACCGGCAATGCGCCCAACGCCATCAAAGTCATCACGGTCGGCAGCGACGATTTTTCGGCCAGGGCCGACGCCGTTTCCGACGCCCCCGCGTGCATGATGCCCCCGCCGAGGTACAGAATCGGCCGCTCCGCCGCCTCGATCAGATCCGCCGCCCGCTGGACGAGCGCGATATCGACCGGCGGAGCCGGGTCCGGCGCGCCGGGTTCGGGCCATGCGTTCACGTCGATCGACTCCGTCTGCACGTCTTTGGGAATATCGATCAACACCGGCCCCGGACGTCCCGAAGCCGCGATGCGGAAGGCGTTCGGCATCACCTCGAGCAGTTCCGCCGCCGAGTCCACCAGAAAATTGTGCTTGGTGATCGGAATCGTCAGGCCGTAGGTGTCGACCTCCTGAAAGGCGTCGGTGCCGATCATCCCGCGCGGCACCTGGCCGGTGATCGCCACCAGCGGGATCGAGTCGAGCTTGGCATCGGCGATAGCGGTCAGCAGATTGGTCGCTCCGGGTCCGGACGAGGCCATGCACACCGCGGGAACGCCGGTGACCCTCGCCATGCCTTGGGCAATGAAGCCCGCGCCCTGTTCGTGCCGGGCGAGGACGTGGCGGATTTGCGCGGATTTCGACAAGGCATCGTAGATCGGCAGATTCGCGCCGCCCGGAATGCCGGCAACGACGCGCACGCCCTGCCGCTCGAGGAGGCGAACGGTGAGTTGGGCGCCGGATAGTATCGTCATGGGGTTCTCCTTGGTAGAGCCGGAGTCCGGCGGAGGCCCCAAAAAAGAAACCCCCGTCGGCTTGCGCCGGCGGGGGTTGTTGAATCAGGTCGTTTACTTACTCATCTCCAACCCACGACGGCGCGCGCATCACCACTTGCACGACGACGACCACCACGAGGGCGACGATGCGACGAATGGCGAAGTGACGGAGATTCATGGATCGGATCGGGTACGAGTAAATATTCAGAGCGTGTCGAAAGGTTATTCTGGCTCAGCGAGGCCTTTTCGCGCAAGCCGTTGTTACAATTTCACTGCCACAATGTGACCGCTTCGGTATAACGGCAAACAAAAGTGAGCGGAAATCACCAAACCGGAACCCGAGAGTTTGGTTTTTACGCCTAAGCAATGAACGGTCGTTTTTACGATAATCGCGTTTCCCGTTCGACGGAACGCATTCAAGCCTAAGCTTAACGAGGAGGGGATCATGAAATTTTCCGATACCATCGGCATCGGCCTGCTGGCCTCGCTGCTGATCGGCACGCAACCGGCACTTGCCGCCGAAACGACGGGCCATGTTCACACCGAAGCGGGGCATTATCCCAAGGACACGGCTGCCGCCCAGGCTGTCTACGTCGATAGCGAACCGCCCCTGTGGGACAACCTCGGCACGCTGAGCTACAAGATCACCACGAGCAACACCCGCGCCCAGCAATATTTCGATCAGGGTTTGAGATTGGCCTATGCCTTCAACCATCTGGAGGCGCAACGGGCCTTCCGCATGGCGCAGAAACTCGATCCCCAGTGCGCCATGTGTTTCTGGGGCGAAGCCTTGGTGTTGGGACCGAATATCAATGCGCCGATGGAGCCTTCCGCGGTCGGCCCGGCCTGGGCCGCGATCGAGCGGGCGAAAGCCCTTGCCAAGCACGCGAGCCCCAAGGAGCAAGCCTTGATCGAGGCGCTCGCGAAACGCTACGACAAGAATCCGAAGACCGACCGGAAGCGCCTGGACCAAGCCTACGCCACGGCGATGGGCAAACTCGCCCAGCGTTTCCCCGAGGATGACGAGATCGCCGTGTTGTACGCGGAAAGCCTGATGGATCTCGCGCCCTGGGACTACTGGGCTGACCAAGGCCGCAAACCCAAGGGGCGCACGGCGGAAATCGTAGAGGTCCTGGAGCGGGTGCTGGCGAACAACCCCGACCATCCCGGCGCGATTCATTATTACATCCATATGATGGAGGCTTCCGACCGGCCCGAACGGGCGGAACCTTATGCGAAACGCCTCGCCGGTCTGATGCCGGGCGCGGGACATCTGGTCCACATGCCGGGACACCTTTACTACCGGCTGGGCCGCTATCGGGACGCTCTCGAAGCCAATCGCGCCGCCATCGAAGTCGACGAGGCATATTTGAAGGAGACCGGCGCAAAGGGCATCTACGCGCAAGGCTATTATCCGCACAACGTTCATTTCCTGATGGTTTCGGCGCAGATGGCGGGCGACGGCAAAACCGCTCTCGCGGCGGCGGAGAAACTCGCCGGCGTGCTGTCCGACGAGACGGTCCGTGCGGTGCCGTGGGTACAACCGGTCAAGGCCGCGCCATACTTCGCCCACGCCCAGTTCAGTCCGCCCGAAACGGTCCTGAAAATGGCCGATCCGGGCTCGGAGTTCCCGTACGTACAAGCCATGTGGCGCTATACCCGTGGCGTTGCGGCGGCGGCCAAGGGAGCGCCGCAGGACGCACGACTCGAACTCGACGCCTTGACCGGGATCGCCAAAACGGCGGATTTTTCCGGATTGACGGAAGCCGGCGTCCCGGCGGCGGACATTGTTCGGATTGCCCAGGACGTGCTTTCGGCGCGCATCGCCCAGGCCGAAGGCGATCTCGGAAACGCCGCCGCCGCCTTCGAAAGAGCGGCGGCGCTTCAGGAAAAGCTGCCCTATATGGAACCGCCCTACTGGTACTACCCGATACGCCGTTCGGTAGGCGCGCTGCGGTTTCTCCAGGGCGATCTGGCGGGGGCGGAGCGGGAGCTCGATATTTCGCTCCGAGAAGCGCCGAATGACGCCTGGGCGCTCTGGGCGCTGACCGAGGTGTATCGAAAGCAGGGCAAGGACAGCGCCGCAGCAGACGCGGAACGGCGATTGACCAAAACCCGTGCCGATAACGGCGAACCCATCGGGATGGACCGGCTTTGACCGCCCCATGGGTTGGCGGAATTCCAGTCGAAAAAATGCTTCGAAACGATGATGCCGTTCTATGAGGAAGATCTCGCCTATGTTCATCACGTCGGCTTCCCCGATCTGGTGGATGGCGCCGGCGATGAGTTGCTGGCGCTGTTCCGCGCCGCGGGTCTCGATTCCGGCCTGATAATCGATCTGGGTTGCGGAAGCGGAACCTGGGCGAGGAAACTGCTGGAGCACGGATATTCGGTTTTGGGCGTCGATGTTTCCGCGCCGATGATCGAACTGGCCCGGCGTACAGCGCCCGAAGCACAGTTTCAAACCGCATCGCTGTACGATGTGGACTTCCGCCCTTGCGCCGCGGTCACGGCCCTGGGCGAAGCCCTGAACTATTGTGCCGACGGAGCGCCGTCGGAAGCGCGCCTTGACCGCTTGTTCCGGAACATCGCTTCCTGTCTGCCGAAAGGCGGCGTTTTCGCATTCGACATCCTTGTCCGCTCGGACGGCGAACCCATGCACTATCGCTCCTGGCGCAAAGGGCCGGATTGGGCGGTGTTGGTGGAGATATCCGAACAGCCGCAGGAAAACCTGTTGATTCGGGACATTACCGTGTTCAGGAAAGGCGGCCACGGCTACCGCCGTTCCGAGGAGCGGCACCGGATCGGCGTTTTGGGCGGCGCCCAAATCGAACGTCTTCTCGCCGGCGCCGGTTTCGAGGTGACCGTCTCACCCCATTACGGCCGCCATCCTCTGGCTCAACGACGCTTGGCATACATCGCCTACAAGAGATCGGATGAAGGACTGCTTCCTGAAGGATAGGCACGAGAACCGAAGAAACCAAGGTATCTTCAAGCACGCAGCGACCGTTTGTGCGGCCGGCAAATGATGCTGATTTGGCGGCCCAGACGAAGTCCAATAATCCATGGTCCGCTGAACGTAGTCCATGGATTACAAATATCGGGAAATATTCCCGCAAAAGCATGAATCTCGCAGTTTGTCCCGAATATCCCTGGTGTATTTGTCGATTGCCATCGAATAATTACGTTGTATGCCTTAAGCCTTGCGGGATTTCACAGGACAGACGATTAATGTCAAATAAGACAACAGATTATGATGATGTCATGCGCATTGAATTGTGGCATTTAACCTGCTCCCCACATAATGCGGTTTGTCGCGCATTGATATCCGCCATGGGCGCCGGGATACCTACGCATTAACGATACATTTGTTAATGCACTGATACTCGCTGCCTCTTTCCCGTGACATGCCTGTAAATTGGCATGTGTTCCCAGGTAAATTACGCTTTGCTTCCACCGTTCCCCGGTATTTTCAAATTACAGCTTGTTAGTCTCGGAATACCCCTGCTCACTGGCACGGTATCTGCTTTAGCAGCTTGACTTGCCCGATAAGAACGCCAGTTTTCGAGCCTTATTGTCATTGTCATTTCGGCGGTTCTTATCAGCGACGACTGGCGGTTGGGCGCATGCCTGTCCGTTGGCCCAGGATGATATCGGTCTCAGGGACGAGACGCCTTCGCCACCTCCGCCGCGAGGCGGACTCGGAAAGCCGCGGGTCTTGGTATTCAAGACGGCCGGGCCGCCTCTCCTGTGAGAGTTATTCAAGGGCTATGGATTTCTCGAGCCTGCCGCACAACCTCTCGATGTTTCAAATCACAGGAAAAAATCCATGCAAAAATTTGGGGTCAAGAAAATGCAGATCCGACAGACCATTCTCGCAGCGGCTGCCCTGATCATGGCCAATTCGGCCGATGCCGGTGTGTTGCACGGGGGAACTTTCAGCGTTACCTATGACAACCCGAACAACCTGTTGGAAGGACTAACCATCGGTCCTGGCGGGTTAACCGAATATTATGTCGCGAACTTCTTTCCCAAGGCGGTGGCCGATACTTACTCGACCATTGCGGATATCATAACGGTGCCCACCAACACCTACCCCGCGCCGTCAACGCTCGAATACGTCGTCAATCCCGCCGATCTGACCGGCACCGGAATTCCAACGGGCGCCGGCGGCCGCGCCAACAAGCCCACCACGTTGACCTGGGACGCCAGTCAGGATGCTTTGGTCGACTCGTCCGCCTTTATCGCCAACGGCCAGATCGGGTTGAACGGTGTCGTGATGACCCGTGGCAGTTTCACGGGTACATTGACGTCCGGAGATTACACCTTCGAATACAACGCGAATCGAAATGACGGCGTCAACAGCGGCTGGACCTTGTGGAACAACACGAGCTTCAGAACGTCCACTTACGATGCCCGCAACATCAGCGTTACCACCAATGGCGATGAATTGCTCATGACCGGGGAACTCTGGTGGTCACCCAATATGACCGCTTTCCTGTTCGGCGGCGACGGCTCGAACTCCGCCGGTAAAGCCGCTACCTTCACTCTGGTTTCGCCTGCCGTGGTTCCGGTGCCGGCAGCGGTCTGGCTGTTCGGCAGCGGCTTGTTAAGCCTGCTGGCCGGCGCCCGCCGAAAGTCGGTCCAGGCGGCTTTATCCGCTTGATCGCCGAATAGAGGCCGTCGACCCGGGCTGCCGAGCCGCCCGGGGGCCGTTTATCGCGTTTATCCGGCCAATCGGCCGGATAAACGCTCCCACCTTCGACCTGTTACGGACTTATCCTCATGACTACACGCCACCGACTCTCGCGATTCGGCAAAACTCTTGCACCCTGTTTGACATTTCTAGCCGCATGGTTGGCATTCCTTCCGGCAACGGCGACCGCCGCCACCGTTTCCGGCGGCGCATTGATCATGAACCTGGACCGGGATGCGCTGGCCGCCGCCGTCTCCTTGGACGCGACCGATGCGCCTTCCATATATCTGGAGGAATTTTTCGATGCACAAGCCGCGGCGGTGCGCAACAACGCGCAAATTTTGGAAGATCATATTGTGCCGGGCGTCGGCGAAATCCCGGCCACGGGTCTCGAATTCGCCGTCAACGGCGCTACCGTCGACGTCCCGGTCGGCCGGAGAACCAAGCCGACCACGTTGACGTTCGATCCGGGCGATTTCGCGGGCAGCGTCACCGGCGCGATCGGTCTTGGCGGCGTCAGCCGTTTCCGGATCGATACCGGATCGCCGAGCAACCGCATCGTCTCCGGAGACTACACGTTGGAATTCGATGCGGCCAACATCGATGCCGATACCGGCCAATCGGGCTGGACGCTCTATAACCATTATTCTTTCCGATCGGAATCCTTCAACTTGTTCAACGTGGCGATGGGGCTCGACCCGAATTCGTTCACCCTGTCGGGCGAACTCGGGGTCGGGCCGGGATGGGAGCATTTTGGCGGCACCGTGGGCGCGATCGTCGGCGATTTCAGTTTTCAAACCACCGTGGTACCGGTTCCGGCCGCGGTGTGGCTGTTCGTATCGGGTCTCGCCGGATTCGGCCTGTTCGGCAGATCCCGGAGTTACCGCGCATGATACGGTCCGGTTTACGCAATCCACATCCGGGACGGCATGCCGCGGTGTGGTCCGGATGGATACTGGCGTTCGCATGCGCCGACGCCGCAGCGACGCATTCCGCTTTTGGTCCTTACATCAGCATCCAGGTCAACGTCGACGCGGCCGGTCAAAACATTACCGGCGATGCGGCCAACGAGCCCACCATGGCCATCAATCCGCTGGACCCCGGCAACATCGTCATCGCCTGGCGTCAGTTCGACTCCGTGCAGTCCTCCTTTCGCCAAGGCGGCTGGGCGCATAGCCAGGATGGCGGTTCCAGCTGGACCTTTCCGGGATCGTTGACGCCGGGACAAGGCCGAAGCAATCCGGTCATCGATGTGGATGCTCAGGGGAACTTTTACTTTCAGAGTCTGCGTTTCGACGAGCAAGGCATCTATATCGAAGACATTCAAGTCATCAAGTCGATCGACGGCGGGCGCAGTTGGCAAGAACCGGTATTCGCCCACGGACGAGGCGGCGACAAAGGCCAGCTCGCGGTAGACCGTAGCGGCGGAATCGGCGATGGCCATGTCTACGTCAACTGGCGCGAAACCGGCGATGACTACTGTTTCACCCGTTCCATCGACGGCGGAGCGAGCTTCGAACTACCGGTGGGGATTCCCGGTAACCCGAGTTTCGGCACCATGGCGGTGGGGCCGGAAGGCGAGTTGTATATCGCCGGACGGCTCGAACCCAGTGAATGGGACGAAGAGACCCAGAATCGAAACCACTACCAGCACATTTTCTCGAAGTCCTTGGACGCGCGAGATCCGGATTCGACACCCACCTTTACGACGCAGATCCTGGATATCGGCGGTCCCGCGCCTTTATTCAATTTTCGAAACAATCCGAATCGGTACGGTCCCATAGGCGACGTTCAAGTCGACGTCGACCGATCCAACGGGCCGTTGCGCGGCAAGGTCTATGTGCTGGCGACGGTGGATCCGCCCGGCGAAGACAATCTGGACATCAAATTCGTCCGAAGCAGCGACGGCGGCGAGACCTGGTCGGCGCCGATCAGGGTCAACGACGACGAACCCAATAAAGATTCGTGGCAATGGTTCGGCATGATGGGGGTAGCTCCGAACTCGCGCATCGATGCCGTTTGGTACGACACGCGCGATAGCGGCAGCTATAACGTCTCGCGGTTGTATTACGCGTATTCATGGGACGGCGGCGCAACGTGGAGCAAAAACGTTCCGGTCAGCCAGCCTTTCGATACCACGATCGGCTATCCGCACGCTTCCCAAAAGATGGGGGACTATTCGACCCTGGTTTCCAGGAGGGACGGCGCAAGCGTTGCCTATACCGCAACCTTCAACGGCGAGCAGGACGTGTACTATCTGAACGTGTTTCCGGACTGCAACGAAAACGGCGTGTCGGACGTTCTGGATATCGAACAAGGCCGGGCCGGTGACGCCGATGCCGATCATATTCCCGATTCGTGCGAAACGACCCCGCTGGCCGGCGATCTGGACGGCGACGGGGATATCGATCGCCTGGATATCGACCTGATCCTCGCCGTGCGGAATCAATCCGCGTCCGGTCCGGACGATCCCCGCGATATCGACAAGAACGGTACGATCGACGCGCTCGATGCCCGCAAGCTGACCTTGTCGTGTACCCGTCCTCGGTGCGCAGCCGAGTGAGGCATGGATACCTCGCCCTATCCATCGACGGAAACTCGGAAAACCCGGTTTCTGCCCATGGTTCGCGTCGTCGACGAGCGATCGTTCGTCCTGAACTTGGCCAAGAACCGGATCGGAGTTTCCCGAAATCTTTCCCTCAAGGAACTCGTTAACAGGAAACTATCAAGATGCTCGACCGTTACTGTAAGCCTTTAATAGCTGCGCTGTTGCTGTCCGCATCGGGACTCGCCGAGTCCGCGATCACACTGGGGGTCATGCCGGTGGGCCGAACCGGGTGGTCGGTCGCGGTCGGCATCACGATATCCGGACTAGGCGCCGGCGAAGCGCCCTCGCTAGGCAGCTACGATCTGGATCTCAATTTCGATAGCAGCCATTTGGAATATGTCGGTACCAGTTTCGGCGATCCGGTGCTAGGGGACGAACTGGATGTTCTCGATTTCGGGGCAAACGTCACTTCGGTCGGGTCAAGCGGTAGCGGGGTGCTGAACCTGTTCGAACTGTCCTTTGATTCGCCGGAGGACTTGAATACCCTGCAGGCCGACAGTTTTACCCTGGCGGTAGTTAATTTTAATTTCCGGCAAGCCGGCAGCAGCCCATTGAGACTGGCCGTCAACGCACTCGGCGACGCGGACGGAAATGCGTTGGCGGCCAGTGTCTCGTCCACGACGGTTTCCCCGGTTCCGCTGCCTTCCGCGTTCTGGCTGATGGCCACCGGTTTGGCCGCGGTTTTTCGCGGCCGGGCGCGTACAACGAATTGATCGGCTCTCAGCACCGAAGATAGGTGTTTATTAACCCGGCCTATAAATATAGGTCGGGTTAATCCGGGGCAGGGATGCCCCGGCGCGGCGACAAGCCGCGTGAGCCCAGGCCGGGCGTGTACCGGCTTGGGCGGCGGCCCGAAATACCAGGAGGGTATTTACGGGCCTGATCAATAAAGGACCGCACGGTTTGTTTCCGAGCCAGCCGGGCAACCCTGAATCTGCGCGCCCGCCGGTAGCCGAATCGGCACCGGGCGTCACAGTTGGACCTGGAGAGCAGGCTGGACAAGAACTACCGGGAACCCGGCTCCGGAGCGGATGCGCGGGGCATGAATCCCGTAGCCGGCGTGCGCCTGGAACTATGAACGGCCGGCCTGACGGCGAGAACGCCGGAATTCCCCACCCAAAGGCGGATAGGAAAATCCGGCATCCTCGCAACCGGTTTCGCCGGAAGCGCATCCGCAGCCCGCGAGATTGTTTCCCCGTACGATTTCTCGGCGACGCTCCGCCATACCGAGTTCGCTCGGCTCACGCCGGAGAAACGAATAGCAGGGCTATGGTCACCAGCCGAGCTGCAGCTCGGGCGGATGTCCGGCGTCCATCAGGGACGCGCCGCCGTCGGCGAAGAGTACCTGGCCGGTAATCCAGCCGGCATCCTCCGAGCAGAGAAGGGCCACGGCATTGCCGATGTCGGCCGGCGTGCCGAGCCGGCCCATGGGAGTCCAGCCGCGGGTATGCCAGCGCCGGATGGCGCCCTGTGCCGGTTCGGGCAGGCTGTTCAGCACGCTGTCCTCGATCCAGCCGGGACTGACCGCATTCACCGTGATGCCTCGCTTGGCCAAAGCCACGGCAAAGTAGCGGACGAGCGACTCCAGCGCCGCCTTGGCCGAACCCATGGCAACCCAGGGTTGCAGGCTCCCTGTGCGGCCACCGGGCGAGTGGGTTATGGCGACGATTCGGCCGCCGTCGCGCATGAGCTGCACTGCCTGCCGCACTGCGACGAGAAAGGCTTTGACCTGGGAATCGAAGGCCGAATCCCACTGTACGGGAGTG
Organism: Methylocaldum sp. GT1TLB; assembly: GCF_051027445.1. Classification (NCBI taxonomy): domain Bacteria; kingdom Pseudomonadati; phylum Pseudomonadota; class Gammaproteobacteria; order Methylococcales; family Methylococcaceae; genus Methylocaldum; species Methylocaldum sp. GT1TLB. The sequence goes on from NZ_CP194898.1 coordinate 2,843,624, forward strand.
ATTTCGAGGGGCGGATAGAAGAATTCGGCGGCTTCGGGCCGGGCGTTGGCTACAAATATGTCGAGCCCCTCGAATCGCTCGCCGACTTCATCGAACATCCGGGCGATTTCGGCCGGGTTCGAAATGTCCGCCTGGACGATGAATCCGTCCGCGCCGCGCCGGCGCACTTCGGCCAGGGTGTCGTCGGCAGCCTCCCGGTTGCGGTAATAATGAATGGCGACATCGGCGCCCTGAGCGGCGAGTTTGAGAGCGATACCCTTCCCGATGCCACGGGAACTGCCCGTAATCAGGGCTTTTTTGCGATAAGACATGGTGACCTCCGAACGATAGAGACTGCGGGTCGCTCTAAAAGCACTGTTTAGAGCTCTTAGAGCTTTCCGCCGCGGTTTGAATTCTGAGGATCGTTTTTCTATTATTCAAATCGATTGTTATGATTGAAAACATCAACGAAATCGATTTTAGAAAGGCGGACCTGAACCTGCTGCCGGTATTCAGCGCTCTCCTGAAGGAACGGAGCGTGACGCGGGCGGCCGGCCGCCTATATCTCGGCCAGCCTGCGGTGAGCGCGGCGCTGATGAGACTACGGGAAATGTTCAAGGACGAGCTTTTCCTGAGAACGGCGAAAGGCATGGAGCCGACTGCCAGGGCCTTGGAACTTGCGGAACAGCTCGGTCCGGCGCTCGAAATCATCCATCGGGAAATGTACGGGACTCCGCGCTTCGATCCGGCCACCGCCGAGCGCAGCTTCCGCCTCGGCATGCCGGATAGCATCGAGGTGGCGCTCTCCCCGAGCCTGATCGAGCGCATCCAGCGCGAGGCGCCCGGTGTGCGTGTCGCGATCCGTCTCGCGGGGCATGAACAGGGAGCGAAACTACTGGACAACCAGGAAATAGACCTCGGCGTCTCGCGATTCACGGACGTGGCGAGCTGGCACCGCCAGGAGAACCTTTACCGGGAAGGCTATGTGTGCCTGTTCGACGGCGCGCGGCTGGGCATACCCTCGCCCATCGGCCTGGAAGACTATCTCGCCCTGCCCCATCTCCTGATGTCCTTCTCCGGAGGCTTCGAAGGCGTCGTGGACGAAGCGCTCGCGCGCCGAAATTTGCGACGGCGGGTTTTACTTTCAACCACGCGCTTCTCCGCCCTGCCCTTCATCCTCAAGGAGGCCGACGCCATCGCCACCCTGCCGGCGTCCATGGCGCGGCGCTGCGCAGAAGCGTTCAAGCTCACCCTGAGCCCCGCGCCGATCGAGATCGAGACCTTCACGGTTTCGATGCTCTGGCACGCCCGCCACGACCGGGACCCCGGCCACATCTGGCTGCGCGAGGCGGTGAAAAGCATCGTGCGGGTCGAGGCGAATCCGTCGATAGACGACACCCATCGAGTTCAGGGCACGTAAAGCCGGTTTGAGAGCCAACACCGACGCTCCCCTATGCAGTGAATAGATATTGTTGGTTTTTACCCAGGAGAAAACCCATGCGGACCGAATTCGAGCATGGCGTGATCCGCGATTGGTCGGAGCACGACAAGGCCGATCTCGTGGCGCTCGCCAATAATCGCAAGATATGGCGGAATCTGACCGACCGATTCCCCCATCCCTACACGGAAAGAGACGCGAACTGGTGGATAGCTCATGTCGCCGGGATGCCCGTCCGCACCTCATGGGCCATCGAAGTGGACAGCCGCGCCATCGGCGGAATCGGCATCGACCCGCGGGAGGGCATTTATGCCAAATCCGCCGAATTCGGCTATTGGCTCGGCGAGCCGTATTGGGGACGGGGGATTGCTACGGCCGCGGCCCGCGCGCTCGTGCCGGAAATTATGTCGCGATTCGGCCTGATTCGCCTGGAAGCCCGCGTGTTTGCGTGGAATCCGGCCTCCATGCGGGTGCTGGAGAAAGCCGAGTTCAAACGGGAAGGGGTAATGCGGCGTGCCGCCTTCAAGGACGGCGTCCTTATCGACCAGGTCCTCTACGCCTATGTCGAGGAAAACATCGACGTATAATCGGCCTGCCGTTTCCTTCTCCCGAATCCATCATGCTCAAACCGAACCAAGACATGAACCTGAACCCAAGACGTCTTCTTCTCGCGACCGCCGCCATCTTCGTATTCGCATTGCTCTGGAACGGTCTGGTCCACATGGTGATTCTCCGCGACGCCGATGCCGCGTTGGCCGGTATCGCCAGGCCGGAGGCGGAAAGGAGCTTGTGGCTGTCGCTGCTGCTCACGGCCGGCATCGCATTGCTCTTCGTCCTGAGCTACATTCGCTGCGCACGGAACGGCGGCATCAAGGAAGGGCTGGTTCACGGCCTGTCCTTCGCCGTTCTCGCCGGACTCTTGGTGGATCTCAATCAATACCTGCTGTACCCCATTCCGGGAAGCCTGGCGGCACAATGGTTTCTGTTCGGCGTGGTCGAGTTCGCCGTTTATGGGATTCTGGCCGGCTGGCTTTACCCGAAAACATCGTAGGCTGCCCACGGGTTTCCTCACTTCCGAAGCGTCTGGCCGCCAGCTCCAGCTTCATGGGTATACAAATCACCCCTGAAACGTCGACCGCTGCGGATTGCCCATTCATCCATCGATTCGAGCAAACGGCCCGCCGCCTCTTCGGACAGCTCATGCGCGATGAACCTGCCGGTAAGAGCATTTTCATACCTACTGTACGGGAACTCGCGAGTAGGTCGGGAATCCCTTCCCGACGGTGAAGTTGGGCTAACGGGTTCGTCGGCAAAGGATTGCCGACCTACGAATGCTTGAAGCAATTCACCCGAGCCGAAGGCGCCAACGACTTCCGCCAAGCCTGTTTTGCCGTACGAGCGAGATGAAAACGCTCAAGCTCGCGAAGAAGTGCGCTGAGCTGATAAACGGCGCATCCTTCAGAGTCGCAGCTCTAATTTCCATCTACCTTTGCCCTTCAGCCAAAAGCGGCTCATTTTTTCGCTTCCACCTGGAGCCGCACCATGGCGACATGGACCCGTCCCGCGGTGTCGGGAGGATTTCCGGCCAGGTAGCGCTCGGCGACAGCGTCGATGAAGAGCCCCCGCCGCTCCGCCGGGACTCTCGACGTGTAGGGATGCCAGGCGGTGCGCAGCCAACCGATGAAGGCTTGGCGGCCGGCATGCACCATGTCCTTGTCGGTCAGCCGGACCCGCTCGGCGTCGAGCCCCGCCTCCCCTAGCCAGCGGCGATAGCTCTCCGCATCGTGGAAACCGAAGGTCGATTCGAAGTTCTCGAAATTCTCCCGCCACACGGGACCGTCCGCCACGGCCTCGAACGCCGCGATCAGCGCGGCGGCAGAGCCCCGGCCGCCCATCTCCATCCGGCAGCGGCCGCCCGGCTTCAGCGCACGGGCGATGCCGGCCAATACCGGCTCATGATCCCGGACCCAGTGCAAAGCGGCATTGGAATAGACCACGGTGAATTCCTCGTCGAAAGGCAGCGTCCGGGCATCCGCCTGCCGGAACTCGAGGTTAGGGTAATCCGACGCCGGAAACCGTCTTGCTGCATAGCCGATCATGTCTTCCGAAAGATCGACGCCGACCACGCCGCCGAACGGCACCCGCTGCGCCAGTTCCGCCGTGATTCGGCCGTCGCCGCAGCCGATGTCCAGCACCCGGTCGTCCGGGCGCAGGTTCAGGCCGCTCAACAGTTCGCGCGCCCAAGCTTCCTGACCGGCCGAATGGCGGGCATAGTCTTCCGGGTTCCAGCGATACATCGTTTTTCTCCTCGTAATGAACAGGTGTGAGCAAGAATGCCGAAAGAACGCATGGAGGAAAAACGATGTTTGGCGATGTCGCCATCGCGTCTCGCGATGGCCCGAATCAAACCGCCCCGCCGGCGAGATGATCCGGTCGCGGATACCGCCTTGGAAATCAAGCCGCGGGCCGAGCGACCTAGAGCGACACGGTCGTAGATCGGCAACCCTTTGCCGACTGAGCTGTGTCGGAAAGGAATTTCCGACCTATGGCAGCTGTGGCGCCGCACAGAACCGTAGATGCCACAGCGGCACGATCGTAGGTCGGCAATCCTTTGCCGACTGAGCTGTGTCCGAAAGGAATTTCCGACCTGCGGCAGCCGGCCGCCCCATAGGACCGTGGATGCTCTAAGCCGCTCCTCCGGCGAGATGATCCAACAACAGCCGCGCCGCCCCTGACAACCCCTCCAGCGAACGGACGCAGAGATGAAGCCGGCGCTTTGCCCAGTCATCGTTCAAAACGACCGGCACCAGTCCCAGCGATGCGGTATAAGGCGTCGTGGCGGCCCGCGGCACCACGCCGATGCCGAGCCCCGCCGCCACCATGGCGCAGACGGCGTCGAAGCTGGTAACCCGTATCTTGAGATTGAGCGGCCGGCCCGCATCGGCGGCGGCGCGGAGTAGCCGGTAGTGCAGCGAGCTGTCGCTGTGGAGCCCGACGAAATCCGAGTCCAGCGTCTCGCAAAAATCGACGCGCTCGCGCGAAGCCAGCGGATGGTCCGGCTGAACGATCAAGACCAGTTCGTCTTCGCGGAACGGAATCATCATGAGCCCGTCCTCGGCGGCTATCTCGCTCACGATGCCCAAATCGGCAAGATTGTCGGCTACGGCCCGGACGACGACGCCGCTCACGTGCTCTTCCAGGTGTACCTGAATCTCCGGATGGGCCGACAGAAACGAGGCGAGCGCCGAAGGCAGGAATTCCACGATGGCCGAGATGTTGGCGAATACCCGCACCTGCCCTCGAACTCCCGCCGAATAGCCGCGCAGCTCCCGGTCCAGTTGCCCGGCCTGATGCAGGACGGCGCGGGCGCGTACGAGCAATGCAAGGCCGGCCGGCGTCGGCGCGACGCCCTTGCTGCTCCGCACCAGCAGCGCCGTACCGTACCCCGCTTCGAGATCCGACAGCCGCTTGCTGACGGCCGAAGCGACCGTATGACAGTGCTCGGCCGCCTTGGCAATGCTGCCGGCCTCGGCCACGGCGACAAACAGTTCGAGATCGCGTAAATCGAAATGCATGGATTGGTCCCGTCAACGATAACGCCGTTGCGTTAAGCCGCCACGACGCAGCCGGGCTTATTGTATCGACGTCACCCCTTCCCTCGTCACGAACTCGATGCCGGAATACCGGCATTCTCCTTCCCGCCCCTGAAAGAAGCTCACTGCGATCAGCCACACCCGCACGATGCGAGCCGGCGGCGGGCCGCCGATGAAGTCCAGGTAATCGCGGTGGACATCGCGCTCCTCGTTGAACCAATCGCCCAGACCCTCGCGGCCGGAACGGATCGCCACATGGGTTTCGCGCGCGGTCCAGGTGGGAATCGGGCAGCGGTAGGCGGTGCCCACGGGCAGCTCGGCGCTCCAGTAATAGGTGATGTCCTGGCCGTTGTCGAATTCCACGGCGATGCTCATGTAATCGTGGGTCGCGAGCGTGTCCTCGCGCACCTCCGAGGGCAGGCGATCCATGCGCCAGGCCCAGCGCAAGCGCGTGTTCGGCTCGAATGGCAGGGAAACGTCCTTCTGCAACAAACCCACATCGCGATGGGTGTGGCAGCAGATGGCCGGTTCCTTTTCCGGAGTCCGGCAGGATCGGTAGATTTCCGCAGGCCCCACGAACCACAGATAGTTCCAACCTGGCGGCGGGACGACCGGATCGGTCAAACGGTCGATTTCGGACGCGACTAGGCCGTCCACGTCGCCGAGCGCCGCCAGCCTTTTCAGCCCTTCGATCGGTTCGACCCGCCAGCGTACGATCAAGGCCGCCAGGCAACCGCTCGCCTGCTCGTAGACTTCGTCCGGCGTCGCCAACTCGCCGGTTCGGGTGGCCCATTCGCCGGGAAAATAGCTGGCGAGATACAGCCGATCCGGCTTTTCTACGGCGAAGGTATTGCTCGCTCGGGTGCCGCGGAAGATTTCGCCGTCCGGACCGATTCGGCACCATAGCTGGAAATCGGCGCCGAACCAGAGATCGGTGCCCTTGAGGCAGGTCTTGCCCACGGCAAAGGTGGTCACCCGCTCGCCCGCGGACAAGTCGATGCCGGTATCCAGCCAGGGTTTTCGATCCGAGGGAATATCGATGAAGGCGTAATCGATCATATTGTCCTTTGAGAGCTGGCTCAGCAAAGCCTCGAAACGCGATTGAAATTCCGTGCGTGTCAATGTGTCGTTCATGGAAATCCTCCCGGAAAAGTTCTGGAAAACGCCGGTTCCGGTTCATTATGATGGACGGCGTATCACTATGGATTGCCGAGCCGCCAGACCGTCTCCGCCTATGGCCGGCGCTCGGGATTGTACTCACGTCTCGCCGACAGGACTTGCATAAACTGGCTATGCGCGCGCTTTATCCCGGGACTTCGCAGCTTTACATGGGACACGGACGGGTACTCTATTGCGGTCCGATCCAGCATCTGGAAACCCACGTCTATGGCGCCAACGTGCTGCACGTGGGCATCTATCGCCCGTTTCGGATCAGGCTGGCAGACGGCGAATGGCGGAGTTGCCGTTGCGCGGTGGTGCCCGCGGGGATTCGGCATGCCCTGGATATGGCCGGCGGCGTGCACGGAAAGCTGTTCGTGGAGCGAAACGGCCCCGACGCGACAGGATTCCGGAAGCGTTTTCCGTATTCGGAAACGACAGTAAGGTTTTTCGAGGATGCGGAAACGATCGAATGCTTTCGCTGGGTCCACGAGGAAGACCCGAACCGTATCGCCGTCGAACAGCGCCTGGATCGGCTGCTGAATACCCGCGATCAGCCGCCGATCGAGTTGGATGAACGCATTCGGCAGGTCATCGAGCGAATTTGCCGCGAGCCGGACCGGAATTTCTCGCAAGAGGAGTTGGCGAAGCTGGTCGACCTTTCACCCTCCCGCTTCCTTCATCTGTTCCGCCAGTGCACCGGCCTGCCTTACCGTCGATTCCGTCTGTGGAAGCGGATGGTGTCGGCCTTGGAACTGCTGCATGCCAGCGACACTCTGACCCGCGCCGCGCTGGACGCGGGTTTCGCCGACGCGACGCATTTCAGCCACAGCTTTCGCGATACCTTCGGCGTGAACCCCGCGCCCGTTTTCAGGAATATCGGCCGCTTCGAAGTGAGCCCCGAAATGGTGGATAAACGATAAGCGTCTTCGTCGGCAAAGGATTGCCGACCTACAACCGTGTCGCCCCGTAGGTCGGGAATCCTTTCCCGACGCCACCTGCCGACCGAGCGTCTTCGTCGGCAAAGGGTTGCCGACCTACAACCGTGCCGCCCGGTAGGTCGGGAATCCTTTCCCGACGCCGCATCCCGACCGAGCGTCTTCGTCGGCAAAGGGTTGCCAACCTACGAAGGTTTGAGTCGATCTATCCTGACTGTAGGCGCCAACGACTTCCGCCGGGCACGTTTCAGTCGTCGAAATCCGTTCCGGAATCCCAGCCGGCAAGCCCCTCATCCAGAAACCGGAAAATGGCCGGATTCCCGCAACCCGCGGCATTGAAGCGCAGCCAGGGCGAGGCTTCCTGCTGAGGTCTGAACAGAGCGCCCGGTGCCAGCATGATGCCCTGCTTGGCCGCCGCCGCGGCCAGCGACGTGGCATTCTCGGACGCATCGCGGCGAGCCCAGATGAACAGTCCGTCCTCCGCGTCCTGGTAAATTTCCAGCCCGCTGCTTTCGAGGTTTCTGACCGCCTCGCCGCGCGCCTTGCGGAGGCGTGAGCGCAGTTTTTCCAGGTGTTTCCGGTAATAGCCGTCGGTAAGGAGTTCGTAGACCAGCCGCTCGTCGATTTCCGAGGTGGTCAGGCTGGTCAGGAGCTTGAGATCGGTGAGACTCTCGGCGATTTCGTACTTGCAGGCCAGAAAACCGACCCGGAGACTTGCGGAAACGGTTTTCGAAAAACTGCTGACGAACAGCACCCGCTCCAGCTGGTCGAGCGTCGCAAGGCGCGTCGCCTGTCCGGTCAACAAATCGCCGTAGATATCGTCCTCCACGATCATCAGATCGTAGCGCTCGGCCAGTTGCAAAACCCGGTAGGCCACCGCCTGGGTAATGCTGACGCCGGTCGGGTTGTGGAGCAGCGTGTTGGTGAAAAACACCTTGGGCCGGTGCTCCTCGATGAGGCTTTCCATCGCGGCGGTATCCGGCCCCTGAGTAGTCCAGGGTACGCCGACCAGCCGCGCCCCCGAAAGCTTCAGGTAACCGAACAGGGTGTAATAGCCGGGATCGTCCACCAGCACGGCGTCGCCCGGTTTGACGAACAGCCGGCTGATCAGGTCCAGGGCATGAGTGGCCCCGCGGGTGGTGACGATCTGCCGGGGAGAGCAGCCGATGCCCTGATCGTCGAGCCGCCGCGCCAGCAGGGACCGCAGCGGTTCGTAGCCGGCCGGCAGACCGTATCCGGTCAGATAGGTGCCGCTCTTGCGGGCGAGGGTGCGGAGGCTGCGCTGAATGCCCTCGCCGTCCATCCATTCGCCGGGCAGCCAGCCGGCGCCGGGCATGGCGATGTGCGGCTGTTCCTGCAAGGCGTTGCGGAGCAGCCAGAGCACGTCCATGGCCCGCTCGAGCCGGCAGGACTGATTCACCGCAGCGCCGGATTCCGAGCGTTGAGCCACGTAAAAACCCGACCCCTGCCGGGATTTCAGATAGCCCATCGCCACCAGCCGGTCGAAGGCCTGGACCACGGTGAACTTGCTGACCCGGTGCTCGTTCGCGAAATGCCGGATCGACGGCAGGCGCGCGCCGGGCCGCAAGGCGCGCTCGTCGACGCGCTGCTTGATGCCCGCCACGATCTGTTCGATCAAGGGCCGGCTGTCGTGGGGATCGAGGTTGAGGGAATTCATGATTGTTATGGCTCCGCGACCGGTACAGGATGGCCGAACGGATCGTCAACTGTATCTGTATTGTCCGCCGGCGGCAATTTATTGTACGGCCACCACGCTACGAAAACACGCTCGGGGAATCGGTTGTCATGCAGTCGAACACGTCGAAGATACGCCGGGGTTGGCTTCTCGCTATTTTGGGAATTGCCGGCTTCAGTCTGACCTTGCCCGCAACGCGCGTCGCCGTCCTGCATCTCGATCCCTGGTTCGTTGCCTTTGGACGCGGCGTGCTTGCGTCTGGACTGGCGGCAATCGCTTTGCTGGTCACCCGGCAACCTTGGCCGAAGCGTCATCAGCTTCGAGGCTTAGCCTTGGTCGCATTGGGGGTCATCATCGGCTTCCCGGTGCTTTCGGCCTGGGCCATGCGCGAACTGCCGGCGTCCCACGGCGGCATCGCGCTTTCGGTCACGCCCTTGGCCACGGCCTGTTTCGGCGCGTGGTTGGCGGGCGAGCGGCTGCCCGGACGCTTTTGGATCGCGGCGCTGATCGGTGCGGCCGCGGTGTTCGCGTTCGCCTTCGAAGCCGGGGGCGGCAGCCTTCGCTCGGGCGATCTCTGGCTGTTCGTGGCGTCTTTGCTGGCCGCGCTCGGTTATGCCGAGGGCGCCAGGCTGACCCGCATTCTGGGGGGCTGGCAGGTGATCAGCTGGGCCCTGGTGCTGTCGGTGCCTTGGTTGCTGGGACCGCTGTGCTGGATCATGGCGCATACCGATCTCTCGGCGCCGTTCGACGCTTGGGCCGGGTTCGCTTATGTCGCCGTGGTCAGCCAGTTCCTGGCATTCATATTGTGGTATCGCGGTCTGGCCGTGGGCGGTATCGCAAAGATCGGCCAGATACAACTGCTGCAGCCATTCCTGACCTTGGGCGCCTCCGCGTTATGGCTGGGGGAGGCGTTGAGCGGTTCGCTGCTCGGCGTGGCTGCCGTCGTAGTGACAAGCCTTTGGGTCAGTCAGCACTCTCCGATGCGGCAGTCGGCGGAAATCAAGCGCGAAGGCCGCCGAATTCGCCATTCAATGACATTACGGACCGAGAAAAATCAAATCTTAATGAGGAACGATCATGAAGCTTTATGACATGGAATTATCGGGTAACTGCTACAAGATAAGGCTGTTTTGTTCATTGTCAGGGGTGAACTACGAATCCATACCCGTCGACCTGATGAAGGGGGAACACAAGCAGGCGGCCTTCCTGGCCTTAAATCCGCGCGGCCAGGTTCCGGTGCTGGACGATGCCGGCACCGTCGTATGGGACTCCATGGCGATTCTGGTGTACCTGGCCAGAAAATACGGGGGCGAACGGTGGCTCCCTACCGAGGCGGAAACGATGGCCAGGGTCATGCAGTGGCTGGCCTTGTCGGAAAACGAAATCCTGTACGGGCTTGCACGGGCTCGGGCGGTAACCAAATTCAACCGTCCCTGGGATCTGGCGCAATGCCAGGATCTGGGAAGATCCGGATTGGGCGTCATGGAGAATCATCTCGAAAAAAATCGATGGCTCGCCGCCGACCACCCAACCATAGCGGATATCGCCTGTTATCCGTACGTCGCTCTCGCTCCGGAAGGCGGCGTCGTACTGGACGAATTTCCACACATCGGGCAATGGATCGCACGCATCCGGTCCTTGCCCGGTTACGTGGGCATGTCCGGTCTCTGATAGTCCATTCGGCATTTGAATGAACATTTATTGTGGTGGCTTAGCGGAACGTAACCCACCGACTCAAGGTGGCTTGGTCGAGCCGTTACGCCGGGAAAGGATTCCCGGCCTACTAAACCAACATTTTTCGGTTTGGCGTAGCGCACGAAGTAGGTCGGCAATCCTTTGCCGACGCAGCCCGTCGGCGGGAGCTCTGTCGGCAAAGGATTGCCGACCCACGCATCTCCGATGCTCGCCGCCAAGCCGCAATAAAAAACGCTCTAGGAAGGTAAAAAAATCCATGCGTATTCCCATCTATCAGATCGATGCATTCACCGATCGCCTGTTCGGCGGCAACCCGGCCGCCGTGTGCGTGCTCGGTCGCTGGCTCGACGATTCCGCGCTGCAATCGATTGCCGCGGAAAACAATCTTTCCGAGACCGTTTTCCTGGTCGGCGGGAACGGGCGTTACAGCTTGCGCTGGTTCACGCCCACGGTCGAGGTGGACCTGTGCGGCCACGCGACTCTGGCCGCGGCCCATGTGGTGTTCCGGGAAATGGAGCCGGCCTTGCGGGAAGTGATCTTCGACAGCCGCAGCGGCGAGCTCCGGGTTCGCCGCGAGAACGAGTTCATGACGCTGGATTTTCCGGCGAGTCACGGCATGATTTGCGATTGCCCGGACCTCCTGGCCGAAGGGTTGGGACGCAATCCCCTGGAAGTCCTGCGCGGCGCCATGTACCTTTGCGTTTTTGCCGACGAAGAGGACATACGCTCCTTGCAGCCCGACTTCTCGGCTTTGGCCAAGCTCGACCTCATGGGCGTCATCGTCACGGCGCCGGGCCGCTCGGTGGATTTCGTTTCGCGCATGTTCGCACCCAAGGTCGGCATTCCGGAAGATCCGGTGACCGGCGCGGCCCACTGCCTGCTGACGACCTACTGGGCGGAGCGCACCGGGAAAACCCGCTTCTCCGCGAGACAACTGTCCAGCCGGGGCGGCGAACTGGAATGCGAACTGCGGGGGGAACGCGTTCTCATCTCGGGCCGGGCCGTAAAATACCTGCAAGGCGAAATACTGCTTCAATCCTTTACCGAGGAATCAACGATCCCATGACGCTTCGATTGTCCCGCCGTGCCGAGCGGCTCACCAGTTCCCTGATCCGCGACATCCTGCAAGTCACCCAGCGGCCCGGCGTGATTTCCTTCGCCGGCGGATTGCCCGCGGACGAACTGATGCCGTCCCTGGATTTCGAAGGCCTCGCCGACGACTACCGCCAGTACGGCCCCAGCGAAGGCGAACCTGCCTTGCGGAGCCTGATCGCGCAGAACCTGTCCACATTGGGGGTGGATTGCAACGCGGATCGGGTGCTGGTGACATCCGGCTCGCAGCAGGGCATCGACCTGGTCGGGAAGCTGTTCGTCGACGAAGGCTCGCAGGTCTTGCTGGAAGCGCCCACCTATCTCGCCACGATCCAGGCGCTCGGCGTGTACGGCGCGGAATTCGAAGGACTTCCGCTGTCCGCCGACGGCGTCGATCCGGATACGTTGCGCCTGGCCATAGACCGTCGCCGACCGGCTTTCGTCTATTTGATCCCGACTTTCCAGAACCCTTCCGGGTATTGCTACTCGGACGAAGTCCGGCGCGCGGTAGCCCAGGTTCTGGACGAAACCGGCGTGCCCCTGATCGAAGACGATCCGTACCGGGACCTGGTCTACCAGACGGTCGACCGTACCCCGATCTGCGCCTATCTGGAACGGGCGCCCTGGGTTTATCTCGGGAGCTTTTCCAAGATCACCGCGCCGGGCCTCAGGGTGGGCTATCTCGCTTCGTCGCCGGAACTCTTCTCCGGACTGGTGCGGCTGAAGCAGTCGAGCGATCTGCATACCAACCGCATCGGCCAGGCCTGGCTCACGCGGTTTCTGAGCTCGGCCGGGTTCGACGAACACATGGCGCGGATGATCCGGGTCTACGGGGAACGGCGCGACGCCATGCAGGCCGCCCTCCTGCGCCATTTCGAGGGGCTCGCCGAGTGGCGGGCGCCTGCCGGCGGCCTGTTCTTCTGGCTGCGTCTGACCCGCGAGTGCGATACCCTGGCGGCGCTCCAGGCGGCCCTCACGCGCGACGTGGCGTTCATGCCGGGCGAACCGTTCTTTCCCGCAAGAGACCAGCGTTACCCGGCCTTGCGCCTGAACTTTAGCCATGCGGCTCCGGAAAACATCGAGCGGGGCATCGGCCTGATCGCGGAAATTCTGGGGGAAATCACCGACCGCGGTGGAAACCGCACGAACAGCCCGTCCTTGTCCATCTGAACTTTTTTCATCGAAAAGGAGTTGTCTCTCATGAATCTGACCCTGGTCATCGGCAACAAGAATTATTCCTCCTGGTCGCTGCGCCCCTGGCTGTTTCTGAAACACCACGGCATTCCCTTCGAAGAGGTCCGGATTCCCCTCTATCGAGAAGACACGGCAAGCCGCATCACCGCCTATTCGCCGTCCGGAAAAGTGCCCGTACTGGTGAACGATGGGGTTACTGTCTGGGATTCCCTGGCCATACTCGAATATCTGGCCGAAAGATTCCCGAAGACCGGCGGATGGCCTGAAGCTCTTTCCGACCGGGCAAAGGCCCGCTCGCTCGCGGCGGAAATGCACGCGGGCTTTCAGGCCTTGCGCATACATTGCAGCATGAACTGCCGGCGACAACCGGTTGCCAAGGAATTGCCCGAGGACGCTCAAAAGGACGTCGCCCGAATCGGGCAAATCTGGCAGGACTGCCGGGAGCGGCACGCGAATGACGGTCCTTGGCTGTTCGGCCGCTTCACCGTCCTCGATGCCATGTACGCACCGGTGGCCTTGCGTTTTTGGACCTATCGGCTCGATGCAGGTCCCGTGGCGCAGGACTACGTGAATACGGTGCTCGGCCATCCTGCCATGGTTGAATGGATCGAGGCCGGCAAATCGGAAACCGAGGTCATCCAGGCGTTCGAGGAATGAAAACGAGGATTTGGCTAGCGTTGCTGGCGGTTTATTTCGTTTGGGGCTCGACCTATCTGGTGATCCGCTTCGCGGTGGAAACGCTTCCGCCGTTTCTGTCGGGCGGGCTCCGCTTCCTCGTTTCAGGCGTGATCTTGCTGATCTGGCGACGCGCGGCCGGAGATGCCATGCCGACCCTTCGCCAATGGCGATCGGCAGCCATCGTCGGCACCTTGCTCCTCCTCGGCGGCAACGGGCTGGTCTCATGGGCCGAGCAGACCGTTCCATCGGGCATTGCAGCGCTGATTATCGGCGCGGTGCCGATGTTCATGGTGATCGCCGACGCGCTCAGGCCGAACGGCGTCAGACCGACGGCCCGAGTGATCGCCGGGCTGGCCATCGGCTTCACCGGGATTTACTTGCTGGTCGGCCCGTCGGAATTCTCGGACGACCTGCATTTGGACGCTCTCGGCGTGGCGGCGCTCCTGATCGCCGGATTTCTATGGGCACTCGGCTCGATCTGCGGCAAAACCATGAATCTGCCGAAGTCCGCCTTGATGACGACGGGCGCGGAAATGCTGGCCGGCGGTTGCGCCCTAATGGCCGCGAGCGCCATGAACGGCGAATTGAAGGGATTCAGCTTTTCGGAGGTTTCCACCGACTCGTGGCTGGCATTGGCGTATCTCATCGCCTTCGGGTCTATGATCGGTTTCGTCGCGTACGCCTGGCTCTTGCAAAACGCGCCGATTCCGCTGGTGGCGACCTACGCCTACGTCAATCCGCTGGTGGCGGTGTTCCTCGGCAACTGGTTCGCGCAGGAACCGCTGACCCCGCGCATCCTGTCGGCATCGGCGATCATCATCGGATCGGTGGTGTTCATCAATAGCACCGGCCGGTCGAGAGCCCGCAAGGAAGCGGTGGTCGCGGTGAACGAATAATCCTCTTTCCCCGTATTCCGCTGCGCTGCATACGGGCTACGAAAACGCAGATTGGAGCAATAGTCTCATGTACGAGCTCAGCTATTACGAAACCATGGCCGAATACAACGCCTGGATGAACGAGAAGCTCTACCGGGTGTGCGCCGAAATTCCCGACGAACTCCGGAAAAAGGATCTCGGCGCTTTTTTCGGCTCGATTCACGGCACGCTCAATCACCTGCTCCATGCCGACCTCATCTGGATGGGACGCTTGGCTGGGCTGCCGTTGACAACGGCAGCCCTGGGCCAGGAACTTTATTCCGCGTTCGACGACTTGCGGCGGGAGCGCGAGACGATGGACCGGAAGATTCTCGACTGGACCCGGACACTCTCTCCCGAACGTCTCGCTCAGCCCTTCACCTATACCAGCCTTTCGGACCGTAAAACGCGCACCCGGCCCTTCTGGCTGCTGGTCGCACATCTCTTCAACCATCAGACCCACCACCGAGGACAACTGACGACCTTGCTGAGCCAACTGGGGCTCGACTACGGCGTCACTGACCTCCCCTGGCTGCCCAGCCTCTGCGAACTCGATCCGGCCGAGTCAGGGTGATGCGCCGGAGGGCGTCCGTCGAGCTTCAATCGTTCCTGAATGTCGATCGCAATACGATGACCGCCCCCTTGCCGAAACCGTAGCTGGTGAGGACGATACTAGCCAGCAAAAACAGCCGAAACGCCGCCGGAAACAAACCGTCCGAGGGCGTGGGAGTATCCAGCACCGGAAACATCGCCTGCATCAAAAACAGGCTGGAATTGGTGAAGGCACCGACCACCATGGCCCAGCGCACATGCCAGGGCAGCGGCACTCTGGCGGCATAGAAGCCGAAAATCAGGGCGCTCATGAGCAGGAAATCCAGATGCGCCTGCAAGAGGCGGGTGAACTTGCCCGGAAAAATGGCCGGCAGCACGGGCAGACCGAATCCCAGGCCGACCATGCACCAGGCCAGAACCAGAGCCATCAACAGCCACAGCGCGGCGCCTCTGAGCAATATCATGTTTCCCGCGAGTCCTGAATCTTGCTGCATCGTCAATCTCATCGTGAATTCCGGTTACAAATCGGTGCCGCGCAGTATGAATATTTCCGCCTTTGTCCGCTGGATCGGGACGGAAAGAAAACTTGACTGAAACGGCGGTTTCGCCGTTTACAGCCGTTTGCCGCACGCCTACTATCCGGAGCCATCGAGAAAAACGCGAACCTGATCCATGCACACATCGAATACCAAGGCCTTAACGCTATCCACAGCCGATGTGCCCAGAAGCGAGAGGCAGGGCTGGCTGCGGGAAGTCATTGGCCGGGAGTACGTCAAGGTGGAAATCAGCCCACCCGCCGACGGCGCATTGTTCAACGAGATGACGATATATCCGTGGGAAGACCTGCGCCTCTCCGCTATCCGGTCCAACGCCATCGGCATCGAACGGCTGCCGGGCGAGCCGTATCGATCCGATCAGGACGCCTATTTCGCGGTGGTGTTGCTCTCGGGCCAATACTCCCTGGAACAGCAGGGACGGGAGGTTTTTCTAAGACCCGGCGACATCACCCTCTACGATGCCACCCGGCCCCACCGCATCTACTGCCCGCGGACTTTTTCGAAACTGATCGTCTCTATTCCGCGCACGATGCTGAGAGACAGAATTGCCGGAATCGAGCACTGCACGGCGCGCCGGATTCCCGGAAAAGACGGCATCGGCGCCGTGGCGTCCATGTTCCTTCGCGGGTCCGCCAGCCAGGCGGGCCGCTTGAATCCGCACGAGTTCTCCGCCCTTGCCGAACAGTCGCTCGGCCTGCTGACCCTCGCCATAAATTCGGTGCGTCCCGCGAACTTTCATCTCTCCCGCAGCCGTTCGCTCTCCCTCTACCGGGTCAAGGCGTTCGTCGAGCGGCACCTTTCCGACCCCGGCCTGAATGTCGAATCGGTCGCGAGCGGCGTGGGCTTGTCGGCCCGCTATATCAACGATCTTTTCAAGGACGAGGAGACCTCCCTGATGCGCCATGTCTGGCGGCGCCGGCTGGAAAATTGCGCGAAAAACCTGCTCGACTCGGCGCATGTAGGCCACAGCTTGTCCGAAATCGCGCTCCGCTGGGGGTTTAACGATCTGTCGCATTTCAGCCGGGCTTTCAAGCAGCGCTTCGGCTGCTCGCCGCGGGAATATCGACAGCGGGAACTCTAAGAGCCTATCTCGGTAGACCGTTCGCCCCGAGTCGAAGGGTTTTTGGGACCTACAGGAATAGGCCTAAGTACATTCCGCAAATATTTGCGGGATCTCGACAGATTGGCTTGACTGGCGGGGTTGTCCTGCAGGTTGCCTATGCCGCAAGACTTCCCTGAATGTACTTATTAATCAGGCCCGTAAATACCCTCCTGGTATTTCGGGCCGCCGCCCAGGCCGGTACACGCCCGGCCTGGGCTCACGCGGCTTGTCGCCGCGCCGGGGCATCCCTGCCCCGGATTAACCCGGCCTATATTTATAGGCCGGGTTAATAGAGCATTTTCATACCTACTGTACGGGCACTGGCGAGTAGGTCGGGAATTCCTTCCAATCGCAAACGGTCGCTTTAGTCGCGACCCTTCCAATCGCAAACGGGAACTTTGGGAGCACCAAAGTCCCCCTTCCAATCGCAAACGGCGTTTTCGGGAAGGGCGTGGCCGGCGCTCCCGGCCAGGCCGTTTGCAATTGGAAGGGTCATCCCAGCGCTCCTGGGATGACCGTTTGCGATTGGAGCGCCGAAGCCGCCCTTCCCGACGCCATGCTCCGGCCGAGCGTCTTCGTCGGGAAGGGATTGCCGACCTACGACCGTGCATCCCCGTAGATCGGGAATCCCTTCCCGACGCCACGTCCCGGCCGGAGCGTCTTCGTCGGAAGGGTCGCGACTAAAGCGACCGTTTGCGATTGGGAAAGGATTGCCGACCTACAAATGCTTGAATCCATTCACCCGAGCCGAAGGCGCCAACGACTCCTGCCAGGCCTGTTTTGCCGTACGAGCGAGATGAAAACGCTCTAAATGCCTGCGCGCAGATTCGGCACGATTGATCGTTCCATCGAAAAAATTCGGCATCGGGTGAATGGAGAAGTGGAATTGAGTTCGCTATTGCGTCGTCCTGCCTTGCAGAGAGATCCATGAAAAAGAAACAACTTGCACTTTCGGCAATCACGCTCCTGCTTTCCGCATCCGCATTATCCGGCAGCTTTATTTCCATCCGCGATCATCAACATCTCAATATCCCATGTCTTATATTCGGGATTATCGGATTTTCCGGCGGGATTTTAACCGCGGTTCGCCTTTCCATCGGAAGACAGCTCGTAATGGTTTTTATTCATTACAGGTGGTTTTCATTTATGGTGAAAACTTCGTTTTCAAATTGGATCCCGGATTCGCCATACCTTTGAATATGCTGGAAGGTTCCATACAAGATGTCGCAAACCCGAGAGGGCTTGGTATCAATCTATTTGCGATATTACTTTTGGTGCTGAGTTCAAAACGCATTCTCATAGATCATGATTACCCTTGAAAAGCTCGAGATATACCAACGATTCGACGGCGACATCGATGGCTGGATTCGGGGCTCGCGACATCCCGATTCATCCGGCATGACCGATGCCGACTGGTCTTTGATCGATGAGCTGCGAACCGCGCTCCACATGATCGCTTCGGGGGCGGCCTCTCCGCGGTTTGCCGCGGCGACTGAACGGAAACTGCGCTTATCCGTGGCCGATGAACGAACTCGCGAGGCGTTGCGCAAACTCGCAGTGCCAAAATGAGCTACACGACCCGCGAACCGTTTCGAGTCGCGCATCGGAAGCCGGCGACAATCGACCCTGTCCTGTCGCGGAACAAATTTAGAGGGCGGGTCCACGAAATTCAGGCTATTAACCGGTATTATCGCCGCATGCTCAAACTGTCACGGGTCACCAAAAGCTATGACGGCGTTGCCGTGCTTCGCGACATCGATCTCTCGATTCCCGAGGGGCAGGTGGCGGTGATCATCGGCGCGAGCGGCTGCGGCAAATCCACTCTGCTCCGGCTGGCGAACGGCCTGGTCCTCCCGGACCGAGGCACCGTCGAGTTGATGGGCACGCCGGTCACCGCCTCGACGGCTCTGGCACTGCGCCGCCGAATGGGCTATGTCATCCAGGAGGGCGGACTGTTTCCGCACTTGACCGCCCGCGGCAACGTGGCCTTGATGCCGGGCCGGCTCGGCTGGTCATCCGCGCGAACAGAGGCGCGGATGATCGAACTCGCAGAACTGGTCCGCCTGCCTACGGGAGCGCTCGACCGCTACCCGTCCCAACTCTCCGGAGGCGAACGGCAACGAGTGGCCCTGATGCGGGCGCTGATGCTGGACCCCGAGATCCTGCTGCTGGACGAACCGCTCGGCGCACTGGACCCGCTGATCCGCTACGAACTCCAGACCGATCTCAAGACGCTGTTCACCGCTCTCGGGAAAACCGTTCTGATGGTGACGCACGATCTGAGCGAGGCCGGCCATTTTGCCGACGAGATCGTGCTGCTGCGCGAGGGCTCCATCGAACAGCAAGGGCCGATGACGGCTTTGATCGATTCGCCGGCCACCGAGTACGTCGCGCGCTTCGTGCGGGCGCAGCGCAGCCTGGTCGACGGACTTGTGCAACGGGCGACATGATCTACCGGCTGATCCTGCTCTTGAGCTTGTGGATCGGTTACGGCTCGGCTCCTGAAGCCGGGGAGACGACAGGTGTGGCCGTGGGTTCCAAGGAGTTCACGGAATCGGTGATCCTCGGCGAGATCGCCGCCCAGATCCTCGAAAGCGCGAGGATCGACGTGCAACACCGAAAGCAGCTCGGCGGGACCCGGTTCCTTTGGCAGGCTTTGATCGATGGCGAGATCGACCTCTATCCCGAATATACCGGGACTCTGATCGAGGAGGTTCTGGGCGGCCGGCTACAAGGGAAGCGGGACCTGGCGACGCTGCGCAGGGTCCTGGCGGAACAGGGCGTGTCGATGACCGAGCCGCTCGGATTCAACAACACCTATGCCCTCGGGATGATGACCGCTCGCGCGGACCGCTTGGGAATCACCACCATCTCCGAGCTGCGCGACCACCCGGAGCTCAAGTTCGGTTTCAGCAACGAATTCATGGCTAGGGCGGATGGATGGCCCGGGCTCAAACGAGCCTACCGCTTACCCCAGCAAGCGGTCGTGGGTCTGGATCATGGGCTCGCCTATCGCGGCCTTGCCGGCGGCCGCCTGGATGTGACCGACCTCTATACCACCGACGCGGAGATTCAATACTACTCGCTCCGGGTGCTAGAGGATGACCGAGGCTATTTCCCCGACTATCGCGCCGTGTTTCTTTACCGGGCCGACCTCGCCGAACGCCTGCCGGCCGTCCTTCCGGTACTCCGGCAACTGGAAGGCCGGATTTCGGAGAAAGAGATGACCGCCATGAACGCGGCGGCCAAGCTCGGCAAGGTATCGGAGCGCAAGGTGGCCGCCGACTTCCTGCGGAAACGGCTAGCCATCGCGTCCGACGGCGAGGTCGAGGGCTTGGCTGCCAGCCTGTGGCGCCACACGCTCGAACATCTCTCTCTGGTCGCAATCTCGCTGGCCGCCGCCATCCTCGTGGCCATTCCGCTGGGTATTCTGTGCGCGCGTAGACCGCGCCTGGGAAGGCTGGTACTTGGAGCCACCGGGATTCTTCAAACGATACCGTCGCTGGCGCTCCTCGTGTTCATGATCCCGCTGCTCGGAATCGGAGCCTGGCCGGCCATCACCGCTCTGTTCCTGTACAGCCTCCTGCCCATCGTGCGCAATACCTGTACCGGGCTTCAGAACATTCCCGGTCCGCTGCTCGAATCGGCCGATGCGCTCGGCCTCCCCCGCTTCGCCCGGCTACGACTGGTGGAGTTGCCCCTGGCCTTGCGCACCATCATCTCCGGAGTCAGGACGGCTGCCGTGATCAACGTCGGCATGGCGACCCTTGGCGCGCTGATCGGTGCGGGAGGATATGGGCAGCCGATTCTCACGGGCATTCGCCTGGACGATACGGGATTGATCCTCCAAGGGGCTGTCCCTGCGGCCCTGCTTGCGCTATTGATCGAGGGCGTCTTCGAGCTCGCCGAACGCCGGCTGGTACCAAAGGGGTTGCGCGGGTGACCGGAAACCGCCCGGCGTTGCACAACCTTTCGCAGCCCGCCGGGGCTTACGACCCGCTAACCGTCTTGAGTCTCGTATCGATCTGCCGAGCCAGGTTCTCGATGCCCTTGGCGGTGAAGTTCTGCTGTTGGCCCTTGACCTCGACGATGAAGTCGCCGACGACATTGCCGGTCTTGGTATCGATCAAATGCGCCATGAGATAGACGAACAGGAAACTCGGCTTGTGCAACCGTCCGACCACGACGAACTCGCTCCCGCTATTTTTCCCGAGCTCCGCCGCTTCGTCCGAATGATCCCAGAGGTATCCGAACCCCTTGGTGGCGGCGGCTTGAGCGGCCGGGTCGGTCGCATCGATGCGATAGCCCTTGCCACTCAAATGTTCCTCCAGTAACCGTTTCAGCGAGGCCGTTCTTTCCACTTCTTCGGCAACGCCCGGATTCGAGGTGACATCGTTCAACTCGAAATCCAGAACCCCAATACTGGAATTCGCGCGTACCGGAAGGGAAACGAGGATCGCGAGAGTAAGGACTGAAATGATCTTGCTTAAGACAGACATGACTATGCTCCTATCGTAAATCCTGCTCGATGCCGCTGATCGCTGTTCAAACTTCGTGGCCGGGCACATCGATCGCTTTCGTCACATTCAGCTTTTCGAGCATGCTTGCTTTCTCCGGAAGTTGGACCGGAAAGCCCAAGGCGGACAGCTATTGCCTTCTTGGCGGCCTTTCCCGCAGGTCTTGGACGAAATAGGCTATGGCCCGGCGCCAGGATTCGTCCTTGTCACCCCGAAAATCGAAGGCGCGGTTGATCAGGGTTTGCCCCGTGGCGACGTCGCGGATTTGGATGTGCAGGCTGAGGACCAGATTGCTCATTCGGAACACCCATCCGACGAGAACCCGCTCGGCGCCGAGCCGCCGGGCGATGTCCAGCTCGCAGCCGTTGCAGGCATGCAGATAGCGGGCCGACTTCAGCTCGGCGACGAGTTCGGGAGCCGGCCCATGATCCACCACCCGGTACAACCCGCTGCGGCTCAGATCGTCCCGCAAAACCTCGGTCATGACAGCGAGCCGCCTGCTCCACTCGGCCTCCCGCGTGCTGTCGCCGAGATCGCCGGTGAGTTCCAAGTCCAGCACTGCGAGCGTCTTAAGATCAGGACTTTCACCCGTCGACGCCCGCTCGGCCGGAGGACTGTTCTGAGACCAGACGGGGGAATGGACTAGCACCAGAACTGCAAAAATCGAGATCAGCCGAACGAACGGGGAACGATGCATCGGAATCGCCTCATTGAAATCCAGCCTTCTTACCGGGTACGCTGCTTGGGTCACAGCGAGTTCTTCGCCCAAGCTACGGCTCAGATTACAGCATAACAATTGACGTTTCGTCAAAATTTATCCATACCGTCAAAATCATGACGAAATTAACCCGAAAGCAACGTGAAATCATCGCCCGGAAGGAGTTAATTTTGGACATATCGGCGAAGCTGATCGCCGAACAGGGCTTCAGCAACTTCGGGATGGACCGGATAGCGGAGTTGACCGAGTACTCCAAGGGCACCATTTACCAGCACTTCCAGTGCAAGGAGGAGGTGCTGATGCACCTTTGCATACGCGGACTCCGAACCTGGCGCGACTTTTTCGATCGCGCGCTGAAGCTCCGCGGCAACAGCCGCGAACGGCTGCTGGCCATACACCTGGCCCACCACTTCTACGCCAAGCTGTACCCGGTGGAATACGAAAGCATTTACACGGTCAAGTCCGCCGGCGTCCGGGAAAAAATCTCGCCGGAGAGCCACGCGGCTCAAAACGAGCTCATGAAGGACGTGATCGACCGGGTCGTCATCGTCATCGACGAAGCCATCGAAAACGGCGACTTGAAGCTGCCGGGGACCATGGCGCCGCAGGACCTGGTCTACGGTTTCTGGGCATTGCATTACGGCGAACTCATGTTCGAAACCTTCAACTTCCCTTACCGGAACATGGGGATCGGCGACCTGGAGAACAACGTCCGGCTGGTTTTGCGGACCCTGCTGGACGGGCTTCCCTGGGAACCGGTCTCGACCCGGCACGACTACACCGCTTCGGCGGAGCGCATCATGCGCGAAATCTTTCCCGAGGAAGCGGCGGCGATCGCGGCACGCTGAGATCGTTTTATCGTTCTGAAAGAGCAGCGGCTTCGCTAGGTGGCGCTTCGATCGCCGCCTCCGGTGCCTCCACCTCAGCCTGTGCAACCAGCCGACGGAGACGTCCCTATTCGAAATGTCCAGCAAGTTCCGCGTCCGCAGAATTGCTAGAATCCGCCGTTTAACTCCAGGAAAGCATTCATCTGCATGGGAACAGGACTTCGGAAAACGGTCGGGCGTCGCAAACATAGACCTCCGGCCAGCGGCGAAGCACGCCGCCCCTTACACCTTCCCCGCCTCTGGCAAGGCATCGGCTGGCTGATGGTCGCCGTCGTGGTCTGGCTGAGCCTGACGCCGGAACCGCCTCAGCCGCCCACGCCGTTGCTCGCTTGGGACAAGGCGCAACATGCCTTGGCGTATGCCTCGCTGACGTACTGGTTTCGACAGGCCTTCCTGCCCCGTTGGCGCTGGCCGCTGTTTCTCCTTTTCCTGGGGATCGGACTGGAATTTCTTCAAGGACTCAGCAACGTGCGTACATTCGATCCGGTCGACATGGTCGCCAACGGTATCGGCGTTTGCCTCGGCCTGGCGCTCAGCCGCACCCCGCTCGGAAGGCTGCTTGCGAAGATCGATGCGCTTGTCGGCGGCAAAGGCTAGGCCGCTCGGCGGGTTACGGCCTTACAATACTTTCCGGTCCGGTTTAGCGGTCCAAGGGAGAGTAGGTCGGGAATCCTTTCCCGACGCAACCGTCGGAAAAACGGCTTCGTCGGCAAGGGGTTGCCGACCTACTATTAGCCCACATTTCTCGCACGCCTTTGTCGCAAGGGTGTCAAGGCGCTGCACCGGCCAGCAGGGAGCCGGCGAACAGCGCAGTGCCCGAGGGGTACGGCAAAGCCCCTGGCTACTTCCCTCCCCCCTCGCCACCCTCGGTGTCGATCGTCGGCGCGTCCATGCTCTTCTCGATGGCCCTGATGGCTTCCAGTTTCTCCCGAAGAATTTTCGCCTCGTCGGTCGGGGGATTGGTCTTATCGACCGTCTTCGAGTCCGGGGCACAAACCGTCGCCTGTTTGCGGTCCGGTTTTCGTTCCGCGGCTACCGCTTTTCTCGACAGACTCCCGGCCCGCTTCAGAGTCTCCATTTGAATGGCAACCAGGTTCTGTACCCTTCCGTCCGGCATCCGCTCGGGGGGTATGGCCCCCACGGACGCCAAGATCTTGGTCGTGTCGCCGCAGGCTTCGGAAAGCGTTCGCGCAATCAGAAGGTGCAAGCGCACGCCGACGTCCGGATTTTGCCGGTAATGCTTGAGCATCCGCCGGCATTCCTCGGCGCGAGATGCGGCGGTTTTATTGGCGAACGCGGCTCCGAAGCCCAGCAGTTCGTCGATATCCGATCGCGAATAGGCATCGTGGGAAGGTGTGTAATACGAAGCCCGGTAGCGGTCCGGGTAGAATTCCGCGCAGCCGGCCAGCACCGAGAGCCCCATTAAAACTGTACTGCGGACAAGCATGTTCATTCAGGCAGCCTCGACCAGCGGTAATTGAACCCGGATGCGAGCGCCTTGTTTGTCCTGCCGCGGTTCGAGAACCTCGATCTTTCCGCGCTGATTGGCGACGCACTCGCTGGCGATGGCCAATCCCATTCCGGTACCTTCGGTGGCGAGGCTGGACGCGGCCTTGCCCCGGTAAAACGGTTCGAATACATGCTTGCTTTCCTCTTCGTCGATACCGGGCCCGTCGTCTTCGACCTCCAGCTCCATGTTGCCCCCCACGGCGCGGAGAATGATTCGAATTTCGCCGCCTACGGGCGAGTAGCTCACGGCATTGGAAATCAGGTTGTCAATAATGGTTTGTAGCTGGTCCCGATCGCCGGACACCTCGACCGGCTGGACCAATTCCTTGACCGTCAAGGACTTCGCTTGCAGGCGAGGCCGGTGATCCGCGATGACGGACCTTAACAGGTCCTGCATCTTAACGCTTTCGGCGACATTCTGTTCCGGTTCCTCGTGAAGCCGGTTGTAGCGGGTCAGCTCCGCCAACAACTCTTGCAGCTTTTGAATGTTCGTGGTCAGCGTCCGGCCGATTTCGCGCTGTTCAGGACCGGCTTCGTCACTCATCATCTCGAGCTGTTCCGCGCTTTCGACGATCCGGGCCAGCGGCGTCTCGATCTCGATCGACACATTATCCATCAACTGCCGTTTCGACTCTTCGAGCGAGCGCAGGCGCGTCCGCAACAATTCCAATTGATCGCCGAGATACCGAAGATCTTGCGGCCCCGCCACGCTGATAGGCTTTCCGAAATCCCGCGCCGTCAGCCTTCGGATCGCTTCGTCCAACTGCCGGACCGAGCGGCTGAGCAAGGTCAGCAAGAACAGGATGACGGCAACCGAAGTAGGCAAGAGAAATCCTGCCTTGATCACCAGATCCTGCTGAACCGATCTCGACTGTGCGTAGAGCTGTTTCGCCTCCCGGTCGACCTGTTCCGAGATTTCCTGCCACAAAGCATTAGCCGCCGCATGCAAACCTTGAAATGCCTGGTCGTCGGGCAGGGCGACGCGATCGCCGGTGTCGGAGCTGATGATTTGCTCGTAAACCAAGCGCTCTTGCTCCGACAACCGGTTGATCGAAAGCGCGACTTTTTCGTCCACGCCCATTTTCAGCAGTTCGCCCAAGGCCTCCCTCAGGGAGTTCCGAACGGTTTCGTAAGACTGCCGCTCATAGGGCTGGCGCAAGGCCGGATGCGCCAAAATGACGAAGAGCTTGGCTTTTCGCTCGATATCGGAAACCATTTGTAGCGCCGAGCGGGCGGTTTTCACCTGCTCGACGATCTGATAAAAGGTTCTTTGCTCCAGCCGCGCGATGTCGCGCATGGCGAAGGCCGCATACATCACGGCAAACAGCAAGGGAACCAGAACGACCACGAACCCTATGGGGATCAGGTATTTCAGCGAGAATAACTTTTCGAATCTCATCCGCTTCAAATCAATCATTGCCGCATCGTTGGGTTCGCAAACCGACCTCGACGATGCCGTAACACTCTTGTGACCTCCCTTATGATAGGGATTTATCGCCCGGTCGTGTTGAATGGCGTGTTCGCCCCACGAGCGACTTCCTGCGCAGCGGCGTATTCTGCAAGGTGAATCGAATGACAAAGCATTTTTTTTCGAAGGGCGGATTTGCCATTGCGGCGGCAACCTGGCTGACTTTGGCTACCGGCGCCGAACTCTCGGGATTGCCGGTTCCGGGCAGCGCCGAGAATCCTGCTCTGCTGCTCGAACTCGGCAGCCAGCCGCCGTCGGCCGCAGCCCAGGACAATGCGACGCGTATTTATAAGGGCGATGTCAGTGCCCACGAAGGAGACGCCTCGATTCAAACCGGTCCGGATGATATCAGTTCGCTGCATCCGGGATTCGGCTCGTGGAATGTCGCTTTCCGATTCAAACTGGAACCCCGGGCGAACGCGAGCCCCTACACCTTCTGGGCGCGCTGGCGGCAAGGCGGCGAACCGGAGGTTTGCGTGCAGACCTTCGAGATTTGGGCGGGACCCGATGCCTCGAAGCTCGAACAACGCGCGGTCGTGAAGCTGAAACCCAAGGGCTGGGAATACGCCTGGATCGGCGCGGAAACCCCGCTGACGCTCAAGGCCGACGATACCGTAATCGAAATCCGCGACAGCGGAGCCGGCCACGACGCCAAGATTTTCGACGCTTTTCTGCTCGGCGGCCCAGAGTCGCCGACGGCGCTTCCGGAACAAGGCACTAACGAACTTCCGGCGGTTCTTCTGGAATTGGGCAAAACGCCGCTTTGGATGTCGGCGGGCAAAGATCCCGCGATTCGGGTCCATTCCGGAACCGCTGCGGGACTCGAAGGCGCGGGCTCGATCCTGACCGAAAAAGACGAAGTCCAGGTTTTTCATCAGGGCTTCGGCGCCTGGGGCGCGAGCTTTCGGTTCGAGCTCGATCCCGCCGTTCCGCCCGGCCTCTATCGCTTCTTCGCCCGGTACAAGAGCGGTGGCGAAGTGTCGCAGGTCGCCCAGACCTTCACCGTCAAAGCCGGCGCCGATCCGAACGCACTGGCCGCTCGCGGCGAATTCGTAGTGACCAACACCTCGCCCTGGGAATACCAGTGGGTGAAAGGCGCTGCCACCGTGGCCATCTTGCCGGGCGACAAGGTGCTGCAAATAGAAAACGCGGGTAAAGCCGACGGCGCGAAGGTTTTCGATGCCTTTCTCCTCAAGATGGAAACGCCGCTCGGCGACTGGATGAGCGCCTCGGCGGCGGAAGCCCGAAACCGCTTTCTGGCGCGGACGAAGAGTGTGTCCGATCCTAGCGGACAGCTCTACGTGCTCGACGGCAAGGGCGATCATGGCGAAATTTTGTTCCGGGGATTGGCGGCCGATGCCGCACGCCAGCGGGTTCAAAAGCTCCGGGTGAACTATTCGATCGGGCCCGAAGCCGAGGACATGGCACGGCGCCTCAATCTGCCCGCGCTGCCCGCCGCGCTCGTAACCGACAACAACTACACCGTGCTCGGCGCCCTCGCCTCGCCGAAAAACGAAGCGGCCGTGGCGAAATTTCTCGCCGATCCGGAACACGCGGGCACGATGCTCACAATCCCGGCCGTCACATCAGACGCGCCTACCACGCTCCATAACGGCGTGCCCGAAGCCTGGCTGGTGGGCGGATTGCAGGATGGCCTTGCGGGCGTTTCGATTTACGGCCTCGATAGCGAAACCGTGCTGCGTCCGAATCCCGGCCAGCCCTACCTCAGCACCGCCATGATGGGCGGCAAGATAAAGACCTGGCAAAAGGCTCCGGCCGCAGCCAATGGCGTCACCGTCATCGAGCCCGCCACCGATCACTCCTACGGCTGGTCGCGCGGAACCGGCTACGCTCAGCTCTATCTTCACGTCGACCAGCCGACCCAGGCGCTGCTGAAATTGCGCCAGTCCGGGATCAGAACCGCCGGATGGCTGGACGGGCAGCCCCTCTCCTTCGCCGACGATCCGAACCCGCCGGCCGACTTCCCTGCTCCGGGCGAACCCGCCAAGAATGCGCTACAGGGATTCACCACCGAGGGTCTTGCGGTCACTGCCCTGCCGGAACGCGCCGAGCCTTCGCAGGCCGCGCCCTTGGCGCTTGCGCCGGGGTGGCATCGTCTGTTGGTCAAGCTGGCGATGCAGCACGATAAAGGCGAAAGCTTCTTTTTTGCCGCTCGATTTACCGATGAGTCCGGCCGTCCGCTCGATTCGATCAAGACCCAGCTCGCCGATCCCGCGGCCGACCTGGCGCTCGGCGCCGTGGCCGCGAAGCTCAGGCCGCTCGTCTATGCCGACGCTCCGGCCAATCTGCCCCATCCGGGCGATCCGCTCAAGCTGCGCGCCGACATCCGCTGGCATCCGATTCTGGAGGAAACCGATCTGCCCGCTCCCCTGCCCCGCTTCCGCGCCAAGCTGCGCCTCAGGATGACGGATTACCGGGGCAACGAGGTCGCCGTGAAAGAGATCGATGGTCTCTTCCCCGGCGAGGCCACGCTCGATTTTGGAAAAACGCCGGAAGCGGGTTATTACGCCGTCTACCCCTCCCTGCACACGCCCGACGGCAGGCTCATCATGGCCTATCCCGCCGACGGCTTCACCGTGGTTCGCGGAAACGCCGCCCAAAAGGAACGGCTGGACAAGAAAAAGCTCTGGAACAACGACTATTACGCCTTCTTCGACGGCGACAAAGGCTTCCGCCAGGAGGGCGGATACTTCGCCTGGCTGGAGCGCACGGGCATCTACAAGAGCTACGGCTCCTATCCCGGATTCCCGCCGGAGCATCAAACGAAGTGGGAACGCGCCAAGTCGCGCGGACTGGTCTTCTTCGGCGACACCTCGGGCGACAGCCATTGGCTCAACGACAAGCCGGAAGACGGGCGCGCCTTCATCGAAAAGGCCTCGGCCTATACCCGCTTCTTCAAGGCCACCAACGAAATCGACATCCGCCGCGAAGGGGAATGGCAAAAACTGCGCGCCCCCGCCCATTGGGTCGAGCGGGCTAAGTGGGAGTACGAAGCGGTACACGGGGCCCGGAAGGACGGCCATTACGTCGGCGGCAGCCTGGTGCGCCCCGGCGATACGACGGATGACGGAGGCTATGCCGGGGGCTTGAGTTCGGGAAAGTGGTTCGCCGAAGTGCTCAAGCTCGGCCTCGACAAGTACCAGGACGCCTGGGACGTCCACGCCTATCCGCAACGCCCGCCCCGCTTCGGCCATCCTATCGGCAACGGCTCCACCGAAGACGAACGCGGCGTTCTCTCGGCTTACGAAAGTCTCGGACGCAAGAACACCCTGCCGTTCTGGCTGGGCGAAGCCGGCGCCAAGACCGCCCATGGTTTCACCGGCCGCCGCTGGCAGGCGGAACAGGCCGCGAAGATGATCGCCTGGGCCAACAGCCGCAGCGACTACTTGGGGCTGGCCTTCTGCCTCGGCCACGAATACGACTGGGGCTACGGCCGCCTCTGGGACTACTCCATGGGTCACAAACCCGCCGAGGCGGCTCTCTACACCGCCGGCGCCCTGATCGACGGCTTGCCCTACAAGGCCGTGGACACCCAAGACGCCAACATCCAGGCCGCCTATTTCGGCGAAACCTTCATGATCTGGCGGACGGACGAGCAGGCGAGCGATTGGCCGCTAAAGCTCGATCCGGGCAAGGCTTGGGTTGTGGTAGACGTGGTGGGACATGCTGAAAATCTTGCGGTCGATAAGGACGGCAAGGCGGCTGTCAGGGTGTCGGCGAGTCCGTTGTATGTTTTGAGCAAGGGGGATTATGAAAGGTTGATGCGGGGGCGGTAGCTGGTTGATGGGTTTCGCTTCGCTCTACCCATCCTACATGGGCTTAACTTGAAATAAGATGCAGTATGCCTTTCCGTATTTCACAGCCATCGTTTCAGTCGCTGTATATTGAAATGCAGGTACTTGGCAATACCATTGCATCGGGTAGCAGCTTCGTAGTCATAGGTGCTGCTGGAGTGCCATTCCTCATTACGAATCGTCACAACGTCACAGGCCGAAACCAAGATTCCGGAGAACTTCTTTCAACCACAGGTGCTATACCTGATACTCTCGTCATCTCACACAATTCCAAATCCGGCTTGGGCGAATTCGTAAAGGTAAAAGAACCGCTCTACAATGGCGATACTCCGCGTTGGATCGAACATCCAACTCTAGGCGCTAAAGCTGACGTCGTTGCCCTTCCGGTATCCGAATCAGACGGCGTAGCGTTGTATCCGTATAAAACGCGTTATGAGACTCACTTAGATATTGAGCCAGCACAAATGGTCAGTGTTGTAGGTTTTCCCTTTGGCATGCGGACAGGACCTTCATTCGCAGTATGGGCTACGGGCTTTGTCGCATCAGAGCCAGAAATCAATCATAACGGTTTACCGGTCTTTCTAATTGACTGCCGAACTCGGAAAGGCCAATCTGGTTCTCCTGTCATTCTTTATCGGAATGGCGGCGGGATTATTACCCACGAGAACTCTACCAGTGTCATCAGTCCGGTTTGTCAGCTGTTAGGCATCTATAGTGGCCGTATAAATCCAGAGTCCGATCTTGGCATTGTTTGGAAGTCCTACGTAATTGCCGAGCTAATTGATTACGCGAATACAACTTGTAGCCCATAGCCCTCGTAGGATGGGTAGAGCGAAGCGAAACCCATCATCCCAGAGCCTATTCGAAATCCAGATCCCCCATTTCCGGACCCGCCCAATCCTTCGAGTAAATACCCAATCGGACATACCGATGAAATGAAGAATACGGCCAGTTTGACACTGCCTTTACATATCCGTGTTTCACGGGATTATGGTGAATGTAATCGACGTGCCACGCGAAATCTTCTTCGTCGCGGATGACGTGTTCCCAAAATCGGCGTTGCCATACTCCGCGTTCACCCTTACGGGAACGACTTTTGGAAATGCGTTCTCCCTTTTCAATCTCTCTGGAAAGGGCTGATTTAAGTTGCCGCCAGCGTAGGCTGAAATCCTGTTCGCTCTTTGGCAGGGTCCAAATCGTATGGAGGTGGTCCGGCAAAATCACTACCGCGTCGATCGTGAATGGATGCGCTCCTTTGACCACACGAAAAGCTTCGCGCAAGGCACCAATATGGTCCGTCAACAGCTTGCGATGCCGCTCTGCGAGGTTAACCGTAAAGAAATATGTACCTCCCTCGACACGGAAACGGCGATAGTCGGTCATGGTTTACTCGGAGTCTTTAGAATCGTCTATGGTGTATCACAATTCTGGAATGATGGGTTTCGCTACGCTCTACCCATCCTACGCGATCTCGCCGGATGTCCCCGCGTGTCAATGAGAGCGACAACCGCCTTTTGCTTACCCCAGCCCCAAACTTGTCACAAAAATGAGGAACTACCGTAAATAAATTGTTCTCGAATTGAAAGGATTCACCTTTGAGGAAGGAGGGAATCATGAAGGCGTTAAGGAATAACGAGCAGGGAACGGGCAGAGCGAAGAAACATCTCCGTGCAGGCTTGTCGGTCGCCCTGCCGTTGATGGGGATCTGGTCGCAGACGGCGCTCGCCCAATTGACCTGCGGCATCACGCAGCTCACCGACGGGAACACATTCGGAGCCATCATCCAACAAAACAATGCATCCATCAGCGCCGACGGCAGCCGCATCGCCTTTCATCTCGACGCGGACCTGACGGGAGGCAATGCTGACCGCAATTTCGAGCTCTTCCTGTTCGATACGAATACGAACACCATCACCCAGATTACCAATACGACGAGCGGATCAGCGCCGGCCAACCATGCTCCCTCTCTGAACGCGGACGGTACCCGCATCGCCTTCGAGTCGACCGCGGATTTGACCGGGCAGAACCCGGAGCTGAACAGAGAGATCTTTGTGTTCGACGCCACGGCGGGCGCCTTCACGCAGCTCACCGAAAACGCCGGGGTCGGCCAGGCCTACCTGCCATCGATCAACGCCGACGGCACCCGTATCGCCTTCGAATCCAATGCGAATCCAACCGGTCAGAACCCCAACGGCAACTTCGAAATAGACCTGGTCGACACGGCGGCCAATAGCACCACTCAGATCACCAATTCCCCCGCCAGGGCCGGCAGCTTCAATGCGTCGATCAGCGCAAACGGCACCCGCATCGCCTTCGAATCCGATGAGGACCTGACCGGCGGGAATCCCGACTTCAACCGGGAGATATTCCTGTTCGACACAGCGACCAACGCCACGACGCAGCTCACCAACTCCATCGCAAGCGCGGCCGGAATCGGCAACTTCGCTCCATCCATCAATGCCGACGGTACCCGCATTGCCTTTCACTCCAACCAGGACCTGACGGGCGGCAACACCGACGGCAACGACGAGATCTTCCTGTTCGACGCGACCGCAGGCGTACTCACGCAGATCACCTATTCCACCGAGGGCGACCCTCTCCTCGAGAACTACTCCGCATCGATTAGTGGCGACGGCGCCCGTATCGCCTTTGTGTCCGGCCGGGATTTAACCGGGACCAACCCCGACGGCAGTCTCGAAATCGTCTTATTCGATATCACTACCGGCGCCTTTACGCCGGTCACCGATGCCGCGGCGGGCAGCAGTATCAGTCCTTCGATCAGTTTCGACGGGAGACGCATCGCCTTCGTGTCGAGGTCCGACCTGACCGGGGGCAATAGCGACAACTTCGATGAAATATTCCTGGCCGACTGTGTAGAACCCGAGGAAACGCCACTCGATGACGGCCTTACAGACGGCGGAAGCAATGCCGAATCGGTGAGTACGACTTTCTTATCTCGAGGCCGGTGATCATCGGCGGGGATTCCGTCTCCGGGACTACCAAACGTACGCTCACGGGAGACGCGTCGAGGGCATCTTGAGCGATTAAGAACCGCGCAGGATGGGTAGAACACAGCCTTCCCGGCTTGCCGCCATTTCAATAAGAACCTGCAACGATTCCGCCCGACTCGTGATCTAAGGGTGACAAACCGGGTGCAGACGCTTCGGCGACTTTGCGCTCGGAACCGGACGTTTGTTCCGCCGATAAGCGCATTCAAAGGAGGGATTACCATGCAAATGCAAGTGCCGAAAATCGATCGAGTGCTGGTGGGCGAAGCCTTGGTGGGAGAAGGCAAAGAGGTCGCGCATATCGATCTGATAATGGGACCGCGTGGCAGTAATGCGGAGACCGCATTCTGCATCGCTTTGACGAACCAGAAGCGGGGCGACAATGCGCTGCTGGCGCTGGTCGCTCCCAATCTCATGGCAAAACCCCACACGGTGTTGTTCAACAAAGTCGAAATCAAGAACGAGAAGCAGGCGACCCAGATGTTCGGGCCGGCGCAGCGCGGCATTGCCAAGGCCGTGGTGGACAGCGTCAGGGACGGCATCATCCCGATGGATGAAGCCGAGAACACGTTCATCTGTGTCGGCGTCTTCATCCATTGGGAAGCCGACGACGACGACAAGATTCAGGACTGGAATTACGAGGCGACCAAGCTGTCGATCAAGCGCGCCATCGAAGGATCGCCCACGCCGGCCGAAGTCATCGCACAGGAGGAAGTGGCGCATCATCCGCTGGCAGCGCACGATTAAGGAAAGGCAACGGTTAGGGCGCCATTACATAGGATGCGCTGACGAAGGAAGGGTTGCGACTAAAGCGACCGTTTGCGATTGGAAGGGTTGCGACTAAAGCGACCGTTTGCGATTGGAAGGGTTGCGACTAAAGCAACCGTTTGCGATTGGAAGGGCGGCTCCGGTGCTCCCGGAGATGCCGTTTGCGATTGGAAGGGACCGACTAAAGGTCCGTTTGCGATTGGAAGGGCAGCTCTGATGCTCCCAGAGATACCATTTGCGATTGGAAGTGCATCGTTCGCGATTGATGCGCTTCCTTCGTCAGCGCATCCTATAAGTCGTAGGCTCCAGGCCTCGAATGCCGAATGGAAGAAGAAAGGCAGCGTCGGAGCTACGCAATTAGAGGACGGTTTGCTGCTCGCCCCAGCGGGGTCCTTTCCTCTTCTCCGATAAATTCGGGACCGGGCGGCCGTGATCCTCGGACCATCGGCGCCCGGCCGCTTCCAGCATCGGATTTCCGCAGTGGACGAAATCCGCGGCCATCCGCGGATTCCCCAGCAAGCTCAAAGCATCGATAAGCCGGTCCTCGGTTCCGGACTCGCCTTTTTCGATCTGTTCGCCGTAGGTTTCGGCCAGCGAAGCGACACCCTTGATTCTTGCGGAGATCGCATCCGCCGCGCGCGAGTCCTTGGCCTTCCGGAGCGCTGCTGCGGCTCCGTGGCGAATTCGCCAATCCGGATTTTCCAATGCGGCTATCAAGGGGACGGTCGCACCGGGCCCTATCGTCAGCAACGCTTCCCTGACCGCCCGCCGAAACTCGCTGTCGTCGTCCGTAAATCCCGCTATCAGGGAGTCGACAGCCGGCCGGCCGATGTTTGCCAGGGCGTCCGTCACCCCGGACCGGACGCCCGGATCGTTGTTCCGCAGCGCCGCTACCAGAGCCTCCGCTGCGGACGGACCGATCGCCGCCAGCGCTTCCGTAAGCTTTGCCCGGAACCCCACTTCGCTGTCCTTGAGCGCTGCGATCAAGGATTCGACTGCCCGAGCGTCGTTCAAGCGTCCGAGCGCGACCGCGGCATCCCACTGGACCGAGGGTTCGGCGTCTTTCAAGGCTTCCGCCAGCGGTTCCACCGCGCGGGGGTCGCGAAGATTCCCGAGCGATTCCACGGCTTCGCGGCGAACCAGCGCGTCGCTGTCGAACAAGGCGCCGATCAGCGGTTCCACCGCCGAAGGATTTTTAATTTCTCCGAGCGCCTTCGCCGCTCCCCATCGGACCGAAGGCTCGCTGTCCTTGAGAGCATTGACGAGAAGCTCGACGGCCGCCTCGTCCATCTCTCCCAGCGCCACGGCAACCGCCCATCGAACCGCCGAGTCGTCGTCCCTCAAGCTGCCGATCAGCGGCTCGACCGCCCTCGGATCTTTGAGCTCGCCCAATGCCTCCGCGGCTTTCCGCCGAACCTCCGGGTTATCGTCGCGCAAGGCGGCGACGACCGAATCGAAGACCCGCGGATCGCCCGTTTCGCCCAGCTTCTCTACGGCCTCGCGGCGGACGACCGAATTGTCCTTTTTGGCGGCATCGATCAAAGCGCCCACGGGATGGGAATCCTCCGCCGCCATCCCGGCGGAAACGAGCCCCCAGAAGAGCAACGTCAGCCGAACTATTCCTTGTGCCGCGCTCATGTCTCCACCGGAAAACGGAGTTATGGCAAAGCCCGACGCCAGTAGGCTCGGTGCAGGCTGAGACGCCGGTTGAGAAACAAGGGCAGCTTCCGGTGCAAGGAACTTCCCATTTTGAAGCCCAGCCACTTGAGGCCGGTCCGCAGCAGGGCGGACGGAATCAGCCAAGGCGCGTTTTTCACGAGATAGCGAAGTTCCGACAGGACGTAGCGCCGACCTTCGCCGGCCGCTTTTCCGAAGGTTTGCTGCAACCAAGGGGTGCGGGCGTGAAACACGCCGATATCGAAATAGCGCTTGAATTCGTCCGCGTAAGAATAGTCGTGCGAATGGTGGACTTGGGCATCCGCGCGGTAGGCGATTTTCCAGCCCGACAGCAGCATTTTTCCGGCGACGAAGGTGTCTTCGTTCATGACGGTGTCGGTGGGAAACCCGCCCACCGCGAATAGAGCACTGCGCCGGTAAGCGGCAAACGAATTGGATATGAACGCGGTCTTGATGCCGAGCCGGCGGCGATCATCGAAGCTTCGCACCTGGCTCTGCGGTGGGTAATTGAAAAGACGAGCATGGGCGCCGATCGGCCTGGCGTCCCGATGAGGAAGCTGCCGTCCGTATGCAGCCCCGACCCGCTCGTCCGCAAACGCTTCCAGAAGGCGCTCGATGGCATCGGGGCCGGCGAGCAAGGCATCCTGGGTCAGGAAGACGATGATCTCGGCTTCCGGCAAAAGGCCGATCCCGAACTGGCGGGTTCCGCCATGGTTGAAATCCGCCTTGGCGATGACATGCACGGCGAAACCGTGGGAACGCGCCAGGACAGCCGTGTCGTCGCTGGACGAAGAGTCTATGACCAGGCGGCAATCCGGCTTTCGGGTTTGTCGATCGAACGCGGCGAGCCAGGTTTTCCAGAGGCCGCCTGCATTCAGGGTTGGAACAATCAGGCCGATCTTGGTCATGCGAAAACTCCGAGTAATGCGAGTGAATACGGTCTTGTGCCGGGGAAACGGCCGGGTACGGGATGCCTGTCCTGAGCTCGTCGAAGGGTCTATCCTGAGCTTGTCGAAGAGCTTATTCCGGCCTGCAAAGGGCTATTTCCTGAGACGAAGCGGTCGTATTGGAGCCCTTCAGCACCCGCCAGACCTGCTCGCCAAGCCTTACCGGATCGAGATGCGTCTCGACGTACCGTCTAGCGTTTTCCGACATCCGTTCCCAGTCCGTTCGGCTCAACGACTGCGCCCGGCGCAGGATTTCGCATGCCGAATCTTCGCTGCGGTCGAAGATGAAGCCGGCGGCCATGGCTTCGACATGATCCCAAGCCAAGCCTCTGGCGACCAGGACCGGCCGTCCAGCGGCCATGGCTTCGGCCACCACGTTGCCGAAGTTCTCGCGCATGCCGCCGGTTTCCTCGAGGCCGGACGGAAGCGCGAGATAATGGCTGTCCGCCAGCAGCGCCGCGACCTCGGCCTGTCCGAGATAACCTCGATAACGGATGGCCCCGCCGGCCTGCTCGACCAGAGCCTGAAATTCCTTGAAATAAGCCCCGTCCACGCTGCGTCCGGCGACCACCAGGCGGTCGGCTTCGCGCCGGGTCCTGAGCCAGGCTCGGATGAACGCGTTGATGCCTTTTTCCTGCTGAATGTGGCCGAGAAAACAGATCTGTATGCCTTCTCCCTCGGGATAATCCGCAACCGTCACGCCCCGGCTGTCGATGCCGTTCGGAACCAGCAGGATGCGGGCATCCTCGCCGAGGACATTCCTGACCCCTTCCGCTTCGGTCTCGCTGGTGCAATGAATGGCGATCGCTCGCCGTAACGTGGGAAACGTGAGCCATCTATAGAACAGCCACTTGTGCGGTTTCCGCCGGCGGATCAGGGCGACGTGCTCGGGCATCAGACCGCCGTGCACCGCAACCATGAAACGGCGTCTAAGCAGCACGCAGAAGATGGCCGCAAGCGTGGACGGCCAGGTGGCGATGCCATGGATATAGACGACCGGCGCCTTGACGCACAATCCGAACAGCTTGGGGATGGCCCCGAGCCCGAACCCCCAGCGCTTGAACCCATAAGACCGGTACAGACCGACCTCCACCGTATCGCCCAATCGCACGTCCGACGGTTCCAGCCGGCGGTCGATCGATTCGCTGGAGGATACCAGCGAAATCTTGAGCCCCGACTCCGCCCATGCCTTGGTCAAGACCGCGGCCGTTACCGATACGCCGCCATAACCTTTGGCGGGAGGAATGTGCGTCGAAACGACCCCTACATCCATCACATTATCCATGGCCGTATCTCCCATATGCGCAAAAGCCCCGCCATACGCCGATCAAATTGTTATAGGAATAAACGAACCTTTTCCGATTCATCAATACCGCGGCCACCATCATTTTTATCACGGGTGCGACAAACATTTTTCTCGCAATGTAATACAGCATCGACAAATCATATTCGTTCGTGAACTTCCGGATATAGGCGCCGACCCCTGCGGAATACAAAAGCATCCTGTCCGTGCCGACTTTATAATTGTCCTTATCGGCATGATATATCTTTATGTCCGGGTCATAAAAAGCCTTGTTTCCGGCGCGCAGCAACCGGTAAAGCAACTCGAATCCTTCGGCGCCCGGATATTTGCCCCCTATTCCGAACTCGTGATCCAGATAAAACTCGCTCCGATCCATCCTTTTCAGGTTGAAAAAGTGGGTAAACTCGACGCCCATCATATAGAACTGGGAGAAATATCTGGGCCATTTCGAATTGACGCCTATACTGAACCGGGTTTCCGAAAAATCGTAAGAACCGGCCGATAAAATGGCGATGTTCGGTTTATCCCGGAATTCCTCGACCACTTTTTTCAGAACGTCTTTT
This sequence comes from Methylocaldum sp. GT1TLB, assembly GCF_051027445.1. NCBI lineage: Bacteria > Pseudomonadati > Pseudomonadota > Gammaproteobacteria > Methylococcales > Methylococcaceae > Methylocaldum > Methylocaldum sp. GT1TLB. The sequence continues at coordinate 2,881,390 of NZ_CP194898.1, forward strand.
TCGTAAACGCAATCGTCGTCGGGAAATGCGATGATATCCCCTTGCGCAAAGCGGATGCCGTAATCTCTGGCTCTCGAATTTCCCTTGAAGTCCACTTTTATGTGATTTACCGGAAAGCGGGTCTTGCAGGATGCGATGACGGAATCTATTTTTCCGTCTCTGTTTTGGTCGATGACAATCAGCTCGAAATCTCGATAAGTCTGATTCTGCAATGAATTCAAGAAATAAATCAGTTCTATATCCCTTCCAAGCGTCGCTAGAATAAGTGAGCACTTCATAGCAAATACCTCCTCCTTTATTCAAGGATGACTTTCGAGCAAGGCGTCACGCCCTCCGAAGAAACCGGTTTCCGATTGGCGTCCGCCTTTGCTTGCAGGTATATGGTGGCCTCATACCAGGTGAACATCAGAGCGAACTCCAGCCCTGCGGCGCCGTCCAAAAAACCCCGCCGCAGTACGAAGTGATACAGAAATCTGGCGAATATCCTGAATACCGAGCGCCCGAGCCAAACGCTCAAGCGGCCGCGCGCCGTCATCACGGCTCCCGCGGTGGGATGCAGCCTCACTTCCTGCGCCGCTTTGCCGACATGCTTGTGCATCCATTCGATGATTTCGCCGTGATAGAAATAATGGTCGTAAGGAATGGGCGAATACGAAATACGGCAAGTATCGAGCACGGCCTCGCCATGACCGGTATGATTGGTAACGAATTTTGCGGTATCCCTGCGCACCAGTCTCGGATGATAAATCGGGTAACCCGGAGCGTAATCGAGCCGTTTCCCGCGCAGATAAAGAATCGACGGCGCCATCACGACATCGATCGAATCCGAGGCGGCGATCTGCGATTCGAACCAGTTATAGAATCTAACCGGATAAATCTCGTCCGCGTCGACGAATAAAACCCAGCGGCTTCGGATATTGCAGCGCTGCAGCGCGAAGTTGCGCTGCTCCGCGAAGCCCGGCCAGGGATTTTCGTAAACCGTGCAGCCGCGCTCTTTCGCGATCGAAATCGTCCGGTCGGTACTCCCGGAGTCCACGATCACGACGGGGTATCGGTTGGGTATCCCGTCCAGGCAACGGGGGAGATTGTCTTCCTCGTTCTTGGTCAAAATCACGATGGTCAGCATACGATTATTCATTTCATCTCTTCCGTTGAACCAGCTACGATTTGACGGCGTATACGCTGATATACGTGCCCATTCCCAGCGAATTGACAACTTGCGAAAACGGCTTTTGCAGGTTTATCACCAGGGATTCCAGAAAAGACGACAACATCTGTCCGGCTTTGATGCGTTTTGCCAGTGCCTTCGGTTGAATTCTGGTTGTCTGTTCCATTTTCACCACCTTAAGTCCGTTATGTTCGAGCAGTAATCTCAAACCTTTTTCCGTAAAGTAATTGACATGTTCCGGCACCCATAAACAGGCATTATCCTGAGTACCGAGCAGTTTCACGTTAAACGATTCGAAATTGGGCACGGCACAAGCCAGAACGCCGCCCGGTGCCAATAGTCCGGATACTTTCCTGATCGCCTGTTCCGGTCCCAAAAGGTGCTCCAGCACCTGCGACATCATGACTACCCCATAAGGTTCTGAATCCTGAAAGGAGTCGAACATGAGAGGTATCGGCTCGTCCCCGTTGAGCTCCTTGAAAACGGCATTTTCATATCTGCCGGGATTGATGCTGACGGTGCGATAACCTTCTCTTCTGAGGGCCTGCGTGTAGAATCCGAAACCCGAACCGATATCCAGCGCTCGTTTGTTTCCCGAACCGTTATACCGATCCGCATCGCGCGCCATGCGTGCGGCGTCGACCGTGATGTTGGGGAATTTCGCTTCGCGCGCGAGGATGTCCGCGACCGTCACCGGTTCGGTAAGCGCTTGGCCCGAGTATTGGTAAATGGTTTTCAGCCAATCCGCATGAGGCGGCCGATTCAGAAAACCGGTACCGCAATCGGAGCAGCGCCAGATATGAAAGGTCTCGACGCTGCTGTCCAGGGTGTACTGGTAACGCTTCCTTCGCCAAAAGCGTAGATTCTCGCTGCCGCAGGCAACGCATTCCCGCAGAATGTCTCCGTATATGGCGGAACCCGTCGATGCCAGCACCGCATCGCTCTCGTCCCAGGCGATATCAGAGAAAAAATACAGAGGTACGGGCATTTACCTAACTCCTATGGAATACGAGGTTGTGAAGAAACCTACTGCGCGGCCCGCCTCCACTCCTGCGATGCTCAACGTACTCCAATGTACGCCTGCGCTTGTCATGCCGCACGTTCCCTGTGCGGCACCCTCCGGGGGCGGCACTGCCGTGCAAATCGGCTGTCGTGCCGATTTGTCGGCGCGGAGGCGGGCCGCTCGCTACGGTTTTTCACAACTTCTGGGTTGAAATCAATTTCGAAAGGCGAATCTTCCAGATTCGGATCATCCGCTCCGTTCAACAACTTGTAGCCTCGGGCTCCGGATACAAGCCCTCCCGCCGAGCCGCGCCCATCATCCGCCAAGGCCTCGCCAGCATGGCCATGACGAAGGCCTCGATGCCGAAATAAACGGGAGCGGCCATGGCCGCGCCAATCAGGCCGTATTTCTGAATCATTAAGGGTATGGCGACGGCGGCGGCGATGGCCCCGCACAAACGGCCGACCAGCAAGGGCCGCGTCCGCTTGACCGCCAGCAGAGGTTGCGAGGCCACCATACCCAAGGCTTGCAGCGCGCAACCGGCCCCGATGATGGGCATCAGTACGGCCGCGGAGTGATAGCTCCCCGCCAGCAGCAAGCCGGCCACCCAGTCTTTCAGCACCACCAGGGCCACGACGCCCGCTATGCCCATGGCGGCGACGCAACCCAGCCAAATCCAGAAGATCTTGAACGCCTGCTCTTTCCGGCCCGCCGAGAAATGCTGAAAGTACACCGGCTGAAAAGTGCGCAACAGCACGATGGCGCTACGGTTGAACGCCTCGTTGGTCAGGGTGTATGCGGCCGCGTAGATGCCGACATCCGCCGCCGTCATCAAATAGCCGACGATATACCGGTCGCCCAGGCCGCTGAACCAGGACAAGAGTTCCATCGGAATCAGCGGCACCGCATAAGCCCTGACGTCCCGTTTTAGGTTCCGCAGAACTGCCGGACGATGCCGGATCCTTTTGCTCCGTTTGGGCCTGTGAACGAACGACCAGACCGTATTCGCGGCGATGCTGGCAAAGGCGTAACCCAGAAGCACCCAGGCGGCGTTCGGCCCCCAGTACCACACCAGCAGAATGGCGAACAGCGGCCGCAGAATGCCGTCGCTGGTCTGCCAAAGGCTGGCTTCGCGCTGCCGGCGTTCGCCGATCAACAATTGGAATCCTATTTCCCGGCGCACGGTAGCTAAAAAAAGCAGGGCAGCGACCCCGAACAACCAGGGATCCAACCCGGTCATCTGGCTGTACGCCGCCCCTCCGAACGCCAGAAAAAACACGGCGACTGTGCTTGAACGCGCGGCCAGACCGCGGACGACCCGGTGCAACGCCGACCGCTTGCCCGGTTCCAGACACTCCGGCAGCAGACGCATTCCCGCACAGATAAACGGATAGGCAAAAATGCCGACGCCGAGCGCCACGATGCCGGTCAGCAAGGCGACCTGGCCGTAAACCTCGGGCGAAACCAATTCGGTGATGATCCGGGTGCCCAAAAGAAGCACCACGCCCGACCCAACCTGGCCGAGCAATGCCCAAGATGCGTCTCCGAAGATTCGCCGTCCCGACGAGGGTTTAACGGATTTGTTCGCCATAGCCGCGGTAACTCGCCGCCGTCGCTCGCGACGGCTGTAAATTCGGCGCACGCGCGGTCCCCACGACCGCGCCCCACAGGAACATCAGCATCGCATTCTGGGGAAAATACTCCCAAAGATTGAACGGCAGACCCGCCACGACGATAAAGGTCATCGCCAATCCCTTTTGCGGATAACCGGACATTTTGGCGGACATCCAGACGAACACCAGATAAGCCAAGAGGCCGATCAAGCCGTACCCGTTGAGCAGAAAAAGATACAGGCTGTCAGAATCGAACTGCCCCGGAAAATGTTCGGCGCCGAACAAAACGTTGATGGTGTTGGAACCTAGCCCGAGCCCCCAGCCGAACAGAAGATCCGGCATGTCATTGATATTGTTGCTCAGCATTCTTTGCCACAGCGCGATGCGGCCGTCCTGCGTGGGATCGGCATCGTCCCGGCCGCTCAGCAGCGGACTCGAAGCCAACAGCAGTGCACCAACCGCGAGCGCCGGCGCGGGCAGAACCAGGGCCCAGCGGTCGCGGGGACGGACCTTCGAAAAGAACTGAAAGAAAAGAACCAGGAAGGAACTGAGCAGCGCCGTCCGAGAGCCGCTCAGCAAGGCCAGGAAGGTGGTCGCGTACATCCATTTCCGGACGTTTGGGGCTTCGGCCAGCGCAAAGAAAAGTGTGCAGGTCGACATCGCCGCGCCGAACAGATTGGGACTGACGAAAGTGCCGAACGGACGGCCGCCGCCCAGAATCGACACGCCGACCAGAGGCGGCGCCCACAGCGCCTGGGCAATGGCCAACACGCCTTGCAGGACGATGTAATAACGAAGGTAAGACGTGAACTTCAGAATAACCGTCTCGGCCGCGCCCAGCCGCGCCGTCATGAAGCCGATCAGCGCCAGCGGCAGGTATTCGAACACGCGAAGCCCCGACATCGGCACCACCAGCGGCAAATCCAGAAACAGCGCGTAGGCGACCTCGAACAGCGCATAGCTCGCGACCACCGCGAGAAAAGCGAACATCGAACCGGTCGCCGCGCCGTTCCAGAACCGCCGTTCCAGCGCCGCATAGCCGACCACGACCACCAGCATCACTTCGCGCAAGATGCGCAACCCGAAATCCTGCTCTCCGTAAACCTCCTTGACCCCGTTCCACGCCGATTCGACCTGAGGCAGCGAGGCAAGAGCCGACACGCTCACCAGAGCGATCAGAAGTACGGGTAGGTCTTTTTCGAGTCGGATTTTCATCGTTTATAAAGTTTCTTGGCTGTTTGCAGTGCCAACCAAAGCTCTCTTTAATGGTGCCGCTAATGCGGCGGGTTATTTGGATGCGGGTCTCACCCCGCCGGCGAGATACTTTTCTTTGTGCGGCCAAAGAAAAGTACCCAAAAGAAAGGCCGCCCGAATGGCGCCCCTAATCCTGCGCTTCTCGCCTCGGACCGGGGGCGACCGAAGGGCCATCCCTGTCCCTCGGTCGCCGCGCGCGATCCCTCGCGCGCCCCTTCAGGCTGTTCCGGTCCGAGGCTCCGATGCTCGGGGTCGCCATACGGGAAGGAGACCGAAATCCTTTTTATCGAACAATGCTCAATCCCGAAACAGGCTACTGTGAGGCGATCGCCGATCTCGCCAGTGGAGTGTGGATAGAGTTGTTTAAGCGGACAAGGACGTGTGTTTTCCTCCCGTTTGCCGCGCCGAGCACCGGAGCTTTCGGCGGGAATAACCCGTAAGGGGCGCAGAATGGATTCTGCGCGGCGATCGGGGGCCAAGGATGGCCCTTCGATCGCCTCTCGCCGAAAGTGAGGAGTGCAGGAGACAAGCGGCAACCGGGCGGCCTTTTCTTTGGCTACTTTCTTTTGGCCGAGCAAAAGACCAATTCGCCAGGAGCGAATTGGGACAGCGGAACGCTGGCCCGAAGGGCGAAGTCCACGGACGGACTTCGCAGCGTAGCCCGCGTGCGGGGCGGCACCCCGCTTTAAAACAAATCCCCGCCGAAGGCGAACATCTATGTGCTTGCCTAACATCAACCAGCTTCCTCACGCTAGAAAAAACCAAAATCCTTTTAAACCGCCTTCGGATACGCATACCCGTAATACGGGTAATACGACGACCCTTCTTTCATGTCGTTCATGATGAAGCCGTTCGGCTTGATGCCCACGTGCTGGAATCGGCGGAAGCTGACCTCCAGTTCCTGCGCGGTGTAGCGTCCTTCCTTGACCACCAGGAAGGTGGCGTCGGCGTGTTTGCCGATGATGGCGGCGTCGGTGGCGCCCAGGATTGGCGGCGAGTCGATCACGATGTGGTTGTAGAAGGCTTTCAGGTCCTCCAGGATCGCGTCCAGGCCGCCAAGCACCAGCAATTCCGCGGGGTTGGACACGTTCCGCCCCTTCGAGATGAAATCCACTCCCACCTCGGGAAGGCTGGTGATCGTCTCGGCCAGAGAAGCCGTACCGGCAAGGAGATCCGAGAGCCCCTGTTCTTTCTGAACGGAAAAGGCTTCATGCAGCCGACCGTTGCGGAGGTCGGCGTCGATGATCAGCACCCGTTTCCGGATGCTGGCCAACAGCGCAGCCAGATTCGAACTGACGAAAGATTTACCCATGCCGGGCGCGGGACTGCTGATCATGATGATCTTGCTTTCGCCGCTGGCGAGTGTGGCTTCCAGAGTCGTCCGCAGGGCGCGCAACGATTCGACCGAAATGTCGTGGGGCGCCTGGCTGGCCAGCACCGCCGGTTGATCCTGATCGACCAGTCTCGCCAGACGCTTTTGCTTCTTGCTGTGCGGTATCGCCGCGTAAAGGGGAATCCCGACCCGGTATTCCAGCAGTGCCGGGTAATTGTCGTGACGCTGCAGCGAATTGCGCAGGAATACGATCGCCGCCCCCAAGGTCATGCCCAGCACCGTGGCTATGGCGATAAGAAGCATCGGCTTAGGCCAGTGCGGTTTTTCCGGGATAACGGCAAAATCGACGATACGGGAATTGCCGATCGATCCCGCGGCGGCCACGCGCTGTTCCTGGGCACTGTTCAGCAGCGAGGTATACAGCTCGGTATTGACCTGCACGTCGCGCGACAGGCTCACCATGTTTTGCTGCGTGCGCGGCAGCTCCTTGATCCGCTTGTTGAGGTCCGCCAGCTTGCGCTCGACCCGGCCGATCTGGGCTTTGGTCGCCATCATGTCGGGGTGCGCGTCCGTAAGGCGCTGGGTCTGTTCCTCGTACTTTTGTCTGAGCTGGATGCCCAGGGTTTCCATTTCCGCCGCCTGCTTCAAGAGCACCTCGGCCTCGGCGGAGATGTCGACCGCGCCGTGTTGCTGCCGGTATGCGCTCAATGCCTGCTCCGCCCGTTCCAGACGCTCCTTCACGACAGGCAACTGGCTTTCGAGGAAGGCCAATTTTTGCCCGGCTTCCGCCGATTCCCAGTTCACCGTCGCATTTACATAGGTCGTGGCGATGTCGTTGACCGATTTGGCGAGCTGCTCAGGCTCGCGCCCCTTGAGTTCGACGTTGAGAATATCCGTATCCTTGGAGGCTTCCTTGACGGTGAACGCCTTCTTCAGTTTTTCGATGGCCGTCAGTCGGCTTTCCCGGGTCAGATCGAAATAAGTGCCGGGATGGGCCTTGAGTTCCGAAACCTTGATCACGACCGGTACGGCTTCGCCCACATCGATCTCGACGCTGTCGCCTACCCGTCCCTCGCCCACCGGTTCTCCCTTGGGGTCGAGCAGTTGAAAGCGCCCGCCGTCCAGAGCGATCAGGGTGAAGTCTTTTCCCAGATACCGATCGGGAACGGTGAACTCGGCGACCTTGATCCTCTCGCCGCCGAAGGCCCAGCGGTTGAAGCCCCACCAGGCGCCGGCCACGCCGTCATGCGGATCGTGCCAGCGCGCGAGCGTCTCGCCGATCAGAGGAAGATACCTGGGCGTGACCTCCACCGTCAGATTCAGACCGTCGACGACCTTGCCGAGAACCGAACGGGATCTCAGGATTTCGACCTCCCGCTGCGCCCTCGGATTTTCGGCCTCGGCCGGAGACTTGCTGGCCTCGCTGCGGAGCGGGGCCGTGAGCAGTGCCTTGTTCTTGTCGATCCGCAACAGGGCATCCGCCTTGTACGTGCGGGGCGCGAAGATCAGATAGACCACCGTCACCGTCAATATCGAAAGCAATGTCAGAAGGATGGTTTTCTTGCCTTCGAGCAACAGATCGACATAGTCCCTGATGCTGACGCTCGGCTCCTCGATCCGCGACAGGTTCGGCGGCGGGAGCAGGCTAATCTCGTTATGTCCGTGCATATTCATGACTCAATCCACATATCGATTCGGTTGAAAGAGACTGAAGTCCATTCGTATCTTCGAAGCCATTTGCCGGGAACAACAAACGCCCCTTCGATTTCACGCCGGCCAGGCTTATCTCGGTCTACGAACCGTCAGTTGTAGGTCGGCAACCCTTTGCCGACGAAGGTGCCGGTAGTATCCATTAGCGTCGGGAAAGGATTCCCGACCTACTGCGGGTTCTGCTTCGGGAGAGAAGTCGAAAGACGAAGCGCTTCCGGCAACCGGGCTAGAACCCATAAAACGCCCCTCGGGTCATGACCTGGCTAAAGGACGACGGCAGCAACTGGTTGAGTACCCTCGACCATTGAGTGACACCCGCCGTACCCACGAAAACGATGTCGTGCGGCTGCAGCGAAAATTGTTCGGCCAGAATCATGGCATCGGGCGATTCTCCGTCGAGCTGAAAAATTTCCGGCTTGGTCTGTCCGGCCCGAATGACGTAAATCTCCTCCGTGTTGGAGGTATTGAAGTCGACTCCGTTGGATTCCGACAAAGCCTGCGCGAGCGTCATTTTGCCCTTGTGGATTTGCAGCGCCTGCTGCCGCCCCACTTCGCCGGTGACGAAGACCTTGCTGTGGTAGCGATCGGGTACGTTCAGCACGTCGCCGTCCATCAGTTGCAAGTTCTGGCCGTTATTGCCCTGTTCATAAAGGGCTTGGAGGTTGATCGGATAGAGCTTTTCCCCGCGCGACAAGGTCACGTGACTCAAATCCGCCTCCGCCGTCACGCCACCCGCGCGACTGATGGCTTCCGCGACATTGAGCGGCGTATCCACCATCGACTGGACCCCCGGATGTTTCACCTCGCCGACCACGGCAACTTTGTGGGCCTCGAACGAGAGCACGCGGACATCGAGCTTGACCTTCTTGAAATATTTGGAAAGCCCCTCGCTCAACAGATCCCTGATTTCGGACACGGTTTTGTCCGCCACGTGAACGGTGCCGACATAGGGGTAGAAAATCGTGCCGTCATCTTGAACGACCTTGCCCGCCAGTTCGGGCAGAATCTTCTCTCCGCCCGGATCGTTGAGCTCGGGGTGATCCCAAACCGTGATCTGCAATCGGTCGTGCGGCCCGACCCGGTACGGCCCCGCCCCCGCTTCCGAGCTCGGCAGGGTGAGCTTGCTGGCGTCTTGCAGTCTTGCGTTTTCCCGCTCGATGATCAAATCGGCGGTGATCGGCACGATCTTGACCTTCTCCTTGACCAGCTTGCCGTCCTTCATGACCGGCACGGTCGCGTCCGAGATATCGCTGCCCCGCTTCATATCCATGCCGGGGGTCAGCGAACAGCCGGGGAGAAAAACGGACAGCCACAGCGCCAGAATCCCGGCCAGCGCCCCCGGCTTCCCGACCAACGAATTCGAAAATGACGATGCAATCATGGATGCTTACCCCTTTCCCGCAAGGCCCACATCAATAGGCGTTCTTGTTGACGAAGCCGGACACGACGGTTCTCATGGCGATCTCCAGATCGAACCAGACCGACCAGTTCTGGATGTAATAAAGATCGTGCTCGATGCGCTTGTTCAGGTCGGTGTCGCCGCGCCAGCCGTTCACTTGCGCCCAGCCGGTGATGCCGGCCTTCACCATGTGCTTCTTCATGTAGTTCGGCACCTGATCCTTGAACACTTCCACGAAATCCGGGCGCTCGGGCCGCGGACCCACCAGCGACATGTCGCCCATGAGTACGTTGATGAGCTGCGGCAGTTCGTCCAGGCTGCTCTTGCGCAGGAAGGCCCCGAACGGCGTGGCGCGGTTTTCGCCGGGCTTCGCCCAGACCGGACCGGTTTTCGACTCCGCGTTCATCGGCATGGACCGGAACTTGAGCATAACGAACGAGCGATTGTTCCAACCTACCCGCTCCTGTCGATAGAACACCGGCCCCGGCGAGCTGAGTTTTACCCCGACGGCGATGAACAGCATCACCGGGCTTGCCAGGATCAGGAGAACGAGTGCCAACAGACGGTCTTCGATTTCCTTGATGTAGCGGTTGATGCCGTGCAACGGCGACACCGAAATATCGAGCGTCGGGATGCCGGCGACTTCGTTCAGATTCAGGAACTTGCTCATCTTGAAAGCGAAGCAGTCGATCACCAGCCGGATGCTGACCGGCAAATGACGCAGTTCGTGAAGCACCTGCTCCGCGCGCGACTCGCCCTTGAACGGAAACGCAACCCAGACTTCGTCGATGGCTTCGCGCGTCACCAGGGACGCCAGATCCTTGAGCCCGCCGAGCCGAGGCAGGGAAACATCTCCGGCCAGCCCTCTGGGATTGGCGCGGTCGTCGACATAACCGATCACCTGCAAACCGGCCCACGGCGATTCGTTCAACTGCCGGCTCGCGGCGATCGCCATCTCGTTCAGCCCGACCATCACGATCCGGCCTTGCTGCCAGCCGCGGGCGCGCAATATCCGGAGCACGCGCGAAAGCACCGCTCGCGAGAGAACGACGAACAGAAAGCCCAGCACGCCCCAGGTCGCGATCCAGCGATAGCTGGAACCAAGCCACACATGCAAGCGGACCAGGGCGACGATGGATACGACCGAGATCAAGGTGAATAGCCAGGCTCGCAGGATGCGGACCAGTTCCCCCCGCATCGCGTCGTTACGCCACGGGCGATAAATCTGCCCGATCTCGAAGAAAATGATGGCTCCCAGAATGCCGAGAGCGATCACGACCCTATGGTCCTGATCGATGACCGGCTTCTGATGCCAGAAATAAAAGGCGACCCAAGCAGCGGCCAGCAGCATCGCGATGTCCAGAAATCTCAACAACACGATCACTGTGTGCCCATACTGTTTGTAAAGTCCTCTGAATACGATTCCAAAACCGAGTGGCATGTTCGTGAACCTCTTGTTATTCCTCGCGACATCGAGAAGGCTGCCGAGTACGGAGACAGAGACAGCCTTCGAGCATTAGCCTACGGGAGCAAGATGAGCGAACTGCCGAGGGAAAAATTAAAATCAGATGAGGATTGGATTATTTTTGGCGAAGGGTTCTTGGAGCAGTTTCCACTCGCACGGAAGGATTGACTGCAAATGGCCTGTTAGAGTGTTTTTCACCGCCGTTCAGCGGCGAGGATCGGGAAATTCGTAGGTCGGCAATCCTTTGCCGACACACCGAGTTGGCGAAGGGCTTTGTCGGAAGGGCAGCTCTGGCGCTCCCAGAGATGCCGTTTGCGATTGGAAGGGTCGCGACTAAAGCGACCGTTTGCGATTGGAAGGGGCCGATTAAGTACATTCAGGGAAGTCTTGCGGCATAGGCAACCTGCAGGACAACCCCGCCAATCAAGCTAATCTATCGAGATTCCGCAAATATTTGCGGAATGTACTTAAAGCGTTTTCCATCCCGGTGTACGGATTCGTTCCGGGAGGGGAGAACGTAGGTCGGCAATCCCTTGCCGACAAAGCCCTTCGCCGAGCCGATACGTCGGCAAGGGATTGCCGACCTACATATCCGAATCCCTTACACCGATTCGGAAAACGCTCTAAACGCCCGTTTGCGATTGGAAAAGGATTGCCGACCTTATATCTCGATTCTGGATTCCACAAGAGGCAGAATCTCCGACTGATCATCGGACCCAGACGCTGGGCAAGACGTTGCCGACCTTGGGCCTGAAGCCCGCGCCGTAGATCGTCCCCCAGCGTCCCTTCCTCGCCATAGAGTTCGAACGGTATCGTAGGGCTGCCTTGGGCAACACCCTGGATGGATAAGGCTGAACCCGGCAGGAGCGGTTTCGATCGGTCAGCACTTTGCCCCATCGTCAACGCAGACCCAGGAGACCCTATGACGTTCAGCCCCATCGGTATCGACATCGCCAAAGCCAAGTTCGACGCCGCCGCGCTACGCAACGGCAAGTACAAAACCAAGGTCTTCCAGAACACGCCCGAAGGGTTTAAGGCGTTCCTGGCCTGGCTGCAAGCCTTCCCAACGCCCCACGTATGCCTGGAGGCCACCGGCCGCTATGGTGAGGGCTTGGCCCTGTTCCTGGTCGACCACGGCCTCGCCGTCAGCGTGGTCAACCCCGCCCAAATCCACGCCTTCGGCCAAGCCGAACTGAGCCGCACCAAGACCGATAAAAGCGATGCCAAGCGCATCGCCCGCTTCTGTCTCAGCCAACGGCCTCTGCTCTGGCAGCCGCCTCCGCCGGCCGTGCGCCAATTACAAGCCTTAGTGCGTCGGCTCGAGAGCCTCCTCGAGATGCGGCAGATGGAAAAAAACCGCCTGGACGGGGCCGACCCCACCGTACGCGCCTCCATCGAAGCCGTGCTCGCCACCCTCGACACCGAGATCGCCGCTACCCAACAACGCATCCGGGAGCACATCGACCACGATCCGGACCTCCGCCAACGGCGTGACCTGCTCGACACCATCCCCGGTTTAGGCGACGCCACCATCCCGGTGCTGCTGGCCGCCCTGGGCGACGTTCACCGCTTCGAAAACGCGCGCAGCGTCGCCGCCTTTGCGGGCCTCTCGCCCAAAGAGCACCAGTCCGGGAAGTGGAAAGGCCACACCCGCCTGTCCAAGACCGGCGATGCCTTGCTCCGCAAGGCCCTTTATATGCCGGCCATCGTCGCCTGGCGCCATAACCCACTGATCCGGGCCTTCTGCGAACGCCTTAAAGCCCAAGGCAAGAACGGCAAACTCATCGTCGGCGCCGCCATGCGCAAGCTCCTCGTCCTGGCCTACGGCGTCCTTAAGTCCGGCCGACCGTTCGATCCCAATCATGGGCTTGCATCGTGATTTCTAAGACGGTATCTACTGCTGCGCGGCGCTTTGCTTCGGAACGTTGATCTCCGGATGCAGCAGATCGATGAAGGGAGCCGGGTAAACCCCCAGGCCGAAAATCAGGAGAAGCAATATCGCCAGCACCAGATGCGCCCCGACCGGCCGGGCCTCCGGTCTCGCTTGCAGCGCGGCGGGCGCTTGGGCCATTTGAAAGACGATGCGGATGTAATAGTAGAGCCCCAGCCCACTGCCGATGATGAGCGCGCCCAGCAACATCCAGAGCGCCCCCTGACTTCCGGCGGTGAACAAATAGAACTTGCCGATGAAACCGGCGGTCAGCGGTATGCCGGCCAGAGAGAGGAGCGCCACGCTGAACACGGTCGCGAGCCAGGGACGAGTCCAGAACAGGCCGGTATAATCGTCCAACTCCTCCGCTTCGCGATCGGCCGGACTCATCACCGTCACCACGCCGAATGCCGCCAGCGTCATGGCGAAATAAGCGGCGAGATAAACCAGCAGCGCCTCGGCCGCCAAGTTTCCGCCAACGACGTTCGCCGCGACCGGCGCCACCAGCAGATAGCCCATGTGACCTATCGAGGAATAGGCCAGAATGCGCTTGACATTGTTCTGCCGCAAGGCGAGAAAATTGCCCACCAGCATGGAAACCACGGCGATCAAGGCCAGAAGTACGCTCACCACCGGAACGCGAAAAACGCCGCTTTCCAGTCCGTAGCGCAGCAGCAGGATAAAAACCGAGCCCTTGGAAACCGTGGCGAGCAGGGCCGTGATCGGCGCCGGCGCCCCTTGATAGACGTCGGCGGTCCACAGATGAAAGGGCACCAGCGATAGTTTGAAACCCACGGCCACCAGGATCAGAATGGTTCCGATGACGGAAGGAAAGGTTCCGGGCCTCCCGCCCAAGACCGCGAACTCCATGGTGCCCGTCTCGGCGTAGACCAAGGCCATGCCGAACAGCAGGAAGGCCGAGGCTACGCCGGACAGCACGAGATATTTGATGCCCGCTTCCAACGCCCGGATTTCGCGCAGCGGATAGGCGATGAGCGCGAACAGCGACACGCTGAGGATCTCGAGCCCCAGGAAGAACGACGCAAAATGATGGGCGGCCGCCAGAACTCCGGCACCCAGCAGCGCCGTCAGAATCAGCAGATATACTTCTTCCTGGTGGCCCTCGCGAACGCGGAAATACTCCCAGCACAGCACCGCCGCGACCAGGCCCGCGGCGTAGGCCATGACGGTAAAGACCAGGGCGTAGCGATCCACCAGCACGAGCGGCGTGATCAGCCTCGGCACGAGATCCGAAACCAGCGGGACCGTGATCAGCGAGATCAGAATGCCGGCGACCGTCAGGAGGAAGGCGAGACGATGATTGCGGTGTACGGCGATGGCCAGCATCACGATCACCGCCACGGCCGACAGCACGATCAAAGGCAAAAGCGCGAGAAGATCGGTTGTGGTGATCATGGCTCTCCCCGATCCGCCAAACGCTCGCCCGGCGGTTGCGAATCATTCGGCTGGGCGACGCCCTCTCCCCAGCCTCTCAAACTATTCTTCAGCCACGTATCGGAGACGTCCAGCATGGACTGCGGATACATCCCGATCCAAACCGTCGCCACGATCAGAAAACCCATCAGGGCCAATTCGCGCGCGCCGAAATCGCGGATTCGATGAATCTCCCGCGTTTCGCCGTGGAAAGCCCGTTGAATCAGAATCAGCGAATAAACCGGCGCTATGATCAAACCCAAGGCCGCGGCTGCCGTCATGGCGGCATCCACCCGGTAAGCGCCCAGCAGCACCAGGAACTCGCCGATGAAATTGCCGAGCCCAGGCATGCCGAGCGCAGCCACGGAAAAGAACAATCCGATGGCCGCCATGCGCGGCACGTCGGTCCATAACCCGCCCATCCGATTCATGTCGCGGGTATGGATGCGCTCCTGCACCGCGCCGGCCAGGACGAACAGGGCGGCCGACGAAATGCCGTGGGCCAGCAAGGTAATCACCACTCCTTGCAGCGCCAGCGCATTCCAGGCAAACAGCCCGACCAGCACGAACCCCATGTGGCTGACACTGCTGTAAGCGACCAGTCGCTTCATGTCCGACTGCGCGAAAGCGAGCATGCCGCCATAAAGAATGCCGGCCACGCCCAATCCCATCGCGATGGGGGAAAAATCGGCAACGGTTTCGGGAAACAGCGGGATCACGAAACGCAGCAAGCCATAGGCGCCGGTTTTCAGCATCACCCCCGCCAGAATGACGCTGCCCCCGGTCGGCGCCTGGGTGTGCGCGTCCGGCAGCCAGGTATGGAACGGCACGCCCGGCAGCTTTACGGTGAAGGCGATGAAGAATCCCAGCATCAGCCACCAGGCGGTATTGAGCTCGAGACTCGTCTGCAAGAGGTCGAAGTAGTCGAAGGTATAAACGCCGGCATCTCGTTGATGGATGATCACCAGAACCACCATGGCCAGCAACATCAAGAGTCCCGAGACCTGGGTGAACAAAAAGAACTTGATCGCCGCGTAAGCCCGGTTCTCGTGTCCCCACAGCGCGATCAGGAAATACATGGGTACGATCATGATTTCCCAGAACACGAAGAACAGAAACAGATCCAGCGCGAGGAACACGCCTAGCACGCCGGCCAGCGTCCACAGGAGATTGAAGTGGAAAAACCCCACCCGCTCCCGGATCTCGGTCCAGGACGCCGCCACGGCCATGAGACCGAGAAAAACCGTCAAGGCGACCAGCAACAGACTGACGCCGTCCAGTCCGAGATGAAAGCTGATGCCGAAGCGGGGTATCCAGTGCAGGCGGAGATCGTCCAGCCAAACGCCGGCTTCGGGAAAGCCGCCGGCGAAATAAGGGACCAGCAACGCCCCGTCCACTATCAGCGTCACGAGGGCGATCCAGCGGGGGGCGTTCGTGCCGTAGCGCTCCGCCTGCCAGGCGAGCAGGCCGCCGACCGCCAGCACCAGAATCAGCGTCGCGAGCATCACGACAAAATCCCCAGCGCGATGGCCAACACGGTTCCCCCCGTGAACGCGGCGACATACCAGCGCAATTGTCCGGTTTGGGTGGCGGCGAACGCGCGATGCGCATACTGGCTGGCGGCCGCGATCCCCCGGTAGATATCGTCCGCGATATCGCTGCTATTGACGGCGGCCAGCCAGCGGAACGGGTTGACCAGCAGCTTTCCGTACAGCCAATCGAATCCCCAGCCGCTAAACCAGAAGCGGTGCAGCATATCGCCCCATCGGGTTTCCGTCAGGGCTTCGACCGGGTAGGTTCGGAGCAGATAGAGGAGAACCGCGATACCCACACCGACGAGCGGCGCCAGATCGGTGAAGATCCCGGCGATCAATCCCAACTCGCCCGGTTCGGATCTCGGAAACACCGAACCCAGCGGCATGGAAACAAATCCGCCCAGCAAGGCCAGTGCGCCCAGCAGGATGAGCGGGACACTCATGGCGAACCCGAGATGCTCCGAAGCCCGCTCGTTTTCCGGGCCGAAAAAGGCGATGAACACCAGCCGAAAGCTGTAGATGCCGGTCAACAGCGCCCCTAGCGTTCCGGCAGCCCAGAACCAGAAGCCGTTCTCCGCATGGAAGGCGGAAGCCAGGATCTCGTGCTTGCTGAAATAGCCCGAGGTGAACGGCAGAGCGGTCAGGGCGGCGCTGCCGATGACGAAGCTCCAAAACGCGATCGGCAGCCGTTTTCTGAGTCCTCCCATGCGGAAGATGTCGTGTTCGTGGTGATAGCTGTGAATCACCGCTCCGGCGGCGAGGAACAGGAGCGCCTTGAAATAGGCGTGGGTCGTCAGATGAAAAATCGCCGACGAGAACGCGGTCACCCCCAGCGCCAGAAACATGTAACCGATCTGGCTGATGGTGGAGTACGCCAGAATCCGCTTGATATCGCGCTGGGTCAGCGCGGTGAAACCCGCGATCAGCAGGGTGACGGCACCGACCGCGGCGACCAATTGCAGCACTGCGGGCGCCAGTTCGAACAGGGTGTGGGTGCGGGCGATCAGATAAACCCCGGCGGTCACCATGGTCGCGGCGTGGATCAGGGCGCTGATCGGCGTCGGACCGGCCATGGCGTCGGGCAGCCAGGTTTGCAGCGGCAATTGGGCCGACTTGCCGACCGCGCCGCCCAATAGCAGCAGGGCGGCGAGCGCGGCCATACCGGAGCCGACCGGCCAGGCCGCGGAGGCTCTGTTCAAGAGTGCTTGAATATCCAGGGTGCCGAGCCGCGCGAACAGAAGAAACAGGCCTATCGCCATCGCCGTATCGCCTACCCTCGTCATCACGAAAGCCTTCCGGGCCGCCGCGCCGTTCTCCGGATTCTCGTACCAGAAGCCGATCAGAAGATAGCTGCACAGACCGACGCCCTCCCAGCCCAGGTACAACAGCACCAGGTTGTCCGCCAAAACCAGGACTAGCATGGCGAATACGAAAAGATTCATGTACGCGAAGAAACGGGCGTAGCCGGCATCGTCCGCCATGAAGCCGACCGAGTAGACATGGATGAGAAATCCGACGCCGGTCACCACGAACATCATGTTCAGCGACAAGGCGTCGAGATAAAGCGAGAAGCCGGATGCGAAATGGCCCACTCGCATCCAGGTCCACAGCGTCTGACGGTAGGGTTCGAGCGAGCCGCTCAAGAACTCGATGCCGACCAGCGCCGCGAGCACCGCCGACAACCCGACGGATCCGGCGCCGATCCAGGGCACCCAGCGCCTCGGCATATTCCCCTGACTCGCCACCAGAATCAGAAAACCGATCAATGGGAAAAGCGGAATAAGACCCAAGTAGTTCAGCACCCGTATTTCTCCTTGTTAGTTAAAGGGTTGTCCTGCTTCTATCGCTTTTCAGGGGAATGCCCCCGTCCCTCGGTTTCCTTGCGAGCGCATGTACCAATGTGGTGTACGCCCGAAGCTGCTGTAGGTCGGCAATCCTTTGCCGACGCAGGATTTGTCGGCAAAGGATTGCCGACCTACAACTCTTTCGGCCTCCATTTTGCGGGGTGTAGGGCGGCGTTTCCTATACCATGTCGCAAGATGGCGGTGAAAAATCTTCTAAAATCCGACCCCTTCACGGCGTCGATGTTTTTGATCCATCCAGCCGATCGGTTTCACGGCAGCGGCACTCAACCTTTCATCCGGCTCAAAGCGTCCACATCCAAGGTCTCGAACCGATGATAAATCTGCGTCACCAAGCCCATGGCCACGCCTACTTCCGCCGCCGCCATCGCAAGCACCAGCAGGAACATGATTTGCCCGTCCGCCTGATTCCAGCGCGAGCCGGCGACGATGAAAGCGAGCCCCGTCGAATTCAGCATGATTTCCAGGGAGATCAGCATGAAGATCAGGTTGCGCCGCACCAGAACGCCGGTGAGCCCCAGCGCGAAAAGGACGGCCGCCAACAGCAGTCCGTGTGCCTCGGGAATGGTTCCGTTCATTTCTTCACCTCCTGCCGGGTCAAGTGATAAGCCCCGACCAATCCGGCCAGGAGAAGCATGGACGCCAATTCCACTGCCAGCACATAAGGTCCGAGCAGCCGAATGCCCACCTCCTTGGATGCGACGATATGGCCGAGCGCGGCCCGCTCTTCCTGCATCAGGACGAAGATCAGCTCGGTCAGTAGCACCGCCGCCATCGCGGACGGCCACCGCCACGCGGCAGGCGGCAGCCACTTTCTCTCCTGCTCCAGGGTTCGCCGCCCCAGATTCAGCATCATCACCACGAACAGGAACAGCATCATGATCGCCCCGATGTGAACGATGATCTGGAGCATCGCTCCATAGTACGCCCCCATGAGAAAGAACACGACGCCCGAAGCCAGCAGGGACAAAATCACGTACAACAGGGCGTGCACCGCGTTGAGCGAAACGATCACCAGCAGCGTGGAAATCACGCTGATCAAGGCGGAGGAATAAAACAGGACATACAGCATGGGGTCGTTCTCCTAAGGCAACAGACTCCGGACGTCCACCGGCGGCGCCTCGTTCTCGGCCTCGCCCTTATCTTTTCCGGCCACGCTTTTCCCGGCGACGCGGTAGAAGTTGTAATCGTGATATTTGCCGGTCCCGTCGATCAAAAGATGCTCCTTCTCATAAACCATGTTGCGGCGGTCGTACTCGCTCATCTCCATGTCCGGCGTCAATTGAATGGCGTAGGTCGGACAGGCCTCCTCGCAAAACCCGCAGTAGATACAGCGGGAAAAGTTGATGCGGAAGAACTCCGGATACCAGCGGCCGTATTCGTCCTGGGTCTTCTGCAGGGCGATGCAGTCCACGGGACATGCCACCGCACACAGGTTGCAGGCCACGCAGCGTTCCTCCCCGTCGGGGTCGCGGGTCAGCACGATTCGTCCGCGATAGCGCGGGGCCAGGGCCGGCTTCTCCTCGGGATATTGCACGGTGTCCGCCTTGGTGAACGTATGCTGGAACACAGTCCATAGCGTCTGGAACTGAGTCAAGAAGTCCTTCAACATGACGGCTCACCCACAGCCATGGGTGATACAGGCGAAGCCAGCTTTTCGTTCCTCCGATGCCCTATCGCCATAGGATGACGGCTCCGGTAACCAGTAAATTCAGGAACGACAGCGGCAGCATCACCAGCCACCCGAACGACATGAGCTGGTCATAGCGCGGTCTCGGCAGGGAACCGCGCACCAGAATGAACAGCAGGATAAAGACGGCGGTCTTGATCGTGAACCAAGCCAGGGGCGGCAAGACCGGCCCCAACCAGCCGCCGAAGAACAGAGTGACGATCAGGGCCGCCCCGAGGGTAACGCCGATGTACTCGCCGACGAAGAACATGCCGAACTTCATGCCGGAATATTCGGTGTGATAGCCGGCCACCAGCTCGTTTTCCGCTTCCGGCAGATCGAACGGGGTGCGGTGAGTTTCCGCGAGAACCCCGATAAAGAACAGGATGAATCCCAGAAATTGCGGCACCACGAACCATCCGTCCCTTTGCGCTTCCACGATGGCGCGCAAATCGAAGGTTCCGGCCAGCATGACGACCCCCAACGCGGACATCGCCAGAAATACCTCGTAACTGATGGCCTGCGCCGTAGCCCTCAGGGAACCGATCAGCGAGTATTTGCTGTTGGACGCATAACCGGCCAGAACCACGCTGTACACCGACAGCGCCAGGACCGCCAGCACATAAAGCAAATCGAAGTCGAAATCGATGATTCCGATGTCCGGCGCGATCGGAATCACCGCGAAAGCGGCCAGCATGCATCCCATGATCACGACCGGAGCGAGCACGAATACCGGTTTGTCGGCGAAGGGCGGAATCCAGTCTTCCTTGCTCAGGATCTTGAGCATATCGGCGACGACCTGGAACAGTCCCAGAGGTCCCACGCGATTGGGGCCCAGACGGTCTTGCCAGATGGCGAGCAGCCGGCGTTCGACCCAGATCAAGAGCGCCGCCACGGTGATCAACGCCCCGAGAATGCCGGCGATATCGAACGGCGACCCCAGCGTCATGGCCTCTCCCCTTCTTTTTCGATGGCGATCCATGCCGGAAGATCGCTACGGAACAGACCGGCAAGGCCGGCGGAGATGCCCACGGCGCCTCTCGGCAAGGACGATTCCAGCCTCAGCGGCAAACGCACGACGCGCTCGTTCAGCCGCACCGCCAGGGTCTCGCCGACGCCGAGTCTTTCCGCATCCTCCGGGTGCAGCGCGGCATAGGCTGCCGGCACCCGCTCCGCCAATGGCGGCGATAGCGCGCTCAGCTCCTCGCTGCCGAAAACGTGGTAAAGCGGGATGGCCCGCCAACGGGCTTCGTCGCGTAGACGGTAGGGCACTTCGTCGAACCAGCGGGGCTCCGCCGTTTCCGGCGACTCGAAAAGCCTCACCCCGGGATCGCCGCCTCGCAAAGCCCCGCCCACCTCGTCCTGAAATTTGTTGACGGCCTGCTGATGCGAATTCCAACCTGGCGCCCAGACGAATGGCAATAATGCCGGCGGCACGTCGACACTTGCGCCTTCCATGGAAAACGCCAAAGCCGAATCGGGGTCGTCGGGCGGCTTGGGTTCATGGATTTCCCGGTTTGCAAACATCGCGGTCCGTCCGCTATAGCGATGGGGTTCGCGCGGGACCTTTTCGCCCTCGACACGAAAACCCGCCGGCGGAGCGGCGTTCCGGATCGGCCCGAATTCCGGCAGAGCCGCGGCACAAGCGGCGGTAAGCGCATCGATGTTCGACCAGCGTTTCGCTGCGGCATCGGCCAGCCAGCGCCAGCTGTCGCGGATTTCGCCGCTGCCCGGCATGACGGAATAAAAACGTTGCGCCCGCCCCTCGAGGCTGACCAGAGTGCCCTCGGTTTCCGCAAACGTGCTTCCCGGAAGAAGCAATTGGGCCTTGGCCGCGGTGCCGTGGCGAATATGATCGATCACCACCACATGCCGCGTGCCGTTGAAAAAGCTGTCCACGGCCCCGGCGTCCGCCCGCCGGTAAAGATCGTTCTCCAGCACGATCACGGTGTTCAAGTCTCGGGTCTTCGCCGCGGCGAAGGCGTCCTTGACGCTGCGCTCGTCCATCATCGCCAATCCGAGCGTATTGCATTCCGGCACGACATAGCACAGATCGACAGCCCTTCCTTCTCGCCGGTTGCTCAAGGCTAAGGCGATATTGGCCGCCGCCCGGACCACGGAGAGACTGCCGCAACCGGTGCCCGAGACGATGAGCGGATGCGCCGCGGCAGTGAGGGTATCGCCGATGAGTTCCGCCAGATGTTCGTCCTCTTGGGAAAGGTCGGCCACCGCCGGCGCGCTGGCATCGATCCGGTTGGCGATAGCCAGGCCCAGCCGCGCGATGTCTTCCGGCGTTCCCCGGCAGATCGCTTCCGCTATGTCGTCCAGCCGGGTAGCGTTAGGCGCTACGACGAACAGCGGGCTCTTCTCGCCTTGAGCCGCCTCTCTTACGGCGGCATCTTGCCAGCGCGGTATCTTGAGCCGGTCGGCGCGTTCGAAAGCGCGGTTCCGAACCGCCTGGCGCAACGCGAGCGCCACACGCGGCGCGGTATTCGCCACGTCTTCGCCCAGGATCAAGACGGCGTCCGCCTGCTCCACCTCCCGCAGCGACGGATTATGGACCGGCCAATGTCTCAGCACGTCCAGTATGGCCGCTGCCAGCGATGCCTCCCCCTGGGCAAAACCGGCGTAAAAATGCTCGGCGCCGACCAGTTCCCGCAGGGCGAAGTTGACTTCCAACGAGGCGCGGGGAGAGCCGATTCCGATCGTGTGACCGCCCAGCAAGCCTTGAAAATGGGCCAGCGCGGTCTCCCCGGAGACCGGCTCTCCGCGAAGCATCGGCTGGCGTATGCGCCGCTCGCTATTGACGAATCCATAGCCGAAGCGGCCCCGATCGCAGAGAAAATAGCCGTTCACCTCTCCGTTATAGCGATTGACGATGCGCCTAAGCGTTCCGTAGCGTTCGCCGGGGCTGGTATTGCATCCCACCCCGCAGTGCACGCAAATCGAGGGCGCATGCTGTAGATCCCACTTCCGGACGTAATGCTGGCTGAACGTCCGATCGGTGAAAACTCCGGTGGGACAGACCTCGACCAGATTGCCGCTGAACTCGTTTTCCAGAACGCCGTCCTCGAAGCGCCCGAAATAGACGTTGTTGCGGGATGCAAACACGTCGAGGTCCTTGCCTCCGGCGTAGTCGCGGTAAACCCTAACGCAGCGGTAACAGGCGATGCAGCGGTTCATCTCGTGATTGATGAACGGTCCCAGATACTGGTTTCGGTGGGTGCGCTTCAAGCCGCGATAGCGACGAAAGGTATGCCCGGTCATGACCGTCATGTCCTGGAGATGGCACTCGCCGCCCTCCTCGCACACCGGACAATCGTGAGGATGATTGGTCATCAGGAACTCGATGACTCCGGCGCGGAACTCCCGTGCCTGAGGAGCTTCGAGGGACACGCGGAGGCCCTCGGTCACCGGGGTCATGCAGGCCATGACCAGCCGCCCCTGGGCGTCGCTCTCGTCCTTGTACTGCACGACCGCGCATTGCCGGCAGGCGCCCACGGACCCGAGGGCCGGATGCCAGCAGAAGTACGGCAAATCTAGCCTCAACGACAAGCAGGTCTTGAGCAGATTGTCTCCCGCTTTTACGTCGTAGGTCTGGCCGTCTACCGTGATTTTTGCCATGGATTGAATCCTATCAGGCCACCCTTGCAGTCGATGCCGGTTTCAAATAGCGTTCGAAATCGGCCCGGAAATATTTCAATGCGCTCTGTAACGGCTCGGCGGCCCCGGGCGCGAGCGCGCAAAAGGTATTGCCGGGTCCCATCAGGCGCGCGAGCTGTTCGAGTTGGTCCAGGTCCTCCGGCCGGCCACGTCCGACCAAAAGGCCTTCGAGGAGTTCGACGACCCACGGCAACCCGTCCCGGCAGGGGGTACACCAGCCGCAGGATTCCTGCGCGAAAAACCGCTCCAGGTTGAGCACCATTCGCACCGGACAGGTCTGATCGTCCAGCACGATCATGGTGCCGGTGCCGAGCCGGCTGCCGGCTTTCATCATCGCGTCGAAATCCATGGGCAGATCCAAGTGCTCGGGCAGCAGAAAATCCGTGGATGCGCCGCCGGGCAGGAACCCTCGCAGCGTATACCCCTCCTGCATGCCGCCGGCGCATTCCTCGATCAGTACCCGGATCGGCGTGCCCATGGGCAGTTCCCACAACCCCGGCTTCTTGACCCGACCGCTCGCGCCGAACAGCTTGGTGCCGGCATCCTCGCCCCGGCCCAATCCCCGGTACCAGTCCACGCCGTTGCGGATGATATGGGGCACGTTGCAAAAGGTCTCGACATTGTTGACGACCGTCGGACGGCCCCACAGTCCGCTGATCTGGGGAAACGGCGGCTTGGCGCGCGGTATTGCGCGCTTGCCTTCGAGCGAATTCAGGAGCGCGGTCTCTTCGCCGCAGATGTAGCGCCCCGCGCTGGTATGAAGATGTATCTCCAGATCGAAGTCCGAGCCCAGAATGTTTTTGCCGAGATAGGCGGCGCTACGCGCTTCCCCCAAGGCTTGCTCAAGCCGGCTCGCGGAAAGATGGTATTCGCCCCGGAGAAAGATATAGGCCGTATCGGCCTGCACGGCATAGGCGGCGATGACCACGCCTTCTATGAGCTGGTGCGGGTCGGCCTCCATCAGCAGGCGATCCTTGAAGGTGCCCGGCTCCATTTCGTCGGCGTTCACCACCACATATTTCTGCTCCGCCGACTCGCCCTGCGGCACCAGGCTCCACTTGACGCCGGTGGGAAACCCGGCACCGCCGCGCCCGCGCAACCCGGAATCCTTGACCGCCCCGATCACGTCCGCAGGCGCCATTTCTTTCAAGGCTTTGGCCAAGCCCTCATAGCCACCGGCGCGGCGGTAATCGTCCAGCGTCACCGGCGAGAGATCGGGCTTGATGTTCTGCGTCAGCGGTCTGTCCATGTCTGGCCGTTCCTTTTTAATAGCTCATCGATTTTCGATTCGTCCACGTCTTCGTAAAGCTCTTCGCCGACCATCAGCACCGGCGCGCGATCGCATGCGCCGAGACAGACGATCGGCAGCAGCGTGTAACGTCCGTCCGTCGTGGTTTCGCCCAAGCCGATGCCCAGCCTTTCGGATAGATGCCCACGGATTCTATCGGCCCCCAGCATCCAGCAGCTCACGCTGTCGCAACAAAGAATGACGTTCTCGCCGACCGGCCTTCGAAAGATCAGGTTGTAGAACGTCGCCACCCCATCCAGTTCGTCCGGCGACATCTCCAAGAGCCCGGCAACGGTTTTCAACGCTTCATCCGACACCCAGCCGCGATATTTCTGCACGATCTTGAGCGCCTCGACGGAGGCGGCGGATTTATCGGGATAATGACCCGCGGCCGCGAGGATTTCGGCGGTTTCCTGTTCGCTCAAGATGCGGGCTTCGTTCATAAGAGAACCCGAAAAATCATTTTTTGATGCGGGGAACCGCCCCGCACGCGGGTTACTTTCTTTTGTTCGGCCAAAAGAAAGTAACCAAAGAAAACGCCGCCCGGATGACGCACTTTTCCTGCGCTTCTCGTCCTGGCCGCGGGGCGTCCCGAAGGGACTTCCATGTCCCTCGGGACACGTGCGCAATCCTTTGCGCACCCCTTCGGGCTTTTCCGGTCCAGGACTGCGATGCTCAGGTGCGTCATACGGGATATTGCTATTTTTGTCCCGTGCGGCATGCCCGAGCATCGCAAGCTTTGGCGCTGGAATGCCCGAAGGGGCGCGTCAGGAAGACGCGCGGCGACAGAGGAGCAGGGAAGCTCCTTCTGTCGCCCCAGCGCCAAAGCGAGAAGCGCAGGAAAAGCATGCCGCTCGGGCGCCGTTTCTTTTGGTTACTTTGGATTTGCGCCTGTCCTGGCGCAAATCCTTCGGGCGCACTTCGCGCGTCCAAATTTGTTCCCGACAAATTTGTCTTTGGGCAAGCAAAGACAAACTCGCCGGGAGCGAGTTTGGACCGCCGAAGGCGGGCCCAAAGGGCAAACCCCATGGATGGGGTTTGCAAAAGTAACTCGCCCGCGGGGCGAGACCCGCATCTAAAATCACCGGCAGCACCAGCTGCCACTACCCCAAACCCGCTGGCTAGACCGACATCCTCAACCTCCGAGAACAAGCCATTGAGAAACACCATATCCCCCCTCACCTATCCACATCCGACATCACGAAATCGATGCTCCCCAGGATCGCGATGAGATCGGCGATCATGAGGCCGCGCGACATCAGTGGAATCATCTGAAGATGGGGGAACGAGGCGGTACGGACGCGGGTACGGTAGGACGTCGTGTTGCCGTCGCTCGTCAGGTAATAGCGATACAGCCCCTTGGTCCCTTCCACGCAGGCGGAGCCCTCCCCGGCCGGGATTACCGGCCCCCAGCTGACGTTCAGAAAGTGCTGGATCAGCGTCTCGATGTCGTGCATGGTCCGCGCTTTCGGCGGTGGAGTCGTCAACGGATGAAACGCCTTGTAGGGGCCCGATGGCATGTTGTTCAGGCATTGCTCGATGATTCTTAAGCTCTGCCGCATTTCTTCGACCCGCACCAGGCACCGGTCGTAGCAGTCCCCGTTTTTCCCCGACGGGACCTCGAATTCGAAATTTTCGTAGCCGGAATAGGGACGCGCCTTGCGGTAGTCCCAGGCGAGACCTGTGGCCCTTAACCCCGGTCCGGTAGCGCCCCAGTCGATCGCCTCTTTCGTGTCGTAAACGCCGATGCCCTGGGTGCGCCGCTTGAGGATGCTGTTCGCCAGCACCATCTTGTCGTAGTGCGCCAGCCGTTTCGGAAAATAGTCGACGAATTCCCGCACCTTCTTGTCCCAGCCCTCGGGCAAATCCATCGCCGTGCCGCCGATGCGAAAAAAGCTGGAGTGCATGCGCCCACCGGTAATGGCTTCGATGATTTCGAAGACCCTCTCGCGATCGACGAACATGTAGAAAACCGGCGATAGTTGTCCGACGTCCTGTGCGAAGGTGCCGTAAAACAAGAGGTGATTGTTGATCCGGTAAAACTCCGAGATCATCACCCGGATTGTCTGCGCCCTGGGCGGCACCTCGATGCCGGCCATTTGTTCCAGCGCCATGACGTAAGGCAGGTTGTTCAGCGAGCCGCCGAGATAATCCACCCGGTCGGTATAAGGGATGTAGGTATGCCAGGACTGGCGTTCGCCCATCTTTTCCGCGGCACGATGGTGATAGCCGATGTCCGGCACGGCATCGACTATTTCCTCGCCGTCGAGCTGCAGGGCGATGCGGAATACCCCGTGCACGCTGGGGTGGTTAGGGCCGAGATTGAGGAACAGAAAATCGCTGCTGTTCTTCTGCCGTTTCATGCCCCATTCCTCGGGCACAAACCGCAAGGCCTCCTGCTCCGCCTCCTGCTTTTGCTCGGGCAACGAGAACCGCCCCATCTCGGTGGCCCGCGCCGGATGGTCCTTGCGCAGCGGATACCCTTTCCAGGTGGGCGGCATCAGGATACGGCGGAGATTCGGATGGCCTTCGAAGCGAATCCCGAACATGTCGTAGACTTCGCGCTCGTACCAGTTGGCGTTGGGCCAAAGCGAGGCGATGCTCGGCACGCTCAAACCGCCATTGGCCAAGGCGACCTTGAGACGGATATCCTCGTTCCGATCGAAAGACAAAAGATGATAGACCAGCGTGAATTCGCTGGCCGGGAGCCCATCCCGGTATTGGCGCAGGCGCTCGTCCACCGCGGTGAGATCGAACAGCATGGGGTATGGCCGCTCGGTCTCGCGCTTCAGATAAGTCAGACAATCGACGAAACGGTCCTTGCTTACCCAAAGGGTTGGAATGCCGTCATAGGTGGATTGAACGGTAAATTCGTCATCCCCGAAACGGCGCCGGAGTTCGCCGACGATAGCGCCGGTCTTCGGCCTTTCCGTCGTTGTCGCGCTGCCTGCCGTCGTGGTAAAAGTCATCCTAAATACCTTAAAGGCGATCCGGACTGCGCAACTCGGTGGCCCTCATGCGCTCCGGAGTCTTGAGGTCTCGGAAGCTTTTGATCGGCGCTTTCTGAACACCGCCTTCGCCGACCGTCCAGCCTAGGGGCCGTCTCTCTTTTCCGATCGACTCCTGCAGCAGGATCAGACCTTCGAGCAAGGCGTCCGGACGCGGCGGGCAGCCCGGCACATACACGTCGACCGGCAAAAATTTGTCCACACCCTGAACCACACTGTAAACATCGTACATCCCGCCCGAATTGGCGCACGACCCCATGGAAATCACCCAGCGCGGCTCCAGCAACTGCTCGTAGAGACGCTTGATGACCGGAGCCATTTTCATGAAGACCGTGCCGGAAATCACGATCAGGTCCGCTTGCCGCGGGCTTGCCCGGATCACCTCGGAACCGAAGCGGGCGATATCGTAACGGCTCGTGAAAGCGGTGGCCATTTCGACGTAGCAACAGGAAAGCCCGAAATTGAAAGGCCAGACGGAATTCGCTCGACCCCAGGCGATCAGGTCCTCCAACTTCGCCATGAGCAGGTTGCGGCGCATGGCTTCCTCGCTGACGCGCTCGCCGGGGCGGGGCGCTGGGTCGGAATCGGCTTTGGTAAGAGTCCACTCCATCCCGTACTCCCCTTAAATTTGTAGTCGGGCATCCTGCAATTTCTGCCGCTCGGTACGCCAATCCAGAGCGCCGATCCGCCAGAGATAAACCAGAGCGGCCAGCAAAATGCCGATGAACACCAGCATTTCGATGTACCCGATCCACCCGGCCTCGCGAAAGGCGACGGCCCAAGCGAGGATAAAAACGGCTTCCAGGTCGAAGATCACGAAAAAGATGGCGACCGGATAAAACCGTATGGTGAGGCGCACATGAATATCGCCTACTGGCACGACGCCGGATTCAAAAGGCTCGCCGGTCGCGCGTCCGCGACTGGGCCGGGCAAGAAAACGGGGGATCACCAACATCGCCGCGATTACGACCATGATCGCCGCGATATAAGCGATGAACGGCCAAAGATTCGATGCCTGCACCAGATCGGCATTCATGCCACTCCTCCGGATGTGCTGCAGCGGACTGCAAGGGCGATCAACTTGCCCGCAGATTAATCGGACCGGCCGCAACCGGCCTATAAGTAGAAATACATAGTTCCGAAAAACCATTCGGGACGAACGGCGTTTGGGGCTGAGCCAGGAAGACGAGCGACAGGAAGGCGACCATGCGGCATTCACAGGCCCTTGGCAGTCGCTGCGTTGCAAGCACGTCCGCGATTTTAGGATAATAGCCGCTCATTTTTCCCGTCCTAACCATTCCCCGCATGAAAAAACGTCTGGAGAATCTGCTGCATGGCGCCGTTTCCGCATTGAAAGCGAATGGCGAGCTACCTCCCGATATCGATCCGACCATTATGGTGGAGCGTGCGCGCGATGCGCAGCACGGCGATTTCGCCTCCAATCTCGCAATGACCCTGGCAAAGGCCGCCAAATGCAATCCCCGACAGTTGGCGGAAAAAATCGTGGCGGCACTGCCCCATGACGGCATCGTCGCCAAGCTGGAGGTCGCAGGCCCCGGATTCATCAATTTCTTCATCGATCCCAAGGCTCAACATCGAATCGTCGCCGATATTCACGAAGCCGGGCACGAGTTCGGCAAGACCGCCGTCGGCGCCGGCCGCAAAGTTCAGGTGGAATTCGTCTCGGCCAATCCGACCGGCCCCTTGCATGTGGGACACGGGCGCGGCGCGGCCTACGGCGCCGTGGTGGCGAACCTGCTTGCTGCCGCCGGATTCGAGGTACACCGGGAGTACTACGTCAATGATGCCGGCCGGCAGATGGATATTCTGGCCGCCAGCGTGTGGCTCCGCTACCTGGAAGAATGCGGCGAGGTGCTGACCTTCCCGAGCAACGGTTATCGCGGCGAATACGTTCGGACGATTGCCTGGGATCTGCACAAGCGAGTCGGGGAGAAATACCGGCGCCCGACCGCCGAAGTCATGGCGGACATTCCACCGGACGAGCCCCAGGGCGGCGATAAGGAAGTTCATATCGATGCGCTGGTGGCAAGGGCCAAGTCGCTGCTCGGCGCCGACGATTACCGAATCGTGTTCGACGCCGGCCTCGACAGCATCCTCGACGACATTCGCCAGGATCTGGAGGAGTTCGGGGTTCATTACGACGAGTGGTTTTCGGAACGCAGCCTGGCCGATACCGGCGCCATCGAGCGTGCGCTGGAAAAGCTTCAAGAAGCGGGCTATCTCTACGAAAAAGACGGGGCAACCTGGTTCGCTTCGAGCCGGCTGGGGGACGAAAAGGACCGGGTGGTGGTTCGAGAAAACGGTCAGATGACCTATTTCGCATCCGACATCGCTTATCATTTGAACAAGCTGGAGCGCGGCTTCGATCAAATCATCAACATCTGGGGCGCCGATCATCACGGCTACATTCCCCGCGTCAAGGCCGCCATCAAGGCATTGGGGGGCGCCCCGGAACGGCTCCACGTGCTGCTGGTCCAGTTCGCGGTGTTATATCGCGGGGAAGAAAAAGTCCAGATGTCCACCCGCTCCGGAGAATTCGTAACGCTCCGGCAGCTTCGCAACGAAGTGGGCAAAGACGCGGCCCGGTTCTTCTATGTCATGCGAAAATCCGACCAGCATATGGATTTCGACCTGAAGCTGGCCACCTCGAGGACCAACGAAAATCCGGTTTATTACGTGCAATACGCTCACGCGCGGATTTGCAGCGTGTTTAGGCAGTTGGACGAAAAAGGCTGGAAACGCGACCTCGCCGGCGGCATGAATCGTCTGGACCTATTGACGGAAACGCACGAGTTGGCATTAATCAACACGCTGTCCCGCTATACCGAGGTTGTGGAACAATCGGCCGTTCAGCACGAGCCTCATCATCTGGTGCATTATCTGCGCGAGCTGGCGTACGAATTCCACACTTATTACAACGCCCACCAGTTCCTGGTGGAGGATGCCGCGTTACGGGATGCCCGGCTCAATTTGATTGCCGCGGTGAGACAGGTGATCGGCAACGGTTTAAGCCTGCTGGACGTTTCCGCACCCGAAGCAATGTAAAGGCATGTCCAAGGACTATAAGCACCGGATTCCGGGATACCGAAAACGCCAGCTCCAAATTCCGAGACGTTGGGGCCTAGCGGCGGTCGGCATTGCTGGTGCGATCGGGCTCGTTGTGTACGTTTTCTCAGGTGCCGATAGCGAGGCCCCTCCAAAGGCCCCGGAACCCGTGTCCATACCCGCGCCGGCGCCTCAAGCCGCTGCTGCGGTTCCGGAAGCCGAAAAAAAGAGTCAGCCCCAGCAGGAAAGGAAACAAAACACCGAGGGCAAGAAAACAGCCGCCCAAAAACCCGAGCAGAAACCGCAGCCGATTAAGTCGCGCGAGCCCCGGTTTACTTTTTATAAGATCCTCCCCGAAAAGGAAGTCATCATTCCTGAAAGCGAGATTAAAACGATCAAGCGGGAAGAAAGCCAGGGAAGCAAACCCACCGCAGCGCTTTATCTGGTGCAGGCAGGATCTTTCGACAATCTACAGAATGCCGAGCAACTGAAGGGCGACCTGGCCAAGATCAAGATCAAGGCCAAGATCGAAATGATCGAGATCGATAATTCGGCCTGGTACCGCGTCAAAATCGGCCCGTACGCCACTCTGGCCGATGCCGACAAGATCAGGGCCTACCTGCGCAAGAAAGGCATCGACAGCATCGTGCAGAAAGCGGCGAAATAACTCCTTTGCCCCACCGTACCGGATTATCCGGCGATCCGATTGCTCAAAATGCGGGCCAAAATAATTTGTAGGTCGGCAATCCTTTGCCGACAAAGCCCCTCGTCTACCGCGTGTGTCGGCAAAGGATTGCCGACCTACTGCAGCTTGGGAGCGCTACGCCGAACAGGAAAATGCTCTAGAGATCCCATGAGGGCTCGACCGATCGCTTAAAGGACGACCTCGAAACCCTCGAACTGAGGCGGTCCGAGGTAGAGCCCCTTGCTTCCGCCCGCGCTGGCATGAGCGTTGCGAAATGCCTCCGAACGCGTCCAGGCTTCGAAAGCCTCTTTCGACTCCCACGTCGAATGGGAAGCGAACAGCGTGAAGTCCTCATTGCTCGGACCTTGAAGCAGATGAAATTCACGGAATCCCGGAACTTCATGCAAGTAGGTTTCACGATTCCGCCAGATTGCAATGAATTCGCTCTCTTTCCCTAAAGCAATCTTGAATCGATTCATGGCAATGAACATCTCGAACTCCTCTTAAATCGTTTTTTCCTCAAAATTTACGCTACCAGCCGGTAACACGGCTCGTAACGCACGCCCGGAAGCTTCATGCGGCCCTGTGCGACGAACGCCGCCAACAACTCATCCAGAGGCTTCAAGACCTCCGCGTCCCCCCGCAGCTCGAAAGGCCCATGCTCCTCGATGGTTCGTATGCCTTCCGCCTTCACGTTTCCAGCCACGATTCCGGAAAAGGCTCGGCGCAGGTTGGCTGCCAGATGGTGAGGCTCCTGCTGTCGATGCAATTCCAATGAAGCCATATTCTGATGCGAGGGTACGAAAGGGATCTGGAACTGCTGCTCTATCTTCAGCAGCCAGTTGAAATAGTAGGCGTCACCGTTCTGTTTCCGGAATTCCCGCACCAGGCTGATCCCCTCTTTCATTTCCCGGGCAACGCCGGCGGGATCGTCGACGATGATCCGATAACATCGGCGCACGTCTCGACCGATCGTCGAAACCATAAACCGGTCGATAAGCTCGAAATAGCCGGCGCACTCCGCGGGCCCCGTCAAAATGACCGGAAAAGGCAAATTCTTGTTGTCGGGGTGAAGCAGAATCCCTAAGAGGTGGAGAATCTCCTCGGCCGTGCCGACCCCGCCCGGGAAGACGACGATGCCATGCCCGAGCCTTACGAACGCTTCGAGGCGTTTTTCGATATCAGGCATGATGACCAGCTCGTTGACGATGGGATTCGGAGGCTCCGCGGCGATGATTCCCGGCTCCGAAATGCCCACGTAGCGGGCCTCGTAGATACGTTGTTTTGAATGGCCGATCGTGGCGCCTTTCATCGGCCCCTTCATGGCTCCAGGGCCGCAGCCGGTACAGACGTTGAGCCCCCGCAACCCCAGCTCATGGCCGACCTCCTTGGTGTAATCGTATTCTTCCCGGCTGATCGAATGGCCTCCCCAGCATACGACCAAGTTCGGAGAGGTATTCGTGATCAGGCTGCCCGCGTTGCGCAGAATGTGAAAAACGGCGCTGGTGATATCTTCCGACTTGCCCAGATTGAACGCCGAATTCGATACGATCTCCGATCCGGTGAAAACGATATCCCTAAGCACCGAAAACAGATGCTCCCGTATGCCTTTGATCATCTCGCCGTCGACGAAAGCCGAGGCCGGCGCGTTCAGCACCTCCAGCTTGATACCGCGCTGCTGTTGCAATACGCGAATGTCAAAGTCTTTATGTTGCTCGAGCACCAGCTTGGTGTCATCGACAGCGCTGCCGCAATTCAGGACCGCCAGCGAACAACGCCGGAAGAGCTCGTGAAGACCGCCCTGGCTGGTATCGAGCAGCTTCGCCACTTCCAGCTTGGACAAAACCTCCAGAGTGCCTTCCGGCCTTACCTGAGCGTTGATTGTTTGCATCGGAATTCCTTTGTTAGATCTTCCATTGATTATTGATAAGCATTCTGTCGCACTCCTTAAAAAGAAGAACTTCCCAGAACCTGTGGATAAGTTTGTGGAATGCAGTCTTAAAACACTTTTGAAACCCCGCCGGTCCTGATCTTTCCTTAATTTGACGATTTTTATTCTTGGGCCAAAACATGCAAATAATCAAAAACTTGCCAAAAACGTCAAAAACCTGACGCCGGTACACCGAAAGCACTGAAAAACAACTCATCCGTTGTGCATAACTTTTGCGCTATGTCAAAACGCCGTCGCTCGAGCCGTGACAGACCTCACCCCAAGCGGGATGCTCGCGAATTAGCCTTAACGCATTATGCAGCAGGGTTTTGCCGGGTTCTCGGCGGTGCCAGGTGGAGGCCCCGGACGGGTGAGGCAAGGGTATTACGTCTATCTCTAGACTTTCTCGACAAAGCTCGTGCCTAAGCCCGATCACCTGATCCAGTCTATCGGCGACGAGAATTTGACGGATCGCCAGCTTGCCGACCGGAATAATGAGCTTGGGTCTTATAAGCCGAATTTCGGCATTCAGCCAATCGGCGCAACGATCGATCTCCTCCGGAGACGGAACCCGATCGCCGCCTTTCGGGTTCTTGCCGGGAAAGCAGCGGCATACGGCCGCCATGTAGACGTTGCGGCGAAAATTGTCTTCGGATATGCCTATCTCGGCAAACCATTTGAAAAGGGTTTTTCCCGCTGTCCACGCAAACGGCTTTCCGAATTGCCCTTCCTTGCCGCCCGGCGCCTGGCCGATGAGGATCACGGGCGACAACACGGCGCGCCCCATCACCACCGGACCGATCATCCCGGCGCAACGCACGCAGTTCTTCAAGGCCTCTTGGTGGAGGATCAATGAGCGCAACCGCTCGTTCATGGGCGGTCGCTCCTCAGGACAATTGAGGGGTGTCCTTGTCCTTCCGGCTCCAAGCCAAGGTGTGCAACCGAGTCAGCGTCTCCGGATCGGAAATCAAGGCACGCTTGTCGGCGGCGGACAGCGTTTCCGGCCCCTCTTCCACCAATTGGTACACCAAAGCGCGCAACTGGTGGCGCTGGCGCTTTTTCACCGGACGATCGGGCAAAAGAGCGAAGTGGAGGGAATACGTTCCCGGATCGGCAACGTTCAACTCGCCTTCATTTTGCGCACCCGCTTGCTCGGTACGGGCAAGATTTTCGTGGAGCAGTTCGACGACACGCGGCGCCTTATACTCTTCCGGAGTCAGGAAAAATCCGAGTTTACGGGCGAGCGAACCCACCGACGTGCTGCTGGAAAGGATCGAAACGGGTATGGCAAGGACCAACCCGGCCAGAACGGGAATCAGCCACAGGAAAAAGTCAGGCACATACTCGTAGCTCAGCCATCCGGCACCCAACCCGGTCAGCGTCTGCCCGCCGTGAGCCAGAGTGGCTTCCTTGAGGCTCAAACGGTGATCGCCGCGATTTTGCGGAGGCCAGCCGACGCTGCGACGCAGCAAAATGGCGACGACGAATTTGCTCTGATACAGCATGAGCACAGGCGCCGTCAGCACTGAAAATGCGCTTTCGAAAAAGACGCTGAAAGCGGCGCGTATCACGCCGCCATAGCCCTTGATTATTCTGGGACGCATCAGGAGCAGCAAAAAGCTCCAGAATTTCGGCAGAAACAGCATGGCCAGCGTCACCAGCAAGACCGTCGTCATCTCGACCGCATAAGACTCGGGCCAGACCGGAAAAATATTGTCGCCGAAAAAATAAACCGGCATGGTTTGGCTCTGCACATACGCCTCAAAGCCGGTTAAAACCAGAAACAGCAACCATAACGGCGAGGACAGATAGGACATGATGCCCATCAGAAAATACAAACGGCTGAGTCCAGAAAAGCCGCGGGCGAACACCATGCGCAAATGTTGCAAATTCCCCTGGCACCAACGCCGATCGCGCTTGGCGTAGTCGATCAGCGTCGGCGGCAGCTCCTCGTAGCTGCCCTTGAGATCGGCCGCCAGCCACACTTCCCATCCGGCCTCGCGCAACAAAGTCGCCTCGACGAAGTCGTGGCTCAAGATCTCGCCGCCGAATGGCTCCCGCCCCGGCAACTTCGGCAAACCGCAATGCCGAACGAAGGGCTGCATGCGGATAATCGCGTTGTGCCCCCAATAATTGCTACCCGAGAGCTGCCAGAAATTGATCCCGGCAATGAAGATGTCGCTGTACAAACTGCTGGCGAACTGGAGGATACGGGCGAACAAGGATTTATGATTTACCGGCAGCGGCGGTGATTGAATCAGTGCGACGCGGGGATGAGCCTCCATCAGATCCACCATTTTCGTCAGCGTCTCACCGGCCATGAGGCTGTCAGCATCGAGGACGATCATGTAGCGGTAACGGCCGCCCCAGCGACGGCAAAAATCCTCGATGTTGCCGCTCTTGCGGGCGATGTTCTTCTCGCGATTGCGGTAAAAGATTTTGCCGTGCGCATTGAAGTCGCGGCACATGCGATACCAGTTTACCTCCTCCTGCATCCAGGTATCGGGATCGCGCGTATCGCTGAGGATGAACAGTTCGAACTCGTCCGCGCGCCCGGTTTCGCGGAGCGACTGATAAATCGCCCGCAGTCCCGCGAATACCCGCACCGGATCCTCGTTGTAGATCGGCATCACCAGCGCCGTGAGCGCCGGCTCCTGGTCGGACGTCATGTCCGGATTCGGGACCAGTCTCGAAATCGAGCGCTTGTCGCCACCCCGAAGCAAGCACCAGAATCCGAGCGTAGCGGTCCAAAACGAGGTGCTGATCCACAGAATCAGCAAGGTATAAAGTATGAGCAGCACGATCTCCTGCGGCGTTATTCCGTTCTGCAGGAAAGCGCTCGTTATCATGGCAAGCGCCGCGAAGGCCGTCAGGGTTACCAGAGTGAAGAAAAACGTTCGCCTTAAAGTGCGGACATAGCCCGGCAGAGCGCTGGCATTGGAAGACATATTTGAAAAAGGGTTAGCTGCTTTGATGAGTCGATTTGAACAGCCAGAATCTCAGCGGCTGTTCGGCCATAGGAACGGAGTCCT
This sequence comes from Methylocaldum sp. GT1TLB, assembly GCF_051027445.1. Taxonomy (NCBI): domain Bacteria; kingdom Pseudomonadati; phylum Pseudomonadota; class Gammaproteobacteria; order Methylococcales; family Methylococcaceae; genus Methylocaldum; species Methylocaldum sp. GT1TLB. Next base: position 2,917,437 of record NZ_CP194898.1, read on the forward strand.
CGGGCGGAGTGGGTCGGGGCAGAATTTCTCTTAGCATTTCACCCGTCTCAGACGGCGGATCCGGATTTCCGAACAGAGCGTCGCTGGCCGACGGGCAACCGGTCAGCAGCAAGGCGGCGCGGGCCGCAGCTATGGGATGAGGATCCTTGGACGGAGACAAGCGCATGGCTCGCGCCAAGGCGTGGTCGAAACGCCGCTGGGCCTCTTCTATCGCACGCTTGAGCAATTCGTCTCCAGCCCCGCGTCCGACCCGGCGGCGGGCACGGTTCAGACAGTCGTCGGCTAAGTTCTCGATCAAATCCTGCCGAGACAAGCCGAGGCTCTGCAGGTAGGCGACGACCCGCTCCTTGATCCCGGGAAGCCATGATTGAGGAGCGGAGTCCGCATCGCCGGACGTTATCATCTCTTCTAAAATCCGTACTTGATTCATCGACGGTTCCACTGATAAACCCACGTTTCGGTAAGCGCATCCTTGCCGGATTTCAACATCGCACGCAACTCGACCGGGTCTTTATCTTTTTCGGGTTCTAAATCAAAGCTCAAACGCCACTGATCATTTTCACTGTTTTTCTGAACCACGGTATTGGTAATCTTACCGGCGGAAGCACTTACCTCGGCTTCGACCGAGGCCTTGTCGCTGAGCAGCTTGAGCGTAGGACTGGCGAACTCGACGACGAATTTGCGATTAGGACTATCCGGAATGGTCGCGCCGATACGGGTGGCCGCGACTTTTCCGCCGCCAGGCGCGGTGAATTCGTCCAATTCGAAATGGAGACGATAGCTGTACGTATATTCCTTGCCTTCTCCGGTTGGCTGATCGGGCACCCAAAAAGCGACGATATTGTCGTATTTCTCCGCGTCGCTCGGAATTTCAATCAGGTAAACCGCGCCCGGCCCCCAATCGCCCAAAGCTTCGATCCAGGCGCTGGGACGGCGGTTATAGCTGGCTTCCAAGTCTTGGTAATGATCGAAATTGCGGTCTCTTTGCATCAAGCCGAAACCCACGGGCTTCTCATCTCTGAAGACGCTGATGCGAAGCTGGCGCGGGTTGTTCAACGGACGCCATACCCATTCGCCGGTGCTTCTCCCGATCAATAAGCCATCGGAATCGTGCACCTCCGGCCGGAAGTCGTCCATGAAACGATCGGTGTTCTCGCCGTGAAAGAACATGCTGGTTAGCGGCGCAATTCCAATCCGTTCGATGCTCTGGCGAAAATAAAGGTGACTCGTCACATCCATGGTCAAATCAAGGCCGGGGTGAATGACGAAGCGATAAGCGCCGGTTACCCTTTGGCTATCCAGTAAAGCGTGCACCGTGAGCGAACTCGCGTCCTTCGCCGGCTTTTCAATCCAGAACTCTTTGAAGATCGGGAACTCCTCCGCCTTAGGCAAACCGGTATCGATCGCCAGCCCGCGCGCGGACAAGCCGTACAACTGTCCCAATCCGACCGCCCGGAAATAACTGGCGCCTAGAAAAACGGCGATTTCGTCGGAGACGTCGTCTTTCCGCAGCGGATGATGGAAGCGTATACCGGCAAATCCTAGATCCGCGGGAAGTGGATTGGGAAATTGATTCTTGCCGAAGTCGAATAGTTCCGGCGAATACGCGAGCCGCGTCGCATTTCCGTGGTCCACGATATTGATGATCACGCGGTCCTTGAACATAAAACCGCGATGGAACGCCTGAATTTGAAAGGGCAGGTTCTCATCGCGCCAGAGGGCTTTTTCCGGTTTATACCGAATATCGCGGTATTGATCGTAATCCAGCTTGGTCAGAAACTCGGGCATCCCGGCTTCGTCGCGCACATAAGGCTTGCGGGCTAATTCCTTTGCCTTCTGCTCCACATCCGAAAACTCGAAAGGCTTGGCCGGCGCTTTGTCGGCCGGAGGTGTAACGGGTGCGCTCGGAGCTGGAACTTGGGGTGGCGGCGGCGCCGGCTTGCCGGGCTCGGCCAAGGCATCATTGAAAAATAAAGGACACAAAAAGACGACAATCCAGCTTCGAAAGCTCACAGTGTGTTTTTCCTCGGAAACTCAGTAACCAAATCTTGTGCTGCGGACCAGGCTCAGATCTCTTACGTTCACATGCATTTTTCCTTGCCCGAGCTCAAAAGCCGGGGCAAATTAGCCCTAAATAGCAAAACCCACAATATTGTCAAGGCATTACTAAACGACAAGCACGCCAAGAATACTCGACTGATCACTGTCGTGATCGAGTATTACGGACTTTGCTTGCAAAACGGGTGTATTAAAAAGAACGAACTGCTTCAAATACGACTCAGTCGGAATCTTAGGACCACGAAAGAGGATGAGAACGCGGCGGAAACACGCCATTTGGGCATAGTATAACCTGCCGGTGCATAACGAAAAATCATTCCGTCGAGGTACTGTCCGAGCTCTTCCATCGAAAGCGCGTCCAGCTTCCCCCTCTTGTACAGGAAAGATCGTTTCATGAAAATGCCGTGATCAAATTGGAAACAGCGCGCGGTCGCCGCCATGAAAAGCCTAATCGTCATCCGTCACGCCAAATCCGACCGGGATCAACCGTTTCTGGCGGATATCGACCGTCCCTTGAACAACCGCGGCAAACGCGATGCGCCGGTCATGGGCGATGTATTGAAGTTTCGCGGACAGGAACCGGATCTAATCGTAACGAGCCCGGCAAAACGCGCTCTCGAAACCGCCGAACTGATCGCGGAAGCGGTCGGCTACGACAGCCGGGCAATCGCGGTACGTGACAGCATTTACCTGCAAGGGACACCGGCTCTCCTCGAATTGATTCGGTCCCTAGAGAATATCTATAACAGAGTCTACCTAATCGGCCACAACCCCGATCTCAGCGAACTGGTCACTCGGCTGACCGGCGAAAGTCTCGGCACTCTTCCGACCTGCGGAATCGCTGCGATCAAGTTCCCGGTCGATGCCTGGGCATACGTCATGCACGGGAGCGGCCGTCTGGTTTTCTTCGACTCTCCCAAACAGCACCCTTGACCATCTCCCGCACCCGCCCCCCCCCCCGGACAATAGGGTTTAAGCTAACGCGGTGGGTGTATCCTGACATTCAGATTGGTCGCGGAACTGGTCAGAATGTCGGCTCGCTCGGCGAAATCCCGCAACCGCACTTCCGGGTAGTCGGAAGGCCTTCCCAGCGCCAGTGGATAGGACACGATGTTTTCTTCCCCCGGCTTTCCCAGCACGAAGATGACGCCGCCGTACTCGTCTTGAAAGCGCGATAGACTCATTCGCAGGTTGCCGCGCCCGGGATCGGCAAGGTAGACCCGGTCACCAGCAATTCCTCTCAGTACGGCGAAATGGTGATATCCGAAAGGATGCACGTAGACCAGGACGGGCGCTATCAGCTGTTTTAGCTGATCGATCGTCAATTCGAAGCCTGCTGCCCGGTAGCCTTTTTGCTGAGCCACCTTCTTGAGATCGAGCAGCGAAAAACCGATCCGCTTCTTGTGTGCCCATTGCTCCTTGGTCAAATTGACCAAAATTGCATTAAGGCGATTCAGAATATCTTGCTCGGAGGTATCCTCGCCATAGTAGTACCGCAGCAGGGTCGCCAATGCCGCGGCACCACAGGAATAATCGAGACGCTGCTTGACGACCGCCCGATCCCGGAGCTCGATCAAGGTATGCCGCGTTATCGCGGGCGCCGTTCTCGGCTCGGCCACAACCGTGTGTGCCATGGCAGCGCACAGCAACACCCCCCACACAATTAAGCCGCTTATCTTTGTCATTCCCTTTCCCTAAACCAGACAGCGATGGACAATGTTTCCTTATACCACTAAATCCGCGAATTAGTCGTTAGGTTCGCACTTTGAGTGCATGCTTGTGATTCGCAAGCCTGACGTAGCGATGTTGTCCTGTCCACCTGATTTTGCGTAATGCCGCCATCGGCTGCTGACGTGTTCATGGCGTTTTGAAGCGCCGCCTGCGCCAGATAGGCTTGCGTCAACACCTCAGACGGTGTGCCGGAAAAAAGCTCGCGAGCCAATCCTTAGTGCCCGTTCGTTTGTCACCTCGTCTTCAGCAAAAAGGCGGGGACGGACTGACCGCCCCCGCCTGACTCCCCGGTCCCGATCAGGATGCCGTCGGGACCCCGAGTTTGCCGTTAGTGGATACTCTGGTTCGTGACCTGTACGATATCCTGGAAGGCTCGTCCGAAGAGGCTCAGATTAACCGCAGTTACCGTAGGTACGGCTACATTGAGGCATGTGTTTCCAATACTGAAAAAACCAGAGCAAGACTGACCGCCCTCGACGGCCGCGAGCTGCGTTTCAGTCATCGGCGTCAGATTGGACACCTGCCCCAAAGCACGAAAATCGTTGTCGGCCAACGCCGGGCCGGCAACCATCACCGAAGACAACACAGCAACCAATGCATATGCTTTCATGATCGAACTCCTTTTCCTGCATGAACAATTCGATTTTGACGACACATTAGCCCCGAGTTCAAACGAGGTATGCCGCCGACTTATCACAAAGGCGAGGGCCGACTGATCATCGCCCCCCGCCTGATTCCCCGGTCCCGATCAGGATGCCATCGGGATTCCGAGTTCGCCGTTATTGAATATACTGGTTTGTAACTTGCTTAATGCTCTGGGTGGTAGCTCCAAGTAGCCCGAGAAAACTCACGTTGTACGCGGTGATCGTAGGTACGGCTACGTTAAGACAGGTGTTCGCGAAACTCAGAAGACCAGAGCAAGACTGACCGCCCTCGACGGCCGCGAGCTGCGTTTCAGTCATCGGCGTCAGATTGGACACCTGCCCCAAAGCACGAAAATCGTTGTCGGCCAACGCCGGACCGGCAACCATCACCGAAGACAACACAGCAGCCAATGCATACGATTTCATAATCGAACTCCTTATCTAGGTCTTGCCTAATGCATTCATCCCTTACCATCGCACCCGTTCCTCAGAACAGTGCGCAGCAAGATCACAGTTATCAAATTCCCTTTTGTTCGAGTCGCATCCTTGCGACCGATAACCATATTGCAGACCTCGTGCCACCTTTGACCACCAGAACCCCGACCAGCCATTTTCAATTGTTTTAAAACAAGTTTTTTATTTTCCATATGCGCCGCCCCTGCCGCCGCTCCAGATTCCGCCGGCATGACATACCTCCACCGCCCGCTTTCCAGCTTGAAAATGTACGTTTTTGAAAAAGGTAAACGCACCGCGTTGCCTGAGGTATTGAGCCACGCCTTTATTTCCGGGTTTAAATGGCGTAAGCCAGACGAAACAAGCCGATCTAAAACCGCCCCATTCCCGTTAAGGTACGTCAGCGCTCCGGCCATAACCGCCACCCGTGTTACACGGCTGTAATACGGTGAATAACCCGGTCATATCACAGGACTTTATCGCGGTGAATTCGGTATAACAAAACGGTTACCCCCTGCCCCAAAGCTGAGATTCCTCGAAGCGGCCCCGCCGCGTCCTTGGCTTCCGGCCCGAGTGCCTCGCGCCAACCAGGCGGCTCCCGAAACACCGGCCCACTTTTACAATTTTGTTATTCCCATCCTTCAGTTATACCGCCAGCAACTCTAAGTGACTGATTATATTGAGTGACTAATATTTTCAGTGAATTTAACTTCTTGATATTGCCGAGCTGCCGGGCGTTTAGATCCACTCCAGTCAGCGGGCAGTCGGGGCGCTCTTCTTCGCCGACACGGCGAAGAAAGAACAGCAAGATACCGATTTGGACGTACCGGGGTTAATGTAGGGAATATCAACAGCGCTTACGGACGTTCGAGGCAGTACCGACAACAGCCGGTATTCCGCTCCGCAATCTCGGCCACGATGGCAGGCTTTTGTAAATGAGGAGAGTTATTTTTGAAGTTTGATATCGTGCTTATTGATCAACTGATAAAACACAACAGGGAATACCCGAAGATTTGGGGAACGAAATAACGCTCAAAACAGAAAATGGATTGCTTTACGATATAGACTCTTGCGTTCTGGGGATATCGTGCTGAATTCGCATCGATACCCATTTTCCGTATAAAAACAACCTTTCAAGCCGATACTTTCAACCCATTCGGCTCTCGCCAGGCTCTCATCAAAAAGGCGAGGGCCGACTGATGATCGCCCCCCGCCTGATTCCCCGGTCCCGATCAGGATGCCATCGGGACTCCGAGTTCGCTGTTATTGAATATACTGTGACGTGATTTGCTTAATATACTGGCTGGGACTCCCCAAAATGCCCAGGTTAATTGCAACTACGGTAGGTACGGCTACGTTAAGACAGGTGTTCGCAAGATTGAATAAACCACCCGAGCAAGACTGGCCGCCCTCGACGGCCGCGAGCTGCGTTTCCGTCATCGGCGTCAGATTGGACACCTGCCCCAAAGCACGAAAATCGTTGTCGGCCAACGCCGGACCGGCAACCATCACCGAAGACAACACAGCAGCCAATGCATACGATTTCATAATCGAACTCCTTTCTAGGTCTTGCCTAATGAATTCATCCCTTACCATCGCACCCGTTCCTCAGAACAGTGCGCAGCAAGATCACAGTTATCAAATTCCCTTTTGTTCGAGTCGCATCCTTGCGACCGATAACCATATTGCAGACCTCGTGCCACCTTTGACCACCAGAATCCCGACCAGCCATTTTCAATTGTTTTAAAACGAGTTTTTTATTTTCCATATGCGCCGCCCCTGCCGCCGCCCCAGATTCCGCCGGCATGACATACCTCCACCGCCCGCTTTCCAGCTTGAAAATGTACGTTTTTGAAAAAGGTAAACACGCCGCTTTCCCTGAGGTATTGAGCCACGCCTTTATTTCCGGGTTTAAAGGGCGTAAGCCAGACGAAACAAGCCGATCTAAAACCGCCCCATTCCCGTTAAGGTACGTCAGCGCTCCGGCCATAACCGCCACCCGTGTTACACGGCTGTAATAGGGTGAATAACCCGGTCATATCACAGGACTTTATCGCGGTGAATTCGGTATAACAAAACGGTTACCCCCTTGCCCCAAAGCTGAGATTCCTCGAAGCGGCCCCGCCGCGTCCTTGGCCTCCGGTCCGAGTGCCTCGCGCCAACCAGGCGGCTCCCGAAACACCGGCCCACTTTTACAATTTTGTTATTCCCATCCTTCAGTTATACCGCCAGCAACTCTAAGTGACTGATTATATTGAGTGACTAATATTTTCAGTGAATTTAACTTTTTGAAAAAAGCCGACTAACAAATCCTTAAAGACACTCCCGTGCAACGAGCAATCATGGCCCTTAGTTGAGCCAATGCCGCAAAAACCGAAGAGCATAACCAAGAGAGTATCAGAGGTAATTTGCAGGCGCGCAGGCATATCACCATCGCTGCAAATTCTCTCCGAGGCAGCCAGACGTGCGTCGGTCAAACGGGTAAAAGGATTTTCCTGCTTCGCTAGCTCAACCGTAACGACAGGTTTTTTAAATGGAAAAAATTATTTTTGAAGTTTAATATCGTGCTTCTTGATCAACCGGTAAAGCGTAACATGGGATACCCCCAATATTTGAGCAGCCGTCACTACGCTGTCGCCCGCCTGATCTAATACCCGGTGGAGTATGTCCTTCTCTGCCTGATCCTTGACAGCCTTCAGGTTTAGCGCGAGAGGCTGCGGCGAATATTCCTCCAAACCCAAATCCGCCGGCGAAATATACGCGTCGTCGCACATGACCAGCGCACGCTCTACGCGGTTTTTCAATTCGCGCACGTTTCCAGGCCAACTGTAGTGCCGCATCACCTTCAACGCACGCCGACTGAACTGCCTTGCCTTACAGACATTTTGTTTCTTGAAACTATTTAGAAAGTACTCCGCCAGTAATTCAATATCGTAACCCCGGTCACGCAAAGGCGGCATGGTAACCCTCAAGACATTGAGTCGATAATAAAGATCTTCCCTGAAACGCCCTTTGCGGACAGCTTCCTCTAGGTCGACATGGGTTGCCGAAATGATTCTGACGTCGACGGCAATCTCTTCGTGGCCGCCGACTCGATAAATGGTTTTCTGCTGGAGAAAGCGAAGAAGATTGGCTTGCAAATCAAGCGGTAATTCACCGGTTTCATCCAGAAAAAGAGTACCCCCTCCGGCTTTTTCAATTAATCCCAGTTTTCGCTGATGGGCACCGGTGAAAGCGCCTTTTTCGTAACCGAAAAGTTCCGACTGAATCAGATTGGACGGCAAAGCGGCGCAGTTGACGGCAACAAAAGGTCCTTCGGAACGTGGTGAATGATTGTGAATGGCTAACGCGGCCAATTCCTTGCCGGTGCCGCTTTCTCCCGTGATCAAAACTGGCAAGTCGTAAGATAAAACTTTGTCGATACTGTGAAGTACCCGCCTCATGGCCGGGCTTGATCCGATCAACTCGCTTTTGTTGAGCCATTCGCTTGTACGCGGAAATACCTTCCTTCTAACTCCCGCCATGCCGGATGCATGACCGAGTGTAATCCTTAGGCGGTCGATATCGAAAGGCAACGTGTGATAATCGTAGAAATACTCTGCGATAAGCCGGCAGACCGCCTCGTTTTCCATAGACGACGAAGATACCAAAGCCACCCACTGCATGGATGACCCTTCCGGATAATAAAAAATGTCGCCGATAACGCGCTGGAAAAAGTTTTCGTCGAATGGCTCGAATTGAATGAGCCCGACATGAAAATCGCCGCTACTCAAAAGATTCCGAGCTTGTGCGGGATCACACGTAACATGAATATTGCGTCCCACCGCATTTCTTATCGATGAAACGGCATCATCTGCCTCTGGTTTGAGGGCGAGGTAAAGAACGTTGATACTTTCCATGTAATCTTCCCAACCTTGCGATCCGTGCAAGTTTTGGCTAAGAAAAAACGTCGAAACCGATAATAGGGTGCCGGTCAGCCTGCCTAGCCTGGGTCAATTGTTTCGCGAACTAGGTCATATCGTTTAGGCAGCCGCATCCAATGCAAAAATTTTCTTATGCAGTTTGCAAACACCTCCGGCTTATTACCAACACCATGTTTTACTGATCAACTACGTTAAAGGAGTCGAAAATGAGCCACCCCACTCTCTTCTCCAACCGGGAGAATGAAACCTTGAATAAAACAGCTACTCATAGCATTTAATCTCCTTTAGTTAGATAGACGCTCTGCTCATCGGAAAAAAGGCAGGGGATACTGTCGATCAAACCGGTACGGAACGTTGACGCCCGCGAAAAAATCCGTGGCCTCTTCGCTCAAGCCGAAATTTACGAAGGGTTCCACGAATAAGCCCTTAGCCACCTGTACGGTAACGGCCAAGTTGAGCGAGTGAATATCCCTGCCGGAACCCGTAATTTCTCGACCATCGATCTTGTCTCGCAGTATCGCGGCACCGTTCAAGGCTGTGGAGAAACTTACCCGATCATTCAACGAGAAGCCCATACCGAGGGAATAAGGAATTTGATCGCCCGGGTCGATTCTGCCGTCTTCGAGGACCGCGTTGTAGCCCAGAGAACCGAAGAGGACTACCGGATCCACCGTCTTGACGAGCGATACGGAACCGCCGACATTCCAAAAGCCTGTGCCTAAACTGGGATCTACGATCAGTAAATTGGACCCTACGCTGGGCCCTAAAACACTCGTAAGGCCGCGCCCCTCCCGTCCGGTATCGGATTTGACGTTCAGGCTCAACGTTGTTTCCGGAACGAGGCCCTCTTCGTGCAAGGCGCCCCATCGCAGACTGCCACTGACGTCACCCAGTCCGGAACCATCCTGCCGCCTAAAGCCTTCGCGAGCAAAAAACGGCTGAATTGTATCTAGTTCTAGCTCTTGGAAATTAAATGGAACGGATATATCCAGCTCGAGATCGTCGATCAAGCCGTAGCGAAACAAAACACCAGCGCTTGCCGCTCTAGCCCTCACTTTATATGGCGATATTTCGGATGTATCTTGAGCGTAACTCGCGATGAACTCGACCTGCAGATCGCCTCTCTTGAACAAGACCTTTTGCGATCTCAGGAATTGATCGAGTTCTATCTTGGCCTCCTCCGCCTCTTTTTCTCGGTCCCCCTCCTTCAACCCCATTTCCGGAGATACTTTTTTGGGCGCGGCGGGAGCCGTTTCGGCTCGTGCCGTCGCCGTCTTCTCCCCTTGCTCGGATGTCTCTGCCGCCGCTTCTTGGGTTTTCTGTGCCTGCGCCTGCGGCAAGGACTCTCGCTCCCAAGTTTCGTTTTCGATGAGAATCTGGACCTGCGCCTTCAGCGCCTCGACTTCTTGTTTCAGTTTCTCGTATTCACTCCGAGGAACGGTATCCTCTACCGCTGATTTCGTCGCTCCCGCCTTCGTACGGGCGTGGGAAACACCGCTATCTACGAGCGCAAGCAAAAATGCCCCACAAATGAAGACCATGCATTTTTTTATCATTATCACTTCCTTGCCTGCCGCCGACCGCTAAATCGGCGGGACACGTTGATGGAACAACACCGAATAGAACTGATCGAAACATTCGGCGCGCCAGCACCGGCTTATGAGTAACACCTCAGCCACGATTCGATTGCCTCCGACAAGCCAAGGTTTTGAAAGATTGACTCTTCAGACGAGTGATTTCATAGGAGGCGCGCCGCGGCTTGTCGAAAACGGATCGATGCCGCGAAGAAAACAAGGGCGATGGATTGAAATTCGGCAAAGTGCCGTCCTTTGCGTGCAGCGCTGTCGCCTTGAACACCCGATGCGACCGGATTGAAGGCTTAACGTACACTATGCTCCCTCCTTGAACTCGATACGGCCGTAACGTTGCACGGCCATTTTGCGAAGTGTGGTTCGGACGACTTAGAGTAATCTCGTAAGCTGGCGTAAAGGCTACTCATGGAGCCGTAATTAGTCAATGTTTAATGGAAACCGCTGGAGATATCAGATCATTGTTCAACATCTTTATTTTTGCATTTGTTTCCGTGCTGGCGTGGTCGGTCGTTCAGCCGTACAGCTATAGCGTCTGGCTTTTGGATGCAATACCCGCCATGGCTGCGTTCGTCGCAGTAATCGCCACGCATCGTCTCTTTCCTCTGACTCCTCTGGCCTATAGCCTGATCCTGGCTTTATGCCTGCTGATCCTCGTCGGCGCGCATTACTCGTTCGGCAAAGTTCCTTTTTTCGATTGGCTGAAACCGCTATTCGGGAGTCAGCGAAACAACTTCGACAAGCTGGCTCATTTTTTTCAAGGGTTTTCGCCCGCGGTTGTTTTTCGAGAAATTTTCATTCGTTCCGGCGTTTTTCGGGATCGACGCTGGCTGGCCGCGATTGTCGCGGCCCTGTGCCTCGCGCTCAGCGCCGCCTACGAGCTCGTTGAATGGGCCGTTGCGGTGGCCTTGAGAGACGGGGCCGAGGATTTTCTGGCGATGCAAGGCGATCTGTGGGATGCGCAATCGGACATGGCTTTTGCCTTGGCCGGGGCTTTGATATCGCTTGCACTGTTGAGTCGGCGGCATGACAAACAGATCGAACGGCTTAGCTGAGAAGTCGGCCGCCAAACCCTCCCGCGACTCGTGTCGCGACATGCCCGCAAACGTTCGTTGGTCTGTCATCATTCCGGTTTTGAACGAGGCGGACATAATCCGGGAGGCGCTATCCCGGCTGCAGCCGTTAAGAAGTCAGGGAATCGAAATCGTCGTTGCCGACGGCGGAAGCACGGACGGTAGTCCGAACCTGGCCCGTGAATTCGTGTCGTCGATCGTACGCGCGCCCAAGGGGCGAGCCGCGCAGATGAATGCCGGCGCAAGCGTAGCGACGGGCGGCTACCTGTTATTTCTCCATATCGACACCCGATTGCCGGAGAACGCACTCCTCGCGTTAACAAAAGTTTTCGAATCCCAGGCCGCATGGGGACGCTTCGACGTGCGGCTGTCCGGGAATCGTCCGTTGCTGCGGATCGTCGAAACTCTGATGAACTGGCGCTCTCGCTTGACCGGCATCGCGACGGGCGACCAGGCCATATTCGTGCGGCGAGACATCTTCGAGCGCATCGGCGGCTTTCCGGAGATCCCACTCATGGAGGACATAGCGCTGAGCGAGCGGCTAAAACGCATCGCTAGCCCCGCCTGCCTTCTGGAGCGGGTGATAACGTCCAGCCGGCGATGGGAACAAAACGGAACGGTGCGTACTATCCTCCTCATGTGGAAACTGCGACTGCTCTATTTTCTCGGGACCAATCCGGCCAAGTTAGCCGCCGCATATTACCGCCATGACTGAATCTATCCTCCGTCTTGTTTTCTTTCTCGGCGTGCTTGGCATGATGCTGTTATGGGAGTGGCGTAGTCCATTCCGGACGTTTCCCGAAGGCAAGATACGCCGGCTTGCGCGGCACCTCGGTCTGATGACCCTCAACTCCGCCGTCGCACGCATCTTGAGCGGCGGAGGCGCATATTTCGCCGCAGAGTTCGCACTCGAAAGCCACTGGGGCCTGTTCAACCAACTCGCCCTGACTTACAGTTTATCCTTCGCAGCTGGCTTACTCCTGCTCGACTTCGCCATTTACCTCCAGCACATCGCCTTTCATCGGGTTCCGCTGTTCTGGCGATTGCATAAGATTCACCATCTCGACCTCGGTTTCGACACGACCACGGCCATCCGTTTTCATCCCTTGGAAATCGTCCTGTCGACCTACTACAAAATGGCTTTAGCCATCGCTTTCGGAATATTGCCGACGGCCATTCTGGTCTTCGAGATACTTTTGAACGCCTGTGCTTTGTTCAATCACGGAAATGCGCGCATCCCGGCTCCGTGGGAAAGGAGACTCCGACTGTTTCTCATCACCCCGGACATGCACCGCATCCATCATTCGACCTACAAGCCGGAAATGGACAGCAATTTCGGATTTTCCGTGCCGTTCTGGGACAAGCTGTGCGGCACTTATTGCGCAACGCCGCTCCTGGGCCAAGAAGGCATGGAAATCGGCCTCAAAGACCAACGCGATCCAAAACTGCTAGACTTTTCGCGGCTGCTGATTTTGCCGTTCCGTTGAAGTATGTCGGACTACCGTTTTCCGCTTGCCACCCTGGCCATCATGGCGAAGGCGCCGATTCCGGGGCAAGTAAAAACCCGATTGATTCCCGCTCTAAGCGCGGAAGCGGCGGCACGGTTGCATACTGCTCTACTCCGCAAAACGGGCCGGGAGATGCTGCACGCAAACCTGTGCCCGGTACAGCTTTGGTGCTCTCCCGATACCGGCCACCCCGAATTTGTCGGCTTGGAACTGTTGGGAGCAGCCCTGAAAACGCAATGCCGGGGCAACCTCGGAGCGCGCATGGCCTACGCTGCCCGCGAGTCTCTCGAGAAGGCGAACCAGATCATCATTATCGGCACCGATTGTCCGGCGCTCGATCCCCTTTATGTGGAAAATGCGATCATCGCATTGATGAACGGAAACGATGCGGTCGTCGGTCCGGCCGAAGATGGCGGTTACTGCTTGCTCGGGCTGACCCGGACCGACGGCGAACTGTTCCGAAACATGCCATGGGGCGGAGCGGAGGTGCTGAACGAGACGCGGCAACGGCTTGAAAAGCTGCGCTGGCGGTGGGCGGAGCTCTCCCCGTTGTGGGATATCGACCGTCCTGAAGACTTGCAGCGGCTTAAAAACATGGACGAATGGCAGGAAAAATTTTTGCGTCCATACCCTGATCCGGCTAGACTTTTGCGCCCGCAATAGACTCATCACTATGTATATCGGCCCGTATCGACTGGCTAACCGCTTGATTCTGGCTCCTATGGCCGGCGTAACTGACCGCCCCTTCCGAATGCTATGCCGTCGTTACGGCGCAGCTCTCGCCATATCGGAAATGGTGTCCGCCAATCCCGCCTTGCGCCATGATCGCAAGACCCTGCGACGGAGCGATCACGCCGGAGAGCCGGAACCCCGTGCCGTACAGATTCTCGGCAACGATCCGGCCGCCATGGCCGAAGCCGCCAGAATCAACGCCGATCGAGGCGCACAGATCATCGATATCAACATGGGCTGTCCCGCCAAGAAAGTGTGCCACAAAGCCGCCGGATCGGCGCTTCTCAGAGACGAACGCCTGGTCGCGCGGATTTTGGAAGCGGTTGTCGAAGCGGTGGAGGTACCGGTCACGCTAAAAATACGCACCGGCTGGGACCCCAACCACCGCAACGCGGTCACCGTTGCGAAAATCGCCGAGAATGCGGGCATTCGCGCCATCACGATTCATGGTCGCACCCGAGCCTGCGGCTTTTCCGGGCAAGCCGAATACCTTACAATTCACCAGGTCAAGCAAACTGTAGGCATCCCGGTGATCGCCAACGGCGACGTCGATTCGCCGGAAAAAGCAGCGGCCGTCCTCGAACTCACCGGTGCCGATGCTGTCATGCTCGGTCGAGCCGCCCTCGGAAACCCTTGGCTGTTTCGTCGCATCGACCATTTTCTTAGCGGAAGCGTCGAGTCCGGACTGCCCGGAGCGGAGGAAACGCGGGATGTCATTTTGGAACATCTGAACGGACTTTATGCATTCTACGGCGAACATCTCGGAGTGCGGATCGCGCGCAAGCACGTCGGTTGGTACCTGAGCCATCTTTCCTGCCCGCCGGATTTCGGCCCGCTGTTCAACATTCAAGACGGTGCCAATCAGCAACTGGATTTAATAAACCAATTGTTTAACGAAGAAAGTCGGAAATTGGCTGCATGAAAGCACAAGCAAGGAATATCGAGGCAATGCCCAATGCCGTCGAGTTCAAAACCGATGCCACATTGCTCTTGAGCGACCACGTACGCATGACCCTGACGCGCTACTTTGCTCAGCTCGACGGGCATGAGGCAACGGATCTCTACGCCATGGTCATCAGCGAAGTGGAAAAGCCCTTGATCGAAACCGTATTGGAGCAATGCGGTCATAACCAGAGTAAGGCGGCGCTGGTACTCGGCGTTAGCCGCAGCACCTTACGCAAGAAGATGCTTCAGTATGGCATCGAGTAATCTTTTTTAATTTTCAGCTGCCCGCGTCATCTTTTCATGAAAATCAAAGTCTCCCGAGCACTCGTTAGCGTGTCAGACAAATCCGGACTTGTGGAATTCTGCCGAGGACTGGCTGACCTTGGAATCGAGATCCTGTCATCGGGCGGGACAGCCGCGCTTTTGCGCGAAAACGGCATCGCGGCAGTGGAAGTATCCGACTATACCGGTTTTCCCGAAATGATGGGCGGACGGATCAAGACTTTGCACCCCAAGATCCACGGCGGCGTTCTCGGGCGCCGCGGGATCGACGAGAATGTGATGGCGCAACACGGCATCTCTCCCATCGATCTGGTGGTCGTCAATCTTTATCCCTTCGAGCAAACCATCTCCAAGCCCGACTGTGAACTCGCCGAAGCCATCGAAAACATAGATATCGGCGGTCCCGCCATGATCCGTGCGGCCGCCAAGAATCATGAATCGGTGGGCGTAATCGTCGACCCAACCGATTACCCCGAGGTTCTCGGGGAACTTCAAGCGCAAGCCGGCTGTCTGTCCGATGACATGCGATTCAAGCTGGCGATCAAAAGTTTCCGGCATACCGCTGCCTATGATAGCGCCATTGCGGCTTATCTCGGTAAGGCCGAAGACTCGGACACATTCCCGGACCCGCTCGTGATGCGTTTCCGCAAAGCCCAAGCGATGCGCTACGGGGAAAATCCGCACCAAAAAGCGGCATTCTACGTGGAACCCGGCGTGCCCAGCGGCACCGTCGCTGCGGCGAAACAGCTTCAGGGCAAGGAACTGTCCTACAACAATATCGCCGACGCGGATGCGGCGCTCGAATGCGTCAAGACTTTCGACGACTCGCCTGCCTGCGTCATCGTCAAGCATGCCAATCCATGCGGCGTCGCGCAGGGCAAGACACTGATGGAGGCTTACGACCGCGCCTACGCCACCGACCCAACCTCCGCGTTCGGCGGCATCATCGCCTTTAATCAAGCGCTGGATGTGCAAACCGCCCGCGCCATCATCGAAAGACAGTTCGTGGAAGTGATCATCGCTCCCCGGGTGGGCGAGGGTACGCTTCAAGTGCTGAGCGGAAAAGCCAACGTACGGGTCTTGGAATCCGGTCCTTGGGCTAGCGCTCCCGCGCCGGAATGGGATTTCAAACGCGTATCCGGTGGTCTCCTGGTACAAGACCGGGACTTGGGCGTTGTTGCTCGGGAAGATTTGCGTATCGTCACCCAGCGCGCCCCAACCGAAGACGAAATGGCCGATCTCTTGTTTGCCTGGAAAGTGGTCAAGTATGTCAAATCCAACGCCATCGTGTATTGCAAGAACCGCCAAACCATCGGCATAGGTGCGGGACAAATGAGCCGCGTCTATTCGGCGCGCATCGCGGCGATCAAGGCCGCGGACGAAGGACTTGCCGTTCAAGGCTCGGTTATGGCTTCGGACGCTTACTTCCCGTTCCGCGACGGGGTGGATTCGGCCGCCGCGGCCGGGATCACCGCCGTCATTCAGCCGGGCGGCTCGATACGCGACCCGGAAGTGATCGCGGCCGCCGACGAACACGGCATGGCCATGGTCTTTACCGGCATGCGGCATTTTCGCCACTAACCAGTTACAGTTTTTCTCGAACTTCTTTGAATCGATCCGAACGGTTTTCCGACACCGACCTCTGCGTCAAATGCGGGCTGTGCCTGCCCCATTGCCCTACCTACAACAAAACTCTGGATGAGAACGAATCCCCTCGCGGACGCATCGCCCTGATCCAGGGCTGGGCACAAGGATCACTCGCTGCGACGCCGGAATTGGTAAGTCACATCGATAATTGCCTCTTGTGCCGATCCTGCGAGGCGGTCTGTCCGGCCCATGTTCCGTACGGCAGCCTCGTCGATCGGTTTCGCGGCGAGACCGGCGAGGTGGAAAAAACCACATCGGCTCGCATCAAGTCCGCCGGGATCAAGATTGCGCTGACCAATAAGCGCGCTTCCCGCTGGGTGGAACGCCTGGTTGAAAAATCGGGACGCGAGAGCAAAGGACTGCTACAAAAGACGGGCTTGCTGAAAGCACTGGGACTGTCCGAATTCGACGCGGGACTTCCGGATATATCCACTTCGGTACGCTGGAACGATTTTTATCCCGCACAAGGCCAGAACGAGCGTGGCCGGGTCGCCCTGTTTCTCGGCTGTACGGCAAACCTTCTGGATGCCGAGACCGTCTCTTCAGCTCTGCTTGTACTGAACCGGCTCGGCATCGGCGTTCGGGTGCCGGACACGCAGGCGTGTTGCGGAGCACTGCATCATCATTCCGGCGATCAGGCTTCAGCGCGAAAGCTCATGGATCGCAATCTGGCCGCTTTTAATTTGTCCGACGCGGACACCGTCATCACTATCGCGAGCGGCTGCGGTGCGATGCTGCGCGACTATCGGCAATTGGAAGCCACCGCCGATCTCGCCAAGCGCGTCAAAGACATCAGCCAGCTCCTTGCAGAACTCTCCTGGCCCGACAACATCGAGTTCAAACCCCTGGCCGCCAAGGTTTGCGTGCATACCCCGTGCACCCTGAAGAACGTGTTGCGGGCGGAACGTCACGGCGCCGACCTGCTCCACCGCATACCGTCCCTCGACGTAGCATCCCTACCCAACTCCCAGCGCTGCTGCGGTGCCGCGGGCAGTTATATGCTGGAACACCCTGAAATGGCTAAAGACCTGCGGGACGATGTACTCGAATCGGTGACGGCTATCAAACCTGATTTCCTGGCGACATCCAATCCGGGTTGCGCAGTGCATTTAAGAGCCGGCTTTAAGCAGAGAGGGCTGGGCCATATCGAAGTACTGCATCCGGTCACGCTACTCGCACGGCAGCTCGTTCGATAAAAAAGCCGGCTCAGCGCCGGCTTTTTAGAGTTATGGGGTTTACGGAGTCGTGCTAGAGACCGTGATCCCTCATCGCCGCAGTTTGTAATTTCGGCCGTAGAAGATTTCCGCCATTTCCTGCTTGAGCTGCTTCTGAATGGCGATACGCTCCTCGTCGGTCAGCGCATCTTTGTCGGTCTCGAACAGATAATTGTCGAGATGGAAGTCTTTCAGGATCATCTTGGTGTGGAAAATTTTCTCCTGATAGACGTTCACGTCGATCATCTGATACCGCTCCGCCATCGCATCCGAAATGTAGTTCTGAATGGACGTGATCTCGTGATCGTTATAATGCTTCTGGCCGCTGATATCGCGAGTGAAGCCGCGCACGCGGTAATCCATGATCACGATATCGGACTCGAAGCTGTGGATCAGATAATTGAGCGCCTTTAGCGGCGAAATCCGGCCGCAGGTGGATACGTCGATATCGGCCCGAAAGGTGCTAATGCCGCCATAGGGGTGACTTTCCGGATAAGTGTGCACCGTGATGTGGCTTTTGTTCAGATGCGCCACCACGGATTCCGGCGCGGGACCCGGCGCCTCGATATTGGTGATGGTATCCGGCACGTGCCCTTCCGAGATGAGCATGGTCACGCTGGCGCCCTGAGGCTCGTAATCCTGACGCGCTATGTTCAAAATTTCGGCGCCGATGATCGCATTCACATCGGTCAATATCTGCGTCAAGCGTTTGGCGTTGTACATCTCGTCGATGTACTCGATGTAACGACGCTGCTGCTGGCCCGATTTGGCATAGCAGATGTCGTAAATATTGAAGCTCAACGATTTGGTGAGGTTATTGAAACCGTGTAACTGCAATTTTTCCATCGATCTAACGATTACCCCCGTAGTCGGTTGTAACTGCCCCTTGACCGCACGCGCTCACGAATAAAGTGCAGGGCCGGTGCCAAAAGTTCATGAGACCGAGAAACCTGTCCATCGTTCACTCGACTTCGATGATTTCATAGTCGTGCGTAATCTGGGCCGTTTTCCCGAGCATAATCGATGCGGAACAATATTTCTCCGCGGAGAGTTGAACCGCTCGGTTGACCACTGCGTCGCTCAGTCCTTTGCCTTTAACGACGAAATGCACGTGGATCCGAGTAAAAACCTTGGGATCGGTTTCCGCCCGTTCAGCTTCGAGCCGTAGCTCGCAATCCCGCACATCGTGCCGCCCTTTGCGGAGAATATGTACTACGTCGAACGCCGTACATCCCCCCATCCCTATCAGCAAGGTTTCCATCGGACGCACACCGAGATTCCGGCCGCCCGATTCCGGCGGCCCATCCATGACTACCGTGTGACCGCTGCCGGATTCAGCCAGGAACAGCGCATTTTCTACCCACTTGACGCGCGCCTTCATCGAAGACCCCCGAGTAAAAATAGCCGCATACTTTATCACAATTCCCCGCCGGGCCAAGCGAAATTAATCGCTGCTAAACTTGATAGATCGCTTTCCATTCACGAGACCCGCAACGCCTATGCATTCTCTCTCGAAACCGGACGAGGCTCTGGCAAATCTCCTGCCGTATTGCCATCGCCGTCGTTATCCCAACAAAACGCACATTATTCGGCCCGGAGATGCAGGAGACACGCTCTATTACATCATCGAAGGCGCGGTTACGGTCAGTCTGGCGCACAAGCCGAGCGGTGACGATATCGTACTCGCTTATCTGAACAAGGGAGAGTTTATCGGCGAAATCGGAGTATTCATGGGCTCCATGCTTCGGGATGTGACGGTCACGACCCGTGAACCGAGCCAACTTGCCGAGATAGGTTATGCTCGATTTTCTCAATTGCTCAACGGCGAACTCGCCGAACATGCCGTAGGCATTTTGAATCTCCTAGGGCGTCAGCTGTCCCGGCGGCTTTTACACACCAGCCGCAAGGTCGGCAACCTCGCATTCCTCGATGTTTCCGGTCGTATCGCGCACACCCTCATAGAGCTATGCAAGCAGCCTGAAGCACTGACGCACCCCGACGGCATGCAAATCCGCATCACCCGGCAGGAACTGGGCCGCATCGTAGGCTGCTCCAGGGAGGTTGCGGGAAGGGTTCTGAAAAATCTCGAAGAACAGGGACTCCTTTCGGCCAAAGGCAAGACGATCGTCGTCTATGGGACTCGTTAAGCCACAGCCTGCGCTCGGAAAGATGGCCAAGGTTTAGCCCGCTCAGCCTGTCAGTCGGGCAACCACATCCGGCCGCGCAAGTAGAGCAGACGCTTTCCATAATCCGATACGGCGATTGCCCCGATAAGGCTGGGAAAATTCGGCACTCTCCTCAAATGCCTTCTTGCTACCGCGATACACGATGACAACATAACCATCGGGGTGTGCGGCCAACCATTCGGACAGCGCCTTAGGCGTGTGGAGCACCTTGAGCGGTTCTTTCAGCCTCCCGACGAATTGAAAATCCCCGCTGTATTTTTCCCAATGCGCAATCGATACTCTCTGCGCTTGCAACTGGGCAAGACGAGTTCCCATAGGCCGCATGTCATGGTGAGATCGCCCTGCTTCGACATAAATGAGATGCGCGGCCAGCACCACGCCGATCATCGCTCCCACGACTTCTCGCACCATCGTAGCCGAGTCACCGGGCCGCCATAGCAGTAGAAAAGCACCCAGTCCGATGATCAGCGCTCTCGCGATCAAGGGCGATGCTTCGGCGACGGCCACGACTGTGCTATCGGCTTTCGGAAAGCCGAGAACACCGGCGATACCCGGAAGCAAAGCCAACGCCAGCCCCAAGCCCAATACGACCGTTCCGAATGCCCGTTGACCAAAGCGCCCGACCTGAATCGACGGATCGCCGAATACCCGGGCGAAGATCAGTGCCCAGATGGGCAGAGAAGGAAGCAGATAATGAATCTGTTTGGCGCTGACGGCCGATAACAGTATCAATACGGCTGCAACGTGAAGAATGCAGAAGCGCAATTTCAGATCCGCCTTTAGCTCGATCAGCTTGCGCCAAAGACCCGGCCAAAGAATCCATGGAAACAAAAAAATCGGCGATATGGCCGCATACCACCACCATGATCGCTTATGAGCGAAGGAATTGGCGATGCGGCCAGCCGACTGCCCCCAAAAGATGGCTTGGGCGTACTCTTCGCCCCCGGACATGCCGGCGGGAATAGCCCATGCCAAGGCAATGGCCGCGCCCAAGACGGTAGCCGCCAGAATACCGGCGCACCATCCGCCCCAGCCCGAACGCGGACCGCGCCCCATCCACCAAGGTGCCAGCAGACCAACCGGCAGTATGAGCAGCAAGATGATGGGCCCTTTGGACAGTACCCCTCCACCGATCCCGACAGCCGTCATCAACCAGCCGAGATAGGAAGGTTCTTGAGCGGCGCGCAGAATACCCAACACGCCCAGCAAGGCAAAAAAGGCCACCAGCATGTCGTAGAGGGTCAGGGTGGTCCACATGGACCAGACCGCAAGACCGAGCAAAATCAAAGGAGCCAGGCGGGATACCGACTCCAACTCGGGCCACAGCCGGCGCGCCAAACGCTCGGTCAGAATCAGATTGGCCAAGCCGAACAAGGGACCTACCAACCGCGGCGTCCAGTCGTTGACGCCGAAGATGAGCCAGCTCAAATGGATGATCCATTGGAAAAGAGGCGGCTTGTGACTGTACGGTTCGCCGTTCAGGGAAGGTACGAGGAAATCGCCTCGCAGCCACATCTCCCAGGCTACCGATACGGCGCGGGTTTCATCGACGGGTATAAGAGGCCTAAAGGCAAGGCCAGAGAAAACGAGAACGCACCAGAGAAGGACGTAATCCCTGGCAAACGGCCGGTATGGCATAGACGTCGTTGTTATGGATTCACTTTTGTTACGAAAAACCGGCGCCCCCAAAGCACCGGCGCCTGAGCCTGTTCATCCGACTCTACGGCAAGCTGCGGATATCGGTTAAAAGACAAAACAACGGGCGGGGCAACTTACGTCGCCCTCGCCCTGCCTTCATTATAAGGATTTGTATATTCGCTAAGCCGCTTCAACGATGCCGTTGTGCCTTAGCAGGGCATCGATCGTCGGCTCGCGGCCGCGGAAGGCGGTGAAAAGCTCCATGGCCTTGCGGCTGCCGCCTTGCTCGAGGATATTTTCCAAGAACGAGCGGCCTACGTCCGGCGCAAAAATGCCTTCTTCCTCGAACAGCGAGAAAGCGTCGCTGGACAAGACTTCCGCCCATTTGTAGCTGTAATAGCCCGCCGCATAGCCCCCACCGAAGATGTGCGAGAAACTGTGCGGGAACCGGTTGAAAGGCGGCGGGACAAATACCGCCACCTGCTTTCTGACGTCGTCGAGTATCGGATAAATCCGGCCACCCCGGCTCGGATCGTATTCCAAATGAATGCGGAAATCGAACACACTGAATTCGAGCTGGCGGACCATCTGCATGCCCGACTGGAAATTGCGGGCTGCGATCATCTTGTCAAGCAAATCTTCCGGCAAAGGCTCGCCGGTCCGATAGTGGCCCGATATGAGTCCCAGCGCATCGGGTTCCCAGCAAAAGTTTTCCATGAACTGGCTCGGCAGCTCCACGGCGTCCCATTCCACGCCGTGGATGCCGGAAACACCCAGGTAATCGACCTTGGTCAGCATATGGTGCAAGCCATGACCGAATTCATGGAATAAGGTCAACACCTCGTCATGCCGCAACAAGGACGGCTCGCCATTGGTCGGAGGCGTGAAATTACAAGTCAGATACGCGATCGGGTGCTGTATCTTTTGGCCGATTCTGCGCCGGGTGACGCATTCGTCCATCCAGGCTCCGCCACGTTTCTTGGGCCGCGCATAAAGGTCCAGATAGAAACCGCCCAACAAATCGCCCGAGCGGCCATGGATTTCATAAAACCTGACGTCCGGATGCCAGACGTCCACCCCGGATTTTTCCCGGATTTGAAGCCCGTACAAGCGCTCGACCACGCCGAACATCCCGGGAACGACCCGATTGACGGGGAAATAGGTTCGAATCTCTTCTTCGGACAAGGCGAATTTATGCTGCCTAAGCTTCTCTGAATAATAAGTCAGATCCCAAGATTCCAGCGTTTCTTGACCACGCTTTTGGCTTGCGAAGTTTTTCAGCTCTTCGAGATCTCGTCTCGCTTGAGGCAAGCTGCGGCGCGCCAGATCGTTCAGAAAATGCATCACCTCATCGGTCGAGGGCGCCATTTTGGTGGCAAGCGACAATTCCGCATAGTTCGAGAATCCGAGAAGCCGCGCCTCTTCATGGCGCAAGGCGAGAATCCTCTCCATGACTTCGGAGTTGTCCCAGCGTCCGGCATCAGGGCCTTGATCGGACGCGCGAGTGTTGTAGGCGGTGTAGAACTCGCGGCGCAAATCCCGATCGTCCGCATAAGTCATCACGGCAATATAAGACGGGAATTCCAGACTGAACAGCCAACCTCTCTTACCCTGCGCCGCAGCTGCTTGGCGCGCCATCGCAACCGCCGACTCGGGTAATCCGCTCAGCAGCTTTTCATCCTCGATGTGCTTGCTCCAGGCATGCGTCGCGTCGAGCACGTTATCCTGAAATTGACTGGCGAGTTTGGAAAGTTCTTGGGCAATGGCCTTGAAGCGGGACTTTTTCTCCGGAGTCAATTCAACGCCGGACAGACGAAAATCCCTGAGCGCGTTTTCAAGGATCTTCTTTTGCGCGGTATCCAATTCGGTTGCACCCGGGCTTTCGGCGAGCCCGCGGTAAGCCGCGTACAATTCCTCGTTTTGGCCGATTTCCGTCCCGTATTCGCTCAACAGCGGCAGACACGCGTTGTAGGCCTCTCTAAGCTCGTCGCTGTTCACCACGGCATTCATGTGGCTTACCGGAGACCAGGCTTTGTTTAGCCGGTCATCCAAGTCTTCCAACGGCTCTACCAGGTGTTCCCAGGTATCTGTTTTTCCACGTTCAAGCAATTTCGCGATAGCAGCACGGTTTTCTTCCAATATCCGTTCGACAGCCGGCACGACATGCTCCGCTTTGATACGCGAAAACGGCGGAAGACCATCCATATCAAGTAATGGGTTGCTCATAAACTCAAAAAAACCAAATGGAAATATACGTTGGACGGAATACGGCCACGTCAGGTTTTGAAAAACTTCATAGTCCGATCGATCCTCTCCTTGGCTTCATGCAGGACGTTAAGGGTATGGGTCGGCGACAACCGACTATCCTTGAGTTTGGCGCATGCCGGAATGGAATTGATTGCCGGCAGCTCCGCCATGCGACGCGTACCGATATAGCTATGCAGCCTGGATAAGATCACGATATCACTGAGAGCAAGGGCATTGCCGCTGTCGTGATACCATTCTTCAGCCAGCATCGGGATTTCGATCAAATCGGCCGGAAAATCCCACTTTTTCAGCAAGAAAGCCCCTACCGGACCCCGAATATGAGGCATCGCCGACTCGATCTCGTCCGGACTCCAGTACTCGCGAGGAAACTTTTCGGCAAAATAGAGAAACGGCACTACGCCGATATCGGCAACCAATCCGGCTAACAAGGCTTCCTCTTCACTCACTCCTTCGTTCTCGGCGGCTAAAACATAACAGAGGCTGGATAGCTTGATGCTCGTTTCCCACTGCCTGTGAAGGGCTTGATTGATGTAAGGGTCTTGACCACGGAAAACCTGCCTCAGACAAAAGCTGGTCACCAGGTTCCGGGTCGCCGCCAGCCCCAAACGCAAAACTGCATCGTGGCAATTATTGATCGGACGAACAGGCAAGTACAGAGGGCTATTGGCGACATGAACGAGTTTGGCGGCAACGGCGGGATCGAGTTGAACGATGTTGACGACTTCATGGATGTCGACATCGTGTTGTATGGCCTGCCTTAGCTTGAAAGCCACGTCCGGCAAAGAGGGGATTCGCAGTTCTTCCTCGCCGTAAGACTGGGCGAAAGCCTGAAACAGCCGGCCTCCCCTAACAGCTTCCGGAATCCGCTCATCGTTGGAGTCTATTAGAGTTTGCGCCGATTCGTACCTGACCACGCCTCGACTCATGATCTTGCTGGCGACGCGCAATATCTGAATTTCGGTCTGCGCGTACGCCGTGGCGCTGTACTTCTTGCCGCAGCACAAGGGAAACCTCGCTTTGGCAGTATTTGCACTGATCTCGTAAGTTTTCCCGTCACCGAGGTCCATCAGAACCGTCCCTCCCAAGAGGTAATGAATCGATTCGATCGGTTCCCCGGCCTTGAACAGAATTGTGCCGGGTCCATAAACCTCGGCCTTTCTCTCCAAAACGAATGCGTCCAATTCGTCTTCGCTGAGGGTGCGGATCGGAAACAATTCTTTCAGGATGTCCAAGTTGATGGACATCCCCTCCCGTGACGAAGGAACGATTTTCGAGGCTTGCGGATAAGCATCCGCCCCATCCTCGACCGGTGTTTGCGTCTTGAGGCTGGCTGTTTGCCTCCTAGAACCGAAAATTCGTGTCAGCAAGCTCATTTCTCAACTCTATCACAGGACACTGTCGAAAACTGTTACATACATTACTGACCGAATACCCTCAAGGTTTCGGCAATCTGCTCCTTGGCATCGTACAATACCTTGAGCGACTGCTCCGGAGTCAGCGTGGCATCTTTGAGCTTAGCGTATGCGGGTAATTCGGTGATCGGGGGCAAATCTCCCATCTTGGGCGTTCCGACATAACTGTGCCAGGCCGCTAGCCGGACGATATCGGCCAAACCCAGCCGATCCGTACCCGACGAGTAGTTCCATTGCTCGGCAATGATCGGAAGATCGAGATATTCGTCGGCAAACTCCCACTTAGCGAGCAAATATTGGCCGACCGGCCCTTGAATAATCGGCAGGGCTGCCTCGAGTTCCGCCGAGCCGTGATACTCAGACCGAAATTTTTCGGCAAAAGACAGAAAAGGAATGGCGCCGATGCGAACGATCAATCCGCCCAACAGCGCTTTATCGGGATCGACCTGACCGGTTCTCGCCGCCAGCACGGAAGAAATCACCGACAGTTGAAGGCTGCTCTTCCACACGTCCAACATGAGTTTTCTGATCTGCGGACTACCCGCGTTGAAGAGACCTTTCATACTCATGGTGAAAATGAGGTTGCGGGTCGCCACCAGACCTAGCCGAGCAATGGCGCTCTGACACGTCTTGACCGGCTCGGCCGTGAGATAGAGAGGAGAATTGGCCACTTGCACCAACTTAGTCGCAAGTACGGGATCCATCTGCACGATTTTTGTCGCCTTTACGAAATCGATCTCCTCGCGCATGGCCTGCCTTAATTTGAAGGCCACGGACGGAAAAGCCGGCAAGTCGAGCTTGCCTTTATGAAAGGTACGGCAGAAGACATAAAACAAATTGCTCCCACCCAGTTCACGAGGAAGCGGCGATCGAGTCAAATCGGGCGGAACTATCGTCCGGGCGCTCGATCTCTCCGCATACTGTCGCAAGATCACTGCGGGCACGCGCAGCACCCAAACGTCCGTCCAGGCATTCGCCGCAATCGAACTCAGCCCGTCGCGATTCAGCGGGAAGCGTGCGGCATCGCTATCCGAATCCACCTTCGTCTTGCCGCCACGTTCCGGCCCGACCATAACCGTGCCTTTAAGCAGAAACACTGCCGTCTCGGGCATTTCAGCGCCACGAAGCACGGTCGAACCTGCCGGATAGAACTCCATTAGGCGCCCGGAAACGAAGGCGATCAGTTCCTCCTCGCTCAGTGTTGCCAGCGGCGCCAAACGCTTAAGAATTTCGGGAGGAACCGGCTCGGTTCGGATGAGCGTGGGCTCGACACTGGGCGAGTCCAACAGAAACGAATCCGAAGGATCCTGAATATCGGAACGAGCAGCGGTCCTTTTAGCGGCGACCAGCTTGAAGCCGAGCCAGCCCGCCACACCGAGACTGAGGATACCGATTGCCAATACGAGGGTATTCATCTATAGCCGCTCACACTCCAAGGCGGAATATTATTTTCGTTTATGTGACACGCCTCACATACAACTCGGCGAGCCCATGCTAACCACCCTATAAATACTAGCTTAATAGCTGCTAAATTCGATCCAAGCCGAAAGCCGCGTGCCCCTGCCTGACAAAACGTGGCGGCGTAATCCTCGCCTCTTTCGATTGGCCGCGAATCTCTACCCAGGCACGCTCATAGCTGCCGGGAGGCAGACGAGCAAAGCCGACCGAGCGATTCAGTGTAGGCGAGAAAATCCCGCTCGTGACAACACCTTCACCAAACGGCGGAACGACGACCTTCTGCCCATGGCGCAGCACGCCTTTATCGTTCAACACGAGTCCCACAAAACGGCGCAGTTGCCCGATTTTCCGCTGCTCCTCCAAGGCTTTGCGACCGATAAACTGCCGCTCGACCGGCTCCCAGGCCACGGTCCAACCCAGTCCGGATTCCAAAGGGCTTACGGTCTCGTCCATGTCCAATCCATAAAGTCGCATTCCGGCTTCAAGACGCAAGGTATCCCTTGCCCCAAGCCCGCAGGGTCTAAAACCGTTAGCGATCAGTACTGCCCACAGGGCAGCAGCATCGGCCTGAGGCAAGATGATTTCCAAACCGTCTTCGCCGGTATATCCGCTGCAAGATATGAACCAATCGCCAGCCTCGGCAAACTCGAAGGGTACCAATGTCATAACGGCCGCATGCAATTCGGAAGGCAGGCCATCAACCGCTTTGCGCCTCGTTTCCGGCCCTTGCGCCGCGATAATCGCGAGATCCCGCCTGGGCAGGATGCCCACGGAGAATCTAGAGACCTGCCGCTGTATCCAAGAGATGACCTTGTCGCGAGTAGCTGCATTGCTCACAATCCGAAACCGATCCCCTGCCCTGCGGAAAACGATCAAGTCATCCAGTATCCCGCCGCTCTCGTTAAGCATGCAGCTATACAGAGCCTTGCCGGGACCGCTCAATCGATCGACATCGTTCGCCAGGAGCATTCTCAGAAACCGACTGCAATCCGCGCCGTCGAGATCGATGACGGTCATGTGCGACACATCGAAAACACCGGCATCCCGGCGGACGGCGTGATGCTCCTCCAGTTGCGAACCATAATGAAGCGGCAACTCCCAACCCGCGAACTCCACCATGCGTCCGCCAGCCTGCCGGTGGATCTCATTCAAGATTGTTTTGCGCACCATGGGTTCAAACCTGATATTAACGAATGAATATTCGGTTAGACCTAATCGCTCGCCGATACCGACTAGATAAAGGAATCAAAAAATGCATGAAACAAAGAGGCCGGCAAAGCCGGCCTCGATAACTGGATCATCGCGTCACTTACAGTAACGGAATGATCAAAAGAGCCACGATATTTATGATCTTGATCATCGGATTGACGGCCGGGCCTGCGGTGTCCTTGTACGGGTCGCCGACGGTATCGCCGGTCACCGCCGCCTTATGGGCCTCGGACCCCTTGCCGCCATGATGGCCGTCCTCGATATATTTCTTCGCGTTGTCCCAGGCACCGCCCCCGGTAGTCATGGAAATGGCCACGAACAGCCCGGTAATGATCGAACCGATGAGTACGCCGCCCAATGCCTCCTTACCGAGCAGCAACCCCACCAGAATGGGTATCGCCACGGGCAACAGGGATGGCACGATCATCTCCTTGATCGCGGCCACGGTCAGCATGTCCACCGCCTTCGAATAATCGGGCTTGGCTGTATAGTCCATGATGCCGGGAATCTCGCGGAACTGCCGCCGAACCTCGTTAACGATTCCGCCTGCGGCACGGCCCACGGCCTCCATGGCCAAAGCACCGAACAGATAAGGCACCAAGCCGCCGATGAAAAGCCCGATGACCACCATGTGGTTCGACAAGTCGAAGGTAATGCCGCCGCCCAAATTATGGGTGTAGTCGGCGAACAGCACGAGCGCGGCAAGCCCTGCGGAGCCGATGGCGTACCCCTTGGTTACCGCTTTGGTGGTATTGCCGACGGCATCGAGAGGATCGGTGATGTTACGGATTTCGGCGGGCAAATCGGCCATCTCAGCGATGCCCCCGGCGTTGTCCGTAATGGGACCGTAGGCGTCCAGCGCCACGATCATGCCGGTCATGGACAGCATTGCCGTGGCCGCCACGGCGATTCCGAACAAACCGGCCAGCTCGTAGGCTCCCCAGATGCTGGCACATACGGCAACAACGGGGCCCGCCGTCGACTTCATGGAGATGCCAAGCCCCGCGATGATGTTGGTAGCGTGCCCGGTGGTCGACGCCGATGCGATATGCTGAACCGGCTTGAATTCGGTTGCCGTGTAGTATTCGGTGATGGCGACCATCACCCCTGTAAGAACAAGACCGATGAGGGCGGAGAAATAGATGCTGTGGGCCGAAATCGATTCGCCCGCAAACGAAACATCGCCACCGAACAATGCCAGAGTGACCGGATAGAACGCCAGGGCGGACAAGCCGCCGGAGACGATGACGCCTTTGTAGAGGCCGCTCATGATCTTGCGTCCCTCGGCAACCTCCACGAAAGAAGTGCCGATAATGGATGCAATGATGGAAATTCCGCCGAGCACCAAGGGATAAGCGATGGCGTTCTCCGACCCGGCGGTGAGCAGGCTGGCCAGCAGCATGGTGGCGACGATCGTCACCGCGTAGGTCTCGAACAAGTCGGCGGCCATGCCGGCACAATCGCCCACGTTGTCGCCCACGTTGTCGGCGATAACCGCAGGATTTCGGGGATCATCCTCGGGAATCCCGGCCTCGACCTTGCCCACCAAATCGGCGCCCACGTCGGCGCCCTTGGTAAAGATGCCGCCGCCCAAACGGGCGAAGATGGAAATCAAAGAACCGCCGAAGGCGAGTCCCACCAGTGCGTGCAACGGATCGTCGACGCCGGAGGCTTTCAGGATCACATAGTAACCGGCGACACCCAACAGTCCCAATCCGACCACCAACAGGCCGGTGATGGCACCGCCCCGGAAAGCGACGGTGAAAGCGGCATTCATGCCTTGATATGCGGCCTGTGCGGTGCGGGAATTGGAGCGCACCGAGATGTTCATGCCGATGTAACCGGCAACGCCGGACAGCACCGCACCGACGGCAAAGCCGATGGCGACAGCCCACCCGAGGGCGACACCGATAACGAGAAAGAGAACACCGCCGACCAGACCGATCGTCTTGTACTGACGGTTCAGATAAGCTTTGGCGCCTTGCTGAATGGCGGAGGCAATTTCCACCATGCGCTCATTGCCCGGCGATTGGATATTAATCCAGGCAATGGAAAGGATTCCGTAGATCAGGGCGGCAACCGCGGCCGTGAACGCGAAAGCCACTCCCCAGCCGATTGTGAAACCGATGTATAGGAACTCGATGAGTCCCAAACCGGCGATCATTTTACAGCGGCGGTCACTCAGCACTAACCGGACGCCCTCTTGCGCGCGGGCGACGAGTAAATAAGCCATTTTCTCCTCCTCTTTTTTGCTTTCTTGTTTTTACGTCACATGGGGCATGAACTCGGAAATCAAACTGCGAATTGGCTGGTCAGCCTCTTGGGAACCGACGCATTTTTCAACACGACGTAATTCGGCAAGCCATCTTTGTACGGCGGGTAATCTTCGCCCTCTATCAAAGGGCGCAAATAGGCGCGACAAGCATCGGTAATGCCGAAGCCGTCCGGAGAAATGAATTCCCGCGGCATTTTCTTTTCCACATTGGCCACGTCCGACAAGTCGGCGTGACCGATCTTCCACTGATAAGGCGAATCGGAGGTACGAACGACCGTGGGCATGACCGCATTCCGGCCATCCAAAGCCAGTTCGACGGCGGCCTTACCGAGGCCGTAAGCCTGTTCGACATCGGTTCTGGAAGCAATGTGCCGGGCGGCGCGCTGCAGATAATCGGCTACGGCCCAGTGATACCTGTGGCCCAGCGAGCTCTTGATCAGAGCGGCAATGACCGGGGCGACACCGCCAAGCTGGGTGTGGCCGAAAACGTCTTTGATACCGGCATCGGCCAGAAACTTGCCGTCCGCCCCCTTTACGCCTTCCGAGACCACTACCGAGCAATAGCCGTAACGCTTGACCCTCTCGTCGACCGCGGCCAGAAACTCGGTTTGATCGAAGGGAATTTCGGGAAACAGGATCACCAGCGGGATATCGTGTTCCGCATCGGCCGCCAATCCTCCGGCGGCAGCGATCCAGCCAGCATGGCGCCCCATGACCTCGATCACGAATATCTTGGTTGAAGTGGCCGCCATCGAGGCCACGTCGAAGCTGGCTTCGCGGGTGGAAACCGCAATGTACTTGGCTACGGAACCGAAACCGGGACAGTTGTCGGTAATGGGCAGGTCGTTATCGACCGTCTTGGGGATATGGATGGCGCACAAGGGATAACCCATCTTTTCCGAAAGCTGCGACACTTTCAGACAGGTATCGGCCGAGTCGCCGCCGCCGTTGTAGAAGAAATAGCCGATGTCGTGGGCCTTGAAGACTTCGATCAGCCGTTCGTATTGCGCCTTGCTCTCATCGAGTCCCTTCAGCTTGTAGCGGCAGGAGCCGAAAGCGCCGCCCGGCGTGTGCCGCAGCCCGGCAATGGCTTGATCGGATTCCTGAGCCGTGTCGATAAGATCTTCGGTCAACGCACCGATAATGCCATTCCGCCCGGCATAAACACTACCAATATGATTACGGTGCCGCCGCGCGGTTTCGATCACACCGCATGCCGATGCGTTAATGACGGCGGTTACACCGCCGGATTGGGCATAAAATGCATTCCGAATGGCCATGGCCGCCCTTTATCGTTCTAAAGTCCTAATAAAAAGCCTACATTAGAACAATTACCCTTGCAGTACAAGGCGCTTAGGCTAACCGCCAAGGGTATTTGCACCATACGGCTATATTGGAATTGACAGCCAGATACGATGATTGTTTTCCACAGCGTCCGATGTTGTCTTTAGCCTTTCTACTGCGCCTCCTCCCGTGACACGCCGAGCAATGCGCCGGGACGATTCGCCGCGTCTGAGATGTTTACACAGATGCGGAATAAGGGTGATCCGTGTCGCCGAGCCATTAAGGCGGCACGGGCGACAATGTGCTGAGCGTCTTGCCCGGAGTCCGGAGCAACGACAGAATCGGCGGCGGTCCTCGAGTCAACGCGACAAATGCGTCGTGCAAGAACTGACTCTATTCGGCCATGAAAGCGGCCTCGGTCACCCGCTTAACGCTGGGCTTCCCGTGACGAAAGCCGACCCGACACGACGAGATGGCGGTCGCTGACGATATTTACAGAAAAGCTGGCTAGGCCGGCTTTCTCCAATTGCGCGCGGATTTCATCCGGCCGGTAAGCCGCACGAAGGGAGTTCGAGAAATCCCGTTTCAGCACCTCCGGCGCGTCGGCCGCATACTGCCGGACCAGTTCGTTTAGCTGCTCTTCGCTCTCGGGCCGCAGCAGGTCCATAATAAAAATCGGCGCGCCGGATTTTCCCCACCGCTTCACGGACGCCCATAACACCATGGGATCGGCCAGGTGATGGAGCAGCGAATTCGAGATCACCGCATCGTAAGACGTCAGCGGTAAGGTGGCATCGGGAAGATAGGCTCTGATCAGCCGGATACGCTGCTCCAAGCCTGCCGAGCGAACGGCTTTACGGCCGAACCCGAGCATGGCCTCGGCCCCATCCACGCCATCGATACGGCAATTCGGAAAGGCGCGGGCGAAACGCACGGTTACGTCGGCCGAACCGCAGCCTAAGTCGAGAACTGCGCCGGCCAGCGTGTCGTCCGGAAACGCGGATCGAAACAGGGAGACGAAATGATCGTGCGGCTCGGAAAAATCCGCCTCCGCATAAGCTTTGGCCTGATCTTCCTCGTCCATCAATTCCGGCTCGGGTACACGCTGCATGTTCGGCTCCATCGACAAGATCGCTTAGCAACGCACTATATCAACCCGTGCTCAGCGAAAGAATAGGCTTCCCCGTCACCAACGATGAAATGATCGAGCACGCGTATATCGATGAGCGACAAGGCTTGCTTGAGCCTTTGCGTGATGTGCTTGTCGGCCTCGCTGGGTTCGGCGATGCCCGAAGGATGGTTGTGGGCGAATATCACGGCCGCGGCATTGAAGGACAAGGCCTTTTTAACCACTTCCCTAGGATAGACGCTGGCTCCGTCAATAGTACCCCGGAACAGCTCTTCGAATTCGATGATCCGGTGCTGGTTGTCGAGAAAAAGAGCCGCGAATACCTCGTGAGGATGGCTGCGCAACTGCGCGGCGAGATAGCGGCGGGTCAGGTCGGGACTGGTTAGCGCGCTTCCGCGCCGGAGCGTCTCCTTGAGATGTCTTCGGGCCATTTCGAGCACGGCCTGAAGCAAGGCATATTTGGCCGTCCCGAGCCCGCGGCTGCGGCTGAACCGTTCGAAGTCGCTTTCCAGCAATGCCCTCAGCGAGCCGAACTCGTTGAGCAGTTCGCGAGACAGATCCACCGCAGTCTTGCCTTTGACCCCCGTGCGCAGGAAAATCGCCAACAGCTCCGCGTCCGACAAAGCCAGCGGTCCTTTTTGAAGCAGCTTTTCCCGCGGTCTTTCGTCGTCGGGCCAATCCGTGATGGGCATAGCTCCCCCCGTCCAATAAAGTGTTTCAAACCGAATCGCAGCAAAGCATAGAAGCCGTAACGCAAACTTGCCATAATGCGGCGGCTCAACCTCTTATCGAAACCAGCCAACATTGACCTATCTCACCGGTAAAAACATCGTTTTGGGTGTTACGGGCGGTATCGCCGCCTACAAAGCTGCCGAACTGACCAGACTTTTGCGTAATGTCGGCGCCTCGGTACGGGTAGTCATGACCCATGCAGCGACGGCTTTCGTCTCTCCGCTGACGTTTCAGGCGCTTTCTGGCAATCCGGTGCATACCGAGTTGCTCGATACCGGCGAGGAATCGGCCATGGGGCATATCAGCCTGGCCCGGTGGGCGGATCTGGTGCTGATCGCGCCGGCCACGGCCGATTTCATTGCCAAGCTCCGGATCGGACTCGGTGACGATCTTTTGTCGACCGTGTGTCTCGCGACCCGCGCCCCGATCGCCGTCGCCCCCGCCATGAACCAGGCCATGTGGGACAACCCGGCGACCCAAGAGAACGTCCGCCGCCTGTCCGACCGGGGCGTTCGAATACTCGGGCCGGCGGAAGGTGATCAGGCCTGCGGCGAGGTCGGCATGGGCCGGCTCTTAGAACCGCAACGGATTTTGGAGGAGTTGGAAAGTTTCTTCGGAGGCGGGGTTCTGGCCGGACTGTCGGTCCTGATCAGCGCTGGCCCTACCCGCGAACCGATTGATCCGGTGCGTTACATCAGCAACCGAAGCTCGGGCAAGATGGGCTACGCGCTTGCGGAGGCCGCCGGGCGGGCTGGCGCGAAGGTCAGTCTGGTGACCGGCCCCACGGCACTGATGCCTCCAAACGTACACGCGGTGTCATGGGTCGAGAGCGCCGCGGACATGTACCGCTGCGTCATGGACAAGGTCCCGTCCGCCGACATCTATATCGGCGCCGCGGCGGTGGCTGACTATTCCCCGGAAACCGCCGCGAACCAAAAAATCAAGAAAAACCAGTCGGAAATGGTTCTGACACTGCGTAAGACCCAGGACATACTGAGCGCCGTCAGCGCCTCGGCGAAACGCCCGTTCACCGTGGGCTTCGCCGCCGAGACCGATAAACTCGAAGATTACGCCCGGCAGAAGCTGACGGCCAAATCGCTGGACATGGTGGCCGCCAACTGGGTCGGGCGCGACGAGGGTGGGTTCGAAACCGACGACAACGCACTCTTCGTCTGCTGGAACGGCGGCCATATCTATTTGCCGCTGGCCCCCAAGAAAACCATTGCCGAACAACTCATACGACTCATTGCCGAACGCTATCATGCGCAAAATTCAGTTAAAGATTCTCGATAAGCGCCTCGGGGGCGAAATTCCCCTGCCCCATTACGCCACATCCGGCGCGGCCGGGCTGGATCTTAGGGCCTGCCTCGACGAACCGCTACGGCTCGAACCGGGCGAATCCAAACTGATTCCGACGGGGCTCGCCATCCACATCGAAGATCCAGGACTTGCCGCCGTGCTGTTGCCGCGCTCGGGACTCGGACACAAGCACGGCATCGTGCTCGGCAATTTGGTCGGCCTGATCGATTCCGATTACCAGGGCCAGGTTTTCGTCTCCTGCTGGAACCGGGGAACCGAATCCTTCGAAATCCAGATCGGCGACCGTGTCGCGCAGATGGTGTTCGTGCCGGTAGTGCAGGTGGAATTCGAACGGGTCGATGACTTCGAAACCAGCCGAAGAGGCGCTGGAGGCTTCGGACATACGGGGCATCAATAGGATTCAGACATCCGGCGGAACAGCGTGCTTCCGCCCTACTCTCCTGGAGTCATCCGTGAAAAAGCAAGAAGCCATCGAAATCAACTCCGCAACCCACATCGCCCACGTCCTTATCGAAGCGCTGCCTTACATCCGGCGCTTCAAAGGCAAAACCGTAGTCGTCAAATACGGCGGCAATGCCATGACCGAGGAACGGCTCAAGAACAGCTTCGCCCGGGACATCGTGTTGCTGAAGCTCGTCGGCATCAATCCGGTCGTCGTCCACGGCGGCGGCCCCCAAATCGGCAATCTGCTGCAACGTTTGGGCAAGACCAGCGAATTCGTGCAAGGCATGCGGGTGACCGATGCCGAAACCATGGACGTGGTCGAAATGGTGCTCGGCGGCCTGGTCAACAAGGAAATCGTCAATTTGATCAACCGGCATGGCGGCTCGGCGGTCGGACTGAGCGGCAAGGACGGCGACCTGGTGCGTGCCCGCAAGATCGTGGTCAAGCAGCGCTCTCCGGAAACCGAGGAACCCGAGATCATCGATCTGGGCCATGTCGGCGAGGTCGAGAGCATCGACTCGTCCGTGGTGGACATGCTGGTACAGGGGGATTTCATCCCGGTCATCGCACCGATCGGCGTCGGTACCGACGGTTTTTCCTACAACATCAATGCCGACTTGGTGGCGGGCAAAATGGCGGAGGTCTTGAAAGCCGAAAAGCTGATACTTTTAACCAACACCAAGGGCATTCTGGACAAGGAAGGAAGTCTATTGACCGGGCTATCCCTGTCCGAAGTGGATGATTTGATCTCGGACGGCACCATTACCTCCGGCATGATCCCGAAGGTGCGCTGCGCCACGGACGCTCTCAAAGGCGGCGTCGCCAGCGTTCACATCATCGACGGACGGATCGACCACGCCGTGCTGTTGGAGCTTTTCACCGATCAGGGGATCGGCACGCTCCTGATGCGTCGCTAACGGAACCGGCGCTTGAAACCTCGAAAAACCGCCTTCCCGGCGGTTTTTCTCTTCGCCAAGCCCAAACGCGGTTTCGGCTTGGCTTACGTTTTCAGCCGCTTACGCGGCCGAAAACGACGGGGCATCTCTGCCCCGTACGAGCACCTCGAAGTTTTTCGAGGTGCCCGCTCACGAAACTCACCCAGGACCGGCCAAACCGGCCTCTACGTAAGGCTTGAAACCGGCACGGATCTGGCGAACTTCGGGGCTTGCGCAAAGCGTTTCGCCGACTGTCGACGGCCGGCACCGTATGTCGAGAAAAATGACGCTCTCGGTTTTGCGGGTGATGCGGGTAACGGTTGTAGTGAACTCCCGCTCGTCACGGGGAGCCGCCGTTTGCAGGATTTTGTCGTTATCGATGGATAACGGCGCATCGGTATGTTCGAGCAGGTAAGCTCGCGCAAGGCTCCACGCCTTGTCGCACATCGCTCCCGCTGAGCAGGAAACAGCGCTGACGATGATGTTCCCGGTATCGGACTTATCCGCGCTATTCGGCGACTCGATCCAGGTTTGATGCCATCTCAAGCCGCGCTTCGGGTCGTTGATCGCTTTGAAGCGGGCGATGTCCTTGGCAAAGCTATCCGAAATTGAGGCTTTTTCGGCTTCGATGCGCTTTATTTTCGCCTCGTGACCGGCGATCTGTCGTCGTGCCGCTTCCATTGTGTCGCGTAGACTTTTTGGAAGCGCCTGCCCTTTTTTCTCCAGATCTGCGGCGCGCTTTTCCTGTCCGTCCAATAACGCCTGTTGGCGCTGTTTATTGGCTTCGGTCACCTTGATCAAGGAATCCAGCATGTTCAATTTTCCTTGCAAGGCCAGGTTGATCTCTTCCTCGCTGCGGTAGGTTCTGAGCAGCGCCAAATCCCGATCCCGCTGCCCGGCCAAAATCCGCTCCTGGTCGAGACGCAACTGTTTGAGCTGGTTTTCGCCCTCGATTTGCTCCGGCGACTTGGCCCCCTCGAGCACTTCCACCTCATGCCCTTGGGCATCGAGCTTGGAGCGGCGGTGCTTGGCCTCCTCGGGCGGAACCCGGTCGGAGTAATGCACGGCGCCTTTTTCGTCGACCCACCGGTAAGTCGCGGCATCGCTGCCCGCCCCATAAACGGCGACGGCAAACGTGATCCAGGCAACGCGAAAACCGGTTAGAGGTGTCATAACACGCCGAATCGGGACTGGTATTCCCGAATCGCTTCAACGTCCGTGCGACGATTGGCCTTCTGAAGAAATTCGAGAATATTGCGCAGCGTGACGATGGAATAAACCGGCAACTGAAACTGATTGGCGACTTCCTGCACCGCGGAAAGCTCGCCCCGTCCCTTTTCCTGCCGATCCAGGGTGATCAGAACGCCGCTTGGTACCGCCCCGGCAGCCCGGATGATGTCCACCGACTCCCTCACCGAGGTACCAGCCGTAATCACGTCGTCGACGATCAGCACCGAACCTGTAAGCGGCGCTCCCACGAGCGAACCGCCCTCGCCGTGATCCTTGGCCTCCTTGCGATTGAAGGCGAACGGGACTTCCTCCCCGGTTTCCCGGGCCAGGGCCATGGCCGCGGCGCAAACCAGGGGGATACCTTTATAAGCCGGGCCGTACAAGACATCGGCCTTGATGCCCTCGTGCAACATGGTCTTGGCATAGAACTCGCCGAGCTTTGCCAGACGGGCTCCGGTATCAAAGAGCCCGGTATTGAAGAAATACGGACTGTGCCGACCGGACTTCAGGGTGAAATCACCGAAGCGCAAGACGCCGCATTGGAGTGCGTATTCGATAAATTCCGCTTGGAATGGCTGCATGTATCGGGCTATATCTCTGTAATCTCGTTTTCTAAAGCCGCCGGCGAGCGAGTAGCGACGATGATTTCGCACCGCTTCGCCGACGAAAAGGGTCTGATGTGCTTATTGAACTTTAGCACATCGGCGCAAGCGGCCCGGTTAAGGCACGGCTACCCGGCGAAGCAGCTCCTGGACAACGCGGTCCGACGACACGCCTTCCGCTTCCGCCTCATAGCTCAAGATCAAGCGATGGCGCAGCACGTCCGGAGCAATGGATTGAATGTCCTCGGGCGTCACGTAATCGCGTCCGTACAGCCAGGCTCGGGCACGGGCGCACCGGTCCAGGGCTATGCTGGCGCGGGGACTCGCGCCGTATTGCAGCCAGCGTTCGAGTTCCTTGCCGTAAGCTCCGGGGTTGCGGGTACTCAGCACCAGTTGCAGCAGATATTCCTCCAGGGTATCGGCCATATAGAGATCGAGCACTTCTTGCCGCGCCGTAAACAAGGTCTCTTGGCTGACGGACTTGAACTCCGCCTCCGAGGCGGCACGTCCGCGCCGGGATTCTTCCCGCACCAGCCGCAGAATCGCGCGCTCGTACTGGGCTTCGGGATAACCGATCCGGATATACAACATGAAACGGTCCAACTGCGCCTCGGGCAGCGGATACGTTCCTTCCTGTTCGATGGGATTTTGTGTCGCCATCACCATGAACAGATCCGGCAGCTTGTAGGTCACGCGACCGACGGTAATCTGGCGTTCCGCCATCGCTTCGAGCAGGGACGACTGCACCTTGGCCGGCGAACGGTTGATCTCGTCGGCCAGCACCAAATTATGGAACAACGGTCCGGGCTGAAAATGGAACGAACCGTCCTGAGGACGATAGATCTCGGTGCCGGTCAGATCGGCCGGCAGCAAGTCCGGGGTAAATTGAATGCGGTGAAAATCGCCCTCGACGGCCCGGCTCAGCACGTTGATCGCCCGAGTCTTGGCAAGGCCGGGCGCACCTTCCACGAGAATGTGCCCGTCCGCGAGCAGCGCGATCAGCATCCGCTCGATCAGAGTATCCTGTCCGATTACCTGGGCCGCCACAAACTGGAAGAGCCGTTGCACATCCTGTTGAGCGGGCGATAAAGTCCTTTCGGAAATTTCGTTCTCTTGAAACATGAGTAACGTATATCCCTCTTGAGTGAGTCGATTCGCAGGCGCTTCAAAACGATGGATTATAATTGAAGTCATCGTCCCGCAGCGCGCGGATTGCTCCGATCCGGCCTCTCAGAAAATGAAACAATCTCCGACACTACCGATTTTCCTCCCGGCCGGCCGACGCGCGCTTTTATTGATGTGCGCCCTGCTGGTTTCCTGTATGACCTATGAGAACCGCATTCCTCCCGTGCCGCTGCCCTCGTCGAACCGCGATCACGTGGACGTGGAGGGTGCTCGCGTGGCGGCAGAAGCTTACGCTGATCCCGAACAGGCAGAGCAAGCGTTCGGATTCGACATACGCAAAGCCGGACTACTCCCGGTACGTCTCCTCATCGATAATCAAAGCGCGAGCGTCGTCAGGGTCAACCCGCAGCAAACGTTTCTGATCGATCAGGATGCCCAGGCGTGGCCGCTGCTGACCGGCGAGCAAGCCCATAACCGCGTGGCGAGTGCCATGCAGTTCGGCACCCTGATGGGCAATGCGGCGCGAGGCGCCGCATGGGGCGCCGGTGCCGGTGCGCTGACCTCGTTCGCTATCGGGATGATCTTGTACGGCGGGTTTGGCGACGGACTCAGCAACAATCTGCCCGAACACGCCGCCGCGGGCGCCGGTGTCGGAGCAATCGTCGGCGGAGGACAAGACTCGCAAGACCTGGAAGACCGCATACGCCGGGATTTGATCGGAAAATCGCTGCGCAACCAGCGATTGCAACCAGGGGAACTGGCTTACGGCTATCTGTTTTTTCCCGGAAAAGAAGAAGCCCGAAGCGCCAAAATCCTGCGCATCGGGCTCGAGCTCGACGGTTATCCGCAGGTCGTCAACCTGCCGCTAAAAACCGCGCCGCGCTGATCGCCCATCTTCAGCCCGGTCAGCGGCCTATAGCCCGGTAGCCGATGTCGGTGCGGTAATACATGTTTTCCCAGCGGATTTCTCGCACCTGTTCATACGCTTTCCGCTGAGCTTCCAGAACGGATTCGCCCAAGGCGCACACACAGAGCACGCGTCCTCCGGCCGTAACGATCTTGCCGTCCGACCGCGCCGTACCGGCATGAAAGACTTTGGTATCCGCACTCGCCTTCTCCGGCAAACCTTGGATTTCGTCGCCCTTGGCATAGTCGAAGGGGTATCCGCCCGCCGCCAATACGACGCCCAACGAGGCGCGCTCGTCCCATTCGGCACTAACCCGGCTCAAGCGTCCTTCCACTGCGCCAAGACACAGATCGACCAGATCGCTCTTGAGCCGCATCATGATCGGCTGGGTTTCGGGGTCGCCGAAACGGCAGTTGAACTCGAGCACCTTGGGCGTGCCGTCCGGCGTGATCATCACCCCGGCATAAAGAAAGCCGGAGTAAGGGATGCCGTCCGCCGCCATTCCGCGCAGCGTGGGCTCGATCACTTCCTTCATGATGCGATCATGGATTTCCGGCGTCACCACCGGGGCCGGCGAATAAGCGCCCATACCGCCGGTATTGGGGCCTTTGTCTCCGTCGTCCCGCGCCTTGTGATCCTGGGACGTCGCCATGGGCAGGACGTCCAGCCCGTTGGCCATGACGATGAAGCTGGCTTCCTCGCCTCTCAGGAATTCCTCGACCACGACTCTATGGCCCGCAGAACCGAAGGCATTGCCCGACAACATGTCGGTTACGGCATCTACCGCCTCCTGTTCCGACTGAGCGATGACCACACCCTTGCCGGCGGCCAATCCGTCCGCCTTGATCACGATCGGCGCACCTTTTCGCCGGATATAGGCGACCGCCTCGTCGACCGCCGTAAACGTTTGGTATTCGGCGGTCGGAATACCGTGGCGAGCCAGAAAATCCTTACAGAATGCCTTGGAGCCCTCAAGCTGCGCGGCAAGCCGAGTGGGGCCGAAGCACTTGAGCCCCGCCGCGCGGAATTCGTCCACGATGCCGGCCACCAACGGAGCTTCGGGACCGACGATCGTAAGATCGATGGCCCGCTCCTTAGCGAATGCCAACAAGCCCGGAGTATCCTCGGCCGCAATCGGACGATTCTCCACTTTCGGCTCGGCAAGCGTTCCGGCATTGCCGGGTGCGACGAAAACCGTCTCCACTTTGGGAGACTGCGCTGCTTTCCAGGCTAAAGCGTGCTCACGCCCGCCGCCGCCGACTATCAGTACTTTCATGGTTTTATTGCAGTTAATTTAAAGGATGGATCAAAGAATGGTAAAAACCCGCGATGCCGTTGAGAACGAATTGCGCCGCAAGCGCCGCAAGCACGATGCCAAGGACGCGGGTAATGATATGCACCTTGCTTTCGCCGAGGTATCCCGTAACGATTTCGCTGACGTACAACAGCAACCACGTGATCAGATAAATTGCGGCGATGACGCCGGCAAGCACGCTCATGCGACGGGTATCCGTACCGGCTCTATTGGCTAGCAGCAGAACGGCGGTAATGGTGCCGGGCCCGGAAAGCAAGGGTATTGCGAGCGGGAAAATCGCGATGTCTTCGCCTGCCGTGCGCTTTTCCTCGACTTTAGGCGCCTGAAGGCCGGCACGCTGCCCGAACAGCATGGGCATTGCGGTCACGAAAAGGAGAATGCCTCCGCTGATCGCGAACGCGTGCACGGTAACCCCGAGATGCGCGAGCAGATATTTGCCGGCCAGCAGAAAAAAAACCGTTACGCCGAAAGCGATGAGCAAAGCGCGGCTCAAGGTCTTGCGCCGCTCGCTTTTTCCCAGTCCGCGGGTCAAAGCGATAAACATCGGTGCCGCGCCGGGCGGATCAACGACCACGGCCAAAGTCAGAAAAGCCGTTAGCGCAAACTGAAACAAGCCTTCTTCCATCAACCGTTCGGCTGCGCCTGTACGGACGTCAGAAACCGAAGTCCTCCGCTCCCGCAAATCACATATCGCACTTTCAGATGGTTTCCCGTTGCGAACAGGACCGGCAGTTGGGACTTCTTGTCTTCCGGCACGCCATCGACATCCAAGTAATACTTATTCGTCACGCCTTCCTCGTCGGTCAGCAACACGCCTTTTTCGTAAGCGTCGAAAATATCCTTCCCGCCCATTTCCTTGACGATCACTTCGTGTGCATTCTTCTCGGCTTCGCAACCAGGCCCGCCCTGTCCCGCGATGGAAATTTCGACCGCAGCCGGAACCTCTACTTGCGGCTCCGGAATCGGTGCTCTACCGGGCTCCTGAGGCGCCGGCGGAACCGGCGGGATAACCTCTTCGGTAGGCGGTTTTCTGCCCACGATAAACAAGGCGGCCACGATCAATACGACCAACGCGACAGCAATGACTATGGCCCACCGGGCCCATCGAACAATCGAAACTCTCTGCTTCTCCGGCTGCATATCTTCTCATCCCTTGCATAAGTCAAATGAACTCTTGGATTCCGTAAACGCCGACCTTCTCCCCGGTAGATGTCCCTGCGGCATCTCTACACGATCGGATACTACGGCGGATTCGAAAATCAAATGCCAGCGTCCTTCAGCATGGTCTCAAGCTTCGTCGGGGAAAATCCGGTCATTTTTTCATTTCCGACCAGGATGACCGGAACGGCCCTGCCACCGAGCTGATCGAATCGAGTCTTAGCGGACCGAGATTTCTCGATATCGAATTCATCGTAGGCAATACCGTGGCTTGCCATATACGATTTCGCCTTCCGGCACACGCCGCACCATTCGGTGGTAAAAATCGTCACTTTCTGGGATACCGCGGCGTCTTCAACCGATGAAACTTCGGGCGAGCCCGAGTAAGAGTCGATCTCGACGAGTTCGACTTTGGCACTGTTGCCGCCTTCCGCACGACTATCGGTGTACGTCACTTTTCCGTCGGGACCCGTTACCTTATATACCTCGGCTTTACTCGCGGAACCGAAAGCGACGACAAAGCACAGAACAACGAAGGACAAGCATTTCTTCATTAAACCCTCCGGTAGCGTGTATCGGGCCTGACGAGTCCGGCGAAACCGCAACGTCCCGTATAAGCGGACACGTCTGGCAGCCCTTGTCTCCATCTTCTTAAGGCCATTCTGCGAAAACATTCGAAGGAGCAACTATAGCGCATCGGGTACGACTGTTTACACTTCCGGGCCTTCGACGATCAACACTACAAACGTTCGATTGGGGCGACCCGCCCCGACATCACTCGGAACATCTCCGGAAAAGTATTTGTCTCAGGTTAAAGCCTTATCCTAGAGAAAACCGACAGTGCACTTGGATTGCCGGGAAAAGTC
Organism: Methylocaldum sp. GT1TLB; assembly: GCF_051027445.1. Taxonomy (NCBI): domain Bacteria; kingdom Pseudomonadati; phylum Pseudomonadota; class Gammaproteobacteria; order Methylococcales; family Methylococcaceae; genus Methylocaldum; species Methylocaldum sp. GT1TLB. Next base: position 2,960,729 of record NZ_CP194898.1, read on the forward strand.
ATCGACGTCGCTGGTAACGTGGGAGATTCGCGTCCGCTCGATGTTTCCGGTGGATAGATACGACTAAGGAGATCAGACGTGAACCGCCGCACTGTACCGATACTGCTCTGTTCGATTATTGCCGCGGGCATGGCTCATGGAAGCAACGGAAACACCTTGCCCCTTCGGTTCGACGCTGTTCTCAGCGGTTCCGAGGAAATACCCGCACCAGTGACCACCTCGATGTCGGGCCAAGCGGGTTTCGAATTCAATCCGGACGAAACCGTGATGTCGTTCATCTTGGCTCTCACCAATGGGGTAAACGTCACCGGAATCCAGCTGCATTGCGGTCCAGTAGGCGCGCCCGGGCCCGCAATCGTTCCGCTTCTGAATGCGATTCAGGGCAGCTGGGACGGCACACTGCAAGTACAATCGACCATAACCGGAGCCAATATCATTCAAGGGGTAGATTGCGTTTCCACGATCGGAAGAAACATAGCCACGCTTCCGGATTTGGCTGCGGCCATGAGAGACGGCAACATCTTCGTGAATGTCAGCTCGGCCGCATTTCCGGAAGGAGAAATCCGGGGGCAGGCACAGGTAAGCTCGGGTGATTTGATCTTATTGTCGCTGACCGGAACGCCCGATTCCGTCGCCCGAGTGCCCTTGCAGATCGGCGGAGAATCCGGCACCGTCGTCAGAATCGTGACCGAATCGCCCGTAACCGTGATCTCGCAGCCGAGCGGTTTCAATCCGCCGCTGAGAGAATTTCCGTCCTCGAGCTTTAATCCGCCCCTCAGAGATATGTCGACCTTTCCGTCCTCGGGCTTGAATCCCCCGTAGAAACGAGCCTTCAATGACCTTCGTGCACGTTAAAAGACGACGCGCCGCACGATCGGCCGATGCGCCGTAGTTTTTTGACTCAGCTTCTTGCAGCGAACACCACCACGGGCGTCTGCGTTTGCGTGAGCACGAAGCTCACGGGGTATTGACGGTTCGGCTCAGCCAGCGCGGCAGTGAACACCTCCGCCTTATTGGCGCCGCCGAACTGTAGATAGACTCGTCGGGCGTGCAAAATCCAAGGCAAGGTCATACTCATGCGTTCGGTTGGCGCGACTGCGCCCACTTGAGCGAGACAGGGCGGCGTATCCGCGACCGAACCTCCCAGAGCCAAACCGGCGTCTAAATTGGGACTGGCTGGGAATAGCGAGGCGGTGTGACCGTCGTCTCCCATGCCGAGAATCAGCGCCGCGAATGGCAGGGGCAGGCTTTCGAAAGTGGCCGCCAAGATCGCCTCGGCGTCTTCGGCGGACGCATTGCCGGTATAGAGCGGCACGAAACGAGCCGCCGCCGCGCGACCTTGCAGCAGATGAGTCTTGACCAGGGCGGCATTGCTGGCCGGATCGGTTTCAGGCACCCATCGCTCGTCCACTAGCGTGACGACCACGCGTGCCCAGTCCAAGTCTTCGTCGCGCAAAGCTTCGAACACGGGCACCGGCGACCGGCCGCCCGATACGGCCAACGCGGCCCGAGGCTCGGTCTGCAACACCGCGCGCAAGTCGGCAGCCACCGCGGCGGCGAGTGCCGGTGCGAGGCTTGCGTTATCGTCAAACCATCGAATGTCTACCATGTCTTAACCCTCGTCATGCCAGCCAAAACCGTCGCGCGACAGCAGCTCGGAAGATGCGGACGGCCCCCAGGTTCCTGCCGCATAAGGTTTCGGACCGCTCGGATCGGCGGCCCACGTGTTCAGAATCGGCTCGACCCAGCGCCAGGCCAGCTCCAGCTCGTCCTGGCGCACGAACAGCGCCTGGTTGCCACGGATGGTATCGAGCAGCAGGCGTTCGTATGCCTCGGCCCGGCGGCCCTTGAATTTTCCCGAGAAGTCGAGATCGAGCGACACCGGCTGAAGCTCCATCGAATCGCCCGGTGCCTTGGCGTTGAGGTACAAACGAATGTATTCGTCCGGCTGCAGGCGGATGACCAGCTTGGACGGCGCGCGCGAACCGCTGCTCGGCAGAGGAAAGATATGATGCGGCACATCATGGAAATGGACAACGATTTCAGCCAACCGAGTCGGCAAGCGTTTACCGGTGAACAGATAAAACGGCACTCCGGCCCAACGCCAATTGGCGATCTCCGCCTTGATGGCCACGAAGGTTTCCGTCTTGCTGCCGGCCGGGATATTGTCCTCTTCCAAATATCCCTTCACCTGACGGCCGCCCGAAACGCCCGCGCGGTATTGCCCGCGTACGGTCTTGGTCAAAACATCTTCCCGAGTGAACGGCACCAGACACTCGAGCACCTTGAGCTTTTCGTTGCGGATCGCGTCGGAATCGAGGCTGGCCGGCGGCTCCATCGCGACAAAACACAACAGTTGCAGCAAATGGTTTTGCACCATGTCGCGCAATGCGCCGGTTTTGTCGTAGAACCCTCCGCGGCTGCCGATTCCGACATCTTCGGCAATCGTGATCTGAACGTTGCTGATCCACATTCGGCGCCACAGCGGTTCGAACAACGAGTTGCCGAAGCGCAGCGCCATCAGGTTCTGTACCGACTCCTTACCCAGGTAATGATCGATTCGATAGACTTGTTTTTCGTAGAAGAACCGATCCACATCCGCGGTGATCGCATTGCTCGATGCCAGATCGTGCCCCAGCGGCTTCTCCAGCACGACGCGGCTATTCGGACCATTAAGGCCTTGTCGGGTGAGATTGCTGCAAATCGTCGCAAACAGGAACGGTGCGGTGGACAGATAGAATACGGTTACCTCGGCAGGGGACTGCTTCAGCAAGGTTTTTAATGCCACGTATTGCTCCTGCTGGGTGGCATCGAGTTTCAGGTAGGTCAGGCGCGAGAGAAACGTCGCCCACACCGCATCGTCCCAATCGGCCTTGGGCACGAATTGCCTGACCTTGTCATCCACCATGGCGAGGAAAGCCTCTTGCGTCAGGTCCAGCAGATCGAGACAGAGGATGCGGCCCGACTCCACCAGCCGGCCGGTCTTATGGCACTGGTACATCGCCGGCAATAATTTGCGCGTGACCAGATCACCGGCACCGCCAAAAAAAACCAGGTTGAACGATTGGGGAAATGGGAGCTGACTCACCGCAGAAACCTCTTGTTAAAGATCGTGCCGATTATGGCTCGGCCGAGCTCATGTTGTATAAAGGCAGACCCGGAAAACCCGGATGAAAAAACCTTGCAATACTACTCGCCGCCCCTCCCACTGTCCAGCCGCCCCTGGGCCGAACGGCCGCGTTTCTTGACACGCTTTTGCGGCTTGGATTAAATGTGGCGCCTGCGCCCCGTTGCAGGGCATGCTCTTGCCCATCGCCGACGCAACCCGAACAAGACGCCACTTCAGCCGGAAACATATGTCCCTACATCCCACATTGCTCGCCGTCACCGAGCGCATTCGCGCCCGCAGCCAAACCAAGCGTCAGGCCTATCTGGAGCGCATGAAACGCGCCCGTCAGAAAGGCGTCGAGCGCAATCGCATCGCCTGCACCAACGTGGCGCATGCCTACGCCGCGATGCCGACCAATGACAAACTGGTGTTGAAAGCCGCCACAGTCCCGAACATCGGCATCGTGACGGCGTATAACGACATGCTCTCGGCGCATCAACCGTACGAACAATACCCGGCGGTGATTAAAGCCGAGGCGCGGGCAGCGGGGGCGACCGCGCAGGTTGCCGGCGGCGTCCCGGCGATGTGCGACGGCGTGACTCAGGGCCAAAGCGGCATGGAACTCTCCTTGTTCTCGCGCGACGTGATCGCGATGTCTACGGCCGTGGCGCTTGCCCACCGCGTGTTCGATGCCAATCTGTTCCTCGGCGTCTGCGACAAGATCGTTCCGGGCCTTTTGATCGGAGCGCTGCGTTTCGGGCATCTGCCCGCCATTTTCGTGCCCGCCGGTCCAATGGCCTCGGGGGTGTCGAACGCCGAGAAAGCCAAAGTCAGACAGCTGTTCGCCGAAGGCAAGGTCGGCCGAGAAGCCCTGCTCGAATCCGAGATGGCGTCCTATCACAGCGCCGGAACCTGCACGTTCTACGGCACCGCCAACAGCAACCAGATGCTGATGGAAATCATGGGCCTGCAATTGCCCGGGTCGGCCTTCGTGAGCCCGGGCACCGAACTTCGCGAAGCATTGACCCGCGCCGCCACACGGCAAGCAGTACGACTCGCCCAGGACAAATCCTCCCCGAGCCTGTGCGACGTCGTGGACGAACGCGCCGTGGTCAACGGAATCGTCGGCCTGCTGGCGACGGGCGGCTCGACCAACCACACGATTCACCTGATCGCCATCGCGCGAGCCGCCGGGATAGAAATCAACTGGGACGACTTCAACGATCTGTCGGCGGTCGTTCCGCTGCTGGCCCGCGTCTATCCCAACGGCAAAGCGGATGTCAACCATTTCCACGCCGCCGGCGGTATGGGCTTTTTGATTCGCGAACTGCTGGATGCAGGGCTTCTGCATGAAGACGTCCAGACCGTCCTGGGGCTGGGTCTGCGCCACTGGGCGGAAGAACCCTGGCTCGACAATGGTCAACTGGCCTTTCGCCCCGCCAGCGAGAAGAGCCTCGATACCGCGGTACTGGCACCGGCCGGCGAACCGTTCAGCTCGGACGGCGGATTGCGCCTGGTTACCGGCAATCTCGGCCGCGGGGTGATTAAGGTCTCGGCTGTCGCACCCGAAAACCGGGTGGTGCGCGCCCCCGCCATTGTATTCGACGACCAGGAAGACTTGATTGCCGCCTTCAAACGCGGCGAACTGGAACGGGACTTCATCGCCGTAGTCCGTTTCCAGGGGCCGCGCGCTAACGGCATGCCGGAACTGCATCAGCTCACCCCCTCGCTCGCGGTCCTCCAGGAGCGCGGATTCAAGGTGGCCCTGGTTACGGACGGCCGCATGTCCGGCGCCTCAGGAAAAGTTCCAGCCGCGATTCACATTTCGCCCGAGTGCGTGATGGGCGGCCCGCTCGCCAAGGTGCGCGATGGCGACATGCTGGTGCTCGATGCGGTGGAAGGCCGCCTGGAGGCCGAGGTCCCGGCCGCCGAATGGAACAGCCGCGAGCTCGCCACGGCCGACCTGTCGCGCAACCAGTTCGGCTGCGGACGGGAGCTGTTCACCGGCTTGCGCCAACTGGCCGACACCGCGGAACGCGGCGGCGCCACTTTCCAGTTCGACGACTGACACGGCTCTCCTTTTTTGCAACCGACGAAGAGATTCCTGTTATGAACCTTGACCAGATCATTGCCGCGACCAGTGTCATGCCCGTGATGGTGGTGGACCGCGTGGAAGACGCGGTACCGCTGTCCCGCGCCTTGGTGGAAGGCGGCATTCGCGTATTAGAAATCACCTTGCGTACCGCCGCCGGCCTGGACGCCGTACGGGTGATCAAGCAAGAAATCCCGGACGCGATCGTCGGCGTCGGCACCATCGCCACGCCGGCTCAGCTCGATGCCGCGATTTCCGCCGGTGCGCAATTCGGCGTTTCGCCGGGCACGACGCCCACCCTGCTGAAGGCGATCGTAGACAGCAAGCTGCCGTTTTTCCCGGGCGTTGCCACCATGTCCGAAGTGATGCAAGTCTTGGAAGCCGGCCTCGACGTCATGAAATTTTTCCCGGCCGTGGCTGCGGGCGGCATCAAGATGCTCGACTCGTTCAGAGGTCCGTTTCCGAACGTGCGTTTCTGTCCGACCGGCGGGATCAACGTGCAGAACGCGCCGGATTTCTTCAAGCTTCCCAATGTCGTCGCCGTGGGCGGCTCCTGGCTCACCCCCAAAGACTTGGTCGCCAGCGGCAATTGGGCTGAAATCACGCGCTTGGCTCGCGAAGCCTCGGCACTCAAGCCGTAATTACAAAGGACTGATTGGCCCGTTCGGAAGAATCATTTTAGTCGCGACCTTCCAATCGCAGACAGTGGCTTTAGCGGCGTTGTCGGCAAAGGATTGCCGACCTACGAACAGATCATAGGACGTGCTGAACGAAGCGTAGCGTGGCAAGGCCGGTTTGCGCGGCAGCATCGCCCGGACGGTGCCGGACAGGGATGGTCCGGCATGAACCGCATGGTTCGCGATTGATGCTTGTCCTGAGCCTAGTCGAAGGGCGCTTCGTCCCTCAGCACATCCTACGCCCTGAGCTGTCGCAGATGGTAGGGTGGGTTAGGTGCGCCAGCGAGAAACCGGATTTGGCCGCATGGCTAGACGCGCACCGTAACCCACCGAATGGGACGGAAAAAGTCGGAGGTCGGCAATCCTTTGCCAACATCTGAAAAGATGGGCACGGCCTGTTGGCCTTTGCCCATCCTACGGCTCTCGGTTAGCGGCATCTTATCGGGGACATCGCCGCATCCCGAATCACTCATCGATCGCCTTGATCCTCGGCACGTGCCGGCCGCCTTCGAATTCGGTGGACAGGAAGGTTTCGACGATCTTCTTTGCCATTTCGAGACTGATGATCCGCTGGCCCATGGCGATACAGTTGGCATCGTTGTGCAACCGGGTGAGATAGGCGGTTTCCTCGTTGAAGCAATAGCCGCAGCGGCAGCCCTTGACTCGGTTGGCAACGATGGCCTCGCCGTTCCCGCTGCCGCCCAGCACGATGCCACGCTCGACTTCGCCGTTGGCGACAGCCACGGCGCACGGGCGAATCCACGTGGGATAATCGGTTCGTTCGTCGCTGAAACAGCCGTAGTCGACGACCTCATGGCCAAGAGAACTTAGCCAAGTACGCAGTTCTTCCTTGTAGGCGAATCCCGCGTGATCAGAAGCGATGCCGATTTTCATGATGACTCCTTATTGATTTAAGGTAGGCGGACACCCGCGTCCTTCACCGGGACAGCGGGCGAAAAAGTATAATCGCGGGACAAGCTCCTCCATCAACCGCGATCGTCGGCGGCTTTCAAGACGTCCAGCATCTCGCGATGAATCAGACCGTTGCTGGAAACGATGCGGCCGGTACTCAAGATCTCGTCGCCGCCGTCGAAATCGGTAACGGTACCGCCCGCCTCGCGCACCAGCACGATGCCGGCCGCAATGTCGTGCGGCTTGACCTTCATCTCCCAATGTCCGTCCAACTGTCCCGTGGCCGTATAGCACAGGTTGAGCGCGGCCGAACCAATACGCCGCGTGGCTTGCGCGCTGCGCTGAAAGCCGAGGAAATTCTTCATATTGCTGTCGCTGGTATGGGTATCGTAAGAGAAACCGGTAATCACCAGAGCACGATTCAGCACCAGCGTCGCGGACACGTGAATCGGCCGGTCGTTGCGCGTGGCACCCAAACCGAGCGCGGCGGCGAATGTCTCGTCTGTGGCGGGGTTATACACCACGCCGAGCGAAGGCACGCCGTCGATCAGCAAACCCATCGATACGCAGAACATCGGAAACCCGTGCGCGAAGTTCACGGTACCGTCGAGCGGATCGATGTGCCAGAGGTAATTCCGCGCAGGCGGGCGAGATTCCTCGGCGCGATAAGCTCCGCCCTCTTCGCCGACAATTTGGTGAGAAGGGAAAAGCTTGCGCAGTTCGCCGACGATGAACTGTTCGCTGCGGATGTCGTATTCGGTGACCGGGTCGATATCGCTGGTCTTGAACTGCACCGCAGTGCCGCGACGGGTTTCGAATCCCTCTCGAAGAATGGCCCCTGCGCCACGGGCGATCGTGACGGCGGCACCAAGGATGTCGGTAAGCGAAGGATCGGTTGATTGCATTGTTCCGTGCCGTTAAGAAAACAGGCCGGCCATTCTACATCAGACGGCGAAAGAGCCGCAGCGTGACGATTTCCGCGGCTCCGGAGACAGTAAGGCGTTCTTATAAGTGGGCGAGCATCGCCTCGGCGCTCGAGACTTCGAATTTGCCAGGCGCCTCGACGGCCAGATGCTTCACGACGCCATCGTCGACGACCATCGCGAAGCGCTGGCAGCGTACACCCATGCCTTTTTCGGTCAAATCGAGTTCGAGTCCGAGTTTCCGGGTGTATTCGGCGCTGCCGTCGGCCATCATGCGCACCTTGCCGCCGGCCTTCTGATCCCGGCCCCATGAAGCCATCACGAAAGCATCGTTGACGGCCATGCACCAGATTTCGTCGACATCCTTGGCTTTCAGCTTGTCGAAGTTCGTGACGTAACCGGGCAGATGTTGCGCGGAGCAGGTCGGCGTATACGCGCCCGGAAGGCCGAAAATCACGATTTTTTTACCCTTGACGAGATCGCCGACATTCAACGGTTGCGGCTTCATCGGACAGCCGATAGCCGGGTCGAACTCGGTAGACTCGTACAGCTTGCCCTCGGGCAGGCGATCTCCAACTTTGATGGTCATGGCATCTCCTTAGGTGGTTGCAGTTAGAACGGATAGGCGAACTAAATCACGTCGACGCAAGGGCCTCGTGCTTTTCCGCGATGAGTTTCAACAGCGCCTTGTGCGGATCGGCGAACTTTGCCGTCCCTTCATCCATCAGGACCTGCTCCATCTTCGCCACGTCCACCTTGGCGTCGATCTCGTCTAGGACGGCTTGGGTCGGCAGTTGATCGACCTTGCGCGTGTATTGCTTGTTGAGCCCCTCGACAGCGTCGTTGGTGGCGGGCGGATTGGTCTGGATGTCGCTGCCGGCCAAGGCTTCCACGTATTTGTCGGGCGGATCGCCGGGTCTCTTGGTGCCGGTGCTGGCGAAAACGATTTCCTGCTGGAGTGGCAGATTCTTGTCCTTCCAGAAGGACTGATTAAGCTGCCAGAGACGCTTGACGTTAACGATGCCGACCTGTCCCTGGGCGTCGGGACTGAGCTCCGGAATCTGCTTTTCCGTGTATACGTCCACACGCGAGACGAAGATGCTGTACACACTCTTGAAATGAGCGAGGCTCGGGCGCCGCTGCGCACCGCGCCAAACGGCCTCACGGGCGAGCTTGTACTGGCGCTCGGAGAAAATGAGGGTGACGTTGAGATTGATTCCGGCAGCGGCCAATTCCTCCAGCGAATCCAGCCCGGCCGGGGTCGCGGGAACCTTGATCAGGCGGTTGACGTGCCCGCTGCCCCAATGCTTGCCGAGCTCGATGTACTCCTTGACGCGTTTGGCGTGAGGCAGATTCAGCTCGCGGTCTTCGAGGAGCGGATCGAGCTCGAAACTGACGTAACCGTCGTTGCCGCGGGTGTCTTCCCAAACGGGCAAGAACACCTCCTGAGCGTTGCGCACCAGGTAATCGGTCATCTCCCAGGCGATGGCCGAATTGTCCATACCTTCATCGAGCAACGCGCGCATATGATCGTCGAAGCGGCCCGTGTTGAGGATGTCGGCGATGATGATGGGATTGGAGGTCGCGCCGGTGGCCCCGAGAGCGCGGTCTCTTTCGACCAGTTCGGGATCGATGGAATCGAGCCAGAGTTTGGTGCCGGTGGAAATCAAAGATCTTAGTGACATGATGAGCTCCTTGCGGGGTGTTAAAACCCAATACATTGCTCTTTTGACTTGTCGGCCAAGACAAAAGCGCAACGTTAGTAAAGAAATTCAAAGCACTCCCCATGTGCTCTCCATTCAGCAACCATGCGCTCGCGCTGAACCGGTGTCAAGTGCGAGAGTCGGGCGGACGGGGCGGATCGGTCGATGCTGTCAAAGCCCTTGCGGTGGAGACGATCACCGATTCCTGCGACACTATGATGTGCACGTTAATTCGCAAAAAGGATGAATCATGACTGACCGAAAACTCCGTTGGGGCATACTTGGTGCCGCGCGCGTTAACGAACGCCTGATGCCCGCCATCGTCGATGCCTCGAATGCCGAACTGGTCGCTATTGCCAGCCGCCGTCCCGGAGCGGCCGCCGAGACACTGGCGAAATACGCGCCACAACAACAGGGAGTCCGGACTTATGACAAGCTCGACGCGCTGCTCGACGATGCCCAAGTGGAAGCCGTTTACCTGCCTCTCGCCAACCACGAACACGCCGAATGGGCGTTGCGCGCCATACAGCACGGCAAACACGTACTGTGCGAGAAACCGATGGCGCTGACCGTCGCCGATATCGAAGCAATCGAAGCCGCGGCACGCCAGCACAAGGTGACCGTGATGGAAGGCTTCATGTACCGCTTCCACCCGCAGCATGCGCGCGTGCGGGAGCTAATCCGCTCCGGCCTCGTCGGCGACATACGCTCCGTCCGCGCCACCTACTCGTTCATGATGCGGCCGGCACGCTTGTATCGCCTCGCGGAAAGTGTCGAGCGCGGCGGCGGCGCCATGTGGGACATCGGTTGCTATGCGATCCATTCGGCCCGCATGTTTTTCGGCGAGCCGCCCCTCGCCGTCACCGCCATCGCGAAATACGTCGAGAGCGGCGCGGATATCACGACCAGCGGCATCATCGATTTCGGAGACGGCAAACATGCCCATTTCGATTTCAGCTTCGAACGGGCGCGGCGCTCGGAATACGAAATCATAGGCACCAAGGGCGGCTTGAAATGCCATACCGTCTGGCAGCTTCCGGGCGATATCCCGGTGCTTTCGTGGTGGACCGAAGACGGGCGGCAGTGTGAAGAACGTCTGCCCGCGGCCAACCATTTCACACTGGAAATCGAGCATTTCAGCGAATGCGCGCTGACCGGAAAAGCGCCCCAGCTTTCGCTGGACGACGCAAAGGACAATTGCCGGATCATCGTCGCCGCTTTGGAGTCCGCGGCTAACGGGCGAACGGTAAAACTGAGCCCATAGCGCCGAAAAAGCCCGGCGCGCTACACCAAGTCCTATATGCCGCAATTCTGTCGGGCCATGTTCGGAAAGCTCTTCAGGCCCTTCGACGAACCGTAAGCTCTGATTCCATTCGTGATGGACCTGTCGAAGATTCTCCTCGGTCCGGACGAGGAGAATGAACGACATCAAAGTTGTTCAGCGTTTCGTTGATCTGGTTTTGTCGGAAAAACAAAAAGGGCTTTGGACGCCTAGCCCAAGGCCCTTTTTGTTGAATAACCGCAAGCCCGGCCAAACAAATTCAAAATCATTCGCAATACTCCAAAACAAGTAGCGACATCGGCACCAACCGGCTTAAGCACGATTCTCAAAAATCACACCAACTATACTTGTTATTAACCCGGCCTATAAATATAGGCCGGGTTAATCCGGGGCAGGGATGCCCCGGCGCGGCGACAAACCGCGTGAGCCCAGGCCGGGCGTGTACCGGCCTGGGCGGCGGCCCGAAATACCAGGAGGGTATTTACGGGCCTGATTAATAATCGTGCCTTTCGGATTGTTTTTGGAATGCCTCCTATGGACAAGTCTTTTGATTCTCACGGAATAACCACCCTGGGTAAGGTCAAGGTGCCCGTCGGCGATCTGAAGATCGGGATGTATGTATGCGAACTCGATCGTCCTTGGCTGGATTCACCGTTTCTGTTTCAAGGATTCATGCTCGCGACACAAGCGGACATCGAAGCCGTTCGGAAGGTCTGCGATTACGTCTACATCGATTCCTACCAAACAAAATATCCGGAAACGGAGCACACGCAGCAGCCCGCCAAATCCTCGTCCATATCGTGGACCGCCGCCCCGCCCGAAAAGCACCTATCCGTCGAACAAGAGATCGACAACGCCGAAAACACGCATAAGCAGACAAGCAAGCTGGTCAAGACATTCATGGACGAAATCCGCTTCGGTCGCGGCCTCGATATTCAGCTTGCAAAAGAGGCCGTTTCCGAATGCGTGGACAGCGTCTACAAGAATCCCGACGCCATGCTGCTGTTGACCCAGCTCAAGAATCGGGACGAGTACACGTCCCAACACTCCATGAACGTCTGTATCTTCTCGATCGTGCTCGGCCGCCACTTGGGCATGTCCGTCGACGAGCTACGGAATCTCGGTTTGTCCGGGCTCATGCACGACATGGGCAAGATGAGAGTCCCCCTGGAGGTCCTCAACAAACCGGGGCGGCTCTCCGATGAAGAAATGACTCTGGTAAAGGCGCATACCGTGCACGGCCGAGAAATACTCATGTCCTCCCACGGCATCTATCCCGGTGCCATCGAGGTCGCTTACCAGCATCACGAAAACCTCGACGGAACCGGTTATCCCACCGGCCTCACCGATGCCGAAATCCCCTCTTTTACCCGGATCGTCGCCGTTGCCGATACCTACGACGCCGTCACCAGCGATCGCGTGTATCAATCGGGGCGTACTCACATGGAGGCGATCGCGATTCTCTACAAAGAGAGCGGAAAGCATCTTGATGCCGAACTAGCATCGAAATTCATCGAATGCCTAGGCATCTACCCGGCCGGAAGCCTCGTCGAAATGAGCAACGAGGAAGTAGCCCTCGTTATCGAAGTCAACCCTCGGCAAAAACTCAAACCGAAAGTCATCATGCTGCTCGATTCGGAAAAAAATCCGCAGCCCCATCGCATCGTCGATCTGGCGAAAATCGACCTGGATCCCTGTGGGCAACCCTATCGAGTCAAGACGATGCTGAAAAACGGAAGCTACAACGTAGATATCAAGCAGCATTACGAACGGGGGCTCATTCAAAAAGCCGCCAGGTAGAATTAAGCCAAGCCGCCGCTGATCCGGGCGGTGCCCGGGTCGGTGATGGCTCGAATGGATTAAGCTGTCTCGCCGGATACCCCTTCCGTGGCCTTGAGACACAGGTGACTAGGGTTGACACAACATTGAACGTTGCATTTGTGGCAAACGCACTGTCCAGTCGGGATGTGTCCGAAATGGACTTCCCAGAAGTACTCGTCCGGATGCACGTTTTCCCACTCTGCGTTCATGCGCCTACTGTCCTCCTGCATTGACCCAATCCATATCCAGCACCCGGACTCGGTCACAGGAACGACATATTCCATGAGTTTCTCAATCGAGATTCGATTGTCCATAATCGCGCTCCGTTTCTAGCGGAGTCCACAATCACAAATTTAAGGCGCACTTGTCAACGGCAAAATGTACTTTTGCTTTTTTGAGAATTTGGGTATGATCAGCTCGCAATGACTGGATTGAGAAACAATTGGGCTTTTAGCCCCTTGTTTTTACATAAATTCACGCAACTGATTTAGCTCGCTTCTTCTAAGTTATCTTTGCGTGCAATGCCTGGGGTTCAGGAAAATCCTGCTCGCCTAAGCTTCAGGATCTGAATTCCAGCTAGGGAAAGTATCCATCACATAGGAGGTGAACGGATGGAAACGCTTATTGCTATCACGCCGGCACACTGTCTTGATCCGCAGATTGCCATCGCGGCCGTAAGAGCCCACGGAATCGGGATCTTGGATCTAGGCTACCGGGAGATGCCAGATGCATTGTCGTCGGCGCTTGACAGCCTGGCGTCCGCCGCCAGCCAATCGGCGCAGTGGGGGGTCCGCTGGGACGTACTCGGATTGGCAGCCCGAGACCTCAACCGACTTTCCGAACTCCTACCATACCAAGTTCCCATCCTTGTCCTCGCCGGTTCGACACCGGCCGAACTGACTGCTCTGCGGAAGCGAGTCAAATCCATCGCCCGCCGAGTTTTCGTCGAAGTCCATGATTTCCCGTCGGCCCAGGCCGCCATCGCCGCCGGCTGCGACGGACTGATCGTCAAAGGCCATGAAGCGGGCGGATCGGTTAGTCGCCACTCGACTTTCATTCTGCTGCAGGAGCTCAAGGGACGGCTGAACATTCCCTACTGGATTCAAGGCGGAATCGGGCTGCGCAGCGCTGCAGCGGCGGCGCTCGCCGGCGCGAACGGCGTCGTATTGTGCGAACAACTGTGGCTGACCGACGAAAGCCCGCTCGCTCATTCAAATCTGCGCGGCATGTGGAGCCAGTTGGACGGCAGCGAAACGATTCTGCTCGCACCGGAAGAAGCCCCGTTTCGGCTGTTCGCACGCTCCGGCCGCGATAAGCTCCAGGAACTGGAGCAACGGGTGGTTCGCGGTGAACCCTGGCGGGACCTGCTGGTACAGCGCCTCGGAGAAACCGAAGACGCGTTGCTGCCTCTCGGGCAGGATATCGCGTTCGCAGCTCCTTTGGCCAAGCGCTACGGCACCGTAGGCCGCATCCTCACCGCTGTGAAAGAAAGCATGGATTCGCTGATCGAGCAAGCGCGCTCGCACCAGGCCTTGTCCGCCGACTCGCCTCTGGCGCGCAAACACGGCACCCGGTTTCCTATCGTTCAGGGTCCGATGACGCGGGTCAGCGATACCGCCCAGTTCGCGAAGGCGGTGGCGGACGCCGGAGGGCTTCCGTTTCTCGCCCTGTCCGTCATGCGCAAACCGCAAATCCAAACATTGTTGAGCAGCACCCGCAAACTCATGGGCGATCTCCCCTGGGGTGTGGGGCTGCTCGGCTTCATGCCGCTGGAACTGCGTCAGGAACAGCTCGATGTCATCCGCGAAATCAAGCCCCCCTTCGCCATCGTCGCCGGCGGAAGGCCGAGTCAGGCGCGCGAACTGGAAGCGCTCTCGATAATGACCTATCTGCACGTACCTTCGCCGGGGCTGCTTAACAGCTTCATCAAGGAAGGCGCCCGCAAATTTATTTTCGAGGGCAGCGAATGCGGCGGACACACCGGTCCGCGCACCAGCTTCATCCTCTGGGAATCGGCCATCGAAGTCCTGACTGCGGCCGAGCTGGAGGATCCCGAGTCGGTTCAGGTGCTGTTCGCCGGCGGAATCCACGACGAGCTTTCGGCTGCGATGCTTTCGGTCCTGGCGGCGCCGCTCGTCGCCCGCGGCATGAGTATCGGGGTCGTCATGGGCACGGCATACCTCTTCACCGAAGAAATCGTCCACACCGGCGCGATCGTGAACGAGTTTCAGGCCCAGGCGATCGCCTGCCGAGAAACCGCCTTGCTCCAATCCGGCGTCGGAATCTATACCCGTTGCGCCAAGACGGAATTCTGCGACGAGTTCAACCGGACGCGGCGCGAACTGCAAATGGCTTTGGAATCCGAAGAGCGCACGCTGAAGGTGCTCGAACTGCTCAACATCGGCCGACTGCGCATCGCATCCAAGGGTATCGCTCATAAGAGCCAGTCCGCGGCAACAGCCCCGGACGACCGGTATGTCAAGGTAAATGTCCAGACGCAACGGCGCGAGGGCATGTACATGCTGGGCGAAGTCGCGCGGCTGAGGAACAATACCCTTACGATCGCCGAGCTTCACACTGCGGTCGCCACGGGCAGCCAGGAACTGCTTGCCGGCGCAGCGCACGAGCCCGAGGCGAAACGCTGGACGCGGCGACAGAACCGGGATGATATCGCCATCATCGGTATGGCCTGCCTGCTGCCCAAGGCGGGCGACGTGCGCCAGTACTGGCAGAACATCCTCCGGCGGGTGGACACCATCCGGGAGGTCAGCGACGACCGCTGGCGTCCGGCCGATTTCTTCGACCCCAAGCGCGGAACGCCGGACAAGAGCTACTCGAAATGGGGCGGTTTCCTCGACGACGTCCAATTCGACCCCACGGTGTTCGGTATTCCCCCGGCCGCTCTGCGCTCCATCGAACCGATGCAGCTCCTGGCTCTGTACGTGGCGAAGCGCGCCCTGGAAGACGCCGGGCTCGACCGCCGCCCGTTCCCCAAGGAGCGGACCTCGGCCATATTCGCTTCCGGGGGAATGAACGACCTCGGCACGATTTATATCTTCCGCACCTTGCTGGCCCATTATCTGCCCAAGGTTCCGGGGCTGCCCGAGGCGACCCGGAAGCACATCATGCAAACTCTTTACGAGCGCGAGCTTCCCAACTGGACCGAGGATTCGTTCCCCGGCTTCCTCGGCAATGTAGTGGCCGGCCGGGTAGCTAACCGCTTGGATCTCGGAGGAACCAACTTCGCGGTCGACGCCGCCTGCGCCTCGTCGCTCGCAGCGCTGGACGTGGCAATCAAGCAATTGCGAAATGGCGACGCCGACGTGGCCCTGGTGGGTTCCATCGACGGCACCAATAATGCCGTGGCTTTCATGGCGTTCGCCCAAACTCATGCCCTTTCGCCCCGCGGGCGATGCCGGCCGTTCGACGACAGTGCGGACGGCATCGCTATCGGCGAGGGCGTCGCGGCACTGGTGCTCAAGCGCCTGAGCGACGCCGAACGGGACGGCGATCGAATCTACTCCGTCATCAAGGGGATCGGCGCTTCCAGCGATGGACGCAATCGCAGCCTTACCGCGCCTCATCCGCAAGGCCAGGTGCGTGCATTGTGCCGCGCCTACGAGGACGCCGGGGTGAATCCGTCGACGGTCGGTTTGATCGAGGCTCATGGCACGGGTACCGCCGTAGGCGACAAGTCGGAGATCGAATCCATCAACACTGCCTTCGGCGAATGCAATCCAGCGCCCCAGTCCTGCGCCATCGGCTCGGTGAAATCGATGATTGGCCACACCAAGGTCAGCGCCGGTCTTGCCGGGCTGATCAAGGCGTCCTTGGCGCTGAAACATCGCGTTCTGCCACCGACTTTGGGTGTCGAAACGCCCAATTCGCGCGTGGATTTCACAAACAGTCCCTTTTATATCAATACCGAAACCCGGCCTTGGTTCGCTCACCCTGACGGACATCCGCGACGCTGTGGCGTAAGCGCCTTCGGTTTCGGAGGTACCAACTTCCATGCAGTACTGGAAGAATACGGCGGCGACTACCGGGACACCGATGCAATCGATCTGAATCCCCGTGACGCCGAACCCTTCATTTTTTTTGGACCGAATCGTTCTCACATCGTTCACGCGGTGGAACGCCTGCAACAGGGACTCGAATATCCCGAACATCTCGATCTCGCCCAATTGGCGTATTCACTGCAATCGGAGCAAGTCAAAACGGGAACCGGCGCGGGCGTCCGCGCCTGCCGGCTGGCCATGGTCGCCACGTCGGTTGCGGATCTCAAGCAAAAGCTCGATTTAGCTCTTCGCGAGTTGCGCGATAATGACAAAGCGGAGATCAGGCATCCTCAAGGCATTTATTATCGGGAGTCCGACGCCGCAGGTGGCTTATGCTTTGTCTTCCCGGGCCAGGGATCGCAGAAGATCAACATGCTGCGCGATCTGGTCGCAACGCAGCCCGAACTGCACGGCTTCTTCGAGCGGGCAGATACTCTCCTCGCCGAGCGCCTGCCTCAGCCGCTGTCCCGATTCATTTATCCGCTGCCGGCGTTCAGCGACGAGGAACGGGAACGGCAACAGAGTGCATTGAATGCAACGCAGATCGCGCAACCCGCGCTTGGCGCGGTCGAGCTGGCGGCGTTCGAACTGCTCAAGAACTATGGCGTCCATCCCGATTTCACGGCTGGCCACAGCTACGGGGAATACGTCGCCTTGTGCGCCGCCGGCGCTCTCGATCGCGACGACCTGATCCGGCTCTCGGAAGTTCGCGGACGCATCGCCGCCGACGCGGGACAAAGTTCCCGAGGGGCAATGGCCGCCGTGGACGCGGATGGCGCTCGGCTCGAAAAGCTGATCGCCGAGCACGGACTTGCCGTCTGCATTGCCAATTTGAACGCTCCGGACCAGACCATCATCGCCGGCCCGGCTGAAGCCATCGACGAGGCGGCGGCGGTATTGGCCAAGAACTCTCTACGCGTAACCAAACTGGCGGTCAGAGGCGCGTTCCATTGCGCCGCCATGGCCGATGCCAGCGCCGTACTCGCCGCCGAATTGGCCAAGATCGACTTCCGCTCTCCCGAGTTCCCGATCTTCAGCAATACCACGGCCGACCGCTATCCGGACGAGCCTGCCGAAATCCGGGCACTGCTAGCCCGCCATCTGGCCGAGCCGGTGCGCTTCGTGGAGGAGGTGAACCGTCTCTACGACGCGGGAGCCCGGATTTTTCTGGAGATCGGTCCCGGTCTGGTGCTGAGCGGACTCGTCGACCGCATCCTGGCCGATCGGCCGCACACCGCTCTGGGTCTCGACGCTCCGGGGCGCCCCGGCTGGCTCCAGCTCTCCCACCTTCTGACTCAACTGTTCGCGCTGGGCGTTCCGGTACGCTTCGAAACCTGGTTCAGACACCGCGGGCTGACGGACCGTCCGCTGCCGGAGCTGTTCGCCCAGGCTCGGGCGAAAGCCAATCCGGGACCGCTGATTTGGCGGGTCAACGGCGGCCGGGCGGTACCCTGGCACGACTCGGCGGACACATCCAAGAATGTCGTGCCGTTGCCGACAGGATTGAAATCCCCGGCGGCTTCCACCGATATGGCGCCAACTCAGGCCGCGGGCGCGCGCCCGTCCTTGGCCGTGGTGCAAGATCTTCCAACCAACACAAGGAGGTATTCCGTGATGAACCATGAAGCATCCAACTCCGCGAAGCCGGCTTTGGGGCCGCCAGCAGAGGGAATCCCGGCGGGATCAGATCCGAGATTCTCGTTGATCCAGAACTGCGTCGCCCAGCTCATCGATCTGCAGCGCGAGCAACAAAGAACCTTGTGCTCCTTCCTGGATTTTCTGCACGCCAACCTGGCGGGCGCATCGTTGTCGGCGCAGCAGTGGACGGTCGCATCGCCCGAAATCTCCTCGATGGCACAAGCGCAACCGGTCGCGACAGCGGCCGCGTCCGGCGGAGCGGTTCTGAACGGCGTGCCGCCGGCACCCGTTTTGCCGCTTCAGCTTCGTACCGCGGGTCCCGCCGAAGCGGCAGGGGAACGGCCGTTGTCCGTCATTCCGACGCCCGCCGTCCGTAGCGGCGGACCGGTCTCCGCCAAACCCACCGGCGGTGGCGACACCGCGCCGCTTGTGGCGGTGAAGGCGCCGGCAGCCGGCGGCACCGGGCTCGCGCCCACCGAGCAGTTCAAGGCCGATCTGCTCCGCTCGGTATCGGAGCGCACCGGTTATCCGGAAGACATGCTCGATCTCAATGCCCACATGGAAGCCGATCTCGGCATCGACTCCATCAAACGGATCGAAGTTTTCAGTGCCCTGAAAGACCACCATAACCTGCTGGAAGGACGTGACGAGGAAACGGTGCTCGAAGAGCTGTCGGGTCTCAAGACCTTGAACGAGATCATCGCCTGGTACGACCGGCTGCGGGAACCGAAACCAGCGCAGGGAGGCGCCGATTCGCCAAAAAAATTGCAGACTCCACCATCGATCTCGCCGGTTGAGATGGTGGAGTCTACCGCTGGTGCCAAACAACCGGACTGCGTGGCCTGTTACGTCGTGAAGCCCGCTCCCGCTCCGCTCGAAGGGGGAACGGTCATCAATCCGGGCACGCCATCCATGATGCTGTTGCTGGGGCATGCCTCCGAGCTCAGCGAGGCGCTTCGTAACGCGCTGAACAGCATCGGCTATGTCACGCGGCAGCTTGTCCCGGGTCGCGAAACCCGCGCCCTGGACGGTGATCGCTTGGAAGTCGATTTGTCCTCGCCCAAAGGCTTGGACGGCTTGCGCGATTTCCTTAAAGCCGGCGGGAAACCGCTGGGCGGGCTGATCAATCTATTGAGCGCGGAGACGCCAGAAGGCAGCGAGGACTATCGGCCCTCGGAGGCGCGGGCACTGTTCCTGACCTTGAAAGCTCTGGAACAGGACTTCAAGGAGAACGTTCGGGCCGGGGGCGGCTGGCTGATCAATCTGACCGCATTGGACGGACAATTCGGCCTGAAACGGTCTCGGCTGTTCGAGGCAGAGCGAGCGGGCACCCTCGGGGTTGCCAAGTGCGCCGCCCGCGAATGGCCGCATCTAAAGGTAAAGTGCATCGATCTTGATCCGAGCCTGGGGACCAGCCAGTCGATCGAACGGGTCTTGATGGAATTGCGCCCGGACGATCAAACCTTGGAAATAGGCCACACCAGGGAGGGACGCTGGCGGCTCGATCTGCAACAGCGCCCGGACCATGGCACCATCAGGCCGGAACTGGAGCTGGACTCCGGCGCCGTGGTTCTGGTCACGGGCGGAGCGTATGGCATCACCGCCGATATCGCCAAAGGCTTGACGCGAAATCGGCGCCTGCGGCTGGTGCTGGTGGGACGGAGTCCGATGCCCGAGCCTGAATCGCCATCCACCCGAAATATCGCCGATCCGGATGCCTTGCGGCAATTTCTGATCGGAGAGATGAGGCGCGAGAGCGGTAAGGTCAAACCGGCCGAGGTCGAGGCCGCACTCAGACGAGTTCTCAAGGAACGACAGATCCGCGCCAACCTGGCCGCCCTCAAGGAATCCGGCTCAGAAGTCGATTACCATGCTTTGGACGTGCGCGATAGCGCTGCTTTCGGACAATTGATCGACGACATCTATGCGCGCTGGGGACGAATCGACGGCGTGCTCCACGGCGCAGGCGTCATCGACGATAAACTGATCCGCGCCAAGACGGCGGAATCCTTCGACGCGGTTTATGACACCAAGGTCACTCCGGCGCTGACCATGGCCCGGAAGCTGGACCCGTCAAAGCTGAAGTTCGTGGTGCTCTTTTCCTCGGTCGCCGGCCGGTTCGGCAACGTGGGCCAATGCGACTACAGCGCGGCCAACGAGGTATTGAACAAGCTGGCCGACCGACTGACAGTGGAGTGGCCGAACGTCCACACCGTCTCGATCAATTGGGGTCCTTGGGACTCCGGCATGGTGAACGACGAACTGCGCAAGCTCTATGCTTCCCGGAACATCCGCCCGATCCCGGTAGAAACCGGGGTTCGGCATTGCCTGGAAGTATTGGAACGCCGCGACCGGCAGGAGCCTGAACTCGTGATCGCAGCGAGCATCGAGGCGATCGCCGCCGGACTCGGACGCTCCTCGGCGCGCGATGAAACCACGCGGCGCGCGGTCGATTCGACCGTTTTGACACCGGCGGTGGCGTGATGCCTCGCGACCGCTCGACCAAATCCCCTAAGTGAACCCGACAAGGAGTAAACGGAGCATATGGATATGGCAAATCTACACAGTGCGGTACTGGCGGACTTCACCCCGGTGAGAGTATCGAAACCCGTCCCGCAGCGCATCACTCTCGAACTGGCGGCCTTCGGTTTCGCCAAGGCTTATTGCCTGAACAATGACATCTGCGACAAGGAAGGCTTCCGCCGGGTTCACAGGGAAGTGAAAGAGAAGCTGGACAAGTACGCGCTCTCGCCTTCCCATATCAAGCGCCGGCAATTGGTGTTCTTTCCCCGCCTCACCGATATCCGCTTCTCGGACGGCGAGTTCACGTTGGCGGAGCCCGAGTATGAGTACTTGCAGTTGTTCAAGGACAAGAACGATCCGAAGGGCGTGGACCTCAAAGCCCGGCACGAGAGCTACGGCAAGGTGGTCGACGGATGTCTGAACCAGATGTACGACGACGGGGCCAAAGCGCCGGACGATGTCATTCACGTGACCTGCTCCGGTTACCTGGCGCCGAGCCCGGTCGAGCGCATGGTCGCACGGAAGGAATGGTTCGACACCACGGTCACACACAGCTATCACATGGGCTGCTACGGCGCCTTCCCCGCCATCAAGATGGCGCACGGTTTTCTGTCGTCCTCGCAATGCTTGGTGACTCCGCCCAAGGAGCGGGTGGACATCATCCACACCGAACTGCTGTCGATCCACAACAACATCGAGGACTTCCGTGCCGAGAACATCATTACCATGACCTTGTTCGCGGACGGATTCATCCGCTACTCGATGTATCCGGAACCGGTGGCGCGTGAGAGAAAAATTCCCGGCCTCAAGGTCCTGGCGTTCAACGAACATCTCCTGCCCGATTCCGCCGAGGACATGACCTGGGTGCCGGGGTCTCATCAATTCCACATGACCCTGTCGGTCATGGTGCCCGTGGTCCTCAAGAAGCACATCCGGTCTTTCGTCCAGTCATTATTGCGGCGGGTAGAGATCGATTTCGACACGGAGAAGGATGGACTGACCTTTGCCATTCATCCGGGCGGGCCGAAGATCGTGGAACACATTCAGGACGAACTGGGTCTGCGGGAAGATCAGGTGGAGGTCAGCAAGGAGGTATTCCGCGAGAACGGCAACATGTCTTCTGCGACCGTGCCGCATATCCTGAAAGCGATCCTGGACGACAAGTCGATTCCCCGCGGGAGACGCGTCGTCTGCCTGGGTTTTGGACCGGGACTCACGATTACGGGTCTCGTTTTGGAAAAGGTCTGATCATGAAGGAACTATCGAGCCGCGCAACGGAAAGCGATCTTCCGCCCTTGATCGGGCGGGTATACGAGGTGGAGTCACTGAGGGAGCTCGAAACTCCAGAACCTTCCCCAGCCGAATCGACGGCGACATCCGACGAGCCGAGGGATGCGTTCGACCCGGCATCGGTGGCACAGGACTGGAGCAGGCAAAACGCGGAACGCGGCGACGAGCCCGTTTTGCCCTTCATCGGGCGCATTCTCGATCATGTGCCCGGCCAGTCGATTACCGTGGAGCGCGAGTTGACCCTGGACGAGGATCTGCATCTCGCGGATCACGCCTTCGTCCATGCGCCCGGGGTGAAACCGCTATTCGCCTGTCTGCCGGTAGTTCCCATGACCCTGAGCCTGGAGATCCTGGCGGAAACGGCTGCCTGCCTCGCACCCGGCTACGGGCTGATCGGCTTCGAGGACGTGAAGGCCACGCGCTGGATCGAGCTGGCCGACACCGACCGCCTGTGTCTCCGGATTTCGGCCCGTTTCGAGCAATGGGATGCCGAACGGAACACTTGCAATATCGCCGCCGCCATCCATATCGAAGACCAAGCGACTCCGGCGATCCAGGCTCGCGTCCTGTTCGCGCCCTACTATCGTCTCGATCTCGAGCTCAGCTTCACGGAGTTCGCCAATGCCCGTCTCTATCCCAAAAGCGCCGAGGAAATTTACCGGGGCCGCCACTTATTCCACGGACCCGTGTATCAATGCCTGGTCGGGGAGATCGTGCTGGGCGATCGGGGCGCCGCCGGCGAGTTGGTGGTCAAAGCGCCCGAGATCATGTTCCGATCCATACGCAAGCCCCAGTTTCTGACCGAGCCGGCGTTGCTCGATGCGGTCGGACAATTGATCGGAATCTGGGCCATGGAAAAAGAGCGCTACGTCTTTCCCGTCGGCATCGGCAAGCTCGAGCTATACCGGCCTACCCCGACGCCGGGAACACGATGCCCGGTGCGAATCGAAATCACCCGCGACGAAGGCAAGCTCCTTTCCGCCGACATCGAGATTCAGGACGGCGCGAGCGCCGTTTGGATGCGGATCAGGGACTGGACGGACTGGAAGTTCCGCTGGGAGAAGCGGCTACTTAATTTTCGCCGCCTGCCGACCCGCTATTTGCTGAGCCATGCGCTCGACCTGCCGGCACTCCCGCCTTCCGCCAGCTGCCGCATGATCTCAGGCGAAGACATCGCCGGCTTCGACAGTACGCTCCTCGCTCGCTTCTGCCTTCATCTGGACGAGATGGAGACGTTTTCCGACATGCGCTCGCATGCTCCGGGCCTGCAGCATTGGCTGCTGGGGCGCATCGCAGCCAAGGATGCCGTGCGCGACTGGCTGGCGCGGCAAGCCGGGACGGAAGAAATGCTGCACCCGGCCGCCCTGATCATTCGCAACAACGACCAGGGCCAGCCCGAGGTGGCGCCGGTCCCCGAGGCGAACCGGTTGCCGCAGCTCAGCATCAGCCATAGCGAACATCGCGCTATCGCCATCGCCCATGCGGGACCCGTGGGCGTGGATATCGAACCGATCCGCCCGCGCCAGCCGAGCTTCGTGGAGACCATGGCCGGCGAATCGGAACGCTCGCTTCTCCGTGACACGAGCGGCGACCCCGACGAATGGGCCACCCGCCTGTGGTGCGCCAAGGAAGTCGCCGCCAAGTTGCTGGGTCTCGGCATGAACGGCTCGCCGAAAGCCTACGAGGCGCAGGCCATAGGCGAGGACGGTCTGATCCACATCGTCCATCGAGACAGCGGCCGAACGATTATGGTACGGACGGTACGCCTGGAAGAGTTCGTCATTGCCTATGCCGGCGCCGCGACTGCGGAGACGGAAGCGGGGCAAGCCTAAACGCCATCAACACACAAAGGATTGAATAATGAGCAGGATTGGTCCGCCGCTGCTGGTAGAGCTTCGCCAGGTCGGGAAGGTTTATCACCTCGGCGAAAGCCGTATAACGGCTCTCAAGACAGTGAATCTGTCTATTCATAGGGGCGAATTCGTGGCCGTCTGGGGTCCGTCGGGTTCCGGCAAGTCTACCCTCTGCAATCTTATCGGGCTGCTCGACGTATGCTCTTCGGGTACGGTGCGTTTCGAAGGCCAGGATGTGGCCGCGCTGTCGGACGACCAGCGCAGCGAGCTTCGAAACCGCGGAATCGGATTCGTCTTCCAGAGCTTCAATCTGATTCCGGTACTCTCGGCTCTGGAAAACGTCATGCTTCCGCTGCAGATCTCCGGAGTTTCCACGGCACAGGCAAGGCGAGCGGCGCGCAAGCGTCTGGCCGAAGTGGGGCTGGACGACCACGCGGCGCATCGTCCCGCCAAGCTTTCCGGCGGACAGCAGCAGCGCGTCGCGATCGCGCGGGCCCTGGTTACCGATCCGGCACTGGTGATCGCCGACGAGCCCACGGCCAATCTGGATTCCGAAAACGCCTTGAGGATTACCGAGCTCATGCGACGACTCAACAGCAACAACGGCACGACCTTCGTGTTCTCCACGCACGACCAGCGCCTGCTGGAACGTGTGGAGCGTCAGATTCAGATGCGCGACGGCGAGATCATCGATGACAGGTCGCCGGAGCAACCGGCCATGCGGCTAGACCGATCGGTGGGCTTATGATGACCTGGATCAAGCTCGCCTTAAGAAATCTCTTCCGCAATCGGCGCCGGTCGCTGTTCACGATTCTGGCGATCGGCCTCGGCTTTGCGGCGGTCAACACCCTGGGCGGATTCACCGCCTACATCTTCACCAGCCTCAAGGATTCCTACATCTACGCGCAGGGTAACGGCCATCTCAGCGTTTTCAAGACCGGCTTTCTCCAGGAAGGCAAACTCGATCCGACCCGTTATCTCATCGACGAAGAAGAGATGGGAGTCATTCAACAGGTGCTGGCCCGGCATCCGGAAATCGTGGTGGTGGCACCGCAGCTCCACATTTCGGGACTTCTGAGCAACGGGAAGGTGTCGACGATCTTCATCGCCGCCGGCCGAGTGCCGTCCGCCGTGCGCCGCATCAACGAGCATGCCCGCGGGATGATAGGGAAAATCCAGTTGTTCGACGGCAAATCCCTGGAGGACGACGTCATTCACGGCATCGGCCTGAGCCGGGGACTGGCGGAGCAGCTTAATCTGGACTTGGGCTCCGACGCCGTCGCCATGGCGCCCACCGTGTCGGGACAGATCAACGCGCTCGACGCCCAGGTGTTTCAGCTCTTCGATGGCCCGGTCGAAGCGCTGGAGGACAAGCTCATGTCGGTTTCGCTCAAGTTCGCCCAGAGCCTCTACGATACCGGCAGCGTGGATCGCCTGACCTTGCTGCTGACGAACGACGACACAACGGAAACCGTGCGCGCCCAGCTGGCCGGAGAACTGGCGGCAGAAGGCTTGAAGCTGGAAGTCAAGACCTGGAACGAGCTTTCCACCTTTTACACCAAGGTGAAGCAGATGTTCGACGTGATCTTCCTGTTCACCTTCCTGATCGTGTTCACCATCGTCGTCATGAGCGTGATCAATACCGTCAGCATGGCGATCATGGAACGGACCCGCGAGATCGGCACGCTGCGGGCACTGGGGTTCAAGCGCCGCGGCATCGTCGGACTGTTCGCGGCCGAAAGCATGTTATTGGGGATTCTTGGATCGCTGCTCGGCATGGTCCTCACCCTGATCACCTGGTCGGGCGTCGCATTTTTCAAACCGACCTGGATACCGCCCCAAATCACCCGCCGGGTGCCATTGGAGGTCTACCTGGTGCCCGATTACATGCTCTACAGCATCCTGCTGCTGATCGTTCTTTCCCTGGCCGCAGCCAGTCTCCCGGCGCGCACGGCAGCTCGCATGCAGATCGTCGGCGCTCTGGGACATACCTGAACCTAGGAGCGACAGTTGACCGCTTCGATGGAGTAGATAAAGTACAAGGAGAAGACGATGAGAACGACCCTCTTGCTCGGAAGCTTGCTAATCCTGGCCGGATTGCTGTCCGCCGCGCCGTTGTCGGCTTCGCCGGACGTCAAGACTATACTGAAGACGGCGGATCAATCGCGGGGCAACCTCCTGGGCATTTCCTGGGAAGTGGTGATAGAGTCCATCGAAAACGGCCGTACCGACTCTTTGAATTACGACATCAAGGCGCGCGGCTTCGACATCTCCGGAATAAGCCTCGCACCGCCGAAGTACAAGGGCAACAAGCTGCTCATGTCGAACAACAACATGTGGTTCTACAAACCGGGGCTGAGCAAGGCGGTCCCCATTTCGCAGCGCCAGAAACTAATGGGCAACGCGGCCTACGGTGACATCGCCTCGACCAATTATGCCGAGGACTACAATGCTGCTCAGTTGCCCGACGACACGGTGGGCGACGAGGAATGCTATGTTTTCGATCTCACCAGCAAGAACGACAAGACCACGTATGATCGTATCAAATACTGGATTTCGAAAAAGCGCCTGGTGGGGGTGAAAGCGGAGTACTTCACGGTATCGGGAAAGAAATTCAAACTGGCTGAAATGGAATACGGCAATAAAGTGCTTATCGACGGAAAGGAGCGCCCGTTCATTTCCAAAATCACCATGTACGACGAACTGATGAGCGAGGACGTGACCTATCTCAACCTCACCAAGCCTCGGTTCGAGCCACTTCCGGATTACGTATTCAATCTCAACCTCTTTATGAAATGAAAAAAAACGGTGGACTAACGTGGGGACTATGGGTTTTTGTCATGTGCGCAATATCGGGAACGGCGGCCGCGGCCACCGAACCCGTGATCGTATCCACGGGGCCGGTGAGCATTTTCGACGAGATCAAGAACGGCTTCTATTCGCGGATCAACGTCCTGGCTTTCGGAATTTTCCAGGAACCGGAAATGAATTCGCGCCTGAATCCCAATAATATCCTGGAGATATCCACTTATCAGGCGTCGATCAACCCGCGCGTGGATCTCAACCTGGACTTCCGCCGGTTGGAACTGGGTATCAAACAACGCTTCATCTACCTGTGGCAGCGCTGGGAAGAAGGGTTCCCGGAGGGCGAAGAAGACAGCCTGGCGCAGTTCTACACGAACGAGTGGTTCGCCCGCTATCGGCTGATGGACGAGTTGTTCGTCTCCTACGGCCGCGAGAACCTTCAGTGGGGGCCGTCGGTGCTCCTGTCTTCGTCCAACCCGTTCAACAAGGAGAACGGGCGGAACAACCCGAGAGTGGAAGTTCCCGGACTCGGCTATGCGCGGGCCGTGTGGATACCGAATTCCACCTGGGCCGTTTCGTTCATCGCCAATACGGATGAAGGCCGGTTGGGACGGCAGCAGGGTTTCGGTCTCAACCAAGCGGGATTCGCCGACGGCTCGGCGCAAGGCCAGAACTTTCAGCCGGGTTATGCCTTCAAGATCGATTGGACCGGGGACGGCAAGTACTTTTCCGTCATCCCTTCGTACCGGGAACACACCGGCTACCGGGTCGGCTTTTTCGGCGGCTGGAACGTGACCGACGCGCTGCTCCTCTACGGAGAAGGCGCCCACGGCGATTACGGCGACTTCGAATTACTGGGAGGCGCCTCGTACACCTTCGAGGCCGGACCGACCGTCAACCTGGAATATTTCCATAACGAAAACGGCTGCCTGCGGGATCGCATCGATCAATGTTTCCTTAGGGGCGAAATCGACTCCACCGATCCCATGTTTCGCCAAGACTACATGATGCTCCAGTATTCGGATACCGAGATCTGGAACGATTTCAACGTGAATTTCCGGGTGATCCACAATCTGAACGACCAGTCCGACCGCCTGATCGGCATCTTCGAATACGAAGCCACCGACCATACGCTGTTGTACGTCATTGCCAACGGTTTCACGGGCTCTCGCGACAGCGAGTTCGGCAGCCTCCTGAATTATTCGTTCTTCGTGGGCGCCGCGTACACGTTCTAGCGCGTTTTTCATTACGGTCTAGCGGCGTGGGTTGGGAAGGTTGCAGGTCGGCAATCCTTTGCCGACAAAGCCTCTCACCGATCCAGGGCGTCGGCAAAGGATTGCCGACCTATCACACCCGTGGGGGCGCTACACGAAAGAGGAAAATTCTCTAGCGTCGCGGCGACAACCCCGGTGCAGCGGTGTCGGGAGCCCTGACGGCGTTCCATCGGCCTGTTCCGAGGCAGGGATATGCCTGGAGACAGCGGACGATCGAACGAACCAGTCGCGTTCGCGCTGGAGCGGCGATGTTGGAATGATCTGTGCGTTTACATGAAGTACCGGCTGAATAGAAGAATCAGCAATTTCCCAGGGAGGAGACTTTCCAATGAATTCCAAGCCTGCGTTTGCCTTCGTCACAATCGGCAATGGCTCCTATCTCGGCTCCACCGTACGCGACATCACCCTTGCCAATGCTCTGCATAGACGGGGTTTCAAAGTGGCCGTTTATTGGATGCTGGAATGCAACCCGGACCTCGTGGCCGACGGAATCCAGCAAAGGATGCTCTGCCGGGCAACCCGCTATCAGTTTCGACGACCGTCCGAGTTTCTGGACAGAATCATAGGCTCGCTCCTGTACCTAATTCCGCTCAGATTACGAGTTCGACTTGCCCAGAACTTCCCCGGCTTTATCGATAGACTGCTGGTGAACCTCATCGGGTCTCTTTATGAAACGCCGAATCCAGATCGTTTCCTCGTCAAGCGGCTGCTCAAATATCTTGCCCTGGACGAAGTCGACCATCTCATGATGAGCTTCGGCTCGATCGGACCTCTCGCTCTGGCGGCGAAGAAAAACGGTACTCATCCCTTTGACTACCTATTGACCTTTCAAGGAGACGAGGACTTTGCCAAGTACGCGCGGCGGGCCGGTTTGTTTGCAGAATATCGCGAGCGGCTGAACGAGGTCACTCAAGGTTCGCCCTGGCCTGCCATAGTGATCAGCCAGGATTATCGCAATCGCATTGTAGACGAGATGGCTCTCGATCCGGAGCGGTTGCGGGTTATCTATAACGGCGTCGATCTCCCGGAATCGACCGAAAAACCTCCTCTTTCGATTCTCAAAACCGCGTTTCCGAATCTCCTTAAAGGAATTTCGATCGTTTCGTACATCGGACGCCAGGAGGTTGAAAAAGGCATCGATCTTTTGCTTTACGCAGCCAAACTCCTCGACGTCCGCCGAATTCCCATGCAACTGGTCATTTGCGGTGCCACGGCTAAAGGCCGAGCGTATAAGAAAATAATCGCGGAGCTCGCCGACTATCTCGGCATAGTCGTCCACCATGCCGGCACTGTTTCGCCCGAGGTTCGCAATGCGCTTTACGCACATAGCCGGTGTGTGGTGTATCCGTCAGTCTATCGAGAACCTTTCGGCTTGGTTGCCGTCGAGGCCATGAGCTATGGAACACCGGTGCTGGTTCCCGATTACGGCGGGATCACCGAGGTGATTCGGCACGGCGAAAAGGCGGGCGGTTTGACCTTCAAAACCTGGAACAGCGAGGACCTGGCCCAACAGCTCGAGCGCCTGCTCACCGATGAGATGCTGCACAGGAAACTGACCGAGAACACTCGGGCGATCGCAGCAAGGTTTAGCGCTGAAGAAATGGCGGACGCCGTCTTGGCGCATATTGGCGTTGATACGCGCGAATACGGCGACGATGGCTTCCTTCCCGAACGCAGTCGCAAACCTCGTGCGATCGAGGGCGCGCATCACATTCCGGGTTAATGTTTCTTAATGCAATCAGGAATCGCCCAATCGAATTCATCGGCAAATCGATAACGAAGCACGAAGTTCACGGGATATCTCCAGTTGGCCATGGAGTTGGCTCATATCTTTACACGGAGGTGTGCAATGAAGGATTCGTTCCGCAAGCTTGTGACGATATCAGGAGTGATGGGAAGCGGCCTGCTCGGGTTGCTTCCCGGCGAAAGTTTTGCCCAGGGGGACCTGGCCCGAGGCCAGGAGGTTCCCCTGACGGAATGCTCGGGCTGGATAATGGAGAACAGTACAGCACCGGCCATAGAAAGTAACGCCGTGTACTGGTTCGTCCAGGGGCTCCCGGCATATCCACCGGGCGGACACTTCCGGTTCCGTACCGGGTTCCCTCGAGCGCGCTATATGTCCTGGCAGAACCACGATTTCCTGGGGTTTTCGACGGCACTGCTGGCCGACACCGACATCGTCCCCGACCGCGGCGAAAACCCGTTCCTCCCGAATACGCCGTACGTCCCGGAAAGCGCTTACACCGTCGATCTACTGGATGTGCCTCCCGAGGCACGGCCGCCTAAGCCGCCGAGGCCGGCGAATATCCTCTACGGCGGCTATCGTTACGATGGGGGCACGACGGAATACAACTCCGTAGCCTACCGGGTGTACCTGCCCGATCCGGGCACGGATTCGCTCGGCGGCATTCCTCAGCCGGATTTCTATTTCGTCGTCGATGACCCTGCAAAGACCAGCCTGGAAGGCATTCACGAGATGTGCGAGACAATGCGGAAGATCCAGGACGCAGAAAAGCAAGCGCTTATCGCAGTAGCTCAAACCACCGAGTCTCTGGCGACAAGGCAGGATAGGCCGCTTTCAAATATTGCGAAGGAAGAAATTGGCCAGCGCGTGATCGACGGCCCATCCGCAGCAGGGGGCATACCGAGTCCCTCCGCCTCCGATTTCAACAATGATCTGGCCCGCTACCGCGTGGTGACACCGCGTCCGAACGGCCAGGGCGTTTACTACAACGCCCAGACCGGCTATCTCCAGGTGTTCTTGAGCGCCTCGCGCGGCGAGGTGACGGTGATGCGCTTCAGGGCGCCCAGCTTCCCCGACACCCAGGGTCTCCAGGGTATTGCGGACGATATTTCCGGCAACGAGCAGCTCCGCTATTGGTCTCTGTGCATGCACGATGCCACGGCCGGGCTGCCTACCACGGGCTGCTTGTACGATGCCCAAACGGCGCAAGATGGCGATGGCTATGTGACGGTCGCCTTCTCCAATCCGGAGAGCCGGCCCGCCAACGCGACCAACTGGTTGCCCGTCGCTAGCGGCCCCATACCGGCGTTGATCCTGCGCCACATGCAGCCAAACCCGGCGTTTACCGAGGCGCTGCTCTACTATGCCGGCACCAACAACGACCCCGCCGCCATTACGGCGCACATGGGAGAGTACTTTCCGCTCGTCACGACATGCACCAAGGCCGAGTTTGAGCGGGATCGCTGCGGGCTGGCGCCGCAAGGTACGCGGTGATGAGGAGCGATGCCGTTGACGCGCGGCACGGACGAAGCGGCGTTTCGAAGAACCGCTTCGCTCCTTAGTCATTTCCTTGGGGCTTACACCGGAAAGAACCACTCAAATGGAATTGTCAGCAAATACAGTAGATGGCAAAGCACAAAGCTCGGGGGATGTCTTCGACTGGCCAAGGATTGGCCCATTGCCTTTAAGGAGGTGTGCAATGAAGGATTCGTTCCGCAAGCTTGTGACGATATCAGGAGTGATGGGAAGCGGCCTGCTCGGGTTGCTTCCCGGCGAAAGTTTTGCCCAGGAGGACCTGGTCCGAGGCCAGGAGGTTCCCCTCACGGAATGCGCGGGCTGGTTGATTCAGAGCAGTACTGCACCGGCCATAGAAAGTAACGCCGTGTACTGGTTCTTGCAGGCGCTCCCGGCATATCCACCCGGTGGGCACTTCCGGTTCCGTACCGGGTTCCCTCGAGCGCGCTATATGTCCTGGCAGAACCACGATTTCCTGGGGTTTTCGACGGCACTGCTGGCCGACACCGACATCGTCCCCGACCGCGGCGAAAACCCGTTCCTCCCGAATACGCCGTACGTCCCGGAAAGCGCTTACACCGTCGATCTACTGGACGTGCCGCCCGAAGCTCGGCCGCCTAAGCCGCCGAGGCCGGCGAATATCCTCTACGGCGGCTATCGTTACGATGGGGGCACGACGGAATACAACTCCGTAGCCTACCGGGTGTACCTGCCCGATCCGGGCACGGATTCGCTCGGCGGCATTCCTCAGCCGGATTTCTATTTCGTCGTCGATGACCCTGCAAAGACCAGCCTGGAAGGCATTCACGGGATGTGCGAGAAAATGCGGAAGATCCAGGACGCAGAAAAGCGAGCGCTCATCAGATTAGTAGAAAGCGCCGAGTCGCCGGAAGAAACGCGGGAAACACAAATCTTACCCGCCGAGAGGGACGAGCCTCGACTCCGCGTGATCGACGGCCCATCCGCAGCAGGGGGCATACCGAGTCCCTCCGCCTCCGATTTCAACAACGGTCTGGCGCGTTATCGGGCCGTGACGCCGCAGCCAAGCGGCCGGGGCACCTACTACAACGCTCAGACCGGGTATCTATTGGTGTTTTTGAGTCCCTCGCGCGGCGAGGTGACGGTGATGCGCTTCAGGGCGCCCAGCTTCCCCGACACCCAGGGTCTCCAGGGTATTGCGGACGATATTTCCGGCAACGAGCAGCTCCGCTATTGGTCTCTGTGCATGCACAATACTTCGAGCTTATGGACTACTAACGGCTGCTTGTACGATGCCCAAACGGCGCAAGATGGCGATGGCTATGTGACGTTCGCCTTCTCCAATCCGGAGAACCGGCCCGCCAACGCAGACAACTGGTTACCTACGACCGATACCATACCGGCGTTGATCCTGCGCCACATGCAGCCAAACCCGGCGTTTACCGAGGCGCTGCTCTACTATGCCGGCACCAACAACGACCCCGCCGCCATTACGGCGCACATGGGAGAGTACTTTCCGCTCGTCACGACATGCACCAAGGCCGAGTTTGAGCGGGATCGCTGCGGATCGGTCGCAGGTGCGCAATGAGGCAGTCCCGATGCCGACTTTTCGTGCCGTAGTGAACGCTTCGCGTCGCAGAGGAAACGCCTCGCCGTCACTCATTTAAACCTTACAGAAGGAATCGCCCAAATGGATTTGTCCACGAATACAACCGATAGCAAGACACGGAGCGAAAAGAAGTCGTATGCCAAAATCTGGCTCGGGGGCAATTTTCTCGGCTGGCTAAGAATGTTGGCACACAACAGATTTGACGTTGGGGTGCGACGCATACCCCGGATTGTGGCCATGACATTCGTCATATTGCTGGGCTGCTTGAGCCACGGTCTGCAAGAGCTGATATGGAACCGTCGGGTACGCAGAACGGAAATCAAGCAAGCGCCCTTGTTCATCATCGGACATTGGCGTTCCGGCACCACGTGGCTCCACGAGCTTCTCGCCCTGGACGACCGTTTCACCTATCCAACCACTTACGTGTGCTTCAACCCTAACCGCTTTCTGCTCACGGAGCGGTTCGATGCGCACTGGCTCGGTTTCCTGTTCAAGGCTCTATTACCGGAGCAGCGGCCGTTCGACAACATGGCCATGGGTTGGGAACGTCCCCAGGAAGACGAGTTTGCGCTGTGCAATCTCGGACTGCCCTCCCCTTACCAGAAGATCGCCTTTCCCAATCGCAATCCCTGCCCCGAATATTTCAGTCTGGAAGACGTCCCGTCGCGGGAGCTGCAGCGCTGGAAAGACGGCTTCGTAAAATTTCTCAAGCAGCTGACGATACGCAACCCCAAACGTATCCTGTTGAAATCCCCCACCCACACTTATCGAATCAAGGTCTTGCTCGAGCTGTTTCCGGATGCACAGTTCGTTCATATCGTGCGCGACCCTTACACCCTGTTTCTCTCGACGATGCATTTGTGGAAATCCTTGTACGAGGCTCAGGGCCTGCAAGAACCGAAATACGACGATCTGGAAGACTATGTGTTCGAAAATTTCTTGCATATGTTCCAGAAGATCAAGGAAGCACGCCCGCTGCTCCACGCCCCCCGCTTCCATGAACTGCGATACGAGGACCTCGTGCAAGATCCGGTCGGGCAACTCCGTAAGCTGTATGACCAGCTGGAACTAAGCGATTTCGAGCGAATGCTTCCCAAATTGAAGCAGTACCTAGAAGAGACGAACGATTATCGTACCAATCGCTACGACCTCACCCCGGAACTGAGGGAGGAAATTACCCGACGCTGGGGGCAGGTAATAGAACGCTATGGGTATGCGAGCGGACTGGGCACCCCTATGCGCAGGAATGATGCGGCTTAGGTTGAGGAGGCTCCGATTATTAACCCGGCCTATAAATATAGGCCGGGTTAATCCGGGGCAAGGATGCCCCGGCGCGGCGACAAGCCGCGTGAGCCCAGGCCGGGCGTGTACCGGGCCTGGGCGGCGGCCCGAAATACCAGGAGGGTATTTACGGGCCTGATTAATAACTTATTGCCGTTCCGCAAAACGGGTGGATCGCACCGAAAGGCAGCGTAGACAAATGGCTGGCGATGGAAACGGCCAACGATGCCGCCATGGAGAAGTTTCATTTCGGAATTGTCATCGGCATTTCTGCGAATGTTTCGGGACGCATGACGAAAGACTATCCGTTATGTCCGGACATCCGTTTGATGGTGGCAATTCCGGTGAAAACACAGTGGTTTGAAACAATTGGAGGAATAATCATGAACAGCTTTTCGCAACGCTCCAATCTCAGCGAGCTCCTCGACGACCCAACGCTCGGCGGTGATGATCTGATCAAAAACCTAGAGGATATCGCCAGGGTCAACCGCTGGCTGGGCGGAGAAAAAGCGTTGGTTTCGGCCATCGCACCGTTACTTGAACAGCATGATTTCGGCCGTCCGATAGAAGTTGTTGATCTGGGTTGCGGTAGCGGCGATCTTCCCAGAGCAGTCGTCAAATGGTGTCGAAGGAAAAACATCCCGGTTTCAGTAACCGCCGTCGATATAAACGACTCGATTATTCGGTATGCGACTTCGCAAACGAAAGATTTTCCGGAGATACGCTTTGAAAAGATAGATGTTTTTTCGGACGAGTTTAAAAAAAGGCGGTTTGACATCGTCGTGATGAGCTTGTTTCTTCACCATTTCGACAACCGAAAGGCAGAAGAATTGTTGAAGAATTCTTACGAGCAGTGCAGGTTGGCAGTTGTGGTCAACGACCTGCACAGAAGTCCTGTTGCTTATCATCTTTTTGAATTGTTCGCCTTTGTTACAGCCTCATCCACCATTACCCGTCACGATGGATTAATCTCCATCCTGCGGGGATTCCGGAAAAAGGACCTGGAGAGGCTGACAGACGAATTTTCTGAGGCAAAGAGGAATATTAAATGGAAATGGGCATTTCGTTGGCAACTGGCATTAGAAAAAGAAATTCCCGCAACCGAAAGAGTATATAAAACGAAATAAAAACCCGAATTATCGCAACTTTAATAGTACTGCCTGAACTTGCACCGTCCACTGCATAGACATCGAATATACAAAGAGCTTTCATGGGCTAAAAAATAATTCATTAATATTAGACTCCCGGCGTTTTTCAGTTAATCAAAACTCGCTGAGAGCCGGCATTTTATTCCATTCGGCTTTCGATAGGGTGGGTTACGGCGCACGCAAAGCGCGGTGATCGGCGGTCAATCAGTGCTGATGTGCGCCTAACCCACCCTACGAAAGCAAGTCCTTATCGAAAGCGATTTGGAATTAGCCTTTCAAGCAAATAACAGTGTCAGAAAATTTTACAATCGATTCGCCATACCAAGCCAAGTAATTAACCTATAATTATAATTATAAATATACACATGATCCTGACATATTACGATTTCGGCTCAGCCTACGTTCGCTGAATATCATTTTTCCAAAGAATTGGCATAACTTCCCCGCGTGATCGGCAATATCAAGGTGTCAGAAAATTTTACAGACACTTTACTATCTCCAAGCAAATAATTGATCTAATTAAAAATATAGATATGGCATAAGATTCGCGTAATAAAATATTCGGTGCCATACCGAAATCTTGTAATAAAAATTCAAAAACAACTCAGGAGGAGAATGAAAGCAACCACTTAATTCAACGATTACATATACCAAATATGCGAGTTCTGCCCGGTTACGGGCAATATGATACGAACAGGAAACATGCACTTTGGAAAAAGGAGTATCGACATGATCAAGTGCAATTGGCGAGTTGTTTTTCCCTTATCTCTTTTTATTTTCCATTCGGCGGTAACGGTTTCCCACGCGCAGACCGCTACTGTCTTGGCGAAGGCCGTCCCGGATGAGTGTTGGAACGGTTGCGGCATGCCTTATGTCGCCGCGTCGGCAAATGGAGCCTGCCCCACCGGCACGACGCCCAAGCGAAATCAGGCCTATCTTTGGGGTCTGGCCCAATGGAAACAGACCCTCTGGATCGGAACTGGAGCCAATGTCGCGGGTATAGGACAAACCGCAGGCGACGGATTGCAGGAATGCGATTTCGCTAACGATTCCACCGGCAATCCCATCAACGTCCTCGAGGGCTCGCTGAGCCAATACCCCGGCGTTCCCGTACCATTGCGCCAATTCCTGGGCGACTGGAGACCGCCGCAGGTATGGGTTTATGACATCGCCACCGGTAAGCAAACCAATGTTACGCCGAACGACCCTCTCATCAACGAGACCTTGGGCTTGCGGTCGGCCGGCGTATCCAATGGCGTGGCAATACTCGCCGGTCCGGGCCAGCTCGGGGTGAGCGTCAATTTGTTTGCCTTCGATGCCGATACCAAACAATATCTCGGCTCGACGACTTTGTTGCGATACGCCAACATCCGCAAATTCGTCTCTGCGCAGGGCGCCATGTATACCGGCGTGCAGACACTCACCGGAGGCGGCGAAATACTGCGCTGGACGGGAACTCGAAGCAATCCTTTCAGCTTCACGACAGTGGGTATGGTAGACAACGATGCGGTCAATCTGGCCGTGCACGAAGGGCGTCTTTTCGTGGCCACCTGGCGTCCGTCGACACTGTCCAGCTCGGTCGGCAGCTTCCTCGGAACCAACAACCCGCCGGCCGGGATCTGGATGAGTCCGCCGATTCCCGCAGGAGGCTTGCGGCTTATCCATGCCCCTCTTTGGACCAAGGTTTGGGAAGTAAATGACTACGAAGTCGACGACCTCGTTGCCTCGACCCAAGGGGTGGGCGACTTGGCCTCGTTCGCCGGTTACCTCTACTGGGGACATATGAACCCGCCGTGGTCGGTCTATAGCACGTTCGTGAGTACCTACGGAGAGCCCCAGGATCGTACCGAAACCCAAAAGAACCTCAGCCGGGCCATTCCGATCTTCCGCGGCCGCAATTTCGGTAGCAGTCCCGAGATTCAACTGCTCTACGGGGAAAAGCAGTTACCGAAATACAACGGCAGCACTTGGAGCATGGTGGATAACAATCTGGGCGGCATGACCCCGCTCTACGGCGCGGCGGGCTTCGACGTTCCGACCAATGTCTATACCTGGACCATGGCGGTTTTCCAAGGAAAGCTGGCCGTGGGAACGCTCGACTCGGGATCCAGCGTCAACTTCAGCAAGAATCCCGGTGCCGACCTTTGGGTCTTCCCCGATGGGAATTCCAAGGCAGTACCATGGACCATAAACGGCTTCGGCCATCCCGAAACCGTTATGGGTGTGCGGAACATGCTTCCAACGAAAGATGTCCTCTATGTGGGATCGTCCAGCAGAGCAAATCTCTCTCCGGATGGCGGTTGGAAACTCATCGGAGTAAAGCCGTAACATCGAGAGATCGGGAAAGGAGTGCCGCAGCGCGGCACTCCTTAAATCAGGCAGACAAAAGCAAATACCATGTAGAGCGGCTAGATGGGGGAACTGTCCCGTACCTATTCGTAGGTCGGCAACCCGTTGCCGACGAAGCCGCTTTTCCGACCTATTCCACGTTGGGAGCGCTACGCCAAGCCGGAAAATGCTCTCAATGGCGCAACGGAATCGCTACCAAGACGACGCCGACATCTACCAAAATAGAAAACCGTCGAACGCGTTGGGATGTTTTCTGCTTTTGCTCCATGAGCCCGATTGTTGCCATGCCCGCCAAATTGCCTCCGGCACGGCGGAAAGCGTAACCGAGCGGGTCTTGGGCACTAAATCGAGCCCGACCTCGAAACCATGGTAATTCCGAATCATGTCCATCGTGATTGGCCCGCGTATGGAATCACGTATGGGCGGCCCGATCATGACTCGCGCGTTACTCAGTTCCCTCCCGGAAAGCGCCACTACGGTCTTTCCCTTCCATATGGGCTGGCACTCGATCAATTCGCCCGCCTTATTGAACACATAGAGATCGAGATCGATCAGCAATCCACTGAGGCCTTCATACAAGGCAATGAATGAAAAAACCTCGATCCTCTCGTCTTGCCGCATGTTTGCTGGCATGAGTCACCTTTAACGCATTAGATCAGTCTCTGACTCCGCACCGAGGCGGCCCCCAAAAAAACGGCTCTTACCGGTGCGCCTTTAGATACGTGTCCAGGAATCGCCGCACCCGTCGGGTACTAGAGTACGGAAGCAACATGAGAACGCCGCCGGGGAAAAGATTAAAGAAAGATGAGGATCGCCGGTGCCGACGATCGATTCTTCGGCCGGCGAAGTAGGATAGGTCAGGCGCGCAGCGACCTCGAATCGGCGGGTTACGCGGAGCCTAGGGGCTAACCTGCCATCGATGGGTTTCGCTTCGCTCTACCCATCGTACGATGAATGTTCGCTCGAATGTCGAATGGAATTACGGTGCCGATCGGGCTTGCTCGGCCTCGGCAATCGCCCACGCGGCGTTGATCAAGCCGATATGGCTGAAGGCTTGCGGGAAGTTGCCGAGCAGCTCGCCCGTGCTCGGATCGACCTCTTCGGCGAGCAGGCCCACATCGTTGGCATAAACGGCGCCGCGGGCCAGGATGCCCTTGGCGCGCTCGACCTGTCCTGCCAAAGCGACTGCGTGGGCAAGCCAGAAAGTGCAGAGCAGGAAAGTGCCCTCCTCTCCTTTCAACCCGTCGTCGGCGCGATAGCGGAATACCAGCCCCCGTTTGTCCGTCAGCTCCCGCTCGATCGCATCGATCGTCGCCAGCATGCGGGGATCGTCCGCCGGCAGGAAGCCGACCAGCGCCATCATCAGGACCGAAGCATCGAGCTCGTCCGAACCGAACGCCTGAGTAAAGGACTGAGCCCGCTCGCTCCAACCCTGGGTAAGAATCGCCTGGCGGATTTCCTCGCGGACGGCGCGCCAGCGCTCGACACGATCCGCGGCGCCGAGCAGATCTGCGAGCCCGATGGCCCGGTCGAGGGCGACCCAGCACATCAGTTTCGAGTACAGGAAGTCTCGCGGCGGACCGCGGATTTCCCAAATGCCCTGATCCGGATCGCGGTAATAACGACCGGCAGCGTCGGCGACATCGGCGAGAAAATTACGGGTGATGGGATCGAGAGTGGTGAGCTGTCCCTGTAGCCGGTACGCTGCGTTCAACAGCTCGCCGTAGACATCGAGCTGCCGCTGATTCCAGGCGCCATTGCCGACCCGGACCGGACGGCTGGCCCGCCAGCCGGACAGATGTGGCAGCTCGCGTTCGGTCAGATCGTGCTCGCCGCCGATGCCGAACATGATCTGCATATCCACGCCGCGCTCGATCTGGGTCAAGGCCGAGCCTGCCAAGAAGTCGAAGAATTTATAGGCTTCGTCCGGACAGGCCGCCACCCACAGCGCTTCCAGGGTGAAACTCGCATCGCGCACCCAAGTGTAGCGGTAGTCCCAATTGCGGCTGCCGCCCACGGCTTCCGGCAGCGAAGTCGTCGGTGCGGCCACGATGGCGCCGGTCGGAAAATAGGTCAGCCCCTGAAGCACGCGCCCGCTGTGGCGGACGAGCTCCCGCCACGGTCCTTCGTAGTTCTGGTGGAGATCGGACCAGCTGCGCCAGGCGGTGATGGTGTCGTCCAACCGTTCGGCGATATCCGCTTCGGTCCAGACTCGAGGCGCGGCTTCGGAACTCGAACGATGCTGCAAGGCGAAGTCCAGGCGTTGGCCGGCTTCGATTCTCACGCCCGCCCATGCCGTCGAACGGGTGATTTGAAACGGCACGGGCGAACTGAGATGGAGCACCGAGGCGCCGCCCCGCGCGGATACGCCGCCAACGACCGGAACCAACAAGGGAAAGACCAGCCCATACTCCGGCCGGGGCGCGTACTCGATCTCGAGGTCTGCGTGCCCGGCCAGGCATCGGACGCTGCGGATCAGGGTATGCGGCGCGTCGGCGCCGAGCTGGTGGCCGCGTTCGTTGGGTCCCATCGCCAGCGCGTCGGTCAGAACCACGGTGCCGGTCGGCGTCTCGAAGGTCGTTTCAAGCACCAGGGTGCCGTCGAGATACCGGCGGCGCGTCGATGCTTGGCCAACCGGGCGGATGGCCCAATGGCCGCCGTCCGTATCCAGAAGCCGCGAGCAGATCGCGGGCGCGTCGAAACGGGCAAAGTTAAGCCAGTCGACCGAGCCGGCGCGGCTGACCAGGCCGGCCCCGTGGCAATCGGACAGAAAGGCGTAGTCAGCGATGGGAAGCTGGCTCACGGCTGTATCTCCAGTCGGATGGGACGCAGGACAAGCACCGAACGCACGGAGTGAGACCTTGATCGATTCGACCGACAGGGCATGCGGGAGTGCCTTCGCTCCGTCCGAAACCGGAAGCTCTGACAAAGGTAAATCATGGCGGCATGCGGAACTCCGGAACGGCCGGACCTCGCGAGAAATCAAACCAGATGTTGGTTCCCAACCTCAAGGTTGGGAACCCAAGTCTTGGAGGCTCCGGCTTCCTGCCCTTTGCGAGGCTGGAGCTTCCAAGGCCGTATTCCCAAGCAGGAGCTCTCATCGTTATACACAACTTACGAGCGACCCGAAACGTGCCCGGACCCGTCATTCCGGCAGGGAAGCCGGAATCCAGCCACACGGAGGTGAAGCGGCGGGCCGGAGCTGTGCTTCGGATAAGCCAGCGTGCGACCGGCCGGTTACCATCCATGGCCCTGGATTCCGTCGTCCATGGACGGAATGACGGTGACGACCACCCGCTGGGTCTTGTGTATAACGATGAGAGCAGGAGCTTGGGATCAAGCGGAAGTAGACGTTGAAATTCCCCGCTCGATGGAGGTCACCATGACGAGCCAGAACGCTTCGAGCACCATCAACGACAATTCGGCCTGGCCGGACCTGCCTTTGCAGGCATGGCAAGACACCTATGCGACCTTGCATATGTGGACACAGATCGTCGGCAAAATCCGGCTGGCCTTGACGCCCTGGATCAACCACTCCTGGCATGTCGTGCTTTATCTGACGACATCCGGGCTGACGACCTCGCCGATTCCCTATCGTGACCGAACGTTCCAGATCGATTTCGATTTTATCGAGCATCGACTCGTGATCCGGACCAGCGACGGCGCGGCGCGACAATTCCCGCTTCTACCCTGCACGGTGGCCGATTTCTACCGGGAAATTTTTGCCGCGCTTCGGGCGCTGGATATCGAGGTCGCCATACGGAAAAAACCCAACGAGGTCGCCCGCGCGATTCCCTTCGACCAGGATCGGGAACACGCCGCCTACGATGCCGAGCACGCCCACCGGTGCTGGAGGGTGCTGGCCCAGGCGGATAGCGTATTCAAGGCATTCCGCGCGCGCTATATCGGCAAATGCAGTCCGGTGCATTTTTTCTGGGGCAGCTTCGACCTGGCGGTCACACGCTTCTCCGGCCGGCGCGCGCCCGAACACCCCGGCGGCGTGCCCAATCTTCCCGATTGGGTGGTCCGCGAGGCCTATTCCCATGAGGTAAGCAGTTGCGGCTTCTGGCCGGGTAACGATGCTGTCCCGTTTCCAGCCTTCTACGCCTATGCCTACCCTGAACCGAAAGGTTTTCCGGACGCACCGGCACGTCCCGAAAGCGCGTTTTACAGCCCCGAGCTCAAGGAATTCGTCCTGCCTTATTCCGAGGTGCGGCAGGCGGATTCACCCGGCCGGCTGCTGCTGGAGTTTCTCCAAAGCACCTATGACGCGGCCGCCGATCTGGGACACTGGGATCGGCCGTCATTGGAACGGAGCCTATCCGGCAAAGAGCCTACCTTCCCCACGACCTAAAACTTGCCCGAGCGGAAATCGTGCATGGCCTGTTCGACCTCGTCGCGCGTGTTCATCACGAAAGGTCCCCACTGCACAATCGGCTCGTTGAGGGGACGGCCGGCGACGAGCAACGATCGAGCCCCGCGCGAAGCCGTCAGCCGCACGCCATCGGCATCCGCGCGGTTGGTCAGGACCGCGAGCTGACGGGCGCGCACCGGCTCGCCCCGTGTGCCGACGCCGACTTCGCCTTCGTAAACGTACAGAAACGCGTTGTGTCCCCCAGGGATCGGCGCCTCGTAAGCGCTTCCGGCCGGCATTTCGAGATCGAGATAGAGCGGCTCGGTCGCCTCGCGCCTGACCGCGCCGCCGATGCCCGCAACCGATCCGGCGATGATCCGGATGGTCACGCCTTCGGCCGTGGTGGTGCTCGGGATCGCTTCCGCCGAAATGTCCCGGTAGCCGGGCTCGGTCATCTTCTCGCGCGCGGGCAGATTGATCCAAAGCTGGAAACCGTGCATCAGCCCCTGCTCCTGCTCGGGAAGCTCGGAATGAATGATGCCTCGACCCGCCGTCATCCATTGCACGCCGCCGGCAGCCAGCAAGCCTTCGTGGCCGGCGTTGTCGCGATGCCGCATGCGTCCCGCGAGCATATAGGTCACGGTCTCGAAGCCCCGATGGGGATGATCGGGAAAGCCGGCGAGATAGTCGTCCGGATTGTCGGAGCGGAACTCGTCGAGCATCAGAAAGGGATCGAGCCGCCGCTGCAAGTCCGGGGTCAGCACGCGCAGCAGTTTTACGCCCGCACCGTCCGAAACGGCATTGCCGGTGACCAGTCGCTCGACCTCGCGGGTTACAAAATTCGGAGAGGTGGTCATGGGTGTTCTCCTCAAACAATTTGTCAAACATCGATCGGTTTCGCCGCAGTCGTTACCGCTCGGGAACCGACAAGCCGGGCGATCTGCCCGAGCGCATCGGTTTCCGCTTGCCCCTTGGCGGTCTCCCCCAAAGCCAGTCCTTCGGCATAGACGAAATTGACGTCCGTCATCCCGAGGAAACCCAGCACATTGCGCAGGTAAGCGGTTTGGGTGTCCTGCGGCGTGCCACGATGGACTCCGCCGCGGGCGGCGAGCACGAACACCTGTTTGTCTTGGACCAAACCGACCGGGCCGTTTTCCGTGTACTCGAACGTGATTCCGGCGCGGGCGACGTGGTCGATCCAGGCTTTGAGAGTCGACGGGATGCCGAAGTTGTACATGGGAACGCCGAGCACGAGGACATCCGCCGCCTGAAGCTCCGCAATCAGTTCGTCCGAAAGTTCCACTGCCGCCCGCTGCTCGGGAGTGCGCCGTTCGGCCGGCGCGAAGAAGCCTGTGATTGCGGTCTCGTCCAGGTGCGGAATCGGCTCGCGGCCGAGGTTGCGGGTGACGATCCTGTCCTCCGGATGCCGCGCGCGCCACTGGGTGATGAAAGCGTCGGCGAAGCGGTTGGCGTTGCCGGTGTCGGACAAACTGGTCTTGATTTGCAGCACGTTGGCCATGGCGATCTCCTGGTAAGAATCGATAGACGGCACCAGGATAGGTTTGTATGACTCGATTAAAAAGCGCAAAATTCTGGGCATTCTTATCGAAGAATTCGATCATATGAAGATTCCCCGGACCACTCTCGAGCAATGGCGGGTATTGCAGGCGATCGTGGAATACGGCGGATTCGCCCAGGCCGCCGAAGCGCTGCATCGCAGCCAGTCGTCCGTCAGCTATACGGTCGGCCGGCTGCAGGAGCAGCTCGGACTGAAACTGCTGGAGATTCACGGCCGCAAGGCAAAGCTCACCGAATCGGGAGAGACGCTTCTGCGCCACG
Source organism: Methylocaldum sp. GT1TLB (assembly GCF_051027445.1). Classification (NCBI taxonomy): domain Bacteria; kingdom Pseudomonadati; phylum Pseudomonadota; class Gammaproteobacteria; order Methylococcales; family Methylococcaceae; genus Methylocaldum; species Methylocaldum sp. GT1TLB. Next base: position 3,004,507 of record NZ_CP194898.1, read on the forward strand.
CAGAAGAACTGCTCGGCGAAGCGCTCAAACTGGAGAAACTGGCCCACAGTCTGGTGCAGGGGTGGGAAGCGGAAATCCGGCTGGTGGTCGACGCGTTGTTCCCCACTCCCCTTTTGCTGCGCATGCTGAGGGAATTTGCGCCCCTCAGCCCGCACACGCGCGTGCTGCTCAGCGAAGAGGTGCTGTCCGGCACCGACGAGGCGCTGATCATGGGCCGCGCCGATCTCGCGATCGGCGGACAAGTCCCGCCGGGATTTTTGGGAGATCACGTGCTGGACGTGGAACTCGTTGCCGTGGCTCATCCCGACCACCCGCTACACCGGCTCGGACGAACCCTAGATGCCGATGACTTGAGCCGGGAACTGCACGTCGTCGTGAGCGATTCGGGCACACTGGCGCCGCGCGATTCCGGGTGGCTCGGCGCGACGCGGCGCTGGAGCGTGACCAGTCCCGAGAAGCGGATAGCCTTGTTATGCGCGGGGCTGGGCTTCGGCTGGATTCCGTGCCATCTGATCGAGGAGCCGCTCGCCTCCGGCCGGCTCAAGCCGCTGCCCCTGCGCGATGGACAGCGCCGAAAGGTGCCGCTGTATCTCATCTTCGCCCAGCCCAAGCTTGCCGGCCCCGCCACCCGCAAGCTGGCCGAACTGATCCGCGCCTGCGCCGCCGAAGGCGGAACCGGGATGAACAGCGGTTCCGTCTAGCCCGCAGTTCTCCGATTTCTCCCGCAGCGGACTCCGATTCGCTTGGCTTGTTGGCGAGCTGTGCTCTGTCTCACCGTGGGGAAGGACATTGTAAAAGCTGCCTCTGTGCATGAATCTTTACACAAATCGTCACCCCGGCAAGGAAGGGTGTCTTCGGTGCTCCCGAAGACACCGTTTGCGATCGGAAGGATGTCTCCGGCGCTCAGCGAGCTTAAAGCCTATCCTTTATAAAACCGTCGAATCGGAATTATCATCCGCGCTTGCAGCGGACGTCATACGAACACTTTGGACTTATCAAGGGGGGGTAGGAACATGAGCGAGTTCCCGGCTTACGACGAGGTGCATGTCATCTCCGATATCCACATGGGCGGCAAGCCCGGCTTCCAGATCCTTAGGGAGACCCAGCGTCTCGCCAACTATATCCGGTGGGTGGCGGCGCAGCGTCCCGAAGGGCGCGTCGCGCTGATTCTGAACGGCGACGTGTTCGACACCCTGGCCGAGGACATCCGGGGCTACGTCGCCGTCGACGAGGCGACGGCCACGCTGACGCGGATCATGGACGACAAGTCGTTCTCCGGAATTTGGGAGGCTCTCGCGGATTTCGTGAAGAAGAAAGGACGCACGCTGGTGATCGTCATCGGCAACCACGACATCGAAGTGTCCTTTCCCTCGGTCCAGCGCCTGATTCTGTCGCGGCTCGCGGGCGAAGACCTTCTCGCCAGGGCAAGGATCGAATTCTCCACCACCGGCGCGGGCCACACCTGCCTGGTCGGCAATGCCCGCGTCTTCTGCACCCACGGCAACGAAGTCGACGCCTGGAACTACAACCGCTACGAAGATCTGGCGAAAGTCGCGCGGCGCCTGAATGCCGGCCGTTCGCTCGAACCGAGCGAATGGTACCCGAACGCCGGCACCCGCATGGTCAAGGAAGTCATGAACGAAGTGAAACGCCGGTACGCGTGGATCGATCTGCTCAAGCCCGAGACCTCCGCCGCCGTCGGAACCCTGGTGGTGCTCGATCCTTCCCAGGCGGCCAAGATCAACAGCCTGCTGTCGATCCTGGGCGAGCGCCAACGGGGCAGCGGACAGGTGGACCAGCGCCTGTCGGCGGAAGGATTCCAGCCCCGCCAGGCGACCGGCGCGCCCGCCATCACGGTCGATCAGCTGCTGGGGCCGAACGTTTCGGCCGGCATCCAGGGCGGAGGCCCGGCCGGCGCACAAACCGCCGACGACATGTTGCTGGCCGCCGAGAAGGGCTTCAAGCAACCCGGCGCTCGCGCGACACCCGCGAACGAAACTCTGGGTACCGGCGGCCTGATCTGGGATCGCCTCACCGGCTGGATCACCGGGATCGGCAAGGATGAAGCGCTGCGGCGCGCGCTCAAGGATTGGCTCGCGGGCGACAAAACCTTCGACATCACCGATCAGGACGACACCTATAAGCAGGTGACGGCTTCGGTCGGCGGCTCCACCGACTTCATCGTCACCGGCCATACTCATCTCGAACGCGCCATTAAGATGGGCGGCTCCCGCTATTACTTCAACAGCGGCACCTGGATCCGCCTGCTGCGGTTCAGCGACGCCATGCTCAAGGACACGGCCTCTTTCAAGCCGGTGTACGAGGCGCTGACCGACGGCGGGATGGCGGCCATCGACAAGGCGAAATTCGGCGGCGAATCGTTCGTGATGGACCAAACCAGCGCTGTCTCGATCTCGCTGGAAGACGGAAAAGTCGTCGGCCGTCTGACCCATATCGAGGGAAACGGCACGGGCAAGCCGCGGGTTATCGAACAATTCGCGAGGCCCTGAGATGAGCGAAATTCGCAACGTCAAACTCGAACTGCTCAGGCCGGGCCCCGCGCACAATCAATTGTTGTCGCCGCTGACGCCGTATCTCGCGCTGTGCGGCGCCGACGGTCCGGTGACCGTACACATGCCGTTCGAGCAACGGCAACTGCTCAACCGGCTCGAACGCCTGCGGTACGACATAGACGGAAGCCCCGTCGCCGCCTCGCAGCGCGAAAGCGAGATGCGGGAAATGGGCGAGGCGATCGGGCGGGTGCTCGGACAGGTTCCGGCGCTGCTCTCGGAACTGTCCGACCCGCGGGCCGACGGCGGGAAACTCGTGCATCTCAGGCTTTCGCTGTCCTCTTTCGAGCTGGGCATGGTGCCGTTCGAGACGGCTATCGCGCCGGACGGTTTTCCGGGTTCCGGATCTCCCCTGTTCCTGCAGTCGCGCACCCCTATCGTGATGACCCGGGAAGTCCGGCGCGGACGGCCGCTGCCGGTCGACTGGAACCGCCCTCCGCGCATCCTGTTCGCGTTCGCATCGCCCGGCGGCCTCCCGCCGGTGCCGGCGCAAGACCATTTGCACGCGATCCGGCGAGCGATCGATCCCTGGATCAAGATCAAGGACACGCCCGAGGAACGCATCCGGGAGGTCAAGCAGATCCTGACGGTGCTGCCCAATGCCAGCCTGGAGCAGATTCGGGAAGCCTGCTCGACCACCCAGTACGCTTACGTGCACATCCTGGCCCACGGCGCGCCGATCAATAACTCCGGCGACCGCCACTACGGCGTCATGCTGTGCAGCGATTCCAATTCCGCGCAAGGCGACGTGGTCGACGGCGAACGCCTGGCGATCGTACTCACGGCGCGGGACTCCTCCGGGACAACCAAATATCGCCCCAACGTGGTCACGCTCGCGACCTGCGATTCCGGCAACATCGAGTCGGTGCTGATACCCGGCGGCAGCATCGCTCACGAGCTCCACGCGGCAGGCATTCCCTGGGTCATCGCCTCGCAATTCCCCCTCTGGATGCGGGCCTCCTCGATCGCGGCCGAGGTGCTCTACAGCGGCCTTTTGAGCGGCACCGATCCCCGCTGGGTGCTCTACGACCTGCGCCAACGGCTTCGTACCGATTCGCCCGGCACCCATGACTGGGCGAGCATCGTCTGCTACGCGACCGTGCCCTGGAACTTCGAGCGGCAGGTGGACGCCTTCCGCGACGAACGCATCCGCAGCCGGCTCGAGGTGAAGTTCGACCGGATAGACGAACTGGTCGGCGCCAACGCGGACGGCCGGAGAGCCGCCGAGGCGCGCAACCCCGCCGATCGGGATGCTGAACTGGAAGTTCTGTGCGAGTCGATCCGCGCCGAACTCAAGGCCTGGTGCGCCGAGCCCGTCACGGAGAAATCGCCTGCGCAAAAGGCCAAGCGTCTCGGCATGAATGCCGCCAGCGAGAAGCGCATCGGAATCGCCTATTTTCTGATCGCGGCAAGCGAAACCGGCGATGCCGAGGTCACCCGCGCGAAGCTGGAAAAAGGCAAGAAAGCCTATGCATCCTCTCGTGATCTCTATCGCGAAGCATTGGAGATCGAGCCTTCCAACCCGTGGGCCATTACGCAGTATCTTTCCATGCTGGCGATGCCGGTCCTGGCGGGCAGTGCCGAGGTTTGGAAGTCGCTCGCGAAGGATTACGGCCTCTGGTGGGCCGCCGCCCGGCAGCTCGCCCATTGGCAGCTTTACAAAACCGCGGGCGAAGAGCGCGCCTATGTGCTGGCCACACTCGCCGAACTCGCCCTGCTGGGTGTTGCCTATGGCGCGCCAAAATTCAGCGCCAGCCAGGCGGAACAGGAAATCAGGGAGTTCTGCGGTGAAATGCTCTGCCTGCTGGGTCCCGATGCCTTCCCGATTCTTTCGACCCAGCGCCAGTTCAGGCGCTATCTCGAGTATTGGCAGAGGGACCAGTGGAACGAATTGGCCAGAACCGCGCTATCGGCGCTAGGCGACGAATCCCTGTCCCAGGCGAAGCCTTGCTGACGGACAAGAGCAAGGTTCCGAGTCTTGTGTCCGGAGTCGGATGGATTATCCCATTCGGCATTCGAGTGAACATTAATCGTAGGGTGGGTTAGCGAAGCGTAACCCACCGATTCGAGGTCGCTCGGTGGGTTACGGCCTCGCGGCCTAACCCACCCTACGAAAATTAATGCCTTATTGAAAGCGATTTGGAATTAGGCGCGCACCGCCACGAACGGTTCCGTGACCACGGACTCTCTACGCGCCGTAACCCACCGGTTCCGCGGCTTGGCCCGGTGGGTTACGGCGCGCGGAAGCCCCTCAAGGAACGTGGCCGGTTCGATGCGATGCTCACCAAACCCGTCGTGCTTTGCGCGTTCCCGGATGGTCACGTCATCCGCCCCGCCTAACCCGAGCCAATGACGGAGCAACAGTCAAACAACGAACGCCCGACACCCGCTATCAGTGCAACCGCCCCAAGTGGCGGCGGTCGAGAATCGGCCTATCTCTCCTGGAGAGCTTGGCCGGTCGTAGGATTCTCGAACTCCGGCCATCGCTCCTCAAAACCGGGATCATAGATCGGTTCTTCGCCCAGAGCCGACAACCGACTATCGACGCATCGCGTGAAGTAGTCCTTTTCCACGCCTGCCTCGATATACTTCTTGGATTCGGCCAAACACCGAGCCTGAACCGCCCCGGCTAATTGCTGCCGCACCGCCGGATCCGACGCACATCCACCGATCAGACCCAACAAAGCTAAAAACACGAAACGCATAACGCCTCCAAAATCCCTTTAGGCCCGTACCGACTCTACCCAAAGAAAAAACTCCGGTCAAAACCCAATGCCGGTCAGTTATTAATCAGGCCCGTAAATACCCTCCTGGTATTTCGGGCCGCCGCCCAGGCCGGTACACGCCCGGCCTGGGCTCACGCGGCTTGTCGCCGCGCCGGGGCATCCCTGCCCTGGATTAACCCGGCCTATATTTATAGGCCGGGTTAATAAGCGTCATGCTAGCGGCGAATGCCGAAACGACAGGCCTTAGGACTGGCTGCCAATTACATCCCCGTCTACTTGAAAACGATTTCGCAGTAAGGTGGGTTAGGCGCGCATCGCATCGAACCTGCCAGGTTCCTGTGGGTGTTTCCGCGCGCCGTAACCCGCCGGTTCCGCGGCCTGGCTGCCGTACGATTAGAGCGTTTTTCATCCCGGTGTACGGATTCATGTCGGGCGGGAAGCACGTAGGTCGGCAATCCCTTGCCGACTTATCGGCTCGACAAAGGACTTTGTGGGAAGGGGCGTCCTGGCGCTCCAATCGCAAACGGTCATCCCAGGAGCGCCGGGATGACCCTTCCAATCGCAAACGGTCATCCCAGGAGCGCCGGGATGACCCTTCCAATCGCAAACGGCCTGGCCGGGAGCGCCGGCCAGGCCCTTCCCAGGGCGGCCGTTTGCGATTGGGAAGGGATTGCCGACCTACATATCGGGCTCCCTGATACCGGATCGGAAAATTCTCTAGGCGCGAGCGCATCATAAGACAACAGGGCGGTAGTTTTGAGCTTGGTTCGCTTTTACCCCTTTGCCGCTGGAAGACTTTACCGAGCAGAGTGAAGCTTTCCGAAAGGCCGTAACGCCGCCTCCAATCCTTTTTCTATCTATTCGTAAGTTCTGGCTTACACGATTTTCAGCCTTTTCCGACTCAAACCTGGCTTTTTTGAGCCGCGAAGTCACTAGACTTATCTGCTGGGATTATTCGAAACGACGTTTAAACATGGGTTACCGTCGCCGATATCGTCGCAAACGCTCGCGGTCAGGGGGTGTTGAGTGACACGACTCACATTGCAAACCGTTTGTCATGGAAAGGTGCAGTGCTCTTTGGCCTTGTACTGTTTGTGATGTTCTATTGGTTGCTGCCGGCGTGGATGAATCATCTCCTTGAAAGCCGTCGCAGCAGCATGTTTTTCCCTGCGGTTGAGGCGATCTTCACTCGGCGGATTCATTGGCTTCAATGGTTGGGCATCGCCTTTGCCTTGATCTGCGGTTTTTTCGCCGTTAGCAACTATTTGTCCGCCGGTCGCCTGAGCCCTAAAGGTGAGCGCCATGTGAGTTTCTTTAGTCGGCTCTTGGCCAGGTTCCTGGATTGATCGGCGTAAATTGGGCCAATCTTATTCATTCTTCCAACCTAATTTGGCACCGCCGCAGGCGGATCATCAACAACTTTTCGGAGATTTAGATGCGCATGTTGCTATTGGTCGCAATCCTGGCCGGAGTCAGCTGGTATTACTTCATCGGCGGGCGCAAGATCTCGGACGATCAGGTCAGGGCCTTCTACCAAATGCAGACCCACGCGACGTTGAGCCGCAATCCAGAAGCGCTCTGCAATTTATTGGATAACGACTTTGAGAGTCGCGGCATATCAGTCGTTTACGGCCAACGAGTGGAGGTCACGCAGAACAAAGAGGAAACCTGCGCGGCCTACAAACAGATGTACCAGGGGATAGCTGACATCGGAGCGCGCCTAGGCGGTATAGCCACGCTCGGCTACGAGCATCACATTGACGAAGTCGAGGTCTCGTCGAATCGGAAATCCGCCATTGCGTCCGTTCACTTCGCCCTCACAGTCGCCGGCTCCGTCATGCAATATCGCGGGCACTCCAAAGATACGCTGATCCGCCGAGCCGGCCGCGTTCTCCTCCTGCGCAGTGAAGAGAAATCGAGCATCGGCAATGGCTAGCCGGCATCCAACAATTGGTTCGTAGGACAACGTCGGAAACAGCGGACGAATCTCGCTTTTCCTTTCGAGTTAGAGGCTGTTTTCTATTCACCCGATGTTGGCCGAACTCTCGAACAATCTCTTATCTTTTCCGTTTTCTCAAATTCAGCCAGGACAAACCCGAAATGGACAGTAAAAGAGTGAGAGGTAGAGAAACGTCTTAAAAATTGCTTACTGGTACGAACAGGGGGAGGATCGACGCGACACTGTTTCCGAAACGTTATGAGAAGCTCCGTAAGCATCCCTTGATTCTTACGTCGTCCATAGCTAACAGAAATCGATGGCTTCCCGGCGAGTTACATTATCGACACGGAACTGTACGGGGATTTGGGTGAAGTTGATGTCCCCAAAAATACGCCGGTCGGCTATTGTCCTCCCTCTCGTCAGCGCTTCTCCGGCGGTGGCTCGGCCACTTTCAAATATCTCTGCGATTCCTTGATTTCGGGGCTGATTTGCCCGGCATCGGGCAGGACCTTTCCCGTACAAAGCCAATAACCGTACTGTGGCCATTCGTTGGAAATCGCCTCGATATGCCAGGCGTAAACCTTCTGCTTTTTGTGTTCCAAATTGCTGAGCTGGTTCGTTCCTATCCCTGTCTTCTGGGCGAATTCGTCCCTCGTCAGGCCTAATGTCTTCCGTAGCTGCTTAATTCGGTCGTTCGCGGCAAATTCGTCAAGCATAGATCTCATACTTGTACTATTTACCGTAATGTATAAAATACATGTTCAAATAGCATGTTATTTCCCAATGTAACGCAATGAGGGGACATTATGGACGAACAGGCCATCCGTCAAGTTCTGTTGCTGCCGCACGTGCAGGTGATGCACCGGGAGAAGTTCGCGGAACTGGTGGGGGTATCGCCGGGTGTGGTGGAGGGGTGGGTCGATCGGGGTCAGGTGGACAGCATCGTCATCGGCAAGCATCGGTTGATCAACATGGTCAAGCTCACCCTGCGCTGCCTCGAGCAGGAGGCGTATTTCTAGCCAAGCCACAGGGAAAGCACCGATGTCTATCTATCAAACCAAGATGCCCCTCGGCGATCTCCACGCTGCCTGTCAGTCGATTGTGACCCGGCTGGTCGACTATGTCCGCCGCGGCGGCAGTGTCGAGCTCGGCTATTTGATGTACCGGAATCAGCTTCAAGGCTTTCTCCTCTTCACTGCCGGAACTGCGGGAGAGTCGATCGTCAAACATGCGCAAAACGCCCTGGACGCCGAGTACCGGCGCTTGACAAGCCGGCGCAATCCGGGCGAATAGTCCCTCTACCCAGAAGATGAAAACATCCGACAACCACGCCGGCGAACGCCCGATGAGCCTCCTCCGTTTCTCAAGGTTTCTGGCCCGAACCGAGACCCACATCGTTCTCGCCGCCCTCCTGCTCACCGCTGCCTGCATCGGCATCGGCGGCTTGATCGTCGATCGACTGGTGGCGCTTCGCCTCTTCACCGGGACGGGTGGTTAGATTCAGTCACGTGGGGCAGGCAAGGGCCCATTGACGTTGCAACGCGGGCGCCGCACGCCCGGCAACGAATGCCTGATATCCCTTTTCTTATCGGTTCATTGCTTCGGCACGAAGAGCGATTTTCGACAAAGTCAATGCACTTTCTTTTATTCCGATATCCGGACGAAATACGAGGAACCGGTAGAGTTCGAGCGCTGTTGGTTTTAGCTAACAGTACAAGATCCCATATAAATCATCGACATGAATAACTTAAAGCGTAAAGCCGTTGGGCTGCCCCAACAGTGAAATCCGAAGCTCTTCGGTTCAGCAACCCTGATAAGCATCTGATTTTTCATGGTTATTCATGTTTGGCACGGTTTATTCAATACATCGGTCATGGATATGCAAACCGGCAGATCCAGATAAAACGAATTCAATAAACAAAACAAAAAGGACACAGTTCCATGATCAAGAAAACCGCTTTTTCCCTTTCCAGCCTCGTTGCAGCCGCATGTCTGGCTACCGCAGTGAATGCCGAGACCAATAACGCCTATCCCGGCGCCAATGGCAAACCGTTTCAAGCTTTGCAGGGGCAGGTAAACGATTTGCAGAGCCAGCTGGACCAGGTGAAAGCCTCCCTGCAAGCGCAAATCGACGAGGCAAGTGCCAAGATAGTCATGCTGAGCCAAACAGCCAGTGAACACGAAACCGAGCTGAGCACGCTGAATACTCAACTTAACCTGTTACAAAACCAGTTGGCCACTCTGGAACAGACCAAGCAGGACCGTATCAACGGCGCTTGCGAAGAAGGCTATGCCATCCAGGAGATTCTGTCGGACGGAACCACAATCTGCGCTCGCGACGGCGGCAACGGCTTCAAGATCGTGAAAGAGACCTTTAACGTCTTGCCCGGCGCATACCTCAATGAGGTCCTGAAATGCCCTGCCTCTCACCCGGTCGTTACAGGCGGCGGCTACTACGAAGGCGGCACGGTCAGCGCCGTTGCCAGCAGGCCCACGCCGGAAGGGGACGGTTGGACGGTGTTCTACAGCGCTGTCGTTCCGGGGGACATTTTGATGATTCATGCGATTTGTACGGTTCAATGAACCATGAATTGATCGCTCCCCGTTTTAAGGCCGGCATTGCCGGCCTTTAACGCTTGACCGATTCTTTACGGCCTGTTTTTTCCAGATACTCCACATAACTCGCACCCGCCCGGCGCAGGAACAACATCTGTTTCTTGAAGTTGCTGCAGTGCCTGCACATCATCAGGTGCAGCCGCACTGCCATTCGCTCTCTCAGACTCAAGTGAACGTCCAATGACTTGGACACCAGCTCACTGACTTCCCGGCAGGAACGCATGTTATTTATCTCCGGTCTGCTGTTTGCCGAACCACCGCGCTTCCAGACATGCCCGCAATCTCATGCGGGCACGATGCAACGTAACCCAATAATTGGTCGAACTGAGGTTAGCTTCCTTACAGATTTCTTCCGGCTCCAATCCGACCAGTTCCCTGAGCATGAATACTTCGGCCTGACGCGCCGGCAGATTCTGCTGGCACCACTCGTAGATACGCCAGAACTCCTCCTGTTCCAGAGCATTTTCAGGATGCGACCAGACCTTGGGCGGTGAGTGCCAACTCCCTTCGGCGTTGAACAAGTGCTCCTCAATGTCCTCGTCCGCCCCAATTCGGTCCGGCTCGAACAAACGGGTTTCTCGTGCGTCACGACGCTGTTGGTCGGCGATCTTGTGCTTCAGGATCCCAATCAGCCAGGTACGCAACGATGAGCGTTCGGCAAAACCGGCATCGGACTGCAAGGCCGCCAGCAAGGTTTCCTGCACCACGTCTTCCGCCAAGTCGGCATCACGCAGATGCAGCAGCGCATAGCGGAACAATATCGGGCGGTGTTGTATCAGCGTGTCATCGGTCAAGGCATGCCCCTTCGGTTTTCTTGTTCGCTTCGGGCCATTGTTCTGGTGCCTTTTCACTTTAACCTTTGCACTTTGCGGGCAACAAGCCGGCTGGAATTTCTCGATGCGCGCCTCGCAAGGAAACGTATATTTCACGCACTTTTGAACTCTTCGGCCAAATCAGTCGTAAGGTTCGGCCCCGGCCAGCGACTAAGGGACAAACTTTCAATTGTAAGAGGACTCGATCTATGGCGAGGCACTGGCTTTTCCTATTCGGCCTTAGCATGGCGCTGGCCTTCCGAATTGGGTATGCGGCCGAACCGGACTGGAGCAACTACGGCCAGATTCTCGCGCGACACCTCAGCGAGCGCACCGTCGCCGGAACTCGTTTGGCATGGCTGAATTACACCGGGTTGAAAAGCGATCCGGCGTTCACGCGGGCGATCGCACAAATCGCTGCCTTTCCCGTGGACAATCTCAAGTCCCGCGAGGAAAAGCTGGCCTTCTACATCAACGCTTACAACATTCTGGCCATCAAGACCGTGCTGGATCACTGGCCGGTTGAGAGCATCAAGGATGTCGGCAATCTCCTCAATCCGGTGTGGAAGCGCCCGGTCGGCAATGTGGGCGGCAATGCCCTGAGCCTCGACGAGATCGAGAACGACATCCTGCGCAGACTGGGCGAGCCGCGCATCCACATGGCCATCGTCTGCGCCTCGAAAAGCTGCCCCGATTTACATCCGGAACCCTATACCGCGGCAAAGCTGAATATGCAGCTCGACTCCGCCAGCGCCGGCTATTTGAATAATCCCACCAAGGGCCTGCGGGTAGAGGGAACGGCGGTAAGGGTATCAAAAATCTTCGACTGGTTCGGCGGGGATTTCGAACAGAAGGGCGGCGTCGAGACATTCATCCGGACTTATCGCCCGGACTTGCCGCAAGGCTTGGAGATCAAGGCCAATCTGCCCTATGACTGGACGCTGAACGGCGAATGACGCCCAAACAGCGGAGTTGAGATCATTGTCCAGCAGCGCGAAAACGAGAACGCTGCGGAGAGGGTCCGTGTCAGAGTCTCGAGTGTCATCAGTGTTCTCTTTGATTGAAACGACATGGAATGGATTCATCTGTTCTGTCGAACGCCCCCTGCCTCAGCATTTATTTGGCCACGACGGCAGACATCACAAGTCTCCGGCAAACAGCAGTTTACCCCGATAGTGCCGGATCAGTACGGGCAATCGGCTGCCAACCATCTTTCGCTATATCGATGTTAAACATTTGTCGCGAAAATACGGAATTCCTTACAGAGTTCTAGTTCGGTCAACTGCCGGGACAGAAGAAAGCGGCCGTGAAGGCATTGATACGGTAGTGGGCTTATTGCCGGCTTTCAAACAACGCGATGGCATGGATAACCACCATCACGCCGGCCGCCAGGCGTGATACCGCTCCACCCATCGCAGCAGCGTTTCCGGGGCATGGGCGCGTTTTCAGACGCCGGCGGCGTATTTATTGGCTCCGGCCAGAGTCGGGTAGATGTGAATAGTGGCGGGTACTTGGTTACGTCCCGGCCCATGTTTCATGGCCAGGACGAATTCGGCGATCAGGTCGCCGGCATGCTCGCCGACGACGGTCACGCCGAGTATCCGGTCCTTGCCCGGCACGGTGAGCACTTTGACGAAACCGTGTGCCTCGCCTACGCTACGGGCCTGAACTTGGAGAGCTCGACGCTCGCGCCTTACGATCATCCGACCTGGGTTCGCCCCCTGGAATTCGGACTCATCATGCTCCCCCTGAGCACCGACATCGCTTGGCGACGCCGCAAGAAAGCGCAATAACCCGAACCATTTCCCCCGAATGCTTCCTCGAAAGACCATGTGGTCTCCGAGTCGATTTTGAGATTCGTGCTGCAGGCGGATGCCGACGTATGGGAAGCGCTGCGGATCGTCAAAAAAATTCAAAAAGGCTGTAAGGACTGGCCATTCCGGTACGACTAATTGGCGGGATCGCCTGTGTCGGTTCCGACTTTCAGTCACTTAGGGAGAATGTGCTATGAATGGACCTCAATTTGACCGCATCCGCGGCCTGTTTATTCTCGCCAGCATCTGCCTCGGTCCCCTCGCTTTCGCCTCCGGCCCTTACAGCATCGGCGGCGGTGACCAAGCCAGCCCGTCTTACTACCTCGGCAAAGCGGCTTTGCATAAAAAACTCATCTGTTTCCCGTTTTCCTTGGCTCAATCGGAGGACTAATCATGAACAGCTTTTTGCAACGTTCCAACCTCAGCGAGATTCTCGACGATCCCGCGCTCGGCGGTGATGAGCTGATCAAAAACCTAGAGGACATTGCCAGGGTCAACCGCTGGCTGGGCGGAGAAAGAACATTGATTTCGGGTATTGCGCCATTACTTGAACAGCATGACTTCAGCCGTCCGATCAAGTTTGTCGATCTGGGTTGCGGCAGCGGCGATCTTCCGAGGGCAATCGTTAGATGGTGCCGAAAACAAAATATCCCGGTTTCTCTAACTGCTGTCGATTTCAATAGCTCAATTGTTCGCTACGCGAATGGTCAATCCAAAGACTTTCCTGAAATACGCTATGAAACGATAGATGTCTTTTCGGACGAGTTCAAACGAAGGCGATTCGATATTGTCGTGATGAGCTTGTTTCTGCACCACTTCGACAACCGCAAGGCAAGAGCATTACTGAAGAATTCTTACGACCAGTGCCGGCTGGCGGTTGTGGTCAACGACCTGCACAGAAGTCCTGTTGCCTATCACCTCTTTAAGGAAACTCTGAATAAGTCCCTGGCCCCGATAAAATAACGCCCAACGTCCAATTTTCGACAGGTCGATACCAGATGAAGCAACTCGGACTCAGTGCCACCGTGTTTGTGAAGAAACCGAAGCTGACCAAGCGTCAGAAATTTCTCCAGGACATGGAGCAGGTGATTCCTTGGGGGTTGTGGACGAGCCGGATTGCGCCGTACTACCCGACGGCCGGCCGGGGCAGGCGTCCCTTTCCTTTGGAGACGATGTTGCGCATCCACCTGATGCAGCACTGGTTCGGCTACTCCGATCCGGCGATGGAAGAGGCGCTGCATGACATTCCGATGCTACGCGAGTTTGCCGGGCTGGATGCGGGCGAGGACGCCATGCCGGATGAAACCACGATCCTCAAGTTCCGGCGCCTGTTGGAAACCCATCAGATGGCGCAAACCCTATTCGATGAAACGGCGGCACTATTGGCGGAAAAGGGCTTATTGTTGCGTCAAGGGACCATCGTGGATGCCACCCTGATCGCCGCCCCGCCGTCCACGAAGAACCGCGAGCGGAAGCGGGATGGCGAGATGAGTTCGACCAAGAAGGGTAACAATTACCACTTTGGCATGAAGGCGCACATCGGCGTGGATGCTGATTCAGGCTTGGTGCACACGATGGAAGTCACCACCGCCAAGGTGGCGGACGGGGTCATGACCGATGCCCTGTTGCACGGCGAGGAGCAGGTCGTCCTGGGCGATCGGGCCTATACCCGCAAGGACCGCAATCTGGAGGTCGAACGCCAGGAGGGCGAGCCGGTCTGGGCGTTTCCCTTCAAGCGTAAGAAGGGCGAGGACTTGCCTGCGGAACAAGCGCTTCACAACCGCATGCTGGCCGCGCTGCGGGCGGTGGTCGAACACCCATTCCGGATCGTCAAACGCCAATTCGGCTATACCAAGGTCCGGTACCGGGGACTCTTCAAAAACGGGCAGCAACTCTACCTGCTGTTTGCCCTCGGCAATCTCTACCAGGTGCGGGAGGAGTTGATGGCGGCCTAGGGATCAATCCGTGCATCGTCCCGGAAAACCGGGGGCGAGGGGCGGAAAGAGCGCCGATAGCGGGCGCCAATTGGGGAGGGAAAAACGACCTTTTTCGGCTGGTAGCCCCGGCCGGTTTATCGGAGCCACCAATAAAACGCACTTATTCAGAGCTTCCTTAAGTTATTTACCTTGGTTACGGCCTCAAACCACATTACCCGTCACGATGGCTTAATCTCCATCCTGCGGGGATTCCGGAAAAAGGACCTGGAGAGGCTAACAAATGACATTCCTGAGGCAAAGCGGAATATCAAATGGAAGTGGGCATTTCGTTGGCAATTGACGTTGGAAAAGGAAAAGGCGGTTCCTGTAGCGGGCAAGGGATAAAGCGATCGTTCGCCGGCTTGGAGTCCACGTTTCTTAGGGCTTCCGGCCTTAAAAGTATTCCTCGCGAGGCGAAGCCCAATGCCTTAAGCCGGCTCCGTTCGTGCTAAACGATAGCAAGCTCGTTTCGCGGCGCTCGCAGTTCACTTTACGCCGCGAAACCCGACCTTGTATCGGCGCTAGCGCCGACCCCCGTTCCTTGCGATCTACCCGAGACTATAGCCCATCCTTGGGGCCCGCCCCCTTCGGAGCCAGCCTTCGGCCGTCCAAATTCGTCTGAATCGCAAACGGGCCTTTAGTCGACCCCTTCCTTCGGTTTTGTCGACTCGCCCGCATCCGCATTGCTCCCTGTCTCCCGATAAGTGCGGTAAATTCCCGCTTGCCTTATGGACCGTTCGGTACAATAATGTGCTGCATGAACGTTGGCCGACCTTTGGAATTCGATCCCGAACAGGTGCTGGACGCCGCCATGCAGGTCTTTTGGGCGAGCGGCTACGAAGCGACCTCGCTGCAAAACCTGCTCGACGCGATGGATTTGTCGAAAAGCAGTTTCTACCAGTCGTTCGGGGGCAAACGGCAGTTGTTCGAGCGCTGCCTCAAGCGTTACCGAAACACCATGGCGGCGGCCATGCTGGACAGCTTGAACCAAGCCCCGTCGGGCCGGCAGTTCATCGAAGACAGGCTATCGTCCGTGGCCTCCGAAGCCTGTAGCGGCGAGAAACCGCGTGGCTGCCTGGTGATGAATACGGCGAACGAGTTCGCGCAGGGCGATCCGATCGTGGCCGAATGGGTTGCGCAGGGCGTGGACCAGTTTACGGCGATTTTCAAAGCGGCGGTGCAGCGGGCGCAAACAGAGGGCACCATTACCGCCGACAAGGATCCGGAGGCGCTGGCCCGTTTTCTCGTCAGCAGTATGAGCGGACTTAAGACGATGGTAAAAGCCGGCATCGAGGGAGAAGAGATTAAACGGATTATTCAGATCGTTTTGAGGGCAATCGATTGAATTGCGTGACCCATTTAAACCCGAACTGAGGATGACCATGCCTGAAGTCCACATGTATAGCACCGCGAACTGTCCCTATTGCGTGGCGGCGGAACGGCTGTTGGCCGCCCGGGGCGTACGGAACATCGAGAAACGCCGTATCGATATCGATCCTGCGCTGCGTGCGGAAATGATGAACAAGACACAGCGCCGCACGGTGCCGCAGATTTATATCGGGGAAGTCCATGTGGGCGGTTACACCGACTTGGTCGCCCTGGACCGAGAAGGCCGATTGCGGGAATTGCTCGAAGCCGATTCAAGCCTTCCCATGTCATGAGTACGGGCGGCTTTTTTTGGCCACTTTTTTGAACCGATCGATACAGATATGGGTCATGCAGGTTAACCCCAGAGGAACGGAACCTTGCCGCCAATATTCCAGATCGAAGGAGGCTGTGCAGCCGGTTTTTTTGCCCATTTCTGTACCGGTTAGTCCACAAATAGAACTTGTCCTTGCTCCACCGAGGTTTCAATGACTACCCAGAACGCCATCGATCCAGCCGCCGCACTTGCCGAAATCGAGCAAACGTTTGGCTTCATCCCCAATCTGTTTCGGGCCTATGCCGATTATCCGCCGCTGTTGGGCGCCAATTGGGCGAAAGTGAAAGCCATCCTGCTGCAGGGTGGCTTACGGCGCGAAGTAAAGGAAACCATCGCCCTGCTGGTCTCCAGGGACAACGCCTGCGCCTATTGCATCGACGCCCATGCTGCCGCCCTGCACATGCTGGGCTTCTCGCCACAAGACGTCGCCGCCATGGAACACACCCTGGGCGATACCCATTTCAGCAGCCGCGAGCAAGCACTCATCGACTTCGCCCGCCGTGCCAATCGCGAAGCCAATCGCATGGCGGCGGACTTGAAACGCCTGTCTGCCCAAGACATTCCCATGGCGGAGGTCATCGAAGCGCTGGGCGTAATGGAGTTGTTCGCCGCCTTCAACCGTTTTGCCGACGCTTTGGGTGTCGTTCCCGATTCTTTTCCATCCCCGCAGCAATGAGCGTTCGGCGCCCGTTCCCACCGAGGTTTTCCGCGGATTGGCCGCGCGGGCCGGCTAGAGCGCTTTTCACCGCAATTCAGCGGTGAGAATCGGGAAATTCGTAGGTCGGCAATCTGCTGCCGACACACGTGGTCGGCGAGGGGCTTTGTCGGAAGGGGCGTCCTGGCGCTCCCAGGACGGTCGTTTGCGATTGGAAGGGTCGCGACTAAAGCGACCGTTTGCGATTGGAAGGGTCGCGACTAAAGCGACCGTCTGCGATTGGGAAAGGATTGCCGATCTACTCCACCTTGGGAGAGCGCTACGCCAAACCAGAAAATGCTCTAACCATCTTTTTGCCCATTTTTGGACCGATACGTCCGTAACTCACTACACATAGGAGCACATCATGTCATCCGAATACCAACTTTCACTTCTACCGAAAACCATTGATAACGCGGAGCCTCGCGCCCAGTCGGCTCTCGACAGCGCACGCAAGCAATTGGGTTTTATCCCGAACATGTATGCCGTCATGGCCAATTCACCAGGCCTTCTGGAGAGTTATCTGCACGGTTACGCCCTTTTCCGCACGGAGTCCGGTTTTTCGCCGGTCGAACAGGAAGTTGTGTTTCTGACCATCAGCCGCGAAAACGGCTGCCACTATTGCATGGCTGCCCACAGCTTCGTTGCCGACGCCATGTCCAAAGTACCTCCCGCCGTGACTGATGCCATTCGTGACGGTAAGCCCATTCCCGACGCGAAGCTCGCCGCGCTGAGCGCATTCACCATCACTCTGGTGAAAACCCGCGGACAGCCGAGCCGTCGG
The DNA here is from genome assembly GCF_051027445.1 of Methylocaldum sp. GT1TLB. Classification (NCBI taxonomy): domain Bacteria; kingdom Pseudomonadati; phylum Pseudomonadota; class Gammaproteobacteria; order Methylococcales; family Methylococcaceae; genus Methylocaldum; species Methylocaldum sp. GT1TLB. The sequence continues at coordinate 3,022,140 of NZ_CP194898.1, forward strand.
GATGTGGAACACTTTCTGGCCTCAGGCTATAGCGAACGGTCCATCCTGGAAATCATCCTCGCCATCGCCGTGAAAACCCTGAGCAACTATGCCAACCATCTGTTCCACACACCGGTCGATCCGGTATTCGCCAGCCGCGAGTGGAAGAAGTCGGCCTAACCATCGACTTCGAAGAAGGAAGACAACGACAGGGCACATGGCAGGATCGGGCGGCCGTATACGCCCCCCGATCCCTGCCGAATCACGAACAACGACACCTCAACTCAATTAAAGGAATCACACGATGAATACAAAACAGACCGCAGTCGTTCTATGGAGCTGCAAAATGACTTTCTCAGCGAAGGCGGCAAGCTATACCCCTTGCTAACCTCCGTGCTCCAAGAAAATAACGTTAATAAGAACCTGAACCGACTCATCATGGACGCCCGCGCTCAAGGCATGCTCATCGTGCACACGCCCATTCAATTTTCGCCCGACTACCGGGAGATGGGTCATTCTCCCTACGGCATCATGAAAGTGGTGAAGGATGCCGGCGCCTTGATTCGGGGTACTTGGGGCGCGGAGATCGCGCCCTTCATCGATCGTCAGGAAAGTGATCTCGTGATCGACGGGAAATCCAGTATTGATGCCTTCGCCGGAACCAACCTCGACTTCGTGCTGCGCGCTCATGGCATCACGACTGTCGCGCTCGCCGGGCAGCTCACCAACATCTGCATCGAGTCCGCGATGCGCTCCGCCTATGACAAAGGTTATCGGGTGTTCGGCATCACCGATGCCAGCGCAACCATTGACCTCGAACAGTACAGGTTCTCGGTCCAGAACAACTGGTCGATGTTCTCCCTTCCCGCAACACACCGGAAATTCCTGGACCAAGCCGCTGTGCCTCGCTGTGGCTCCCACTCGCAGGAAGCCGTACCGGCCTCCTGCTGCGCCTGATTGGAGGTGAGGGGCGATTCCGACTCCTAGCATCCCGCAGGAATAGCCGATCGAGCAAGAATCGCCTGCCCCGAAAGAAAAAGGCGTCACGCGCGGGCTCCGCCCAAAGCTTTCCGGATCGCGTGTGCATTTCGTCACCCGAGGGACCGCTAAGGACGGAACCGCCGTGGCATAGCGGGGCATTCCATCACTGGCGATATGAGCCGGTCACTGCTTCCGGCGCAATCGGCCCTTAGAGCATTTTCTGATTCGGTGTAAGGGAGCCCCATATGTAGGTCGGCAATCCCTTGCCGACGTACCGGCTCGGCAAAGGGCTTTGTCGGAAGGGCAGCTCTGGCGCTCCCAGAGATGCCGTTTGCGATTGGGAAGGGATTGCCGACCTACGTTCTTCCTTCCCGACACGAATCCGTACACCGGGATGAAAAACGCTCTAATTCATACCTAATTCACCGGATCCGTCAGGACATCCTCTAGCGTAGCGCCCCTCTCGAACGCCGGGTTGGGTGTTTCTTGCGGCGTTCGTGCACCGCTAACACCCGGTGGGAGCAGGCGGAAGGTCCGCATGATGGCCCTTGTAAGGGTGTCCGTTTTCAACCAAATACTTGAAGGATGCGAGTGACTGCGCCCCCATTCTTCGCATTCTGGCAAGCATAGCTGGCTCAAGGAGCGTTCCAATTAGACCGCCCTTCAGCTCAATTTCGGCTTCCGACACCAGCAAAGCCTGTTGCGCGCCGTCCGGATGTACCGACCAAACATTGCTTGCTCGCTTAACGAACGGTATTCCAAACCCTTCGTACTTGAAGGCCCGCCCTTCGTCCCATGCGATCCAACGCTCCTTGATCGTTAACTTTCCCGCCAATTCGCAGGTGCGCTCCGCGCCAACACCGCGGGCGACCGGTCCATCACATGTGGCACGGAGTACAGGCTCTGACCATAGCTGTATGTCCTCCAAAGCTGCGAGCCTCTCCCACACGACCGAGGCAGGAGCGTTGATGCATACAGAAGTGGACAGCTTAATCATGTAACCTCCTTTTGCGATCGGGAATGGTTGACGACCAATGCCTGAATTCACCGGACCTGCGCCGCTTTTCGCGCAGGTCCGGTGAAATGATGGGTCGGGCGTCATTTCAGATGGATAGCCCAGATTAACAAAAATTCGGCAGAAGACGCGCCATTACTTTGGGGATCGATTGCAAGTGAACTTCGTTACTCTTTCCTAAAGCGCTTGCAGCCATGCGCTGTATGATCTTTGGGAAATCGCGGTCGGCCTGAAAGGCCAACAGAGGAAGGATGACCGGTGCAAGCAACCTGTTCTTCGGCATCAATTCCCACCACACCATGACTTGCGAACCGGCGTCCGATGGTGTGATTTTCCATCCGCCGCACATTGTTTTTGCCGGGAATGGAAAATCCGGAGCTTCTGAAAGAAAGCGCACGGCGAAACTGTGGCCGGGATTGAACTCAGTACATTCCTCGGACCATCGTTTGCCCGCGTGATCTTCACAAGATCGGACAGCCCCGACAGCAGGTGCTTTTCCTTCCAGGACAACGGAGCGCTTCAATGACGGCATGTACTTCTTGATGTCGCCAATATTGCCCACAATCGGCCACATTTGTGCAACGGGTACATTGGTTTCAACGATAATGCAATGGCGATAATCGCCATTTTTTCCTGTCCTGTGAGCCCGGCCAACGGCCCAAAGCTGCCAAGCGCCGAAGACAAATACCGCGCCAGCGACGGCAAGAACAAGAATAATGCCCAGAGGTGAAAACAGCTTAGGAAAGGCAAGCAACAAAACGATGGAGCCTACTACCCACGAGAAATCGGCGGCACTTGCATAAAGCGCGCGCCACGTTGCGATCCTCTGACGCGTTGCCTGATGGATCAGGTCGGCAGCAAAGATGACCAAGACGATGCTGACTACTTGAAGCACAGCTGGCGCATGTATCCCAAGCCACTCGCCCACCAGCGCTGGGCGAAGGAGCATGAGCAGCGCGGAGGAAAGTGAAAAGACGGCGTTCGCCGCCAAAGCCAAACGAAGCGGTAAAACGGCATGCATTTAATATCTCCTTTCGACGAATGACCAAGGGATGGATTCTTGGCCCCAACTTTCGATGTAGTGGGCTTTGTGCTCCTGCTCCCATGAGCTGGCGACCGGCGCTGTGATTGACAATCGCTTGCACGTTGCAAGTATCTGCATTTGGCTTGTGACGTGCAAGCGTTTTGCGTACGCTCGATTCATGAGAGAAAAAGCGCCTGCCGGGCGGCGTTCGGGCTGCCCGATCAACATCCTGCTCGAAGCTGTGGGAGACACCTGGTCGCTGCTGATCGTGCGTGATCTGATGTTCTTCGGACGCAAGACCTACAACGAGTTTCCGAACGCGGGTGAAAAAATTGCAACCAATATCCTGTCGGATAGGCTGCAACGACTCGAATCCTCCGGGATCGTCGCGAAGCAGCGCGATCCCTCCGATGCCAGGCGATACCTCTACTGCCTGACGGAGAAAGGCACGGACCTCGCCCCGGTCGCAATGCCGTTACGTTAAGGCGTCATTCCGGCAGGGATTGCTCGCCCCTTCCCTGGGGCTCGTCCTTCGGACCGTGCTTAGCACGTCCAAATTCGCTCCTTGCGAATTTGTGCCGGAATCCAGAGCACAGGGAAGTGACACGCCTCTGCCATCCATGGCTTCTGGACCCCGGCATTCCAATCGCAAACGGGCCTTTAGTCGGCCCCTTCCCTGCCGGGGTGACGTCCTTCGCCTTAACTCAACGGCATTGACCCCGGTCGGGGTCATTCGCGAAATGACGGAGAACCGGGAGGGTTTCATCGCCAAGGTGCGCGAACGGTGGATGCATGGCGCACCGCCGTGACGAATCGACATCACCCCCGCATCCCGCTCACATAGGCCGCCGTTAGATCATGCGCCGGAGCCTCGAAGATCTGTCGGCACTGGCCGAATTCGACGAGAGTCCCGACCCGCTCCCGCAACCAGAAGAAAGCGGCGTAGTTGGCGATTCGTTTTGCCTGAGCCAGGTTGTGGGTAACGATGACCACGGTATAGCGTCCCCTCAACTGGGCGATCATATCTTCTACAATGCCGGAAGCGATGGGATCGAGGGCGCTGCAGGGCTCGTCCATGAGCAGCACGGAAGGCGCGAGAGCGAGCGCACGGGCGATGCACAGGCGCTGCTGCTGACCGCCGGACAGAGCCAAGGCCGGCTTGTCGAGCCGATCCTTGACCTCGGCCCACAGGCCCACATCGGTGAGCACCCGTTCCAGCGTTTCGTCCAGATCGGCGCGCTTTTTCATGCCGTGTTCACGCAGCGGCATCTCGATGTTGCGGCGGATGGACAGCGGAAAGGGATTCGGTTTCTGGAAGATCATACCCACCTCCCGGCGCAGCGCCGACACATCTAGGCGGGGGGCGAGTATATCCTGGCCGCCGATACGGATGCCGCCCTCGACTCGGCAGCCCGGAATCATGTCGGTCAGCCGGTTGAGCGCAGACAGAAAACTCGTCTTCCCGCACCCGGATGGACCGATCAACGCTGTGATACAGCCCTTGTAGATATCCAGCGTTACATCCTTCAGGGCTGGGTGATCGCCGTAGCTTACGGAGAGACTCGTCACCCGGATCAGGGGCTCGGGCACGCAGCAGGGCGGACCGGATTGCAATGGGCCAACGGTATAAGCACCGGCATTTATATTGGGCGAACAGCCGCTGTGTCGGTCGAGAGTTTGCGTCATGGAGCTATGATCCTTCGGTTTAGCCAACGTTCCGCCAGATACAAGGCCGTGCCGTTGATCAGGATGAGCAGGCCGATCAACACCAGCGCTGAGGCGTAGGCATTGCCGTCGCCGCCGGCGACGTTCATCGACAGGTCGTAAATATGGACGGACAGCGCGCGGCCGGAATCGAGGAGCGAGGACGGCATACGATCCACATAGCCGCTGGTGAAAATCAGCGCCGCCGTTTCCGCCATCGCTCGGCCGACGCCCAGCAGCAGTCCGGCCACGAGGCCCGATGACGCCGCCGGCAGCAGGATATGGCGAAGCGCCGCGGTGCGCGACAATCCGAGCGCGGCACTGCCCAGCCGCCAATCGTCGGGCACGGCGCGTAAGGCTCCTTCCGCGGTGCGGATGAGGATGGGCAGCACCATACAGGCGAGGGTCAGGCCGCCGGACAGGATGGAAAAGCCCAGCCCCAGAAAGACGCTGAAGAAAGCATTGCCGAACAGCCCGAAAACGATGGAAGGCACCCCGGCGAGCACATCCAGGCTCAGGCCGACGAGTCGCCCGAACCGACTGCGGGGACGAAGAAATTCCGTCAGCAGCACCGCCGTCGCCAGTCCCAGCGGCACCGCGGCGGCGACGGCCACGCCCAGGATCAGCAGCGTGGAAACCAGGATAGGGCCGATACCCCCGGTCCTGCCGGCGTTCAGCGGCGATGACGACAGGAAAGCCCAGGACAGCCGCTCGGCACCATGCCATAGCAAATCGCCCACCAGCCACAGGAAAGCGCCCGCCACCAGAAGCGCCGAACCCCAGACGGCCAAGGTCATCAGCGGCTCCAGTGTCCGGCTGCGAGCCATTGCGAACCTGCCCGCTTCAGACATGTGAACGCGCTCCGCCCAAGCGCAACGCGGCAACCGCCAGCAGGATGATCATCCCAGTCAGAACCAACCCGGACACGAAAAGTCCCGCACGGTGCTCGCCGGTGGCATAAGCCATCTCCAGAGCGATATTGGCGGTCAGCGTACGCACCGGGTCGAACAGGCTATGAGGGGTTTGCACCACATTGCCGGCAACCATCAGTACGGCCATGGTTTCGCCGAGGGCACGCCCGGCCGCCAGCAGCAGACCCGCGATAATGCCGCTCCGCGCCGCCGGCAGCACCACGCGAAGAACCGTTCCCGAACGCGATATCCCCAACGCCGCCGCGCCGTGCAGGTAAGCCTTGGGCACCGCCGCCAGCGCGGCATCGGCGGTAAGGGCCATAGTGGGCAAGATCATCAGTGTCAGAATGAGGATGCCCGCCAAAAGGCTGGCCCCCGGCGGTTGCCAGCGGGCGATCAGCGGCACCATCACGGTCAAGCCCCAGAGCCCGAACACGACGGAGGGAATGCCGGCGAGCAAGGCCACCATTCGCCGATAAGGGCGGGCGGCGGATGGCGGGGCGTAAAACCGGCAGAACAGTGCCGAGGCCACACCCAAGCCCCCCGCCAGCACCAGCGCCCCGGCGCTGGACGCCAATGTCGCCCAGAGCATGGGGGCGAGGCCGAACAGCCCTTCGGAAGGATGCCAGGCCGCATCGGTGAAAAAGCGCAGCCAACCGATCCGCTTGAGTACCGGCCAGGATTCGTGCAGCAGAAACAGCACGATCAGCACCAGAACCGCGGCTGCCAGTCCGGCCGCGACCGAGAGCCACCCGGCGAGGCGCGCGTCAGTGCGCGAGGGGGACGAAATACTGTGCTTCGACCAAATCATGAACACGTTCCGAGCGGCTGAAGTCGATGAACTGCCGGACCAGCCCTTCAGATTCGGCCTTGGTCACCAAATTCAAAGGCCGGGCCAGCGGAAACCGGCCATTGCGCACATTCTCCACCGATGCATCGACCCCGGCCATGAGCAGCAACTTGATGGGCACGCCCTGAGAGGCCTCGTATTCGGCGGTGCCGATCGAAACGTAGCCGATGGCACTCGTGTTGCCGGCGACGGTCTTGATGCCCTGCTGGTTTTCGCCGATGACCACGTGGGCCTTGATGTCGCCGCTCTTGAGCTGAAAGTGATGCAGGAACAACTCCAGAGTCGAGCGGCCTTCGGCCTTGTTGACCACGGTAATGGGCCGGTCGGCCCCGCCCACGGCACGCCAGCGGGTAATCTTGCCGGTGTAGATGTCGACGATCTGCGGGTCGGTCAGGGTCTGCACCGGATTGTCCTTATGCACGATGAGAGTGATGCCGTCCAGCGCGATGGTGAAGCTTTTGAGGTCCTGCTCGTCGGGCTTGAGCGCCCGCGACACCAGGCCGATATCGGCCAGCCCCGAGCGGGCATCGGCGATGCCCCGCGACGAACCGCCCGACTGCACATCCACTCGAACGCCGGGATTTTCCCGCTCGAAGCGCTTGCCGATCTCCGCCGCCAAGGGCGCGACGGTGCTGGAGCCGGTCAACACCAGCTTCCGCTCGGCCGCCTGCGGAATCGAGGCCGTTGTCGCGACGAGCAGCATGACGGAGAGAGCGCTCAGGTAGCGATTCAAGGATAGGAGCGGCATAAGTGTCGGGTCCTGTGAAAAGGATGTAATCACAAACTTACCGCATCATCGACTTGTCCGATGAAGCGCGGCAAGGGGAATCAGGTTCGTGGCAAGCGCACGAACTTCTTTCTGCGATAGGAGTTTCCGCCGCAGCGGTTCTCGTGAGCTTGCTGTTTACGCGTGACATTTAGTCGAGACAAATTCCACTTCCTTACAAGCTGTTCGATCAGCAAACGCCTCCATCCGCAGCCGTTTCGGCCAGCACCACTTGGCCGCCGCAGAATCATGCATTCATGGCACACTACTGCCGGATTGCACTCACCGGCTAGCACGTGACCGGAGTTCTCTTAGGCTTGGAATGTTTGCCTTCATAAGAATGTCCGTTTTCGACCAAATACTTGAAAGCGGCGAGCGACTTCGGCGCCATCGCCTTTCCGGAGCGACACAATATTCTCCGGCAGGCGTACCGATTGTCCTTCCGCGAGGCGTTGTACGCCAGCGCCGCGAGCCGGTTGTCGCCGTAATCGGCTTGGGTTTACGCAGGAAAACAACGGCCGAACGCCAACAGCAGCCCCGGTGGTCCCTTGAACCGAATTTTTCGACGAATCAGCGCCCAGGCGAGGTACTTCTCCTTTGCCAGGAATTTAAGCCAAGTGCGGCTATCGGCCTTCAGCTGAAAATCCGGACGGCCGCTATGCCCTTCCAGCACCTGGAGTTTTTCGTCACGAATGATGATAGTGGCCTCGATTTTCTCGCCGCCAGTGAAAGTAAAGTGATAGGTGGCGTTGAGGCCTTTTGATTTCCCTCTTTGGAATACATTAGGAAGTCCCTTCAGGAAGGCCGGCACCGAGGTTGGCCTTAGGCTGTTGTTGGCGCGTTTGGCGGTTTTATGCGGAAAACGGCGGGCCACATGGCCTTCCGCATCGGAGCCGGCTATGACGTAGACGGTTTCCTGCTTGTCCTGCAAGGGGCGCACAACGTCTTTGACAAAGCCCTTCCGGTCATTGAGAAACGGTCCGATGACGTCATCGCCCGCCGGACACACCGCCAGACAATAGGCAGCCTTGTAATTCGCCCCGAAAGAAAGGCTTTGCCACATGGAAACGGACTCGGCATCAGAGACTTTCTGTCGGTAACTTCTGGCGTTTGCGCTCGAGGCGATGGCCTCGACCCAGTCGGTGAATCCGCCCATGAACTCCCGATAGTTGTGGGTGTAACAGGCCGAAAAGTCGAAATGCCCGTCGGCTCCGATCGCACCCACGGGACAGGCGGCAACGCAGAGCTTGCATTCGAGGCAGGGGTTGTAGTCAATGGGATGCGACTCCTCGTCGATCTCGGCATCCAGAATGATCGTGCCGAGAAGAACGAAGTTGCCGAACCGGGGATGGATGACATTGCGATGGATACCCATGCGCCCAAGACCTGCCGCCTCGGCTACCGGCTTGTGCGACACCACCCACATCTTGCCGGGCCAGCGATCCGCCTCCATCGGAAATCCCATCGCACCATTGATCGCACGGATGCCTTTTTGCTCCAAAACCCTGACCATTCGCCGGGCGACCTCGTTGATCTCGTCGCCCGTATTGTGGAACTCCAGATTGGCGACGGAACGGGCAGGACTGCGGATGTTCTCCCGGTTCATGCGGCAGACGAAGCTCAAGAGGGTCTTTGCCCACGGGAAGACGCGCAGGATGTCCGCTCGCTGTGCGTCGAGCTCGGACCGGCCAATCCCGATGCAACCGGCGTCGTCCGCGCCGGCTTCCAAAGCCAGTTGGCGTAACCAAGATGCTTCCAGTACTCGCCCGCCAATCGCCTCTTCCGCTGCTGGATCGGTCTCGCGGAAATGCCTGACGGTGGGGTGTTCATCGAGATTCATCATGTATATCTCCTTTTAGTGTATATACACGTAAATGACGAAAAAAATTATTGCGCCTGTGATGCCTCAATCAAGTCCGACAGGCTTCTCATCAGGATTTGCAATCGGTCTTCGCCCATAGCCTCCCTGATTCTGGACTGTGCCTGTTCCCACAGAGGATACGCTTTAAGCAGCACGACCCGTCCTTCGTCGGTAATCGTCACCATCCGGGTGCGGCGATCTTCGCCGGAGGCGACATCAATAAGCCCTTGATTCTCAAGAAGCTCCAGATTACGGCTCAAAGTCGTTCGGTCCATGACGGCGTTCTCGGCAAGCTGGGTCACCGTGATGGGTCCGCTCATATGGACGGCGACCAGAAGCGAATACTGCGTACCCCGGATGCCGGCCGGGCGCAGCATCTCGTCGTAAAGCTGACTCACCGCACGGGTCGCCTTACGGAGATTGAAGCCGGTGCAATCCATACAGCACCGGTAATCCGGCATTTCACTCGAGGGGGCACATGCTTGGGACAAGTTCGGGATACCTACAATTTAAACGAAAGACATTAAGGAGTATATACACGTAATATAGCGTGTCAACAATCACCCGCGCTCTGCCGTCGCGGCTTGGCGGTGATTTTCCGGTCGTTGAGACGGCCATGCGGGGCTATCGAAATATTCATCCTCCGGACGTCGCGAGCCGGTTCTGGAATGCACGGTTCCGTGCACGTAAGGGTTTGCGAAGAAGCTAAGAGTTTTCCGATTCGGCGTGACGGAGCCTGATGTGTAGGTCGGCAACCCTTTGCCGACGTACCGGCTCGGCAAGGGATTGCCGACCTACGCTCTTCCTGCCCGACACGAATCCGTACACCGTAATGAAAACGCCCTATTTGGCCATCACCCCCGCCGCCAGGCATGATACCGCTCCACCCATCGAAGCAGCGCTTCCGGCGCATGCGCGCGTTTCCAGACACCGGCGGCGTATTTATTGGCTTCGGCCAGAGTCGGGTAGATGTGAATGGTGGCGAGTAATTTGTTAAGTCCCAGCCCGTGTTTCATGGCCAGGATGAACTCGGCGATCAGGTCGCCGGCATGTTCGCCGACGAGGGTAACGCCGAGTATCCTGTCCTTGCCCGGTACGGTGAGCACCTTGACGAAACCGTGCGCTTCGCCGTCCGTAATGGCGCGGTCCAGATCGTCGAGGCCATAGCGGCTGATTTCATAAGGAATGCCCCGTTCCTTGGCTTCCTGTTCGTTAAGGCCTACCCGCGCCACTTCCGGATCGGTAAAGGTTGCCCAAGGAATGACCCGGTAATCGGCCCGGAATTTCCTGAAATCGCCGAAGAGCGCGTTGACCGCCGCGTACCAGGCCTGATGGGAAGCCGTATGCGTGAACTGGAACGGCCCGGCCACATCTCCGCAGGCGTAGATATTTGGATAAAGCGTCTGAAGAAACTCGTCGGTTTCGACGGTGCGCGCTTTCGTCGTTTCGATGCCGAGTTCTTCCAGCCCGTAGCCCTTAGTGTTGGCGACGCGGCCGACAGCCACCAGTATTTGGTCGAAGACTATCCGTATCTCTTGCCCCTGGTGTTCGACGATCAGGATTTTCTCGCCGTTCTCGACGATGATCCGTTTGGCTTGATGCTCCAACCGAAGGTCTACGCCCTCGTCGCGGAAACGCCGCGCAATGATTTCGGAGACTTCCGGATCCTCCCGGATCAGCAGTCGGGGCAACATCTCCACCTGAGTAACCCGACTGCCGAATCGGACGAACGCCTGCGCCAGCTCACAACCGATCGGACCACCACCGAGGACGACCAGACGCTTCGGCAATTCGCGGATATCCCAGACGTTGTCCGAAGTGAGGTAGCCCACCTCCTCCAATCCGTGGATAGGCGGCACGAAAGGCCTCGCACCGGCAGCGATGACGATGGCGCGGGTGCTGAGCGTGCGAGTGCCCGCTTCCGTGCGAACCTCCACCGACCAGGGCGAGACGATCCTCGCTTCGCCCTCGATCACCTCAACGCCCAATTCGGTGTAACGTTCCTCCGAATCGTGCGGCGCCACAGTCCGTATCACCCGCTGCACCCGTTCCATCGCATCGGCGAAATCGAACTCCGCAGAGGCCCGGCGGATGCCGAACTCGGGTGCCCGACCGATCTGGCTCAGCAGTTTCGCCGTGCGTATCAGGGCTTTCGAAGGGACACAGCCGGTGTTGAGGCAATCTCCGCCCATGCGGTGTTTCTCGATCAGCGTCACCTTTGCCTTCACGGCGGCCGCGATATAGGCGGTGACCAGACCTGCAGAACCCGCACCGATCACCACCAGGTTACGGTCGAAGCGTTTGGGTTTTTCCCAGGGCTCATATACCTTGCGGGCCTTGATCGTATCCACCAGCCTGCGGGCCAGCAGCGGGAACAGCCCCAATAGGGCGAATGACAAAAGCAGGCCGGGCGAGAGGATGTCCGACAGGGATTCGATCTTGGCCAACTGCGTGCCGGCATTCACGTAAACCAGGGTTCCAGGCAACATGCCCACTTGGCTCACCCAATAAAATGTGCGAGTGGGTATGGCGGTCAGGCCCATTAGAAGATTGATGACGAAGAACGGAAACGCCGGCACCAGCCGCAAGGTAAACAGGTAAAAAGCGCCGTCACGGACGATGCCGGAATCGATGGCTTTCAGACGCTCGCCGAACCGGGCTTTGACCGCGTCGCGAAACAAAAAGCGGGATGCGAGAAAGGCCAAGGTTGCCCCGATGGTCGAAGCGAAAGATACAATCACCGTGCCCCACAGCAGACCGAAGACGGCGCCGCCGGCCAGAGTCAGCACCGCCGCGCCGGGCAGGGACAGCCCCGTGACCGCTACATAGAGGAGGCCGTAAATCGTGATGGCGAGGAAAGGATGGGCGGTTCGATAAGCGGCGATGGCTTCCTGCTGGGCTTTCAACGTCTCCAAAGTGAAAAAGCGTTGCAGGTCGAAGGCGAAAAAAGCCCAAGCAAGCGACAGGAGGACGATGACAAGACCGATACGGTAAGGGTTCATGACGGATTTCCCTAAAGGCAATGGTCGAATAATGCTATTAATTGGTCGGACAATGAGATAGAAAACTTACAGCCGCACCGGGATGATTTTCTTCGCGACGCTGTAAGATTTCGTCTCGGCAGGCGACTAATGATTTAAATTTTCCACTTCCCGACGGAGTCTAAGCCGCGCATGCATGCAATATTGCCCTTGGTACGATCCAGCAATTTTCCCGTCATCGTCCGCGGAGAGCTGGACACGGTGCAAGTGAACCTGGGTTACCGCTGCAATCAGACCTGCCTGCATTGCCACGTCAATGCCGGACCGAAACGCAAGGAGATGATGGACAGGGAAACCGTGGACCAGGTGCTCGATCTGCTGCGGCGGGCCGGAGTCGCCACCTTGGATTTGACCGGAGGCGCCCCTGAGATGAACCCGCATTTCCGCCATCTGGTGGAGAGCGCGCGGGACTTAGGTCTACAAGTGATCGACCGCTGCAACCTCACCATTCTGGAAGAACCCGGTTACGAGAGCCTCGCCGATTTTCTGGCCGCGCAAAAGGTGGAAATCACGGCTTCCCTCCCCTGTTACCTCGAAGATAACGTGGACCGGCAACGCGGCAACGGGGTATTCGAAGCGAGCCTTCGCGCCTTGAAAAGGCTCAACGGACTCGGCTACGGCCGACCCGGCACGGGGTTGATCCTGAACCTGGTCTACAACCCCCAGGGGCCGACATTGCCGCCGGCCCAGGAGGAACTGGAAGCCGCCTACCATCGAGAGCTGAAGGCCCGCTACGACCTCGTCTTCAACCGGCTTTATGCCCTCGCCAACATGCCCATCCAGCGCTTCGGCAGCACCCTGGTGTCGAAAGGCCAGTTCGAACCCTACATGCGCTTGCTGAAAAGCGCCCATCGCGATGAAAACCTGGAAGGCATCATGTGCCGCAGCCTGATCAGCATCGATTGGCAAGGTTACGTCCACGACTGCGATTTCAACCAGATGCTGGGCTTGCCGCTGGGCGGGCGACAGCGTCATATCACGGAAATCGATGCAACCGCATTGCAAGGCCAGGCCATCGCCACGGCCGATCATTGCTATGGCTGCACCGCCGGCTGCGGCAGCTCCTGCGGTGGCGCATTGAACACGTAGAAAGAGAACAGTGAATCTGGAGAGCCCATGATGTTTGTAGAAGAGTCGGTACGAGAACGCTATTCCGAAGGTGCTCGCGAGAGGCAGGCAGCCTTGTGTTGCCCGGTGGATTACGACCGCGAGCTATTGAAATTGCTGCCTCGGGAAATCATCGACAAGGATTACGGCTGCGGGGATCCCTCCCGCTATGTACGTGAAGGTGATACCGTGCTCGACCTGGGCTCGGGCGGCGGCAAGATTTGTTATATGGCGGCACAAGTGGTCGGCCCTCAAGGGCTGATCATCGGCGTCGACATGAACGACGACATGCTGGCCCTGGCTCGCAAATACCAGTCGGAAATGGCCGAGAAACTGGGCGGCGACCGGGTGCGTTTCCACAAGGGTTATATCCAGGATTTGGCCTTGGACGTCGCCGCAATGGAACGCTATCTGGCCGAGCGGCCGATCACCGACGCGGCGTCCCTGGCGGCGCTGAAATCCTGGCAGGCCAGGCAGCGCAAAACCCAGCCGCTGATTGCCGACGCTTCGGTGGATTTGGTCATTTCCAACTGCGTGCTGAACCTGGTGGGCGATGACGAAAAAACGCAACTGGTGCGGGAAATTTTCCGGGTGCTCAAACCGGGCGGACGGGTTGCCATCTCCGACATCGTCGCCGACGAGCCCGTGCCCCAACATCTGAAGGACGATCCCGCGCTGTGGAGCGGCTGCATCTCCGGCGCCTTCGAGGAACGGGAGTTCGTCCGAGCCTTCGAGCAAGCCGGCTTCGGCGCCGTGTGTCTGGACAAATGGGAAGCCGAACCCTGGCAGGTGCTCGAGAACATCGAATTCCGCGCCGTCACCCTGGTCGCCGTCAAAGGCTACGGCCGGGAATGCCTGGACCGGGGCCATGCGGTGATCTATCGCGGCCCTTACGCGGAAGTGCGCGACGAGGAGGGCCATATCTTCCCGCGCGGCGAGCGCATTGCCGTATGCGAGCGAACCTTCCGCACCCTCACCGAAGGCCCTTATCAGAAGCACTTCATCGGCATCGAACCAAAGATTCTCGCCGAACCGGTGGCTTGGTGCGCGCCACCGGGAACCCGCCGTCCGGCAGCGGAAACCAAGGGCGGGCGACAAATCGCCGAATGCGGCGGGGAAAAATGCTGCTGAAGTTGAGCTGAGACCATAATTTTCCCAGGGACGATCTTCAGACTGCGACGACTCGCGGACTGAAGATCGCGCCCACCGCCACATACCGAAAACCTGAAGCAATCGTAGGTCGGCAATCCCTTGCCGACCTACTTCGGGCGCTACACCAAACCGGAAAATGGTCTAAACCCTGACTCCACCGTTACACACAGAAAACCGGAAGCCCTATGAGCTTTGTCGACACCCCCGAGAACTACAGCTATGCCTGGTACCTGCGCCCGGTATTAGCCCTGATGCGCCGGCGTTTGCGGGTTCTGCCGGAACCTGTGCGCCTGTGGGCACGCCTGCCGCTGGCGTTCGTCGGCTTTCAGTTGATGAATTTGGCCCTGGAACGTAAATCTTCACCCTTGAGCGGTGCGCTGCGCGCCCTGATCCGCACTCGCATCGCCCAGCTCAACTCATGCCATTTCTGCATCGATCTCAACGCCTCCCATGCTCTTGACCGGGGCGTATCGCCAGAGCAATTGCACGATCTGATCGGGTTTAGGGATTCGCCTCGATTCAGCGAGGCGGAAAGAGCCGCTCTAGCCTACGTGGAGGCCATCACGGGCACCGGAATCGAGATAGATCAGGATTTGATCGACCGATTACGGCAAGCCTTCGGCGACGATGGCATCGTGGAACTGGCGGCGCTCGCCGCGCATCAGAACCTGTCCGCCAAGTTCAACGCGGCCCTCGGAGTACCGGCCCAAGGCTTTTGTATGACCGCTCACGGAATTGCTGCGCCGGATCGGTGAACGACTCTTCCTCGGCAAGATTTCGGCCAGAGGGGCGTCGTCCAAGACGACGAGAAAGAAGAATCAGTTCATGTAGCTTGAACGTTTGCTCAGTCGGCAGGTGAAGTCTCGGCTCTAGTAGACGTAGGCAATACCGGCGAGTCGGAGGACGCGACGAGCAGACACACGTTTAGAATCAGTTGCCGGATGTCACCTAGAAAGTTGCCCTGCCCGCTCTTTGGGACGGAAAGGCTCGAAAAATCAGAGCAGTAGTTTCAATCTCCGCCACAGCCCATGGGAGACCGGGAAACGAAGCGCTGGATAGAGTCAACGGAATCTGTGGCAACTACCCGATTGGCCGATCTTGACGGCCAGAGCGCTGGAGGCTCGCGGCGGCTGCACAGCGCAAGGGCTTTCCAACATGCCGCTGGCAGATATGAATACCCCCGGCATTTTCGAGCAATGTCACGATTTGGTCACGTGACAATGCTCGGAGTGGCTGGGGGACCTGGATTCGAACCAGGGTTTACGGAGTCAGAGTCCGTTGCAACGTGACGCAAGGACACGAAAAACAACCAAATACAAACACTTACAATTCAAAGCATCACAAAAAGCCGTAAAACGTTATAACTGCGTTGACACTCGGTTGACACATAGCCAGTTAAGGCAACACTTGATCATAAAGAAAGCTTGGGATATCCGCCCCTTTTTCGGATTCCCCTCAAAATCCCATCAAACAATGAAAAGCCGACACCTTCTCGCCCTGCCCTGTGCGCGGCTTTTTTGCGTCTAAACTAAATCGCATTGGCGTTGAAGCAAGCACCCAAGCGGGAGCTTTAGGCCACGAGTCTCGGTTGCCACTACATTGTTTCCGAATGATGCAAAAAGGAACCTATTTTTTAGCTTTTTTGCTAGTAATGATTTGCCCGTTAAGCTCACATGCCGGTGGAGCTTTTGGCAACTGGTCAGAGAGCTTTCAGGTCCACGGATTTCTCGAACAAGGTTTTGTAGCCACATCCGGAAATCAGTTTTACGGCAACAGTAGGCACGGAAGCTTCGACTTGACGCAGGTCGGATTAAATGCGGCGGCGCGTCCCTTCAATAATGTCCGCTTCGCGGTCCAAGGCCTATATCGCCGAGCTGGCGAGCAAATTCCCGAAGAGCTACGGCTCGATTACGGTCTTATGGACGTCACGGCGCTCGATCATCCCGGCTTTCGATCCGGAGTTCGCCTGGGGCGAGTCAAATTACCGCTGGGTTTGTATAACGAATCACGGGATGCTCCTTTTACTCGACCTTCCATATTTCTGCCCCAAAGTCTTTACTTCGACCGTACTCGAAATGTCGGCATGGCGACCGATGGCGCCCAGTTTTACACGGACTTCAGTTCCCCTTTCGGCAATTTTTCATTCAAGGCAAATCTTGGAGCATCCATACCGGATAATAGCCTTGAATTTAATGTATTCGGGGGCAGCAACCGTCCAGGAAAGTTTATCGGAGATTTTTCGGCGGCAACTCAGCTGGCGTATGACTATTCGGGTGGGCTAATCCGGGTCGTATTTAGCGCTGCGTGGTTAATCAGCGATTATGATAAGCAATCGGATCCGATAATCGATTCGGGTGAATTTGAATATCAACCCTACGGTTTAGGCATCCAGTACAACGGCGAGTCGCTATCGCTTGCTTCTGAATATTCAATTCGCAACATACGCTTTGAGAACTTCGGGCGATTTCTCCCAGATAATGAATACAACGGTGAAGGGTATTACTTTCAGGCGGGTTATAAGATCAACCACTATATCGAATTGATCGGGCGTTACGATGTATTTTATACAGACGTCAGTGATCGCTATGGGAAAAAGTACGAAGTGCGTACCGGCATTCCTGGCTCCTTTTTCTTTGCCAAAGATTGGATGGCGGCACTTCGATTCAACATAATCGATAACTTTATGATTCGTGCCGAATATCATCGGGTCCATGGTGCGGGCTGGGTATCTCTTGCCGAGAACCGGAACGTCAGAGAACTCGAACGTGATTGGGATTTGTTTGCAATCGAGGCTGCTTATCAGTTTTAAGCCGTATGGCCCCCAATTTGCCCGAGTCGGTGGGTTACGCTGCGCTAACCCACCCTTACGATTAATGTTCGCTTGAATGTCGAACGAAGGAACGCTTCCATGGGCCGATGGCGTCGACATGCGTTTTCACCAATTCGGGGCCTGGCTCGGTTGTCTGCTCAGTCGGGATCTCGTCCGTGTTCAGCCTTGAGTGTCTTGCTGAATACCGACGCGCCGTAAAGATCCTTTAGATCCACCGTCAACTCGTGGGTCTTGCGGTTGATGTTGACCTCGCCGAAGAACTGCAAGCCCGCGTAGGGCGAGAGGTTGGCCTGACCCGCCGGCGGCGCCTTGGCGAACACGACCTGCGGCCCGAAGGTGCCGTCGGTGGTATTGGGACCGAAGGAACCGGCGTTGAGCGGGCCGGCGACGAATTCCCAGAACGGCGAGAAGTCCTTGAATTGCGCCTCCGAGGGATCGTAGAAATGCGCGGCGGCATAATGGACGTCGGCGGTCAGCCACACGATGTTCTTGATTCGCTCGTGCTTGATGAAGCGTAAGAGGCGGGCGATTTCCAGCTCGCGGCCGACGGCGGGGCCGTTGTCGCCGTTGGCGATGGCTTCCCAGCGGGGCTGGCCGTTCGCATCGACGCCGTCGCCGATGTTGAGGCCGATGGGCATGTCGGCGGAAATGACTTTCCAGGTGGCCCGCGATTTCTTCAGTTCCTTTTTCAGCCACTTCAACTGCGCTTCGCCCAGAAACGCCGTTTCCGGTCCCTCCTGCGTCTGCAAGTTGGCCGTGTTCGGGCCCCGGTAGCTGCGCATATCGATGACGAACACGTCCAGCAGCGGGCCGTAGGAAATCTTGCGGTAGAGACGCTCGGACTCTTCCGCCGTATGCGGGCGCAGGGGCGCATATTCGTGGAAAGCGCGCGTGGCGTGAGCGATCAGCACCGGAATCTCCTTGAGCGTGTAGCGGGGATCGTTGGCCAGGTCCTTGGCATCGGACCAGTTGTTGACCACTTCATGGTCGTCCCATTGCCAGATCTGCGGCACTTCGGCGTTGAAGCGGCGGAGGTTGGCGTCCAGCAGGTTGTACTTGTAGCGGCCCCGGAACTCGTCCAGGGTTTCGGCGACCTTGGAGACTTCGGGCGTTACGAGGTTAGTCCAGATCTGGCCGTTTTCGGCCGGTTTGCTCGCTTCGATGGGACCGTCGGAGTAGACGCTGTCGCCGCTCTGAATGAAGAACTGCGGCTTCACTTGACGCATGGCTTCATAGATCCTCATGCCGCCGAACGCCTCGTTGATGCCCCAGCCCTGTCCCGCGGTATCGCCGCCCCACACGAAGCGTATGTCCTCGTGCTTGCCCACGGTGTGGAAACGACCGATGACCGGCTCGCTCTTGTTGCGGGCGTTGGTCAGATCCTCGAACCAGACCTTCACGTAGACGTCCTTTCCGGACGGCAGCCCGACCAGGTCCTGACGCGCGGTGAAGTCGGAGACTTCGAGCGCATGAGGACCGCGGATGACCTTGGAATCCGTGAATTGTTCGTTGAACGCGTATTCCACCCACATACGGGCCGGGCGGTCGCAGCGGCTCCACACGATGGCGCGTCCCTCGCCGACATCGCCGAACTGGATGCCCTGTTCCATTTGCGGCAGATCGTGAAGAAGCCGGAGCGGGTCACTCGGGCGAAATAGGGGAAGACGGCCTCCGTCCGCTGTGATTTGACCGACGGGGATTCGAATGCGGTCAGGCGCTCCTGGGACTTGAATGGTAGCGCCTGCGATTTCACCGCCGGCGGAAAGCTGAATGTCGCCGCCCTCCGCCAAGACTTGAGCGGACATGCTCAAGGCCAACAGGAGCGCGGACGCGGCAGCTTTGCCGATGGGAGACAGAATATTGCGTGTTTGTCGATCGAAGGCCTGCATGGAACACCTCATGGAGTTTCTGGAGGCCCGGATTCTATAAATCGCTTCGGGTCAGCCTGATGACGGTTCGATGACCGATTCATGACCTTTACAGGTTCGGCTCACCTGGAAGTCTTCGATGCGCTGAGCTTCGTTTTCGTCGTATCCCTGTCACTAGTTCGTCACTTGTGCTGCGTAGTATTCCGGCGGCTCCACAACCAACACCAGGGAGTTTCTATGAAGCCGTCGAACTTTTTCCGCGTTTTTTCATTGACTCTTGCCGCCTTGATGGCGACGACGCTGGCCCGCGATGCCGCCGCGCTTTCGGTCACCCGCGGCCCTTATTTGCAGATGGGCACATCTAGCGGGCTCATCGTGCGCTGGCGCTCGGACGTGGCCTCGAACAGCCGGGTGCGCGTCGGCACCAGCCCTACGAACTTGACGCTCACCTTCGATGATGCCGCGTCGACCACCGAGCACAGCGTGCAGGTGAGTGGACTCAATCCGCAGACCAAGTACTATTACTCGATCGGCTCCACCACGCAGACACTCTCGGGCGGCGACAGCAATACCTATTTCCACACCGCGCCGACCACGGGCACACAGCAGCCGACGCGCATCTGGGTGATCGGCGATGCCGGCACCGGCACTTCCGGCCAGGCCGCCGTGTACAACGCCTATCGCAACTTCACCGGCACCAATCCCACCCATTTGTGGCTGCAACTCGGCGACAATGCCTACAGCAGCGGTACCGATGCCGAATATCAATCGAAGATGTTCAACATGTATCCGGACATGCTACGGCAGTCCGTGACCTGGTCGACGCTGGGCAACCACGACGGCGCCTCGGCCGATTCGGGCACCGAGACTGGCCCCTATTACGACATCTTCTCGCTGCCGCGCAATGGCGAAGCGGGCGGTGTGGCATCGGGTACGGAGGCGTATTACTCCTTCGACTACGGCAACATCCACTTCATCGTGCTCGATTCCCACGATTCGAGCCGCGCCGTGGGCAGCCCGATGTTGAACTGGCTGGAAGCCGATCTGCAGGCTTCCACCGCCGACTGGAATATCGCCTTCTGGCATCACCCGCCCTACTCCAAGGGTTCGCATAATTCCGACACCGAGACCCAGTTGGTCGAAATGCGCCAGAACGTATTGCCGATACTGGAGAGCTATGGCATCGACCTGGTACTGACCGGCCACAGCCATTCCTATGAACGCTCGAAGTTCATCGACGGCCATTACGGCTCGTCCTCGACCTTCAGCGACGCAAGCCACGTCGTGCAGTCCGGCAGCGGCCGCATCGACGGCACCGGGGCCTACACCAAATCGGGCGTCGGCGCATCGCACGCAGGCGCGGTCTACGCGGTGGCGGGCAGCTCGGGTAAAACAAGCGGCGGCACGCTCAATCATCCGGCCATGTACATCTCGCTGAACGAACTGGGCTCGATGGTGCTGGATGTGAACGGTTTGACGCTCGACGCCAAATTCCTCAACAACAACGGCACGGTGCGCGACTACTTCACCATGACCAAGGGCGGAACACCGCCGCCGCAGTTGGCCAACGTGAGCGGCGTGGTGTGGCAGGACGTGGACGCGGACGGCATTCGCGAAACGGGCGAGAGCTTCCTGCAAGGCATCGAGGTGCGGCTCTATACCGATACCAATACGCTGGTCGCCACCCAGTCCACCAACACGAGCGGAGCCTACCAGTTCGACAGTGTTGCGGCCGGCAGCTACTACGTGCGGTTCATTCCAGGGACGCGCACCCTCTCGCCGCAGGATCAGGGCGGGAACGACAGCATCGACAGCGATGCGAGTCCGCTCGATGGCAAGACCGCCGTGTTCAGCGCGGTTGCGGGCAGCAGCGTCGCCAACGTGGACGCCGGCATGTACACGGCCGGCGGCGCGCCGCAAACGGTACAGTTGCAGGACGGCCTAAACGCTTACGCCGGCACGCAAGACACCTATGTCGCAAGCGGCAAGGCCACCACCAACTACGGCAATGCCACGACCGTACTCGCCGATGGCGCCGACGGCACCAACGGCCGCCTCATCGGTTTGATGAAGTGGAATGTTTCATCAATCCCGGCAATGGCCACCGTGACCAATGCCACCGTCACGCTGCGGGTTTCCAACCTCAGCAACGGCACCTACAACCTGTATGCGGTGAACACGGCGTGGACCGAAGGCGGCGCCACCTGGAACAGCGTCGATCCGCTGAACAATCAGGGCGTACTGATCGGCTCCTTCCAGCCCTCGGCGACCGGCACCCACACCATCCAGCTCAACGGCGCCGGCATCTCGCTGGTACAGGGCTGGGTCAACGGAGCGGCCGCGAACAACGGCCTCATGATCGTGGACGGCGGCACCAGCGACGGCGTCGATCTGCGTTCGTCCGAGTACGGTACGCAGTCGCAACGACCGAAACTCACTGTCACCTATCAATAAACTTCCGACGCCGGGCACCCGTGCTCAATGCTCGGGTCCCGGCACGTTCTTGCACCTAGGAAAAGTTCATGTCTAGACGAACACTGCTTATTGCCGCACTGCTGGGATATTCTGGCTTCACGCTGGCTCACGGCGACGTGCACGAACGCATCCACGATCTCAACCGCGAAATCGCTCATCACCCCAAGAACGCCGATCTGCTCATAAAACGCGGCCAATTGTTTCTCGACGAGGGTCACGCCGACCATGCGCACGACGACCTCGCCAAAGCGATCAAACTCGCTCCTGGACGGATCGACGCACTCTTCCATCTGGCCCGGGCGCAACTCGTGCTGAAACAGCCGGATGCCGCGTTGGAATCCGCGCGGCAATTTCTCCGGCAGGCAACGAACGATGCCGCCAAGGCGCGCGGCCACGTGCTCACCGGCGATATCTTGTCGGTATCGGGCAAACCGCTAGCCGCGGCCGAGGCGTACCTGACAGCCGTCAGACTCTCCAAGGACATAAAACCCGATCACGTGCTCTACGCCGCCGACGCCTTTCACTCGGCGGGCAAAACGGACAAGGCCATAGAAGTGCTGAACGACGGAATCGCGCGGCTCGGCCCTCTGCACGTGCTGAGCGAGCGGGCGCTGACGCTGGAGATGGAGCAACAACGCTACGAGTCGGCGTTGCGGCGGGTCGATCAAATGCTCGCAACCCACCAGCGTATGCCTTTCTTGCTCTACAAAAAGGGAATGATTCTCAAGGCGCTGGCGCGCATGGACGAATCCAAACGGACTTTCGCCGCCGCGCTCGAGGAAATCGACGGACTACCCGAGGCGCGCAAACAAACTCCGGCTCTCGAAAGTCTCCGGACTTCGCTGTTGGCGGAGATGAACTAGGCGCGTTCACATTGATCTCTCACCCGCTGTCGATGATGGACGACATTCGATCCCCCCGCCGGCGCATGCAAGTTCGCCAGGTGCCAAGGGAGAACATCCGGTTGCCGGAGTGTTATCGTCCGATCGATTAACGAAAAGACAAACAAAAACCCCGCGAAACGAGGCGGGGTTTTTTCGAAGTAGGCGGATAATCCTAGAAACGGCAGTTGGACGTGCTCGAGTGTGCGGCGGGCGGGTCGGCTGGCAAGGCGCGACGCCGCCGCGGGGTAGTCTCCCGCAAGAAGGAGCAACGCCGCCAGGTGGCCCGCCCGCCGTGCAATCGGGCACGTAGCGGCTTCACCCAAACGGTGAAATCGGCAGAAGGGACGACGGTCGGAATCCTCGCGGCGTTTCTACCGCATCTAAGCGGTCAACTGCCGTTTCTAGGATAATGGCTCAGGAAGTGGCTAAGCCCGCGTCCGCGGGAGCTTCAACGGTAGCGGCCGAATCCCGATGAGCCGCCCGCTCCTTCTGGTACTCGTCAAAGGATTTCTTGGCAGCGTCCGCGCCGGCCTGGATTCCTTCGCCCATGGCATTATCGGTGGGTATCAGGCTCGCGACGACCAGAGCGCTGTAAACGACCCCGTACGATAGATAATAAAAGCCTTTATAAACAACCTCGGACAAGGTCTGACTTACGGCCGACACGCCTCCGGAAACGGCTTCGCGCGCATCGCCCGCACCTTCCCTTAAACCTTGAACGGCTGCTTGTGCCGGCGTTTCCAGGGCGGTTGCTTCCATCACGGTTTCTTGGTGCGTTTCGGAAGTCATCTGTACGATGGTTTCCCGAAGGATTTTTTCTCCAGTGTCATTTGAATCGGAGGATGTTTTCTTGGCCATAGTGATACCTGTATGGGTTGCTGCGACGAAAGCGATGGCTTATGGAACAAGGCGATTTCGACGATAGCAAAAACTTTTCGGCCTGTCGTACATGCCTCATGCGACATTTCCGCACAGGTACTTTAGTCTGAAAACGGACATCCAAATCACACGTATAGCGGCGCCATCTTGCGCCAGTAGTGGGCTTGATGGGCGCGGCCGTCCCACTCGCTGAGGTGGTTCCACACGCCTTTTTCCCAGAGCATGCGGCTCAGATAACGGTTGTTTTCGAGAAAGGGATCCTCCCGACCGACGACGAGGATGATGTCCATGGCGCGCAAGGCGTTCAGTTGGTCGCATTGCCCGAGATTGGGCAGGAAATGGCAGGGGGTATTGTAATAGATGTTGTCGTCGTAATAGCCGTCGTACAGATTGCCGAAATGCTCGACACTCAGGGTCAGATCGTAGCGCCCGGAAAATGCGCTGAGCTTCCGAAACAGGTGCGGGTGACGAAACGCGATGTTGGCGGCATAGAAGGCGCCCAGGCTACAGCCATGAGCAATGACACAAGGATGCGGGTTTTTCGCGGCCATGAACGGCAAGACTTCATTGAGGATATAGTCCTCAAACTCGATATAGTGTCGGATTCGATCCGCCGGGTGCCGCCAGCCACAATAAAACGTCTCGTGCGCCAAGCCGTCGACGCAATAGAGTTGCAATTGTCCCGCCTCGATCTTGTGGGCCAGTGCTTGCACGATACGCAAGTCCTCGTATTCGTAAAATCGCCCGTCGCGCGTCGGAAACACCAACACTTTCGCTCCGGCATGGCCGAACACCAGCAGTTCCATGTCGCGATTCAGCCGCGGGCTATACCAACGATGATATTCACGGTTCATGCTGAATTACCAAGTGTCGTAAGCAGCGATCGAAGGATTCGGGCTTCATGCAACTACAGCGCTTCGAAAAAATCCGCGAGGATGTCCCGCAGTTCCGCGTCCTGCCGCGCCCTGGCCGGATAATCGACATGCCCCGCTTCCAGGACATAAAGGCTCTTCGGCCCTGCTAGGGCGTTATGGACCGCGAACTGTCCGGGCGGTGCCACCACCGGATCGAACAGGGCGGCCGCCACCTGAACGGGGATCCCGGTATACGCCGCCGCACTCGCGGCATCGTAATAACGCAATGTGTCCAGAACGTTACCGTGCTTCTGCTGGTAATCCCTGATCGCGCGCCCGCTGCCTACGGTCGGGAGTTCGAGACGCAGCGGATGATGGCCGAAGGTGGGCATGTTCAGGTGCGCCCTCCGGATGCGGGCGTCCCAGGGCAACGCCAAGGCGCCGATGCCGCCGCCGAAGCTGATGCCCATGTAGCCGATATGACCGACCGTCTCGGGGTACAGCTCGAGCAGAGCCGACACCGCGAGCCACAAGTCCTCCACGCAACCGCCGAGAATGTAACGGTCGCGCTTGTCGATGTCGTGCAGGACGTGCCAGTACGGCTCCTCGGAAATCGGCGGCCGGCGGCTTCGGGAAAGGCCACGAAAACAGGGAAACAGATAGGCGGTATCCGCGACGGGAAGGTCAAAATCCGGCGCATCCCGGCCGCCATAGCCGTGCCCCACCACCATGCCGCGCCGCACCGACCGGTCTTGCGGCAGAAGCAACCAGCCGCCGATGATGAAATCGTCCGTGGAACGGTATTCGAGGTCGTACACGGAGAAGCCCTCCCGACCTTCGGGCCATCGGCTCAGACGCGGTTGGGGGGATACCGTCAAGGTTCGCCGGTAGCGGGCCTCCCAAAAAGCCGCGAAATCATCCGGTATGACCGGAGCTCCGACTTGCAGGAGCCTATCCAGGGTGTAGCCGTAAGTTGGATCGAAGGTATACGCGTGGCAAAAATGAGACATCGTAAGGCTTATCCTGAGGTGTCCTCGACGGCCGAAATCGTACTTAGAGCCTATCCCAGTAGGCCGTTCGCCCTGAGCTTGTCGAAGGGTTTCTTGAGCCTACTGGGATAGGCTCTTATGACCTGGTGCGAACAGGGACGCCGCCCCGAATCGATGCTTGCCGATATGCTGCACACTTCGCCCCGTTCGCCATATTTTACCTTTCGGCTTCAACATTGCCCGAGAGCAGTAGCTCACGCCACTGGGGTGACTACATTTCGGTTTGTTCCGAGATTTCAAAGGGGCGTCAACTTCAATGCCGGATAGCGTACTTTCGAGTGTGGCGAAGCCGAAAACATGCAGTTTGCATTCCCCCTGGATCCACTGCCGGTTTACCCGCATAGCGGCCGATCTGTCCGTCGCCGGATGCGTCTCCGTAATTAGTCCTATAGAGTTCGGTTCTTGTACGATTGTCGCCGACGCTCTGAAACAAATGCATTAGTCATGCGGCATTAGTCAAACAGTTTAAAGTTAACGTCCTCTCGCTCGGAGACCATCGATGAAAGACACCGACTTCGTGAGATCCGCCTACGGGGTGCGGATACCCAAGATTCTGTACGGGACGGCATGGAAGAAGGACCGCACGGCGGCTCTGGTGCAGCAGGCCATCACCTTGGGATTTCGCGGCATCGATACCGCCGCCCAGCCGAAGCATTACGACGAGCCGGGCGTCGGTGCCGGCGTCGCGGCGTGTTTGAAGGCGGGGCTGACCCGTGCCGAACTCTATCTCCAGACCAAATTCACGCCCGTGAATGGGCAGGATCCCACCCGAATACCGTACGATCCGAAGGCGAGCTTGGCCGAGCAAGTCGCCCAATCGTGCAAGAGCTCACTGAGAAATCTTCAGAGCCCGTATCTCGATGGGCTGGTACTGCATTCCCCTCTAGCGAACGAGCGAGACACGATGGAAGTATGGCGGGCGATGGAAGCGATCTTCGAGGCTGGCGCCGTGAAGCAATTGGGAATCAGCAACTGCTATGCGCTCGAACAGCTCGAGCGGTTGTATCGGCAGGCGGCCATCAAGCCGGCGCTGATCCAGAACCGCTTCTATGCCGAGACCCGTTACGACCGCGAGATTCGCGCCTTCTGCCGGCAACACCAAATCGTCTATCAGAGCTTCTGGACGCTCACCGCCAATCCCCAGGTCATCGCACACCCCGCCTTGCAGACCTTGGCCGCAAAGTACCAGCGTACGCCCTCGCAAATCTTCTTCCGCTATCTGACCCAGATCGACATCGTTCCCCTGACCGGCACCGCCTCGGAAGCCCACATGCGAGAGGATCTTGCGATCTTCGATTTCGAGCTGACGACCGGCGAGTGCGATGCGGTGACCACCTTGCTTTGATTTTAAAGACAGCTGATGGCCGAGGGGAGGAAACCAACATGCCAGCCATGGGACATCAGTCGAATCCCCAAAGCCTGACAGCTTTAGCGGCGATGGTTCACGCCCGCCCTACCGGGCTCGTTTTTACGTCGGAATGCGAGACCTGACCCCGTGATCAACCGCCAAGACACGTGCCTTGGCGGTCGGCGTATGCGTCGGCAGTGTGAAAAACCCATAGCATCCATAGATCACGTAGCCAGGGAATACGTAAAGCCCGTTAATCATGGTGGTGATGGCGGTGTCCGTGCCCGTGTTTGCCCTTGTGATACCCGCCATCGCCATGGTAGTGGTGTCTGTGGCCGTGGCCATACGCATGGCCGTGGTGATGGGGGTGTACCACTCTATAGCACCCGTCCAGTGCCATCATCAATGTTAGCAACATTGCTATCCGCCAAATTTTTTTTGCTGATGCGTTCATCTGTATCGAAACTCCCCTAACCCATTACAAAGACAAGCGGAGTTGCCTGATCCAGATACGCCGTGTTTCTCTACGGCCGATCATGCAATTCGTTCCGCGCCTCCTTTCTACTCCTCCCGACATTAACCAAGCCTTAACGCACTTGACCCCCGCCGAACGTAGGAAGTGGAGCTTGTCGTCGTCCGCCGGCCTGCGCGGTAGCAAGCATTGCACTCGCTCCAGCCGAGTCCGTAAGCCGAACGACGGAGTTTCACTAGTCAGTTAAAGCGTTCGGAATTGGAGTATCGAGGACGCGCAGGGCGTCATGAGTGCCCATTCGATGATGTGAAGCGTGGACAGAGCGGCTACGGCGGAATTAGGAAAGAAGCGGAACGAGCCGGCATCGAAATTCCGAACGGCCCGCCCGCGTTCGCCGTTCAGATCATGAACCGCGTAAGCTCGCTTCCGCGTGATCAAGACTGACTCCATGCTTGCAAAAAGGTTGGCGGCTGCTTTTCGGGGCGCCAGGGGGAGTGTTGGAATGTGAGAACTGACGCTATTTGTGTGCTCGGATCGCCTCCGGCTCCTCAAGCGATTCCGGAATCGTTTGATACTTCTCGATGTCGATGACCACAGCCTTACCCCTTCCATCGGCATCGGTAATGAAATATTCATGGATCTCCACCACGCCGGATTCCTCGCTATCATTTACGTTATCAAACAACGAAAGCCTGACACCTTTTTGACTTCTTCGAGGGATGTTGTTTTCTCCCGCCCTTCCTTGATGTCCTTCATGACTTGTTCGGCCTCCTTAAGATCGTGCAAGTCTTGCAGGTATTCGAGAATCACTTCTCGGGTCCATTCTTCCTTGCTTTTCCCGTGCTCTTTGGCAACGGTGTCGAGTTGGTTCTCGAGTTCGGGTGAAAGCTCGATGGTAATCATGGTGTTACTCATTCAATGGGTCGGAAGGTAGCTGGCCGTTACCGAACGGCTTCGTAAAGACCTTCGTAGCAGTTCATAACCTCTTGGTCAATGCGTGTTCCTGCTTTTTGCAATCCTTCAAAGGGCGGCCGGGAATTTTGAGTGTTCTGGTCGCGGATCGCGAAACCTTGTCGCCGGCGTTATTCGGTATGTCGAGCCAAGGTTTCGTCGCCATCAAAGCCTGACACCTTCTCAAACATCGGGTAATCAGGCCGTATGCAGTTCCTCTCGGATAATCCGCCGTAGGGTTTTTTGGGTGATCGGCGCATTCTCCGGCTGAATGGCTGCGCGTAGCGCTTCGTTAATCAGCGTTTGATAACCTTTCCCTTCCGCTTCTGCCTTCATGCGGAACGCTTCAATGATGTCGTCGTCCAGGAAAATGGTGATTCGGGTTTTCCCTGGCGAGGGAATTACCGGGCCTCGTCGGCCTTTGCTGAAATCGTATTCGTCACGCATAAGCTTCACACTCTTTTGGGCTGGCCTTTCGGGCCGAAATAAGGCGCGTCCGATCCCCACGCGGCGCATGTACAACGACCAGGATTCGTCCCAATGCATCCATGCCCAGCGTTACCAAGCGCTGTTCGCCTTCCGCGTCCGGATCTTCCATGGTTAAGGCGTTCGGATCGCGTAAAGCCGTTTCCGCGTGAGCGAAGCTGGCACCGTGCTTGCGAAGAATCGCGGCTACTTTTAGGGGATCGAACTCGATGTCCATTCCGTCAGCATACATATCATGTATGCATGTTCAACCTGAACACCGTGGGCGGCGGATGGCTCGCTGGGGAACTGAGGCAAAATATTCCGTCTTACCGACAAAATAATTCGATGTTCTGCCTTACGCTCTTGGAATCGAACGATGGATCGTTGATTCTGAGTCGCCAGATGGCGCACTTCTTCGCCGGCTGGTTTTGATCTGGGAGTCTTTTTATATCGTCCTCGGAATTGATCGAGGCCAGTGTTTTTCCGGGCGTTTGAATGGATGGGCTATAACCGGGTGGCTGTCTTTGAAACTCCGATCTGAGGCGGCTTTCGTCATTCTTACACTTCACCAACTGATCCCAGGTGATATCGTTACGCTCGCATTCCGGCCTTCGATGGGCCTTTAAGAACGCCCTGTATTGTTGTTCGACTTCCTGGACTCGTTTTTCCTCTGCTAAACGCGCTTGTTCCCGCTGAGTGGCGAGCTGTTGAGCATCCTTAAGGATGTTGGCTTTTTTTGTTTCTTCCTGAGCGATCTTAAATTGCTGGTATCGATCGGTTGCGTAAAGAATAAATAGAAAGCCTCCAGCGAGAATCGCGCAAGCTAGTAAAATTCCCATCGCGATGTTGAAGATTTCCCGCACAATAGCAGCTCCGCTCCAAAATCAAATAGTCATAAACCAAAGCCTGACACCTTCCCCACTGACACCTTCCCCATAACCAGAACCTGACGCCGTCTGGGTTCAGGTTGTTATCACGGTGCTGTCTTCAGGGGGCGGGTTGTTTCGGAGGTAGTCACGAGCCTCACGGATTATCTGTTCGGCTGTTTCATCACGCGGTTGGCACCGCCCGGCCCAGGGACGCCCCGGATGAAGAACATCCCACCGTGGACGTATGCCGGCATGGCGTCCCTTCCCTGGATCATGATTGCCAAACCCATCGATGAGTTTGTTCCACAACGGATCAAACTTCGCTATAAGCAAGGACTCGCCAAGCGGAATCCAAATATCGTCCACGATCAAATAGCGGCAGTGGAAATCGGTAATATTCAGGTTGGAGGCTTCTTCGATGCTCTTGGCGTGTTGCTTTAGCCTGTCGAAAAGAACCTTTCCGGGAGATGCTTCCAAATCACCGCCTTTTCTCGCGCCTTTCGGCACAGCTTTGCCAACATAAATAGGAGCGCTAAATTGCTCATTGCGATTGCGCTCGGAAATTGGCTCGTAGCACGCAAAGGTCCCGGTGTAATAAATGGCGTAGATTCCCGCGCCATTGAAGGTTTTCAAGTTTCCCAAGGGAATAACGGGTCGTCGCAGCATGGCTTGACCGACACTTTCCCCTAAATGCCGTTTATCGAGCGGATTGAAAGGAACGACATTGGTATCCGTCATGCGACGTTCCTTTCTCCAGTGCGACTCAATTTGCGTATTTCGGCTTCCGCTAGTCGTTCCGCCACCGACGCCGCGACTCGACGAGCCAAGGCGACGGGAACGGCATTACCAAGCTGTCTCATGGTCTCTGTCCATGAGCCGTGGAAAATATAACCATCGGGGAACGTCTGAAGGCGAGCGGATTCGCGCACGCTGAAGTAACGAACGCTTCCATCTTCCAGAACCATCATATTTTCGCCTCCAGGCACTCCATGATCCCCTGCCTTAAGGGTTTTTGCCGGAAGGTCGAGCGGGCTCCCGGTATGGCCTTTGTATGCTCGAGCCCCGTCCTGAAAGTTGTGGTTGTAGAACTCCTTTGCCGATTGCTTCCTAGGGTCTGGAATATCCATTAAAGCGTCCCGAACGGTGCGCCATGGGATTTCGTCCAGTGGCAGAAGCGACGAACTTAGATTCTTGATTTTACTTTCAAGTTTTTCCGGTACCTTTGGACGCTTTAACTTTGGTACGTTATGCCTGTCCCAATATTCTTCTGAAACCCATTGGGAATACAGGAGCGCATCGAATGAATGCGTTGGGCGTGGGAACGACCACTCTATGCCAAGATCGGAACGGAAGCCCACGATGAAGACTCGCTCACGCTTTTGTGGAACGCCATAGTCAGCGGCGTTCACACGGGTAGGAACAACATTATATGTAAGCCCCCTCCCATGAAGCGCGCCGGAGGTTTTCTCTTCTTGCAGCCTGCGCAAGTGATCCATCCATGTTTCACGGTGGCTTCTCGTGACTTCCGGAAATTCGAGTTGAAGCAGGATGTATTGGTAATAATTCGCGAAGCTTGAACGGGTAAGACCTTTTACATTTTCAATGATGAAGGACTTTGGCCTTAGCTTCCGGACGAGTTCCACCGTCGCTGGAAACATGTCGCGCTCATCGCCATACGCCTTGTGCTTGCCTCCCATTGAAAACGGTTGGCATGGCGGCCCTCCCGCAAGTAGGGCAATTCCCTCGGGGATTGAGGACCATTCAAAATGTCGGACATCTCCTTCCCAAAGCGGCCAATCGTGGACCAATGGATATCCGCGCTTTTGATTCTCCCTGATCGTGTCGCACGCCCATCTATCCCATTCCACAACGGCTAGCGAATCGAAGCCCGCGAGGGATACTCCCATGGCAAGCCCTCCCGCGCCCGCGAAAAGCTCAACGGATTTCATTTTTCACCTTTTTGTTCCCGCAGAAATTCCCGGATAATCAGTGACAAACGTTCGGTATTATCTATTTCACATTCCCAGACAACTAGTACCCGCCATCCTAAGGATCTCAACTCCTTCTGGTTGCGTAAGTCCCGTTCTTTGTTCGCTTCCAGCTTTGGCTTCCAAAAGTCCAGTTTCGATTTTGGTAGTCTTGCAAGCTTGCAATCGGGGTGGCGATGCCAAAAACAGCCGTGCATGAAAATTACCGCGCGTTTCGAAGGAAAAACCAAGTCAGGCTTTCCTGGCAGTTCCTTGACGTGAAGTCGATAACGAAATCCCATTCCGTGGACAAGGCGACGAAGCTTGATCTCCGGGGCCGATCCTGTGCCTCGAATGAGCGACATCCGCTTGCTTCGTTCTTCCGGGGAAAGGGTATCCATCAGTTCGTTCCTCACTGACACTGAGTGTCATCGTGGTGTGGTAATTTTATCGCAACCCGTGCGCCAGTTTGAATTTAACGGTGTGTGAGGTCTTGGCACAGGTTTTTGTTCACTGACGGGATAATTGTTTTTAAGTGTAAGCTGACTTTTTTATCAGCCTAATGCATACAAGAAGTTGGAGAGAAAATTTGGCTTGGGCTGGCTAGCCCTTTTGTCTTGCAGCGATCTTCCGGCGATTATCCAGCCTCGTTTAGTTTTTTTCCTGGACTCCTCGATCTCGGGGCTAACCTGCCCGCGCTCCAGGCATGTCTCGCCGAATGCAATCCAACCTTATATTCCCGCCACACCTTTTCCATGGCCTCGAAGTGTTCTCCCGTCAGCTTTTGCCCTTCCTTGTTGATCAAATTCTGCCATCGATACCGATCAATTCCGGTTCGTAGCTCCAGGTCCCGATATGAGAAGTCGGAAAGGCGGAGCACTTCAATGAAGCGGTCTTTCGGTCTCATCTAGTCCATAGGATGTGCTGACCATTGGGAAGCGCCCTTCGACGGGGCTCAGGACAGGCATCGTTCGCGATCGATGGGGCTCATGCCGCGCCATCCCTGCGGGCGGCGCTGCCGTACAAATCGGCACCAATCCTCCGGGAGAGGATTGGGACGCGGAGCGCCCGCTAGAGCGTTTTTCATCCCGGTGTACGGATTCGTGTTCGGGCGGGAAGAACGTAGGTCGGCAAGGGATTGCCGACCTACCTATCGGGCTCCCTGATACCGGATCGGAAAATGCTCTAGGGTGAAAAACAAGGATGTTTTTCATCAATCCTGCCGATTTGTCGCTTCGCTCTACCTATCCGACTCAGTTCGCGATCGATGGGCTTCGCAGGCTCAGCCCATCCTATACCGACGACCGTTGGAAATCGGAAAACCGCGCAAGACAGGATTTCACTAAAATGCCTGAATACCCGGTAGGTTCCAAAACCCCTCGAACGGCCTACTGAGATAGGCTCTGAGCACGCGTTCAAAGCTCTATTTGCGTCAGGCAACAAAAAAGGGCCATACCGAAGTATGGCCCTTTGAATTGTTGGCTGGGGGACCTGGATTCGAACCAGGGTTGACGGAGTCAGAGTCCGTAGTCCTACCGCTAGACGATCCCCCAGTAGTAAAGCACGCCGGGGAAGCCGGCGCGCCTTGCATTAACGCTTAGAGTACTGCGGACGGCGTCTTGCTTTGTGCAGGCCGACTTTCTTACGTTCGACTTCGCGCGCGTCGCGGGTGACGTAGCCGGCTCTGCGCAGCGGCTGGCGCAGGGTTTCGTCGAAGCTCATGAGGGCGCGGGTCAATCCATGGCGGATGGCTCCGGCCTGGCCGGTGGGACCGCCGCCTGCGACCTTGACGAACACGTCCATCTTCTCTCCCAGAGCCACGAGTTCGAGCGGCTGGCGCACGACCATCTGGTCGGTCTTTCTGCCGAAGTACTCTTCCAGTTGTTTGTCGTTAACGACAATACGACCGGTTCCGGATTTTGCGTAGACGCGTGCGACCGCGCTTTTGCGGCGACCTGTTCCGTAATACTGCGCTTGTGCCATGGTTGATTCAGCTTCTTAAATTAGATTTCCAACAATTTGGGCTGTTGAGCCTGGTGATTGTGCGTGGGCCCTGCATAGACTTTCAGCTTGCTGAACATGGCGCGGCCCAAAGGATTGCGGGGCAACATGCCTTTTACGGCGGTCTGGATGATGCGCTCCGGATGAGTTCCGCGCAGCTTGCCCAGGGCCACGGACTTCATGTTGCCGATGTAACCGGTGTGCTTGTAATAGATCTTGTCTTGCTCTTTATTGCCGGTAACACGCACTTTTTCCGCGTTGACGACGATGATGTAGTCGCCGGTGTCGACATGAGGCGTGTATTCCGCTTTGTGTTTGCCGCGCAGACGACGCGCGATCTCCGTCGAAAGGCGCCCCAGCGTCTTTCCTTCCGCGTCGATGACGTACCAGTCGCGTTTTACTTCGGCCGGTTTTGCGCTAAAGGTCTTCATTACTGCACGCTCCAAACTCTGGCGTTGTTCGAAAAAGCGGGTATGGTACCCGACAACACATTATAAAACAAGCGATCGCTGAATGGCGGACCGATCGTCTTCTCCATACTCGGCGGCGGTACGCTGGACGTATTCCGGAACCAGCCACTTGAGCTTGTGCAGGATCGCGGCCTCGTCGAAAGACCGGCAAGCCTCGGCCAGCTCGATCACGGCTTTCTTGGCCATCCGATAGTCGACGGTCAGGGGATGGGCCAGCAAGAGCTTGCTGTGCTCGGTCGGCGTGGGCCCCTCATGATCGTTGAACAATTCCTCGCTGATTTTTTCGCCGGGCCGGAGTCCGACATATTCGATCCGGATATCCTGTCCGGGGCGTTTGCCGCTCAAGCGGATCATCTGTTCGGCCAGGTAGCTGATCTTGACCGGGTCGCCCATGTCCAGCACGAAGACTTCTCCGCCTTTTCCGATGGTCGCGGCCTGCATGATCAATTGGCAGGCCTCGGGTATCGTCATGAAATAGCGGGTGACATCGGGATGAGTCACGGTGACCGGCCCGCCGGCCCTGATTTGCTCGCGGAACAGAGGCACCACGCTGCCCGCGGAATCCAGCACGTTCCCGAAACGCACGTTGATGAAACGAGTCCCGGCGACGCCGTTCATGCTCTGCACCAAGACTTCCGCCGCCCGCTTGGTCGCTCCCATGACGTTTTCGGGGGCTACGGCCTTGTCGGTGGAGATCAGCACGAATTCGTCGACGCCGCCCGCGATTGCCGCTTCCGCCACCGTATAAGTACCCAGAACATTATTCTGAACTGCCTGGCGGACCTGATATTCCAGCAACGGGACGTGCTTGTACGCCGCCGCATGGAAGATGACTTCCGGCCGATATTGCGAAATCACCTGCTCGACGGCGAGCTTGTCGGTGACATCGCCGAGTATCGCGGACAGGCGCAATCCGGGGAAGCTGCGCCTCAACGCCCGTTCGATCTGGTAGAGATTGAATTCGGAGCGCTCGAAAACGATCAGCTCGGCAACGGAAAATTGTGCGATTTGCTTGCAGAGCTCCGAGCCGATCGAGCCGCCTCCGCCGGTAACCAGAACCCGCTTTCCGCCGAGATGGGCCTGAATGCCCTGCCGGTCGAGCTTGATCGGCGCGCGTCCGAGCAAATCCTCGATGGAGACTTCGCGCAGGTGCCCCGACATTTGGCCCGACAGCATTTCCTGCATCGACGGCAAGGTCAGAAATGGGACGCCGGTTCCTTCGCAAATTTCGACGAGACGCCGCATCTCCTTGTCCGTGGCGGATGGCACCGCGATCAGAATCGTCTCGATCTCCAATTTCTCGACGAGCCGCGGAATCTGTTCGCAACGTCCCCTCACTCTCACGCCGTGAATCTCGCTTCCTTTCTTCTTCGGATCGTCATCCACGAACGCGATCGGGGCGAACTCGGTCCCGGCGGCGCGAAGCAGGTCCCTCACCAGCATTTCGCCGGCCTTGCCCGCACCGACGATCAGCGCGCGCCGCCCGGCCGACATCGGCGCGCCGCGATCTTTCCAGATGCGGTAGATCAGCCGCGGCGTGGACAACAGAAATAGCAGCAGCACCGCATAGAGCGGAATGACGGAACGGGGCACGCCTTCCAGCCGATTGACGGAAAACAGGATGATGGCGATCGTGGCAATCCCGAGGCAAGACGCCTTGGCGATACGGACCAGATCGGGAATGGACGCGAACCGCCAGATGCCGCGATACAGTCCCAAGCGGCGGAAAAACACGGCTTGGACGACGAGGACCAGGGGCAGCCAGTGCAGCGAAGTCCGCGTTTCGAGTTCGGGCGGCAACGACAAATTGAACCGCAGCCAATAAGCGCCGAGCCAGGCGAGCGCCACCATGATCAAATCATGAATGAATATGATCGTTCCCGAGCGCATTTTCGAAAGCATGTCCTGCATCGCTTACCCCCCCTGTTTTCCTGCCTCCAGCCATAGCGCCAAGCCTATCAAAGGCGCATAGGCACACGCCAGAAAGACCGGCTCCAGCTGCGGCCAGCGCACCGCCGCGAAGGCCCAAGGCAATAACCAGCACAGATTGATGGCCAAGACCGACAGGCTGATCCGCTTGTGACTGGCCCAGCGCCGCGCCGCACGCTGGTACGCATGGCTGCGGTGCGCCTCGTACCAGCGCTGTCCGCTGAGCATACGCCTCACCAGCGTCACGCTCGCATCCACGAAAAACACGCCGAACAGAATCAGCCAGACCGCCAGGGACAGCGTACCTTCGACGGAGGTACGCAGCGCGAAAACGGCCAGAACGAACCCGACGAACGCGCTCCCAACATCCCCCATGAAGATTTTCGCGGGAGGCCAGTTCCAACATAAGAAGCCGCCCGCCGCTGCCGCCAAAGCTAACAATAAAACATTTGCATCCCCTGGGAACAGCGGCGACTGATAGGCCAGAAGCCCGTACGCGGATATCGCCACCGAAACAACCTCGATTCCCGCGATGCCGTCTATGCCGTCCATGAAGTTGAACAGGTTCAACAGCCAGACCGCCAGCAAACCGGCGAGAACGGGGCCGAGCCAGCCCAATTCGTAAATTTCGGCGGCGAACCGGATCGATTCGAAGCCGCCCAGCCAATAAAGCGCCCAGCCGGCGCAAGCGATCTGCACGATTAGACGCCATCTTGCAGGTACGTGTCCGTGATCGTCCCAGAAACCGATGGCAGCTATCGGCAGTGCCCCGAGCACGAGCATAAAAAGCTCGAATGAGATTTGTCCCAGCCAGTGGAGACCGGCCGCGACGAGCGTGAAAGACAGCACGACCGCCAAACCGCCGCCGCGGGGCGTCGGCACCTGGTGGGAACTGCGGGCATTGGGCAGATCCAGCAAGCGTTTGGTCGCGTAACCGCGCACCGCTCCCGTCAGGATGCCGGAAACCAGCAGCACGGAAATGACCAAAAACCCTAACGAAAAAAGACTCATCAGTTATTTTGCTGCGCCGCTCGGCAGCCGAAAGAAAACCGGCACGAATTCTTTTGAACTATTTCTTGGTTTGTTCGCCGCCCGGATAGGCCAATCGATAAAATGCGGCGGTATCCGGCAATTGGAAGGACAGTTCATTATAGCCGGGTATGAGGACATAGGTTTTGACCGCCGAACGGTAGGGTCCGATAGCGCTGGTCGCGGCCTGTAATGCCAGCATGTGCGACCTCGGGGAAAACAGCTTGACGGTGACTAGGCCTTTATGCTGGATCAATTGAGGCGCGAAGGGCGCCGCCAAAGGCTCGCCGATGAAAACGCCCTCCCCCGGCCGGGCGACGCTTTTCCAATAGGCTTCGAGTACCGTATCGCCTTCCAGATAGTGCCACATAGCCACGGCCGGATGAGGAAACTTGCTCAGGATATTGCAGGGTTCCGTCACCGTGCCGTAGCTCGCCGTGGCCCCCGCCTCCAGCCAGCGCACGCTGCTCATCTGGGCATTTTCGGTCAGCCTCCCGCCGAACGAGGTCAGGTGATCCGCCATCGCCCCGGGCACGAAACCCAAGGTGTCGAGATCCGGCACCTTCGCCAGTCCGGTAAAGTAGAACAGCACATCCTGCTTGCCGCTGATGAAGTCCGCTTCAACCCGATGCAGCCGAATCGCCGCGCCGAGCGTATCGACCGTCTTGTCGAACGTGACAGCCCGAACGCTTCGGTGCTTGTCGGAGGTGTTCAGCAAGTAACCGGTACCGGCCGGATAGGTCCGGTCGGAGGCGATGCCGCGATCGATCAGTTTGCGGACATCCTGGACCGTGCGCCCGGCCAGCATCATCGCGGGCCGAATGCCGTGATCGGTATAAGGCGCGCGGCTGGTGGAATGAAAGTATCCGCTGGGCTTGGTTTCGCCGCATTTGCTCGAACAATAGGCTTGGTCGAAACCTAGCGCGAAAGCGGAGGTGATCGACATGCAATCGACCCTGAACGGCGCCATCCATGCGAGCGCATAGGCTTGAACCCCCGGCGGCGTCCGACTGTCCACCGCCTGCTTGACGGATTCGAACTGCGCGCGCGGCAGGTTGTCGGTACCCGGCGGAAAACTCACCCGTATCATGTTCTCCTCGGGTATGCCTCGCCGTTTTTGGTAGTAATTGCCGATGGCGACGCTCGACGGGTCGGCCTCGTTCACGATGACCGCCAACTCCGCCGGCCCTAGCGACCTCCGCGAAAACAGCAGCCGATCGATACTCTCTTCGGCCTTTGCAACCTGAAATGCGGCGGCAAAGACTGCGAAAAGGATCGGCAGAAAAACCGACCTAATCCGATACTTCACGGGTCAACCTCACTCCAGAACTTCCCGCAAGTACCGAAACAGCAAGCGAGCAGACTTGGGGGCAGCCGCCGCATCGCGCTCCCGGCGCGCGTCTCGGGACAGCTGCCGCAACTTCTGCCGGTCGGCTCCCGGATGGGCTGCCAAGAATTCGTTAATCGCGGCATCGCCTTCGGCTATCATGCGATCGCGCCAACGCTCGATGACATGCTGCCGGTGCACCGCTTCAGCGCTCTCGTTCCTGAGGGCCGCGAGCCCTGCCCGAATGGGTTCAGCGTCGATATGGCGCAGCACTTTGCCGATATACTTGCGCTGCCGCTTAAGGGCGCCGCGCTCGGTGATGGACTGTCCGAGCCGCACCGCTTCCATCAGCTCTACAGGCAAGTCCAGCCGCTCGAGCTGTTCGCGGGATAAGCCGATCAACTCTTCTCCAAGATCCTGCAAGGCTGCGCTTTCGCGCTTCAACTGGGATTTACTGATTCGCTCCGGATACTCATCCGGCGAAATTTCGGGATCTTCCGTCCACGTCATGAGAAAGCGACTACAAAAAGGCCAGATAACGGCACTGAATTTTCGGCCTACTATACCACTCGTCCCACCAAAACGGTGGTGACGGCCGATTGAGCAATCAATCGGCACAGATGGATCTAAATGAAAAGAGAGAGTACGCTACCCGACAGAAAAAGTATGTTTCTCAAACAACGCCACATGGAAGGCCATCCGAACGCAGATCCGGAATATGGCATCAACACCTCGACTTATGACTGGTCGGTGCGCGTTTTCCGGCAGATCAAGAAGCTGCTCAAGGTCCGCATCACCTTACACGGCAGCCCGGACATCATTGATCGCGGCCATATCTTCCTTTTCAACCACTTCGCCCGATTCGAGACCTTCATCCCCCAATACCTGATGTACGAGGCCAGAAAGGTCTACTGCTGCTCGGTGGCCTCGGCGGAATTCTTCGAGGAGGAAGACAGTGTCCTGGCGGGATTCCTGCGCGACGTCGGCGTCATCCCGAACAACTACCCGAGACTTCTGCCCTGGCTCGCCGAACAAATCCTGCTCGGCCGCAAGGTCGTCATCTTTCCCGAAGGGGGCATGGTGAAGGACCGCCGGGTTCTCGACAAAAGAGGCCGCTACAGCATTTACTCCCGAGTCAGCATGGATAGGCGCAAACACCATACCGGGGCCGCCGTTCTGGCGATGGGTCTTGAAATCTTCAAAATGGCCGTGCGCCGCGCCGAGCACCAAGGGCAGCAGGAGCGTCTGACATCATGGGCCGAGGCGCTCGGGATGGAGAGCCGCGAAGCCCTGCTGGCCGCCGCGCACCAACCCACCAT
The DNA here is from genome assembly GCF_051027445.1 of Methylocaldum sp. GT1TLB. Classification (NCBI taxonomy): domain Bacteria; kingdom Pseudomonadati; phylum Pseudomonadota; class Gammaproteobacteria; order Methylococcales; family Methylococcaceae; genus Methylocaldum; species Methylocaldum sp. GT1TLB. Next base: position 3,061,520 of record NZ_CP194898.1, read on the forward strand.
CGTGGTTCCGGCGAACATTACCTTCTATCCCATACGCATCAACGAACATATTTTGAGCAGCGCCGCCGAACTGTTGAGCCGTGGGCTGAGCCGGCGGGCTGCGGAAGAAATCCTGATCGAGGGGAATATCCTGCTGCGCAACACCGATATGGATATCCAGTTCGGACATCCGATTATCGCGTCGGAGTCCTGGCACCACTGGGAAACCTGGCTGGCAAAATGGGTAGCGCCGCGCATCGGGACAATCGACGATGTCTTCGCCGTCACCCGGAAACCCGCCAACACGAAAGAGCGGCTCCTGGCCGGCCGGCTGCGCCAGCGTGCCCAGATCGTGCGCAACAAATATATGCGCGAGATGTATCAGGCGGTGACGGTGAATCTCAGCCACCTCGCCTCGACACTGATTTTGTATCGCGCAAGACGTAACCGGATCGAGATCGACCGGGCCGAATTTTTCCGCAGCCTGTATTTGGCCATCAAATACACCCAGCGATTGCCGCACGTACATCTTCACCGCAGCCTGCAAGACCCCGAGGAATATCGAAACCTGCTGGAAGGCGAACATTCCGGTCTGCAAGAATTGATCGATACCGCGAAAGCCAGCGGGCTGATCGAAGTTCATCCGGATCGTTATCGGTTGCTGCCCAAGCTGCTTCACGAACACGAATTCGATGAAATTCGCATCGAAAACGTAATCTCGGTTTATGCCAACGAGATCGAACCCATTTCCGGCATTACGGAGGCAGTCAAGCGCGCCCTATCGGTGGAAAAGAAGCTAAGCGCTCTCGAACTGGCAAATCTTCAGTTCGACGATGAGGTCAGGTCATGGCGATGGGATTCGAAACACTATGCCAAACACGCTCCAAGTTTGACGTCTCCTGCGATAACCGCGGCCGCGAGCCCTCGCCCCTTCTTTCTGAAGGCGCGATCGAGCAATGGTGCCGGCGTGATTCTGATCCACGAACTTTTGTCTTCGCCGGCCGAAATGCGCGACTTCGGCGGACGCTTGGCCGATCTCGGTTTTCACGCCCTCGGCGTCCGTTTGAAAGGCCACGGAACTTCGCCCTACGACCTCAAAGACCGACGCTGGGAGGACTGGCTCGAATCCTTGCGCCGCGGGTACGAGATCATGAAGGCTTATGCGTCTCACATTTACATCGTCGGCACCGGAATCGGCGGTCTGTTGGCGCTGCAACTGGCCAGCGAACAGCCTGAGCGCTTGGCAGGGATAGCCGCGATTTCGCCGCCCTTCAAGTTCAGCGCGTCGGGTCCCATGGCTCCGCTGCTCCGCAGCCCAAACATTCTGGTTCGCTGGATGTCTCGGCGAAACAGCCGGCCGTTCGTGGAAAGAACGCCGGAATATCCGCAATACGCCTATCGGGAAGTGCCTCTGCGTACGCTCTACGAACTGCGCCGCTTGATCCAGGAACTGGAGGAAAGTCTCGCGGACGTGCAGTGTCCGGTATTATTGGCACAGGCCGATCACGATCCGATTCTCGATCCGGAAAGCGCGCGGATGATCTATAAGGCCCTGACCTCGAAGAACAGGATTCTCCGGTCCGTGCATGCCGATCGTCACAATATGCTCGCGGAGGATATTGGTGGTATAAGGGACATCGTGATTCGCTTTTTGACCAGGGACGCCCCGGCGGGTTGAGTCGAACCCGTTCAAGTGATTTATCGTGCAGCGGAGAGCGCCATGCGAAACCTTCAAAGCACCTTGTCGCAATACGTCATGGAAAAGCCCTGGTTGAAGAGCTATCCGCCGGGCGTCCCGGAAACCATCGGCGAACCGCAATACTCTTCGCTGGCGCATTTTTTCGAAGAAATGGCCGCCCGCTATCGGGAACGGCCGGCACTTTCCAATTCGGGGCGGACTCTTTGCTATGCCGAACTCGAGGAGCTGAGCCGGCATTTCGCCAGTTTCCTGAACCGACGCCTAGGCCTGGAACGAGGTGAACGGATCGCCATCATGCTGCCGAATGTCTCGCAGCAACCCGTTGCCTTATGGGGCGCGCTGCGCGCCGGGCTGATCGTCGTCAACACGAATCCCCTCTACTCCGCCCGCGAATTGGAACATCAACTCCAAGACTCGGGGGCAGCAGCCCTGGTGATGCTCGAGAATTTCGTCCCGGCAGTAGCGGCCGCGCTTCCAAGATTAAAGCTCAAGGCGATCATCATTTCCGGACTCGGCGACCTGCTGCGGTTTCCCCGCTCCTATCTGATCAACTGGTACGTGCGCCTGTTCAAAACGGGAAACCCCGGCACCCACATCAGCGAGGCCGTCTCCTTCAATACGGCCCTGCAGGAAGGCAGCCTGCTTTCTTTCGAAAGGCATGATCTGAAACTGGAAGACGTCGCCTTTCTCCAATACACCGGAGGCACCACCGGCATCGCCAAAGGGGCCATGCTGACGCACCGCAATCTGCTTGCGAACGTGGAGCAGTGCACCCAGTGGATTGTCGGCGGACTTCCCCCGGAACGAGCGATGGTCAAAGGCGAGGAAGTCGTGATCACCGCGCTGCCGCTCTACCACATCTTTGCCCTGACCGTGGATTTGCTGTGCTTCACCGAACTGGGTGGGTTGAACTATCTCATTACCAATCCGCGAGACCTGCAAGGTCTCATTAAGATGCTCGGCAAGGTGCGTTTCAGCGTCATAACCGGCGTCAACACGCTCTTCAAGGGATTGCTCAACACGCCCGGCTTCGACGAACTGGATTTCAGCTCGCTCAAGTTCGTCATCAGCGGCGGCATGCCGACCGAGGAAGCCGTGGCGAACCGCTGGCAGCAAGTGACCGGCTGCCCGATCACCGAAGGTTATGGCTTGACCGAAACCTCTCCCGTGGTTTCCGTCAATCCGCCCGGATCGACGGAATTCAACGGCAGCATCGGGCTTCCCGTGCCATCCACCGAATGCAGCGTTCGGGACGACGACGGACGTCCGCTGCCGGTCGGGACGGCTGGCGAGCTGTACGTGCGCGGACCTCAGGTCATGAAGGGTTATTGGAACAGCCCGGACGAAACCGAAAACGTCATGACGCCGGACGGGTGGCTGCGTACCGGGGACATCGCCCGGATGGACGAAAACGGATTCTTCTATATCGTGGACCGCAAGAAGGACATGATTCTCGTCTCGGGCTTCAACGTTTATCCCAATGAACTCGAGGCCGTCTTAAGTACCCACCCGGCTGTTCGGGAGTGTGCCGCGATAGGCGTGCCGGACGACAAGACCGGAGAAACGGTCAAGGTTTTTATCGTGCGCAAGGACGAGAGCCTGGATGCGGACGCCGTCCGCCGCTACTGCCGTATGAACTTGGCGGCCTACAAGGTGCCTAAGTATATAGAATTCCGCAACGAACTCCCGAAGAGCGCCGTAGGCAAGATTCTTCGCCGCGAGTTGCGGAAACTGACTTAACAATACGACACGCAGCACGTTCCTTTAATTCCCGCTGCGTCTAAGAATTTCGGATGACACGGCCGATTTAGGCGGCCACAGGCGATACGCCGCCATTTCTGTATTTAATTGTTGTTTCCGTTTCGGAGATCGAGCGATCTCCTGTCCTTTGTGGCGTTTCCTGTCAGGAGGCAGACCATGAAAAACGTTGTCATCGCCGGCTACTGCCGCTCGCCGTTTACCCCGGCCAAGAAAGGGCAGCTCAGCGGCATCCGCCCCGACGAATTGGCCGCGCAAGTGGTGAAAGCCTTGTTGCGCAAAACCGGCGCCAAACCCGAAGACATCGAGGATTTGATCCTCGGTTGCGCCTTTCCGGAAGCCGAGCAAGGCTTCAATTTGGGCCGTCTCGTGGTATTCCTGGCCGGTCTCCCGCAGTCGGTCGCAGGCACCACCATCAACCGGTTCTGCGGCTCGTCCATGCAGGCCATACACCAGGCGGCGGGAGCCATTCAACTGAATGCCGGCGAGGCGTTCATCTGCGCCGGCGTCGAATCCATGAGCCGGGTGCCGATGACGGGCTTCAATCCGATGCCTCACCCCAGGCTTTACCAGGAATATCCGCAAGCCTACATGAGCATGGGGGAAACCGCGGAAAACCTGGTCGAGCGGTACGGCATCAGCCGCGCCGACCAGGAGCGCTTCGCCTTCGACAGCCAGCGCAAAACGCGGGAAGCCAAAGCCGCAGGCCAATTCGACGACGAACTGATCCCCATCGAAACACCCGACGGCACCGTAACGGAAGACGGCTGCCCGCGTCCCGAAACCACTCCGGAGGGCTTGGCCGGTCTTAGACCTGCCTTCCGGGAGAACGGCGTGGTCACGGCCGGAACCTCGTCGCCCCTCACCGACGGCGCCGCCGCGGTCCTGGTCTGTTCCGAGGATTACGCGGAACGCCACGGACTCGAACCCCTGGCGCACGTCAAGAGCATCGCGGTGGCCGGCTGCGCCCCAGAGATCATGGGCATAGGTCCGGTCGCCGCGAGCCGCAAGGCGCTGCAACGCGCAGGGCTCGCTCTCGAGGACATCGACATCATCGAATTGAACGAGGCTTTTGCGGTCCAGGCGCTGGCGTGTATCCGTGAACTCGGCATCGACGAGAGCAAGCTCAATCTCCACGGTGGCGCCATCGCCCTGGGCCATCCGCTGGGCGCGAGCGGAGCCCGCATTACCGGAAAAGCGGCGTCGCTGCTGAAAAAGGAAAAGAAGCGCTACGCCTTGGCGACGCAGTGCATAGGCGGCGGACAAGGCATCGCGACGATTCTGGAAGCGGTTTGAACTTTGAAAAGGCGGGCCTCGGATGGCCCGTCTCCAAGTCAAGTGAGGCCGACATGATGAAAATAGAAAAAATGGCCGTCATCGGCGCAGGAGTCATGGGATCGGCTATCGCGGCCCAGGCCGCCAACGCCGGCGTCCCGGTTTTGTTGCTGGACATCGTGCCCGAAGGCGCAACGGATCGGAACATGGTTGCCAAGAACGCCTTGAAGAAGCTTCAGGAAACCGATCCGCCCCCGTTGATGCACCGCAAGAATCTCGCGCGGATCACGCCCGGCAACATCGAGGACGATCTCGAAAAACTCGCCGAGACCGATTGGATCGTCGAGGCGGTGATCGAGAAACCGGACATCAAGCACAAGCTCTACCGCAGCTTGGACAGCGTCCGCAAATCCGGTTCCATCGTTTCCTCGAATACCTCCACTCTCCCGCTCGCCGAGTTGACGCGGAACATGCCGGAGAATTTCCGGCGCGACTTCCTGATCACTCACTTCTTCAATCCGCCGCGCTACATGCGGCTGCTGGAAATCGTTTACGGCCCCGAAACCCGGCCCGATGCGCTAGCCGCGCTGGTCGACTTCGGCGACCGGCGGCTCGGCAAGAGCATCGTGCATTCCAACGATACGCCCGGCTTCATCGCCAACCGCATCGGCATCTTCTGGCTGCAGCTGGGGCTCCTGGAAGCCCTGCGTCTCGGGCTCACCGTCGAGAAAGCCGACACCGTCATCAGCCATCCGTTCGGCATCCCGAAAACCGGCATATTCGGCCTGCTCGACCTGGTCGGTCTCGATCTCGTCCCCCACATCGTTCCCGGCATGGATCGGGCGCTTCCGCCGAACGATCCGTTCCACGCCATCAGCCAAGTGCCGGACCTGGTGACGCGGATGATCGCGGAAGGCTATACCGGACGCAAAGGCAAAGGCGGATTTTATCGCTTGAACCGGAACCGCGGCGAGCGGATCAAGGAAGCGCTGGACCTTCAAACCGGCGCGTACCGGGTCAGCACCAAACCGGAACTCGCCAGCATCGCGGCGATGAAGGCGGGCGGCTTGGCCGGGCTGCTGCAGTTCCACGACAAGACCGCCGAATACGCCCGGAGCGTCATGGCCCAGACCCTGGCTTACGCCGCCGAGGTGGCGCCGCACGTCGCCGACGATCTGGAATCGGTCGACCGTGCCATGCGGCTGGGCTACAACTGGCAGTACGGCCCGTTCGAACTGATCGACCGGATCGGCGACGAAAACCTGGTCCGGATGCTCGAAGCCATGGGCAAGCCCGTGCCAGATCTGCTCCGACACGACGGACCGCTTTACCAAGTCGTCGACGGGCGGCTGCACGGGCTTGCATTCACCGGCACGGGCGGGACTAAGCCCACTCTACGAGCGGTGAACCGGCCACCCGGCGTCTTGCTGCTGGCCGACGTCAAGCGGCGCAGCAAGCCTCTGACGAAGAATCCTTCGGCGAGCCTTTGGGACGTGGGCGACGGCGTCGTCTGCCTGGAATTCCAGAGCAAGATGAACACCTTCGATCCTCTGGTGCTCAAGCTGGTCCACAAGGCTGTCGACATCGTGCGGAGCGATTACCGCGCGCTGGTGATTTACAACGAAGCCGACAATTTCTCCGCCGGAGCCAATCTCGGGGTGCTGCTCTTCGGCGTCAACATCGCGCTGTGGCCGGAAGTGGAGAACATGGTCAAACAGGGCCAGGAGGCGTTCAAGGCACTCGAATACGCGCCCTTCCCCGTGGTCGGCGCGCCCTCGGGAATGGCCCTCGGCGGCGGATGCGAAATTCTGCTCCACTGCGATGCCGTCCAGGCTCATGCCGAATTGTACATGGGGCTGGTGGAAGCCGGCGTCGGCGTGATTCCCGGCTGGGGCGGCTGCAAGGAGATGCTGCTGCGCGCCTTCGCCGACAAGAAATCTCCCCAAGGCCCGATGGCGCCGGTCGCCCGCGTCTTCGAAACCGTCAGCGTCGCCACTGTGTCGAAATCGGCCCAGGAAGCGAAAGACCTTCTGTTCCTGCGCCCCACCGACGGCATCACCATGAACCGCGACCGGCTGCTGTTCGACGCCAAGGAAAAGGCGCTGGCGCTGAGCGAAAGCTACGCGCCGCCCGAGCCGCCGGTCTTTTATCTCCCAGGGCCTTCGGGCAAGGCCGCGCTGGACATGGCCATCGGCCAGTACCGGCGGCTCGGCAAGGCCACGGCCCACGACGCTGTTGTCGCCGGAGCCTTGGCCGATGTACTCACTGGAAGCGATACCGACATCAGCAAGCCATTGTCCGAAGACGATCTCTTGGCATTGGAGCGGCGCGCCTTCATGGACCTGGTCAAGCGAAAGGAAACGATCGCCCGCATGGAACACATGCTGGAAACCGGCAAGCCTTTGAGGAACTAGCCATGGCCACCTACAAAGCACCCTTGCGCGACATGCGCTTCATCTACCACGAGTTCCTGGCCGACCAGCACTTGGAGGACATGCCCGGCATGGAGGACGTGCCGCCCGAGCTGGTGGATGCGGTCCTGGAGGAAATGGCCAAGGTGGCCGAAAACATTCTGTTCCCCCTCAACCGGAGCGGCGACGAGGAAGGCTGCCGGCTCGAGAACGGCGAGGTGCACACTCCGCGCGGCTTCAAGGACGCGTATCAGCGCTACCGGGAAGGCGGCTGGCCGGGGTTGACCAGCCGCCCCGAATACGGCGGGCAGGGACTTCCGGAAACGGTCTACGTGCTGACCTCGGAAATGATGTCGGCCAGCAATCTGTCCTTCGCCATCTACACCAAGCTGACCCACGGCGCCTATCAGTTGCTGCTCAAGACGGCCTCGGAGGAGATCAAGAATCTTTATCTTCCGAACATGGTGGAAGGACGCTGGACCGGCACCATGTGCCTGACCGAGCCGCAATGCGGCACCGATCTCGGCCTGCTCCGCACCAAGGCGGTTCCGCAAGCCGACGGCACTTATCGGCTCACCGGCAACAAGATTTTCATTTCGGGCGGCGAGCAGGATCTCAGCGAAAACATCATCCAGATGGTCCTGGCGCGCGCACCCGACGCCCCGCCTGGGGTCAAGGGCATAAGCCTGTTTCTGGTGCCGAAGTTCCTGGTCAACCCGGACGGAAGCCTCGGACCTCGCAACCGCATCTTCTGCACGGCCATCGAGCACAAAATGGGCATCAAGGGCTCGAGCACATGCAGCCTGAGCCTCGAAGACGCCACCGGCTATCTGATCGGAGATCTCCATAAAGGACTCCGCGCCATGTTCGTGATGATGAACAGCGCCCGCCTCGAAGTCGGATTGCAGGGGCTGGGGCTCGGCGAAGTGGCCTATCAAAATGCCGCGGCCTATGCCAAGGAGCGCTTGCAAGGCCGCGCCCTGACCGGCCCGAAAAATCCCGACAAGCCGGCCGATCCGCTCATCGTCCATCCGGACGTGCGGCGCATGCTCTTGACCATGCGCGCCTATACCGAAGGGATGCGGGCGATGTCGGCCTGGGTCGGCGCTCAATTGGACAAGGAAAACCGGCACCCGGACCCCGGAATCCGCCAGCAGGCGGAGGACTTCGTCGCCCTGCTGACGCCCGTGGTGAAGGCCTTCTTCACGGATCTCGGGTTCGAAACCGCCAATCTGGCCATGCAGGTATACGGCGGGCACGGCTATATTCGAGAACACGGCATCGAACAGTTCGTGCGCGATGCGCGCATCGCCCAGATCTACGAGGGCGCCAACGGCATCCAGGCGCTGGACCTGGTCGGACGCAAGCTGCCCGCCCATGCCGGGCGGTACTTGCGCAGCTTCTTCCACCCGGTCCAGCGTTATCTCGACGAACGTACCGGGCAGGCTCAACTGGCCTTCGTCACCGAACCGCTGGCCAAGGCGTTCGGCCGGCTGCAACGCGCGACGGCCTTCATCGCCGAGCGCAGTCTCGCCGACCCCAACGAAGCCGGTGCCGCGGCCTACGACTACCTGCATCTGTTCGGCTTGACCACCATGGCCTATTGCTGGGCGCGCATGGCGGAAATCGCCCAGGAAAAAATCAAGGACGATACGACCGGCTTTTATCAGGCCAAGCTCGATACAGCCCGCTTCTTCATGGAGCGCATCTTGCCCAGAACCTCGGGGCTCTTTTCCGCCATTCTTTCCGGCAGCGGGAGCATCATGGATTTCAAGGACGAGGCGTTTTAGACCGACTCCGGAACCACTCCACGTCACTTTGACGATACAAACGCCCTGGAACTGTCTAAGAAAGGTTACCCTTTGGACAGTTCTAAGGCGCATGAAACGTGAATCTTTTTCCGAAATCAGGGTGTTCTGTTATGCCGGCTATCGCGGCGACGAAGAACCGCGGCGGATGTTGATCGACGACCGCAAAGTCAAGGTGGAAATCCTCAACCGCTGGACCACGCCGGAGCACCGCTACTTCAAGGTGCTCGGCGACGATTGCCACATCTACACCATCCGCCAGAACGATCGCGACAGCCGGTGGGAACTGACTTTGCTGCACTAAGCAGGAAATGCTGCCGACAGCGCCACTGTTTGTAGTTTGTAGGATGGGTAGAGCGAAGCAAAACCCATCGATGGTGGGTTAGGCCAGGAGGCCGTAACCCGCCGAACCACCTCGAATCGGTGGGTTACGCTCCGCTAACCCACCCTACGATCAATGCTCTCGATCCGCGGCGGAGAATGGAACTCCTCAGAACTTGATGACTGCGTCGATAGCGAATAAAAGCTGATCGCTTTTCTTGCGCGCGTCGTAGTTGTCTATTCCGTCAGCCCAGTCGTATCGGACTTCGGGACGAACCGCGACCCAGTCCAGCGGTTTCCAGTTCAAGCCAAGGGTAACGCCGTAATAGCTGGCGGGTCCGGAAGCAAGAACGGCGCAGCCGGGACACATTTGTGCAACCCGCACGCCGTCGTCATCGCGGAACCACTCGCCCCTCAATCCCACGCCCACGGTATCGGTGACATCGTAGATCAGCTGCTGCTGAATGCCGTACCACTGAGCGTCCTTGAAATTGTTCAAAGGATGCTGTTGCTCTATACCGTGATCGTGCTGGAAGACATAGTGCACGTGATCGGTGAAATTCTGTTTGAAAACGAAACTGTAGAAGGTGCGATTGTCCTTTTTGTCGATGCCCGTTTCCCGGCGAAAATCGTCGAGGTCGTTATCGGCGTTGACATCCCCGGTGATGATCGAGAGTCCGACCGACGTAGCCTTATCGTCGGTATTCCAGAAAACGCCGCCCAGAAAATTCCAGTTCTCCATATTCTTGTCGAAACCGTCCCAGCCCGCATTGCCGTCCAGCGATCCGCCGAACTGATTGTGTCCTCCGGTGACGGCCCCGAGGGTGACCAACAGATTGCTGACGACCGGGTAGGTGAACATGGCCCCGGTATGGGTAAAGGGTTCGCCGTACTGGAAGGTATACGGGTGGGAATAAAAGAAGTTGTCCGGAGACAGACCCGTTTCATAACCCATGATGGTATAGAAACGGCCCAGCCGTGCCGTGATTCCGTTGCCGAACGGTGCGAACACGTCGATATAAGCGTTGGGAAGCGCGATTTTGTAGAAACGCGTGTCGTCGCCGATCAAGTCGTTGTCCCAATGACCGTCGCCATAGGCGTTGATGGTGTTGGTCCGGGCGTCGGTACCGAACATGAAAGTCAGCTTTCCGCCCACGTCCCAATCGCCGCCCTCGACGTTCACGGTTCGGGACAAATCCACCACCAACTGATTGAGCTGAAACTCGCCGGCCCGATCGTTGAAGATCACGGGACCGTTGTAGTTGTCCGCCGGATCGTTGGCGTTGTAGGTAATACCCGCGTCTATCCAGCCGGTCAGGGTCAGCCCCAGGGATTTCATCCAGGCCGATTCGTTGATGACCTTTAATCCCCCCAATAAACCGGATGTCTCTTCTGCCCGGCTCGGGTCACCGATACTCATCAGCCCGCCCGCGATGAGTGCCAGATGACGCTTCGATTTGATGTTTTTCATGAGTTCAGGCTCCTGTGTTTCTTGCGCTTAAACAGCGGAGCCCTGTGAGTCGTCGAAAGACTACAAAAGCACAAAGCGCGCCATGCCTCTTAAAAAAACAATAAGCAGCGTTGGTCTTCCCGGATCGGCTGAACGGACATCTGCTTCCGGCAGCAATAAAAGACTCTAGGCGATAGTCGAATCCGGTTTTTCTGCACCATTTCGGAGCACAAGACCGACCTCTCGCCCCGAAATCGGTCCAAATCGCGCGCAATTCAGTTCCGAATCTTGCCGAAGCCGCTGAATTCGAGGCTGGCACGCATCCTGCTCGGTCTCATCCGTAACGAGAGGTGCGCCATTCGGCGGCACCGTTCACAAATGGCGACTAGGGTTCCGGCCCCTCCGCTCGGGGGCGTCTGGTCCGAGAGTTTCCGGCCCCGTGGCTCGCGGGGTTACACGGCGGGATAAAAGCCCGGGAGGTCGTGACGGTTCGTAAGAACCGGTTCGCCCTCTCGCCGTGTAATTTCCGAAAAGGAGCCCCGTGATGTCGTCCCTATTCGCTCATGCCTTGCGCCGTTTTCTCGCTTTCCCGGCCTTGATCGGCCTTCTTCTGCTTCCCCTGCCGTCTCCCGCCGAGGTCAAGATCGGCGTCAGCGACTGGCCGGGCTGGGTCGCCTGGTACGTGGCCGAAAAAAACGGCTATTTCAAAAAGCACGGCGCCAAAGTCAAACTGGTTTGGTTCGCCAACTACACCGATTCCATTTCCGCGTTGTCGGCCGGCCAGCTGGACGGCAATTGCCAGACCTGGTCCGACACCATGGCCCCTTTGGCCAAGGGCATTCCGCTCAAGGCCATACTGGTCAACGACAACTCGGCCGGCAACGACGCTCTGATGGTCAGCCCCAAGATCAAGAGCTTCGCCGACCTCAAGGGCAAGAAGATCGCGCTGGAGCAGTTCAGCGTCTCCCATTTCCTGCTGGTGACCGCGCTGGCCAAGAACGGCATGACGCAGGCGGACGTCGAGATCGTCAACCTGTCCGCCGGCGACGCTGCGGCGGCCTTCCTGAGCGGTCGTGTCGACGCCACCGTGGTATGGAACCCCTGGGTCAACAAGATCGAGCTGTCGGGCAAGGGCAAGGCGCTGTTCAGCTCCAAGGACATCCCCGGACTGATTCCCGACCTCCTGGTCGTGCAGGAAAAATCCCTCGCCGTCCACCGCAAGGATTTCCTGGGCATGATCGAGGCCTGGTACGACGCCGAGAAGTTCATTCGCGAACACCCGGACCAGGCGGTCAAGATCATGTCCAAGGTCGTCGGCCTCAAGACCGACGAGTACAAGATTTTTCTGCCCGGCACCAAGTTCTTCGCCGAGGCCGATAACCTCGAAGCTTTCGGCCCGCCCGACCAATCCCGGTCGCTGCTGAACGTAGCGCCCGCCATTTCCGACTTCCTGCTCGACAACCGACTGATGGAAGGCACCGTGGATTTTGCCCAGGGCGTGGACGGCTCGCTGATAAAAGAAGTTGCGGACAAGAAATAGGCAGCGGCCCGCCTCCGCCGGGGAGGCTCCACATTTTCTTAACGGCTTCAATCGAGGAAAGAGAATGGCAGCTCAATGCGACAGCGGCATCCCGAACCCGCGCCAGCGATGGTGGGTGATACGGGGACAGATCGGCCGCCGCGAATATCTGGTTCTCGCGCTGCTGGGCCTCTTGGCGCCGCTGGCGGCCTGGTGGGGACTGGCCCATAGCGGCTGGGTGGACAAGGTGTTCATGCCGGCGCCGGAAGAAGTGGTTACCCGGATCTACGGCTGGTTCGCCGAGGACGACCTGCTGGGCGACATCTGGATCAGCGTCTACCGGGTGACCGCCGGCTTCGCCATCTCCGCCGTGCTGGCCTTGCCGCTGGCGCTGCTGATCGGCACTTATCGGCCGCTGCAGGCGCTGTTCGAACCGCTCACCGATTTCATCCGCTACATGCCCGCGGTGGCCTTCATTCCGCTGGTGATGCTGTGGGTCGGCATCGAGGAGAGCGCCAAGATCGCCATCATCTTCATCGGCACTTTTTTCCAGATGGTGCTGATGATGGCCGAAGACATCCGCCGCGTGCCCATGGCCCAGATCGAGGCGGCGCAGACCATGGGCGCGACGCGCGGCGAACTGACCCGGCTGGTGATACTGCCGTCCGCCAAACCGGCGCTGCTGGATACGCTGCGCGTCACCATGGGCTGGGCCTGGACCTACCTGGTCGTGGCCGAGCTGGTGGCGGCCAATTCAGGACTGGGCTTCGCCATTCTCAAGGCGCAGCGCTTCCTGCAAACCGACAAGATCTTTGCCGGCATTCTTCTGATCGGGCTGTTCGGGCTGCTGATGGACCAGTCGTTCCGCTGGCTGCACCGCAAGCGTTTCCCCTGGCTTTACTTCAAGTGATCAACATGACGGCCAAGATCGAAATCAGACGAGCCAACAAGCTGTTCGACACCGGGGGACGGCACATCGCCGCGCTCGAGAACGTCGACCTCGATATTCGCGCCAACCAATTCGTCACCCTGGTGGGCGCTTCGGGCTGCGGCAAATCCACCCTGCTGCGCAGCATCGGCGGCCTGGAGGACCTCAGCTCGGGCGAAATCCGGGTGGACGGCCGGCCGGTGTCCGGTCCCGGAGCCGAGCGCGCCATGGTGTTCCAGCATTACAGCCTGTACCCGTGGCTCACGGTGCGCGAAAACATCCGCTTCTGCCGCTCGCTCAAGATCAAGCGCGAAGAGATCACTTCGGCCGACGTGGAAATCGCTTCCGGGCGTACCGACGCCCTGATAGGGCTGATGGGGCTCGCCCCGGTCGAAAACGCCTATCCCAACCAGCTTTCCGGGGGCATGCAGCAGCGCGTGGCCATCGCCCGCGCACTGATGAACCGGCCCGACATCCTGTTGATGGACGAACCGTTCGGCGCGCTCGACGCGCAGACGCGCGAGGTGATGCACGATCTCATCCTGCATGTGTTCGCGCTGGAAAGGCCCACCATCGTGTTCGTCACCCATGACGTGGAAGAGGCGATCTATCTCGGCGACCGGGTGGTCCTGATGGCGCCCCGTCCCGGACGGATCGACTCGATCTACGAGGTTCCGCTGCCACCGGAACGCGAGCAGGACATGAAGCTATCTCCCGAATTCACCGAGCTGAAACGGGAAATCCTGTCCCGCATCCGCGCCACCTCGGGGATGCAAACCGATCGCGGAATGCTGGACAAGCTCACGGCCACCGCACAGCCGGGGGCTGCCGCATGACCACGACCGGTTCCGATGCGAGCTCTGCGGCCAAGAACGGCGGCGCTTCTTTTGTGTTCATTTTTCGATGATGAGAGGTCAAGCATGACGATCACCTTCACCCCTGACCGAATCCTCTGGGAGGAGACGGTTCCCGGCGGCAATCACTGGTCCGGCCTGCTGCGGCGCGGTTCGGCGCTGCGCCTCACCGACCTGGAGGGCGGCGCCAACGTCTCGGCGCTGTTCTACAACCAGGAGGAGAAGCTGGAACGCTACAACATGCCGGATACGCTAAAGGCCCAGCACACCGCCTTCCTCACCGCCGGCCACGTGTGCTACTCCGACATGGGCCGAGTGCTGTGCTCGATCATCCACGATTCGGTCGGCTGGCACGACACCGTGTGCGGCACCAGCGACAACGCATCGATTCTGGACAAATACGGCACCGCCACGTTTCAGACCCACCGCAACGACATGTACCGCAGCGGCCGGGACGGCCTCCTGATCGAACTCGGCAAATGGGGCCTGGGCAAGCGCGATCTGGCCGCCAACGTCAATTTCTTCAGCAAGGTGACGGCGGATGCGGACGGCGGACTTCGCTTCCATTCCGGGCACAGCCGGGCCGGCGACGTGGTCGATCTGCGCTTCGACATGAACGTGCTGGTGGTGTTTTCGACCGCACCGCACCCGCTGGACCCGAACCCGGAATACCGGCCGGCGGCGGTAAAGCTGACCGCCTGGCATGCGGGGCCCGCCGGTGAAAGCGACCTCTGCCGCACCTCGTGCGAACAGAACCGGCGCGGTTTCATCAATACCGAGCGTTTCTACGCCTGCTAGGAGGACACCCATGTTGATCGAAAGCACACTCGCTCCGGAAAACGCCGTTCTCGACGAAACCTGCCCGGTCGGAGAACCGTGGACGGGGTTGGTGAAGAAAGGCCAGATCTTTCGCATCCTCGACCTGGAGGGCAACCAGGCGGTGGATACCCTCTTCTACAGCGCCGATGATCGGGAAGAGCGCTACAGTGCGGTGGATACCATACGCCGCCAGGGCAATCTTTATCTCGGGGTCGGTTCGGTTTTGTATTCCAGCGAGGGGCGGCCCATGCTGACCATCGTCGCCGACACCTGCGGCCGCCACGACACGCTGGGCGGCGCCTGTGCCGCGGAGAGCAACACTGTGCGCTATGCTCTCGACAAGCGCCCCATGCACAGCTGCCGCGACAACTTCCTGCATGCTCTGGCCCACAGCGATCGCGCCCGTCAGCTCGTCATGACCAAGCGCGACATCACCGCCAACATCAATTTCTTCATGAACGTGCCGGTAACTCCCGAAGGCGGCCTGAGCTTCGCGGACGGCATTTCGGCACCCGGCAAATATGTCGAGCTGCGCGCCGAGATGGACGTGATGGTGCTGATTTCCAACTGTCCGCAACTCAACAACCCGTGCAACGCCTACAACCCGACACCGATCCGGCTGCTGGTGTGGAACGGATGAGCGACCTCGCCGGCAGGTTTTCCATGTTGCCGAAGCACCGCGCCAGCCACGAGGCAGCCAGCCTCGGGGCATGCCATCAACCGTGATCCGATTCGCCGCGGGACGACCCGTGGCTCGCGAAAACGGCGGGACGACCCGCCCCATCCTGAAAGAGCAAGAACACCGATGTTCGACAAGGTATTGATCGCCAATCGCGGCGAGATCGCCTGCCGTATTCAACGTACCCTGCGCCGCTTGGGAATCCGCAGCGTGGCGGTTTATTCGGAGGCCGACGCCCACGCCCGTCACGTGGAAGAAGCCGATGAAGCCGTCTGCATCGGCCCGCCGCCCGCCGCCGAGAGTTATCTCCGCATCGACCGCATCCTCGATGCGGCGCGAAGCAGCGGCGCGGAGGCCATCCATCCCGGTTACGGCTTCTTGAGCGAAAACGCCGCTTTCGCCGAGGCATGCGCCGAACGCGGGCTCGCCTTCATCGGCCCGACGCCTGAGCAAATCCGAAGATTCGGACTCAAGCACACGGCGCGCGAAATCGCCGAGGCGAACGGCGTTCCGCTGCTGCCCGGAACCGGACTCCTGTCCGATGTGCGGCACGCTCTGGCCGAGACTCAACGCATCGGCTTTCCGGTGATGCTGAAAAGCACCGCGGGCGGCGGAGGGATTGGCATGCGATTGTGCCGGAGCGAATCCGAACTCGTGGATGCCTACGACTCGGTTCAGCGCCTCGGCGCCGCCAATTTCAAGGACACCGGGCTCTATCTGGAAAAATTCGTCGAACGCGCCCGCCATATCGAAGTGCAAATTTTCGGCGATGGACAAGGGGGCGTTCTGCATCTCGGCGAACGGGACTGCTCGCTGCAACGCCGCAACCAGAAAGTGGTCGAGGAAACGCCGGCGCCGGGTTTGAGTCCCGAGGTGCGGGAACGGCTTTATGCGCATGCCCTGGCCATGGGGCGCGCCGTGAATTACCGCTCGGCGGGCACGGTGGAATTCGTGTACGACGCGGCGACGGGCCAATTCTATTTCCTCGAGGTCAATACCCGCCTGCAGGTGGAGCACGGCGTCACCGAAGCGGTCACCGGGGTCGATCTGGTCGAATGGATGGTGCGGCTGGCCGCGGGCGAACGGGCGTTTTTCGAGCGCTATCGGCACCAGCCCGAAGGCTCGTCGATACAGGTTCGGATTTATGCCGAGGACCCCGGCAAGAACTTTCAGCCGTCTTCCGGACTCCTCACCGAAGTATCGTTTCCGGAAGGCGTGCGGACGGATCACTGGTTAACACGCGGACTCGAGGTGCCCGCGTTCTACGATCCCCTGCTGGCCAAGCTGATCGTGCATGCCGCGGATCGCGACCGCGCCATCGCAATCTTAAAACAAGCCCTGGCCGAAACCCGGCTCGCCGGCATCGAAACCAACCTCGATTATCTCCGCCAGATCGCGGACGACGGGGTATTCCGGGAAGGCAGCCAGACCACGGGTTATCTCGCCGGTTTCGAATATCGCCGGCGCACGCTCGAAGTGATGGAACCGGGTACCCAAAGCACGATACAGGACTATCCCGGCCGGCTCGGTTATTGGGACGTGGGGGTGCCGCCGTCGGGTCCCATGGACGCCCTCGCCTTCCGAATCGCCAACCGACTGGTCGGGAACGCCGAAGGAACGGCTGCGCTCGAATTGACCGTCACCGGTCCGACCCTGCGGTTCAACTGCGACGTGCTGATATCGCTGTGCGGCGCAGCGATGCGCGCAGAACTGGATGGCGAACCGCTGCCCCTGTGGACCGCGCATTCGGTCAGAGCGGGGCAAGTCCTCCGTATCGGCCCGGTCGACGGCCACGGCTGCCGCGCCTATCTCGCGGTCGCCGGAGGCTTCGACCTGCCCGATTATCTGGGCTCCAAATCGACCTTCACGCTTGGATGCTTCGGCGGCCATGCCGGACGCGCACTCCGCACCGGCGATGTGCTGCATCTCGAAAAGCCAGCCGCAACGACGCAGACGGGCATTAGGCCGCCGACGGACCTGATCCCGAGTTATACCGACGCCTGGGAAATCGGCGTGCTTTACGGGCCCCACGGCGCACCGGATTTCTTTACCCATCGCGATATCAAAACCTTCTTCGCCACGGATTGGGAGGTACACTACAACTCCAGCCGCACCGGAATCCGTCTGATCGGCCCAAAACCCGAATGGGCCCGGCAGGACGGCGGCGAAGCGGGGCTGCATCCGTCGAACATTCACGACAACGCTTACGCCGTCGGCGCCGTCGACTTTACCGGCGACATGCCGGTCATCCTGGGCCCCGACGGCCCCAGCCTCGGCGGCTTCGTTTGTCCGGTCACGATCGTCCAGGCCGAGCTGTGGAAGCTGGGGCAACTCCGCCCCGGCAATACGGTGCGCTTCCGGCCGGTCACCCCGGACCAGGCCCGCGCACTGGCGGACGAGATCGACGCTTCCCTGTCCCGCATCGGCGACGGCGGCACTGTTACGCGGGCGGAACCGCGAAGACAGACGACACTTCACGGGGACAATCCGCGCGCACTCTGCAGCCCGGTGCTTTACGAAAGGTCCGGCGAGGACTCCTGTCCCACGGCGGTCTATCGCCGGTCCGGCGATTGCAACCTGCTCATCGAATACGGTCCGCCGGTTCTCGACTTGAATCTCCGGTTCCGGGTTCACGCCCTGATGGAGTGGCTGAAGGAGCGAAACATCGCCGGCATCGTCGACCTCACGCCGGGTATCCGCTCGCTCCAGGTGCATTTCGACGATCGCGCGATCCCGCAGGAACGGCTGCTCGATCTGCTCATAGCCGCGGAGAGCGAACTGCCGGCGATCGACGACATGGAAACGCCGACCCGCATCGTCCACCTGCCGCTCTCCTGGGACGATCCGTCCACGCAGCTCGCCATCGAAAAGTACATGCAATCGGTGCGCAAGGATGCGCCCTGGTGCCCCAGCAACATCGAATTCATCCGCCGCATCAACGGCCTCGACAGCATCGAGGCGGTCAAGCGGATCGTGTTCGACGCCAGCTATCTGGTCCTGGGACTGGGCGACGTTTACCTGGGCGCGCCGGTGGCGACGCCGGTCGACCCGCGCCACAGGCTGGTGACGACCAAGTACAACCCGGCCCGCACCTGGACGCCGGAAAACGCGGTCGGTATCGGCGGTGCGTACCTCTGCGTGTACGGCATGGAAGGTCCGGGCGGCTACCAGTTCGTGGGGCGCACCGTGCAAATGTGGAACCGCTATCGTCAAACCGCCGATTTCCGGGACGGCAAACCCTGGCTGCTGCGCTTCTTCGATCAGATCCGCTTCTTCCCGGTCACGGCGGACGAACTGACGCGCTACCGCGAGGATTTCATCCGGGGACGCCTGAAGCTGGACATCCGCGAGGAAACCTTCAGCCTCAGGGAGTACAACCGGTTTCTGGAGACCCACCGGGAGGAAATCGCCGCATTCAAGGCGAAACAGCAGGCGGCATTCGAGGCGGAACGGGAACGCTGGGCCGGTTCGGAACGGAGCTTTGCCGACGATCATGCCGTGGCCGAAGCGGCGGCGGATACCGAGCTCGATCTGCCGCCCGACGCCCGGGCCGTCGCGTCCCATGTGGCCGGCAGCGTCTGGAAAATCGCGGTGGGGACGGGCGACCGGGTGGAGGCCGGCGATCTCCTGGTGATCGTCGAATCCATGAAAACCGAGATTCACATTCAGGCCCCGGCCGCCGGCACCGTCTGGGGCGTTTTCTGCACCGAAGGCGGCCCGGTGGCCGCCGGGCAAGACCTGCTCGTGCTGCAAACGGAGGATAAGCAATGACCGATAATTTTCCGGCGAGTCTCGATATCGAAACCTTGTCGGCGGCCTACCGCCAGCGCCGTATCACGCCGGTCCGATTGATCGAAGGCCTGCTCGCCCGGCTGGACGCCGAACCCGGGCAGCCCGTCTGGATCTACCGTCTGCCGGCGGATGAAGTCCTGCGATATGCCCATGCGCTGGAGCAGCGCTCGCCGGCCGAACTCCCCTTGTACGGCATTCCCTTCGCCATCAAGGACAACATCGACCTGGCGGGAACCCTGACCACCGCCGCCTGCCCCGCCTACGCCTACCGTCCGGAGCAATCGGCCTTCGCCGTCCGGAAGCTGATCGAGGCGGGCGCGATTCCCATCGGCAAGACCAACCTGGACCAGTTCGCGACCGGCCTGACCGGCACCCGTTCGCCCTATGGCGCCTGCCCGAACGCCTTCGATCCGGGTTATATCTCGGGAGGATCGAGCTCGGGCTCGGCGGTGGCCGTGGCCAAGGGATGGGTCAGCTTCGCACTGGGTACCGATACCGCCGGGTCCGGGCGAGTGCCGGCGGCGTTCAACAATCTCGTCGGGCTCAAACCCACGCCGGGCCTCATCAGCACCTCGGGCGTCGTGCCCGCCTGCCGTTCGCTGGATTGCGTGTCGATATTCGCCTTGACTGCCGGCGATGCGCGGCGGGTGTTCCGGGTGGTGGCGACATTCGACCCGTCCGATCCTTATGCCCGATGCGATGGAACGGCGCGGCCCGAATTCGCCGAGCGCTTCCGTTTCGGAGTGCCGCGGCCCGATCAGCTCGAATTCTTCGGCGACAAGGACGCTGAGCGGCTGTTCGCGGCCGCCGCGGAACGGCTGGAAGCCATCGGTGGTCGCAGAATCGAAATCGATTTTGCCCCGTTTCTCGAAACGGCCCGCCTGTTGTACGAAGGTCCCTGGGTCGCGGAGCGCTATCTGGCGATACGCGATCTGCTGGATAGAGACCCGGATGCCGTCTACCCGGTCACACGCACGATCATCGAGCGCGGCAAGCACCACTCGGCGAGCGATACCTTCGCCGCCTTCTATCGCCTCATGGCTCTAAAGCGGGCCGCGGAGGAAGTTTGGACGCAAGCGGACATCATCCTGACGCCGACCACGGGAACGATCTACCGGATTGCCGAGGTCGAGGCCGATCCCGTTCGGCTCAACAGCAATCTCGGCTATTACACCAACTTCATGAATCTGATATGCCTCGCCGCCGTCGCCGTGCCGGGAGGGTTCAATCCGGGCGGCCTGCCGTTCGGCATCACGCTGTTTGCCCCGGCCGGCAGCGATCACGCCCTGCTGAATCTGGCCGAACGGCTGCATTACGCCGCTGGACTGACGATGGGCGCCACCGGCCAGCCCTTGCCGGCGCCTTCTTCTCAACCCGAGCGGGAAAAACCGGGCCATGTCCGGATCGCCGTCTGCGGCGCCCATTTGTCCGGGCTCCCGCTCAACGGACAACTGACCCGCCGGGGCGGGCAGCTAGTCAAAAGCGCCCGCACGGCAAGCAGCTATCGCCTCTACGCCCTTCCGGACGGCAAGCGTCCCGGGCTGCTGCGGCAAGCGCCCGGTGCCGCCATCGAAGTCGAGGTCTGGGAGCTGCCGGTGGCGGAATTCGGCGGCTTTGTCGCGGAAATCCCGGCTCCCTTAGGGATAGGCTCCCTGGAACTCGCGGACGGCGAATGCGTGCAAGGCTTCCTCTGCGAAGCCTATGCGGTGGCAGACGCGCTCGACATCACCGGGCACGGCGGGTGGAAAAGCTACTTGAGAAGTCGTGACCCGGCTTAGGCACGAGCCAAACGGGCTCCTATTGTTTTCTTACCGCAGTTTCAACGACGACTTGCTCCCAATGCATGCGGCATAACGCTGCCGGTGCCCCATTCGGCAAACATCAAGCGAACCCTGCATCGCCCTTTAAATCTAAGTTGCAGCTTGATGCGTCAAGAGTTCTTCATTAGCGTTTTACGCACAAGCTTTGAAGATCGGGAGTCAACCGCTGCCATTCTTTGCCGGAGGAGGTCGTCATGATGTCTATCGCTTTCCGCGTCATCGCGGCACTCGTTGTCGTTGGAATTTCCACGGGCGATTCAAATGCCGAACCGAAAGAGCTTTTCCAGCCGGACGTGGAGAATTGCCGATTTATCGCCAATGTAAAAGGCTCTTCGGGATACGGAAAGGACATGAATTGGCGGCAAGCGGCAAAGGTTCGGGCCTTGAAAAAGGCCGACGGGATAGGCGCCACACATGTGGTCTGGAAAAGCTTCAAGGAGCTCGGAGTGCTCAATGGCGTAGCCGATGGCGCTGCTTATCGGTGTGATTAGCAATCGATCGGCGATGCTTGCGCTTAAACCGATAAAAGGAACGACGGAAGAATCAATGCCGGCAAGAAAGGACAGGTAACACAGACATTTTTTTCCTTGCGCGCTGTAATCAAGCATCCGCACCAACCGATAGATTTCAAGGAGATCGGATCGGCGCCGCCGTGATCAGCATATTTCTGCCGTACGAGAAATGGTGAACGGCTCCATCCGACGGGAGCGCACCTCCGAGTTCTCAAGGTCGAATCGGCGAAACTCAGGTCCATTTTGAGAACATAAGCTAACTTGAACTCACCCCTCGTACTCCCCTACACTCGAACTCAACCCCCAAAATCGCGAGAGTGAGGACGGATATGAACGCATACTCGACCGAAGACATCAGGACTATCGCACTGGTCGGACACGCGGGCGCGGGAAAGACGACGCTGGTCGAAGCACTGCTGTATAAGACGGGAATGATCAATACGCCGGGCAGTGTGGAGAAAGGAACCACTGTTTGCGACTACGATCCGCTCGAAAAAGCCCATCAGCATTCCCAGAAACTCGCCGTCACCCACATCGACCACAAAGCTACCCGCATTCACCTTTTGGATACTCCGGGATATCCCGATTTCATGGGCCAAGCCTTGTGCGCGCTGGATGCGGTCGAAACCGCGGCCGTGGTCATCAACGCCGCCAACGGCATCGAATTCACCACCGGCCGGATGATGCAATGGGCCCAGGCAAGAGGATTGTGTCGAATGATCGTCGTGAACAAAATCGACGGCGACAATCTGAACCTGCCGGAACTCCTGAAGGAGATTCGCGATGCCTTCGGCAAGGAATGCCTCCCGATCAACTTGCCTGCCGACAAAGGTACACGGGTCATCGATTGCTTCTTCAACGGGGACGGCAGGACCGATTTTTCGTCACCGACCGAAGCCCATGGCGCGCTGATCGATCAGGTGGTTGAAGTCGATGAAGAGCTCATGACGCAATACCTCGAACAGGGGGAGATCGCTCCCGAAACCTTGCACGCCCCTTTCGAAGAGGCGCTACGCAACGGCCACCTGGTTCCCATTTGTTTCGTTTCCGCCCGCACCGGCGTCGGTGTTCCGGAATTGGCGGACGCATTCGTAAAACTGCTGCCGAATCCCAAGGAAGGCAACCCGCCCCTGTTCGAACGCTGGCCATCCAGCACCGAGCGCAAGAACGCCGTGCCGTTCCGGTCGGAACCCGATGCGTCCAAGCATGCGCTGGCTCATGTATTCAAGGTGGAAATGGATCCGTATGTCGGCAAGATCTCGGTATTCCGCATCCATCAAGGCACCGTCGTCCCCGATACGCAACTGTTCATCGGCGAGTCCCGCAAGCCCTTCAAAGCAGGGCATCTGTTCATGCTCCAGGGCAAGCAGCACGTTCCCGCGATGCGGTGCATACCGGGCGACATTTGCGCCGTAGCCAAGGTGGATGAAATCGAGTTCGATTCGGTGCTGCACGATGCGCCCGAGGACGACCATATCCACTTGAAACCTCTCGACTTTCCCCATGCAGTGTTCGGTCTGGCGATCACTCCGAAGCGCCGGGGCGACGAACACAAGTTATCCGAGGTCCTGCACAAGCTTGAAGCGGAAGATCCCGCCCTGGACGTGGAATACGATGCCACGACTCATGAGGAAGTGATGCACGGTCTGGGCGAACTCCACTTGCAAAGGGTGCTGGAAAAAATGCAACAGCAGTACAAGCTGGAAGTGGACACTCATCCGCCCAAAATTCCTTACCGCGAAACGATCACCTCGCCGGCCGAGGGGCACCACCGACACAAGAAACAAACCGGCGGCGCCGGCCAATTCGGCGAAGTTTTCCTGCGTATCGAACCGCTGCCGAGGGGGGCGGGTTTCGAGTTCGTCGACGAGGTCAAAGGCGGCGCGATTCCCGGACAATTTATCCCGGCGGTCGAAAAAGGCGTGCGACAAGCATTGGAAACCGGCGCCGTGGCGGGCTACCCGATACAGGATGTCCGCGTCGTGGTTTACGACGGCAAGGCGCACCCGGTGGACAGCAAGGAAGTGGCGTTCGTCGCGGCCGGCAAGAAGGCCTTCCAGGATGCCGTGGCGAAAGCGCGACCCATCGTGCTGGAACCGGTGGTCAACGTGGAAATCAGTATTCCGGAATCGACGATCGGCGATGTCACCGGAGATCTCTCGTCGCGACGCGGCCAGGTTACCGGCACGGCGCCATCGCGAAGCGGGATGACGACGGTCGCCGCCCGCGCGCCTCTGGCCGAACTGAGCAGCTATCATTCACGGCTCAAATCGCTTACGGCCGGCCAGGGTTCCTATACGCTGGAATTCAGCCACTATGAACCGGTATCGCCGCATATTCAGCAACAGCTCATGGGGCAGTACAGGCCTCGTCCGGAAGACTGAGAACCCTTGACCTACCGAGACAAGCCGCGTCACCGCCAGCCGGAATAGGACAGCAGACGCAAGAAACGCGGAAACTCGACGCCCATGAGCAACTCCATTGTCTTCGCCTGCTGCTTCAGATCGGCGATCTCGGCGTGTTCGAGTCGCTCTCCGAAACCGAATCCGATCACATTGCCCCGGCCGGGAACCTGCAGGCGCATCGTGCGTCTTTCGAAATAAAGATTGAGCAGTCCCATGGACTGCCGCAGCGACTGGGTCTCCGTTCCCCACAGATTTATGGCGAGAATGCCCTCCGGGTGCAAAAGCCGGCGGCTTGCCGAAAAGAAATCCTGTTGATTTACGGCCTCCGCAAGGCCTTGATGATCGAAGACATCCACCAGAATATGATCGTACTCCGCCTCCCGACGGTCGGCTTCGGCACAGACGAATTCGTTTCCGTCCGAAACATGAACGGTGAGTCGCGCATCCTTCGGAAGACCGAAATATTCGTAAGCGATCTCGGCGACCGCCGGTCGGCACTCGACTGCATCGATTCGGCATTCGGGGAAGTGATTGAACAGGAATCTCGCGAGCGTACCGCCCCCCAATCCCAGCAGAAGAATTTTGCGCGGCTCGGGTTTGAACAGAAGTCCCGCGAGCATCGCCCTCGCATAAGAAAGCTCCAATTTATCGGGTTCGGCGAGCGACATGGCGCTCTGTTTGGGATGGGTGCCGAAATGAAGAGAGCGAACGCCGCAGGTTTCGACAACCTCGATGAGGCCCATTTCATCTCTGCAGCAATGGACAAGGGTACCGCCGTACTTCCGCATCGCAATGACTTCAGACCGAGCCAAATTCCAGTGGAAACGCGAGGCATGTCCGATCGGGCGGAACAGGTATGGTGCGCGTTTTCCCGCACAGGATTGAGGCAGATGCCCCGAATCCGATTGCAACCCCACAGACGAAACGAGCATATCGTTGTTTTAACTGATTTTTCAATCGTGGCACGCCCATTGCGTTAACATCTTTGCATAACCTCTTCTTTCGGACACCAGGGGACAGCTGACATATTCTCCATAACTGCCTACTGTATCCCTCCGTTAACCGCAAAAGCCATTTCCCCCTGTTACTCTGGTGTCCTTCTTTTTTGACGAACGGCCGATTCAGGCAGTGCCGGCGGGCACCGTCGCAATAGTGATGCTATCGGTCATTCGGGAATGCCTTCGGTACGGGCTATTATCGGGTTACGCCTACAAAGCGCGGCTTAATTTACGTCCTGAGAGCCGTACATGTCCATGACCGCTTTTCCCAAACCCAGCGAAGAGAACTGTTTCTTGGCCGATCACGTAGCCATTTTGCGGGATAGCTATAGACATTGGACGGGGCGCGAGCTGGTCGATCCGAGAATGAATCACTACGAAGCGGCCCGGTATCTGTTTTCCGCCCCGTTCGCGGTGCTTTCTCATGATACGGCCAAGGACCCGGTTTTCAACTACGCCAATCAAACCGCGATGAGCTTGTTCGGCATGGAGTGGGAGGAATTTACCGCGTTTCCCTCGCGCCTTTCCGCCGAGCGCCAGAACCAGGAAAATCGGGAACGCCTTCTAGCCGAAGTCGCCGCTCGCGGCTATATCGAGGATTATCGGGGGATTCGCATCTCGAAACACGGGCGTCGCTTTTTGATCGAGCACACAACCATCTGGAATCTGCTCGATGCCAGAGGCGTCTACTGCGGCCAAGCGGCGAGGTTCTCCGATTGGAGTTTCGTCTGAGCGCGAGCGAGGCGTATTCAAACGGAAGATGCTGGCGCTTCGACTGTCGTAAGCGCTATTTGGCAGAAATTCGAATTGGCTTCGATAAGCCGGGCTACTCGGAAGGTGTTTTTCTCTCCCTGCTCCTCCACGAGGACGGTATCGCCGCAACGTAGCTTGACAGGCGGAATGACTAAACTATCCGGCACATCCGTGCCCATTTTGAACAACAAACCTTTATGCGCACGGCTTCCGGGCGAGTCGGCGAAAAATCGGACAAAGCACGGACGATTTCCAAACAGTTCGACGTTGTAGCAAAACTGGCCGTTGTATATTTGTCCGCCCCGCACGACCCCCACCTGGATAATCTCATCGTCGGTGTTTAATGCGAGCAGATCGCCTATGCGAAAGACCTGCCCACCGGAATCGATGATATAAAAACCAGGAAGCTCGCTACGGTAGACCTTTACGGAACGCATGTCCCCGAAACCAATGCCTAGGCTCTCGTCCTTGGCTCCCGAACCCGAAACCAGCGCGGCGGCAAAAGTGCCTGTGGATTTTGAGCCGAGAATCTCCGGTCGCATATCCGAACTCAGGGGCGCCAATTCGAGTTGGTCCAGGTTCGACCAAAGGGATTGGGAGGCGCCGCTGATTCGGCGTGACTCGATACGGCCCACTGTTGCGGCGATTGCCTCGACTCCCAAACTGGCAGCGGCACGCCGCGCGGTCAGTTCCGGCTGATTCGGCAGACGATCGCCGAGTCTGGGGAGAACCAAGGCCAGCGGATTTTCCTCTGGCTTGCCGTCCGTCCGAATCTCGTTGCGAAATTCATTGAGCAAGCGTTCCATGAACAAAAACCTAAGACCCGGCTTGTCGACCGGGGCAGGCGCGGGCACCGGCATGATAGGTCCGCCGACCGACAAATCGAAACACAAGACGGCACGCGCCCCATTACTGACGGGCGTCGACTCGATTCTCACGAGATCCGCATGAGCCACCAAAAAATCGAACAGCCGCTGCATGTCCTGCTGGCTGAGCCTACTTGGAGCGGCTATCCCGAACAAGAGTATGACCTTAAAGAACAGGGGGACGGAAACCGTTCCCAAGGCTTTGTCGTCCGGGGACGAATGACAGAGTCCCCGCTCTTCCGCCAGCCGGAAAAGCCCGAAGACGAACGACCAAAAAGCCGAGGGCTGCGCCTCATAAATCTGAGCAGATCTTAGAAGGCTGTTGGCGTAGTACTCGAATGCGCGCCCGATGATCAAAGCCTGCTCTGATGGATTAAAAACGCCGGTAGATGTCTCCGCTTCCACGAGTTGCCTATAACCCGCGGCCAGCTCGCCATGAAATCTGGAGCAGAGACTGGCGATTTTCCGTGTCTTTCCATCCAATGGAAAAGGCCTGTCAAGGAAATATGACAGGAGCCCCTTATCAAGCCCCGTCACTGTCGCTCGGCATTTCTCGAGGATCGCAAAACGAAGGCGCGGCTCGATGGCGGAAGCGTTCAACGCCCGCAATACCGGATAAAGTACACGGCAGCTTTCACGGATATTGGCCACGGGCAATCCATCCAGCCAAACCGAGGCCGCTTCGATATCGAGCTTGAAAGGCAGAGCCGGATCGTGATCCATAAATCGAGAGATAGGACTTGTGACTTTACCTGAGTTTAGCCCTAAGTCGGCTTCTTACAATTCGGCTGTAGAGAGTATATTCACCCGTTACGATATCTTTGAGATCTTGATCTCAAAATCGAGCACTTCAAAGGATCGCGCAGGCATTCCTCAGCCGAGGGAATTCTGGCCTTGAACAGCCATTCCGGAACTCCTTTCCGGCATAGCGATGGACGTTCCATGCGCTACGAGGACACCGCCGCCGCGAGCGAATCGCCCCGGATTGACTAGACTTGTTCACGATGCGCTTTGGCTTGCAGCGAGCGATCGGCTTTCGAACCTCTAACGCAATGACTTCGGAGCGGCACGATTGATCGCTGAAGATGCTGGTACGATTTGGAGTCAATTGGACTTTAACCGATCAAAAAACGTGATTGACGATAAAACCCCGCTCGAAGCGGTAGCCGAAGCCGCACATGACTATTGCCGCTTGATCGAGCACGTGAGAGCCAATCAGCTGGCGGACTGGCTGAGCTGCGTGCAAAGCTCATTACTGAAATTGGATACCGCCGTCAGGCGACTCGCCTCTCAAGAACCCTACCACGCGTACAAACTGGCCCACGATTTGGATGCGCGTTTCGAGTCCTATCTTCGCCTTAAACGTTACCTGGACCACTACGACGAACTCTCACCGGGGCCGGACCCTGCCGAATTCTATGACCTGAGCTTCGGAAATCTTTCGGAAAACCTGACCGATATCTATTTCGAAGTCAGACGCGGACTGGCCTCGTACGAAGCCGGAACCATCGGGGAACAGTCGGCACAGCGGATCTGGTCGAACGGCTATCGCAATTATTGGCAGCAACATCTGAAAGAGGCGCGGAAACGTCTCAACCTTATCCGTTTAGCCGGATGAGCGGCCAAAGCGCCGCCATTTCGAAATTCGCATATCGATTCACGGTCATCGGCATGCTCCTTCAGAGGTTGTAAAAAAGCCTCTCAGACAGATCGCAAGGCATCGATCAAATCCATCCTGGCGGCTCGAAAGGCGGGGAGCAAGCCGCCCAGCAGGCCCATGAACAGCGAAAACACGAGTGACTGAAACGCGATCGTCGGCGTCAGGGTAAACGTGAATGCCAGTTCGGAAAACGTCTGCCAATTGAGGGTGGAAACCGTCAAAAGTTGCATGGTGGAAGCCAGCGCGACACCGGCGAGACCGCCGATCAATCCCAAAAGCGCTGATTCGAAAAGAAAGGCGCTCAATATACCGCCACGCCGAAAACCCAGCGCTCGCAACGTTCCGATTTCGCGGGTCCGGCTCGCCACCGCGCCGTACATCGTGATAACCGCTCCGATGATTGCGCCCAGCGAAAAAATCACGCTCAGGGTCATGCCGAGTATCTTCAGGAAATTCGCCAGCATTTCCGATTGCTCGGCGTAAAAAACCGTTTCCCGCTTGGCTTCCACCTTCATCCGCGGGTCGGCCTCGATACGGACCCTGAAGCGCTCCAACAACGAAACATCGGCGAGCTTGGCGACGACCGCGGAATAAGCCGTCCGCCGAAAAGCCTGCATCAACTGATCGGCATCGCCCCAGATTTCGGAGCTGAAGCCGGTGTTTCCGGCGTCCATCACGCCGACGACGGTCCAATCGCGCAGGCCGAAGCGTATCGTTTCCCCGATGCCGGCACCTTTGAAATTCTCTGCGATTTTCCTGCCGGCAACGATTTCGGACGATCCGGGACGAAACATCCGTCCCTCGGCCAAACGCACCTGCGGTCTTAGCGTCAGCCCTTTCTCGGACAGCCCCCGAATGGTCACATTGGAGGGTTTGTCGCTGCCCCGTTTCGGCAGCGTCATCAAAACCATGACCTCCTTGGAGGCAAGCTTCGTTCCGTTCGGCGCATAGGCGATTTCCGGCGCGCTCTCGATGATCGCAGCCTGCTCCCGCTCGATCGAGCTTTGAACTTCCGTCTCCGCCCCCTGCCGGATCAACACCACGTTGTCATCGCTTCCGGTCGCCACCAAGGTCTGCCTGAGACCCTCGGTGAGCATCAGCACGGTTGCAAATACATAGACGACCAGAGCCATCCCCGCCGCCGTCAAGACGGACGTAGCCTTGCGCGCCCACAAGCTCTTCCACGAATAAGAGAACGGTATCTTCATCCTAGAAACGGCAGTTGGACGCGTCCGAGTGTGCGGCTGACGGGCCGGATGGCTAGGCGCGACGACGCCGTGGGGCCGCCCCCCACAAGAAGGAGCAACGCCGCCAGGTGGCCCGTCAGCCGTGCAATCGGGTGCGTAGCGGCTTCACCTAAACGGTGAGATCGATAGAAGATAGGACGGTCAGAATTCATATGGCTTTTCTGTTCCTTCTAAGCGGTCAACTGCCGTTTCTAGGTTCATGGTCGCGCTCTCGCTAGCCGATGCTGCGCAGTCCCTCGCTGACCGGGAAGGTAATGACGCGCCAGGCGGGGAATACCGCCGCCGTCAGCCCGATCAGGCACGAAGCGAACAAGCCGAATTGTATGGTTCGCGAGGATATTTCGAACACCGGAAACAGCGTGCCGAACTTGGCCGCCAAGATGCCGGCCGCCGGGAAAGCGGCCAGGATGCCGAGAATTCCGGAACCGATCGACAGAGCCAGAGATTCGCCCAAAATAAGCGCGAGCAAATAGCGCGATCCGAACCCGACTGCCTTCAGCGTTGCGTACTCGCGCCGGCGCTCTCGGGTACTCATCGCCATGGTGTTCGCCATTACCGCCATGATGATGGCGATGACCACGAAGGAAACTATCTTGATGGCGACCAAGATAGCTTCCGTCATGGCGACGAAGCCGAGCTGGAATGCCTCCTCGGTTTCGGTCAGAGTCTCCGCGAGCGAATTCTCGAAAAGCCGGTCGACCGCATCGGAAAGTTCCGCCGCGCGACCGCCCCTATCGATCCGGAGAACAAAGACGCCTACACGCTCGGCCCGGCTCGGATCCGTTTTCTTCAGGGTTTCGTTGAGGTTGTCCCAATGAAACAGGAATAAGGTCTCGTCGGTCTTTCTTTCCGCCCCGCGATAAATGCCTCGCAAGACGAAACTCCAACTCCCCGAATAGATGGTTCCGCGCAACGGAATCACATCGCCGATCTTCCACCCGTACTCTTCCGCCAGCTTTCGGCCCGCAATTGCGCCTTTCCGGTCCTTTATGAAAGCCGTTTTCTCCGTTTCCGATAGAATGAATTCGGGGTAAAGCTCGAGATAGCTTTTCGGCTCTATGGCGAACTGGGGGAAAAAATTCCGCTCGTCGATATACACGCCCCCGAACCAATTCGAATAGCTCAGACCGGTAATCCCGTCTATCTGCCGGATGCGATTGGCATAGCTGATCGGCAGCGGAAATATCAGGGAGATGGCGTTTCGGGTAATGAGGCGATTGGCCGAGGTCGCCTCCGCGCCCGCATACCAGGCGTCGACCACGGTTCGGAGGAGAGCGAAAGCGACGATGGCGATGACGATGCCAAGCGCGGTCAGGCTGGTCCTGAGTTTGTGCCGAAAAAGATTTCGGAGTGCGAGACGCAGGAAAAACAGCATCGATCGGAGACTTAGTCCGTGCCCGATGGATCGTCGGTCAGGACCCCTTTATCCAAGTGCCGGATGGCATGCGCCTTTGCAGCGGCGCGTTGGTCGTGAGTCACCATGATGATGGTCTTGCCCAGGTTCAGATTGAGATGCTCCATGAGCTCCAGTACCTCTTCCGCCGATACGCGGTCCAAATCGCCGGTGGGTTCGTCCGCCACGATCA
Source organism: Methylocaldum sp. GT1TLB (assembly GCF_051027445.1). NCBI lineage: Bacteria > Pseudomonadati > Pseudomonadota > Gammaproteobacteria > Methylococcales > Methylococcaceae > Methylocaldum > Methylocaldum sp. GT1TLB. The sequence goes on from NZ_CP194898.1 coordinate 3,092,659, forward strand.
AGGCGGGATCGACAACTAGAGCGCGGGCGATTGCGACGCGTTGCTGCTGTCCGCCGGACAGTTGGGACGGATAATGATCCATGCGATCCGTCAGACCGACCAGTTCCAGGACCAGTTCCACGTGCTCGCGTCGTTCCCGCTTCGACAAGCCGGTCAGCAATAGCGGAAGCTCGACATTTTCGAACGCCGTCAAAACCGGCATCAAATTGTAAAACTGGAAGATGAATCCGACATGCTCCGAGCGCCAATCGGTGAGACTGGATTCCGGCAACTCGGCGATATTGATTCCGCCAACCCTGAGAACGCCGCCGGTCGGCCGGTCCAGGCCCGCGATCAGATTGAGCAGCGTGCTTTTGCCGGAGCCGGACGGCCCCATGAGCGCCAAAAAGTCCCCCTCCCGAATGACCAAATTGATATCGGCGAGTACCGGGACGATCTGATCGCCCTTCCAATAGTGTTTGGTGAGATTCTCGATTTCGACGATCGGGTTCATGTAACGAACCGGGCCGGCAGCGCTAAGATCTTTCGGCTTCCCGGACACGGATCTCCATACCGTCCTTGATTTTTTCGGACGGACTGAGTACGACTCGGTCGCCGGCCTTGAGCCCGTTCTTCACCACCACCCACTCGCCGATACGTTCTCCGGTATCGACCGGGACTTCCTTGACCCGATTGCCGTCCAGCACGAAGGCGACGCTATCCGGACCGCGCGTCACGATCGCCGCGGGAGGTACGCCGGAAATGGGCTTCCGCTGATCGGCGGCAAGCTCTCGCGACAGAAACGCCACTTTGGCGCTCATATCCGGCAGGATGCGCTCGTCCTTATCGATAAAGCGCACCTTGACCAGCACGGTTGCCTTGGTGCGGTCCACTGTGGGCACGATGCGATCGACCGAGCAACGGAATCGATCATCCGGAAACGCATCGAGCTGGATTTCGCATGGCTGACCGACACGTACCTGATTAAGATTCGACTCAGCCACATCGACCTCGACTTCCAAGGTATTCATATCGGCCATGGAGACCACGGTCCCCTTCGACAGCATCGTCGAGGAGAAGGGCGCCAGAATGTCGCCGATATCCGCATTCTTGCTTAGGATAATGCCGTCGAAAGGCGCCCGAATGAAGGTGTAATCCAAGGACACTCGCGCCCCCTGATATGCCGCCTCGGCCGCGGCGATCGCCGATTTTGCGCTTTCCACGGCGGCCACGGCCTTTTCGTGCCGGGCAACCTCGGCATCATAGATTTCCTGCGAAACGAATTTTTTCTGCACAAGCGTGCGGGCACGGTTCAGAGCCAGGGTGGATTCCTTCAACTCCGCTTCCGCTTTCAGCAGATCCGTTCTTGCGACCGCGACATTGGCCGCAGCCTGGTTAAGACTCGCCATCAGATCGCGATTTTCGAGCTGTGCGATGATCTGATCCTTTTTGACGTAGCTTCCTTCCTCAACGTCGAGCTTTTCCAACTGCCCGGTTGCCTTGGACGCCACATCCGCCTTGGTTTGCGGCACCACATAGCCGGTTGCGTTCAGCAAGGTAAACGCTTGAGAAGGAAAAACTTTTGAAACAGTGGCGACCTCGGTCTCGATGCCGGCGCTACGAAGTTTCGAATAAACCAGAGCTCCCACAGCGATCGCAATCAGCATCGCAAGCAGTCCAATGCGCTTGCGAAGGGCCCCGATGCGAGGGGGAGCCGAAATCTCTCGCGCCGCCCGATCGATCCGTAGTTTAGAAAGGTTATTCGTTGTCACGATATGACTGATTGACAGCTAAGAGCACTATTTCGATCGGAAGCCATTACGCCCGACGAAATGAGGATTTAACGGAATGAAGCTAGCAATTGCCGTTAGCATACTCCAAACGCATGCTTACCGCGTCATATTGAATGTCGATTGCGGCGCAAAAACACCAAAGCGCGCTTGCGCCTGAAAGCGTCATCGTTTCAAACGGTACGACGCTCCCGGAGCGTCAACGGCTTGCGCGGCAGCCGTAAACGTTTAAGCCGACATAATGGAAAGGATGAATTTCGAAGAAAAGACGGATCTAGCGATTCCAAATAGCTCCACAATGATCGCGAATTCCACCGCCGGGTCATCGTGAATGGCTTATGCTACTTGGCGACTATAGAGATCCGAGTAGTAATAGTAGCTGTGTGCCCTGGAAAACATCTGATAAGCCCGGCTATACGGACGAAAAACCCGATCAAATCCTCTTTCCAAGTCCACAAGATAAGGCGCTCTCACGCCGCGGTGAATACAGGGGGCGCCGATTTGAAGCATGTCGACGCCTGCGTTCCCCAAGATTCTGTGAATAGAGCGGCGGCACAAAAACAGTACGCTTTTTATATCCTGTCGGAGGCAATAGTCTCGGGCAGCACGGATAAGCCCTAATAATATTTCGGGTTCCGCAGCCAATTTCGTTTGGGCTTGGCGAAAGTTGTCGAGTACCAGAAGCCGCGAAAACTCTGCGACTACGGCATCTTTTTCGTTCGACGGAACCTCGATATCAGCAATGTGATTAATCGGCAAAGCGGAGACCTTATCTATCACTAAGCGCGCAGCGCCAATCCATCTGTTTGTCAGCGGCTCCCTGACCAAGAAATGAATCGCCCGGTCGTCGTACTGATCATTTTCCATTTCGGAAGTGAATCTACTCGCATCTTCAAATCCCTTTTCCAAGCAAAATACCTTGTACCTCAGATTGAAGTGAATCTCTTTACTTTCCGGGGTATCCGCCAATACGACCTCGTAGCGAGCATCAAACATCACGCGTTCTCCTTAAATCCAACTTAAGTCAAGCAGAGTCGGCCTATCGAACGAACAGATTTGATCTCAGGTGCCTTACCGCGACTCATCGCGCCCTGAGAGTACGCAGCTCTTCGCTGAGACGACGCTCAGCAAAATGAGCATGCGAAACACCAGGATGCGTATAAGCAAGAAAAACGCCAATGGCGGAATAACCCGGAATTAATAGCTTCGACTGAAAGTTCTTGGAGTAAACTCAGAAATTCCTCACAGCGAGGTGTCGCCGAATCGCGACACAATTCGGTGACTCGCTGTATTCCCTTGAAAAATCTCGCATCTCGGTGTCTCTTATCGGCGTCAGGGTTGATCGGTACGCTACCGCTACAAAAGCATTCCTCAATACGGCCATAGCCTGCCTTTCTGGGTAATGAATTCCCAGACCGCAGGGCAGTCGCGCTTGATGCCGGACATCACTTCATCCACCGGACCAATGCAGGGGACTCGCAAGCCATGATAATTAACCGGCTCGCCAATTTGAGTAAACCGAATTCCGAACCGTTTTAACAATCTCAGCAGCTGCGTTTCCATAACCGCATACCAAAGCTTGATATTGTTTTCGGCACTCATCTGCACTATCGCTTGAAACAGCCCCAAAGTGATGTGAGGAACCAATCTCCGGTCGTCCTTCTCGATGACGGGAACTTTGTGCTCAGCAATACCATGGATGGTCTCGGACTCCCCAACGCGGCGCCGAAATTGCTTCGATACGGCAAAGCGGGAGATTTCGGCTATCTGCTTTCGCTCGAATTTAAGTGAGATGCTTGATCTGTCTTCCGGAGAAATCGAACAATGGTCCTCGATCGGAAAGCCGTTTTGTGGGTTCTGGTTATCGGAAAGAACCAGCCTTACTGTGGCCACTGCCGCCTCATCAGGTTTTGACTTTAGATGCCGAACCAGGGAATGAACGGCCCTTTGATCGTATTGGTCTTGTTCCAGACCGTCCTTAAAAGTAGTTTTATCTTCAAAGGGATGCTCTACGCAATATATCTGGAACCGTAAAGCCTTAACCTGTTTGATCAGTTCATCTGTATTTGCCGGAATAACCTCGAAATGCCGATTAAAGCTATCAAACCAGTTTTCTTTTGTCATGGCCGGTTCCTAATTAGCCTAATAATTTCAGTCTAGAATAAGCTTAGCTGAATAGAACGGACTGGCTTTACATTAAGTGAAATTGCGCTTCGGATCACACAGGCTCTTATGAACTTCGATTATTTGTCCGCGTTCTCTAGAAATATCGGCTGGATAACTTGGGAAGAACAGCAGATTTTACGGTCCAAACGCGTCGCCATAGCGGGACTCGGCGGTGTCGGCGGAAGCCACCTGTTGACGTTAACGCGCCTCGGCGTTGGCGGCTTCAGTATCGCCGATATGGACACTTTCGAATTGGCAAACTTCAATCGACAGGCCGGCGCCGATCTCAATGCGATCGGGCTGTCGAAAGCCGAAGTGATGGCGGCAAAGGCGCGTGAAATCAATCCGACCCTCGATCTGCGATCATTTCCCGAAGGTGTTACCGAATCCAACTTAACGTCTTTCTTGGACGACGCTGACCTTTACATCGACGGGCTGGACTTTTTCGCGCTAGATATGCGAGCCAAAGTCTTTGCCGCTTGCGCAACACGGGGTATCCCCGCGATCACGGCAGCGCCGCTCGGAATGGGCGTAGCGCTGCTCAATTTCCTTCCCGGCCAAATGACGTTCGAAGAGTATTTCGGACTGGAAAACCAGCCGGAAAACGAAAAAACCGTTCGCTTCCTGATGGGGCTGTCGCCGGCGATGTTGCAGACACCGTATTTGGTCGCCCCCGACGCCGTCAATCTAGCCCTGCATCGTGGGCCCTCAACCGCCATGGGATGCGAACTGTGTGCCGGAGTTGCAGCGACAGAAGCTTTGAAAATCCTACTCCGAAGAGGCAAAGTATTCTCCGCACCATGGGGCGTTCATTTCGACGCGTACCGCAACAAACTGGTACGTACCTGGAGACCCGGAGGAAACCGAAACCCCTTGCAACGAATCGGATTAAGGATTGCGAGAAAAAAATTTATGGCGAAGCTGTCCGAGTGCCCTTCAGCGCAAACCGAACCACAACGTTCCTCTCTCGAGCGCATTCTCGAACTTGCCCGGTGGGCGCCCAGCGGCGACAACACTCAGCCCTGGCGGTTCGAGATAGTCTCGGATAACCGCGTCGTCATCCATGGGTTTGATACCCGCGATCATTGTGTTTACGACCTTAAGGGCCGGGCCAGCCAAATTGCGATCGGCGCTCTTCTTGAAAATCTCGTCATCGCCGCCAGCAGCCACGGGTTAGCCGCCAACTGGTCTCTACGTCCAGAGTCCAGCGAAACAGCGCCGATGATCGACGTTCATTTTTCGCCCGATCCGGCGCTCAAGCCAAGTCCTCTTGCTGCTTATATTCCCATTCGCGCCACTCAACGCAGGGCGATGAAACGGCGGCCACTTTATCCCCAAGAAAAGATGCGGCTAGTCGAAAGCCTAGGTAACGATTACACGGTCTTGTGGCTGGATAAACCTGAAGATCGGCTACGGACTGCGCGACTGATGTTTCGAAACGGAAAAGTTCGGCTTACGATGCCGGAGGCGTATGAGGTTCATAAGAACGTCATTGAATGGAACACTCAGTATAGCGAAGATCGAATTCCCGACCGGGCCGTAGGATTAAACCCGCTAGCTCTCGGACTCATGAGATGGGCCATGAGGAGCTGGTCGACGGTCAATTTCCTTAACACCTATTTCGCCGGAACCGTTCTGCCGAGGCTGGAATTGGACTTGATCCCCGGAATCTTTAGCGCCGGGCATTTCGCTCTCATTGCGGATAAGCCGCCAACTTCAGTCGGGGACTATCTTTCCGCAGGTCGCGCTTTGCAGCGCTTTTGGTTGACGGCCACGCAACTTGGTTTGCAGCTACAGCCGGAAATGACTCCCTTGATCTTTGCCGGCTACATCCGAGAATCGATCAAGTTCACTCGTGTGGACGCTGTCGAGAAAAAGGCAAAGCTATTGGCAAACGAGCTAACTGCTCTTTTGGGAGATGAGTGTGTCGAAAGAGCGGTATTTATGGGCCGGATTGGAGAAGGAAAACCGCCAAAAGCACGCTCGATCCGCAAACCCTTGTCCGAGCTTCTGGTGACAGGGAATATCAACACGCGATTGGTAGCGTGATTGATCGATCGGGCAAGTCGCAGCGCCAAGAGATTAAAACGAATACCGAAACTCGCCGTATACCCTGTCTTTGGCATCGAACTGCCCGAACAGTCCGGTAGGTTGACCGCCGAAAATATCGGCGCCGACTACCATTCGCCAGTTCCTCAGAAACTCCCAAGTCACCTTAGCCTGCACATTCCAATCGGACCGATTGAGACTGTGTATGAAAAGCACCTCCGGCTCCACTTTCGGATGAAAATACCGCGTGCTGACCAATGCGGATACACCGCTCTCTAACTCGTCAGGAATCATGTGCTGATCGTGGTGGCTGAACCAGCGTTGAAAAAACTGCAGGTTGAGGCGAGTATCTTCCAAAAAGCTGAAATCGAGCCCGAGGATGTAATCGAGAAAATCCTGAGACACCAGTCCATCCGAATCCATGAGCCGAGTCGTCAAAAAAGGCTGATCCACCGTATAAACAGCCTCGCCTTTCAATACAAAAGGACCAAAGTCTTTGGCAAGCGTGCTACCGACCTGATGAATTCTCTTGTGAACGGAGCGATAGGTAATCGTCGGCGCAGGAGCCAGCACGATGTTACGCGCGAAGGCAGGAGAAAGATCCAGACCGCTGTAATAGAAAAGCGAAGTATCCCAGCCAGATTGAAGATAAGATAGCCTTAATCCGTAAGCGGTATTTTCAAAGGTATTGTTGGGCCGCTGGTCGTTCTCGATTACCGTCGTGAATCCCGGCGTCGGAGGTGGATTAAAAGGGAAGAATTCCGAACCGACTTTGCCGATATCGTTGTAGGTCATATAAGGAATCCATATCGCTTCGCCATGGAATCCTCCTTTGAAATACTCGGCCCGCATGGCCCACTGAGGAATTCGTAGTAAATCAAAATCGGGAAGCACGAACTGGCGCAGATCCTTCGCAGAGACGACATCGGCGAAAAACAATCCCACCATTTCGCCCCAGATGATGTGCTGACGTCCGAAGCGGAAATCCCAATCCCCGGCGGAATAATCGAGATAGGTTTCACGAAACATCGGCTCGAAACGTTGGTCGTGACGCACCGATTCAGGATCAAAATCGGTCAAATCGTAAATCGCGTCATACATAAGCCGGCCGCTCGCCTTCCACTTCAGACTGGCACCCCAGCTACCGTGAGTTCCCAGTTCCAGGAGGTTACGAAACTTCGACCAATGGTCGGGCGACGCATAGGTGTAAGCGAGTTCACTCTGAAAAAAGCCGTTCAAATCCGGCCAACGGAGCGGGCGCGCATCATCACCCGTCTTCCGCTCAACCTCAAACAACTCATCAACCGATGCCGGTTCTTTGTTTTCTGTTTTTTCGTCTTTTAGATCAAATAGCTCGTCTACGGAAACCGGCGCTTCCTTCTCCAGATCAGCAGAAACGCCGTCTGTCGAGTTGAAAAGCCAAGTAAGAGCCAAGATGCCGTACAGACAGAGACGAGATGATCGCGGGTACTGCACGAGGGAATTCTCCAAATCGGGAAAGCACGCGTTTATGGAACTATTATCCGGCCGTCACTGATTCTCACGACCCTGTCCGCCATTTCCATAACTCGATGGTCGTGGGTCGAAAAAATGAAGGTCGTTTTTTCGTCCCGATTGAGTTGCTTCATCAACTGCAAGATGCCTTCACCGGTCTTGGAATCAAGATTAGCGGTCGGCTCGTCCGCCAGCACGATGACAGGATGCCCGGCCAGGGCTCGTGCAATCGCGACCCGCTGGCGCTGGCCACCGCTAAGTTCCGAAGGTTTGTGCTTAGCGAAATCAGCAAGCCCCACCACGACCAGGTAATGGGCTACACGCCGGCGCCGCTCCTTGGGCGGAATATCCTTTCTATACAAGAGAGGATATTCGACGTTCTCCCACGCGGAGAGAACCGGTAGTAAATTGAAGGTCTGAAAGATGAAACCGAGGGTTCGAGCTCGAAGATCGGCCAATTGGTTAGGTGTTTTCTTGCTCACCTCTTCATTGCCGATGTAAATTTCTCCCCGCGTCGGGGTATCGATGCAACCGATTAAGTTTAGCAAGGTAGATTTTCCGCTCCCGGACGGCCCGGCTATCGCCATGAACTCGCCTTCCCCAACCCCCATGGAGACGTCCCTAAGAGCTTCGACCGTCTGTTTTCCTAACTTATACTCCTTCCATACGTGTTCCACGCGAACCTTAGTCATGTTAGCTGTTATAGTCTGTGTGAAGTTACCCTACTATATTTATCGTATCCGAACATTGTCCGATAAGGTCAAACAACAAGCTTTTTGAAAAGGCACCCCTAGCGCTAGTAGAAGGTACTCGAATTAAGTAAAAAAATGCGGATATCCTTCAAAAATTCTTATCAATAGAAGTAGTGAGATTATTTCCCAGATTTCTCCGGGACGGATGGCGACAAGCGTAAATCCGACGGGGGAACACCCCGATATCCTAACGCTTCCGAAGCGACCAGCTTAGACCGTCACCGTTCATAAAGCATAGCCGAGCTTAGCAACATCTAGGAAACAACATGCAAACATCTATCGCCCGACGATTCGCTTTTGCCGCAGCCGTTACCCTATTGTCAAACATAATATTGTCCGGCTCGCTTCGAGCCGACGACGTACCGGACCCGGCCGAGATTGTGGCAGCGGCAGATCGCATTCGCTTCCCTCAAGAAGGATTTCAGGTCGATATCTCCATCACCACGACTACCTCGGACAGCGAACCCGATGTGCGCGAATATCGTGTTTTATCGAAGGGTAACGAAAACACCGTGATTTTAACGACCGCACCGGCCGCCGACCGCGGGCAAATCATGCTCATGCGGGGGCGCGACTTTTGGGCTTTCATGCCCTCCGTATCACAACCGATTCGTCTCCCCTTATCACAAAAGTTGACAGGCCAGGTGGCAAATGGCGATTTGGCCAGAGCGAATTTTACCGGCGACTATAATCCAAAACTTTCAAGAATCGAAGAAATCAACGGCCGAGAATATTATGTGCTTGAACTTAGCGCCGTAGATAGAGGCGTCACCTATCCGAGGGTGCTGTATTGGGTTGATAAGAAAAACTACAACCCATACAAAGCAGAATTCTACACCTTGTCAAACCGGCTATTTAAAACCTGCCGATTTCAAAAATTCGAATCAATGGAGGGAGAAGTACGCCCTACTCAGCTAGTAATGGAAAATGCTCTGAAAAAGGATGAACGATCGATCTTGGATTACAGAAAAATGAAGCTCAGAGATTTGCCCGACAAGGTTTTCACAAAGGACTATTTAAAGAAAGTTCAGGAGTGATCGCCATCCAACCCCACACTGTAGCCTCTATAAATCCATTAAGAGCCCTGTCTCCGTAGGCCATTCGCCCTGAGCCGAGTCGAAGGGTTTTATGACCTACCGGGATAGGTTCTAAATATTGCTCCGTAAAGCCTCTACTATAGGCGTATGAATAACCCTTCGCGCAGGCACCACGACAGCAAGAGCCGTCGCCAAAAACCCAACCACAAAGGCTACGCCAAGCACATTCGGAACAACGCGTACGATAGCCGTGTATCCCATATCCGAGTTGGGCGGCGGCGGCATTGGGATACCGAAAGCAGATATTCCCCCAGCCAGTAAAACGCCGACAAAGACTCCGACCGCCGCACCTATAAGCCCAAGAATGGAATATTCCAGAACAATTAACTTAAAAACATCTAATGGTCTATTACCGAGAGCCATAAGCGTACCAAACTCACCTATGCGTTCGTGAAGCGCCATGTTTACGCTATTGGCCACGCTTAAAAATACCATGACCAAAATAATGATTTCCAAAACGGTGAACTGTCGCTGATACATATCGACCGTTTTTTGATAGAAATCCGCGAGCACGAACCAAGGTTTTACCTCGTATTGCTCTGACGATAACTCCGCCATTAACCTTTTGACAACACGATCAGTATCCGCCGTATCATTCAATGCGAACACCAGTGCGTGGATTCCCGGGGTTGCTAAAAGATCCTGGGCAGAACCTAGGGAAATCCGAACGGCGCGATCATCGAAATCCTTCGAAAAACTTTGAAATACTCCAACGACGGTAAATTCAAGGCTGTTTAGAGCACCCTCCGGCGTATTGACGAGGAGTGTCAGTGGATCCCCCGGTTTGACCTTGAGTGCATGGGCAAGACCTTTTCCTACCAAAATGGCCATCGGGTCCGAGTCGCTCAGCGGCTCCCCCTCCACAATCGACAACATACTTCCAACCTGTTTCTCTTTGGTTGGCTCGACGCCCTCCCCCAAAATCGGGTAATCGGAGTGTCCGTTATTCACAAGGCCCGAAAAACTTACACGTTTCATAACCTCGGCGACTTCCGGCCACGTGCGGAATCGGTCAACGAGCCCGTCAACATCCTCCATCAGGAATTTATAAGGATCGCGGCGGCCGATGGTCGAGAACCCACTTCTGTATATCTGCAAATGTCCCAGCTGAGAATGTATCGTCGACTCGCGCAGCTGAACAAAAATGTCTTCGATAAATCCGCCGACTAATGAGATACCCGCGACGCCTAAGGCAATTACCGTCAGCGTCAAAATAGATCTTACGGTCTGTCGAAATAGATTTCTAAGCGCGAATGTCAGCATGGATTAAATCAGCGAGATGAGGCGCCATCCGGTTAACGTGACTTTCTCAATGCCTCGACTATGACAAGCCGGGAGGCCTTCCACGCCGGAAATACACTGGCCAGAAAAGTGGATATCAGGGCGACGAGCACGGCCTTGGCGATCAACGGCCCGGTGATAAATATTTCAGCTGTATAACCGGTGCTCGTGCCTGGAGCCGGCGGCATGGGAATACCAATTGCCGATATGATCGCAGCCAAACCCCAACCGATCGAAACGCCCAACACGCTACCGATAACTCCCAACATAAGCGCTTCAGCGAGAAAAAGCCTGACGATTTCCAATCGTTTGAGCCCCAAGGCCATCAATGTGCCGATTTCGCTTGTACGGTCCATTACATTCATGATCAGCACATTCGATATACCCAGCAAAATCATGAATCCAATAATGCCTCCCAACACATTCATTTGCTGGGAAAAAAGCCTCACGGTCTTATTGTAGAAATCGGCGAGATCGTACCAAGGAATGAGCTGGAACTCTCCGGTCTTTTCGATGAAAAGCTGCTGAATTCGCTTGAGTATTTTTTTAGTATCTGATGTGTCGTCAAGCAAGACGGTCCATCGGTGAGCCCCCGACACTCTAAGAAGTTTCTCTGCCGTAATCAAAGGTATGCGCAAAGCGGAATCGTCGAACGCCTTATTCGCCGTCGAGAAGACCCCAACGACATTAAGCTCCACCGCATTTATCCCTCCGGAAACGGTATTTGCCAGCAAAACCACTTTGTCGCCCGATTTTATGCCCAAATTAGCGGCGAGACCGTTCCCGATAACTGCGCTTAAGGGTTGATTCGGATCGAGCCCCACGCCCTCTTGAATGGAAAGATCCGGTTTAAATGCTTTCTCTTTCTCGGGATCTATACCTTCTCCAATAAAACCAATCGTTGTATCCCCATGACTAAGCAGCCCATTGAAACTAAGCCGTGGCGCCACCACCTTTATGCCGGGCAGTTTCGCCAGCACTTCAAGCTCATCGACGGAATGCGGCAACAGAAACCTGTACGGATCCGCCGCGCCCCGATCCAAATAGCCAGGCCTGACGACTTGGATATGGCCGAGCCGAAAAAGAATCGTTGATTCCCGCATTGCCCAGAAAATCCATTCGATAAATCCTCCCGCAAGCAGCAGAGCAATGATGCCTACACCAATCCCCGAGAGCATGATCGAGGTCCGTCTCGGTTGCCTCCAAAGGCTACGTAACGGCAACTCTAGACTTGATTTCATGGGCGAGAAGCTCTTTTTGCAAAAAAGATTTCTAAGGAAGCTCTGATCCAATCGCAAAAACACACAATGAGGAGCGTTTTTAGGATGACAATAATCACTACACCTTGGAATAAATCAGAGGTTCCCTAACGAACCAAGATGGGCGGATGGTCGATAGTAACTGCCTGTCGCGACTATTTTAGTGTATAAGGCAAGGGAATGCCGCGTGATGGCTTGGCTTACCCTTTCCATTTCATCCTCGCCCGCAAAATCCCTTACGGCGAACATTGCCGAAATGCAGGCTCTAGAACGAGCCTATTGGACGACACCACAGACCTGGGGGTGCGCTCAAAGGCGTTAACATTGCGCTGTCCTTCCTTAATTCGCCGCCTTACAACAGGACAATCGACGCATCAATAGCCAATTGGCCAAAAATTTAGTTTCGCTTCTCGGTTAATGTTAATCCATGAGAAGTGATTGAGGGCGAATAAACAACACAGCGATCCATGGATAATCTGCAATACTGTTTTCGACTGAAGGTTGAATCGAGATAGCCGGTTTGAACTGTCGCTATCCCGACCGCGCTTCCAACCCGAGCCACCGTCAGTTCGCCCTAAGTCCAGTGACCTGACCGAATCGATGAAAAAGACTGTAAAGATTTTTGACAAATCCGATTCTTTTAGAAGCGCTCAACAGCACCTCAAGCCAAAAAAACGCATTCTCTTTATTGCCGAGGCTGTGACGCTCGCCCACGTCGCCCGTCCCTATGTTCTCGCCAGCAGCTTGGATTCTGGGGACTATGATGTTCACTTCGCCTGCGACGGCCGCTTTGATGCTCTTTTCTCAGATTCTAAGCTTGCCAAGGTGTCTATACGGTCAATTTCTCCCCCCGACTTTCTCGATGCACTTGCCAAAGGTAAACCGGTTTACGATACACCTACGCTACGGCAATATGTTAAAGACGATCTAAGGCTCATCGAGCACGTCAACCCCGATCTTATCGTCGGCGATTTTCGTCTTTCACTGACTGTAAGCGCCCGCCTCGCAAAAGTCCCTTACGCCAACATAACCAATATTTATTGGAGCCCCTACGCAGTCCAGACATACCCTGTGCCCGAGCATGTTATGGTGCGCCTGCTCGGTCCAGCGCTCGCTCAACCCCTTTTCGATTTTATGCGGCCGCTCGTATTCGCCTCCCACACCTTACCTCTCAATCGGATTCGAAAGGAGTTCGGGCTAACATCGCTCGGATCGGATCTCCGAGTGACGTACACGGATGGGGATTATGTTCTTTACGCGGATATACCTGGGCTAGTCAACACGACCGAACTACCGCCCAACCACTACTATCTCGGACCTATCCTATGGTCGCCCGAGGCCTTTAAACCCGATTGGTGGTCACGGCTAGTAAGACACCAACCCATAATTTACCTGACGCTCGGAAGCTCCGGCGAAACTCGCCGATTGCCGGAGCTCGTTGCGGAACTCTCGAGCCTACCGGTAACGCTGCTTGTCGCGACGGCAGGCCGGTTTCAGCTGAAGAATCTACCACCTAATGTATTGTGCAGCGATTACTTACCCGGCGACGACGCAGCAGCGATTGCCGATTTGGTGATCTGTAACGGCGGAAGCCCGACAACCAATCAGGCATTGAACGCAGGCGCCCCGGTACTCGGCATATGCGCGAACCTAGATCAATACCTTAACATGCAGGCGGTGCAACAAAATGGAGCAGGACGCCTATTGCGTGCGGGAACGGTCTCCGGCACCGGGATCGTCAAAGTGGTCAGAGAAATACTGACAAATCTATCGTACAAAACAGCTGCGGAGAAACTCGGACGGGCATACCGAGAATACGATGCCTCTGCTAGATTCGCCGCCTTTACGGACGAGCTGCTGAGATAATTTTCCAACCTTGCTATCGCGACCTTGTAAATTTGCCGCGTAGCGCTTCATGCCAACGGGGGTAATTCGCATGAAAACACGACCGATCGATTTCGTCTTATCCGGCCTTATCCTTACCTTGCTCTTCTCCGTAAGCCTTTTCTCCGTTGCCAAGCTGTTCGCGCCTCTGACCCGGGAATTGGCCCCCTATAACGTCCTCACGGATTTTTTTCTGTTTCTTCTGGCCTACGGCTTTTTGTCCGGTTTGACGGCTCGATTGATGCTGCGAATCAAGCCGTTCCAGCCCGGCTGCTATTCAATGGATGACCCGATCTTCACTTACTGGAAGCTGTTCACCGTAGTGTGCGAATTCGGCCGGGGCGCCTGCTTGCCGTTTTCGGTGGTATTCGCTAAGCCGCTGATTGCCGCCTGGTTCGGAGCAAAAATCGGCAAGGATATCGCGCTGGGAGGCCGATTAGTCGATCCCCAGCTCATCTCGATCGGCGACGAGGTTATTATCGGGCAAGATTCCGTGATCACGGCACACACGATAACCAGCGGCAAGCTAATCCTGGGCGAGGTCAGGATCGAAAACGGAGCTACCGTAGGGGTCAACGCAGTAATAATGTCCGGGACCGAAATAGGCGAAGGTTCAACGATCGCAGCCGGTTCAGTTGTGACACTGAATACAAAAATTCCGAAATACGAGCTTTGGGGAGGCATTCCTGCCAAAAAGATCAAAAACATCGATCCTTCACTATAACTCCGACTCCCTCATTGCCGTACTATAGCGCCGCTACAGATTCGTCGGTGCCCGATAATCCTCTCCTGCACTCCTGCTATAAAGTAATCCGGATAGCCGTAACCGTGACGAGGCTCATATGGATACTCAACTTGTTTGAGCCCTCTATCCTCGCCGACGCTACAACAAAGTGACAGACACTCCGATCGATAAACATCTACTCGGCTACGGGTTCGAGGCCAAGCGCCGGCGCATAGCCTCGGCATCCGAACGCTCCGCAAATTTGTCTTCCTTTTGCAGAATCTTGTCCAGGATTTTCGCTGCCTCTTGACGCTGTCCATCAGCACTTAATATTTGAGCCCGATGGAAGAGAAAAGAAACATTTTCCGGCTGCTTAGCCAAGGCCCGATCAATATTGGCCATAGCCCGTTTGGTGTCCTTGTTGCTCAACAGGGTCATTGCAAGCGTGTCCAGCACCTCCGGATCCTCGGGTGCTAAAGAATGCGCTTTTTCTGCATGCTTCAACGCTTCTGCGGGGTCAGTCTCACGCATGAGATAAGCAATATTGTTCAACAATAATGAATTATTGGGGTATTTTTCCGCCAACATTTTGAATTTGGCGACAGCATCCTGAGAGCGTTGCAACTTCATGTAAAGCTGTCCTAACTCAGCTAGGGATACTGTATCATCGGGATGCTCTTCAACCCACTGTACCACTTCTTGAAGGGCCGCCTCCTTTTCCCCCGCCTGCCAGCGCGCGCGCGACAGCCGCAAAAGATTAATACTGGTTTTGTTAGCCGGTGCAAGCTCAAACAACCGCTGATATGCAGAAGCTGCTTCGGAATAGCGCCCTGCCAACTCGGCCAGTTCTGCTTCCACCAGAACGATCTCCGGAACATCTCCACCAAAACGTTTTTTCAGTTCCTTTACCCGTGTCTCGGCATCTTTGATGCGTTTTTCCTGAATAGCCATACGGGCCAAGGCAATGCGCGCAGGGACAAAGGAAGGATCCTGAGCTTCAGTCTTTTCCAAAGCATCGCGTGCCATTTTTCGATCGCCGAGACGGTCATAGGCCTGCGCCATAAGGAAATGCACTTCGGGTTTCTTATGCCCGAGACTCTCAAGGCTCTTCAGGCTCGACACGGCATCGGACCAGCGGCCGGTTGCTAGTTCGGCCTCGGCCAGCATGCCCAGAAGCTCCTTGCTTTTCGGATACGTCGACCGAACTTCCGATAAGAGTTCAAGTGTTTTCTTGGGATTCTTAGCTTTGAGATAGTGGCGTCCAAGGTACAGTCGCGGCAGCAGCGCCTTTGGATCGCGTTTGACCGCCTCCTCCAGAGCCGCGGCCATGGCCTCGATGTTTCCTTGGGTTGCTTCCAGTTTAGCCAGATTCGTTAACACACCCACATCATCCGGATGATGTTTCAACGCTTGCCGGAAATATCGCCTCGCCTTTTCGAAATCTTTCTCTTGAACGGCGATTGCCGCCAGCGCATTGGTAGCCGGCACATTAGCCGGGTCCAATTCGATCGCGCGCCGCAGAGCGGCAGACGCCTTGTCGGTCTCTCGTCTGACCAGATGCACCAAACCCACCAGCGTATTTGCCCCTGTTGAATCAGAATGGCGACTGAGATATTCGGTCGCGACATCCAGCGCCTGATCGAGTTCCCCCTTGTGAAGGTGCAAGGTCACGACGCCACGTACGGCACCCTCGAACTCCGGATCAAGCTCCAGCGCCTTTTTCAACTCGGTCATGGCGCCCTGAAGGTCGTCCTCCTGAACAAGCCCCCCGGCCAGGCGTGTACGTGCCTCGGCCGATTCCGGCTGCGCGGAGACAATCTGTTTCAGGTACTCAATACTTTCACCTTGCTTGCCTTGCGCCTTCAAAGCGTCCGACAGCAAATTCATCACCTGGACATCGTTTGGCGCTTGTTTCAGCGCCTCTCTGGCCAGCTTTTCCGCGCTGGCAGGATCGCTATTCTGTACTTCCAAGTGCACCAATAGAGACTGAGCCTTTACATTGCTCGGATCATGGCTCAAATATTTTCTTAGATAATCTTCTGCCTGGGCTCTATGCCCCAGTAGGCCGTGAGCCGCGCCGCCGTAAAGCAAAGACGGGAAATGGGAAGAATCCACGGCCAAAGCCGCATCGAAAGCTTCCTGCGCCTCGGCGACACGCTTTTGTTCGAAATTCAGCAGCCCCCTGGCGAAATGAAGTGCCGCAGAATCCTTAAGCCGTTTGCCAACTTCGTCGAGATCCGCCGCGGCCTCATCGTATTTTTTTAAATGAATACGCGCTACGGCTCGGGCGACGAGAGCCGGGGCACGCAGAATGCGGTCCTCCGCCGCTTTGGAATACGCCTCCTCTGCGGCTTCAAAATGACTCTCCTGGGTTTCGATGTAACCGAGAAGCTCCCAGGCCGGCCCGTATTTCAGGTCGGCGGCAAGCGCTTTGGAAATCCATTCCCGTGTCTCGGGAATTTGCCCCTGCCTCCCATGCAGACGAGCCATCGTCAGCAGCGCAGGGGCGAAATTAGGTACTGCGTCCAAGGCTTCACGCGCGAGCTTTTCAGATTCGGAGTTTTCTCCGCTGCGCAGCCATGCCTCGGCTTTGATCGCGAGCAGATTACCTCGGAGCTCATTCGACGCGTTTTCAGGAATTTCAAGCACTTGGACATCGCCAAGCCGCCCTTGCTCGAGTAAGCTCGTCGCCAGCCAAGGCTCCAAGTCAACTTCACCGGCTCCCATTTCTCGGGCACGCAGCAATTCCTTTTCGGCGCCTGCCCAATCTCCAGCCTGTACGTAGGCACGCCCTAGTAACAGCCGAGCTTGCATGTTGTTCGGTTCGGATTGAAGGACGGTCTTCAGCTCGATAACCGCCAACCGCACATCGCCTTTTGCGAGCGCCTCGTCAGCCTGCTTCAGACGCTGTGCCGGAGAAATATCGCCGCAGGCAGACAACAGCAGCAAAATCGAAAAGACCGGGATTTTCAATCTTCGTCCGAGAGAAATAAGAGTCATGAAGCATCTCCAATGTTCGGTTTACAAATGACCTAGAGGCTAAAGACCTATTGGGAAAATGACTGAAATTATTAATCAGGCCCGTAAATACCCTCCTGGTATTTCGGGCCGCCGCCCAGGCCGGTACACGCCCGGCCTGGGCTCACGCGGCTTGTCGCCGCGCCGGGGCATCCCTGCCCCGGATTAACCCCAATCCGATTCGTCACATGATTGTAAGGCATCTTTTGGGCAATCGGAGCAATTAGGGCTCAAACAGCAATATTGAGAAAAGAGATTGGCGCCAAATCTCGCACGGAGCGTTCGCTGACTCAGCACAGAACTCTTCCGAAGTCGGAAGATGCTTCGTCCCGTTCAAGCACAATCCGAATGGTGGTGTTTAGTAGGCGGTAAATAAGAAAAGAATCCATTGAGAATGCAATCCCTTTATCGAATGCTTAGCCAGGCCGAAAGCCGAAAAAAGCCAGCATGTCCACAGACCGCAAGCACAAAAAAAAGCGGTTCTGCCGCAATGACAGAACCGCTTAACTTATCACCAGAGCCCAGCCGATAACGCCGGGCATTCACCGGTTGGTGTTATGCTGCGACAACCTTGCCGTTCCGGCGAGAGAGTCCTGCCGCAACCAGGCCGATACCAAGCAGTCCCAGCGTCATGGGCTCAGGAATCGTTTCGACGCTATCCAAACGTAGATCCAGGTTTGCGGTTCTAGGAGCCGAGCCGCCAGCAACGTCATCACCGGTATTCAGTGCCACCTGTAGTGCGCCGAGGTTAGCAAGATTTGCCGTACCGCCGGAGCCGCATTCGATGGCGACTACGCCATCTACATAGGGCGACGTTCCGGTAAATCCGCATAGAGAACCATCCATAAAGGCCGCAAAGGGAATAGTAGACGTGTGCGGAGAAGGTACGCAACCGGGATCGAGCGGACCGCTAGCGTCCACACAGGTAGCGGCCAGCGTAATTTTGGTCCACTCATCATCATCCGTGAAAGCTTCGATGCGGAAGAACCATCCGAGATCCGATTCGATCGTGGTTAATTGAAAGGCATGAATGGTGCCGCCCGAAGTTAAATCGAACCCGCCTAAACCTGTGGTATTAAGCGCGATATCCTGATCGTTGCCGTCCCACTGGACAATAGCTTCGCCCGTTACACCCGAATCGTTGCTGAATCTGAATTGACCACCGCTGACGACGGCTAACGACCGGGAAACAGTATCATCGCAACCAGTGATACAGTTTGCCCAAATGTCACGCTGACCGCCCAGCACAGTCGACAAGCCGGTGCCCGTGCTGCTAGCCACCCCGGTACCGGGAAGAGTCGTGGAATCGCCGTTCCATGCTGCCCCGCTAGTAGTATCGATGGCGGACTGATTTCCCTCACTAAAAAGATCAACCGTGCCGCCGTAAGCCGACGTACTCAGCGCAAACAGCAGGGGCGCGGCCGCGCCTACGATATGCTTCAAATAAATCTTCATGATATGTCGCTCCCAGATAGCATCAGAGTATTAAGTTAATGTTATGCCGAAGTCTGACTTAATAACGTCGGCCTAATCGCACCGACGTATCTGCGATTTTTGTGCCAAGGCATAAAGATTATTTATAATCAATCACCTACACGCAACGAGCAACGCCCACGTAACATTTTCCGCTAGAAGTGTAAAAATTACTGACAGATATAGTGATCTACCGACACAAAGCGCGACAGAAGGAATGCCTCAAGTCCAACAAACGGCTCTGTATTCACTATCAAGGCTTAAGACTCGGATGGACATCTCGCAGCGAGGAAACCTAGTGTCAATGTACTTTACGATATCGCCACCAGAAAGTGACGCGCGCCAGAACGCTTATCAGGGACCAATGCAACCAGCAATAAACGTTGGCCAAATCGGTCTCAGTCGGTATGGATAGTTCCACACGCGATCTGACCGCTCCCAAGAGTTTTGCCTTCTATTTTCTTCGGGCAACGACCACGCCATCTCGGGTCGGGTTGATGGACGCATCGAATTCCGGATCGTTGAAGATAAGTCGGTTATGTTCGCGGATAGCGTCGGTCCAGCCGGGAACGATGTCGACGGGGTTTTCGGCAGCAACACGGCCGTGCCACAAGACATTGTCCGCAATATAAAGCCCGCCCGGCCGGATACGCTCGCGGGCAAGGCGCCACACTTCGGGATAGTCGCCCTTGTCCACGTCGTTGTAGCAGATATCGAACTCGCCCTCGGTAGCCTGGAAGACGGTCTGGGCAAAGCCGGTTCGGAAATCGACGCGGTCCCACAGCCCGGCTTGGCTGAGAAAATGTTCCGCCTTGGAGAGATTGTTCGGATCGCCATCGCTACAGATCACCCGCCCGTCCGGCCCGACGGCCTCTGCGAACCAGTAGGCGGAATAACCGTAACCGCTGCCGAATTCGAAAATGCGCTTCGCTCCGATACTTTTGGCGAGGACCTTCAGAAACAATCCGACCAGACGCCCGACGATGGGAAAGTTCTGCTGACGAGCCAACTCTTCCATCTCCACGAGAACCGGGGTGTCGGCCGAACCGGCGAGAGTGGTCAAGTAACGTTCGATGTCCGGATGTACCGGCGTTAGCACGCTTGGATTGCTTGCCGTAGGATCATTGAGGTCGGTCATGCCGTAACTCCTTTAAACACGCTGAAGAGAGTCGCCGCCCCCTGGTGCAGTCCATTGTTTATTCGATCAGATCAGACTTACGCGTAGTTCCTGAGAGTAGACCCTTATTTTCGGAACCGGCACGGTCCGCTCTCCGTCAAGAGAAAGGACGAATGGGTCGTTTTCTCTTGACGGGAATACATCGCGTGGATGGGTTCATGACCGTCACCCTAGCGTAATTGCTTGTAGTAATTGATCAGACCGTTGGTGGAAGCGTCATGAGACGAAACCGCACTGTCGTCGGTCAGTTCCGAAAGAATGGTTCTCGCCAGCCGTTTGCCCAACTCGACCCCCATCTGATCGAAGGAGTTGATGTTCCAGATCGCGCCCTGAGTGAATATCTTGTGCTCGTACAAGGCGATCAGCGATCCCAGAGTTTCCGGGGTCAGTTTTCGATAAAGAATTGAATTGGATGGTTTGTTGCCGGGGAAAGTTTTCGCAGCAGCGAGTTCCGTCAGTTGCTCACCGGTAACGCCCCCTGCTTCGAGCTCGGCCGTCGCTTCCTCGGTGGTCTTGCCACGCATCAACGCCTCCGGTTGAGCGAGGAAATTCGAAATCAGTGTCTCATGGTGCCGGCCGAGACCGTGATGGCTTTGCGCCGCAGCAATAAAATCGCAAGGAACCAGCTTTCGGCTTTGATGGATCAACTGATAAAAGGCATGCTGTCCATTGGTGCCCGGTTGGCCGAAGATAATCGGGCCGGTGCTGTAGGCGATCAGATGGCCTTCGATATCCACCATCTTGCCGTTGCTTTCCATATCGACCTGCTGAAGATGGGCCGGCAAATCTTCCAGATATTGATCGTAGGGCAGAATGGCATATGATTCGGCGCCGAAAAAATTGGCGTACCAGATGCCGAGCAACCCCATGATCACCGGAATATTCCGCTCGAAGGGCTCCGTTCGGAAATGCTCGTCCACCTTGTGGGCGCCGGCCAACAGTGCTTCGAAAGCATCCATGCCGACGGCCAAGGCGATCGGCAGGCCGATGGCCGACCACAGCGAATACCGGCCGCCCACCCAGTCCCAGAATTCGAACATATTGGCGGTATCGATGCCGAATTCGGCCACTTTTTCGGCATTGGTGGAGACCGCCACGAAATGCTTCGCAATAGCGGCTTCATCGTTGATTTTGGCCAGAAACCATTCCCGCGCCGATCGGGCATTCGTCATGGTTTCCTGCGTGGTAAAGGTTTTGGATGAAACGCAGAACAGTGTGGTTTCGGGGTTGAGGTCCTTCAGGTTCTCGACAAGATCCGCTTCGTCCACATTGGATACGAAGCGAACGCGCAGCCGGGGCTGCATATAGGGCAACAGCGCCTTCACCACCATTTTCGGCCCCAAATCGGACCCGCCGATGCCGATGTTGACCACATCGGTGATGGCTTTGCCCGTACATCCCCGCCATTCACCGGAACGCACCAAGTCGCTGAACCGACGCATCTGCGTCAAAACCCGATTGACATCGGGCATGACATCCTTGCCGTCGACGAAAATCGGTCGATTGGATCGGTTGCGCAAGGCCACGTGCAATACGGCACGGTTTTCGGTGACATTGATCTTGTCGCCACGGAACATGGCGGCAATTTTTTCTTTCAATCCGGCTTGCCTGGCCAGATCGAGCAATAGCATCACGGTTTGTTCCGCGATTCGATTCTTAGAATAGTCAAACAGCAGGTCGTCAAGGCGCAGCGAAAAACGCTCGAAACGGTGAGGGTCTTCAGCGAACAGATCCCGCAGATGGAGATCGCTGATTTCACGGTAATGTCGATTGAGCGACTGCCAAGCCGGAAGGCAGGAAGATTGGGTCATCTACAAGATCCGAGTTCGTTATTTTCTCCCCAAAATGCTACTACAGGCAACGAAGTGAATAAATCATGAATAACGAAGATTGCCGGCATCGAGGCCGGCAATCTTTAGGATGACGAGCCTTAAGCTGCGAAATGAGGAAAAACGCAGCCCTTAAGTCTGTCTGCCGGCGTCAGGCAACGCCCTTGCCGTTAAAAAACGGACCGTAATGCTTATCGATGTTCGGAATGTGGTTGACGAGCCAGTCTTTGACGAACGTGGTCGTTTCCGGGGTAATGTCGAGCGCTCCGGCGTGGAATTTCTTCTGAACGTCGAGACAAGTCTGCACCAGCTCGTCATGCTTGGCTTTATGCGCAGCGTAATCCGGGTATCCGTGAGCCTGCATCAAATCTTCTTCGGTCTTGAAATGCATGGCTACATAATCGATCAGTGCATCGAGTTGACGCCCGACTGCCTGCCGATCACCCGATGCGACGGTATCGTGCAAGCCGTTCAACATGGCGAAAATTTCCTGATGTTGATGGTCGGCTTCACTGACGTTTGTTCCAAATGCTTCTTTAGTCCACTCTATTAGGGCCATCGGATTTGTCTCCTGAATATTGAATTTGTTCAGTGATCTGTATGCCGAATAGGCCGAAGAACTGTATAACGGCCGCGTAGACGTACTTTTGACTTAAGTCAAGTCTTGGCGATTTACTTTCCGTATCAGTCAACTGAAAATCTTCGAAGAATAACCACTCCGGTTATAATGACTGGAACAAAAGCCGTTCTCTTTTAACAAGATCCCGATGAGCAGCGAACCAAAACCTTGGGCAGGCCGCTTTACCGAAGCCACCGACGCCTTCGTAGAAGCTTTTACCGCATCCGTTGACTTCGACAAACGTCTGGCCCCGTACGATATTCGAGGCTCCATTGCCCACGCCTCGATGCTGAAACGGATCGGCGTCTTAAACGAAGAGGAATGCGAAACCATTACGGACGGATTGGAACAAATCCTTGCGGAAATCGAACGCGGCGAATTTTCCTGGTCTGTTAAGCTCGAAGACGTCCACATGAATATCGAGGCCCGCCTTACCGAGCGTATCGGCGAAGCGGGGAAGAAGCTGCACACCGGCCGATCCCGCAACGACCAGGTAGCCACGGACGTCCGACTGTATCTGCGCCACGAAATCGACCGGATCACCGGCGAAATCCTTCGGTTTCAGCAGGCCTTGCTCGATTTGGCGGAACGCGAAGCGGATACCATCATGCCGGGATTCACCCATCTCCAGGTGGCCCAGCCGGTAACCTTCGGCCATCATTTATTGGCTTGGTGCGAAATGTTGGCGAGAGATTACGAGCGCCTGCTCGACTGTCGAAAGCGCGTCAACGTCATGCCTTTGGGCGCGGCAGCCCTGGCCGGCACAACCTTTCCGCTTGATCGATTCTATACCGCCGAACTGCTCGGCTTCGACCGACCGGCTGCGAATTCTTTGGACGCGGTCAGCGATCGCGATTTCGCCATCGAATTCACGGCCTGTGCCAGCCTCATCATGATGCACTTGTCGCGATTCTCCGAAGAACTGATTCTATGGACATCGGCCCAGTTCGGTTTCATCGATTTGCCGGATGCCTTTTGCACCGGCTCATCCATCATGCCGCAGAAGAAAAACCCGGACGTGCCGGAACTCGTACGGGGCAAATCGGGGCGCGTCTTCGGACACCTCATGAGCCTGCTGATACTGATGAAAAGTCAGCCCTTGGCATACAATAAGGACAATCAGGAGGACAAGGAACCTCTGTTCGATACGGTGGACACCTTACGAAATTGCCTGCGGGCTTTTGCCGACATGATGCCCCACGTTCGACCGAATCGTGACGGCATGTACAAATCAGCGCAGAAGGGCTACGCAACGGCCACGGATTTGGCGGATTACCTGGTCCGCAAAGGGGTTCCGTTCCGAGATGCCCACGAGATCGTCGGCAAAGCCGTGCGCTTGGGCATCGAAACCGGGCGCGATCTTTCCCAGTTGTCATTGACCGAATTGCAACAATTGTCTGTTACGATCGGACCCGATGTTTTCGAAATACTGACGCTGGAAGGTTCCGTCAGCGCACGCAACCACTTCGGCGGAACCGCTCCTGAACAGGTCAGGGCGGCCGTAAAGCGAGCTCGGCAGCGTCTCGAGGAGGTGGCTAAGACTTGATTACCGACGAGCGCGTCTCAACTCTCATCGACTTGATGCGCCACGGCGAGCCCGTGGGCGGAAGCCGTTACCGCGGACAGATGGACGATCCCCTAAGCGACAAGGGCTGGTCGCAGATGCGCGCAGCCGTCGGTCAGCATCACCCATGGGAGGTCATCGTCACCTCCCCTCTCGCCCGCTGCCAAGCCTTTGCCGAAGAAATGAGCGAGCGAAGCCGCATTCCACTGGAAATCGAACCGCGATTGAAGGAAATCGGTTTCGGTGTATGGCAAGGGAAGACGCGGGAGGAAATTACTCAGTACGATCCCGGCCTGATCCAGCGTTTTTATCGCGATCCGATGACCAATCGCCCGGACGATGCCGAGGGGCTCGCAGAATTCAGAAGCCGCATCGTTTCGGCTTGGAACGACATTCTGAACCGCCACGCCGGAAAGCATATTCTCATTATTTGCCACGCCGGCACCATTCGCATGGTGCTCGCCCATATTTTGGACATCCCTTTGTCGAACCTATTTCGAATCAAGGTCGCCACCGCAGGAATCACACGGATCGAGTGCCTGGAGCAGGGAGAAGAGTTTCTGGGGCAACTGGTTTTTCACAGCGGTTCGCTGCACGCACTTTAACCTTTGAGGTTGTGAAAAACCCGTCGCGAGCGGCCCATATTCGCTATGAAAAGCGCAGCGTACAAAGGAGTACGTTGAGCATCGCAGAGGTAGAGGCGGGCCGCGCAGTAGGTTTTTTCACAATTTCGTCAGCTCACCGGCCGATCTTCGCTTAGCGCCATCCACCCCACGGCGATACGGTAAACAATCCAGATCGTATTGGCCGTAAGAATAACGTAGCCTACGAAAGCGAACAAAGTCAGCCCACCCACGATTCCCCACAGGATGCCGTACCAAAAGGTCCTGATTTGCCAACGGAAATGGGTCTCCAGCCAAGTCCCCGCCACGTCCGGCCATTTCACATAATTAATCACCGCTGCGACGATGTAGGTGATCCCAACCAAAAAAGACGCGGCCTGCAAGGCATAAATAACTTGGGTAAGCCGTTTCTCTTTGCTGAGATCTCTTGCATCTGATTCCGGGAACATTTTGCCCTGCATCTCAAACCTCCAGGTTCAGACCAATCGAGGCATTCATTTTTCGGTTAGACCTCAAGTACTCATCGAATGCTTGGAGCCGATCGATGGTGCCGATATCCATCCAAAAGCCCGCATACACTTCTCCGCTTACCAGCCCGTCCGCCATTGCTCGTCTCAGCAAGGGCGCCAGGGGAAACTTGCCGGGCGAGCAGCCCGCGAACAACTCGGGACGATAAACACCGACGCCGCTGAAGGTAAAGCGGCAATCCACGGAATCCAAAACCATCCCGTCATGCAAAGCGAAGTCGCCCCGCGGATGGTGAGACGGATTGGGGACCAGCACCAGATGAGCCAACCCGGACGGCTGGCTCCGCAACCGCCCGAAAGGATAATCGGTAGCGACGTCGCCATTGACCACCAAAAACGGATCCTCGCCCAATAGCGGCAATGCCCGGTAAATACCGCCACCGGTCTCGAGCGCCTCGCCTTCGGCAGAATAGGCTATCCTCGCCCCTAATGAGGCCCCGTGTCCCAAGTGGGCTTCGATCTGATCTCCGAGATAGGCGGTGTTGACGACGATATCGACGAACCCGCTCCGGACCAAAGATTCGATCGTATGCTCGATCAGTGGCCGACCGCCTGCCGTCAACAGCGGCTTCGGTGTCCGGTCGGTGAGGGGCCGCATCCGCTCGCCGCGCCCGGCCGCCAAAATCATGGCTTTCATGTCACCTTATCCAAAGTCATTCGGGGCAAGACCCGATTTTCCAAAAAGTGCAGGAAGCCGGTAAGTTCCGGATATTGCTTACAGACCTCGATCACATAGCTCATGGTACGCGGGATATCCTTGAGATAGCCGGACTTGCCATCGCGCAACTTGAGCCGGGAAAAAATGCCGATCGCCTTGAGGTGACGCTGCATTCCCATGAGATCAAACCACCGCCGGAATAGGTCCGGACCGACCGAAGAGAGGAATCCGGCTTCGGCAAGGCGCGTGTAATGATCGATCACCCAAACCTCCACCATGGAAA
The DNA here is from genome assembly GCF_051027445.1 of Methylocaldum sp. GT1TLB. Lineage (NCBI taxonomy): Bacteria > Pseudomonadati > Pseudomonadota > Gammaproteobacteria > Methylococcales > Methylococcaceae > Methylocaldum > Methylocaldum sp. GT1TLB. The sequence continues at coordinate 3,118,905 of NZ_CP194898.1, forward strand.
TCGGCCATGAAACATAACAATCCCGCAGCAGCGAGACCAGGTCATAGGTGATGGGACCGACGACCGCATCCTGAAAATCCAGAATGCCCGGATTGAGGCGTTCGGTGACCATGAGATTGCGGGAATGATAATCCCGATGCACGCAGACCCGGGGTTGTTCCAGCGCGGATGCGATCAGAAGCCGCTTCAGCTCATCGAAGACGACGGATTCCTCGGGATCCAGCGCCACCCCCAAAAGTTGGCCGAGGAACCAATCGCGGAACAAATCCAGCTCGACCCCGAGCAGGCGTTCGTCATACGGAGGCAATCCGGAAGTTTCGGGTTCCACGCCATACTGCAAGCGCAGCAGAGCGTCCAGAGCGTCTTCATAGAGACGATCAACGGATGCAGGGTTCAAGCAGTCCAGATACGATCGGGTTCCTAAATCGGTGAGCAACAAGAAACCCTGGTCTACATCGGCCGCGATCACCTCGGGCGCTTGAACGCCGGCACTTCGCAGGAGCGCGGCCACCCTGACGAAAGGGCGCACGTTCTCCTTGGGCGGCGGCGCATCCATCACAATGCGCGAAGCCCCATCGAAATAGGCGCGAAAATAACGACGAAAACTGGCATCGCTCGAGGCGGGCTCTATAGCCCTGACCCCAAGTTTGAGGGTTTTCGACAACCAGTCGGAAAGCGCCTCGAGCCGTTCATCTTTCTGTATTGTCATATTGACGGTCCCTGTGTCGAAAAGTACTCGAATAACGTGGATCTTACGGTAGAATGCGGCGATTGGACCGGATATTTCACCATAAAGAACAGCCTGAAGATAATGCCTTCCGCGATTCCGCCCCTGTCGCCACTCTTGCCGCTCCGTTCACAAGCTTAAATTGTGTGGCAGCCACTTTGCGACTCGCCTCTCAGTTATAAAGTACCTCAGCCGCAGCATGGTGTTTCTGATTCATCTCAATCGTGGTCGATGGGTGTTTATCCTGTGCCTTGGACTGAGCCCTTCCTATCTGCTGGGAGCCACGTCCGACTGGGATTGCCAGCGCAGCAAGGACGATAAGGAGTGGGTCTGTATCACCAAGAAATCCAAACCCGATACCGCCGCCACGACTCCTGACGAGCCGGAGATTGAAAAGGCCGGGCCGACACAGGAGAGGGAATCGGCACCCGCCACTGCCGAGCCGGAACCGGTCCGTCCACCGAAGTCCCGAGAACCGGCGCTGGCCGCCAAGCCTGCGCGGTCTCAAAGAGACGCGGAGCAGAAACGTGTGGACCAGTTCGTGCAGCCATTACCACCGAAATCGGTCGCGGCGGCCAAACCTCCCGGCTGGAACTGCCGCCCTGGCGAAACCGGCAAGGAGTGGGACTGCTCCTTAGTCGGCCCCGACCCCAAAGGTCTTCCCCACGTGGTCTCGGAAGAGAGCCAAAAGGTCGAAAATTGGGCGGAAACGACCACGATTACCGAGGAAGACGAACAGCGCTTCCGCAACTTGACCGCCTTACTGCCGGCCAATCCCTGGGCTCAAGCGTGCGCCGGCAAGTCCGAATCGGCGCCTATGACCGAATTTCTGCTGACTCCTCAAGACAGGCTGGCGCGTGAACAGCAACCGTTGGAAATTCGGTCCGACTATGCCGAAATGGTGGACGACGAAATCGCAACCTTTACCGGTTCGGCCGAACTGACACGTGCGGATCAAAAGCTGTGGGGGGATTTCGTCACCCACAATACCGTTTCAGAAACCTTGAACGCACAGGGCAATGTCATCTATCAAGAGAAGGGACTCACCTTCTCCAGCGATACCGGCTTCCTGGAGCTCGATACGAACCGTGGCGTTCTTCGTAACGCCCAGTTCATTTTGGAGACAATCCCGGCGCGAGGCACCTCGCGTTTAACTCATTTCGACAGCGATACTTTATCGCGCTACGAGAAATTCACCTACACCACTTGCCCGCCCGGCGACCAGGATTGGATGCTTCACGCCCGCAATGTAAAGATCAATAAGGAAACCGGCCGTGGATCGGCGAAACACGCTTGGCTGGAATTCAAAGGCGTACCCTTACTTTACACGCCGTACATGAGCTTCCCGGTCGACGACCGCCGGATGACCGGTTTCCTTACGCCCTCTTTCGGCAACACCAAGGTGGGGGGCTTCGACTTTACGGCGCCGTATTACTTCAATCTAGCGCCCAATTATGACGCCACCTTCACGCCACGACTCCTCACCAAGCGCGGCCTGCTGCTGCGCGGCGATTTCCGGTATCTGACCGAAATGACTCGGGGCCGCGTGCTGGCCGAGTACATGCCCCAAGATGATGTGCGAGGCGATAGCCGAGGCCAGGTCGGTTTCTTGAACGATACACGGTTCACCGAAAACTTGTATTCCCGCGTGGATGCGCACTATGTGTCCGACGATCGCTATCTGAACGAGTTGGGCAACACGCTGAATATCGTCGACCGGCGGCATATCCGCAGCTATGGCCAGCTGAATTACGTCGGTTCGAACTACAGCATTTCGACGCTGGCCGATTACTATCAAACGATCGACCCCACGATTCCCCCGGAAGGGAGACCGTATTACCGGCTTCCGCAGGTGAGTTTCAACTACGGGCAAGGGCTGGGCAATACCGGCTTAGTCTTCAACGGCTTTAGTGAGATCGCCAATTTCAATCACACCGGCGGCCGAGTCACCGGCCAACGGCTGAATGTAATACCGCGGATCTCGTACCCCTGGCGAACCGCCGCCGGTTTCGTCGTTCCGAGCCTGAGCTTGCAGCACACCCAATACTGGCTGCAGGATCAAACCCCCGGCCTCAATGACAGCCTGAGCCGAACCGCGCCGATCTTCTCCCTGGACAGCGGACTGTTCTTCGAGCGCGAATTCGAGCTGGCCGAAACGCCGCTGCTTCAGACTTTGGAGCCTCGACTCTTCTACCTTTACATTCCGGACAAGAACCAAGAAAACCTTCCCGTATTCGATACCGGCGAATATGACTTCACTTTTTATCAATTGTTTCGCGAGAACCGGTTTACCGGTGCCGATCGGCTAGGCGACGCCAATCAGGTCACGTTGGCGCTTACCTCCCGACTGATCGACCAGGTGTCTGGGATGGAGCGCCTCCGGGCCAGCATCGGCGAAATTTTCTATTTCGACGATCACGATGTGACGTTGCCCAATATCCCCGCAAAAACCGGGGACAAATCCAACTTCGTGGCCGAAGTCTATTCCAGATTGACCAATACCTGGTCACTTCGTACCGGCGGACAGTGGAATCCGGAGGGCGGCACGATCGACCGCGGCCAAGTGGCCCTGCAGTACGACGACCGAGACAATCATCTGCTCAACATCGCCTATCGGTTTCGCCGCGATCAAAACTTCGACTTCGTCCGCCTGGACCTGACCGATGTGTCTTTCCGATTGCCCTTCGCAAAAGGGTGGAATGCTATCGGCCGCTGGCAATACTCGCTGCTGGATCAGGTAACGCTGGAAAGCTTTTTGGGAATCGAGCGCGAAACCTGTTGCTGGCGTTTCAGTCTCATTGGACGGCATTACATCAACGACGTACGGACTGGCGTAAACGGCGGCAATGTCGCCAACAACGGGGTCTTCGTTCAGCTTGAGTTGAAAGGCTTGACCCGTTTCGGCGACCAGGTAGACCGGTTCTTGCAACGCAGCATCAGCGGTTACCGGCTTGAGAACGATTGATCGAATACGACCGACTATGTTCAAGATCTCATTTTTTCTTTCCAGAAGCACCCGGTTCGGCAGGGTCTTTTTTCTGTCGCTTTTCCTATTGCCGTCGGCGGTACTCGCCGATGGACCGATCGATCGCATCGTGGCCGTCGTAGAGGACGGCGTGATTCTGGAAAGCGAATTGCGGCAAAAAGTCGAATCCATCAAAGCCAGCCTACTGCAAAACAACACACAGCTTCCGCCTGACGAAATTTTGACCCGCCAAGTCCTCGAGCGCCTGATCGTCGACAAAATTCAAGTGCATTTGGCCGAAAAAGCAGGCATCCGCGTCGATGACGAAACCCTCAGGCAGGCAGTCCAGCAAATCGCCCAGCGCAACAACATGAGTTTGGAAGAGTTTCGCCGCTCATTGCGGCAAGAAGGGATCGATTACGCCGCCTTCATCGAACAGATCCGCAACGAAATCACCGTAGGACGCCTGAGAAGCAGTCAGGTCAACAGCCAGATCAAGGTCAGCGATCACGAAGTGCAACACTATCTGGAAACCCATGGAAAATCGGATGTCAATCGCGATAGCGAATATCTGCTGGGCCATATCCTGATCGCGACCCCTCAAGCGGCGTCGCCGTCCGAGGTGCAAAAGGCCAAAGAAAAAGCTGAGAGATTGGTCGACGAGCTCAGACAAGGCTTGGATTTCAAGCAAGCTGCCCTCAGCTCTTCCGATTCGCCGCAAGCCCTGAGCGGGGGCGATCTCGGCTGGCGCAAGTTAAGCCAGGTGCCGTCACTGTTTGCCGATCTGGTGCCCGCGATGAAGGAAGGCGGCATCGAGGGTCCTATTCGAAGCCCGAGCGGATTTCATATCATCAAACTGCTCGGAGTCAAAGGCGGCGAGGACGAGCGCATGACCAAAACTCACGTGCGTCACATCCTGATCAAGCCCAACGAAGTACTGTCCGACGAGGACGCCAAGCAAAAGCTATTGAATTTGAAAACGCGCATTGAAGGCGGCGAAGACTTTGCCACACTGGCGCGGGGCCACTCCGACGATAAAGGTTCGGCGATCAAGGGCGGCGATCTCGGCTTCGTCCAGCCGGGCGCCTTGGTTCCACCCTTCGAGGAAGCCATGAACCGGTTAGCGGTCAACCAGCTCAGCGATCCGGTGCAAACCCAATTCGGCTGGCATCTCCTTCAAGTTCTGGAACGGCAAGAGTCCAGCGACACCGACGAATTGTTGAAGAACAAAGCCCGCGAAGAAATCTTCAAACGTAAAGCGGAAGAGGAAACCGAGCTTTGGCTGCGCCGGATTCGCGACGAGGCCTATGTCGAAATTCGCTTGAACGAACCGGAAACGACGTCCTTCATGCCTTCATTCCAATGATCGCCAGAATACTGTTGACTACAGGAGAACCCGCCGGCATCGGCCCGGATTTGTGCGTGCAGATCGCCCAGCGGGAACTTGCCTGCGATCTCACGGTAATCGGCGATCCCCGGCTGTTGGCGGAACGAGCGCAGCGGCTGGGACTTAATCTCGAAATTCGAACGCCGGGCACCGACGACATCCAGCCGCATCGAGCCGGATCACTCAAAGTGTGGCCTACGGCCAATGCCGTCGACCCGGCTTGCGGACGATTGAATGCCGCCAATGCTCCCTATGTTCTCGAAACCATATCCAGCGGCGTTACCGCGTGCCTGGAAAGGCGCTTCGATGCCTTGGTCACCGCCCCCGTGCACAAGGGAATCATCAATGAGGCCGGCGTCACCTTCACCGGCCATACCGAGTTCATCGCGAACATCAGCGGAGGCCACCCGGTCATGATGCTCGCCGCACCGGGTCTTCGCGTCGCATTGGCAACGACACATTTGCCGCTGGCCGAAGTCAGCCGCAGCATCACGCGCGAACGGTTGTCCGCAGTACTCACCACCCTCGATCGGGACTTGATCGCCCGCTTCGGCGTTGCCGCACCGCGCATCCTCGTCTGCGGCCTCAACCCTCATGCCGGCGAGAGCGGTCATCTGGGGCGCGAGGAAATCGAGATTATCGAGCCCGTGCTGGAGTCGCTCAGACAACGAGGAATGAACTTGGTCGGCCCGCTGCCGGCGGACACTCTTTTTCTTCCGAAATATCTCGAGCGTGCCGACGCCGTACTCGCCATGTACCATGATCAGGGACTGCCGGTACTGAAATACGCGGGCTTCGGGTGCGCGGTGAACATCACATTGGGGCTACCCGTCATCCGCACATCGGTTGACCATGGCACGGCCTTGGATTTGGCCGGAACAGGAAAAGCCGATGCGGGAAGCTTGGCGGCCGCAATCGATGAGGCTATCGGCATGGCGTCCAGAATGCGTTGCAGACTCGGTGAGATGTCATGAATCACCAGCCCCGCAAGCGGTTTGGCCAGAATTTTCTGCGCGATAGTACCGTCGTGCGGAGTATCGTCCTCGGAATAGCCCCGGATCCCGAAGATCACCTCGTGGAGATCGGTCCCGGCCAAGGCGTCCTGACCGAAGCGTTGTTGCCGCTCTGCGGACGCTTGGACGCGATTGAAATCGACCGAGATTTGGCTGCCTCGCTGGAAACAAAATTTTCGGGTAACACCAAGTTCCGCCTGCATCGTGCGGATGCACTCAAATTCCGGTTCTGCGAGTTAAGCTCCGGAAAAAAGCTTCGCGTCGTCGGCAATTTGCCTTACAACATTTCTACGCCGCTGCTTTTTCATCTTTTCGCGCAGACGGAATGCATAGCGGACATGCACTTCATGCTGCAGAAGGAAGTCGTCGACAGGCTGTGCGCCGTTCCCGGCGACAAGAGTTATGGGCGGCTCGGCATCATGGCTCGATACTATTGTCGCGCGGACGGTCTTTTCGAGGTTCCTCCCGAGAGCTTCTTTCCTCGACCGCAAGTCATGTCCGCCGTCGTCCGTCTGGTACCGCACGAAACCAGGCCCGTGGATGTCGATCCGGGGCCTTTGGGGCAGGTCGTTGCCGCGGCCTTCTCGCAACGCCGCAAGACGCTCCGAAACGCTCTCAAGCACCTGTTTGAAGAGGGAGAAATCCAGGATCTCGGGATAGACCCACAGGCTCGGGCGGAAACGCTGGGCTTGGAGGCTTATGCTCGCTTGGCCCGCGCGCTTACAGGAAAAGCAGGATAAGGCGACCGATCGAAAACGGCCGCCGGCAACTCGGCGGCCGCGGAAATCGCTTGCCGCTCAGGTGATCACCGTCGGCCCGGACATGCCGGTTCGCGTTTTCACTTCAGAAAGACTCTCGGCCAACTCGATCAGGTCTTTGAGCGCCTCCTGCGGATCTTGGTTATGCTCCGCGGGATCGCGCTCATAACGCTCGATATAGATTCTTAAGGTTGCACCGTCCGTTCCCGTGCCCGACAGCCTGAATACGATCCGCGCCCCGTTTTCGAAGATGATCCGAATCCCTTGTTTTTCGCTGACACTTCCATCCACCGGATCATGGTAGCTGAAATCGTCCGCGACGCTGATTTGGTAAGGACCGAAAGTCTTCCCAACCAAACCGGGCAACTGTGCGCGGAGGCGAGATATGATCGAGTCGCCGATCTCCGCCGGCATGCTTTCGTAGTCATGGCGCGAATAATAGTCGCGACCGAACCGGCGCCAGTGCTCGCGGACGATTTCGGCTACCGACTGTTTGCGAACGGCGATCAGGTTGAGCCAGAACAGCACCGCCCATAAACCATCCTTCTCGCGGACGTGATCGGAGCTGGTCCCGAAACTTTCCTCTCCGCACAACGTGATCTTGCGAGCATCGAGTAAATTGCCGAAAAACTTCCAGCCGGTGGGCGTCTCGTAACACTCGATACCCATCGCATGTGCCACCCGATCGACCGCTTGACTGGTCGGCATCGAACGCGCCACACCTCGCAAGCCGTCCTTATAACCCGGAAGAAGATGTGCATTCGCCGCCAAGACGGCAAGGCTATCGCTCGGTGTAACGAAAAACTGGCTGCCCATGATCATGTTGCGATCGCCGTCGCCGTCGGACGCTGCGCCTAGCGTAGGAGACCGCGCCCCGAACATGAGGTCCGCCAGCTCCCGTGCATGGGTCAAATTGGGGTCGGGATGGCCGCCGCCGAAGTCTTCCAAGGGGACCCCGTTCATCACGGAGCCGATCGCGGCACCCAGCCTTTCCTCCAAAATACGCTTAGCGTACGGTCCGGTGACGGCATGCATCGCATCGTAGCTCAGGGTGATCGCTCCGGATTTCAGCCCCGATTCGATCAAACTGAAATCGAACAGATGCTCCATCAACTGAGCATAGTCGCTCACGGGATCGATGATCTGAACCGTCATGTCGCCCAGCCGTGTTTCGCCGATCTTGTCGATATCGATGTCGTCAGCACGGACGATCCTGTACTGATCGATGACTCGACTGCGCGCAAAGACCGCATCGGTAAAGCTCTCGGGCGCGGGCCCGCCGTTGGTTACATTGTATTTAATCCCGAAGTCTTCCTCCGGCCCGCCGGGATTGTGGCTGGCGGAAAGAACGAAACCGCCCAGCGCCTTGTGCTTGCGGATCACGCAGGATGCGGCCGGCGTCGACAGCAAGCCGCCCTGCCCGATCAACAACCGCCCCACGCCGTTGGCCGCAGACATTTTGACGATAGTCTGGATCGCCTGGCGGTTGAGATAGCGTCCGTCGCCGCCTAGGACCAGCGTTTTCCCGGCCGTATCGCCCAAGGTATCGAAAACCGACTGGACAAAATTCTCCAAATAGTTCTCTTGCAAGAAAACCTTCACCTTCTTGCGCAATCCAGAGGTTCCTGGCTTTTGATCGGAATACGGAGTTGTCTTTCGGGTTTCAATTGGCATGGCTAATATTTTCAAGATGGCTGAAATCGTCTATTTATTCTACTCAGTCCACTTAACAGTCGAGCAAATTTTTTTGGCGTAAGCTTTACGATACAAAAACCTAGGAGACAACACGTGAAACTGCGATCTGTTCTCGGCCTACTTCCGGCGCTGCTCTCACTGAACACGGAAGCAAGTATGAAAGACGACAGCATATGGCTGCTGGTCGAAACCGCACCGCATGTATTGAAGGTAATGGAAGGCGACCACGATTTGGAAGTTTTCGAAAGAATTGCACTCGGGCGCAGAGGCGTCGGCCTATTCAAAGAACGGGGAGACTACAAAACCCCGCTGGGTGAATATCATATCGGCTGGATCAACGAAAACAGCCGATACCATAAGTTTTTCGGCTTTACATATCCCAATCGGGAGAACGCTGAGCGTGCCTTTACGACGGGCTTAATCGGGCCGGATACCTATCGCACGATTTTGCGCACCAGCATCGGCGCGGCCATTCCCCCTCAAAACACAGTGCTCGGCGGACAAATCGGAATTCACGGTTTGGGGCGAGCCAATCTCGCCGTTCACGAGTTTTTTGACTGGACTCAAGGATGCATAGCGATGACTAACGAGCAAATCGATAGACTCAGTACCTGGGTGAAAAAAGGCACCCTAGTGGTAATTCGGTAATTTGTGCCAAAATAATACTGGAAAGATTATCCATTCCGGGGCACACTTCAAATGTCACCCATTTGTTCTTCGGGACGGATGATCTCGCCAAGCATTTCAGTCAATAAAAAAGGAAAGAAACGATGATGAAAGCAACCAAATTGGGCGTATTACTGTTGTCTGCTGGTTTGACCGTAGGCTGCGCCAGCAAATCCGACCTCAACAACCTGCAGACTCAGGTTGACGGTTTGAAAGCGGAGGTTTCCTCTGTTAAGAGCACCGCCGACGAAGCGTTGTCTGCTGCTCAGGCTGCTGAATCGAAAGCTGCCAGCGCTGAATCTGCTGCTCGCAGAGCCGCTGCCTCTTCTGAGGAAGTGAACAGCAAATTGGATCGCATGTTCAGAAAATCGATGATGAAGTAATCTCGCGTCTCTCAAAGTCGCGAACAGTTTACGAGACCCCGGTCGACGCAAGTCGTCCGGGGTTTTTTATGGGCGAAAGGACGACATAAGCTGGCTTGAGGAGCGGTTAGAGCGCCGAGATAAACGGGAACCTTACCAGCAGGCGGTATGCGGATGACGAGCTAAAAAGCCGGCACCTAACGGGGTTCAGTGCCCGAGAATGCTTCCTGCACCCAGGCACTGCGCCTTTCACGATCGAGAACTTCGGCGCGGGCGCGGATTAGAAGCACCGTGAAGTAATAGAGCTGAAACGCTGCGGCCATGAGCAGCAAAGGCAGCAGCATGCTGACATGAATGGAGGGCTTGTCGAATTTGGTTACCGTAGGCCCCTGATGAAGGGTACTCCACCATTCGACCGAGTAATGGATGATCGGAATATTGACCACCCCGACCAAAATCAAAACACCGCCCGCCCGAGCCGCCGAGCGCTGATCTTCGATCGCGGAAACCAGAGCGATATAGCCCAGATAGAGGAAGAGCAAAATCAGCTCGGATGTGAGCCTCGCATCCCATACCCACCAAGCACCCCACATTGGCTTGCCCCAGAGAGACCCCGTGGCCAGCGCAAGAAATGTAAAGGACGCGCCGAGGGCCGCCGAACTGCTCGCCATCACATCGGCCAGCTTGATATTCCAAATCAAGTAAATGGCACTAAGCACGGCCATAAAGACGTAAATAAAAAGAGACATCCACGCGCTAGGCACGTGCACGAACATAATTCGATAGCTTTCCCCCTGTTGATAATCAGGGGGAGCAACGAATAAGCCCAGGTATAGACCGGCCAATAACAACAGCGCCGTTATCAATCCTAGCCATGAAATCAAATATCCGGAAATGCGGTAAAAATGTTTCGGCGAAGCCAGTTTATGGAAGAACGTCCACATAAGGGTCAACTCAAGCTAATTCGCAAAGCGGCAGCCGTTGCCAGCGGGACTAGGGTTAGCGCCAGCACCAGCATAGCGGCTAAAAAATATAACTGGCCAGTAACAGCCATTCCTGCGGCAGCGGCCGAAACGGCATTAGTGGCAAAAATCAAGACGGGGATATACAAAGGCAGAACCAATAACGTCAGCAGGATACCCCCGCGCCTAAGCCCGACGGTCAACGCCACCCCGATGGACCCGATCAAGCTCAAGAGCGGCGTGCCGATCAGCAGAGTTAATTCGAGTACGGCCAGGGCCGGCGTAGGCATAGCCAGAAACAAAGCCAGCAATGGCGCCAGCAACAGCATCGGCAATCCGCTCACCAGCCAGTGCGCCAGCACTTTCGCGAGCACCAGCAGCGAAAGAGGATAAGGGCTTAAGGCCATCTGTTCCAGCGAACCATCGTCAAAGTCGGAGCGGAACATATTTTCCAGGGAATACAACGCAGCCAACAAAGCCGCGATCCAGATCACTCCCGGCGCAATCTTCCGGAGGAGAGCCTCTTCCGGGCTAACCCCGAGCGGATAAAGCGTCACCACGATCAAGAAAAACAACAACGGATTCGCAAGTTCGCCCCGATGCCGAAAGGCCAATAATAGATCGCGCTTAAGTAGTGCCAAGAAAGGACCGATCATCTGTCTCACGCCAAAGGCAGCTTAACGAGCCTACGGTCGATCCGCACGGTTTGATGAGACGTGAGAACAGCCAACCCGCCACAGCTCAAATGAGCCTCCAGCAATGTCTCCACCAAGGAAACGCCGCCGACATCAAGGGCCGTAAAAGGTTCATCGAGAATCCAAAGCTTCGCGGACGACATGATCAATCGAGCTAAAGCAATGCGTTGCCGCTGCCCCGCCGAGAGCGCGCGGGCGGGAGTATCCTCTCGGCCCGTCAGCCCTACTGTTCGCAAAGCCTCAGCCAAACTTTCGTGTGAAAAAGACAGGCCATTAAGGGCGAGAGAAAGACGCAGATTCTCCTCTACGGACAGTTCCGCTTTCAGTCCCAATTGATGCCCCAAATAAGCGACTTCGGAAAGAAACGCGGAGCGCCGCCGTGCGATATTTTCGCCGCGCCAGAGCACTTCACCATCGCTGGGCGGAGTAAGGCCAGCGAGTATCCGCAGCAGACTGGTCTTGCCGCTACCATTAGGGCCTTCGATTTGAAGAACTTGCCCGGCTCTGACGCTGAGGTTCAGGTCACTGAACAAAAGGCTATCGGAGCGCACGCACTCCAATCCCCGCGCTTGAAGCGTAGGCTCTGGATCGTTCATTTATCGGTCGGGAATGCGTTTTGAATGCTCAATGCGTTAAAGGGAGATCGGACGAAGCGGCAACGGCGCCGTATGATGATCTCGCTGACCAGCGGGACATTAAGTTGAAAGCACTAGAAAGCTTCGGGATCGTCGAGAAACCGGAGCCCCGCTCCGTTAGTCGTCAGTCTTACTACAACCGCTCGAATAATGGGTGCGTCCTCCATCCCGCAAACCTGAACTGTTACCTCGTCTCCGGCAACAAATCGCGGACAACCCGCCGTTTGGACAAATAACCCACCGTCCGAGATATCGGCTGTGGTCAGTTCGATTGTACCGAGCGACTCATGCATGATCGATATTTTAGCGTTGAGTGGCGTCCGCAAGTATTTTCGTTGATCGTTCATCCCTCCCCCATTCTGCCACAAAGTCGAGGTCAAATTATTGCAGAATAATAGAGGCATGCGACATCGAAGCGATAATTTCAACGAATGACAGTCAATCCCAACGCTCAAAAAACGTCCGCTTTCCGCGTTGCGATGTTTGCTCGGTTATGGCGCAATCCACTTAAAAATACTTAGGTAAGCGCCTTGCCCGGATTGATAGACCAGCTGCAGTTGCTCGGGAGTACGCCCCACGGAGCCGACGAAAGGCAATAGTCGGGCTAAAAGAGTTTTTTCACCCTCTTCCGAAGTAATGCGCCAGGCACGAATGCCGCCGCCAGGAAGCGGATGAACCAGATAACTGGCGCGGCCTTTTTCTTCAGCCCAGCGTTTTACCGCTGAAATCTGGGCGTGGATATTCGCTTCGGCCGGAAAGAACCTTGCCTCTAAGGGAAGGCTAACGCCGCTCAAGGCTTCGATCTCCGAAAGCCTTGCCAGATCGTCCAAACAAACGGCCCAGAAAACCGGCCTGTCTTTCGGTAGACGCTCTGAAAGCTCGGCAAGTGCTTGGTCGGCGTCCATGGTCAGCCAGCGTGCCAATTGGCGTAGAGGCTGCTCGTCTTCGGCAAAACCACCGGCAATTTCACCCCAAAAGCCTCTTGATCGCGGCTCAGGAAATGCATCGCCCACCGGCTGCGCCGCCCAGGCGTCGCGCCCGGACAAGAAGTGGATCCGTTGAGCGTTATCCCACCACGACACGAACAAGGCATTCTCATCCGTGTGTTGGCGAATCGCTTTCGCGGCGTTCGCCCAGAGATCATGCCGTACCTGATTTCCGTCCCTGATACCCTGCGGTGCCGATGAACCTTGATCGGAAGGCGGAAAAACAATGGCACGCCGCAATGCGCCGCTTTTGTCGCTGTAGCTTACGGCGTGCAAAGAGACCATCACCTGATCCGCCCGGCCGATCTCGTATTCCCCCAGGCTCTCGGGCTGAAACTGCCCGTCCAGCGTGGGGAAACCCGGATCGCCGGGCTTCATCTCCTTGATCTTTTCGAACCGCAATTCCTCGGAAAAGAAGTGCGGCAATCCCAAAAAGAAGATGGCTATCCCGGCAAGCAGCAATCCAAGGCCTAGAAACAGTCTCGGTTTGCTGCTCCGCCGGGTGTCTTCGTTAAGCTGCGTCATGCCGCTCCTAGCGTTTGCGGGAACGGATCACCACGATGCCGGCGGCGACTAGGAGTGAACCTAGCACGTATCGGCTGGTGGCGGCATCCTTGAACTCCCGCAATGCCACCCGGGTCGACGACTCGCCGTTTTGCGCGGTTTTCCCGGCTGCTTCCCGAAGCTTGGTGTTCTCATCCATGATGATGGCGTAATCACGCATCAGTTCCGACCAGCCTTCGGTGTAGGTGAAACCGCCCGGATTGGCGTGGAACAGCCCTTTGTAGAGCTTGATCACGTCGTGCTCCCACATGTCGGCGTATACGCGCTCCACGTGAGACGGGTTGTTTCCCTTGGCCCAGAACAGCTGGAAGAACCCGCCGGCAGCATCCTTCTCCGGTTTCGGCGGCTCCGGCCGATTGGTCTTTTGTCCGGGCAACAGACCGTCTTTATGCAAAGCTTCGACGACTTTCTTGGCCTCCTGCTCGACTTTCAGGCCAGCGATCGTGCCCTTGTCCGCCGCGGTGAGATAACTCTCGGCAAAGCTTGGCGAATGGCAGTTCGCACAGGTTTGCTGCCAAGCATCCTTCCGCTGCTCGAACCAGGGGTGATTCAGATTATCCGCGATCGCCGGGGTCGGGTTGAATGCCCAACGCACTTTGCGTACCAGGTTGTGCGAATATTCACCCTCGAACTCGAAGTGACAAGTCTGGCAAGTCGGCGCCGTATAACCGCCCTTGGTGATGGCGTCTTTCAACGGAACCTCGAAATTCCATTTCTGCTTGCCCTGGGTCAGATAAACCGTGCCGTGCTTTGAGAGCAGATAATTTTCCCATTCGTTGTGGTCCACGCCGTTGTGGCAGGTCGAACAGGCTTCCGGCTGGCGCGCCTCGGCCGCAGAAAACGTATGCCGCGTGTGGCAGCCGTCGCATTTGTTCTGCTGGTAATGGCACATATCGCAGCCTTGGGCGATTTCGCGCTCCGCCATTCCCGCCCAAATCGCGGTCTCCACGTTAGCCTTCCAGTCCATCGCGTGGGACGGATGGCCTTTAGGCCACTGGCCTTGCGGCCACTCCTGATCCTTTTCGGACTCGGCCTCGGCAAATTCGGTCGTGTGGCAGGTTCCGCACTTGGCCCGATCCGGCATCACCAAATCTTTGTCGTGCTGAATGGAGCTGGCGCCGACACTGCCGTGACAGTCGATACAGCCAACATCTTTGAGCTGTTCGCCGTCTTTGAGCAGCCCTTGCTTGACCAGTTGCTGCTCGACTTCGGCTAGCTTCGCTTTCTTATAGAAGCGCGGGTCCTGAGCATTGGGCATGTTGCGAATCTTGTCCAAGTTCGCATGGCTGCTATTTTGCCAGGCATGGAACGCACCGGGCGTTACGGACTGATGGCAGACAACGCATTGCTCGCGTGTAACTTCGCCGGTCACGGTTGTAGGCGGCTTATAAAAGTCCTTCGGATTCCAATATTTCTGGATGGGAATCGGCTCCCAAAGGTCCCCGAATTTTCCCTTTCCGGGGTGATCTTGATAGTATTTGTCTTTTAGTTGTTGAAAGCTGGTGTCTTCCTGCTTCGCGTAGGCGACTGCCGTAAACGCTTGCACGACAAGCAAGAAAATCACGCTTTTTAGAATCTTTGTTAGCATCGTCACTCCTCCGTTAGGGCCCCGTCTGTAACGGACACCCACCACATAGTATCGATTCAGAACCAAGTCTCGTCAAACGTTTTATTGAGATTCTTCAGCATGATTCCTCCCGAAATTGCTAGACACGCTCAAGGGCTGCTCGACTTCATCGATGCCAGTCCCAGCCCGTGGCATGCCGTTGCCACGATGGAAAAACGCTTGCGCGAGAAGGGCTTCACACGCCTGGAGGAAAGTCAAACCTGGAGTTTGCGTCCGGAAGGGCGACACTACGTCATCCGCGGCGGGTCTTCGCTGATTGCTTTTATTGTCGGCTCCAGGCCCATGATCGAAAGCGGCTTTCGCATTGTCGGCGCTCATACGGACTCGCCCGGTTTGCGCCTTAAACCCAAGGCCCCGCACCAGACGGAAACCATGATGCGTCTCGCCGTCGAAGTGTACGGCGGGCCAATCCTAGCCACCTTCAGCGACCGGGACCTGAGCCTCGCTGGACGAATCTGCGTCAGAAGCGACTCGATGCTGCAGAGCCGGCTGATTCATTTCGAACAGCCTTTGGTGCGGTTGGCCAATCTGGCCATTCACATGAACCGCTCCGTGAACGAAGACGGATTGAAGCTCAATAAACAAAACGAGTTGCCGTTGTTGTTCAGCGGCCTTTGCGACGCCGAAACGCCGGAGCATAAATTTCTCAATCTTGTGGCGGATAAGGCTGAGTGTAAGCCCAGCGACATTCTCAGTTGGGACTTGAACGTCTACGATACCCAAAAAGGCTCTTTCTGGGGACCTCAGCTCGAGTTCGTCGCCGACAGCCAACTCGATAATCTCAGCTCTTGCTATGCCGGCTTGGTAGCGCTTTTGGAAACCGAAGCATCGGAAAGCACCTGCGTAGGCGCTTTTTTCGACCATGAGGAAATCGGCAGCGAAAGCAACAGGGGTGCGATGGGAAGCTTCATTTCGGATGTTCTGGAACGCATCGCCTACGCCGCCGATGCGGACGTATCCGGCTACAAGCAAGCCCTGTCCCGCAGTTTTATGATCAGCGCCGACGCGGCTCACGCCTATCATCCCAATTTCCCCAACGCTTACGAGCCGCTGCACCGCATCGCGGTCAACCTGGGACCCGCGATCAAGGTCAACGCGAACCAGCGTTACGCTACCGACAGCATGACGGAAGCAAAGTTCATCGAGCTGTGCCGGCAGGCGGATGTACCCTACCAGAAATATTCCCACCGGACCGATCTCGCGTGTGGCTCCACGATAGGCCCGATGACCGCCGCTCGGCTGGGCATCCCTACAGTCGACGTGGGTTGCCCCTTATGGGCGATGCACAGCATTCGGGAAAGCGCGGGCGTTCTCGATCAACCATACTTGGCGGCCGTCCTGAAAACGTTCTTTGCCGAGCCTGCGGTTCGATATGCGTGACGCCTGAACCTGTTCTTATCCTCCCAAACGACACGACAGCCGATTACCTGCGCCCGTTTCCCTAGAGAAACACCCGAGGGCTCCAGTTTTTGCATGCCGAGCCGATACAACTCTTATAGCCGTGGAATTCCCGCCCGGCCATCCGAGCAATGCCGACGGTTCTTTCCCGCAAGAGGAGCGTTTAGCATGCGAATAGCGTCATTTTCCGCCGGCATGAATGCCTACCGCGAGTCCTCACAGGTATTAGCCCGCCGTGAGTCGCTCGATCTTCGGACTGGAAAGCGGACAGGCGAGTCCCGTCGATCCACCGAACCGCTAACCAAAATGGATCGGGTATCGCTCACATCCGACGCCGCGTCGGTCCGAGACACCGAAAAAGCCGATCGGCCCGTTGATATCCGACTCAGTCCCAAAGACCGCCTGATCGCCGATATCGTCCGCCGCATGGTAAAGGCCGTTACCGGTCACGATGTGGTAATCCGGTCTCCGGAAGAGTTGTACAGGAAGCTCGAGGGAACGAGGAAACTATCGACGGAAATCGGTTACACGCCGCCCGAGGCAAGCCGGATAACCCGGCAAGCGCCGGCACGGTTCAGCAAATCGATTACGTAGTTTAAAGCCTCATTTCTCCAGTAAGGCCGGATGGTCGGCTACTGGCCGGTCGAGATAGTATCCTTGAGCCAGGGTGACGCCGAGACCACGGATCATCTCCAGCGTCGCGGCGTCCTCGACATATTCGGCGACAGTGATTTTTTGCAGTCCGCGCGCCACGTCGACCATCGCTTTGACAAAAACTTGATTATCGCGATTGTTCGGCAGGTCCCGGATAAACAACCCGTCGATTTTGAGCACTTCGACACCCAAGTATTTGAGATAGCCGAAAGTCGAAAATCCGCTCCCGAAATCGTCCAAACAAACCAGGCAACCAGCCTGTTGGATGGCCTCGATGAACCGTTGCGCATCCTGAATATCCGAAACCGCCGCCGTTTCCGTCAGCTCGATGATGAGCCGTGCAGGATCGACGCCGTTCTGCTTCAATTGACTGCGAATGAAATGCGGCAGGGACGGGTCGTCGAATGTACGGCCGGAAATATTGATGGCGAGCGGCGGAATCGACGGATTCCGCGCCAACAGTTCGATTCCGTGCCGTAACACCCAGCGGTCGATCTCGGTGATTTGGCCGCTCTTCTCGGCGATGGAAATGAATTGCCCCGGCATGATGAGACATGCGGGATCGACAGGATTTCGCATGCGCACCAAAACCTCCAAATGACTCAATGCGCCGCTGTCGACGGAGTAAACCCCCTGGAAATGAAGTTCGAATAAATCTTTCTGAAGCGCCTCCGCGATGCGCCTGTTCCACGACAGGCGCTGCATCATGGCTTCCGAGCTGTCGCGTGTCGGGTCGTAAATCGCCCAAGTGTTCTTGCCCTGCCCTTTAGCCTGATACATCGCGGCGTCGGCATGCGCCACCAAATCCTCCGCGTTTTCCCCGTGGTCGGGAAAGACCGCCACGCCCACGCTCCCGGTAACGCGCATATTGGTGCCGCGGAACCGGAACGGGATCGCCGAAATCGCGTTTGCGATACGCCCAGGGAGAGCCTCGAGGTCGCTGCTCGGGGTTATCGTGCTCAAAATGGCGAACTCGTCGCCGCCAAGCCGGGCGAAGGTTTCCTCATGGCGCACCAAAGTCGATATTTCACCGGCGATGCGCACGAGCACCGTGTCGCCGGCTTTGTGGCCGAAGGTGTCGTTGATGTACTTGAATTCGTCCAGGTCGAAATAGATCAGGCAAAATCGGCTGCCGGTACGCACCGAAGTGGCGATCAGGCGTTCCAGCTGATCTTGGAAGCGGTGACGATTGAACAGGCCGGTCAAGGGATCGCGCTCGGCCAGATAAAGGAGTTGCTGGGCAGTTTGACGTTCGTAGGTGATGTCCTCATAAATCCACAAGCGCCCGATGGTCCGCCCGTCGTCATCGGTCACCGGATAGGATATTTGCGTCAGAACCCTGCCGTCGTATAGATCGAGCTCGAATCGCTCGCTGATTTCGTGAGTGTCGAGCACATGCAACACGTATTTGGACGCGTGATCCGGCCGGGCGAACCGGTGTGTCGAATGCTCCAGGACATCACGGGTAGTGCGCCCCACCAGTTGAAAATCTTCGTCTATCGCCCACATGCGGTGGAAAGCCGGATTGACATACTCGATCAGCCCCCCTCGATCTTCGAACAAAATGCCGATGCTCATGGCCGACAACAACGCACCCATCCGCCCATGCTCTTGCTGCGCGAGTCTCGCCAGCTCGCGCTGCCGATTCTCGGAAAGCCGCAATCGCTCCAGTACCCGTCTTAACCGCTGCTCCGTATGCTTGCGGTGTGTAACGTCGAAGCAAAGCGCAAAGAATCCCGATACCAAACCGTTCCCACCGATTCGTGGCAGATACTGAATATCCAGCCAGCGCTGCACGCCTTTTTGATTCCTGGCCGGCAATTCGAAGCGCGCGACCTCGCCGGATAAAGCCTTATCGGCATGGGGCTTCGCCTGTTCATAAATGTCCGGTTCCATGAGGTCGGACATATGCTTGCCGATGATCTCGCCGCGCGATTTTTGAAACCACTCTTCATAACCTCGATTGACCAAGACATAGCGGTGCTCTCGATCCACCAACGATACATACGCCGGTATCGAATCCACCACCAACTGGATCAGCTCCTTGGCATGCCTCAGTTCCTCTTCGGCCTGCTTTCGCTGAGTAATGTCCTGAACGATGCCGGTACCGGAAACCGGGCGGCCGCTGGGATCGAATTCGAGTTTGGCCCTTTCCCGTACCCATTTCACCTGCCCCGAGACCACGATTCGATGCTCGATGTCATAGGGCTCGCCGCGCAAGGCGGCCTGCCAGGAATTTTCGACAAAGTCACGGTCTTCCGGGTGAATCAATCTCAAAAAATTTTCGAGCGCGAGGGGCTCAGCCTCGGGAACGCCGAAGATTCGGTGAGTTTCGGCAGACCAGCGGAGCGCATTATTCCGAACGTCCAAATGCCAACTGCCGACGTGGGCGACCGACTGCGCACGCCGCAAATCGGCCTCACGCTCCCGCAGTCCCTGCTCGATGAGTTTTCTTTCGTCGACTTCCTCCTGAAGTTTGCAGTTAGCCTCTTCGAGCGAAACCGTACTTTCCCGCACCCGTCGCGCAAGACTGATATTGAGCGCCGCCGCCTCGGCGCGCGCTGCCTCCTCGTGTTTTCGCGCGGCAATGTTTGCCGCTCGCGTAATGACTGCCAAAGCCAGAGCCAGCACGAACGCGCAAAACCCTCTGAGGACATATATGGGAACGCCCGTGGAGGCGAGGAACGAGTTCGCGGTAGGTATCCAGTCGGGAAATGCAGCATCGCCCTCGGTCAGCAATCCGGCGACGACTCCATAGGCGAACAGCGCCCCCGCGGCGACATAGAAATAAGGTCTGGTCTCGGGAAAGGTTGGCCACCCGCATACGCGGCCCCGCTTCACCACCAACAACGCACCGCTTATCAAACTGCCGCTGAAACCGAAAAAAATCCTTCCGCCGGCACTTACCCCACGAATGGCATCATCGGCGATCCAAGTCAGTGCGAACACGCCGGTCAAGAAGGGAAGATAAATCCAGGCGCCGAGCCATGGTTGCCAAACCGGTTGCCGTTCATTCCGGGAAGCCGCGCAGAGCAGCACCAATCGGCGCCCGAACTCGAACAACGCCAGATAGGAAAACACCAATATGGAAGCATTCAACCAACGCAGCCCCGCGCCGTCCGCTCGATTGAGCAACATCCAGGCATCCAGCCATTCCTTGATGCCGTGGAGAAAACCGAATATCCCCAACAGCCAAAACTCCGAGGCAAAAGGAAGAACACGATCGCTTCTGGGCTGCAAAAAGACGACAATCGACAGAGTCAGGAAAGAAAAGCCATAGAAAATATAAAGATCTATGAGCCGGAGGGGGGAAATATAAGTAAGCTCTGCCATCGGGTTGTTTCTTGTTGTTGTCGGGCAACGGCGACATAATAGTTACTCCGGCAGGTAGAAGATAGCAAAAGCTGTCATGGACGGATAAAAACCGTCTTATTAACCCGGCCTATAAATCGGGTAACCAGGGGTTTCTAACCCCCAGTCCCCACACCACCACGGCATGCGGGTCCGCACCGGGCGGTTCACGAAAAGGGAGCACACGACGATGTCAGGTGTAGCCATGGGCCTTCATCCAAAGATCACGGATAGTGATCAGCCCCTGGGTCTTCAGCCATTGGTTGGTCATCCCGGTCTGCGTCGCCAGCGTCCGCGACAGATGCCAGTAGCTCTTGCTGCTGATCGCCGTCAGGATTGCCTGGCGCTTGCTCGTCCCCAAACCCAACAGGTTCTTGACCTTGGTACGCACGTAGCGCCACTGTTTCCAGTAGCACATGCGTACCCGGCGTCGAAGCCAGTGGTCGAGTTCGGGGATCGGGCGGTAGTAGTCCGAAATGCCGAAGTAGCCCATCCAACCGCGGATATACTGGGCGAGCTTGTAAAACCGGTGAGCCATCGAGACACCCCAGCTACGCCCGGTCAGTGTCCGGATGTTGTGTTTGAAGTCCTCGAATGCCCGGTCGCCCCAACGCAGCTTGGTTCCCCGGAAATTGAATCCGAGAAACTTGGCCTGGTCGGTTTTGACCACCCGGCTCTTCTGCTCGTTGACCACCAGTTTGAGCGTGCCGGTCAGGAAGCGCGTGACGCTATCCTTCACCCGCTCGCCGGCCCGCTGACTTTTGACCAAGATCAGCAGGTCGTCCGCATAGCGGACGAACCGGTGGCCACGCCCTTCCAGTTCCTTGTCCAAGTCATCCAACAGGATGTTGGCGAGCAACGGCGACAGCGGTCCGCCTTGCGGCGTCCCCAACGCCGTTACCTGGATGGACTCGCCGACCAGAACACCCGCCCGCAAATACCGGCCAACCAGCGCCAACAGCCGCTTGTCGCCAACCTTGCGGGCCACACGAGCCATCAAGACATCGTGCCGGACGTTGTCGAAAAATTTCGCCAAGTCCAGGTCACAGGCGATGCGGTAGCCGGCCTGAAGATGACCTTGTGCCTGCCTCAACGCTCCATGGGCGGAGCGTCCCGGTCGGAAACCAAAACTCGACTCCGAAAAGCCGGGGTCGAAGATCGGCGTCAATACTTGCGCGATGGCCTGCTGGATCACCCGGTCCATGACGGTCGGGATACCCAGCAGTCGTTCGCCCCCTCCCGGCTTCGGGATCGACACCCGTCGTACCGCTTGGGGTTGATAACTGCCATCGGCCAGTTGCTGGCGAATCTCGGCCCAATGCGAGCGCGCAAACTCGGCGAAGTCCTCGATGCGCATCCCGTCCATGCCGGGCGCACCCCGATTGGCCTTCACCCGCTTCCAGGCCCGTCGCAGGTTCGCACGGTCCAACACCCGCTCCATCAGATCGTCGTGCAAGGCTGGCTGCGTGACGCCACGCCGGACATCGGCTCCCCCGGTCGGGTTCATCGTCGATACCGAGTCGCTCACGGCTCCTCCTTGTCTTCTTGTGTTCGGCCCTTCACCGTCCGGTCTTCCAGGCCGATGCGGCTAGTATGGCCTCTGCTGACTTCTGCCCGGTCACACCCTGCGTTGCCGCAGAACGCGCTGCCAAAGACAGGTCGTAGGGTCCGGTGGCTATTCCAAGGCTTTCGCCCTGGACCTCAGTCCGACTCCCATAACCTATCCCAGCCGCTCGCCGGACAGATCTCCCCGAATAAGAACATGAGCTTTCAGCGCACAACCGCCGCATTTACCCTATCTCCCGTACCCGGCGGGTTTCGTCATCATGTGCTGACTCACCCGGAGACTGAGCCTTCTATGCGGTTTCTGTTCGTCGGCTCGCACCTTTGCGCTCGGGCTTCCTTCAGACCACTCCTCGCGGAGTTGCCCTTGCCGTCGGCTAGTAGTTACATTGGCCCAAAGAATGGGCATTACAGGTACTCCTACAGGGGACTCTCACCCCATCAGTTCATGCCCATGTCGGGCGTACACATAGGCCGGGTTAATCCGGGACACGGATACCCCGGCGCGGCGGCAAGCCGAGTGAGCCAAGGCCGGGCCTGTACACCGGCCTTGGCAGCGGCCCGTAAATACCCTCCTGGTATTTACGGGCCTGATTAATAAACATCGAGTTCAACGATCTCACCGCACAGTTCTCCGTCCGAGAGCACCAAACGCCCGATCGAAACCGGCAATTTGAACCGCCGCGGTCCCGCACTCCCGGGGTTCAGATAACAAACCCCGCCTTCTTTACGGATCTTCGGCTGATGGGAATGCCCTGAAACCACGGCGGCGAATCCGGCTGCCGCCGGGTTCAGATTCAACTCTTTCAGGTTGTGCATGAGATAGATGCAACGGCCATCGATACGAACAACTTCCCGTTCCGGAAGCGGCTCCGCCCATGCCCCCTTATCGACGTTTCCACGAACGGCGACGACCGGCGCAATGGATCGCAATGTATCGAGCACTTCGGGACGACCGATGTCGCCGGCATGAAGAATCAGATCGCAGCCTCCAAGCGCGGTTATCGCTTCAGGTCGCATCAAACCATGAGTATCCGAAATAACGCCGATAAAACGCATTAGGGTTCCAAATAGGTTCCAGACTTGAACTCGGCCGGCTCAGATGATGTCCTCATGTTATTTGGGGACGACGGTTTCCGAACCGCTCCCGCCTATGGTGCATCCGTCCATTAGCTGCTACTTTGAAAAGATGGAACGTATGTCACGTAAGACGGCGGACCAGAGTCGACAGTTTAATCAGCTCATCGTTAGGAGGAGATCATTATGAAAACAACTTTGAAATGCATCGCTGCCGCATTGTTGATTTCTCCGATTTGTTCAACCGGCTTCGCCGAACAACACGCGTCTCAACAGTCTACCGGTCAGCACCAAATGGGTGGCATGGGGGGTATGGGTGGAATGATGGGGGGCATGGGCGGCATGATGGGAAACATGACCGAGGAACAACGAGAACAGCACATTCGGCAAGCCCAGGATCACATGCTGAAAATGCACGAACTCATGAACCAGATCATCGCCGCCAAAGACGACAAAGAACGGGAGCGACTGAAAGAAGAACAACGGAAACTCATGCGAGAACACCACGCGCAGCATCAGCAAATGATGCAGCAGCACATGCAGCAGATGAGACAGCATGGCGGCGGTCAAATGCAGCAAGGCGGACCGATGCAGGGCGGCCAACAGATGCAGCACGGAACTCCCGCGCAATAACGAGCGGCTGACGACAATAGGGTTGCAGCTAAAGCAACCGTTTGTGATTCGGAATCCAAAAGCCAAGGATGGCGTCGGCCCAGCTCACATCTCGGTGCTCTGGATGCCCAGTTGCTTAGCCGCGGACCGCCCGCTTCAATCAAGCGTACAGCACATCACGTAGTCATCGTAATAGAAACCATCGCCGCCTTCGGCTATTTCTGCGCGGACGATGACGAAACCGGCCCGAAGATAGGCACGGACTGCCCTATCGTTCTTCCTGAACACGTAAAGATAAATCTCGCGGGCCCCTAAGCGCGCCGCGACGGCCTTGACGTGCGCCAGCGCGGACGCGCCGTATCCCCGCCCGTGAAATTGCGGCAAAAGATAAAGCTTGTTGAGCCGCATACGCATCTGCTCCAGATGGTGGTGATAAGCGAGAAAACCGACCATTTCACCGTCCAGCATGATCCGTTCGTAAACGACTCCGCGCTCCATTTCGCTTCGTATCGCTTCAGGCCGATACATGCGATTCCAAAAATGCTCGATCTCATCCTGGGTCAGCACGTCCGGATAATAATGGCGTCGCCATATATCCAGAGCCATTTCGGCGATGGCTTCGGCATCTTCGGGTTGGGCAGAAACGATGCTCAGCATGGCTCCCCAACAGTCTCTCCGGCCGCTCGATACTTGAGGTGACTGCCGCAACCCGATCGGCAATCGCCGGCTCCGAAGCGGTTGACGATAACGCGACCTGCGGTGCGACGATTGACCTCGCATTCGGACGCGTCAAACCTTAGCACGTCCACGACATCGACGCCGGAAGCGGCCAATAAATAGTCGATATGCCAGCGCAGCCGTTTGCTCTTGGCCAAATGCCGCGTGATTCTCGCTTCGAAGTTACGTTTCGCGCTCCCGGTATAAATGTAACGGCCTGTGGGAAAATCGAAGGTGCCGAGTTGCCCTATCCGGATTCGGAGGTTTTCGGAGACGTGAATCAGTAACTGGTAGGTCGAAAACGCCATGATCGATCATGCCGGATTGTCGCTGGGAATGAAGAAACACTCGACATCGAAAGTATCCTGCACCCTTTCCATCAAGGCTTGAACGCCGAAGCGTTCGGTAGCGTTGTGGCCGCCCGCGTACATGTGCATTCCGGCCTCTTGCGCCTCGTGCCAGTCGTGTTCGCTCATCTCGCCGGTGACGTAGGCATCGAGCCCGTCTTGCAAGGCCAAGGGCCAATCCCGGTTCGCACCGCCCGTAATGATCCCGCACGACCGAACAATCGCTCTTTCATCGGGGGTTGCGAACAGCACCGGATGGTCGAGCACCGCGCCCAATCTGTCCCGCAATGCGGCGGCGCTTAGCGGCTCGGCAAACACTCCCTTGATGCCGGTCGGGCAACGTTGGTAATCACCGAAAGATTGCTGCTCGCCAAGACCGATGGCCCGCCCCAGGCTGGCGGCATTGCCCACTTCCGGATGGGCATCGAGCGGGAGATGATAAGCGAACAGGCTGACATGGTTGCGCACCAGCGGGAAAACGCGCCGGGCGAAAGGGCCGGTCAGGGTTTTCGGGCCATGGAACTTCCAGAAGAGTCCGTGGTGCACGATCAGCGCTTGAGCGCCTCGTTCCGCCGCAGCGAATGCCGAGTGCGCCGTAGCCGAAACGGCAAACGCGATACGCTCGATCCGCTCGCTCCCTTCGATTTGCAGGCCATTGGGGCCGTAGTCCGCGAAATCCTGCGGTTTTAAGAGTTCTTTCAAGAATGCTTCCAAATCATCTCGCATCACCATTGGCACGCCCCCATCTTTGACTGGCCCTCCTGCGTTCTCGATTCTGCAAACCGCTGCCGTCAGCGGCGGCCGTGCTCCCCATGATAGCGCTATTAGCTCAGCCCGAGGGAAGCTACCGCATTCTTCATCAGGCGCATACGGGCTTTCTGGGCTCTGGACGTAAGGTCGGAAGATCGTTAGATTGCGTACCTTCATTTCTCATTGATGTAACAGCATGATGACTCGAAGAGACTTATTGGCGCGTTTGCTGACTCTGGCGGCATGGGGGGTGCTCAGCCCGGCGGCGCTTTATACGCCTCTCGCGGAAGCTAAAGGCAAAGCAGGACGCAAGCCATTCAGCAAGGCATGGCTTATCGAGGAAGCGAAGCGGCTTTCCCGGAAACCTTTCGATCCGCCCAAAGAAAAATTGCCGGCCTGGATCGCCAATCTGGATTGGGATGACTACCAATCGATCCGCTTCAAAACCAAGCATTCGATCTGGGCCAAGCAAGATCTGCCGTTCCAAGCAAGACTTTTCCACCTTGGCTTGTTCTTCAAACACCCCGTCGAGATCTACGAGGTCGTCCACGGCGTGGCTGAACCCATAGAGTATTCGACCGACCTGTTCGAGTTCGGGTCGAAACTCGAAAGGCCCCGAAAAGTCGGCGACATCGGTTTTGCCGGATTCCGCGTCAATGCCGAGCCGGACTTCGAACGCGATATGTTCGCCTTCCTCGGGGCGAGCTATTTCCGCGCCGTCGGCGGCACCAAGCAGTACGGCCTGTCGGCGCGCGGATTGGCCGTCGACACTGGGCTGCCGCGCCCCGAAGAATTTCCCGAATTCCGCCGTTTCTGGCTGGAGAGGCCGTCGCCCAAGGCCGAGTTCGTAACCATCCACGCGCTGCTCGACAGCCCCAGCGTCACCGGCGCGTACACCTTCGAAGTCAATCCGGGGGATACGACGGTCATGGAAATCGAAGCCCACTTATTTCCGCGCGAATCGATCGAGCGGATCGGCATAGCCCCGTTGACATCCATGTATCAGCACGGCGAGAACGACCGCCGGGTGTCCGACGACTTCCGCCCGGAAATCCACGATAGCGACGGGTTGGCCTTATGGGCCGGCACCGACGAATGGATTTGGCGCCCCCTGGTCAACAGCCCTGTGGTGCGCGTCAATTCGTTCGTGGACAACAACCCAAAAGGATTTGGTCTGTTGCAGCGGGATCGCAACTTCGACCATTATCTGGACGATGGCGCCAACTATCATCTACGTCCTTCCGCTTGGGTGGAACCGCTCGACGGGTGGGGTCGAGGTGCCGTGCAGTTGGTGGAGATCCCGACGGCTGACGAGACCTTCGACAACATCGTCGTTTTTTGGAGTCCGGAGGAACTATTCCAGCCGGGCCAGGAGCGAGTATTCAAATATCGATTGCACTGGGGCGAACCGCCGGTCAGTTCCCGTGCGGCCAAGGTGGTTGCCACCCGTATCGGAGCAGGCGGCATTCCCGGACAAAAGAACCGCATTCCATCTCGCAAGTTCGTCATTGACTTCGAAGGCGGCCGGCTGAGCGACCTGCCGGAAACCGCCAAGGTCGAGCCGATCATCACGACCTCCCGTGGACAAATCAAGGAGCCGGCGGCACGTCCGCTGAGGGGCACCAACGCCTGGCGCTGCAATTTCGACTTGATAAGCGACGGCAGCGAGCCGGTCGACTTACGTTGCTATCTTCGGGACGAACTGGGCGCGCTGACCGAAACCTGGCTTTATCAATGGACGCCGGCGGCATAAAAATCGGCGGCGCACTAAATCCTGATCCAAATCCATACCGAACTTGCACAAACGTATTGAACTTGAAAATCAACCCGCGCCGGGCGGCTTTTTCGAGGCCGGTTTCGTGCTGACCGCCGTGTTGCGGCCAAACGGCGTGGTCGCGGAAGTGAACCGCGCAGCCTTCGAATCCGTTCCGGTCGGTCGGGGAGCGGCTGTAGGCAAGCCGTTCTGGCAGGGCCCCTGGTGGTACGACGATCCCGCCAAACAGCAGGAAATCCGGGAAGCCATCGCCCGAACCGCCGCAGGTGAAACCATACGGCTCATTACCACGGTACGCAGTGCTGGAAACCATTGGCTACAGGTCGATCTGTCACTGCGGCCGGTGCGGGACGATACCGGCCGGGTGGACTGGATCTTGGCCGAGGCAGCCGGCGGTTACGACAGCCGCGCCGCCCAGGACGAACTGTACCGGCTCAATCGGGAGCTGGAAGAGCGCATCGCCGAGCGCACCGAGCTGATGCGGTTGATGATCGAGTCCTCCGCGGAAGCGGTAGTCACCATTGACCGGCATGGCATCATCAAGGAATGGAACGGAGCGGCCGAACGCATTTTCGGTTGGCCACGCGATCAAATGATCGGCGGCCGACTGTCCGAATTCATTATTCCGCATCGCTACCGGGAGGCTCACGAGGCCGGTTTGAAGCGCTTCCTCGCCACGGGACAAGGCACCGTACTCAACCGGACCATCGAGCTCTCGGCTCTCAATAGCGCCGGCGAGGAATTCCCCATCGAACTCTCGGTGTGGCCGGTACGCTGCGCGGAAGGGTATCGCTTCAGCGCCTTCCTGCGCGACATCACCGAGCGCAAGCGGGCCATGCAGGGCGCTGCGGAAACGGCGGAGCGGGCGCTCCGCTTCCGCACGGTGCTGTTCGAACTGGCCCGCATGGATAAGACCGATTACAAGGGGTCGCTCCTGCGCATCCTCAGAACCGCGGCCTACACCTTGGGTCTGGGGCGAATGGTATTCGGCCGCTTCGAAGAGCGCGAGGACGACGTGGCTCTGCGGCCGGAAATCATCTACCGCGCCGAGTCCGACGATACCGTACCGGAATCGGAACTCGGCGGTTTCGGGATGAGCGGATATCCGCAGTACTATGCCGCCATCATTTCCAACCGGCCGGTGGTGGCCAATGACGCCTGGACCGATCCGGCAACCGTCGAATTCCGCGACCATTACCTCGCACCCCTGGGGATCACCTCCATGCTCGACGTCCCGGTATGGCTGGACGGGCGGGTCGTGGCGGTGGTTTGCCACGAGCACATGGGAACTGCGCGTACATGGACCGCCGAGGAAGTCGGTTTTGCCCTGTCCATCGGCAATTTGGTGGCGCTCACCCTCGAAGCCGCAAACCGGACCCAGGCGGAAGCGGACCTTCGCCAGGCCGAGGCCGAAGTGCGGAAAGCGTTGGCGCGGGAGCAGGAACTCAACGAACTCAAATCCCGCTTCGTGTCCATGACCTCCCACGAATTCCGCACGCCCCTGACCGCCATTCTGTCCTCCACCGAACTGCTGGAAGCCTATGGCGAGCGCCTCGCCTCGGATAAGAAGGCCGAATTGCTCGGTATGATCAAAACGGCCGTCAAGAATATGACCCGAATGCTGGAAGAGGTGTTGTTCATAGGCAAGTCCGATACCGGCCATCTGCAATTCAATCCGCAGCCGACCGATGTGGACGACTTCTGCGAGCAATTGCTCAAGGAGGTAAGAACCGGGGTCGGCCGGGAACACGACATCGAGTTCACCGCGACCGGGCATCCCGCGCCGGCCTTGGTTGACACCCACCTCTTGCGCCAAATCATCCTGAATCTGATCAGCAACGGCGTCAAATTTTCGCCCAAGGGGTCCACCGTCAGTCTGGTCTGCACCCGCGACGCCGCGGGGCTCGTTTTCGAAGTAGCCGACCGGGGGGTCGGCATCCCGCCGGAAGACCGGGCGAATCTCTTCAATACCTTTCACCGCGCCCGCAATGTCAACAATATCCAGGGTACGGGGTTGGGACTCGCCATCGTCAAGAAATGCATAGAGCTGCACGGCGGCGACATTACCTACACCAGCGAATTGGGAAAAGGAACCCGGTTTCTGGTACGGATACCGTTAAGGGGGGAGCATGATGAAAACAATCCTTGTGGTTGAAAACGATCCGGCACTGAGGATGCTGACGTCGCAGTTGCTGGAACTGGAAGGCTATAAGGTAATCCAGGCGGAAAACGGCCGGCTCGCACTGGAGGCCATCGCGGCCGAACCGCCGGACCTGGTGCTGTGCGATCTTCTGATGCCCGAATTGAACGGTTGGGAGGTCCTGCGCCAGTTGATGCGGAGTCCCGAAACGGCCAACATTCCCCTGGTTTTCCTAACGGCCAGCGCCGCGCCCAGCGAACGGGAAGCCTGTTTGAGCGAGGGCGCCTCCGGCTTCATCATCAAGCCATTTCAACACGCCGAACTGCTGCAGACGATCCGCAGTCTCCTGGTCGGCCCCGCGGGGTCGCAGCCATGAGACAAAGGCCGGAAATCCTGATCGTGGATGACGACCCTGCGCTGCTCAAGCTCCTGGCCATGCGCCTTGACCTCGAAGGCTTTGCCGTCATCGAGGCCGGCAGCGGCGAGGAGGCCCTGGCGAAAACGGCCACCCATCGGCCGAAGCTGGTGATTACCGATGTCCAGATGGGCGGCATGGATGGCCTGACCCTGTTCGACTCCCTGAAGCACATCCATCCGGCCCTGCCGGTCATCATTCTCACCGCCCACGGTTCCGTTTCCCATGCGGTGGACGCCGTACGGCGGGGCGTGTTCGGCTATTTGTCCAAACCGTTCGAGGCCGAGGCCTTGCTGGCCGAAGTGGAGCGAGCCTTGGAGCAGAGCGGGGCGCCCCCCGAATTCGACTGGTCGGACACCATCATCACCCGCAATGCCGGGATGGAAGCCGTGCTCACCGAAGCGCGCATGGTCGCCGCTCAGGATGCCAGCGTACTGATCACCGGGGCCTCCGGCACCGGCAAGGAACTGATGGCAGAGGCCATACACCGCGCCAGTCCCAGAGCGCAGAAACCGTTCATCGCCGTCAATTGCGGCGCGATCCCGGAAAATCTCCTGGAATCGGAACTGTTCGGTCACGTCAAAGGTGCCTTCACCGGCGCCGTCCGCGATCACAAGGGGCTGTTCCTAGCGGCTCAGGGCGGGACGGTCTTCCTGGATGAGATCGGAGACATGCCGCTGCCGCTGCAAGTGAAGCTCCTCCGCGTTCTTCAAGAGCGCACGGTACGGCCGGTCGGCGCCTTGCAAAGCGTGCCGGTGGACGTGCGGATCGTTTCCGCAACCCATCGCAATCTGGAAAGGGAAATCGCCGAAGGGCGGTTCCGGGAGGATCTGTACTACCGACTGAACGTGGTGAATCTCTGTCTTCCTTCGCTACAGGAGCGGGTCGACGACATTCCGCTGCTCACCCGGCATTTCACGGCGCAACTCGCTCGGAAATACGGCAAGACCATCAACGGCTACGCCCCGGAGGCCATGGACCTGCTGCTGACCTGCCCCTGGCCGGGCAATATCCGGCAACTCCTGAACGTCATCGAAAAAATCGTCGCCCTCGCCACCGTCGAGATCGTACCGGCTTCCCTGGTCCAACGGGCCTTGCAGCGACAGGCCGGCGAGATGGTGTCTCTGGATGACGCCAAGAAGAGCTTCGAGCGGGATTACCTCATCCGCCTGCTCAGAGTGACCCACGGCAATATCACCCATGCCGCGAGGCTCGCGAAGCGCAACCGCAGCGAATTCTATTCGCTGCTGCGCCGGCACAATCTGGAGCCGGGACAGTTCAAGGAAGATTCCGAGTGACCGTTTCCCTGTCCTGAAGAAAGAGGCGCCAAAGGAATTGCGCCTTTTCAGGAACGGTCTGCTCACGTCCGTTCATCGCGGGCTGAGCCTGCTCCCGCCCCGAGCCCCTACTTTTTTGCTACTCCACTGCCGACGAGAATTTCCCGTGCTTTCAGCCAAACAGACGGGCATCGCAAGCAACACGGTTTGTCCGCTGCCTCGGACCCCGCACGGAATTTTCACCCACCCCAGCCCAACAACCGAAGCTTCGAATCAAAGCCTCATCCATCGTTCTGCGAATACGCAGATATCGACACCGGCCAACCCAACACTGCTCGAAATACCGAACTCCTGTAGGTAATCACAGCCATCTCAAACCGGCGGAAACCGCCGCCATCTCGACCGCGATTCATACCTCTGTATGAGTAGAAATACTTATGGTGTTTCGTACTCGTCATCCCATACTACGGAAATCGGAATATCGCTGGGACGAATGCAGTTCGCTCCGCGTAATCTTTTACGGATACTGGATCGTAGGGATGAAAGGACTATCATTTCCCGTACTAAGCTGGCTTCCTTGGATGGCGGGCCTTTTTGTGCTTATTGCTCCTTCGCTTCCAATACTCGGAAACGAAGGATTTTTGCGTCTTGACGGAGGCGCTTTCGAAAATTTTCAGCTTTTGGGCTTCGTCGGGCCGCTGTCGCTCATCGCATTGCTTGCCATTCTTGGCAAACGCTTCACAAAAACAAGACAAATTCCCCCACCTTCCCGGGAAGATCTCGAAACGATTCTGGAATTGTCACCTGCCGCCATCTGCGTGACTGAAAAGACCAGCCTACGTTGCGTCTATGCCAATCGCGCCGCTTGCGACTTACTCGGCCACCGGTTCGGAGAGCACAGTGAAATCGATGTCGAAGCCGTGATTGTAGAGGACTGCTCCGCTCAACTGTTACGCCTGGACGCGCTGACGTCCGGCGATATCGCGCGAAGCACGCTGAAAGTGAGGCACAAAAACGGAAACATCTTAACGGTCGATGTCAGCGTCCGGACGATCGACGACGGAAAGTTCGTGTGGTCTTTCGCCGATATCACGGAACAGAAAAACACCGAGGAGACACTCCGGAATGAAGTCCGATTCGCCGACGATCTGATAAGAAGTTTGCCCGGCATCTTCTATCTGGCGGACAAGGATGGGCGATTTCTACGCTGGAACGCTAATTTTGAAGAGATGTCCGGTTATTCGGCGGGCGAACTGAAACGTGCACACCCGCTGGATTTCGTTCCCGAAGACGACAAACACGCTTTTGTCGGGGACAATATCATCGAAATGTTCACCTCGGGACGGTCCCTCGCCGAATCGTATTTCCTGACCAAGGACCGGCAGCGAATCCCGTTTTTCTTCACCAGCACAAAAGCCAAACTGGGACAGAGCGATTGCCTTCTGGGTGTAGGCCTCGACATCACCTCGCGCAAAACCGCCGAGGAGCAGATTTACTACCTGGCGCACTATGACGCGCTTACCAGTCTCCCGAACCGGATTCTGTTCAACGACCGAATCAGCCATGCCCTGTCCTTCGCCAGCCGATATGGGCAGCAGTTTGCCGTCCTATTCGTCGATTTGGACTGTTTCAAGGAAATCAACGATACGCACGGACATAATGTGGGAGACCTCGTCCTACAGCAAGCCGCGCTTCGGATATCTCAATCGCTCCGTGAGAGCGACACGGTCGCCCGCATCGGCGGAGATGAATTTCTCGTGCTGCTTCCGGGAATTTCCGGAGCCGAGGAAGCCTGCATCGTCGCGGAAAAAATTCTGAGCGCGGTCGCTCGTCCGATCGAGGTGAATGGCTCGGAGATCGCCGTCTGCTCCAGCATAGGCATCGCGATTTTCCCCATTCACGGCACCGACAACCACAGCCTGGTCAAAGCCGCCGACGAGGCCATGTATTACGCCAAACGGACCGGCAAAAACCGTTATCATCTGAAGCGCGAGACTGCACCGCTAAGCGATTCGACCAAAAAGCTTTATCGGCATTATTAAGGGTCGCCTCTGCCGACCGACGCCAGAGCCTCGGACATGTCGATTCGTCCGGGACTGATTTGATGTCGATTTTTCACGGCTAGCGTTCATTCCAGCCTCCATAAGTCCTTCCCTTCCGCTTATCTCAACGAGCAAGACGGTTTTCTCAGGACGACTACACTTCTACAGTGCCGCCCCACAAGATAAATCAGATCTTTCTAGCCCTAGGGGTTGCGCTATTCGAGCGGAGAGTCCGCTCGAACGCCGCATTTCCGGTAAAAAAATAGTGACGCACCAGCGCCAAGAACATCAGGTTAAACCGATGACTGCCCAAACGCTCGTCAAAAAAGTAAAGACGCTCGCATCCCTGCCCGAAGTGACTCTGAGAGTGACTCAGCTCATGGAGTCTCCCGATTCGACCAATGGCGCGATCGGTGAAGTGATCGTCAACGATCCGGCCTTGACCGCAAGATTGTTGAGATTGGCGAACAGCGCTTTTGCCGGCGTGCCGCACAAGGTCGAAACGGTTTCCCAGGCGATTTCATTACTCGGTAGAGATGCCGTCCGGGATCTGGTGCTGGCGACGTCCGTGGCGAGTACGTTCAGGGGAATTCCGCCGCACTGGGTGGACATGGAACGGTTCTGGCTCAATAGCATCGCCTGCGGCGTCATTGCGCGCTCCTTGGCCTTCCGCTGCCGGATCTTCGAAAATGAACCCCTATTCATAGCCGGACTGCTGCACAAGGTAGGCAGACTGGTCTTCTACTCCTGCCGTCCCGATCAATACCGGAGCGTTCTGGAACTCAGCGAACGCGGCGAAGATGCCATCAACGAGGCGGAACAGCGAATTTTCGGCTTTACTCATGCCGAGCTCGGCGCCGAACTATTGAGAAACTGGAGACTTCCCGAACGCCTGCAAAGGGCCGTGGCACACTATTTAGAGCCCAACAAGGCTCCGGCGGATCATCGAAAAAATGCGGCGCTCATCCACGTGGCCAGCGCCCTGGCCAGCCATATCGAACCCAGCGTGAATCTGGAAGATGTGTTAAGCACCGAAAAAACGGGAGTCGACAAGGGCGCCTGGGAACTGCTCGAACTGTCCTTGGACACGGTCCCTAACATCATTCAAGATGCCTGGATCCAGACCTTCGAGGTTTTCGAAATCATCAAGCCGAGTTTCGCTGTCATACATTGACAGCCTAACGGAGATACGTAGTTTCGCGAATTCGCTTGTCATAGCGCATTCGATCGCCGGTTCTGCAATTGCGGAATGACGCGCAATACCGGACCATAAATGCGAGCGTGGACAACTCCTCCGATATCCCATGAATTCCCAGCGCAGCTCGTCAACCGCCATTTTCTCCAACATCAAAGGCATCCTGCTCGATCTCGACGGCGTGCTATACGTTGGCTCACATACCATCGAAGGCGCTCCGGAAACCGTAAGACGTATCCGCGCAGCGGGTTATCCGCTTCGTGTCATCACCAATACCAGCACTCGGTCGCTGGCTTCGCTGCACGACAAACTGGTGAAACTGGGGTTCGACATCGAATTCAATGAAATTCTGAGTGCCCCGCAGGCGGTTCTGCGCTACCTGAAACAACGTGGCTCCCGGCCTTGCACTCTGTTACTGGCCGAAGACGTAAAACGCGACTTCGCCGATATCGCCGAAGCGGACATCGAGCAGGCGGACTATATCGTCCTTGGCGATATCGGCGAAAACTGGTCTTACAACTTGCTCAACCGAGTATTTAACCGACTGATGCAGGGTGCCAAGCTCGTCGCCGTCCACAAGAATCGATTCTGGCAAACCGAAACGGGACTTAGAATGGATATCGGCGGGTTCGTCGCGGCGCTCGAGTATTGCAGCGGCGTCGAAGCCACGGTAATGGGAAAACCGTCTCCGGATTTCTACCGGATAGCGCTGCAGGATATGGGCCTGAGAGCCGAAGAAACAGCCATCGTAGGCGACGATATCGATTTCGATATCGGCGGTGGCCAAAAAGCCGGGATGACCGGAATATTGGTCAAAACCGGCAAGTATCGGGAAAGTTATGTGAACGCCTCATCGATTCGGCCCGACAAGATCATCGATTCCGTCAACGAATTGCCGGCGCTGTTGGGTCTCTAATAGACATCACGAGGCAAAGAATCGATACGCCAGCGATGACCGATACGATACACGCCGGCACGGTCGCCCATTTGAGGGGCGATCCGTTTGCCGGAGAAAACACTCTGGAAATCATCGAGCGAGGCGCGTTGGCGATAGACCCATCGGGCCGAGTTGCCTTGCTCGGAGAACGCGATGCCGTGCTCGACGCCTTTCCGGAGAGCGAGCTTGTCGACCATGGCGATGCTTGGCTCATCCCCGGCCTGATCGATGCACATCTGCATTTCCCTCAGTTCTACGCGACCGCCGGATTCGGAAACGGTTTGCTGGACTGGCTGGAGAACACCGTCTATCCGGCCGAGGCTCGCTTTGCCGACGAATCCTTTGCCAGGGCGGCGGCGGAACAATTCATCGAGCGCCTGTTAACCTGCGGAACGACCACCGCCATGGTGTTCGGCTCTCAGTTCTACGACGCAAACCTCGCACTATTCGAGGCGGCCGAACGATCCGGCATTCGCCTGATTGCCGGCATGACCTTGATGGACCGGAACGCACCGCCGATGCTGCTGCAAACGGCGGAACAGTCTGTCGATTCGATCGAAAAGCTCATCGGATTGTGCCGGCACGCCCCACGGCTCCACTATGCCGTTACGCCCAGGTTCGCGCTGTCGTGCTCACCCGAGTTGCTGGAGCTGTGCGGTTCGCTGCTGAGAAGCCACCCGGAAAGCTACCTCCAGACCCACATCAACGAAACGCGCGAAGAAATTGCCGCAGTGCGTACCGCATTCCCCCAAAGGCGGGACTACCTGGACGTTTACGATAGCTTCGGGCTCATCACCGAACGCACGGTGCTGGCGCACAGTATCTACACCACGGAACCGGAAATGGATCGGATGGCCGAGACGGACTGCACCGTGTGCCACTGCCCCACCAGCAATTCCTATCTCGGGAGCGGCTTGTTTCCATTACGGCGACATTTACGGCGCGGCATTCGAGTAGCCGTAGGCACGGATATCGGTGCCGGTACGCAGTTCTCCGTGTGGCGGGAACTATCCGAAACTTATAAAGTGCAGCAGTTGCAGGACTTCTGCTTGAATGCCGATCAGTTGCTCTATCTCGCGACCCTGGGCGGGGCAAAGGCACTCGGGCTTGAGAGTGAAGCGGGAAACTTCGAGCCGGGCAAGAGCGCCGATTTTTTTGTGCTCGATTACGAAGAGGACCAATACCTCGCTGCCCGACTAAGTCGCTGCGAAAACGCCGTAGAGCAGCTGTTCTCCCTATTGCAACTGGCGGATGAGCGGCACATAGCGTCGACCTACGTTCATGGGCATATGGCTGCATCCCGTAACGGATCGTAGCCGCAGGGTCACATTTTGGTAACCACGCTAAGGTAAGCTCATTTTTGACGTCCGAGACCGGATACGCAGAAGCATAGTAACTTTTCATCGCGACAGGTGCCCGTCATTCCCCGTCGCGGAACGGCTTTTCCGATGAAAGATACGTTCGATCAAAGCGCCCGCCGCCAAAATCATTCCTCCCATTCGAGCCCTGTCGGACCGATCTTGATCACGCTTGCCCATCGCGGGGCTCCCGGGCGAATCCGGGTCAAGGTTCGTGGACTCTATCGCTCGGAAATCATGAAGAAGGCGCTTGAAGAACTTCCGGCCAAGAGCCGGTGGCTCGACTCGGTCAGCGCCAATCCGCTTACCGGAAGCGCCTTGGTCCGGTTCAGACTGGATCTGCCGATTGCCCTCATCATCGACGAGCTCGAACTTTGTGCCCGTAGACACTGGAAAACCAATGCCGCGATCGGCGGACCCCGGACGAAAGTCGGACACCAGGGCACGAGGCACTCCAATGCGCTCAAGATCGGCTTTTGGAAAGCCCGGCGGGCTGCTTTTGGAAAACCGCCACTCCAAATCGTCGAGAATCCGGATTTAGAGGCCCCCTCCCGCAAGCGAGTCTGGCACGCAATCGAGGACGAAGAGGTGCTGACGGCCCTGGGGTCCGGACCGGACGGCTTGACCGGAAAGCTTGCCGCGGCGCGTCTTCTTCGTCACGGACCGAATACCTTGAGCCAGCAAAAACCCCGCTCGGCCATAGCGATGTTTGCGGGACAACTCATGAGTCCGCCGGTCGCGTTGCTCGGCGTGTCGGCGGTGATTTCCATCGCCACCGGAGGCGTCGCGGATGCTCTAGCCATCCTGAGCGTCGTGTTGATCAATGCCGGCATCGGCTATTTCACCGAAAGTGAAGCGGAAAAAATCATCGGTTCGCTGGCCAAGCTGACACCAACCCGGGCGCTTGCCATTCGGGATGGGGAGAAGACGGAAATAGCGGTCGAAAACGTCGTGCCCGGCGACATTCTGGTGCTCGAGCCGGGATCGTTTGTAGCGGCAGACGCACGTCTGATCGCCAGCAACCGGTTGACTGTCGACGAATCGGCGCTGACCGGCGAAAGCCTCCCCGTCGGCAAACACCACAACTATCTGGCTCCTGCGGACGCCCCTCTGGCCGATCGCAAGAATATGGTTCATCGCGGCACCGTCGTCACCGGCGGCAGCGGGACGGCCGTAGCGGTGTCGACCGGCCGCCACACCGAAATCGGCGTGATCCAATCCCTGGTTGGATCGGTCAAACCGCCGGAGACGCCGTTGCAGCGCCAATTGGACCGTATGGGCACCCAGCTCGCGCTGTTTTCGGGCGGTATCTGCGCGGCGATGTTCGGCCTCGGCCTGCTGCGCGGGTTCGCCTGGCTGCAAATGTTGAAGTCCTCGATATCTCTGGCCGTCGCGGCCGTTCCGGAAGGCTTGCCGGCGGTGGCGACCACCACCCTGGCCCTCGGCATACGGCGAATGCAGCGCCACCACGTGCTGGTCCGTCAGCTGCCCGCCGTGGAAAGCCTCGGTTCGGTGAGGACCCTTTGCCTCGATAAAACCGGCACGCTGACCGAGAACCGGATGCGGGCCGTCACGATCGAAATGCCCGCAATCTCCGTCACTCGCACGAACGGCAGGTTGCTGATGAACGGAGAATCGTTCGATCTGGCCGAGCAGAGAGATCTCGAACGCTTGCTTCAGATCGTGTGCCTGTGCAGCGAAGTCAAGCTGGTCGAAAACGGCAGCGGGCGCCAGCTCGACGGAACGCCGACCGAGTCGGCTTTGGTGGAGATCGCACTGGACGCGGGCGAGGACTTCAAGGCACTGCGGGCACGGCATCCGCTCGTCAAGACGGTACATCGAGCGGAGGATCGTCCGTATATGGTCACCGTTCACAAGAACACTGATGGAAAACACTTGGTCGCGGTCAAGGGCAGTCCGACCGACGTGCTCGGGCTGTGCACGCACGGGCTCCGCGACGGCGAGTACGTAGAGCTTGACGAAACGCAGTGTGCGGCGATCATGTCACAGAACGAAGGCTTGGCCGGGCGCGCGTTGAGGGTTCTGGGCGTCGCCTTCGGATACTCCGAAGATATTGGTACCGCATCCGTGAGCCAAAACCTGGTCTGGCTAGGATTGATAGGGATGGAAGACACGGTCCGCCCCGGGATGGCCGAGCTCATGGCCAAATTCCATGGAGCCGGAATCAGTACCGTAATGATTACTGGCGATCAGAGCGCCACAGCCTTCTCCGTCGGCAAACGCTTGGGACTGAACGGCGTTAAGGCTCTCGAAATCATCGATTCCACCAATCTGGACAAACTCGACCCCGACCTGCTCGCGGGCATCGTGAATGATACGACAGTGTTCGCGCGGGTCAGCCCGGCGCACAAGCTCCGCATCGTCCAGGCGCTTCAAAAGGCCGGACACGTCGTAGCGATGACCGGCGACGGCGTCAACGACGGCCCTGCTTTAAAGGCAGCCGACGTGGGCGTGGCGCTTGGCGGTGGGGGCGCCGAGGTGGCGCGGTCCGTCGCCGACATCGTTCTGGAAGACGACAATCTGCACACCATGATCGCTGCCGTTGAGCAGGGACGAACGATTTACTTGAACATCCGAAAGAGCCTGCATTTCCTGCTTTCCAGCAACTTGAGCGAAGTCGAGATCATGCTGATCGGCACGGCGCTTGGTGCCGGCGAAGTGCTGAACCCGATCCAACTGCTGTGGATCAACCTATTGACCGACATCCTGCCCGGCCTCGGATTGGCGCTCGAGCCGCCCGAGCAGGACGTGCTGAAACAGGCGCCCCGCAGCCCAACCGAGCCAATCATCCGCCGCGCCGATGCCGCCAGATTGATGCGTGAATCACTGCTTCTCTCCGGCGGCGCCATGGCTGTTTACGGATATAGCGTTGCCCGGTATGGCTTGGGGCCAAAAGCGGGCACCGGCGCCTTTATGACTATCACGCTCGGTCAGTTGCTCCACGCCATCAGTTGCCGGTCCGAGCGCACCGGCGTGTTCGATAGGGAGAAACGGCCAACCAACCGGCTATTGAGTGCGGCTTTGTTCGGTTCAGCCGCTCTTCAAATCGGCGCGGCCTTTTTGCCTCCGTTGCGCAATTTGCTCCGACTTTCGCCCATCGGCGCCCTCGATTGGGTCGCGATCGGGGCCGGAGCAACCACGCCGTTTTTAATCAATGAGGGGATTAAACGGTTAAAAACCGACTCGCAACAAAAGGAGCGGCGATCATGAAAAAGAGCTTTTTGTTCACTTCGGAATCGGTGGCCGAAGGGCACCCCGATCGGTTATGCGACACCATCAGCGACGCGATTGTTGACCGGTTTCTCCAGCAGGATCCTTACTCTCATATCGTGACCGAATGCGCCTTGTCGAAAGGAATCGTGTTCGTCGCCGCCCGCTTTGCTTCGAAAGCGACCGTGGACATTCCGGATCTGGCGCGGCAGGTTGTCGGCGCGGTCGGTTATCGCAAGGAAGATTTCAACGCCGCCGAATGCACCGTGGTCACCAGCCTTATGGCGCAACCTCTCGATCAACGGTATGAATGGGACGAGCGGGAATTGACCGACAAGGAGCTCGACCGAATCACCGTCCGCAATCAAATCACTCAGTTCGGTTTCGCCTGCAATCAAACGACCGAGCTGATGCCGTTTCCGATTACCATGGCCAACCGCTTGGCCCGGCAACTGACCGTGGCGCGCGAGAACAAAACCGTTTCCTACTTATCGCCCGACTGTACCACGCAGGTCGGCGTGGAATTCGAAAGCGGCAGACCGAACAGGATTCACAGCATTACCCTGATCGCGGGGCCTCATGGGGGCGATCAAATCGACGCAGCCCAGCTTCGCGCCGATCTTCTCGACCACGTTATCAATCCCGCTTTTGCGAACGAATCGATTCGGCCGGACGATCAGACAGACATCTTCATCAATCCGCGCGGCACTTTCCCGAAAAGCGGCCCCGCCGCACACTCGGGCATGACCGGACGAAAGACAGCGAGTGATACCTACGGCGGTTACGCGCGGCATTCCGGATCGGCCTTGTCCGGCAAAGACCCCTGCCGTATCGACCGCGTCGGCGCCTATGCCGCACGCTACGCCGCCAAAAACGTTGTAGCGGCCGGGCTCGCCGACGAATGCGAAGTCCAGCTGAGCTACACGATCGGGCAGTCCAGGCCGGTCAGCATTCAAGTGTCGGCATTCGGTACCGGCAGCGTCGACGAAAATACGATCAAGAACAGACTCGAAGAATGCATCGATTTCCGGCTAGGAGCGATCATCCGGAAATTCGGACTTCGCTACTTGCCCGCGCAATACAAAGGGATGTTTTACCGGATGCTACCGGCACACGGCCACATGGGCGCGTCATTCACCGAACTGCCTTGGGAACGCATTGATATCGAGAGCAAGCTCCGCTGATCGGCATCAGACAAGCGCAGGCTTGTTCCCGCGCTTGACCCCGCGAGCACAATGCCCACCTATTTTCGGGTAAGATGTCGGCATACAACTGCCTAGTATCTTTTCCGACACCTATCCCCCACTACCGTTGATGATTCGCGCAGCCAACTTGGACGATCTGGACGCCCTCGTTCGGATCGAAGACCGATGTTTCGATACGGACCGTATTTCCCGGCGCAACTTCCGGTATCTCCTTACCAAGGCGAATGCGGCGACCCTCGTGGATGATCATGAAGGGGTGATTCGCGGATATTCGATGGTGCTATTCCATACCGGCACCTCGCTGGCGCGCCTGTATTCCTACGCGGTCGACCCGCCGTATCGCAGCCAGGGCATAGGCCGGACTCTGGTAATAGCCTCCGAAGAATTGGCCCTGGACCGCGAATGCGTGACCTTGCGGCTCGAAGTTCGGCGCGA
Organism: Methylocaldum sp. GT1TLB; assembly: GCF_051027445.1. Taxonomy (NCBI): domain Bacteria; kingdom Pseudomonadati; phylum Pseudomonadota; class Gammaproteobacteria; order Methylococcales; family Methylococcaceae; genus Methylocaldum; species Methylocaldum sp. GT1TLB. Next base: position 3,160,425 of record NZ_CP194898.1, read on the forward strand.
TAATCGACCTTCGATCAAACTGTTTGAAAATCTCGGCTATCGTTATCTGGAAAGCGTTCCCGACTACTACGAAGACCACGCCTCGGCCTTGCGGTTCGAGAAAATGCTGGCACCTCATTTGAATCCGGAACTGGCTCGGGTGCCGTATTACCAGCAGACTCTCGATTTCACCTGCGGTCCGGCATCCCTGATGATGGCCATGAAGACCCTGCAATCCGATGTAGAGCTGGACCGAAAACTCGAGTTGCGGCTATGGCGCGAATCGACCACTGTTTTCATGACCTCCGGGCACGGCGGGTGCGGGCCTTATGGACTCGCGCTTTCGGCGTTTCACCGCGGGTTCGATGTCGAGGTTTATGTCAATGATGAAGGCGCACTTTTCATTACCTCGGTACGTGATCCAGAGAAACGGGTGGTGATGCAGGTCGTACAGGAGGATTTTTTGGATGAACTGAAAAGACTACCGGTCAAGATCGTGTATGCCGCCCTCAACTGCAATGAGTTGCAGGAAAAAATGGAGCAAGGCGGCATACCGGTTGTGCTGATCAGTTCCTATCGTCTTTATCAGGAAAAGTTTCCCCACTGGATCGTGGTGACAGGCTTCGACGAACATTATTTTTACGTGCACGATCCCTATGTCGATTATTCAGCCGGAAAGACAGCCACCGACTGCATCAACATGCCCATTCTCAAGACCGATTTTCAACGCATGGCCCGCTACGGAAAAACCGGACAAAAGTCTGTACTGATCCTTCGCAAATCAAAGTCGCGCCGGCGCCACTGATATGTCCGTCCACATCGTCGTTGTCGAGAGTCTAAAGGACTGGCAGCCGGACTATCCGCGCGTGCCCGTGGTTGCAGCCTGCGATTATTTATCGAAGGCCGAGTACCTGAAAACGAAGGATGTCCGCGTCATCAATTTGTGCCGCAGTTATCGTTACTTAAGCATGGGGTATTTTTGCTCTTTGCTGGCAGAGCCGCGCAGCCATCGGGTCATTCCGACCGTGAGAACCCTCACCAGCCTCAGCAGTAAATCCATTTACAGCCTTAACATCGAGGATCTCAACGGCATAATCCAGAAACGCTTCAAGAAGCGCGAGAGCAAAATCGATGAGACCTTCGAGCTTCCGATTTTTTTCGGTCGCTGCGAAGATCCGAATATGCAGGACCTTTCCCGGCAGATCTTCGATCTATTTCAATGTCCGTTGCTTAAAGTCGAGTTCCGCTATCAAGGCAAGTGGCATATAGACACCGTAAAGCCGATGCACCTCACGAGCTCGATGTGCGAACCGAACCGGCAACTTTTCATCGACGGACTGAACAGCTACCTCGCGAAACCATGGCGGAGGCCCCGCGCCAGGAGCACGTCGCGCTATGATCTGGCGGTGCTGCGTAATCCCGCCGAGAACATGCCGCCTTCCAATGCCGGCGCTTTGCAAAAGCTCGTCAAAGCCGGAAAAAAACAAGGGGTCGATGTCGAACTGATCGAGAAGAGAGATTACGAGCGCTTGGCGGAATACGACGCTCTATTTATTCGCGAAACCACCAATATTGATCACTACACCTATCGCTTCGCGAGAAAAGCGCAGATTGAAGGCATGGTGGTCATAGATGATCCCGATTCCATCCTGAAGTGCGCCAACAAGGTCTATTTGGCCGAACTAATGGACGCGCACCACATTCCCACACCGAAAAGCAAAATTCTCCAAAAGGGGCACGTCGAATCGATGAATGGCAACATCGGCTACCCCGTCGTCCTTAAGATCCCGGACGGCTCGTTTTCTCGGGGCGTATACAAAGCCGATGACGAGCGTGAATTTAGAACACTTTCGCAAAAACTGTTCAAGGAATCCGATCTGATCCTCGCCCAAGAATTCGTTTATACGTCGTTCGACTGGAGAGTGGGCATACTCAATGGACAACCCTTGTTCGCCTGCCAGTACTACATGTCTCGTGCGCATTGGCAAGTCGTCAGGCACCGATCGTCCGGGAAGGCCGTAGAGGGAAACTTTCGGACTTTACCAATCGAAGAGACCCCTAGCGCTGTCGTCGATACCGCGCTGGCCATCGCCAAACTGATCGGGGACGGTCTTTACGGAGTCGATCTCAAACAAACCGAGAACGGTGTCTACGTGATCGAAATTAACGATAACCCGAACATCGATGCCGGCATCGAGGATCACGTCCTCGGTGACAGACTCTATCAAATCATCATCGGCGAATTCGTACGCCGCTTAGATATCCGTCGCGAGAGCCGCTGAGCGATACCCGGATTCAAGGCAATGGATAGCGAAATGGAGCTGGCGAGAGGATTCGAACCCCCGACCGGCTGATTACAAATCAGCTGCTCTACCGACTGAGCTACGCCAGCAATGGATATGGATAAAACGGCATAAATTATATCACTAGAAGCCGGAAAGGAGTTGAAGGTTGTCTTCAGTTCATTCTGGCTCTGTAGTGAGTAAAATTTAGGTAAATTACCGGCTGGTACATTTTCGGCGCTAGCGTGGGCATCATTCGGAAGCATTTAGCCGGTAACCGGCACAAGCGATGCGAAACCTATGACCCACCGAGATATAGGAACCTATAGTCTTAAGGGGAACACCCTGCCCTCATAATAATATAGAGGGATAATCAGCTGGGCCCAAATAAGCCACCTTCCGCGTCATAAGCTCTCTAGGCCGCACACAGCGCACCGAGATCCGAATTAATCTCCGATCTAAACAAAGAAAAAAGCCCTCCTTCAGAGAAGGAGGGCTTTTCAGTGCCGACCGTCGGTCGTAAAGCCTCGAGGGCGCCGGGACCCGGCGCCCCGCGGTCTTACATGAAGGACGGGATCAGCGGAGCGTCGATCTGGGTGACCTGACGGCCGCCCGCATCGTCAAAGAAGAACAACAGACCGGCAAAGCGGCTGTCCGGATCGTAGATGATGTCGGACAAACGATAGACTTCCCACGCCGCATCGCTGGCGGTGACGTCAATCGTCCGCGTCTCACCCGGCTGCAGCGGGCTGTTGTCGCTCACTTCAAGCCCATCGTCCGCCAACAGGTCTTCCGGATAACCGGTGGTGTCGCGGTAGACATCGCTGTCCAGGAAACGCACCGACGCGGTGTAGAACTCACCCAACCGCACCGGCTTGTTGCCGTTGTTGGTGACGGTGAGCTTCATGCGCATCGCACGGCCCGGTACCCGGTAGGTGGCGTCGGCAACCTTCACCGAAATCGTCGACTTCGGCATTTCGATCGGCTGAATGCCTCTCATGGTGCCGGCCTGCAACGGAATGGTGATCGGGTATTTGCTGTTGGCGCTCGACATCGCGAAGATCACGATCAGGATCGTCGCCGCAGCAAAGCCCATCGCCACTTTCTTGTCACCCGCCGAGACCAGCTCGTCCGCACGGCCCGCTTCCACCATCAGGTAGCGCGGCAAGAAGGCCGGACGACGGACCCAGTACACGATCCAGGCGACGCCAATGGCGTACCAGAAGAAGTGCCAGAAGTAGGTGTTGCCTTCGTTGTAGGTCTCCAGATCCACGGTCTGACCGGTCAGGGTGGTCACCGGGTTCTTGAATTCGCTCATGGAGCCTTCGATCGTGATCCACTTGCCGGGGCCGATGATCGGACCACCGCCTTCGACGTTCATCATGGTGTGCACGTGCCAGTCACCCGGACGGCGCGCTTTCAACACAACTTTGAACTCGTAGGTCTTGCCGATCTCCAAGCGCACCGAACGCGGCACCAACTGGCCACCGATGTACGATTCTTTGCGGATGAAGACCGGACCCGGAATACCGATGTTCAAGAACGCGGTATCGGGCTCGGCGACCGTTTCCGGCCAGCCTTCGAACACGTGGAATTTACCGGTGATTTCGACGGTGTCGTTGACCTTCACCTTCTCTTTCGACCAGTTCAGATCGTACCAGTGGATGGTACGCATACGCATGAACGCCGCCTGCGATTTCTCACCGTGGGCCGAGGCGCTCGGCGCGTAGAAGCTGGTCGCGGCAAACGTGGCCAGCAAACCGACCATGGACCACTTGGCGATCCTGTCTTTGAGTAGTTTCATAGGTTCTTCCTCTCTCGAGTCTATTCTGTTGTACCCGCCTCTCAAGCCCCCGCGTCAGGGCGCTTCAAAGGCTGGGTGCGTTTTGCTTGTACGTCCGATTCCGGTCCCGATTAGGTCTGCTTCAAGAACCGAATGGTCGAGAACCAACGGCCCACAAAGTGCCACATGAAGTAGATCAGGATCGACATGAACGCCGAGAAGAAAGCCGATACCGGCGCTACGTCCTTACCGAAGGTACGCAGGGTGCCTTTTTCAACCATGCGGATGTACTCGGGGGTACCGGTACGGACATAGTTGTAACCCTGAATGTCGGCAATCGACATCAGCATGCCGTTGTATTCCACCGGCACGTGCAGCGGCGCAATCATCGGCCAGTTGCCCGGATAGAACACCAGACCCCACGCCATACCGCCCACGATCGCCGTGAACAGGTAGCTGCCCGAAAGCATCAGGAAGGTGTCGAGCAAAATCGCACCCGGAACCAGAACCGCCGGGAATACGAAGTTGATGGGGAAGTAGGTCCAGCCCCAGAAGTTGAAGTAGCGGTTGACCCATTCACCAAACAGCAACGCCAACACCGCGATGGTCGCGCCCCAGGGGTTGCGGAACTTTTCCCAGGCCCACGCCTGGATCGCCGCCGGGAAGGTCACCAACACGATCGGGGTCACCGTGACCCACAGACGACGGTCTTTCCAGTCCGACCAGAAGTCCCAGTCACCCATGGTCAACATGGCGTGAATGTGATACGAACCACACACTACAAAGAAGAAAATGAAGATCCCCAGGTAGTCAATGGTCCTGGAGACTTGCACTGCTTCGGCATGAGACCGAACCGCAGATTGAAGTGCGCTCATGAGTTACCTCCAAAAGTTCATTTATTGTCGTTTTAGACGACCGCCCGCCGGGCGGTCATCGTCACGTCCAGTGCCGGTCGCAGCGGCCGCGCCGATCGATAGTAGCTATCGTCGCCGCCCCGCCGCAACCCATCCAAACTTATTTCGCGATCAGACCTTGATCCACCGCTTCACAGATTTCCTTGCCCATCAGGTTCGAGAAGCTCGCAAACACCTGCAGCAACACGCCCATGATGGCCAATGCCAGCCAGCCGAAGATCACGAAGCCGTAGTGCAAGGGCGCTACGAACAACTCTTCCATAAACCAGAAGGTGTGACCCCATTCGTTCAAGCCAACGTTCGGCAGAATCATGAACGGACCGGTCCACAGAATCAGGTACGCCAGCGACAAGCCTTTCGAAGCCGAAAAGTGCGGCAGGCGGGTATGCGCATACAGGAACGCGCCACCACCCGTGATGATGTAGATCGGATAGCTCAGGTAGAACTCGATGATGTGCGACGGCGTGAAGTCGGTGTCGCGAACAATCGTCTGGTGCCAGGTGCCGTCCTGCTCGGTGAAGTAGCTCGCACCCCAGTAAATGGCCCATGCATACGCAAACAGCCAAATCAGGTGCGTCATGTTCCGGCGCAGTTCTTCCCGCGGCGCCAGTGCCGCCAGGTTGCGGTCACGGGTCTTCCACAGGTAGCCCCACAGAATCGAGGCGGTGACCACTTCCAGTACGATTTCGGTGTACAGGAAGTTCATCCAGTACGTCTCGAATTCCGGTGCGAACGAATCCAGACCGGCGGACCAGCCGTAGACCCCTTCATACCACCGAACCCACATATAAAAGACCGTGTACAGCATGAACGCAAAGGTCAGCCACTTCATGTCCAAAAGCGGCTTGTCTTGCGCTGCTACGCCACCAACTGTTGTTGCAGCCATAGTTTTACCTCCAAAGTTAGTACTCATTCGCGGTGCGTCGCCGCCCCGCTACCTCGTCGTGCATCCTTGTCTTCTTCATTCTTGCCCCTGGCCCAAGGGCCCCTGCGACAAAATGCCCCACTCCTAGGGTGCGTTGCAGTCTATCACTCATTCATGCCTTGTCAAGGCTATATCCGACGATTCCTACTGCCTTTCCGACTGGAGCTCTGAGGCCGCGATAAATCAGGGCAAAAGCACACACACAGAAAAGAGACTGGCACGCGTTCGCGCTCTTGCAGAAAGGCCAGGAATGGGCACTCCAAACGAGCCTGCCGCCCGGAATTCAGAGAACACGAAAGCTCAGTACCAAAAGAAATGGAAGAAGCCGCAAAGGAGTGAAAAAACACGTACCAATGGTTTTCCGAGACTATTCGATTGAACCGACGGACCGAGCATCAATCACTTCCGCGGCCTCGCGGGCGATTTCCAGCTCCTCGTCTGTCGGCACGATTAGGATTTTGGCTCGACTATGGGAGGCTTGCAGCTCCGACGTTTCAGACGCGTCCATTGCGTTTTTGCGTACATCGATCACGATTCCGAACGGCTCTAGACCCGAGCAGATTTTGTAGCGGATGGGAGCGGCATGCTCACCGATACCGCCCGTAAAGATCAACGCATCGATGTTACCCAGCACAGCCAAGTAGCCCCCGATGTATTTTTTGATCGCGTAACAGTACATTTCGACGGCCAACCGGGCGTCTTCGCCGCCGACCGCAGCACGCCGCAAAATTTCGCGCATATCATTCGCCCCGACGAGCGCCTTGAGCCCGGCGTTCCTGCTTAGAAGGCACTCTATGTCTCTCGCTGAATAATTGCGGGAGTTCATCAAATGGAGGACGATGCCGGGATCGATGTCGCCGCACCGCGTACCCATGATTAAGCCCGCCAAAGGCGTCATGCCCATCGATGTATCGACGCTACGGCCGTGCTTAATGGCTGTAGCGCTCGCCCCATTACCCAAGTGCAACGCGATGAAGTTGCACGACTCCGGCGGTCGCCCCAGATGGGCGGCGGCTCGTTTCGTGACGTACGCGAACGAGGTTCCGTGAAACCCGTACCGGCGTATTCGATCGTCCCGATAAAATTTTTTCGGCAGCGCGTAATGGTAGGCGTGAGGCGGCATGGATTGGTGAAAGGCCGTATCGAACACAGCGACCTGAGGCACGCCTGGCCAGAGTGCGCGGCAAACCTCAATGCCCAGCAAATTTGGCGGATTATGGAGAGGCGCGAGAGGAACAGCCGCTCGAATCGCCGCCATGACCGAATCGTCGACGACGACAGCGGAACGGAAAGTCTCCCCTCCGTGCACCACACGGTGGCCGATTGCAAAAAGCTCGTTCGGGTCCGGCAACTCGCCAGACTCGTCGAGCCTCCGCATCACTTCGGCAAAGGCTTGACGGTGGTCAGCGAATCCATGCCCCTCACCACCATCTTCAGGCGAAGAAGCGCGAGTCTCTCCAATTCGTTCGATAATGCCTGACAGCAGGACACGTTCGTCACTCAGATCAAACAACCGATACTTTACGGACGAACTACCCGAGTTGAGGACCAAAAGCTTCCTCTGCATGAGTTCTCAGTCAGCTTGAGGGAGTGCGTCTACGAAATCCTTTCCGGGCCGCGCCATCGTCGCTCGCTCATTATTGAGGCCATGTCCAATTGGCGAACTCCGGCTTGTCCACACCGTGCTCATACGCATAATTGCTGCACTCGATCTGCATGTCGCGAAGCTTTTCCTTGACATGGGCGCCCGCAACCAACAGCCCCGGCACGCGATTAATCACATCGATCGCCAGGCTGAAACGGTCGATTTCGTTCTCGATGGCCAATTCCAGCGGGGTATTGATATTTCCTTTCTCTTTATACCCTCGCACGTGCAGGTTCTTATGATTGGTTCTTCTGTAAGAGAGGCGATGGATCAGCCACGGATACCCGTGGAAATTGAAAATAATCGGCTTATCCAAGGTGAAGAGACTGTCGAAATCGCGGTCGTTAAGGCCGTGGGGGTGTTCGCTTGCAGGCTGCAGCTTGAACAAATCGACCACATTGATGAAACGGATCTTCAATGTCGGGAAGTGTTCGCGCAGGAGCATGACAGCCGCTAGCGCCTCTTTCGTTGGGATGTCGCCGCAACCCACCATGACGACATCCGGCTCCGAACCCTGGTCGTTGCTCGCCCAATCCCAGATTCCCAGGCCCTTGATGCAATGCTTTATCGCTGCTTCCATGTCCAAATACTGCAAATGCTTCTGTTTGTCCGAAACAATCACGTTGACGTTATAGGTACTTCGGAGGCAATGGTCCGCCACGCATAGGAGCGTATTGACGTCGGGGGGCAGGTAAATACGGGTCACTTCGGGGCTCTTGTTGACCACGAGATCGAGAAACCCCGGATCCTGATGAGTGAAGCCGTTATGATCCTGTCGCCATACGGTAGAGGTGATCAAGAGGTTCAGGGAAGATACGGGAGCGCGCCAGGGGATGTCGTTGGCGATATCCAGCCATTTTGCGAACTGGTTGAACATCGAGTCGATCACGTGGACGAAGGCCTCATAGGTCGAGAAGAATCCGTGCCGCCCGGTAAGCAGATAGCCCTCGAGCCAGCCCTCCAGCGTGTGCTCCGACAACATTTCCATAACACGCCCCTCCGGCGATAATTCGCCGCCGTCGGCGTCCTCCGGCAAGTAGTCGGCCAGCCACATTTTTTTGCTGGCTTCGTACACATCATCCAGCTTGTTGGAAGTGGTCTCGTCCGGACCGAATACCCGGAAGTTACTAGGATTTAGCGCCAGAATGTCGCGCAAAAAGCGTCCGAGGGGCCGCGTATTTTCCGACTCCACGGAACCAGGTTTCGGCACCTCGACCGCATAATCGCGAAAATCGGGCATCCTTAAAGCTTTACGGAGCAAGCCACCATTGGCATGGGGATTGGCGCTCATGCGCCGATTCCCCCTGGGAGCCAGAGCCTTCAACTCGGGAACGAGGCGGCCGGTGGCATCGAACAGTTTCTCCGGCTCATAACTTCGCATCCATTCTTCGAGCATCTTGAGGTGCTCCGGATTCTGGGCGACTCCTGCGAGCGGCACTTGGTGCGAACGCCAGAAACCTTCTATTTTGTGGCCGTCGACCGTCTTGGGTCCTGTCCACCCCTTCGGGCTGCGCAGCACGATCATAGGCCACCGCGGGCGGCTCAGGCCACCGCCCTGGCGGGCTTCCTGCCGAATCCGACGAATTTCGAGCACGCAATGTTCTAAAGTAGCCGCCATCGCTTGATGCATGGTTTCCGGATCGCTGCCCTCGACAAAATAGGGCGTCCATCCATATCCCGCGAACAGCTGCTCCAGTTCCTCATGGGAAATGCGCGCCAGGACGGTCGGATTATTGATCTTATATCCATTGAGGTGGAGGATCGGCAGTACCGCACCGTCCCGAACCGGATTGAGGAATTTATTCGAATGCCAGGAGGCTGCGAGAGCTGCGGTTTCTGCCTCGCCATCGCCGACCATTACGGTAACCAAGAGATCGGGGTTATCGAACGCCGCACCGAAGGCATGGGAAATGCTGTAACCTAACTCTCCCCCTTCATGGATCGATCCCGGCATTTCCGGCGTGCAATGGCTGCCGATTCCGCCTGGAAACGAGAATTCCCTGAAGAACAGACGCATCCCCTCTTCGTCTTCATTTTTATTCGGATAGATTTCGGAGTACGTACCCTCGAGATAAACCGGCGCCAATACGCCTGGCGCTCCATGACCGGGGCCGGTGATGAAAATCGCATCAAGATCGTACTTATTGATTAGGCGATTGAGATGAACGTAGCTGAAACTCAAGCCGGGACTGGAGCCCCAATGACCGAGCAAGCGTTTTTTGATATGCCCCGGCTGCAAAGGCTCTTTCAGCAGAGGATTGTCCTTCAGATAAATCATGCCCACCGCAAGGTAGTTGCACGCCCGCCAGTAGGCATCGAGTTTTTGCAGCTCGTCGGCCTCGAGTGGGTGTTCCGCGATAAAAGACGCCATGGGCTTACCTCGCTGTTTGTTAGCTGATGAACTTAAGAAACAAGGCCGATTAAAACTCGGCCTTCATCATTGACTTTGCTTCGAAAACAACCAATTTTAGTTTGACAAGCTTAGATGAGCATAATTTGATTACTTTTATCCGAAAAACCATGCAAATGCCGACGCGAACATCTATGAATTCGCGAAAACTTCCCACAAACGGCAACTCTTAAACGAGAACGTCGTGACACGGGTTGGAACGCATGAGAAACCGCACACGATTTTGGCGTCCATCCGGACTCGCCATAAAATGACGGCCTTCAAACATCGCCGGCGCATCAACTTTTGAACCCTCTCCGCAAGCTTGCCTCGCAAACCGTCATCTACGGCTTGAGCAGCATCATCGGCAGATTCCTCAACTATCTGCTGGTTCCGCTGTACACCTATACGTTTCCGGCGCAGGAATACGGCATCGTTTCGGAGTTTTATGCCTACGCCGGCTTTTTCGCCGTACTCCTGGTGTTCGGCCTGGAAACGGGCTTTTTCCGCTTCAGCAACCGGGAAGAACTCCGGTCGGACACCGTATACTCGACGGCGCTCGTCTTCTTGATATTGGCGAACCTGGCGTTTGTCTCCGGAATCGTCGTATTTCGCGAACCGCTTGCGGCGCTGCTCCGCTATTCGGAGCATCCGGAATATCTGGTGTGGTTCGGCGCGATTCTGGCGCTCGATTCCATCTCCGCACTGCCGTTCGCCAAACTGCGCTCCGAAAACCGGGCTTGGCGCTTTGCCGGCATCAAACTGATCGAAATCGTACTCGCCATAGGACTCAACCTGTTCTTCCTGGTTTATTGCAAAAAGGCCGAGGAGCTTTGGCCGAACTCGCTTGGAGCGCGTTTGTACGATCCGGCTATCGGTGTCGGCTATATCTTCCTGGCAAATCTTGCGGCCAGCGCGTTCAAGCTCCTGCTGCTCCTGCCGCAATTCAAAAGCTTGCGGCATGGGCTCGATTCGCGACTCCTGAAAAGCTTGCTGGCTTACTCTCTGCCGATGGTGGTGATCGGATTTGCGGGGATGGTCAACGAAATGCTCGACCGCGCCATCCTGAAATTTCTGCTGCCCTATGATCTTGCAACCAATCTGCGCATGCTGGGCATCTATGGCGCGTGCTACAAGCTGTCGATCCTGATGTCGCTCTTCATACAGGCCTTCCGTTATGCAGGCGAACCCTTCTTTTTTGCATATGCCGGACGGGCGGACGCAAAGCGCGCTTATGCGCTCGTGATGAATTATTTCGTGATCTTCTGCGTATTCATCTTCCTGGTGGTGACCCTGTACATCGACGTATTCAAGTACTTCGTCGGCGTGGAATACCGGGAAGGGCTTCACGTCGTGCCCGTTTTGCTCTTGGCCAATCTGTTCCTGGGCATCTACGTCAACCTGTCGATCTGGTACAAACTCACCGATCGAACCCTGATGGGGGCATGGGTATCCTTGATCGGCGCCGCGCTCACCATCGGCCTGAATATATGGTGGATTCCGATCATGGGCTACATGGGCTCGGCCTGGGCGACGCTGGCGTGTTATGCCACGATGACCGTCATTTCCTACGCTCTCGGTCAATACTATTACCCGGTGCGTTATCCGCTAGGAAAGATCGTGGGCTATCTCCTGCTCGGATTATTGCTGTACGGCGGACACAAAGATCTGGTGGAGTCGTGCGGCTTGACGTCCTGGACGGTCGGCACGGCATTCCTCGGGCTTTACCTCCTGATCGTCGCCCTGGTGGATATGCGCCCTATGCTCAGAAAACGGCAGCCGGCGTAAGGCTCGCTCTCGGCAGAACGTCGACAGACTGAAAATCAGTAGCGGTCATACGGCCCCGCCGCATGCCGAAGATGCTGAGCCAGATAATCCGGTCGATGCATGGGACCAGCCAAAATCAGGCCAGCCAGAAATCCCCCCACGTGTGCCCAGAACGCCACGCCACCGCCAGCCTCTTGCAGGGCTGGGAGTCCACCTGCGATCTGGATGAAGAACCAATATCCCAGCATGGCAATGGCAGGCAAAGCCACGGTAGTCACATAGAATCCGAGGAAGATCAGCGTCACTATTCTGGCCCTCGGATAGAGCCGAGCATACGCTCCCATTACCCCTCCGATCGCGCCGGACGCACCCACCATGGGTATTGCCGCAGCCGGATCGGTGAAGATCTGAGCGCCGGCGGCGGCCAAGCCACATGCGAGATAAAAAATAACGAACCGTATCGGCCCCATCGAGTCTTCGACGTTGTCGCCGAACACCCAAAGGAACCAGAGATTTCCGATGATGTGAAACCACCCGCCGTGGAGGAACATATGGGTCACCAGGGTCAGGACGGACGTGTCCCCGGTCAGCTCGCAGCCCAGATTTTCTCCGAGGGGAATGACGGTTCCGGCCGGTACACGATCGAACAGCTCACCCGGGATCAAGCCATAATTGCACAAGGACCACGCCAGCGGCTCGCCGTTACCCAAGCCTTGAACAAAAACCCAACTGGCGATATTCAGGCCGATTATCGCAATCGTCGCCACTGGCCTCCTGACAATCGGATTTTCGTCTCGTAATGGGAACATAGATTCCTCGCATGTCTTGTGAGTGGTATTTGGGAAACCCAAGGCCGTCGCGACACTCGACTCCAGCGCCATGCTAATTGGAGTCCGGGAGAAAAAGAAGCCAAGATCAAGCGAACCTGTAAACGGCGCCACTAGCCGCTATCAATAAAGGTCGACCGGATCGACGTCTATAGACCAACGGACTCGCTTGGCTTCATCAAGTTCCGAAATCAACGGCAGCAGTGACTCGATAAGTCCGTGCAGCAGATTGCGCCTGGCGGATTGAAACAGCAGTTGATAACGCTGCCGTCCGGCTCGCCGCGCCATCGGTGCGGGAACCGGCCCCAACACCAACAATTCGGGCGACGGTCGCTCGTTCGCAAGATCGGCAACTCGCCCCAAGAAGCTTCGCGGCGCATCGATGTCGGTCGCCTCCGCCCGCCATAGCGCCTGATAGGTAAAGGGGGGCAACTGCGCCGCTCGGCGCTCGTCCGTACAGGCTTTTGCAAAACCGGAATAGCCGTCCCTGATCAACACATGAAGCAATGGGTGGCCAGGGTGCCGAGTCTGCAAAACGACGGTGCCCATTCGTTCTTCCCGCCCGGCGCGGCCCGCTACTTGAATAATCAATTGCGCAGTCCGTTCGCCGGAACGAAAGTCGGTGCTGTAGAGGCCGGAATCCACATCCGTGATTCCGACCAGCGTGACCCGCGGAAAATGATGGCCTTTCGCCAGCATCTGGGTGCCGATCAGGATATCCATCCGGCCTTCGTGAATGTCGTTCAAAAGCGTTTCCAATCGTCCTTTGCGCCGCGTGCTGTCGCGGTCAATGCGCACTATGCGGGCGCCTGGGAACAACTCTGCCAACGCGTTCTCCACGCGCTCGGTCCCGAGCCCCAAGGGGCGAAGGTCTTCACTGCCGCAGCCGTTACAAGAACGGGCCAAGGACTGTTCGAACCCGCAGTGATGGCAACGCAGACGCCCGTCGCCGGCATGAACGACCAAGTTCGCGTCGCAACGTCGGCAACGGGCGACCCATCCGCAGGCGTGACAAATCAAAGTCGGCGCAAAACCGCGCCGATTGACGAACAACAGCGCCTGCTCGCCGCGGCTCAATGTGTCGGCAATATACGCGATCAGTGCCGGCGAAAGCCCTTCCTGCAAGCGATGCCCTCGAATATCGAGCAATCGGAAGCTGGGTTGGAGCGCCCCGCCTGCGCGATGAAGAAGCCGCAAATGCCGATACCGCTCCTGCGATACGTTGCAGAGACTTTCCAAAGACGGCGTGGCCGACCCCAACAGAATAGGAATGTTGAACAGCCGGGCTCGCATGACGGCCACGTCGCGCGCCGAGAAGCGGAAGCCATCCTGCTGCTTGAATGAAGTGTCGTGCTCCTCGTCCAGAATGATCATCCCCGGCGACTTCATCGGGGTGAAGACGGCGGAACGGGTACCGAGCAGAATACTCACCTCTCCTCGCTGCATTTGTAGCCAGGAACGGCAGCGCTCGGTTTCCGTGAGCCCGGAATGAAATATCGCGACCGGAACCGAGAAGCGGCTGCGAAAGCGGGCTTGCAACTGAGGCGTCAGATTGATTTCCGGCAGCAAGATCATGATCTGCTCGCCTCGCGCCAAAACCTCCTGCGTCAATTGCAGATACACTTCGGTTTTACCGCTGCCGGTCACGCCTTCCAGCAAGAAAGCGGCGTACGCGCCCATGGCCTCCCGAACGGCGGCTATTGCGCGCTGCTGGTCCTCGTTGAGATCGAAAGGAGGAGATTTGAGTGAATTGTGGGCAGGTACTTGCGCTTCCCGGCTCTGGCACCAGCACGCCAAACCTTTCCGAACCAGGCCGTCTACAGCACCGCGCCAGTCCCAATCCAGTTCGCTCAAAAGACTATGAGGAACGCCGTTCGGATGCTCGCGGAGCAATCCGATCAACGCCGTTTGGCGAGGGGCTCTCTTGCATGACTGCGCCGCGAAAGCATAGTCCTCCGTGACCAGGCGAAGAACCCGTTCTCCCGCGAGCTCGGCCGCACTGCCCTTGCGCAACAGGACGGCCAGAGCCGCTGCGACGACCTCACCGATAGGATGGTGATAATAACGGCTCGCCCAGTTGAGCAACCGGAGATCGTCGGAAGACAGCAAGGGATCGCTGTCGAGTATCGCTAACGCCTCCTTCAAACGTCCACGGTCCACCTCCGATTCTTCCGCAATGTCCATCAATACGCCAATTTTTCGGCGACGGCCGAAGGGAACTTCGACGCGGACGCCAAGCTTCAAACTCTGAATATCGGAAGCTGAAGGAGGAAGATAGTCGAACAGACGTCGCAAAGGCACCGAAACAGCGATCTTAAGAATTTTCGTCATGTTCAACGAACTGCCACAAATCCCGGGTAGAATCGGGAAAACCGCAACACGCTTAGCAGAAAAGCAAAATCTTGCTTATCCACAGTTTCTGTGGATAACTTTGTGGAATAGATGTCGGGATGTTGCCGAAAAATGCATGAAGACTAGACTTTCATTAAATTGTAAAGATTTTGACCAAAACTTATTTTTTATAATTTTATCAATGCCTTATTTGGTCACAAAAAAATCTAATCGCGGCAGCACTGATTCAAATTTTTCCTTGACAAACAAATTGAATACACTGTGCATAAGTCGACCGACGACAGCAACCGGAAATCAAGTGTTTAACCATTCTGCAATGAAAGACAACAATCGAACGATGGAGGATCTATGGAGATTTATCATCTACAGGTGTTACGTACCGATGCCTCTGGCATGCCGCTGGAATGGATAGGCTACCAAGAGGCGGCAAAGCTTTATCATCTAGGTGAAGTAGCCTATAGCTGCGGTACCCACCTGTATACGCTGCGGGGTGGCATTAATGCCAAGACGGGGCGCCGCAGTCTCATCGAAGTCAATTCGATCATCGCCACACACCACCACCATAACAACGGCTACGGCATCGATCCCAACTACGTTCCGCCCTTAAGCAATCCTGCCCTATTCCGCCGCGACAACAATCTTTGTCTCTACTGCGGCCACCGATTTCACCATAGCGACCTTTCCCGCGACCACATCACTCCGATCAGCGTCGGAGGCGCCGACACCTGGAACAATGTCGTAACCGCATGCAAGCGCTGCAACAACCATAAAGCCGGACGAACCCCGGAACAAGCCGGCATGCAACTCCTAGCCATTCCGTTCACCCCAACCCACGCGGAATATGTCTACCTACAAGGACGCCGGGTATTGAGCGATCAAATGGAATTCTTGAAAGCGCATTTTCCCCGCAAAAGCCCTTTGCATCAGCGGTTAAGCTAGCGCCTTCAGCTCCCTCAGATGGTCTGCAACATCCGACAAAGAGTACGCGCGCTTCCGGCTAGTGTTTGCCGATTTTGTCCGAACCGACCAGACTGATCGCTTCCCAAAGCATGGAAACCGCCGGCACCAGAATCTGCCCGCGTCTCGCCTGATAAACCGCCAATCCCACCAACAAAAGAAAAAAGGCCGACTGCAAATCCACTAGCCCGCCACTCGCGGTGGTAAGGCTGCGGTCAAATGCATTGAGACCCTTGGTTGCGCGCTGACCCAGCGTGCGGACGGGTGTGGCCGACAAGGGTTTAACGGAAAATAAAGCGGCTTGCTCCGCATACCTTGCAACATCGATTGCACTCGTTTCCGCGGCGTGAAGCAGCAAAACGCTACCGGTAAACGCATTGAGCTTGACGCTGGTAACGCCCGGACATTCGGCTAAACGTTCGGCGAGAGCGGCAAAAAAGGCCGAATCATTGCGCTTTTCGGGAATTCTCAGCCGTAATCGACCGGCTAGCTCATGAACGACGAAGGCCGAGACCATCTTTAGCCTTTCATATCGCTTTCCGCAGCGGCTTGCTCGGCGGCTTCGAATCCTTCCGCTGCGGCCGCCTGCTCTGCCAGCTCCGCTCGAACCTCGGCCACCAGATCTTCGAAGGTTTCGCCGGCTTCAGCCGCCCATTCGCGGCCTTTTTCGAACAGCAGGATGCCGGTCTTCACGGCTGCTCGTGCAGCTGGCCGCAGCGCCGGCGCAAGAACGACACCGGCCGCCACCATGCCAAGCCCGATCACAACGCCTTTGGCCACACCGTTTTCAAGAAAATCGCCGAAACCAGCCATCGCTACCTCCCTGGATTCCAGAAACCCCATTGATTAAGAAAATACCTCGGCCGCATAAAAAGCCAAGGGTATTATGCCAGCGGGCCAAGAACCACGAAAAGTTTAAATAAAGGAAAGCTAAACTGACGCGTACGACAGCCTGTACTCGGGGGCGCGCAGCTTATCGTACTCCGCCCGAACGAGCTTCGGGCCGTACTTCCGCTCGAGACGGCGGATCGAAAAGTGGCTATGTGCCATAACTTGAAAGTGCTGAATGAACACGCTGTTGACCAAAGCGCCGCCGACCGCCCCCACAATCGGGACGATTTCCGCAGCGGCTTTTTCCGAGACCGTTATGCCGAAACGGCTCGAGATCATCATAATAAAATCCACCAACATCGGCGCGCCGGCCCGATTGCCTAGGCCGTTCCGAGCGATATAGCTGGAGGCCGCGGCAACGGGCCGCTCCAAAGCGAGACGCAACCCGTAGTACCCGGCATCAGCCGCATCATCGTCCTTAGTACGCCCACCCAAGGCGAACACTTCGAGACACGCCAGGCGGGTCGCGATATCGTCGAGATCTTCGCCCTCGCTGCGGGCGATATCGGCAATCGAACGCAGCATGAGAATGGTCGTAAACGGCAGCTCCACCAGCAAGGCCGGACCGCCTAAAAAACCACCGACCGCACCGCTCGCGATGCTGAGCAACTTGTAATACACGTCGCGGGATGCCGTCCCCGGCTTATTGTCCAGGCTCGTGACCGCCACGCCCAAAGCCTTCCAAATGGCATTCTCGGCGCAGCGATGCAGTCTTCGGTACCATGGCTTGGGCAAAAGCTTAAGCCCTTTCTCCAAGGGTGTGCCGACCGCATCGGCAAGCCTGACGGCGAAGGCGGGATATTCGAGATGCCGATATGCCCGCTTGAGACTCAAATAGTCTTCGTGCGACAAAGCCATGGGTCTGCCACTCATAATCAGATCGCTCGCTCGGCCCAAACCGCTGTTTACAAAAAGCGTGAAAATAGCCGCACGAGATTACAGTTATATGACGGCAGCCATCGCCGGCCATGCTATTGCCGCTCCCGTGCCGCCTCATGGAACGCATTTTAGTAAGGCGAGAGCAAATCCCAAAACCGTTCTACTCGTACATTGAGGTTGTTGCGGCCGGATCGGACCAACACTGTCAGATGATTTGAACTGCCACTCCCGATTCGAAGCTGCCATTCGTAGCGGTCGTCCATGCGCCTGATTTTCGGCTAAAGCGGACGATCGCGGATTGATGATTGCGACTTTGCCTGAACGTCAGCTTTTGATATTGCCCACGTAGCGCTTAGTACCCAAAGCTGCTGGGCCTTATTATTAACCCGGCCTATAAATATAGGCCGGGTTAATCCGGGGCAGGGATGCCCCGGCGCGGCGACCAGCCGCTTGAGCCCAGGCCGGGCGTGTACCGGCCTGGGCGGCGGCCCGAAATACCAGGAGGGTATTTACAGGCCTGATTAATAAGGGCTCAAATGGCAGTTCTCCAGACATACAATCCCTACCCCCTTTTTTACTTGGACAAGGTGTCCTTCGAATATCGGTTTAGTCTCCTCCCGCCCCATAAGGGAGCCGATATTTGGATCGAAATGACGGACAGCCACTTTCATCCTCGGCATCCAAATATTTCAATGATTCGTCGGCCACACCCGCGATAACCTGTGATTCTGGCAAATCCGATTCTTTCATCAAATGCGTTATGGCGAAGAGGCGTTTCGCGTAGGAGGTGACTATGACGAAACACAATCGCAACGTGTATGGGGTAGTCCTACAGCCGTTGACAGTATTGCTTGTCTTTGTGGCATTAGCCTCATCTTCGAGAGCGGACGCTCCAAGACCAGCATTTACCGAACGCGGCATCGAAGGAAGGTGGGGATTTTCGGGGGAGTTCGGGATGATTGTGCCCCCCGCTGCCCCTCAAGCGGTGCCAACGGCCGCCCTTGGCACGGTGATCTTTGATGGCCACGGAGGCTGCGCGGTCACCACGACTGTCAATATCAACGGGACTATCCTCGGACCTCTCACGTCCAAGACGTGCACCCATTCGGTCAATCCCGATGGCACGGGTACCAGTGTCGCCGAGTTCTCGGGAACGGCCTTTGATGGGCCTTCGACAGTCGCGTTTGTGATCGTCGACCGCAATCGCGAGATCCGATTCATCAACACCACCCTCACGGTCGCCGGATTTACCGCCAAGCGGCAGTAGCTAGAGCCGCTCGATAATGGCATCGCATCTCCTGAATGACTCTTCACATCAACACTGTCATGACCGCAAGCTTTAGTTCCTGCACAAACAGCGATAACGGCAACCGCAGCGAAACCATGAAAGGAGGACAATATGGCACGAGTAGAAGGATTTGAGCCGGCGAATAGCGATCAGGTGCCGGTAGATGCTAATGGAAATCCCGTCGCCGTGGGCGTGTGGGGTGACTCCACCACCGGAGTAGGCGTGTTCGGTACGAGCGGCGCTCTCCCTCCTAACGTAGCGAACATCCCTACTAACATCGCCGGGGTGGAAGGCCACAGCATCCAAAATCCGGGAGTATTTGGCCGCAGCATCGAGGGCGAAGGTGTCGCGGGCGAAAGCTTGCAGAGCCTAGGTATGCTTGGCCGAAGTGCAACCGGCACTGGCGTATTGGGCGTTACATTTGTTCCAACTCCCGACGCCTCCGGTGTCTTCGGCTCCAGCACTACCGGTGGTAACGGCGTGACCGGCTTCGTCGGCGAGGCCACCGGCGTGGTGGGAAGTAGCATCAGGGGTACCGGCGTCCGCGGGACTAGCGGCGATGGGGATGGCGTACTTGGTGAACGTTTCGGTGTACCTACCGGCGGCTTCGAAGCCGGCGTACGCGGACTCTGCGATGCCGGGTTCGGCGTCGTGGGCTCCAGCAACTCTCTAGTGGGTGTGTTCGGCTTAGCCGGCACAGAGCGAACAAGAGGCATTGGCGTAGCCGGAGCAGCAGTCAATACCGGCACCGGCGTATCTGGCGTAGCGGGAGAAGGCACGGGCGTGCGTGGCGATAGTGCCTCTGGCTCCGGTGTGAGTGGCAATAGCCGCGGTGGTTTCTTCAGCGCCGGTGTGAGTGGCGATAGCAGCGGTGGTTTCATCAGCGTTGGTGTGTGGGGTACAAGTTCTGCTCAAAGGGGCATTGGCGTGTACGGCAGAGGGGGTGAAGATGGATGGGCAGCATTTCTCGATGGAAAAGTCGAGGTTTTTGGTCCTTTAATCAAGTCCGGTGGTGGCTTCAGGATCGATCACCCCCTTGAGCCGGCGCACAAGTACCTTGCTCACTCATTTGTCGAGTCGGCCGAGATGAAGAATGTTTATGACGGGGTTGCGGCTCTTGACGGGAATGGGGAGTGTTTTGTGGAGCTTCCTGAATGGTTTGAAGCCCTCAATTGCGACTTCCGCTATCAGCTCACCTCTATTGGCGAGCCTGCCCCTAACCTTCATGTCGCTCGGGAGATTTCAAACAATCGCTTCAATATTGCGGGAGGTAAGTCGGGGATGAAAGTTTCTTGGCAGGTAACAGGCATTCGCAAGGATTCTTGGGCGCAAGCACATCCATTAATAGTAGAGGAAGAAAAGCCTGCGGATGAGCAGGGTTATTATCGGCACCCAGAGTCGTACAATCAGCCCCCGGAAAATAGCACTTTTTGGAAGGGGAACTCTGAATTAATGCTCCAGCTTGCGGCGCAACAGGAAGGCTTATTCAGCAAAGAGATTGACCAGCTACGAGCCAAACAGATGGCATCTCCAGAAGAGCCATCGAAGATCGACCGCGCCCGCCTTGAGGAGGAGTGGCGACGGGTGGAGGAGTTAGTGCAGCGAATGGGCCAACCGACCCTGAGTAAGGATAGCGAGTAAACGAGGGCCTCGGAAAGCCACCACAGGCAGGACGCAAAGTCCGCGCACGAAACGGACGGTCACGTCTACATCGGTTTCACTTTCGATGTAGGGTGCGTTGCGTGCACCCTGCATCGTCGAACCGTATGCAGCGCACAGTATCTCCTTCATCATTTTCTAGCTTTTAGCTCCCCTGAGTACATTCCGCAAATATTTGCGGAATCTCGACTGATTGGCTTGATTGGCGGGGTTGTCCTGCAGGTTGCCTATGCCGCAAGACTTCCCTGAATGTACTTAGAGCGTTTTCATCTCGCTCGTACGGCAGAACAGGCTTGGCGGACGTCGTTGGCGCCTTCGGCTCGGGTGAATGGATTCAAGCATTCGTAGGTCGGCAATCCTTTCCCAATCGCAAACGGTCGCTTTAGTCGCGACCCTTCCGACGAAGACGCTCGGCGGGACGTGTCGTCGGGAAAGGATTCCCGACCTACTCGCGAGTGCCCGTACAGGCGGTATGAAAATGCTCTAGCCCTGCCTGTCAGCGCCCAAGCCTAACTGTGCGTATATCGACTCCTCCCCGAGCGCAAGAAACCGATCGATAGGGATGGCGACAAGGAAGCGCATGCAGTCGTATATCCGGCATCTTGAAGTGGGCTCTTGGTGGCCCGTGCCGACATGGAATCTGCGCACGGAGCGCCAATCGCTACAAGCGGCACGCGAGCTGCCGGCAAAGGTATCGGCGTCAATCCGTGTGGGTACAACCCTCTTAGCCATGATGGGCGATCGGTCTCAAAGCAAGCGAGTGAATAGGACATCAAAACTCTGCGAACATCATTGTCACGAAGCCACGGCATAGGCGCTGCGCGCCAGCTTGCGCCGTGGTCGGCACGGCGGCCGCTATAGGGATGGCAGCCCGCAGCGCGGCGTAACAGTTCCGCATCAACTTCGAAATCTTTTGATCACACTCCATGGTTATCCTTGAACGTGTTTATCGGACTATCGAAGTCTCCAATAGCGATCATCCAAGGCCCCGGTACCGGAATGCCGCTTTTCTCTCGGCCTTGACCATTGGCCGATAGAGACACGTGACGAAATGTAGTTCACGGAAACATCAAGAAATGCGCATAGGATCGCCCCGGTACACGTATAACCTGGCTTGGGGATTAATTCCGATACCCCGCAGCGGGACTTGACGGGTATTCGGTCGCAAGGGAAAGTGCGCCGATAAACTCGAACGAGCCGGCCTTGGTCGCGCTGGACTCCGAGTCATGCCCCAAATTGAACAAATGCAGAAAGCGAATATGGAAAAAGCCATCGAAAAGAAAAGACGCCCGACGAAATCTCGAAAGAGAAATCACCGCCAGGGCGAAACGGCCGGCACCCACCTGACGGCCAGCGTACCCCGCGCCTATTCGAACGAAACCGCGGCGGCCGTTCAAACTCGCTTAAGAGAACACCGCTTCGATCACGCTGAATTGATCTGTATCACCGATCCGGAAGATCGGCTGCTCGGGTGTGTCGTTCTGGAGGATTTGATCGCCTTGCCCGCGGAGACGCCTATGGGAGACGTTCTTAAGGCACTGCCCATGGTTCGCGTAGACGAAGATCAAGAGAAACTGGCGTCCTTGGCGCTGCACCATCGGCTGACCGCGGTTCCCGTCGTCGACCATGGCGGACATTTCCTCGGCGTGGTACCGCCCCTGGCGCTGATGCACATCTTGCGACATGAGCACGTGGAAGATCTGCACCGCCTCGCCGGGATCAAACGCGAGACGCATCAGGCGCGGGAAGCTATGGAATCGGCCCCGCTGCGGCGAGCGCGGGACCGGTTGCCGTGGTTGATGCTCGGACTGGTGGGCAGCGCCTTGGCGACCCAGGTCGTTGCGCAATTCGAGGCACAATTGCAGGACCGGATCGCTATCGCCTTTTTCATTCCGGGTTTAGTTTATATCGCCGATGCCATCGGCACTCAGACCGAGGCCATTGCCGTACGCGGGCTATCGCTCTCTCATGCGAACCTCCGCTCGCTGCTCGGCGGGGAAATGCGGACCGGCCTACTGATCGGCCTTACCTTGGCTGCCGTCACTCTCCCTATAATCTGGCTGATCTTCGGGGACTTTTATCTGGCGCTGGCGGTTGCCGTGGCGTTGTTTTCGGCCGGCTGCGTGGCGACGACGATCGGGCTCTTTCTTCCGTGGCTGTTGGGGGAGTTGGGAACGGACCCCGCCTACGGCAGCGGCCCTCTCGCAACCATTCTGCAGGACGTCATGAGCCTTTTGATCTATTTCGCCGCGGTCAACCTCTTTTTATTTTAGAAAGCGGCAGGGAATGCAGTGACTTCGCTCAACCCGGCTTAAGCGACCTTGCCACCCCCCTCCGCCGGTTGCGAAACCGACGATCTTGCTCAGGCTACGATTTATTTCCGTTACGACGCTGTTCATCTTTTGGCAATAACGCTTTAATGACCCTCCGGGATCGACAGCGTCAAGGATCGGTCTCAAGGCCATCAGCTGATCTTTTGGCAATCCGGAGCCACAATGTATGCATCCACACATCGGTCTAGATCATCTCACAGGCTACCGCTTTCAGATCATCGAGCTCAGCGCGGACACCAACACGGTACTGCTCCACTACGAAGAAACCGCCTGGCCGCAGGAGGTCGAACCCACCCGCCGGATGGCGTGGACCGAATTCGTCGATCATCTTATCCAGGGCCACTTTGAAATCCTGCGAGATCTCGCCCAGTCGGACCGGTGAAAATGGTTGTCGCGAAGCCCGTGCGGCATGCAGCCTCGTTATCGGAATCGAGGTGACAGGCTGCTCCACGGGAATGGGGCATTCGCGTTTATCGCCGGTTTCGCCGATCGGCGATCACGGGCCCGTTAATCCGTCTTACGGGCTGCCGATGCCTCTCGCCCCATCAGAAAATTGGCGATGCGAAAGAGCTTCTGCCGTCCTTGGGGCGGAGAAAGCCCCCGAGTCAGAGGGAAAGCCAATTCCGCCAGTTCTTCCGCGCGCTCTCGTGTGAGCGTGGCGCAACGCCGCCGGTACTCGATCAGTGCGTGCCGTTCGGAAGGGGTAAGGGAAAAAGGCGGGGGTTCCGCCTCGGAATAGTCGTCGATGACGGCGGATTGTCCGGCATCCGGCCGATAGACCACCACGGTGCCGGCCGAGATGTCGCCTAGCCGTTTGTTGTCGGCGTTGCACCCCATGGCGATGAGCCCGAACGCGTAGCCGACCGGCAAAGCGTCGACAAAGCGCAAGGTGTTGCGGATGAAGGCGGCATCCCAGCCCGCCGGCGTTCCGTCTTCGCGCAACACCGCCAATTTGCACAGGCGTTTTCCCGGCGTAGCGCCGTCGTTCAAGGCCTCGAACGCGATGTTGTAAAACCAGCCGAGGACGAAATAAGTCAGTATGACAAGACCCTGCCCCAATGCGCCGAAATACCGCAGCACCACCACGGCGCACACGAAAATCAGAAGACGTATCAGGGCGTCGATCATAAAGGCGCGCGCCCGCGCCGCCGGCCCGGCGACACGAAGTCGAAGCTCGCAGCCCTCCGGGGTGGCGACGGATCGGACGGTGTCGAGCGGGGCGGCGGAAGCGGTCATAACTGCGTCAAGCGATGAAGATGTCTTGATAAGCCTTGTATGTCGAACAGATCAACACCGGCATTAGGACCAACCAACCCAAGCCGACGGGAAGCGTCGCGACGATCGCCGCAACCAAGCCCACGATACCGTAGACCAGGAACGGCATGATGTTGCGGAGACACCCCCGAAAGCTGAGCCCCATGGCCTCGACGGCGCTCTTGTCATGAAACACGACCAAGGCCGGCGCGAACCACATGGCCATGAGCAGCGGAACCAGAAGGGCGAATGCGAGCAAGGAAGCCACGAGCACCATCATGATATTCGACGCGTCCGGCGGCGTTCCCGCGAAAATGCTCATCGTACCGGAGCCGCCGAGTACGACCACGAACACTCCCCCCGCGACCACAAGGGCTCCCAATAGGTACAGCAAACCGACCAGCGCGAGCTTTCCGAAATTGCGCTGGAATCCTTCGAACAAGTGGCCAAAGGCGAGTCCCCGCCCTTGTTCGAGAGAACGGCATCCCAGCATCAACCCGCCGGTCAGCACCGGGTAGACCAGGCTGGACAGCAGATTCACGACCGGAATCAGGTTGATGACGATGCTCAGCAAGAACATGACGACGATAATTCCGATCCAGGTTCCGGGTGCCTCCTTGAACAATCCCCAGCCTTCGCTCAACCATGCCCAGCCGCGCCCGGCATCGTTCCGATTCGGCTTTTCCAGAAGCACGCCGGAATTCTCCGGAACGGGATCGGCCACTCGCGACCGGGGAGCCTGAAAGGGATTGTGGGAAGCATCGTTGGAAGACGGATCACGACCCGTAGTGTCCATAGGAACCTCTCTTCTTTTTGGTTTAGTTAAAAAACGCCGCTACGCTTCATGTCCCAGTAGCGGTTAACGAGCGCCACCGGCAGTTCCGCCGGGGCGACATCCAGCACGGCGACGCCTTGGGCGCGCAGGGCGGCCAGTTGCCGCCGGCGCTCCCGGCGGTAATCCACCGCCGCCGCATAGGCCAAGGCGCCATCCAAATCGGTTACCGGCTCATGGAGGAGAGCGTCCAAGGACGTTTCCCTCAAATTCGCCAGGAGCACCAGATGCCGCCGCCGCAGAATGGCGAGAGCCGGCGGCAGCGTGGATTCGTCTTCGTCGCGCAGATTGGTGAGGAGCACGATCAGCGAACGTTTGCTCAAGCGCTCGCATAGGGCCTGGCTGGCGATCAGATAATCGGGCGTTTGCAGCGAGGGCTGAAGGTCGTGCACGGCATTGAGCAAGCGCTGCACCGTGACGAGCGATTTGCGGGGAGCGAAGTAGCGCGGCTCGGCCTGGGCAAAAGTCGAAAGCCCCACGCCGTCGCCCTGGCGCAAAGCCACGTAGGACAACAGCAGCAGCGCGTTCAGCGTATGGTCGAAATGCGACAGGGCATCGTCCTTGGCACGCATGCGCTGGCCGCAATCCAGCAGAAACACGATGTTCTGGTCTCTTTCGTCCTGATACTCGCGCGCGATGGGCTTGCGCTTGCGCGCAGTGGCTTTCCAGTCGATTTGCCGCAAGGCATCGTCGCGGCAATACTCCCGCAACTGGTGGAAGTCCAGACCCTCGCCGCGCCGCCGCCTGCGCAGAACGCCGATCTGGGACAAGCGGTTATCGGTCGCGAACACCGAGTATCGGGTGATTTTTTCGAAATCCGGGTAAACCCGCACCGTCTCATCGCCGCCGACCCGGTATTGGGTGAGCCATAGGCGCAGCGGCGAAAGAAGCCGCAACTCGATCCCGCCGAAGACATGGGGTCCGCGCTCCAGGGGCTGCGCCATATAGCCGAGTTTCGCCCAATGGCCGCGCGACAGCTTGAAAAACAAGGGCAAGCCTTCTGCGGAAAACGTCTCGGGATGGCGGTCGAACACCCAGCCTGCGACGCTGCGCTCGGGGCTGGCGAGGCGGAGACGGACCGTTTGCGTCACCCCTACGGGCCATGCATCCTCGATTTCCCGCTCGACCCGCACCGGATTGCGGCGACTCAGGGCCAGCCACCCGTCAGCCAGCGCCGCGCTCAGCAGCGCCGCCCCAGCGAATTGCCAGACCGCAAGCCATGACGGCCACACTGCCGCGAGAACGGCGAGACCGAACCAGGCGGCGAGCGCGATCAAAAGGACGCGATGAGGCAGGAGCACGAGAAACCCCGGTCAGAAGCGCGGCGAGGGAACCTGGTCCAGCAGCGCCCGGAGCAGCGTGTCGGCACTCGATCCCTCGATATCCGCCTCCGGAGAAGTCGCCACGCGATGGCGCAACGCCGGCAAAGCCACCGCCTTGATATCGTCCGGCGTCGCGTAACTCCGCCCCGACAGCAGTGCGCTGGCGCGGGCCGCGCGGACCAAAGCGATGCTGCCTCGGGGACCAGCGCCGATGGACAGGCGCGGATGCTCGCGGGTAGCTCGGCTTATGGAGACGGCATAGCGGAGCACCC
Source organism: Methylocaldum sp. GT1TLB (assembly GCF_051027445.1). Classification (NCBI taxonomy): domain Bacteria; kingdom Pseudomonadati; phylum Pseudomonadota; class Gammaproteobacteria; order Methylococcales; family Methylococcaceae; genus Methylocaldum; species Methylocaldum sp. GT1TLB. Next base: position 3,186,975 of record NZ_CP194898.1, read on the forward strand.
GGTCGTCCACCTCCACGTGGGCCGTCAACCGCTGCAGCGCCGCCACTTGTTCCGGGCCGATCAGGACCGCCACGTTATCCACGGCCAATTCGCCCCCGGACCGGCGCTCGATCACCTGGCGGGTGAGCGCCAATTCTTCCTCCATATCGGGGTAATCGATGCGTATCTTGAGCAGAAACCGGTCCAATTGCGCTTCCGGCAGCGGATAAGTGCCTTCCTGTTCGATCGGATTCTGAGTGGCCAGGACCATGAACGGCTGAGGAACGGCCATCGAGCGGCCTTCCAGAGTCACCTGGCCTTCCTGCATCACTTCGAGCAGCGCCGCCTGGGTCTTCGCCGGAGCGCGGTTGATCTCGTCGGCCAGCAGGAGATGGGTGAAGACCGGCCCTTCGCGGGTAATGAACTGGCTGCTGCCCATATCGAAGAAGGTATGGCCGACCACGTCCGAAGGCATGAGGTCGGGCGTGAACTGAATCCGCGCGAAGCGTCCGGAAAAGGTCTTCGCCAGCGCCTTCACCAGCAGCGTCTTGCCGAGACCGGGCACGCCCTCGAGCAGCACGTGCGCGCCGCAGAGCAAACCGATCAGCACCTCGTCGATCATCCGCTCCTGGCCGATCAGCACCTTGCGGAGCTCGGCACGAATCGACCGGAGCAGCACTCCGGCCTTGTCCACTTGTTCATCGAGCAAACGGGTTACCGCCATAAATCCTCACAATCGTTGTTCGAGTTCTTGCACCGTACGCACGCAATCGACGAAATGCCGCGGCGAAAGCTTGTCCGGTGCGGCCAAGACCGCCGTCACCCGGTTCTCGGGAATCCCGCTCATACCGGAGAGAATTCTCGCCTGTTCCGACTCGGAGACCTGCGCGATGCGCGGATGCCGCTGAAGAACATATCTCCGCAATTCCTGCCGCATCACGTTTTCCCAGTGAGCCCGCCCGTCTTCGCCGTGACGCCAGACGGCGCGTCCGACGGCGGAAAGATGCTCGATCAGGCTGCGCCTCGCCGGATTCGGCGACCGCAGCATCCCGCCGAACCGCGGCACGATACGCCAAAGCCAGGCCGCGATCAGCAGCGCGCCGCTGATCAGCGCCATCCACGCGGATTCGGCCAGCCATTCCCAGAGCGTCGGAACCTCGAGCCTGGTAGCCAGACGCACTTCGCCCTGCGGCTGGTAATGCCGCATCAGCCCCCAGATCAGTTCGGCGTGATCGTGCTCGCCGATCCGCCGATTGGAGAGAAACGTGAAGCCGTCGAGTACCGTAATCCGGCCTTGGCCATAGTCGTAATGCAGCACGGTGCTGCGCGTATCGACCACTCCCGCTTTCCAGACTGGTGCCGGGTCGGTCGGCACCAGACCCAAGCCGTTTGACCCGAACGTCCGTTGCAGCCGCAACGGCTGGTCCCGCGCCGGAAGATGCACTTCAACCGTATCCGGCTCATCGTCGGACCGCGCATCCGAAGGTTCGCACATCTGCGCTCCATCCTGTTCGTCCTCCGCGCCGTCTTCCTCCGTAGCGGCGGTTTTCTTGGGCTCGATCTTCGGGGGCTCGTACCATCCGATCCCCAGACGCTTCAGGATGGGGTCGTCGACTTGGCGGTATTCCGCCGCAACGATCAAATAGCCGCCGCGGCTCACCCAATCGAACAGAGCGTCGGCGCGGCGCGCATTGACGTAGATGCGGCGGCCGCGATCCAGCAGCAACACCCCGCCCGGCGTCAGCTCATCCAATACCAGAGCATTGCTGACCCGTACCGCCGGCCGCCCGAGCCGCCCCATGAGACGGTCGAAAGCCAGATAAGGATCGCGCCGAGCCTCCTTGCCCGGTTTCTCCCAAGTCGTGACCGGTACGTAATCGAAGTTGGAAAAAAACCAGGCGGCGCTCAGCGCGACCAGCACCAGAACCCCCGTCGAACTCCAGATCACCGTTCGGCTCAGAGGTAGTGAAAAAACCGTCGCGAGCGGTCCGAGTCCGCGCCGAGAAGCGGAGGCGTACAAGGGGGTACGTTGAGCATCGCAGGCGCGGACTTGGGTCGCGCAGTAGGTTTTTTTACTGCCTCTCATATATTAGTCCGCGAAGTGATCAGACCAGCGGTCGCAGAGATCGGCGAGTTGCGGCACGGGCGGCGCGGCATGGGCGTAAGCCGCGAGCTTCCAGGCCAGCAACAGCTCGGCGAAATAACGCTCGCCGGCCGCATCGATTCGCCCCCGTATCCGGTCCAGGCAGTTGCCTTCGGTATCCCCCGGGCGGAAGTCGACATAAGCGCGATGAATCAAAGAAACCAGCGCCCCGCGATAAAGCAGCGACAGTGCGGCGGCATATTCCCCCGCCTCAAGGTGCCGTCTCGCAGCGGAGACGAGGTCCGCCGGCAGCGAATCCGGCCGCACGTCCAAGCCGAACAGGGTTTCCGGAACGCTGCGGACGGCAGGACTCCGGATCAGCCATCTCTCGCGATAGCGATAAAGCAAAACGATCAGGCCCGCGGCCAGAACGGCGGCTGCGACAAAGCTGAGGCTCCGGATCGCCTTCGCCATCCACTCGGCAAACGTCTTCAACAGCTCCAGCGCACCGGAATCGTCCGACGGCGACTCGCTCTCCGAATCTCGGTACCGCCACGTCCAATCCTGAACTTCCCGGCCGAATACCGGATCGGCCAACACCTCCCGAATCGCCCGTTTCGCTTCGCCGGTCTCGGCGACGCTCGCGGGAGGCTGGTCCGCGAAGGCCTCACGGGGAGCTTGAAGCGAGAACAGGCCGGCGCAACAAAGACACGCCATCATCAGAGCCGCTTTCCGTAGAGTCTCCTCCCGCCCTTCCGATTCCGCCTCGATGCGCCGGCTCAGACGGCGAAAACCCAGCTCGATGTCCCAGCCTTCGAGTTCGTTGCGGCGATTGAGATACAGCGTGAAGCCGGCGGCGACGTAGAACGGCTCGATCAGGGTCTCCCCCGCCAGATACGCGAAGTCGGACAGCACCACGAGCCAGACATCCGACTCGCCGTGAAAAAAAGCCGCCCAGTCGAAAACCGGCTCGATCTCCCGCGGCCGAAACAGTTCGATCGAAAGGATCAGCGAAATCTGGAGAAATGCCGAGAAATGCGCACAGAGATAGGTGAGCCATACCGCGCACCCCCGAGTCTTGCTGTCGAGCACCCGGCGCCGAGCCGCCGCCGCTCGCCCGCGCTGGCCCTCCAGTTGCGCGATTGGAAGATGAAACGAACGGGCCAGGCTGAAACGCCCCAGGGTCAGCCCTATGAGCAAGCCGGAATTCCGGATGAGCCCCGGCAGCGACCGCCAAATCTCCCGCGTGCTCGGCGCCCGTCCGAACGAGGCTTCCGCGTAGACCTTCAACAGTATTCGATCGAACAGCGGCTTGAACCACCACACGCTGATTGCGGCAACGGCGGGCCACCGCCACAGGAGAAGAAACACGATCAGAGTGAACGGCACCATGGTGGCGAACCAGGCACGATAAACCGGCCGATGCCAGTGCCGCAGCACAACCAGTCCAAGATCCAGGGCCTCCCAGGGCGTGCGTCGGCGGAGATCCAGACAGAGTCGTTCAAGCTGCACGGCGGCTTCGTCCGACGAGAGAGAAATAGGCCAGCAGCGAGAGCCAGAATGCCATCCCGACGCCGTATTTGAGCTCCACGGGAAGCGTTCGGATCGGCGACCAGAACGCTTCCACGAAAGCGGCGCAAAAAGTCAGTCCGGCCGCTGCGTAAAGGAGATGCACCGCCCGCTGCGCCGCCCGCTTGACCGCATCGGCGCGGCGGAGTCTCCCCGGCGCAATCAGGGCCAGTCCGATTTTCAGGCCGGCCGCACCGGAGAGTACGGCGCCTATCAGCTCCGGCGCGCTATGCCCCGCGACGAAGCCCCAAAACGTCTCGATATAGCCGACTTGCGTCAGATACCCCGCCACCGCGCCGATCACCAGCCCGTTATAAATCAGGAAAAATACGCTCCCGAGGCCGAAAGCGATGCCCCCTGCAAAGCACTGGAAGTCGATGCGCACATTGTTGGCAATGTAGAACCCCAGCATCATCACGTCGTCGGACGCATCCCGAGGCCGCCCCAGCCGTTCCGCCGTCGGGGCGTACATTTCTTCCACGGAACCCACCGTTTCCGGTGAGAGCAGGAAATACACGCCGTCCGGATAAAACTGAAGCACGGCGAGAGCGAGAAACAAAGGCAAGAAAAACAGCGCCGCCGAAGCCCAGACCAGCCGGGCCTCGCTCCGGACCAGAACCGGCAAATCGTGCAGCACGAAACGAAGCCACCGGCCTCCCCCCGCCCTGCGGGCGCCATAAATGCGCTGATGGGCCGCCAAGACCCGGTCGCGCAGCGCATCGAGCAGAGGCTCCGAATAGCGGCGGTCCCGCGCCAGGGACAAATCCCGGCACAGCCCCCGAAACTGACGCGGCAAACTCTCAACCGTGATCGCCGCCGGCCCCGGCTCGGCACCCGAAGCATCGCTCCGCTCCCCCTTTCCGCGAAGCCCGCCAGCCAGCCACCGATCCCACGCGTCCCAATCCGCCCGCCGCGTTTCGATGAATTGATATTCCTTCACATCCCGGTCCGAAAAGATTTGAAGGCTTAGTTTAGTCCAGGTGGGCGATCTTGGCCGCCGACCATGCTCGTTCCCAAGCTCCCGCTTGGGAGCCCCGCATCGGAAGCTCCGGCTTCCACTCGTCCCCGAAAATGAACGACTAAACTCAAACCCATGCCCCGAAGCCGCTACCATATCCTGCAAAATCAATCTCCCCACTTCCTGACGGCAACGATCAACCACTGGCTGCCGCTCTTTACCCGCCCGGAAACTGTGAATATCGTGCTGGATTGCTGGCGGTTCCTGCAGCTGGAAGCCGGCTTCCAGCTCTACGGCTACGTCATACTGGAAAACCACCTGCATCTCATCGCCGCTTCGCCCGATTTGAGCCGGGACATGCAGCGCTTCAAGTCCTACACGGCCAGGCAAATCGTCGCGTACCTTGAGCAGCGCGGATCGGCCAAAATATTGGAGCTGCTGGCGCTATTCAAGCGACATCACAAAACCGAAAGCACCTATCAGATTTGGGAAGAAGGCAATCACCCGCAACTCATCGAATCGGAAGCGGTCATGCGCCAAAAAATGGACTACATCCACCAGAACCCCGTCAAGCGCGGCTGTGTGGATCAGGCCGAGAGCGTTTTTCGCCGCAGCATAGCGGTGTGAATTGGGAACTCGGCACACACCCTGAATGCAGGCACAAATATGGTTGTAGGTCGGCAATCCTTTGCCGACAAAGACGTCGGGAAGGGATTCCCGACCTACGGCAGCCTGGGTCGCACACCACACCGGAAAATGCTCGAGCATTGGCGCGATTCCAGCGCGGAACTATGCCAGCCAGGAAGGTTTGATCGAAGTGGTGCGGGCGTGGTGAGTTGTTTTTGAAGCTGGAGCTTCGACGGGAGAGTTCCCAAGCGGGAGCTTGGGAACGAGCGAGAACTGCCGCTCCGGCCCAATGCGGATACCCAATCCCACCAATAACGTTCGCTGAACTTGTGTACCAAATCCATCGCCGTTCCATGACCTGTCAGCACTTGGAGAGTGAGTCAATAGGTAAGTTCGAATCGTTGCCACTGGCGAACCTCCGCGCGGGGACACAAATTACTGCAATTGCTGATAGATTAAATTTAAATGAACAGATTTGGGGGGGTAATTGAGTTATGGCATTAGAAGTCTATCCAAAAGAACAAGCTTTTCGAAATGCACCGGTAGCCAAAACACTGCTTGACTACTTACTTTCTACCCAAGAAGATCTCAGGCTGGAAAGTGCTTTTGTTTTCTGCAACTTTCCGCTATTCCGAGAAGAAGGTGTCGTGCTTACGGCGCCGCTGATTCTAGTAAGTCCATTGCACGGTGTATTTCTATTCGCGTTTCCCGAAGACGCGCGTGCTTTTGGCGAGACACCTTCGGATACTGCCAAATCTTTGGAAGGCACGTATAGCCAGGTTTTCTCGAAGCTCGTCAGATACCCTCGCCTGAGAAAAAACCGAAATACTCTCGCTGCAACGCTCGAAGCCTACTTGTTTTCTCCTGAGGAACCTGTTGACTATGAAGGGGATTCTGATCTTCTTCTTGTCGGCCTCGGAAGTGTAAAACGGACGCTCGATGCCCAAAGGTTACCGAAGCCACTGGCGGATGAGATTATTGCAGAAATTATTTCGGTTCTTGACGGTTCAAAAGCGCTAATAAGGCCGCCTGACAGAGATATCAAACCGTTTTCTCAGACGTCGAAAGTTGCTCGCATCGTTGCGCTCGAAGAAGAGATTAGAAGGTTCGATCGCGATCAACGAATCGCGTACATGTCGGAGATTTCTGGACCACAGCGAATACGTGGGTTAGCTGGATCTGGAAAAACAGTGGTACTTGCAATAAAGGCGGCTTTAACGCACGTTCGCGAACCGGATGCACGGATTGCATTTACCTTTTATACGAAAGCCCTGTACCAACATGTCAAACAGCTAATCACCCGCTTCTACCGACTTTATGATGATCGCGATCCAGACTGGGCAAAACTTCGAATACTCCATGCATGGGGAGGAGACGTAGTTGAAGGGCTGTACTCGTTCGCCGCCAAAGCACATGGAGAAGTGCCTCTAACATTTGCCCAAGCTAGGGCGTTTGATCCCCATCAGCCCTTTGATTATGTGTGTAACCGTCTAATTTCAAATAGCTCTCTCAATTCTTTGTTCGACTACATCTTCGTTGATGAGGCTCAGGATTTTACGCCTTCCTTTTTGAGGCTTGCTCTTCGGCTTGCAGATGAAGAGAAGTTGGTAATCGCATACGACGTACTTCAAACGATTTTCGATGTTGAGATGCCAACTGTAGAAGTCTTGTTCGGTACTGACAAACGAGGCGAGCCGGCAGTGCACTTTGAGGAAGATATTGTTCTCCACAAGTGCTACAGAAACCCGCGTGAGATTCTTGTCTGTGCCCACGCGCTCGGTTTCGGGATATATGGGCCACGCATAGTGCAGATGCTGGAATCCAAAGAACATTGGGAAGATTTTGGGTACCAAGTGACTAAGGGAGAGTTTATCAGCGGACAAGAAATCGTGATTGAGCGTCCGGAAGAGAATTCACCGTCATCAATCTCGAAAGATAACTCGATTAATCAGCTTATCGAAGTACAGGTTTTCTCTGAATTTAGCGAGGAGATCGACTATGTTGTCGGGCAAATCGTTAAGGACATTTCTGAAGAAGGGGTTTCGCCAGAAGATATTCTTGTTATTTGCGCCGATGACAAGAACATTCGCTCGTACTTTCGAAATATTGCCACTGAGCTGAACAGGCATGGCATTGCGTGCAATAACCTTCAACAGGATTCTTTTGGTTTAACTGATTTTCGTGCCGCAAAAAAAGTAACGCTTTCTACTGTCTACAAGGCCAAGGGAAACGAGGCGTTCATCGTGTTCCTCGTTGGCATAGATGCACTTTTCGACAGGAAAGCAGCCAAACGGCGGAATATGGTTTTTACAGCTATGACTCGAGCAAAGGGATGGCTGCGTGTATCTGGCCTGGGAACTGTCGCTGAGCGATTCGCAAAAGAACTCGATAAGGCAAAGGAGCATTTCCCAAAACTTCAGTTTGTTTATCCAAGCAGCGAACAACTCGTGATAATGAAGCGAGACTTAGTAACTGCTGAGTCTGGAGAGTTGGAAAATGTTATCGACAGGCTCACTGAAGAATTCTCAGACGAAGATTTAGAGGATGTCCTATCTCGTAAGCTTCAGGAGTTGCGCAAACGGAAAAGGACGCACAGAAAGACGCACAGAACACAACATTAATACGGCGTATTATGAAATGGTTTGCGCAATTTCGTCCGTTCCTTCGGTATGCAAAATTGAAATTCGAGCTTGACCAGAATGGATTCGAGATTACCCCGGAGATTGTTAGAAACGTCAAAGAACATTCTTATAGAGATCAATGGTTAATTTGCAGAGAAAACCGTTGGTTCCATTTATATATGGACGATAATTGTTTCTTTAACTTTGCTATCAATCCAAAACCAAGCTACACGTTCTTTGATTGTCCATTGCAGGCGGTCTCGTTATCAGCATTTCGGGAAGAATTTGGCTTGTATGACCACGGAGTTCATCGATCAATATTGGAAGCTGAGTATCAAGACTATCTTGCAACATGTCCCTTCAGGAGTTCAGTCACGCCTATTCGCTATGACCACGATCCATCTTCATACAGACCTGGAGTACACCCAACGGCCCATATCCACATCGGGCTAGAGAACGAAATTCGGCTCGGCGTAAAACGGGAACTGACGCCTCTTGCGTTTCTTTTGTTTGTCGTTCGACAAAAGTATCCCCATAACTGGGAGTATCTGCTTCAGAGCAACTTAGTCGACAGAATCGAGAGAATCGTGAGAGATGAGCTTACCGAGATCGTGGCACCATTGATGACTGATATGGACAGGCTGGAGTTGTATCTGAACTAGCCGGTTCTGATAGGGATCATGGACCTTTATGTAACGAGATCAAGGCGTTTACAAACCACTGTGGGCTTTGCCTCAATTTGCACAATAACTGATTTTAGTCGCGTTGAGACTTTCACCTAATGTTGGGTAAAGATCAAAGCTGACATCATAACGCTCGTCCGAAAGATTCACCTGCTGAAACCTTTGGTATAAGCGCACAAATCCAAGTATCGGCTAGAAAAGCCACCCGCCACCAGCACGGCGAGCCCTTGGGTTTGATCCAGAGACCCGGCGGCCGCGCTACAAGTTTGGGCAATCTGGCTGGACCTGGAGCTCCGGGAAAGCAGAACCCCGATCTTTGTTATAATCCCGCGGTCCAATCCCCTAACGCCTCCATTCCACACATTCCCCACCGATCAATGCCCGAGCACATCCTGTTTCTCACCGGCAAGCTGGCGGAAAAGCAGTTGCGCCGCACTCTCGAGGAGATGGAGCCGGAGTTCGGGTACACCGTGCATCAGCTGGGATTGACGGTGGCGGCGCTGATGACGGCGGACATGATTCGGCGGCGGCTCAAGGACACGTTCGGGGCCGACCGGGTGCTGGTGCCGGGACGCTGCCGGGGCGATCTGGAAACCTTGTCCAAGGACATGGGCATCGCGATCGAACGCGGGCCGGAAGAATTGCACGATCTGCCGGAGTTTTTCGGCAAGAAGAAGAAAAAGCCGGACATCAGCCGTTACGAACTCCGCATCTTCGCGGAAATCGTCGACGCGCCCCGGATGGACATTGACGGCATCCTCCGCCAGGCGCGGGACTACCGGAAGGACGGGGCCGACGTGATCGATGTCGGCTGTTTGCCGGAGACGCCGTTTCCGCATCTGGAGGAAGCGGTCCGCGCGCTCAAGGCCGAGGGGTTTCAGGTCAGCGTCGATTCGCTGGAAAACGACGATCTGCTCCGGGGCGGCACGGCGGGCGCCGACTATCTGCTCAGCCTGCATGAAGAAACGCTGTGGATCGCCGATCAGGTATCCTCGACCCCGATTCTGATTCCTGCCAAGCACGGTGACCTGGATTCACTGGATCGAGCCGTTCAAGCCATGTGCGCCAAGGGCCGGGACTTCATCGTCGATCCGATCCTGGACCCCATCCATTTCGGATTCACCGAGTCGCTGGTCCGCTATCACGAGGTCCGGAGGCGCCATCCTGATGTCGAGATCATGATGGGCGTCGGCAATCTGACCGAGCTCACCCATGCCGACACCGCCGGCATCAATGCGATCCTGTTGGGAATCTGCTCGGAGCTGCACATCAAACAGATTCTCGCCACCCAGGTTAGCAAGCATGCCCGCAAGGCGGTGCGCGAAGCCGATCTGGCGCGCCGAATCCTGTTCGCCGCGCGCGAACTGAACACACTGCCCAAGCATATCGACGACCGGCTGATGGCCCTGCACGAATGCGCGCCGTTTCCGCTCAGCCGCGATGAAATCGATGAAATCTACCGGCAAATCAAGGACCCGAGCTATCGCATCCTGATCAGCCCCGAGGGCGTGCACATCTTTAACCGCGAAGGCTTTCACACCGCCGCAGACCCGTTCGAGCTGTATCCGAAGCTGGGCGTGGAAACCGACGGCGGCCATGCCTTTTATCTGGGGGTCGAGCTGGCCCGGGCGCAGATTGCCTGGCAGCTCGGCAAGCGTTACTCGCAGGACGAGCCCTTGCAGTGGGGCTGCCACGTGGAAGCGCCGGAGCCGACCATCGATCCTCACGCCTACAAACCGGCCGGGTCGACTTTGCAGAAAACACCGAAAGACGAAGAATGATTCGCGAGACCATCATCACGAGCTGCTCGCCCCAAGGCGTTGCGCATATCGCGCCCATGGGCGTGCACGTATTGGACGACGAACTGCTCATCATGCCTTTCCGGCCGTCCACGACCCTGGATAACGTTCTGGCCACCCGCACGGCCGTCATCAATTACACCGACGACGTGCGCGTCTTCGCCGGCTGCCTGACCGGCCGGCGCGACTGGCCTCTGCTTCCGGCGGAAAGCGTCCCCGGCCAAAGGCTGGCCGAAACCCTCGCCCATGCCGAACTGGAACTGCTGCGCTGGGAGGAGGACGAACTCCGCCCGAAGCTTTACTGCCGCGTGGTTCACGAAGCGAATCACGCCCCGTTCCGCGGCTTCAACCGGGCGCAATTTTCGGTACTGGAAGCGGCTATCCTGGTCAGCCGCCTGCACATGCTGCCGCGGGACAAGATCGAATCCGAACTCGCCTATCTCCGCATCGGCCTGGACAAGACGGCGGGACCTAAAGAATTCGAGGCTTGGGGCTGGCTGATGGATGCGGTCGAAGCGTTCAAACACGGCAAGACGGACAAGGCAGCTCCGACATGACCGGCATGCTCGCGAGCGTTGCCAGCCTTGCCGAAGCCCGGCAGGTTCGGGAAATCGGCGTCGACATCGTCGATTTGAAAAATCCCGCCGAAGGCGCCCTGGGTGCCCTGCCCGTCGCCGATGTCGGCCGCATCGTCAGCCAGCTGGGCCGCGACCGGCCGGTCAGCGCCACCGTCGGCGATCTGCCGATGGAAGCCGATGTCGTGTTGTCCGCCGTGAAAGCAATGGCGGCGACCGGCGTCGATTACGTGAAAATCGGTTTTTTCCCGGGCGGGGACTGGGCCGGCCTCATTCATGGCTTATCCTCCTTAGCCCGCCGCAATGTACGTCTCGTTGCCGTCCTGTTCGGCGACGAATCGCCGGAGCTGCATTGGGTCGGAGAACTCGCTACGGCCGGTTTCGTCGGAGCGATGCTGGACACGCGCGACAAGAAAAAAGGATCGTTGCGGCAAGTATGCCGGAATGATTATCTTCGGGCATTCGTTGCCGAAACCCGCTCGCACGGCTTGCTGTGCGGCTTGGCCGGATCGCTTCGCGTGCCGGATATCGCGCCTCTCCTGGCATTGAAACCCGATTACCTGGGCTTTCGGGGCGCTCTGTGCGGCGGGGATCGTACCGATGCCCTGGATCCCGAGTCCGTACTCACCGTTTTGAACCTGGTCCATGGCGAATGCGTTAACGCATCGCCGCGAATCACCGCGTAATTTCGAAAACCCATGCTCTACGACTCGCTCCGTCCTCTGCTGTTTCGACTCGACCCCGAAACCGCCCACCATCTCAGCCTGGCCGCTCTTCAAGGCTTTAGCCGGCTGGGATCGCTGAATCCCCTCCATCATTCGGCCGCCCCCAAGCCGCGAACGGTGATGGGCCTCAGCTTCCCGAATCCGGTAGGTCTGGCAGCCGGGCTCGACAAGAACGGCGAATGCATAGACGGCCTGGCCGCTCTGGGCTTCGGCTTCATCGAGATCGGCACGGTGACGCCCCGCCCGCAACCGGGCAATCCGAAGCCGCGTTTGTTCCGCCTGCCCGAGGCCGAGGCGCTCATCAACCGCATGGGATTCAATAATAAAGGTGTGGACTACCTGGTCGAGCAGGTCAAAAAGGCGCGTTACAGCGGCATATTGGGCATCAACATCGGCAAGAACCGCGATACCCCATTGGATCGGGCGCTCGACGACTATCTGATCGGATTGCGCAAAGTGTATCCGCACGCCAGCTATGTCACGGTCAACATTTCCTCTCCCAATACGCCCGGCCTGCGCGACCTCCAGGCCGGCGAAAACCTGGACCATCTGCTGTCCGGCTTCCGGCAGGAGCGGGAGAATCTGACCCAGACTCACGGCCGGCGCGTTCCGCTGGCCGTCAAGATCGCGCCCGATCTCGAACCGGAGCAAATCAAGCAGGCGGCGGACGCCCTGGTCAAATACGGAATCGATGCGGTGATCGCCACCAATACCACCGCCTCCCGAGAAGGCGTCGAAGGACTCGCTCACGGCGAAGAAACCGGCGGACTCAGCGGCCGCCCTTTGTTCTGCAAATCAACCGATGTGGTCGCCCGACTCGGGCAGGCTTTGCAAGGCGCCGTTCCCATCATCGCTTGCGGCGGCATCGCCGGCGCCGAGGACGCTCGCCGGAAATTCGAGGCCGGCGCGGAATTGATCCAACTCTACACCGGCTTCATCTACCGAGGCCCGGCTTTGATCAGGGAGATCGTCGAAGCTTTGTAACAGCCGCCCTAGTCTCTCCCTACGGCTCGAAAATTTCTGACTAAACTTGTGACTCAGGTTGCAAAACAATAATTAACCCAGAGATCGAGCCATGCTGAAATCCTTCGTAGAAAACCTGAATTTATCCCGCCAGATGTACCTGGCCATGGGTGTCGGCATCGCCGGCGTCGCCTCGGTGACTTTCATGAGCATCAAGACGGCGGGCGAAAATGACGATATTACCGGCGTCATCATTACCGCGGTCGCGGCATCGGTCACGATGCTGGCACTGGCCGCCTATTTGGGCCGGCACTCCGCAAAACGCGCCGAAAAACTGGTGGACGCGCTGAGCGCGATGGCCGCCGGCGACTTAACCAAGAACATTTCCCTGGAGGGCAAGGACGAATTCTCTTGGATGGCCTGGAAATGCAGCACGGTGATCAAAAACCTGGCCGGCATGGTGCGGGATATCGTCAAGGATGCCGAACAGGTGGCGGCGGCGGCGGAAGAATTGTCGACGATCACCGAGCAAAGCCGGCAGCGCGTCTTCAACCAGAACGAGCAAACCGAGCAAGTCGCCTCGGCCATGACGGAAATGTCGGCGACCGTCCACGAGGTCGCCCAGAACGCATCCCGCGCCGCCGAAGCCGCTCAGGACGCCAACGAACAGGCCAAGAACGGCACCACGGTCGTCAAGCACACTATCCAAAGCATCAATGGCCTCGCGACCGAAGTGGAGAAAACCTCCGAAGCCATAAACAAGCTGAAAGAGGATAGCGTGGCCATCGGCGCCGTTCTGGACGTGATTCGGGGCATTGCCGAGCAAACCAATCTGCTGGCGCTCAACGCCGCCATCGAAGCGGCCCGCGCCGGCGAACAAGGCCGCGGCTTCGCGGTGGTGGCGGACGAAGTCCGCACTCTGGCAAGCCGCACGCAACAATCGACCCAGGAAATCCAGGGCATGATCGAACGCCTCCAGACCGGGGCGAACCAAGCCGTCTCCGCGATGGTGCAGGGCAAGAGCGCGGCCAAGACCAGCGTCGATCAAGCGATCAACGCCGGCGAATCGCTGGAGATCATCAATCGCTTCATCGACACCATCAAGGACATGAACACCCAAATCGCGGCGGCCGCCGAGGAACAAAGCATCACCGCCGAAGAAATCAACCGCAATGTAGTCAACATCAGCGGAATCTCCCATGAAACGGCTCAAGGCTCCGAGCAGACGGCAGCCGCCAGCGAGGAATTGGCCCGACTGGCCTCGCACCTTCAGGAACAGGTCGGCCGCTTCAAGATCCGCTAGCCGTCTGCCGCCCTTCGATTTCGGTTCGGGACACCTGCTACCCGTAACCGGCGTGATCGTCCTCAGTAGGTCGGCAATCCCTTGCCGACGAAAGTGTCGGCAAGGGATTGCCGACCTACGAACTCCCACCCCAACTTTCCCGGTGAGGATGGGCACGGCCTAAGGCCTTTGCCCATCCTGCGTGCTGAACCCGATTTCGACTGCCAGTCGGGACCGTGCCGGTCCGAACCTGCGTCGAATCCGGAAAGTCGCCGCTGAACCGGTCGGCTGACGGGATTCATTCGATACCGCATCCGTACATCTCCTTGAATCGCGAATGGAGATTTTTTGCGATAATCCCCGTTCGCATCTTGTCCCCTGCTTTCCAACCCGCCGATGAAATCCAAACCTTCACCGCTGAAATCCGTGCCGGCACTCAAAGCCGCGGCCCAGCGCGCTCTCCAGAGCGGGTATTTCAAGGACGCGATCGCGTCTCTGAAGGACCTCTTGAAACAGGAGCGCCGGCAGGAGTCGGAAGACCTTCTGGCCGAGGCCTATCTGGGACGTGCCCGCGAACTGGCCGGGAAGGGCATGTTCCAGGAAGCGGCGATGCTGTGGGAGAACCATGCCGGTCTTCGCCCCGGCACGCCGCTTTCGGGGGAGTACCTGACCTGGCTGCTCAAGGCCGGGCAGATGGTGAAGCTCGGCCAGGCGCTCGCAGCGGTCCCCGATGACTTTGTCGCCTCCGCGACCGGGCGGCGTCTGGTCGAGGCCGCGGCTTTGCTGGCCCTGGAAAACGACAAGCTGCTCGATGCCCTGCCCAGGGAGCATGCCATCGTCCGGCAGCAGCCGCTGCTCCGGAAAGCCCTCGCGGCTTATGCGGAGCGCCGGGAAGCCGAAGCGGAGGAATGCCTGCGGCAGGTATCGTCCCGCTCGCCGTACCGGAATCTGCGCACTCTGCTCAAGGGCCTCCTTGCGGTGGAACGCGATCCCGACGGGGCGTCGGAAGTCTTGGACCGCGTCGATCCCGATTCGGCCTGCCGGAATTTGGCCGCGGCTCTGCGCGAACAGTTGGCAACCCCTGCGCCGGACGTGGCGGCTTATCTCAAGCTTCCGCCGAAGCTGCGTGCCGTTGTCGACAAGCTGAAAGGCTACGGCAAGAAGGAACTCGCGCTGTTGCGGGACATCCAAAGCGCCGCCCAGGCCAAGGGTGCCCGGCCGCTTCTGGAAGCGGTCCTGCGTCACCGCGCCGAACTGGGCGAGGCCGAAAGCCGCCGCTTCTGTCTCGCGGCCCTGGCGGACTCCCCGGAGGCCATCCCGTTCTACGAGCGGGCATTCGGCAAGCTGATTCCCTTCGAACAATGCCGCATCAAGGCGCTCCACGCCGAGGAAATACTCGATTATCCAGAGGCCAGCCGGTATTGGCAGGAATGCATCGCTCTCTTGAAGAATGCCCCGCAGGGCCGCGATGAACCTCTCACCCAGGCCCTGATCTTCCGCCATGTGGCCGACCTGGCCGAGAAGGAATTCCCCGAGTTGGCCATCGCTTGCCTGGAGCAGAGCCTGGAACTGGACCCGGACGACAAGCCAGCCTACCTAAGGCTGATCGGACTGCTGGAGCAGTTCGACGACGCCAAGGCCGCACTGTCCTGGCTGGACCGCGCCGTGAAGCGCTATCCGCGGGACCCGGAGGTTCTGCTTCCGGCGATGCGGGCGGCCCAGCGCCGCAAGGCGTTCAAGAAGGTGGCGAACTATGCCAAGACCCTCCTTGAAATCGACCCCATCAACAGCGATGCCCGCCGCTTTCTGCTGGAGGCCCATCTGGGCCACGCCCGCAAGCAACTGAAAGCCAGACGCACGGATCTGGCGGAAGCGGAGCTGACCGCGGCCCGCAAGCTCGATCCCCAGCGGCGCAGCGCGGCCCTGCTCTGGCTCGAGGGGCTATCGGCCTTCTGGCAGGCCGACAACGAACGCTGCCGGAATCTTTGGCAGGAGGCATGGACCGCCGCGGGCGGCGGCGCGGCGGCCTGGTTTCAGTGGGCAATGGAAGTGCTCGCGGCAGATTTGCCCCTGAAGGGCCCAGATAGCCTGATCCAGGGACTGGACAAGCAGCATTTGGCCGATAAGCCGGAGCTTATGACTCTGGTCAGGCTGCTCGGCCTGTACCGGGGCGAGGGGCGGCAGAATCTCTCGCAGGCTCTCCACAAGCTGGCGCCGATGCTGAAGCGGAGCTTCAAACAGGCGGAACTGTCCGAGGAGGATTTCTTCGGCCTCTGCCAGGGCTTCGCCGCTGCCGGCCAATACGAGCTCCTGGCCGAATGCGCGAAACAGGGGGCGAGGCGGTGCCGCTACGCGCCGGTGTTCGCGTATTTCGAGGTTTATGCGAAATGCCGGGGCGATGCGGGCAGGCTGCTGCCCATGGATGGGCTCCGGCTACAGATGAATCTGGACCAGGCGCACCAGGCGGGCGACCGCCGCACCGCGGCCTTGATCGATCAATTTCTGCGCAAGCACGAGGAATCCCTGCAACCCGATTTTCATGAGGCTTTTCCGGACGGGCTGGACAGTCTCGACGAGGAGGCGGCCGAGCGGTTCGCGGAGCGCATCGAGGAACTCGACCGCTTGTCCCCCGAGGAACGGGCGAAGGAATTGCTCGGCGACTATCCCCCCGAGCAGCTCGAGAAGCTATCGGAGAAGGATGCGCTGGGTTTGATTCTCGACAAATTGCTGGGCGGCCTGGGTGTGGACGCGAGCCGGATTCTGGACGGACTGCCCCTGCCCGGCCGCGGCAAGAAATCCAAGAACACGAAAAAATCCTAGGAGAGTCCATGGAAACCCCTTACGAAGTGCTGGGCGTGGAGGAAGACGCCGGCGACGAGGCAATCAAGAAGGCTTATCTACGCAAGGTCCGGGAATTCCCGCCGGAGCGGAACGCCGGGGAGTTCCGGCGTATCCGCAAGGCTTATGAGCTCATCGAGACCGACAAGAAGCGCCGGGAATACCGGTTGTTCCATCGGGAAAAGCCCGACGTTTCCGTCCTGCTGCGCCAGATTCTGCGACCGGGCCGGCCGGAACGGCCGGATGCCGGCACCCTGATCCGGACGCTCACCGAGGGCCTGGCCGAGCATTTGTCCGAGAAGCACACCGATACATGATGGACGAAGCGAACAAGATCCGTCTGCTGGAAGAATTCCGGCAGTACCTCGATACGCCCGCCGGTTTCGAGGAAGACGCGGCGAGGCAGACCGACCTTTTCACCCTGTTCGGTGAGCTGGCGGCGCTACGCACCGAGGTCCGGACCGAGTCGCGCCAGTTCCGCACCGCTCTCGATACGGTCGGCGAAGCGCACGAATGGCTCAGGGACAGCCAGAGCAATCTGAATCAGACTTTGGAGCGGTTTCAGGGCGAGTTTTCCACCCTGCGCCGCAGCGCCCTGCGTTCCGCGCTGCTGGATCTTCTGGATGTGCACGACCGGCTCTCCGCGGGTCTCAATGCGTTGCGCAACTACCGTCCGGTCAAGGGCTGGTTCCGCATCAAGTCGCGTCCGGAGGACCGGCGCTTTATCGAGAGCATACGCGAAGGCCAGGGCATGAGCCTCAGACGGCTGGAGGAAATCCTGGCGCGCCACGAGGTCCGGCCGCTGGAGGTCATGGGTCTGCCCGTCGATCCCCACACCATGACCGTGCTGGAACTGGACCGGCAGCCCGATCTCGAAAACGGCATCGTCACGGCGGAACTGCGCAAGGGATTTCTCTGGGGCGACGAAGTCTTACGTTTAGCGGAAGTCAGGGCCAACAAACTATGAGCGACATCATCATCGGCATCGATCTCGGCACGACCAACTCGGAAGTGGCGATTCTGAAGGAGGGCAAGGTAACCGTCATCCCCGACCGGGAAGGACGCAAGATCCTGCCGTCCTTCGTCGGCATCGGCGAGCACGGCGACGTCCTGGTGGGCGAACCGGCGCACAATCAGTACATTCTCTACCCGGAGCGCACGGTCAAGTCCATCAAGCGCCACATGGGCGAAGATCTCAGGGTGGAGCTGGCGGGCCAGCACTTCAGCCCGCAGGAAATCTCCGCCATCATCCTCAAGCGTCTCAAGGCGACCGCCGAGGACTACCTCGGACGGAGCGTGCAAAAGGCGGTGATCACCGTCCCCGCCTATTTTTCCGACGCCCAGCGCCAGGCCACCCGAGAAGCAGGGGAGATCGCCGGTCTCGACGTGGTGCGCATCATCAACGAGCCCACGGCCGCGGCGCTGGCTTACGAGGCCAAGACCGGAACGCGCAAACGGATACTGGTGTACGACCTGGGCGGAGGCACCTTCGACGTGTCGGTGGTGAGCATCGAGGACGATGTGGTGGAAGTCCTGGCCAGCCACGGCAACAACCGGCTGGGCGGGGACGATTTCGACGCCCGGATCGTCGATCATCTGGTCGAGCACATCAAGCGCGAGCACGACTTCGACATCACCGAGTCGCGGCAGATCATGGCGCGTATCAACCGGGCCGCGGAGAGCGCCAAGCGAACCCTGTCCGACCAGCCCTTCGTGCGCATCGACGAGGAATATCTATTCGAGAAGGAGGGGACGCCCATCCATTTGTCGCTGGAGCTGTCCCGCTACGAGTACGAAGAGATGATCGCGGGCTATATCGACGAAACCCTGGAAGCGGTGCACATCGCCCTGCGCGGCGCCAACCTGACCGCTTCCGACATCGACGAAATCCTGCTGGTGGGCGGCAGCACCCGCACGCCCGTCGTCAGCGAGCGGCTGTTCGGCGAGCTTCGCAAGGAGCCGCACCGGAACATCGACCCCGATCTGTGCGTCGCCATGGGCGCGGCCGTCCAGGCCGGGGTGATCGCGGGAGAATCGGTATCCGCGGTGTTGGTCGACATCACGCCCTACACCTATGGGACCTCCGCCATAGCCGAACTCGACGGCGAACTCTACCCCTACGTCTATGTCCCCATCATCCGCAAGAACACCCCGCTGCCGGTGAGCAAGACCGAGGCCTTTTACACCAGCTTTGACGGTCAGCAGGAAGTGGACGTCCGGATTTACCAGGGCGAGGCCCCGGACGCCCTGAACAATATCGAAATCGGCGAATTCAGGGTGAAGGGCCTGCGCAAGGTGCCCGCGGGCAACACCGTCACGGTCAGCCTGGATCTGGATCTGAACGGCATCCTGCACGTCTCGGCTCGGGAGAAGGACACCGGCCTTTCCAAGTCCATCACCATCAACAATGCCATCGCCCGTTTCCAGGGAGAGGAGATGGGGGCGGCCAAGGCCCGCATCGACGCCCTGTTCGGGCCGGCGGCCGGAGCCGAAACGCTTGTGGAAGGAGCGGCTTCGGAGCGGCATCATACGGAGGTCAAGGCGCGGGCTCTGGTGGAAAAGGCGGAACGCCTGCTGGAGAAAGCGTCCGAGGAAGACCGCGAGGACATGATCGACCTCATCGAAGATATCAGGGACGGCATCGCCGCCGGCGATCTCCAGGCCGTCGAGACGGCGGTGGAGCGTCTCGCCGACATTCTCTATTACCTCGATACCTGATGGAGCGCTGCCCCACCTGCCAGGCCCGGTTGCGGGAGGACCCGGTGTGCGCCCGCTGCCGGACCGATTTGAGCCTCCCGCTCGCCGCCGAGGCACAGGCGTGCGCGAAGCTGCACCAGGCCGTCGCCCGGCTCGGCGCGGGCGACGCCGCCGCGGCCCGGCAGGCGCTGGAGGAATCGCTGCAACTCAAACGTTCGCCCCTGGCCCTGCTGCTGCGGGGATTTCTGGCTCGCCGCGGGCGCTGAGCCTTTCGACCGAGGCGATCCTTTGCAAGGAACATCGCCCGGCCCCTTTTGAACCTAAGAAACGGCGGTTGACCGCTTATTCCATCCGGCGTTCGAGTGAACATTATCGTAGGTGGGTTAGCCCCTCGGCTCCGCTCGGGACAGGCTCCGCGTAACCCACCGGTCCGAAGTCGTTCGGTGGGTTACGGCCTCGCCGCCTAACCCACCATCGATGGGTTTCGCTTCGCTCTACCCATCCTACAAGAATGAATTCCTCGGAAAGTCGTAGGTCGGCAATCCTTTCCCAATCGCAAACGGTGTCTTCGGGAGCGCCGAAGCCACCCTTCCGACGAACCCGTTGGCCCAACGGCCGGGTCTACCGAAGGGTCTTAGGAATTACCGGGACGGGCTTATCCCCGCCTACCTTTTAACCACCTTGTCTGGTCGTTCGATAAAAGGAAACGGCGATGCCGGAACTGGCTGCGGATCAGAGCGGCTTCTTGCCGACATTTTCCAGGATCGCGCTCACAGCGGGATGCTTGAGTTTCCTGCGTTCGGTGATCGCGTAGAACCGTTCCCGCACGGAATCGATCCGGCCTATGGCTTCCACGTCGTACTGACGTTGAATCTCCTCCTCGACCGCAGAGGGCGCGACGAACAGCCCGGTTCCGCCACTGCCGAAGGTCTTGAGCAAGGCGCTGTCTTCGATTTCCGCTTGGATCTTCGGGCTGATGTCCTCGGCGTCGAACCACTGATCCAGCGAGCGGCGGAGCGCGGTATTGCCGGTCGGCAGCAAGAAAGGCGCTCCGCTGAGGGAACGGGGAAAGTCCGGGCGGTACGCACTGGCTAACCCGGGGGTTCCGAACACCGTGACTCCGCACTCTCCCAACAAGTGGTTGAAAGCTTTGGCACCGTTCGCCGGCGTGACGGGGACGTCCGACAGCACCAAATCGATGCCCTGCAGCGACATCTCCGCCAACAGGCGTTCCGCCTTATCCTCATAGCAAAGAATCTGCACCGGCTCCGGCAGGCGGAAGGCCGGCTCGATCAGGCGGCAGGCGACCAGCTTGGGCAAAGCATCCGCCACGCCCACCACCAGCCGGAGCGCCCGCCCGGTCGGCCGGCCTTTGAGCGTGTTGGCCAGCTCCTGACCCAGGGAAAAGATTTCATCGGCATAGTGGAACACGATGCGGCCGGTGTCCGTCAGTACCAGTTTGCGTCCATTCTTGTAAAACAGCTTTTCTCCGATGGTTTTTTCGAACACCGCCAATTGACTGCTAATGGTGGGCTGCGCCAGATGCAGTTTCTCGGAAGCGCGGGTCACGCTTTCCTCGCGAGCTACATTCCAGAAATAAAACAGATGCTGATAGTTGATGCGCCCCATAAGAACAGATTAATTGATTTAATCTATAAATGAATTTCAAACATTCTATTTTATTATAATAAGCTCAATCTATAGGCTATGCCCCGTCAGTCAACTTCAGCGTGAATCAACGATGCAAAAACTGTTACAGGGGCTACACCGATTTCAGAACGACCTTTTCGGTTCTCAGCGCGAGCTGTTCGAGCGGCTGGCAAAAGGACAGCAGCCCGAAGTGCTGTTCATCACCTGTTCCGACTCGCGCATCAACCCGAACTTGCTCACCCAGACCGAACCCGGCGAGCTGTTCATTCTGCGCAACGCCGGCAACATCGTGCCGCCCTATGGCGCGGTCATGGGCGGCGAAGCCGCCACCATCGAATTCGCGGTGGCCGGTCTCGGGGTCAAGGACATCATCATCTGCGGACATTCTCATTGCGGCGCGATGAAAGGCCTCTTGGAACGGCCATCGACCCGCGACTTTCCGGCCCTGAGCCAATGGCTCTCCTATGCCGAATCCACCCGCCGCGTCGTTCACGATAAGTATGTAGACCTGGAGAGCGCTTCCCTGCTCAATATCACCATTCAGGAGAACGTGCTGGCGCAAATGGAGAATCTGCGCACCCATCCGGTGGTGGCCTCCGGGTTGGCCCAGAACAAACTTAAACTGCACGGTTGGGTCTACAAGATCGAGACCGGCGAAGTATTCGGCTATGACGCGGGAAGCGGGCAGTTTTTGCGGCTGACCGAGCAGCGCCCCATGCCGTCCGTACACGAACGCACACTCATTGCAACGGAAATCTAGGTCCTCGCATTTTTCTATCGTTGAAGCTCTTCCTGAACTTCCGACCGCCCAAAGGGCAAATCGTGTTATGAACGCACAGACCTTGCGACTATCCGCTTTTCGCGCCGCCTGGAAAACGGACCTCCCCGCCTCTATCGTGGTTTTTCTGGTGGCCTTGCCGCTCTCCATGGGTATCGCCATCGCTTCCGGCGTGCCCATGGCGCACGCCGCCTCGGCCGGCCTCATTACCGCCATCATCGGCGGTGTCGTCACCGGGGCATTGTCCGGCTGCACGCTTCAGGTGAGCGGGCCGGCGGCCGGCTTGGCGGTGATGGTCGCTTTGTTCGTTCAGGAACACGGCTTCCAAACCCTGGGCGTCATCGTGCTGCTCGCCGGCTTGGTGCAACTGGCTGCGGGCCTGTTGCGGCTGGGCCAGGTGTTCCGGGCCGTGTCGCCGTCGTTGATCCAGGGCATGCTGGCAGGGATCGGCATTCTGATCTTCGCCTCCCAGTTCCATGTCATGGTGGACGATCTGCCTCCCGGGACCGGCAAGGAATTCGGCGGCATCATCAATCTGTGGACCTTGCCGCAGGCGGTATGGAAAGGAATTTCCGAAACGGTTCACCGGCCGGCGGCCCTGATCGGGCTGCTCACCATCGTAACCATGTTCTTGTGGAACAGGCTCGCGCCGCAAAAGCTCAAGCTGCTGCCGGCTCCCCTTCTCGGCGTCGTGGTCGGCACCTCCTGCGCCGCGATATTGCAGGCGGACCTCAAGTACGTGCCGGTCCCCGACAATCTGCTGGAAGCGTTACGCTGGCCCAGCGGATCCGATCTTCGAGCTCTCTCCGACCGGGCGATTTGGCTCGCGGGCCTGTCTCTGGCCTTCGTAGCCAGCGCCGAATCGCTGCTGACCGCCACCGCGGTGGACTCTATGCAGCGGCATGCGCCGCGTACCCGCTACGATCGGGAACTAGCCGCCCAGGGCGTCGGCAACATCCTGTGCGGACTGGCCGGTGTATTGCCCATGACCGGCGTGATCGTCCGCAGTTCCGCCAATGTGCTGGCCGGTGCGAGAACCCGGCTGTCCACGATCCTGCACGGCGTCTGGATGTTGGTGTTCATCACCCTTCTACCGGGCGTCCTGAGCTTGATTCCGGTGGCCAGCCTAGCGGCGGTGCTGGTCTACACCGGCGTCAAATTGATGAATCCCAAAGCCATGCGCACACTGTGGCGCACCGACCGGGCGGAAGCCGGCATATACGCGGCGACCCTCGGTACCGTGGTAGTGGTGGACCTCCTGACCGGCATTGCTGTCGGAATCGCTCTGGCGTTGGCCCGATTGCTGTATACCTTCTCGCATCTGGAAGTTGCGGTCGAAGAGAAAAAAGCGAGCGGCCGGACCACGATCCACCTCAAAGGCGCCGCAACCTTCATCCGTCTGCCGAAGCTCGCGGCGGCCCTGGAGCGGGTCCGTCCCGACGCTCAGGTGCACGTGAATTTCCACGAACTGACGTATATCGATCATGCCTGCTTGGATCTTCTGATCAATTGGGAACAACAGCATAAGGCAGCCGGCGGCGAACTGGTCATCGACTGGGACAGACTGCGCGCCGTCTTCCAGCAGCACGCCTGGGGAGAACGGCGCATCGAGGCCGCATGAAGATCCATCCTGACGGGCCGTGGCCTGGAGTTTGCCGAAGGATTCCGCGGTCCATCCGGGTTGCAGCTATTGAGGGAAGTCCGACAGGACTCCATCGGACGCAAAACAATGATGGACTGGAAGAGTTCCGTTCAAGATTGTTACCATGCGTTCGTACAGCTTGCTGTGACGAATCCTCGCAATACCGCGCCGTTTAAGTCAAACCAAGGAAATCGGAGGAGGCCTTGTATGTGCGAGATCAAGGCGAACCAACATTGAGGAAATCATCATGAACATTAAAGAAGAATTGGAAAAATTTCGGGACGGCTTACTTCAGCAACGGGACGAACTGCGGGTGCAGCTCAACTTGGCGAAACTCGAGGCTCAGGAAGAGTGGAACAAGACGGAAGAAAAGCTGGAAGAGTTCAAGAGCAAGCTCGCCGGAGTCGCCGACGAAGCCAAAGACGCCTCGGAAGATGTCTGGACCAGCGTCAAAATGCTCGGTGAAGAAGTAAGAAGCGCCTACGAACGGATCAAGAGCCGGATATAACTGCCACCGCATCTTTCGGCATCCCGCCTGCGAAGGCGGGATGCGCCGCCGCGTCAGCAACAGCGTTTGACGCCGCTCCATCGCCGATGCAGCTCGGCATTAAAAAACTCTTTGCGGCTCAAAGGCTCCCCGCCCTCGCCGGCGTGGTGGACACGCCAATGCGCCAGATACTTTTCATAGGCATCGTCGCCGGTCATTTCCCGCAGCAGATGCCATAGCGTCTTGACTGTTTTCATCATTTAATAATCCACTTCGGCAATTCACTCCCGAGATCGAAAGCCGCTTAGGAGTTCAGCGTGATCAATTACAACCCCAAATCGTGGTGGGGCCTCATTTTCAAATTTCATAAAAGCGACACGTTCAGAAGGCTGTTGCCGGCCATGAGTTCGGTCGCCTTATTCACCGCGGCCATAGCCTATATCGATCGCGATCTGCTGCCCGAGGAATTCAAGGGCACGAATCTGGTTCACTCCCTACTGGGCTTCGTCATCTCGCTGCTGCTGGTTTTTCGAACCAACACGGCGTACGAGCGCTGGTGGGAAGGCAGGCGGCAGTGGGGAACCTTGGTCAATACGTCCCGCAATCTGGCGCTGAAGTGCAACGCATTCCTTCGACAAAACCATCCGTCCAGACTCATCATCGCCAAACATATTGCCGCTTATGCCTCGGTGCTGAACGAGCATCTCCGCGATGCCGAACCGCTGCAACGCCGACCGGCCGGCGTGCACCGGCCGAATCTTATCGCCAACAGCCTGTTCAGGGAAATCAACCGACTGCACCGGGGCGGAGATCTCGCCGGAGTACATTATCTGAACATCAACAGCGAACTCACCTCGCTGACGGACATCTGCGGCGCCTGCGAACGCATCAAGAAAACGCCGATCCCGTACTCCTACAGCCTTTTCATCAAGAAGTTCATTTTCGTCTACATCGTCACCATGCCGTTCTGCTTCGTGCACGAATTCGGGTACTGGACGATCCTGTTCACTACTTTCGTGTTCTTCGTTCTGGGCAGCCTGGAGCTGATCGCGGAAGAAATCGAGAATCCCTTCGGCGACGATGCCAACGACCTTCCCACGGAAGAACTGGCTAAGATGATCGGCTCCAACGTGAGCGAAATTTTGCTGAAAAAGCGGGCGACCGTCGGCTCCAGCGTGGCGAAATACGCCGATCCCGGATCCCGCGCATCGGTCACCTCGGCGCATTGACGGTTTTGATGAACCCGTCCGCTTCCCGGCGCGAGGCAATGGCCTTGCGTCGGTTTATGCGCCTGCGGGGAAGGTTTGGGTGGTGATGTCCCATTTGGTCGGACTTACACCGCGCCGCTTACCATTGGCTCTTTAGAGTATTTTTCATCCCGGTGTACGGATTCGTGTCGGGCGGGAAGAACGTAGGTCGGCAATCCCTTGCCGACTTATCGGCTCGGCAAAGGACTTTGTGGGAAGGGGCGTCCTGGCGCTCCCAGGACGGCCGTTTGCGATTGGAAGGGGGACTTTGGTGCTCCCAAAGTTCCCGTTTGCGATTGGAAGGGTCGCGACTAAAGCGACCGTTTGCGATTGGGAAGGGATTGCCGACCTACCTATCGGGCTCCCTGATACCGAATCGGAAAGTGCTCTAGGGTCAGGCGTTTACTTTTTTGAATTTGGCTTCTTTCATTTCAAGAAGCAAACAACAAAGGTCTGACTGTGTCTTGCAGTTCGCCGGCAAGCCGGATATCGACAGTATTTCGCCGCCGAGACAAAAACGGCCCTGAAGTTTTCCGTTCGAAGTGCCCGTGTCACGGGCACTCGGTACGACAGGTTGACCTTTACACCCGTTTAGTGTCAATTTTCCGTCACTGAACTCTCTCAGGACTTACTGCTCAAGGAGTGTCCTATGGTGGTGCAAGATCAGGATTATTGGAAGGATCGGGTTTCGGTGCCCGGAGAAGTGCGCAAGGTACACAAATCCGGAAAACCCGTGCGGACCAGATGGCGTCTCGTGCTTGCGGCGCTCCTCGGCCTTAGCGCTCTCGGGCTCGTGCTCGTGCAAAGCCACGGCGGGTTCGGCGGACTTGCCGATCGCGTTACGCCCCTGCCTGCTGCGCTGCAAGACATTCATGCATCGGTCGAGCAGGCATTGGACAAACTCTTCAGGGCCGAAGACGACGATAAATTGACGCCTCTCGTCAACGAGTTATCGGAAAAGAAAAAACGGTTTTATGACCGAATCGCCGACTTTGGGGCCGAGGCTAAAGCCAGGTTGTCGATAGACGAAACCTTTTACGGGTTGGAGGATGCCGTGGACGGGTTCTGGCAGGACGGTTTGAGCCGAATTGATCGAGCGGTTCGGCAGGACCTTCTGGTCAAGGGGGCCATTCTGGGCATTCTGTTGCTCATTTGCGTTGGCTTCGGCTCGGGTCTGCTGGCCGTGTTTACCCGATCGGTCCGGCAACTGGACGAATCCATCCGAAGACTGGGAGCGGGAGACTTCGGCAAACCCATCCGGGTTACCGGACCGAAAAACCTTCGGCTTCTCGGTGATCGGCTCGACTGGCTGCGCACCCGTTTGCTGGGTCGGGAAGAGTCGAAGCAACAGTTCATGAGCAAAGTCTCGAACGAATTCGAAACGCCGCTTTCCGGCATTTTCGAAAGCACCGGCCTGCTTATGGCCGAGGCGTTGAATCCGAAGCAACGCGACCTGTTGGCGCGGCTGAGCCAGGACGTTCAGAAACTGCAAAACCTGTTCGATGAGTCGCTCCACTATGGCCAGGTCAAGGACAATCCATCGCCGCAACCGAAGGACGCGGTGAACATGAAGACGTTGCTGGCATCGGTGATCGAAGATTATCGGGACTCCCTAAATGCGAAGTCCCTCACCATCAAGGAGTTGATCCAGCCTGTCGAATTCCTCGGTGTTCCCGACCAGGTGCGGACGATTGTCGACAATCTGCTCTCCAACGCCATCAAGTTTTCTCCGGAAGGGGGCAAGATCCGGATCATTCTTCGTGACTTGGGAACCGGTATGCAACTGGAGGTCGAAGATGACGGTCCCGGAATAGACACCACGGAGCGTACGCGGATATTCGAGCCGTTTTTTCGAGGCAAGGCGGCCCACATGACCGACACCGAGGGTGCCGGCTTGGGGCTGGCGATCGTGAGCGAGTGCGTGGCCAATCACCAGGGAAAAGTCGAAAGCATCGAACCGCGGCAGGACGAACAGGGCGCCCGCATCCGGGTCGAACTTCCGCTGGTGGAGGTTTCTTAAGTAAAAGCAGCCCATATAACCTATGTAGGGCGGAATAGCGTATCCCAATCGCAAACGGTCATCCGGGTAGTGCCCCGACAACCCGCCGCCGCATGGGAACCTTCCATTCGGCGCATTACGCTAAAGCTAATGCGCCCTACACTAAGTACATTCAGGGAAGTCTTGCGGCATAGGCAACCTGCAGGACAACCCCGCCAATCAAGCCAATCTGTCGAGATTCCGCAAATATTTGCGGAATGTACTTAGAGCGTTTTCCATCCCAGTGTACGAATTCGTTCCAGGAGGGGAGAACGTAGGTCGGCAATCCCTTGCCGACAAAGCCCTTCGCCGAGCCGATACGTCGGCAAGGGATTGCCGACCTACATATCCGAATCCCTTACACCGATCCGGAAAACGCTCTAGCTGAGATTATCCAAACCTGCGAGCTTCAGGGCATAGGATGTGCTGAACAAAGTGAAGCGCATCGATCTGAACAACGTGACAGATCGGCAGGGCGAGGCGCAACGCGATGAGCGGGCAGGCCAGGGATGGGCTGCCCCGGACTCGCGAGCGAAGCGGGACAGCGTAGCGTGGCGAGGCCGCCCATAGGGTGCCGGACAGGGATTGTCCGGCATGAACCCATCGATCGCGACCGATGCGCCTCCTATCGTCGGCAGCATCCTATACCAGTCAAGAGTCGGATTGAGTCAAATTATCGATGGGAAGACACTCCATGAAACTCTCCGACTTTCACCGTAGATCTATCGCACCCCGAGGACGGCCGTTCTTTAGGGAATAACCGGTTTTGCTGTCGGACGCACGCAACGGATTCCTTCGAAGACGTAGCAACAGGTATCAATAAGACCCTGTACCAGCAGGCCCTCGAACCCTTCGACACGCTCAGGACAGGCCCTTCGACAAGCTCAGGGCAAACGGCCCACTGGACAGACTCAATGTCTTGTCAGGCGGGACCGCCGACCGACTTGATGAACTCGTCCGCCTCCCGGATCGACGCTTCCATGGATTTGATGAGCGCCGAAATATCGGTTTGGAGGCTGTCGAGTTCGCCCCGGAGCGAGGCGATGGCTTGGGCATTGAGGTTGTGCTTCAGGAATAGGACCTGATCGCGGAACGTCAGCAATACCGGCTCCATTTTGGATTCGGCGCGTTTCATGGCGGCGATGAGCTGATCGTAGCGCCGGCGCGTCCCCGTGAGCTTTTGCTGGCTGCTGCGCTTGAGCGACGGGTTCTGGTATTGGGAGAGTTCATTTTCCCATTCGTCGAACAAGGCTTCCGAAACGTCCTCGATGTCGTCGATCCGTTTCCGAACCTCGTCCGCCTTGGCCCGGCTGCGCTCGTATTCGGCGTCGAGCTCCCGGTACTTCTCTTCCAGGCTGCCGCCCTTGAAGCCGGTGAGCGCGGTAAACCGATCCAGCGCGTTCTTGAACTGTGTCTTGGCCTCTTCCTGGCTGTCGCGGGCCTTTTCTACGCGGTGAACGAGAATGTCGCGCTTGTGAAAGCCCAGCGACTCCGCCGCCCTGTAATAAGCGGAAGAACAACCGGTCAGGACGAGAAACAGGAGCAGGAAAAAGCTCCGCCGCGCGACGAGCTGTACATGGTTGGGCATGGGAAAGCGGCTCCGAAAACGAACAGGCTCAAGATCGTACTACATTCAGATCGAGAAAATCGCTCGAACAGGCGATGCACGGATCGTAATTGCGGATCACCCGCTCTCCGTACTGCCGCAATTCCTCATCGGTTCTTTCCGGGCCGAACGATTGCAGCGCTCCGAAAAGATCCTCCTCGATACACGCCTGGTTATGCATGGCCGGAGAAACGATCCGTGCGCGCATCACGCGACCCTGGGCATCGACTTCGTAGCAGTGCCAGAGAATGCCCTGCGGAGCTTCGGTACAGGCGAATCCGGTCCCGGCACGAGTTCGAGCCTCGACGTACGATGCCTGCGGCTCATAGCCGTCCAGCAGGCGAATGGCATCGGTTATGGCGAAATACACCTCCACCGCTCGCGCCACGATACTGTGGAAAATATTTCGGCTGGGAAAAGCGATGCCGGCTTTGCGCAGAGCCTCGGCCACCGGACCGGGCAACAGGTCCCGGTTCAGGTTCAGCCGCGCCAAGGGCCCCGCGAGATAAGGCCTTCCCTCGATCAATGAATAATCGGTCTTGGAATGCGGATCCCGGTGCACTTGGAAATACCTTTCGAAACTCTCGACGGCTATGTCCAAGCCGGTACTGGAAACGATGGTGCCGCCACACATCGGGTACGCGTCCGGATGCCGCAGGGCCACGTTGATGAACGCTTGTTCGCTGGAAGGCAGATCGATGCCGCCCGTCCAAGCCACCAAGGACTCCGCTTCCGGCAAGGCCGCGCGCAGCCGCTCGACCGATTGCCTGACCTGGGCCTTGGACGGCGCATGGTGAAATCCGCCGATGCGGACTCCCGCCGCGCGGGAAGACGAGGCGTGAAACAGGCGGATCAACTCGCAACCCAGATTATGCAGACGCAGTCCGCGGCGCACTTCGTCCGGAAAATCCCGAGACATTTCCGCGAGGCTCGAAAACCCAAGGAAATCCGGTGCGGCGAGCAAATGAATGTGCAGCGAATGGCTCGCGATCCACTCGCCGCAGCACATCACCCGCCGCATCGCCTGAATCCAGGCTGTCGGACGGCAGTCCAAAGCCGATTCGAGGCCTTGCACGGCGCTCATTTGATAGGCTACGGGACCGGTCCCGCAGATGCGCGCCAGCGTGTCGGGCACGTCGAAACATGCCCGTCCTTCGAGAAATGCTGAGAGCAGCCGGGACTGCTCGAAGATGTGAAGCGCAAGGCTTTCGATCCGCGCGTTGCGGATGCGCAAGTCCAGGATGGCATCCCCGTCCAGCCGCGCGGGTCCGGATCCGGTATCGACAGCTTGTTGTTCACTCATGAATTCGATTGCCATCGCCTTGCTACCTCGTAAAAAGTGATGGCGATCGATTTAAGCGGAGACACATGTTTCGGCTAGGTTCACCCTCCCTGCAAGCCAATTCCGGTAGAAACGCCGCGGCGGAACTTCCGCGCGAGCGACCGCATGCCCGGCGGTCCTCGACGATACCCCCTTGTCCGGTGCCAAAGCGCGCAAGCCTCGCTCGAAAGCAGTTCGACGCGAAAGCGCCGTGACCGCTCATCGCCCCGCTCCTCCGAAAAAACCGGGAACGGAAAAAGATCGCAAAAAAACCCTTCTTGGCAAAAACAGCGACCGAGGGGCCATGTCACACTCCCTGTAACGTCCATGAAAATATCCGTTCCGGTCATCGACCGGGTCGCGGCAAACCGAAGCACGCCAAAAGGCTCCATCGGAGCGGAACTAGGTTACTACCGCCGCTCCACCTTGCATAGAACTCGTTTCGAAAACCGATTTGAAAGCGTCACACCGGCATTCATCCACGGCTACACTTTTAAGATCGAAAACCCCAAAAGGCCCCCTCACTCATGGCTCGTGTCATCGCCATCACCAGCGGCAAAGGCGGCGTCGGCAAAAGCAATCTGGCCGTCAATCTGGCCTGCGCGCTGTCGGAGCACGCGGAAAAGACCTGTCTGTTCGACGCCGATACCGGTCTCGCCAACGTCAATGTGCTGCTGGGCGTACATCCCGAAGCCACTCTCGCCGACTGCCTGAAGGGGCGAAAGCGTCTGGACGACGTCATACTCCGCTACCGCGAGAATTTCCACATCGTTCCCGCCGCATCCGGCATCGCGGAGTGCGCCAATCTCGAACCGGAACAAAGGCACCGGCTGATTCTCGGCCTGGCCGATCTGGATTCGAGCTACGACTACATCCTGATCGATACGCCGGCCGGCGTGGAAAACAACGTGCAGGATTTCTTGCTGGCGGCGGGCACGGCGATTCTGGTGATCACGCCGGAGCCCACGTCGCTGACCGACGCCTTCTCGCTGATCAAGATCCTGAAAAACCGCGAGGCCGAGATCGATTTTCACGTGCTGGTCAACATGACCAAAGACCGCGCCAGCAGCCTGGAGGTGTTCAACCGCTTTCGGGGCGCGATCAAGAACTACCTGGGCTTGGACGTCGATTATCTCGGCTATGTGCCGCTCGATGAGGCTCTGCTGGATGCCGTGAGCTTGCAGACGCCGGTGACGCAGACCCACCCGAGTTCTCCGGCGAGCTGGGCCATCAAACAGATTGCCGAAGTCATTCGGGAGCGGCTGCCGGCCACAGGGGATGCATCGAACTTCAGCCGCTACTGGGACAAGGTGGAAACCGATCTGTCCCGGCAGGCACCGGAACCGCCGGTCACGGACGCTGACGGCAACCCGGATCGACCGCCAAGCACGGAGAACGATGCGCCTGCGGCCGAGCGCGCGCCATTCGTCCCAACGCCGACGCGCGAGTCCATAGAATCCCAGATCGAAACCTATCTCAAACGGTTCAGCGCTTTTCCGTTCGATACGATTCAAATGCTTTATCGGGATCTCGAAGTCAAGGGATTTCCGGAAATCGATTTAAAAGAGATTTGCACGACGCTGGAAGCCATTTACGAGCGACGCTACGAACGGCCTATCAAAAGTCCCGACAGCACGATCGTTCAGTTGCTGGCGAACGTTCGCGGGTCGGACGAAAAGATCCGCCAACTCGCGGAATTCCTCAGATCAAGCTACGAGCGGCAGTTCGGATGCAAACTGATCGATCCTCTGGTCGAGATGGAACGCTGGATTTCCGAGGAGGCTTTCACCGAGGCGGATTTCGAGCGCTTGCTCGAGAAAGCCCGAGAATGGTTTCGAATCCGCTTCGGGAAACCCTACGCGGACGAAAAGGACCGGCTGATCGAACAGCTTAGAATCGAGATTGGTGCCTTGGGGGAGCGGGAAGCGGCGCTGCAAGCCAGCGCCGAGATCCTGATGGAAGCCTTGCGACCGGTTCGGGATTCCAAAATGCGCTTGGACGAACTAGCGCAGCGAAAATAAAGCCCATTCTCGATCCTGTTAGCCTTTGCCTAAGGAATCCCTTCCCAATCGCAACGCAAACGTCGCTTTAGTCGCGACCTTTCCCGACACGACGAATCGTCGGCAAAGGATTGCCGACCTACAAATCTGTGTCGCCAAGTAGGTCGGGAATCCTTTCCCGACGCAACGGATGTGTCGGCAATGGATTGCCGATCTACAAGAGCTTATTTCGGCCTATACACCGGCGCGGCGCCGATAGAACTTTAAGCGATCACAAATCCAGCGCATTCAGCAAGTCGTTGGCTTTGGCGTCACGCTCGCCCAGCGGTTTCAGATCGAACCGGGTTTCGATGAATTTCAGGATCGATGTGCCGTCATAGAAGGTGTGATCGACATACCCGCGCTTGGCGAACGGGGAAATGACAATGGTCGGCACGCGGTTGCCCGGTCCCCAGCGGTCACCCGGAGGTGGCGGGACATGATCCCAAAACCCGCCGTATTCGTCGTAAGTGACGATGATCACGCTGTTCCGCCACAGCCGACTTTGTTCGATCTTGCGGATCACCGTCACCGCCTGCATCTCCCCAGCCAGAAGATCCGCATAGCCGGGATGCTCGCTATGGGCTCCTATGGGCTTATAAAAGGAAACCGCCGGCAAATTTCCTTTTTCGATGGCCTTCAATAAATCCGTTTCGTCCTTGAGATGCCTGGCCCTTTCGCGGGTCCCCTGGGCGTAGCGCTCGAAATACGCGAATGGCTGATGATGGTACTGAAAACTTTCGTCGGCTTTCCCTGCGATCGCGTCATTCCAGCCGCCGGAATACCACGCCCATGAAACCTTTTTCTCCGACAGGCGATCGCCGATCGTGGGAAAAGTTTGCGGCGGCAAAAGCCGGCGCGGATCGGTGATCTTCGGACTGTGAGGCGTCTGTATCGTCTGAATGGTGTTCACGGCATAGCCGTCGGGCGTAAACACGCCGTCCTTGATCAACTCGCCTTTCTCGTTCAAGACGACGGTCGATTCGGCCGGCGGGTCGTCGTGATGCGGCGTACAGGCGCAGACCAGCCAAAAATGATTCAAGAGCGACCCGCCGAAAGCGGCCTGAAAGAAACGATCCGCCAGCGTGTATTTTTCTGCGTACTCCCACAACGGAAGCTTACGGCCGTCGTAATACCCCATGGCCAGGCCGCCGGCATCCGACACGGCCGCGAAACGGTCCATGCGCCCGCCGTTGATTTGGGCCTGGTGTTGATAAAATCGATGTAGCGGATCGCCGATTTTTTGATCGATCGCAACATACTGGCTGATCTCGAACGGACGGTTCGGCAAATCCGAAGGAAAGCGCTCGTCGGGCACAGGCGGCTTCTTTTCGGTATTCATTACCCTGGGCAGGGTGGCGTAGACCCCGCCTTGACGATCGGTCTGCCGCATCGTTTCCTCCGGCGCATTCGCCAATCCGTCCGCTCCCGGAAACAGTCCGTAGAGATTGTCGAAGCTGTGGTTCTCAAGATAAATCACCACGATGTGGCGAATCCGGTCCAATCCTGGGTTCCGGCTCGATTTGGCCGAAGCAGATAAGGGCGTCGCGAGAATCAGAAATATCAGGAGGACATTCAGGCAGGCTGTTTTTTTCATCGCGGATGTTCGAAAGACTTAAGTCGCTGATGCCGTCAAATTCGTAACCGGTTATTTTACGCAGTCCAGTGTTACGTCGCGTGACAAATCCGCTCAGACTGATGCCCAAGCCAAATCGCCCGAGTGCCCGCAGCGATAGAAACATGACTGTCAAAGTCGATAAGCAGCCGACTCGGCCCGTGATCCTGATCGGAGCGAGCAATCTCGCACGGGCCTTTCCCTTGGTCGTGAACGGTCTGCGAGCGGGATTGCGGGAGCCTTTGGACGTGCTGGCGGCGTTCGGGCATGGCCGATCTTACGGGCTCTGGAGCCGGATGCTGGGCCGAACGCTTCCCGGCATCGTCCGGTGCGGGCTGTGGACCGCTCTGCGGAAACACGGTTCGGACAGTCTTCCACCGCTCGCGGCCGTGACCGATATCGGCAACGATCTGGTTTACGGCGTCACCGTTCCGCAGCTGCTCGCCTGGGTCGAAGCCTGCCTGAACCGGCTGGCCGAGCAACGCGCCGAAATCGCCTTGATGGCCTTGCCGCTGGAAAGCGTCGAACGGCTTAATCCCTGGAAGTTCGAATTGTTGCGCAGGACTTTCTTCCCGGCGCACCGAATCGCGTGGCCGGTGCTGTTCGATCGTGTGAACCGCTGCCAGGAAGAAATGCGGCAGCTCGCGAGGGTATACGGCATCCGCTTGATCGAGCCGCCGGCCACCTGGTACGGCTTCGATCCGATCCATATGCTGCGCCGCCGGCAGCCGGAAGTCTGGCGCGAATTGTTTTCACAGTGGCCGGCCTGGGATCGGTCCGCTTCCATTGCCTATCCGCCCTTGGCGGAGTCGATCCGCCTGCGCGCGATTCGTCCCGCCGAACGCTACCTGTTCGGCCATCGACAAATCACTTCGCAGCCGGTCCTGAAGCGGAACCGGTTCAAGCTTTCGATGTACTGAGGGCAAAAAAACGGGCTCCGCGGAGCCCGTTCGTGGATGGGTCGGATCGGAAAGTGTCACTCTTTGCCGATCTGGTAAATCTCTTCTTCGTCGTCCTCGACGATCTTGCCGGTCGCGGCGTCGACTTCCATCTTGACCTCCTTGCCATCGGCGGTCTTGATGTCGAATTCATAGGACGCATCGCCGTTGGACTCGATCTCGTATTCGGTCTCGACGATCTCGCCCGGATGCTTTTCGAGGGCGATCTTCTTGGCTTCCTCTTCGCTGATCTTCATCTTGGCCTTGAACAGCGGATCGTCGGCGCTATCGACTTCCTGTTCCTCCTCGGTAATTTTTCCCGTGTTGGCGTCGCATTCGTATTCCCAGTCCTTGCCGTCCGTGCCGGCGATCTCGAATTCATAGGTAGGGGCGCCACGCTCCTTCTTGAACTCGAGCTTGACGACCTCTCCGTCTTTCTTGGCCAGCGCCGCCTCCAGGCATTTTTCCATGCTGACCTTGGTTTTCGGCATTTTGATTTTTTCGGCGAATGCCGCGGTCGCTCCCAAGGACAAAAACAGTGCGGTGAATGTTGTTATTGTGATGCGTGTTTTCATCGTTTGCCTCCGTTGGCTTCTGGCGGGAACATCGGACTCCCTAGAGATTTTGATTCAGCGATCCGCGTTTGTTCTTCAAATCGGATGCCGGATTCGAGTATAAGAGCCTTCTTATTCATTAACAATAACATGCCGTACCCCCTACATCCGGTAAGGGACTCTTTTCGGTACCCGCGTCGCCGCTGATCGGCCGGCGCGTGTTCGACTCGCGTCGAGAATCCAAGCTATCGCACGAGCAGGTGAAACCGCCTACATTCGGGATATCGCCCTTCAGCGCTCCTCGAGCCTGAATTTCATCGTGAGCGTGGCGCGCTGGGCCACGGCGCGGCCTTCGCTGAAGGCGGGCTTGAAGCGCCACCGCCGGATCGCCTTGAGCGCGGCCTCGTCGAATACCCGCTCGGGGCTGGCCGCCACCACCCTCGCCGCGCTCACCGTACCCGAAGGGCTGACGTCGATCTCGATCCGCACCCAACCCTCGATTTTTTGCGCGCGGGCTCGGGGCGGATATTCCGGCAATACACGGGAGAGTACGACCAGATCCCCGGCGCCGGAACCACCTTCGCCGGTCGAGCCATTCCCCTCTCCGGTCGGCTTCTTTTCCGGATTCCATTGCCCAGGGGGTGCCGTAAGGCGTGAGTCGGAGCCCGGCACAGGGCTAAGCGGGGCGCCCGTGCCCTGTTCGGGAATATCCAGCCGAGGGGCCGGTACGCCCGGCGCAGGGGCCGGCGCTTTCCGAGGCTTGGGGGCGCCGGTACGGCCGGACCCGCGCGCCGGCGCTTTGCCGGAAGGCTTGGCGGAACCGGATGGCGGGCGCCCGGTCGACGGCCGGGACTCCGGCGCGACCTCGGTCATCGGCTTGGGCGCGGGCGGCGGAACCGGTTTCGACTCCTCGGTCTTCGGAATGATGCGAATGAAATCGACCGGCTGCGGATTGGGCGTCGATATCAGCCTGGTCTCACGGTGACTGATCAGGGCGCCTATCAATAACAGCAAGGCCAGATTAATGACCGCCGCCGCGGCGAAGGCTCCGGCCAGGACCCATCTCGAGCGGCTCGAGATCCCGGCAAGGGAGGTTTTCATGGCGTGTCTGGAGCCGTACTGGCCGCGACCGAAATGTTGACGAAACCGGCGAGGCGCAGCTGATCCATCACTTTGACCAGCAAGCCGGTGCTGGCATGGGCGTCTGCCAGAATGATGGCGGCTTGGGCCGGATTGGCGAGGCCCAGTTGTTCGAGCCGGGCGCGCAACAGGCGTATGTCGATGGAAGCATCGTGCAGCCAGATTTGTTCGTCGGCGGTGATGGTGATGATCACCGCCGCATCCTGCTGCGGCACCGCCGTTGCGGCCTTGGGACGCTGAACCGCCACCGCCGATTCGCGGATAAAGGAGGTCGTCACCAGAAAAAAGATCAGCAGGATGAACACCATGTCGATGAGCGGCGTCAGGTTGATCGCACCGGCGCTTTCGTCGCCGCCGTCGGTGCGGCGCGTGAACAGGCTGCGTTTTCTCATGGCTGCCGCAAACGGTCGGCATAGCGGCGCTCGAAGGCCCTAGCGCGGCGGTTGAGGCTGTAGCCGACCCCCACGCCGAAAAGTCCCATCACCAGGCCCGCCAGCGTCGTGATCAGCGCCTGGGAGACGCCTCGCGCGACGATGCGCGTTTCCGCACTGCCGAATACGCGGATCAGGTCGAAGGTTTCGATGATGCCGGTCACCGTGCCCAAGAGGCCCAACATCGGCAGAATGCCGGAAAGGGTCCTGATCAGGCGCAGATGGCGGCGCAGGGCAATTTTCATCTCGGCCATCTCGATCACCGCGGCGGGGGAACGCGCGAGCGGCGCACGTCGTTCCAAGAACCTGGGCAATGTGCGGAGAAAGAACCAGTAGCGCTCCAGAACCAAGGTCCACAGCAGCAGGGAGACGGCCAGCAACGGCCACATCACCGGGCCGCCCAAATCCATCAGATCTTCGACGTGCTGCTCGGATTTATGAAGAAAGCTCAAGAAAGTTTCGAAAACCCGGCCGCCCATCGTGCCTCCTCTTCGTGGGCGAATTAGACCCTGTTCTTCGGCGGAATGTCCCCATCCCCCGGGGCATTCCGCCGTTCGAGGCGAGCCGCGAGCGCGGCCGAGGCATGCGCATCGAGCAAGGCGGCGAGGGTCTGGCTCTTCCCCAGCAGCAGGCTGTGCAACAGCAGGATCGGAATGGCGGTAACCAGCCCCTCCACGGTAGTGACCAAGGCCTCCGAAATCCCGCCCGACATCAATTTCGGGTCGCCCGAGCCATGCAGGGCGATCGCCTGGAAGGTCTTGATCATGCCGGTCACCGTGCCGAGCAAGCCCAGCATCGGCGCAATGGCGGCCACCAATTTCAGGAAAGGCAGAGCCCGCTCCAAGTGTGCCTGTTCGCCGGTCAATGCCTCTTCCACGGTCAGGTACAGGACCTCCTCCTCGTTCGTGTTCGCTTGTTCGAGCCGCGCGAGCACCCGACCCAGAGGGTTGTCGAGCCGGGGTCGCGACGACTGTAGCTGGTTTCGGATACGCTGCCCGATCCGCGTCAGCTCGACGAAGCGGTAGGCGGCAAGTGCATAGGCAACGCCCGCAAGCACCAGGATCAGGTAGCCGACGACGCCTCCCTGGGCTATGCGTTCGCGCAGAGTCGGAACCTGCACCAACAACTGCAAGGTTTGCCCAGCCGAGGGATCGATGGCCACCGGCGCCAGCGACGGCGCCTCCACGCGGGCATACTCCCGAGCCAAATCGAGGAGGTTCGGGGCCGGCTGCCTGGGCAGTTCGATCAAGCGGTCGACCTCGGGTGAATAAACCAGGTAACGTCCTTCGGAGAGGAAGCTGAATCCTCCCAGACGAAGCACTTCTTTCTCGGCTGCCTGCCCGCTCGGTGCGTAAACCGGAGCCCGGAAGCTTGCGATGCTGCCCAGGGCGTCGAGCTGGTTCTGCAAGCTGGCGAACAGCTGCGTCAGTTCGTGGGCGTTCGGCATATGGCGGCTATCGGCGAGCCGGTCGATCAGTTCCCGTTGGTGCGAAGGATCGCCCGCCAGAACCTGCTGCACATAATAGGGCTTGAGATTCGCGGCGCTCTCGCGGATGCTTAAGAACAATTCCTCCTTGGCCGCCAGCACCGTCGTCAGTTCAGCCTCCACTTCCGACGGCGGGGCCGGCTGTTCGGCTTTCGCCTCGAGTGCGGCCAGGGCGGACGGAAGAAAAACCCCGAACACCGCACAGGCGGCCGCAATTCCCAGGACGCGGAGCACGCAAAGCGGCCTCACGGTGACTTGGGCCCCGGCAGCGGCAGCACCATCAGGTGCGGGGGTTCCAGCTTGCGCGCCGTGCGTAGCCCGCGGGCGATGGCTTCGTTCTCCTCGCCGGACAGTCGCTGCCAGCGCCGCAGGTCGTTGCGCCAGATGCCCGATTCGTGCCCATCCAGGGTCTGGTAGTAGAGCGCCAGGCGACCGATGCTTAGGAAATCCACCAGGCGTTCGTCGTTCCCCGTCCGGAGCACAGCCCGGTAAGCTTCGACGCTCCTCGCATAGTCGAGCTCGACCCTGTAGGCTTCCTGAACGCGCCGATATTTCTCAGCCGCGGACGCGGCAGGATCGCCAATCAGCTTTTCCAGCCTGTCGAGCCGATCGCGGCGCTCTTCGAGAAGGAAAGGAGGGCCATTTTCGATGCTTTGCTTCAATGCGGAAACAGCGTTGGACAATATACCGTTCAATCGCTGGTCGAGCTCGGAAAGCGTCTGAAGCTTCGCTACCGCCGCGTCCGGCGATGCAGGCGGCTCGGACGGAGTCGCCCCCGGCCCGTTAGGAGGCTGAGTCGGCGCAGCCGGCGTCAGGGACGAAGCGATAGCCAGCAGGCAGCCGGCGATGGCGGGTAGTACGTTGCGGCGAGGGAACACCTTGGGTGAACCAATTCCAGGCTTATAGTCGCCGCAGGATATCACAGGCGTTTCAAAGCCGAGCAACGGGAAAACTTCCCGACCGGAGCGTTGGGACATTTCTCTTGCCGCAAACTTCCGATGTGAATGCTACGCCGTCTCGCGGTCATGGATCGGTTCCTAATCGGTAGTCTTCGGGAAACCATGCTTCCCGAACTTGAGCGCGCTATTTACTCGGTAACGGAAACCGTTGCTCGACGCCGCACCAGCAGAAGCAAGAGTGCTCCCGGCAAGGCCGTCAATAGATGCAGGGCACCGAAGATCAGGGATACGGCGAGGCTTTGCTCGGGCGTCAATCCGGCGGGAGCGAGCAAGAACACCGCGGCCGCCTCCCGCTTGCCCCAGTCGGAAACCAGCCCCGGCAGCGAACTGACGCCCAGCAATAACAGCGGCCCGAGCATGAGCACAGTCAGAGCGTCGCCGGAAATGCCGAGCCCGACGGCCGCCAAGGCGAAGTTCGCGGCCAGCAGTAGCTGGATCAGCACGGACAACCCGTAGTGTCGAGGCGAGCGCAGCGGATTGCAAATGGCGAGCACGACGCCGGCATGCAGCTGCGCCATCGGCCTGAATCTTCGGAAGACGAGCACGGCGACGCTCACCGCAGCGATCAGGATCAGGGCGAACAAGCCGATCTGAAATCCGGGAAATTCGCTGTACAACCCCAGGTAAACCGGCGTCAATCCAAGCACCATGAGGAGCAGGACGATCTTGCCGGAGAACCGGTCTATGACCTGGCCGATAATGAGCTGCCAGGTTTCGGCGCTGCCCCGCATCAATTGAAACCGCGCGAGTTCGCCGACCACCAGCGGCGGTCCGCACTCGCTGACGCTTTGGCTGATCCAGAGGACACGGATGAAGTCCTTGAAAGGCGCACAGATTCCCAAGGCACGGCTGATATACCACCAGCGCAGCGCAAACACGGCTATCGAGAGCAGGAAGATTCCGACGATCGCGACACCCATGGCGGGATCGAAGCGGCTGAGTTGAGTTATCAGCGCGGAGCGGTCTATCTTGGCGAAAATGAAGGTCAAGACCGCCAGCATCATGATAAAGCGCACGCTCCGGCGATTGAGCCACGCCCCCGATTTCAGGAGAACTTGTTTCACTACTTTGATGCCTTATTTATATGGAGATCATCGTCGGCTCGGGCGCCGTGAAATCGAACCCCGCGCGTAGTCTTAGAGCATCTTTCATCGGTTTTTTCGTCATCGTTCTCGCACTGGGATTGCCCGGCTGCTCCGGCGATTCGCCGGAAGCCATGTTCGAGAATTACCTCGACCGCCTCGCGAACGTGACCGAGGTCGACATCGACGAAGCTATTGCACCGCCCGCCGTGCCGCCTTATCCGCGGCTACGGGACATCGTGCTCCCGATCGATGATATCCGAATCGGCGTCATCACTTATCTCGAAATGACCCGATGCGGGCTGGTCGGCGAAATCAGCGCGCGGAACAGCTCTCTCGGACGAGTACAGCGGGAAAGCGGCCGCTTCCTTTACGAGCTGAATCTGTTTCGGAAACTCTCCGAGTGCGAAGCGAGACTTGGAGGACCGGGCGAAGACCCGGAATTCGGCCGCAAGATAGAGTCCCTCCGGCAAGCGAAAGCCGACAATTTACCCAAGGCATTCTGGAACGCGACCTTCGCGGCCAAGGAATTCCGCGTCTTCATGGATACGGCAACCGCCCCGCTTCTGCGGAGCGAAAAGATTTCCGTGGCCCGCTTCGAAAGGCCGATTCGGTATCTCGCTTCGCTGGGCGCGAAACTCGAGGAAGCGCCTTCGATACCTCCAAGCGAATTCGAACAGCACTATTTCGAACTTCAAACCGATAAGACCGGCGGCAAAATCGTACGCGCCCTGAGCCTTAGCGGGTTTTATCTGGACCGGGTCGGGCTGCTTCTGGAACAAACCGCATCGACCGGGCGAATGTGTCCTATGGGCAAAAAAACCCGGCGGGCCGAGTATCTGTTCAATGTATTCGTCAAGTTTTACGCCGGCGAAGTGCAATCCTACATCAGCCGGCTTCATCAAACCGCATCGCCATTGATCGAAAGCGTGAGGCATTTGAAAGAAAGCCAAAGGGCCGAAATCCCGCCAGCATTCGACAGCTATTACGCCGCGACGCTCGACCCGGCAACCGAGCAAGGCCTGTGGCATCGCTTCAACGCCGCACTGCAACGCCACACCCGCGCCTGGCAGGCAGTATTGAAACCCTGCGGAATGATGCCGGGGGGACCCGCGGCTTAAGCAAGTAGGTCAGATTTCGTACTTGCCCGAATTCTGCGACGGGATGACTGATGCCATTTCATGGGAGTCGAAGGGAGCGAACATATCCCGCGCGGAATGACATGTCGGAAAAGACGGATAAAATTGTTCTGACGAGGGCGACGCGGAACGGCAACCGCTCCTCGGCATTACCAAGATCCGGCGTTTATTTGATACAACAAGGAAAACCCATGAGCACTCTGACACTCGATATCGCCAATGCCATTATCGACGGCGCATTCAGAAAAGCGCGGGACTTAGGATTGGCACCGCTGGCAGTGGCCGTTTTGGACGAAGGCGGTCACTTGAAGACGATGCAGCGGCAGGACGGCGCATCTTTCATGCGAGGTTCCATCGCCTTGGCCAAAGCCTGGGGAGCCATAGGGATGGGCGTATCCTCGCGCGAATTGGGTAAAATGGCGAAAGAACGTCCCCATTTCATGACGGCCTTGACCGAAGTGGCGGATGGCCGGCTCATGCCGGTGCCAGGCGGTGTGCTGATCCGCTCGGCGGACAATCGGATCGTTGGCGCGGTCGGAATCAGCGGCGACTTGTCCGATCTCGACGAAAGTTGCGCGATTGCGGGAATCGATGCCGTCGGCCTAATCCCGGATTATGGGAAGAAATAACGATATACTGGCGTTTGCGTTCCCGGTCCGGCTGTGGCGTGGCCGGCGGGGCGGTCTCGGCTTGTTCGGCACAAGCCGGGCTCCGTCGGTGCAGCGGCATTTTCCGGACAGAACGACCGAACCCGGCACACACAACTTATTCGGTATCGACTCGGCAATATTGGTGTTTATACTGTTTGCCTTTTTTACCGCGAAACCCCAAAAAACCTGTAGTGAAGAACCTCGTCAAGACTCGAATTCCGACCGGCTACGGCGAATTCACCCTTTATCTTTACACCGAGCACGGCAAGGACCACCTTGCCTTGGTGAAATCGGACGTAAACGGTGAGAGCGGCGTCCCCGTCCGGGTCCATTCGGAATGCCTGACCGGCGACGTCTTCGGCTCTCGGCGCTGCGACTGCGGGGATCAGCTCAAACACACCCTTCAATATCTCGGACGCTCCCGCTGCGGCGTACTGCTTTATCTGCGTCAGGAAGGACGCGGCATAGGCCTCCGCAAAAAGCTGGAAGCCTATAATCTCCAGGACCGCGGCCTCGACACGGTGGAGGCCAATATCAGCCTCGGCCATCAGCCTGACGAACGGAATTACGGCGTCGCCGCGCTGATGCTCAAGGATTTGGGCGTTCGCTCGATCCGGCTCATCACCAACAACCCCCGTAAAGTCGACGAACTCACCGAATACGGGATC
Source organism: Methylocaldum sp. GT1TLB (assembly GCF_051027445.1). Classification (NCBI taxonomy): domain Bacteria; kingdom Pseudomonadati; phylum Pseudomonadota; class Gammaproteobacteria; order Methylococcales; family Methylococcaceae; genus Methylocaldum; species Methylocaldum sp. GT1TLB. The sequence goes on from NZ_CP194898.1 coordinate 3,229,844, forward strand.
GAGGTCGAGGCGCGCATTCCCATCGAGGTCGGCCATCATGACGACAATGCCGGCTATCTGCGTTCCAAGGCCGAAAAGCTGGCCCATTTGCTGACATTTCGGGAAAGCACGCCGTTCCACCGCGAATTCGCATTCATCGAGCCGTTGATAGACCAGCTGTCGCTGGCCCATGCCCCGGCGGAAAGCGGCCCTTTCGTCACCCTGACCTATGCCCAAAGCGTCGACGGCAGCATCGCCGTCGACAGCCAGGTTCCCTATGCCCTGAGTTCGAGGCAGTCGCTGACGCTCACCCATTTCCTGAGAGCGCACCACGACGCGCTGCTGGTCGGGGTCAACACCATCCTCAGCGACGATCCCCAGCTCAACGTCCGTTACTATGAAGGCGAAGATCCGCAGCCGGTCATTCTCGACAGCAACCTGCGGACGCCGCCGGACTGCCGCGTTCTGAAGCAGTCGAAAAAGCCGCCCGTCATCGTGACCACCGGCGAATCGGACCCGGCCAAGCGCGAGGCGCTGCTCTCGGCCGGCGCGAAAATTCTCGTGGTGGGAGCAAGCGAGGACGGCTGCGTCGACTTGAAAGAAACCCTGACGAAACTGCGCCAAATCGGTATCCGCACCCTCATGGTCGAGGGGGGATCGAAGATCATCGGCACCTTTCTCAAACATCATTTAGTGAACTACTGCGTGATTACAATAACACCAAAAATCATAGGCGGGCTCAAAGCCATCGACGATCTGTGCCGCTCCGGCGAGCAAGCCCCTTTAAGCATCACGGACTGCCAGTACCATGTCCTGGGTTCCGACATCATCGCCTTCGGCCCGGTCGGATACGTCTGATGCGAGTACAAGCCGTTTGTCATGTAGCCCCCAAATCGGTGGCGGTGCAGGAAATCGATCTGCCCGCCCCACGGACCGGAGAATTACTGATCAAAGCCCTGTGCTCGGCCATCAGCCCTGGCACCGAATCCCTGATCTTCCGGGGCGAGGTGCCCGAGGATCTGCCTCGGGACACGAGCATCGGCAGTCTGCAAGGAAACTTCAGCTATCCGTTCCGGTACGGTTATGCCCTGGTCGGGGAAGTCGCCGCCGTGGGAGCGGACGAAGACCGGGACTGGCTGGGCCGCCGGGTCTTCGCCTACCACCCCCACCAAAACTACGCCGTCGTCGATAAGAAGGATTGCCTGGTCCTGCCGGAGGGCGTTCCGGCGGAGCGCGCCCTGTTTCTCGCCAATATGGAATCGGCGCTGAATCTGGTGTTCGATGCGGCGCCGCTGCCCGGAGAGCGGATCATGGTTTTCGGGCAGGGCATCGTCGGACTGCTCACCACCGCCGTCCTCGGCCGATTTCCGCTCGGAGAACTGATCACGGCCGATCCTCTCGCGTTCCGCCGACAAAAATCCACCGAGATGGGCGCGGCCCTGGCCATCAACCCGGCCGTCAAACGCGAAGTCGCGGCGCTTAAAGAGTGTCTTTTCTACGACGGCGCCGACGGGCTGGATGCCGCCATCGAAGTCTCGGGAAATCAGACCGCTCTGAACCAGGCCATCGAACTGACCGGTTTCGCCGGCCGCATCGTGATCGGTTCATGGTACGGCCAAAGCGAGGCGCCGCTCGATCTCGGCGGCCATTTTCACCGGCGGCGCATCCGGTTGGTTTCGAGCCAGGTGAGCACGATCGACCCGCGCCTTTGCGGACGTTGGAGCAAGAAGCGGCGGCTCGACCTCGCCTGGGAGTGGCTGGCCGAAATCCGCGCGGAACGTTTGATCACCCATCATTTTGCGCCCAGTGCCTGCCAGGAAGCCTTCGAGCTGGTCGACAGCAAGCGGGCTGGGGTGTTGCAGCCGATTTTCGAGTACACCTGACGATCCGAGGAACCGCGATGTACCAGCTAGCCATCACCCGCGACTTCATCGCCCGCCATTTCCTGATCGGCGGAGACTGGGGCGCCGAGAATCATGAGCACAGCCACCACTACAAGGCGGAAGTACTGATCGAGGGCGAACAGCTCGACCGGCACGGCTATCTGATCGACATCGTGGATCTGGAGCAGGCGACCATGGCGCTGATCGGAGAGTTCAAGGACCGCGTACTCAACGATCTCGAACCTTTTCGCGGCCTCAACCCCAGCCTCGAACGCTTTGCCCGCATCTTCTGGGAACGGCTCAGAGATCGGGTGACGCTGCACGGCGTAAAGATGACGATCAAGCTTTGGGAGAACGACCGGGACTGGGCGGCCTTCGGCGGGACGCTTTAACTCCGGCGGCCGTGGACATTCCTTTCCACGACTATCTCGAAGCCAAGTTCGCGCTGGACGAGCGCAGCCTGAACCGCGAGGTCCAAACCGAGTTTGCCCAATGGCTGTCGGGCAAACCGCGCTCGACCTGCCTCGACCTCGGCACCGGTACCGGTGCTTCCGTGCTGCGGCTTCTGAAGCTGGCCCCCGAAACCGATTTGCACATCACCGCCGTGGATCGGGACGGGACCCTTTTGTACACCGCCCGAGAAAGAACGGCTGATCTGCTCCGGCAGAAAGGCTTGTATGTCTCGGTGGAACCGGCCGGCATCCGCGCCCGGCAAGACGGCCGTGAAATCGCCGTGGATTTCGTCTGCAGCGACTTACGACACTTCGAACCGAATGAAGCTCCCGGCTCTTATGACGCGGTCATTGCCCACGCGGTGATGGATCTTCTGCCGCTCCGGACCATGACCGGACGGATCGCGCGCTGGCTGCGGCCGAAGGGAATCTTTTACGGCAGTGTCAACTATGACGGCGAGACCGTGCTGTTTCCGGTCTATGCCGATGAAGCGTTCGAAAACTCCATCCTTGCCGTATACGACGCTTCCATGGAAGAGCGCCGGGTATGGGACGAAAACAGCGGCGGCGCACGCTCCGGAAGACGGCTGCACCGCGTCCTCGGCGAAACCGGCTTCGAACCGATCGCCTACGGCAGCTCCGACTGGAACATCACCCCGCTCCGCCGCATTTATCGCAACCGCGATGCCGTTTGCCTGGCCGCCCTGCTGAACATGATCCGGGACGAAGCCCTAAGATCGGAACAATTCTCCACGGATTCGCTCGACCGATGGTACCGGGAACGCTCCGAGCGATTGACGGCCGGAGAACTCGGCTTGATTATTCATCAGATCGATCTGTTGGCGGAGAAGGTTTGAGTCGCCGGATTCGGCGGGTTACACCGGGTACGGCCAATCCGATGGGTTAGGTTTCAATAGCCCTGAAACAGAAAATCCAACGCACCGACAATCGCCGCCCAGTTGTCCGCCAGAGAACCTACCGGTGTTTTCAGCAGGCGCAGGGGCACGGCGGCGAGCTTGGGCGTTTCCAGTAAACACGCGATTCCTTCGATTTCGAACACCGGCGTCAGTCGGTCGGGAAGCTGACCGGCCGGGAAGCGGTCCCGTCGGCGCAGCGGCACGACCACACGGGTGTTCAGCTCTTGGAGCAGATCGCTTTGCACGTCGAGCAGATAGGGCACATCGCCCGCATGCGGGCCGCTGTTGCGATAAACGTCGAAGCGCGCCATGTTAAAAGCTTCGCCACTCCTCCAACGGCAACCCCTCGGTTTCAACGATACGGTTGTAGGCGGCGATGAATTCCGCGTTTTCCTCTTGCCAGCGGCGCTGCCGTTCCTGCCGCACCAGTTCTCTCAGGAATCGGTCGCAGGCTTGGGAGATGTTGATGCCTAAAGCTTTGGCCTCTCGCAACACATCGGCGGAAAGGGTGATATTAGTGGCTTTTTTGGGAGTGGTGGCCGTGGGCGACATGACATGAGTTCCGAACGACAAATGGAATGATGCGCATAATAAGCCAACATGACCACATGTGGCTATCAGATGCACCGACGTCGACATTCCTGGCTTTGGAGATGGGAAACGAACGAAGGATTGCGATTAAGGCAACCGCCCGCGCGTATAAATCGAAAAGCGAGAGCTTTGGAGCCAGCGAAACGCGAAATCTCACGGCATCGGCGGGTTACGCCGGGATACCGACTAACCCGCCCAACGAAGCCTATGGGTTCCGAGTTACGGAATGGCTGGTCATTTCGCGCCCGGGTGACGAGGACCGCCGTGATGTTTCCATTTCTGACCGTGCTTGCCGAACGGCGTTTTTTCGTCGAAGACTTTGCGCTGTTCCGGGGTCAGCGTGGCGTAGAAGGTCTTGGTCGCGGCCAGGGCTTCTTCGAGATAGGTCTGTTTTGCCTTATTGTGGGCGATCATTTTTTCCAGACGCTCCGGGGCCGGCAGGTTCTTCATGGCCTCGCGGTCGGGACGGGACTGTTTCTTCTTTTCCTTGATTTCCTTGATCTTGGCGGACCAGGTATTCCAGTCGGCTTCCTGCGCCGACGTAAGCTTCAATTCCTTGCGCAGCTCGGCCATCCGTTCCTCCATGAAGCGCTCCCGCCGCTCTGCCCGCGAACCGGCGGGACCCTGGTTGTAAGCGCCGGATTCAGGCTTGGCTTCTCCGGACTCGGCGATAGCGGCTACGGGGGTGAGCAGGGCAAGACTTATCAAGAGTGCTTTGGGGTAAGATTTCATGTGGATTCCTCCGGTTTTGTGAAACGTCGGCCGAAGCCGATTCTGTTTAGACCGCCGGGACCGTCCCGCCGTCTTCGGAATCTATTTCACACCGGCCATGTATCGGATATGTGTCCGGCCGGCGGTGATTTTGTATCGTTTTTTGTCGTCGGTAGCAGTCGATACAAAACGATACAAAAGCCCATGACTCGGGCCGGCAACCGCGGTAAAAAGCCTCCATGGAAACCACAGAGCATATCCTCGTCGTCGACGACGACCGCGAAATTCGCGTGCTGGTCGGCGACTATCTCAAACAGCACGGCTACCGCGTCAGCCTGGCCGCCGACGGCCGGCAGATGCGCGAAATATTGGAAAGCAGCGGCATCGACCTGATCGTCCTCGATCTGATGCTGCCCGGCCAGGACGGCTTGAGCCTGTGTCGCGACCTGCGCGCGCGTTCCGACCTTCCGGTGCTGATGCTGACCGCCCGCGGAGAGCCGATCGACCGGGTGCTGGGGTTGGAAATGGGCGCCGACGACTATCTCGCCAAGCCGTTCGAACCGCGCGAACTCCTGGCCCGCATCCGCAATATCCTGCGCCGCGCCCGTTCGCTGCCGAACAGGGGTGTTTCGGACTCGGCGCATCGCTGGCGATTCGCCGGCTGGACCCTGGATGGGCAGACGCGCCAACTCACCTCTCCCCAGGGCGTGGTAGTCGCGCTATCCGGAGCCGAATACCGCTTGCTGGAGGTATTTCTCACCCATCCCAACCGGGTGCTCACCCGCGATCAGCTCATGGATCTGATCCGCGGCCGAGAGGCTGATCCCTTCGATCGCTCCATCGACCTCCGGGTCAGCCGGCTGCGCCAGAAGCTGGGTGATAACGCACGGGCGCCAAACCTGATCAAAACACAGCGGAACGAGGGCTATGTTCTAGCCGCCGTGGTGGAGCAGGAATCATGAGGACACCTCGAAAAACCTACTGCGCGTCCCGATTGCTGCGTTGCGCGGTGCTCGGAATCCTCATGTACTCCGCGTACACTCCGGTTCCTGTGCTCCGGACGCCTTGCACTCGGGGCGCTCGCGACGGTTTTTCGAGGTGTCCATGAGCGTCTCCTTTCCGCCCCGCTCGCTTGCCGTCCGGCTGTTTCTTCTGCTGCTCGCCGGGGTGCTGATGGCGGTCTTCGTTACCGTGAGCCTGGCATTGCGGGAGCGCAGCCACATCGTGCACAGCTTTCGGGAACAAAGCGCGGCCGATCGCATCGCCGATATCCTCCATCTGCTCGCTTCCCTGCCGCCGGAACAGCGCCTCGCCGCAGTCCAGGCCTTGCCGTCCGGGCAATGGCGCATCGAACCTGCGGACGGAACGGCGGAGCCGACGCCACCTCTGCCGTTCAATCGCAACCGGTCATCCGGGGAAGGGGCATCCAGGCACTCCCTGGATGCCCGTTTGCGATTGGAGCACCCGGATGACCCTTCATTCACCGCCGCTCTCAGCGAAGCAGCCGGACCATCGATTGCGGTGGAAGCAGCATGGCGAACCCGAAACTCTGACTGCCGGGACCAACCGGCCGATTGCCAGCCGTCCCGGACCGTCGGTGCACGGGTCCGGTTTGCCGACGGACAACGGGTTCTGATCGAAGCGCGCCGCGAACTCCCGCCGCCACGACAACCGAGGGCCGAGGGATTCGTCACGAGCCTTTCGATTTTGGCGGGTTTTTTGGCGATCGTGGCCTGGTTCGCCGTCCGCCTGGTCCTACAACCCTTGCGGCGCCTGGTTCACGCCGCCGAGTCGTTCGGCCGCGATCCGGAACATTCCTCCATGGACGAATCGGGACCTGTCGAAGTCAGGCAAGCCGCCCGGACCTTCAACCGGATGCGGGAACGCTTGCGCTCCCATATCGAAGAGCGAACCCGCATCCTCGCCGCTATCACCCACGACTTGAAGACGCCGCTCACCCGATTGCGCCTGCGGCTGGAGCAGTGCCGGGACGAGCCGCTTCGCGCCCGGCTGGCGGAGGACGTGGCGGCCATGCAGGCGCTGGTCGACGAGGGGCTGGACCTGGCGCGCAGCCTGGACTCGGGGCCGCCGCAGCAAACGATCGATCTCGGAGCCCTGCTGCAAAGCCTCTGCGACGATACCGTCGATGCCGGCGGCAAGGCCCGTTTCGAAGGACCGGACGGCGCGCTGATCTCGGGCCGGCCGGAAGCCCTGCGACGCAGTTTTCTCAACCTGATCGACAACGCGGTGAAATACGGTGGGGAAGCCGATGTGAGTCTGGAGCGCTCCGGCGATGACTGGCTGATAAGGGTGCGGGACTCCGGCCCCGGCATCCCGGAAGAGTATTTGGGCGAAGTGATGCAGCCGTTTTTCCGCCTGGAAACCTCGCGCTCGCGGGAAACCGGCGGCACCGGCCTGGGTCTGCCGATCGCCGCCAACCTGCTCGGCGCCCAGGGCGGAACGCTGAGCCTCCACAACCGCCCGCAAGGCGGCCTCGAAGCGCGGGTGCGCTTGCCGGTGTTTCGAAACCGGCCAAGGACTTGACCCATTTGTCGGCAAGGGATTGTCGACCTACGACTTCGTAGGGCGGGTTAGGCGCACATCGGTACGGCGCGGCCGTTGATCGCTGCGCTAAGCGTGCACCGTAACCCGCCGAAACGCGCGGTGCCTTGCCGTTCGCTTCGGCGGGTTACGGTGCACGCCAGACTCATTGAGCTACGAGAGGGGCGTGGGGGCGCACCTAACCCGCCCTACCAATCACTTTTTTGCCCGGAAAATGCAATAGCGGACCATCTTGTCGCGGAACACCTTGTACTGGGCGAGCGCGACCTTGAAATTCGCGGTCTGTGCCTTGCTGCGGAGTCCCAGCCATTGCATGGTCAACTGCATCGGATAGGTCCACAGGGCAGTCAGGTACATTCTGCGGGACGAGGGCATGGTTTCGGCCGTGGCCTCGGTGATGTGCACGTCGCGGAAGCCGCATTCCTCCATGCCGGCCTGGAACTCCTCGACGCTGGCGAGGTTCGGCACGGCCCACCCGTTCAGGCAATCCATGACCGCCTGCCATTCCTCTTCGTTGAATTCCCGGCGCGTGGCATAGCCGTCGCAGGCGATCAGCGTGCCGCCCTTGCGCAGCAGGCGGTAGGCTTCCCGGAAGAAATCCCGCTTGTCGGTCGCATAGCAACTGCTTTCGACCGCCCAAACCACGTCGAAGGATTCGTCCGGGAACGGCGTCTTGCAGAAATCCGCCTGCTGAAAATCAACTTTATCGGACACCCCGTGGCGCTCGGCGTTCCGCTTGGCGTGCTCGACCTGCCGGGCACTGACCGTGACGCCGGTGGCGCGGCAGCCGACATGCTTCGCCAGCCAGATCGAGCTGCCGCCGATGCCGCAGCCCGCATCCAGGACATGGTCTTCCGGCTTGATGCCGGCGATTTCGGCGAGTATGCGATTCTTGTTCAGCAAGGCCTGGCTGTGGGTCTTGGTATTCTCGTCCCAATAACCGTAATGCAAGGCTAGATTCTCGTTGTCGAACCACGCGGTCCGGTAATCCCAATAACAGTCGTCGTAATGCTTCGCGGTGTCTACGCGAATGTCTTCCTCGGAAAACTCGGCGCCGTGGCGCAGGCTATCGTTGCGGTAATCTTTGTTCGGTTCGAGATAGTACGACATCGGTCTTTTATAGTTGTCAGTCAAAAACGGAAAATCGGTTCGGATGTCCGGCACATTCGGTTGGCGCGCCGGCCGGGAAGCGGGCGTAATGATAACCCGAAGGATACGGATCAGCCGCGTCTTGCCGCACGGCAATAGAGTCCGCCGCGAAAGGACGGGACGCGCAACAGACGTCCGACGCCGTCCAGCAGCGTCAGAATCCGGGCAAGATAGGGCGGCATGTCGCCGCGCGGGATGAAGGTCCAGGAGCCGATGCGCTCGACCTCGAATCCGGCGGTTTCCAATAAATCGGTCAATTTTTTCTTCCCGAGAAAACGGTCCGTGCTCAGATGCTTGGTGCTGAGCCTCAGCCAAGGCGCAATTCGGGTGTACCAGACATATTCCGCGTTCGGCGTGAGACAGACGAAGACGCCGCCCGGCTTTAGAACGCGGCAAGCCTCGCGTAGCGCCTGCCGCTGATCGAGCATGTGCTCCAAGGCGCCGACGCACAGCACCGCATCCGCTTCGGCATCGCCCACCGAGCTCAAGCTTTCGGCGGGCGCCACGCTCAGACGGATGCGCTCGCCATGCGGGTGTCCAAGACGAAGATGCTCTGCCTGCTCGATCATGCTGGGCGAAAGATCGGTGCCGTGCACGCGCTCGAATCGGGCGGCCAGGGGAAAAAGATGCATCCCGGTGCCGCAGCCGATTTCGACCAGTGAACCGTGACCGGCGCGTTCCAGCAGGCGATCTATGATGCCGAGCCGGTAGCGCAAAAGCTTTTCCGCCTTGCCGTGGCAATCGCGGTAAACCGGCGCCAGACGGTCGAAAAACGCCCGAACGTCGTCCAAGCCTTTTATCGGCGTAGTGCGAAGACTCATGGCATCATCCCGGGCGTTGCGGCCGATAGAGCTGAAACAGGGAGTACAGAAACGAGGCGCATAGCGCGAACGTCGCCGCCACGGCGAAACCCGTACAGTGGAGCTCGACCGGCAGCAGGCACAGAACGAATACGACGATGGCGATCACCGAGACGGAGCGGGTGAACCAGTTGCCCGCCGCGACGCGCCGGGGCGGCCCCGCCAGTTTGACGAACAGCACGAACAGATAGCGCAACAAGCCGGGAAACAGAATCCAAATGCCGACATGGCCGCGGTTATAAAGAAGCAGGCATAGAGTTAGAAAAAAGAACGCATCCACTTCCTTGTCGAAGCAATCGCCGAAGGCCGAGGTCAGGCCGCGGCGTCTCGCCAGCCAGCCGTCCCAGTGGTCGGCGTATAAAATGGTCAGGGCGAAGGACGCTAGAAACCAGCCGTTCGATAGCGGAAAAAGCAGCAGAAAGAGCGTTGCCATCAAACGGATCAAGGTAATCGCGTTAGCCGCCCCGAACGCCCCGGAAGGCGTCCATTCCCGCCGGAACTGATGGATCAGGGCAAGAAAAGATGCAGCGGCCATCGCTGCGAGAAACTCCGGCGGGGACTTAAACCACAGACCTCCGATCGCGAGCCCCATCAGCATCGCATGGCGTTCGCTCCATTCGACCAATCGGGATTCAAGAGATAGCTTATGACTCATTCTGGTTATTTCGGTTGATACGATGAGACTCGTGTTCATTCATCCGCCGCTCGATGCCTGCCCTTCCGGCGGCAATGTCTTCAACCGCCAAATCATCCGCCAGGCGCGAGAAACAAGCTTTCCGCTCGAAGCCGCGGAAGTCCCGCCGGACGGCGCGATTCCCTATTTGCCGCGCAACGCGATTATTCTATGGGACAGCCTGCTTCTGGAAGACTTGTCGAATTATCCGCTAGAGCAATTTCCGATTCGGTGTCAGAGCGCCCGACAGGTAGGTCGGCAATCCCTTGCCGACTTATCGGCTCGGCAAAGGACTTCGTCGGAAGGGGCGTCCTGGCGCTCCCAGGACGGCCGTTTGCGATTGGGAAGGGATTGCCGACCTACGTTCTTCCCGCCCGACACGAAGCCGTACACCGGGATGAAAAACGCTCTAGCCGGGGATGAAGCAGTGCACGGGCTCTTGGTGCATTATGTCCCCTTTCTGAACCCGCTGCTCGACGCGGACCGGCGGAAAGAAGAGGAAGATCGGTTCGAGCGGGCGGCGGAGCGCGTCCGGTTCTTCATCGCGACCGGATTATCGATTCGATGCCTCCTCGAACGGCGCTACCCCGGTAAGCCGGCTTTCCTATGCGAACCCGGAGTCGATGCCGCGTTTCTTGCCGCGAGACAAGCATCGGGCAAGCGGTCAACGGACCAGCCGGTTCAAATCGCGACCGTCGCCAACCTGCTTCCCGCAAAAGGGCTGACTGAACTGCTCGAAATCCTGGCCGGACTCAGACAGTGCGACTGGGCTTGGCACGTTGCGGGCTACGACCGAATCGACCCGAACTATGCCGGGCGCTTCCGCTCACGCATCGCGGATCTCGGACTGCAAACCCGGATTTTCCTTCACGGCGTTCTGGATACGCCGGAACTGGCGCGGTTTCTCGGCGGAATGGATGTTTTCGCCTTCGCCAGCCGATTCGAAGCGTACGGCATGGCCTTGGCGGAAGCGGCAGCAGTCGGCCTGCCCGCCGTGATCACGGACGTCGGCGAAGCATCGCGCATCGTGCGGCACGGAGAGACCGGCTTCGTTGTACCCCTCGCGGACCGCGAGGCTTTTCGGAATGGCCTGGAGCGACTGCTGTCGGACCGCGACTTGCGACGCCGTTACCGCTCACGGCTGCTGCGGAATACGCCTCGTACCTGGGACGCCGCTTTCGTTGACTTCCGGAATGCCGTCGAGGCTGTTGCACTCCGATCGTCAGGTACAACTGTCTAGGGCACAGTAATTCCAAATCGCTTTCAGTAGGAATTCATTCTTGTAGGATGGGTAGAGCGAAGCGAAACCCATCGAGCGACCTCGAATCGGTGGGTTACGCGGAGCCTGTCCCGAGCCCTTCGACGATGCTCAGGACAGGCTTGTCGAAGGGCCTGTCCCGAGCGGAGACTAGGGGCTAACCCGCCATCGATGGGTTTCGCTTCGCTCTACCCATCCTACGATGAATGTTCACTCGAATGCCGAATGGAATAAGACCAATAACCTCATAATCCGAGCGCACGCAACAACTGATCGGCTTGCTGAAAGCTTGCCAGATGAAATTCGGCCAAATCGGCGCCCGGCAGACTTTCGCTTGGACGTCCTCGGGTAAAGAGCACCGTCCTGGCCCCGGCGCGGATACCGGCTTCGATGTCGAAACGGTAATCGCCGATCACCGCGACTTGCGCGGGGACAACACCCCAAGTCGCGCAAATATGGCGGATAGCCCAGGGATCGGGTTTTATCGGACCGTCATCCCGCGTCATCACCAGTTCGAAATCCAATCGGCAGCGGGTCAGAGTCGCATCGGCGACTTCCCGGCTATTACGGGTAAACACGGCTTGGCGAACACCCAATCCGCGCAAACGATCCAAGAAACAACGCACACCGGGCAGCACTACGGCACGCGCCGCGCCGGCCGCCTCGTGGCGGAGGAGGATGGCCCGGCATCGAATGGCCTCCGCTTCGGCCAGGTCTTCCATGGCCTCCAGCAGCGGAACGCCGTCCGGCAGCCCCATTTCGCGGCGCATCACGGCGAAATCGAGACCGGAATCGACCAGGGTTCCGTCCATGTCGAAAATGACCCCGGCAACGGGACCGGAATGAGGCTCGCGCCGCGGCTTTACCCGTTGACGCTCAGTGCTGCCTGACATCGGTGCCGACCCGCGCTGCCGCCATTTCGAATTCCAACAGCCCCAGCAATTTGGCGTAGCGGTCCTCCACGCTGACTGCCTCCACCAATGCCTGGCGCTCGGCCACTTCAAACGGCAACTGGCTGATCAGGACATTCACCAAAACGGGGAAAGACATCTGCTCCATGACCGTCCAATCGGTGCTCAGGCTCTTACGCTGAAAATAGTCCTTGAGCAGCTCCATGAGCTTTCCCCGGTCGCACGAAATGGCATCCGACAATGCGTAATCGACACGAAATCGATCCCAGTCCGGGATGACGCGACGATAATCCCGGGTGGTTGGTATTTCTTCGCGGATATCGAAACGACAGACGCCGGTCATCACGATCAGCAGGCGGCCGTCCAGGGTTTCGCTGAACGAGGTGATGCGTCCCGCGGTGCCGGTTCGGTATACCCCTGGCTGATTCTCGTCCTTCGAGGCCGGATCGGGCTGCACCATGCCGATCATCCGGTCGGTACCCAGGCAATCGAAAACCATGTTGAGGTAGCGCGGCTCGAATATATTCAGCGGCAACTGAGCCCCCGGCATGACGATGGCGTTGCGCAGCGGGAAAATCGGCAGCGTGGCCGGCAAGCGCTCGAAGGGTAAAGTGAAGGGGTTTGTCGCCATAGGGTGTTTTCGATGTTCTCGAATCCTGTCGTCTGTGTTCGGAATTTAGACACTTCCGCTAAGCTCCGGATATAACATGCGTATTCTTGATATTTCACAACATTATCCACAAACCGCTCCACAGCTTTTGTGGAAATCGCGGAGCTAAGTACATTCAGGGAAGTCTTGCGGCATAGGCAACCTGCAGGACAACCCCGCCAATCAAGCCAATCTGTCGAGATTCCGCAAATATTTGCGGAATGTACTTAGAGCATTTTCCGGTTTGATTTAGCGCCCCAGAATACGGTAGGTCGGCAAACCCTTGCCGACGCGCTGGGTTGGCAAGGGGCTTTGTCGGAAGGGTCGCGACTAAAGCGACCGTTTGCGATTGGGAAGGGATTGCCGACCTACGAATTTCCCGATCATCACCGCCAAACTAACGCTCTAAAACCAGGCCCTTATACCCGCCACCGCCCTTACGCTGTGCTTGTGCTCTCTGAGCGACTGCTCCTCGACGTAATCGAAGCCGATATAAGGCGCGAATTCCCGCACGATCTCGTAGCGCAGCCTGAGTCCCGCTTCGAATTCGGTGATGCCGGCCTTTACGCCGCGGTTCTCGATGTCGTCCGCGGACACGTTGATTTCGATGCGCGGCTGGGCGATGAGGCGTTGGGTTAGTAAAAGCTCGTAGGCCAGCTTGAAGCGGCCGAGCACATTGCCGTTCTCGCTGATGAACATCGCCGCCTCGGTCTCGAAAAAATAAGGCGCGAGCCCCTGGATGCCGATGACGCCGTCGAAGGTGCGTTCCGGCTCGAACGCGCGGCGGACGCCGATCTGGGCGTCCCAGAAGGTAGCGATGTTGCGGCTGTAGAGCAACTGAAGGTCGGCCCGCCCGAAAATGTCCTGTTCGAAGACGTAATCGCCCTCGCTTTTCACCCACAGTTTGTTGTAGTCGCTGCCGGTCCAGCCTTCGATGTCCCATTTGAAGAGGTGAATGTCCCCGTTCCCCTCGTACTCGAACCGTTCGAACCTAAGATAGTTGTAGATCGCATCGTCCATCTGAGCGGTCGCACGGCCGCTCCCGAACATCATCAAAATGGCCGCGGCACAAACCGGAACGGAACGCCGGACACGGTGGTGTTCGAGACTCGGAATCACCTTCTCAAGCTCCCGTTTTCGCAGCTGTATCGGGAGGCTCCACGATGATCTTTCGAAACATCCCGGTTTCCATGTGATAGACCAGATGGCAATGAAACGCCCACTCGCCCGGCGCGTCGACCGGCACGTCGACGTGCACGGTCTCGCCCGGCTTGACGTTTACGACGTGTTTGCGCGGATTGAACGGCCCCTTGCCGTTATCCAGGTCCTGCCACATGCCGTGCAGATGCAGAGGGTGGTTCATCATGGTCTCGTTAATGTAGGTAAAGCGTACCCGTTCGCCGTACTTGAGGCGAATCGGCTCGGCCTCGGAGTACTTCTGGCCGTTGATGGACCAAATGTAGCGGTTCATGGTACCGGTGAGGCGCAGAATGATTTCCCGGTCGGGCTCGCGCCAGTCCGCATGCTTCTCCGCGCTCTTGAGATCGGCATACGATAGCACCCGATGGCCCGTGCCGGCGCGTTCTTCGACATGCTCCGCCATGGCATGGCCTTCGTGACCGGCGTGTGAAGACATGGCGTGATTCATCTCCGGCATCGCGGCATGATCCATGCCCGCCATATCGTGACCTTCATGCCCGTTCGTCCGATGTTCCTTTTCCGGCGTATGCTTCATGGCCGCGTGCGGCCCGCCGGCCGCAGAACCGTGCTCCATGCCGTGGGCCGCCGCCATCTCGGCCAAAGTCACCAAGGGTCGTGGCCGTAGCGCCGGAACCTCCGCCCTCATGCCGCGCCGGGGAGCCAGGGTCGCTCTCGCATAACCGCTGCGGTCCATGGCTTCCGCGAAGATCGTGTAGGCCTGGGGTTCGCGGGGCTCGACCAGCACGTCGTAGGTCTCCGCGACGGCGATACGAAACTCGTCCACCTCGACCGGCTCGACGTTTTGCCCGTCCGCCTGAATGATCTGCATTTTGAGCCCCGGTATGCTCACGTCGAAATGGGTCATCGCCGCGGCGTTGACGAAACGGAGCCGGATGCGCTCGCCCGGCTTGAACAGAGCCGTCCAGTTGGCTTCGGGACCTTGGCCGTTGACGAGGAAGGTGTAGGTATAGCCGGTGACGTCGGCGATGTCGGTAGGGTCCATCCGCATCTCGCCCCAGGCCAGCCGGTCGGCCATGGTTTCCTTGACGCCCTTGCCAGACAGATCCCGGAAGAAATCGAACACGGTGCGCTTCTGGAAGTTGTAGTAGTCGCTCTGCTTCTTCAGCTTCGAAAGCACGCGGTGCGGGTTCTCGTCGGACCAGTCGGACAGCATCACCGTATACTCGCGGTCGTAAGCGTGAGCTTCGCCCTTCGCGGGCTCTATGACGATCGCGCCCATCAACCCAAGTTGCTCCTGCATCGCCGAATGGCCGTGATACCAGTAGGTCCCGCTCTGGCTCAGCCTGAAGCGGTAGCTAAAGGTTTCGCCAGGCGGAATCCCGGGAAAGCTGATGCCGGGCACGCCGTCCATGTCGTAAGGCAGCACGATGCCGTGCCAGTGGATAGAAGTCGGCTCGTCCAATCGGTTGGTCACGCGCAAGGCGACTTCCTCGCCTTCCCGCCAGCGCAGCGTGGGCGCCGGCAATGAGCCGTTGGCCGCGATGGCGGTCCGTTCCCGTCCGGTCAGATTCACCGCTTTCTTGTCTATGACCAGCTCATAGCTTCCGGCCTGGACCGGCGGCGCCGACAGAACCGCGAACCAGAAGGCCGCGATTCGGCATTGCCGGATAATGGCATTTACGGTTTGCACGGATTTTCGCCTCTAAGTGTTCTCGGGAATTTCAACGCTTCGGGATTTGGCCGCCAACAGCATCGCGTTCAACTCGAAAAAGCTTTCAATGTAGAGCAGGTTAGGCACGCATCGTACGTAACCAGCAAAGTTTCTTCGGCATCTCCGGCGGACACGGAATGGTTCGTGGCAGTGCTCGCCTCCCACCCTATATCGGAAAACGGAATCGGAACCATGTTTTCGGCCTATCTCTAACTCTGCTTGACGGCGATGGCGTACAAGGCACTCGCTTCGATACCAGAGACTTTGCCCTCGCGAAGCGGGGCCAGATTGCTTTCCCTGACCAGCGCCTGCTCTTCGACCGAGAGCAGGTCGATCGTGCCCCGGTAGCCGCATCCGCGCGCGATGGTCCACCAATCGTCGGGCGACTTTAGCGGATGAGAGTAGTTTTCGGTATGTATCTCGGCTTCGCGGATACCGCCTTCGGCGAGCATGCCGCGCAGCCCGATGGAATCGTCGATCCGGTCCCAGGGATTGAATCCCTTGTAGAGATCCGGCCGGACAGAGCGCACGGTATCCCAGAATAGACTATCGGCCGGCTCGAAAAAGTCCCGTCCCCAGGTGGTTATCGCCAATTTGCCGCCCGGACGAACCAGGCGCCACAACTCGCGCACCGCCTGCGCCATGTCCGGCACGAAAAAGATGCCGAACACGCACACCACCGCGTCGAAGCTGGCGGCCGGCAAACCGAGGTCGAGCATGTCGCCAGTCCGAAATTCAATATTGGTTAGTCCACGCTTGGCGGCCTTGGCCCTGGCGAGCGTCAACAGCCTTTCGGCCAAGTCGATGCCCAGAACGAAGCCGTCCGGCCCCACCCGCTCGGCAGCCGGCAGGGCCGAGGCGCCGCTGCCGGAGCAGAGGTCGAGCACCCGTGCTCCCGGCCGCAAACCCAGCCGGTCGATCGTTCGCCGTCCATGGTAATCCCAAAATCCCAGTTCCGGCGCATCGAATAGGTCGGCGGCGGCGTTATAGGCCGTGGCCGCCCGGTGTTTTGCCTCGTCAGGAGTGACCATGTTTGTTCCCCTAGTTTGGTTGAGCTTGTATTAGTACTAATGACACCGCTGCTTGAGATTGCGGCCCAAAAGCCAGTAGTTCACCGGCCATGCGGCGATGAACCCGGCCGGCAACGCCGCCAGATATCCCAGCCAGAACCGGAACGAGAGCATCGAGGCCGCTTGCACGCCGCCTAGATGATAATCGGTCAGATTCATCGCCAGCTCCATGACCGCGATGGACACGGTTTCGCCGATCCAGATCGTGCGGAACGCCCGAACCCAGCCGAAGCCTTGACGGACCAAGGGCCATAAGCCCAAGGTGTAGCCGCTGACGAAACCCAGAACCGTGGCGAGCATCATGGTGGTCCACGGATTCAACCCCAAGCTCACCCCGATGGCCAGCCCGACGAATTCGCCGATGGCGCAACCGCTCAGGCAATGAACGGTCGCGTGAGTCGCCAAATGCGTCGGCGAAGAGCGGCTGGCTCCATGATGGTGAGCGTGCGCCGTGGAAAAACTGGCACCGCCGTGAAGGGGTATGTGATGAATATCATGGCTCATGAGTCGCTCCTTATGATGTTGATGTCGTGGCATTGTCGCGCTTTGATTCGAGGGTATTGTCCCCGAGGACCGCTTCGATGATCGGGCATCCGCATACGGGACCGGCGCCGTCACAGGCATGGACGAGTTCGGCCAGGGTCCGGCGGACCCGGTCGAGTTCGGCGATCTTTTGCTCCAGTTCCGCGAGACGGCGCTCGGCAATCGCCCGAACCGCGCTGCGCTCGCCGACGCCGTCGTTTAGCGCCAGCAGTTCGGCGATTTCTTCCAGCGAAAACCCGAGCGCCTTGGCCCGGCGGATAAAGCGCAGCCGATCCACGTCGTCGGGCTGGTAAAGCCGGTAGCCGGCCGCCGTGCGCATCGTTTTTTTCAAAAGGCCGGCGCGCTCGTAAAAGCGAACCGTATCGATGCTGATCCCGGCCTGAGCCGCGGCTTTCCCGATAGTGAGCATGGAGCACCCTCCTCTTCTCAGTGCATGCGTCGATAGCGTAAACCCTGGACCCAAGTCCAGAGTCAAGCGTCCGTCGCGGTATTTACAAATATTCGGGGAGATTTGGCGGAACGGGATTTCGATTTCGTTTGGGCGCGGCTTTCGCCTTCGGAATTCCGCATGTCGGGCCGAGGCTATTCGAACTCCACCGGCGCCACAAAAGTCGAAATGTTTACGGATGAAGGAACGCGCAGCGGCCGGCGGACTCGAAGCGGAATACCGGCCGAGATCGATATCCGGCGAGACATGGCTTCAAGGAGGTTTATCCATGCGATTCAAGCGATTGGTGAGCACCGGAATGGTGCTGTTGGCAACCCTGATCCAGTTGCAGAATGCCTCGGCCGCCACCGAGGAAGAGGACTTCCTGGTCCGTAACGTCCAGGATCTGATCGACCTTTGCACCACGCCCCGGGACGATCCGCTGAACGTTGCCGCCGTGCACTTTTGTACCGGTTACCTGGTTGGCGCCTACCACTATCACGAGTCCATGCACTCCGGGCCCGACAGCCAACCCTTGGTGTGCCCTCCCGATCCGAAGCCGACCCGGCAGCAGGCGATCGCGGAATTCGTCTCCTGGGCGCAAGCTCACCCGGAATACAACAACGAGCGCCCGGTGGATGTGATGTTCCGATTCATGACCCAAAAATGGCCGTGTAAAAAAACGGCTCGATCCGGCATGACCGATTGATCCACAGACAAGCGAGGGCCGCGATGAAATCGCGAATTTTCTTGAGTCTTTTGGGCGCAGCCTTGTTATCGGGGTGCGCCGGCATGTCTCCCAGCGAGCAGCGGATGTTGAGCGGCACTACCGGTTCCGCGGCGGCAGGCGCGGCAATCGGCGCCATTGCCGGGAATGCGGGCCTGGGCGCGGCGATCGGCGCGGGCACAGGACTGGTGGGCAGCTATCTGTACGACCAGCACAAACAGGCCGAGGAGCGTGCCTACCGCCAGGGTTATCAGCAGGGGCGCCAGCAACCAGCCCCGACCGCGCCTTGACCGGCTCAAAACAAATATCCCGCCAACATTTTCAAGAGATCGATAACGGGAATTTCGATGGCCAGCACCGGCACCATCGGCAAGGCCGCCGCCGCAAACAGAGTGATGACGGTTTGCCGGCCGATGGGCACCATGCGAACGGCACTCACGGCTTCGTGCATGGAACGCACGTCCGCCACGGGGCCGAGTTCCGGAGCATTGAGCAGAGCGTCGTCGCGAACCGTTTCTCCTCGGATCCAGCGGCGGTCGACCAGTCTCCCGTGCTGTCCCGCCAAGGCGCCGTAATCGAGCAGGGCCTTGCGCCGCAGGCGTTTCAACTTGCCGATGAGCACCAGCAGCGGGCCTAAACACAGAGACAGTGCGAGCATCACATAAAGCGCCATGGGCATCCTCAAGGACTCGACGCGCGCACCGTGGTAAAGAACGCTGTGCGCGAAGTGCGAGGCCAGCACCATGGATACGCCCAATATGAACGGAATAAACACCTGCGGGGCCATGCCGAGAAAACCCAGGCCGCCGGCCCGGTCCGGATGAACCGGAACGAGCTCGAGGTCCAGCTTGGAAACGCGTAGCAACAGAATCCCGAATACCACGACGCGCCATACCCACAACCCTATCAGGAAGCTGAAAATCGGGCGCAGCACGAGGAGATACCACCATCCCGCGAAGATGAGCCCGATCGGGTCGGTATCCCGGTCGATGGCCCAGGATGCCTCGTGCAGCCGCTCGAACTGCTGCACGGCAAAAATCACGTTCGCTGTCACGAGGCTGACGAGGATCGCGAAAATCCACCAGGAATTCAGCAAGCGGTCGGCGGTATTCAAAGCCGCGCGGAACTTCGGCATCGAAGATTCGCCGACCAGTCCCGAGACGACAAAATGGCGAATCAGCGATTCGAGGCGCAAAAGGGCGCTTTCGCCGATGATGAAGAGCGGTATCGCGATCAGGCAACGAGAATGAATGGCGAAGTGAAGGAGCAAGGGTTCCGAGATTTCGCCGCCGAATGCCCGACCGGCGAGCGAGGCCGGGACGACGATGGGCACCCAGCACAACAGCGCGAAGAACAAGGCGCGCCGCTTTACGCCCAAACCATGGGACGGTGCCAGCCCGATCGCCCGTTGCAGGCGAAAGAACGGGTCCTTGCCCACGAACAAATGTGTAATGCCGTGATCCGGTTCCTGTCGATCCATTCCACCGTCCCTTGATAGCCGTGGTGAACTTTTTGTCCGGAACTACGGTATCACATTGACGCTGAAAATTTTTCGTCGGATGCTGTGAGTTAGCGGTCGAACCGCGATCTAAAAAGGTAACCGCTCGTCCCGCTTTCGAGGCGGGAACGGAAATCGGCTCGTTTTGAAAAAAAAACCTTGGAGGGACTGATCATGTGGTCGATTTATCGACGTTGTACAGCGGAGTTTATCGGAACGTTCTGGCTGGTTTTCGGCGGCTGCGGCAGCGCCGTTCTTGCCGCCGCCTTCCCGAATGTCGGAATCGGATTGCTCGGCGTATCCCTGGCATTCGGTTTGACCGTGCTGACCATGGCCTATGCCGTGGGCCATATTTCCGGCGGCCATTTCAATCCGGCGGTTTCCGTCGGTCTTTGGGCCGGAGGCCGCATACCGGGGTCCGACCTAGCACCGTACATTGCATCTCAGGTTTTCGGCGCGATCCTCGGCGCCGGCGTGTTGTATCTGATCGCGAGCGGAAAGGCCGGATTCGATGTCGCCGCGGGATTCGCCGCCAACGGTTACGGCGAACATTCGCCCGGAGAATATTCCATGGGCGCGGGCTTTTTAACGGAAGTCGTGATGACCTTCATGTTCCTCATGATCATACTGGGCGTCACCGACTCGCGCGCTCCTCAAGGGTTCGCGCCGCTGGCCATCGGCTTGGGCCTCACCCTGATTCACCTGGTGAGCATTCCGGTGACCAACACTTCGGTGAATCCGGCCCGAAGCACCGGCCCCGCGTTGTTCGTGGGCGATTGGGCGCTAGTCCAGCTCTGGCTCTTTTGGGTCGCCCCCCTGATCGGAGCCGTTCTCGCCGGACTGGTCCACCGCTGGTTGTCGGCAACCATCCATCGCGAGGATTGGCAGGCGGCCGCCGCAACCCGGGGACCGAAGACGATTCCATAGCTGCAGGCGGCCCAAAAATCGGACGGCTCGGGCTGACTTCGGCACAGTTC
Source organism: Methylocaldum sp. GT1TLB (assembly GCF_051027445.1). Lineage (NCBI taxonomy): Bacteria > Pseudomonadati > Pseudomonadota > Gammaproteobacteria > Methylococcales > Methylococcaceae > Methylocaldum > Methylocaldum sp. GT1TLB. Next base: position 3,250,553 of record NZ_CP194898.1, read on the forward strand.
TAAAGCCAGCCGGGCGCACAAGGATGTTGCCCCGGTTCCATCCCCGTTTGCTTTGATTCATGGGACGATTCATCTCCGAAAACCATAAAAAAACCCGGCCGGAGCCGGGTATCCCCGCAGGTCTGGACTGACATCGAGGTTAATCTTCAGCTTAGCGGAGATCCACCGGTTCACAACCCACCATAGGCAGCACCCCAGCTTATTCAAACACGGGTGAAGCCGCACCGGAATTAGAGCGGTTTCCGTTCGCATGTAATTCCATTCGGCATTCGAGTGAATATTCATCGTAGGATGGGTATAGCGAAGCGAAACCCATCGATGGTGGGTTAGCCCCTAGTCTCCGCTCGGGACAGGCCCTTCGACAAGCCTGTCCTGAGCATCGTCGAAGGGCTCGGGACAGGCTCCGCGTAACCCACCGATTGGAAGTCGCTCGGTGGGTTACGCGCACGCGAAGTGCAGTGACCGGCGGTCGGTCAGTGCTGATGGGCGCCTAACCCACCCTACAAAACACGAATTTCTGATCGAAAGCGATCTGGAATAGGAGTTGATTGAAACCGGCTCCCGCAGGCCATAAACCCATCCGGCAACAGATCTAAGCCTCCAACTTGCATTCACCGAGTTTGGCCGATCCCGTCGGGGGACGCTCTCAATGTTCTCCCTCTCTCGGCCAAGCCCGCTTTCCGGCGCCGGTAGGTCGGCAAGGGATTGCCGACCTACCTGTCGGGCGCTCTGACACCGAATCGGAAAATGCTCTAGGGTCGAACGCTGCATCAGTATCGATCTCTCCCGAGTTTAAGCAAACGGAGCAGGTGATGACTGCCATAACAGTCAAGACCAAAGGCATGGCGGTTGCCGAGCGAACGACTCTCGGTATGGAACCTTACGGATAGTCAGAAAACCCCGCTGGGCCTAAGTTATCGACCTTTGTGGAGACTGTGGAGGAGGCATGAACGGTCCGACCGACGAAGGGAAAAAGCGATACCCGCCCAACGGCTTGTATCAAGCCAAGTACATGACCCAGCCGCACGCCTGTACGTGCACGGCGGAGTGTACCGATCCCTGCGATGGCGAGGACTGCGGTTGCAGCGCATGCCTGGCGCTACACGACGGTGTGGCTTCCATCGACTGATCGTGCCAATCCATAACGAGTGTCGGCTCGAAGGCAAGCCCGAGCTGCAAGACCTATGGTCGGGCTACGGCCGGATTTTCCATCACTTGATCGGCAGGCATGAAAAGTCGGGATTACCGAACCTCTGCCTGAGGTTTCAAACTGCGGATTCAATACGGAACGGTGCCATGCGTCTGTCTTTCTCTAAACATCGGGGTAAAGGGGCAGTCGCACGATGAATTCACTCCCTCGGCCGGAGCCTCCGCTTTCGGCTTCGACCCACCCGCCGTGCAGTTCTACGATGCGCTTGACGATGGTCAGACCGAGCCCCAACCCGCCTTGAGCGCGGTCCACGGTGCGCTCGGCCTGGGTGAAGGGCGTAAAGAGGTGAGGTAACAACTTGCCGGGTATGCCTTCGCCCGTATCCCGAACCGAAACGACCGCCTCGCCGTTCTCCCGAGTTAGGCTCAGCCAGATCCGACCGCCTTCCGAGGTGTACTTTGCTGCGTTGTTGAGCAGGTTCGACACGACCTGAACCAGGCGCACGCTGTCCCCCTCCACCTGAATCGGGTCTTCCGGGATGAAAATGGTGAGGGCGTGGCGCCGCGCCTCGACGAAGGGCCGCGCGGTTTCGACGGCTTGGGCGATCACGGCGGCGAGCTCCACCGGCGTTTTTTTCAGTGCCAGCTTGCCTTGGACGATCCGCGACACATCCAAGAGATCGTCCACCAGCCGGATCAACTGGGTGACTTGACGGTCGATCACCTCACAGGCCCAGATCAACTTGGGCTCCGATGCGCCGAATTTGCGCTGGATGTGGACGGCATTCCGGATCGGCATCAAGGGATTGCGGAGCTCATGCCCCAGCATCGCCAGAAATTCATCCTTCCGGCGGTCGTATTCCAGGCGCAGTTCTTCGGCTCGCTTGCGCTCGGTGATGTCCAGGAAGGTGCCGATGATCTGCAGGACCGATCCGTCGGCCTCGCGGGCGAACACCCCATCTCGCGAAATACACCAGATCCAACGGCCGTCAGCGGTTCTGATCCGGTACTCGATTTCCAGTGTTTCGCCATTGGCCGTGTCGAGCAAGGCCTTGAAATGGGCGATGATGCGGCCTTGGTCGTCAGGGTGAAACAGATTGAAAAAGTCCTTCCCGCTCAGGCTCTGGAGGTCCTCGAGGGTATAGCCCGTCAGCTCGGTGCACTGGGCATTGATGAAGACATCCCGCCCGGCTTTCACATCGTAGATGTAGAGGCCGTTCAGAGAGGACATCAGGACCTTCTTGGCGAAGGCATCCCGCTCCTTGAGCTGCTGCTCGGCCGCTTTGCGCGCGGTGATGTCGCGGGCAATCGTGGACGCGCCCATGATTCGGCCCTGTTCGTCTTGCAGCGGCGAGACGGTGAGCGAGATGGCGATCCTTCGGCCGTCCTTGCCGAGACGCTCGGTCTCATAGTGATCAACCCGCTGGCCCTGGCCGATTTTCATGAGAATCTCCAAATCCTCCGCCTGCCGTTCGGGCGGAATGATGAAGCTGATGGGGCGGCCGATGGCTTCGTCCGCGGCGTAGCCGAACAGCCGCTCCGCGCCGGCATTCCAGCCGGTGATGACTCCATCCAGGGTCTTGCCGAGTATGGCATCGTCGGAAGACTCCACGATGGCCGCCCATTGGCGCTGCAAGGCATCCGTGCGCATCCGCTCGGTAAGGTCGGTGAGAGCCGTCAAATACCGGACCTCCTCCGCGTCATGGGTGAAGGTTTTCCGGCTGGCGAGCTGGACGGCGAGGCGGTCTCCCGTTGATGTTAGAAGGGTCAGCTCCGCCATGGCTTGCTCCTGCTGCAGACAGCCTTTGAGATGCGTTAGAAGTGTGGATTGGTCTTCGGGAGCCACGTAGCGGTGCAAGGGAGAGCCCACCAGATGCGTGCGCTCCCGGCCGAGCATTGTCGCCCCGGCCATATTGATGTCTCGGATCACCCCCTCAGAGTTCAGGCTCACATAGCCGATCGGCGCCCCGTCATAGAGCTCGGCATAGCGGTTGCGGGACCGTTTAAGGGCCCGCTGGGCCTCCTGAAGTTCGCGGTTCTGGGCCTCCAATTCCCGCACCTGTGCCTGGAGTTCACGGATCGTCCGCGTCAGCTCGTTTTGAAGCCGCTGAACGTCGCTGCAGTCCCGGCACGCTGCCAGGCTATGAAGAAGCTTGGCATCCGATAAGTCTTTGATGGTGGTCATTCTGGGATCCCCGTCTCCTCTTAAGTAACGTCATGGGCATCCCAGCCACTTCCGCCGCACCCAACGGGTACCGTTCTTCCCCCAGGAGGCGGCGGACTGAAAAGTTCTCCTTAGACTCGTTTCAAGGCCACGGTTGCACTGATCGCCGGGGATTGGACTCAAAAAATTGAATTTCACGAACGGCCATTGCCGGAATGTTTCCAGAGCAAACCTTGGGCGGGATAGCCGGCAGCCCGCGTGATCGGATTTCACCCAGCCGAATCGGAGCTGCGTCGATCGGATACTTATCTGTACTGTCACCCGAATGGCTTTGGAAAAAGCACCCAACGTTCGGTAAGAGCGCTTGTCAAAAATCAATCGGACTCAGAAAAGCGGTCCACCAATTCAAAGGAGTAAATGTCATGAACACCATTACGGTCAGAACCGATGGAGCCAGGGTCGGCGGTATCTGGTATGACGCCGGCTGCTATAGGGCGCCATTGCACGCGCAATTCGAAGGCCCCGGCTATTACTGGCTCGAACCCGTGGCCGATCATCATGGCGTCAGGTATTTCGAGAAAGGCATCTCGCTCGGGGCCTGCGATACCCAAGCGCAGTTGGATAGCGCGATTGACGTGGTGATTCGTGAGCATGGCGAGATGACGGATTCCATTTGGTTGCTCGGCGCAACCACCGCAATCAGCATTACCGTGGAGACGTTCGACCGATAAGCCTCGCTCCACGGCCAGAACCCGGTTCCGGCCGGATTTCTTGGTCTGTTACGAAGGCTTATCAGAGAGACAAGGATTTGTACTTATTTTGTGGCTGAATCAGATTCGGTCTAATGGGGCTCCCACGGGACACGCGCCGGAGGACGAGCCGGCCGGCCGAACCGCCGCCCCAGCCAGCCGTTCGGGTTCTGGCTTCGTTCTTTTCCGACCAAGCACCCGCTTCGATTGACGGGTCGGTCTGATCGGCGGGACCGGCCGCCGACACTTGTTCCAAAGGACGCTATGGATAAGCGAAGGACGCCGCCCAGATCGTGACGCCTAACCCGATAAGAAAAGGCATCGTTTCGCTTCGGCTGGCGTTTCGAGCCGTGGACCGAGGCGTTCGGAGCAGGTGAAGACGACCGCGATCAACTAGATGCCCGAGCTCTGGGCAGGGAGCGACAGATGATCAAGGACGCTTTCATTCTCGACCTAGTCGCCTACGAAGACCGAGGAGCGGATAAATCGCATGCTCCCGGCGTCTGCCGTTTCAAGTGAAGCCGAAGGGTAGCTCTAAATGTCAGTCCAGACCTATCGCGCTTAATGGAAGCACATGGCCTCGCGCGCATCATCGGCCGAATAGATGGCCAAGCCGATTGGATTTCCCATTTCTCATCCAGGAAGGAGAGCAAAATGGCCGTTAGTCAAGATTTCGCCAGCGTGGATCTGTCCGTGAAACCATATCTGGGCAGCGGCGCCCAGGAAATGCATCTGGAAAGCATTGTCCGGCTGTGGCGGGAACGCTTCGACGAAGACCACATCGAGAAGAGGCAGATCCTGTTCCGATGGCTGACCGAGAGGAATCCGTTCCGGGAGGGGCGTACGCCTTACTATCTCCTCACTCACGGCGGGCAGGTCGTCGGCATGCACGGACACATGCCGCTCAGATTTTCTCTGAGAGGCCGTCAGATGACGGGATATCTGGCGCATGACGACCTGCTGGCAAAGGCGTATCGAGGGAAGGGGCTCGGAAAGGTCCTGCTTCGTGGCGTGGCCGAACAGACCACCGATTTCGCCGGTGCCCTCTGGTTCAACGAGCCCAATCGCCACCTCTACCTCAAGGCCGGATGGCTTCCCGTCCCGGACTTTTATCCCTACTTCAAGATACTCGATCCGGCACCCTTCATCCGGCAACGGGTCGGCGGGCGCATTTCCCGCACCACACTCTCTTTGCTGGCCCGGAGTGCGCTTCGGGTGGGGGAACTCGCCCTTCGCGCCAGAATACCGCGGCGGATAGCCATCATCCCCATGATGCATTTCGACGAGCGCTTCGATGAGTTTTTCTCTAGGGTGTCTCCCGCCTTCGGACTGATGGTCGTCCGGGACCACTGGTATCTCAACTGGAAATTCGTCGAGCGTCCGTTTAGTAACTACCGGCGGTATGCTGCGTTCAATAACCAGGATACCCTCTGCGGGTATGCCGTGATCAAGCGAGCGAAAACGGGGGACCGTCTCCGCGGCCAAATCCTCGACATACTCGCGGATCCTCGAGAGCCGGAAGCGTTCGAGGGATTGCTGAACCAGTGCCTCCAGGATTTCAAGCGAAGCGGAGTGGATTGTGCGGAGATCATGTGCACCTACCCACCGTTCATCCGACAGCTTAGGCGCACTGGCTTCCTACGGGCACGCACACCGGAGCCGTTTATGGCCTGCAAGTGGGAGCAGCAGTTTGAGCGGTCTTTCGTCTCCAGCATTGGCAACTGGTATCTCACCTTCGGCGATGCCGATGGGGATGCCTGGGACGTGAACTCTCCGGAGCCCTGGTAGGCAGATCGCACCGTCGATCCTCCACGACCGTTCCCCCAAGACAGGTTCGGATGGATACCGTGGCCGCTACCCCGCGTGTTCCAGCCGAGCAAGGTGGGCACGGAATGTCCTGCCCGCTTTACCCGCGCTTTGCGTGAGAGCCTCGGATCGATTGGTTTCACGAGATGGTGGTCAATCTCGGCGGCTTGGCTCGGTGCGTCCTCTTGAGTAAACCGGTCAAAGATCTGGTGCATGCGCTCAGGGATAACCCTCATACCAATCGGTCTCTAAACGTGACCGGCCGTTTCAATCAGTCTCAAGAGGCCTTTTCGTTATCCACTCAAGGAGAGGACTTATGAAACTCAAGCACCTAGGATACGTAGCATTGTTCAGTGGCTCGATCGCATCGAGCGCCGCCTTCGCCGCGGAATATGGCACTGCCGCGGAAGCCCGTGCCATGCTGGAGAGGGCTGTCGCCGAGCTCAAGAAGGACAAGGCCGATGCTCTGGCCAAGTTCAACCAAGCCGAGGCCGGTTTTCGGGATCGCGACCTCTATCCGTTCTGCGCCGGCCCAGATGGCCGCATTACCGCCCACCCAACGGAAGTCGGCACGAACCTCAAGGAGATGAAGGATCAGAACGGCAAACCCTTCGGCACGGAAATGTTCAAGATCGCGGAGGAAGGCAAGATCAAGGAAGTGACCTATGTGTGGCCGCGCGCTCCTGGCACCCAGTCGATTCCGAAAGTGAGCTACGTGACCAAGGTGGACGACCAGGTATGTGGAGTCGGTTATTACAAGCAATAAAGAGTCGCCTCAAACTCGCCGAAAGGAGAGCGTGCCATGCCGTCTCTATGGGGGTCGCCACCTAGCACAAAGGGCGAGGAACTTGGATGGGGCCGCAAGCGCCTGTCCAAGGCGGGTCCCTCCTGGCCGGCTAAGCCATTGCGGCGCAGGCAAGATTTTCTGTTACGAGCTTTTGCGGACGTACTTCTTTCCTATCTGACGCTGGCATTCGCATGTCAGGCATGCGACGGAGACGAATAGCTGATCAGACAGTGAAAAGCCGCTGGCTAAATATCAATCTTAGGTATATTCACTTATTGTTGCCATCCGGAGGGAAAAGGAACAATCCCATGGGGGTTATCGGCGAATTCTTTGGGAGGGACAATATGGCCAAACCGGCATTGGGCAATGCTATTGGTATACTCGCAGCGTTCGGACTCGCAGCCGTGATATCCGGCTGTGAAAGCACGAAGAAAAAGCCCCCCGGCGTGCAACCCGAAGGACGGGAAAAAACCACAAAAACCCGAGCGCTCGAATCCGGGGCTGCCATGCTGCAAACCCAATCGCCCCTGCGTCCGATGGATATCTATCTATCGGGTTTCCACGTCGCGAAAAGGGACCCATCCCATCAGATGGTGGCGCATCATTATTGCCGGCAAGTCAACGAGGACTTTGCCCAGTGCGTGCTGTTCGACGGCAACACCGCCGACGCCAATCTGATCGGCATCGAGTACATCATCTCGGAAACGCTGTTCGAGTCTCTGCCCGCGCAGGAAAAGAGATACTGGCATCCCCACAATTACGAGATCCTTTCCGGCCAGCTCACGGCGCCGGGGATACCCGACGCAGCCGAGAAAGAACTCATGAGAGGAAAAATGAACAGCTACGGCAAGACCTGGCATGTCTGGAACTCGGCGCCGTTCGGAAAACGCGGCGACAGGATGCCTCTGGGCGGCCCTGTCCTGGAATGGTCGTTCAATCGCGACGGCGAGGCGTTACCCGGCTTGGTCGAAGAGCGGGACCGGCGTATGGGGACCGACATCGTTCAGGAACGCCTCAACCGAAAAGATCTTGTTCCCTTGGCCAAACCTCAAAGCGGCGTAGACGTTTTGAAAAAGAAGTTCCCGAGACCGACCAAATCCATTCCGGGCGTTATAAACAAGAACAGTAAGCTGTCCAGAAAAAAGAACCCGGACGGCCGATTATCAGACAGAAATTGACCGTAAGCGTGAAAGCGTCCGTCGTACGCAGAGAGCCTTCACACGAGCGGTGAGGCGGATCGCGCGCTCCGGCTTCACCGCCCTTCAGCCACAAGCCAAGCCGTTCAGCAGGAATAACTCATTCGCTTCCCGACGGCGGATAAGTCCTTGGCGCAGCCGGACTTTCCGAAGGCGGACGCGCTGAAGTCTCCTTCCCAACGTCTCGATGGGTTACGATCGTCAGTTCCACGCGCCGGTTTTGCGCCCGGACGGCCTCGTCTGTGCTCGCGGTTTTCGGCATTCTCTCCCCCATGCCTTCTTGCGAAATGCGGGCGGCGTTCACTCCGTTGGATGTCAGGTAACCCGCTACCGTGCCGGCACGTTGCTCGGAGAGCCGTTGGTTGCCCTTGTCCGAGCCGATGTCGTCGGCATGTCCGGTGACGGTGACGGTTGATTCAGGGTATTGGTTCAGAACCGAGGCCACCGATTTCAGCGTGCTTTGCACCTGCGGCGTCAGACTGGCGGACCCGAATGCGAACGGGACATCCAAGTCGAGAGTGTTTTCCGTGGTACGTTGCACCTCTACACCGGCATCCTCGAGCGCCAGCCGTATCGCTCGTCCCGAGCGGTCCACGCCCACGACTTTGCCCAACGGACGCTTCTCACCAGTGTGCGGATCGGTCGCACAGCCCACCACCATCAATGAACACAAGCCTATTGCAAGCCATCGCCTATTCATAACAACCTCCTGTCACCTCGGTATTCGATGGATCGTCGGACATCGCCGACATCGGTCAACCGTTCCGGCATCTCCTTTCAACATTCGTTTCAAGGGCTTACATTGTGTTCAGACCTTTTCAGGGGCTCGTAGTTGCCCGCCAAGTGATGGGAAGAATCATCTGACAATCATGAACACTCCCATTCGGTCTCGAGACCCGATTGCGGGACCTTAATGAAAGGGAATTAAGCACCGACAATACTGTCTCCCTCTAAAGATGACGGACGGCGAGAAAGCGCATTGGGTCCGCAAGGAATGCCCGACTATGGAGGATAACGTATGAAACCCGCCGCTGGATTGATCGTTCTCGCGCTGGTGACGGCTTTGGGCGGCTGCGCCACCGCGAGACCGGTACTCTACCCCAACGAGCATCTTCAGAATGTAGGACAAGTTGCCGCCGATCAGGATATCGCCGAGTGCAAGTCCTTGGCCGAAGCGGCCGGCGCCGACTCTCGCGCAACCGGCGCCGGCCGGGCCGCCAGAAACACGGTAGGCGGCGCCGCCATGGGCGCGGCGACCGGGGCGGTCGGCGGGGCCGTGGTCGGGTCGGCCGGCGCCGGCTCTGCTATCGGCGCCGCGAGCGGCGCGGCGGCAGGGCTGATTCGATCCATGTTCGGCCGCTCGGGGCCGGATCCCGCTTATCAGTCGTTCGTGAACCGATGCTTGCAGGAACGCGGTTACGACGTCGTCGGTTGGGACTGATCGTCGGGTTCTCCCTTCAGAAAGCCGATGATTGGAAGATTTATTAACCCGGCCTATAAATATAGGCCGGGTTAATCCGGGGCAGGGATGCCCCGGCGCGGCGACAAGCCGCGTGAGCCCAGGCCGGGCGTGTACCGGCCTGGGCGGCGGCCCGAAATACCAGGTGGGTATTTACGGGCCTGATTAATAATACACTCGCCCATCGTCACGGCCGCGTTTCCGCCAGTCTACCGAGCATGCCTCGGATCGCTTCGATCTGCGGTCCGTTCTTGGTGTGGTAATCGGCACTGTCATACCCCCACCAGTCCCAACAGGCATTGGGATTCCACACGAAATTCAAAGTCCAGAACGGCCATCCCCAGCCATAGCGCGCTTTCGTCTGCGGATATAGGACGATCAGATCGTTGGTGTCGGCCCAGCGGTTGTAGCCCGCCTGCCGGTAAAAGGCGTCGCCGACTTTATCCTCGTTTTGCAAACAGCCGTGGAAGGCGACATGCACCCGGCAACGCCTGGTATTACACGAATCCGGAATATACGCCACCCCCGAATCGCTCATGCTGTGATCGTGGGCCTTCCGGTCGGGCAGAAATTCGTTCTGATCGAACGCGACGAAACGCCCGCCGGGCTCGGCGGCGGGCGGTTCGAGCGGCCCATGGATGTGAGCCAGCAGAGCTCCTGCCGCATCGTAGTCGCAGTCGTTGAGGAACGGAGGCCCCGTATAGGAGCAGGCGGCTCCGTCGGTTTCCGTAATCATGGCATGCCCTGCGTCCAGGTCTTTCTTGTAGACGATCCCGTCATCGCCCACATAAGACCGGTAATAACGAAACAAGGCGTCCATCACCGGCTGTTCGACGACCCGATCTTCGGTACCGGAAAATAACCACACCCGGTCGGCCCGAAGTTGAACGGGATCGTCGATGGCACCGGACTGCGCAAGCTGGTCGGTAAGATTCTTGAGATGCGCGGCATCGGGGACAGGATGGGTTTCATCGGGTTTCATACAGTTCCGTGTTGCCCTGCCGGAGTTGTTCTCGGCGCAGTAATACGGTCCGCCGGCGATGACCCCGGCGCCGCGGACGATACCGGAATGGGCGACATGGAACTGCACCGCCAGATAAGCGCCCGAGGAAATCCCCGAGACCGAGGTCTGTTCAAGATCGACGCCGTAGGCGGGTAGACGCTCCGCTTCGGCGTCCGCGTCGACGCTCAAGATGGCCAGCCCGGTAGCCAAGGTCATTCCGCCAATGGTTCGCGACACGCTGAAACCGGCCATGATGTCGTTCTCCCTGCGCTCGTATTCGGTCGCTCTCCACAGCACGATACGGCGGATTAGCCCGATTTTGACGCCCGCTGCGCCATTTCTTATACGACAGCAGCGAAGGCCGTTTTTTCCCGGCCCTGTTTAAGCGGAGGATTGACCTCTCATCCGAACTTGGCCTTAATACTCATGAGTTACTCACAAATTTGAACTCACGGCTTCAGTTGGAATGTTTCCACAAAAATGAGTAACTAATGAGGGCTATCCATGCGCGGACTCAAACCGGAAAAATACGCGGCGGCGCTGAGTTACTTGCGGCGTATGCTCAAAGAACCCGATAAGGCGCCGGAAATATTAGTAACTCACGATCGCGTCGCAGCCGAACAGCTCGATCTCTGTTCGGATCACCACCAATTGAACGCGTGGATTGGACGCCATCTGAACGACACCGGCTGGAAACGCCTGCAGAACGCACTGAACCAGCGCCGGTGCTCGGAGAACTTGCAGCGGTTGAGCCTCAAGAAAAGCACCTACGCCGCCTTGGCCAAGCTGGCCAAGGAACAGCGAATGACGATCAACGAGGCCGTCGAGCACCTCCTGCAATTGCAGAAGGCCGAATCATTAGTTACTCAGCAATCAACCGAATCAGCGGCAGCCGACGATGTGAGCGAGGAGATGCTGATCTGGATGATGGCTCGATCTTCGGGTTCCGAGCCGTAGAAGCTTCGAATCGCGGAGCGGGTGGAAGGGCTCAGAGCTAAGAGCCTATGCCAGTAAGTCCCAAACCCTTCGACGGGCCTGTCCTGAGCTAAGTCGAAGGGCTCAGGACAGGCCCGTCGAAGGGCTCAGAGCGAACGGCCTACTGAGATAGGCTCTAAGACCAGGATTTCCGGCGAAGCACCGTTTGGGGTACATAAACTTGACAGTCCCCTTCGACGCAATGATATCGTCGGATCAGAATCGCAATCCAAATGGCACTAGGGGAACTCGCTCACTATCATGTACGCGCCGTATTTTCAGCTCAGCGAGCCCCCCTTTTCCATTGCCCCGAATCCGCGCTATCTCTATCTGAGTCCCCAGCACCAAGAGGCGCTGGCTCATCTTTTGTACGGGATCAGTGTCGGCGGAGGATTCGTCGTGCTGACGGGCGAAGTCGGCACGGGAAAAACCACCTTGTGCCGCTGTCTGCTCGACCAACTGCCCGAAGACGTCGATCTCGCCCTGATTTTCAACCCCCGGCTGAACCCCCGCGAACTGCTCGCCAGCATTTGCGACGAACTGCACATTGCTTATCCCGAAGAGCGGGCCAGCCTGAAGCAATTGATCGACCTGCTGAACCGGCATCTGCTCGAAATCCACGCACGGGGGCGACGGACCATCGTCCTGATCGACGAAGCGCAGAACCTCAGCTTCGAAGTGCTGGAACAGATCCGGCTGCTTACCAATCTCGAAACCAACCAGGCCAAGCTGCTGCAAATCATCCTGGTCGGACAACCCGAACTCGGCATTCTTTTGGCTCAGCCGAACTTGCGGCAGCTTTCGCAACGGATTTCCGCGCGGTTTCACCTGCGTCCGCTGAATTTCCGGGAAACGATGGCCTACATCCGGCATCGCCTGGCCGTCAGCGGCGCCAGAGATACGCTGTTCAGCCGGCTGGCGGTCGGTGAAATCTGTCGCCGGTCGGGCGGAATTCCGCGTCTCATTAATCTTATTTGCGACCGGGCATTGTTGGGCGTTTACACCCTTGGAAAAAGCAAAGCGGGCTATGCAATTGCCCGGAAAGCCGCCAACGAGCTGATGCCGAAAGCCGACATTACACGCTCCGTACGCTTTTCAGCCGTTACGCCCTTTGGCCTTCTGACCGTACTCGCCGTTTGCGGGTCGATCTATGCAGGCCTTGCGCTCCGTTCCGACCCGGCTGTCATACCGCGTCACTTATCGGCTCTGCTGGGTCCGCTTTTGGCCGACGATCCGCCCATTGTTCAGCCGAAGCCGGATGCCCCGGTTCCTTCAGCGCCCTCAACCGCGCCGAAAAGCGCCCCGGAGCCCGAGAAAACCGCAGACGCGCCCCCCACCGCAGCGCGCGCTCCCGAGCCGGTGTTTGCCGAGTTGATGTCAGACTCCGGCCTGACCCGCGACAAGGCTTTTGCCCGACTCCTGGCTTTGTGGCAAATCGAGCCGCCGGTCGACGCGACCGACTTTTGCCAATTTGCCGAACAAAAGGGATTGCACTGTCTGTCGACCAACGGCAACTGGTTCCAACTGCGAAGCCTCGATCATCCGGCCGTACTGGAATTCGCAGTGCCGGACGGCACGAAGCGCTATGCGGTCCTGGTCGGCATCCGCGACGACAAGATCGAGCTGAGCTTCGGTACTCAACGCCATGCTTTCGAACTCGCGGACATTCTTCCATTTTGGCGGGGCGGTGCCGCTTTGCTCTGGAAGCCGCCCAAGGGCGACGCCAGAACGTTAGTCGCGGGCAGCAAAGGTGAAGCCGTGAGGTGGTTGAGACGGATGCTGCGTGCACCGGCTGAAGACGGAGCCGACGACTATTTCGACACAAAACTCAAGGCCCGCGTGGTCGCCTTTCAGGTGGAACACGGGCTGAATCCGGACGGCGTAGCGGGTCCCTATACCATGATTTATCTTGTCAAAAGAGCCGATGATCCAGGCATTCCCAGGTTAACCTCAGGTCCTCGATAAAACCGGAACAGCGCCGATGTCCTACATTCTCGAAGCACTCCGAAAATCGGAACGCGAACGGCAAGCGGGCCAAGCCGCGCCGCCCGTTCCCATCCCGCTCGATCAAGCACCGCCGCGGCGCCGCGGTCTGGCGTGGTCGGCAGCGTTTCTCATCGTGCTTAACGGCGCCGTCCTGGGCTATCTTTGGCTCACTCGATGGGGAAACAATGGACCGGTAACGCAGCCCACCGCGGCCGAATCGGCCGGACCAACCGTTGAACCCGCCGCGGTTAAGAACGCTGCCGCACCCGGCGTCACGGCGGTTCCATCGGATTCAGCCCCGGTGATATCGAGTCCAGAGGAAATCCCTCAGCCCGCGAGAGGTATGCCACCGGCAGCCCAACGCCCAGAAGCGAAGGCCGACAATCCCGTCAATCCGCCGGTTACACCCCCAAAGCCTTCCAAACCCAAATCCGCACCCTCAGAATCTACGGAACGCTCCCCGACGCCGATAACCGAAAAGCGGCTCGGCAAACCGGCGGAAAAAACCCGGCAACCAATCGATCAGGAACCTCTAACGGAATCTGCTGCGAGCGAAAACGCCAACCCTCCGGTCGCTTTTCGGGCTCCCGCAAGCGCGCCGGAAACTCGCGACCTGCCGCCCCAGCCTCTCGCGGACGAACCCGCGATTCCGTTCATCCATGCCTTGCCCATCGATTTTCAGCAGCGGGTGGGCCCTATCACGATCAACGTATTCGCCTACTCCGAACAGCCGGAAGAGCGGTTTGCGATCATCGACATGAAAAAATACCGGGTGGGCGACAGCATCCAAGGCGGCGCGGAACTCCTGGAGATTCGCTCCGACAGCCTAGTGCTGCGGACGGAAGGGCGTAAATTCCGCATTCCGCGGCCGTAACGCCTTCGGTCCCGCCGGGCCACCGGCGAACAATGAGCGTCCATGCCCGCATACGTTACATCCGAAACCGGCCGCAATAGGAAAAGGTTCGCCCGAACCAGGGGTGAACGATCTCGAAATCCAGGCGCACTTCGTCATCGGATACCGGACTCTCGACGATAACGGCATCCCCGAGCAGTGCCCAATTGGGAATTCCGATCATCATCGGCCCCAGTTTCCAGCAGTGCTGCAATCCGGTGAACACCAGCGCCCCGTCCTCGACGCTGAGCCTCATGCGGATGCCGACCCCGAAGCGCAGAATCTCGACGATCTGGCCTCTGCCGGCCGGTTCCATTCGGGACAGAAATTCGGTAACTCGGCCGTCCGGGAAAGAGAAGGTGCGATGCCAGTAGAGGGAGTCGGGGGTCGTCGGGTCGGTTCTATTCCGAACCTTGACGGGAACATTATCGCCCGGATAAGGCACCAAGGCCTTGAACCAACGGGCAAGCATCAGCCAAGGCTTGACCAGGGGCGCATGGCGAATCTCGTCCATCACACCATCGAGAGTCATGTCTTCTGCAAATGATGGCGAGAGGTCGTAGTGCCGGCGCACGGCAGGAGCCAGCCGCGCCCAGTGCTCTTCTCCGAGAACCCGCCGAACGACGGGCATGTGGCGTACGGTCATAAATCCCCCTTTTCAAACGAATGTCGGCTTGCAAACCATCAGATACAGCGTAGCGAGCATGGCGATGAAGGCCGGCACCCCCAGCCAAAACCACTTATTCAGATCTCGCCAATAACGCTCGGGCAACGGCTCGCCGGTGGCAAGCGCCCGGTCGCAGTCGTTTCGCATGCGGATTTGAAGGTACACGACCGGCAGCCAGCAGCCCCCGGCGATGATATACATCAGCACGGACGCGACCAGCCACGGCGAATCCAGCGGATAACCGTAAAGCGCCGCAAGCGCGAACCCCGAGACCGGCTGGACGACGACGGTCGGCGTCGTGAACAGCCAATCGGCCAGCACCACACGCCGGTTGGTGATCGCCATCGCCTGCACATTGCGGCTGAGGTCGGTGGTGAACTTGAAAAAGGCGGTTCCCATACCGGTGCCGAACAGGAACATCGAACTCAGAATATGAACCCATTTGATGATCAGGACGTCCATCAGCGTTTCTCCGCGGCCATAATCGCCAAGGTAGCGATGAGAATCGGAATGTTCTTCGCGATCGGCGCGAAGGGATGGAGCCAAAATTCGGGCAAGCTTACGGTGATGACCGCGGTATAAGCGAGCATCGCCAAGAGCTGAAGTAGGCCCACCAGGACCACGTGAAAACGCGTCAGCAGAGCGACTCCGAGCACGACATCCAGGGAGGCGGCACCGTACAGCACCCAAGGAGCCGCCGAACCGGTAATGCCCGTGGCCGCCAAAAGCTCGAGACTTTCGCTCTCCGGAAAAAACAACGCTGAGGTCAGCCCCGACCAGATCCACAGCAGCGCCAAAGCGTACCGCAGGACCGGGATGATAAAGAACAGCCGGGCGTAGATCCGTTCGGCCGACGTGCCGGGTCGATTTCGGAGAGCGGATGCCAAGCCTTCGGTACGAAGCCCCAGGCGGGCGGACAAAATGTCCGGGTCCCCGGTATTGCCCCGCTGAAGCATGCGCAATGCTTCTCCGTTGAAAGGAGTCGCCGTCATCGCGCCGAGCCGGTCGGCAATGGCCAACAGCCAGCGATAGGGAATCGGAATGAAATGCGCTTCCCCCAAGCCTAGCCAATTTCTGAGCACGCCCAGACACTCGCGCAATGTCATGGGCTCCGGCCCGACCACGGGAAGCCGCAGGCGAGCCGGCGCACCGGATTTCAGCAGCCGCAGCACGGTCCGCGTGAGATCGTCCACGTGTACCGGCTGAATCTTCTGCCCGCCGTCGCCGACCAACGGGATGACCGGCAGGGCCGCGAGCGCGCAGAAGAGAGCCGAACTCTGCCCGCCGGGTCCGAACACCAGCGAAGGCTGAAGGATGGACCAATCGAGATCCGTCGTCGCCAGGAAATCGTCGGCGGCCTTTTTGCTGAGGTGATAACGGCTGAACGCCGAATCGTCTGCACCCAGAGCGGAAATTTGAATGACCTTCCGCACGCCGGCCCGGCGGCACGCCTCGAACAAGGCTATCGGGGCATCGCGATGCACGTCGTCGAACCGGCTGTTCCGACGCTCGGCAATGATCCCGACCGCGTTGATCACCGCATCGACCCCGTATAAATGGGGCAGCCAGTCGACAGACTTCAAAAGATGAGCAAAGTCGATGGAAATCGATTGGACTCCCGGCGCATCACGGAAAGGCGATGCTCGGTGCATCCCCGCGATCACCTCATGCCCATCCCTCGCCAGCGCATGCACGATATGGCGTCCGATAAATCCCGAAGCTCCGGTCACAAGAACTCGCATCGCGATCTCCTTTAATTTCTGATATTTCAGTCTTAACAGAAACATAAGGGCAAAAAAATTCAGCTCTTCGAGCCCAACAATTTCTCGATCTTGGCGCCCAGATCCAGCAACTTGATCAATGCCGGCCTCGGCAAGCGCCGTATCTGGTCGTACCAAGAAAGCAACCGCTCCAGGAACTTGGCCACCGCCTCGATACGGCGCTGCACTTCGGGCCCGCTTTCGTCCTCATTGGCGTCGAGGACGCATTCCCGGAGTACGGTCAGCGTAGGGTCCAACTCGCGGCGCTTGCGGTTCTCGGCAATGGCGAAAAAAGTGTCCCACAAATCCGAGAGGGCCTCGAAATGATCACGGCGGTCGCCTTTGACATGGAGCAGCTTGACCAGGCCCCAGCTCTGCAACTCCTTAAGACTGGTGCTCACATTCGAGCGCGCCACCCCCAGAGTTTCGGCGATCTCGTCGGCGGTCAAGGGTTTCCCGGCGAGGTACAGCAGAGCGTGAATCTGCGCCACGGTGCGATTGACGCCCCATCGCGACCCCATTTCCCCCCAGTGCAGAACGTATTTTTCCATGACCGGCGTGAGTTTCATATCTTTTTATCTGAATTTTCAGAACTGACGGAAATAATAGACCACGAGCCGATCTTGCAGTCAACTCGTTTTTGGTCGGCTAACGTTTACCGCCGGAACGACTCGGACCGCCAGGTTTGAGGCGATAATGCTTTCAGTCTCTCCTCGGGAAGCATTCAATACGCCCAAGCGGCCGCAACGCTGCGTCTTGGCCCATCGAACTGATGAACCAACGACTGTCGCTACGCCGCCTGCTCCATTTCAGGATCGTATTGCCCCAACGCCGCGGCTCCGTTGAAGCGTGCACGCCGGATGAGAGCTTGCTGGGCTGCGGTCTTGTTTTCCGCCTGGCCGCGCCAGATCGCCATCGGCGATGCCTGCAAGGCCCGGCTGAACGAGAAGGTCAACGTCCAAGGCGTTTTCAGGGCCTGGGCCTTCACATTGATCGCGTTGAGATTGGCGCTGGCGACCGTATCGCTCTGGCCGCCGGACAGGAAGGCAATGCCGGTGACTGCCACCGGTACGGTTCGCCTGAGGCAGGCCAGCGTCATCTCGGCAACTTCTTCAGGCGGCGCCTGACGAGGGCAGTCCGCGCCGGATAGCACCATGTTGGGCTTCAAGATCATGTCCTTGAACCCGACGCGGTAACGCGTGAGCGCATCGAAAACCTCATGCAGTGCCGCCTCGGTCGCCCATCGGCAGGTTTTGATATCGTGCGCTCCGTCCATCAGCACTTCGGGCTCCACGATGGGCACCAGCCCATGGACCTGACAGAGTCCGGCATAACGAGCCAGCGACTCGGCGTTCGCGCGCAAACACTGGGACGTGGGTATGCCCTCGCCGATGGCGATTACCCCGCGCCATTTGGCGAAGCGCGCCCCCATCCGGCGGTATTCGTCCAGCCGACCCGCGAGTCCGTCGAGCCCCTGGGTAAACCGTTCGCCGGGAAAGAACGGCAAGTCCACCAAGCCTTTGTCCACCTTGATGCCGGGAATGATCCCTCTTTCGGCGAGGAGTTCCGGGATAAGCTTGCCGTCGGATGCGCGCTGGCGAATCGTTTCGTCGTACAGAATCACGCCGCTGATGTATTTTTCCAGTTCCGGCGCGGTAAACAGCATCTCGCGATAGTCCCGACGAGACTCCTCGGTACATTCGATCCCGAGCTTCTTGAATCGTTTTTCGATGGTGCCGGTACTCTCATCTGCGGCGAGCAGTCCCTTGCCCGGCGCAACCATGCGCGCGGCTATTTGTGCCAACTCATCAGACATAAGCCCTCCTTCTTTAGCGTGGAAATTCATGTTCGGCTAACCCAAGTTGGAGATCAGCCGTACATAGGACCTTAGACCGAGCGCATCGCGGAGGGTGCCAATCGTTCCACGCCTGCCTGCATTTAAACTGCCGAAGGTCCGCTCCGGTCCGTCGCTTCCCGCATTATGATCAGCCGCAAACTTGCCCGTTTTCCCGCATTGTAGGCGCAACGCCCCACTGTTCGGATTGTCGAACAGATTTAACGAATCGACGGAGGGAAAAGCCATGCACGTCAGCTATGAAGAAGCACAACGCGCCATCGCCGCAGCACTTAAAAAATCCGAGGAAATCGGCGCACGCAGTTGCATCGCCGTGGTGGACTCCGGCGCAACCCTGAAGGCGTTTGCCCGGATGGACGACGCTTGGGTCGGCAGCATCGACATCGCGATCCGAAAGGCACGGACTGCCTGTTTCTTCGGCATGCCGACCGGCGAGATCGGCAAGATGTCGCAGCCCGGAGGATCGTTGTATGGAATCGAGGTTTCCAATGAGGGCTTGATCACCTTTCCCGGCGGGCTCCCTATTGTGAATGCCGATGGCGTTCTGATCGGCGCTATCGGAGCGAGCGGCAGTACGGTCGAGAATGATCACAGGGTTGCAATGGCTGGGTGCGAGGTGATCGGTGTGTCCGATCTACCGGAACATCCCTGGCGAACCTGAAAATCAGAGGAGCGGAACGCTATGGACGAGAAACAAATGGCGAAAAGCTTAGGCTGGTTCAGTATCGGTTTGGGCCTTGCCGAAGTCGCGGCACCGAGGAAAGTCGCCGATATGGTCGGCCTCGACGGTCGGCACGGCATTGTGCAACTGTTCGGACTTCGCGAAATCGCGACCGGGATCGGCATACTCATGCAGCCCGGAAATCCCAATTGGCTCCAGGCGCGGGTTGCCGGCGACGCGCTGGACCTGGCTTTGCTCGGATCGGCTCTGGGCGAAGACAACCCGAAACGCGGCAGAGCGGCGGCGGCCATGGCAGCGGTAGCCGGCGTGACGGCCCTGGACATCATCGGCAGTGAACAACTGAGCCAGAGCACCGGAACCAAAAGTGGCACCATCCATGTGCGGGAAAGCATCACGATTGACCGCCCGGCCGAGGATATTTACCGGTTCTGGCGCGATCTCGAGAGCCTTCCGCGCATCATGAATCACATCGAATCCGTGCGGGATATCGGACCGGGCCGTTCCCATTGGGTTGCAAAGGCACCTGCCGGAATGCATGTCGAATGGGATTCGGAAGTGATCGAAGACCGGCCGAGCGAATTGATTGCCTGGCGCTCGCTCGAAGGCGCGGATGTGGACAATGTCGGGTCGGTACGCTTCGAGCGTGCACCGGGCGGACGCGGCACGGTAGTCAAGATAGAGATGGATTATCGGCCGCCGGGCGGCATCATCGGCGCCAAGATCGCGAGGCTGTTCGGCGAAGCGCCCGAGAAGCAAATCGCCGTGGACTTGCACCGCTTGAAGCAGCTCATGGAAACCGGCGAGATCGCAACCACCGAGGGGCAACCCGCGGGGCGGGCTCGCAGCCTGTCGAGAAAGTACGACGAAATCGTCCAAACGTGACACTAAATTCCGCCGCCCGTTTTCATAGCGCTCAGCGGCTCATCGATTCGGACAAGGAACACTGTCATGAAAGCGAATTGTTGGTACGGCAAGAACGATCTTCGGGTGGAACAGGTACCCGATCCGGAAATTCTCAACCCACGCGATGCCATCGTAAAAATCACATCGACCGCAATCTGCGGCTCCGATTTACACCTTTACGACGGTTTCATCCCGGCGATGGAAAAGGGCGACATCCTCGGCCACGAATTCATGGGCGAAGTCGTCGATGTCGGACAGGGCGTAAAGAACCTGAAGGTCGGCGATCGCGTGGTGGTCCCTTTTCCCATCTCTTGCGGCAACTGTTTCTTCTGTCAAAAAAAGCAGTATTCGCTATGCGAAAACTCCAACCCGAACGCGGTGATGGCCGAAAAGCTCTGGGGGCATTCGCCGGCGGGAATCTTCGGTTATTCGCACCTGGTCGGCGGATATGCCGGCGGGCAAGCCGAATATGCGCGAGTCCCCTTCGCCGATGTCGGCCCGATCAAAATCGAGAACGGCTTTACCGACGAGCAGGTTCTGTTTCTTTCCGACATCTTCCCAACCGCCTACATGGCGGCGGAAGCCTGCGACATTCAGCCCGGCGATACCGTGGCGGTTTGGGGATGCGGACCGGTGGGCCAGCTCACCGTCAAGAGCGCCTATCTGCTTGGCGCAGAGCGGGTCATCGCGATAGACCGTTTCCCCGATCGGCTGCGCATGGCGCGTGAACAAGGGGGGGCGGAGACGCTCAATTACGAGGAGGTCGATGTCTACGATTCGCTCATGGGCATGACCGGAGGCCGTGGACCGGACGCCTGTATCGATGCCGTCGGCATGGAAGCGCACGGACACGGCATTCAATACGCCTACGACCGCGCCAAGCAGGCGACGATGCTGGAGACCGACCGGCCCATCGTGCTGCGCGAGGCCATTATGGCCTGCCGCAACGGGGGTACGGTTTCGGTTCCAGGAGTCTACGGCGGATTTATCGACAAGTTTCCCATGGGTTCCGTCATGAACCGGTCGCTGACCATCAAGACCGGGCAAACCCATGTGCAACGCTATCTGCAGCCGCTACTCGAGAAAATCCGGAACGGGGAGATCGACCCGAGCTTCATCGTTACGCATCAGATGCCGCTCGACGATGCGCCCGAGGGCTACGAGATGTTCAAGCACAAGCAGGACGAATGCATCAAGGTCGTGCTGAAGCCGTGAGTAGGAATGAGCAGGTCTTCCAAGTGAAGACTTCCAAAAAGAAAGGCCTGCCGGGAAGCAGGCCTTTTTAAGATAACGGTTAAAATTGAGGGACAGTTTCCGCGTTGGCTGATGGTCGGTTAAATCGTCAGGCTCATTGAGCTTTATGCTCGAATTCACCCGCCGACCAAATCCGATGGATTGCGGTCTTTGCCGACAAGCGATCGTTCTTCACTTCGCTCCTCTCGGCCCAACTACTGAGCCGGTTGTTCACCCGGCGGTTGTTCACCCGGCGGTTGTTCACCCGGCGGTTGTTCACCCGGCGGTTGTTCACCCGGCGGTTGTTCACCCGGCGGCTGTCCACCCGGCGGCTGTGCACCCGGCGGCTGTGCACCCACGGTGATGGATGTGAGCTGGCCGCGAATTTCCCCTTGGGGGTTCTGCTCCGAGTGTACATTCACATAGATGTTTCCGGCCTGAATGGCCTGAATCAACTCAGACATGTTGGTGATCGGGGTGCCAATTGTAGTCGAGCAGCCCATCTGTTCAGCAGTCATTTGGTCCGCCTCCTGAACGATATTGGCATCCGACACGGTTGCTCTAAGTTCAAGTGGTGCAATTAAGCCACCTCGGACCATTCCCAACAAGTCTACGACTATCGGACCGGCTTGCCCCGGTGGAGCGCAATGCAAATGCGCCTGGGTCAGTCTTGTCCCATCTTCGGTGTCGACTTGTTGCAATTGCTGCACGCTGACGTGGTAAGTTAATTGTGTCGAATCCTGATTGAGGGTAAAGATTCCCACCCCCCGGACTGTGGACTCGACTGGCGGAACCTCTTCCTGGCCCGTCAAATTCGCGACAAACGGTCCCTGTCCTTCTTGACTATAGACAGTGCCAGAAAATAATCCGGCCAACAAAATCGATATCGCTTTTTTGCGCATGATCATATCCCTATCCTCCGTGTAAATCCTCTGTTCCCGGTGACACACCACTTCGAGAACGATTACAACTCTGTAAGTAAATCCAGACTTACGGACCTGCCCTCTTGTTCTTCTGTGATTCGATGTTGCTACAGGTGCTTCCGTTCCGACACAGATTTCCTCATTTGCGAAACAGTGTTTTTCTTATTAGTAAATTATCTGAGACAGAGGTAGATATGTCATTGGACCAAACCGCTGCGTTCCAAGATATCGGGCAATATTGTCGGCGCTGTTTTCCGCTGCGATGCAATGACGAACATCGGCCGCACCGGGAGGGCAATTCCGCGGGGTAATAACGCACGATCACAATTGCACCGGTTGCGAACGGATAAGGTTGGTAATTACTGTCGGCGTTTCGGCCACGATTGTCCCCATCATCACGCGAGAGGTGAAAGGACAAATGCGCGAGATTGAAAGAATCGGTTCCGATAGGCATGAACTATCGAGCGTCGAAATATACTTCGGCTCCGAAGCCGCCGATCGCGCGAACACAAATCTGCGGTTTCGTCGCGAGGACAGGCCGCTTTCTCCAAGCATGGCACGCGAAATTCGTTGACCCAGCCTTGGTGAATTGCAAGACGCCGCTCTGGAGCGCCACCACGGAATGCCGATCGATCACCAATTAACAATACTGTGTTACCACGTCGTTGACCGGGCCAGGCGTGTTGTAAACTGTGCCGCCAATTTTCTACGATGCTCTTGCGCGAGGTTTATTCATGGCGAACGGTTTTATCCAACCCAGACAGGCGTCTCCCGATGCGTGGCGAAACTGGATCAAGCAGGGGTTTGAGCTGGTTTCGCGGAAATGGCCGGTATGGATTGCCGTAATGACCGTGTGCTGCCTGGTTACCGGCGCCGCGGGCGCTGCGGAACCGATTGCGGGATATCTGACACTCGCGCTCGGGTTCAATCTCGCGGTGGTGGTGGATCATGAGTCCGATTGGATAGGAATGAGCTCGCGTTTCGGTTCGCTGTTCCGCGACGCAGTCAAATTCGCCTTTCAGGTAGGCATGTTCGTGTTTCTGACGACCATTCCCCTGAACATGGCTATCACCGCCAGCAAAGCGGCAGCCGTGGCCAATGAGAGCAGTCGAGTCGTTTCTGCCAAAACGGCAAACACTTACGGTGAAAGCGATTTGTCGACGCAACTCGCGCACGTTTATGAAGAAAGCGGAAATAATCTTATCGAATGGGCAATGATCTTACCCGTCGGCCTCGGCTTTCTTTATCCATTGCGGAGTCTAGGTGCAGGCTTCATCAGGGCGCTCGCATACGGACAACATGGCGCCGCGCTGAATCGGAGCTCGATTCTCATGATAGCCGCCTTTTCTTTTGCGAGCGTACTGGTTTTCACAGCATTCGGGCTGTATCCGCTCATTCCCATCGTTCAAGGCTTCTGGATCGCCGTGAATTACGTGATGTTCCGAGACATTTTCTTGGGTATCACCGAAAACCGACGGATCTCCGCCAAGGCGGCGAATCGGCTTGATGAGGTGCAAACAGCGGTATCCCGAATTTAGGGGCCGACCGTACCGACTCGGTCGGCCTCGTCGGCTTATCGCATGATTTCTGTCAGAACGGGGCCACGTGCCGGAAAGATATCGATTGAGCAAAGCGGGCCTTACGCTTGTCTTATTTATTGCATCCACATTTCATCGCCCGGTGAAGTGCAATAACCAACCACGGAGGATATGCCATGATAGGTTGGGCAGTTACTTTCCTCGTCATCGCCATTATCGCCGCCCTTCTGGGATTCAGCGGCATAGCCGGCACGGCGGTCAATATCGCTTGGATATTGTTCGTTGTCGGACTGATCTTAGCTCTGGTCTTTTTCTTGATGGGCCGCCGTCCCCCTGTCTAGACGCGGGGACTTCGAACCTTTATTTGGCAGCCGCTGCCCGTCCAGCGGCTGTTGCCCAGCGTACAGTCGTTGCGGAATTTACCCACAACTCATCACAGCTGAATATCAGCCGCCAGCGACCATACATTACGTGCGTCCGAATGGGCGCTGCACTTCGTCGCGGTCGTAATAACCCTCCCAGTGCCACATAGCGTCTACATTCCTGCTAAACTGGCGTGTCGCCGGCTTCCGCTAACTCATTAGCCTTCTGCGGATTCTGGCCGGTATTCCTCACGAACGAGGAAAAATTTTGCTGTTTGTTTGGCTTGAGGTATTGAGTGCATGTCCCTCGTAGAATGCAAAGAATGTGGCCACCGAAACTATGAAAAACTTTTTCAATGTCGAAAATGCGGTACGCTCACCCGTTTCGGCACCGAAAAACAAAAATTACGGCGTTTGGCTCTGGGCGTCGCGCTGATTGTCGGTGAACTAATGCTCTTGAATAATCCCGCTAAAGAAGAGCACTTTACGAAAGCAATCGAACTCGACCGCATACCCAGTTCATTTACAGTTGAGCACGATTTGGAGCTCTACGACTATCACGATTATTACCTATTCTCGGCCCTAAGCGTTGGCCGGGAAGGAAATAAGACGCTGCTCACGTTCGGATTTCTCTCGACGGTAATATAGGTCGGCGGATCAATTTATCGACAGCCTACTGATCTTGGGGCCTTTGCGTGACCGCGCACGGACAAACATGTCACCGCGGTCTCGCAAAGGCGTCGACTTCGCGCTCCGACCCGGTAGAGCATCACCAGCACGGTCAATAATACGATTAGCCTCAGAATCAGGCCGGACTGACGGAGTTCGGGTCTGGACCCCCAGTGTATCTGCCACGAGATTCGACGAATTCCTTGAAGTTCTGAAGATCATCCTCCAAGTTAGCCTCCGCTATGCCGAGGACGTCGCCGATCTTTTCTTCCAGACTTTCGGGTTGGTATTCGATGTCCAAAGTCATCCGGGTACGCCCCATATTCAGAGGTTCGAACATAATTACGCCATGAGTATCGGCAGCTTCCGAATTTCGCCAGACGATGCGCCTTCCCGGCACGTGCTCGACAACCTCAGTAACCCACTCTATCGGCTTGCCGGCGATCACGCCGCGCCAACGTAGATGCGTGTCATCGATACGGCGGACTTCCTGGACGTTGTCCATAAACTCGGAAAATTCTTCGTACTGCAACCATTGGTGGTAAGCGACCTGTGCCAGCGCATCGATCTCGATGGACTTGTGCAGACTAGCCATGTCCGGTCTCCTCGGATTGAGTCGGCTGAATTCAATGTAACAACCCTACTACGTTAAAGACACACGGTGATCCTGCCGAACCCGTGGACGTAAAGTTGGACCTAGCGAGTGCAAAGGCAGTTCATGCAGATTCTTATACGCCAATCCGATATCTCCTAGCACTACTTCGCCAGATTTTTGATTCAACCATCCGGTTGATCTGGTTATGGATACGCATTGGGAACAGGAAATAGCGGATTGACTGCTTCCCTTTTGGGATACGTTAGGACATGAATCCCGGCAGCACTGGCACCGGTTTATCTGCACGGTCTAATTGGCCCCGGGGAACGCCGACCTCGCGGCACTGCCCGCTTAAACCAACACATAACCGACACTGGGTTCACCCTCGGAATTTACACCACCTTGATGGACTCAATCTCATTATCAAACCTCATCACTCATCATCACACGTTGCTGACCATGGTCACGCTCGGCTTTCTACAACACCTTCGGCAGAAATCCGCCCGCCGGGGAAAAAGTGCGCGACACCGCACCCCGGCCCCAGCCTGCCGATGATGGTCCGGCGCCGGCTACTGATCTTCAGATGCCCTGACTGCCACCATTGCTTCCGGCATAAGCTCGCCAGATAACTGGCGAAGTAATTTTAATAAGTTCTCGGGTATAAGAACTCTCTATCCTTGATATCGATAGGCAAAAAAAGACCCGCTGTAAACAGCAGGTCTCAAAGCGGTGAATTCTGTTTTTTTTCAATTGAAACTCAACGATTCGGACTAACGCTCGCTTGGAGCTTGTCCTGGCTGCGGCTCGGCTGGGCTGCCGCCACCGGGACCGCCGGGACTGGTTGGAGTTGTCTCGTTCTGACAGCCACCGAAGGCGAGCGAAAGCCAAACTAGGCCAACGGCAATCAGCTTTTTCATAAGCTTATCTCCTTTCAGATTGAGGATCGTGAAGCTCCATCCCTAAAAAGCGATGCATTGCCTCATCTAAAGTGACATCGGTAGCTTCACTAAGTTCTTGTATCCGATGTCGAAAGCAGATCCGATCAGAGCATTTTCGTATTCATGAGGTGAAACGCTCGGGCAACTACCTTGACTAGCCGAGGTCATATTTACAATTGCGAAAGGGTCGTACGAGGTGATTATTTGTACGTGGGTTTCCGGAAATCCGGTTTGGTTTGCTGCTTTGCATATTCCTTCCCGTCTCTTTACGCCTTTCGCATTTTTGCCCTAAATGGACGCCCGAAATTTTCAAAATTGGCTCTTAGTACTACAGCCGCATTTATTTAGGTCTAACAAGCATGGTAATCGACTGAGGAGACTGCCATGCAAGACTCGATACGACAGTGGGACGCGGAGCTGACCGCACTGCATGCGCGGATTGGCTCGCGTTTTCGGCGGGCGGAACCGCGGCAACGCGCGTTGGGGTATCTGCGTGGGCTGTTAAGTCCGGTCGCGCGCAAGAACGGCTGGCAGCTGGCGGAGCACTTGGGGGAGCGGACCCCGGATGGCGTCCAGCGGCTGTTGAATGGCGCTGAGTGGGATGCCGATCGGGTACGGGATGACCTGAGGGCTTACGTGGTGGAGCGGTTGGCCGATCCAGAGGCGGTGTTAGTGGTGGACGAGACGGGTTTTTTGAAGAAAGGCACGCACTCGGTCGGAGTCAAGCGCCAATACAGTGGCACGGCCGGCCGCATCGAGAACAGCCAGGTCGGCGTTTTTCTCGCTTATGCCAGTGTGCACGGGGCGGCTTTTCTCGATCGGGCACTGTACCTGCCCAAGGAGTGGGCCGCCGCCCCCCATCGCCGCGCCGAGGCGCACGTGCCTGAAGGGGTGACGTTTCGCACCAAGCCTGGGTTAGCGTTGGAGATGATCGAACGCGCGTTGGACGCCGGTGTGCCGTGCCGCTGGGTGACCGGTGATGAGGTGTATGGGGGCGATCGGCGGCTGCGGTTTTGGCTGGAGCAACGGCGCCAGCCGTTTGTGCTGGGGGTGGCCTGTAACGTGCCGTTGTGGCGTGATGGTCCGGTGTATCGGCCGGCGCAGGAACTCGCCGCCGAACTACCCGCTTCGGCGTGGCAGCGGCACTCGGCCGGAGACGGTGCCAAGGGGCCACGGGAGTACGACTGGGCGTGGCAGCCTTTGTGGCGGTGGCAACCGACCGCTGAGGAGCGGGCCTGGGGCCATTGGCTGGTGGTGCGCCGGAGTCTTGAGGATCCGAGCAAGCTGGCGTATTACGTAGCGTTTGCCCCGCGGGAGGGCACGACGCTGGAGACCCTGATTCAGGTCGCCGGGCGACGGTGGACCATTGAAGTGGGCTTCGAGAGGGCCAAGCAGGACTGTGGGTTGGACGAGTATGAGGGACGGACGTGGGACGCCTGGCATCGGCATATCACCTTGGCGCTGCTGGCCCAGGCGTTCTTGGTGGCTATGAGCACCCAAGCGAAAAAAGGGGCACTGAGGCCGGCTTGATCCCATTTACTGCCCCGGAAGTCCGCCGCTTGCTGGTCCACGTGCTCTGGACCCGGCGTCCCGAGGCGGCGCATGTGCTGGCCTGGTCACTCTGGCGGCGCCGTCATCAGTGGCGCGCCAGGCAGTGCCATTACCGACGCCGCTGTCGTGGTCGTCCACCATAACTGCGACTGTAGTATTAGAGCCTATCCCAATAGGCGATAATAAGCGTCTTTAACCGGTAACCGAGGAGAAGACCCATGGGACTCATTACCGAAGACGATGGCTGGCGGATTCCCGACGCCTTATGGGAAAAGATGTCACCCCTGCTTCCGGTGCACGTGCCCAAGCCGCATCCCCTGGGATGTCATCGTCGCCGGGTCGACGACCGTGTGGCGATGAATGCGATTGTGTTCGTCCTGCGTACCGGGTGTCAATGGAATGCCCTGAATGCGACGGGGATCTGCTCCAGCAGTAGTGCCCACCGCCGGTTCCTGGAATGGGTTGAGGCGGGTATTTTCGAGCGTTTCTGGCAGGAGGGGTTGCTCGAATACGAGCGGCTCAAGGGCATCGACTGGAGTTGGCTATCCCTGGATGGCGCCACGACCAAGGCGCCCCTGGCCGGCACAAAAAAACGGGGCCAAATCCGACGGACAGGGGCAAACAGGGGGTCAAGCGCAGCCTGTTGACCGAGGCGGATGGAATCCCACTGGCCGTAGTGGTCGAGGGTGCCAACCGCCACGACATGAAACTGGTCCGTTCGACGCTGGCGGCGGTTCAAGCCCAGCGGCCCGAACCGACCCCGGAACAGCCCCAAGGATTATGTTTGGATAAAGGGTATGACTATGACGAGGTGCGGGATATTGTCCACGCGTTCGGGTTCACGGCCCACCTTCGAACCCGCGGCGAGGAGGCCCAAGCGATCAAGCGGGACGCGGGATTCGCAGCGCGGCGCTGGGTCGTAGAGCGCACGCACAGTTGGATGAACCGCTTTCGGCGCATTCTCATCCGCTGGGAAAAGCGGGCGGATACCTATCTCGCTCTGTTGCATCTGACACTGGGCATCATCACCTGGCGAGCCACCGGCCTATTGGGATAGGCTCTTAATGCGGCGCCAAGCTCAAGTTTCGATCTGAGCTTAAATACAGCACAAGGAGAAAAACCATGGCAGAAAGAAGATCTGAATCCGCCCCCTCCCATTGGCTTGTGAATCGGCTAACGGAAAAGAGCACCTGGAGCGGTTTGAGCTTGGTTGTCATCTGTAGCTTGGTTCTTTTGGGGCTGCCAATCGTACGAACTCTGGCATGGGTGGGACTGGCTTACGGCCTTTATTCGATGTTTTCAGCCGATTAGCTGCCCCGGAACGACCCACGTTGCGGGCTCGAGCGAAATTCTTCCAGCCATTGGCTCCGGATCGCGCATTTCGAAGGACTAAGCGAAAAGCGAAGTAGTTGAGCTTTTCCCTACTTCTTCGGCGTCCTGTAAGCAATTCTACTTAGTTGCGTCGCAGCGAATTCCGTAGGGTAATAGTCTCTGTCAACGTGAGCAAGCCGAGTGCAGCATACCGAGCAATTGGGTGTGATCAATTTTTCTTTTTTGTACCAGCGGAGGTTAGCAAGATGGCACAACAACCAGGACAAGGGCAGCCGGAACAACCTAAGAAAGATTATTTCTGGTTCTACATTGGCGGATTGATTATCGTGGTGATTGTTGGAGTTCTTTTGTTGAAAGGTCGAGAAATGTCTAGCGTGCCTTATGATGCTTATGAGGAGACCAAAAAAGAGGTTGAGCAACAAACAAAATAACTGTGGAGCAGTGCTGATCAAGGTATTCGAGACGACCGGCGTACGCAGAAAACCCGGCTTCGACCGGGTTTTTTGTCTGCAATACATCTCGCGCGGCAGCATCCGGAAATGCGACAAAATTCCGCGCCGGTAACAATGCTTGCCAATTTGGGCGAAGCTTGAAACGACTATAGTGTAAGAAATTTGGGGAAGGAGTATGGACCGGTCAATTAATGAAAAACATCGATCTTCCCTGAACAGCATTTATCCGATCAACTGCGCTAATAGCGATACCTTTTATCCCTATACGTTCACACCCGAATGCTCAACTCGCTGCGATGGAGGTAAGTGTGACTGCATCGCCTGTCAGCAGCCACACGAATGCATCGCGTCGATAGTTTAGCTAACAATACATTGGCGTCACCGATAGACGGTCTCGTGTCAATGACACTGAGCAGCGACAAAAGAACAAGCCCCGTTGCCATTTAGGCGACGGGGCTTTGGGTAGGAGGTGCCTGGCGGTGACCTACTTTCGCACAGGGATCTGCACTATCATCGGCGCTGAGCGGTTTCACTTCCGAGGTCGGGATGGGGTCGGGTGGTTCCCGCTCGCTCTGGCCACCAGGCAAAACTGGTTTGAGTCGAGCTTTTATTTTTTAGCTCTTCACTCGGACAACGTACACGGCGTTTGTGTCATCACCCAAACGGTTTGGGTGTTATATGGTCAAGCCTCACGGGCCATTAGTATGGGTTAGCTTCAGCCATTACTGACCGTCCACACCCCACCTATCAACCTGGTGGTCTTCCAGGGCCCTTCAGGGGACTCGCAGTCCCAGGGAGATCTCATCTTGGGAGGGGCTTCCCGCTTAGATGCTTTCAGCGGTTATCCTGTCCGAACATAGCTACCCGGCTGTGCCACTGGCGTGACAACCGGAACACCAGAGGTTCGTTCACTCCGGTCCTCTCGTACTAGGAGCAACTTCCCTCAAATCTCCAACGCCCACGGCAGATAGGGACCGAACTGTCTCACGACGTTCTAAACCCAGCTCGCGTACCACTTTAAATGGCGAACAGCCATACCCTTGGGACCGGCTACAGCCCCAGGATGTGATGAGCCGACATCGAGGTGCCAAACACCGCCGTCGATATGAACTCTTGGGCGGTATCAGCCTGTTATCCCCGGAGTACCTTTTATCCGTTGAGCGATGGCCCTTCCATACAGAACCACCGGATCACTAGGACCTACTTTCGTACCTGCTCGACGTGTTTGTCTCGCAGTCAAGCGCGCTTTTGCCCTTACACTCTGTGCACGATTTCCGACCGTGCTGAGCGCACCTTCGTGCTCCTCCGTTACGCTTTGGGAGGAGACCGCCCCAGTCAAACTACCCACCATACACGGTCCCCGATCCGGATCACGGACCTGGGTTAGAACTCCAAATTCACCAGGGTGGTATTTCAAGGTTGGCTCCACCGGAACTGGCGTCCCGGCTTCATAGCCTCCCACCTATCCTACACAAGCGAATTCAAAGTCCAGTGTAAAGCTGTAGTAAAGGTTCACGGGGTCTTTCCGTCTAGCCGCGGGTACACTGCATCTTCACAGCAAGTTCAATTTCACTGAGTCTCGGGTGGAGACAGTGTGGCCATCGTTACGCCATTCGTGCAGGTCGGAACTTACCCGACAAGGAATTTCGCTACCTTAGGACCGTTATAGTTACGGCCGCCGTTTACCGGGGCTTCGATCAAGAGCTTCGCTTGCGCTGACCCCATCAATTAACCTTCCGGCACCGGGCAGGCGTCACACCCTATACGTCCTCTTTCGAGTTTGCAGAGTGCTGTGTTTTTATTAAACAGTCGCAGCCACCGTTTCACTGCAACCCCCTTCCGCTCCATGAGCAAGTCACTTCACGTACCAGGGGCGTACCTTCTCCCGAAGTTACGGTACCATTTTGCCTAGTTCCTTCACCCGAGTTCTCTCAAGCGCCTTAGAATTTTCATCCTGCCCACCTGTGTCGGTTTTGGTACGGCCAGATGTAACCTGAAGCTTAGAGGTTTTTCTTGGAAGCGTGGCATCAATCACTTCGGTCTTGGCGAACCAAGACACCGTCATCACGTCTCGACATTGACCCTCCGGATTTGCCTAAAGGATCTGCCTACTCGCTTAAACCGGGACGTCCAACACCCGGCTGACCTAGCCTTCTCCGTCACCCCATCGCAGTTACACCCGGTACCGGAATATTAACCGGTTTTCCATCGACTACGCCTTTCGGCCTCGCCTTAGGTGCCGACTAACCCTGCGCCGATTAACGTTGCGCAGGAAACCTTGGGCTTTCGGCGTGCGGGTTTTTCACCCGCATTATCGTTACT
>NZ_CP194898.1:3287500-5152240 GCF_051027445.1 Methylocaldum sp. GT1TLB
CAAAACCGTTCGGTATCGCAATCGCCCCACTCACATCGATCACTTCTATCCGATCGATACCGGGAATATCGGAAATATCGACGATGAGGTGTTTTTCAACGCCGAGGCAACGGGCGCCTACGGCCCCGTCTCGTTCGAAAGCGAATATAACGTGGCCTATTTGCAACGGAACGGGGATGGAACCGAAGACGCCAAGTTCGACGGTTGGCACTTCGACGTGATGTATAGCCTGACCGGCGAATCGCGGGCCGCCGCCTACGATCCGAAAGATGCCGTCATTAAGCGTTTAACGCCCAATCGAAACTTTGACTTGGCCGGCGGCTGGGGCGCCTGGGAACTCAAAGGCCGCATTTCGCAAGTCAACATGAACAAGATCGGTACGCCCGGCGAACGTGGCGGACGCGAGACAGCGGCGACCCTCGGTGTCAACTGGTATCTGAATCCGTGGTTCCGGTTGATGCTGGACTACACCCATGTGATCGATATAGATCTCGGCACCGCCGGGACAAGTCGAGCACTTCTCGAAGGGGATCCGTCAGATCTCGACACGGTTCAGATGCGTGGCTCTCTGGCCTTCTAAACGAGCCATTTAGCTCGTCTGTCAAACCGAGAACCCCGCGAAAGCGGGGTTCGTCTTTGATACGCCGCAGATACCTGCTCCAAAGCATGCCACCTGACCGGCGCAGCTGTGCTTGCTTGCTTTACATTGTTATGATTTCTAAGGCTTTTCAATGTCATAACTTACCCCGCAGCGGTAGCCTTATCCAAAATCTAACAGGGAACACTGTTTCATGGAATTCAAGGATTATTACAAGATCATGGGTGTATCCAGAGACGCCTCGCAAGAGGATATAAAGCGAGCCTATCGTAAGCTCGCCCGCAAATATCATCCGGACGTCAGCAAGGAACGTAATGCCGAGGAGCGCTTCAAGGAACTTGGCGAGGCTTATGAAGTTTTGAAAGACCCGGAAAAGCGCGCGGCTTACGATCAAATCGCGGCCGGTCGCCAGCACGGCGAACGTTTTACGCCTCCACCCGACTGGGCATTTGACTTCGACTTTGGTGGTGGCGGTTTTACGGGGAGCGACGCAAGCGGATTTAGCGATTTTTTCGACAGCCTATTCGGCCGGGCTACGCGAGGCGGGCGGCGAGAACCCCGTAGCGGCTGGACCGGACCTCTATCTGGCCAGGATCAATATGCCAACATTTACATCAGCCTCGACGAGGCATTCTCGGGAGGGACTCAAACGGTTACTCTTGCGAGCCCGGAAATCGATGCAAAAGGCAGGGTTGTTAACAAGACCCGCACCTTAAACGTCAAGATACCGAAAGGCGTCAAAGAAGGACAACGCATTCGCCTGTCCGGGCAGGGCGGATCGGGTCGGTTGGGCGGCACGGCGGGTGATCTTTATCTGGAAATACGATTTAAGCCTCATCCATTCTTTCGCGCCGAAGGCGCGGATATCTCGCTGGAGTTGCCAGTAACGCCCTGGGAGGCCGCTCTCGGACTTTCGGTTCCCACACCGACGTTAGGCGGCAAAGTCGAACTCAAGCTCCCTCCTAACTCTCAAAGTGGGCAGAGGCTGCGCTTAAAAGGCCGCGGGCTGCCCTGCACTCCACCAGGAGATCAAATTGTAACTCTGCGCATCGTGATTCCGGAGGCCACAACCGCGGAGGCCAAGTCTCTCTATAGAAAGATGGCCGAGGTCATGCCGATGAATCCACGGGCGCATATGGGAGCGTGAACATGACGAATCGGACCGCTACCTCCTCGTCCGGTATGGTATTGGACGAAACGATTAAACTATCTCTGGTAGATGTATGCGAGGCATGCAGAGTCGACGCGGAATCCATTTTTGAAATGGTTAACGAAGGAATTGTCGATCCAGAAGGCTCGGAGCCGATGAATTGGCAATTCAACACCGCCGCGTTACGGCGCTTGCAAACGGCGTTACATCTGCAACGCGATCTCGGGGTTAACCTGCCCGGCGCGGCACTGGCATTGGATTTACTCGAAGAACTCGAGGCTTTACGCCGGCGCGCGCTGTAAGTGACATTTTAGGGCCTTCTATGAACACGCTGAACCACATACACCACGGTCTACACCATACTTTGCATTCGCTTGCCGAAGGCTGGTCTGCCTTGAAACAACGAGCGTCCCATGCACTCACGCGCTTTACACTTCGCGAGCCTCCTCACGAAGGGGGAAAATTGACGCAGGGAGCGTCGCGATGGGGTTTATTGCCAGCGGAAGTGCGGGAGGAGAATGATCGGATTACGATCGATATAGAAATCCCGGGAATGGAGGCCGACGATTTCGAAATACAAATCCTCGAAGATCAGCTAATCGTCCGGGGCGAAAAGCGAAATGCGCACGAGGGAAGCATTGGCGAACGTTATTTTCTGTTGGAACGAGCCTATGGTTTTTTTGAGCGGGTCATACATCTGCCTGCCGAGATTGACCAGGACAACATAAAGGCGCGTTACCGGCGCGGAGTTTTATCGATTTCGTTGCCCAAATCCAGCCATAACCATTCGCAACGGATAACGGTGACTACAGCATGAAAAGCATACCAATCAGTTTCGCACTACTACCGGCGTGCAAAAATTCAGGGAACATGAGGTTTGTTTGACGCAAGCGTATCCTGCAACGCCAGCCCTAAGGTGTTATACAAAAACTTAAAGTCCTGGCCCTGAAAACGCTTGGGAATCACCCGCTGACTCCCCAGCATCAACTCCGCCATTTCGCCGGCACCCAGCCTGAGAAGCCATGCCGGAACGGTTAGTAGCGCGGGCCGTCTCAAAACGTTTGCCAAACATTGAGTAAACTCATCGTTGCGCACCGGTTCAGGTGCCGTTAGGTTGAACGCTCCGTCGAGAGCCGGCGACTCCAATAAATACTGAGTCATCGCAACGTGATCGTTTATGTGAACCCAAGACATCCATTGCTTACCATCGCCAAGCCGCGCACCTAACCCAAGCTTGAACGGAAGCAGCATTTTTTGCAGAAATCCGCCATTCTTGCCGATGACCAATCCGGTCCGAAGCAGGCATACCCGAACGCCGTATTCCCTTGCACTTAATGCGACACGCTCCCATGCCTCGCATAGTTCTTGGCCGAACTCGCCCCGTACCGGGGGCGAATTTTCATCAAGGATTTCGTTCCCCTGATCACCGTAGACTCCAACCGCTGATCCGCTGATAAGCACCGTCGGCTTGGAATTGGCATTACGGATCGCGTCGATGAGATGCTCGGTCAGGGTGACTCGACTATTCCATAGAATTTGTTTTCGTTGCTCACTCCAACGGGGGCCGATAATGGGTTCTCCCGCTAAATTGATCACAGCGTCGAAATGTTGATCCGACGTCCATTCGGCTAAACTTTTCAGCGCGACCACTCCGATCCCGCACTTTCCGGGCACTGTCTCAGGCTTTCGACTAAGCACGGTCAACTGATGACCTGCGCCAAGCAGTGCTTTACATAAGCTCCTGCCGATAAACCCAGTTCCGCCAGTGATGAATATTCGCATATTTCCTCCCCCTCCCTTGGCAAGGATGTAAACAACCCCTTATTTCCTATCGACGAACTGCTTTCCCAGAGGGCGCGAGCTTCGCACCCGAAAAACAGCTCTCGTAGAAAAAGAGGGCAAGCAATTATAACGGGTGGTGGATTTGGGGCACCAGAATCGATTGGTTTCGGGAATGGCTAGGCTATTTGCCCAGCTAGACGAGCGGTGGAGGAGAAGTCTTACGAGGAAGTGGCAAGGATAGGATTGTTAACTAAGATTAAAAACTTATAAGGTAACGCCTATGCTTGCCACATTTGGTGGCCTATTTCTTGTCGTCGTCGCTGAAAACCCAACGGACGAAGAAGACGGCAGCAGCTATAACTACGATAGTGACCACCATACCCATCGGGGTTCTCATTTTTTCAACTAAATCTAGTATGGCTCCCATTTCTTAACCTACCTTATTTGGTTTTATCGAAAATCTTAATAGCAGAACAATGCTATCGCGCCGGTTATCTTACCGTCTGAGCTAGCGCTGTCAAGTCGCTGGACGTCTGTCACGAGCGGCCCAACGGATCGATCCGTTAATCGTAGCAACAAAAACGGTACGTAAACCAGCCGCGCCTTTATGATTCAGTGACACAAAAAAACCTGGATGAAGAAACCTTCATCCAGGTTAATATCGGTGCCTTTAAAGGCTAAAAGCTAATTATTAAAAGCTACTGCCGCTTCGTACAAAGGGCAGAAAGACTTATCAAAAAAAAAATTAAAGGCTCGGGGATACGGTGGTCGAGATCTTCTGTTTGTCACCGTCAGGAGAGTTACCGCAAGCAATCACTCCCAGAGCTACCATGACCAAGCTGATAACGCATGCCAATTTTTTCATAAGATCCTCCTCAATTTCCAAAGCTTTAAGATTTTTTAGTTGGTAGTGCATGTAGCACGGAATCTTTTATAAAGAAGATTTCCCGAAAATGCAAGGGGCAGAAAGGGCGGAACGTTTGAACCCACGCACCCGCCTAGCACGGGCAGAAAACACGAGGTACCGATTGGATCATTCAGAGAAAAAGCACTTCCAGCCCGGCGGAGACGGAAGCATCCTGATTACCAGTCACATCGCCTCGTACCTGATCGAGCCCGATGAAATCGAACAAATTGCGATCCGCAAGCTGAGATAGCGCTATATTCTGCAGCGCTGTAAAAATAGTTTCCAAGCGCCCTGGGAACTGCTTTTCCCATGACTGCAGCATTTCCTTCATCGCCTTACGCTGCAAATTTTCCTGCGAGCCGCAGAGGTTACACGGGATAATCGGAAACGCTTTGATGCGCGCGTATTCTTCAATATCCTTTTCCCGGCAGTACGCAAGTGGCCGAATAACGATATGGCGCCGATCATCGCTCAACAGTTTGGGCGGCATTGCCTTAAGGGTGCCGCCGTAAAACAGGTTGAGAAAGAAGGTTTCAAGGATATCGTCGCGATGGTGACCCAACGCGATCTTGGTAATGCCGTGCTCAGCGGCATATCGGTAAAGCAACCCGCGTCGTAATCTGGAACACAAACCGCATGTCGTCTTGCCCTCCGGTACTACCCGCTTGACGATGCTGTAGGTATCCTGCTCAATGATATGGTAAGGAATCCCGCGACCGGCGAGATACTCCGGCAGCACGTGCTCGGGAAATCCCGGCTGCTTCTGATCCAGATTAACAGCAATGATGTCGAACTGAACCGGGGCATTCAGCCGAAGACTGAGCAGGACATCCAGAAGCGTGTAGGAATCCTTTCCTCCCGAGAGGCAAACCATCACCTTGTCGCCGTCCTCGATCATTCGATAGTCGGCGATGGCCTCGCCGACTAAACGGCGCAATCTCTTTTGCAGCTTATTGAATTCGTAACGCTGCTTTTCGGTCAGAGCGCCTGCCGCCCTATCCACCATAACGCCCGAAGATCAAACTAGCATTAGTCCCGCCAAACCCGAAGCTGTTCGACATGACCGTGTCGATGCGGGCATCGTCGATCCGCTTCCGCACGATGGGAACGCCTTCCGCGCCCGGGTCCAGCGTTTCGATATTGGCCGAAGCGGAAATGAAACCGCCATTCATCATCAATAAGGAATAAATCGCTTCGTGCACGCCCGCAGCGCCCAAAGCATGGCCTGTCAACGACTTTGTCGAACTAATGGGCGGAACCTCATCGCCGAAAACGGATTTCACGGCCTGCAGCTCTTTAATATCGCCGATCGGCGTGCTCGTTCCATGCGCATTGATGTAATCGATCTTGTTGCGCACACTTTCCATGGCTTGCCTCATGCAACGCGCAGCCCCCTCGCCGGAAGGCTGCACCATGTCGAAACCGTCGGAGGTCGCGCCGTATCCGATAAGCTCGCCGTAAATCTTGGCTCCACGGGCCTTGGCATGCTCCAGCTCCTCAAGAACCAGTACCCCGCCGCCTCCCGAAATAACGAATCCGTCCCGGTCGGCATCATAGGGACGCGATGCAATCTCGGGCCTGTCGTTATATTGCGAAGACAACGCTCCCATCGCATCGAAGAGCACGGTCATCGTCCAATGCACTTCCTCGCCGCCGCCGGCAAAAATGATGTCCTGCTTGCCCAGATGAATAAGTTCCGCCGCATTTCCTATGCAGTGGGCACTGGTCGCGCATGCGGAACTGATGGAGTAATTGACCCCCTTGATCTTGAACGGCGTCGCGAGGCAGGCGGAATTGGTATTGGACATGGTCCTGGGCACCATATAAGGCCCAACTTTCTTAACGCCCTTCTCACGATAGTTGTCGAACGCAAGCAAGAGATTCGCCGTGGAAGGACCGCCCGACCCCATGATCAAGCCGGTTCTAGAATGCGATATTTCGGATTCGTCCAAGCCCGAATCGGCGATCGCCTCCTGCATGGCGAGGTAATTGTACGCTGCGCCATCTCCCATGAATCTGCGAATCTTGCGATCTATAAGATCGTCCAAATTCAGATCGATCGGACCGTAGACCTGACTGCGGAATGCCATCTCCCGGTATTCTTCGCTGGACCGAATACCCGAACGCCCCTGTCGCAGAGACTCGGTTACCTCCTGTTGATTGCTGCCTATGCTGGAAACGATACCGATGCCGGTTACAACAACGCGTCTCATATCTGTATAGCTCGCTCAGAACGCATCTGTAGAGGTAAACAGGCCGACCCGAAGATCGCTAGCCTCATAGATGACCTTGCCATCGCACTCCATTTCCGCGTCGGCAAACCCCATGACTAACTTGCGCATCATCACCCGCTTGAGATGAATACGGTAAGTCACAAGCTTATGATGCGGCAGTACCTGGCCGCGAAACTTGACCTCTCCCACACCTAACGCGCGCCCGCGCCCTAACCCGCCCATCCAACCGAGGTAAAATCCGATCATCTGCCACATGGCGTCAAGGCCGAGACAGCCCGGCATCACAGGATCATTCTGAAAGTGGCAGGAAAAAAACCAAAGGTCCGGCGTTATATCCAACTCGGCGATGATCATACCTTTGTCGTAAAGCCCCTCATCGGAACTGATACGGGTGATGCGATCGAACATCAACATCGGAGGAAGCGGCAACTGGGCATTGCCGGGGCCGAACATTTCACCGCGTCCGCATTGAATCAGTTCGTCCCGACTGTAACTGTGCTGTCTCTGTTGTAATCTAGATTCCTTAACAATCATAAAAGTGCCCGATATCGCTGTTGTTTTATGTTGCCCCTCGGCACCCACTGGTTACCGAGGGCGACCAGGCCGTACCAAAATTCCAAGCCGATTGCCAAACTTTATCGTGGGCGAAAATCCATTTATCGATGAGAACTTCCGGATAGCACCCTCGGAACGCACGAAAGTTTATTTCCCGTCAAGGCCTAGCAAAGAAAAGGCTTATTGTATCAGGAAAACATGAATTCCAGCAGCGTGCGGCAAAGTCGGTATTGAGACACCGTCATATTTCCCAACAAGAAATGAAATCTATCCACACGTCCGCCAACGCGGAATTCACAGCCGATGCTTTGGCCATCGGCCGTCATCTCGTCAAAGTTGGCCGACACAGAGAACACGGTTCGACATACCGGTCGGGTTATCATTCCCGGAAGCTGATCCAATCGGTGATGTGCTTTTATAGACCGGCCCGAGCCTACACGGGCTAGAATACCGAGCGTGTAAACGACAACGAGCAACCTTCGCGGGAAATCAGCCATGCAGGATCTACCGTCGATCGAAATTTTGCGCAGCTCACAGCCGCCAAGGGATTTCTTGGGGTATTCCGGCGCAGACCTGCCACCCGCAAGATCCCACCGTCTCATGGTGTTTACCTGTGCGTTCTTGCTCGCCTTCGTGACCGGCGCGACTTTTGTGTGGCTGCGCGAGCCGGTCTATGAGAGCACGGCCGCATTGCTTACGGTAGCGCCTACCGCCATAGACGAAGCAGACGCGAAAGCCAGCGTCCAGCACGTTACTGTACAAAGCGAGATCCTGCTCGGCGTCCCTTTGCTTGAAGCAACTTTGAGAAACTTAAGAGCCGCTGATGACGCACCCGAATTGTCCGACTTGACTGTCGGCGATCTTCAGGCCTTGCTCTCGGTCGATGTCATAACCGAGACCAACATCGTTAAGCTGCACGCCAAAGGATCGAACCCCAAGGTTCTGGCTTCGGTCATTAACGCTTGGATCGATGCCTATCAAGCGCGCCGTGAACGACAGACCCGCGAAACGAAAGACGGCACCGCCACGGCCTTGCAGCTCGAATTTCAACAGCTCGCCCAAAAAATCGAGGCAAAGCGCTGGGAACTGGATCAATTTCGCCGTAAACACGGCATCGTTTCGAAAAACGACGCGGACAACCGCGCCATGGCCCGGCTTTCCGGTCTCAACACCGCACTCAACAAAGCCACCGAGGATGAGGTCAAAGCGAAAGCCCAGCTCGACGCCATCAAAGAGGCCATCGCCCGAGGCGAGCCCGTGGTGCCGCCCAGCGATGAGCAAGGATTGGCGAGTCTGGAAAAGAAAGCGCACGACCTGCGCCAGCAGCTCAAGGATTTGAAACGCCGATACACGTCTCAATACCTTTCGCTACAGCCTCAGTTCAAGCTTATTCCGGAACAGCTCAAACAAACCGAAGACGAGATCAAGAAAAAGCTCGAATACGGGAAACAGAACGCATTGAGCGAAGCACAACAGGCTTATGCGTCCGCTCAACAGACCGTCCGGGAAATACGCCGTCAAATCGAGGCGCATGAGCAGGAGGCGACCGAGTTCACAAGCCGTTTCGCCGAGCATGAGGCTATGCGCGCAAACCTCGAAAAGCTTGAAGAGGTTTACCGCGACGCCGAAATCCGGCTGGCACAGGTCGAAGCGAAACCTTACGAAAACCTCCCTCAACTCCAGGTCTTGGAACGGGGCTATGCCCCGGCTCGACCAATCTGGCCGAATTATTGGCGCGACAGCGGTATCGTCTTCGGCGGCAGCCTCGGCCTCGGCCTGATCACCGTGTGGCTTTACGAATACCTCACGCGCCGGGAAACCCCGCCGCCTGCGACAGTCTTACCCGATATCCACGTTTATTCGGTGCCGGAAAAAATTTTGCTTGAGCGTCGAATGACAACGCCGTCGGCCCTTCCCGCAGAACA
Source organism: Methylocaldum sp. GT1TLB (assembly GCF_051027445.1). NCBI lineage: Bacteria > Pseudomonadati > Pseudomonadota > Gammaproteobacteria > Methylococcales > Methylococcaceae > Methylocaldum > Methylocaldum sp. GT1TLB. The sequence continues at coordinate 3,296,652 of NZ_CP194898.1, forward strand.
ATTTCCCGCTTTGGAAAGCCCGACGATACGAGAACTGACCGAGCCGGAGGTCCGCGTATTACTGGAAGCGGCCAATCGCAGCACCAAATGGACGATAGGCCTGTTTCTATCCGGTCTGAGCCTTGAGGAAATCGCGGAACTGCGTGCCGAGCAGTTCGAACACGCCGGTGATACGCTGCGTATCGACGGCAAAAATTCTAGGGCCGTGCCCATTCCTCGGCGCCTTAAACTTTGGTTGGCCGAAAGCGAAGACTTTCCCAGCTTGGAAACAGACGACCCGGCATCGTTGATCGCCTGCGCGGCCGTCGATTCCGGCCTTGCGCAGCCCGAAACGATCGATGCATCCGCCCTGCGCCACACTTATATTAGTTATTTGGTCCGCCAAGGCATTCGGCTGTCCGAACTGGAGCGTATCGTCGGCCCGCTGCCGGCGAAAACGCTCGCTGGCTACGGACGCTTTTCTCCACCCGGTCCTGGATTGCCTGCCGAAAGCGTGCCGCTGATTTATCCCGCTCTTAGGGCCTAACGACTTAGAAATGGTTTCCGATTCCAGTCCTCAGAATTCCCACCGCTTCACCTGGGCCTATATCCGATCCGTCGCATTGGAGCACAAGCGCGAATTGTTCACCGCTCACCTGATCGCCGTGTTCGCAGCCTTGAGCGCGGTCCCCGTGCCTTTACTCATGCCGCTGCTGGTGGACGAGGTCTTGTTGAACAAGCCCGGCATGGCCGTCGGCCTGCTCGACCGGCTTTTTCCCGCCGAATGGCATGGGCCGGCCCTGTATATTTCGGCCATACTGGGGCTTACTTTGCTCCTGCGCCTGATCGCGGCGATCTTTAACGTGTGGCAGACGCGGCAGTTCAGCTTTATTGCCAAAGACACCATTTATCGCATCCGCTGCCGGCTGATCGGCAAGCTGCAGCGCATCTCCATGGCGGAATACGAAAATCTCGGCAGCGGCTCCGTCGTGACCCATCTGGTCACCGACCTCGATACGCTCGATACGTTCATCGGCACAACCGTCGCGCGCTTCGTGGTGGCGTTACTGTCCTTGACCGGCACCGCCGTCATTCTACTGTGGATGCATTGGCAGCTTGCGCTGTTCATCCTGTTCCTGAATCCAATCGTGATTTTTTTCACCAAAACGCTGGGAAAACGGGTAAAAAATCTGAAGCGCGAAGAAAATTCCGCGATCGGCGCCTTTCAGCTCGCACTCACCGAAACCCTGGATGCCATCCATCAAATCCGGGCCAGCAATCGGGAGAAGCACTACATGGGGCGGCTGATGGAAGCGGCACGGACGGTTCGCGAGAATTCGGCCGCCTACGCCTGGAAAAGCGACGCCGCCAACCGGGTCAGTTTTCTGGTCTTCCTGTTCGGGTTCGACGTCTTCCGCGCCTTGGCTTTTTTTATGGTGATCTACTCCGACCTCACCGTCGGCGAGATGATGGCGGTCTCGGGCTACCTGTGGTTCATGATGACCCCGGTGCAGGAGATTCTGGGAATACAGTACGCCTGGTTCGGCGCGAAGGCGGCGCTGGAGCGGATCAACCAATTGAATGACCTGAAGCAGGAGCCGAAGTACCCGCATCTGATCGATCCCTTCGAAAAGGATAGGAGAGTGGGCATCTTCATCGACGATCTTCACTTCGCCTATCCGAACGGCAACGAGGTTTTGCGCGGCATCTCCATGGACATCCGCCCCGGCGAGAAAGTCGCGTTGATCGGTGCAAGCGGCGGCGGCAAATCGACCTTGGTGCAAGTATTGATCGGCCTTTATCCCCCGACTTCGGGCATGGTCTATTTCAACGGCGCGCCTATGGACAAAATCGGGATGGACGTGATACGGGAACATGTGGTCACGGTATTGCAGCACCCGGTGCTGTTCAACGACACCGTCCGAGCCAACCTGACCCTGGGCCGTCCGGCGCCCGACGAAGCACTCTGGCGCGCGCTCGAAATCGCCCAACTCAGGGACGTGGTGGAAGACAGCCGCGACCGGCTGGATACCGTCGTCGGCCGGCTGGGCATGCGGCTTTCCGGTGGTCAGCGCCAAAGGCTGGCGATCGCCCGCATGATCCTGGCCGATCCCAAGGTGGTGATCCTCGACGAAGCGACCTCGGCCATCGACAATGAAACGGAGACCCGCTTGTACGAAGGTCTGGACGAATTCCTCGCGGACCGCACGACGATCATCGTCGCCCACCGCTTGAGCGCGATCAAACACGCCGACCGCATTTACGTGTTCGAGGACGGGCGCATTTGCGAGCAGGGCGATCATGAAACCCTGGTTTCCGGCAAAGGTTTGTACGCGCGGCTCTATGGCCAGAAACCCGCGGTGCGGCGCGCACGGGATCTATCGTTCACCTCCTAAGCCGTGCCCTACGGCTCGATTCGCCGGAGGGAAGCCGAAAATCGCCAGCCGTAAATCGGGTACAATACCCGGCTTTCCGGACTCAAACCTCGGGCGTGCCTTTGTACGATCTCCACACCCATTCCACTGCTTCCGACGGCGCCTATTCGCCGTCCGAATTGGTTCGCCAGGCCGCAGCAGCCGGCGTAAACGTGCTCGCCCTCACCGATCATGATTCCACCGCGGGCCTAGACGAGGCTGAGACCGCCGCCCTCGAAGCCGGCATTCAACTGATTCCCGGCGTCGAAATATCGGTAACCTGGGCGGACAAAACCATCCACATCGTCGGTTTGCGCATCGACCGTCACTGCAACGTCCTAAAACAGGGACTGAGCCGCCTCCAGGCAACGCGCCTCGAACGGGCGCAAGAGATCGGCCGGCGCCTCGACCGCTACGGTGTTCCTGGCACCTTTGAAGCGGCGCGGGAAATGGCCGGCGACGGCATGATTACACGCACCCATTTCGCTCGCCATCTCGTGGAGCTAGGTCTGGCAGGAAGCATGAAAGACGTGTTCGAGCGTTTCTTGACCCGCGGCAAGCCGGGCTATGTTTCGACCCGGTGGGCCGAAATGGCGGATGCCATCGCTTGGATTCGCGAAGCAGGCGGTGGCGCCGTGCTGGCCCATCCGCAGCGCTACAAACTCACCGCCAGTTGGATGCGACGGCTGATCGGGGAATTCAAGGAATGCGGCGGCGAGGCGATCGAGGTCGTCTCGGGAACGGCCTCTCCTAGCGATACCCAGTCCAGCGCCGAATACGCGCGGCGTTTCGGATTGCGCGCCTCCAGCGGCTCCGACTTTCACAGCCCGGAAACAGCCTGGGTGAAACTGGGCCGATTACCCCCGCTTCCGTCCGATCTGACTCCGGTATGGACCCATTGGAACCATTGACTCGTTGCACCTGGGCCGAGCGCAGCCTGCTGGAGCAGGCTTATCACGATCATGAATGGGGAACGCCCGTCCACGACGACCGCCTGCTGTTCGAATTCCTGATTCTGGAGGGCGCACAGGCCGGCCTTTCCTGGACCACGATTCTTCGTAAACGAGACGCCTACCGCGCGGCTTTCGACGGCTTCGATCCCGAACACGTGGCCCGCTACGACGAAGCCAAGACCGCCGAACTGCTGGCCAATCCCGGCATCGTTCGCAACCGCCTCAAAATCGCCGCGGCGGTAAACAATGCCCGCCGTTTTCTGGACGTGAAGGAACAATTCGGCAGCTTCGACGCCTTTCTCTGGCGCTTCGTCGACGGCTGTCCCAAGCAAAACGCCTGGCGGAGCATGGCGGACGTGCCGGCCCGAACGCCCGAGTCCGACGCGATGAGCAAGGACCTCGAGAAACGCGGATTTCGTTTTGTCGGCTCCGTCATTTGTTACGCCTACATGCAGGCGATCGGGATGGTCAACGACCACACCGTCGATTGCTTCCGCTGGAAGCATTTGCATCCGGCCGAGTCGCCGTAAAACCTGCTTTACACTCCCCGGACTAATCTTCCCGCTCTTTCCGCCTCGAAATGCTTCCTTCGAGGCTATCGCCATTCCAGGGGCTTTTACGTATCGGAGGCGGGAGATCTCCAATTTCCGCCAGCCCTTCAATGACTTATAGCCATAACCGTGCGGTCCGCGTCTGAACCGTATCGGGTGTCGCCCTGTACGACACAGTCCATTTGTCGAAAAATTTTACAGTTGCGGCGTCCGAGCCGCGGGCTTGCCCCAAGTTTGCAGGCGACACACGCATTCCAAACGATTGGCACATACGCTGCTTAACCAGTGCCGTCGGTTTTGGAGAGCCCAATTTGATTGCAATTCGACTCCTGCTTGGTTGGCTGCTAAGTATCAGCGCGACGCTTGTCCTGGCGCAGGACAGCATCGACACGGCAAGCGATCTGCGCACCCTGGCTCTGCGCTACGAGCACGGCCGAGGCGTCAAACAGGACTACGCCGAGGCTTACCGCCTTTACTGCAAAGCGGCGTTGCTCGGGGATGCGCAAGCGGCGTACAACCTCGGCTGGATGTACTTCAACGGCCGAGGACTTTCCCGCAAGGCGGACGTCGCCGTAGGCTGGTTCATGCGTGCGGCCAAGACCGGCGATGTTTATGCGGCGCGGATGCTGGTGCGCTACCAGGGCATAACCCCTGCGGACGACTCCGACTGCCAGCCCGAACCGGCACCGGTTACAGCCAGCATCGAGCCCAGTTCAAATCCAAGCCGGAAACTCGTCGAAAGTTGGGTCAGCCAGATCGCACCGCAATATTCCATCGATCCGCGATTGGTATTAGCCGTCATCCAGGCGGAATCCGGTTTCAATCCGTCCGCACTCTCCAGCAAGAACGCCCAGGGACTGATGCAGCTCATTCCCGCCACGGCGGAGCGTTTCGGCATCAAGGATGTCTGGAACCCGGTGGAAAACATCAAGGGCGGAACCGCATATCTCCACTGGCTGTTGCGGCATTTCGGCGGCAACGTCGAATGGGCGGTGGCCGCTTACAACGCAGGCGAGCGAACCGTTGAACAATATCAGGGCGTTCCCCCTTATCGGGAAACCCGCAACTATGTTCAGCGCATTCTGGCGACCTACCAAAAGACTGTTCATCCGGTACCGCCGCCGCGATCGGACGATCGTTTGTTCTAATCGGCCCGGAGCCGCTCTCCGTCCATCAAAGCCGCCCCGCATCGACAATCGGCGAAACCCAGTAGTGAATCGCCGATCCTGCGAAATCCGTCTTTAATCGATCCAGCAACACCTCCAGGTCGGAGCCGGCGAGCTGCACATCGAAGCGAACCTGCCGCTTGCGTCCGGTCACCTGCTCAACCAGGGTCAAGCTTTCCGGATGGCTCGAATGGCCGCTGATCGGAAAGCTGCTGAATCCGCTCGGATGCTCGTACTGCAATAGCCAATCGATTATGGGTTCCTCGTGACCGGGTGGGGCGATCAAGGTAAGAAGAAAGAATTCGCTCATGGGATGCTCCGAATGGGTAATTCCAAATCGCTTTCAATCAGGCATTCATTTTCGTAGGGTGGCTTAGGCGCACATCAGCACTGACCGACTGCCGATCACTGTGCTTCGCGTGCGCCGTAACCCACCAAGCGACCTCCAATCGGCGGGTTACGCGGAGCCTGTCCTGAGCCAGTCGAAGGGCCTGTCCCGAGCGGAGCCGAGGGGCCTGTCCTGAGCCTGTCGAAGGGCTATCCCGCCATCGAGGGGTTTCGCTTCGCTCTACCCATGCCACGATGAATGTTCACTCGAATGCCGAATGGAATAAGAATGAAATCATTGTTTTGGCTCCCCCACCCTAATCTTCTCCCAGAGGGAGAGGAGATTGGACCCGACTCTGGATTCGCCGTAGCGACGGTAGAGAATGGGCAGCAGCACCAAGGTCAGCAGCGTCGACGTGAAGAGTCCGCCGACGCCGACCACCGCCAGCGGCCGCTGGATTTCCGAGCCCGGACCGGTCGCGAACAACAGCGGAATGAGTCCGAAGGCGGCGATGCCGGCGGTCATCAGCACCGGCCGAAGCCGACGCATTGCGCCTACCACCACCGCTTCATCCATGGGTAGCCCCAGTACCCGCAGTTGATTGAAATAACTCACCATCACCACGCCGTTCAGCACCGCGATGCCCAATAGGGAAATGAAGCCCACCGAGGCCGACACCGAGAGATATTCTCCGGAAATCCAGACGCCGTACACGCCCCCGATGAGCGCCAGGGGCACGTTGGCCAAGACCAGAATGGCCTGGCGCACCGAACCGAAGGTGGAAAACAGAAGCAGGAAGATCAGCCCGATCGACACCGGAATAACCACGGCCAAGCGGGCGGCGGCCCGCTGCTGGTTTTCGAACTGGCCGCCCCATTCGATGTAATAGCCGGTAGGCAACTGCACCTGGCCGGCCACGGCCTGCTTGGCCTCTTCCACGAAGCCCACCAGATCCCGTCCCTCGACATTGCTGCGCACCGATGTGTAGCGCTGGCCGCGCTCGCGGTTGACCGCCACCACGCCTTCCACCGGCTCGATTTTGGCGACTACCGACAATGGCACCCGGCGCCCGTCGGGCAAGGCGATCTGCAGGGTGGACATATTGGCCGGCTCTCCGGAGCCTCTGAGCAGCAACGGCGTGCGGCGGATGCCCTCCTGGACGATGCCGAGCTTGAGCCCCTCGATCTGGGCCCGCAAGGTGTCGGCCAGAGAATCCGCATCCAACCCCAGGCGTCCCGCGGCCAGCCGGTCCACTTTCACCACCAGGTACTGCATGCCTTCGTTGCGGATGGTGAACACGTCCGAAGCGCCGGGAATCTTCCGCATCACGGCGGCGATTTCCTCCGCCTTGGCGTTGAGCACAGCGAGTTCCGGGCCGTACAGCTTGACCGCCACGTCGCCGCGCACTCCGGTCAGCATCTCGGTGACCCGCATCTGAATCGGCTGAGTGAAGCCGTAAGCGATGCCGGGAATGGTATCCAGAACCTTACGGATTTCGTCGATCAGGGCTTCCTTGCTGTCCATGCGCCATTCGTCCGGCGGCTTGAGGACGAAGAAGTTGTCGGTCTCGTTGAGTCCCATGGGGTCGAGGCCGATCTCGTCCGCGCCGACGCGGGATACGGCCCGCGTCACTTCCGGCACGTGCTCCAGGATAGCCTTTTGGATTTGCTGGTCCAGCCGCACCGACTGCTCCAGCGTGATGGACGGCAGTTTCTCCACCTGCACGATGATGTCGCCCTCGTCCATGGTGGGCATGAAGGTCTTGCCGATCTGGAAATAAACGCCCACAGTGGACAGCAGCAGCAGTCCCGCGCCGAGCAACACGGTGCGGCCGTGAGCGAGGGACCAGATCAGGACCGGGCGGTACCATTCCGAGAGCTTCCGCGCCAGCCAGGGCTCCTCGTGTTTGACGCGCTTCATCAGGAAAGAGGCCACGACCGGGATCACGACCAAGGAGAAGATCAACGATCCGCTCATGGCGAACACGTTGGTGAAGGCCAAGGGCTTGAACATCTTCCCTTCCAGGCCCTCCAGGGTAAACAGCGGCACGAACACGACGCCGATGATGATCGTCCCCGAGACCACGGGCGCGGTGACTTCGCGCATGGCGCGGTAGATCGCGTGCAGTCGCGGCACTCGATTCGTCTTGCTCTGCTCAGCGAGATGGGTGGTGATGTTCTCCACCACCACCACCGCCGGGTCGACCAGCTTGCCGATCGCGATGGCGAGCCCGCCGAGGCTCATGAGATTGGCCGTCAGGCCGAAGTGGTTCATCAGCAGAAAGGTGAACAGGGCCACCATGGGCAGAATGAAGGCGACGGTCAGCGCGGCCCGGAGATCGCCGAGGAACAGAACCAGCAGGATCAGCACCAGAATGGTAGCCTCCACCAAGGCCCGGACGATGGTGTTTATTGCTTTCCCGACCAAGTCGCCGCGGTTGTAGAACACGCTGACTTTGACCTCCTTGGGCAAAGCCGGGCGGATTTCCTCGAGCTTCTTCTCGACTCCTTCCACCACCTGCCGGGCATTCGCTCCCCTGAGGCTCAGCACCAGGCCCTCGACCGCTTCGCTCTGGCCGTTCTGGCTCACGGCGCCGTAGCGGGTCAGGGCGCCTATGCGGACGTCGGCCACATCGCCCACGGTGATGGACGTGCCGTTCCGCTCCGCGACGACGATGGTGCGCACGTCGTCCAGGTCGACGATCCGCCCCTCGGTACGCACCAGAAGCGCCTCCTCGCCTTGGGCCAAACGGCCGGCGCCGTCGTTGCGGTTATTGGACTTGAGCGCCTCGGCCAGTTCTCCGATACTCACGCCGCGAGCCGCCATCCGCATGTTGTCGGGAATGACCTCGAAGCTTCTCACCATCCCGCCCAATGCGTTCACGTCGGCGACGCCCGGCACCGTGCGCAGCGCCGGTCTAATCACCCAGTCCAGGAGGGTTCGCCGCTCGGAGAGGCTCAAGCCATCGCCTTCCACCGTAAACATGAACATCTCGCCCAAAGGCGTGGTCATGGGTGCGATACCGCCTTCCGCGTTGCCCGGCAGATTTCCCCAAACCTCGTTCAGGCGCTCCGCCACCTGTTGGCGCGCCCAATAAATATCGGTGCCCTCCTCGAAGTCGATGGTGATGTCGGTAAGCGCGTATTTCGCGATGGAGCGGAGCATGGTCTGCCTGGGGATGCCGAGCATTTCCACCTCGATGGGCGCCGTGACGCGCGCTTCCACCTCTTCCGGGGTCATGCCGGGCACCTTGATGATGATCTTGACCTGAGTCGGCGAAACGTCCGGAAAGGCGTCGATGGGCAGATTGGCCGCGGCGAACCAGCCGGCGCCGGCCAGGAGCAGGGCGCTCAGCAAGGCGAACAGGCGCTGGGTCAGCGCGAACTGGATCAAACGTGCGATCACTCTTCTTCTCCCATGCCGAGCCAGGCGGCCTTCAGCGCGGCCACGCCTTGCACGGCCACTTCCTCGCCCGCGTCCAAGCCTTCGTGAATGACGACGCTATAAGCTTCCAGACCGGCCACCGCCACTTCGCGCGCGACAAAACCCTCAGGCGTTTGCACGAACACGTAGTTTCGGCCTTCGTGGCCGACCAACGCGGCGACGGGCAGGCGGAAAATCAGGTCGGTGCTTTTGTGCATCAGTTGCGCGTTTATGTGCATGCCCGGCCGCAGATCCTCTGCTGGGCTGTCGACCACGGCCCGTACCAAAGCGCTTTGGCTCTTGGGATCCACGTGCTGACCGACCTCGATGATGCGGGCGGTGGCCCGAGAATTTTCCAGGCTGATGCGGTCGCCGATTCTCACCTCGTGCAGCCGTTCCTGAGGCATGTCGACCTCCAGCCACAATTCGTCCAGTCTGCCGACCCGAAACAGCGGCGCGAGTCTATCCACCCGCTGCCCCACCACGGCCATGCGTTCGAGCACGACGCCGTCTATCGGGGAACGCACTTCTATCAGACTGCTCAGCTGCCGATTAGTCTTAAGGCGCCGAATCTCGCCTTGGCCCAGCCCTGACGCCGCCAGGGTCTGTTCCGCTGCCCGCAGCGCTGCCTGAGCCTTGTCGAAATCGCTCTTGGTTTCCTGCCAGCGCAACCGGGAAATAATGCCCTCCTTAAGCAGAGTCTCGTCCCGTCTCAGCCGCGCCTGGGCCAAATTGAATTCGGAGGCGGCATCGAGCAATTCCCGTTGCAGGGCCAGCAAATCGGGACTCTGAATACGGGCGAGCACTTCGCCTTGTTTCACCCTTACGCCCAGGGGTACGGCGACGTTGCTGATCACTCCCGCTTGCGGGGCGCTGACGACGAATTCGTTCTGCGGCGGTAAAACGACACGGGCCGGCGCCCGCGCCAGCGGCATGGCTGCAACCTCTTCCGGCTTCACCGTGCGGATTCCCAAATGTTTCGCTTGTTCCGCCGTAACCTGAACCGCATTCTCGGCCGCGAGTCCCGTCGCGCAAAAATATAAAAGCATGGACAAAAAGACGAGTCTCATGGCGTGACTCCGACCACTTGGTTGTAGACCGCGATATCCCGCTGCAACAGGATGGCCCGTTCGGCGGCATCGCGAATGGCGGCCTGGGCGGTGGCCTGGATCTTGAGATAATCGATCAGCGAAATCTCCCCGGTCTCGAACGCGAGCCGGCTCATTTTGAGCTGGGACTCGGCGATTTCCCGCCGCCTCTCGGCGATCGTCAGGGCGGCGCGATCGACATCGAGATTGTGTATCGCCTCATGCAGCGCCTTCTCCAACTGCCGGAACAGGATGTCCCGATCAGTCAGGCGCTGGGTCAGGACGATATTGGCCTCGGCCACGAACGGCGCGTTATAGGCCTCACCGCCGATGGGGATTTGCAGCACGAAGTTGGTTTCGTTGTTATAGCCTTCTTTTCGGGTGCCCCGTTCGTGCTGGGTACCGACCAGAATCGAAGGCTGGTTGCCCTGCTTGGACTTGCGGGTGAACTCGACTTCGGCCTGGGCGCGCTCGATCAATGCGTTGGCGACGGCCAGGGCCGGATGGCTCTCGTCGAACGTGCTGCGGGGGCTTTGCTCCTCCTCGAAAAATTTCGGCGCACGCTCCAGGCGGGTCAGATTGGAATAGCTCTTGCGGGCATGCATCACCTCCGCTTCGGCCTGAACAACCGCGGTCTTTTTCTCCAGCTCGTCGCTTTCCGCAAGCAGCAAGTCTGCCCGCGCGAGGTCGCCGACATCGACACGCCGTTGCACCAGGGCGGTCAACTGCCTGGAAACCTCGTAGATACGCTCGGCAAGCTCATATCGGTTTTCCACCAGCCGAAGGTTCCATAGGGCATCGCGCACTAGGCCGGCCACCTCGTGCCTTATCGCCCGCGCGAGCAAAGCGGTGCTCTGCGTCGCTTCCTCGGCCACGGCCCTGCTCGCCGCGCGCTGGCCCCACATCCATACCGGAATTTGATAGCCGGTCTGTATTTCCACCGCGCCGCGATCGTTAAAGGCACGATCGTCGATCCATTGCAGATAGACCGCAGGGTAACCCGCTATCCAACTGGCACTGCGGCGCTCCAGAGCCTTAGCCTCATTCTCGAAAGCCGCGATGAGAGCGCTTTGCGGGTATTTTTCGAAAGTGGCCTCGATGACCTGGCCAAGGCTCAGCGATTCGTCGAACACCAGCTCATCGTAATGATCGACAAAGCGCTCTTCGGAGGCGACGGGCGCGATCGCGAAAAAACAAGCCGCGCCTGCCACACACACTAAAAGCTTCATTGGTATTTTTCTCCCAAAGTCACGAGCCGGGACGACGGTGACCGCTGCTCAAGCTGGACGGGAAACGCTCCCGTGCCCATTGCCCGATGTCCACACTGAATTCTTTTCGTTAAAGGCCACCCGCCCACACAGGGCAGGCCCCCGATAAAGCCGGGAACAGAGAGCGAAAGTCCTTTAAAAGGCGAATTTGGTCAAGCGTTTAACGGTGGGGCGCGCGGGGCGGTATTGCGGTAGAAACACGAATCCGGCGAGGGTGATTCCTCGACAAGAGATGGGGTCGCGATTAGTTGTGATCGCCGAATCGACGCGGCGATGGAGGGAAGGCAAGGCTGATCATCGGCGATCGGCGAAAACTTGGCTTTGCCGGCCTCGCCCCAGAATCCGGCCTGAACGCTGATAATGACGTCCTGATCGAGCGGCGGCGCATCGGCTTGAACCGATGTCTCTCCGCTTTTCGAAAGGAATTCCAGCCCCGGAACATGCAGAAAGCCGCCCGTTTCGCCCCCGGTGTGCGCATGAACCCACGGCGCGATGACTTGCATCAGCGTCAAGAGAACTAGCAGGATCGTACGGGAAGCGAGCGTTGTCACAGTTCGACAATAGTACGGATGGTAAAAACTTGTACAGTATAGTCCTTATGGAAGGCCGAAAAAATCCAGTGATGCGCCATGGCTGTACAAAAGAATCCCGACACCGATGCGTGGAGCGTATAGGCTTTGACACCGGCCGCAGTCACGGATTTCCTCGACAGCTACTCGAAAGGAAATGCCGAGCCCGCATGTCTCTATCGCGACCTTAAAGCCGATACTGTGGTTTGGAGCTAATGCCGACGCGGTGTTTCGAACATCCGAAGAAGAGATTTGCGCCGCATTCAGCTGAGATTTTGGCTGTACGGCTAATATCCGTCTGCTTGGCTATCACGATATTCGGATCGAGGCGGACCCGCTGCTTGCCAGTGCCAGTGTAACTGTCTAGTCACCGATTTCGTATCGAAGCAGAGGGAAAAATCTCGAATTGAGTCTCATCGAAATTCTCGCATCCCGTGAATACCAGAATCCTTTCCATCCCGGTCAGGCCTGTTGGGAGCACCGTATAATGCGACTCCTGCCTAATCTACGATGCTCCGATCTCGGGTGGTTCTAAGACATTCTCTCAGTCTGGAGCCGATAGACCGGCGACCAACCATATGCCTTGCACATCCAGAGCTTTACGCCTTTTCCATAGCGTACATATACTTAGCCGGCCCTCATCGAGGGTGTGCAAGGAGGACTCGATGGAAATTCAGGGAATCCGGCGCCGCAAAACCGCGCTATTCACATGCCTTACGACAACATCGAACGATGTTGAACATCATGGAGATTAGAGTATGAAAAGGCTTGTCACACTGCTGGTTTATTTTTCTTTACTTGCTTTGCTTGCTGGTTGCGATCGCGAGACTCCGCCCAAACCACCCGAAACCGTATGCGGTACTATCCGCGGGTTGTCTTGTCCGGAGGGACAATACTGTGATCTTGGCGTCGGCCAGTGCAAAGTTGCAGATGCACAAGGGGTCTGCAAAACCAAACCAACCGCTTGCACCAAGGAATTCGATCCCGTCTGCGGTTGCGACGGCAAAACTTATGGCAATGCCTGTGAGGCAGCTGCCGCTGGAGTTTCCATCGACCATCAGGGCGAGTGCCCGAAAACTGAACCCGTAGCCTGTGGCGGGATCGCGGGAACCAAGTGCCCCGATGATCAAGTCTGTGTCGATGATCCGAGTGACGACTGCGATCCCACCCAGGGCGGCGCGGATTGTCCAGGTATATGTAAAGCCAAATAGAGGAAATGCCGACATTCGGGTGCGATGGCTGCCGGCTATTGCCCCGGATGTTGCTTCCGCATGCGCGGAAGCTGGATCAGTAACATGACGCTCAGAGCAAACGGTTCACGGGTGACGGTCGGTCCTGCCGCGTCAGGCCTAGACGCCGGGCGATATCCAGCACTTCTCTGTATTCCGTCGCGGCAATGCGGCGGGATAGCTCCGGCAGGTCGCTGGCCCGATAGCCGGGATAGTACTGTCCCATCAGATTGACATAAGTCTCCGTGGAAATCTCGCGGGCGATAAATTTCAGAACCTTTTCCGTTCCGGCCAAGCCGGCCGGCAGAATCAGGTGTCGAACCAACAACCCCCTGTAAGCCAAGCCATTCTCGGCCAACCGAAGGTTGCCCACCTGTCGGTACATTTCCTTGACCGCCGCCCGGTTGACCTCCCAATAATTCCGCACATGCGAATATCGGTGGGCGATGACGGAATCGCCGTATTTCATGTCCGGCATATAGATGTCGATGATGCCGTCCAGCAGAGCGAGAGCTTCGGGACTGTCGTAGCCGGCGGTGTTGTAGACCAGGCGCAGCGTGAGTCCCCGCCGGGCGGCAATCAGCGTCGCTTCGAGAATCTGCGCCACCACATGGCTGGGGGTGACAAAATTGATGTTGTGGCAGCCTCGGGCCTGCAAGTCCAGCATCATTGCCGCCAGTTCGTCCGGCTCCACTTCGCGGCCCTCGCCTTTTTGGCTGATTTCCCAGTTCTGGCAGAATTCGCAGCGCAAATTGCACCAACTGAAGAAAATCGTTCCCGAGCCGTTCCAGCCGCGCAGGACGTCTTCTTCCCCGTAATGAGGACCGTAGCTGTAGACGACGGCACGCTCTCCGGTCCGGCACACCGCGCCTTGGGTCGTACGCAGCCGATCTACCCGGCAATAGCGCGCGCAGAGATCGCAGGATTTAAGATGCTGACGGGCGATGCGGACCCGTTGCTCCAATTCGCCGCTTTCGAGCAGTGTGAGATAACCGGCTTGAAAGCCTTCCGGGAGGTTTTCCGCTGGATTCATGGCTATGCGACTTAAAAATAATCTTCAGGGCTTCTCGATCACAAAATCGATCAGCAGATAACACCATTGGCCATTGACAGGCATCCGGCTGTTTCGCATCACGAGGCGGGAAAAAATTTGCTGGCTAAAGCGTTTTTCACCGTAGTTTAGCGGTAAGAATCGGGAAATTCGTAGGTCGGCAATCCTTTGCCGACACATTGGGTCGGCGAGGAGCTTTGTCGGAAGGGTCGCGACTAAAGCGACCGTTTGCGATTGGGAAGGGATTGGCGACCTACCGCACTCAGGGCTTCCCGATCCGCCAAGCCGATCGGCACATCGCCCCATTACCCGCCTTTGACACGCATCGAGCGGCTTCGTATCACGAGGCAGGCAAAAATGTTGACGGCCAACGGCAGGTCTTGCTCAGTCCAAACCCAGAAACGGATAAGTCCGCAATTGCTCGCGCGTCCACAGCGAAAGCCCGCCTCGCTGTCCGACCGTTTCGACGGCTAGTATGGCATCGGGATCTTGGAAGTCGATCGAGGCCGGCATTCCGGCTTCATCCAGCTTGGTCAGCAGGAATTCGTCGAGAAAACGCTCCTCGTTCTGGCTGGACAGGCGCCCGGCGAATCCGCGGCGGTGCATGCGCACATGGAATCGAGCGCCAGCTAGATCTCGCAGCCAACGGGCGGTGGCCTCGCGCGCTTTTGCCTCGAACTCCGGCGGGGTCTGAAAACCGAACAGAGCCGTGAGGGGAATCGCGCGGGAAATGCACTGCGTGAAGATTTCGGGATCTCTGTCGGACCACTCCTTTAGGGTCCTGAGAAATCCTTCCGAATCTTCGAGCTTCATCACCAGCACATTGAAATAATCGGTTTTGTGGACAGGACCGAGCGTTTCGAGCAGATCGCGGGCACGCCTGAACCCATGCTCGAACACCGAAACGACGACATTCCAGTCGTGCATACCGCCTCCCCAAGTATGTGGCTTGGATTTCGAATATCCTGCCTATGCAGCGCAACTCGGCAGCGCTTATTGCTCAGGGTCGATTTATTCCGGAAAAGTTCCCGCAGGCACGGAGCCGAACCGACGTTCCGGCGTTTTCATCTACGCTTTAGTCATGGAGCTTGCCGGCACCCCATAACGAGACGCGGGAAGGCCGACATGAAGCCATCTGGAAATTCGGGGGGAAGCCGCCACGTGAAGACGAATTACGTACTCATAGACTACGAGAATGTGCAACCGGAGGCGATCTCCGTTCTCGACAAGGAGCATTTCAAGGTTATCGTGTTCGTCGGAGCCAATCAGTCGAAGCTTGCGTTCGAGATCGCTGCCACGCTCCAGCGCATGGGAGATCGAGCGGAGTACGTCAAGATCGCCAGCAACGGCTCGAATGCGCTGGATTTCCACATTGCTTATTACATCGGCCGGCTTGCGGTGTCCGAGCCAGACGCGTATTTTCACATCGTCTCTAAGGACACAGGCTTCGATCCGCTGATTCAGCATCTCAAGAGCAAGAAGATCTTGGTGTGTCGATCGCGGGACGTCACCGACATACCGATCATAAAGGCAGTCAATCCGATGCCCGCGACCGAGAAACTCGACCTCATCATCAGCGATCTTAAGCGGCGCGGTGCTTCAAAGCCGAGAACCGCCCAGACATTATCGAGTACGATCAACTCCCTTTTTCAGAAGCAACTCTCTGAACAAGAACTGGCGTCCCTGCTCCAGGAGTTGCAAAAGCAAGGCCTGGTCACGGTCAACAACACCAGGATTTCTTATGCGCTTCCGGCCTAGAACGGTTCATTGGCGTGGACCGATTAGGAAACGGCGCGTTTTGCCGTCCATTGCACATCAACGAACAAGGCCATGTACGTTCCACCACATTTCGAAGAATCGCGAGTCGAGGTCCTGCACGAACTGATTCGCACTCATCCGCTCGCCACGCTTGTCACATTGTCGTCCGGCGGAATCGACGCGAATCACATTCCTTTACATCTCTCCGAAGAGCAGAGCCGATTCGGCACCTTACGCGGCCATGTCGCGCGCTCGAACCCGATATGGCGCGACTTGGTTTCGGATGTCGAGACGTTGGCGATATTCCACGGCCCCGACAGCTACGTCACCCCATCCTGGTATGCCACGAAACGGGAGCATGGCAAGGTGGTTCCGACCTGGAACTACGTGGCCGTGCATGCCTACGGTCCGCTTCGCATTATCGATGACCCGGTCTGGCTGCGGAGCCAGCTCGAAGCGCTCACCGACCGGCATGAAGCCTCGTTCAGCGAACCGTGGTCCGTATCGGACGCTCCTCGCGAATTCACCGACCGTCTGATCGAAGCGATCGTCGGCGTCGAGATCGTCATCACCAGACTCGTGGGAAAATGGAAGGTAAGCCAGAATCAGCCTGAGCCTAATCGAGCGGGCGTGATCCGGGGACTCAGGGAATATGGAAACCATGATGCCCAGGAGATGGCTGCCTTGGTCGAGGAGTTCGACAAACACTCGTCTGCCGCCAAAATGGAAGACACGTAGGTATCATCAATGGCAATCGATGAGATCAAAAACTATGTCGCTCTTTCCGACGAACTGGCAACCGGGGGTCAGCCGACGGAAGAGCAACTTCGGCTGCTGGCGCAGGCAGGCTTCGAGACCGTCATCAATCTCGGGTTGCTGGACCCGCGCTACTGCCTGGCGGACGAGGCCGGTCTCGTCCGATCACTGGGCATGACGTATCACCACATTCCGGTCGATTTTCAGGTGCCCGAGTGGAAAGACTTCCGGCAGTTCCTCGAGCTTATGGACAAATCGGAAGGCCGGAAAGTGTTTGTCCATTGCGCCCGCAACTATCGGGTCTCCTGCTTCATCGCGCTGTATGGCCAAGCGCGGCTGGGCTGGTCTCTCGACCAGGCCCGTGCGCATATCGGACGCGTATGGGAGCCGAACGAAATTTGGGCGAGGTTCCTCGATGCCTCTCGCCCGGCAGCTGATAGTTTGGTGCCGACGAATAATCGGGAGAATACGGCGGACGAAGATAGACCTCGGGAAGATTGACGAAGCGGCACCTACTTTGCTCTATCGAAGCCCGACCCCTACGCACGCGTGCGCCTCGCCCCACCGCTCCTTGGCATTCTTTGCGATGCGACTCGCGCGGTGCAGTCAAGGTCCCGGAAGATGGCGTTCGCAGCGCTACTCCGAAGTAATATTGATACCGACGATCTTCGGCCGGTCGTTGAAGCATTGAGCCTCGTCCACGACCATTATCACGCGGCGGCGGGCAACGAACGCAGTAAGCGCGGCGGAATAAAACGTCTCATAGCCGGGAAACGATTTATCCGAGATGTAGCCGTCCGGAGTGGGGCAACCGGCGGGGTTGACGATCGGCTCGGCGGTTACGACGGCGAAGCTATCGGCGTTCCAGCCGGTGCGTACCATGGTGATCGATCCGGGCTGATGAACTGGCTGACCGACGGCTGGCGCGGATAATCCGGCGGCGACCGCGGCGAGCATTATGGCTATAGGGCGCATGTAGTCCTCCGTTGAGGTGGGTGGATGGTGTCAGTCGGCCGTCCGCATGGCGCCGCGAACGATGGGTGTAATGGCGCAGGCGGGGCCGAGCGCGCACTCCGCCGTCTCTTTGACGGCGTTGCTGATCTCGCTGACGAAGGGCTCGGTCGACACGTATTGGCACGCGCTGGCACCCGTCGCCCAAAACCAATTTTGCGAGGTGGCAGGCGTGTTGGGAATGTATCCTCTCGGTGTGCAGGTGGACTGGACCCCCGCGATGCCGACGCCGAATCCGTTGACGGTGACCACAGTCGGACCTCCGCTGTCACCGCCGTGACCCACCTGGTTCGCGCTGTTCATGACAAGCTCATAACCAGTATCTGTGATAGACGAAGGCATGAAGGGCGCGCTGCGATAGGTACCTTGGCCATCGGATGGCTGTGCGGTGGGCGTGCCGAATACGCCGGTCGCGAAAGTCGAAAAGCCCTGGCCATATTGGGTGACCGTATCGGAGGTAGTCAGTCGGCCGCTGAGCACGACCGATCCGCCACCTTGGTCACGTGCGACGACGTGGATCCGCTGGCTGTCCACCGGGCCGAGATCGGCGGCCCCTAGGTAGACGAGGACAATGTCGCGACTAGGCACCGAACCTGGAGCCGCGTTAATAGTGAAATCATGAATGCGCGAAGCGATGCCGACGCGGTCGGGTGCCCAGTCGGCAGTGATGCGCACCTGGTCGGGCGGCACAAGGGCGCCGGAAATCAGGCCGTCCTGAGTGACACAGTGGCGCGCGGTCAATACCCAATACTGGTTAAGCAGGGTGCCCGAACAGCCGTTATTAATCGCCACGAGCCCCAGTTGGCGCTGGGTCTCGAGATCAACCTCCGTTCCCGCACCAATCGGCTGTCGTACTCGGCAGATGCGACCTTCCGGGGTATCTTCGCATTCCTGCGCTTGGACATCGTTGCAACCGAGTGTCGCACCGAGCGACAGCAGTGCTGGTAAACCAACGCGCCAAGCAATGCCTCGGAAAGCAAACCTTCCGACTTTCTTCGTCCCGCGCCAATGTGCGTAGGAGCGGTTCAAGGTATCGCCGCAACAAAGGAACGGGTCACTTGTCTGTTGATTGCTTGCCATGCCTTTTCCCTGCTGTCTGCTACGACACGCGGCACCTGCTATTTATTGCATTCGATAGCGCCCCGCCTCCAAAGTTCGTATCTTCCGTGCCCGACGAAAAGATCCTTCCGATTGGATAAGTAATTTGGCCGGCCAGTAGCTTTACTGGACCGACTTTGAAACGAGCCGGGACGGCGAAGAAACCGGATGTCGCGCCAGACCGAGCCGTTTATGAACTTCCTCGCCTGCCTTTAGTCAGCTATTAATCAGGCCCGTAAATACCCTCCTGGTATTTCGGGCCGCCGCCCAGGCTGGTACACGCCCGGCCTGGGCTCACGCGGCTTGTCGCCGCGCCGGGGCGTCCCTGCCCCGGATTAACCCGGCCTATATTTATAGGCCGGGTTAATAGGAAACCTCATCGGATAGGAGATCGCTATGAAAATTCATAGCCTGGTCACATTAGGGACAATATTGACGACACTCCTCACGGCGCGCTCGATACTCGCCCTGGAACCGGGTCAGGACGAGCCGAAACGGCTCTTTTCGATGGGCGATTCCATGACGCGGGGTTTCAATGCCAACACTCCCCTGGACAATCCGCACCTGAGCTGGGTCAACGGTTATCACGGCTTTTGGGAGGATCTCTTCGGTTTGCCGGATGTCGAGTCGCATAACCAGCGCATCGATGCCAATTTCGGAGACAGCGATCGCAGCAATCAGACGGCGGCCGAAAACGGTGCGACGATGGGCAATCTGGCGGCTCAAGCGTCCGGCACGGCCGGCAAGAACGTAACCTATGCCACGGTGCTGCTGGGTTCGAACGATGTGTGCAAGGACTCGATCGCCGATCTTCCCACCGACGAGCAGTTCAGAACGCGATTCGAGGGCGGCATGGATACCCTGCTCGCGAATTTGGCTGCGGGCGCTACCGTGCAGGTAGTGGCAATCCCCAATATCGTCGAGGTCTATAACCAGGGCCGAGTCAAACAATCGCTGGGGCTGGTCGATTGCCCGGAGGTTTGGGCGACGTCGGGCAGTTGCGGCTCGGTGCTTTCGCCCGATGCGACCGATTCGGACCGTGCTTTTGCGCTGTCCCGGATCATGGCGTACAACCAGATGCTCCGGGAAATCACCGAGAACAAGGCCGCACAGCATCAGGACAAGTTCATCTCGTTTACCGATGTGAGCTTCACCTATCCGTTCACGCAGAGCGAACTCTCCAACCTCGACTGTTTCCATAGTTCCTGGGAAGGACAAAAGGCTCTATCGAGGGAGACCTGGAATAGCGGTCCGTTCAGGGAACATCAGGAACTTGACTAAGCCGTTATGAGCCGGGTCGCCGCATTCTTATCAGGCGCGGGAGTGGCGGGCGCGATCGCGGTACTTCTGACTACTCATTCGCCGCCGGTTCCGGTCGGCGAAGATGTCGAGCAATGGCAGGCGCGCGCTCGGAAGGCGGAACAGGAACTCACGATGTTGCGGACTCAGCTGGAATCTTCCGCCGCGCGGCAATCGACAGCCTCCTCCACATCCATTCCCGTCACAACCCCTGGTCCGATTTCTTCGCCAACAATCCCTCCGCCGCCTCCCGATCCCGATGTCGAGTTTGATCCCGTGCGCCACGAGCAATGGGACGCCCTGGTTAGCGGCGCGCTCGAGCGCGAAGTGGAGCAGCGCCTCGGCCAAAGGCTCAGCCCCGATCGGACGGCGCGGCTGCTCGAGGCTCTACGACGGCTGCGCGATGCCTCGGCCGGATTGCGCTCGGAATTTCTCGATCCCCAAAATCCCGATTCCCTGCGCGATCACCTGGCGCGCACGCTGGTGCTGGTGGAATCGGATCGCCTTTTTCGCGAAGAGCTCGGCATCGGCTTCTCGGACTTCCTGCGGGGACTCGACGGCAATCCCGTCGAGGAAGTCCATCCGGCGGAGCCTGGCGGATCGCGTCGATAACATCGCCCAATGTGGATCATCCTCCTGATGCTCTTGGCCGGAAGCCCGGCCGCTCTTGGCGACGAGGCGGCGGCCAGAATAAACGGACAGACGCTTTTGTTATCCGAGATCGACGCGCCTTCGCGCTCGAAGATCGTCCGATTGCACCAAGCCTTGGTCGACCAGGCTGCCCGGACGCTTGATCGGCTGATCGACCGGCACCTTCGGACGTCCTCGGCGGCAATGAAATCCCCTTCGTCCAAGCCGGTCATGGATGAAGCGATCCGCGACTTTCGTTCGTCACGGGCGGAAGATTTCGAGGGGCCTTTCGCGCCCGCCGAGACCAGGCGCCATCCGAGTGCTGCGCAGCCCGCGATCCGGCACTATCTGGAGCAGAAAGCGCTCGAAGCCAGAAGCGCCGAGACGCGCCGCGATCTCCGGAAAGGCCATGCCATTAAAATCCTGATCCCGGAAGCGCGGGAGCTCGAACAGCCGCAGCCCGCTAAGCGAACCGTGGCGCTGGTGGATGGTGTCCCCATCCCGGCCGGGAAACTCGAGCAAGCCGCAGCGCTTCGCCTCTATCGGCTGAGGAAGGAGATCCATCTTGAACGCAGGCGCAATATCGAGACGGCCATCGAAAATCGGCTGCTGAGCGAGGAGGCCCGGCGACGCGGCATTACCACCGAGAATCTTTTGACAAAAGCGACACAGGACGCGGCCGTCGGCGACGAGGAGTTGAATGCATTCATCCAGTCGGAAAGCGCGGCGGGCCGGCCGGTATCGGACCCCGAACGTGCCCGACAATACCTGGCTTTCCGTAAAGCCCATGCCCGTCGCACCGCGTTTGTCGAGAGGCTGCGGGCCTCGGCCCGCATCGAGATCCTGCTTAAGGAACCCGCTCCACCCCGTCTTCCCATGATCGAGGCGAATGCCCCCGTCTTGGGCGCACGGGAAGGACTGCGTCTCGTCGTCTACACCAACTACCGCTGCACGCCTTGCCGGAACTCCCATCGGGAAATCGATCGGCTCCTGGCCGGCGACCGAAAAGTGCGCGTCGTCTTCCGCGATTTCATTCCCGTGTACGATCCCGTGGCGAGCGAGGCGGCCCGCTTGTCGCGCTGCGCCGGCCGGCTGGGCGCCTTCCAGCGCATGCGCAAGGAGCTTTTGACGCTGGATCCGCCGCCTTTCGGAGAAGCCTGGTACAAAGACGAAACCCTCCCGGTACTCGCTCGCGGGCTGGGTATCGATCCCGCCGCCTTGGTACAGTGCCTTTCCTCCGAGGAGATCGGCGAGGCCATCGCCACGGACACCGCGGAGGCGCTCGAATTCGGTTTCGAGGAAGCGCCTTCCTTTATCGTCCAAGGCATCCCCCTCTCGGGCATGCAGTCGGCCGAAAGCCTGGCTGAAGTACTCCATCGGAGAATATCGCGGGATGCGCGGCATCCGGTTAGGCAGGGAGCGAATCCACACTGATTCTGAAAGACCGGCCGGCTTATGGCTCTCCGTTCGGGACCAAGCCGCGACGGCGGGCCTCTCGATCGTTGAGAACGCGTGCGAGCACTTGAGCTGGATCGACCATGTTGGAATCGCATCATCCTAGAAACGGCAGTTGGACGTGCCGGAGTGTGCGGCGGGCGGGTCGGCTGGCAAGGCGCGACGCCGCCGCGGGGTAGTCTCCCGCAAGAAGGAGCAACGCCGCCAGGTGGCCCGCCCGCCGTGCAATCGGGTGCGTAGCGGCTTCACCCAAAAGGTGAGATTGATGCAGGGCGGGACGTTCAGGACTCATCGGGCTTTTCAGGTGCATCGAAGCGGTCAACTGCCGTTTCTAGGATCATGCATTGGCAAGCGAAATCGATTCCGGACGAGGCTTGGGAGCTAGAGCATTTTCATACCGACTGTACGGGCACTCGCGAGTAGGTCGGGAATCCCTTCCCAATCGCAAACGGCGTCTTCGGGAAGGGCGTGGCCGGCGCTCCCGGCCAGGCCGTTTGCGATTGGAAGGGTCATCCCAGCGCTCCTGGGATGACCGTTTGCGATTGGAGCGCCGAAGCCGCCCTTCCCGACGACACGTCCCGCCGAGCGTCTTCGTCGGAAGGGTCGCGACTAAAGCGACCGTTTGCGATTGGGAAAGGATTGCCGACCTACGAAAGCTTGAGTCGAGCTACCCTGGCCGAAGGCGCCAACGACTCCAGCAGGCCTGTTTTGCCGTACGAGCGAGATGAGAACGCTCTAGCAAACGCTTCGGGTCAAACTGCCGCTAGCCCGCTTGGCAAATGGGATCAGGCTTCCATGATTTCGCCGGCGACTTGAATGCCCCGGCTGACGAAAAAGCATATGAGGAACTTGCGTGGACGGCCGACAACATCGATGGATTTTCCCGATTGTCGCTCGCTTCGTTCACATCCAATCCTTCGCCTTTTTCCTGACCTGCTCGTAAAAGGCCTCCATCACGTCGACGAAGGACACGTCCTTGGGCCAGAACGGCGGGAAATCGCCGCCTTTTTTGACCAGAATGCCCGAAACCGGAGCGGGTTCCGGCGGTTCCACGCCGGAGGGCAGTTTCTTCGCGCCGCGCCAGTAGTCCCTGGGAACGACTGTGTCCGGCACGGTGCTGGGCACGGGACGACTGAAGTAGGGCTCCGCCGGGTACAATTCGCCCCCGTTCTCCGTCAAGGCGGTAGCTAGCGCCGCCCCCAAGGGCGTGCTCTGAAGTCGCCGGGCCAGTTCGGCGCGGGGAAGTCCCCGGAGTTCGAACAATAGAAAGGGATCGTGATCCAGCCGCGAGGCGAGCAGGTAATACAAAGCGGCAATGTGTTTGCACGGATTTTCCGGATCGGGACATGAACAGCGCGTCTTGATGTCTTTGCGGCTCCGCGGCAGGAGATCGATTTCCAGATTCTCGAACGGCTTTTCGATCTCGTCCGGCATTTCGTTGAGAAGCAAGCGGGCCAGAAATCCCGCACGACTCCCGATGAGCCGGATGGCGTTATCCCAGGCGGACGCCGGCAGGGACAGGAACTCGATGTGAATCTCATAGATGGGCTCCTCGTAAAATCCGAGGTAGGGGCTCATCCGTCCCCGCACCCGCGCCAGGACTTTGTTCTGCTCCACCCGCCATCCGAGAATGCGGTGGGTGCTGAGATACTGGCGCCCACGCATCAGCCGCTTCGGGTCGGTGAATGTTTCCATCGCTTCGATGAACCGCTGGCCCCACCAGGTCTTGCCGATCTTGCTCATGGGCTACTCCATAACGGCTTGACGATTCAGGGCGATCAGTTCCTTGAAGGCCTCGTTGTCGAGTCGCGTCAGCCAGGATTCATCATTTCCGACGATCAGCGAAGCCACCTGTTTCTTGTCTTCGATCATACGATCGATACGCTCCTCCAGCGTCCCTATGGTGATGAATTTGTGGACGAAAACATTCTTGCACTGCCCGATTCGAAAGGCGCGGTCGGTGGCTTGGTCCTCGACCGCCGGATTCCACCAGCGATCGAAGTGAAAAACGTGGTTGGCCTTGGTTAGCGTGATGCCCACCCCGCCCGCCTTCAAGGACAATATGAACACGCCGGGCTCGGTATCCGGATCCTGAAATTCGGAAATCATCCGCTCGCGCTTTGCCGGCGGCGTTCCGCCGTGCAGGTAAAATACCGGGCAGCCCAAGGCATCGCGCAAGTATTTGTACAGGCTCTCGCCGACTTCGGCGAACTGGGTGAACACCAGAGCGCTTTCGGTCTCGGCGATCACGTCGGTCAACATGTCGTGCAACCGATCGAGTTTCGGAGAACGCTCGGGCGTGAACTCGCTGCCGTCGCGCAAAAATTGGGCAGGATGGTTGCACACCTGCTTGAGCCTCATCAGTGCCGACAGCATCAAGCCCTGCCGACCGATACCTTCGGCCATCGTCAGGCGCTGCTCCACGTCCCGCACCACGGCCTCGTAGAGCGAGGCCTGCTCTTTGCAGAGATGACAGAACTGCTTGTTTTCGACCTTGTCGGGCAGGTCCTTGATGATATTGGGATCGGTTTTGACGCGGCGCAGGACGAACGGCTCGATCAGCTGTTTCAGGGTCTCGGTCTGAGCCGGATCGTTATCGCGCTGGATCGGAAGCTCGTAACGCTGGCGGAACTGGGTCTGCTTGCCCAAATAACCGGGATTCAGAAAATTGAAGATCGACCACAGGTCGAGCAGCCGATTCTCCACCGGGGTTCCGGTCAAGGCCAGGCGATGCTCCGCATTGAGCCTCAAAACCGCCTTGGTCTGGGCGGACAAGGGGTTCTTGATATTCTGGGCCTCATCGAGCACGATCCGCGCCCATCGGATCTGAGAAAACAGTTTCTCGTCCCGTCGCACTAAGGCATAGGACGTTATAACCGCATCATGCTCCGCGCAGATCTCCCGAAAACGTCCGACATCCCGAAAACGTCCGCCGCCGTGATGGACGATGGCGCGCAGGCCGGGCGCGAAGCGCTCGAGCTCTTTCTTCCAGTTGCCGATCACCGACGTGGGCACGACCAGCAAGGTCGGGGCATGCTGATTCGTCTCGACCCGCTCGTGAACCAAGCGCGCGATTACCTGCACGGTTTTCCCGAGGCCCATGTCGTCCGCCAGGCATCCGTTCAACCCCAGACTTTCGAGATAACAGAGCCAGGCGAGCCCGCGCCGCTGATAATCCCGAAGCCGCGCAACCAGGCCCGGCGGGTCGTCCACCGGCTGCAGCTGGCTGTGATCGCGGAGCTTCCCCAGCATTTCCAGCAACGTTCCCTGGGGATCGATCTCGAAAAGATCCGAATCCTCCGCCGTCTTCCG
The DNA here is from genome assembly GCF_051027445.1 of Methylocaldum sp. GT1TLB. Taxonomy (NCBI): domain Bacteria; kingdom Pseudomonadati; phylum Pseudomonadota; class Gammaproteobacteria; order Methylococcales; family Methylococcaceae; genus Methylocaldum; species Methylocaldum sp. GT1TLB. Next base: position 3,321,990 of record NZ_CP194898.1, read on the forward strand.
CATCAGTTCCGGCAGGCTCATGCCGCCGTCCTCGCTCCGGTGCTTGCGCCAGAACTCCAGCATCGTGCGCATCTTTTCCCGGTCCAGCGTCAGCCACTGACCGCGGTAGCGAACCAGCGGCGTCTTGCTTTCGACCAGGCGTTCCCATTCGGCCTCGTCGATGGTCTCCGCTCCCAGCGCCAGCTCGTAGCGGTATGCGATCAGGTTCTGCAAGCCCAAATCGCGCCGAGTACCCGCATCCGAGGGGCTGCGGCGGCTGGCGTAAAGGCGGATTCTGGTACGTCGCCGCCCTTGCGGAGTCCACCAGGTGGGCACCATGACGGTAAACCCGGCATCTTCCAATACCCAGGCATCCTCTTGGAGAAACGCGAAGGCCTCTTCCAAAGCCAGATCGACCCCGGTGGGGCGCTCTTCGTCCAAGCCTTCCCACAATTTCGGATAGATGCGAGCCGCCTGGCCCAAGCCGAGCAGCAGGTTTTTCTCGAACTCCGGACCGACCGGCTTGGCGAAAGCCTGTTTCTCCTCGGCGCGCAGCCCCCAGTATTCGGCCAAAGGCAGGCGCAGGGCGGGATCGCGGCGCGGCGAGAGGAGAATTTCCAATCGCCAGGCATCGTCCTCGGAGACTGCTTCCTGCAAGCGGAACACCAACTCCAGGTCCGCTTCCTCGCGGCGCCCGAGCAGATTGCGCCGCCAGCCGAGCCATTGCCGGTAGAGCTCGATACCCTCGTCGGTTTTCCACGGATGCCCGGCCGGCGCGCCGTTGCGGCAGGCATTCAACAGCGTGCCCTCGATCTTGCGGCCCAACTTGGTGGCAGACGCCGCCTGGACGATAGTGCGATGCACCAGGACATCGGCGCAATGCTTGAGCAGACTGGCGCTCTCGTAAAAAAAACCGCCGGCCGACGCACAAACCGGAGGCATCCGCTCGACGGCCTCCCGAATCAGGCGTTCATAACTGTCGGAAACGATTTCCCAGCCGGCGTAGATTTCATAGCCTTCGGGCGGCATGGTTCGATAGAGCAGCGCCGGGATATAGCGATCCTTCACGATCACCGACTTCAGCGACTGCGTGAAGTAATGCCAAAACAGCAGATCGATGCCCGCCTTGGTCTGCGAGGTCCGGTAAGCCGACAGAAAACGCAACTCGCCGAGCTGTTTGAAAGGGTGAGCCAGGCGATAGCCGTCCACTTCCCAGCCCGTCAAAGCCGCTTCGATGGGCTCTTCGTCCACTCCGCTTTCCAACTCTAGGCCCGGCAGCGGCCGACCGTCGACCGTCGGCAAAAGGACCGTCTGCGGCGCGAAATGAAACCGGCGTTCATAAGGTGAAACGTCCAGCCCGAGTTCGCCTTCGAGAAAAGCCACCAGCTCCGCTTTGGTGAGGTGCCGAGGATGACGGTTCGCGGCTCCAGAGACGTCGGCGGGTTCGCCGTCATGCTCTATCCAAAGCCAAAAATCGCCCGGCTGGACGAACTCGTCGGTACACTCGGGAATCCATGTGCAGTGCAGGACTTTCATGTCGCGTATGTTGCAAGCCGAAAATCGGCTATTGTACCCAGCCGGAGCGGGTTTGCGCCGATCTGTTAATTATTTGTTACATCCGCGGTCAACCCGCATCAGCCCGGCCTAACAATAAACCATCATGTCCGATCGAGCGCAACGCTTATTCATCGGAGCAATCGGTCGATGGCAAGGTGTCGGTTGCCGTCAGTATTGCCGGTACGCGAGGAAGCGTGACGATCGAATCGGAGGCTTTAGGCCTCAGGTCGGTGAGGGAAACGAAGCGGCGGTGGCAATTCAAACCACCTTGCGTAGGATGTGCTGACGAAGGAAGCGCATCCTATGACCTGAGGCACGAAACGCATCGTTCGAGCCCTCGAACCGGATTGACCTACGCCACCTCCCGCTTCGCGATATCCACCCACTCCTTGTTCAACCGGTGGCTGTGCCTGGATGCGATCTTTGCGTCCTTGAGGATGTCCTCGAACAGCGCCCGCGCCTCCGATGTTTTTCCCATGCGTTTCAGCAGCAGGGCATGGCGGCATTTGGCTTCGGCGCCTGCGGAATATTTAGCCAGTGCCCGGTATTCGTCCAAGGCCCGATCCAGTTCGCCGAGCGCTTCGAGCGAGCGGGCGTAAAGCAGATGCGCCTCCTGGTTTTCGAATTCCGGATTAGCCCCGAACAGCATTTCGAGCGTTTCCCGCGCCCGTCCGAAATTGTTCGCTTCCACCAGCGCCTTGGCCAGGCCAAGCAAGAGGTCGGGATCGGTGCGGTACATCCCGGTGAGGGAGCTCTCGTAAAGTTCGATGGCTTCGTCGAGCATGCCATGCCTGAGATATTCGTGTGCCAGTGCGCTCCGGTTGCCTATGGTGTCCGAGACCTCCAATGCTTCGCGGCGTTTTCGGAGCTCCTTTTGTGGATCGAGCGTTCTCAGCAGGGCCTTGGAACCCTGCCGGGCGGTGCGGCTTTGGATCACTTCGGGCAGCAGCACCATCACCGAATAAAGAATGCAGCCGAGCAAGGGCAGGAAGATAATTAGAAATACCCAGAAAATCGGATGGCCGTGGCGGATCGCGTGAACGGCGAATCCGATCTGGATGAGCAACATGAAGATTCCGGCAATTTCCATCAGATGTCTCGTTTATTGTTGTTCAGCAAGGAATTGGACCCGGCGAGCAAGTCCACTCGATGGACAGGAAACGGCGCGCTTGGTTCGCGCGATCTTCGGAAGGATCGTTTATTGGCGGTCGATCCGGCGCTTATCGAGCTCCTTGCGATGAAGACAAGGACAAAAGTCTGATCGTACCATGTATGGGATACAACGAAACCGGGACGTATCGATGCATCCGATGAAGCGCTTGCCAGACCGTTACGGAATCGCGGGCGCTCCCGCGCGGTCCAAACAACCATGAAACTTCGCCTGGTCCAGCTCTGGGAGACGCTCCGCTCGAGCTACTGGTTCGTCCCCGCCTTGATGTCGGTTACGGCCGCGATCCTGGCGGTCTTGCTGTTTCTGGTCGATCAGGAGGCCCGCGAGCGATATCTGCCGTTTCTCTCCGATCTTTACGTGATGGACGCACCGGGGGCTCAAGCGATTTTGTCCACGTTGGCGTCCTCGGCGATCACGGTGGCGGGGGTGGTGTTTTCCATCGCCATGCTGGTGCTCTCCAACGCCTCGTCGCAATTCGGCCCGCGCCTGCTGCCGAACTTCATGCGGCAAGGGGGTACGCAGATCGTTTTCGGCGGGTTCATCGCGACCTTCATCTACGCCATTCTGGTGCTGACCCGAGTCCGTTCGACCGATGACGGGGCGGAAATTCCCCATCTTTCGGTCAGCGTCGCTCTGGTGCTCGGGGTGCTCAGTTTCGGGCTGCTGATCTATTTCATCCACCGGGTCGCCACATTCATACAGGCGCCGAACATCGTCGAGAATGTCGGCGCACGCTTGATCGAGACTTTCGGCAACTTGTTTCCGGAAGCTTCCGATCCCGGCGGGCGGAATAATCCCGCGGACGAGGAGCGGCAACTGCCGACCGATTTTGCGGAGCACGCCTCCGGCATTCCGGCGCCCGGCAACGGCTACCTGGACGCCATCGAACTGGAGCGGATTCGGGACATTGCCGAGCGGCACAATCTGCTCGTGCATCTGCTCAAACGGCCGGGCCAGTTCATCATCGAAGGCCATGTGCTGGCTTTGGCTTCGCCGCGCGAAGCGGTAACGGAGGCGATCGTCGAAGAGATCGGAGAATGCTTTCTTTTAGGACCTCAGCGCACGTTGATCCAGGATGCCGAGTTTGCCGTCGACCAGTTGGTGGAAGTGGCGGTCCGCGCTCTTTCGCCCGGCATCAACGATCCCTTCACCGCCGTCAACTGTATCGATTGGCTGGGAGCGGCGCTGTCGTTTCTCGCCGGCCGGAAGCTGACTTCCCCGCTCTGCCGCGGTGCAGACGGGCGCATCTGCGTTGTGACCGATCCTTACACCTACGAAGGCATCCTCGATGCAGCGTTCAATCAGTTGCGCCAGCACGCCAGGAAGAACGAGGCCGTGGCGATTCGCCTCCTGGACATGATCGCCGTTCTGGCCGAGGCCGAACTACCCGAGCCTTATCGTAACGCTCTGGCACGGCACGCGCGCTTGATCTATAAGGACACGCTGACCAATCTGCCGGACGCCAGCGACCGCGCCGATCTGGAAGAACGCTATGGGAAAGTGCTGCAAACGCTTCCGGACTCCGGTTCGCAGGCGAACTGAGGCAAGAACGGTGGACTCCTTTACCGCTGGTTTCGTCGAGCCGTCGATGGCCATCGTGCTTCGTCAAGCTTAATAATGGACTGTCCAATCGCCATCGTCGTACTCCTCGGAGTCTCGGGCTCCGGAAAATCGACCATCGGCCAGCGGCTCGCCGAGCGCCTGCGTTGGCCGTTCTTCGACGGGGACGATTTCCATCCCGTGCAAAACATCGAGAAAATGGCGCGAGGCCAGCCTTTGACGGATGCCGACCGGGAACCCTGGCTCGACCGGCTCGCCGAGCTGATAGAAACGTCCATAGCGACTGGGCGTTCCGCCGTCATCGCCTGCTCCGCGCTGCGGCATTCCTACCGGGAGCGCCTCGCGCGAGGACACCGCGAAGTGGTCTTCGTGTATCTGAAAGGTTCTTTCGAACTCATCCGCGAACGACTCGCGCGCCGGCAGGAGCACTTCATGCCGCTAGACCTTCTTCCCAGCCAGTTCGCGGCACTCGAGGAACCCTCCGACGCCATCACGATCGATATTCGGCAAACGCCGGAAGCGATCGTGGAGACCATCGTCCGCCGTCTCGAAGACCGACTCACGGGGCTTTCCGCGGAATAAGTAATTTGAACGGCCGGCGCGACTTGCCGTTCAATCGTCCCCTCCCTACAATCGAAACCTTGTCCAACATCCGGTTGTCAAGGAGAAGATCATGCTGATGTTGTCGGTTGCGGTTTTTACTTTGGTGGCGTTCATGGGGGCGGGCATGGGAATCGACGCCTTCAAGGGAAGGGGCAGTTCCCGGTTGTACGCCCTGATACACGGCGGCTTGGCGTTGCTGGGATCGACTCTGGTGATCATGGTCGCCCTGAAAGGCGATACCCGGCTCTACGTGATTATCGGCCTGGCGCTGGTCATTATCGCCGCCGGACTGTACATTTCGTTTCAACGGGCCAAAGGCATTCAGCCTAGGGCCTTGATTCTGCTGCACGGCGGAACCGCCGCCACTTGCTACGGACTGCTTGCCTATTACGCACTGCGGACTTGATCCGGGCAGTCGGCACAGCGAATTCCGGGGTGCCGACGCAGCCTCCCGCCCATTTATTCTTCGGATCTCGGGTTAAAATACCCCCAAACCATGCTTTCGACACCCCCGCTCAGCCTTTACATCCACGTGCCTTGGTGCGTAAGAAAATGCCCTTATTGCGACTTCAATTCGCACGCGGCAGACACCGCGCTGCCCGAACACGAATACGTAAAGGCGCTGCTCGGCGATCTCGAACAACAAGCGCCTTCCGTCGCAGGGCGACGGGTGGAAACGATATTCATCGGCGGCGGCACCCCCAGCCTTTTTAGTCCGGCCGCGATCCGCGCTCTTTTGGAGGGGATTCGGTTACGGCTCGACATAGCGGCTGATGCCGAGGTCACCATGGAAGCCAACCCCGGCACTGCGGAGATCGCCAAATTCCAGGGTTTTCGCGAGGCCGGGGTGAACCGCTTGTCGATCGGCATCCAGAGCTTTCATGACACGCATCTGAAAAAACTGGGCCGCATCCACGATAGCCGAGAGGCGCGGCTCGCCGCCGAAATCGCGCACTCAGCGGGATTCGAGAACTTCAATCTGGACCTGATGTTCGGGCTGCCGAACCAAACCGTGGACGAGGCGCTGACGGACATTCGAACCGCGGTGGGCCTGAACCCGACCCATATCTCGTTCTATCAGCTCACCCTGGAACCCAACACCGTGTTCCACAAGTACCCGCCACGCCTGCCGGAGGACGATCGCATCTGGGCCATGCAGCAAAGCTGTCAGGCGCTTTTGGCGGATCATGGCTATCGCCAGTACGAGGTATCCGCCTATGCTCGGGAAGGGTACCGCTGCCGGCACAATCTCAATTATTGGCGTTTCGGAGATTACTTGGGCATCGGCGCGGGCGCTCACGGCAAGATTACGAACGCGGCGGAGCAATCCATAATGCGGACCTGGAAGATCAAACACCCGCAGCATTATCTCGAGTTCGCCGGCCGACCGGATCGGCAGGGCGGGCGGGCCGCGGTCCCGAGGGAAGACCTGCCGTTCGAATTTCTGATGAATCACCTCCGCCTCCGGGAAGGTTTCGCCGAAGCGGCGTTCGGCAAATACACCGGGTTACCCTTGGCTGCCCTGGAACCGGAACTTTCCGACTGCATCGCCGCCGAATTAGTCGAACGGCGCGACGGTGCCATTCGCTGCACCGACACCGGCTGGAATTTCCTGGATAATGTGTTGCAGCGTTTTCTGAATTAACCCTTTACCTCCATGCCCACCCCATCATCCGGAAGCTCGGTGGCGACGACGAAGCCCGACAACTCGCTGGTCCGGCCGACGCTCGAGGATTTGATCCGGCTCAGCCAGCCCGCGGCGGGATTGACGCTGGCCCGGCCGACCGTACGCGCCTTGCAGAGCGGGCAGTATCTCTCGGCTTTCAAGGGGCGCGGCATGGAGTTCGACGAAACGCGGCTCTACGCCCAGGGCGACGATGTCCGCAACCTGGACTGGCGCGTCACGGCGCGCACCGGCAAGCCGCATACCAAGCTTTTCCGCGAAGAGCGCGAAAGGCCGGTTTTTCTGACGGTGGACTACCGATCGGCGATGTTCTTCGCAACCCGTGGCATGTTCAAATCGGCGATGGCGGCCAGGCTCTCGGCGCTCATCGCCTGGAGCGCCCGAAGGCATGGCGATCGCGTCGGCGGACAGATTTTCTCCGAGGCGGAAAGCATCGAGCTCAAACCTGAGCACGGCCACCGTGCGGTGTTGAGACTCCTCAAAATGCTGGTCGACCAAGCGTCCCCCCGAAGCGACGGCACGCCGGAGACTGCCTTGCAAGACGCACTGATTCGTCTGCCGCGCCACGCGCGACCGGGCAGCCTGGTGTTCGTGTTCAGCGATTTCCGGCATCTGACCGCCGCCGGCGAGGCGAGCCTGAGCCGGTTGTCCCGCCACTGCGATCTGGTGCTGGTGTTCATCTTCGATCCGTTGGAGCAACGCCTGCCTCTGGGACCTCACCGGTTCAGCAACGGCCGCCGCGATGTTTTGCTGAATGCCGATGCGCGGACCGCCGACGTCTATGAACATTCGTTCCGGGTCCGCGAGGAACGGCTGCGCGAGCTGGCCCGCCGGCACGGCATACGCTTCGTTGCCTGCCGCACCACGGACGAGCCTTTTTTCGTCTTGCAGCAGAGCAGCCGCCCGTCGCTTTTCCACGCCTGATCATGGAAACCTTGCCGCTACGCGATATTCATCTGCCGGACCCGATAAGCTGGTGGCCGCCCGCGATCGGCTGGTGGATCGTATCGGTCGCGGCGGTTTTGCTGATCGCGACTGCGATATGGCTTATTCGCCGCTGGCGGCAGGTCACGGTGGCGAAGCTCGCCTTGCGGGAGCTGGACGCGCTGCAAAAGGATTCGACGCTGGGCATGACCGAAAAATTGAGAAGACTGTCCATCCTGCTGCGCCGGGCCGGTTTGAGCGCCTACCCTCGAGAAGATGTGGCGGGGCTGACCGGCGAGGACTGGCTCGAATGGCTGGACCGACCGCTCGGAACGCCCCGCTTTTCTCGGGGTGTCGGCCGGGCGTTGCTGGATGCGCCGTACCGCCCGGTGGGCGATGCGGATATGGATCGCCTGATCGCGCTTTGCCGCGACTGGCTTAAGGCCCTGCCTCGAACCGTCGTGCCGCCCCGGAAAAATTCCGCGCCTCAGCAGGCCGCCGCCGAACCATGATCGAATTCGCCTGGATCTGGGTCTTTCTGGTTTTGCCCTTGCCCTGGCTGATGCGCCGCTGGCTGCCCGCCGCGCCGGAGCCGGGCGGCGCGGCGCTGCGGACGCCGTTTCTCGAGGAATTCGATAGCCTTCCGTCAAGCCAGGGCGTAACGAAAACCAAGCCGCATGCCATTTGGATCGCCGTCGCCGGCTGGGTGTTGCTGGTCAGCGCCGCGGCCCGCCCGCAGTGGCTCGGCGAGCCTATCGAGCAGGCGGTCAGCGGCCGCGATCTGATGCTGGCGGTCGATCTTTCCGGCAGTATGGAAATCGAGGACTTCTTCCTCCATGGCCGGGCAGTGGATCGCCTCACCGCAACCCAATGGGTGGCCGGCCAGTTCATCGAACGGCGCGTGGGCGACCGCATCGGGCTGATCCTGTTCGGCGAGCAGGCCTACCTGCAAGCCCCGTTGACCTTCGACCGCACCACGGTGCACATCCTGCTGGACGAAGCGGTCATCGGACTCGCCGGCGACAAGACCGCCATCGGCGACGCCATCGGCCTCGCCGCCAAGCGCCTTAGGGACAATCCCGCCGAACAGCGGGTTCTGATACTGCTCAGCGACGGGGCCAACACCGCCGGCGCGGTTTCCCCCCTGCAAGCGGCCGAAGTCGCGGCGCGCGAGAAGCTAAAAATCTATACCATAGGCGTCGGGGCCGATCAGATGATCGTCAACGATCTTTTCGGCACACGGCGCGTCAATCCGTCTCAGGACCTCGATGAGGAAACCATGAACGCCATCGCCGAAAAAACCGGCGGTCGCTACTTCCGGGCGCGGGATACCAACGAATTGGAGAATATTTACGCACTGTTGGACGAACTGGAGCCGGTGGAACGGACAAAGCATTTTTACCGGCCGAGGACCGAGCTCTATCACTGGCCCCTGGCCGCCGCGCTGCTATTGGCGGCTGTGCTGGGGGTAAGCAAATTGCGGGAATGACTGCTTGGGCCGGAGATGATGGGCTGCGACGCTGAATCCATGAATCGCGACAACGATTGCCGATGAACGAGTTTCATTTCTTGAGGCCCTGGTGGCTTTTGGCCGTCCTCCCGCTCGCGGCGATACTTTGGGGGTTGTACCGGCGGCGCCGGAGCACCGGAGACTGGAAGGGCATCTGCGATGATGCGCTGCTGCCCCACGTACTCATCGGCGGGGACGGCCGAGCGAGCCGCCATCCGCTGTTCGCCGCGGCCTTGGGCGGCATCGTCGCCATCATGGCTTTGGCGGGGCCGGTTTGGGAGCGTCTGCCCGCACCGGCTTTTCGCAATATCGCGGCCGTGGTCATCGTACTCGACCTTTCTTCGGCCATGGAGGCGGTCGATCTCAAGCCGACCCGTCTGGAGCGTGCCCGCTACAAGATTGCCGATATCCTGAAGACGCGCAAGGACGGTCAAACCGCTTTGGTCGTCTATGCAGGCGATGCGTTCACCGTCACGCCGCTGACCGACGATGCGGCCACCATCGCCGCGCAACTCTTCGCCCTAAACTCCGGCCTGATGCCCGTACAGGGAACTCGCATCGATCTTGCGCTGGAATCCGCTGCGCGGCTCTTGAGGCAAGCCGGCCTGCGGTCCGGCGATATCCTGCTGGTCACCGCCGGAGAACGGGCGGCGGAGGCCGAGGAGGCAGCGCACCGGCTGAAAACCGAGGGTTATCGCATTTCCGTGCTGGGCGTCGGCACCGAGGAGGGCGCGCCGGTTCCCATGCCCGAAGGCGGATTCTTGAAGGACGATACCGGCAATATCGTGGTTCCACGGCTCGATACCGACGCGCTGCGGAAGCTGGCCCGAGCCGGGGGCGGCATCTATCGGAATCTCACCGCCACTGCGGGCGATCTCGATGCGCTATTGGGATTTTTCGAACAGCATGCCGCCGCCGATACGCAGAACGAAAAGACCCTGAACGTGGACCAATGGAAGGAACAGGGTGTCTGGCTGCTGCTGGCCCTACTGCCGCTCGCGGCCTTGTCGTTCCGGCGCGGATGGCTCGCCGCCTGGCTGTTGGTTCTGGCAGCCCCGGTTCCGAACGATGCCCAGGCGCTGGACTGGCACAACCTGTGGCAAAGGCCCGACCAACAGGCTCGGCAAGCCTTTCAAGCCGAGAATTACGACGAGGCGGCGAAAAAATTTCAAGATTCCGAATGGAAAGCGGCCGCCCAGTACAAGGCCGGACGCTATGAGGACGCGGCCAAACTCTTAGAGGAGTCGCATTCGGCGACCGGCCATTATAATCGCGGCAACGCCCTGGCCCGGCAGGGACGTTACAACGAGGCCATCAAGGCTTACCAGAAAGCCCTGGAGCTGGATCCTGGCCATGCGGACGCCCGCTACAACAAGGAACTCGTCGAAAAAGCCCTGGAACAGCAGAAGAAGCAGCACGAAGAACAGCAGAAAAGTCAGAAGGATTCGGGCTCGGAATCCGAATCCAAGTCTTCGCAATCGCCGCAAGGGCCATCGGACGGTCAGGATCGAAAAAACGAAGAGGAAAAACCACACGAACAAGCGGGCAAGGAACAGGACGCCCAGCCGCGGAACAATGGCTCGAACGGTGAAAACAATTCGCCCGAAAGCGCCGACGCCGCCTCCGGATCGGAAAGCAAGGCGCAAGATCGGCCGGATAAGAATGGCGAAAAAACGCCCGACGACGGGTCCGACCCGCAACAGACCGCCGGCCAAGCACAGGATAGACGGCCCGACGAAAGCGGTGAGCGGGAGGCCGCTGCGGCGACAGCGGAAACGGGTAAGACCGATGAAACCCGCCAGGCCGAGGAGCAATGGCTGCGGCGTATCCCGGACGATCCCGGCGGCCTTCTAAAACGCAAGTTTTATTACCAGTACCGTCAACGACAAAGGACTCAAGGCGCGGAGCCTAGACCATGAGCGAACTCTTTTATTTATATTCGTGTTTTCTCTGGGCGCATCGCTCTGACCCAAGGTTGAACCCGGATTCCAATCGGGTGTTATCCGTTCTGCGCCGATTGATTCGCCTATGGCCCTTGATCTTTCTGTTCCATGCGGGAAGCGCTTCGGCCGCGGCGATCAGCGTGACCGCCGACCGCGACCCGGTACCGGTGAGCGAATCCTTCACGCTCATCTTTTCGGCGGAAAAAACGCCGGACGACGATCCGGACTTCGCGCCACTGGAAAAGGATTTCCATGTCCTCGGTCAATCGCAAAGCAGCCAGATTTCGCTCATCAACGGCCGTTTCAGCAAGCGGACGGAATGGCAAGTCACGGTCATGGCGAAACGGACGGGCACGCTGACCGTCCCGCCCATCGCCTTCGGAACCGACCGATCCCAACCCTTGACTCTCCAGGTCGCCGGATCGCCCCCGCCATTGGCGGGTGGCAACGGCGAGGATTTTTTCCTGGAAGTCGAGGCCGAACCGAAGAATCCCTATGTCCAGGCCCAGGTGATCTACACGGTTCGAGTGTTGAGCCGCGTCCATTTCAGCGCTGCAAATCTCAGCGAGCCTTCGGCCGAGGATGCCTTGATTCAAAGGCTGGGCGACGACCGGCGCTATACCACCCATCGCAGCGGCCTCCAGTACACGGCAATTGAACGTAAGTATGCGATTTTTCCGCAGAAGAGCGGGACTCTCCTTTTGGAACCGTTGACGCTCGAAGCCCGAAGCGCGGCCGGCGGGCGATCCCTCTTCAATCAGTTTTTCAATCACTCGACTCACATTTTGCGCGCGCATTCGGATTCGGTGAGATTGGACGTCCGGCCGATTCCGGCGGCTTTTTCCGGCAAACACTGGCTGCCGGCGGAACACCTGGAAATCGACGATTCCTGGTCGCAGAATGCCCCTCAAACCACGGTTGGCGAACCGATCACCCGGACCATCACCGTGCGGGCCGATGGAACGACGGTCGGCCTGTTGCCCGAGTTGGAGCCGCAAGCCTCTCGACGATCCCCGGCGGACATCAAGCGTTACCCGGATCAACCGCTGCTGAACGAGGAAAAACTGACGACCGGACTGGCCAGCGTCCGGCAGGAAAAAATCGCCCTGATTCCCGCGCGTTCCGGAACCTACCGGATTCCGCCGATCGAAATCCCCTGGTGGAACACCAAGACCGAGCGGATGGAGGCCGCGCGGGTTCCCGAGCGCACCCTGACCGTGCTGCCGGGAGCCCAATCGCCGGAATCCACCCCACCCGCTTTGCCCACGACACGTTCGGGATCGTCCGCCGCTCCGGCACGACCGGAATCTTCGCTGCCGAGCGAGGCGCTACCTGCAGGTCCTGCAAGCGGGCTCTGGTTTTGGCTGGCTCTGTTATTCGGGCTGGGCTGGATTGGAACCGCCGCGGCCTGGTGGCTCAGCGGCAGGCCCCGGAAGACGCCGGTCCCGCAGTCATACGACGACGGTCGGTCCGAGCGCTCGGCCGCAAACGCCTTGAGAATAGCCTGCCGGAAGAACGACCCCGCCGCGGCGCGGCAGGCTCTCTTGGATTGGGCGAGACAGCGTTGGCCTTCGGCTCGCGTTATGGGTTTGGAGGACCTGGAGCGGCGTTGCAAAGGCGAATTGGGTCGTGAAATCGAGCGGCTGAACCGCACACTTTACCGACACCCGGAACCCGGTTGGCAAGGGCAGGCCCTTTGGGCGGCTTTTCGATCCGACCCGATGATCTCGTCCAAGGCGGGCAAACCGTCCGTAGCCGCGGATCTGGAGCCGTTGTACAAGCTCTAGGCCGTGAGTGAGTGCGCTATACGACGGATGAACGCCAGAAACGACACGACACGACAAGACCGGACGGTGGCTGCTTGAGATCGCCCGAGACTATTCCGGCCATGGTGGGTATAGGCGCTTCGGCGGGAGGTCTGAACTCGCTGCTGGATCTTTTCCAAGCCATCGAGCCCGGCATCGGCTTCGCCTTCCTGATCGCCCAGCATTTATCGCCCGATCATGACAGCAAGCTGGCGGAAATCCTGGCCAATACCGCCAGATTGCCGGTTATCGAAGCGCGCGAGGGGATGGCGATACAGGCGGATCATATTTATGTCATTCCTCCGGATGCGGATATAAGCGTTTCGGTCGGTTGCCTGAACCTTCAGCGCCGGCACGGACGTCCGTCGCCTCATCTGCCGGCCGATTATCTGTTTCTTTCCCTGGCTCGCGAGCTGGGGAAAAAGGCAATCGGAATCGTGCTGTCGGGGACCGGGTCGGATGGAGCGAAGGGGCTCAAGGCGATCAAGACCGGCGGCGGAATCGCGTTTGCGGAAGATCCGTCCTCGGCCAGATTCGACGGGATGCCGCGCAGCGCCATCAGCATGGGATGCGTCGACTACGTATTGCCGCCCAAGGAGATCGCACGGGAGCTCACAAACCTCGGCCAGCGAGCCGGGACCGCCGCCGGCGATCTGGAGACCCTGGCCATCCGGCAACAGGATCTGAAGCAGATATTCCGTGTCGTTCTCGTCACTTGCGGGCTCGATTTCAGCCAGTACAAACGCAAGACCATCTTACGGCGGCTCATGCGCCGAATGGCGCTTAACAAGATCCATAGCCTCTCCGATTATCTCGCCCTGTTGCAGAATCAACCGACCGAAGTCGAGGCGCTGTGCCAGGATTTCCTGATCCGCGTTACCGCGTTCTTTCGGGACCCGGAGACATTCCGTGGATTGACGAGAGAAGTCTTTCCGCGGCTGCTGCAAGGCCGGTCTCCGAACGATCCGATTCGTATTTGGGTGCCCGGTTGCGCGACCGGCGAGGAGGCTTATTCCATCGCCATGGCGCTCATCGAGTTTCTGGACGAGAAGAAGGTCAGTATCCCGATACAGATTTTCGGCAGCGACATCAACTCGCAGGCCATCAGCCTGGCACGGGCCGGCCGCTATCCCGAAAACATCAGGCTTCATATCTCGGAAAAGCGGCTCAGACGCTTCTTCATCCGAGCCGACGCTCATTATCAAGTCATTCCGGCGATCCGGGAATCGTGCGTCTTCGCCGAACATAACGTGGCGCAAGATCCCCCCTTTTCCAAGCTCGATCTGATCAGTTGCTGCAATCTCCTCATCTACCTGGATCCGGAACTGCAGAGACATGTCATGTCGACCTTTCATTACGCGCTCAATCCGGGTAAATTTCTCGCGCTCGGGCCATCCGAAAATATCGGTCCCCAAGGTTCGCATCTCTTCGAACCTTTAAACAAAAATTGGAGCATCTACGTGAGGAAGAACGTTCCCGGCCGAATGTTGCTGAACTTCGGCGGGAAGGAACAAAGGACACTTCAGCCTGAAAAAACGCTGACAGAAACGGCTGCGCCACTGCAAAACCCCGGATTGGTTCAGCGACAGGCCGACAACATCCTGCTCGCACGTTACGCGCCGGCCGGCGTGCTGATCGATGACGATCTGAACGTTCTCCAGTTTCGCGGCCATACCGGACAGTTTCTCGAGCATCAACAGGGTTCGGCAAGCCTGAACCTAAAAAGCCTGACCCAAACCTATCTCTTCATCGAACTGTCGGAGGCCGTTCAGGAGACGCGGTCGACCGGACAATCCGTCCGACGGGAAAACATCCGCATCCGCACCGACGGGAAAGAACGGTATGTTCAATTCGAGGTCCTGCCGCTCAACGACGCCGAGGGCACCGCGCAATTCTTCCTGATTCTTTTCGAAAATTCGCCGTCCCGGCTTCCAATCCATGCCCCGGCCGATTGGCTTCGGCGAATTTCCTCCGTTCTGACGCGACAAGTGGGCCTGCTTTTCAAGTCCGCGCAAGCTGGAGGGCAGTTCCAATTCTCGGAGTTGAGACGAGAACTCGATGCCACGCAACGCCATCTGCAATCCGTTATCGAGGCCCACAAAGCCGGCCAGGAAAAACTGAGGTCGCTGGAAGAAGAACTCTTGTCCGCTCACCAGGAGTTCCAGAGCACGAACGAAGAGCTCGAAACCGCCAAGGAGGAATTGCAGTCGGCCAACGAGGAACTCGCCACGGCGAATGAAGAGCTGAGGGTCCGCAATCACGAGTTGAGCCAGGTCAATCTCACCTTGAAGAACGCGCAGGAATTCAACGAGGCCATTCTGGGAACCATGCGCGACGCCTTGGTGGTGCTCGATCGGGATCTCCGGGTAAAACGCGCCAATCGGGCCTATTTCGAAATGTTCCGGACCAAACCGGAGGCCATCCAGAACAATTGCCTCTACGACACCGGCAACGGGCTGTGGGATAGGCGGGAGATCAAAGAGTCGCTCCAGATCGTGTCGCAGGGCGGGAGAACCCTGGAGGATTATGAGATCATCCAGGCGCATCCCGAAATCGGCGAACGCATCCTGAACCTGAGCGCCTACAAACTGCTCGGAGAGGATCATCTGAACGATCTGATCCTACTGACGATTCAGGATGTCACCGAGCGTCGCAGTATCGAAGCGGCCCTGAGGCAGCGGAGCGAAATCTTGGACCAGGCCCACGAAGCTGTCCTGATGTGGGAACTCGGCGGCACGGTCCGGTATTGGAACCGCGGCGCGGAGGAACTGTACGGCTACAAGCGTTCCGAGGCGATAGGGAAAATCAGCCACACCTTGCTGAAAACCGAACGCGGCATCAGCTCCGAGGAATTCGAACGCATACTCGCCCGGGACCGGCAATGGGTCGGCGAAGTGGTCCATACCACCCGCACCGGAAAACGCATCATCGTCGACAGCCGCAACACCGTCGTCGTCCAGCGCAACAAGCCGCCGCTCGTGCTCGAGACCAATCGCGACATCACCGAGCGCAAGGATATCGAGGAGTCCTTGCGCGAAGCCCATAGGCAAAAGGACGAATTCTTGGCCATGCTCGCCCACGAACTGCGCAATCCTCTCGCGCCGGTCCGTAACGGGCTTCACATCCTGCAGAGGGCCAACCCCGACAAGACTCCCGTCAAGCAGATCCACGCGATGATGGACCGGCAGCTCACCAAGCTCACCCGCATCGTGGACGATCTGCTCGACGTGGCGCGCATCACCCGCGGCCAAATCGAGCTGCGCGAAGAAACGATCGATCTCGTGCCTCTGATCGTTCATGTTCTGGAAATCGTCAGATATCAGCTCGACTCGCGCCAGCACAAGCTCGCCCTGGATCTGCCGGGGCGTCCGTTGTTCGTCAAAGTGGACCCCACCCGCATGGAGCAGGTCGTCGAAAACCTGCTCGCCAACGCCGCAAAATACACTCCGCCGGGCGGCCACATCGAGGTCAGCCTCCATATCGTCAACGATGAAGCCGTGCTGCGGGTCCGCGACGACGGCAGAGGCATCGGCCCCGAGGCACTGCCGCATATCTTCGACCTTTTCGTGCAGGCGGAGAGAGGTTTGGACCGCATGGAGGGAGGGCTCGGAATCGGGCTCACGCTGGTGCGCCGGCTGGTCGAACTGCACCGCGGCCGGGTGGAAGCCAAAAGCGCCGGACTCGGCCTCGGCAGTGAATTTTTGGTGTATCTGCCGTTATGGCAGGGAATCGACGAAAGCCCCCAAGACATCACCGCGCTGCAATCCGAAATGGTATTGGTGCCGCGCAGGGTTCTTATCGTCGACGACAACCACGACGCCGCCGAGAGTACCGCGCTGATCGTCAGCGCCTCCGGACATACGGTCGAGGTCGCCTACGACGGGCCCATGGCGCTGAATATCGCGGCAAACTTCAAACCCGAGGTCGCGTTACTGGACATCGGATTGCCCGGAATGGACGGCTATGAACTGGCCAGGCGTCTTAGGAGCTTGCCCGGCATGGAAAAGGCGCTCTTGGTAGCAATCAGCGGCTATGGCACGGAAGACGATCGCCGCGCCTCGGAGGAAGCCGGCCTGGACTGCCACTTGGTCAAACCCGTAGATCCCGATGCGCTGGCCGGCTTATTGGCCACCGTAGCGGAAAAATCTCGGACCCCCGAAATCGGTCCTATCTAAGCCGATAACACCGTTCGTTACAGTCCGCCAAAAGGGTATCGCCTGTCTCAACCCAGGCGCTCGACCAACCGCCAATAGCACCGCATCCGACGATACGTGCAGCGGTCGTCCGGAGCCGCTTTAAACTCGGGATGAGTGAGCAGTCCGTCCAAGCAGGCGGCGATATGCCCGGCTGTCGATGGCGACGGATGTCTCGCATACCGCATCAGCAGAAAACGCAAACTCTCCTCCAGCAAATCGGGTGATGGCGCCGCATCGGCGCATGCGCGGCTTTCGACGATCATGTATCTCTCCCCGGCGTTTCAACAAATGTGCCGACCCGTATTCAAGCCGGCCGACAGCAACAGGCGTCTGGAAAAATCTTTCGAAGGCAGATCCAGACAGTGAAAATCCTCGGCGTGCCAATTTCCGTTCTCGAGTAGTCTGACCAGTTCGATGGCGGACGTTGCAGTCGCATGCTGTCGACGGAGTTCACGGCACGACTCCCGAAACTAATGAACACGCCACAAATGATAATCGTTCTCATTTCGGTGTCAACCCCCGTATTCCGGTTACGAATTGATTTTTGAAATGAGGCGCGAAGCCGCTTGATTTGTGCGGCTCAGTTCACGGTCGGGCAGGATTCGGTATCTATACTTGGATCACTGGAGTGTCGGCGCCGGACTGCGATACATGAAACGAGGTTCTCGGCGTAACGACAGCGTTTCGATGATGCGGGACGCAAATCCGCGGTCGTTATCAAACTACCCTTTCAGCCGAGGAAGAATGCCTATGAAGTTCAAGAATTACCTCAAGCTCCTGGTCTACAAGGACGGCTCGGATCTTTATCTCACCGCTGGCGCTCCCCCCGCAGCCAAATTTCAGGGGAAGCTGACGCCTGTCGATACCATTGAACTGACCGACGACATGATCAAAGAGACCGCCTATTCGGTCATGGACGAAGGCCAGCGGCGGGATTTCGAGCGGCGTCCGGAAATGAATCTCGCCATCAGCGAGGAAGGCGTGGGGCGTTTTCGCGTGAACATCTTCAAACAGCGCAATGCGCATGCGATGGTGGTGCGGAATATCAAGGTCAACATTCCCAAGGTCGATGATCTGGGTCTGCCGGAAGTCCTCAAAAACGTCATCATGGAAAAACGGGGACTGATTCTGTTCGTCGGCGCCACCGGTTCCGGCAAATCGACCTCGCTGGCGGCACTGATCGACTATCGCAACAGCAACTCCGCCGGGCACATCATCACCATCGAAGACCCGATCGAATTCATGCACCCCCATAAAAAGTGCCTGGTGAATCAGCGGGAGGTCGGCGTCGATACCC
Organism: Methylocaldum sp. GT1TLB; assembly: GCF_051027445.1. Lineage (NCBI taxonomy): Bacteria > Pseudomonadati > Pseudomonadota > Gammaproteobacteria > Methylococcales > Methylococcaceae > Methylocaldum > Methylocaldum sp. GT1TLB. Next base: position 3,340,219 of record NZ_CP194898.1, read on the forward strand.
AGACTTACGAAGACGCCCTCAAGAACACGCTCCGGCAGGCGCCCGACGTCATCCTGATCGGCGAAATCCGTTCCCAGGACACGATGGAGTACGCCATCAATTTCGCGGAAACCGGCCACCTGTGCCTGTCGACCCTGCACGCCAACAACTCGAATCAGGCGCTCGACCGAATCATCAATTTCTTCCCCGAAGAACGGCGGAATCAGCTGTTATTGGATTTGTCCCTCAACCTGAGGGCTTTCGTCTCGCAGCGCCTGGTGCCGACGGTGGACGGCAAGCGAGCCGCCGCCATCGAGATTCTGCTCGGAACGCCCCTGGTCTGCGATTTGATCCGGAAGGGCGAAGTCCACGCGATCAAGGAAGTCATGGAGAAATCCGAAGGTTTGGGCATGCAAACTTTCGACAGCCATTTGGTGAAGCTGTACCAGGCCGGCCGGATTACCGCCGAAGAAGCCATCCGCAATGCGGACTCGGCCAACAACGTCAGATTGAAAATCAGCCTGGGCCAGCAGCGTGCTCCCAAGGACACATCGCCGGAAAATACGGAGTCTCCTCAAGATCAGAGCAGCGAAAAAACCGAGAGCGCTCAAACCGGCGAGTCGCCATTCGGCACGATGAATCTGAGCCTGGAGCCCGTCGGCGATGAGAGCGAGAAGACCGAGGAGTCCCATTGAGTCTTCCTGATCGCGAATCCTGGAAGAGCTTTCAGGCCAGGACACTTCTCGCCGCCCGATGCATCTCCTCGCCGCCGACGGTAGCGCGGAGATCGGCGGCGCTGCTTTCCATGCTTCGTATCCGATTATTTACCAGCCCGACTTGTAAGCCTTCTCTGACTTGACGGGCATCGCAATATCAATCCACTATCGCGGCGCCTTGGTTCTCTGTATGCCCTAAATCCGGAACCTGGCCTTTCTGGGGTAACGGCCTCGGGCATAGCCTCCCATCCTGACACCGAAGGCGCAGTTGATTTGGAATTTAGGATGCAAAAATGGCTTTGATTATCTCGAACAGCGCATCGGCTTTAGGATCGCGGTTTTTCATACACCTTCACGGCGTAAAGTTTTGCGCCTTTTGGGGTGTTTAATTTACGTTGGACGTCTTATTACAGTGGGGGGGCACATACTATGATGAGGGCTTACGAAGGACATGAGTTTGACGCACTAAAACTTCGTTACGAAGACCAGGTTAGCCTTCTTCGCTCGTTGACCCAGTTTGATTTCAAAATTTTCGTCGGCTTCTTCACTCTACAGTTGGTCTTAGCAAGCTGGTTATCAGCCAACCCCGTTCCTTCATGTACTATTCGCATTGCACTTGCAGTCATTGACGTCGTCCTTGCAGCACTATCCGTCAAGCTTCTTCACAACCAGCATTGCCGACGTCAGGAGGTCGCCGAAACGATCAAAAACATCAACACAGCACTTGGGTTTGATGAGCCTGGCCTTTATCTTCCCAACGGACCACTTAACCCTCCCTATCAACGGCGGTACTGGTTTAAGAGCCTATCCCAATAGGCGATAATAAGCGTCTTTAACCGGTAACCGAGGAGAAGACCCATGGGACTCATTACCGAAGACGATGGCTGGCGGATTCCCGACGCCTTATGGGAAAAGATGTCACCCCTGCTTCCGGTGCACGTGCCCAAGCCGCATCCCCTGGGATGTCATCGTCGCCGGGTCGACGACCGTGTGGCGATGAATGCGATTGTGTTCGTCCTGCGTACCGGGTGTCAATGGAATGCCCTGAATGCGACGGGGATCTGCTCCAGCAGTAGTGCCCACCGCCGGTTCCTGGAATGGGTTGAGGCGGGTATTTTCGAGCGTTTCTGGCAGGAGGGGTTGCTCGAATACGAGCGGCTCAAGGGCATCGACTGGAGTTGGCTATCCCTGGATGGCGCCACGACCAAGGCGCCCCTGGCCGGCACAAAAAAACGGGGCCAAATCCGACGGACAGGGGCAAACAGGGGGTCAAGCGCAGCCTGTTGACCGAGGCGGATGGAATCCCACTGGCCGTAGTGGTCGAGGGTGCCAACCGCCACGACATGAAACTGGTCCGTTCGACGCTGGCGGCGGTTCAAGCCCAGCGGCCCGAACCGACCCCGGAACAGCCCCAAGGATTATGTTTGGATAAAGGGTATGACTATGACGAGGTGCGGGATATTGTCCACGCGTTCGGGTTCACGGCCCACCTTCGAACCCGCGGCGAGGAGGCCCAAGCGATCAAGCGGGACGCGGGATTCGCAGCGCGGCGCTGGGTCGTAGAGCGCACGCACAGTTGGATGAACCGCTTTCGGCGCATTCTCATCCGCTGGGAAAAGCGGGCGGATACCTATCTCGCTCTGTTGCATCTGACACTGGGCATCATCACCTGGCGAGCCACCGGCCTATTGGGATAGGCTCTAATACTACAGTCGCAGTTATGGTGGACGACCACGACAGCGGCGTCGGTAATGGCACTGCCTGGCGCGCCACTGATGACGGCGCCGCCAGAGTGACCAGGCCAGCACATGCGCCGCCTCGGGACGCCGGGTCCAGAGCACGTGGACCAGCAAGCGGCGGACTTCCGGGGCAGTAAATGGGATCAAGCCGGCCTCAGTGCCCCTTTTTTCGCTTGGGTGCTCATAGCCACCAAGAACGCCTGGGCCAGCAGCGCCAAGGTGATATGCCGATGCCAGGCGTCCCACGTCCGTCCCTCATACTCGTCCAACCCACAGTCCTGCTTGGCCCTCTCGAAGCCCACTTCAATGGTCCACCGTCGCCCGGCGACCTGAATCAGGGTCTCCAGCGTCGTGCCCTCCCGCGGGGCAAACGCTACGTAATACGCCAGCTTGCTCGGATCCTCAAGACTCCGGCGCACCACCAGCCAATGGCCCCAGGCCCGCTCCTCAGCGGTCGGTTGCCACCGCCACAAAGGCTGCCACGCCCAGTCGTACTCCCGTGGCCCCTTGGCACCGTCTCCGGCCGAGTGCCGCTGCCACGCCGAAGCGGGTAGTTCGGCGGCGAGTTCCTGCGCCGGCCGATACACCGGACCATCACGCCACAACGGCACGTTACAGGCCACCCCCAGCACAAACGGCTGGCGCCGTTGCTCCAGCCAAAACCGCAGCCGCCGATCGCCCCCATACACCTCATCACCGGTCACCCAGCGGCACGGCACACCGGCGTCCAACGCGCGTTCGATCATCTCCAACGCTAACCCAGGCTTGGTGCGAAACGTCACCCCTTCAGGCACGTGCGCCTCGGCGCGGCGATGGGGGGCGGCGGCCCACTCCTTGGGCAGGTACAGTGCCCGATCGAGAAAAGCCGCCCCGTGCACACTGGCATAAGCGAGAAAAACGCCGACCTGGCTGTTCTCGATGCGGCCGGCCGTGCCACTGTATTGGCGCTTGACTCCGACCGAGTGCGTGCCTTTCTTCAAAAAACCCGTCTCGTCCACCACTAACACCGCCTCTGGATCGGCCAACCGCTCCACCACGTAAGCCCTCAGGTCATCCCGTACCCGATCGGCATCCCACTCAGCGCCATTCAACAGCCGCTGGACGCCATCCGGGGTCCGCTCCCCCAAGTGCTCCGCCAGCTGCCAGCCGTTCTTGCGCGCGACCGGACTTAACAGCCCACGCAGATACCCCAACGCGCGTTGCCGCGGTTCCGCCCGCCGAAAACGCGAGCCAATCCGCGCATGCAGTGCGGTCAGCTCCGCGTCCCACTGTCGTATCGAGTCTTGCATGGCAGTCTCCTCAGTCGATTACCATGCTTGTTAGACCTAAATAAATGCGGCTGTAGTACTAAGTGGTATGCCGTTGGTGTTGCTATCGTTACGACAGGCTTACTCGTTATCCTCTTCAAGCGATGAGCCGCCCAATCGGGTAACCAGGGGTTTCTAACCCCCAGTCCCCACACCACCACGGCATGCGGGTCCGCACCGGGCGGTTCACGAAAAGGGAGCACACGACGATGTCAGGTGTAGCCATGGGCCTTCATCCAAAGATCACGGATAGTGATCAGCCCCTGGGTCTTCAGCCATTGGTTGGTCATCCCGGTCTGCGTCGCCAGCGTCCGCGACAGATGCCAGTAGCTCTTGCTGCTGATCGCCGTCAGGATTGCCTGGCGCTTGCTCGTCCCCAAACCCAACAGGTTCTTGACCTTGGTACGCACGTAGCGCCACTGTTTCCAGTAGCACATGCGTACCCGGCGTCGAAGCCAGTGGTCGAGTTCGGGGATCGGGCGGTAGTAGTCCGAAATGCCGAAGTAGCCCATCCAACCGCGGATATACTGGGCGAGCTTGTAAAACCGGTGAGCCATCGAGACACCCCAGCTACGCCCGGTCAGTGTCCGGATGTTGTGTTTGAAGTCCTCGAATGCCCGGTCGCCCCAACGCAGCTTGGTTCCCCGGAAATTGAATCCGAGAAACTTGGCCTGGTCGGTTTTGACCACCCGGCTCTTCTGCTCGTTGACCACCAGTTTGAGCGTGCCGGTCAGGAAGCGCGTGACGCTATCCTTCACCCGCTCGCCGGCCCGCTGACTTTTGACCAAGATCAGCAGGTCGTCCGCATAGCGGACGAACCGGTGGCCACGCCCTTCCAGTTCCTTGTCCAAGTCATCCAACAGGATGTTGGCGAGCAACGGCGACAGCGGTCCGCCTTGCGGCGTCCCCAACGCCGTTACCTGGATGGACTCGCCGACCAGAACACCCGCCCGCAAATACCGGCCAACCAGCGCCAACAGCCGCTTGTCGCCAACCTTGCGGGCCACACGAGCCATCAAGACATCGTGCCGGACGTTGTCGAAAAATTTCGCCAAGTCCAGGTCACAGGCGATGCGGTAGCCGGCCTGAAGATGACCTTGTGCCTGCCTCAACGCTCCATGGGCGGAGCGTCCCGGTCGGAAACCAAAACTCGACTCCGAAAAGCCGGGGTCGAAGATCGGCGTCAATACTTGCGCGATGGCCTGCTGGATCACCCGGTCCATGACGGTCGGGATACCCAGCAGTCGTTCGCCCCCTCCCGGCTTCGGGATCGACACCCGTCGTACCGCTTGGGGTTGATAACTGCCATCGGCCAGTTGCTGGCGAATCTCGGCCCAATGCGAGCGCGCAAACTCGGCGAAGTCCTCGATGCGCATCCCGTCCATGCCGGGCGCACCCCGATTGGCCTTCACCCGCTTCCAGGCCCGTCGCAGGTTCGCACGGTCCAACACCCGCTCCATCAGATCGTCGTGCAAGGCTGGCTGCGTGACGCCACGCCGGACATCGGCTCCCCCGGTCGGGTTCATCGTCGATACCGAGTCGCTCACGGCTCCTCCTTGTCTTCTTGTGTTCGGCCCTTCACCGTCCGGTCTTCCAGGCCGATGCGGCTAGTATGGCCTCTGCTGACTTCTGCCCGGTCACACCCTGCGTTGCCGCAGAACGCGCTGCCAAAGACAGGTCGTAGGGTCCGGTGGCTATTCCAAGGCTTTCGCCCTGGACCTCAGTCCGACTCCCATAACCTATCCCAGCCGCTCGCCGGACAGATCTCCCCGAATAAGAACATGAGCTTTCAGCGCACAACCGCCGCATTTACCCTATCTCCCGTACCCGGCGGGTTTCGTCATCATGTGCTGACTCACCCGGAGACTGAGCCTTCTATGCGGTTTCTGTTCGTCGGCTCGCACCTTTGCGCTCGGGCTTCCTTCAGACCACTCCTCGCGGAGTTGCCCTTGCCGTCGGCTAGTAGTTACATTGGCCCAAAGAATGGGCATTACAGGTACTCCTACAGGGGACTCTCACCCCATCAGTTCATGCCCATGTCGGGCGTACACACGTCGGTCAACCGGACCTGCGCGAAAAGCCGCGCAGGCCGGCGAATTCAAACGTTAGAAGCCTATGTCAGACGAAACAAAGACGATATCGCTCGGCAACTTTGGGGAAGGTGTGGCGCTAACCGTAGCTCTTGGATTTGTCGTGTCCGTCATTTATGACTGGGGGTTTTTCTACGCGCTAGATTTGGATTTCTCAACCATTCCCATTGCGACATCGGACCATTTTCGAACCGGCGTGCTCTGGTTTCCAAAATTGCTAGCGATCATTTTGGCGTACTTTGCTATTGAGTTTCAATTTAAGCGCATCGAGCGTGGCCTGACAGAAGATGAAATTGTTGGGGCGTCTACTAGCCCTTCGAAACTGAAAGCGTTTCGTGAAGGCCCAGGGAAGTTCATTCAGTGGGTGGCGCCATTGGCTGTCCTCAATTACATCCTCATCGGGGACGCCTATTCTTCGATGCTACCGATTATGCTGTCCATCACGTGGATGGCTTTTGCTGAATGGTGCTACTCGACGCCATTGATTCAGATGCGACGTAGTAGAGACGCTCACATTGCATTCACATTTCTACCAATCGTAGCGATTCTCGCTTTCTTTTCTGGCTACAACGCCGCTATTGATGGGACTTCCCGCGATCCAGTTGGCGTTGCTATTGACAATGGGCAACCGACTAGTCCAATCAAAGGTCGAGTTCTTCGCACGTTTGAGAGGGGGATTTTTATTCTAGGCGATGATAATCACTTTCTCCTTATTCCTTGGGATCAGGTTCATGCCGCTCATACTGAAAAGCCATACACACCATTCCGCGGCGTGCTTTGCGAATGGTTTGGTCGCTGTGCATCCGAAAAGGCGGCTTCTAACCACGCGCTCAAGAGCGACCTCGGGGACGCTGCGCGCCCCTCGGCGCCTTAGCACGTGTAGGATGCGGTGACGCAGGAACCGCATCGTTCAAATTCGCGATCGATGCGCCTCCTACGTCGGCACATCCTACGCGGGCTCCGGGTAACTGGTGCTCTTATCTTACGAATCTTACGAGATCCAACCCAGCAATAGTGGCGCTTGACAATACTAACGCCTCTCGTCAGCATTGTTGTCATGATCGAATCGTTCAAATGCCGCGAAACGGAGGCCCTGTTCGGAGGTGAGCGAGTTCCACGTTTCGTCAATATCGAACGAGTGGCGCTCCGAAAACTGACGCAGCTTGATGTCGCGGGGCGCTTGGAGGACCTGAGAGTACCTCCCCAAAATCGGCTGGAAGCCTTGAAAGGTGACCGAAAGGATCAGTGGAGCATTCGCATTAACGACCAGTGGCGCGTTTGTTTCCGCTTTGAGAGCGGCAAGGCTTTCGACGTCGAGATAGTCGATTACCATTGAGAGGATACTTATGCGCGATATTGCTCCTGTTTCTCCCGGCGAACTGCTCCTCGAAGAGTTCCTGAATCCGATGGGTATCACCCAGTACAGGTTGGCGAAGGAGATCGGCGTGTCCCAACGCCGCATCGGAGAAATAGTCGCTGGAAAACGCTCCGTTACCGCGGATACCGATCTTCGATTGTGTCGTTTTTTCGGCTTGTCCGATGGTTATTGGCTCCGCGCCCAAGCTCATTACGACACTATGATCGCGCGCGAGACGATGGCCGAAACCCTCGCACATATTCGGCCTTGGGCTGAAACGCACCCGGATTCATAATTCGGTCTGACGCTTCCCTCAACCTGACCGCCCAATGGACCGCGTAGGACGCATTAGCGTTGACGTAATGCGCCGAATGGAACGTCTGCATACGGTGCACGATATTTCGCCCTTGGCTCACTCTCCAACCAGCCACTCCACCCGCCACGTCCCTTGGCCATCCACCGCCAGTTTTTCCCACAGCCAAGGCAACAGACTGCGCAGTTCCTCTTCCAGTTTCCAGGGCGGGTTGATGATGACCATGCCGCTGCCGTTCAGGCGGAGGGTTTCGTCAGGGTCGAGGATCGAGAATTCCGCGACCAATACCTTGCGGATGCCGGATTTCTTGAAACGGCGTAGAAAATCGTCCGCCGTGGCGCGATCCTGGATCGGATACCAGACTGCAAAAATACCGGTCGCCCAACGCCGATAAGCCTCCTTCACGGCGTCCAGCAGACGCCGCCACTCGTCTTTGAGCTCAAAGGCCGGATCGATCAGCACCAGGCCCCGCCGTTCGGAAGGCGGCAGCAACGCCTTGAGCGCCTGATAGGCGTCGAGATGATGGATCTTGACTTGCTTGTCGCCGGCGAATTCCTCGCCGAGTACCTTGACTTCGTTGGGATGAAGTTCGGAAAGCGCCATCCGATCGCCCGGACGCAGATAGTGCCGGACGATACGCGGCGAGCCGGGATAAAAGCGAAGTTTGCCGTCGGAATTCAAAGCTCGCGCGGCTCCGAGATAGTTCAGGATCGCCTCGGGCGCGTCTTTAACCTCCCACAATGGACCGATGCCGGTTTTGTACTCGCGATTCTTGCGGGCTATCGCCGAGCCGAGATCGTAACGCCCGGCCGCGGCATGGGTGTCCAGATAGAAAAACGGCTTTTCCTTGCGCAGCAGCGAGCGGACTAGCAGGGTCAAAACCAGATGTTTGAATACATCGGCATGATTGCCGGCGTGAAAGCCGTGGCGGTAGCTCAGCATGGATTACGACGTTTGATGGGAGGACGGGCTCTCGGTCGGAGACTGATCAGAAATTCGGCTTTTTCTTGGCCGAGTTGTAACGTTCGATGCTGCTGGTGATTTCCTGCTTCGCTTCCTCGCCGTCGTACCAGCCGTCGATCTTGACCCATTTGCCGGGTTCCAGGTCCTTATAGTGCTCGAAGAAGTGTGCGATTTGGGCGAGCAGACTGTCGGGAATGTCGCGGAAGGAGTTGACCTTGCTGTAAAGCGGGGTCAATTTGTCGTGGGGAACCGCGATAATCTTGCAGTCGCCGCCGGCTTCGTCGGTCATTTTCAATAGACCGATCGGCCGGCAGCGAACCACCGATCCGCTCAATAGTTTCCAGGGAGCGACCACCAGCACGTCCACGGGGTCGCCGTCTTCCGACAAAGTGTGCGGAACGTAACCGTAATTGCAGGGATATTGCATCGCCGTGCCCATGAAGCGGTCGACGAAAAGCGCTCCGGTTTCTTTATCGATCTCATACTTCACCGGATCGCTGTACGCCGGGATTTCGATGACCACGTTGATGTCGTTCGGAACGCTCTTGCCGGAACTGACTTTCATCAAAGACATGGGGTCGGATACTCCTTTAGCTGAGGTAAAACTGCGGGATTATAGCAATGTTTGCTGGTCGGCCGGTTGGTAAGGAACTGTGGACGATATGATGCGACATTCCCGGCAAGATCAGCCATCAAATAGGCTATTTCCTGGATGATGTCTAATTTTTGGGCATAAAACCGTGAACCCTTTGCTTTTTAAGGCTCACCCTTTACTGTATCTTTCAGTCGATCTCGTACTCCGCCCGTCCGCGTACTCGGTCGACGATTTTTCCAGGCTGGTCCTGATTTACCTCATCATCAATCTTCCGTGGATGGCGGCATTGCGGTTCGCGGTGCGACGAACGGTCGGAATCCGCCTGACGCTCCCCCGCGCTTACGGCCTCGCCTTGCCGTCCGCCGTGGTTTACGCACCGCTGATGCTCACGGTGTCGAGCGACATACTGGCGCATGCATTTCGCCTGGAAGAACGGTATATCCTGATTTTTGTAATCGCGGTGGCATCACAGATGCTCGGTGCTCTTTACGGCTTTGGCGTCCGCTTCGATCGGACTGGACGACCGATCGGCATTCGCGCCGGCCTCGTCGTCTCCTTGTTTCTTCTGTTAGCATCGATTCCGTTTAGCTTTCTGCTGCTCGGGCTGAATGCGGTTTTCCGGGTGATTTGAGACTGCGCCGGATGCCCATTGACTTTTGCCGCAAAAATTTGGTCGGTCTATCCCATTACCCTATAATGGCGGGCTTTTAAGCCCGCTCGTAATCACCGTTTTTAAGGAAGGTCATACTGTGAGCAACAACTTTATCTTTACTTCCGAATCCGTTTCCGAAGGCCATCCGGACAAGATCGCCGATCAAGTCTCCGATGCCGTTCTGGACGAAATGCTGAGACAAGACCCGAGGGCCAGAGTGGCCGTCGAAACCTTGGTCAAGACCGGAATGGTGATTTTGGCGGGCGAAGTTACCACATCGGCCTGGGTGGATACCGAGACGCTGGTACGCCAGGTCGTGCGCGAAATCGGCTACGACGATCCGTCGATCGGGTTCGACTGGGAAAGCTGCGCGGTGCTCACGGCCATCGGTAAACAGTCGCCCGACATCGCCATGGGCGTCGACGAATCCGACGACCACGAACAAGGAGCCGGCGATCAGGGCCTGATGTTCGGTTACGCGTCCAACGAGACCGATGTGTTGATGCCGGCTCCCATCACTTACGCCCACCGGCTGGTGCAGCGCCAGGCGGAAGTGAGAAAAAAGAAATTTCTGCCCTGGCTGCGTCCTGACGCCAAGAGCCAGGTGACCTTCCGCTACGAGGACAACAAGCCGGTCGCCATCGATGCCGTGGTTCTGTCCACCCAACACTCACCGGATATCGATCCGAAAATCCTGCGTGAGGCGGTGATGGACGAAATTATCCTCCACGTCCTTCCGAAAGAATGGCTGCACAAGGACACCAAGTACTTCATCAACCCCACCGGCAAGTTCGTCATCGGCGGTCCGGTCGGCGACTGCGGACTGACCGGCCGCAAGATCATCGTCGATTCCTACGGCGGCATGGCACGGCACGGCGGCGGCGCATTCAGCGGCAAGGACCCGTCCAAGGTGGACCGCTCGGCGGCGTACATGGGCCGCTACGTGGCCAAGAACATCGTCGCCGCAGGTTTGGCCGAACGCTGCGAAATTCAGGTGTCCTATGCCATCGGGGTGGCCGAGCCGACCTCCATCAGCGTCAATACTTTCGGCACGGGGGTCATCGCCGAGGAACGCCTGGTGCAGCTGGTGCGCGAGTATTTCGATCTGCGGCCGAAGGGGCTGATCCGCATGCTGGATCTTCTGCAGCCGATTTATCGCCCCACGGCCGCTTACGGACATTTCGGCCGCACCGAGGACACGTTTACCTGGGAGAAGACCGACAAGGCCGAGGCACTGCGCGAAGCGGCCGGCTTATCCGCTCTGTAATGTTTTACCCGGCCGCCGGGTGAGGCGGTGTTGTGCGGGCTGAGGAGCGCTGCGACGGGACATCCGCCAGGCTCGGTCGGCGCAACTGTTATGTCAACGGCGCTCGGTTCATCTCCGCTGGTCGGGACACCTGACCAGTGTTTGTGGCCGGTGGAGAAATTCACGCAATGAGGAGCATGAAACATGAACGCTGTCGCAAATCCTGATTCATCCAACGACTATCGCGTCGCCGATATTTCCCTGGCCGACTGGGGCCGCAAGGAAATCGCCATCGCCGAAACCGAAATGCCGGGCCTGATGGCGGTGCGCGAGGAGTATCGCGCACTGCAACCGCTCAAGGGCGCCCGCGTCGCCGGCAGTCTGCACATGACCATTCAGACCGCCGTATTGATCGAGACCCTGGTGGCTCTGGGCGCGGAAGTGCGCTGGGCGTCCTGCAATATCTTCTCCACCCAGGACCACGCCGCTGCGGGCATCGCCGCCGCCGGCATCCCGGTGTTCGCCTACAAGGGCGAATCCCTGGAAGAATACTGGGAATTCACTCACCGCATCTTCGAGTGGCACGACGGCGGCACGCCGAACATGATTCTCGACGACGGCGGTGACGCGACCCTGCTGATCACGCTGGGTTCTCGCGCCGAAAAGAACCCCTCGCTCCTGGACAAGCCGACGTGCGAAGAGGAAGAGGTACTGTTCGCCGCCATCAAGAAGCGTCTGGCTTCCCAGCCGGGCTGGTATTCGAAAGTGCTCGCCAACATCAAGGGCGTGACCGAGGAAACCACCACCGGCGTACACCGCCTGTACCTGATGGAGCAGGAAGGCCGCTTGCCGTTCCCGGCGATCAACGTCAATGATTCGGTGACCAAGTCCAAGTTCGACAATTTGTACGGCTGCCGCGAATCGCTGGTGGACGGCATCAAGCGCGCCACCGACGTGATGATTGCGGGCAAGATCTGCGTGGTCCTCGGCTACGGCGACGTGGGCAAGGGCTGCGCCCAAGCGTTCCGTGGCCTCGGCGCCACCGTATGGGTCACCGAAATCGATCCGATCTGCGCCTTGCAGGCGGCGATGGAAGGCTACCGCGTGGTCACCATGGACGACGCGTGCGACAAGGGCGACATCTTCGTCACCGCCACCGGCAACGTTGGCGTCATCAGCCATGATCACATGGCAAAGATGAAGAACAACGCCATCGTCTGCAACATCGGCCATTTCGACTCGGAAATCGAGGTCGCGAGTCTCAGGAAGTACACCTGGGAAAACATCAAGCCGCAGGTCGACCACGTCATCTTTCCGGACGGCAAGCGCATCATCCTGCTGGCCGAAGGGCGCTTGGTGAACCTCGGCTGCGCCACGGGTCATCCGAGCTTCGTCATGTCGAACTCGTTCACCAACCAGACCTTGGCCCAGATCGAGCTGTTCTGCCATGGCAACAAGTACCAGAACAAGGTTTATGTGCTGCCGAAACATCTGGACGAGCACGTGGCGCGCCTGCATCTCAAGAAGATCGGCGCACAGCTCACGCAGTTGACGCCGGAACAGGCGGCGTACATCGGCGTACCGGTGGACGGTCCGTACAAACCGGATCATTACCGGTATTGATCCTGCGAGGCAGCAAATAGGGTAGAAAACCGTTTGCCCTACGCTTACCGTTCTGACCACGAAGAAATCCTGCCTTGTGCAGGATTTCTTCTATCTGAGATACGATGACTCCCATGGAATCGCAAAAAAAATATCCGAGAATCTTCAGCCTGGAATTCTTCCCGCCGAAGAATCATGAAGCGGAAGACGCTTTCCGCACGAACCTGGCGAAACTGGCCGCGCTCAAGCCGAAATTCTGTTCTGTGACGTTCGGCGCGGGCGGGACGACGCGGGAGAAGACCTTCGAGACGGTGGTCGAAATCCAGCGGAATACCGGCATCGAGGCGGCTCCTCATATCTCGTGCATCGCGTCCACCAAGACTAGCGTGCGGGAGGTTCTGGAAGCCTATAAAAATCAGGGCATCCGGCATATCGTCGCGCTGCGCGGGGACATGCCCTCCGGCATGCTGTCACCGGGAGAATTCCGTTACGCCAACGAACTGGTGGAATTCATCCGTCGGGAAACAGGCGATCACTTCCACATCGAAGTGGCGGCCTACCCGGAAATGCATCCCCAGGCGGCCAGCATGGAGGCCGATTTGCGCAACTTCAAGCGCAAGGTCGAGGCCGGCGCCGACAGCGCCATTACCCAGTATTTTTACAATCCCGAAGCCTATTTCCGCTTCGTCGACGACTGCGAAAAAATGGGCATCGACATTCCCATCGTGCCCGGCATCATGCCGATCTCCAATTACACGCAACTGGCCCGGTTTTCCGACGCCTGCGGAGCGGATATCCCGCGTTGGATACGGAAACGGCTCGAGGTGTTCGGCGATGACCGCAAATCGATCCGCGCCTTCGGGCTGGAAGTGGTGACCGACCTGTGCCGACGGCTGTTGGAGCAGGGCGCGCCAGGACTGCATTTCTACACGCTGAATCGTGCCGAGGCGGTGTTGGGGATTTGGAGGAATATGGGGATTGCGGCGGATTGAGCCTCACGCCCACAAATCCGCCAGCGAGAAGGTGATAGCGTCGAAGGGCGGAACCTTGACCGGATCGTCGTCCTTGAGTGTTGCGATGAGCAACCAGCCTTCCTCGCGCAACGCGAAGGCTTCCAGGGTATGTACCAGAGGGTCGACCAGCCAGGCGTAGGAAACCCCGTAACGGGCGTACAATGGCAGCTTTCGGGCACGGTCCTTCTGCTCGGTCGAGGGCGAAAGAATTTCGCACACCCAGTCCGGTACCACTTCGAAACGGTGGTCTTCGGGCAGCGTCGGCATCCGTTCCCGCCGCCAGCCGGCGAGATCGGGCACGGCGACTTCGGTGTCACGAACGAAGTGGACTTCCGGTTCCACCAGGATCCACCACCCGCCGGGGTCGCCGTAGCGGAATGGCCCACCGATTTTGCTCTGCAGACCGGACTCCGCCGCGGCGTGGCGCCCGGCGGGGCGGGGCTGGGTATACAGCTCGCCGTCGAGCACTTCGCCCACCAGGTTTTCCGGCAGCGCGAGCAAGCGTTCGTAAGGATTCGGAGTCATCAGAGTATGAGGCCGGCTCACGACTGTATCTCCTATGCGATCAACGCCATTTTCACTTGATTCCTGTATTCGACCATGAACAACCACGACTGGTCCAGCCGCGACCTCGCCGTCCTCTGGCACCCCTGCACTCAGATGAAGGACCACGAAGCCCTGCCGCCGATACCGATCAAGCGCGGGCAGGGGGTGTGGCTGGAAGACTTCGCAGGCAACCGTTATCTCGACGCCATCAGCTCCTGGTGGGTGAATCTGTTCGGCCACGGCCACCCTTACATCAAGGCCGCGCTCAAGGATCAACTCGAAACGCTGGAACACGTAATCTTGGCCGGATTCACGCACGAACCGGCGGTCCGGCTGGCCGAACGGCTGATCGGCCTTGCGCCGAAAGGACTATCCCGCTGTTTCTATGCCGACAACGGCTCGTCCGCGGTCGAGGTGGCGCTCAAAATGAGCTTCCATTTCTGGCGGAATGCCGGAAAACCGGAGAAGACCCGCTTCATCGCCTTGAGCAACAGCTATCATGGCGAGACCCTTGGCGCCTTGGCCGTCGGCGACGTGGCGCTTTACAAGAAAATTTACGAGCCGCTCTTGCTGAAACCCATCACCGTCGAGAGTCCCGACTGTCATTACCGGGAGCCGGGCGAAACCTGGGCGGATTATTCCCGGCGGAAATTCGCCGAGATGGAACGGACACTCGCGGCTCACGCGGCGGAGGCCTGCGCGGTCATCGTCGAGCCCCTGGTTCAATGCGCGGGCGGCATGCGCATGTACGACCCCGTTTATCTGAAGCTCTTGCGGGAGTCCTGCGACCGCCACGGCGTGCACCTGATCGCCGACGAGATCGCCGTCGGCTTCGGACGTACCGGCACTTTCTTCGCCTGCGAGCAGGCGGATATCCGGCCGGATTTCATGTGTCTGTCTAAAGGGCTGACGGGCGGGTACCTGCCGCTGTCCTGCGTGCTGACCACCGAGGCGGTCTACGCCGCCTTTTACGATGAATATGCCAGGCTCAAGGCATTCCTGCATTCGCACAGCTATACCGGAAACGCTCTCGCTTGCCGAGCAGCGCTGGCGACGCTGGATCTGTTCGAGCGGGAAAACACTTTGGTGGCCAACAAACGGCTGGCACAGGCCATGGCCGAATCCGCGGCGTTCGAGGATCATCCGCACGTCGCCGAAGTCCGCCAGACCGGGATGATTCTGGCCATCGAACTGGTCAGGAACAAGGCCGATCGCGAACCTTACCCCTGGCAGGAACGGCGCGGGCTTCGCGTGTATCGTCACGGGCTGACGAGGGGCGTGTTGTTGCGTCCTCTGGGCAACGTCATCTATTTCATGCCGCCATACGTCATCACCCCCGACCAAATCCGTTTCATGGCGGATGTCGCGGGCGAAGCCATCGATATCGCAACGAAAGATTAGCTATGCGTGTTTCCAGGCTTTATCTTCAGAAAACGCTCGAAGAAGGCGCGGTCCTTCGGCTGGACGAGGAAAGCGCCCACTATCTCCGCACCGTGCTTCGGCTCAAAAAAGGGGCCGACTTGACCGTGTTCAACGGCGACGGGCGCGAATATTCGGCTCGGGTTTCGGCTATAGGACGCGATGAGGTTCACGTGGAAATCGGCGACGGGCGAAACCGCGAAGTCGAATCGCCGCTCACCACTCACCTCGGCCTCGGCATCTCGCGCGGCGAACGCATGGATCTCGCCATCCAGAAAGCGGTGGAGCTCGGAGTGAGCCGAATTACGCCCTTGTTCACCGAACATTGCGTGGTTCGCCTCGACGATACGCGACGCGGAAACCGGCGCCAGCACTGGCAGAGAGTGACGCGCAGCGCCTGCGAGCAATGCGGCCGGAACCGCGTACCCGAGGTCGAGGAACCGATCGAGCTTAAGGATTGGGTTGTCGGACTCGAAGGCTTGCGGCTATTTTTCGACCCGCAAGGCGCGGTCGGCCTGAAGGACCTGCCGCGGCCGGAAGGTTTTGTAAGCATCCTTTCAGGGCCCGAAGGCGGCTTCGCCGAGAAGGAGCGGGTGCTGGCCCGGGAAGCGGGGTTCGTCCCGGTTCGGCTGGGGCCACGTATCCTCCGGACGGAAACCGCCGTGCTCGCCGCACTGTCGGCGATACAAGCGATTTGGGGCGATTTAGGCTGATGCGGTCGCGCGAGCACATCGTCCTAGAAACGGCAGTTGACCGCTTAGAAGGAATAGAAAAGCCGTATGAATTGTGACCGTCCTACCTGCTACCGATCTCACCGTTTGGGTGAAGCCGCTACGCACCCGATTGCACGGCTGGCCTACTTGATTCCCAGTCGCCTCGCCAGGCGGTACAGATTGCTGCGGTCGAGTCCCAGCCGCCGCGCAGCTTCCGACCAGTTTTGAGAGGAGCGGTCCAAAGCGGCGCGTATCTCCTGCCGCTGAAGGTCCGCTACTGCTTCCGCCAGAGACCGCGACGTGCCGCTGGCCGACTCGACCTCTGGCACTCGCTTTGGCGCCGACATGCCCCCAATCGCGAGATCTTCGACCTGGAGCATCACCGAACTCCCCCGGCTGGAAGCGCGCAACGCTGCCCGGAGGATCACATGCTCGAGTTCCCGTATGTTTCCCGGCCAGCTATAGCGTGTCAGGGCCTCGACGGCCGAAGACGCCAACTGCACCCGATCAAGGCCCAGGCGCACCCGTGCCTGATCCAGAAAATGCCCCGCCAGCAACGGTATGTCCTCGATCCGCTCCCGGAGCGGAGGTACATGCAAGGGATAGATGCTCAGCCGATGGTAAAGATCGGCTCGGAATCGGCCGGCTTTCACTTCCTCCGCCAAATGACGATTGGTCGCCGCGATGATGCGGACATCGGCCCGATGATTCTTGTCCGATCCCAGGCGCTGAATCTCTCCGAACTGCAATACCCGTAGCAGCTTCGCCTGAATCGAGAGCGGCAGTTCACCGATTTCATCCAGGAACAAGGTACCGCCGTCCGCGAGTTCGAATTTGCCGGATCGGTCGGCGTTCGCGCCGCTAAAAGCACCGCGCACGTGTCCGAACAGTTCGCTTTCCGCCAGAGTCTCCGGAAGCGCAGCACAATTGACATGGACCAGAGGCTGGTCGGCGCGCCGCGAACGCGCGTGGAGAGTGCGGGCCACCACCTCCTTGCCGACACCGGTTTCCCCCGTCAGAAGAACCGTCAGATCGGACCGTGCGACGATATCGATCTCTCGGTTCAGGTCCCGCATGACCGGGCTTTCGCCCAGCATTCGACCACCGCGCAGCAAGGCTTCCCGCACCAGTTCCCGGCTGACCAGCCCGCGATGATTCGCCAAGGCTTCCAGCGCGTTGATGAAGGTTTCGTAGCGCATCGCCACGGCGGCTATCGAGGCGAAAATCTCGAATACCCGGTCTTCGATCCCGTCGAAGGCGCCGGGCGCCAGGGAGTCGACCGTTAATACACCGAATAAGTCATCTTCGGAATACAGGGCGCACCCAACGCAGGAGTGGACCTGCAATCGCCCTCCGGAATCATTGAGCAGCAGCCCGTCGTAAGGGTCCGGCCGCGAATCGTCGGCCGGAAAGCGGACCGGCTTCCGGGAAGCGAGAGCAGCGGCCAGGCGTGGCTGCTCTTCGGGCCGGAACTGCCGGCCCATGACTTCGGCGTTAAGTCCTTGGGAGGCGGTAGGCACCAGGACATCGCCCTGACAGCGCAACAAGGCACAGGCATCGTTCCCAACCACCCGGCTCAACGCGGCGAGGAGCCGGGTATATCTCTCTCTCGACGGCAGGCACGCGGTCAAATCCAGGACAGTGTCGAGCAGAGCGTTCTGCGAATCGCCAAACGTATCGAGTAAAAATGACATCGTTCTTAATCAAATCATTTTGTGTGGCGAAATGACAACGATGAGTCGGTCAGTCTTTCTCGTACGATTTGTTTGTAGCTCAGTAACTTATCTGATGACTGACGAGTGCATGTAGTCAAAATGACTGTATCTGACAATTTTGCTCAGAATTGCGTTTGAAAGTTTCTCATTTAGTTCAGTTAGTTACAAATTGGCACTGATCCTGCCACTGTCTAGCCGACAGGACCGGCCGAAACGGTGCCTAGGGTTCGCCGCCTGCAGCCTAATGCCTGGCGTTCCCGAGAAGCCCCCCGTCATCCGGAATGCTTCACCATCGGCAGCAACCCGTGTGAATCCGTCAGGTACTCACGGCCGGTCTCGTCCAATCGGTCATCGCCGACTTTTCCGAATGCGTGTCGAACGACCCTGCGCAAACGCCAGCTTCAGGTGACCAATGAACAGGCCCGGTGCCGCGAGCAATTTCGGCAAACCGGGGCGCCGATAAAAGTTTACTGCGAGGACAGTGGATGCTAGTGATTTTCTCAGGGCGCCTGCATAGCTGGCGCTTCAACTTGTCCACTCCCGCGTTTGCTAGAGGTCGAAGCCTTTGGGCCGGGCTCGCCGTCGGATGCGTACTCCTTGCCGCAGGGTGTGCCTGGATTCCGCCCGGCGGAAAGCGCGCGGAGTTCATGCCCGCCCCCGACATGGCGCATGGATTATCCGAAGCCCGCGAGAAGGAGCCCCTGACGCCGAGGAGAGCATGGCCCGAAGACCGATGGTGGCGGCAGTTCGATAGTCCCGAACTGAATCGTCTCATGGCGGTGGCACTCAAGGACAATCCCGGCCTCAAGGCAGCGGCGGCGAGGCTGCGCCAGGCGCAGGCCATGGCCCGAGTGGAAGGCGCGAGACTTTTGCCTTTCCTGGACGCGGACGTGGAGTTCGCCAACGAACGGATTTCGGAGAACGGCGTATTCGCCGCGCTCAATCGCGAAGAGGCGGCAGGCGCGAACGTCATTTTCGCCAGCATCAACCCCGTAAGTCTCCGCTACGAATTCGATTTCTGGGGAAAGAATCGAGCGGCGCTGGAAGCGGCGCTGGGCGAGGCGGAAGCGACCGCGGCCGAACAGGCGGAAGTCCGTCTGCAGTTGACGACCGCCATCGCCCGAGCCTACTTCCGCGGAGCGGCGCTCAAGCGGCAGCTCGATCTGGCCCGGGAAATGGTGGAGCTGCGTCATGAGCTGCTCGAGCTCGCCGATACCCGCTTCGAAAGCGGCCTCACGTCTGCCAGCTCGGTGAAGCGGGCGAACATCGCCCTGGAAACGGCCCAAAAACGAGAAGCCGGTACCGAGGATCAATTGGACGTGCAGCGGAATCTACTGGCCCGGCTGATGGGTACCAGCCCGGACGAAACCCGCCAACTGTTCGCCAATCCGGTGACCATCCCGGAAAGAATTCCGCTGCCCACCCGGCTTCCCATAGGCCTGCTCGCGCATCGGCCGGACCTGGCTGCCGCCCTCCATCGGACCGAGGCGGCGGCGCACAGGATCAAAGAGGCCAAGGCGCGCTTTCTGCCCACGGTCGATCTCACCGCTTTCGTCGGCGTGAATGCCCTGAGGCTCACCACCAAAGGGGCGAGCTCCCTGGCCAACGTTCTGTTCTCGGGTTCGAGTTTCGCTTACGGGATCGCGCCGGGGCTCAGGCTGCCCTGGTTCGAGGGCGGACGCCTGCGTGGCGAGCTGTCGGCGCAGCGGGCAGAGTACGACGGAGCGGTCGAGCTCTACAACGACACCTTGGTGCAGGCGATACAAGAGGTCGCAGACAGCCTGAGCAGCTGGCGCGAGACGCGCAACATATTGGAGGCGCACCTGCGTCTCCTGGTTTCACAGCGGGAAGATCTCGACCTCGCGCAGACGCGCCTCCAAGCCGGACTGGACGACCGCCGCACGGTACTCCAGAGCCGGCACGCGGTTCTGAATCAGGAATATGTGCTGAAGAGCCTGGAGACCAACCAACTCGTGGCCATGACCGATCTGATCGAAGCCCTGGGCGGGGGATATACGAACAACGCCGACATCACGCGCCCCCAATCGATCGCCGACTGAGAGCGCGCCGGCAGAAACGAGAACCAAGCGCCGACGCTGTCCTGTTGAGCAACGCAACAAGCAGAGGCAATCACCATGGCCGATCTGGTACCGAAAAATGATTCGTTAGAGGCGAACCGTGCCGCGCCCAGGCTCTCCGCTACGGAGCAACCGTCTCCGGAACGGCTCGGCCGAGCCGCGCCGAATCGGGACGGCAACCTGCAATCGAGTGATGTATGGCTATCACGGACTCCTCTAATGCTATCCCCCAATAAAACCGTCAACCGTTTGGCAATCTCCGCGAGCCATCGTCGCTCGGAGATGCGCGCCGGGAATGCTGACGGAAGCATCTCGATCCACCCGAGGTAAGCATGGGAAAAGAAATTCAGATCAGAAGTCTGATCACCCTGGTTCTGTTGGTCATCGCGTTTCAGGGCGATGCTGTTTTTGCCTTCCTATTGGAAGGACTTCATCTTTTCGTGGAGGTCGTGGAGCTCGCGTCCGAACACCTGCTGGAAACACACTTCGGGCTATCTACCCGAAGCGCGCAAATGGTCACCGCCTGGTTTGGCCTGGTGGTTTTTCTGGGTCTATCGCCCTTCATCGTCAGAAAGATCACGGCGATCCTCGGCGGGATTGTCGCGGCTGCCAAGGCGTGGTGGCTGAAAGAACTCGTCACCGCGCGGCAGTGGGCCGACAAGGTTCGCCCGAGGTATTGGGTGATCGCCGGCGCCATTCTGCTCGCGACGTTCTCATTTTTCTCTTAGCCCCGTTCGTACGTCGTCCGGCTTTAAACCTAGCCGCCTCGCGAGCTTGTGCAGATTGCTCGGGTCCACGTCCAGCTGGCGCGCGGCCTTGGCCCAGTTTCCGCCGCACAAGCGAAGCGCGTGCTGTATGCAGCGGCGTTGGCTTTCCTCAACCGCCGTACGCAGCGTGAAAACCACCGCCGGTTCGTGAACCGAAGCCGTGGAGTCCACATCGGGACCAGGTTCGAACTGATCGAGGTCGAGATCGAGCAAATCGACGGGCAGGGTGACGATATCGTTTCGATCGACGCCACGACTCATGATCTTCAAGGCGGCACGGCTGATCGCATGCTCCAGTTCGCGCACATTGCCCGGCCAGCGATATTGCCTGAGAGCAGTTTCCGCTTCCGGAGCGAGCCGCAGACTGCGCAAGCCCAGCCGTGCGCGATTGAGTTCGATAAAGCGGCCCGCCAATAGCAGCACGTCGTTGTCGCGCTCGCGCAGGGGCGGTATGTGCACCGGATAAACCGAGAGACGGTGATAAAGGTCCGCCCTGAAAGCCCCGTCACGTACTTGGTCGCGCAGCTTGCGATTGGTCGCGGCGATCACCCGCACGTTCACATGCCGTGGTTGATCCTCGCCGAGGCGCTGAACCTCTCCGTTCTGCAGCGTGCGCAAGAGCTTTGCCTGAACCGCGAGCGGCAATTCGCCCACCTCGTCGAGAAACAGCGTGCCGTTCTCGGCGGCCTCGAAGCGACCCGGACGCTCGACCGCCGCCCCCGAGAACGCTCCCTTGGCATGGCCGAACAGCTCGCTCTCGGCCAGCGATTCGGGCAAGGCCGCGCAATTGACGTGGACCAGCGGCTGAGCGCGACGGCGCGACAGGCGGTGCAGCCTACGCGCGAACAATTCCTTGCCTACGCCGGTCTCGCCCAACAACAGCACCGGGAGTTCGGAATCGGCCACGACATCGAGCTCCCGCAACAATTGAGTGATGGCCTGGCTCTGACCGACGATCTCGCCGTCGTCTTCCAACGGCGATGCCGAGAAGGGTTCCTTATCGTGAGCGAGGCGCAACGCACGGATTTCCGCTTCCAATCGGGTCACCCGTATCGAAGCCTCGATCAACGCCGTGTATTGGCGCAGACAGTCCCGCGCGGCATCGTCGAACACGCCGACTTCCAGGGCGTCCAGCGTGACCGCGCCCCACGGCTGATCTTCCACGTACAAACTGATGCCCATGCAGTCATGCACCGGGAGAGGCTCGCCGACATGCGTCTCGATGAGGCCGTCGTACGGATCGGGCAGCGTGCTGTCGTGATCGAAGCACGTGAGCTCGCGACGCGAAAGAATGGCGGCGAGGCGCGGATGCTCGCTCATCGCAAAGCGCCTGCCCAAGGCATCGCGTACCAAGCCGTCGACGGCGACCGGACGCAAATGCGCTTCTTCCAAACGCAGCAGGGCAACCGCCCCGCAACGAAACTGTGTCCGCAAGGCGCTTACCAGTCTTTGCAAGCGCATAGCCTGCGGCAAGTCGGCCGCCAGGTCGGCGACCAGCATGCTCTCAATCATGGTGTTATTTACCGTATATGGTAGTAACAACCATAACACGCTATGGTTAAAAATACCTTCAGTTATTTAAGTTACGGATTTTATTATTGAGATTGTGTGGCCTACGGCTTGCTAAGGGAAGATTGGAATTCTCAATGGAGCCGATCATGAACACACTCGACCAACCTCCGGGCAGTCTCGCCGGAACAACGCAGATCTTTCAACAATACGCACCGAAATTCCGTCGCCCCGACGGACAGAGTCTCCGCGAAGCGGCCCGAGCCAAAGGGCGGCGAGCACAGGAGATCGATAACAAGCTCGAAAGCCTTGAGGAGCAGCAGACTTCCGAGACGACCGATTGGAAGAATGCGTCCCCGGCGGAACTCATCACGCATCTCCTCGATCGTTTTCACCAACGGCATCGCCGACAACTGCCGGAGTTGATCCACTTGGCGCGCCGGATCGAGCAGACGCACGGCGAGCATCCCTCATGCCCGCGTGGACTGGCCGATCACCTCAGTGTGTTGGAACAGGCGCTGGAAAGTCACATACAGACGGAGGAGCAGGTGTTGTTCCCTCTTTTGGCTCGCGGTGAAGGGGCCTTCGCGCGCACGCTGATTCTGGTCATGCGCATGGAGCATGACCATTACGGCGAAGCACTCAAACGCCTCAACGGCCTCACCGATGGCTTCACCCCGCCGCCCGGCGCCTGCAATACCTGGCGTGCGCTGTATCTGGGACTGGCTGCGCTGTGCGTAGACCTGATGGAAAACATCTATCTCGAGAACAACGTCCTTTTCGAAACCGCCACACCAGTCCATAAAACGGAGGCCTCTCATGGGTAATTACCGCAAGCTCTGGTTTACGCTGATCGGCGTACTGGCCGTGACCTTCACCGTGCTCGGTTATTACGGCACCGAAGTCTATCGCAGCGCGCCGCCGATTCCGCAGCGCGTCATCACGCACGAAGGTCGGACGCTTTACACCCAGAACCGCATTCTCGACGGACAGACCGCCTGGCAGTCCGTGGGCGGCATGCAGCTGGGCTCGATCTGGGGGCATGGCGCTTATCAGGCGCCGGACTGGACCGCCGACTGGCTGCACCGCGAACTGTCGAACTGGCTGGAGCTGGCCGCACAAGCGGAATACGGCATGAACTTCGACGCCCTTGATGGGGAACGCCAGGCGATACTGACGGCGCGCCTGAAGAATGAATACCGGCACAATACCTTCGATGAAGCGACCGGCACCGCGACTGTCTCGGCGCAGCGAGCCGAAGCGATCGCACGGACTGCCGCTTATTACGACCGGCTGTTCGGCGATGCGCCCGAGCTACGGAGCACCCGCGAAAGCTATGCCATGAAAGAGGCCACGCTGCCGAGCGCCGAACGGCGTGGCGACCTCTCGGCCTTTTTCTTCTGGACCGCATGGGCCGCCGCAACCGAGCGCCCCGGTTCCAGCGCCACCTATACCAACAACTGGCCGCACGAACCGCTGATCGGCAACCGGCCCACCGGCGAGAACATCGTGTGGTCGATCGCCAGCGTTGCCTTCATGATGGCCGGCGTCGGCTTCCTGATCTGGGGCTGGGCGTTCCTGCGGAAGCACGATGAAAGCGACCCGAAAGCCCCGGCGCGCGATCCCCTGTCCCTGATCGCGCTCACGCCCTCGCAACGGGCCTTGGGGAAATATCTGTTCCTGGTGGTCGCGCTGTTCTCTTTCCAGGTCCTCTTGGGCGGTCTCACCGCGCATTACACGGTGGAAGGGCAAGAGTTCTACGGCCTCGATATTTCGAGATGGCTGCCTTATTCATTGGCGCGCACCTGGCATATCCAGAGCGCCTTGTTCTGGATCGCCACGGGCTTTCTGGCGGCCGGCCTGTTTCTCGCGCCGCTCATCAACGGCGGAAAGGACCCGGCCTATCAGAAGACCGGCGTCGATATCCTGTTCTGGGCGCTGGTCATCGTGGTGCTCGGTTCTTTCATCGGCAACTATCTGGCGATCGCGCAGGTGATGCCGAAAGAGCTCAACTTCTGGCTCGGCCATCAAGGGTTCGAGTACGTGGATCTCGGCCGGCTGTGGCAGATCGGCAAGTTTGTCGGCGTCGCCTTCTGGCTGGTGCTGATGCTGCGCGGCATCGTGCCGGCATTCAAACGGGCGGGCGACAAAAACCTGCTGGCCCTGTTCACCGCCTCGGTCGTGGCCATCGGCCTCTTTTACAGCGCCGGCTTTTTCTACGGCGAGCGCACGCACCTGTCGGTGATGGAGTACTGGCGCTGGTGGGTGGTGCATCTTTGGGTCGAAGGTTTCTTCGAAGTGTTCGCCACCACGGCGCTGGCCTTCGTCTTCTCCACGCTGGGCCTCGTTTCCGTGCGCATGGCGACGACCGCCAGCCTGGCCTCGGCCTCGCTGTTCATGCTCGGCGGCGTGCCCGGCACGTTTCATCACCTCTATTTCTCCGGCACGACCACGCCGATCATGGCCGTGGGCGCGAGTTTCAGCGCGCTCGAAGTGGTTCCGCTGGTGGTGCTCGGTTACGAGGCCTGGGAGAACTGGCGTCTCAAGGATCGCGCGACGTGGATGACGAACCTGAAATGGCCGCTGATGTGTTTCATCGCCGTCGCCTTCTGGAACATGCTGGGCGCGGGCGTATTCGGCTTCATGATCAATCCGCCGATTTCGCTCTACTATGTGCAAGGGCTCAACACCACGCCGGTGCACGCCCATGCCGCACTGTTCGGCGTGTACGGCTTCCTCGCGCTGGGCTTCACGCTGCTGGTGCTGCGCTATGTCCGTCCGGAATTGGTGTTCAGCGAGCGGCTGATGAAGACGGGCTTCTGGTGGCTCAATGCAGGGCTGGTGCTGATGATAGCCACCAGTCTCTTACCTATCGGACTGTTCCAGTTCCATGCCAGCGTCAGCCAGGGCCTGTGGTATGCGCGCAGCGAAGCCTTTCTGCAGCAACCCGTCCTCGAGACGCTGCGCTGGGTGCGCACGTTTGGCGATGTCGTCTTCATCGTCGGCGCGTTGTCGATCGCCTGGCAGGTCGTCAGCGGCTTGTTGCAGCGATCGAGTCAGCTATCGCTGCAGGATGAAGAGCCCGCGTTCGCAACGGAACGAAGCTGATCCCAAAAGGATTGCCGAAAGCCGCCTGCCGACGAAGCGCGTCGGCAGGCGGCCTTGCCGGTCGGTAACAACCGCAGATTCACTCGCACACATCAGAATTGGGCACGACCGCGCCTGGCATACAAGCGCTGAATGCTGCGGGAGCGGTCCCCGTGCCACGCCGAAACCGGTCAATCCCGGAAATTGACGTACTGCAATGGCAATTCCAGCTTGGCCTCGCGCAGCAGTGCGATGACATCTTGCAGATCGTCTCTTTTCTTGCCCGTCACTCGGACCTGTTCGCCCTGAATCGCGGCCTGCACTTTCAGTTTGCTGTCCTTGATCAGCTTGACGATAGTCTTGGCCAGCGTCGAATCGATCCCCTGGCGCAAGGTTACGGTCTGACGCGCCTCCCTGCCGGAAACCTGAGGCGGATCGATCTTGAGACAGGCGATATCGACCCCGCGCTTGGCCAGCTTGGTGTGCAGGATGTCCAGCATCTGCTGAAGCTGGAATTCGTTCTGCGCGTGCAGGGTCACGACGGCTTCCGCGAGATCGTAACGGGCGTCGGAACCCTTGAAATCGAAGCGTGTGCCGACTTCGCGGTTGGCCTGGTCGACCGCATTGCTCACTTCGTGCAGATTGACTTCCGATACGATGTCGAAAGATGGCATGACGTGTCCTCTCAGAACGTGTTTGAAAAGTGCCGCGAGCGCTCAGAACTTGCGTGCCTTGGCGATAACGTCATAAGCGCTCCTGATTTGCTGGGTTTTTTCGGTGGCTAGTTTGACCATTTCCTCGGGCAAGCCGTTGGCGACCAATTTGTCGGGATGGTGCTGGCTCATCAGCCTCCGGTAAGCACGCCTGATTTCTTGGTCGCTGGCCGACGGGGTGATGCCCAGAACGGCATAGGCATCGGCGGCCGACGGTCGGCGCGCGCCCGCGGCTCGTTCTCGGCGCCACTGAGAGTACTGGCTCCCCGTGCGGGCAAAGCGCAGTTCCGCTTCCATGCGGGCCTTGACGGCATGAAACTCGAAGCGGGAAAACTGAAGCCGGTCGCAGATTCGGAGCAGCAGCTGTTCCTCCGCTGAATGAAGGACGCCATCGGCATAGGCCGCCTCCAGTTGGAACTCGATGAACAGACGCAGCAGCGAAGACCGGCGGCGACATTCGCTTCGAAATTGATCCAAAGTGTCATCCAGCGGGAAATCGGAGCGCTTACCTTCGTTAAACAGCCGGATGGCCGTTTTGCGCATGTCCTCCGAAAGCTCCATCCGATCCATGATGGCCCGAGCGGATTTGATTTCCGCTTCCGACACCCGTCCGTCGGCTTTGGCGATGTGCCCCATCACCGAAAAGGTGACGGTGAAAAAGGCCATCTGCACGCGATTTTGTGTACCGGGAACGAAATCCGTTTGCAGCAGACCGACATTGCCCATGACCCGGTCGAACTGGTGCCCCAAGGCAGCGCCCAGAATAGCGAATAACGGTCCACCCATGAACAAACCGAACGTCCCGCCGACGACCTTGCCGAGCCAAGTCATGATTGAAAGGGTCTTTTATTCTTGCAGTGAAAGCCACAAAGTTACATGATTGACGGTTATTCATAAAGCCCACAACGTTGGCGCAGTCCGTGCTTGACGGCCTGCGGAGACGCCGATTGGGTCTTAACCATAGTCCGTTTCAACCACTGTTGCCGAAGAGGAATGATGAACGCCCCGGACACCCTATACGAAAGCTCGCTGAAAAGCTTGAGCCTCCGCGGCCGCGGCAAAGTCCGCGACATTTATGACATCGACGACGATCACATGTTGATCGTCACGACCGACCGCCTGTCCGCGTTCGATTGCATTCTGCCCGATCCCATTCCCGGAAAAGGCCGGGTACTCACCTCGGTTTCCAATTTCTGGTTTGGAAGGCTTAAGCATATCGTCCCCAACCATTTGTCCGGCCTGACGCTGGATTGGGTCATTTCCGATCCCGCCGAACGCGCCCAGGTCGAAGGGCGGGGAATCGTCGTCAAGAAACTCAAGCCCCTTCCGGTGGAAGCCGTCGTACGCGGTTATCTGATCGGCTCGGGCTGGAAGGATTATCAAAAAACCGGAGCGGTTTGCGGCATCGCGCTACCGCCCGGATTGCGGCTTGCGGAGAAACTGCCTGAGGCCATTTTCACACCGTCTACCAAGGCGGAATTCGGCAGCCACGACGAAAATATCAGTTTCCAGAAAACCGTCGAATTGCTCGGAAAAGATCTGGCGGAACAAGTCAAACGCATCAGCCTTAAGCTTTACACGGAAGCGGCGGCCTACGCCCTCGACCGGGGCATCATCATTGCCGACACCAAATTCGAATTCGGTTTGGATAATGCCGGCCAGCTCTATCTTATCGACGAGGCCCTGACCCCGGATTCGTCCCGTTTCTGGCCGGTGGATCAGTACCGGGTCGGCATCAGCCCGCCCAGCTTCGACAAACAATTCGTACGGGATTATTTGGAAACTCTGTCCTGGAACAAACAGCCTCCCGCTCCTCATTTGCCGCCTGAAGTGATTACCAAAACGGCCGAAAAATATCGGGATGCGGAGGAACGTCTGACCAAGCCGTAGGTCGTCGCGAAAACGGGTTGACGCAGATAGTGTTGACCCGATAATACCCGACTTGCTTTCAAGAGACAGGGTAGACGATGAAATACCGATCGAATCAGCGCCTCCGCTGGCTGTTGCCGGCAATTTTTTTGTCCGGGCCGCACGTTACCTCAGCCGAATCGCTCGAAGATTTCCAAACCTGGGGCAATGTCACCGCCGTCGGCGGCTTCGGGTTTATTGATCCGAAGTTCAAAAGCTTCCGCTATTGGCTGGAAGGCCAGGGGCGTTTCGGCGAGGATACTTCCCGCTTGTCACAAAGCATGGTGAGGCCCGCGCTGGGTTACGCGCTCAACGACAATGCAAGCGTGTGGCTGGGCTATGCCTGGATTTTCACCGATCGGCCGTTTACCGGGCGGCGCTTCGACGAAAATCGTATCTGGCAGCAATTCCTGTGGACACAGCCTACTTCATTCGGCACTTTCACCAGCCGATCCCGGCTAGAGCAGCGCTTCGCCGAAACCGGCAGCGATGTCGGCTGGCGCTTCCGGCAATTCGTAAAACTTTCGGTCCCGCTCGACTTCGCACCGGACTTCAGCCTGGTGGGCTGGGAAGAGGTGTTTGTCAGAATCAACAAAGCCGACTGGAGCGGGGACGATGGGCTTGATCAGAACCGGCTCTTCGTAGGATTGGGCTACAACTTCAATAAAGAAATCAGGACCGAAATCGGCTACATGAATCAATATATCCGGAGAGCCGAGGCTCCCGACCGAATCAGCCATGTATTGTCGGTCAGCCTCTTTTTGAATTACTGATGTCCGGGCGCGCGGCGTCATTTCAGGAAAAACGATCCGGAAAAATCGCCGCCGCGCCATCCATATCGCCGGTCTCCCGGTACGTCAGGGGTGCTGCATCCGGCTTCAGCAAAGCTCCATCAATTACCCGGCCAAGCGCCAGCACATGATCTCCGGCCGGGCATCCTCCGGTTAACTCGCACTCGAACCAGGCTAGGGCATCCATCAATAGCGGCGTACCGTCGCGCCCTTTGCGCCAGGCCACCGAAGCGAGTTTATCGATGCTGGCCGGACTTCCGAAATGTCTCGCCACATCCATCTGCTCCCGGCTCAGCACGTTCACAGAAAACGATTTCCCTTGCTTGAGCAGTTCATAGGAGGAATGACGGGGATTGATGCTCAACGCCAAAAGCAAAGGGTCGAAGGATACGGGCATGACCCAGGCCGCCGTAAAAGCGTTGTAGCGGTCATCGGCGGCGACACCGATCACGTAGACACCACAAGTGATTCGTCTGAATAAATCCGCTATGGCTTGGCTCATGATTCTCTCTTTGCCCCCGTGGCTTATCGCGGCTCTATAATAGCGTCATCTTGGCTTTAGACTACCGCAGCATGAGCAAGCTCACTCATTTCAACGAATCGGGCGCCGCCCATATGGTCGACGTCGGCGGCAAGCCGGCCACGCAACGGGTGGCGATCGCCGAAGGTTATATCGAGATGCGTTCCGAAACCCTGGCGTTGATCCTGCAAGGCGGCCACAAGAAAGGCGATGTGCTGGGGATCGCTCGTATCGCCGGCATCATGGCCAGCAAGAAGACCTCGGAGCTGATCCCGCTATGCCATCCGATCGCGATCACAAGTGTGGACGTGATCCTCGAACCGGAGCCGGAACGCCACCGTGTGCGCTGCGAAGCCACGGTCAAAACCGTCGGGCAAACCGGAGTCGAAATGGAAGCGCTGACCGCGGTGCAAGTGGCGCTCCTCACCATCTACGACATGTGCAAGGCGGTGGATCGCGGAATGACGATTCAGTCGGTTCGCCTGCTCGAGAAAGCGGGCGGAAAATCCGGGCACTGGCAGCGAGAAAAAGGCTAGGCGCGAGCCGAGAACTCTTTCTGCGAAAATGCAGGAAGAGAACTCGATCAAACGCCCTCGTCGCTCGGATTACGGTGCTTTCCTTTCGAGCACCAAGAAACTGTAGCTCAGGCCGCTGTCCGGATCGTCCGTCACGTCGAGGCGCTCAATTTCAGACCATTCCTTCCATTCGAATTCCGGAAAGAAGGTATCTCCCACGAACTCGCGGTGAATGAGCGTGAGATAAAGCCGATCCGCCTTCGGCAATAATGTCTCATACAAAGATGAACCGCCGATGACCATGACTTCGTCGGCGTCCGCCTCGCCGAGTGCATCCCTCAGCGTATGCACCACCACACAGCCCGGTGCGACGTACGCCCGATCGGAAGTAAGCACGATATTTTTCCGGCCCGGTAGCGGCCGACCGATGGACTCGTGAGTCCGGCGACCCATGACCAAAGGCTTTCCCATGGTGATCTGTTTGAAACGCTTGAGGTCCGCGGACAAATGCCAGGGCATCCGGTTATCCACGCCGATCACCCGGTTTTCGCCCATGGCGACGATAAGAGAAATTTTCATCACTCAGCTTTTCTCCGCTGTGCCGATCGCGGTCATCGGCTCTTCCCCTCTTAGCTGCTTGAGCGTCGGGTAATCCACATACCCTTTGGCGCCACCGCCGTAGTAAGTCGATTCATCCGGCGGGTTCAGCTCGGCATTCTGTCGAAAGCGCTCCGGGAGGTCGGGATTGGCGATGAACAAGCGTCCGAACGCCACCAAATCCGCCCGCCCTTCCTCAAGACACGCGACAGCCTTGCGGTAATCGTATCCGCCGCAAACGATCAGCGTACCGCTGTATTTGGCGCGGATCAGCTTCATCATCGCCGGTCCCCGCGGATCAAACGACGGGGAGGCAGGATCGCGGGCCATTTCTGGCTCGACAATGTGAAGATAAGCGAGATTGAAGCGGTTTAACTGTTCCGCGACGTGACGGAAAAGCGCTTCCGGGTCGTCATCACCCATATCGTTGAAACTGCCCAGCGGCGACAAACGGACACCGACACGCTGCGGTCCCCATACCCGACAGACGGCCGCCACCACTTCCATTAGCAGCCGGGCGCGGTTTTCCACCGGTCCGCCGTACTCATCGGTGCGGTGGTTGGAACTTGTGTTGAGAAATTGGTCCAACAGGTAGCCGTTGGCGGCGTGGATCTCGACGCCATCCAAACCTGCGTGGAGGGCATTGCTCGCACCGTGCGCATATTGCTTCACGATATAGGGCATTTCCTCGATAGCCATCGCTCTGGGAGTGACGAACGGAACCATTTCGCCTTCCCCTCGCTCGTTGACGATGAAGGCCGTACCCGATGGCCGAATCGCTGAAGGCGCGACCGGAAGCTGCCCATCCGGCTGCAAGGCAGGGTGAGAAATGCGGCCCACGTGCCATAGCTGCATAAAAATAAGGCCGCCGGCTCGATGTACGGCTTCCGCAACCGAACGCCAACCGACGACCTGATCCGGCCTATGTATGCCGGGCGTCCACGCGTATCCTTGGCCTTGCTGCGAGACTTGCGTAGCCTCGGAAATGATGAGCCCTGCGGATGCGCGTTGGGCATAGTAAAGTGCGTTCAGATCGGTGGGAACATTTCCGGGCTGCCCGGCCCGCGAACGCGTCAGCGGCGCCATGACCATGCGGTTCTTCAGTGTATAAGGCCCTAATGCGTAAGGTTCGAAGATTGGGTTGTTCATGGTTCGCCCCCGGTCTGGCTACGGTTCGAAGAATGAGCACAAAGGGCGATCGCGGTGGGGAACATATAGGCGCTTTCCGGTGTCAACTCTGTCTCAGTTGGTTATTCGCTCTATTCGACTTCGGTACGTACAAAATGGTCGCGGTCTTTTTCTGACAAATGACTTGGGTTAGCATTGATTTAGATCGGACAGAAATTTCCTGAAAAAGCTTATGTGTTACGCGCAAAAAAAGGATGCGGCGTTCGGCTTCACCGATCAGCATCTCCCTTCAGGCAGTCACCTCTGCTACATCTACACCGATGAAGAAGAGCATTCCCGCACGATGGCGCAATTCGTGGAGAGCGGTCTGGTATCCGGAGAAAAGGTCGCCTATCTGGCGGATGTGTCATCGGGCGACGAACTCGAACAGTATATCGCTAGACTGGGCATTAATTTACCCGAGCATCTCCGGCCGGGCCAGTTCATTTTGAGCCAAGCTGAAAAGACGTATTGCCCCGACGGGGCCTTTCTGCCGGAACGGATGATCGACACCTGGCGGTCGATGTATCGGCAGAGTATCGATGAAGGCTTTTTGGGAATACGCGCCACTGGTGAAACCGGCTGGACCAGCAACGAGCATCCTGGGCTGGAGCGGTGGTTCGAATACGAGTCGATGCTCAACATCGTTGTAAACGAGGTCCCTTTTAGCAGCATCATTTGCCAGTACGATGCCAACCGACTGGGCGGTGCCAATCTGTACGAAATTCTAAGGGTGCATCCTCTGATGATCGTTCAGGGGCAAATTCTACACAACCCCTATTACGAAGCACCCGAGCAATATCTGTCCCGGCTCCGGGCTTCAAGATGATCGTTACCCTTAGCGCACGGCCTTTTTTTCGGCTTTGCCTTGCATACTCCGCGCTCCTGCCTGAGCTTGAGTTGGCTCCATCATCCACCTGAAGGTGGAAACAGCGTTATGACGAGTCCGGTAACGGTCGTTCTTCAGCCGCAGCCCGAAATATTGGGGAAACTGCTGATCGTGCAACAAACGCTCGGGATTTTGTCCGCAAGGGAAGAGCAGGCCGCTTTCCTTTGCCGCGCATTGCGTGACATCCCCGGGGTCGAGAATGTCCACTTTTGCTTTTGTGGATCATTCGTATCCGAACAGCGGAAAGGTGCCGGCCTCTCTACGTGCGATCATTGTACGAACACCACACCGTCCATTGGACTTAAACGCTGTGGCGCCATTCCCGATGCCGGGCATGAGTGTATCCCGTTGCGCACGAACACGACGCTGTTCGGCTTTCTCATCCTCAGAATCGCAAACCTGCAGGCGTTCACGCCTTATGCTCCCTATATCCTCAACACCGCCAATTTCGTGGCGACTTTAATGGAGAAACGGGAAACCAAGGAACGGTTGGAGCAGGTGCTAGATGATCTGGAGAATCAAGTCGCCGCTCGTACTGCCGATTTGTTGGAAAAGAACGCCCGACTGGAGGCGGAAATCCAGCGGCGGGAAGCGGCCGAGTCGGCGCTGCATGAAGCGTACGAGCAGTTGGAAAGGAGAATCGAAGAACGTACCGCAGCCCTAAAATTCAGTGAAGAACGTCTCCAAAGCATTATCACTACCGCCGTCGATGGGATCATCACCACGGACAGCGGCGGCTACATCGAGCTTTTCAACGCCGCTGCGGAAAGGCTATTCGGCTATACCGCTGCTGAAGTTATCGGGAAAAACATTCGAATTCTCATGCCGTCGCCAGACCGCGAACGCCATGACAGTTTCATCGAACGTTATCTAGCCACGGGCACGAAGACCATCATCTGCATCCGTCGGGATGTCGATGTACTACACAAAAACGGCTCTATTTTTCCGGCCGAACTTACCGTCAGCGAGATGCAGATCGGCGGGCAAACAAAGTTCACAGGAATCATACGCGATATTACCGAGCGCAAGTGGGCCGAGACGGCGCTTAGGGAGAGCGAAGCGCGATTCCGCGCCATGGCCGAGACGGTGCCGGATATCCTGTTTACCAGCGATTCGAGCGGTTTTATCGACTATATCAGCCCCCGATTTTATGAGTATTCGGGCTTACCGCCGGATTCGAAAAGCACCGAATGGGTTGCGGCCATACATCCGGATGACGAAGAGCGCACTAGGCTGCAATGGCAGCATGCGGTGACAACGGGTGAGCCGTTCCGAACCAAGTATCGTCTTCGCTCGACCGACGGATCCTACCAATGGTTTCAGGTTCGCGCTCGCCCGATTCGTGATGCGAGCAGTCGCATCACCAAGTGGTTCGGAATCTGCTCCGACATCGACGAACTCGTCCGGGTTCAGGATGCCTTGGAAGAAGCCGATCGGCGCAAGAACGAATTCCTGGCAATGCTATCCCACGAATTGCGTAATCCCTTGGCTCCCATTCGCAATGCGGTTCAGGTGATGGGACTGCTGAATCTGACCGATTCGCGATTGCTGTGGGTTAAAGACATGATCGATCGCCAGGTCAAACATTTGGTTCATTTGGTCGATGATCTCCTGGATGTATCGCGCATCACCCGCGGCAAGATTACGCTCAAGAACGAACCTATCGAACTGTCCGTCCTCATCGACCGGGCAGTCGAAGCTACCGAAGCCATTATCGATTCCCAACAGCATCGACTTTCTATCTCATCTCCCGAGGAACCGGTGTTGCTGAGAGGGGATGCGGTCAGGCTGGTTCAGGTAGTTACCAATCTCTTGAATAATGCGGCCAAATACACGCCTCACGGCGGCCACATTCAGCTAACGGCGATCCCAAATGCACGGGAACTCATATTGTCCGTAAAGGACAACGGTATCGGCATTTCGCCCGAACTCCTGCCGCACGTATTTGATCTATTTACGCAGGCCGAACGCTCATTGGACCGGTCTCAAGGTGGGCTCGGTATCGGGTTGACTCTGGTGCGGAAATTGGTCGAAATGCACGGTGGAAGCATCGAGGCCCTGAGCGGCGGTCCGGGGAAAGGGAGCGAGTTCGTAGTTAGATTGCCGCTGTCAGACAACACCGTGATGAATGCTCGGCAGGAAATGACGCCTGAACAGCCTGGAAACCGAACGGCGCCCGGCGGCCGAGTGCGGAACTAAATCGATTCGTTTTCGCCTGCTGCGCGTGCCGCCGCGTCGGAGCGTTCAAACCGCCACTTCGGCCGGTATGTGGGGATGGGGATCATAGCCCTCCACTTCGAAATCTTCGATTCGATATCCGAATATATCGGCTGCCTTGCGTTTGATGTGCAACCGGGGAAATGGACGCGGCTGTCGCTCTACCTGAAGCTGTGCCTGCGGGATATGATTGCGATATAGATGCACGTCGCAACCGAACCAAACGATCTCTCCAGGCGTATACCCGCAATGATCGGCGAGCAGATGGGTCAACAAGGCTAGATTGGCGACATTCCAACCCAGCCCCAGATAGGCATCCGCCGAACGCTGCATCAAGGCTCCCGACAAAGTGTTCGTAGCCTGGCTAACAAAGAATTGATAGGTTTTGTGGCAGGGTGGAAGCGCCATCTCGTCCAACTGGGCCACGTTCCAACCCTCGAAAAGCAGCCGGCGTGAGGTCGGATCGTTCTTCAGTCCATCGACCAATAGCTGCACCTGGTCGATCTCTTTCCCATCGTAATCCCGCCAACGGCGCCATTGATGCCCATACACCGGCCCGAGGTCGCCCCAGCGGGCGGCGAATTCATCGTCGCTCAAGATACGGCGTTCAAAATCCTCTTGGCTTATCGATTCACCCGTCGCAGTTCGGTATTTTTTCAAGGGCCAATCCGTCCAGATACGCACGTTCTGTTCGAGAAGCTCCCGGATATTCCGACCGCCCGACAACATCCACAAAAGCTCCTTGAACGCCGTCTTCCAAAAAATCTGCTTGGTCGTGAACAGCGGGAATCCCGCCGCGAGGTCGAATCGCATCGTATAGCCGAACAGAGCGCGCGTCCCGACCCCGGTTCGATCGATTCGCTCATCCCCTTCGGTTATCAGTTTTCGAAGTAAAGTGAGATATTGCTCTTCGGGATGGGACATTATGGCTGGCGTTTTCGTTGTTTAAGCCGATCTTCCGTTTCGTTCGGTGCTTCGATTTCAGGACTCATCAGTCCTCAGGCCAGAGGCTATCGGACGGCGGTAGGCCAAAACGAGAAGCAGCATACCCAGGATGATCATGGGAAAGCTCAACACCTGCCCCATGGTGAGCCAGCCGAAGGCCAGGTAACCGATGTGAGCGTCCGGTAGACGAACGAACTCGACCATGAAGCGGAACATGCCATAGAGGAGCAGAAACAAGCCGCTTACCGCCATTGTCGGCGGCGACCGACGGCTGAAAAAGTGTAGTGCCACGAAAAGAACGATACCTTCCAGAAAGGCTTCATAGAGCTGGGAAGGATGGCGCGGCTCCGGGCCGGCATCCGGAAATACCATCGCCCAAGGCACATCAGTTGGTTTTCCCCAAAGCTCGCCATTGATGAAATTCCCGATGCGGCCCGTAAAAAGTCCAATCGGCACGTACCGCGCGATAAAATCGGTCACCGCAAAAAACGAGCTTTTCTGCTTTCGAGCAAAGATCCACATTGCCGCTAACGCTCCCAACAATCCGCCGTGGAAGGCCATACCGCCTTCCCATACTCTAAACAGCATTAAAGGGTCTTGAGTGAATGCCGGAAAGTTATAGAAGAGCATATATCCCACCCGGCCGCCGATCACCAGCCCAAGAGCGGTATAAAAGATGAGATCCTCCACCTGAGCTGGGGTCCACGGGAAACCGGGTTCTTTGGCTCTTTGGCGAGCCAGCCACCATGCACCGCCGATACCGATGACATACATCAGCCCGTACCAATGAATTTTCAAAGGACCGATGCTAATAGCCACTGGATCGATAGAGGGATATGGCAACATTTGGCTGTCTCTCCGCAGATGGGGTCCGGATAAAGCGTGCTTTAGAGCTCGAGAAGGTGCGATCGAGGCTTATCGGAAGATTATAACTGGTAGAAGTATACCGTGATCGTAGGTCATCGGTGCGGTGGAAAAGCGAGGTAACTCGTTTCTATGTTCCACGTGGAACAAACTGTTTAACTCGGACGGATCAAGCTCCCTCGAATGATGTTTCCGAGGCTCTAATGAGTAATTGCAGTATCCCAAAAAAAAGGCTCCTGGTTAGGAGCCTTTTCGAACCGCCGAAGGGTTCCGATCTCTAGCCTGTAAGACGATCCGCATCAAACGTCCAAGTTCGCGACTTCCAGCGCGTTCTTCTCGATAAAATCGCGTCGTGGCTCGACCTGATCGCCCATGAGCGTCGAAAAGACCTCGTCGGCCGCTATCGCATCCTCGATCTTCACCTGAAGCAAACGGCGAGTATTCGAATCCAATGTCGTCTCCCAAAGCTGCTCGGGATTCATCTCGCCAAGTCCTTTATAACGCTGGATATGTTGACCTCTCTTCGCTTCCGTCATCATCCACTGGAAGGCTTCCTTAAAGTTCCGCACGCGCTCCCGTTTGTCGTCACTGGCGATAAACGAATTTTCACCAAATAGTCCGTCCACTTTCTGACCGAACGTGGTGAGACGCTTGTAATCGCCGCCGCTGAAAAATCCTGCGCCGATATCGAAGGTCTTGTGAACGCCGTGCAGCCGCTTGCTGACATGCGCCCTAAACCCGTCGGCCTGGTTCGCAAAATCCAGATCTATAGTAAAACTTGCACTGCGATCGCGGGCATTCAACCGTGCGACCAAACCGGCAAACCACGCCTCGCACGCCGCGCGATCAGCAATCGTCGCGGCGTCCAAAACCGGATATTCAACTAGAAGATTGAGCAAACTCTCGTCATAGCGATGGGCGAGGCGCTCGATCAGGGCCTGAACATTCAGGTATTCCCTCGCGAGCTGCTCCAACCCCTGCCCTTGTATTGGGGGTGTCGTTTCATCGATATGCAGACGGGTCTTTTCGAGCGCCAATTGCAATAAATAGTTATCGAGCTCCGTATCGTCCTTTACATACTGCTCCTGTTTGCCTTTCTTGACCTTGTAGAGCGGGGGTTGAGCGATGTAGATATGGCCGCGCTCGATCAGTTCCGGCATTTGACGATAGAAGAAAGTTAAAAGAAGCGTCCGTATGTGAGATCCGTCGATGTCAGCATCCGTCATGATGATGATGCGATGATAACGCAGCTTGTTCGGGTCATATTCCTCCCGCCCGATGCCGCAACCCAGCGCAGTGATCAGGGTACCGACCTCCTCCGAAGAGAGCATTTTGTCGAACCGTGCCCGCTCCACATTGAGAATCTTGCCCTTGAGCGGAAGTATCGCCTGCGTGCGGCGGTCTCGACCCTGCTTGGCCGAGCCACCCGCAGAGTCGCCCTCGACGATGAACAGTTCCGACAAAGTCGGATCGCGCTCCTGGCAGTCGGCCAGCTTGCCGGGAAGTCCCGCGATATCCAGCGCAGTTTTCCTTCGCGTCATTTCCCTGGCTTTACGAGCCGCCTCCCGCGCACGAGCGGCATCGATCATCTTATTTGCGATCAGGCGGGCGACCGGCGGATTTTCCAGCAGAAATTCCTGAAACTTTTCACCCATGGCCGATTCGACCACTGGCTTGACCTCAGACGAGACGAGCTTGTCCTTAGTCTGGGACGAAAACTTGGGATCTGGAACCTTTACCGAGAGTACCGCCGTCAACCCTTCCCGCGCATCGTCGCCCGAGGTGGCGATCTTCTGCTTTTTCAGCAAGCCTTGATCTTCGATGTATTGATTGAGGGTCCGCGTAAGCGCTGCGCGGAAGCCCGCGAGATGGGTCCCGCCGTCTCGCTGCGGAATGTTGTTAGTGAAACAGAAAATGTTTTCCTGGTACGAGTCGTTCCATTGCATGGCGACCTCGACCCCGGTACCGTCCTTTTCCGTTTGGAAGTAGAACACCTTATCGAAAAGCGGCGTCTTGTTCTTGTTGAGATGTTCGACAAAGGCGCGTATACCGCCCTCGAACTCGAAGACATCGCTCTTCCCCGTACGCTCGTCCTCCAGAGAAATCCGAACTCCGGAATTCAGGAACGACAGTTCACGGAGGCGCTTGGCCAGAACTTCGTAATGAAACTCGATGTTGGTGAAAATGATGGGGCTGGGCTTGAAGCGGATGGTCGTGCCGGTCCCGTTCGCATCGCCGACAGCGGACAGCGGAGCCTGCGGCACGCCGTCACGATACTCCTGTCGGTAACGCTTGCCCCCGCGCTGAATTTCCAGGACCAGATGCTCAGACAATGCGTTTACGACGGATACGCCGACACCGTGAAGCCCACCGGAAACTTTATAGGCATTGTCGTCGAATTTTCCTCCGGCATGCAGGACGGTCATGATAACCTCGGCGGCAGAGCGTCCCTCTTCTTCGTGGATGTCGACGGGAATTCCTCGGCCATCGTCCGTCACGGTCACAGATTCGTCGCTGTGGACGATAACTCGGACCGTCTTGCAGTGGCCGGCCAAGGCTTCGTCGATCGAATTATCCACGACCTCGAATACCATATGGTGAAGCCCCGAACCGTCATCGGTATCGCCGATGTACATACCAGGGCGTTTGCGGACGGCATCAAGACCTTTCAGGACCTTAATGGCGGAGCTGTCATAATCTTTCGCGAGTTTGGTCATGCTCATTTCTTAATTCACGCTTGCTTTACTTGCCCATGTTCCACGTGGAACACAGCGGCGTCGTTGATGGCCTCTTTGATCATTTCCTCCGTGGTGGCGGTAATGAAAAACTGGGTCCGCCGCTCCTTCAAAAAACCGAGAAGTCTATTCTTGTTGTTTTCGTCCAATTCGGACGCCACGTCATCAACCAGCACGCACGCACTCATGCCGGCGCTCTCTTCCATCAGAAGGGACTGGGCCAGCAAAAGCGCGTAAACCAAAAGTTTCATTTGACCGCGGGAGAGATACGCTTTTGCCGAACGACCGTCCAGCACGATGGAGAAGTCGGCTTTGTGGGGACCCGATTGAGTATGTCCGAGGCGAATGTCCGAGGCGACATCCTCCTGCAACGCCGCTTCCAGAGTCTTGTTCCTGTTCCACCCCGATTGCACGTGCAAATCAAGCTTAACGCCCGCAAAAAACTGCGCGGCAGCTTGAAAAAAATAGGGCATAAGCCTCTCCGTATAGCGTTCGCGCGCACCATGTATTATTGTACCGTACCGCGCAAGCTCCCGGTTCCATAGCTCAATGTCGCGAAGTCGCCTTTCCCGCAGCAGGATATTGCGCTGGCTCAACGCCTTGGCGTAGCGTCGCCAGCAATCGAGATACGACTCTTCAAAGTGAAACACTCCCCAGTCGAGAAATTGGCGGCGATGCTTCGGAGCGCCCTCCAATAAAGCGCCGCTCGAAGGCTGAATGACGAGGACCGGAAATGTACGGATCAGTTCGGCACTGGATTGGATCTTCCTGCCCGAAAGATGGATCTCCCGCTCATCGCGAGCGATGCGAATTCCGATCGGAATCGTGTGGCCGGTATCGCTCGTAACTTTTCCGGTCACCATTAATCCGCTTCGCCCAAAGCGGATCGCCTGACTGATTTGGGGCGTACGAAACGAACGCGCTCGCCCCAACAAATAAACCGCCTCGAGCAAGGAGGTCTTTCCGCTGGCATTGGGTCCGATGATGAAGTTGAGGCGCGGGGATGGCTCTAGCGCAGCGGATTCAATGTTGCGTACATCATGGGCCTCAATCTTGACCAGACTCATACGCGTCCTCGCTCATCCACGACTTGAGGCACGGATCAGCCCGTAATCGCGCCATATCCGGCTAGCGAAAAATGCCCCACGCTACAGACGCATGGGCATAACGATGAATTTGAACTGCGTATCCTCGCAATCCTCGATTAGGCAGCTGTTGGCACTCTCGGTGAACGACAATTTAACGTTATCGGAATCCACGTTGTTGATAGCGTCCAAAAGATAAGACGCATTGAAACCGACCGAAATATCCTTGCCTTCCAGTTCGACGGCGAACCTTTCTTCCGCTTCTTCATGCTCAGGA
Source organism: Methylocaldum sp. GT1TLB (assembly GCF_051027445.1). Taxonomy (NCBI): domain Bacteria; kingdom Pseudomonadati; phylum Pseudomonadota; class Gammaproteobacteria; order Methylococcales; family Methylococcaceae; genus Methylocaldum; species Methylocaldum sp. GT1TLB. Next base: position 3,380,848 of record NZ_CP194898.1, read on the forward strand.
TTCTGGGCCTTGAGGCACATATTGCCGTCTTCGCTCACTTCCATGCTAACGCCCCGGTACTTCTCGTTCGACAATACCGAGACGCGCGTCAAAGCCCCTTTGAAAGCAGCCTTGTCTACCAAAATGACTCGCGTCAGCTCGCGTGGCATGACACGCTGATAGTCGGGAAACCTCCCTTCGATCAGCTTGGCCGCAAAGCTGACCGTCCCCAAATCGACACGCAGATTGTTCGGTGCAACTTGAACTGTTACCGGTTCCTCGCCTTCGCCCAACAACCGATTCAATTCCAGAACGCCTTTTCTCGGAACGATGATCTGCCGGCCTTCCTCCGGACCACTTTCCAGCGACTGCTCAAAAAAAGCGAGACGGTGTCCGTCGGAAGAAACCGCCCGCAGCACTTGGCCGCCCAAATCCAGCAATAATCCGTTCAGATAATAACGGACATCCTGTTGCGCCATAGCAAAGAGGGTCTTTTCGAGCGCGCGTCTCAAGCAATTGCGCGGAATGGAGACCTCTATCTCCGGTGTTCCCGCATCGAATTCCGGATAGTTTTCCGCGGGTAGAGTACTCAGGTTGAATCGGCTGGACCCGCACTGGATAACGAATTTCTCCTGCCGGCAATCGATGTTCACCACGCTTTTTTCCGGTAAAAGGCGGCAAATATCCAAGAACTTACGCGCCGGCACCGTAACCGAACCCGAATCGCTGCCTTCAACCACGGCCTTGGTGACCAACTGCACTTCCAAATCCGTGCCCGTCAACTCCAAAGCCTCATCGGACAGCTTCAAAAGAACGTTGGACAGAATGGGCAAGGTTTGGCGTCGCTCGATGACGCCGACAACCTGTTGCAAGGGCGTCAGCAAATTCTCCCGGCTTATGGTGAACTTCATAGTAAGGTCATATGTTGATGCGGAACTCGTTGAACGAAAAAAGCCGACTTCTCAAACTGCCGATCCATCAAGTCTAGTTCGATAATGTGCGCATGAGATTCGAGTAGTCTTCGGCGAATTTGCTGTCGCTTTCCTTTAACTCCTGAACCTTGCGGCAGGCGTGCAAGACCGTGGTGTGGTCCCGTCCGCCGAACTGCTGCCCGATTTCCGGCAAACTGTGATTGGTCAGCTCCTTGGCCAATGCCATGGCGATTTGACGAGGACGCGTCACCGAGCGGGTGCGTTTGTTGGCCAAGAGATCGGCCACCCGGATCTTGTAGTATTCCGCAACCGTCTTCTGGATGTTCTCGACGTTGATCATCCGGTCCTGAAGCGCGATTAAATCGCGCAAGGCCTCTTTCGCAAACTCCAGCGTAATCGGCTTACCGGTGAAGTGAGCATTGGCGATGACGCGCCGCAAAGCGCCTTCCAGTTCGCGAATGTTCGAGCGAATTCGCTTACCGATGAAGAAAGCCACTTCCGGCGACAGATCGGCGCCGGCGTGCTGCGCTTTGCTCATCAGGATGGCCACGCGGGTTTCCAGATCCGGCGGCTCGATGGCTACCGGAAGCCCCCACCCGAAACGCGACTTTAACCGTTCCTCTAGGCCTTTGATTTCCTTGGGATAGCGGTCGCAGGTCAGGACCACCTGATGCTTGTTTTCCAGAAGGCTGTTAAATGTGTGAAAGAACTCCTCCTGGGAGCGTTCCTTGCCGGCAAAAAACTGAATATCGTCGATCAACAAGGCATCGACCGTCCGGTAATACTCCTTGAAGGCGCCGATCGCATTATGCTGCAAGGCCTTGACCATGTCGGAAACGAAGCGCTCCGAATGCAAATAGACGATGTTTGCCGAGGAGTTCGCCCTTAGAATTTCATTTCCGATAGCGTGCATAAGATGGGTCTTCCCCAGACCTACGCCGCCGTAAATAAAGAGGGGGTTGTAGGCCCGTCCGACGTTCTGCGCCACTTGAATCGACGCGGCCTTGGCCAGCTGGTTGGATTTGCCCTCGACGAAATTATCGAAGGTAAAAGCCGTGTTGAGATTGTTGGGAAGGCCTTTCTTGACACCGGCCGGCCTCTTGATCGCCGGCGCGACGGGAGACGCTTCTTGCTGCTTTCGCGTGCCGATTTCCAGAACGACATGGGGTGGCGGCTGGATCTTCTGGTCAGATAGAACTTCTTCGATCTTGCCGATAAAATGCTGCTTTACCCAATCGAGCACAAAGCGGTTGGGAGCCAAGAGCTTCAACTCCGAACCATTTTCGACGGCTTGCAGGGGCCTGATCCAGGTATTGAACTGCTGCGGGGGCAATTCTCCTTCCAGCTTGCTCATGCACTGATTCCACAGCGCGCTCATTGTGCAGCTCCCTTATTGTGCTCGAGGAATAGGACATAAGGCATAGGCGATAAATGCGTGAGCGCTTTAACGGAATTCAGTATCATACCGCAACAGCCGACTTATCCACAGCATTGACACCGTATCGCCTGTGAATTAGCATGCACAGCTTTGTATTTTCTTTGCGGAATTCAACAGGTACACCATGAAAAGAACCTATCAGCCCAGCAAGATAAAGCGTGTCCGGACCCACGGCTTTCGTGCGCGCATGAAAACCCGTGGTGGACGTTTGGTTTTGAGTGCGCGCCGCGCGAAAGGTCGTAAACGGCTTACCGTCTGACGTTTGGCGTCGCCTAGCTACGGCTTCCCCCGAACGCGCCGCTTAAGTACCGCCGCCGATTTCCAGCGCGTTTTCGAGCAGCCCTGCAAGTCCGCAGACCAATACTTAACCGTGCTCGCGCGAACCAACGGTAGGGATTATCCGCGCCTCGGGTTGGCTATCGCCAGACGACAAATCCGTAACGCCGCCGATCGCAACCGCATCAAGCGCCTCATCCGCGAAAGCTTCCGCCTGCAGCAGTCGCTGCTCGGCGGAGTCGATTTTGTGGTAATGGCGCGCAGCGCCGCAATTCAGGCAGACCATGACACAATCCGAAGCTCATTGCATAAGCACTGGGAAAACCTGGTGAGGCGATGCAAGCCATCTTGGTCTTCCTCATCAAACTCTATCAGTACCTGATTAGCCCTTGGGTGGGGCAGCATTGCCGTTTCCACCCGACATGCTCCAGCTATGCCCTGACCGCCATCCAGCGGTTCGGATCTCTGCGGGGCTCCTATCTTGCCGCAAGGCGACTGCTGAGATGCCACCCTTGGCACAAAGGCGGTATTGATCCCGTCCCAGAACAATTCGGAAAATAAGAATGGATAATTTAAGGTTCGTTCTCTTCGTCTTCTTTATATTTCTCAGCTTCATGCTGTGGCAGCAATGGCAGCTGGATTACGGGCCTAAGCCCGAGCCCACGGCGCAATCCGGGTCGACTACGCCGGACGTCGCAGGCGACGTACCCGAGTCAGCTCGCGACGTCGACGACGTCGCCAAGACGCCTGAACCGTCCGCTGCTCCGGGCGTCGAGCGTCAGCGCGTCACCGTCACCACGGATGTCATACGAGCAGAGATCGACACCAAGGGCGGCGACCTGCGCATACTCGATCTGCTCGAGTATCCCCAGAGCAAGGACCAGCCCGACCAGCCAGTACGGCTGCTCAACGATGAGAACAACTTTTTCATCGCGCAGAGCGGATTCCTGGGAGAACAGGCCCTGTCGCCCACCCATCACAGCACATGGCAAGCTGAAGCCAATATCTACACGCTGGCGGAAGGCCAAGACACCCTCCGCATACCTTTCACGTGGACCAATGACAAAGGAATCAAGATTATCAAGACCTTGGTCTTCACCAAAGGCAGCTATCTGATCGAACTGGAGCAGCAGGTCAACAATCAATCCGGAGCCGAATGGAAAGGGCGTCAATACGTTCAGTTGCAGCGGAAGAATCCCGAAAGCAAGGATCAGGACGCTTTCGTCCGGACCTATACCGGCGGCGTACTATACACTCCGGAAGAAAAGTACGAAAAGATCACGTTCGACGACATGGCGGATTCGAACCTGAATCGGAAAGCCAAAGACGGCTGGATCGCCATGATTCAGCATTACTTCCTGGCGGCGTGGATTCCGCTGGCCGGCGAAGAGCATAGTTTTTACACCAAAGCCCTCTCCGACAATCATTTCGTCATCGGAACCTATTCGCCCATGCTCGAGGTCAAACCGGGCGAAGAGAAAGTCTTCAAGGCTAATTTGTTCGCCGGCCCCAAACTCCAGCGAGTGTTGGAGCAAACGGCACCGGGCCTGGACCTGACGGTGGATTACGGCGGGCTGACCATTGTCGCCAAACCCATTTTCTGGCTCCTGGAACAGTTCCACAAAATTTTCAACAATTGGGGATGGGCAATCGTGTTCGTCACCATCACGCTCAAGGCCCTGTTCTATAAGCTGTCGCAAGCCAGCTATCGCTCCATGGCCAGAATGCGGAAGCTCCAGCCGAAGCTTCAACAGCTGAAGGAGCGTCATGCCGACGACAAGCAGAAGTTCAACATGGCGATGATGGAGCTGTATCGGAAGGAAAAGGTCAACCCGCTGGGCGGCTGTTTGCCGATCCTGGTCCAGATCCCCGTGTTCATCGCCCTGTATTGGGTTCTCATCGAAAGCGTGGAAATGCGTCAGGCGCCGTTCGCCCTTTGGCTGAACGACCTGTCCGCCAAGGACCCCTATTTCATTCTTCCGCTGATCATGGGCGTCTCCATGTTCATCCAGCAGAAGCTCAATCCGCCACCGGCCGATCCGGTACAGGCCAAGGTGATGCAGTTCTTCCCGGTCATATTCACCGGCTTCTTCGCCTTTTTCCCGTCCGGACTCGTGCTCTACTGGGTGGTCAACAACATCCTGTCCATCCTCCAGCAGTGGCATATCACCCGGCAGATCGAAAGGAACGTACACGCCTAGCGCGATCTCTCGCGCGGCAGGGCTGGCTCCGCACCCCTGCCGCGCACCTTTCGCCTTGCGACGATGCGATACGCCGGCTTCTCTGCTTTGATCCGGAACGAATGCTTGTTCCGGAATCCACTCTATGAACACATTATCTCGCGACACCATAGGCGCCATTGCCACGCCTCCCGGCCGGGGCGGCATCGGCGTAATCCGCATCTCCGGCAACGCTGTCCCCACACTGATGCGCGCGCTGCTACGCAAAGAACTTGAGCCGCGCTACGCCCACTACGGTCATTTCTATGATTTGGATGGTTCGGTCCTCGATACCGGATTAGCCCTGTACTTTCCGTCACCCCATTCTTTTACTGGCGAAGACGTCCTCGAGTTGCACGCGCACGGCGGTCCGGTCGTCCTCGATTTGCTGCTGCGTCGCGTCCTGGCCTCAGGCGTTCGGCTGGCGCGCCCGGGAGAATTCAGCGAACGGGCTTTCCTCAACGACAAGATCGATCTTGCGCAGGCGGAGGCCATCGCCGATTTGATCGAAAGCACGACAGAGCAGGCCGCCCGGTCCGCGCAGCGCTCTCTTCAGGGCGAGTTCTCGATCCGCATCCACCAACTCGTCGAAGCCCTGATCGAACTGAGGCAGTACGTGGAAGCGTCCATCGACTTCGTCGACGAAGACATCGATTTCCTGTCCGAAGGCCGTATTGCCGAAAAGCTCGCAGACCTCTCGGCGACGCTCCGGCATATCCGCCATTCCGCCCAACAGGGCTGTCTATTGCGCGAAGGCATGACCGTTGTCATCGCCGGCCGCCCAAATGCCGGAAAATCCAGCCTACTCAACCGATTGGCGGGACGTGAAGCCGCCATCGTCACCGAAATCGCAGGTACCACCCGCGATACCTTGCGAGAACATATCCAGATCGACGGCATGCCCCTGCACGTGGTGGACACCGCCGGTCTGCGGGAGAGCGAGGATATTGTCGAACGCGAAGGCATAAAGCGGGCCCGAGACGAAATTCACAAGGCCGACCGGATATTGCTGTTGATCGATGATCGCACTCCGGAAGAAGGGGAAGCCCTGCTCCAGAGCCTGCCCGCAGACATCCCGCTCACCCGCGTCTACAACAAGATCGATCTCACCGGAAAACCGGCCGGTTTCATCGAAGAACGGAAAGGTCCCGCCGTGTATCTATCCGCCAAGACCGGCGAAGGCCTCGAACATCTTCGTAAACACCTCAAAGCCTCGATGGGCTACGACAGTGAGGCGAACGATGTTTTCATCGCCCGCCGCCGCCATCTCGATGCGCTAAGCCGTGCCGAAAGCCTCATCGAGAACGCCGAAACGCAACTCCAAATCCGCGCCGCCGAACTCCTCGCCGAAGACCTTCGCGAAGCTCAAAACGCCTTATCGGAAATCACCGGCGAATTCACGAACGAAGACCTTTTAGGCCGGATTTTCGCCAGTTTTTGCATTGGCAAGTAGCGGGCTGTCGAGTTCGCGCTCCGAACCTCCGGAAGGCGTTCCGCTCGCCCACCGGGGCGCAAGCTCGACCCCAACCATCCACGCGCGCTGACAACTTTCTCCGGAATACATGTCATTATCCACGACCAAAACGTCCGCACTCCGCCATCGCAATTTCGTGCTTTACCTGTGCGCCCGATTTCTCGGCGCCGTTGCGGTGCAAATGCAAAGCGTGGCCGTGGGTTGGCAAGTCTACGCGCTTACCGGCGACGCGCTCGATCTCGGACTTGTAGGGCTCGCCCAGTTCGCGCCTTTCGTGCCGCTCGTGTTGATAGCCGGCCAACTGGCGGACCGCTTCGACCGGCGCCGCATCATCATGCTCTGTTATGCCGTGGAAATGCTATGCGGCCTATTGCTGATCGGGTTCACCCTAACTGGCCTAAAGGTCGTGTGGCCGGTATTTGCCGTCATGGCGCTCTACGGATCGGCGCGGGCGTTCATGATGCCGTCCAGCCAGGCGATCGTAATCAATCTGGTCCCCGCCGAAAGCTTCAGCAATGCCGTAGCGCTCAGTTCATCGAGCTTTCAACTGGCGGTGATTACGGGTCCGGCACTCGGCGGCGTCCTATATCTTGCGGGGCCCATGACTGTCTACACGACGGTGTCGGTGCTGCTCGGACTCTCGGCAATCCTGATTCTGTCGATGCGCAGCCTTCCCTGGCGGACCAACGGCCGCGAACCCATGAGCTGGCATACCGTTCTGGACGGCTTGCACTTCGTACGTTCGCGGCCCACCGTATTCGGCGCCATTTCGCTCGATTTGTTCGCCGTTCTGTTCGGCGGCGCCACGGCGCTACTGCCGGCCTATGCCAGCGATATTCTGCACGTAGGCCCGACCGGGTTGGGCCTGCTTCGCACCGCACCCGGAGCCGGCGCCGCCCTGACTGCCATGTTGCTCGCCTTCGCGCCCATCTCCCGACATGTCGGACGCTGGATGTTCGGCGGCGTCGCTGTGTTCGGGGCGGCTATCATCGTGCTAGGCCTGTCGACGAGTTTTCCCTTGTCGCTCGCCGCGCTTTTCTTGCTGGGCGCCGGTGACATGGTCAGCGTTTACATCCGCCACATGCTGGTCCAGCTCGAAACGCCCGACACGATTCGCGGGCGAGTGAGCGCCGTCAATTCGGTCTTCATCGGCGCTTCGAACGAACTGGGCGAATTCGAATCCGGCCTGACCGCCGCTTGGTTCGGCCTCACTCCCGCCATTATCGTCGGGGGAGCGGTCACACTGGCCGTCGCCATAGTTTGGATGTACGGCTTTCCCGATTTGCGCACAATGGATCGTTTCCCGCACCGCATCGTCGAAACACCGTCTTCCGACAAGAGGAACAGCATTAAACCGAAACGCCGTTCCGGTAAACGACGACACCCCTGAGTCCCCGGCAAGTCCAAATCTGGTTTCCGGGCGAAACGAGCTTTCATTTATCGCGGGTTATGTTTAAAGTCTTCGGCCGATAACTCCGCCTCGCGGCTCGTTTAGCATCTGACATTCAAAAACGATGGCATCCGTCTCCCGACCCAAGCTTACGAGCGGGCGGCTCACTTATCCGCTCAGCTTGGTCATTTTCGCCGCGTCCTATTTTCTGACGGCGAAATCCGCTCTGTTGCTGGCGACAGTCCACGTCAAAGTCACTCCCATCTGGCCTCCGACCGGCCTCGCCCTGGCCGCGTGTCTCGCCTTCGGCCAGCGCTGGTGGCCTGGCGTTTTTCTCGGCGCCCTGGCAGTCAATCTCACGACCGGTGCATGGCTTTCCGCATTCCCGATCGCCGTCGGCAACACGCTCGAGGCCGTCGCCGGAGCCACATTGATCGCCCGCGCCGTGCCCTCGGACCGGATTTTTTGTACGGTTCGGAACGTATTTCGCTTTTTGAGGTTCGGCGTGCTGGCTGCTCCTCTTGTCAGCGCCGGCATTGGAAGCTTGAGCGTGATGCTGTTGGAACCAGATGCATCCCGCTCGATTTGCGATCTATGGTGGACCTGGTGGCTGGGCAATGCATGCGGAGCGCTCGTGGTGACCCCGCTTTTTCTGGCGTTGGCCGCTCGCTCTAAGCTTGAAGCTTTAAGCTTGGAACAAGCACTCCATACAGTGCTGACAGTATTGACCGCGCTTTATGCCTTCGGTGGATGGCTGCATCCGGATACCGCTCACTATCCGTTGGTCTTTTTCACCATTCCCACTCTCATTTGGGCGGCTTTCCGCCTCGGCCCGCTCGCCATCGCTTCGACATTGGCCCTCAACGTTCTGATCGCGTCGGCGAGCACGGCGAACGGAATCGGGCCATTTTCCCAGTACCCGACGAACGCCTCTTTTCTGCTGCTCGACGCCTTCATACTCATCGTCGGCGGCACCACGTACGTCATGTCGGCGTTGGTGGCCGAGCAAAAGTCCACGCAGTCCATGCTACGAAACCGCGGAGAGCTTCTCGAGCAACGGGTCGTGGAATCGACGCGGCAGCTCGAGGAAGAGCGCGAACATCTGGAGAGCATTCTGATCAACATGCGAGATGCCGTGTGGAGCGTCTCTCCGGATGGCGGAAAAGTGCTGTTCGTCAACAAAGTCGTCGAAAATATTTACGGCCACAAACCGGAGGAATTCTATGCCGATCCGGAACTCTGGCTGAATGTTGTCCACCCGGACGACCGCCCGTTCGTTCATGCCGGATTCGCCGATCTCCTCCAAGGCGCCAACTTCGATGCCGTGTACCGGATCGTTCGCGCCGACGGAGAGATCCGTTGGGTCCACGATATGGGTTATCCAGTCACCGATGCGGCCGGAGAACGCACCCGACTCGACGGCATCACCCGCGACATAACCGCGGAAAAACGGATCGAAACCGAGCTCCGTCTCGCCCAAGCGGCATTCGAAAATACCACCGAAGGGATCGTCATTACCGATGCCGAAACTCGAATCGTTGCCGTCAACCGAGCGTTTACCGCGATTACCGGCTATCCCGAATCCGATTTGCTCGGCAAGACGCCGCGTCTTTGGCAGTCCAAGCGACACAACGGCGCTGTTTACAAAGAACTTTGGGCCGCGATCCGGACAACCGGGCAATGGCGCGGCGAGCTCTGGAACCGGCGCAAGAACGGCGAAATCTTTCCTGCCCTCGAGAACGTCAGCGCAATTCGCGATCGGGACGGCCAAATTCTGAACTATGTCGCCGTGGTTTCGGATATCAGCGGCGTCAAGCAATTCGAGAAGCAATTGTTCCAACTCGCGCACCACGATGCCCTCACCCAATTGCCCAACCGCCTGCTGCTCACGGATCGGGTGGATCACGCCTTATCTCACGCCCATCGCGAAGGACATCGGGTAGCCGTCCTCTTCATAGACCTGGACCGTTTCAAGAACATCAACGACAGCCTGGGCCATGCCGTGGGCGATCAGTTGCTGTGCGAGATTGCATCGCGACTGACTTCCGCCGTCCACGAGAACGATACCGTAGCCAGACTGGGGGGCGACGAATTCGCCATCGCCCAGGAGCGCATCAAGACCCCGGCGTGCGCGGCAATGCTCGCCGAAGTGCTGGTCAACGCGCTCAGCGAGCCGGTCCGTGTCGACGAACACGAGCTGTTCATCACCCCCAGCATCGGCATCAGCATTTATCCGGACGATGCGAAAGGCACCGACGACCTGATTCGACATGCCGATGCGGCGATGTATCACGCCAAGCGGCTGGGACGGAATCGCTTCCAGTTCTACAGCAAATCGCTAACCCAAGAGATCCTGGAAAAAGTCCGGCTGGAAACCCAATTACGCCAGGCGCTCAAACGGGGCGAGCTCGAAGTCTTTTATCAACCCCAAATCAATTTGCTCGACGGCGCCGTATCGGGAGCCGAAGCACTGGTACGGTGGTGCCATCCGGAAATCGGTCTCGTATCGCCCACCAAATTCATCCCGCTCGCCGAGGAAAGCGGAATCATCTGCCAAATCGGCGAATTCGTGCTTCGCGAAGCGTGCCGCCAGGCCAAGACTTGGCTCGATCACGGGTTTTCCTTCCAGCAAATCGCCGTCAATGTCTCCAGTCAGCAATTACACGATTCGGATCTGGTCGAACTCGTCTCCCGCACACTCGCGGAAACCGGTCTCGACGCACGATATCTGGAGGTCGAGATTACCGAAACCGTCGTCATGCAGCAGATGGAGAAAACGCTGCGCATTCTCGAAGACCTGCGCACACTCGGCGTGAATCTTGCAGTCGACGATTTCGGCACCGGCTATTCCAGCCTGGGTTATTTGAAACAATTACCCGTACATCGCCTGAAGATCGACCAATCCTTCGTCATGGATGTGCCGCACGAGAATAATGACGCGATCATTCGGGCGATTGCGGCAATGGCTCGCTCGCTCCGCCTGGAGTTGATCGCAGAGGGTGTGGAAACGGCGGCGCAACACGCGTTTCTCGCCGCAGAAGGGTGTCAACTGGGCCAGGGTTATTTATTCGGCAAGTCGGTTCCGTCTTCCGAGTTCAGTTTCGCCCCCCGCCCGGTGCCCGCCAACGCAGTCGACCTCTCATTTCTCGGCACGTGAACGGACGGCCGAGAACGGCAGGAAGACTCCGCAAAGCAAGACCAGCATGCAACCGGCCAGGGCTTTCTGATCGGGGACCTTCGCGAACAGCAACACGCCCCAAATCACGCTCATAACCGGACCGATGTAGCCCACGGAGCTGACCAAGGCGGCCGGGGCCATTTGATAGGCTCGCGTCATGTACAACTGGGCACCGCTGCCGGAAATCCCCGCGAGCATCACCCAGCCCCAAGCATTCTGCGTGGACGGCCAAAGGACGCCATAAATTCCGAAATAAACCAGATGAATCGCCACAGCGACCAGGCAGAAATAGAAAACCACGGCCTGCGGCGGATTACTCCGGCCGGCGCGGGCAACCATCAAGTACGCCAGAGCGGCCAGAAATCCGGACCCCAGCGCCATAGCCCGCCCGAGAAAGTCCGAAGGGCCGAGCCTCGGCTGAAATAGCAGAAAAAGGCCTGCGAGCGAGCCGAATATGGCCAGCCAGACGGACAGCGGGTTTCGCTGCGATAAAACGGCGGGCCCCAACAGAGCCACGAACATGCCGCTGCTCGCCGACAAAAACGCGCTCTCGCCGGGCCCGATCCGCTGAATAGCCGCGAACGAGAGCATCAGCGAGACCGCACCGAATAGACCGCGCAACCACAGCGAAGCCCGCCGGTCGCCGAATAAGGCCCATCCCTGCTTGAACCACAGTGCCGGCGCCACGAGGATGACGAGATTCACCGTCACCCGAATGAAACTAACCATAGGCGCAGCAACCGGAGGGACGGTTAGGGCCGCGCCGTACACACCTACTCCCATCACCGAAAACAGGAAAGCGGCAATGACCATGTAGGCCAGTCCGCGCATTCGTCCTTGCCACATACGGCCGCCTTCCGCGCAACAGGCGGTTCGATGGGGATGGTTGGAAATCAAGAGCGGATCTGTTTTAGGAAGAGTTTCGAGGGCTTGGGCGAATGAGAGATGAAGGCTTTCGATCGAGCGAATGTTTCCCGATACCGGGACGGATTGCAAATCCACCATCATCGTCCGGATTTTCCCTCGGATCGAATCAAATCATAACCGGCATAAACATACTTTTGCCCGATGCGGGATTCGTAGAAATAACCATAGGCAAAGCCATATCCTCATGCTAGAGTTCGGGAACCTGACACGTTCCTTCAGCGGCATTTGGTAATTCCTTCCTGGATCCGGCGTCGTTCTCGCTCTGTTCCCGAAGTCCTCGCCTCATACCTCAAGAAGTAACTCGTAGGTTTGTCCTCGGCCTTGGAGGCCGGTTTTGTTTGTTGATGTTCCGGCGCGTGTCGGAGCGGGAGTTATTTTCAAATGAAGAATATTTATGTAGGCAACTTATCATTCCAGACCACGGAAGACGAGCTTCGTGGGCTGTTCTCCCAGTATGGCGAGGTTCAATCGGTTAATCTGATCACCGATCGCTTTACCGGACAATCCAAGGGCTTCGGCTTTGTCGTGATGGACAGCCGGGGGGGGCAGGAAGCTATTGATAAATTAAATCAGACCGAATTCGGCGGCCGTTCCATTACCGTCAATGAAGCGCGTCCCCGCGAAAACAACCGTGGCGGTTCTACTCAACGTCGCGGTGGTGGTGGTGGCGGTGGTGGTGGCTTCGGCGGTCAGCGTCGCGGTTACTAACCGGTAGCCGAGAAACATCTTCAAGAGCAGGTTGTTTCGATGCGGCCTGCTCTGCAACGCTGGCCCGAACTGCTTTCTACCGACCGCTAAAACGGTTCAGAAACAGTTTCGGGCTTGCGTACCATTGTTTTCGCTTGTCGGTTGCCCTAGGCCATCAAGCAAATATCGAAGCTTGACCGTACCAAGCCTTTTGCGGCTTACCACGCAGGCCGAGTAGGGTCGGTCGACTGTCGGATCGAAAAAACAATCCCCGCGGACCAGCGGCCCTCGGCTCCGGCGCGGGATACGGTGGACCGGCAGTTATAGTTGTCTCAGGAACCCAACAATAGGCGACATCTCAGTCGCATCGGCGTTTTATGGAAAACCAGCGCGCTTCCGACGAGACAGCCATAGGGGGAACATCCCTGTTCAGGGTCGACATCCGCTGTCACTAAGAAATAAGTTTGGTCCGCTGAAGAATTCCGGATCAGAATGCCCCGACTCCCTTCGAAACATCCCGAGTCCGTTCGGAACATCCCTTTCCTACTGCGATATCCTTAAGTCCGTTCGCGTTCCAAATCCTGCACGGAATATCCTTATTCCGTTCGGAACATCCTGTTCCTCGCGACATCCCTAAGTCCCTTCGCAACATCCTAATCCCTACCGGAACGTCCACTGTTCCGGACCTGAAACCGAAACCCTGCGCTCCCGGTTTCAGGTGGCTTCATTAAACCCGCATATAGCTCCAAGACAAATACGTACGCCTTCGTATGTACGAAAGCTAGACATGAGTCGGAGCAAGAAACGGAATTCCGAAGACGTTTTTTGCGTCGCTTCGCTCCGGAAATGCCCTAAAAAACCGTGATTCCGGCCTCATATCGTCTGCGGCTTTTTTCCGGGCGTTGCTTCAAGAGACCGCAGTTGGTCTTCCAGCTGCTGTAGTTCCTGTTGAAGCCTGGGCAACAAATCCTTCTTGATGGACTCTTCGGTAGCAGCCTGCGCTCTTTGTATCTCGCCCAATAACCGTGCCCATTCGTCCCGCAGCTTTTGTGCCTCCTCCGATTCCGGCACCCGCCGCATATCGGACTCGAAGCGCTCCACCTGCTCGCGAAGAATACCGAGCCCCTCGGTGAAGCCGCGCAAGATTTCCCCCAGAGGAAAAAGCGGCGTCTGTCTGACAGAACCCCGAACCGTGGCACCATCCGCCAAAGGCGCGTCACCCGCGTTCCCCGGCTGAATTTCGACACGACGCCGTTCGGAATTATCAGGGTCTTCGTCCACTACGAAACGGGCGCTCTGAGTGACCTCCGCAGCAAACCCGGGCTCGATGGCGAGCTTTGCCACGTAACCGCTTTGCCCTGTTGCTTCCACGTCCGTGACCCTGCCCACGCTCTGGTTCCGAATGACAACAGCGTCTCCCGGCTGCAAACCGCCCGGCGCGTCGAGCTGTAACTTCAATTCAAGCTCGTCGCGGCTGCAGCCGAATAGCAGCAGAATCAACGCGACGATAGCGAGGGTGAATCTGATGGGCATGAAAGTGTCTCCCGGACGTTATGGATCTTCGACTTGTCTCTGCATGATAAAGCAAAGCTTAGGGCGAACGGCAGAAATCGCCTTCAGGTGAAACAAAGCATTTTGATCGCAAGTCTCATAAATAGATTTCGAAACGGTGAATCGAATCGAGCAAGGAGAACCTCATGGCGCCTATCGATCCGGAGGGTAGACGTTTGCCCGTCAAACTGGATACCGCCACCAATGGCGAATACCTGCCGATGCCGCTGACCGAACCGGTATTCATGGCGAAGCGATTAGCGCACGACCAGGTTTCGACGGTGTCGCGGCGGCTCGGCATGAGCCGACGGACATTTCTTAAATCGGTGTCGGGCGCAGCGACGACGCTGCTGGCCATGAACCAGGCGTTCGCCGCTTTCGGCCGAACCGGAGGACGATACGAAATTCCGGTAGAAGCGGCTTACGAACCGGAGCTGGCCCAAGCGGCTTTGGGCGGAAAAGAGTTCATCTTTGACATTCAGGGACACCACGTGAATCCCAAGGGGCCGTGGCGAAGACCGACCAATCGCTGGACGTATAGCCTCCGGTTCTTTCCGCAATCCGATTGCGGCGACGGCGCCATCGAGTGCTTCTCGGCGGAGCATTTCATCCGCGAAGTATTCCTGGACAGCGACACCACCATGGCGGTCCTCTCCGCCGTTCCGGCAGCCCCGGGCGACGATCCCTTGACCATAGAAGACGCCGCCGCCACGCGGACCACGGTGGACGCCCTGCAAGGCTCGCACCGGTTGCTGATCCACGGTTTGGTCCGTCCCAACCTGCCGGGCGAAATCGATGCGATGTCCATGCAAAAGGAAAAATACGGCGTCGCCGCCTGGAAAACCTATACCCAGTGGGGACCCTCGGGAAAAGGGTATTGGCTGGACGATCCCAACGTCGGGATTCCCTTCATCGAAAAAGCGCGCAGTCTGGGCGTGAAAGTGATTTGCATACACAAAGGGCTTCCCCTGTTCGGCCTCGACTATACGCATTCCACCTGCCGCGACATCGGCGTGGTGGCCAAACGCTTTCCGGACGTCGCCTTTATCGTCTATCACTCCGGCTACGAGCCGAAACGCAAGGAAGGGCGCTACGATCCCAATAACGCTTCGGCAGGTGTGGATTCGCTCATCAAGAGCGTCCAGGACAACGGCATTCCGCCGAACAGCAATGTTTACGCGGAACTCGGCAGCACCTGGAAGCTGCTGATGCGAGACCCCGGCCAGGCCGCCCATGTGCTCGGCAAGCTGTTCAAATACGTGGGCGAAAACAACGTGCTGTGGGGAACCGATTCGATCTGGTACGGCAGCCCCCAAGACCAGATTCAGGCTTTCCGTGCGTTCCAGATCGGCGAACCCCTTAGAGAACGCCACGGCTATCCGGAGATTACTGCGGAATTGCGGACCAAAGTGTTCGGCTTGAATGCCGCCAAGCCCTACGGCATCTCGACGGAGGAAATAAAAAGGCGCACCGCTTCCGACCGCGTCGCCGGCATCAAGCAAGAGTACCTGGAACACCCAGAGCCCAGTTTCGCCAGCTACGGACCGAAGACGAGGCGGGAGTTTTTCGACCTGCTGCGGCTCAGGGGAGGACCGTTGTGAGCCGCAGTTTAGAGTCTCGCTCGGCCGAAGCCCGATTCAAGTACCGCTTTTCGCCGAAGGTCCGATGATTACAACAAAATCATCAATACGATGATGATCAGAATGATGCCCACGATGCCGCTCGGGTAATAACCCCATCCTCTACTGTACGGCCACGTGGGAAGGAGCCCGAAAATCAGCAGGATCAGAACAATCAGTAGAATCGTTTCCATCGAAAATCTCCATATAGAAACATCCCTTAAGTTCCACGGCCAAAGCCGAAGGTCGGATTCGTTTGCGTGGATCGGTATCGGAGCCTACCACGAGATTCTGACTTTTCTCTCGCCCCAAGCTACCGCTTTCCCCAACTTCTTGCCCATGTGAATATCGATTCGCCGTTCCCATCTGTCGTGCATACGGTCCAGCACGACGAATTCACCCATGCCATGGACTTTAACCTTCGTTCCGCAATTGAGCCCCATCTCGAAAAGATCGCGTGAGACAGCAATGACGTTGCGTTTGGATTCAATGGGTTTGTTACAGGCGCCGATATGAGGTGTGCTGTCGGTTTGCTCAACGACGGAATTGTACGCGGTGGCAGTTACAGTCATGGATTTCGCTTGCAGCGGGTCGGCCAGCCATAGCACTATTACAAGCAGCAAAGCGCCAAATGATGCGCGCTTCGTATCCATACCGTTGATCTTCCATTGAATCCTTCAGGCCCGTTTCCGGAGCCATAATCTTGTAGACATTTGTTCGTCTTTCGGGTTCACCTCGCCGATCGGGAAGATCGAAGCGAGGTCTGTGTTCATCGGGGCGGTTCAGCCTCGCGCCATTCTCCCGGCTTGAGGTCGCCCAGCGTCCAAGGCCCGATTGCCCAGCGAATGAGACGCAAAGTGGGAAATCCAACCGCCGCGGTCATGCGCCGTACCTGACGATTGCGTCCTTCCCGCAAAGTCAGTTCGATCCACGAAGTCAGAATGGCGGCACGATAGCGAATCGGAGGATCGCGCGGCCAAAGACCCGGAGGCTCCTCCATGACGCGCGCCTTGGCCGGCCGAGTCGGACCGTCCTTCAACAGCACCCCGCGCCGCAGCCGCTCCAACGCTGCCTGGTCCGGAACCCCTTCCACCTGCGCCCAATAAACCTTAGGCAACTTATGACGCGGATCGGCGATGCGCGCCTGCAAGCGGCCGTCGTCGGTCAGCAGGAGAAGTCCTTCGCTGTCCCGGTCCAGCCGACCGGCGGGGTACACGTTCTTGAGCGGAATGTAATCGGCGAGCGTCGCGCGGTCGTGAGCGCGGTCGGTAAACTGAGACAGAACGTCGTAGGGCTTATTGAAAAGTATCAGGCGGGACACGGGTCTTGGCTCACCGCGGACGGTGCGGAATGGGTAGAATGGAAAACCGTAGAAACTACTATGCAATTCCTTCCGTGTCCAAACCGAAAACGCCGCGTCCCTCGGACCGCTCACCCCGCCAATCACGCGCGCCTAAACGCCCGCAGCTGGAGAAACCGATCGCCCACCCGCCCGAGCGGACGATCAGAATCGCCGGGCTGCCCGCAGTTGCCGCCTTATTCAAGCGCGATCCCGACCGGGTACTGCGGTTTTTTTATGAAGAGCACATGGTGCCCCTGGTCGGCGAGTTCTGCGCCTATATGGCACGGCTCCGTCGTCCCTACCGCATGGTCGACACCGAGGAGTTGGCACGCATCGCCGGCACCATGCTGCACGGCGGTATCGTCGCGGTTGCCGAGCCGCGCCCGATTCCACCCCTCGATCTCGGGGAAGCCCATCAGTGGGCTCAAAGCGGGCAGCCCCTGTTCATCCTGGACGGCGTCAGCAATTCTCATAATCTCGGCGCCATCGCCCGCACGCTGGCTTTTTTCGGATTTCAGAATCTGGTGATTTCCGATCACCCGGCTCAAGCCGGACTCTCCGAATCGGCCTATCGGGTAGCAGAGGGCGGGCTCGAATACCTGCAAATCCGCAAGGCCACGTCTTTGCCCGAGGCACTGAAGCGCTTGAGACGCGATTACCGCGTCGTGGGCACGGCCCTGGGGCGCGGCGTTTCCATGGAAACGCTGACGCAAGACCCGCGCCCCGCTGCCGTCGTTCTCGGCAACGAGGAAGATGGGCTACCGACGGCGACGCTGGCGGCTTGCGAAGCCGTCGTGACCCTGCCGGGCTCCGGCCAGGTACAATCCCTCAACGTGTCGGCGACTGCGGCGATCCTGGCTTACGCGTCGCCCGAACCCTCCACGTGGAAAATCGAGAGGCGCCGGCACTCCGAAAAGCCGCCCGAGAAAATCGGCTTGATTCGCCCGGTCGGCGGTTTCCAGCGGAAAAAACTTATGACAACGCCACCGAAAACCTTATCGATCATCACCTGCCCGGCGTGCGGATTTTCGCGGGAGGAACAAATGCCCGTCGATGCCTGCCAGTGGTTCTACGAATGCGCCGGCTGCGGACGGATGCTGAGGCCCAAGCAGGGGGATTGCTGCGTCTTCTGCTCCTACGGCAGCGTACCGTGCCCGCCGGTACAAACCCACGATCCGGATTGTTGCTCCAAGGCGAACCATCATGTCGACGATAGTTGACTAAAGTTAATCAATTTAAACCGTCCTTTGCCTTGAACAATATCCACTCCGATATTCCGGTCAGGCCCCGTCTGTTCAGCTACGGGCTCGTGGCCTTGCTTCTCGTCGCCGGCTACCTCGCGTTGCGCGGCCATTCGTGGACCGGCTCGGCGCATCTGCACACCATTATGGAAACGGTCGCGACGCTGCTGGCGTTCGTCGTCGGAGCCATGGCCCTGGTCCGCTACTACAGCCGCAAGAGCAATACCTTTCTGGTTATCGGCACCGGTTTCCTCGGCACCGGCCTCCTCGACGGGCACCACGCCCTGGTGACCTCGGAGTGGCTGAGTCAGCGCTTGCCCTCGGCGTTATCGTCGTTGATACCGTGGAGCTGGATGGCATCCCGTTTCTTTCTGTCTGCGGCGCTGCTGTTGAGCGGGTGGATTTGGCGCCGCGAGGCGAAACTCGGCGCAGCCGGCCGATTCGACGAAAAAACCGTTTATTCGACGGCTGCCGGGGCCGCGTTGCTGAGTTTTCTTTTCTTCGCGTTCGTACCGCTCCCGCCGTCTCATCATTTTGTGTTGTTGAGTCCGTTTTTTCGCCCTCAGGAATTCTTTCCGGCAATCCTCTTTCTGCTCGCCTTGATCGGTTATCTGAGAAAAGGCCGATGGAAGACCGACAGTTTCGAGCATTGGATGATACTGTCGTTGATCGTGAGCTTCGAATCCCAAGCCGTCTTCATGCCCTTGTCGAGTGGCCTGTTCGACCTCGAATTCAATCTGGCCCATGTGCTCAAATGCGCCAGCTACGTTTGTGTACTGACCGGTCTTATGATCAACATGTATTCCACCTATCGGCAGGCGGAAAACGAAGTCGAGATTCGCATGGCGGCCGAAGCCAAGGCCGAGCGACTGGCGCTCTTCGATGAGCTTACCGGGCTGGAGAATCGCCGCTCCGTCCAGGTTCGGATCGAGCAAGCATTGGCCGCGTCGAGAAGGCACGGCTGGCACGGCGCGCTGCTCTTTCTGGATCTCGACAACTTCAAGAACATCAATGACTCGCTGGGCCATTCGGCGGGAGACACGCTATTGCAGCAGATAGCCCATCGCCTGGTCTCGCTGGTTCGCAGCGAGGACACCGTAGCGCGGTACGGCGGCGACGAGTTCGTGATATTGCTCTGCGAGCTGGCGGATAGACCCGAGAACGCCCGTGACAAGTGCTGGAAAATAGCCGAGAAAGTGCTTGCCTCGCTGGAGGAGCCTTATCGGCTGGGGGATCATTCTTATCATGTGACCTCGAGCATAGGCATCGCCCTTTTTCCCGATGCGGACGGGAACGGCGAAGATCTGCTCAAGCATGCGGACATGGCGATGTACCGATCGAAACACGACGGCCGAAACGCCATCCGGTTCTACAATCCTCAGATGCACAAAAACGCTCAGCAAAGACTTGCGCTCGAGCAGGAGCTCCGAGATGCAATCGACCGACTCGAATTGCGCCTGCACTTCCAGCCGCAATTCGATTTGCACAGCGGCCGGCCTTCGGGCGCGGAAGTGCTGATGCGCTGGCTGCATCCGGAAAGGGGGCTCATCGGCCCATCGGACTTGATTTCCCTCGCCGAGGAATCCCGCCTGATACTGCCCATCGGCGAGTGGATCGTCGGGCAAACGGCCGCATATCTGCGCTGCTGGGAACAAACGGGCCTGCTCGCCGACATCCGCACCGTGTCGGTCAACCTCAGCCCGGTGCAGTTCCGCCATCCGCAGCTCGTGGAGACGATCTTGCGGATCTTGGCCCAGCAGGGAGTCGATCCTCGCCTGATCGCGCTCGAACTGACCGAGAACGTCGTGATGGAGGATCTCAAAGGCTCGCTGAAGAAGATGCGGCAGCTGAAAGAGGCTGGTGTGCGTTTATCCTTGGACGATTTCGGGACCGGATATTCTTCCCTGGCCTATCTCAAACAACTGCCGCTCGACGAGCTGAAAATCGACCGCAGCTTCATCCGCAGCATCGGGCACAATCAACAAGATGCCGCCATCGTGGAAGCCATAGTCAACCTGGCTCAGCACCTCGATTTGGATGCCGTGGCCGAAGGTATCGAAACCGCGGACCAATTGGCGTTCCTGCAGCGCATCTATTGCAGGTTCGGCCAAGGATACTATCTCCAAAAACCCATCGATGCCGGCGAATTCGAGGCGTTTCTCGGCCGGTATCCGGAACCGTACGCCGCACGCCACACTCGAATTCCATAGTCGGTCCGCCAGCCGTGCGCCAGGACGCGTCCGACGGCCGTTTCCACGATTCTCTAATCTTGTAGTTGATAAATCGCATTTGAGTGGCCGAAATGCGATCCGATAATCCTAGAAACGGCCGTCGGACGCGCGCGAGTGTGCGGTGGACCGGCCGGATGGCAAGCCTGTCCTGAGCCCCGTCGAAGGGGCGCGACGCCGCCGTGGGGCCGTCCCCCACAAGAAGGAGCAACGCCGCCAGGCGGCCGGTCCACCGTGCAATCGGGTGCGTAGCGGCTTCACCCAGAAGGTGAGATCGGTACAAGGTCGGACACTTACGATTCATTGGACTTCTCTAATGCATCGAAGCGGTCAACTGCCGTTTCTAGGATAATCACTCGCCAGGGCTTGCCGGTTCTGGTACTCGGTTTTCACGAGGAGAGGAAAGGTGAAAAGACTAATCTTGTGCTTGCCGCTTATGGTGGTGGGAAACGCATGGGCAGCCGAGGAGCTTATGCAAAGGGCGCAGGCCCTGTTCAAACCCATTCCCACCGAACCGCCGCCCATCCGGAACACTGTCGTTACGCCGGAAAGGATCGAGTTGGGCAAGATGCTCTACTTCGATCCGCGTCTTTCGAGGAGTTGGATGATCAGCTGCAATAGCTGCCACAACCTGGCGCTGGGCGGCGTCGATCTCGAGCAGACTTCGATCGGACACGGATGGCAGAAAGGGCCCCGCAATGCACCCACGGTGCTGAATTCCGTGTTCAATATCGCCCAGTTCTGGGACGGGCGGGCGGCCGATCTTCAAACGCAAGCCAAGGGTCCCTTGCAGGCCAGCGTGGAGATGAACAATACCCCCGAGCGGCTCGAAAAAACCCTGAACACCATCCCCGGCTATGTCGAACGCTTCAAGCAAGCTTTCCCGAACGAACCCAACCCGGTGAGCTTCGATAATCTGGCAAAGGCCATCGAGGCCTTCGAAGCGACCCTGATTACCCCGAATTCCAAGTTCGACCGCTATCTCAAAGGCGACGACAAAGCGCTCAACGATGCGGAAAAACAAGGCCTGGCGCTGTTCATGGACAAGGGCTGCTCGAACTGCCACAACGGCATCAACATCGGCGGCAACGGCTATTTTCCTTTCGGCGTCGTGGAAAAACCCGGTGCGGAAATCCTGCCGCTGAAGGACAAGGGACGATTCACCGTCACCAATACCGCCAGCGACGAATACGTCTTCAAAGTGCCCTCATTGAGGAATATCGTGCTGACGCCTCCTTATTTCCACTCCGGCCAGGTGTGGGATCTCCGGCAGGCCGTGGCCATCATGGGCACGGCGCAACTGGGCGCCAAGCTGACCGATCCGGAAATCGACTCGGTCACCACCTTTTTGAGAACCTTGACCGGCGATCAACCCAAAATCGAATTGACCCACCTGCCGCCTCACACCAAAGACACGCCATTGCCGATCGTGGAAGTTACGCCGGAAGGTACGGTAAAACCCGAGGGCACCAAAACGCATTAGCCGTGTAGAAGGATGAGCCTTCCCGAGCGGCGTCGAAGAGGCGTTATTCCAAGTCGCTTTCAATCTGGAATTCATGTTTGTAGGGTGGGTTAGGCCGCGAGGCCGTAACCCACCGAGCGACCTTCAATCGGTGGTTTACGCTCCGCTAAATCCACCCTACGATGAATGTCCACACGCATGCCGAATGGAATTAGCCGTTCCCGGCAGACCGGCTAACGCTTATTCCGGTTACGCGAAAAAATGAGAGGGAAAATCGATCAGCGTTCCAAACCGGCGTAATACCTCGCCAACTGCCGGATCTCCTCGTCGTTGAGCTGCTGCACGATCAGGCGCATGCGCCGGTAGATATCGTTGCGGCGCGCCTCGGATTTGTACGCCAGCATCGTTTGTTCGAGATAGGCGGCCTTTTGGGCGGCGAGAACCGGCGTATCCATGGTCTGGCCTTGCCCGGCGGAACCGTGACAGACAGCGCAGGGCGCGACGATGCGCGTTCCGTCGCCGCGGTCGACGAGTTTGCGGATCGTGTCCGGAACCTCATCTGCCTTCTTTGCGGAAGGCAGGGGCTGGCGGCTGTACCAGGCCGAGACGTCCGCCATGTCCTGATCCGACAAGCCGGCGCTTATGCCCACCATGATCTCGTTCGAGCGGCTGCCGCTCTTGTAATCGTGAAGCTGCTTATAGAGATAGGTCGCCGATTGCCCTTGAAGATACGGGAATTCGCTTTCGGCGTTTTCCGGCGTCGCGGCATGGCAGGCTTCGCAAGCTTGCGCGAGTTCCTTACCCCTCTCGGCATCGCCGTTCTTGACGAACCTCAGGGTTTCCGGGGTCCACGCCACCTGGGTCGAAGGCTCCGCCGAGATTTGACCGTTCGCCGCAGCGAGCACGATCCATGCGAGAACATAGCCCTTTTTCATGTCAGTACCCCCACGCGACCGAGCCAAAGGTCTTGATCAGGAAAAACTGGGCGATCGGATAGCCGAAGTTCACCAGCATGAGCACCGCGATCGCGATATTCCACACTCTGAAACCGTTCAACAGCGGATGCACCCGGGTCACCAGGTCCAGCGATTCCGCGTATTCGATTTCGTCCACCTGAATCGGCGCCGTTTCCGGCTGTCGGTACGATTTCGCGAGGATATAGACGAACAGCACGGCCGAAAACGTCAGCACGGTTCCCCCGACGACCATGGTCAATATATAGGGATCCCACGCGAAGGTGAGGGGACTGTTGTAGGTCACGGTCGAAATGCGGCGCGGCTGGCCGAGCAACCCGAGAATATGCCAGGCCGTCGTCAGAATGACGAACCCCCAAAACCACGACCACAGTTGCACGAGCGGCAGCGTGGACGAAACAAGCGGCTTGCCGGTCACGTGTGGCCAAAGGTAATAGGCCGTGGCCATGTACATGATGATGGTGGTCCCGCCGAAGATCAGATGGAAATGCCCGGCCACCCAGGCGGTATTGTGGACCATGGCATTCATCGCATAACTCGCGTTGACCAGGCCGCCGAAACCGCCCAGGACCAGCATCGCAGCCGCAAGAATGCCCGCGAGCACCATGGAGTTGCGCCAGGGCAAGGCCCCGATCCAGCCGAACAAGCCCGTGCCTCCCTTGGAACGGCCGGCCATTTCCAGCGAGGCGGTCACCGTGAAGGCGGTAAGCAAGGTCGGCACAGCCACAAGAAAGGTCAGCGCACCGTGAGACAGCTTGAAGCCGGCACTCTGTTCGGGGTCCATATAAAGATGGTGAAAACCGATCGGCAGACTGAGCACCAAGAGCATGACGAAAGCCGCACGTCCCAGTTCGTGGCTGAACAGTTTCCCGCCCGCCGCCTTGGGAACGAAGCTGTAAAGCGCGATATAGGCCGGAATCAGCCAGAAATAGACGATGGGGTGCAGGGTCCAGGCAAAAAGTGTCCTGGCAAGCCCGGGATCGACCGTATCCTTCAGTCCCAAGGACCATGGAATGAGCTGAAACACCACCTCCGAGCCGACGCCCACGCTGGTCCAAAGCCACAGAATCGCATTGGCGGTGGTGGCGAACATCGGCAAGGGGACCGGCTCGCCCGGATGGGCGTTCTTCCATTGCCCGTGCATGACGATCATGATCACGCACCAAACCCAGGAGCCCGCCAGCAGCAGGGTCGCACCGATGTAAAACAGCGCATGGGCCTGCACCGGCGGATAAAAGGTGTACAGCACCGAGGCCCGGCCGAGCAGCAAGGGAAGCGCGGCCAATCCCGTCCCGACCGTGCTGGTCCAGAACCCGATCCAGGCCCATTTCGGATTCCAGAGCGGCATCTTCAGGCTGGACACGGCCGTGACGTAGCCGAACCCCATGATGAAAAAGGTGGTCAGCACATAAGCCATCAACACCCCATGAGTGCTGACGGAAGCGAAGTACACGCCGGGCGACTGCAGGGCCGGGATCAGGTCGCTGCGCTCCAGCACCTGGTAAAACCCCATAACCGCCGCCAAGGCGAAGGCACCGAAAGCGACCGCGAAATGGCTCAGCGCCAGTTTTCTGATTTCGATTGCGAGCATACGCTTATCTCCTTACCGGTTGCGCATTGGGTGCCGCGGGCCAGCTTTCCTTGGCCACTACGGTCACCTTGCTCCACATGTGATCGTGCCCGAGCCCGCAGTATTCGTTGCAGAGCATGGGATATTCGCCAGGCTTCGGAAAGGTCGTGGTGATCTCGGAGACGTAGCCCGGCACGACCATCGTGCCCATGTTGGTCATCGGGATATGGATGCCGTGCAGGACGTCGGCACTGGCGATGCGGAACGTCACTTGGGTTCCGGCGGGAAGCTGGATCTCGCGGGGATAGAACCCGTAGCGGGCGGCGACCAGAGTCACTTTGATCGTGCCGTCGGGCTGGGTCCAAACGCCGAGTTTATCCTCGGCGAATTCCTCGCTCAGATGGAGACTGGCGGAATCGATGGTTTCGATGTGACTGGGCGGATGGATGTTTCGTGCGATGGCGGTGTAGAAAATGGCCAGCAGAAAGATGCCGATGACCGCCAGAACGACATAAATCCATCTTCTCTCGAGCGGGTGGATGTGCATGGCTCACCTCACTGGACGCCGCCGCGCGGCAGAAACACCCCGAAGTAAAGGAAAAGCCAGGCGATCACCATTCCGGCGACGATCAGGCAAAGCAGTGTCCAAGTGCCGATCGGCGTGAATTTCGAGGGATCAAAACGTTCTTCTTCATTTTTGATATCCATATTTGTCCCCTTGACAAATTAGCCGTGCCTCAACAGTCGTGGAGTGTGCCCCGCCTGATGGCCGAACGCAAGCATTAATCCGTTATGATTTGGCGGCAACGCAACAAGTTTTGCCGAATACGCGATAGAGCTAATAGCCCTGCGCGCCGAGCCATGAATCAATCAAAGGACGCGTTTTGATTGGCGAAACCGCTATCGATGGCAACAGGCGGATGCTACTCTGCTTTCCGTCATCCGCTATAGGAGAAGTCCATGGCTGTCGCCGCCGAACAAGCTCCAGCCCCCGTCCGGTCCCGGCTGCTCAGGGCGGCTCTCGAATGCTTTCTCGCCGACGAATACCACAAGGTCACGACCCGACGGATTGCCGAAAAGGCCGACGCCAATATTTCGATGATCCGTTACTACTTCGGCAGCAAGGAAGGTCTGTACGAGGAGATGATCCGGGATACGTTGAGCCCGTTGCTGGATGTGCTGGACGGCCCGATGCTGTCGTCGGTGAAAGGCTTTACGGATTTCCCCCGTCTCTACTACGACACGATGTCCAAACGGCCTGAATTTCCCAGGCTGATCCTGAAAGTGCTGGCGCTGAACCAAGGCCCGGGCCGACGCTTCATTCAGCAATTGCTGGAACGGGGACGCACACGCGGCGCGCGGACAGTGGCCGACTTGAAAAGCCATGGACAGATCGCCCCATCGGTAGACCCCGACATCCTGAGAATGACATTCGTCAGCCTGGCCATGATGCCGATGCTGCTGAAAGACATCTTCGAGGAACAGATGGGGCATGCGATGGATGCAGCGTTCATCGAAAACCTGGCCGAGTTCAACGGCCGACTCTTTACAGGGGGCCTGGCACCGGCCCCGCACGAATAGCTGGAGCCGCGATGCCATTACAAAAAGCTACCGGAGCCGTTCGGCTGTTTTCCCGATCGATGAAATTCGCCGGCTGGCTCCAGACCATCCCGGACAAGCTGACGCCGCCGCCGTTTCGCCTAATGCAGATCGGCTCGGCTTTCTGGCAATCGCGGGCGCTTTACGTCGCCGCCCGACTCGACATCGCGACGGTGCTGGGAGACCAACAGCTCACGGCCGAAAAGATCGCCGCGCAGGTCTCCGCGCAGCCCGATGGGGTCTACAGGCTGCTTCGGATGCTCGCTGCCATGGGCGTTTTCCAGGAAGTGTCGCCACGTGTGTTCGGTAATAACCGCGTTTCCGCCTATCTGCGGAAGGACCACCCGAAAAGCGTGCGCGCGATGATTCTGATGCACAACTCGGAGGAGATGAGTCGCCCCTGGTATGAACAATTGGAAAACGGCGTCAAGAGAGGGGAAGTTCCTTTCGGGCTCGCTCATGGGCAGGACCTGTTTGCTTATATGGACAGCCACCCCGAATTCGACGCACTGTTCTCGCGGGCGATGGACAGCGTTGAAGCCTTGACCGGAGACAGCTTCGCCCGCGACTTCGATTGGGGACGTTTCGAGCGCGTGATTGATGTCGGCGGATCGAGGGGCAGTAAGTCCCTTGCCATTCTGAAACGGCATCCGCATCTGAAAGCCGTGGTGGTCGATCGCGTTCAGGTTATCCGGGATGCCGAACGATATTGGATTGGACGCGAAGCTCCGGAGCTGCTCGCCCGCCTGAGCTTTCAGGCCGGCGATTTACTCGAAGCGGTCCCGACGGCGACGAGCGACAAGGACATCTACCTGCTCAGCGCCGTACTGCACGGCTTCGACGACGAGACCTGCGCCAAAGCTCTCACCAATCTTGCCGGCGCTTGCACCGGAACGGGCGCCCGCATCGCCCTGATGGAGCTGGTCATGGCCGAATCGCGGGCCGACCTTGCCGGCGCTGCTCTCGACATGCAAATGTTCATGGCCACCCGAGGAAGAGAGAGGACTCTCGATGAATGGCGGAGTCTGTTCGACCGGTGCGGGATGATGCTGGAAGAAGTGGTGAACCTTCGATCGTTTGCGAAGATACTCGTTCTACAGCCGAGATAACGAGATTTGCCGGTGACCTGAACTCGAATCGCCGGTAAATTCCGCCTTCACATTTTGCCGCCGAGACGCATGAGCATTCCGCACAAATGCCCAAGTACAATAACCCCGAAAAGACACATAAGAAAACCGTGATCCTAAACCCGTCACAAACGGTCGCTTCAGCCACACCGCTTCTTGGGGGCAAACTGTGAACATCCTGAAGAGAATCGTCTTATTCGCACTGGCCTTTTCAGCTCTTCCGGCATATGCGGACTGGAGCGCGGAAGACGAATACGCCTGCAGTGATAATGTGGCCGGCAAATTCAAGTATTACGCGCTGGCCCTGTCCTGGTCGCCGGAATTCTGCCGTTCCCATCCCGGTCTCCGGGACGAGCCGCAGTGCCGGGAAAACCGTCGATTCATTGTCCACGGACTTTGGCCTCAGTGCGAAAACGACGCTCCGCGCGATTGCCAAGACGGCGGACGCCCGGATCGGGTCGATAAACGCAGGATTCACGGCTTCATGCCATCGGACTATCTCATCCGTCACGAATGGAAGGCCCACGGAACCTGCTCGGCTCTGTCCCGCAGGGGCTACTTCGAGCTTACCGAAACGCTTTTCCGGAAACTGAACTTGCCCAGCCTCGCCGAAACCGCCGAAGCGGAGGAGATCGAGCGGCTGTTCATGGAAAAGAATCCAGGGCTCGATGACGACGAAATCGTGCTGTCCTGCGGCGCGAACGGCCAAAGGAGCAGCGCCAAGACCCTAGACGAGGTCATCGTTTGCTTCGACCGCGACACCCACGCCTTTACCCGCTGCGAGAACATCCGCGACACGTGCCGGACCCAGAAAACCGTCACGGTCACCGGAGCGCGTTGAACGCGGAGAAGCTGGCCAAATAAGCACAGACAAGCGATTGCATCCCGCATGAGCCTCGACTACGTCACCCTCGACCTCCTCCGCCAGAACCACCCGGCCTGGCGCTTGCTGCGCTCGGATCACGCGCCGCTGGTGGCGGGTTTTCTGCATCGCGTGTTCGTCGCGCCCAATGTGCGGACGATGGCGCAGTCGGACCTGGCCGAAGCGCTGGAGGACGAGTTGTTCGGGCTGCGCGAGAGGCTCGGGGAAGGCGCTTTCCCTAAACCTGCGCTCGAATACCTGAACGACTGGGCCGGCAACGACAAGGCCTGGCTGCGGAAGTTTTACGTGCAAGGCTCGGACGAACCGCACTTCGATCTGACGCCTTCCACCGAAAAGGCGATTGCCTGGCTGGGCACGCTGACCGAACGGGCTTTCGTCGGCACCGAATCGCGGCTGCTCACCTTGTTCGAACTGCTCAAGCAGATGAGCGAAGGCTCCGAGACCGACCCCGAGGCGCGCATCGCAGAACTCCACAAGCGCCGCGGCGAGATCGACGCCGAGATCGCGCGCATCCTGGAGGGCGACATCCCCCTGCTGGACGACACGGCGCTCAAGGACCGCTTCCAGCAGTTCATGGCGCTCGCTCGCGAACTCCTCACCGATTTTCGCGAAGTCGAGCACAATTTCCGCGCGCTGGACCGGCGGGTGCGGGAGCGCATCGCCCTGTGGGGCGGCGGCAAGGGCGCGCTGCTGGAAGAGATCATGGGCGAGCGCGACGCCATCGCCGACTCGGATCAGGGCCGGAGCTTCCGCGCCTTCTGGGACTTCCTCATGTCCAGCCGCCGCCAGGAGGAACTGACGGAACTGCTGGACCGGGTGCTGAGCCTGCCGCCGGTGGCCGAACTCGGCCCGGACGCCCGCACCCGCCGCATTCACTACGACTGGCTGGAAGCGGGCGAGCACACCCAGCGCACGGTCGCTCAGCTTTCGCAACAGTTGCGGCGCTTCCTGGACGACAAGGCCTGGCTCGAGAACCGGCGCATCATGGATATTCTCCGTAACATCGAGGCCAAGGCACTGGAGCTGCGCGACTCGCCGCCCGCGGGCGAAATGATGACCGTCGCCGACGCCGCCGCGACCATCGAGCTGCCCATGGAAAGGCCGCTCTACGTCCCGCCGATCAAGCCGCGCATCGCCGACCTGGGGCTGGAAACGGGCGACGCCGAGGTGGATGCTGCCGCGCTGTTCTCCCAGGTGGTCGTCGACAAAACGGCGCTGTCGCGCCACATCCGCCATGCCTTGCAGGAACGCTCGCAAATCACGCTGCGCGAACTGTGCGAGAAGCGTCCCTTGAAGCAGGGACTTGCCGAACTGGTCGCTTACTTGCAACTGGCGGGCGAAACCTTCAAGTCCGTGGTGGACGAAGAGGTCACCGAGATTATTGTCTGGCACTACGGCGACGACGGACGCATGAAACAGGCCCGGCTGCCGCGGGTGATTTTTGTGAGATAACAATGGCGGAACAAGACATCGAAACGCCGAACAACGCCGCGCCCGATCTGTCGGCCCTGGTGGTGCCGCTGCTGAAGGGCGTGATCTACCAGGAAAGCGATCCCGCGCTGTGGAACGCGCTGCTCAATCTCCAGGGCCGCGCGCGCGACTACGTGGCCGTGCTCGGGCTGGAGCTGATGCTGGACGAAGCCGAAGGCTACGCCTTCCTGCGCTCGCGCACCGACGACGAGGACGACGCCGCGGCCAGGACGCCGCGCCTGGTGGCCCGGCGCCCACTCTCGTTCCCGGTCAGCCTGCTGCTGGCGCTGCTGCGCAAGAAACTGGCCGAATTCGATGCGAGCGGCGGCGACACCCGCCTGGTGCTCTCGCGCGGCGAGGCGGTCGAGCTGATCCGGGTGTTCCTGCCCGAGGGCAGCAACGAGGCCAGGCTGATCGACCAGGTGGACGCCCACCTCAACAGGATCGTGGAGCTCGGCTTCCTGCGCCGCCTGAAACCGCCGGCCGGGCAGGAAGCCATGTTCGAGGTGCGGCGCATTCTCAAGGCCTTCATCGACGCGCAATGGCTGGCGGAATTCGATCAGCGGCTGGACGCCTACAAGGCGCATCTGCTCGAAAACCGACAAGACAACCGAGACAATGACTGACATGGAAACGCTGAGCCTCGATTTCATCGGCGACGACACGCTCACCGGCTATCGCCTGTACCGCCTGGAAGTGTTCAACTGGGGCACCTTCGACGGCCGGGTCTGGACGCTGCATCTCGACGGCAAGAACGCTTTGCTCACCGGCGACATCGGTTCCGGCAAATCCACCCTGGTCGACGCCGTGACCACGCTGCTGGTGCCGGCCCACCGCATCGCCTACAACAAGGCGGCCGGAGCCGACAGCAAGGAACGCACCCTGCGCTCCTACGTGCTGGGTCATTACAAGTCCGAGCGCAGCGACGCCACCGGCTCGGCCAAGCCGGTCGCCCTGCGCGACCACAACAGCTACTCGGTGATTCTCGGCGTGTTCCACAACGCCGGCTACGACCAGACCGTAACCCTGGCCCAGGTGTTCTGGATGAAGGAACCGCAGGGGCAGCCCGCGCGCTTCTTCGTCGGCGCCGAACGCGCGCTGTCCATCACCGCGGATTTCGCCCATTTCGGCTCGGACATCGGCGCCCTGCGCAAACGGCTGCGCAACTCGGGCGTCGAAATCTTCGACAGCTTCCCGCCTTACGGCGCCTGGTTCCGCCGCCGCTTCGGCATCGACAACGAACAAGCGCTGGAACTGTTTCACCAGACGGTGTCGATGAAATCGGTGGGAAACCTGACCGACTTCGTGCGCAGCCACATGCTGGAGCCTTTCGACGTCGCTCCCCGCGTCGCCGCCCTGATCGCTCACTTCGACGACCTCAACCGCGCCCACGAGGCGGTGCTCAAGGCCAAGCGCCAGGTGGAATTGCTCACGCCTCTGGTGGCCGACTGCGACCGGCATACGGAAGTCAGCGCCCGCTGCGAGGAACTGCGGGCCTGCCGCGAGGCGCTCAAACCTTATTTTGCGCGCCTGAAACTCGGCCTGCTGGAAAAGCGCATCGCGACACTCGACGACGACCTGGCGCGACTCAATACGCTGGTGGCGCGGCTGGAAGAACGAAAGCAAGGACAGCAGGCCGAAGAGAGGGAACTTCGGCGCAGCATCGCCGAGAACGGCGGCGACCGCATCGAGCGGATCGGCGAGGAAATCCGCCAGAAAGAGGAAGAACAGGCGCGTCGGCGCAAGAAAGCCGAAGACTATGCCGAACTGGTGCGGTCCTTGGGTCTCGTTCCGCCCGAGAGCGACGACGCCTTTCTGGCCCAGCGGCGGGAATTCGCCGCCTTGCAGGAGCAGGCCGACGCCCGCGAAGCGGAGCTGCAGAACGAGCAAAACGAAGTGCACTTCGCTTTCGCCCAGGGCCGCGAGGAACACAAGGCGCTGACGGCCGAGATCGAGAGCCTGAAAGCCCGCCGCAGCAATATCGACGCCCAGCAGATCGCTATGCGCACCGCCTTGTGCCGTGCGCTGAACCTGTCCGAGGACGACATGCCGTTCGCCGGCGAGCTGATCCAGGTGCGCGAGGACGAGCACGAGTGGGAAGGTGCGGCGGAACGCCTGCTGCGCAACTTCGGCCTGTCCATGCTGGTCCCGGATGTCCATTACGCCCGGGTCGCGGAGTGGGTGGACCGCACCCACCTCAAGGGGCGGCTGGTCTATTTCCGGGTGCGGGAAGGCCAGCGCGGCGAGCTCCCCAGCCTCAACCGCGACTCGCTGGCGCACAAGCTCGCGGTCAAGCCCGATTCGGCCTTTTACGACTGGCTGGAACGCGAACTCGCCCATCGCTTCGATTACGCCTGCTGCGCAACGCAAGAGCAGTTCCGCCGCGAACCCAAGGCCATCACCCGCGCCGGCCAGATCAAGGCGCCCGGCGAGCGCCACGAAAAGGACGACCGGCACCGCCTGGACGACCGCAGCCGCTACGTGCTCGGCTGGTCCAACGCCGCCAAGATCGCGACTCTCGAATCCAGGGCACGGCAGCTCGAGACCCGGCTGGGCGAGCTGGGCAGCCGCCTCGCCGCCCTCGACACCGAACAAAAGGCGATCAGAGCCCGCCTGGCGACGCTGTCGAAGCTCGACGTCTACCGCGACTTCCGCGAACTCGACTGGCACCCCCTGGCCAGCGAAGTGGCGAGGTTACAGGAAGAAAAACGCCAGCTCGAAGCCGCCTCGGACGTGCTCAAGCAACTCGGTGAACGCTTGAATGCCCTGGTGCTCGCCCTGGAAGAAACCGAACGCCGGCTCGTCGACCGCAGGGACGATCGATCGAGGGCAGTACAGAGGAGGAACGATGCCGACGCCTTGCGCGTGCAAACCCAGGCCGTGCTCGACGACCCGGCCAATGCCGTCCACGCGGCCCGCTTCGCCTCGCTGGACGCAATGCGGGCGGAAGCCTTGGGCGAACATCGCCTCGAAGTCGAAAACTGCGACCCGCGCGAACAGGACACGCGCAAGTGGCTGCAGGGCCGCATCGAAGCGGAGGACGCCAAGCTCGGCCGTCTGCGTGACAAGATCATCAAAGCCATGGCCGAATACAAGGAAGCCTACCGGCTGGAAACCCAGGACGTCGACGTCAGCGTCGAGGCGGCCCACGAATACCGCGAGATGCTGGCGAAACTGGAAGCCGACGACCTGCCCCGTTTCGAGGCGCGCTTCAAGGAACTGCTCAACGAAAACACCATCCGCGAGGTCGCCAATTTCCAGTCGCAACTGAACCGCGAGCGGGAGACCATCAAGGAGCGGATCGCCCAGATCAATGCGTCGCTGAATCAGATCGACTACAACCCCGGCCGCTACATCGTGCTGGAAGCGCAGCTGTCCCCGGACAACGACCTGCGCGACTTCCAGGCCGCCTTGCGCAAATGCACCGAAGGCGCGCTGACGGGTTCGGACGACGCCCAATACTCGGAAGAGAAATTCCTCCAGGTGAAGGAAATCATCGAGCGTTTCCGCGGGCGCGAAGGACAGGCCGACATGGACCGGCGCTGGACGGCGCGGGTCACCGACGTTCGCAACTGGTTCACCTTCGCCGCCTCGGAACGCTGGCGCGCCGACGGAACGGAGCACGAGCACTACTCGGACTCGGGCGGCAAATCGGGCGGACAGAAGGAAAAACTCGCCTACACCATCCTGGCGGCCAGCCTGGCCTACCAGTTCGGCCTGGAATGGGGCGCGGTGCGCTCCCGTTCCTTCCGCTTCGTGGTCATCGACGAAGCCTTCGGCCGCGGCTCCGACGAGTCGGCCCAGTACGGATTGAAGCTGTTTCAGCAGCTCAACCTGCAACTCCTGATCGTCACGCCGCTGCAGAAGATCCACATCATCGAACCCTTCGTCGCCAGCGTCGGATTCGTGCACAACGAGGAAGGCCGCGCCTCCAAGCTGCGCAACCTCACCATCGAGGACTATCGCGCGGAAAAGGCGAGGGCTAGGGCGTGACGTCTTTTCATCCACTTACGGAATCTCTTAAAAAGCCCTTCTCCTGTGGGAGCATAAATATCTACGCAGATCGTCACCCCGGCAGGGATTGCCGGGGTCCAGAAGCCAAGGACGGCAAAGGCCGGTCACGTCCATGTGTCCTGGATACCGGCAATCCCTGCCGGTATGACGCCTAAACCCGAAGAAATTGAGGCATGACCTGGACCACCCCCACCGACCTCCGCGCCCAGGTGCAAAAACTGTGGGACAAAGGCCTGATCCTGGCCAGCCTGGCCGGCTGCGAGACCGTGTTCCCCCGGCGACTGACGCTCAAGGGACCTTCGTCCTCCGAACTCGCGGACCGGTTCGAACAGGTGCGGACGTGGATTGCGGACCTCAGGCAAGGCGCGCACTACCGGGTCGTGATGCGCGAGGTGCGGCACCGCGTTCTCGGCGCGAACCGGATTCCCGACGAAATCTGGATCGACACGCTCGACGACGCGCTGGCCCTGATCGGAAAACGCCGCGACGCCGAGCGCTTCGCCGAGCTGGCGGCGATCACCCGCAACCGCCAGTCTTCGGCGCTCCCCTGGCTGGCCAAGCATCCCTTGAAAGCCCTGGAACTGGCCAATCACTGGCCGTTGCTCCTGGATGTCGTCGACTGGTTGCAGACCCACCAGCGTCCGAGCGTCTATCTCAGGCAAATCGACATTCCGGGCGTCCATACCAAGTTCATCGAAACCCATCGCTCGGTGCTGTCGGAACTCTTGGACCTCGCCCTGCCGCCCGACGCGATCGATGCCGACGCCGTCGGCCTCGGCCAGTTCTGCCGCCGCTACGGATTCCGCGACAAGCCGGTCCGAATTCGATTCCGCATCCTCGATCCCGAACTGGCACTGCTGCCCGGCACCACCGACCAGGACATCACCCTGGACCACGACACTTTCGCCCTGCTCGATCCGAAAGTCGCCCGCGTATTCGTCACCGAAAACGAAATCAACTTCCTCGCCTTCCCGAACCTGCCCCGCAGCATGGTCGTATTCGGCGCCGGGTACGGATTCGACAGCCTGGCCAAAGCCGCCTGGCTGCACCGCTGCGCCGTCCACTACTGGGGCGACATCGACACCCACGGCTTCGCCATCCTGGACCAACTGCGGACCTATCTTCCCCATGCCGAATCCTTCCTGATGGACCGCGAAACCCTGATGGCCCACCCGTCCCAATGGGTGACCGAACCCCAGCCGGTCCGCCGCGATCTTCCCCGCCTCACCCGTGAGGAACAGGCGCTTTACGACGACCTCCGCGACAACCGCATCCGTCCTTCCCTCCGTCTCGAACAGGAACGGATCGGCTTCGGCTGGATCGAGGCGGCGCTGGATAGGCTGCGGTTCGGGCGTGACGGCTGAACTTGTGGTTTGCGTCGCGGCGGTATCGATAGCTGCATTTTGGAACAGATAAGCTGTTTGGGATTGACGAAGTGGATGCCCGGCGCGGCTCGCCATCGTCCGCCACCGCATCAGAAATATTCGAATTTCGCGAGAATTTTCGTTTTTGTTTGTTTATTGCAATCTATACATGACAATAATTAACCTAATCCGCCAGTTGGAATTAACCTGACAGGCCGAAAATCCTCTTCTCCATCGCTTCTCCCAAGGAGAAGATCGCAGCCCAAGCGACTTTTGCCATTTTGAAGGTTTGCGACCAAAGCAAGCGTTTTGTAATTGGAAAAGGGGTTTATAAGCCTTCTCCCTTTGGGACAATGCTGTTAAAGCCTATTCCGTCATTTCGGCAGGAATTGCCGAAATCCAGAAGTAAAGGAAGGGATCGGCCCGGATCCTAATCCCTGTACTCTGGATGCCGGCATTCCCTGGCAGAGTATGACGACTTAAATCAATAACATTGCCCTTTGAAAGAAGGATTGGACTGAAGCCAAGGCCGCGAAGTCGATCTGATGGCCGAGATCGGCACGCAATCGATCTCCTTCGAAGTGAAATACCGCTGCAAGCACACCGGCGCCCTTGCTGTACTGTCGGATGGAAAAGTCGGAATTGGACAGTACCGAAAAAATATAAGACTGAAATCAAGAGACCATCTGCATGGCAAAGATTAAAAAACCTGCCCATCAGCCCGCCACCCAATTTCCTGCATCTGCCGACACCTTGCACCAGGAAGGCAATTGGCTCTGGATTCCCCTGCGTCGGGAATGGCGCGAAATCACCGTCAAACCAGAGGAGATCGTCCGCCAGCGCTTCATTCGTACTCTGGTCGACC
Organism: Methylocaldum sp. GT1TLB; assembly: GCF_051027445.1. Lineage (NCBI taxonomy): Bacteria > Pseudomonadati > Pseudomonadota > Gammaproteobacteria > Methylococcales > Methylococcaceae > Methylocaldum > Methylocaldum sp. GT1TLB. The sequence goes on from NZ_CP194898.1 coordinate 3,416,657, forward strand.
ACTACGGTTATAGCCTCGACCAGATGGATCAGGAACGTCGAACTCAGCACGGCCATAAGAGTCCACGGGCCGACATCGTGATCTGGCAATCGGCGGCTGATAAGGCAGTCAACCGCACACCGGTCTTGGTAGTGGAGTGTAAGACGGAAACGATCGAGATCCAGGAACGCGACTACTACCAGGGCGAGTCCTACACACGAGCTACGGGTTGTGAATTCTTCATAGCCCATAATGTTCGGCATACTGCCGTATTCAAACTGGTACCCGGTCTGCCCGGTGAATTCGTCCCCATCAACGAAATCCCGAAAGCGAGCGACTGGGGCGACGCCCGGCGCATCGAAGAGATCAAGAGCCGCTTACGCGCTTTCAACCGTAAGGAATTCCAGGACCTGCTTTTCGTCTGTCACAGCATACTACGGGACGTGCATAAGATGGACCCTGGCCGCGCCTTCGACACCATCTCCAAGATTCTCTTCATCAAGATGTACGTCGAGCGCTCTGGCTTACACGGCACATTCACCACCGAATACCTCGACCGGCGTGCTGCCTCGCGCATGCCAAACGATCCGCTAGTCCACGATGGCCTGTTCGAATTGACCAAGGACTACTACAAGGCCGACGACCTGTTCACGGTCGCCGACAAGCTCGACATCTCGGAAGAAACGTTCCGCCGCATCGTTAAACAATTGGAACGCTTCGATCTCTCCAAGACCGGCGACGACATCAAGGGTCTGGCTTTCGAGCGCTTTCTCGGCACCACCTTCCGGGGCGAGTTGGGGCAATTCTTCACGCCGCGTCCGGTGGTGGAGTTCATGGTCGATATGCTCAATCCCCAAGAGGGACAACTAATTTGCGACCCCGCCGCGGGCTCAGGCGGTTTTCTTATCCGGGCCTTCGAACACGTCCGTGCACAGATCGTCGCCGACATCCAGCGGCAAAAGGACGAAGAGCGCGCACGCATCGAAGCGCTCGGTTTATCCGAAGACGAAGAGCATCGGAAAATCGAACAGGCTTTTGCCCTCTTTAACAGAGAGCTGCTGCCAAGCGGCGAAGACAATCAGCCCATAGACACCCGCGTGGGCCGGCTCGCTTGGCAGTGCATCTACGGCACTGACGCGGAGCCACGCGCTGCCCGCACCGCCAAGATGAACATGATCATGCATGGAGACGGGCACGGCGGCATCCATTATCACGACGGCTTGCTCGACATTAACGGCATCTTCAACGGCCGCTTCGACCTGGTGCTGACCAATCCGCCGTTCGGCTCCAATGTCGGGTCGGACCAAAAAGTGGGCGCCAGCGACGAAACGCGCGTACCGACTGATCTTGAGTACCTGTACCGCTGCAAAGCACGTTACGGTGAAACATGGGAAGAAAGTCACCAACGCTTGTTGCAGGCTGCCACCGAAAAAACGCCCATCCTTGATCTGTTCGAAATCGGCAAGGGCAAGAACAACCGCCCCACGGAGCTGATCTTTGTCGAGCGTTGCCTGAACCTGCTCAAACCCGGCGGCCGCATGGGCATTGTTCTGCCCGACGGCAATCTCAACAATCCCTCGCTCGCTTGGCTGCGACGCTGGGCCGAAGGCCGCGCCAAGCTGCTTGCCGTGGTGAGCCTGCCGGAAGAAACCTTCCGCTCGTCGAACGCCACGGTCAAAGCCTCACTGGTCTTCTTGCGCAAATTCACAGAGGCGGACGCGCTGGCTTGGGAGGCGGCTTGGACGCAAGCTCATAGCGAGCTGGATGCCTCGTTCGATAGGCAACGCGACACCCTGAACGCCGACTATGCCCCGCGCATCATCAGCGGCGAAGACCCTGAAGCGGTAAGCCTGCTGGCAAAACTAGCGGCGCTCGGAATTAACCGCAACCTTCCCACGTGGCGACGAGGCGAGCCGCCCGCTTATCCCAGGACCATCGGCCCCACGGTGCAGGGCAAACCCGTCTGGCAAGGCGAGGCCGACAAAGCGCACAGGAAGGCCGCTGCTGAACTCAAGCGCCGAGCGCAAGCTGCCTTGAGCAGAGTACAAAAACAAAGCGACGCGCTGCTGTCCGAGTTGAAGATCAAGTACCGCACCGTGGATGAAGCCCACAACGCTGCCCTATGGGCGCGGGTTCGCGAGCTGTTCGACTACGCGGTTTTCGTCGCCGCACCCAAAGCGGTGGGCATCACCTCGACCGGCGAAACCGGAGAAGGCGTGCCCAACGAACTGCCGCAATTGCTTGAGGCTTTTTGCAACTTCGAGACATGGTTGGCTCAAGGTGCCGCGCAGGAGGAAATACCAAATTTTCCGGTACCCTCCGCTGCGTGATCCGGTGGTGGAGGGAGATTGAACGCTGGATCGAAGACGAAGAAGGCAATCATCAAAGTGCCTTTCCCGAATATTCCCTTAGCGACTTCATCATGCGCAATGTCGCTCCAGTGGACCGTACAACTGTTCCGCTCGATGAATTGAACATTATTGCCAAAATCACGTTCGGCGGTGATCTTCATATTCGAACTGATGAGGAAAAGCGAGGTTACAAGGGGCCGCTTTTCTATGCGCACTCCGGCGATCTGGTGATATCAAAAATTCGCGTTGCCCAGGGTTCGCTCTGCATCGTACCTGATGAACTCGGACACCTTGCCGTCAGCGCCGAATACCCGGTGTATTCGATCAACCATGAGCGGGTATCTGGTGACTTTATTCGGCTGGTTATTCGCTCTACCGCTTTCAAACAACGGCTATCGCGCCTACGCTCGGGCAATACGACTAAAGCGCGGATTCGCCCCGCTCAGTTCGAAGCCCTTAAGATCCCGTTGCCGTCACTGGATGCGCAGCGGGCCTTGGTCACTACTTATATAGATGCACTCGCCCGTGCTGCCAAGCTACATCAGGAAGCACAGACCATTGAGCAGGCGGGCTTGCGGGCTTTCGAAGAAGCCCTGGGTGTCGCTCCGCCGCCACCTCTGCCAGAGTTGCCGGTGTTTATTGCGCGGTTCAAGGACGTTGAACGATGGAGTCACGAAGGCATCTTGCGCGCTATCGCTCAACCCCAAACGGCCTCAGCAATGTGGCCGATGATTCCGTTAGGTTCCGTTGGCAAAGTGACCTATGGCATTCAAAAGTGTCCCGCGAATCGACCTAGTACACACGCTCGACCTTACCTTCGAGTGGCGAACGTGCAGCGAGGTATCTTGGATCTTCGTGAGATCAAGTACATAAATGTACCCGATGAGGAGATGCCTAAGTTTCGGCTAGAGGAGGGTGACATTCTCCTCTGCGAGGGTAATAGCGCTGATCTTGTAGGACGCGGAGCTATTTGGCGTGGAGAGATCGAAGACTGCGTTCATCAAAACCATGTGCTGCGGGTCAGGCTCGACCAGAAAAAGCTACTTCCCGAGTTTGTGATGGCCGTGATCAACAGCGAGTACGGCCAAGCTTATTTTCGCTCCAAGGCCAAGCGGACAACGAATCTTGCATCGATCAACAGCAGGGAGGTTGCTAGCCTTCCTGTTCCCCTTCTACCAACAAACCATCAACAGGATCTGCTGCAGGCGCTACAGCAAAGCGCGTCAGCAGCTGAAACCAAACGCGCCCAAGCCCAAACTCTTCGAGCGACCGCCTGGGCTAACTTCGAATCCGCGCTGTTTACTGCGAATCCGCAATGGCGTGAATGATGAAAGCTCTTTCGCAGCGATCCTGAACTCGCGAGATTGATGTTATGACTCAGCCAGAAAAAACCGTCGGCGAATTCCTCCTCTACGAAACCGAAGACGGGCGTACCCGCGTCGAATGCCGCTTCGCCGACGACACGTTATGGCTGACTCAAGCTCTGATGGCGGAGTTGTTTCAGAAGGATGTTCGTACGATCAATGAACACCTGCAGAACATCTACGAGGAACAGGAGCTTGACCCGGAGGCAACTATCCGGAAATTCCGGATAGTTCGCCAGGAAGGCAACCGCAAGGTCAGCCGCAACATCGATCATTACAACCTCGACGCCATTCTCGCCGTAGGCTACCGAGTACGCTCGGTGCGCGGCACGCAGTTCCGCCGCTGGGCCACGGAGCGGCTGCGGGAGTATCTCGTGAAGGGCTTCACGCTGGATGATGAGCGGCTGAAGAATCCACCCGTAGCGGGCTCCGGCGTGCCGGATTATTTCGACGAACTGCTCGAACGCATCCGCGACATCCGGTCCAGCGAGCGGCGCATGTATCTGCGGGTGCGCGAGATTTTCTCGATGGCGGCGGATTACTCCCCCTCGTTGGCGGAAACGACGCGGTTTTTCCGGGTCATTCAGAACAAGCTGCACTTCGCCGCCACCGGCAAAACGGCTGGGGAGATCATCCGCGAGCGTGCCGATGCGACCAAACCGAACATGGGGCTGACCTCGTGGAAATCCGGCTCAGTGCAGAAGGCAGACGTCACCATTGCCAAGAATTACCTGCGGGAGCATGAAATCAGCGAGCTGAACCGTATTGTCGTGATGTGGCTGGACTTCGCAGAGGATCAAGCCAAGCGGCGAAAACAAATCTTCCTGAAAGACTGGGAGGAGAAGCTCGATGCCTTTCTCAAATTCAACGACCGTAACGTGCTACTGAATTCGGGCAGCATCTCAAAGAAGCAGGCCGATGCGCACGCAGAAAGCGAATACGGCCGCTTCGCCGCCGAGCGCAGAGTACTACTGGAGGCCGAGGGCGAGGAGCACAATATCAAGATGCTGGAAGCGGCGGCCAAAGCCCTGCCGTCGCTCAAGCGAAGAAAGAAGCCTGGCGATAAGTCATAGCGATTTGACAGCTCGTACCATGGTCCGTCCGCTCCGTGGGGTTATATTACCGACCCGTGTGCAGGAAGCCGGTTTGGAACCCACGTTCTCGCCCAGCGAAGCTTGGCTCCTGGCCCGCTCGTTCGCTTCGCCCATGGGGCTCGTCTGGACGATTCGGCATTAGAGTCATTCGAGACAAATCATGATCTCCGCCAACCCCCCTTTCGACCCCGCCTACGGCTACACCCTGGAGTCGCTGCTTCGGGTCGGCTGCCCGGAGGAACCCGGCGATTTCGCCGAGTTCTGGGAAACCCGTTACCGGCGCGCGCTGAGCGTTTACCCGAACCCCGAGCTGTCTCGCGGCAAAGACGTTCATCCGGACTTCGATGTTTACGATGTCCGTTATCGATCGACGGACGATTATATGATCGGCGGCTGGCTGTTGAGTCCCAAACACGGACCGATTCGGCGGGGGCTGGTGGTGGGGCACGGTTACGGCGGCCGGGAGGGTCCGGATTTCGATCTTCCGGTCGGCGAAGCGGCGGTGTTGTTTCCCTGCTTCCGCGGGCTTTCCTTGAGCCGCGACCCGCGCCTGCCGGACAACCCCGCCCGTCATGTCCTGCACAGCATCGACCGGCGCGATCGTTACATCCTGGGCGGCTGCGTCGAGGATTTGTGGCTGGCGGTCTCGGCGCTGCTGAGCGTCTTTCCGCAAGTCGAGGGGCATATCGGCTACTCGGGTATCAGCTTCGGCGGCGGCATCGGCGCTTTGGCCCTGCCTTGGGAGCCGCGCGTTCGCTTGGCCCATCTGAACGTTCCGACCTTCGGCCATCATCCTTTGCGTCTTGCGCTGCCGACCCTGGGAAGCGGGGAAGCCGTCCGAAGATACGAGCGCCGGCACGGGTCCGTGCTGGAAACCTTACGCTACTACGACGCCGCCTGCGCCGCGCGGCACATTCGGATTCCCGTTCATGTCGCGGCGGCCTTGTCCGATCCGTTCGTCGCACCGCCCGGCCAATTCGCCATCTATAATGCCCTGGCGGGACCGAAACGCTTGTTCGTGCTCAAAGCCGGCCATTCCGATTATCCGGAACGGCTCGAGGAGGAGCGGGCGTTGCTGGCGGAGCTTGGCGCTTTTTTCGAACCGCTCTAGGCAGGGCGAAATTTCCTGTGCCGCTAAAGAGCTTTTCGCCGCGGTTTTTCAGTGAGGACCGAAAAATTCGTAGGTCGGCGAGGAGCTTTGTCGGCAAGGGATTGCCGACCTACTAAACTCGAATGATTTTTCGAACCGCTTGGAGCGAGGCGGGTTTCCGGTGAGGACGGCGCCCGGTCTCAGATTACGCAGCCGAGCGAATGAACTAATCTTGAATCGAGCCGAAAAAAGGCGGGCTGACCGCCTCGGCTCAATGGAACGGCCGGGCGATAAGCCGGATCACGGAGGTCATTTGGGTCCGCGACCCGGACAAATCACGGATTATTTGATTTTCGCTTCCTTGTACAGGACATGCTTGCGGACGACGGGATCGAATTTCTTGATCTCCATCTTTTCCGGCATGTTCCGCTTGTTCTTGGTGGTCGTGTAAAAATGGCCGGTGCCGGCGCTCGATACCAATTTGATTTTGTCGCGCATGGTTCAGACCTCGATTAGACTTTTTCGCCGCGCTTGCGGATATCCGCCAAAACGGCATCGATACCCTTCTTGTCGATGATGCGCATTCCCTGGCTGGAAACGCGAAGGCTTACCCAACGGTTTTCGCTTTCGACCCAAAAACGGTGCTGGTGCAGATTCGGATTGAACAGGCGCTTCGTCTTATTGTTAGCGTGCGAGACGTTATTGCCTACAATACGGCGCTTGCCCGTCACCTGGCATACTCTGGACATGGTTGACCTCTAACTCGCCTAGCTGGAACGGAAATCAGGCTTTATATATGATTCAAGGTTTTTAAGTCAAGCCGCGCTCCTCCTATTACGGAAAAATCGCTATGAGTCTAAAGCTCGGGATCGTCATGGATCCCATCGGAAAAATCAAAATCCACAAAGACACCAGTTTCGCCATGCTGCTGGAGGCCCAGTCGCGGGGTTACGAGCTCCATTACATGGAGCTCAACGATCTTTATTTGCGGGACGGACGCACCTATGCGCGGATGCGCCGCCTGAGCGTGGAGCGCAACCAGCAGTCCTGGTTCAGCTTCCTCGGCGAGACGGTCGCGCCGCTGGATTCCTTGGACGTGGTGTTGATGCGCAAGGACCCGCCTTTCGACCAGGAATACATCTACGCCACCTATCTCTTGGAATGCGCCGAAAACCAGGGGCTTTACGTGGTCAATAAACCACGCTCGCTGCGCGATGCGAACGAAAAGCTCTTTACCGCCTGGTTTCCGCAGTGCTGCCCGCCGACCCTGGTGGCCAGGGAAGGGCACAAGATCCGCGAATTTCTGCACGAACAGGGCGAAATCATCCTGAAGCCCCTGGACGGCATGGGCGGCGCCTCGATTTTCCGCATCGCGGAAAAAGACCCCAATCTGAGCGTCATCCTGGAAACCATGACCCGGCACAACTCGCGCTTCGTCATGGCTCAACGCTATCTGCCGGAAATCGTCGACGGCGACAAGCGCATCCTGCTAGTGAACGGCGAGGCGGTTCCTTATGCTCTCGCCCGTATCCCCGCGCTGGGAGAAAGCCGCGGGAACCTCGCCGCCGGAGGACGCGCGGAGGGACGCGAACTGACCCCGCGGGATCGCTGGATCGCCGAGCAAGTAGGCCCAACGCTTCGGGAGAGAGGACTCGTATTCGTGGGACTGGACGTGATCGGAAACTATCTCACCGAAGTGAACGTGACCAGCCCGACCTGCGTGCAGGAGCTGGATGCACTGTTCGGCTTGAATATCAGTGCCTTGCTGATGAATCATATCGAGTCCGTTGTGCGGGCTTAATAACGTCGACTCATGAATACCGAAAAGGTTTTTTCCGACCGCTTTCTTCTATCCCTGGTTTTTGCCGGCATCGCACACGCCGTTCTCATCCTGGGCGTCAGCTTCGAAATGCCCAAGCACCCGGAAATCAAGAAATCCTTGACCATCGCTCTGGTGCGAAATGCTTCGCAGAAGGCTCCGGAAAAGGCCGACTTTCTCGCTCCGGACAACCAGATAGGCAGCGGAACCCATACCGAAAAGGCGATTCCGAGGAACCAGCCCACACCGCAGGAAGGACAGGGCCAGCAAACCGAAAACGCGCCCAATCCCGCGCATGTTCAGGAAGCCAAACTCAAACGCGTGCTGAGACAGGAAAAATCCGAAAAGAAGATCGTCACGGATCAAGGCACGGAGATACTGCCGGAACCGCAGCCCGTAAAGCTCACCGCCGCGGCGCTCAGCCAGCAGATTGCCGAATTGAGCGCCGAACTGAACAAATCGCGGGAAGACTATGCCCGCCGTCCCAAGCTGGTTTACATCAACTCGGTGAACGCCCACAAATACAAGGCCGCTGCCTACGAGAAGGCCTGGCAGGACAAAATCGAGCGTATCGGCAATCTTAATTATCCCGACGAAGCCCGCCGCCGGAATCTTTCCGGAAGCCTGCTTCTGAGCGTCGGCATCAAGCCGGACGGAACCGTGTACAGCATACAGGTCCGGCATTCTTCCGGCCATCAAGTTCTGGACGACGCCGCAACGAATATCGTGCAGCTTGCCGCTCCCTTCGCACCTTTTCCCCAAGAGCTGAAACAGGAAGCGGATGTTTTGATCATCACCCGCACCTGGCGGTTCGAGAACGATCACCGTCTCCAAACCGGCCCCTGATTCACCCCAGCTTTCCCTGCAAGCTCGGACTCTCCGCCATAACGTCCGAGCGCCTGTCCAGGCAGCCTTCCACCGCCTAGCCTTCCCCCAAAAACCGACTATTCTTGATGTGTCCGGCCAGGACGCCTGGGCCCGCTGACTGAATCTTCCCTTTAGAACGATGTCCGCCGACCCTGTAGAGAGCCGTCCACCTTATCCCTGTTAATTGCCTAGCCGTTTCCTCATTAAGAACACCGATGGTCGATTATCTCTCCCAAGCTCAGCGACCGGCCTTGCCGCGATGCGGTGAGGCAGGGCCCGACGTTGGTCCAGGGAATTTTGCCGAACCGGCCTTTCTGATCGAGGACTCGCTCCAACCGAATCCGCTCTGCCTAGGCACAGAAAACGACGTCGCAGATTATCTGGCCCATTCCGTGTCTGCGGTTCCCGACAACTTGCTGCGACACACTCAGCGGGTGTTGCACCACTACCATCAAAACGACCGAGACGGCCTGTACGCCGCTTTGTTGGACCTTTTCATTGCCCTGGAACACAGGGGACCCTCTCTCCGCAAGCGATTGCTGACAGGGGCGCGGGATCGGTTGAGGAAGGATTGCTATGCGCGTCTCGATCGATGGCTTGAATGCGGAAACACGCCCGACTGGGCCGAGCTGCCGCCGGCCGGGCAATCGGTTCTTGCCCCAGGCGTCATCGGTTCGCTGAATTTGGTCCAGGTGTCGATCGATGCCTCGGACGAAGAACGCGACCCGCTGGTGGAAGCTCGGGAACACATCGAATACAGCCAGATCGATCAAGCGAGAGCGGTACTGGAAGGCGCATTGTTCCGACTGCCTGAGCGAACCGATTTACTCGAGGAACTACTGCTGCTGTATCGGGCGACCGGTGATCTCGACAATTTCTTGCGCACGCGTGAAAAGCTTCGGGCGATCATGGACCCCCTGCCGGCGATTTGGGACGAGTGCGAACGATATCTGCGAAAGGAACATACCCCATGACCGATTTTGCCATCGCGCCATTAAGGTTGGCGGTTCTAGGGATGGACGAGCGGACTGCGAAACTGTTCAAGATGTTCCTGCACGGCCCTTGCCGAAACCAGGCCGAGATCGTCGGCGACGGAGAAGAAGCGGAAGCCTGTATGATCGACATGGACGCACAGAGGGCGGCCGAATTGCTGGATCGGGAACGGCAAACCCATCCCGACCGGGTCCTTATCCTGCTTTCCCTGAACGACCGTGCGTCTTCGCCCGAGACCGTTTTTTTGAAGAAACCGGTCCAAGCCGAGAGCATGCTGCAGGCGATCCGGCGCGTCCGGCAAATTCTCCAAGGCCGCCAACCGCGGCAAGCCGGAAAGCCGGAGCCGGAAACCCGCCCGACTCCGTTACGGGCGGTCGTTGCGCCGGAAAAATCGGATGGATCCGTATCCAAAGTGGCCGCCCTAATGGATGAGCAAAGCTTCATGAGCTTTCTGGGCGTCCGCGACGACATCGATCCGACCGTTCCCGAACAGGCTGCGGCGGTCCGCTACGATCCCAAGGATTTTCTGCAGGGGAGCTTCGAATCGGCCTGCGCGCTCGCCATTTCGCATCAACAGGCTTTGCGGGTGGAAACGCCATGGAAGCCGCTGGTCGTCTTTCCACAGATTCGACGGATATGGATCAACGCAGACGAAGCTCAATTGCGCGCCGCCTGCGCGATTCGCATTAACAATCTTGCGCATATGGACATCGGCGGACCCCGCGCGCAAACCGCCAAGGATCTGAAAGTTACGCCGATCGACGCCGGCCAGGCCGAGCTCGATCCGAGCCGGATGATCTCGCTGGATGCCTTCTTATGGAAGATGGCGATCTGGACGTCAAAAGGCAAGATCCCTGTGGACATCTCGTTCGAACACGAGGTAGCCCTCAAACACTGGCCCAATCTGACCCGCTTCCTGCTGATCCCTCATACCATGCGAATCGCAGCACTGTTGTATCACAGCCCCCATACCGTATGCGAGGCGGCGCAGATTTTAGGCATACGGCAGCAGTATGTGTTTGCCTTCATCAGCGCCGCTCATGCCTTGCGACTGATAGAGCAACGGCCGAAACAGCAGACGGCCCGCGCGGAAATTCAGGCGTCGACCGCCAGACCGGAGCCGGAGCGCACGTCCTTTCTCGGGAAGATTTTGAAACACTTGAAAATGTCTTGACGGGAGCGGAATCGAATCGTGATTCAGTACAACAAAATCATTTTCACCGGACCCGTGGGCGCTGGGAAAACGACCGCCATCACCTCGCTCAGTGATGTTCCGCCGGTCAAAACGGACCAAGTCGCCAGCGATATGACCAAAAGCCGGAAAGCTTCGACCACGGTCGCGCTCGACTACGGGATGATGACTTTGCCCGGCGGGGAAAAGATTCATCTGTACGGAACGCCGGGACAGGAGCGGTTCGACTTCATGTGGGACATTCTGGCCACCGGAGGCATCGGCCTGGTGCTGCTGCTCGACAACACCCGCGCCGATCCCTTCCAGGATCTGCGCTTTTTCTTGAACAAATTCGGCAGCTTCATCGAGGCCACGAGCCTGGTCATAGGCGTCACCCAAATGGACGTCCGTGCAACGCCTCTGGTATCGGACTACCATCGCCAGTTGGAAGCGACCGGTCTGAATCCGCCGATTTTCGAGGTCGACGCCCGGCGCAAGAAAGACGTTTCTCTGCTGGTACAGGCGCTGCTCTACTCCATCGATCCGGGGCTGGAGGATCAATGAAGGACTACGCGCTGGCGGAGCACCTTTATCTTCATCCGACGCCAGGCGGCGCCTACCATGCGGTCACGACCAAGGCGCACACCCCAGCCAAACAGCTCATCAGAAACTTGCTGCAGATGGAGTCCAGCCCAGCGCTCACCCTGGCCGGCCTGAAAGACTGGTCGGCTATCGAGGACGCCGAAAGGGCCTATGCCATGCTCCACCATGCACAAGAAGCGAAATGGCTGCAAGGGTTGAAGGCGCCGCTGAAATGCCCGAATCAGCCTCTTTCCGAAATTCTGCCCGAACTGCTGAGCCAGCTCAGCAGCCAAGCCAAGGTTCTGTTGGCCGACAGCCAAGGGTTCTATCTTGCGACCCACGGTTTTCCCCACGAAGTCGCCGAGGAGCTGTCGGCGCTCAGCGCCGATTTGGCCAATCTGCATGAGCGTCGCTCGGGTCTCTTGCTCAACAACCTGGGGCTCAATTCGAGCGCCTGGTCCGTAGTGGACTCGGCGGGCAACAGCAAAGTGGGATTTTGGCCGCTATACCTGGGGAAAGAGCGATTCGTGCTGGTCGCCGCCGGAATGCCGAGGTTCAACCAGCCGGATTTCGTTACCCTGGTCTGGATATTGAGTCGCCGCTATGCCGGCGTCGGCAGCTGATGCAAATAAATCAAGAACGAATTTTCCCGAATCATCCGAGTGCGAGCGAGGTTCAGTTATGCGTGCAGAAATGTTGACTTCCATTTTGAGTGAGTTGAACGGCACATCGGCCGACATCGAAGCTTCCGGCGTCATTTCGACGGACGGCTTGATGATGGCGGCCGTATTGCCTCAAAACCTGGACGAGGATCGGGTGGGTGCCATGAGCGCCGCCATGCTGTCCCTGGGCGACAGGACCGCCCAGGAACTGTCGCGGGGTACGCTCGAGCAGGTGCTCATCAAAGGCGACAGGGGATACGTGCTGATGACTTATGCCGGCAAGGAAGCGGTGCTGACCGTGATGGCCAAGCCCAATGCCAAGTTGGGTCTGATCTTTCTGGACGTAAAACGGGCGGCCGAAAGCATAGCCGGCCTGATTTGACCGGCGCACAGCCCGACAACCGTAGTTCCAAGAGGCCGCCATGCAAGACATGAAGCCCGAAGACATCGTCGGGGCCTACCGAGAACATACGCTCGTCCATTTCGACGGGACTCGCCGGAAAGTGCTGGTAACCGACATCGAGTCGCCTTATCCGGACGGACGCTTGATCGTTTCTCGCACCGATCCGGCCGGCATCATCACCCATGTCAACCAATCCTTCGTCGACATGTCGGGATATTCCAAGGAAGAACTGATCGGCGCGCCACACTACATTCTGCGGCATCCCGATATGCCGCCGGCAGCTTTCCGGGATCTTTGGGAAACCTTGCGGCGCGGCGAAAAATGGCAGGGCTATGTCAAGAATTTGCGCAAGGACGGCGGTTTCTACTGGGTCAAGGCCACGGTCATCCCGAACATTCGAAACGCCCAGGTCATCGGCTATACCTCGGTCCGGCGCAAGCCGTCCCGACAGAAAGTCGCCGAATGCATGAAACTCTATCCCACCTTGTTTTGAGCGTCTCGACTCCGCGAGGACTATGCCATGCCCCACGTTTTCACCGTAAGCCCGGATTTTACGCCCGAGCACCTGTCCGGCTGGTTCATTTTCAATACTTGGTTGCAAAAGGCCTTGGGCGAGGCATTTCATTTGCAATTGTATGACGACTTCCACAGTCAGCGGGACGCCATCAAGTCCGACCGAATCGATCTGATCTACGCCAACCCTTACGATGCCGCCATGCTGGTGCGGGAAAAAGGCTTCAAACCCTTGGTCAAGCCGGAAGGCAAGGCGGACGAGGCGGTTATCGCGGTAAGTACCGAACGCCCTTACCTTCAGGTCGAAGATTTGCCCGGCTCGATCAAGCTGGCGACCACCGAAGACCCCGATGTCCACATGATGGGCATGATCATGCTGGAGCCGGCCGACCTCGATGCCGCATCGGTCGAACTAAAAGTCTGCGACTCCTATGTGCTGGTCGCCAAGGAATTGCTCAAAGGCTACTGCGATGCCGGCGTTTTTCTCGCCGAGGCGTTCAACGATCTCTCTTCGGTCATACGCAAGCAACTGCGGGCATTGGTCAACAGCCAGATCCAGGTGGTCCATCACGCGCTGATGATAAGCCCTAGGCTCGCGGATCACCGAGACCGCCTGCTCGGCGCGCTGCTGGCCATGTCCGAAAACGACAAGGGCAAGAGTGCTCTCGCAGCGCTGAAGATCCCCCGCTGGGAACGGGTCGACGACGAAGAGATGGAATTCATGATCGATCTCATGGACACCTTTGTGACCTGAGCACGAGATCACCCGATCGAAATACCGGGAGCCTCTGTGCTCGACTGCGAAGCTTTTCGCACATCGCCGCTGTTCCCGTATCCACCAAGCTGACGATCCTCGCTTCACGCATAGGATTATGCTCCGCGCTTTGAGCGCGATTGGAGTACCACAAGAAATTTCAGCCTTTCCGTGAACTGACTTGCGGCCTCGTCGGTCTACCCCGATACTATGACCATGATTGAAGCGATCGCGAACCTCACCAACAACTTTCTGATCGCCATGCCCGGGATGACGGACCCTTTTTTCGCCCGCACCGTCACTTATCTGTGCCAACACAGTCCGGAAGGCGCATTGGGTATCATCGTCAACCGCCCATCCGAGCTGACCTTGGGCGATGTGATGCAGCAAATGGAGATCGATGTCCAGGAATCCGCCATAGGCCAAATTCCCGTTTACTTCGGCGGGCCGGTGCAGGCCGAACGCGGCTTCGTCCTTCACGAGCCGGGCGGTAACTGGAATTCCACCCTGAAGGTATCGGACTCCATTTCCCTCACCACTTCCCGCGACATCTTGGAAGCCATGAGCATTGGCAAGGGACCCCAAAAGGTCCTGGTGGCGCTGGGATACGCCGGCTGGGGAAAGGGACAGCTGGAACGGGAAATCGTCGAGAACTCCTGGCTGAGTGCGCCCGCCGACGACGCCATTCTGTTCGATTATGCGCCGGCCCATCGCTGGAAGGCCGCCGCCGAACTGATGGGCGTGGATATTTCACTTCTGTCCTCTCAAGCGGGGCACGGCTAATTCATGGATTTCGTCGATCCAGTGCGGCACGAGACCAACGAGCCCACTTATCTCGGCTTTGATTTCGGAGAAAAAAACATCGGCGTGGCCGTCGGACAGCGGGTAACCGGTACCGCGACAGCTCTTGAAACGATACGCGTAACCAGCCGCAAGGCCCTATGGGACGCCATATCCCGCCTGGTTCAGACATGGCGGCCGTCGGCGTTCGTGGTCGGCTTCCCTTATAACCCGGAAGGTGAAGAAAACCCTATCATCGAGCCCATTTTGCGCTTCTGCCGTCAATTGGAAAGCCGTTATCACCTGCCGGTCCACACGATGGACGAAACCTTGTCGACCAGCGAATCCCGCGAGATTTTTTATCGCAGGCGCTCCAAACGGTCGACGCATTTCGCCGATGTCAAAGACGAACTCGCCGCCCAATTGATTCTGCAAACCTGGTTGGCCCATACGAAGGAAAAGGATGTCGGGAATGTTTGATACGGCTTTGCGGGTGGACCTGTTGCTCGACCGGCTGGAAGCTTCTTTGCGCGAAGAAATGGCGCGGCGCGAGTTTTCCGACCCGGCCATGATCGGCATTCACACCGGCGGAGCCTGGATCGCCGACCGCTTACGTGCCCGACTCGGTCTGGCCGAGCCTTTGGGACTCTTGAACATCTCGTTTTACCGGGACGATTTTTCACAGACCGGTATTCACCCTCAAGTCAAACCAAGCGTGCTGCCGTTTCGCGTCGAAGGCCGGAACATATTGCTGATCGACGACGTGTTCTATACCGGACGGACTGTTCGTGCCGCGCTGAACGAGATCTTCGATTACGGACGCCCCGCCCAGGTTTTGCTGGGCGTGCTGATCGAGCGAAACGGGCGGCAGATTCCGATTCGCCCCGATTGCATAGGGCACAAAATTACGCTCGCCGCCGATCAGCGCATCACCCTCAGCGGGCCGAGCCCGCTCGAACTGCGCATCCATTCGGTTTCTCCGCAATCATGAATCCGATTCAGGCCGACAATCTTCAATTAGATTCCAGCGGACGATTGAAGCACTTTCTGACCGTCGAGGGCTTGAGTCGAGACTTGCTGGTCAAGATCATGGACACGGCGGAATCGTTCGCCAGCGTCACCGAGCAGACCGTCAAGAAAGTGCCGCTGCTGCGCGGCAAGACCGTGGTCAACCTGTTTTTCGAGAACAGCACGCGCACGCGCACCACCTTCGAATTGGCCGCGAAGCGGCTGTCCGCCGACGTAATCAATCTGAACATCGCCACTTCCGCCACATCCAAGGGGGAAAGCCTGCTGGATACCATCCGCAATCTGGAAGCGATGCACGTCGACATGTTCGTCGTCCGGCACGCGGAAAGCGGCGCGGCCCACTTCATCGCCCGCCACGTGGCACCCCATATCAGCGTCATCAACGGCGGAGACGGACGGCATGCCCACCCGACCCAAGCGATGCTGGACGTGTTCACCATCCGCAAATACAAGGGCGATTTCTCGAATCTGAAAGTAGCGATCGTCGGCGATATCCTCCATTCCCGCGTAGCCCGGTCCGAGATTCATGCCCTGAACACCCTGGGTACCGCCGAAGTGCGCGTGATTGGTCCCAAAACGCTGCTGCCGGCTGCGGTCGAGACCTTGGGCGTCACCACATTCCATGATCTGGAGGAAGGCCTGGAAAACGTCGATGTCGTGATCATGCTGCGCCTGCAAAAGGAGCGCATGAGCGGGGCCTTCATTCCGACCGAGCACGAATACTTCGCCTGCTTCGGACTGACCGAAAAACGCCTGGCGCGCGCCAAGCCGGACGTCATCGTAATGCACCCGGGGCCCATCAATCGAGGCGTTGAAATCGATTCCCAAGTCGCCGATGGTCCCCACTCCGTCATACTTCAGCAGGTCGACCACGGGATCGCCGTTCGCATGGCGATTCTGTCCATGGCGATGCGCCCCGATCTCGAAAGTTCGCCCGGAGACCGAATAGCATGACCGAACGCATCGCCATCCTCGGCGGATATATCGTCGACCCGTCGAACGGCATCGAAGAAACGCTCGATCTCTACCTGGCGGAGGGGCGCGTAGTGTCGCTCGGGACCGCGCCGGACGGTTACATGGCGGATCGAACGATTTCAGCGGAAGGGCAGATCGTATGTCCCGGTTTTATAGATCTTTGCGCGCGTTTGCGCGAGCCTGGTTACGAGCACAAGGCGGCGATCGCCAGCGAAAGCGAGGCCGCTAGCGCGAGCGGGATTACCACGCTCTGCTGTCCGCCCGATACCGATCCGGTCATCGATACACCCGCCGTGGTCAACCTGATCCGGGAAAGGGCGCAACAGATCGGTAAGATAAGGGTACTACCCATAGGCGCTTTGACGCGCGGCCTTAAAGGTAGGGATTTGAGCGAAATGAGTGCGTTGAAGCGCGCCGGCTGTGTTGCGCTCAGCAATGCCCACGCGCCGATGGCGAATACGCTGGTGCTGCGCCGGGCGCTCGAATATGCCGCGAGTCACGACCTTCTGGTCGTCATCCGTCCGGAAGACCCATGGCTTGCCGACCAAGGCTGTGTCCACGAAGGGCCGACCGCGACTCGATTGGGTTTGCCAGGGATTCCGGACGCGGCTGAGACCGTAGCCATTGCCCAAGTCCTGGCGCTGGTCGAGCACACCGAGGCACGGGTTCATTTCGCGCAGTTGAGCTGCGCGCGGGCCGCCCGGATGATTGCCAGAGCACGGGAAAAAGGCGCGCCGGTCAGCGCCGACGTAGCGGCTCATCAGTTGCATATGACCGAAACGGACATCGACGGATTCAACGCCATGTGCCACGTTAGACCCCCGCTACGAAGCGTGGCCGATAGGGATGCTCTGCGCGAGGCGCTCAGGAACGGCGTGATAACGGCGATTTGTTCGGACCACCAACCCCACGAGCCGGACGCCAAGCTGGACGTCTTTCCGTCCACCGAGCCCGGCATGGCTTCGCTGGAAATGCTGCTTCCTCTGACGCTGAAGCTGGTCGACGAGGACGTCCTTTCCCTAAGTCAGGCGATCGCCCTCCTCACACAAGGCCCGGCCGCCGTCATGGGCACGGAGACGGGCGCCCTCAGCGTCGGCTCGCCGGCCGATATCTGCATCTTCGACCCCGAGTGCACCTGGACGGTTGATAGCTCGACTTGGCGAAGCACCGGCCGGAACACTCCCTACTGGGGACAAACCGTCAAGGGCCGGGTGACTCGTACGTTTGTGGATGGCCGGGTAGTTTTCGAGCGCTAGCCAAACCATCGATAAAATCCCCGAGCTATTCAGACTTGCGACCGAAACCCTATTTCACCACACCGCATGCAATACGGGCTCCGCCCGGCTTATCGGCATAGTTGTCGTCTTCCGCATGAATCATCAATGAACGTCCCTTGAGATCGGCTACGCGCAAACGCTTGGCGGTGACCGCTTCCTGAGCCGTACCGTCGGAGGCCACATTCAAAACCGGCAGATCTCCGGCGTGACCGTCGCCGGCGGGGCCCGCATGCTTTCCGGTTTTCTTCGGATCGAAGTGATTGCCTGCCGCCAATCCCGCCACGGGTTTTCCGTCTTTTTCTTTGGCGCCGCAGTCGGGGAACTCATGAACATGAAAGCCGTGCGGCCCGGGCGGCAGACCTCTGAGATCCGGGGTCAGCTTCAATCCAGCGGCCGTATCCGCGGCAACGACGGAACCGATGGACTCCGCAATTCCCGTTTCGTCGATCTTGTTCATCTCCACTCTGATCTCTTCGGCATAAACCGCGAATCCGAAGATGATCGCCGCGCCTGCGGCCATCAATCCAAATTTGTTCATCATAACCTCCCGTATCGTTGTTAAATTTTGCTGTCCAACCGATTTTAAGCCTAAGACAATCCCTGTCGTAAGTCCGTTAAACGAATTTGACATAATCCGAAGCGATGCTTATCGGCCTTTGCAAAACCTGGATAGGAAGCGTTACTCTCCATAGGGGTCGATGGGTATAAGCTGATGGCAGAACGTACTTCGAACCATGCGTGATCCTTTAGCTTTGCTGCGCAGCACCGATTTCCCCCGTATCACGCGGAAACGGCTGGAGACTCTTCAGGTCGATCTGGGCTATCGCTGCAATCTGAGGATTTTGGAGGAGCCCGGTCATAAAGATCTGGCTAGGTTCCTTGCGGAACGTCGTGTCGAGATCGTTGCCTCTCTGCCGCGTTATCTTGAGCAGAACGCGGACGCTCAGCGCGGAAAGGGGGTATTCGATAAGAGCCTTAGGGCTTTACACAAGCTGAATCGCTTCGGCTACGGCGGCTTCGATTCGGGCCTGATGCTAAATCTGGTCTACAATCCACAGGGGGGACGCTGCCGCCGCCGCAAATCGCAATGGAAAACGCCTATTAGCGCGAGCTGGAAAGCCGCTACTGGATCGTTTTCAACCGATTGTACATCCTTGGCAATATGGCTATACGGCGTTTCGGCAGCACTCTCATCAGTCAGGGGAGGTTCGACGAATACATGACTTTGTTGAGGAACAGCCACAATTCGAAAAATCCGGAAGACGTAATGTGCCGCAGCTTGATCAGCGTAGACTGGCAAGGTCATGTATACGACCGCGATTTCAACCAGATGCTCGATTTGCCACTGGGCGCCGGCAGCAGTTGCGGCGGGGCGCTGCGATCTTGAGCGCACGCCTTCGTCTTTCTTTTCGTAAGAGCTCCTTTTCTTAATCTGTCCGCTTCCCATGCTGCAATTTATCAACGTCAGCAAACGCTATTCGGATAGCGGAGAAGTATTGTCCAACGTCTGTTTTCAGCTCGAAAAGGGAGAAATGGCTTTCCTGACCGGCCACTCGGGGGCCGGGAAAAGCACCTTGCTCAAGCTGATTCCGGTCATCGAACGGCCCAATCGGGGGCAGATCCTCTTCGAAGGAAAGCCCATCAACCGTATATCCAAACGGCAAGTGCCTTATCTTCGCCGCCAATTGGGATTGATCTTCCAGGATTACCGCTTACTGCACGATAGAACCGTATTCGACAACGTAGCCCTGCCCCTGCTCATCGCCGGCTTCAGCCAGCAAGAAACCGCCCGACGGGTTCGGGCCGCCCTCGATAAGGTCGGTTTACTCCGCAAGGAAAAGCGGTTTCCTCTTGCGCTGTCCGGAGGCGAGCAGCAGCGGGTCGGCATCGCTCGAGCGATCGTACACAAACCCTCCCTGATTCTGGCCGACGAGCCGACCGGCAATTTGGATCCGGGCCTCTCGGCAGAGATCATGGATTTATTTAAGGAATTCAACCAGGTCGGCGTAACGCTCTTGATCGCGAGTCACAACCTCGACCTGATTTCGCGGTTCGCCTGCCGAACCCTCAAGTTACAGCAAGGCCAATTGGTCGAAGGCGGCTGAGACGTGCCGATTGCAAGAATGCAGAAACCTCGAAGGAGGCGCGATACTAATGCGGCGCATGCCCGGCGAACCGGCAATGGGCCGGCGAACTGGCTGCGAGCCTACGTCGACTTGCACGTCGAAACGCTTAAATCCAGTTTTGTACGTCTTCGGCGAACTCCTGTCGCCAGCATCATGACGGTGCTGGTGATCGCCATCGCATTGACCATACCGGCTAGTTTCCATGTTTTCATCAAGAACGCTCAGCAGGCCAGTTCGACCCTCGAAGCGACGAACCAAATATCGCTGTTCCTGAAACCCGAACTGACCAACGAAGCCGGCGGCAAGGTCGCGGAAACACTCAATAAGCACCCGCAAATCGCGGTGGCCGAGCTGGTTACGAAAGAAGCGGGGTTACAGCAACTCAAGAGCTACAGCGGTTTTGGCGATGCCTTACAGGCTTTGGATTTCAATCCCTTGCCGGCGGTCGTCGGCATCAAACCGAAGGACTCCCTCACTCGTCCCGATGAAGTGGAAAAACTGCTCGGCGAGCTCCGAGCGCTGCCGGAAACCGATTTCGTCCAGCTCGATACCGAGTGGATGCACAAGCTGCACGCCATATTAACGATCGCCCAACGCAGCGTAGTCGTGTTCAGCGTGCTACTTAGTCTTGGCGTATTGTTCATCGTAGGCAACACCATCCGTCTCGAACTGCAAAACCGCCGCGAGGAAATCGTCGTCGCGAAACTGATCGGGGCCACCGACCGTTTTATCCGCCGCCCTTTCTTGTATGCCGGCTTTTGGTACGGCTTCCTCGGCGGAACTCTTGCCTGGTTGTTGGTCAGCTTCTTCCTGTTGTTCCTGCGTGGCCCCTCCCGACACTTGGCGGAACTCTACGGCAGCCCTTACGCGCTTTCCTTTCTGAGCCTATCGGAAACAGAACTCCTGATTGGAGCATCGGTCTTATTGGGAATAATCGGGGCATGGATAGTCGTCTCTTATCATTTACGGGAACTTGATCCTACTTGATTGACGAGGTTTTATAGACATACTATTAGCACTCGTCATTGTTGAGTGCTAAGCTAAAACAGGAATTAAGACTGAGGACACTTATGAGCAACGCATTAACTCTTCCGGTTAATCTCTCGCTCGGCTCCATCGAAGAATATGTCTCTGCCGTAAACTCGATGCCGCGTTATAGCGCCGATGAAGAGCGCGCACTGGCTGTACGCTTTCGCGAGCATAACGATTTGGAGGCTGCACGGCAGTTAGTGCTCGGCAATTTGCGCTTCGTCGTCCATATTGCCAGGGGATACCTGGGCTACGGTTTGCCGCTGCCCGATTTGATCCAGGAAGGAAACATCGGCCTCATGAAAGCCGTGAAGCGTTACGACCCTGCCGTCGGCGTCCGGCTGGTTTCGTTTGCCGTTCATTGGATCAGGGCGGAAATCCACGAATTCATCATTCAGAATTGGCGCATAGTTAAAGTCGCCACCACCAAAGCTCAGCGGAAATTGTTCTTCAATTTGCGCAAGTTCAAGAACCGCTTGGGATGGCTGAGCCACGACGAGGCTCACGTTCTAGCCAACGAATTAGGTGTGGATGTCGCGACTGTCTATGAAATGGAAAATCGCCTGAACAATCAGGATGTCGCCTTCGAACCCAGCGATAACGACGGCGACGATAGAGAAGCACCGGCTCCGGTGCATTACCTTCAGCAAGAAAATGCCGATCCCGCGGATTTGCTCGAAGATAACGACTGGGGACAGCATAAGCAGCAACGGCTGGTTGCCGCCATCGAGCAACTGGACGAGCGCAGCCGGGACATCGTTACGAGCCGGTGGCTGAGCGAAGAAAAACTGACCTTGCACGATCTGGCCACACGCTATCAGGTTTCTGCCGAGCGTATTCGCCAGTTGGAGAATACCGCTATGAAAAAGCTGCGAAACTCCCTGGTCGACACCTGAGCTTCGAGCAGACTCGACCCCACGCACTAAAAAAGGTGACGCAAAGTCACCTTTTTTGTATCCGACTTCCGCTCACCGAGGCCGATGGCTTCTAGATCCTATTGCAGGGCGGTCTCGTGGTCCTTCCGAAGATGCAACATCGTAAACATGCCGAGCGGCGGCAAGGTATGCCGTTTAACTTCGCGCAGGGACGTATTTCCCAGAATCTCCTGAACAGGCATGTCCGGACGCCAACCCAGCTTGTTTGAAAGCGGAGCCAAGAATTTTTCGATATCCCGCCTAAAACCCTTTTCTGCGGCAAAGTGATTCACGATGATCACATCGCCTCCGGGCTTGCACACCCGCTCGATTTCCCGGATCACTTTCTCCGGGTCCGGAACCACCGACATCACGTATGCTGCGACCACGGCATCGAAAGAATCGTCGGAAAATTCCAGTTCACGGGCATCCATGATGCGAAGGCTGGAAACATGGCTCAACTTTCCTCTCGCTACCCGTTGCTGGGCTCTTTCCAGCATGTCGGGAGAAATATCGATGCCGTGCACTTCGTGCTCCTTACGATAGTAAGAGAGGCTAATACCCGTGCCCACCCCAACTTCGAGTACCTTGCCAGGCCGCTTGTTGGTAACGCCCGCCGCCATCGAACGGCCGCGAAAACTCAGCATCCAGCCAAAAGTCTGATCATATACTGGCGCATAGCGTGCGTATGATTTTAGGATGTATTCCAATTGCATTGTGTTGTCCTCTCCTCCCGTCCGGTAGCGTTATTGACGAGACTTCTTGTTGTTTTTCGAGAAAATTTTTGCTTGGCATCCCACCCAATAAACACACGGCTGAAACTTCAGCATCATCTTCCACATCAGTATTGATAATAAAGGTTAACTAAGGACATGGGAATCCGATTGAGTTCTGGTGCGGGCAGTAATTGGACGTTTATTGCATGAACCGCCACCCCGGAGCTATTGAGTTCATTTAATATAGCCGTTTAAGAACGCAGCGTTGGGCAATTCGATCATGAGCAAAGTGGTACAAGTCAAGCTTAACCAATCAGCGGAGGAAATCGTCGCCAAAGCGAGGGAAGCGGCGCGCGACAAGGGCATTCATTTGATCGGCGACGAAGAAAGAGGACAGTTTGCCGGTAATGGAATCGAGGGCCATTACCATATCAGCGGCGACACGCTTTCTATTCGGATTTCTAAGAAGCCGTTTATCGTTCCGTGGAATCTGATCGAAGCTGCCGTGCGGAATTATTTCGCTTAACGGCGGTGCGTCGTTAAAGCCGCAGCCAAAGCTCATAGCAAGAGCCGAAACGCCGGATCTCATCATGGGACCCGGTCCCGCACGTGATGGCCGACGGTCATTATCCGCCCGAACTGTGGCTGAAGTGGACATCAAGGCTGCGTTTGAGTTTTTGCGGCAACTCCGGCAGAGACGAACGCGGCACCAGAAAAGTCGTGAGAACAAACAAATCTCTAAAAATTCTTTTCTCTTCCATCATTTCGCGAACATAATCGTGGCGAACGCTACCTCCCGGTCCGACTTTATTTCCCAACATGTGTTGCTCGAATAATGAACGATTGATGCGCCAACCGATCAATTGGTCATCAATATCCATCAACCGTTTAAGCACTCGAAAAGGGACCTGCAAAAGCGGTTCATCCCGGTAAAGAAGGAGAAACAAGGCGGATAGGACGGCTGCTTGGCGGAATTGGAATACCCCCTCATCCCGCAGCAATTCGTATTCCTCCGGCTTAAACAATGCGTCGAACCGGTAACGGCCGTTTTCCAGCTTGCTGAGCTGCCCCCGACGATCCCAACCGGACAGTGAGCGGTTGTTCTGTACCCATTGATAATCCTGTTGCAGCATGTCATGCACCAGGCGGCGGTAATGCGGCCAAAACTCGCCCCCTTCCGGATTCCGAAAAGGCATATTGGCAAGCCAATTATCGACTGCCTCGAACAAGGTCTTTTCTTCACGCGCTTTCAGGAGAGCCTCGCGCTCTTCAGACCGAAATCGATCGAACGAGTCCGGAGTAAGCTCCGTGGCCAAACCAAGACGAAGCTCGATTTCTCGGAGCTGGCCGCTCTCGAATACCGAGCCCGAAAACAGATGATCGCGGAAATCGAGAAAATCGAGCGGAGAAATCGTTTCGAGCACCTCGATCTGACGATTGATAATCTTCTGGATCGCCACTAGGCGACCGAGGCGGGCAGCGATCAAGCCGACTTTCTGTCCGTCCAAGGGAATCGCCGAGAACAATTCAAGCACTGATTTCAGCTCGTAGAGGACTTCCTTGAGCCAAAGTTCGTGAACCTGATGAGCGATAATGAATAAGGTCTCGTCATGGACCTCTCGATCATCCCGCCCGCTTTCAGGACACTGGGCGTTTAGAAGGATATCGAGCCGTAAATAGTCCGAATAGTTGAACTCTTCCGTAGATCTTCTCATCGTGAACCCTTTTCCCTAGAGTCGTGATTCGAAGCAACTCCTTGATCGGGGGCTGCATGTCCGTGTATACCGATCGACGACGCCGTCAATCCAGCTGTCGGCGGTTCCCCTGATATCGACTTTCGGACCGGCCGACATGAGCCTTAAATTTACACGCAAAGCAGCGCCAGTATTGACCTTCGAAAAATCTTCAGTCTATGCGTGAAAATACGAGCATGGATCGCCCTAAGCGCCATAAGAGACCGGGCAAGCGAACGAGAGGCGGTTTCTTTATTCGAAAGATCGGGCTCAGTCGACCCATGAAGACAACGTCAATCGCCCCGGCAGATTATAGTTACCCGGATAGCTATAGATGGCCTGACCATAGGCCGGGCTCACGTATTGCACGTTGAAAGCCGTTACCGTATCCGGTCCGACTCTCGGATAGCTATATATCGATTGTCCATAAGCCTTATTCACGTAAACGATTTGCGGATTCTTCACTTCGAAGACTATGCTTTCGGGAACTAAATAGCTATAGATCGCATTATTGAACGCCTTATTGAGGTAGATGAGTCCGGGTCGAAACTTTTGATCCAGTTCCGTGTTATGCCGGTCAAGCTCAGCCGCAACGAGACCGCCCGCGAACAGCGAAAATGCTACCGATATCACGGCAATCAGTCTTCTGGGGATCATGGCACACCTCATCATTGTTATTGACCGCCATACCCTTCGACTGTCAAATTCACAAGAATGTTTCTGATCCGCCAGCGCGCATTAACGGGACATTTGCGATTGGAAGGGTCGCCCTGGCGCTCCCAGGCCGACCGTTTGCGATTGGATAGCGTCAGCAGCAGGGGGTTGTGCGAAATGCGGGCTCGAATCTGCTAATTAACTCAGTACACATCGATCGCGTCCGGTTTTCTTCGCTTCATAAAGCGCCTTGTCCGCCCGTTCGAAGAGAAATTCCGACGTGTCGCCGTTCCGAACCTGGCTCATTCCGCAAGACACGGTAACCTGAACCGGCCGTCCTTGCGAATTGAAACCGCAGTGGGCAATTTTTTGCCGAATCTGATCGGCAATCCGGAGTGCGGCGTCTCCATCGGCGCCGCATAAAATCATCGCGAACTCTTCACCGCCTAGGCGCGCTACGAAATCCGTCTGCCGGATGGATTTATCCAACTCTTGGGCGACCGTCACCAACACTTTGTCCCCGGCCGAATGTCCAAAACGATCATTGATACCCTTGAAATGATCGACATCCCACAGCAGTAGCGACAAAGGCTGTTGAAAACGCTGCGATCGGGCAATCTCTTGGGCAATACGATCCTGATAAGCCATACGATTAGGCAAGTTCGTCAAGGAATCCCTAAGTGCCATGTCATGCGCCAACCTCAACTTGGAACGCAATTCAGCCGCCTCGAGCTCCAATTCCTGAAGCCTGCGAGTCAACTCGCCGAGTCTTCCGGTGGAGTCCCGCAAAAGGCCCAATTCGCGATCACGATTGGTATGCAATTGTTGCAGCAGCCCGCTCAATCCGTTGTTCACTAGCACCTTAAGCTGATCCACTTCGGTGATCACTTCCATCTTCGAGCGCAAGTTCTCAAACTGCAGCGAGAAAGAGGAGTGTTCTGCCTCACGATCGCGAACGAAGGCCTTAGTGCTGGCATCCACTCCGATCGCATCATGTCCCAATTCAGTCAAGCGGCCGGATAAGCCGGCCAGAAAATACTCGATTTCCAGTTGCTCTTTTTGAATGAACGTTTTTACGTCGCTTAAAAAACCGATAGCCTCGCCGAGCAGGCTTTCGAGTACTTCCGTATCCGATTCCGATTTCAAACGCGTTTTGATCTGTTCTGCCTGCTGCCTAAAGTTCAAAGGAAGATCTATGACATCCAGCAGCAGTAGCAAACGATCGCGGACCGGACCGATTTCGACCGTTTCTCCCTCCGACTTTTTGTTCGTTTGAAGCAATCTGCCAAAAAATCCCGGTTTTGCCGCTTTGTCAGAAACCGAAATCGGTGTGTCGTGACGCAAAATCTCCCGTAATTCGGAAAGCAACCATTTCCAGTCCGCTATTTCGCCCCGGCCGACTTTTTGTTCGAGCAATGTAATCGCTTTTGTTTCTTCGTCGCTTATTGCAAGTTGCTTTGCAAAGCGAAACAGAATTCCGCTTTCCTGCTTAACAGGCTTGTTGTTTCCGCCCCTATCCTTTACGTCCCGCAACAGCGTTTCCGATATGTCGTTCAACTCGGCCAGGCGCTTTTCATTCGAAATACCTTTCCTCAACAGGTCGCGGATATAAAGGAGGTGAGGATCGATCGCGGGATCCAGCCCGCTGGTCGCCAGGGTCAGGCGAATAATGGTGCGGCACAGTAATTTCTCGCGCTCGTCCGTTTTCTGCCGGGATCCCGTCGATTCATCGGCCAGCGTTGTGTGTTTCGCTTTCCAGTATTGCGGATCATCTGATTTGAGGTTGTTCATAGTCGTGTCTGTCGCGGCGTGACGGGCTTGCCTTCCAAAGAAAGGTGGACTGAAACGGGTTCTTACAAAGTTTAATCGGGATCGAGAATGTCGCAGCGGTATTAACGACACTTATTGCAAATAAGTAGAAATTTCTTTCTGAATTAAATGTAAGCACGGTGCATTTGTTGAAATGATGTTATTTCTAATTAAAAAACAATAAGCTACGAAACCCCTTATTGTGGATAAAAATCATCGTACACACGGGTAAGAACTGTGGACAAATGTAGATGAACCGTTGCTCTCTCGGCTCGGAACAGTTTGCTAACAGGGTTTTGGATATATTCTGCACATGCCGGCTCGAGGTTCCGGAGGAGTCGGCAGAAGAATTTGCACAGAGCTGGAATCGACATCCTGGCAGGCACGAATGGCGTTTTTTCGGCTCGCGGGCGGACTGTCGAAGAGAGGTTTACATGAACTGTTTTTGGCAAATCCGGCCTAAAACGAATCTTCTGCGACCGGTACAATAGCCAGCCTTACTATTGTCCGAATCATCATTCCATGAAATATCGCGATCTTCGTGAATTTATTCTCCATTTGGAGTCGATCGACGAGCTTAAACGCATAACCGTGGAAATCGACCCGAACCTCGAGATGACCGAAATATGCGACCGGACTCTCAAGGCTGGCGGTCCGGCACTACTGTTCGAAAGGCCGACCGGATCGCATGTCAGGGTGCTGGCCAATCTGTTTGGGACGCCCCGCAGGGTTGCTTTAGGGATGGGGCAGGAATCGGTCGAAGCGCTTCGTGAAGTTGGAAAGCTTCTGGCTTTTCTCAAGGAACCGGAACCGCCGAAAGGCATGCGCGACATGTTCGATAAGCTGCCAATGTTCAGGCAGGTGCTGAACATGCCGGCCAAGGAAGTGAAGAACGCGCCATGCCAGGAGATCGTTTATGCCGGATCGGATGTCGACCTCGGCCGTTATCCCATTCAAACGTGCTGGCCGGGAGATGCGGGACCATTGATCACCTGGGCCTTGGTCATTACCCGAGGTCCGCATAAGGAAAGGCAGAATTTGGGAATTTACCGGCAACAGGTCATCGGCAAAAACAAGGTCATCATGCGCTGGCTCGCGCATCGGGGCGGCGCGCTGGATTTCAAGGACTGGCAGGAGGCCCGCCCCGGCCAGCCGTTTCCGGTTGCCGTCGCATTGGGCGCGGACCCCGCCACCATTCTCGGTGCCGTGACGCCGGTGCCGGATTCGCTTTCGGAATACGCCTTCGCGGGGCTCTTGCGTGGCGCCAAAACGGAAGTGGCCAATTGTCTTCTGAGCGATTTGCAAGTGCCCGCGACGGCCGAAATCGTCTTGGAAGGTTTCATCTATCCAGGCGAAACGGCGCCGGAGGGCCCGTTCGGAGATCACACCGGCTATTACAACGAGGTCGAGGAATTCCCCGTTTTCACCATCGAGCGCATCACGCAACGGGAAAGCCCGATCTACCACAGCACGTATACGGGACGTCCTCCGGATGAGCCGGCCATTCTGGGCGTTGCCTTGAACGAAGTCTTCGTGCCTATCCTGCAAAAGCAGTTTCCGGAAATCGTCGATTTCTATCTGCCGCCGGAAGGCTGTTCTTACCGGCTTGCCGTGGTCAGCATGAAGAAACAGTACCCTGGCCATGCAAAACGGGTGATGTTCGGCGTATGGTCGTTCCTGCGGCAGTTCATGTACACCAAGTTCGTGATCGTTGTGGATGAGGATATCGATGCGCGGAATTGGCAGGATGTGATCTGGGCGATGACGACTCGCATGGATCCTGCGCGCGATATCGCGTTGATCGAAAACACGCCGATCGACTATCTGGATTTTGCCTCGCCGGTTTCGGGTCTGGGTTCGAAAGTCGGGTTCGACGCGACCAATAAGTGGCCCGGCGAAACGGTTCGCGAATGGGGCCAACCCATCGCGATGACGGAGGCCGTTCGGTCAAAAATTGATCAGCTTTGGGATAGTCTGGGCATTTAAGCGAGGCCTCTAAGCGAAATGTAAACGGTCACGCAATCGGCGCCGCCGCTATCTCTCTATATTTCAAAATGACTAAGTATTTTTCGATGCCGCGTTTTCTTTGGCCGGTAATACTCTTTTTAATGCTGGTATCCCACCTCGGGCTCAGCCAGTCGGCCGAGGTTGAACAGGCGCGCCCGTTGAACGAGTTGGTGAAGGATTGGCAGAAAGTCCTGGACCAGGCCGAAAAGGATTTGGCTAAACCCGACGTCCCGGACCGCCGGCTTGCGGCTCTGCGCGAAGAGCTGACGACCATGCAGCTCGATGCCCGCAGGGCATCGGACGAAGCCTTGCCGGAAGTACAAGTGATTCGGGACGAACTCGCTGCCTTGGGGCCGCCGCCGGCCGAGGGAGCGCCGCCCGAAGCGCCGACCGTGGCGGCCAAGCGCAAAGCCATGAACGAACGCCTCGCTGCGGCGGAAGGCGCAATCAAAGAGGCCGAGCTCATCATCGCTCGAGCCGGCCGACTCGCGGGTGATGTTAAGACCTTGCGGCGCATCCGTTTCACCGAGCACGTCTTGAAGCGGGGCATCTCGCCGCTGACGCCGGCAGTTTGGCGAAAAGCTTGGTCCGAGTTGAGTACCGGATTTAGCGTCATCGCGCAAAACCTTCAGCAGTGGCGGTCCAGCGATACCTTTGCGCGAGATGCCCGGGCCATCGGTTGGCGTCTGGCCTTAGGCGTAGGCGTCGCGATCCTGTTGGCGTTTCCCTTGCGCAGGGCTTTGATTCGAAGATTCGGCTATATCGAAGTCGAGGCCGAACCGACTTATGGCCAGCGTTTGAGAACGGCTTTGTTCACAGGCTTTATTCGGGCTCTGTTACCGTCCGCGGCCGTTTTGGCGCTTTTCCTGAGCCTGTCTTATACCGGATTGTTGACCGAGCCGCTGCTGGCCGTGGCTCGGACCGCTTTGCTCTCTCTGATTTCGCTGTTTTTCGTGGCAGGCTTTTCCCGTGCGGCGCTGGCCCCGTTCGAGCCGGAGTGGCGCTTGGTTCAAATCCATGACGAGGGAGCCCGGGCTATCAGCCGCACCGTGAACGGCTTGGCTTTCGTATTCGCTCTCGACCGGGTATTGAGCGAAATCGGGACCCAGTTCAATGCCTCGGTCGAATCGACGCTTTTACAAAAATTCCTGTTCGGCTTGCTCATTGCAGCTTTGCTGCTGAGTCTGCTGCGTCGCAGTATATGGTTCTCGCCCGACAGACCCCCGCTCAGCCCGACCTGGCAGCGTCTTCGCTTCGTGTTGAAGGTCCTCGTTTATGCGATTCCGGTATCGGGCTTGCTCGGTTACGTGGCCTTGTCCCGTTTGCTGGCCACACAGCTGGTGTTGACTGCCGGGCTTTATTTGTCCGTGCTCCTGTTGCGCAAGATCAGCTACGAACTCATCGACGACGTCTTGAGCAAAACATCGCCCTTGGGGGCCAAGCTCCGCAGCAGCCTCGCCCTGAGCGACGACGGCGCCGAGATGCTCAAGTTTTGGCTGAGCGGAACCGTTGGCCTCTTAATCCTGGCCATGGGCGTGGTCCTGCTGTTGGTATTGTGGGGAGCCGCAGGCAAAGATCTCACCGCCTGGCTTCACAGCGTGTTTTTCGGCTTCAAGGTCGGCAACATCACGCTATCCCTTGCCGACATGCTGCTGGCCTTGGCGCTTTTTGCAGGGCTACTCGCAGCCACCCGGATGATTCAGAAAGCGCTGGACCAGCGTATCTTTCCGCGGACGCGACTGGATGTCGGCATCCGGCATTCGATCCGTTCCGGAACCGGCTACGTCGGATTTACTGTCGCGGCGATGCTGGCGATCTCGACCTTAGGTATTGACCTGTCCAATCTGGCCATCATCGCCGGCGCATTATCCGTAGGTATCGGTTTCGGCCTGCAGAATATCGTCAACAATTTCGTGTCCGGGCTGATTCTGCTCATCGAACGCCCGATCAAGGCCGGCGATTGGGTCGTGGTGGGCGATCACCAGGGTTATGTGAAGAAGATCAGCGTGCGCGCGACCGAAATCACGACCTTAGACCGCGCTTCGGTGTATATCCCGAACTCCACGCTGATTTCGGGCGCGCTAACGAACCGAACCTACGCCGACAAAGCGGTGGGGCGCGTCGTGCTGCCGCTCGGCCTGTCTCATGACACGGATGCCAAGCGAGTACGGGACCTTCTGCTGAAGATCGCGCTAGATCACCCGGAAATCCGCCGCATCCCGCCGCCGGTCGTTTTGTTCAAAGGGTTCGCGGAAAGTACCCGAAACTTCGAACTGATCGCGCTTCTCCACGATGCCGGAAAGGTCGATTCAGTGACCAGCGATCTTTGTTTCGAAATCGACGAAATATTCCGCAAGGAAGGAATCCCGATTCCGTTCCCGCCTCGGAATTTGAACCTGAATCTTAACGGCGAGCAGTTGCAGCAGATCCTGACGGTGCGCGAGGAAAAAACACCGCCAGGGAATTGAACCCGGATCACTCCGACTGATCGCCCGCCGGATTGTCCGAATAGCGGAGCGCTTCGGTCAAGTGAGGGTCGATGATGCTTGCCATGATTTGATGCAGCTTGGGATTTGCCGTCAGCACGTTACCGGATTCGAAGTATTTGTCTTTCCCTTCCAAATCGGTAACGATGCCGCCTGCTTCCTGAATCAGGAGAAGGCCGGCAGCCATGTCCCATTTTTTCAGGCCGATTTCCCAGAAACCGTCCAACCGCCCTGCTGCCACGTAAGCGAGATCCAGAGCCGCCGAGCCCGCGCGCCGGATTCCGGCCGTATCTTTCATGAGATCGCGCATCATGCCCAAATAGGCCTCGACGTGACGCTGATCCTTGAACGGGAAACCCGTACCCAGCAACGCCCCCTTCAGGCCGTTTTGCTTGCTTACCCGGATACGCCGATTGTTGAGCGACGCGCCGGCGCCTCGGGCCGCCGTAAACAGCTCCTGGCGCAATGGGTCGTAGATCACGCCCTTTTCGATGCGCCCGCGGTGGAGCAGAGCGATGGATACGCAGAATTGAGGAAACCCGTGCAGGAAATTGGTGGTTCCATCCAAGGGATCGATGACCCAGACGAAATCGGTCTTGGCCGGGCCTTGCCGACCGCTTTCTTCCCCTAGAAAAGCGTGAGTGGGATAAGCTTTCTGCAAAGTGTGGATAATTTCACGTTCCGCCTGGCGGTCCACTTCGCTGACGAAGTCGTTGCGTCCCTTGGGCGTGATCGTAAGAAGGTTCACCCGGTCCATCGAGCGAACGATAATATCGCCCGCCGTCCGAGCCGCGCGAACCGCGATAGTGAGCATGGGATCCATATTGGAATCGGCGCTGGTTAAAAAGCGGTTTAGGGTATCAAATTTCTGATAGTATTTTACCTTTTTTGGTTATAGCTCTCGCTGAAGCATGAATCGCTTGTCCCATGTCAGGATCGTGCTGGTTGGAACCACGCATCCCGGCAACATCGGTGCGGCGGCGCGCGCCATGAAGAACATGGGGCTGCGCGATTTGGCTCTGGTCGCGCCCAAGGTCTTTCCCAGCGGAGAAGCGACGGCGCGAGCATCCGGTGCCGACGATATTCTGTCCGAGGCGCGGGTTTGCCGTGACTTGCAGGAAGCCATCGACGATTGTGCTTTGGTTGTCGGGGCCAGCGCACGGCTCCGCACCATTTCCTGGCCGCAGCTCGATCCGCGGGAATGCGCGAAACAGGTCACTGCGGGTAATACGAAGACTGCGATTTTATTCGGGCGGGAACATTCGGGTCTGACCAATGAGGAATTGGAGCGATGTCACTACTTGCTGCATATTCCCTGCGATCCCGATTTCAGTTCACTGAATGTCGCCGCGGCGGTTCAGATCGTGGCTTACGAGCTTTTTCTCTCAACTCAGAAACAAGCTCACACCGACAATAACGGTCCAGCCCTGGCTACGGCGGCTGAAATGGAATCCTTTTACGGACACTTGGAACGCACCTTGTACGACCTCCGATTTCTCCACGAAAGAAAGCCTGGACCTTCGGTGATGCGCAGGCTCAGGCGAATCTTTAACCGAGCCATGCTGGAGAAAAAGGAAATTCATCTTTTGCGCGGCATCTTGACGGCCGTTCAGCTTCGAATACGACCCCCGGCGTGAACCCTTATGTGGCAACGATTGAAAGAAGAATTCAGCTGTATTTTCGACCGTGACCCGGCGGCCCAATCCTATTTCGAAATTTTCACCACCTATCCGGGGGTGCACGCCATTTTGGCTCATCGATTCAGCCATCGATTGTGGAATTTCGGGCTCAAATGGCCGGCTCGATTCATCTCGACCTTGGCCCGCTGGTGGACGGGTATCGAAATCCACCCCGGAGCGCGGATCGGAAAGCGGTTCTTCATCGATCACGGCATGGGAGTGGTCATAGGTGAAACGGCGGTGATCGGCGACGACTGCACGCTATATCACGGCGTGACGTTGGGCGGCACGTCCTGGAAAAAGGGAAAGCGGCACCCGACCTTGGGCAATGGAGTGGTGGTCGGCGCCGGCGCCAAAATACTCGGTCCGATAACCATTGCCGACGGCGCCCGTATCGGCTCCAATTCGGTAGTACTGAAGAGTGTCCCTGCCGGCGCCACGGTGGTGGGCATCCCCGGTCATGTGGTGAGTACCGACCGCCAAGCCCAGGAAGCGCGCCGTCAGGCTATCGCCAGCAAACTGCGTTTCGACGCTTATGGTTTGACGCCCGACATGCCCGATCCGGTGGCTCACGCGATCAATCACATGCTCGATCACATACAAGCGCTGGACGAGCAGATCGAGGCGCTAAAGCGCGCCCTCAAACAGCAGGGTATCGGCGTTTCGGAAGCGCCATTGCCCGAACTGGAGCATTGCGAGCTGAAAACGGGCGAGGAAAAATAAACAAATTCAGCCCCACGGCTATCGGGAGTGGCGATGCCGCTATTTTTCCAGTACTTGAAAAATCTTGTTCGCCCATCCGACACTTTCGAGATGAATCTTGCCTATTCGGGATAAGTCCAGGTTCTCGAAACGCACCTCGTCCAGCTTCCAACATTCGTAGTTGATGGCGCAACTCAGGGCCTCTCCAGCCAATCCCGCGCGATGCACTAAGGCATCTTTCACCTCGCTCGATAGCGGCAGGCCGCCAACCGCGTCATCCAAGGAAGTCTCCAGCAGCTGGTCGATGGTGGACATCAGGCCTACCAGGAAGAATTGCTCGCTGTTCGGCAACTTGAGGAACGCGGCGAGAGATTCGCACATTTTTGCTCGAATCAAAGCGATTTTGACAATCTCTCTCGGCCGGTCGGGAAAATTCGCCAGGCTGATCAACGATGCCCAGCGCTGGACTTCGCGGATACCCAAATAGGTAATCGCGAATTTCAGCGAATCGATCTGTTTCGGCAGCGCGTAAAATGCGGAGTTGATGTAGCGGAGCAGTTTGTAGCTGAGTCCCACGTCCATCGAAATCGTGCGCGCGAGTTCGGGTATCGAGATGTTCGGCCGATTGATTTTTGCCAACAGCTGTAAAACGGCGTGTTGACTGGTTTCCAACCGTTTTCCCCGCACCATGTTCGGCCGGCTGAAAAAGAATCCCTGAAAATACTGGCAGCCCAGCTCCCGATACTCCAGATATTGCTCCTGCGTTTCCACCTTTTCGGCCAGGAAGCGGACCGGCAGCTTCTTCAGTCGTTCCATCACACGTCCGCTCGCAGACGGAGTGACCATTTGGATGTCGAACTTGATGAAATGGGCCATTTCGATCAAAGGCTGCCAACGCTCTTCAAATACAAAGTCGTCAAGCGCGATCTTATAACCCTGTTGAACCAGGCCTCGCACGGCTTGAATCAAAGCCTCGTCGATGTGGACGTCTTCCAGTACCTCGATAACCACCTTATCTTTGGGGAGCAGCAAAGGGGTTTCGGAAAGCAAGTTCTCCCGAGTGAAATTAATGAAAGCCAGTTGTGCTCCGACGATTTGATCCAACCCGTATTCAAGCAAGCTGTCCACGACGATTTGATTGCTGGCGGCGGTTGGTCCGAACGTCTCAACGGTATCTCCGTTTATGTCGCGGAATAACAATTCATAGGCAAAAATGCGCAAGTCGCGGTCAAAGATTTGTTGCCGTCCGATGAGAAAATCGTTCCTCACGATGATCGAGCCCTGTGTCTGAGGTTTGAATCGGTTTGGCATGTTGCAGACTGGTTACTGCGCTACGATTTATGCCCGATTCACCGACGATAGCGTCGGATAGGTAATGAGTCATGAAAAGTTTAGCGAAGACTGAGACACACACTCGACAAGTCGGGTGGCTCACCCGGCAGGAACGAAGATTTGAACTCTCCGCTCGCTTGGCCCGATTGGCCGTGATTCAGTGAAAGAATAGTTCAGCTTTACGAAAATAGATTCGAGATAAACAAAACCTCATTCAGATGGAAACGATCATGTCCGACGCTATCCCAGACTTTGATGCCGATGTGCTTCAACGCAGCCACACCATACCGGTTCTAGTCGATTTCTGGGCGCCTTGGTGCGCGCCCTGCCGCGCTTTGGGCCCGCTCTTGGAACGGCTCGCACAAAGAAATTCGGACCGCTTCGTGCTCGTGAAGATCAACACCGAGGAATTGCCGGACGTCAGCGCCCGTTATCAGGTGCGCAGCATTCCCAACGTCAAGCTTTTCGTTGACGGACAGGTCGTCGATGAGTTCAGCGGCGCGTTGCCGGAGGCCATGATCGAGCAGTGGCTGAACCGTGTTCTGCCCAGCCCACTGAGGAACAGAATCAAACAAGCGGAAACCGAGGTCTTCGCCGGTCGTCCCGACAAGGCCGCGGCAATCCTGGAAGAAGTGCTTGCCGCAGAACCGGATAACGATGTCGCCGCCATCATGTTGGCTCGCTTGCTCCTTCCGTCGGATCACAGGCGAGCCATGGCAGTCGTGGAACGAATCGGCCCCGATTCGGATTCTCATCCGATGGCGGAAAGTATTCGCACTTTTTCCCGGTTGTTCGGTTACGCCGAAAACCCGGAAATGCTGCCGGAAGCTCCCCTGAAGCCTGCCTATTTATCAGCGATCGAGTATTTGAAGAATGCCGACTTCGAGCAGGCCTTATCGACCTTTATCGAGGTGGTCAAAGCCGCGCGTCATTATGACGGCGATGGCGCCAGAAAAGCCTGCCTGGCCATTTTCAAGTTTCTCGGCGATGATCATGAACTGACCCGGGAGTATCGCGGCCGTCTCTCCAGTGCCCTGTATGTTTGATCCGGCGGTTCGCTCTTATTTGTGAATTTTGACCCGGAAATATTCGGGATCGGCATCACCGGTCAAATCGACCATTGACGAGAAAGAACGAACCTCGCCCCGCTCCAGCATATCCAAATTCGGCGTGCCGTCTTGGTGAAAACCGATTTTGGACACGCCGACTTGAACGCCGACCCGGTCGAAAAAAAGGACATCCACCTCGGGATGGATGAGCGTCAAGTCGGTATTGTGCATAACGATCTTATACTCGTAATGTTTATCCGAGTTCTTGCCGGCGACGGTGAAAACGATGTTTTTCACATAGCCTAGATCGAGCGGAATCACTTTATCGAACTCGAGCTTGGTCAAGTTCGGCAGGCGAGACGTCGTTAGTGCAGCGATGTCGGCCCGCAGTTTTTCGACTTCCGGTTTCAGGGCTTGAAGCTCCAGCGCCTGTTTCTTCTCCAATACGGTCAAATCCAGATTTTCCTGTTCACTTAGAGTCAACTGGATAAACAAGACCAAAAGCGCCGTGGTTTCTACGACCAACACAATGGATAAAAGAAAAATCAACCTCGTCTTGGACGACGAGCGGCGATGTTTGCCTCGAGACGAATACGCTTGCACGTTATCCGTCGCATTTGCGGAGTCATTGTTCGATAGCCTGTACATTTTTTCTCCTTAGGCAACACCTTACCA
The DNA here is from genome assembly GCF_051027445.1 of Methylocaldum sp. GT1TLB. Classification (NCBI taxonomy): domain Bacteria; kingdom Pseudomonadati; phylum Pseudomonadota; class Gammaproteobacteria; order Methylococcales; family Methylococcaceae; genus Methylocaldum; species Methylocaldum sp. GT1TLB. The sequence goes on from NZ_CP194898.1 coordinate 3,453,271, forward strand.
TCTCTATGAGTACGCTCGACGAGGTTTCGCATATCTGCCATACATTCCGGTACGGCCGTAAAGCGATCTCCCCCTTTCCGAAGACGCCAAGCACATACTTTCCATCCCCCGCTGGAAAACCCTTGCTAAAGTTTGTGGACAGCGTGTGCTGAACGAGCACGAAAGAGCTCGGCAAAAAATTATCCACAACTCAGCCACAGGCGTACACTGTTTTTAACACACCTTTATATATTTCTTAATGCATTGTTTAAAAAAGAAAAATAGTGAGCGTCAACAGACTTCTTCCGGCTTTGTAACTAAAGGAAAGATTTTTTGACTTGTTTACATTTGGTAATGTGGCCAATCGGGTCCGAGTCTAGATAAGCGGCTAAGCTTTAACAGGCCGCGAAAAACGAGAATATCGATTCCTGTTTGCGAAAAAGCGGCTGAGTTGCAAAAGAAAAAAGTTTCTAGAACGTTACATATTCAAAAAATCGATAAGGGGGGAGAGATGACCGCGTTTGGCGTTTTCGTATTATTTCTCTTGGTACTGTCCGTTATCTTGGTCGTACTGAGTGTCAAGTTCGTGCCTCAAGGTTCCGAATTCACGGTACAGCGGTTCGGAAAATACACCGCGACACTCAAGCCCGGCCTCAATGTGATCATGCCGGTGATCGATCAGATCGGCGCACGGATCAACATGATGGAACAGGTCTTGGACGTTCCTTCGCAGGAGGTCATCACGAAAGACAATGCCATGGTCAAAGTGGATGGCGTCGTGTTTTTTCAAGTGGTGGATGCCGCCAAAGCGGCCTACGAGGTCAGCAACCTGCAGCTTGCCATCATGCAGCTGACGATGACCAATATCCGTACCGTGATGGGTTCCATGGACTTGGACGAGCTGTTGTCGAAGCGAGACGAAATCAATGCCCGTCTGCTTTCAGTGGTGGACGATGCCACTACGCCCTGGGGTGTCAAGGTGACGCGGATCGAGATCAAGGACATTACGCCGCCGCAAGATCTGGTCGATTCCATGGCTCGCCAGATGAAGGCGGAACGGGACAAGCGCGCTGCCGTACTCGAGGCGGAAGGCTTGAAACAGGCAGCGATTCTCCGCGCCGATGGCGAAAAACAAGCGGCGATTCTCGAAGCCGAGGGGCGCAAGGAAGCCGCATTCCGCGAGGCCGAAGCCCGCGAGCGTTTGGCCCAGGCCGAGGCGCGGGCTACCCTGATGGTCTCCGAGGCCATCGGCAAAGGGGATGTTCAGGCGATTAACTACTTCGTTGCGCAAAAATACGTCGAAGCGTTGCAAACCCTCGCCGCGGCCGAAAACAGCAAGGTTATTCTCATGCCCTTGGAAGCCTCCAGCGTTATCGGCGCTCTAAGCGGCATCGGCGAAATCACCAAAGAAGCGTTTTCCAAGAAGGCAAGCTAAATGGCATTCGAGATCGTTTTTTGGCACTGGTGGGCGTTCGGCGTGTTTCTTCTTATCGTCGAACTCCTCGCGCCGGGAATGTACTTTCTATGGATGGCCGAATCGGCGTTCGTCGTCGGCGTGATCAAGCTGATCGTGCCGGCGCTGGACTGGGAGTATCAGCTGATATTGTTCTCGGTACTGTCGATCGTCAGCATCGCGGTGTTCCGGCTGTTCCTCAAAAGACATCCCATCGAGACCGATCAGCCTTTGCTGAACCAGCGAGCCGCGCAATATATAGGACGACTGTTCACGCTCGAATATCCGATCGTCAACGGTCAGGGGCGGATCCGCGTGGACGATTCCACATGGAAGGTGCAAGGGGAGGACTGCGAGCCGGGAAGCAAGGTTCGCGTCGTGGCCGCCGAAGGCGTTGTTCTGAAGGTCGAAAAGGCTGCGTGAATCGCGCGCGTTTAAACCCTCAACGCTCTCACGCGTCGCCTCAGCTGGTCGATATCGCGCGGATCTGCCTGTCGTCCGTATCGGATCCGCAGGAACAGCGTGGTGATGGCGCCGATGGCCTCTTTGGCCTCGGGCCGTTCGGAGGCGGCGCGTAAGGCGAAATCACGGGGTCCTTCGCCGGTCCGTTTGACCAGCCCGTTTTTTGCCATTTTTTTGAGGAATCGATGGTAAGCCGCCATGGCGGGATCGGCCGCCTTGGGCTTTCGGCGAGGGCGCAGCCAAAGTCCGACCAGCACGCCGCAGAGGATTAGCAGTGCAGTCAGCCAGGTGATCAATCCCCGCCAGTCTACGATACCCAAAGCTTCCCAAAAACGCTTCTGGTTTTCCGGGTTATAGCTGAGAACCCGCTGGTTCCAGGCGTGATCGACGCTGGCCCAGATGAGACGTGCCTGATCGTACCAGTCGTGAAGATCGAAAGCGGCGTCGGCCAGTGCCCGTCCGACAGGACTGAAACTGACCTCGTGATCGGCCATTTGCCGATCCAGGTCTATCCCCTGCTCGATCCGGTGCGGCGCCACGGCAGCGGTCGGATCGACGCGCGTCCAGCCTTGTTCGGATAACCACACCTCGGCCCAGGCGTGCGCATCGGCCTGGCGTACTTCCAGGAATTTTCCAACCGGGTTCCATTGCCCTCCCTGATAACCGGTTACCACCCTCGCCGGGATTCCCGCCACCCGCATCAGATAAACGAACGCCGTGGCGTAATGCTCGCAAAAGCCCTTGCGGGTCTCGAAAAGAAAGGTGTCCACCGGCTTGTCGCGTATGACCGGCGGGTTGAGCGTGTATACGAACGGCTCCTCGCGAAAATGGAGCAGCGCCTTGTTCACGATGTCTTTTGGGTCCGACGACGACTGGCGCCAGCGTTCGACCAGCCGGAGCATGCGTGCCGAAGGTCTATCCGGCAGCTGGAGACCCTGTTCCCGCTCGGCGGGGCTGAGTTCGCCGGTTCGGTAATTCGGATAGGAGCTGATCGTGTATTGCCGGCGTTCGCCGACGTTTTGCGGCGTCAGCAGCAAATATTCGGGCGTCTGAGCGAGGTTCTCGGGAAAAACTTTGGGCAGATCCAAAGCGAAAACCCAGCGTTTTTGATGCGGCTCAAGAGTGATCGTGTAACGGTAAGCCGGTCCGGAGAATGCCGGTGCCTGAACGGTGTTCCGGCCTTGTTCCGGCGGCAGGGTCCAGCGTCTTCCATCGGTATGCCAGAACACCGGGCCTCGCCAGTAGCGCTCGGCGGGCAGCGGCAAGGGACCTTCGAAATCGGCGCGAAAAGCCGGCTCCCGCGACAAGGCGAGGCGGCTGACGCTGCCGGGCTCTATGATATCGCTGAGCCCGGTCTTTGCGCTGCTCGGATCGTCCGGAAGCTTCCACAAAGGCCCCGCGATACGCGGGAAGAATATGAACAGGACTACCATGATCGGCATGGCTTGCGCCACCAATGACGCCGCCATTCTGAACTGGGTTTTGAGCGACAGGACAGGACCCGCGTTCAGGCCGATCAATACGGAAATCAGCAAGGCAACGGCAGCCAGCGTATAGACGGCCAGGGCGATGCTCTGGGAGAACAGGTACTGAGTCAGAGCTACGAAGAACGCGAGATAGACCACCAGGTATACGTCGCGCCGGTTCCGCATTTCCATCAGTTTCAGTCCCAGGCCGACGAGAAAGAGGCTGGATCCGGCTTCGCGTCCGTAAAAGCGATGGTAATCGACGTAAACCAAAGCTGCGCCGGACAAGGTCAGAAGAAACAACAGCAGACGGCCGGGCAGCAAGGCGGGCCGATACCCTGACGCGAATCGCCAGGCCGCCATCAAGGAAAAATAAAGAACGATTGCCCAGCCGAGATTGAGAAGATGCGGTGCGGCAACGAAGAAAACACTGAATAGAAGCAGATTTTCCTGCGTCCGATCCGGCACGAACGACGTTGCTGCGGGCTTCTTCATAGATCGAACAGAGCCAGCGACTCGAGACACTTCCGGCAGTGCGATGCGCCGTGACCTTCGGCTATGGTCGTTCCTGGCAAGCTGAGGGCATATCGCATCCCAGCCTGCTCGGCATCCAACACCCAGCGGCAAAGCCGGCTCAAGCGCGCCTCCGTATCCAATCCCTTGGTATCCGTCCAGTTCAAATGAAGGACTTCCGTTTCGTCCCCCGCGTATTGCTTGATTACCGGATCGCGTCCTTTGGCCAGACTTTTCCAATGAATGTGCTTGAACGGATCGCCCGGTTGATAAGCCCGAAACCCGTGGAAATCATCGGAAGCATTTCGTGGTCGGGCACCGACATGATCGTCCTCGGAACGTGGGAAAGGCAATCGTTCCTGGGTGGGTCTCGGGTAGACCAGAACCTTATATTTCAGATTGATCGGCGACCAGGCGTAGAAGATTCCCAAAGGAAACGCGGTGCTGATGGTTACGGTGTCGAGCTCGAGCCAGCCCCGCTTTTCCGCTGGGACCCGAAGGATTGCCGAAACAGTACCCTCGGGAGGTATGTCCATCCGTAACGCCTCGGCGTCTTTCAGCCTCAACTCGATGCCATAGCGCGGCAAAGCCGCGGAGTTGGTCAGCCGCAACTCGAAAGATGCCAGGTCGCCGGCGAAGACGGGGCTCATTTTTCCGGCGCCGACGCTCAGTCCGGAAAGGTTGCGGTAGCTGTAGAACAACGAGGACATGGCAGCCGCCGCCAATAGGAAAGTGAGGATGAACGCCAGATTGTTGCCATAGTTGATGGCGGTGAGCCACTGAATCAACAGGAGCAGCGCAAGGGCCAAGCCGGATCGGCTGGGCAGAATGAAGATTCGCCGGTGAGACAACATGACCGGCCCATCGATCGCTTTTTCGCCTCGGAGGAAGCGCCGAAGGTCCAGCCGTTCCCGAAGCGGGAGCGCAGTCATCTCAAACCGCCGCAACCTGTTCCAGCATCGGCGCCACAATGACGTCGGCGTTCGTAGCGCCGCTCGATACGGGGCGCAGCCTATGCCCGCAAACCGGAGCCAATACCGCCTGCACGTCCTCGGGCAGGACCGCTTCACGGCCTTCGATGAAGGTCCAGGCGCGGGCGGCGTTCAACAGGGCGAGGCCCGCGCGCGGCGATAATCCGCATTCGTAATGACCGGATTCGCGGCTGAATCTGATCAGCGCCTGGAGATAATCCAACAGCGCATCGGAGACGTGTATGGTCCTGACCTGGTCCTGGATCGCCACTAATTCGTCCGTCTGAAGGCAGACCGGGAGTTTTTCGAGCAAAACGAAGCGGTCCTCGCCTTTGAGCAAGGCACGCTCCGACCGGCTATCCGGATAACCCAAGCTAATGCGCATCAGGAACCGGTCCAATTGAGACTCGGGCAAAGGAAACGTTCCGATCTGGCACACAGGATTTTGAGTAGCGATGACGAAAAACGGTTCCGGCAGCGAACGGGTTTCTCCCTCGACCGTAACTTGGTGTTCTTCCATCGCTTCGAGCAGCGCGCTCTGGGCTTTCGGGGTCGAGCGGTTGATCTCGTCAGCCAAGATCATTTGGTGAAAGATCGGACCGGGTTGAAAATGAAACGCATGGTTGTTCCCGTCGAAGATCGACGAGCCGACGATATCGGCCGGCAAAAGATCGCTGGTGAACTGAATGCGTTGGTATTTGAGGCCCAAAAGGTTGGCGAGAGTGTGCGCCAAGGTCGTTTTGCCGACGCCGGGCACATCCTCGATGAGTAAATGCCCCCGCGCCAGCAGGCAACAGATCGCGAGACGGATCTGGCGCGGCTTGCCGAGGATGACGGTGTTGGCGGTATGGAAGAGTCGGTTTAGGGCGTTGCGCATGGAGAACCTGAGAAGTCGTTTTCGCAACGAAGTATAGCTTTGTCGGAAGACGCGACGGCGCAGAGACCGGACGCGGGCTTCCGTATCAATTCGAAAGCATCTGAATCGGTTATATCCCAAAATCCGGTATGTTTTTGGGATATAACCTAAAACGACGCCCCGATGGGTTTCTAGGCATCTTAAGCCCGCGATTCTGACCGCCCGCCGAAATGACAGCGAAGTGTTCATCTCGCTCATACGGCATAACGGACTTGGCGGAAGTCGTTGGCGCTTTCGGCTAGGGTAAATCGACTCAAGTATTTGTAGGTCGGCAATCCTTTGCCGACGAACCCGTTGGCCCAACGGCGGCGTCGGGAAGGGCGGCTTCGGCGCTCCCGAAGACGCCGTTTGCGATTGGAAGGTCGCGACTAAAGCGACGTTTGCGATTGGAAGGGTCATTCGGGCGCTCCAATCGCAAACGACCTGGCCGGGAGCGCCGGCCAGCCCCTTCCCCGGATGACCGTTTGCGATTGGAAGGGTCGCGACTAAAGCGACCGTTTGCGATTGGGAAGGGATTCCCGACCTACTCGCGAGTGCCCGTACGGTAGATATGAAAATGCTCTAAGCTCGAACCAGGGCTTTCCGAGCCGATGCGCAAACCCTTGATGCATTGGATGTCCGGCGCTAGTACAAGGAACTGCATGCCCGGGACTGCATCGGCACGCACGGCCGTTCTGGATAGAGGTCGAATTGCTACTGGAGATTAGCCTGAAAACGGACGGACTGAACGGCTGGGACAGTCTCCCCGAACAATCGATCTAGGCGAATTCGTATCTCCGCTCTATGGCTGAATGCTTGGAACTCGGGGGCTGCGCGTGCATGCTGAAAAAACGCTCAAAGAAATGCTCGGAGCGGCATTGGATTCAAGAGTCCCGCTGCTCGATAAAGCGTTTTTCGAACTCGTCCTCCGGCAGAGGGGGAGAAACGTAGTAACCCTGAATTTCGTGGCAGCCATAGAATTTTAAAAGTTCCAGTTGCTCCCGAGTTTCGACGCCTTCGGCCACGACCTTTAAATTGAGGATTTGCCCCAAAGTCACGATGGTCTTGATCAGCGCCGCTTGCTCCGAAGTCGGGTCGCCGGTGTAGGCATGGATGAAGGAGCGGTCGATCTTGATGGTCTGGACGGGCAATTTTTGCAGATAAGACAAGGACGAATAGCCGGTGCCGAAATCGTCCATGGCGATATGGATGCCGCGATCCCGGATACGGCTCAGCCGCTCGGACGCTTTTTCGATGTCGTGCATTACCAAGGTTTCGGTGATTTCCAATTCGACGGCCCCGGGATCGGTTCCTGTTTCGGCCAGCACGCGATCCAGCAAGTCGATGAAATCGTCCGCTAAAAGTTGTTTGGCCGAGAGGTTGATAGCGATTCGGAATTCCGGCAGTTTGTGCTGCCAAGCGCTGGTTCTTAAACAGGCTGTCCTGAGAATCCATTGACCGAGCGGAATGATCAGGGCCGTTTCTTCGGCAATGGTGATGAAGCGGCCGGGCGATACGATGCCCTGCTCGGGGTGCCGCCAGCGGATCAGCGCTTCAGCGCCGGTGATCCGGTTCGAAACGCAGTCGACCTTGGGCTGATAGTAGAGTAAGAACTCCTCCCGCTCGATCGCCTGGCGCAACTGGGTTTCCATCACCATGCGCTGGCGCGGCTCCTCTTTCATGTGGTCTTCGAAATAGCGGAATGTCCGGCGTCCCTTTGCCTTGGACACATACATGGCGGCATCGGCGTGTTTGGTCAAGGTGGTGAAATCCCGACCGTCGTCGGGGAATAAAGCTATGCCGATGCTGGCGCCCACGAAGATCTGATGGTTCTGAATGTGGATCGGCTTCCCCACCGTATCGATAAGTTTCTGGGCAACATCGGCGGGTTCCGCGGCATCGGCGACGTTCGACAGAATGATGGTGAACTCGTCTCCGCCGAACCGCGCCACGGTATCGGTTTTGCGCAGGCAGTTCCGGATACGCGACGCGACTTCCTTCAGCAGGTAATCGCCGGCCCAGTGCCCCAGCGTGTCATTGACATCCTTGAAATTGTCCAGATCGATGAAACATACGGCCAACCTGGTTCCGTTGCGTAGCGCCAGAGCGCTTTCGTGCTCGAACCGTTCCTTGAAGAGAAAGCGGTTGGGCAGGCCCGTCAGAGAATCGTAGTAGGCCAATTGTTCCAATTTTCTCTCGGCATGTTTCAAGCTGCTGATATCCAGGGCGACGGCCACGTAATGGGTGAGCCTGTCCCGCTCGTCGGCGACGGCATTGATGGTCAGCAGCATCGGGAAGCACTCGCCGCTCTTCCGCCGATCCCAGATTTCGCCCTTCCAATAGCCTTTGCTTAAAAGGGTTTTCCACATACGGACGTAAAATGCCTGGTCTTGCAGACCCGATTTGAGCAAACGGGTGCTTTGACCCACCACCTCCGATCGCCGATAGCCGCTGATATCACAAAATGCGTCGTTCACGTCCAGAATCGTTCCCTCGAGATCGGTGATGAAAATCGCCTCGCTGGTGTTCTCGAATACTTTGGCGTTCAGCCGCAGTTGGGTTTCCCTTGCTTTGATTTCGGTGATGTTCGTCGCCGTGATGACGGCGCCTTCCAGCTTGCCCTGCTCCGAGTGCAGCAGGTTGCCCTTCAGCCAGTAAATCGGGCCCGGGCGCTGGCGGGGCGGAACGGACAGACGGTGCTCGCCGCTATAAGATTTGTGCAAACGGATGGTCTCCAGCAGTGCCGATTTCGCCGGCCAGGGCAAAGACGGCAATTGCGCGGCGAGAAACCGTCTGTCTTCGGGAGACAGCAGTTCGTCGACAGGGGAACCGGACCACGCTTCCTCGGAGAGCCCGAGCTGGCGTTCCGCCGCTCCGTTGACCTGACGGATGCGGCCCTCCGCATCGACGACGACCAGAACATCATCCATGGTGTCCAGCACACGCTGGATGAAGCGGCTGAGAGCCTGCTGGCGTCCCATGGCTTCCTTGAGTTTCGCCTTCTGTTGCTCCGATTCCTTGAGCATGGCATCCATGCTTCGGGTGATGGCCAGGATGCGTTTTTCCTGTTTCAGATTCGCCAGCCTCAGTTTTTCGGTTTCTTCCCTCATTTGGCGGAGGGCTTCGGAATCCTCTTCCCCGCGACTTGGTTCGTGATCGGTGTTGCAAATCCAATAGGGTCCCTTCTCCGGCAAGGGGATGTTAAATCGGCCGTTGTCCACTTCGACCTTCAGTGCTGCCGAATTCAGTTCGATACGCTGGCCGTGCACCGGACAGATCAACTTTCCGCCGTCGAACAAGGGACAGTCCGTCAAATCGTGACCCTCATGCGGACAATGGGCGGGAATCGCCCAGAATTGGCCATCCCTGCTGAAAATGAGGATGTCCGTGAATCGGCGTTCGCCCGGAAAAAGAATGCGCCCCATCCAACGGGGCGGACAGGCCGTTTCGACGAGAGTCACCGATTCGACGGCGATACGGCGGCTCGGCGGGTTTAGGGGTTTCACACCGACACCAGACGCTGGATAGTACGGACCGCCTTTTCGACGGCGCGTTCCGACTTGCCGGACAGACCGGGAGAGAAAGGCTTGATGGCCCTTTTCTCGACCTCGGCCCCCACGATGATGATGTCCGGTGGCGACTCGCAGACGATTTCGAGGGCCTTCAACAAGTACGGAATACCCAAGCCATGACCGATGGGGGTTTCCCAGCGTCCGACCGTATCGTCGGGTTTGAATACGCAAACAGCGCCGGCATTCCCCGTATCGGCCAATGCGTCAACCAGAATCGCCTGACGGCAATCGGTCAAGAATTCCAGTGCATTCAGTCCGGCTATGCCCGCGTTGAACAGCTTGACGTCCCTCGGCCAAGCCAGCCGGCGGAGCTGTTGATAAACGCGGATGCCGAAGCCGTCGTCGCCGTGCAACTCGTTACCGAAACAGACGATGTGACGACCGTCCATGATCAGGGCCAGACCGTCATCCGCTTGCCCGTATCCAACAGGTGCACGGTGCAAACCAGGCAGGGATCGTGGGAGCGGATAATATGGCCGATCTCCACGGGATCGTCCGGATCGTTGACGGTAAGGCCGATCAAACTACTCTCCCAATGTCCGTGCCGGCCTTCGCTGTCCTTGGGCGATGCGTTCCAGGCGGTCGGCGTGATGACCTGGTACCGGGAAATGGCTCCGTCGGTGACTTGCACCCAGTGGCCCAAGGCACCCCGTGCCGCCGTTATCAGTCCGAATCCCTCCCCGTCCGGGATTTCGTCCGCGGCAGGCGAAGTAAAGTGGGGATCGTCCAGATGGGCGGCCAGCTCGTGCAGGATCTCCCGCATTTTCTGGAGCAGCAAAGCCGTGCGGCGCAGGCGGGCGAACTGGCGCAACCAGGTGTTTCCGCCCTCCGCCCGATACAGCGAGTCGATCAGCGGATCGCCGTCGATCAGCAATTCGGCCAGGGGACCCGTTTGTACCACCTCGTTCCGATAGCGGGGCGCCTTGCTCCAGGAATAGCGATCGGAGTGGGGTTGAAAATCCGGAATGGTCTCACCGCGGAACGGATGGCGGCCGCCTTCATACGGCTCGAACCAGGAATAGCGCACGTGCTCGGCGATTTCGGCCTGATCGAAAGGTTCGATCTTCCCCGTGTCGCCATTGAGGAAGCCCGATTTGAACATCTGCCCGCCGGCCGAATCGTAGTAAGCGCCGCAGCTCAGCATATGGGAAGTTCCGAAACCGGAACGGTGCAGGCCGATGTCGCGGCTCATCCTCGTCATCAGGCCGATGGCGCTATTCGCGTGAGTGTCCGCGGCTTCGAGCCAGGCGAAGAGCTGGTCGGCGGATTCGAGCTCCAGCCAGGGACCCAGATCGGTTCCGATGACTGCCTGCTCGAACCATCGGGTCAGATTGTTGATGATGGACAGGCTGTCCAGGATGCGGCGACTGGTGGGAGGAGCCGTCACCCCGCCCGGCACCATGTAGGAGGAATGGGGCCACTGGCCTCCGAAGATGGCAACGATCCCGGGAACATGGCGCGAATGCTCCAGGGTGCCGCGATGGGCCCAGCCTTTGAAGGGCAGGAAGGTCCCCAGTGTTTTTTCGTAAAGCGGCCGGCCGGCATATTTGGGATGGCAAAAATCGGCGGTAAAGAATAGAAACGATTGCCGCAGATCGCTTTGCACCGTCTCGGCCATCAGGCATAGATTGCGGATGCGGGAAGCATTGGGGGGCACGGCAATACGACCGATTTGCTCCAGGGCCAGAACGGCCGAATAGAGATGGGCGGTGCCGCAAATGCCGCAGATTCGGGGCGTAATGACCAATGCGTCCTTAGGTTTTCGGCCTATGAGGATTTGCTCGAATCCCCGATAGAGCGAACCGATGCAGCGGGCATCTACCACTTCGCGACCTTCCAGCTCCAACTGGAATTCCAGGTCGCCTTCGACCCGATTAAGATCGATCTGGATAATTCGTCTAGCCATCAGGGATCCATTTCTTTATTCAGGACCCGTTCGGGCGCGGCCTCGTGGGCCAGGCTCTTGTACGCCATATAATTGGCGCGCTCCACCCCCAAGGGCAGGTTTATCGGAACGGCGCCGATTTTCTCGGTGCGAAACAGATCCTGGTCCAGCGGGAAGTCCGGGGACGTACAGCCGAAACAGGGTACTCCCGCGCGGGTTTTACTGCTGCGGCCGTTCCAAAGCTCGGTATTGCAAATGGCATGCGTGGTCGGTCCCTGGCAGCCCAGGTTGAAGAACAAACAGCCCTTTTCGCCGAAGGCGCTGTCCTCGACGTCGTACTCGTGATACTCGTTCCGCGTGCAGCCTTGATGCACCAGGGAATTGAAAAAATCCTTAGGGCGGTTGAGATGGTCGAGTTCCAACGGAAGTCCGGAAGCCAGCATGGCCAGCGTCTTGGTCATGGCGTTGGGATGTGCCGGACAGCCGGAGACATTGATGACCGGCGCTCCCGCTCGCGACCGCCATTCGGCAGGCAGCAAGCCGCCGGGAAGTTTCTTGTCGAACTGGATGCCTGTGCAGTCGGTCGGATTGGGGGGTGCGGCGTGGACGCCGCCGAAGGCCGCACAAGTACCCATGGCAACCAGATAACGGCATTTTTCCGCCAGCTCCCTGACCAAACTCATCTTGGAACGGCCGCGATACGGATCGTACAGGCCGGATCCATTGGGTCCGGTCATGATGCTGCCTTCGATGCACAAGATATCGAGTCTTTGCTCGTCCCTGAGAATGGCCTCGATCAGGGCGTCCAGCTTCCCTTTGGGCTCTGAGGACAAGGACGGTTGCCAGAGGATGTCGATGCCGTATTGATCCAGGAGTTCTTCCAGCGACGGACTGTCGGCGCACAGGATCGACATCGTATCGCCGCCACAGGCACCGGTTTGTAGCCAAAGTAATGTAGTCATCGGAGTTTCGATAAGGACTGGCGGAGCCGTGTTGTTCGATTTGTTAACGCTAGGTGTAGAATGTGTTGAACAATAGTGTATAGGTAAAAAGATTGCGTGGCTTTGCATCACAGAGCGTACGGGCGTGTCTTGGCTTAAACGCAATGCCAATTTTGGCGTTCGATGTAGTAAGCTATGCGCGCACTTCAGGGGAGTGCAAAACCGGTCTATCTGCCTGAAATTTCAACTCTCATGCATTTTTCCACCGAATTCGACGTCATCGTGGTCGGTGGCGGACACGCTGGTACGGAAGCGGCTTTGGCGGCTGCGCGGACTGGCTCTAAGACGCTGCTGCTTACCCAGAACATCGAAACCCTTGGCCAGATGAGCTGCAATCCCGCTATCGGGGGGATCGGCAAAGGGCATTTGGTCAAGGAGATCGATGCTCTGGGCGGCTTGATGGCGCATGCTGCGGACCGAGCCGGCATTCAGTTCCGTGTGCTCAATGCCAGCAAAGGCCCGGCGGTGCGGGCGACTCGGGCCCAAGCCGATCGCGTGCTTTATAAGAAAGCCGTGCGTCGGGTGCTGGAAACTCAGCCGAATTTGACCTTATTCCAGCAGGCCGTATCCGATCTGATCGTGGAAAATTACCGCGCAGCCGGCGTGATCACGCAGATGGGGCTCAAATTCAGGGCTCGTACGGTGGTCCTCACCGTAGGCACCTTCCTGGCCGGCCGGATTCATATCGGTCTCGAAAACTACGAAGGCGGCCGGGCGGGCGATCCGCCCTCTAACGCTTTGGCGGCGCGTTTGCGCGAACTGCCGTTTCGGGTCGGCCGGCTCAAGACCGGAACGCCTCCTCGGATCGACGGGCGAAGCATCGATTATGCGGTCATGCTGGAGCAGCCCGGCGACGAGCCGGTTCCCGTGTTCTCATTCCTCGGCCGGCGGGAGGAACATCCTCGCCAAGTGCCTTGCTACATCACCCGTACCAACGAACGGACTCACGATATCATCCGCTGCGGTCTCGACCGCTCGCCGATGTATGCGGGCGTTATCGAAGGGGTCGGGCCGCGCTATTGTCCCTCTATCGAAGACAAGGTCGTGCGTTTCGCGGAAAGGGATTCGCACCAGATTTTTGTTGAACCCGAAGGTCTCGATACTTACGAAATCTATCCGAACGGCATTTCGACCAGTCTGCCCTTCGACGTGCAGTACGAGCTTGTGAGGTCGATACGCGGTTTCGAAAACGCTCATATCACACGGCCGGGCTACGCCATCGAATACGATTTCTTCGATCCGCGCGACCTGAAGTCCTCGCTCGAAACCAAGCACCTCGAGAACCTGTTCTTCGCCGGACAGATCAACGGCACGACGGGATACGAGGAAGCCGCCGCGCAAGGTCTGATCGCGGGCGTCAACGCCGCGCGCAAGGCCAAGGATCTGGAACCCTGGTCGCCTATGCGCGACGAGGCTTACATGGGGGTTCTGATCGACGATCTGATCACTCGGGGCACGAGCGAACCCTATCGCATGTTCACCAGCCGGGCGGAATACCGGTTGCTGCTACGAGAGGACAACGCCGATCTTCGGCTGACCGGGAAAGGCCGCGAACTCGGATTGGTGGACGACGAGCGCTGGCGTGCATTCGAAGCGAAGCAGCAGGCCATTGCGGAGATACAGACCGGCCTGGCAAAAACGTATGTCAGACCGAATACTGCCGAAGCCGAAACCATAAGCCGGTTCCTGAGTGCGCCGCTGTTGCGGGAATCCACCCTACTCGAACTGCTGCGGCGACCGGAGATCCGCATCGAACACCTCCAAGCGATATCCGCTCGGTTAACTGAAGAAGAAAACGAGCAAGTTCTCGATCAAGTCGAAATTCAGGCGAAGTACCAAGGCTACATCGATCGCCAGCAGGCGGAGATCGAGCGCTCTCGCCGCTACGACCATTGGCGTTTGCCGGAAAGTCTCGATTATCAGAACGTCATCGGGTTGTCCAACGAGGTCCGGGAAAAGCTCAAACAACAACGTCCCGAAACTGTCGGGCAAGCAGCGCGGATTCCGGGCGTCACACCGGCGGCGATTTCGCTGCTGTTGGTCCATCTTAAAAAGAAGAGCGCCTGATCTTAAGTGGACGAAATCGGTAGACGTCTAGCGGACGGAATAACCGCGTTAAACATACCGTTTACGCCGGAGCAACACGAAAAGCTTTTGGCCTTTCTGCGCTTAATCCAGAAATGGAACCGGGTTTACAACTTGACGGCCATCCGCGACTTGCGGACGGGAGTGGATTTGCATCTGCTCGACAGTCTTACCATTTGGCCGTATCTCCGGGGCGAAAGGATACTGGACGTGGGAACCGGGGCCGGTTTGCCGGGTATTCCCTTGGCTGTCATGAGCGAGAGCAGGCATTTCGTTCTGTTGGACAGCAACGCGAAGAAGACCCGTTTTGTTCAGCAGGCCGTGATCGAATTGGGTCTCGCGAACGTGGAGGTCGTCACCTCGCGGGTGGAAGACTACCATCCGGACCACGGATTCGACACGATATTGGCGCGGGCTTATGCGAGCCTTGCGGAAATAATGGAGACAACGCGCAGAATGCTGGCTCCCCACGGCGTGATATTGGCTCAGAAAGGGCAGTTTCCGGAGGGCGAAATACAGACCCTTAAAGACTCGCCGGTTAAGAGTCATCGTTTAAAGATTCCGGGTCTGGACGTCGAACGTCATTTGATCGAAATAGCTATCGGCTGAGGAAACCATGGGCAAAATTATTGCGGTAGCCAACCAAAAGGGGGGCGTGGGTAAAACGACCACCAGCATTAACTTGGCTGCGTCGCTTGCGGCGATCAAGCATCGCGTTTTGCTTGTGGATCTGGATCCGCAAGGCAACACGACTATGGGATGCGGCGTTGACAAGAAAAGTCTCAAAAATTCGTCTTACGACGTATTGACGCGTCACGCCACGGTACGCGAGGCCGTCAAATCTTTGACCGAGATCGGCTTCGATCTTCTGCCGGGTAATGCCGATCTGACTGCCGCTCAGGTCGAACTGATGAAACAGGCAGGCAAAGAGCGCGCGCTTGCCGAGGCGCTCAAGAGTTGCCGCGACGATTACCAGTTCATCCTCGTCGACTGCCCACCGTCGCTTAACGTGCTGACGCTCAACGCCTTGGTCGCTGCGGACAGCGTGTTGATTCCCATGCAGTGCGAATATTACGCCTTGGAAGGACTTTCGGATTTAATGGATACGCTGGGGAATATCCGCGACTCGGTCAATCCGGAACTTCGTATCGAGGGTTTGCTTCGCACGATGTACGATCCACGCAGCCGGCTCGCCAATGACGTTTCCGCGCAATTGATCGCCCATTTCAGCGATAAGGTCTTCCGCACCATCATCCCGCGCAACATTCGGCTTGCCGAGGCGCCGAGCCACGGTTTGCCAGCGATAAAGTACGATAAGTCTTCTCGAGGAGCCGTCGCTTATCTGGCCTTGGCGGGCGAAATCGTGCGACGCAATCAAAAATCGCGAAAAATTCCTTCAATTCTTCAATAAATTCAAGTCATGACGGCAAAAAGACGAGGACTCGGCCGCGGCCTCGATGTCCTGTTGGGCGGCGCGAAACTCGAAAACGAGACCGAGAAGCTCAGAACGCTTTCCATAGATCAACTCAGGCCGAGCCGTTTCCAGCCGCGCAAGGATATCGACCCGGCGCGACTTCAAGAATTGGCCGATTCGATCAGTGCGCAGGGCGTGGTCCAGCCCGTGGTGGTCAGACCTATGGGTGACAGCCAGTACGAAATCATCGCCGGCGAGAGACGGTGGCGGGCGGCCCAACTGGCAGGATTGCACGATTTGCCGGTGGTCGTGCGCGAGGTTACGGATCAGACCGCCTTAGCGATCGCCCTTATCGAAAATATCCAGCGAGAAGACTTGAATCCTCTCGAGGAGGCGGAAGCCCTGAAGCGCCTGCTCGAAGAGTTCGAGATGACCCACCAGCAGGTCGCGGATGCCGTCGGCAAATCCCGGGCTACCGTCAGCAACTTGCTGCGCTTGAACGAACTTCATCCGGATGCTAAGCATCTTCTGCTTACCGGTGCCATAGAAATGGGACACGCTCGGGCGATACTCGCGCTGGAATTTCAGCTTCAGGCTGAAATTGCCCGTAAAGTCGCTTCGGCAAAGTTGAGCGTTCGTGCTACGGAGTTGCTTATCCAAAAGCTCCGGGATGGGCAAAAGGCGCGAAAACCGGAGATGAAGGATCCCGACATTCGCCGCCTCGAAGAGCGAATCGCCACGCGAATCGGCGCTCCCGTGCTGATCAAACACGGAAAAAAAGGCGCCGGACAACTCGTCATCCATTACGACAGCCTGGATCAACTGGAAGGTGTGCTCGATCGTTTGAAATAAACATGCAACATTGATCTTCCGCATTTTGGTTGTTATCATTCCGAAGCATTTGTTTGGGGGCCCTCAATGGGTGCGAAAAAGTTGTTTTTCGCCGTCAAGCGGGTTCTGTTGATGCAGCTTCTTGCGATTGCACTGATCGGCGGTTTCACGTTGGCCTTCTTCGGTTGGCTGGCAGCTAGGTCAGCGTTGCTCGGCGGGTTGATAGCCTTTTTGCCGAACGTCTATTTCGCCGCAAAATTCGGATTTTCCGATAAAACAAGAACGGCAAAAGACATCGTGAGATCGTTTTATATCGGCGAAAGCATAAAAATAATCATAACCGCCGGTTTATTTATTTTAATTTTCCAACTGCCTAACATTTTATTCCTGCCATTATTTGCCGGTTTCGTATCGGTATTGATGGTATTTTGGTGTGCGCTTTTGATGCGCGATATCGAACGCTAACGAGAGAGAATATGGCGACAGAAGAACACGGCTCTGGCGGGGCAACTGGATATATCGTTCACCACTTGACCCCCTTATCGACCGGCGAAGGATTCTGGACATTTCATCTGGATACCCTGTTTTTCTCTGTTTTCTTAGGCGGCTTATTCGTCATCATTTTCCGCAAGGCGGCTGAAAAGGCGACTTCCGGCGTACCCGGCCCCCTGCAAAATTTTGTGGAGATGATCGTCGAATTCGTTGACGCTCAGGTCAAGGATAGTTTTCATGGGCGTAGCGCGTTAATCGCACCCTTGGCGTTGAGCATCTTCGTCTGGGTATTCTTGATGAACTCGATGGACCTTATTCCGGTCGACCTGTTGCCCGATATCGGCAAGGCCATCGGGCTCGACTATCTTCGCGTGGTTCCCAGTACGGATTTGAACGCGACCTTTGCGATGTCGATTTCGGTGTTCTTCCTGATTCTGTTCTACAGCTTCAAAGTGAAGGGGCCGATTGGTTTTGGGAAAGAAATGATTCTGACCCCTTTTCACAGTGTATGGATGATCCCGTTCAACCTGATTCTGAAGCTTGTCGAGGAATTGGCGAAACCGGTATCTCTCGGCCTTCGTCTTTTCGGAAACATGTATGCCGGCGAGCTGATTTTCATATTGATCGCGCTGCTGCCTTGGTACGTGCAGCCCTTGCTGAGTTTCCCCTGGGCGGTCTTTCATATTCTGATCATCACTTTGCAAGCTTTCATCTTCATGGTTCTGACCATCGTATATCTGAGTCTAGCCCACGAAGATCATTAATCTCTTTCAATCAACCTTAACGTTCGATAATTCGGAGGAACAATGGAAATCGCATCTGTATCTGGCATGACCGCAATCGCCGTGGGCATCATCCTGGGCCTGGGCGCCATGGGAACCGCTATCGGTTTCGGCCTGTTGGGCGGCAAATTCCTGGAAGGCGCCGCGCGTCAGCCGGAGATGGTTCCGATGTTGCAGGTCAAAATGTTCATCGTCGCCGGTCTGCTCGACGCCGTAACCATGATCGGCGTGGGTCTCGCTCTGTTCTTCACTTTCGCCAATCCGTTCCTGTCCGCACTCAAGGGCTAAAAAAGCCGCGATTGCGACGCTTTAATGGCAAACAACCAAAGAGGAAAGCGCTGTGAGTATTAACGCCACTCTGATCGGCCAAATGATCACATTTGCGCTTCTGGTGTGGTTCACCATGAAGTACGTGTGGCCGCCTTTGATGCAAGCGCTCGAGGAGCGCAAAAAGAAGATTGCCGACGGTCTCGCTTCGGCTGAAAAAGGCAAGCATGAGATGGAGTTGGCCGAGAAGCGCGCGACCGCTTTGTTGCGGGAAGCTAAGGATCAGGCCGCAGACATCGTAAATCTAGCGCAAAAGCGCGCCAGCGAGGTGGTCGAGGAATCCAAGCAATCGGCGAAGGATGAAGGCGAGCGGATCGTTGCTGCGGCGAAAGCCGAGATCGAGCGCGAATTGCAGCAGGCGAAAGAAGGTTTGCGTCAACAGGTAGCGGTGCTGGCCATTTCTGCGGCCGAGCAAATCCTGCAGAAAGAAGTGGATCAAAAGAAGCATCGGGAAATTATCGACAACCTCGGTAAGCAGTTGGGTCAAGCATAATGAGCGAGTTAACGACGTTGGCGAGGCCTTATGCCGTTGCGGTTTACAAGAGGGCCAAAGAAACGGGAACGGCTGATAAGTGGAGCGACGCGCTCGCTTTCGTCACTCTGCTCATGCAAGACGAGCAGTTAGCTAAAGCCGCGGCCAATCCCAAGGCTAACCGCGAGCAGTTTTCGGAGGCTTTTCTCGGTCTCTGCAAAGATCACCTGGACACTGAGGCACAAAATTTTGTCCGGCTGCTGATCCGGAATCGCCGGCTTGACCTGGTTAAATATATCGCCGAGCTATTTAACCAATATAAGGCCGAGGATGAAGGATACATCGAGGTAGACGTCAGCACGGCTTTTCCGTTGAAAGACGCTGAACAAACGCGGTTGTCTTCCGTGCTGGAGCGTGTTCTGGAGAAAAAAGCACGTTTGCGCGTCGATGTCGATCCAACTTTGATCGGCGGCGTTTACATCAAGGCGGGTGACCGGGTGATAGACGCATCCATCCGCGGCCAGGTTGAAAGATTAGCAAAGAGACTCTGGACTTAGAGCGAGAAGAATCATGCAGCTGAACCCATCTGAAATCAGTGAACTCATTAAGAAGCGAATCGAGCAGTTCGATATAGGTGCCGAGGCCCGCACCGAGGGCACGATCGTTAGCGTGACCGACGGCATCGTCCGCATCCACGGCTTGACCGAAGTGATGCAGGGCGAAATGATCGAATTCAAGGAAAATACCTTTGGTATGGCCCTGAACTTGGAGCGCGACTCGGTTGGTGCGGTAGTGCTCGGTGCCTATGAGCATCTGGCTGAAGGCGATACCGCGAAATGCACTGGGCGCATTCTTGATGTTCCGGTCGGCGAGGCATTGCTCGGGCGTGTTGTGGACGCTCTGGGCCGGCCCATAGACGGCAAAGGTCCCATTGAGACCAAGGAACGTTCACCCATCGAAAAAATTGCTCCCGGCGTTATTGCTAGACAGTCGGTCAGCCAGCCGCTACAAACCGGCCTGAAGGCGATTGACTCGATGATTCCGATCGGCCGAGGCCAGCGCGAGCTGATCATCGGCGACCGCCAGACCGGGAAATCGGCCATCGCCGTCGATACCATCATCAATCAGAAGGGCACGGGCGTTAAATGTATTTACGTCGCCATCGGCCAGAAGCAGTCCTCGATAGCCAACGTGGTCCGGAAACTCGAGGAACACGGCGCGATGGCTCACACCATCATCGTAGCCGCTTCCGCTTCCGAATCCGCGGCGCTGCAGTTCATCGCACCCTATGCCGGATGCGCCATGGGCGAATTCTTCCGGGATCGCGGCGAGGATGCATTGATCATCTATGACGATTTGACCAAGCAGGCTTGGGCATACCGCCAAATTTCACTGCTGCTCCGCCGCCCGCCGGGTCGCGAAGCTTATCCGGGCGACGTTTTCTATCTGCACTCGCGTCTTTTGGAGCGTGCCTCCCGAATCAACGCGGCCGAAGTCGAAAAATTGACCGGCGGCAAGGTCAAGGGCAAAACCGGCTCACTGACCGCGTTGCCGATCATCGAGACACAGGCGGGAGACGTATCGGCTTTCGTTCCGACGAACGTGATTTCGATCACCGACGGTCAGATTTACCTTGAGACCAATTTGTTCAACGCGGGCGTCCGTCCGGCCGTGAACGCCGGTCTTTCCGTATCCCGTGTGGGTGGTGCCGCTCAGACCAAGATCATCAGGAAATTGGGTGGCGGTATTCGTCTCGATTTGGCCCAGTTCCGTGAGTTGGCAGCATTCGCGCAGTTCGCCTCGGATCTGGACGAGGCTACGCGGAAGCAGATCGAGCGCGGCCAGCGCGTTACCGAAATCATGAAGCAAAGCCAATACTCCCCGCTTAGCGTGGCGCAAATGGCCGTATCTCTGTTCGCCGCCAACGAAGGCTTTTTGGACGATCTCCAAGTCAATCAGGTGAAGGATTTCGAAGACGGTCTGCAAAATTACATGAAGTCGGAACATGCCGATCTCATGGAAAAGATCAATGCGACCGGCGACTACAATGACGAGATTCAATCGGCATTGCACGCTGCGGTTACGAAGTACAAAGAAACCCACACTTGGTAGGGATTGATCGATGGCCGTCGGAAAAGAAATCCGTCTGAAGATCACGAGTATCAAAAATACTCAGAAGATCACGCGGGCCATGGAAATGGTGGCAGCCAGCAAGATGCGCAGAACCCAGGAACGAATGCAGGCTACGCGGCCGTATTCCCGGAAGATCGCGCAGATCATCAAGCATCTGGCTCACGCGAACCCGGAATACAAACACCCATTCACGATCGAGAGACCGGTAAGCCGGGTCGGGGTCATTCTGATTTCGTCCGATCGGGGACTGTGCGGAGGGCTCAACGCCAATTTATTCAGATTGGCTCTGCGCAGAATGCGCGGATGGAACGCGGAAGACAAGGCCGTCACCCTAAGCACGATTGGCCAAAAGGGTACCGCGTTCTTCAGTTCGATCGGTGCAAACGTGGTTTCTCAGGCGACCAAGCTCGGCGACCGTCCCCATCTGCAGGATATCATCGGCGTCATAAAGACCATGGTCGACGAATATTCCGAGGGCAAGATCGACGAGTTGTACGTTCTTTACAACGAGTTTCTCAATACGATGACTCAGAAGCCGCGGCTCGTCCAGCTGCTTCCCATCCGACCGGAGGACATCGGTGAAGAACAGAAAGGCCAGTGGGATTACATTTACGAGCCTGACGCGAAGGAAGTGCTCGATCAGTTGTTGATCCGGTACGTGGAGTCGATCGTTTTCCAAGGTCTGGTGGAGAACAACGCCTGCGAGCAGGCGGCGCGAATGGTCGCAATGAAAAGCGCATCCGACAACGCCGGAAAACTCATCAAAGAGTTGCAGTTGATCTACAACAAAGCGAGGCAGGCGGCCATTACCCAGGAGATCGCGGAAATCGTCGGCGGCGCGGCTGCGGTCTAAGCGAATCGTTACAGAATAAACGCAAGAGTTTTTACGAGGACAGTCATGAGTTCGGGCAAAATCGTACAGATTATCGGCGCCGTGGTCGACGTGGAGTTCCCACGGGAGACCCTTCCCAAAGTTTACGACGCACTAAAGGTGGATGATAAAGACCTGGTGCTCGAAGTTCAGCAGCAGCTCGGTGACGGTATTGTCAGAACGATCGCCATGGGCAGCACCGACGGTTTGATGCGCGGGTTGAAGGTAACGAATACGGGAGCTCCGATTTCCGTACCCGTCGGTAAGGAAACCTTGGGTCGAATCATGAACGTCTTGGGCGATCCGATCGACGAGAAGGGCGCGATCGGCGAGAAGGAGCGCTGGGCTATTCATCGGAAAGCCCCGAGCTTCCAAGATCAAGCGGCGGCCAATGAGCTGCTGGAAACCGGCATCAAGGTTATCGACTTGGTCTGCCCCTTCGCCAAGGGCGGTAAAGTCGGCCTGTTCGGCGGCGCCGGGGTCGGCAAGACCGTAAACATGATGGAGCTGATCCGCAACATCGCGATCGAACACAGCGGCTATTCGGTGTTTGCAGGCGTCGGCGAACGGACGCGCGAGGGGAACGACTTTTATCACGAAATGAGCGAAAGCAACGTTCTCGATAAAGTGTCGCTGGTATACGGCCAGATGAACGAGCCGCCGGGCAACCGTCTGCGCGTGGCGCTGACCGGCTTGACCATGGCAGAGTATTTCCGAGACGAAGGCCGCGACGTGCTGCTGTTCATCGACAACATTTACCGCTACACGCTGGCGGGTACCGAAGTATCCGCGTTGCTTGGCCGTATGCCTTCCGCGGTTGGATACCAGCCCAACCTGGCGGAAGAAATGGGTGTGCTCCAGGAACGGATTACGTCGACGAAGGTGGGGTCCATCACCTCGATTCAGGCCGTGTACGTCCCCGCCGACGACTTGACCGACCCGTCTCCGGCAACCACCTTCGCCCACTTGGACGCGACCGTGGTTTTGTCCCGTCAGATCGCCGAGCTGGGTATCTACCCGGCGGTAGATCCTCTCGATTCGACTAGTCGCCAATTGGATCCGCTCGTCGTCGGCCAGGAGCATTATCAGGTTGCCCGCAAAGTGCAGAGCACCCTGCAGCGCTACAAAGAGCTTCGCGATATCATCGCGATCCTCGGCATGGACGAACTTTCGGAAGAAGACAAGCTGATCGTTTCCCGTGCGCGGAAAGTGCAGAGATTCTTGTCGCAGCCGTTCTTCGTCGCCGAAGTATTCACCGGCTCGCCGGGCAAATACGTATCCCTGAAGGATACGATCTCAGGATTCAAAGGGATCGTCGAAGGGGAATACGACGATATTCCCGAGCAGGCGTTCTACATGGTCGGCAGCATCGACGAAGCCCTGGAGAAAGCCAACCGGGGCGCCGCATAATTCAAAGAGAAAAAGCACTATGGCTATGACGATCCACGTTGATATCGTGAGTGCGGAGGCGGAGATTTATTCCGGGCTCGCGGAATTGGTGGTTGCTCCGGCCGAAATGGGCGAAGTGGGTATTGCCGCACGGCACGCACCATTCCTCACCCGGCTGAAGTCGGGCGAGGTGCGGGTAAAGGTTAACGATCAGGAAGTCCATCCGTTTTTCATTTCCGGCGGCATGCTCGAGGTTCAGCCCCATGTCGTGACCATACTCGCCGACACCGCCGTTCGCGCCAAAGACATCGACGAGGCGGCAGCGCTGGAAGCCAAGAGACGTGCGGAAGAGATGCTGTCGGACAAGTCCGGCAAGATCGATTACGCTCTGGCACAGGCACAGCTCGCCGAGGCTGTCATGCAGCTTCGAACCTTGGAGAAATATCGGAAAGGCCGCGCGTAAGTTCAGCCGTTTTCGAGACCCAGCAAAATACCGGGCACGCCGCTCCTGTATTTTGCTGGGTTTTTTAGTTTTTCACGTTAATATAAATACGAGTATCCGGTCGCTGTTTTCGATCGGGTCGAACCAGTCCTTATTTTCCGCTTCTTCAACAAGGAAAAACGGAAGATGCCTTTGGAAATCGTCATCCTGGCCGCGGGCCAGGGAACGCGTATGCGTTCGTCCCTTCCCAAGATACTCCATAAAATCGGCGACCGTACGCTACTCGAGCATGTATATGCATTGGCCACCCGGTTGTGCCCCGACAAGATCACTGTGATCTACGGACATGGTGGCGAGACAGTTCTCAAGAGCCTCGAGCACCTGAAGGTCATCTGGGTCGAGCAGAAGGAACAGCTCGGCACCGGCCATGCAGTCATGCAAGTTGCGGACGACATCGACGAAGCGCGCACGGTTCTGATTCTTTATGGCGATGTGCCCTTGCTCGGCGACGAGACGGTCGAAAAGCTGATTCCGCTGGCAGAGGCGGATCAGATGGGGCTGTTGACGGTCGATCTTGCCGACCCTTACGGCTATGGCCGCATCGTCCGGGATAGCAGCGGTCGAGTGGTCAGGATCGTGGAAGAAAAAGATGCCACGCCGGAGGAGCGTAAGATCAGCGAAGTCAATACGGGAATTTTGGCCATAAAAGGCAGACACCTCAAAACCTGGCTGAGCCGGTTGGAAAACAATAATGCCCAGCGGGAGTATTACCTTACCGATGTGATCGCCATGGCGGTTGCCGATGACGTTCGGGTGGAAACGGTACAGCCGCACGATCCGGACGAAGTGCTGGGCGTGAACAACCGCGAACAGTTGGCTCACCTGGAACGGGTTTTCCAAAGACGAGTGGCGGAAGATTTGATGCGGAACGGTGTCACCTTGCGCGATCCGTCGCGTTTCGATGTGCGGGGAGAAATCGAATCCATCGGGCGCGACGTGGAAATCGACATCAATGTCATTTTGGAGGGCCGGATCAAACTCGGCGATAACGTCCGCATCGGTGCCAATTGCGTGATCAAGGACAGCCAGATCGCCAACGACGTGGAAATTCTTCCGAACTGCGTCATCGAAGATGCCGTGATCGGCCAGGGCTGCCGCATCGGCCCGTTTGCACGCATCCGTCCGGAAACGCGGATCGAAGATCACGTCCACATCGGCAACTTTGTGGAAGTCAAGAAGTCGGCGATAGCCAGTCGTTCCAAGGTCAATCACCTCAGCTATATCGGAGACACGATCATCGGCCGCGACGTGAACGTCGGTGCCGGCACGATCACCTGCAACTATGACGGCGCCAATAAACATCAAACCGTCATAGAAGACGGCGCGTTCATCGGTTCGGATACCCAGTTGGTCGCGCCGGTCAGAGTCGGCAAGAATGCAACCATCGGTGCCGGAGCAACGGTTACCAAGGATGCGCCCGAAAATGCCCTGACCCTCAGCCGAGCGAACCAAGTTACCATCGAGGGTTGGCAGCGACCCACCAAGAAAAGGAGTTGAGTCATGTGTGGTATTGTTGGTGCCATCGCACACAGAGTCGTTACCCCCGTCCTGCTGGAAGGACTTCGCCGTCTGGAATATCGCGGCTACGACTCGGCGGGGCTGGCGGTATTGGACGATTCCGCTCAGCTTCAGCGTGTACGCAGAAAAGGGAAGATCAGGGAGCTGGAAAAGGCTTTGGAAACTTCCTTAGTCGACGGCAAAGTCGGCATAGCTCATACCCGTTGGGCGACACATGGCGTTCCCTCCGAACGCAACGCCCATCCTCATATCTGCCGCGAGTCCGTGGCCGTGGTCCACAACGGCATCATCGAGAATCATGACGATCTTAGAAAGGAACTCCGGCAAAAGGGATACGATTTCGAATCGGAAACGGACACCGAAGTCATCGTCCATCAGATCCACGGATTTTTGGAGGAAGGTCTGAGTCTTTTCGAGGCCGTCAAGGAAACCTGCAAGGTGCTCGAAGGGGCTTATGCCATCGGCGTGATCAGCATCAACGAACCGAAGCGGCTGATCGCCGCGCGCCACGGCAGTCCATTAGTGGTGGGGTTGGGCGAGAGCGAAAACTTCATCGCCTCCGATGTCTTCGCGCTAGTCGGTGAAACGCAGCGTTTTATTTTCCTCGACGACGGCGACATCGCCGATTTGTCCACGGAGGCGGTCGATATTTACGATAGACACGGAAATCCGGTACAGCGGCCCGTCCATGAAACGAAATTGGCGGCCGACGCCGTTGAGCGCGGCGAATACCGCCACTACATGCAAAAGGAAATTCATGAGCAGCCGGTGGCAATCGAAAAAACCCTCGACGGGCGGATACGGGCCGGAAAAGTGCTCGATGCCGCTTTCGGGCCGTATGCCGAGAAAGCGTTCGACCACATCAAATCGGTTCAGATCGTCGCCTGCGGTACCAGCTATCATGCCGGCATGGTGGCGCGCTACTGGATGGAATCGATCGCGGGACTTCCGTGCAGCGTGGAAGTGGCCAGCGAATTCCGTTACCGCAAGAATGTGGTTCCGCCCGGGACCCTGTTCGTCAGCATTTCGCAGTCCGGCGAAACCGCCGATACCTTGGCGGCGCTGAAGGAGGCCAAGAAGCTCGGCTATGCGCACACCCTCGCGATCTGCAACGTGCCGGAAAGCTCGATCGTTCGGGAATCCGAATCGACCCTGATGACTCGAGCCGGTCCCGAAGTCGGCGTCGCCTCCACCAAGGCGTTCACCACCCAGCTGACCGCCCTGCTCCTTCTGGTCGTCGCCCTGGGCAAGCGCAACGGGCTCCCGCAGGAGCAGGAAGCGCGGATCGTCAAGGAGCTTGAAAGTCTGCCGGAGCAAATCGAGCGAGTTTTACTTCTGGAGGACGAAATTCAGCAATGGGCGGAACGTTTCGGCGACAAGCGTCACGCGCTCTATCTGGGACGTGGTGCCCATTATCCGGTCGCGATGGAGGGTGCGCTCAAACTGAAGGAAATCTCCTATATTCACGCCGAAGCGTATCCGTCTGGCGAGCTCAAGCACGGCCCTCTCGCGCTCATCGACGCCGAGATGCCGGTAGTGGCGGTTGCTCCGAACAACGAACTTCTGGAAAAGCTCAAATCGAATCTTCAGGAGGTTCAGGCCCGGGGCGGCGAACTCTACGTCTTCGCCGACGTGCGCGTGCCCATGGAGAGCGCGCCGGGCGTCAATTTGTTACGCGTCGCGGAGACCGAAGAGATCGTTGCGCCTATCGTCTACACGGTGCCCTTGCAGATGCTCGCCTATCACGTCGCATTAATCAAAGGTACCGACGTCGATCAGCCGCGCAACTTGGCGAAATCCGTCACTGTCGAGTGAACCGGATCGCGTGACTATCAGTCCTCAGAACGGACGTTCCGAACTACGGATGGTGGTCCGCAGGGCTGGCACGTAATCCACGCCAGCGGGTGGCGAGTAATTTGAAGATCAAGCCGGTGCCGAGCCCCCAGGCGCCATTGATCAGGAACGCCGTCGCGAGCAAAGGAGGGTGCCAGCCGCCTCCCAAGGGCCGGCCCTTGAGCGGAAATACCACCAAGAGCGCCACCAGCGACGGCAGAATGGCGCCGAACAGGAACGCTGTCACCCAGTAGCCGGGAGGCGGCGGAAACCGGGGTTCTACCAGCGCAAACAAAAAACCCCAGACACCGCCCCAGAAGGCCAACGAGAACACGGCCGGGATGCCGAACGGCGAGGTTGGCGCCAATGAGAACGGTGCGAAAGGCGCCAGACCGACGGCCCAAAGCAGCGCCAATGTGAGCTGGTGGAAAATCAGTGTGGCGAAAAAGCCCGCGACAAAACCGAACAATCCCCGTGTCGCAGTGTCTATGGGCGTATCGTGATAAGCCATAACAGGTTTCCTCCTGAATAATGATTCCCGTATCCCGCTTGAAACCAAGCGCGGCGCCATTACGATGAGCTTCTGGCCAGCGGTTAGCCCCGTTTAAATTAAGACTTCATGCCGCTGGGCAGGTTTCAGATCGGCTTATTGCAGGGACCGGTCATTCATAGCGAAAGACCGACCCTGCGGCGCGCATCGAGGCAGTTTCCGCTGCCGCGGGTAAAGTCGCGGCAGGTTCTTGGACGGTCGTCGTAGATCACGCATGCGTAGCTCTCGGTGGAAGTGCCGCCTCCGGACAGCGCAGCACAGCGCGAGCCGTGTCGCCGCAGCTTGCTGCGGGCATCGTGAATGATGACGAGGGTCGGATGGCGCTTGATCACCGGCTCGCGCTTGGAGATCTCGACCGAATCATAAGCCTCGCGGCAACACGCGCCGCAGGTAAGGCAATCGAGCTCGTCGGCCGGTTCGAAACGCGAGCACGCCGGCGCATCGCTTGGCAGCCGGACGCCGGGCGCATGCCGGCAGCGCAATCCCCGGCGCTCGATGAACGCCCAGGCACAGCCGGTACAGCCGCGGCCGCTATGATACGCCGCGATGGGCGCGTGCCCCGCCGGATGCCGGGCGGGTGGTTCGGCCGCCTTCGTCCACAGCGAAGGCATCGCGCTTTCGCCGCAGGCGTCTGGGCCAGCATTAGCGTTGTGCTTCACACGGGGAACTAAAGCCGCAATGGCCGCGCTGGCGGCGAGCGCCTCGTCGAGGTGCGGCGCCCAACGGTGCTGCGATGCCCGCCAAGCGGCAAGGCGTGCGGCGACACAGCTACGCTCGCGGCGCCCTCCCTCTTTCGGCGACGCCGTGAATGGATCGGCGGGCAGCGACTCCCAAAAGCTTACGCGGAAATCGGTGGTCGGCGCGAAGAAATCCCGCAGGCCCACGCTATCGGCCAGATAGGCTTGCAGCCGCAGACAAGCATGCTCGCGCCATGGATTTCGGCCGCCGCTGCCGACTAGCCCCCAGTCTACCTGTCTTTCGCCGGCTTCCCCTTCGACCAGGGCATGACATAGCTCGTGAAGAATCATCTGGGCGAGCGAATCGTCAGGGTCGAGGATGTCGTCGGTGCCGATGAAGATCGTGCCGCGCCCATCGGTCGAGGCGTAGGCGTGCGGAGTGCGTTCGATGCGAAAGCCCACGCGTTCGGCGCAGGCAATCCACACCAGCGCGAGCGGGTCGTCGTAACGATGGGTCGGGCAGCGGAGGAACTCGGTCATGTCGGATGCCGGCAAATCGGGTCGCCGATATTACCAGGTGGAACCTTGTCCGTCTTCAAGGCGAGACCGGCGCATCCGCGAACACACCGTAAAGCCAGATCATCCCTAGAGCGGCCAGCGTTAACCAAATCATGACGATAAAGGCTCCGGCCGCATAACTCACCGGTTTGTTGCCGGGCGTGAATGCGTCTGCGGCCGCGGATCGGCATTCGGCGAGTACCGCGGATGGAATCAATCGAATCACCAAGGCCAGTCCCAGCGGAATCAAGACTAGATCGTCGAGATATCCCAGCACGGGGATGAAATCCGGGATGAGATCGACCGGGCTGAACGCATAAGCCACGATCGCGGCCGCGAGAAGCTTTGCATACCGGGGCGTTCTTGGATGACGGGCGGCCAGATACAGCGCGAAAGCCTCCGCTTTGAGGCGACGGGCGCGTTGCTTAAGCTCGATCAAAAGTGGCATTGGAAAAGAATTGTGCAAAGGCGGGTTGCCGTTCTTCCGTTCGCAGCGAGCATGCCGATTTAAAAGCCGCTACGCAAGCGATCCGACAACCGGTTCAGGGCGCGCGGCGATTGGCTTCATAAACAGGCATCAACTGCTGAGCCTTTACCCGCATGCTCTGTAGGCGTTGTTCGGGATTGGGGTGAGTGCTGAGCCAGTCCGGACCGCCGCTGCCTCCGACTTTGATCATTTTCTCCCAGAGGGAAATAGCGGCAAAAGGATCATATCCCGCTTTGGCGGCGAGCTCGATGCCGACCGCGTCCGCCTCGCTCTCGGCCTTGCGGCTGTTGGGCAACTGCAAGCTGACGGTGGCGACGGTATCGGCGAGGCCGGCCACGCCGCCCAAGTTATAGCCAGCGATTGCCCCGGCCAGAACGCCTAGGCCCAAGCCAAGCTTTTGAACCTGAAGGCGCGACATTTTCTCGGCCTGGTGCGAGAGCAAGGCGTGAGCGATTTCGTGTCCCAGAACCTGAGCCAGTTCGTCGTCCGTGGGACGGATTTTCTGAAGCAGTCCCGTGTATACGGCGATCTTGCCACCGGCCATGCACCAGGCATTTACTTGATCGCTTTTCAGAACGTGCACCTCCCATTGCCAGTGGCGGGTCTCCGGACGCAGCGCTGCGGCTTGTGCAATTAACGGCTGTGCTATGGATCGAACCCGATTGACCGTGGCGGGATCTTCGTCTAGGACCTGCTGTTTTTCTGCATTCAGCAGCAATTGGTCGTAAGCCTGTGCGGAGTACCGGGCGGCCTTGTTGTCGCTGACCAACATGATCTGACTGCGGCCGGTGATGGGATTGGTCGCACAGCCGGCGATTCCGACAGAAAGCTGGATGGCAAGAAGAGTAGCCAGGAAGCGATTCACCAAGTGACTTTGCCTCGACATAGCGCCGGATACCCCCGATTTGACGCCGAAATCGACGAAAGATTCGGCTGGTTCCGGTCGAGAGCTTCCGACGAGCCGTGCCGAACGGCCTGGCCATGCAGTGGCGCTATTGGTCACGGTGCCCTTTTTGCTCGATGCGCTTGAGCAAGGCAAAAAGATCGCTGTTGGTCGAAAGAACGACCGTAGATTCGCCGTTGATGACCTTGCGATAGGTTTCGAGGCTCTTCAAGAAACGGTAGAAGTCGGCCGCCTCGGGGCGCTGCGTGTATGCCCTGGCATAGATCTCCGTCGCTTTGGCATCCGCCTCGCCGCGAATTTCCTGAACCCGTTTGTAGGCGGCCGATTCGATTTCGTTGATGTCGCGGTCCTTGTTGCCGGAAATGCGCGCGGCTTCACCCTCGCCTTCGGATCGGAACCGCTGGGCAATCTGTAGCCGCTCGCTGATCATGCGTTGGTGGATGCGCTCGAGCACGCCCGGATTGTAATTGATCCGCTTGAGCCGGATGTCCAGAAGCTCGATGCCGAACTCGGCCAGTTTCGGAGCGGCGGCGTTGAAGATGCCTTTTTCGATTTCCAGCCGACCGTATTGGATCGGACGCAAAACGCCAAGCCCGCCTACTGCCGATAGCGCGCCTGCGACGCTTTCATCCTGCAGCGGTCGACGCGTTTTGTCGGTGCGAACCACCTCGATCAGTTCGTGCCTGGCTATCGCCGTGCGCGTCTCGCTGCCCAAGATATCTTCCAGACGCGACTGGGCACTCCGCTCGTCCCGCAGGCGAAGGTAATACTGCATGGGATCGGTGATGCGCCAGCGCGCGAAGGTATCCACCTGAATATAGGTCTTGTCCTTGGTTGACATTTCCACCATGGGCCCGTCCCAGGCCAGATAACGTTTGTCGAAACGGGTGACCTGCTGGATGAGAGGCAGTTTGAAATGTAGACCGGGGTCGGTAATGGGGTCGCGGACCGGCCTGCCGAACTGGGTAACGATTGCTTGCTCGGTTTCGTTGACCGTGAATGCGGACAGCAGTACCAATGCAGCCGCCAAGAGCGCGAGAAGAATCGCGAGAGTCTTAGCCAAGCTCATTTATCTTTCCTCCGGCAGCCGTGCGGGTAAGGGAAGCATCGGCAGGATCTGCTGTACCGATTCGTCCACGATGATCGATTGCTTGGCCTCGGGAAGAACGTCGCCCAGCGTTTCGAGGTAAAGACGCGCCCGGGTGATCTCCGGCGCCTTGATGTATTGCTCGAGAACGGCGCTGAACGCGGCGGCATCGCCCTCCGCCTCGTTGATCCGCTTGAACCGGTAGCCTTCGGCTGCGCGGATTTTCTGATCCGCCTCGCCGCGGGCGCGGGGCACGGCTTTGTTGTATTCGCCGTTGGCCAGATTGATGGCATTCTCCCGGTCCTGCTGCGCCCGATTCACTTCGTTGAACGAGGGCTGCACGGGTTCCGGCGGATTGACGTTCTTTAACTGCACCTGATTGACGGAAACGCCGAGGCGGTAACGGCCCGCCAATTCCCGCAGCCGATCGAGGACCGATTCCTCGATTTCCTGGCGGCCTATCGTAATGATTTCGTCGACTGTCCGGTCTCCTACGACTTCCCGCATGACCGATTCGGAGAGGTCCCGCAGGGTCAGTCCCGGATTACGCACCGCGAAGAGGTAAGTCTCGGGTTCGGTGATGCGGTATTGCACGACCCACTCGACGAGCGCCGCATTCAAGTCTCCGGTCACCATGGATTTTTCCTTTTCCGGCTCCTTGCCCACCTGATCCGGGTGGGTGTAGCCGGGTGTGACCAAACCGAATTCCAGCTTGAGTTGCCGCTGGGTCGGCACCTCGATCACGTTGTCGATGCCGAACGGAAGTTTGAAATGCAGGCCGGGCGGCACTTTAAGAATGTATTTTCCGAACCGGAGCACAATGCCTTCCGATTCCGCCGGTATTGTGTAGTACGAGGTCCATGCCAAGACGATGAGCAATAGAATCAGGAGGATTCGCGGCAGGGAGATGGGCGGCGGGCCGGAAAAACGTCCGAACAAAGGTTTTACGTTACTCACGAAGTTCTTCCTTTGAAAAACATATTAAGCCGTAGTCCGGCAAACTCTAGCGATATGGAACAGCTCAAGGATAGCCCTATAACGCGTGCATGTGGATGCCACATCACAAGCTTTCCCCGGATGCGAAGTCTCAATTTGTCTGAAACTTAAGCCGGTGCAGTTCGGCAAAAAGTAAATGATTCGGACGGTTTGATTCAGCATCAGAGTTCTTGTTGCCCGTCATTCGGGAGGTCATCCTCGTTAACGATTTCGTGGAAGGAAGCCTGAACGCAATTCGCGCCTGGGCGCCGTTTTGGAGCCGATTCAAGTAATCAAGACGAGCCTGATCCCGGGGCAAAAAAGCGTGTCCGGCTCGCCTGCCGGCTCACGGGGATGATCAACAATATGATGCTGGATTTTGCCGCACTGCATGGAATAGCCCCGCAGGCCGAGCATTTTCCGATGAGCCGGGGGAACGAAGCGTTGAGCTCTTTAGGACTGGGAAAGCATGGTACCGTGTTGTGCAGGAGGTCGGCTTTGCCTCATCTGAGGCCGATCGAATTAGAGAGCGTCAGAAAGGGAGAGTTTTGTTATTCTTAAATAGAATAACGATACCAATGTATAGTCTTGTATGTAATAAGATAGGTAGGTTAAAATCCTTTACAGCGTAATAATCGACTCTCCTCTTAACCTCACCTTTAACAGCCTCGGTCTACCGGGGCTTTCTTTTGAACGAGCCTTCTTATCGACCATATCGAGGTTGACAGGCTGATTTCAAACCGCCGACGGCACATTTGAGCGCCGCCGGCTGTACACGATTGATTTAGATCTGTTCGGCTACGGTTACGCAGAGATTGGTCGGATTTTGCTGCGCGTCTAGTACTGGCTTGATGGAAAAGCTCACCAGATTTTCCACACCTGCATCGCCGAGATCGGTTACCGGAACACCCTCTATCTTGATCTTGGTGCCTTTGATCGACCAGGTGTAATTGGCGTCGAAGCCGGTATTGTTTCCGGAATTCTCAAGATCCACCTCGAGCGTGGCTCCGTCGCAGGCCGCTGTGGGTTTCTTCAGGTCGAGCACGTGGGCGTGAAACCCGCTCTTGGGATCTACGTGCGTGCTGTCCTGTATGGGCAAATGAGTAACCAGGACCAGGACGTTGTTGGTGCCGTCGGTCAGGGCGCCATAACCGAATGCGCCTGCCTTGCCGTCCATAGGCACGGCGGCCGATGTTTCAATTTCCACGTCAAGAACCTTCCCTTTGCTCTTGTTTTCCCATTCGACTTCCGCTTGTTTCACTTTCAGATAGTTCGGTGTTTCGGCCCAACTTGGGGAGGACACGAGGATCATCGATGCCACGGAACCGAACAGGGTCATCAATCTTATCGTTTTCATCGAGAGATCTCCTTTATATTAGCGATTGGTTAAGGTGCCGAACACGGATCGGCGCCCGAAGCGATAATATGATCGACTCGATAATATTTCTAGGGAAGAGATCGAATGGGAGAGACTATTCCCGGCCAAAATTCTGATTTTCTCTCTCGCTTACAGCAAACACATGCCTGTTTTGGTCGAATCCTCTCTCGGCGATTCCCAATCGGGTTTCCGCTATCGCCTTGGCTTCAAGGCTGGTTGGTGCCTTTATCTTGATAACCTCGGTACGGCCATCGAGATAAAGATAAACGTCGTAAGTATTCATAATGGGGAACACTCGAAAGAAACTTAGGGAGGGGCTTGAGATCGCTTTTTTTCCAGTGAGTCCGACGGAAAAAATACGCGTGCGACCGTTTCCCCAAGCCAGATCGAGACGATAGAAAGAATCGAGATGTGATTCTGTGAGAAATTACCCAAGAGCCAGGCTTACAAAGCGTGCTGGCGCTCAGGTATCAGGATCGATGGCGGTCCGTCCTTGGCGGGAGATTACCTTCGCCTTGCTGTCGCAAGCCACCCCGATCGGCTGACTTAAGATCGAAGTCGCCCGGCAGAGATGTCTCTCCTGGGCGACAAGGGGGGCATCGCGCAACGCGACACCCGCGTAAGCGGGAAAGCAGTTCTAGGTGGCCGGGGAACGGGCAGCGCCGTTTATCGAGGCTTTTGATCCTTCAGCGTTGCGCTTGCTCAGTTCGTCGATGACACTGTCCAAAGAGCCGGTCCGGGCAATGTCCTCGCTAAACGTCGTGCGATAGTTTTGCACCAGACTGATGCCTTCTATCAGCACGTCATAGACTTTCCATGCGCCATTGGTGTCGACCATGCGATAGTCCACGGCGACCGGTTTTGCGCCGGGCTGGAGAATCTCGGTCTTGATGACGGCTTTCTTGTCGGCTAGCGGTGTCTGAAGCGGCAGATAGCGGATGTCCCAGTCCTTATATTCGGTGAATGCCGCGGTGTAAGTGCGAATGAGCAGCATACGGAATTCGTTTTTGAAACGTTCCCGCTGCTGTGGAGTGGCGGTTCGCCAGTGCTTGCCTAGAATGAGCAGGGCCGCGCGATCGACGTCGACATGGGGCTCCAGGATCTCCTTGACGATGCGCGTCGCTCTGGGAACGTCGAGCTTATAGTCGTATTCCCGTAAGGCTTGCTTTACCTCATCGGACGTTTTCTGAATGACTTGCTGGGGTGGAAGCAGGGCTTCAGCACCGGTCACAACCGGGAGGAACCCAAGAAAAATCGAGCACAAAGCCAGGAGGGCTTTGCCTGTTGAGGTAAATTGAAAAGTCATCGGCTAGCTCATAAAACAAAATATAAAAAAGACATTCAGCGAGCGTTCCGAATTTTTCGGGCGGCATGCTGATTTCTCGGGGTTCGGAGTCCAGAACAAACAGCAAAATGATACCGGCTTATCCGATCGGCGGTAATGGTTTTGTTCCCCGGTATACCGGTAGTTTGTCGTAGCTGGCATCGCTGTTCTTTAAGCATTCACTGTGCCAAATCTTTTCAGCTCTGACGTTTAAAGTACGACCCGATCACGAAGGAAATAATCCTTGCACCCATGATTTTTTGGTGCGAGAGGAGTCTAATAGGTCGATATCAAAACTGTGACACTGACTGCTCATAGGCGTGCGCTGCTTATGGATGTCTGCTTCAAAGAGCCCTGTCGATTACTTCGGATCCTGCTGTTCGCGTTCATCGGTGCGCTCGTGAGCGGCTGCGGCGCAGGTGTTCATTATCGGGCGGGCATCGGCGCGGGATATCCGAGTCCTTACTACCGGTACGATTATTATCCTTATAGCTATTTCCACGGATACGGCGCCTACCCTTACACGTACCGGCGACCCTATGGCTATGACCGGCGTTTTTATGGGTTCGATCGTTATCATCGCCCCTACTACTGGGACAGACGGCCTTATCGCTACGATAAACCGTTCCAGTACCGCGACAAACGGCCCGATCGATTCGATAAACCTTTTCAGTACCGTGACAGACAGCCTCATCGGTTCAATAAGCCTTTCCGTCACTGGGAACGGCGGCCTTATGGTTCCGGTGTGCCATTTCGTAATCCTCGGCCACATAATCGCTACCGACGTTAACCACGTGACTGCGAGCCCTTGGCTTTGCGCCATGGCAATCCCGGAATTTTTCGTTCAATCATGGCGGGCGTATAGGGTGCCCTTTACCATCGCGTGGTTTTCCCGTAATTTGACCGGAGTGTCGGTTATTTAGGGTGAATAGGATAGAACGATGAGCAGACTGCCGGACGATTTGAAGTATGCGAAAACCCATGAATGGGCGAAACCGGAGGAGAGCGGGAATGTACGCGTGGGCATCTCCGACTACGCTCAAGAGCAATTGGGCGACGTGGTATATGTCGAGCTGCCGGAAATCGGCCGGCGGGTTAAGGCGGGCGAAGCATGCGCCGTGGTCGAATCGGTGAAAGCCGCCTCGGACATCTATAGCCCGGTATCCGGCGAAATCGTCGAGGTCAACGGGTCATTGTCGGATGCTCCCGAAGCGATCAACCAAGACTCCTATGCCGCGTGGTTGTTCTGCGTCAAGGCGGATGATCTTTCAGAACTAAACACCCTTTTGGATGCCGAAGCTTATAAAGCAGACGCTGAGGCCGACTAAACGGTTCGTTTGTTTTATCGCTTGTTCTCCTCCGGTAGCGATGCTAGCGAATCGAGTGTAGCGGCCGGAACAGGCACCGGCGTTTCGCATGTCTTTGGGTTATACGCGTCGCGCGTGCCAATCGGCATAAATTCTCCGGCAGATGATACATGCCGATTTGTCCGGTGTTTGCCAGGAGCGCCCATGCCTTGTCCAGGCCCAGATCGAATGTCTTGAGCCCATAGCATTCTGGCCCGGCGGAGGGGCCAGAAATAATTAAGAAAGCAAACCCTTAGCCACATGCCTTTCATTCCTCATACCGAAGCCGATATCCGCGAGATGCTTGCGGCCCTCGGTGTGCCATCGACAGAAACGCTCTTCGACGAAATACCGGCGGAGTTGCGTTGCGGCGCGCTCGATCTCCCGCCCGCTTTGAAAGAAATGGAAGTTACGCGTTTGATGCGCGCACGCGCCGGCCAGAACCGTCCGCTTCTATGCTTTGCCGGCGCCGGGGCTTACGAGCACCACATACCGGCCGCGGTTTGGGCCGTAACCAGCCGGGGCGAGTATTACAGCGCGTACACGCCCTACCAGGCGGAAGCGAGTCAAGGCACGCTGCAGGTGCTCTACGAATATCAGAGCATGATGGCGAGCCTCACCGCCATGGACGTATCGAACGCTTCGCTCTACGACGGCGCGACCAGCCTCGCGGAAGCGGTGTTGATGGCGGTGCGGACGAACCGAAAATCGCATTCGCGCCGCATCCTGATGCCGAAGACCGTACATCCGTTTTACCGGCGGGTGGTCCGGACCATCGTCGGGAGCCAGGCGCTGGAACTGATCGAGCTGCCCTATGACGTCGAAACCGGGCGCGTCGATCCGGCGTCTCTGGAAATCCACTCGGGCACGGACATCGCCGCCTTGGTGATTCCCCAGATCAATTTCTTCGGCGTGCTCGAGGCCGTAGACGAACTGACCGTTTGGGCCGCCGCAAACGGCGCCATCGCCATCGCGCTGGTCAATCCCATGGCACTGGCTCTCCTTAAGCCCCCGGGCGAATGGGGGCAAGAGGGCGCCGATATCGCTTGCGGGGACGGCCAGCCTTTGGGCATACCCTTGTCGGGCGGTGGACCGTATTTCGGATTTATGTGCTGCCGCAAGGCGCACGTCCATCAACTGCCCGGACGTCTGGTCGGCCGGACCGTGGATATGGACGGCAAGCCCGGTTTCACGCTTACGCTTCAGGCACGCGAGCAACATATCCGCCGCGGCCGGGCGACCTCCAATATCTGCACCAACCAGGGCTTGATGGTCACGGCGGCGACCATTTACATGGCGCTCTTAGGGCCGGAAGGATTGCGGCGAGTCGCTTTGCAGAGCCATCAAAACACGCTCAGCCTGATGAGTAGCTTGACTGCCGTCGACGGCGTCGAGCGGGTTTTCTCGGGGCCTTTCTTCCATGAAGCGGTTTTCCGCACGCGGAGGCCCGCCAGGGAGATCATGGACGGCTTGGCGGAACGGGGGATTCTTGGAGGACACGAACTCGCAAGGGATTATCCGGAACTCGGCGAAGCCATTCTGGTTTGTGTCACGGAAACGCGTACTCAGGAGGATATCGAATCGTACGCACGCCAAATAGCGTCGCTGCTTAATCATGGCTGAAGAGGTCGGAGCCGATAGAATGCTGATTTTCGATCGTTCGCGCCGAGGGCGCGCCGCGCATGCCCAGTTGCTCCCGGAATCCGGTGAATCGCCGGCCATTCCAGACCATTTGTTGCGCAAAATTCCTCCGGCCTTGCCCGAAGTCTCAGAACTGGATGCCGTTCGCCATTACACCCGGCTGTCCCAGCAAAATTTCTCTATAGACACTCACTTTTATCCCCTGGGCTCTTGCACCATGAAGTACAACCCCAAGGTTTGCCATGACCTCGCAAGTCTGCCCGGATTTCTGAATACCCATCCCCTGGGGCTGGAGCGGACCGGGCAAGGGACTTTGGCCTGTCTGTACGAGCTCCAGGAGATGCTCGCGGAAATCACCGGCATGGCCGGGGTTTCGCTGGCCTGCGCGGCCGGGGCTCAGGGCGAATTCGCCGGCGTCGGCATGATCCGCGCTTACCACAGGTTGCGGGACGATTTAGCTCGAACCGAAATGCTGGTGCCCGACGCCGCGCACGGCACCAATCCCGCTTCGGCGTCCATGGGCGGCTTTCGGGTACGGGAAGTCGCCACCGATGCCGACGGCAACGTGGATCTCACTGCACTGGAGCTGGCCGTGGGTCCGCAAACCGCCGGCATCATGCTCACCAATCCCTCGACTTTGGGAGTGTTCGACCAGCACATTCGAGCCATCGCCGATATCGTGCACCGGGCCGGCGGGCTGCTCTATTACGACGGCGCCAATCTGAACGCCATCGCCGGCAAAGTGCGCCCCGGCGACATGGGCTTCGACGTCATTCATCTCAATCTCCACAAGACGTTTTCGACGCCCCACGGCGGCGGCGGTCCGGGTGCGGGCCCGGTGGGCGTGGGTGACAAGCTGCTGCCCTTCCTGCCTCTGCCCGTCATTGTGAAAGACGGGTCGCGCTATCGCATGCTGACCGAAACCGAGCGGCCGCACAGCATCGGGCATCTGGTCACGTTCGCGGGAAATGTCGGCGTTCTCCTGCGCGCTTATGTCTACATCCGAATGCTAGGCCATGAAGGCCTCGAGCGGGTGGCGGAATTCTCGACCCTGAACGCCAATTATCTGCTCAAGAAACTGGTCGAAGCCGGATTCGAACCCGCTTTTCCGCAGCGCCGCGCCGCCCACGAGTTCATCATTACGCTGAAGCGGCTGGCCAAAGAACATCATGTTACGGCGCTGGACTTCGCTAAACGCCTGTTGGATTATGGCGTCCATGCGCCGACGGTATATTTTCCGCTCTTGATTCCCGAGTGTTTTCTCATCGAGCCGACCGAGACGGAAAGCAAGGAAGCCCTGGATGCGTTTGTCCGGATAATGGCCGAGATTCTGAAAGAAGCAGAGACCGACCCGGATCGGCTTAAGAGCGCACCCCATTCGCTGCCGGTGCGCCGTTTGGATGAAGTCCGGGCGGCGCGGCACCCCGATCTCGCCTATAAATCAGAATAAGAACCCCTCTATGGCAGGACAAACGCTCACGGGCATTGCCCGTTTTTACGCGGCATTTACCAATTCCATTTCGGGTATCCGGGCCGCCTGGCTGAATGAGGAGGCGTTTCGGCAGGAGTGTCTGCTGGTCCTCGCCGGCGTTCCCTTGGGGCTGTGGATCGGCCAGAACGGCATCGAACGCGCGCTTTTGATCGGCGTGCTGCTGAACGTCTTGATCGTCGAATTGTTGAACAGCGCCGTCGAAGCGACCGTCGACCGTATCGGTTTCGAACGGCACGAATTGTCCGGCCGCGCCAAGGATATTGGATCGGCGGCCGTGTTTTTCTCGCTGGTCCTCGCCGGTGCGGTCTGGTTACTGATTTTGATTCGATAAAAAGGTAAAAAAGAATGACAGCGTTAATCTGCGGCTCGGTGGCCTACGACACTATCATGGTGTTTCAGGATCGATTCAAGAATCACATCCTCCCGGAGCAGGTCCATATCCTGAACGTCTCCTTTCTGGTTCCGGAACTCCGCCGCGAATATGGCGGCTGCGCCGGCAATATTGCTTATAACCTCAAGCTCTTGGGCGCCGATCCTCTGCCCATGGCCACTGTGGGCAAGGATTTCACACCCTACGCGCAGTGGCTGGGCTACTGCGGCATTAATCAGGATTTCATCAAGGTCCTGGGCGACAGCTATACGGCACAGGCTTATATCACCACGGACATGGACGACAACCAGATCACGGCTTTCCACCCTGGCGCGATGTCGTTTTCCCATCTGAACCGAGTACCCACGGATTGCGGCATCCGCATCGGCATCGTGGCGCCGGACGGCAAGGACGGCATGGTTCAGCATGCCGCCCAATTCGCCGAAGCCGGCATCCCGTTCATCTTCGATCCCGGCCAGGGCATGCCTATGTTCGACGGACAGGAACTCTTGAGTTTCGTCGAGCTGGCGACCTGGGTGACCTTGAACGACTACGAAGCGCAGCTCATGCAGGATCGCACCGGTCTCGCGCCGGAAGAACTCGCGCAGCGCGTCGAAGCGCTGATCGTCACCAAGGGCGCACAAGGATCGTTGATCTATGCCAATGGCATCCGCCACGAAATACCGCCGGCAAAGCCGACTGCAGTGCTCGATCCGACCGGTTGCGGTGACGCCTACCGCGCCGGGCTGATCTACGGCCTTCTGGAAGAATTCGACTGGCCCACCATAGGCCGTATCGCCTCGTTGATGGGAGCCATCAAGGTCGAGACCTTCGGCACCCAGAATCACAGCTTCACCCTGCATGCGTTCAAGGAGCGCTATCGGGAAAGCTTCGGCTGCGAGCTGCCCGATCGGATATGACGAATATCCAGCGGCTGTTGGACATCATGGCGCGCTTGCGCCATCCCGAGACGGGGTGTCCCTGGGACTTGCAGCAGGACTTCGCGAGCCTCGTACCCTACACCTTGGAAGAGGCGTACGAGGTCGCCGATGCGGCGGAGCGCGGGGATATCGAGGATTTACGCGAAGAATTGGGCGATTTGCTTTTGCAGGTCGTTTTCCATTCGCGGATCGCCGAGGACCGCGGCTTGTTCACTTTCGAAGACGTGGCCGGCGCGATCAGCGAAAAGCTGATACGCCGACATCCCCATGTTTTCGGCGAGACCGTATTCGAGACCGATGCCGAAAGGCATGAGTATTGGGAATCATCCAAAGTCGCCGAGCGCCGGGAAAAAGGCAAAACGGAGCAGGACGAAAGTGCTTTGAGCGGCATCGCGGCGAATTTGCCGGCGCTCGTAGCCGCGCAGAAATTGCAGAAGCGGGCCGCGCGGCACGGCTTCGATTGGCCCGACATAGGGCCAGTTTTCGCCAAAGTCAGGGAAGAATTGGACGAGCTCGAGGCCGCTTGGGCAACGGGCGACCAAAGCCATATCCGGGAAGAAATCGGCGATTTGCTGTTCGTCGTCGTCAATCTCGCCCGGCACCTCGAGGTCGATGCCGAGACGGCGCTTCGGAGCGGCAACCGAAAGTTCATCAACCGCTTTCGCTATATCGAAAAGCAATTGTCGGCACGGGGAAAATCCTTGACTGAGTCCACACTGGCCGAGATGGACGCCTTGTGGGATGAGGCAAAACGAAGTTTGTCAGATTAGGCATGTA
Source organism: Methylocaldum sp. GT1TLB (assembly GCF_051027445.1). Taxonomy (NCBI): domain Bacteria; kingdom Pseudomonadati; phylum Pseudomonadota; class Gammaproteobacteria; order Methylococcales; family Methylococcaceae; genus Methylocaldum; species Methylocaldum sp. GT1TLB. The sequence continues at coordinate 3,494,624 of NZ_CP194898.1, forward strand.
GGATGCGCTGAGGTACGACAAATCGGCAAGATCGCCGATTTGCACGGAGAGAGCCGCCCGGAGGGAGCCGGGCAGGATAGCCCGGCATGAACCGAACCGCATCAATCGCGAACGATGCCTGTCCTGAGCTCAGTCGAAGGGCGCTTCCCTTCGTTCAGCACATCCTACGAATTTGTTCGGGTCTACACCTTGGACGTAGGTCGGCAATCCTTTGCCGACAAACCCGCTGACGAAGCCGAAAGGTTTAATCCACCAAAATGGACGTTGAAGTTGAAGCTACGACACGAACACCCCTGGGATGTCACACCGCAAGAAGCGATCGCCATTCAGAAACGGCTGCGAAACCTCGTCAGTTTGCAGGACGAATTACCGGAAACGGTCCGATGCGTAGCCGGGGTGGACGTCGGTTTCGAAGAAGGGGGCACTGTCACGCGAGCTGCCGTGGCGAAGTTGAGTTTCCCCGAGCTGGAGTTGATCGATAGCGCCGTTGCGAGGCGGCCGACTTCGTTTCCTTATATTCCGGGCCTTCTATCCTTCCGGGAAATTCCAGCCATCTTGGATGCCTTGCAAGCTTTGCGAGATCTGCCGGATTTGATGCTGGTCGATGGTCAAGGCTATGCGCATCCTCGCCGCTTGGGCATAGCTTGTCATTTGGGGGTACTAACCGATATCCCGACGATAGGCGTCGGAAAGACACGGCTCTTAGGTGTTCATGACGGCGTTCCAGACCGGCGCGGCGCTTGGGTTCCCCTTTTGGACAAAGGGGAGACCATCGGAGCCGTGTTAAGGACGAGGCAGGGCGTCAAACCGGTTTACATCTCGCCCGGCCACCGTGTCGCTTTGCAGACGGCCGTCGAATGGGTGATGCGCTGCACTAAGCGTTACCGCTTGCCCGAAACGACGCGGCATGCACACCGCCTCGCTTCGGGATAACGAACGCGAAATTCTCGTAGCTCCGCGTGCTCTTACGGTTTACTTGCGGGGAGTTCCTTGTCGCGATAGTGGACATCCGTCCAGCAAACCGGAAGCTCTTCGCCTGACGGAAATACCAATTCGGTCTTCGGGAATTTTTCCGGATCCTGCATCTCCTCGCCCCAATGCAAGCGCCCGACTATGTTTTTATGTATCGGATTGACCAAATCGTTGAGACCGAGAATCTCGACCAGATGTCCATTCTTTTTCAGTTTGAGAAACATGGCACATGTCTCCTCTCAGGAATGAATTCGTTTAAAGGCTCGTCATCCGTGGATTGAATTCTACTGTAGAGCGATTTTGGGCGCGATGCAATCACTCGGAACGTTCGCCGCCCCAAAGAGATTCGATGCCCCAGTAAACCAACTGCGTCAAAACGACGCCTACCCCGAAACCGCCGATAAAAAACTCCGACGCATGATGCTGCATGGTGGTCGCGAGAAACTTGCCGGTAAAAAATCCAACTACCAGCGACAAGCCGATACGCAATCGTTTGAATATTTCTTCTGTGTTCATGGCTGAGCGAACTTATAAAGTTGGATGAGAAAGTTCTCGGGCAAACTTTAACCTAGAAGCGACAATTGGACGCAGTCGACGTCGTTTCTCCGCTAAGTGGCTTAAGGACTGGCTCCAGCCCGCGGCAATCCACGTTTTTCCCCGGTACTCCGAAGTTTGCTGGGTGAGTTAGGTGCGCACCGGGACGGGGCGCCGGCTGAACTTCATCGGCCGTAACGAAATCTTAGTGATTACACTGACAGACGAAACGGGTTCGCAAAGATGCCGGTATCCGACGAGTACACCTTGAATGAACTGACTGCGTGGTTCCGCCGGCGGCTGGATGAACTGAGAATCCATTTCGACGACGAGCCACTCAGTTACGAGGCCAATACAGCTTACGATATCGCCTTTTATCGTCTTCTGGCGGAAGCCCGAGACGCATGGCTGGCGCGTCACGGTTACACTCCCACGCCGGGACAGCTCACCAAAGCGTTCTTCAACGCGGAATTCGAACGCTCGCGCGAACAACGCCTTGCCAAGCGCAATTGGCTGTCGCGCGCCATTTGCCGATTGTTTCCTTTCAAGGTGTCTCGAAGGCCGTTCCACGTGAAATAACACCTGCCCGACCTTTTCTTCTTCAGTTCCCTCGGCACACACGAGAGCCCATCGAAAACAAGAGATCCGCTTGAATTCGGTAATTCGAGCGCATCCCTTTGATCATCGGAGGGCAACAATCCGCCCTATCCTCTTCTTGCGGCTGTTTTGAACGCGCCGCTCCATCACGGCCGTTCGTCGGATAAATCCTACCGATTGTCGGCTTCTACCGATGCAGCGAAAAAGCGCTGCTATAACTATCGGCATGAAAACAGATCATGAAAACGGTTTTACATTAATCGAGCTGATGGTCGCCGTATCGGTGCTGGCTATCGTCTTAGGGATTGGTGTGCCAGGATTCCAAGAGTTGATACAAAATAACCGGATAACAACACAGGCGAACGAGTTTGTCGCAGCACTAAATTTCGCCAGAAGCGAAGCCATAAAACGCGGAATACGAATAACCCTATGCAGAAGCTCCGATGGCAGCAACTGCAGTGACTCCGGAAATTGGGACCAAGGCTGGATAGTGTTCGTCGACACCAACAACAATGCTTCCGTTGACGGAGGCGAACCGATCCTAAAAGTCTATTCGAGCCTGCGTGCTTCGACGTTGAGCGGAAACACGAACGTCGCCGGTTACGTCTCCTATGTCTCCTCTGGCTTTACCCAACTGACTTCCGGAGCCTTTCAAGCCGGGACGTTCACGCTTTGTCCCGACTCATCAGGTAGCGGACGCTCCATTGTAATCAACGCAATGGGGAGGACCGCGGTAAGCAAGGCGCCATGCTCATGACCATGGCTAAGCATTTATCTCCTCTCACGCGTGCAAGCGGCTTCACCTTACTCGAAGTCTTGATCGCGGTGCTCGTGCTCGCAATCGGCCTCTTGGGTATGGCGGGTCTTCAGGTGGCGGGACTTCGCAACAATCAAAGCGCGTATTACCGTTCGCAGGCTACTCAACTGGCGTACGACATGGCCGACAGGATACGCGCGAACCCGGTCGGACTGAATAACGGAAACTACAACAACCAAGTAGCTACCAATGACGACTGCGCGGCTAATGCCTGCTCTGCCGCTCAAATGGCTGGTTACGACCTGGCGCAGTGGAGCGCGGAATTGGCTGCGCAACTACCTAGCGGTACCGGCGTCGTGTGTATCGACGGCACCCCTAGTGATGGCGAGGCGGACGACCCGGCTTGCGATAACGACGGAGCGGCTTATGCCATCAAGGTCTGGTGGGATGACGACCGCTCGGGTGAAGCCAATCAACGTTTTGTTACGAGTTTCCGGCCATGAATCTCTTCTCAATCCGTTTCACTCGGATCCACCACCCTCGCCGCGCGGCACAACAGGGTGTGTCGCTGGTGGAAATCATGGTTGCCTTGGTTGCGGGGCTAATTCTGATCGGCGGAGTAGGCCAAGTTTATCTTTCCAACAAGCAGACGTATCGGGTTCAGGAGGCTCAGTCCAGGTTGCAGGAAAACGCCCGGTTCGCCCTAGAAATAATGTCGAAAGACATACGAATGGCAGGCTTTATGGGCTGTATTAGTCGTGTGCCGAGCATCAATAATACTTTAAATGGCCCACCGCCAAGTTTCGATCCTGGCGATGGCATTCAAGGCTGGGAAGGCAATGGAACGGGCTATGGTACTGCTGTTCCCATTGAGATCAACGCCGCACCTGTGAACGTAGCTATTGGAGCCGCAGTCGGGCAGTGGAGCGCCGCTGGCGGCAATACCCTGGATGCGACCACCGCCGTGCCCAATTCAGATATCTTCCGGATCTGGCGTGGTGGAGAAAATCCGGCACTCATCAATAACATAACTCCGGGAGCGAACACGGTTATCAATACTACACCCAATGCCGATACGGCTGACGGCGATATTGTGTTGATCAGCGACTGTCAAAACGCGGATTGGGTACAAGCCTGTAATGTACAGGCCATTGGTGGTGGGATAACAATTGATCACACGTTATCGTCTGGCTGTACGCCGGGAAATATTACGGCTTTACCCGTGCTAACTAAGAGTGGCGGCGAACTCGTAAAGCTTGTCAGCAATATCTACTACGTTGGCAAGCGCAATGATGCCGCGGCAAACGAACCGGCTCTATTCCGAAAACCGTTGCTGGGTTCCAGCGCATCAGGGGGGCAAAACTCTGCTGCCGCTGGTGCTGGCGAGGAATTGGTGGAAGGTGTCGAGAATATGCAGATTCTTTATGGCGAAGACACCGACTCGGACGGCACTCCCAACCAATACGTCGCCGCCAGTGCCGTCGCCAACTGGAGCAATGTAGTCAGCATGCGGTTGAGCATTCTGATGCGCACAGCCGAAAACAATCTGACCACCGAAGCCCAAGGCTACTCCTTCAACGGCCAATCCGCCATTGCCCCCGATCGGCGCCTTAGACGGGTTTTCACCACGACTGTCACTCTCCGCAACCGACTGCAGTAATCGCCCCATGAAACACATCCCATCCCGACGGCTGACATATCCGCTCGAACAGGAAGGCGGTGCGCTGGTCGTTAGCCTTCTTATCCTTCTGGTTATGACCCTCATCGGGGTCACCGGTATGCAGGTTACATCACTGGAGGAGAAGATGGCGGGCAATATGCGCGATCGGAATTTAGCGTTTCAGGCTGCCGAATCGGCTTTACGAGCGGGAGAGGCAAGTCTTACGACGGCGACCTTACCGATGTTTTCCTGTGCAGACGGCTTATACAAAGCAGACGACATCGATTGTAACAATACCAAAGAGATGACCCGCGTCTGGGATGCCATTAATTGGAGTCCAGCGCAGGTGATTACTTTTACCGGGGGAACGCTGACTGACATCGCAGCTGATCCCGCCTATATCATCGAGGAACTCCCTGCCGTTCCGGAGGCGGGTGCCAGTCTGGAAGCCGGTGTGCCAAGTGAAGCTAATTATTACCGCGTCACAGCACGCGGTATCGGCGGCACTGAGAATGCCGTCGTCATGGTTCAGTCAACTTACAAGCGTTAATGCCACGCAATACGGGATGGGGCGATGATGAAAATTCAGGTTCAGAAACGCAGCATATGGAAAAAACTGCTTTTGGTACTCTGCGGCAGCGCGCTCGGTTCCTTGCTTACGTTAACTGCTACTGCTGGTACGATTGCTCAGTCTCCATTATTTGTAGGAATCAGCGCTCCGCCGTTGGTCATGCTGACCATGGGGCGAGACCATAAGCTCTATTATGAGGCTTACAACGATGCGTCCGATCTAAATGGCGATGGCGTGCTGGAAATCCGTTACGACCCAGCTATCGATTACTACGGATACTTCGATTCGTACAAGTGCTACAGCTACAGTTCGAATATATTTGTTCCGACCGTCACCACTGCCAACAAAAAGTGTAGCGGCGCATGGAGCGGCGATTTTCTGAATTACCTGACCACATCTCGCATGGATGCTCTGAGAAAAGTGCTATTCGGCGGTTACCGCAGTACCGATAGTACAACGCAAACCGTTCTCGAGCGAGCGTATATTCCTCAGGACGCCCATAGCTGGGGGAAGGAATACACTAGTGTCTCGGTCGACGGTTATGACATCACCGAATACACCCCCCTCGCTCTTCCGGCTTCAGGTACCCGCCATCTATTTGCCAACACGACGCTGCTCAACACGACCGACCCTCTGCTCCGCGTATTGACGAACAGCTCGTACCGGATATGGGAATGGGTGTCGATCGAAAGGCCCGTGGCGGGAACACAATGCGCTACGGGAAACAATGTCCGTGCAAACTGTGCGGTAGCGGGTGGAACCACCTGGCAAATCGTGCCAGCGAGTTATTTTTCAGGGTTAACTCAAACGACGTACAACACCACTGGTTATGGTGTATATCCGAATAATACTGCCGAATTCAACTCGTTGGTCTCCGCGTACGGAATTCCTGCAAAGCTATTCGGCAGCGGATCTGTGTCGAACATCAACGGCAGCGGCAATCCCTTTGGACAGGACGATGACTATCTCACGATATTTCAGGGCAATTTGGTAATTCCTAGCGGAGAAAGTGGTGTCTACACGTTCGCTGTAGATGGCGATGATGCCATCGACGTGATTATTGATGGTGCCGTAGTCGCGAGTTGGTATGGCGCACACGGTAACTGCAACCCCAATAGCTGCACGCCTTATTCGGGAAGCGTCACGCTCACGGCTGGGACACATAGTATTGTCTTTCGTCACCAAGAACGAAGTGGCGGTGATAACTATCACTTGTATTGGCAGAAGACCGTGCCGACATCGGCGATGACCGATTACAACGTGCGCGTCCAAGTCTGTACGAGTGGTCTTCTGGAAGACAATTGCAAAGGTTATACCTCGGATGGCACGACCATCTATAAACCGACGGGATTGCTGCACGAACACGGTGAAAACGACTCGATGATGTTCGGTCTTATCACCGGTTCCTACACCAAGAATACGTCTGGCGGTGTCCTACGCAAAAACGTTCTCTCATTCACTAATGAAGTGAATCCAAGCACCGGGCAGTTTGTTTCCGGCTCGGGCGGTATTGTGGAAACGATTAGTAAACTGAAAACAGTCGGGTTCGGCGGAGATTATCAATACAACCAAAACTGCGGAGTACCGGAAGTCAATAACCCGCTAGCGGAGGGACGCTGCCGAATGTGGGGCAATCCTATCGGCGAGATGATGTATGAAGGTTTACGATATTTTGCCGGCAAAGCGTCTCCCACCACCGACTTTTCAAGCGGTGTCAATAACAGCGGTACCGACGACAATACGCTGGGGCTACCCCAACCAAATTGGCTGAATCCATACACCGGAAACATGGGAGCCAACTATTCTAATGGCTATCCTACTTGCTCAAAGCCGAGCCAGTTGGTGATCAGCGACGTTAACCCGTCGTACGATACGGACAAGCTGCCTGGCAGTTATTTCAACAGTTTTTCTGGGGACTTGACGGGGTTAAACGTGTCAAGCTCTGCTGACACGATTTGGGCCGGGGAGACTGAGACAACGGATATCTTTATCGGCCAATCCGGAAGCACCTATGACGGCGCGCCTACGCCAAAAACCGTTACCAGTTTTAGCAATATTCGTGGGCTAACACCCGAGGAACCGACGAGGCAGGGCGGTTATTATTCCGCAGCTGCCGCTCTATTTGGCAAAACTAACGATCTCAATAATGTCAGTGGCGACCAGAAAACCGATACCTTTTCCGTAGCTTTGGCTTCACCGTTGCCGCGGATTGAGATTCCTGTTGACGGAAGCACAGTTACGCTGGTGCCTTTCGGAAAAACCGTCGGTGGCTGCGGTAGCTTCAGTTCCGCTGCGGGTTCGTATCAACCGACAAACACTATCGTCGATTTCTATGTCGACACCATCAAGAACACCGGGGCGGCGAATCAGGATGCTACCGTCAATGACGGGAGAGCCTATGGCAAATTCCGTATTAATTACGAAGATTCTGAATATGGCTCCGATCACGACATGGACGCGATCGTGGAATACACGTTCACCGTCAACAGCGACGGTACAGTTACTGTTAGCCTGAATTCGAACTATGCGGCGGGCAGCTGTATCCAGCACATGGGATATGTCATTTCCGGAACCACCGCAGATGGTACTTATTTGGAGGTGAGGGATTCCGATACGGCGTCGGATGTCGATTATTTCCTCGACACTCCACCCGGCGAGCTACCCGGAGGAACCTGGCAAGATAATCAGTCGCTGCCCTTGAATGCAACGCGAACATTCACTCCGGGAGCGGCGACCGCATCGTTCATCAAACACGATCCTCTTTGGTATGCAGCGAAATGGGGCGGCTTCTTTGACAAGAAAGAACCTTCCACCAACCAAGGCAACAATCAACTGGACAGCGACGAGTGGGATCTCGACGGTAACGGCTCTCCGGACAGCTATTTCCTGGTGACGAATGCCGGACAATTAAACGACCAATTGACCAACGCTTTCAACGAAATCAAGGGCCGTATAGGGTCAGCAGCGAGTATTGCCACGAACTCGACGCGTCTGGATACAGGCACACTGATTTACCAGGCGAAATTCAACAGTACGGATTGGAGCGGTCACTTACTTGCGTTTTCGATTAATGCAGATGGCAGCATCAATGATGCCGACAGCAATGGCGTCATCGATGATGACGATGCCGTATGGGATGCAGCGGCCGGTATCCCATCAGAGTCTACACGCGAAATCTTCTCCTACGATCCGACGGCCGCAGGAACCAAAGGAATCAGCTTTACCTGGGCGAATCTGAATGCTGATCAAAAAGCCGCCTTGGATAGCGAGGATTTGGTCAATTTTCTCAGAGGCGATCAGTCCAAAGAGAAAAATAGCGGCCCATTCAGAAAGCGCACTCAGCTCTTGGGGGACATAATCAACTCCGATCCGTGGTTTGCCGGAGGCGAGAACTTCGGATATAGCATTCTTCCTGAAGGCGCAAGCGGCGTATACGAAGCTTTTCTCACCGCCAAAAAGAATCGGACACGGATGCTTTATGTCGGAGCGAACGACGGCATGCTGCATGCGATCAACGCGGGTACCTACGATTCCGACACGGGCTTGTTCGATTTAGGCAACGGCCAAGAAGTCTTCGCTTATGTTCCTAACGCCGTGATCAACAGCAATTTGGCTACGCTAGCGAGCGACGCATATGCCCACAAGTATTTTGTGGACGGCTCGCCGCGTGTGGGCGATGCCTATGTCAACGGCGCCTGGCGTTCGGTTCTTGTGGGGACGACCGGCGCTGGCGGACGGGGCGTGTTTGCGCTCGATGTGACGACACCCGGCTCCTTCGACGCTACCAACGTACTTTGGGAGTTTACTAGCGATAACGACACCGATCTTGGTTATACCTTACCTCAGGTTTCGATAGGACGAATGGCGAACGGCCAATGGGCGGCCATTGTCGCCAACGGTTACAACAGCACAAGTGACAAGGCCGTTCTTTTCATCATAAATCTCGCTGATGGCAGCCTTATCAAAAAAATCGACACCGGAGCAGCGGGAAATAACGGTCTTTCGACACCCATTATCGTCGACAGTAACAATGATCGGATCGTGGATTACGTTTATGCGGGCGATCTACACGGAAATCTTTGGAAGTTCGATGTGACCAGCGCCAATACCAACGGTTGGGGGGTGGCTTATAAAAATGGCTCAACGCCAGAGCCCTTGTTTGTGGCGTGCAGCTCGAACGCTACGCCTTGCACGGGCGCAAACCGGCAGCCGATTACCGCAAAGCCGCAAGTAGGACGGCCTGGAGGGGACCAAAATGGCGGGCTCATGGTTTACTTCGGTACGGGTAAATATTTTGAGGAGGGCGACAATGTGGTTGGCGCTAGTCCCCAAGTGCAGACATTCTACGGCCTCTGGGACCGAAACACCGGCAATAGAAATACGGATGTCATCGATGGAAGCCTTCGGACCGGCGCTACCTCGGTCTTGCAAGAGCAGACCATAGATCACGAAGTAACTTTGGGGTTTTTCGACCTGCGTGTCAGTTCGCAAAATGATGTCGATTATGATGAAAAAAGCGGCTGGTTCATGGATCTCAAAAAGCCGCCGCAGCCCGGCACGGCTGAGGGCGAGCGAGTAATCAGCGCACCGCTACTCCGCGGTGGGCGAATTATCTTCACTACACTGATCCCTTCCGCCAACCCGTGCGATTATGGCGGTACCGGTTGGCTGATGGAAGTGGATGCCATAACTGGCGCTCGGTTACCGAATACCGGAGCACCTTGGGACGTTTACGGAGAAGGCGGCACGCCGGATGGGCAGATAAACTCTCAGGATTTGGTAGACATAGGCGGCTCTGATTACGCACCGTCCGGGAAGAAGTCAAGCATAGGTATCATCAAGACACCTGGTGTGATTTCTGCTGGGGAGAAGGAGTACAAATACACAAGCGGCTCGAGTGGCAGCTTGGAGGTCACCACCGAGTCTGCCGGCACCCCCATGGGTAGGCAGTCTTGGGCGCAAATAAAGTAGTCGGGGAGAGATGTATGCTGGTGGGGAATCAAACATGATCAGATTCAGAGCTCGGTTCGGTTTTACCCTAATCGAACTTATGATTACCGTGGCGGTTGTGGCTATTTTGGCCAGCATCGCCTATCCGAGCTATCAGGCTCAACTCAGGACTAGCCGAAGGGCTGACGCCCAAGCTTCGTTGATGGAGCTTCAAAGTTTCATGGAACGCTTTTTTACCGAGAATAACTGCTATGAGAACAAGGGCGCCGACGGAAGCTGCTCAAGTTCGGGCGACAACGCCGATCCGGACTTGCCGTTTACGGTTTCACCCAGATCGGGCACAGCCTATTACAACTTGGCGCTAACTGCGGCTACGCCGAACAGCTATACGCTCAGAGCCACGCCGGTAGCAGGCGGTCCACAGGCAAACGACGGCATGCTGGAGCTCGACCAGACGGGTGCCAGGCGGTGGGATAAAAATAACGACGGTGATTTCGCTGATACCGGCGAAACAACTTGGGCAAAATAGCCGTGTTGGGAAGCAAGCCGACATTCACACAATTCGACTGCAAAGTTCGGATACCTTCAATCGTTCAATTTATTCTTTTTATCGCTGTGTCCGAGATGTTTTTCGGGCACGATTTCATCCCTTACCCGCTGTTTAAGCTCTTTCGCTTCGGGGAAGCGTCCTTCTTCCTTTCGGGACCATAGCACCGTGTTCCCGTGGCGCACTTCGAATACTCCGCCCGTGCCGGGAATCAGCGCCACTTCGCCGATCTCCTCCTCGAACGTGGTCAGAAGTTCCTGCGCCAGCCAGGCTGCGCGCAGCAGCCAGCGGCATTGAGTGCAGTATTCGATTTCGATGCGGGGTTTTGCGGTCATAGTTTCTCTCTCTTTGTAGGTCGGAAATCCCTTCCCGACGCAGCGGATTTGTCGGCAAAGGATGGCCGACCTACGGCACTTAAATTCAGATTCAGGGTTGAATGGCCTGCCAAAACAGTTTGACTCCCACGATCAGTACGACGATCGCGAACATTCGCCTGAGTTTCCGCGTCGGTAGCCGATGCGCGAGTTTAGCGCCGAGCGGCGCGAACGGAATACTGGTCGCCACGATGCCGGCAAAGGCGGGCAGGTAAACATAGCCTAGACTCCAAGCCGGCAACACTGGTTTTTCCCAACCCAGGGCAATATAGGTCAGAGAGCCGGCGACCGCTATGGGAAAACCGCAGGCGCTGGAGATGGCGACGGCGTTTCGGATCGGAAAATGGCATCTGACGAGAAAGGGCACGCTCAGTGTCCCGCCACCTATCCCGAGGATGGAAGAAACCGCGCCTATCCCTAAGCCGGCGGCTGAATATAGCCACCCGCTTGGCGTTCGACTTTGATCGCTTTTAGTCTTCACATCGATTAGAAGACGAGCGGCAACATAAAGCAGAAAAAGCGCGAAAATCAGTTTAAACCAATGTGCCGGCAATCGGTCGGCGATGATCGAACCGAGGATGGAGCCGATCAGTACGCCGGGCGACAGCCGGGATACCGTATCCCAGCGCACGGCACCGAGACGGTGGTGCGCATAAACCGCTGAAACGGACGTGACCACGATGGTAGCAAGCGAAGTCGCCACCGCCATGATCATGACGGAATTCGGTGGAAATCCCCGTACTGAAAAAAACCAGACTAGAAACGGCACGATCACGACCCCGCCGCCGATCCCGAACAAGCCGGACAACACGCCGGCCAGGCTGCCGAAAGCCAGGTACAGTCCCAGTTCTTCCCACATGCGCTGCTCATCCGCGTTTAAAATAGGGGCCGTATGCTAACAGGAACCGGGGTCCAAGCTAAAAATCCATGAAAACTTATCTTGTCGGCGGTGCCGTAAGGGATAGCCTGCTCGGGCGACCGGTGGAGGAACGCGACTGGGTGGTCGTGGGCGAAACGCCGGAAAGCATGATTGCCCGAGGTTTTAAACCGGTCGGCAAGGACTTTCCCGTGTTCTTGCATCCAGAGACCCGTGATGAATACGCGCTCGCCCGCACGGAGCGGAAAACCGCGCCGGGCTACCGAGGCTTCGTCGTTCATGCCGAGCCGGACGTGACGCTGGAACAGGATCTGCTCCGCCGCGACCTGACCATCAACGCCATGGCCCTGGACGAGGAAGGCCGGCTCATCGATCCCTATGGCGGCGCACGGGATCTCAAGGACCGGATTCTGCGCCATGTTTCGCCGGCATTCGGCGAAGACCCGGTGCGCATCCTCCGAGTGGCCCGCTTCGCTGCCCGTTTCGCGCAGCTCGGTTTTCGGGTGGCGGCGGAAACGTCCGATCTGATGCGGGGCATGGTGGCCGCCGGCGAAGTGGACGCCCTGGTGCCGGAGAGGGTTTGGGCGGAACTCGCCCGTGCCCTGTCCGAGCCGACTCCCAGAGCTTTTTTCGAGGTGCTGCGGGAGTGCGGCGCATTGGCCAGGCTGTGCCCGGAAATCGACCGGCTGTTCGGTGTCCCGCAGCCCGCCGAGCATCATCCGGAGATCGACACCGGTATTCATACCTTGCTGGTCCTCGACCAGGCGGTCCGGCTGAGTCCCGACCCGGTAGTGCGTTTCGCCGCCCTGACTCACGACTTGGGCAAGGGTTTGACGCCCAAGGAATTGTGGCCGAAGCATCACGGCCACGAAAAACTCGGGCTTGGCGCATTGGAGAGCCTTTGCCTGCGGCTGAAGGTGCCCAATGCCTATCGCAAGCTGGCTGAAAAAGTGATGCGCTACCACGGCCATTGTCACCGGGCGCTCGAACTGCGCCCCGCGACCGTGGTGGATTTGTTGCAGCGGCTCGATGCGCTCCGAGCCCATGCCTCCATGGAGGGTTTTCTTCTCGCCTGTGAAGCCGATGCCAAGGGCCGCCCCGGCTTCGAGAATCGGCTTTATCCGCAAGCCGAATGGCTGCGGACGGCGCGGGAAACAGCTCTGGCGATTCCGGTTCAACCGCTGTTGGAGAAAGGATTCAAAGGAGAGAGTCTGGGCCGAGAGCTGCGCCGGCAGCGGATCGACGCCGTGACGTCGTGTCGGCGGCAATTTTTGGAAAGCCGAAATTCCGGTTGAATGTAGCATTTGTAATGAATCCAAAACCTGCCGACATTTATCAGCCGCGCGATTTCATCGAAACCCACGAAGGGCTGATTTTCGCCGTCGTGGACGGGATGCTCGAGGATGATCGCGTGCTCTGTTTTCTTCGATACGCGCCGATCGGAGGAAAGCTCGCCAAAATGGGCACTGACGAAGCCAATGCTTACCTGCAAGCTCGGGCGCCCCGGTATCTGTTTTCGTCGAAGCGGCTGGACGCACGACTTCATGCCGTGCCGCAGGAAAACATACGCCGCCATCTCCGACCGCGGGATCGCGTGCAAGATTTGCTGAACTCGGTGCCACGAGACGAAATCGAGCGGAAAGCGATTCGATTGCTGCAAAAATTCGGTGCCTGCGGGCTGGACTTGGGCCGGGTCGGTTTGACCGGCTCTTTGTTGATCGGCGCGCAAACGCTGAAGTCCGATCTCGATTTCGTCATCTACGGACGTGAAGCGTTTTTCGAGGCTCGCGAGATCGTCGGACGCTTGATCGAGGCCGAAGAACTGCAAGAGCTGGACGATGCGGCATGGCGCGACGCCTACGACCGGCGCGGTTGTGCGCTCACGTTCGAGGAATTTCTCTGGCACGAGCGGCGCAAGTTGAACAAGGCGCTGATCGACGGGACAAAGTTCGATATCACCTTGGTGGACGAACTACCGTCCAAAGCATCGGGCCCCGTCCGCAAGTTGGGGCCGATCCTGCTTCGGACCCAAATAGCGGATGCGGCATACGCGTTCGACTATCCGGCCGTGTACCGATTGACGCATCCCGAGCTCACGGAAGCGGTCAGTTTTACCCACACCTATGCGGGCCAGGCCCTGACCGGAGAAACCGTCGAGATTTCGGGTCTGCTGGAAGAATCGCACTCGGGGCAGCGGCGCATCGTAGTGGGTTCCAGCCGAGAAGCTGCGGGGGAATATATCAAGGTGGTGTTCGAGCGGCGAACGCCCTGAATCCGAATAGGCAAACGTCATTGCGTTTGTTACATTTCCGCCCCTGCATCCCTTAAACCAATTATCGATATATAGAGATCGCGAAAGAACCGTCGCACGGGGGTTTTTCACGAACTCGGAGGAGAAAATTATGATCGGTGGCGTCATTTCGGTGCTGGTTTGCATATGGTTTTATCGCACGGCGCTGCGTCTCAACCTCAACGTGCTGCAATGGATCGTCGGCGCTTTGATCGTCTACTACGGAATCAAGGCGATCTGGATGTACGCCATCCTCAAGCCTTTGCTGGGCGGGTCATTCACGTATTACAGCGCGACCGCCGGCATCATGATGGAGGTGTCGGGCGCCCTGCTCGGCGCTTTGGGCGCTGCGCTGTTTCGCAACCTGGTCATGCTCAAGCAGGCCCGATGACTTTTGCCCGTGCGCGGTCGGCGCTTCCCGATTTCCGGGCGGTCATTCTTGACATGGACGGTCTGGCCCTGGACACCGAATCGACTTATTGCCACGCCTGGCGTTCGGCGGCGGCCGATCTGGGCTTCGATCTGAGCGAAGAATTCTGCCTTGGGTTGTTCGGCCGCCATGCCGATGACGTGGAACGGGCGCTTAAGACTGCACTTGGCGATGCGTTCGATCGCAGGTCGTTTCATGAATCCGCCGAACGCCACTGGCGGCGCTATCTCGACGAACACGGCATAGGGCCGATGTCGGGCCTGAAAGAGCTGCTCGCTATTCTGCGACACCGGGCGATTCCCTATGCGCTGGCTACCAACAGCGACGGTCCGTATGCATGGGAGTGCCTGCGGCTGTCGGGTATGGAAAAGACCTTTCAGGTTGTCGTGACCCGCGACCAGGTCGAACGGGGGAAACCGGCGCCCGACCTCTTTCTCGATGCGGCGAGACGTTTGAATGTTCCGCCGGACCTATGCCTGGTGCTGGAGGACTCGGAAACCGGCCTGGAAGCGGCCCGTGCGGCGGGAACTGTTCCGGTTCTGATTCAACGGCGCCACGAAATCCGCCGGAAACTGTCGAAGTGGGCGGCGCTCAGCTTTCCTAGCTTGCTAGATCTGGCCCAGTTGCTGGAAACAACCGGATGAGAGGAAAAGTTTCCACCGGGCCGAGGGCGCGAGTAACGTTCCATGCGCTTTTTTCCTTGGTGGCCTTGCCGTTCGTTTGGCGGGTTACGGTGCGCGCCTGACTCGCTGGGCTACACGCAGGTTGCATGACGGCGCACCTAACCCGCCCTACCACGGGTCATTTTTCGCTTTGGTGTAACGACGGAAACCGGGATTTCGTAGGGTGGGTTAGGCGCACTCCGGTATAGGCTGGCCGTAGAACACTATGCTTCGCGTGCGCCGTAACCCACCATGGCAACGTTCGGTCGCCTTGCCGCTCGACCGATCGATCGGTGTTACTCGGTAGGTCGGGAATCCTTTCCCGACGCCATGGCCGGGCCAGCGGCTTTGTCGGCAAGGGATTGCCGACCTACGGCCGTGTCAGCCGGTCGGTCGGGAAGGGATTCCCGACGTGCTGTTTCTCCATCCAAGAGCCTTTTCCGATCAGGCGGCGCGGATCGGAAAAGGCTCCTGGCCTTTGTGTTTGAGCTTGCGGGTATAGGTGTGGCCGTCGCGGAACGTGGCGGCTCGGTTGAACTTCCCGGCATATTTGGCGACGGGATTGGTCTGGGGGATCTGAGGTCGCTTGGTTTTCTTGCTCATGGTGTTGCTCTCGTTTGAATGTCTTCGCCGGATACCGGCTCGCCCTTCAGACCGCTCCGAACAGGATCGGTTCCCGAGCCGGTCTCAAGAAAAGTTGTAGTGCTTGCGCACGGTTTCGAGGATTTTCCAGGTGCACTGCAGGCCGGTCCGGAAGGTCACCAGATCGCCCTTGCCGAATTCCACGGGGTCGCCGCCTTCAGGCGTCACGATCACGCGGCCCTCCAAGAGATAGCAGGTTTCGGTCTCGTCGTAAGTCCACGGAAATTCGGACGGTTCCTTGCTCCACACCGGCCATTGCCGTACGCCCAGCGATTTGAGCCGGTCTTCGCCGACTTGTTTTTCGATACGGATATCGCTCATCTCGTACTCTCCTTTTCATTTGGTGATCGGTTTCGAGGTAGAGCCTCGGCCATAGTGCAAAGCCAGCCATACGGTGATCGTATCCGGCGGAGTCCAGTTTACGCGATGACGGCAATGGGCCGGAAGCAAAAGGGCATCGCCGGGGTGCAAAAACGTTTCGCCATTCCGCCCTTCGATCGCGAGTCTTGCCTGACCTTGAAGCAGCAGCACCCATTCGTCCCAGTCCTGATCGTACCATTGTCCTTCCGGTGTGGCATGTCCCTTGGAAAGAATCCGCTCCAGCCGGAAAGCCGGCGTTTCCAGCAGAACTTCGAATTTTTCCTCGGGCAAGTCCTCCGGCAGGTCGGCCAGTAACGCGGTCATCGATGCTTCAGGCAGTTCGAGCATTCTGAAAAATTCCTTTAGAGGCAACGATGGCTGTCACTCTAATGAAACACTTATTCACAAAATCTGTGGATAAAGTTCTGCAAAAGCCTGGAACAATTTCTTCCAGACCCGATGACATAAGGGCTGCACACGATTGCACAAAATTTTTGCACAGGGTGCTCTGGTGGTCGCCTCCATTTCTTCACGCCCGCTGTCCGGTTTGATAGAGTGCCGAAAAAATCGAACGGGAGGCAACTACAACTATGATTGCGGCATTATCGATGATCGTCATCTTGGCGATCGCGGTTTGGTTCTATCAAACCGCTCAACGGTTGAATCTGCCCGCATTGGCTTGGGCCATAGCCGGGGTCATCGTTTATTACGGCGGTTTCCTGTTTTGGATGCAAGTCGTGCTCCGCTCACTACTGGGCGAGTCGTTTCATACACACGGCTTTTGGCTGGGAATCGGCATGGATGTCACGGCGATTCTGGCCGGAGCGGTCTGCGCCGTGCTGTTCCGTTACGGGGTCATGATGAAAAAGGGCCGGAAGCCGTTCGAGACGTCTTTTTAGACGGCTTTGTCGGCAAGGGATTGCCGACCTACGATTGTGCCGCTTTGTAGCGAAGTAGGTCGGGAATCCTTTCCCGACGCAAACTAGTAGGCTTAACGCCATTCAGAACAGCGCGGCATTGAGCCAGAAGTGGGCGACGATGCTGCCCGCATAGCCGAGCGCGATCGCCGGCATCCACTTCAAATGACTCAAAAACGTGTAGGCGCCTCGCGTCTGCCCCATGAGCGCGACGCCCGCCGCCGAGCCGACCGACAGCAAGCTGCCGCCGACTCCGGCGGTCAGGGTTACCAAAAGCCATTGTCCCATAGAGAGATCCGGGTTCATCGACAAGATCGCGAACATGACCGGGATGTTGTCGACGAAGGCCGAGGCGATGCCTACCAGAATGTTCGCCGGAGTCGCTCCCAATTCGCCGTAGAGATACTGCGAGACGTGCCCCAAATAGCCCAGAAAATCGAGTCCGCCCACGCACAGCACCACGCCGTAGAAAAAAAGCAGCGTGTCCCACTCCAGCTGTGCCAATTTCTGGAAGATATCGAACCGCTCTTCGCCAGGTAGGGCTTCTGCCTCTTCTTCCTCCTCGTGCCTTTCCAATAGCTCGGTCGGCACCTCGGGTTCTTCTCGATGGGTGATGTGCAGGTAATAGCCGAAGAACTGGATATACGTCAAACCTGCCATCATTCCCACCGCGGCGGGCAAATGCAGGATATTGGAGAACACGACGGCGGTCGCGATGGTGAGCAGGAACAAGGCGACGATCCGTTTGGCGCCCCGCTTCATTTTGGTGACATCCTTGATTTCGGCCGGGCGCGCGTCCGGTATCGCGAAATGCATGATGGCGGCGGGCAGTACGAAATTGATGACCGCCGGAACGAACAGAACGAAAAAGCCCCAGAAAGTGACTTTATGCTGTTGCCAAACCATCAGCGTCGTGATGTCGCCGAAAGGGCAGAATGCGCCGCCGGCATTCACGGCGACCACGGTGTTGACGCAGGACAGCGCGACGAAGCGCGGGTTATCCTTGCCGACGGCCATTACGACGGCGGTCATCAACATCGCCGTGGTCATATTGTTGGAGATGGAGGAGATGAAAAAGGCCAGAATCCCGGTGATCCAAAACAATGAGCGATAACCGAGACCCTTGCTGACCAGCCAGGCCCTGACAGCCTCGAATACTTGCCGTTCCTCGAGCGCATTGACGTACGTGATCGACACGATCAGGAACAGGAGCAGTTCGCCGTAATCCAGCACCAAGGTCCGCACCGCGTCTTCGGCGAGCTGCGGCTGGCCTTGCAGGTTGTAGACGACGGCGATCGCGGCCCAGATGATCGCCGCCGCCAGCATCATGGGTTTGGATTTTTTGAGTTCCGTGACTTCTTCCAAGACGACGAAGATATAAGCCAGCACGAACGCGGCGATAGCCAGATAGCCGACTAAATGCCCGGTCAGATCCAAAGCTTGACCTTCAGCCGGGATGGCCAGGGCAGCGAGCGGAAAGATCGCCAAAAAAAACGCCAGTAAAATCTTCTGCTTCAAAACCATTCGAGAACCTTTTTTCTTCCGGTGCGAAAAACCACGCCGCGTCTGGCCAACAGCGCGGCGTCAAACAATTCTTAGTGTTTCAGTAGAGAATGGTAGCATTTGCCGCTTCCGAGTCCGAGCATGTGTTTTATGCCCCGGCTCCCCGGAGCCGGGATATCTACACAAAACCTCGGGCCAACATTCCGGCAGGGAAGGGGCCGATTAAAGGCCCGTTTGCGATTGGAAGGGTTGCGGCTAAAGCAACCGTTTGCGATTGGAAGGGCGGCTCCGGTGCTCCCGGAGACACCGTTTGCGATTGGAAGGGTCACGATTGAAGACAGCTCCGTCGGGAAAGGATTCCCGACCTACTCGCGACACCGGTTCGTAGGTCGGCAATCCTTTGCCGACATAACCGCCGAAGGCCGCCGATTCCGTTACCAGGATGCCGGCAACTTGCGCCGGATGAGAATGAATTTGCGTTCTACGGAAAGATAGCCGCCGCGTTCCAAATCTTTCATGATCCGGCTGACCATCTCCCGCGAGCAGCCGATGATGTTGGCCAGATCCTGATGGGTCGGCTTTTCCCGGATGATCCATTCGTTTTCGTTCTCGACGGCCATGTCGTAAAGGGTTTTAACCAATCGCCCGTACACATCCGACAGCGCGAGCCCTCGAACGTTCTCGGTCAAACTGCGGATCCGCTGAGTGAGGCTCCGGATAATGCTGGATGCGGCGTCCGGATGGCTTTTCAGCCAAGTCTTCAATGCGAGCCGCGGAATCAGGCTGCACACTGTTGGCTCCAGGGCGGCTATCGAAGCCGAACGGGGTTCGCCGTCCAGCAAGGACAGCTCCCCGAAAAACGAGCCCGCACCCTGAGTCGAAAGAATCACCATGCGCCCGTTTGCGCTGCTCAGATAAGCCTGCACCTTGCCGGACAAAATAATGAACAGCGCTCCGCCTTCTTCGCCCTCGCGAATGATAATCGAATTCTTGGGATAGCTTTTTATGGCCGCGCAGGAAGCCAGTTCCGCCAGAGCGGTGTCGGGCACTTCGGAAAAATAGGGGACGCTTTTTAACCCCTGAAGCGTTTCTTTCGACACAATCGCGTTCAACTGAAGAAAACGAAAACACTCGATCTCTCCCGTCGTTTTTCGAGTTTCGAGGTACGGTGCGACGGGCGATAGATCTAAATGTTAGTTTATATTCGATCCATTGGCCTCAAAAAAAGGGGACCGGCGCTGAATTTCGGTCCCGAAGAGTCGCCTCGGAGGCGTAATCGGATTATCTAAGGCGGAGGACGGTTGGACTGCCTGTACGTTTAGCTCCGCCTACCGGGATAGGCTCTTAGCGAATTCATTCATTTTCCGATTCCGGTTTTTCGGGGAGTGCGGCTTTCGCCGGATTATCGATACCGGTGGCGTTCACGACTACTCCGGAGGATGAACGTTCTTTCGCACGCGCCGAGGTTTCGAAGCCATCCCGCGGCAGAAAGACGAACAGCACCAGGGCCAATATGAAGGCAAAGATCGTCGTTATCACCGACACGCCGATATAGAGAAGCCTGGTAGGGCGTCCGGGAAAGCCTCTTTGAACCATGTATGTCATAAGCCTATTCGTTTGAGTTGATCGCCCAGGCTGATCGTGTCGGACATTTTCAAAATGCTCGTCCGAAGACGCGGAACGGAACCGCGCATATCGTCCCTTCGGAATGAGCCGATGTTCTTGCGGGAACTAGACTCAACTTACGCGCCCGGAGAACGGAATTCTGTGAAATATTCCCCTTTTTGGTGCAGTGCGCTCGGAGGTCTAGGGGGCGAAGCGTTCCGGCTTAGACAGTAGTCGTAGGTCGGCAGGCCGAGTGGGGTAATGTCGCGAAGGGATTCCCGACCTACCGGGTAGCTCGGTCGTAGATCGGCAATCCCTTGCCGACAAGGCTGCGGGCGGACCCGTTACGTCGGGAAAGGATTCCCGACCTACGAAATCGGGGGAGTTTGGAGAGTGGGCGGGAAAGCCGGGGTGTGCGGTGCGGGGAGCGGCGGGCGGATTCGGCGGCAAGACGGAGGGTGCGCCACGCGCACCCTCCCGGTCAGTTCAGCACGGTATGCAAGTTCCGGATCCCCAATAAAACCAATACCCGGCCGGACAAATAAGACTGCATTGCGCTGCCGCATAGAGCAGCCCCCCGCCGCCGGCGCCGCCCGTTGCGTTTGCCGTTCCGTCCGGGACCGGTTCGTTGGTGGCATCGGTGATTTGCCAGGCGGAGCCGGTCAAGACCATGTTGGTGATAGTGCTGATGAAGCTGAAGGTTTTGTCGGGTTTGAGGACGAAGGCATAGCCTGGACCGTTCTCGGCCGCGTCGGCCTCGGGATCGCCCAGCAAGTAGCGGATGGTGCCGGTGCAATCGGGGTTGACGGTATAAACGGCGCTGCCTTTGGGTCTATCGCTGGTCGATGTCATTGTGATGAGGGCATGGCCTTCGCCGTCCGCATCGATGGTGCCCATCTGGGCAAAATGAACCGTCTGCTTATCGGAAAAATCGAGCCCGGACTTCGTTTTGGTCGGCCCTTCCACTCGGCCGGACGCCTGAAAGCCGTAGCGGCCTTTCAAGCTATCGATGCCGCACGTGCCGTCCGCCGCCTGCGCGGCAGGTGCGATCGCTATCGCTATCGAAATCACGAACAAACCTAACAATGCCTGATGATGTCGATTCCACAACATTCAAGTTCTCCCAAATCAGTTGGTATGAAGTGTTCAAAAAACCTTGAGAGTGAATCCTTTCTGCGTGTTGTTATCGGACTGATTGGTGAAGGCTTGCCGGCGGCTGGTGGTCGCGCGATTCGGCGGGATGTAACCCGGTGTATCTTCATGCAACTGAGGCAAAAAGGCTTGTAGTCCTCGGCTGATTTTTTTGTAGGATGTGGATGACATGGCCGACAGGTGGCGGATGTTGGAGCCGATATCGGCGGGCGGATTCGGCGGCAAGATGGAGGGTGCGCGTAGCGCACCCTCCCGGTTAGTTCAGCAGGGTATGCAACTAAAGGCTCCGATAGACCACCACCATCCAGTCGGGCAAAGGAAACTGCATTGCGACGCAGCATAGAGCAGCCCGCCGCCGCCGGCGCCGCCTGCTATGAGCGGCGTTTTGTACCGCTTAGCCAGTTCCCAAGCCGCGTTGCCTTTTTGTTGTTCTGGTGCCTGATTACTCATACGTCCCTCCCAGTTTGGCGTGCATTCCGGGATATCGCCATGGCGTCCTCAGAATGCCAGCGTGAGTTGAAAAAACATCGTCCTTTCCGGAATAAACAGAGGCGTTTCCTCCAGGCGCCCCGTTCGTCCCCCGAAGGCGTTCTGCCCCAGGAAATCGAATCTTTGATCCAGCAGGTTCTTGACGACGAATCCTGCCGTACCGTAGCGATAAGGTAAACGATATCTTAGGGAAAAATCGAGCAACGCGAATTGGTTGTCGTCATGGCCCTTAAAGGACTCGTCCTTGCCCTCGAAGGCTTCCTGATTGACATAGGTGACCGTGACGGAGCTCGACAGGCCCGAGGTATGGAAATAGCTCAGACTGAGCGGAACGATATGGTTCTGGTAGATCGTTTCATGGTGAGTCGCATCTGTGAATATATCGAACTGATACTCCAGGCTGGCGGCGAAATCATCGCTGATCGCCCAGTAGCCGTAGGCGCGGTACAGCATTTCTTCCCGTTTCGAGATAAAGGTCGGCGCATCCAACGAGATACCCAGCGGCAAAGGGACGATGACGTCGCGTAACGAGGCTTCCAGGCCGGCCATAAGATGGGACGAAAACTTGTGGTCCAGGCCGACTCCGTAACGCCGGGCATCCGTACCGGGCAGCCCGTCGAAGAACTGGTTGAACCCGGCGATTTGGGTCGGCTCGATGGTCACGTCTTCCTCGATGCCGCGGTCGAATGTACGGAATGCGGCAAGACGCAGGGTGGTGTCGGGCGTGAGTTCCCACATCAGCCCAAGTTTCGGGTTGACCTGGTCGAAATCGCCGACCCATTGATTTCGGGACGAGTCGTAGCTGACCCCCAGCGTCCAGGTCATGGCGCTCGGAAACCGGATATGGGAATAGAGATACGCGTTGCTGTGCCGGATGTCGTAGGCAATCCGCTGTGCGAAAAAGCTGAAGTCATTGGACACGTCGGCGGAAATATCTCGGCTGCCGCCGCCCAGGATCAGATCGAAGGGATCGCGCCGGTAGATATATTGGGCTTCGCCCATGAAGCCGCGCTGACTTGCAGTTATCGAAAAATCTACCGGGAGCCCGAAAGGAATCTGCTGGGCGTGGTTCCGCAACGTGTCCAGATACATGGCCGAAAAAATCAGGTCGGAGTTCGCTGTGGGCGAATAACGTAGGCCGGTCCGCACGGTGTCGGTGGTCAGCTCGCGCTTGAAGGTGTCGTCGAAAGCCTCCAGGTCGCCGTTGAAAAATAAATCGCCGTGCTCCAGATGCCGATGACGGTATTCGGCCTGGAGGCTGAGGCCGGGACTGATCATGCCCTGGGCGAAGACGTTGTAGATGTCCTGGCGCAGGTCGTTGTTCTTGCGGAAGCCGTTGGTTTCGTAATGGAACTGGCCGAGGCTGTAGGAGAAGTTATCCCACAGCCCGGCATGGACCAGCTCTTCCCCGAAGGTGTCATTGCTGCCGGCGATGCCGGAGGCCTGGAAGCTGAAGCGGTCGCGGGTGAACATGGGATTGAACTCGTTGAACGAGAGCCGCGAAGGTCCCGCCCCGTCCGGAATCAGCAGCCGCGCCTCGGCCAAATGGGGTTGTATCGGCGTGGTGTTGATCGGTTGCAGCAACTGGGATTGCAGCACTTCGCTGGCGCGGGCGATTTCGTGCCGCGGCAGCGAGGAGTAGGTGTCGGCCAGGAGCCGGTGCGCCGAATAATTGCCCGGCTCGATGCCGAGCGAGCGCCAGCCTTCCACCACGGCCCGCTGGCCGAAGCCGAGATCGGTATAGATACGACCCAGGGCGGCGCTGCGGGCGGCCAGATCGTCGTCCAGGGCGAGTTTGGAGCGATAGACCGCGCGGTTGTCGTTCAACTCGATCGCCCGTTGCAGATCCTTGAACGCTTCCACCGGCCGGTTTTCGGTCTGCTTCTTGATGGCCTCGTAGAACCAGGGCGTGGGGTCCTTGGGATCGAAGGTCTTGGCGAGATCGAACTGCTTTTCGGCGACCGCGTTGCGCTTTTGCTCGTAATACGCCTTGCCGAGATAGCTGCGGATCAGGGCGTCGCTGGGGTCGAGGCTGGCGGCGGTTTCGATGGCCGCCGTGCCCTCTTTCAGCTCGCCCCGCCGGACCAAAGCAAGCCCCGAGCCGAAGCGGGCCAGGGGATCGGCCGAATCCAGCTCGGCTCCCTTGCGGAAGCTCGCCAGCGCCTCGGACGTGTCCCCGTCCATGAGCTCGACGAAGCCTAAGACGACATGGGCGCGGGGATTGCGCGGGTTGATCCGGACCGCGTTTTCGGCCGCTTTCCTCGCATCCGACCAGCGGCCGAGACCGGCCAGCAGTTCGGCCCGGCGCGCTTGGACCAAGGCGTCGTTGCTGTCGAGGCGCGCCGCGCGGTCGATGCTTTCGAGCGCGCCTTCGAGATCGAAATCGGCCTGGCGCGCATAGGATTGCGCCATCCAGCCCGGAGCCGAAGCGGGATCGGTTTGAACCGCGGCATTTGCCAATCGGAGCGCTTCGGATTTCTGGTTGCGGGCCAGGGCGATGACCGAGCGCAAGGCGTCGATGGGCGCGGGCGTTTTCTCGCCCATATACACGGCCAGCAGCGGTTCCGCTTCGTCCACCCGCCCCACGCTCAGCAGCAGACCGGCGTACAGGGCGGCGAAATCGGCGTCGCGGCTGGCTTCCGGCACGCGGTCCAGCGCGGCCAGGGCTCCGGCGATGTCGCCGTCGGCATAAAGGCGGATGCCCTCGGCGATGGCCGGATCGCGGACTCGAGCCTGCAGGGCGGCGTAATCCACCAGCGGCGGGAAATAAAGCGCCCACTGGACGCCGTCTTCCGGACGCATCTCCAATGCCAGGCGCGGCGCCTCGTCGCGTGCAGCGACGGCGGTCTGGCCGTCCTTGAGCACGACTCGTCCTTCGGCGTTCGAGGTTTCCACCTCTCCTTCGAATACCGTGACCTGGCCGCCCTGCGGTCCTGCCTTGATGAGGAACTCGGTGCCTTTGATGGCGGCGTTGATGAATGGGGTCCGGATATCGAGGGGCTTGGGCGTTCGGCTGCGGGCATACAAGGCGCCGGTAAGCAGCTCGAGCCAGGACGGCTCTTCCGCCTTCACCTTGGAAAACACCACGGTGGTGTCCTGATCAAGCGAAATATAAGTTTGATTCGGCAGTAGCAGCGATGCGCGGCTGCGAATCATGGTTCGGATTTTGTCGCCGGGACAGAAGACCTGTTCGGCCTCCACCGGCGCCCATGACGGCTTTCCCGAGGACTGGATCTCGACCTGGCCCTGCGCCGATACCAGGCGGGCGGCCCATTGTTCGCATGTGGCGGCGATACCGGGATTGCTTGCGACGAGTGCGGCAGCGATCGTCAGGAACAATTTGGCAGATATGTGCATCGAGCTGCGAAAAGTATTATTGAGTTATTGTTAATGGACTTACGCATGTGCTCCGGTCCCCCAGGTAAGCTCCAATGCCGTTAATTAAGCCCGACCTCGTCATTCCGGCATGAATCCAGAAGCCAGGGATGACATTGGCCTTGAATCACATCCTTGTGCTCTGGATGCCCGCATTCCAATCGTAAACGGCGACTTGTCGGCAAAGGATTGCCGACCTACGATCGTGCCGCTTTGTAGGTCGGGAATCCTTTCCAATCGCAAACGGTCGCTTTAGTCGCGACCCTTCCAATCGCAAACGGCGTCTCCGGGAGCGCCGGAGACGCCCTTCCCGACGCAAGGGCTCGGCCCACGGGTTCGTCGGCAAGGGATTGCCGACCTACGTCTAAACGCCGGTGCCTGCCTGGTGAATTAAAAACCCATTGCGTCGCTACCGCGTCATTTGGTCAACGGACGGGCCGAGTCCGATTTTTCGATGCGAATGCCGAGCGGCTGGCCGCCGGCCGCATGCGCTCCCCCGAGACGCGTCTCGCATGTCTTAAGATAAAACCGGGCCGGTCCGTCATCGGGTAATTGTAGGACAAGCTGATTGAAAGCGGCATAGGCTTCGGGCCACCGTTCTGCCTCGAAATGCCCCAGGGCAATCTGAAACCGGGCATTGAGTTCTTGCCAGCGGGACATTTCCGGTTCCGAGGGAGAAATCAACTGCGCTACGGATACCGGCCTGGTTTTTCCGGCCAGGAGAAATTGCCCCAAGTGTCTGGCCCGGATCTCGGCAATGTCCGCCAGCACCGCTTCCGACACCAGGATTTCGGTGCCGAGTATCTTGTTCAAGGCTTCCAGTCGCGCGGCGATGTTGACCGTATCGCCGACCGCCCGGATTTCGCCGCGGCTGTCGGTGCCGATATAACCGATGCGGAGCTCGCCGCAGTGAATCCCGATCCGCACCGGAAAATCGAGCCCATGAGTTTGTTCGAACCGGCGGACCGCTTGCTGGATTTCCAAGGCGGCCTGCAGCACGTTGCGCCTCGTTTCCGAATCGTCTCCCTCGGTGATCCAAATCGCCAGCATGGCATCCCCGATTACGTCGGAGATCCAACCCCCGTGCCGCGCCACGGGCTGAAAGATGACCCGGTAATAATCGTTCATAAGATCGGCGAGAGCCATCGGCTCCATGGTCTCGGCCAAGGATGAGTAGCGCCCCGCGTCGGTGGCGAGGCAGATGCCGTGGGTCAAACGCCCGTACGACGGCAATGCCTTTATGTCCTCATCGCGGGTGAGCTGGCTGAACACGTCGACCGGAATGAAGCGCTCGATCACCGACTGCATTTTTTCCTCGCGCCGAACCCGCCGCAGATGGCTAATGAGCACACTGCTCATTACGGCTGCCGGTGCCTGCCAAATCAGCGGGATGAACAGGGGCAGCCACAAGCCGTCGGCGCGGAATAGCGCCCATGCCGTCAACAAATACCCGCCGCTCAGCGCCGCGATAAAGACCATAGCCCTTTGAATCGAGAGCAGTTGAGCGCATGAACCGAGCGCAAGTCCCCAAAGGAATAGCCAAATGAGTTCCTTCAGCGGTGTAAGCGCCGGCAGCACCGATTTGTCTTCGAGCAGGTTGGCCAGCGCCGTCGCCGCCAGCTCCACCGAACTGACCGTGGAGTACGGTGAATTGAACAAACCTTCGGTATATTCGGGTTGAAAATCCTCGAGATACCCGATCAGGACGATCTTGCCCCCGAGCGACTTCAAGAGTTCTTCGGATGACGACTCGGCAAGTTTGTAATAGGGAATGGTCGGAAAGGTGCGAGTGGGTCCGTAGTGATTGAAATAACGCGACCGCCCGTTTTCATGAACACGGAACAGGGCGCGCAGCATCAGGCGCGTTTTTTCCGGTATGAGTCTTTGCTGTAGGGTCTTTTCGAGAATTGGAAGCAGATCGGACCGCGATTGGAGCAGTGCGGTGAGTTCCCTCTGCAAGGTATCGAATTGCTCCCGCTCGGTCGGCTGATTTTTGAGGAAGTCTGCGGCGCCCGGTGCAGCGTCCCCGAAAACGCGTAACAAATCGTCACGGGCCTTAAGCAAGGCATGGGCCAACAACAGCCGGGTGGGCAAGGTCGCCTGACCTTCTTCTCCGAAGAAGGTGAGAAAGCGGTTTATCCCATTGTCCTCCCTCGGCAGCAGAAACGGCGCGGTCGCCAGAGCCGCATCGGCCAATTGGTCCGTGGAATGTACCACCGATTCCAGGTATACGCCCTCGGAAACCTGGCGCGGCTTGACGTAATCGGTCAGTACGACGCGCCCCATCCGGCGCATGGCGTCGGCCATGTCCCGGTCGTCGTCCGGATCGGACGCCGGACTGAAAAAAAACACATTGAACGCGAGCAGTTCGGCATCGGATGCTTGAATGTTCCGAATGACCTGCGCATTGAGCCGACGAGGCCATGACTGCGGATCGTTCGGCGTCTGCAGGCGCAACGCGGACTCGTGATCAATGCCGACGATCACGATATCCTCGGGAGGTTTTTCTGCACCTCTCAGACGGTAAAGCAGGCCGAGATCGAATTCCTGTTCGAGTTGTGTCAGTGCGGGTACGACGCCGAGCATTAAACCGCTGAGCGCGATCAGAAGCGGCGCTCGGACGCGCCGAAGGCCCTCAAGCACCAGGCGGATACGAATGCTCATAAGGTGTTTCGAGTCCCGTGGTTCGCACTTTGACGATGGGAACGGTTATTGGCTGATGTCACTACAACAAATCCTGAAAGGAATCCGTCCTGATCGCAAGAATCCTTCGCCGCAGAATTCGCCGGTTGGGGGGAACTGTCCAGAACAGTCCACGGTCCCGCCGGCACTAGCCCGCATTTCTCACACCCTCCAATCGCAAACGGTCATCCGGGGAGCACCCGAATGACCCTTCCAATCGCAAACAGAGGCAGTAGGATGCGGTGAGGAACGAACCGCCCTTCGACTAAGCTCAGGACGGGCATCGTTCGCGATCTCGACGTAGTGTCAGCTACGCCTTCGCCGTCGCTCAGTCCGTGCGGCGCGCCACAGCGGCGCCTCGACGCCCTCGCTACGAAAAGGTGTGAGAAATGCGGGCTAGTTCCTGGAGCCGGCTACATTATACGGAGTGAAATTGGGAAATACGTCACGGAATTATCGTTTGCTTCGTCCTAGCCTAAGGCATCTACGAAACGTTGGAGGGGCCCGGCCGATGAAGACAAATCCGCATAATGAAAGGGCGTCGGACCTGGAGATTTATACGTTTCGCTTGCGTTTCGAAGGTTCCACCGATATTCCCCTCGAGACCGGCGGGTATTGGTGCGATGCGGAGGGGCGTCTGATCGAGGGTGCCGATGCGGTCAATGGGAAACTGCTGCTGGCGCTGACGGAACCGGAGCTCAAACATGGGCGCTTGCTCATTGCCCCGGTATCTCCCGACACGTTTCGCACCGGCCGGCTCACGGCTGACGATCTGCGGTCGTACGATGCGTTCGAGCCGCGAGCGCTATTCGATCCCGGACTGCGGCATCACACTCTGCCGGAAATTCCGGAATCCGTGTGGCGATTCTGGTTCATATACCGACAGTTTGCGCTCGGACGGCCGAGACGGTCGCAAGCCGCCATTCAGAGCTGGTAGGGGCTGCGTAGCACCCTGTCTCCACGCTCAAAGCACCATGATCAGTTGACTTCCGAAAACGTCGACTTCGTAATGGGTCAGATTAATGATCTGAAAGGCACATGCCTGTGCCTGGGCGGGATCGTCGAAAAAGCCGATCACGACGCCCGCAACGGCATAGCCATATCCGTTAAACATGCGAATGACATTTTTGATTACCGTTTCCATCGGTACCTCCTTGGCAATCTGCGTACGCCATTCATTTCGGCAGATAAATCCGCTCGATGGGCGGAAGAATCGAAACGCTCCGATCGCCTCGCACTCGGCGGCCCCCTGCCTTGCCAAATCCCCTTTCATGCTTTAGCTTAGCCCCATATCCGTAAGGCTGGGGGTGCCCTGCTGCCGTTCTCGGCGTGGTCGATCATTTGCGAACCGGCTCACCGACGACCGTGTCCCGCAGGGCTGAGAAACACCCTTCGAACCTGATCCGGTTAACACCGGCGTAGGAAAGCCTGTCCTGAGCCTGGCGATGGACCCGTCTTGCCTGCGCCCCCTTTTTCCGTTTTTGAACCAGGAGAAAGCGATGAGCGCATTTCCCGAAGAATTCCTGCATGAAGCAGTAACCGCCAAACGAGCTTCCATACGGCCGTTCGCCGCTTCAGAAAAGATTTATGTCCAGGGCAGCCGTCCCGATGTCCGCGTGCCCATGCGCCAGGTCGTTCAATCCGACACTCCGGCCAGTTTCGGCGCCGAAAAGAACCCGCCGATTTATGTCTATGACACCTCCGGGCCTTATACCGATCCGCAAGTAAGTATTAATCTGCGTCTGGGCTTGCCGCCTTTGCGCGAAGCCTGGATCGGGGAGCGCGGCGATACCGAGGAGCTTTCCGGGCCGAGTTCCGAGTATGGACGGAAGCGCCAGGCCGACCCCTCTCTCGCCCATTTCCGCTTCGAGCATATCCGCCGGCCGCGCCGGGCCAAAACCGGGGCTAACGTGACTCAGATGCATTACGCGAGGAAAGGCATCGTCACGCCGGAAATGGAATTCATCGCCATCCGCGAAAATCAGCGCCTGGAAGCGGTCAGCGAGATGTACAAGCTCCAGCATCCGGGCGAATCCTACGGCGCGTCCATCCCCAAGGTCATCACCCCGGAGTTCGTCCGGGACGAAGTCGCCCGCGGCCGCGCCATCATCCCGGCCAATATCAATCATCCGGAATCCGAGCCGATGATCATCGGCCGCAATTTCCTGGTGAAGATCAACTGCAACCTGGGCAACTCGGCCGTCACCTCCTCGATCGAGGAAGAGGTGGAAAAAATGCTGTGGTCGATCCGCTGGGGCGGGGACACGGTGATGGATTTGTCCACCGGCAAAAACATCCACGAGACCCGCGAGTGGATCATCCGCAATTCGCCGGTGCCGATCGGTACGGTACCCATTTATCAGGCCTTGGAAAAAGTGGACGGCAAAGCCGAGGAACTGACCTGGGAGATCTTCCGCGATACCCTGATCGAGCAGGCCGAGCAGGGCGTGGATTATTTCACCATCCATGCCGGCGTGCGCCTCGGGTATATCCCGCTGACCGCGAAACGCGTGACCGGCATCGTGTCGCGCGGCGGCTCGATCCTGGCCAAGTGGTGCCTGGCCCATCACAAGGAGAATTTCCTCTACACGCATTTCGAGGAAATCTGCGAGATCATGAAAGCCTACGACGTTAGCTTCAGTCTCGGTGACGGCCTCCGGCCCGGTTCCATCGCCGACGCCAACGACGAGGCGCAGTTCGCCGAACTCAAGACCTTGGGCGAGCTGACGGAAATCGCCTGGAAACATGACGTGCAGACCATGATCGAAGGCCCCGGCCACGTGCCCATGCACATGATCAAGGAAAACGTTGAAAAGCAATTGGAACTTTGCCGGGAAGCGCCCTTCTACACCCTGGGGCCGCTCACCACCGACATCGCGCCGGGCTACGATCACATCACCTCGGCCATCGGCGCCGCCATGATAGGCTGGTTCGGAACCGCCATGCTCTGCTACGTCACGCCCAAGGAGCACTTGGGACTGCCCAACAAGCAGGATGTCCGCGACGGCATCATCGCCTACAAGATCGCCGCCCACGCCGCCGATCTCGCCAAGGGCCATCCGGGTGCTCAGGTTCGCGACAACGCCTTGTCCAAGGCGCGTTTCGAATTCCGCTGGGCGGACCAGTTCAATCTCAGCCTGGACCCGGAAAAGGCCCTGGAATTCCACGACGAAACACTGCCCCAGGAAGGCGCCAAGCTGGCCCATTTCTGCTCCATGTGCGGCCCGCACTTCTGCTCGATGCGGATTACCCAGGACGTGCGCGATTACGCGCAAACCCATGGACTCAAGGAAAACGAGGCCTTGACGGCGGGCATGGAGGAGAAGGCGGAGGAATTCGTGAAGAGCGGGGCGGAGATTTACCGTAAGGCGTGACCGTTGCCGAATGGAATCTTGCTCATATCGTGGTGACGCTCGCCTGCGGTCGCAATACGCGGTTGCAGGCTGTCCCCTCTCTGATGCCCCATAGCAGTGCCGTGCCGCGCAGAAAAATTTTATCGAGGCGGCGGTTGAGTTGACGGCAGGTGACCTAATGTATCGTGATTTTTGCTATAGTCGCCTGCGTTTCCAACCATAAGAAAAGAGAGGAAATCATGGAATCGAACGTCGTCAAAGGCGCAATCGGGTTCGCCATCGTCATGATCGTCGGTTTTATCATCGTCGGCACGACGCGCGAAACTCAGCAGGAAAAAATGCAAGGCGCCTTCCTGCAAACATCGAACCTGCTCAGCAGTTTGGCTTTGGACAAATGCACCGAGGCGGTAAAGAATGAAATCGGCACTCATCCCTACAGCCCGTCCGAATCCGACAGCGATCACGTTAAATACGTCACCTTGATCTGGAACAACGTCGGCTCGGCGAAACGCGCCGAATGCCGTTACGTCATGGATCAGGGCATCACCCTTCTGAAGATCGACGACCGCACCATCATCGAGAACGATGTAGCCGCGACCACCGCTCCCAGCGCGCCGCGTCCGGTACACCACCAATAAGCCTCGGAGAACGAAGACCCGCCTGCAGGGATCGAGCGGATCGCGACGGCGATTCCGCCGCGGGCGGTCTCCGGCGGCGCGACGAAAATCTGCGCTAAGAACCGATTCGAGGCTATCTTTCCCCTCTGCGCGAGGTTTTCCAAATCGAGATCAGCACCCATAATCCGCCGATGCCGGCGGCGGTAAACCCCAAAACGCCGAGGGCGGGCAGGCCGAACAGGGTGGGGCCGCCGCTGACGGTCATGACGATGGACGATCCGATGATGAGCGAAGCGGTCACCATGCCTACGGTTAATCGGCTGGCGGCCCGGTCCATGAGCATCCCGAAACGGTCCAACTGGCTGAGGTCCACGTGAACGTTGACGGCTCCGCTCCGGAGGAGCCTCATTAGCCTTCGGATGTCTTGCGGCAGGGCACTCAGGACCGACATCAGGCTGGCCAGATTGCGCCGGCCTTTTCGAAGCAGTGTGTCCGGGTGGTACCGAAGCACGCTGGCTTGCTGCAATAGCGGAGTCGCTTGCGCGACGATGTCGAAATCGGGATCGAGCTGGCGTCCGGTACCCTCGAGTGTGATCAGCGCCTTGAACAGCATGGTCAAATCTGGCGGCAGGGTAAGCTGGTGGTCCCGCATCAGACTCGTCATTTCTGTGAGCATGTCGCCCAGACGGAGCTGTTTGAGCGCGACGCCGTGATATTTATCGATGAACATGCCCACTTCGGCGACCAGTCGCTCGGTGCTGGGCGCGGCTTCGCCTGCCCAATCCAGCAATACGTCCACCACCGTGGCGGCATCCCGGACCACGATGGCATTGAGCATGTCCACCACTTGGTCCCGCCGCGATTCCGACAGCGAGCCGACCATGCCGAAATCGATGAAAGCCAGCCTGTTTTCGGGTAGAAAAATAAAGTTGCCGGGGTGTGGGTCGGCATGGAAAAAGCCGTCGATCAATACCATCTTGAGCACGGCGTCCGCGCCGCGTTGAGCCAGAATCTTGCGATCGAGTCCCGTGGCGTCGAGCGCCTTGAGATCCCGTCCGGCTATCCCTTCGATATATTGCTGAACATTGATCCGCTCGCCGCAGTATTCCCAGTAAACTTTGGGGATCACGATCGTGGGGTCGCCCGCGAAATTATCGGCGGCCCGCTCGGTGTTCCGTCCCTCGGTCAGCAGATCGAGCTCGTTGCGCAGGGAGATCTTGAATTGCCGCAGTACTTCTTGCGGATGGAATCGACTGACGTCGGGGAATTCGTGCTCGACGATTCCAACCAGACGCTCGAGCAGGCGTAAATCCGCTTCGATGGTCGGGCGGATACCGGGGCGGCGAATCTTGACGATCACCTGTTGACCGTCGGGAAGACGGGCTCGATGGACCTGTGCGATGGAGGCGGCGGCCAAAGGCGTTTCGTCGAACTCGACAAACACTTCGCTGACCGACCCGCTCAAATCTTCCTCGATCTGCGATCGCAGTTTCTCGAAAGGAAGCGGCGGCACCCGGTCATGCAGTTTTTCGAATTCCGTGATCCAGTCCGGTGGAAACAAGTCCACGCGAGTGGCAAGGATTTGGCCGAACTTGATGAAGGTCGGCCCCATCTCTTCCATGGCCTTGCGCACGCGTTGCGGCGGATCGAGGCGAAGCAGCTCCTCGAAGCGGGTCCAGTTGAGCGCCCGCCCGGCCTTTTCCAGCAGCCGCTCGAGTCCCAGGCGCTTGACCATGTCGCCGAAACCATAGCGGATCAGGATGGACGCGATGTCGTGCAATCGCCCGAGATCACGCATTGCACTCAGAGTTTCAAGTATCATCGTCGAATGATTCGCTATTGGAGGAAACGCTCAAAATCCGTGCCGATCGCCGCGACGGAATTCGACGAGCGCGGTTGTGTGGCGGGCTGCCTGAACGCCGCTATCCTAGCCCGCATTCCTTACACCCTCCAATCGCAAACGGTCATCCGGGGAACACCCGGACGACCCTTCCAATCGCAAACGTCATCCGGGGAGCACCCGGACGACCCTTCCAATCGCAAACGGTCGCTTCGGGAAGGGGCTGGCCGGCGCTCCCGGCCAGGCCGTTTGCGATTGGAGCACCGAAGCGCCCCTTCCAATCGCAAACGGCATCTCTGGGAGCGCCAGAGATGCCCATCCCGCTGCGGACGCCGATTCGCTCGCCGAACCCTTAGATCGGTTGCCAAGGGGGATATTTCTTACCTTATGTTACACGATTGGCTTATCGCGCCAGCCAGCCGAGCGTCTGCTGGACATCGTACCTATCTAGGTCGGTTTCCCGGCTGCGCGTCGGGGCGCATTCAGCTTTCGTCGGCAGCGGCGTCGACGCTTGGCTGAGGGTCATTATGGCGTGTCATTCAGCGCCGTGGACTTCGCTTGCGCTCGTTATCTTCGGGCAGGACGATATTGAGTTCCAAAATCTCGCGGTTTTCATCCTGTTCCATGGAAACCGTGATGGCGTTTTGGTCTATGTTCACGTATTTGCGGATCACTTCCAGCAAATCCTTTTGCATGGCGGCGAGATATTCGGGTTGAGAGCGCTGCGAGCGTTCGTGCGCCACCAGGATCTGAAGACGCTCTTTGGCGATAGCCGCACTCGACGGCCGAGAACTTCGAAAATAATCCAAGAGTCCCATAATTAACCCCCGAACAGCCGACCGAACAAGCCTTTCCTTTCCTCTTCGAGGAAGCGATGGGGGACATTTTCGCCTAAGTACCGGCGTATCACATCGGCATATGCCTGGCCGGCATCGCTCTTGTCGTCGAGAATGACCGGCGTTCCCGCGTTGGATGCACTGAGCACGGCTTTCGATTCCGGTATTACGCCGAGCAGATGCAAGGAGAGAATCTCCTGTACGTCGTCCACGCTGAGCATTTCGCCCAGTTTGACCCGTTGCGGGGAATAGCGGGTCAAGAGGAGATATTCCTTGATCGGTTCAAGTCCCTGTTCGGCGCGGCGGGACTTGCTGGCGAGTATGCCCAGCATGCGATCCGAGTCGCGGACCGAAGAAACTTCCGGGTTGGTGACGACAATCGCGTCGTCGGCAAAATACATCGCCAGATTCGCGCCGCGTTCTATGCCGGCGGGGGAGTCGCAGACGATGTATTCGAAGGTTTCGGACAACTCGTTCAGAACTCGCTCGACACCATCCAGGGTGAGCGCATCCTTATCGCGGGTTTGCGAAGCGGGCAGAATGTAAAGGTTCTCGCAGCGTTTGTCTCGGATCAGGGCCTGATTCAAGGTGGCTTCCTGATTGATGACGTTCACGAAGTCATAGACCACGCGTCTCTCGCACCCCATGATGAGATCCAGGTTGCGCAGCCCGATGTCGAAATCGATGACAGCGGTGCGGTGGCCTTTCAACGCCAATCCCATGGAAACGGCGGCGCTGGTGGTCGTTTTGCCAACACCCCCCTTTCCGGAAGTCACAACGATAATTCTCGCCACTCGTGCTCTCCAGATTCAAAAAGCTTTGTTTACAGGTTTTCGATGATTAACGAACTGTCGCGCAGATAAATTTGCACCGGCTTGCCGCGCATGGATTCGTCCAAATTTTCGCTGATCTTGTAGTGTCCGCCGATGGCAATCAGTTCTGCTTGCAGGTCCGCGCAGAAAATCCGCGCATCCAGGTTTCCCTGTACCCCCGCCAATGCACGTCCGCGGAGTGAGCCGTAAATATGGATATTTCCGTCCGCCATGACCTCCGCCCCGGGACTGACTTGGGACAGAACGATCAGGTCGGCGCCGGAGGCGTAAATCCGCTGCCCGGAACGGACCGGCTGCTCGATCAGTTTGCTTCCGCTCGGCAGCTTGGCCGTCGCGCGCGATGAGGATTTCGAAGCGGAAGGCGCAGGCGCTGGTCCGGCGACGGTTTCGTGCTTATGTTCCGGAAATATGGCCAGTTTCGCGTCTTGCGCCGCCGCTTGCAGCCTTGAACTTCCGCCGCGGGTGCCGACCGGAACCAAATGATGATCGTGCAGGATGTCGATCAAATCGAAGAAATCGACATAGGCGTTGTTGGGAAGGTCGCTGAGATCGATCACCACCGGGGCGTTACGGAAAAATTCCGGTGCTTGCCGGATCTTGTCTCTGAGCTGTTGGGCGACAAGCGCGTTGTCGCTGTTCGAAAGCTTCAGGATCGGCAGCGTAATGGAACCCGATTTGATTTCGAGCGAAACGGACCGGGCCGACTGTTCGTTAGACTTGACGGGCATCCTGATTGGGCGGGGCTCATCGGCGGAATTTGCGATGGGCGCATTCTATCACTCCCTTAAAATTTGCGTAAACGCAAGCCGCGAAAAGCGAATTTCTCGACTGAGGTTCCATCGAGCGAGCAGGGCACGCGCCAACGATGCTATGATCTTCGAAACGATCGCCAGTTTGCTGCGTCGCGCGTAGCCAGGAGGGAAGCTTCATGAGCCAAAGAGAGATAGATGGTACCGGCATTAGGGTTGTGCCCGTCGGGCTAGGTGCCATGCCGTTGTCCATCCAAGGCAGGCCCAGCGAAGAACAAGCGTTTCAAGTCATCGAGACCTTTCTCGCCGAGGGCGGCAATTTTATCGATACGGCAAACGTTTATTGTCTGGACGATTCCGACATCGGGCACAATGAACGCCTCATCGCCAAAGTTCTGGACCAACTCGGCAAACGGGGTCAGGTTGTCATCGCAACCAAAGGCGGTCTCAGGCGCCCGGGCGGCGAGTGGGTGATCGACGGCGCCCCGAAATTTTTGCGGGAGTCCTGCGAACGAAGCCTCAAAGACCTGAAGACGGATTGCATCGAGTTATATCAGCTTCATGCCGTCGATCCCAATATCGGCTTGCTGCCTTCTCTGGAAGAGCTGATAAAGCTCCGGGACGAAGGCAAAATCAGGCATATCGGGCTATCCAATATCACTAGCCTGGACATTCTCCAGGCCGCTCTCGATCACGCGCCTATCGTTTCCGTCCAGAACCGTTGCAATCCGTTCGAAAAGCAGGATTTCGCCAACGGCGTGATCGACTATTGCGGTTTGAAAGGCATCACCTATATCCCTCATAGTCCGGTAGGCGGACACTACGGTCACGTTCGTCTCGGTCACAGCGAATTGTTCGAACGTCTGGCCGAAAAGTACCGATCGTCCCGTTACGGCATCGCCTTGGCCTGGCTGCTGGCCAAAGGCGAGCATATCATTCCCATTCCGGGAGCCAGCAAGCCGACCAGCATCGCGGACAGCATGCGCGCCTTGCACGTCCACCTCGATCCGGAGGATATTCGCGCAATCGACAACATACCGGAACTTCGGTGACTCATTGGCTTTTGCCCGCGACGACGGCATTCATCTGCTGGGGAATTTGGGCATTTCTGCCGAAACTCACCACGCGCTATATCGATCCCAAAAGCGCCATTATTTACGAGGCTGCCGGCGGGCTCGTCGTAGCGTTGGTTGTTCTGGCCCTTTTCGTCTTCAAGCCGGCCACGGAGCCGCGCGGCATGGTGTTGGCGTTGAGCACCGGGGTCCTCGGGGCCATGGGAGCTTTCGCTTATCTTTATGCCATGACCAAAGGCCCGGTTGTGTTGGTCTCCACGGCTACGGCCTTGTATCCGACCGTCGCCGTGGTTCTGGCCTATTTTTTCTTGAACGAGTCGGTTACTCTCAAGCAAGCGATCGGGATCGTACTAGGTCTGATCGCGATGGTATTGGTTAGCACTTGAAGAGCGATTAGTCGGTTCTGCGCAACGCGCCTTAAGGTTGCGTAGCCCATACCGGCAATGATGCTTGCCAGGGAATAAAACGCGCATGCAATTACCGGACTATCAAGGCGCCGGCATCGTAAATCTGCTCAGCTCGCTCATTACCGGGCTCGGTGGCGAGCCGAACGGCTATGCGCCCCTCAACGGCCTATCATCGGCGGAGGTGGGCGCTTACCGCAATGTTGTTCTGATCGTAGTCGATGGACTCGGTTATGAATACTTGATCAGGCAGGACTGCGGCAGTTTCTTGCGGCAACATCTCCGCGGACGCATGACATCGGTCTTTCCGTCCACTACCGCGACGGCCATAACGAGCTTCTTGACCGGACTGGCGCCGCAACAGCACGGTTTGACCGGATGGCACATGTATTTCAAGGAATTGGGTGCCGTACTGTCGGTATTGCCTGGTGTGCCTCGATACGGCGGGATACCGCTGGGGAAATGCGGCATCGAAGCCGAAAAATTTTTCGGCCATGTGCCGATCTTCAATCGCATTCCGCTGCCTTGCTATATCGTTTCCCCGCGCCGTATAGCCCATTCGGACTTCAATTTGGCGCATCAAGGCAGAGCCGAATTGCGAGATTTCGATACGATCGAGGAATTTTTCGGCGTGATCGTTCGGACTCTCCGGAAGGATGTTCATCGCAAATTCATTTATGCCTACTGGTCTGAGCTCGACCATATCGGCCATGAGAATGGATCGGCAAGCCCGGAGGCGGAACAGCATCTGGCTGAACTGGACAGCGCCTTCGAGGCGTTTTTCGGAAACATTGCGGGAAGCGATACGCTGCTCATCGTCGCGGCGGACCACGGTCAAATCGATACCAGCCCCGAGCGTGTCATCGAGCTGGACGATCATTCGGAGCTGAATGAATGCCTGATATTACCTTTATGCGGTGAAAGACGGGCTGCATATTGCTATGTGAAATCGGGAGAGGCGCAACGCTTCGAACGTTATGTACAAGATAACTTGACCGCTTATCTCGAATTGCATCTCAGTCGGGATCTTCTCGCTTCCGGCTGTTTCGGTTCAGGCACGCCTCACCCGCGGTTGACCGAACGCATAGGCGATTACATGCTGATCATGAAGGAGAATTACGTGATAAAGGATTGGCTCCCTGGCGAACGCCCATATCGGCAGATCGGTGTCCACGGCGGCATGAGCCCGGAGGAGATGTTCGTCCCGCTTATCGTGGCGGCGGCTTAGGCGGGAAGGCTGCGTACGAGTAGGCTCGGGCGAATTCATGCGGTGATTCCGAGCGCTCGGGCTATGCGGACACTCGGTTAGATGCGGCCTCGGAGATCGCACTTCGACCCGAAGAGTCGAAGCTTTGTCTATCACGATGCGAAGGGATTCCAAGGTAGGCGTGCAAAGAAAAAAACCGGCACGGGAACGTCCGGTGCCGGTTTATGCGTCTTCTGACGCAGCGCTTAGTACTACAGTCGCAGTTATGGTGGACGACCACGACAGCGGCGTCGGTAATGGCACTGCCTGGCGCGCCACTGATGACGGCGCCGCCAGAGTGACCAGGCCAGCACATGCGCCGCCTCGGGACGCCGGGTCCAGAGCACGTGGACCAGCAAGCGGCGGACTTCCGGGGCAGTAAATGGGATCAAGCCGGCCTCAGTGCCCCTTTTTTCGCTTGGGTGCTCATAGCCACCAAGAACGCCTGGGCCAGCAGCGCCAAGGTGATATGCCGATGCCAGGCGTCCCACGTCCGTCCCTCATACTCGTCCAACCCACAGTCCTGCTTGGCCCTCTCGAAGCCCACTTCAATGGTCCACCGTCGCCCGGCGACCTGAATCAGGGTCTCCAGCGTCGTGCCCTCCCGCGGGGCAAACGCTACGTAATACGCCAGCTTGCTCGGATCCTCAAGACTCCGGCGCACCACCAGCCAATGGCCCCAGGCCCGCTCCTCAGCGGTCGGTTGCCACCGCCACAAAGGCTGCCACGCCCAGTCGTACTCCCGTGGCCCCTTGGCACCGTCTCCGGCCGAGTGCCGCTGCCACGCCGAAGCGGGTAGTTCGGCGGCGAGTTCCTGCGCCGGCCGATACACCGGACCATCACGCCACAACGGCACGTTACAGGCCACCCCCAGCACAAACGGCTGGCGCCGTTGCTCCAGCCAAAACCGCAGCCGCCGATCGCCCCCATACACCTCATCACCGGTCACCCAGCGGCACGGCACACCGGCGTCCAACGCGCGTTCGATCATCTCCAACGCTAACCCAGGCTTGGTGCGAAACGTCACCCCTTCAGGCACGTGCGCCTCGGCGCGGCGATGGGGGGCGGCGGCCCACTCCTTGGGCAGGTACAGTGCCCGATCGAGAAAAGCCGCCCCGTGCACACTGGCATAAGCGAGAAAAACGCCGACCTGGCTGTTCTCGATGCGGCCGGCCGTGCCACTGTATTGGCGCTTGACTCCGACCGAGTGCGTGCCTTTCTTCAAAAAACCCGTCTCGTCCACCACTAACACCGCCTCTGGATCGGCCAACCGCTCCACCACGTAAGCCCTCAGGTCATCCCGTACCCGATCGGCATCCCACTCAGCGCCATTCAACAGCCGCTGGACGCCATCCGGGGTCCGCTCCCCCAAGTGCTCCGCCAGCTGCCAGCCGTTCTTGCGCGCGACCGGACTTAACAGCCCACGCAGATACCCCAACGCGCGTTGCCGCGGTTCCGCCCGCCGAAAACGCGAGCCAATCCGCGCATGCAGTGCGGTCAGCTCCGCGTCCCACTGTCGTATCGAGTCTTGCATGGCAGTCTCCTCAGTCGATTACCATGCTTGTTAGACCTAAATAAATGCGGCTGTAGTATTAGAGCGTTTTCCATCCCGGTGTACGGATTCGTGCCAGGAGGGGAGAACGTAGGTCGGCAATCCCTTACACCGATTCGGAAAACGGGCTAAAGCTGTTCGTTTTCCGGTTTTTCCTTCTTTTCGGTATCTCCGTTGGTTGGGCTCAAGCCTTCCAATTCAAGGTCCATTTCCTGCTCGAACTCATCCTCCAGAGGAGGGTTGCCGTCATGGATCAGGTAATTGCGCTGCTGAAAGTAAGCGTTACGAATAAACTCGTAACGGTCGACCGAGGCCTCGTCAACGATTTTGGTGGCGCTCAGCAGGTCGGCGCGCATGTCGACCGTTTTCAGAGTGCCCGTTCCATAGGGAATCGCGGCCGGAGTGATCCAGTTGATGGGGTTGGCGGCGGTGTCTCCGGCCAAGCCGAGGGCACCGCGGGGCGTGCTCGGTCCGATGAACGGCAGAACCAGATAAGGACCCGACGGAATGCCCCAGGCGCCCAAGGTCTGATCGGTATCTTCGTTGTGTTTCGGTAGATCGAGCTTGGAGGCGACATCGATGAATCCGCCCACACCCAGAACCGTATTGACCAGGAATCGGCCGGTGTCTTGCCCGGTTTGGAGAAGCTTGAATTGCAATAGGTCGTTGGCGATTACGCCAATGTCGTCCACATTGCTGAAGAAGTTGGTGATACCCTTATCGACGAACGACGGCGTGATATATTGATAGCCCTGACTGACGGGCTTCATGACATAATCGTCCAGAGTATCGTTAAATTTCTGAACGCCGCGGTTCCACCCTTCCCAAGGGTCACGTGGATCATGCTTGGTGGCGGTCGCGCAGCCGGCAAGACTCACGATAAGCGCGAGTCCGAAGACCGGCAATGAAGGGCGTAACTGGCGAGTTGTTTTCATTTTTTTTGTTCCTTTCCCGAAGTCGATCAGGCTTTCTCTAAAATTAGCATATCCAGGGCGAAGCTTCGAGCTACCGTGAACTTAAATTCGAGTTGACGGGAAAATATAATGAGCTTAGCGAACCTAGTCGAGAAAAAAATGCGATCGAATAATGCCTGATCATCATCTCGCCAGTTTGGCGCGCCGCTTCCGCGGCTATTTGCCTGTCGTCGTCGACGTCGAAACCTCGGGTCTAAGCCCTTCGGAACATGCTTTGCTGGAAATTGCCGTGGTTATTCCCGAGATGAACGGCAACGGCCATCTCCAGATCTGTGAGACCCATTCCACTCATATCAAGCCGTTTCCAGGTGCTCGCATGGATCCGGCTGCCTTGAGTTTCAACAAGATCGATCCCTATCACCCGTTTCGATTCGCGGTGGATGAAAAGGAAGCTCTCTCGAAGATCTTCCAGCCCATTCGCGCCGCCGTCCGGCGCACCGAGTGTACTCGGGCGATCCTGGTCGGGCACAATCCCGCCTTCGACATCGGTTTTTTGAACGCGGCAGTGGCGCGGTGCGGGATCAAGCGGAATCCTTTTCATCCTTTCAGCACTTTCGATACCGCTACTTTAAGCGGTCTGGTTTACGGCCAAACCGTGCTGGCGAAGGCGGTGCAAGCGGCGGGATTCGAGTGGAACAACGACCAAGCGCATTCCGCGATTTATGACGCCGAGCAAACCGCTCGCCTGTTCTGTACGATCGTAAATCGCTGGAAAGACCTGGTAACGATTGAAAAAGGCAGCCCGGAGGATTTACTCGGATGAATCCACCGAAGTAGGAGCCGCTTCGCTCAGCCGCTTCTGCAACTCGCCGCTTTCGAACAGCTCCAACATGATATCGCTTCCGCCGACCAGCTCGCCGTTAATGTAAAGCTGCGGAAACGTCGGCCATTGAGAAAATACCTTCAGCCCCTCTCTCAGCTCGGGATCTTCGAAGATGTTCACGTAAGCGTACTCGACGCCGCAGCGTTCCAAAATTTGCACTGCCCGTCCCGAAAAGCCGCACTGAGGAAAATCGGGAGACCCCTTCATGTAAAGGATCACCGGATTCTCGGCGAGTTGTTTCTTGATGCGTTCTGTAACGTCCATACCGGCTGTCTCAAATTAAAGTGGATAAAATACCTTAGTGAATCTATCAGAAATGATCGGCGCTCGGAAGGCCGACTCTGATGCTTAAACTTTGTCGTTTACTGTTGGATAATCCGCTAAAGCGACAATTTCATCACTCAAAATAAATAAGGAATTCTCTGCATGCATCAGATTACCCTCATTCCCGGTGACGGTATCGGACCTTCCATCGTCGATGCCGCGGTCAGCGTGATCGAAGCGACCGGCGTAAGAATCCACTGGGATCGGCAATTAGCCGGCATGGCGGCTGTCGAAAAACATGCCGATCCATTGCCCGATGCGACCATCGAATCAATCCGGAACAATCGAATTTGCTTCAAAGGCCCGCTGACCACGCCGGTCGGCGGGGGTTACCGAAGCGTCAACGTAACCTTGCGACAGACATTCAACTTGTATGCGAATGTTCGTCCGGCCATTTCTTTCGAAGGCACCAGCACACCGTTTCAAAATGTAAACCTGGTGACGGTTCGCGAGAATACGGAAGGCCTCTACGCCGGTATCGAGCATTTCATCAAGGTCGATGCGGAAAAACTGGGAGCAGAAAGCATCGCGATCGTTACCAAGAAAGGCTCCGAACGGATCATCGAATACGCCTTTCAATATGCGCGCAAAACCCAGCGCAAAAAAGTGACGCTGGTGCACAAAGCCAACATTTTGAAGTGTACCTCCGGGCTGTTTTTGGAAATCGGTCGGGAAGTCGCCAAGGCTTATCCGGAGATCGAGTTCGAAGACAAGATCGTCGACGCCTGCTCGATGCAACTGGTCATGAGGCCGGAAGTGTTCGATGTGATCGTTACCACCAACTTATTCGGGGATATTCTGTCCGACTTGGCGGCAGGTCTCATCGGCGGGTTGGGATTGACCGCAGGCGCGAACATCGGCACCGATGCCGCTTTATTCGAGGCCGTGCACGGCAGCGCGCCGGATATTGCCGACAAGGGCATTGCCAATCCGACGGCCATGATCCTGGCGGGCGCCATGATGCTCGAACATATCGGGGAGCTCGACGCTGCCCGGAAAATCGAACAAGCCGTCCGTAAGGTCATCCGCGACGGCAGAATCGTGACGCCCGACCTAAACGCGAATTCGCCCTACGGAACACAACATATGGCCGATGCCATAATCCGCGAGCTCAT
Organism: Methylocaldum sp. GT1TLB; assembly: GCF_051027445.1. Classification (NCBI taxonomy): domain Bacteria; kingdom Pseudomonadati; phylum Pseudomonadota; class Gammaproteobacteria; order Methylococcales; family Methylococcaceae; genus Methylocaldum; species Methylocaldum sp. GT1TLB. Next base: position 3,538,309 of record NZ_CP194898.1, read on the forward strand.
CGAGCAAGGCTGATCGGAAAGCACCGTTCATGTAGAAGTTTTCTGCTGCCAGGCAGCCCACACAGTATCTCAAGATTGGCCCCATGACCGACTTACATGGGGCCAAACGCAGACGGACCTTGTTCGCCAAGGCGCGAATAGGAAAAATTGGATTTGATCAATCGGACGTCTCGCGCTAATCTATTAGGCCTTCCGCTACGTCCCCATCGTCTAGCGGCCCAGGACTCCGCCCTCTCACGGCGGCAACAGGGGTTCGAACCCCCTTGGGGACGCCAAGTTTATATAACCTTGGGACAGCAAGGTCCCGACGGTCGTTTGTCCTTCCGCCCGCAATACTTTCTTGCCTTTCCGTTCCACCGGAATACACCGAATCGGTTCCTTGAGCAGTTGCCGGAGCGCTTTTCGTGCCGCGGCCACATCGCGCTGCATCCAGCGCGTCAAACCTCTGGAGTGACGCTCATTTGCGCCAGTAGGCCGGCGTGAACAGGATCAGCGCCGTGAACACCTCGATGCGGCCAAGAAACATGGCCAAGGTGCAGATCCACGTTTGAAAGTCGGTCAATCCGCCGTAGTTCGTGGCGGGTCCCACTTCCCCCAATCCGGGACCCGCATTGTTGATGCTGGCGAGCACGGCGGAGAACGATGACAGGAAATCGAGTCCACTGATTACGAGCAATAAGGTAAGGACCACGACGCTCATGAAATAGACAAAAATAAATCCGAGCACCGACAGGACGATCGGTGACTGAATGACCATATTGCCGAGTTTGAGCGGGTTGACCGAAGTGGGGTGAGTCAGCAGGAACATCTGGAGCTGGCTTTGTTTGACGAGAATCAGGGTCCGCATCATCTTGATGCCGCCGCCGGTGGATCCGGTGCAGACGGCAACGCAACTCACGAAGAACATCCACAGCGGCGCAAAAATCGGCCACTCGTTGAAATCGGCGGTGACAAACCCGCAGTCGGTGCCGATGGACACCAAGCTGAAGCTCGCGTGGCGAAGGGCGGTCGGAAAATCCGCATAAGTGCCCTGAAGCCACAGATAAAGCCCAATTGCCACGCAACTGCCCACCACAAGCACCAGATAAGGTAGCAACTCGACATCATGCTTGTACGGCATCAGGCTCCTGCCGCGGAGCGCCAGAAAATGCGTGGCGAAGTTCATCCCCGCCAGCAGCATGAAAACGATCAAAACCGCCTCGATTGCGGGCGAATTGAAGTGGCCGACACCGGCGTCGTAGGTGGAGAACCCGCCGAGCGACAAGGTTGCAAATGCATGGCAGACAGCGTCCAGCCACGTCATCCCTGCCCATTTCAAGGCAAAAATGCAGGCCACGGTGATGCTGCCGTAAACCAGCCAGAGATTCTTGGCCGTCTCGGTAATGCGCGGCGTGAGCTGGCTGTCTTTCATGGGGCCGGGCGTTTCGGCCATAAACAGCTGGCGGCCACCGACACCGAGCACCGGGAGAATCGCCACCGCCAAGACGATGATTCCCATGCCGCCCAACCAGTTGAGTTCATGCCGCCATAAATTGATGGCGGGCGGCAGCCGATCCAATCCGGTCAGAGTCGTGGCGCCGGTAGTCGAAAGTCCGGACATCGTTTCGAAGTAGGCGTCGGTAAACGACAGGTTCTTCAGATACGACATGAGTGGAAAAGTTGCAAAGGCGGCCATTCCCGTCCAGGCGAGCACCACCAGCATAAAGCCCTGTTTGGCCTTCAACTCCCTATCGAATTGGCGGGTCAGTATCCAAAGTAGCAAACCCGCACCCAAGGTGAGCAGCATGTCCTCGATGAAAAGCAGTTCCGTCCCATCCCGATAAATGAGCGACGTCAAAATAGGCAAGATGTAGGTCATGCTGAAGACCATTAGCATCAGCCCGAAAACCCGGGCCAGTGACAGAAATTGAATCATGCTGAAATGCTTTTTTGTTCTTATTAACCCGGCCTATAAATATAGGCCGGGTTAATCCGGGGCAGGGATGCCCCGGCGCGGCGACAAGCCGCGTGAGCCCAGGCCGGGCGTGTACCGGCCTGGGCGGCGGCCCGAAATACCAGGAGGGTATTTACGGGCCTGATTAATAAGATTTCTGTATGCGCAGAATAAAAGGCATCGGAATTTCCGTCCGTAAGCGATCACTATCCCATTTTCTTTGAGACGATAGCCATTCCAGAACTTACCCGGCGCGCTAAAAATACCGGGCATTGATCACGAAATGCGCGACTATGCTGCCGGCATACCCGAGCGCAATGGCCGGAACCCATTTCAGGTGTGTGCTGAAGGTATAGAAGCCTTTGGCTTGACCGAGAAGTCCCACACCCGCCGCCGAGCCGATGGCGAGCAGGCTTCCCCCGACACCCGCCGTCAGCGTCACCAATAACCATTGCCCCTGTGAGATATCGGGCATCATCGTCAGCACGGCGAACATGATGGTGCCGTTATCGATGAAGGCGGAGATGATGCCCACCAGCACGTTGGCGATGGTGGGGTCGAGATCGGTATAAAGGAACTGCGAGGCGTAGTTCAAATAGCCGATGAAGCTCAAACCCCCGACGCTGACCATGACGCCGTAGAAGAACAGCAGCGTGTCCCATTCCAATCGCGAGACGTTGTGGAATACGTCGAAATGATGCCGTTCCTCCAGGTCGTAGGGGATTTCCATGGCATCGGTATCGGCGACTTCGCCCGAATTGCCGCGTGGCGCCGCAGTCTTCTGCAGGTAATAGCTGAAGAATTTCAGATAGGTGAGCCCCGCCAACATGCCGGCGGCCGGCGGGAGACTCAGGAAGTTCTCGAAACAGACGGCGGTGACGATGGTCAACAGAAACAACAGAATAATCGTTTTCGCCCCGCGCCGCAGGGCGAAAGCCTCCAGAGCGGGTGCCGGCTTTTCCTTGGGAACCCAGAAGTACATGATGGCTGCCGGCAGGACAAAATTGACGATGGAGGGGACCAGCAACGAATAGAACTCGATGAACGGCACGACCCCTTTTTGCCAGACCAGGAGGGTCGTGATATCGCCGAACGGACTGAAGGAGCCGCCGGCATTGGTGGCAACCACCACGTTGACGCAGGCCACGCCGATGAAGCGGCGGTTATCCCGCCCCATCGCCATGATCACGGTGCCCATCAAAAGGGCGGTGGTGAGATTGTTGCACACCGAGGACAGCAAGAAGGACAGGCATCCGGTGATCCAAAACAGCTGCCGATAGCTGAAGCCCTTGCGCAGCAGCCAGATACGCAGGGATTCGAACACCCCCCGATCTTCCATGGCGTTGAGGTAGGTCATCGAAACCAGTATGAACAGGAATAGCTCCGCGTACCCCTCCAACCCAGTGCGGAATGCTTGCTCGGCCTGCTCGCCAAGGCCGTCCCGGACGTATACGGCAGCAATCAAGACCCAGATGAGGCTGGCGGCAAGAACCATCGGCTTCGATTTGCGCAGTTCCGTGACCTCCTCGATCATGGCCAGCGCATAAGCTCCGAGGAAGATCGCGACGGCCAGATAGCCGACGGCATGATGGGTCAGATCCAGCGGCGGCGGTAGGCTGCCCTCGGCGCTCAGGGCCGGGACCGGTAAGGCGGCAAGCACGATCATCAGCCATTTCTTATTCATGATTGATCGGCTTGTTGGTGAGTACGATGTAGCCGTGTTTCTTGACCGATCAGCCGCTGATGACGGCTGCCCGCTTGTCTCGTTATTAAGACGTGAAGCATGGATGGCATTCCGCTGTTTAATGTTGAACGAAAAGGCAATGCAGACCTGATCATGCAAAGGCGAGCGCCGCCGGTCATTGCTTGGCTGCATCAATGCACGCGCTCGTGGGTCTTCGATCATTCGTCGTCGCACAGACGGTATCCCACACCGGGTTCCGTCAGGAGATAGCGGGGTCTGGCGGGATCGGCCTCGATCTTGTGTCGCAACTGGCCCATGTAAATCCGGACGTAATGGCTGTGCTCGGTATGGCCCGGACCCCAGACCTCGTTCAGCAGCTGTCTGTGGGTGACGACACTTCCCGCTTGACTGATCAGGGCGGTCAGTAGGCGATACTCGATCGGCGTGAGATGGATCTCGCGGTCTTCGAGAGAAACTTTCCGCCGGGTCAGTTCGACCTTTAGGTCGCCGACTTGAAACACATCTCGCGGCGGTCCCCACGAACGCTGCGAGGCGCGCCGCAGCAATGCCCGGATACGCGCCACGAGTTCCGCCGTACTGAAGGGTTTGGTCAGGTAATCGTCCGCGCCGGCATCGAGGGCCTGGGTGATGTCGTTTTCGTGATTTCGGGCCGACAGGATGATCAGAGGGACTCCAGTGCGTTTCCGTAACCGATCCACCACCTCCACGCCATCCATGTCCGGCAGTCCAAGATCGAGGATCACGAGTGCCGGTTTGACGCTTCGCGCCGAAGCCAAACCCTCGGTCCCGGTCTCGGCCGTGATCACCGACCAACCGTCCTGGCCGCTCAGACATGTGCTCAAGAACATCCGCAAGTGCGGATCGTCCTCGATGACCAATATGACGGGGCGGGTTTCCGTCATGACCGCGATAAAGCCTCGTTTTCCAGCTCGATGTCCGGCGGTGTTTCCGTGAGCGGCAGTTCCAAGCGGAAGACGGATCCTCCGCCGGCCTGGGGCTCGACGCGAATGTCGCCGCCGTGTGCGCTGATGATGGCCCGGCAGATGGCCAAGCCGAGTCCGGCGCCGCCCTGAGGCGCTTCCGGGTAAACGCGGAAGAACTTGTCGAAGATCTGGTGCTCGAATTTTTCCGGAATGCCGGGACCCCGGTCGGCTATGAAGAGGGTCAGCAATTTCGGGGACAGTTCTGCGGTAATCTCGATGGAGCTCGCTTCCGGCGTATATTTGACGGCATTCTCGAGAAGGTTGACCAAGACTTGCTGCATCAAAACCGCGTCGACATGGACCAGCGTCAATCCGTTATCCAGTTCGACCGTGACCGGTCGGTCTTCAAGCTGTTTTCGCATCCGGCGCAGGGCGCTGCCGATGATTTCCTCAAGGGCGTACCACTGTCGATTCAGAGCAACCTTCCCGGCTTCGAGCCGGGCCATGTCCAGGATCTTATGCGTGAGATCGGACATTCGCTTCGCGTCCTCATGGATCGCTCGGATCAGCTTTTGGCGGTGCTCGGCATCCAGGTGTTCGTCGCCTTCGACCAGCGTTCCCGAGGCGCCGACGATCGTCGAAAGCGGGGTGCGGAGATCGTGGGAAATGGCGCTCAGCAGCGAATTCCTCAGGGTTTCCGCCTCTATTCGGATGGCCGTGCAGCGAGCTTGTTCGGCAGCCCGAACCCGCTCCAGAGATTGAACGATTTGATGGAGAAAGAGATCCAGGAGCGTCCGTTCTTCCGGCGAAAGCCTTCGGTGGGCCGGGAGCGCCATCACCCATACGCCGAGGACGCCTTCGGAGCCGACCAAGGGCCAGTAGAGCGAGGTCCCTACAGAATTTGTGTCGGTGCCGCCGCCGGGCGGCTGCGGTTGCCCCTGGTCAAAAGCCTGTTGTGCAAGGGCAAGATCCAGATCCGGCATGCCTGGCGGCCAAAGATCGCCTTCCGGACAGTGCAGCCGGGCTTGGCCGTCCGGAACGAGCAGGGTGTTCGGGAGCCCAAATTCGGAGTAGATATGTTTGATGCCGGCTGCGATCACGTCCGCCTCCTGGCGCGTACCGGCCAGTTCCTTGCTCAGCCGGTACAGCGTCGAGGCGCGCTGTTCCCCCTGCGCCGCCACGGCGGCCTGCGATCGAAGCGCATCCATCAGGCTGCTGGTCACGACCGCAACGATCAGCATGACGGCAAGGCCGATCAGATGCTCCGTATCGGAGACGGCGAAGGAAAAAATCGGAGGGGCAACGAAAAAGGCGAAAGTCCCGGCGCTCTGAAGAGAGGCCAGGATGGAGGGGCCGCGTCCGAACCGGATAGCCACGAAAAACACGCCCAGCAAGTAAATCATCAGGATGTTCGCTGGGCTGATCTGACCGCGCAGCGGCCAATTGATCAACGTGCAAAGCGTGGGAGCCGCCAACCCCCAGAAATATCCAACCGCTCGGCGGTAGGGCCTATGCAAGGAAGTAGGGGCGTGGGATGAGGTGCTCGTGGCGGATACCATGCGCTTTGGCTGCTCTAAAAGGCCGGAATTGACCGAGGCGAACTCGCCGTATTCGTGACTTCGGCCGGCCTCAATCGCGTCTTTGGACTAGTCCTAGGGTGCCGATATCCTTGCTAAAGCTCTCTCGAAGCATGCGTAGCCGAGGTACTGTTCCGCCGGGTCTGCGCCGTTCACTCTAGGTTTTCGGATCTAAAGATGGTGTAAATTTTGCGTCAATAATGAGTGGCATATTTATTTCAAAACAGAAAGCAATCGAGATGTCAGCCATCGCCCTCCACCGTGATCGATATCAAACCGCTCCCCCGGCGATTGACCTACCGCGCTGCCTCCAAGCGTACTCTGGCCTATCGGGGCCGCGGCGTTACCTCGGAACCAAGGCCGTAACCCGCCGAGCGACCTCGAATCGGTGGGTTACGCTCCGCTAACCCACCCTACGTTTCATGTTCACTCGAATGCCGAATGGAATTAGGAATCGCGTTCGGGGCAAGAGCCGGGCACTTCTCGGAATTGCCAAGACAATGCCGGTTTCATACGATTTCATCGGCGTTCGTTATTGAAACGCTAAGTCATTAGTACCAGTTACAGAATTACAATCCAATGAATCAGAAGTTGAGTCGGCGCGGATTCTTGAAATCCGCTTCCTTAGTAGCCTTAGGGGGAACGCTTTTCAACGTGGCTCGGGCTGTCCCGCCTGCGTCCGAAGGGCTTCGTTTGGGCCCTGGTCAGCTCTTTTCCTTTGAGGCGCTGATCGAGCGGGCTGCTGCCATGGCCAAGGCGCCCTATGAATCACCACCCAAACCCCTGCCCAAAGTCGTTCAGCAGATCGATTACGATGCTTGGGGGAATATCCGTTACCGTCCCGATTATGCTTTGTTCGCGAATGGGCCGTCCCTCTATCCGGCTACTTTTTTTCACGTGGGCCAGTTCTTCCAGAAGTCGGTCAAGATGCACGTTCTGGAGCACGGAGTGGCGCGGGAAATCTTGTACAGACCCAAGTATTTTTCGATGCCCAAGGACAGCATCGCCCGCAAGCTGCCTGAAGATACGGGCTTTGCAGGTTTTCGCCTGCAGGAATCTCGGAAGCGCAAGGACTGGCGAACCCAAGACTGGATAGCCTTTCTCGGCGCCTCATATTTTCGGGCCATCGGCGCCTTGGGCCAGTACGGACTGTCCGCCCGCGGCGTTATCGTGGACTCCGCCGAACCCACGCCTGAAGAATTTCCGGATTTCACCGAATTTTTCATCGAGGGCGCTCGGAAAGAGGACCAGCCGGTCTCGGTTTACGCTCTGCTGAATAGCCCCAGCCTTACCGGTGCTTATCATTTTTCGATCCGGCGTACCGAGGGCGTGATACAGGACGTCGAGGTGGTTCTTTTCCTGCGCAAGGACATCACCCGGTTGGGACTGGCCCCATTGACCTCCATGTATTGGTTCAGCGAAAAGGAGAAACGCCAACGCGAGGACTGGCGCCCGGAAGTCCACGATTCCGACGGTCTCGCGATCTGGAACGGCAACGGCGAACGGCTCTGGCGTCCGTTGATCAATCAGCCCTTCGCCGTGACCTCCAGCTTCGCCGACAAGGGGCCGAAAGGTTTCGGCCTGATGCAGCGCGACCGGGTGTACGAAAACTATCTCGACGGCGTCAACTACGAACGGCGGCCCAGCCTGTGGGTGGAGCCGCTGGACGACTGGGGCCCCGGCGCCGTCCAATTGGTGGAACTGCCTACGGACGACGAAATCCACGACAACATCGTGGCTTACTGGCGGCCGGACGGACCGGCGCGTGCCGGCAATTCCTACCGGCTGCGCTATCGGCTGCACTGGCTGGGGGACGAGCCCCACCCGGCGCAGGTGGCCCGCTGCGTGGCGACCCGGATCGGGCGTGGCGGTCAGCCGGGAAAACCCCGGCCGAAGGGCGTGTACAAGATTTGCGTCGAATTCGCGGGCTCGGCGCTGGATCCGCTGTGGGGCGATTCGGTCAAGGCCGAACCGGTCGTCTCCGCGTCCGGCGGAACCGTCTCCGGCGCCTTCATCGAGCCGGTGCCGGGCACGCGCCGCTGGAGGGCTATCTTCGACCTCGTCCCGACCGGCAGCGATCCTGTCGAGCTCCGGCTCTACATCCGCGGCAACGGCGATGCGCTGACCGAAACCTGGCTCTACCAGTTCCGCGCGGGCCCGGCCTAATTCCAAATCGCTTTCAATCAGGAATTGATTTTTGTAGGGTGGGTTAGGCCGCGAGGCCGTAACCCACCGAGCGGCCTCGGACCTGTCCTGAACCAAGTCGAAGGGTCGGTGGGTTACGCTTCGCTAACCCACCCTACAAGTCTACAGATCGATCACGAGCCGGTTCAGATTCGGTGCCTTGATGAGATCGCCGTCGATCTCGCACGGTTTGCCGTCGGCGTGGGCTTGCCGCGCGCCCGGATAGCGAAGGACGATCCGTTTCGGCGCGGTTCCGGTCACGCTCAGATCGACCGTCACTTGCGATTCGCCGCGGCGGGCTCTGAGACTGACCGTTCCGAAGCAGGTCGGCAGCTCGTTCAGCGTAATGCCTTCGCCTTCCCACCAGGCATCGGGGACGGCTCGAAAAAGTTCGAGCGTGCCGCCGTTTTCCCTAATCAACATGCGGCGGATCGCGGTGGCGAATTCGGCGCCGATCCAGGTGTGAGGCATATCGCCGATATAGTCCGGCACGCGCGGGTCGGCCCAGACGACCTCGGCCCAATGACGCCAACCGGCGGGTCTGCGCCAGGTGAGCGCATCCCCGAGGAGCCGGAAGGCTTCCTCGGTTCGACCCAGCGCCACGAGCGCGTTCAGATTGCGAATCTCGTACGGCGTAAAGCCCCCTTGGAAGTCGGGCGCGCGAATGAGTTCGAGATGGTCGAGATACAGATCGTAGGTTGCCTGAATGTACTCCGCCGGAAGCACATCCTCCACACGGCAGGGTTCGAAAGCGATGGAGGTCGACGTGGGATCGACATCCTCGCGATCGGCGGAGGCATGGACCAGCCCCGAACCGAGCTCTTCGGTCGTCATTCGCAATGAGCGGGCCAGGTTTGCGGCGAACTCCTGTTCCTTGGTTTCGGCCAGGTTCGCGATTTCCGCATCGCCGATCTCGGCGGCCAGATAGGCGCAGTCGCGCCACGCCCGCAACGCGAAAAAGTTGTCCCAGTAGCTGTAGGTCGGCTTGTTGTAACCCTCGTGGCTGATGGATGGCGCCAAAAGCCCATGGAACCGCGTTTCGGGCCCGTGCAGCGCATTGGTTCGCGCGCAGAGTTCCTCGATGAATCGGGTGGCCCGGACGACGGGTTCGAAAATGGCTTCGAGAAAGGCGCGATCCCGGCTGAAGCGATAGGTGTCGGCTGCGATCGCCACGAACTGGCCCTGGGCGTCGAACTCGATGTCGCTTCCGTAGCCGCGGTTTACGCTACCGTCGGGATTCAGGATCGGCGGCACCATGCCGTTGTCGTAGATGCGTTTCGAGTACCACAGCACGTAGCGCTCGGCCTCTTCGATCAAACCGGCGTAGAGCAGGGCAAGGGCCTGCGAGGAGCCGTCGCGTATCCAGGTTCGGTCGTAATTGCGCGGACCGGGCTTGAAGGCATAGCGGGTGGCGTTCACCAGGATGAGTCCCGTCTGTGCCTCGACCGTATCGCTGACTTCGCGGTCTCCCACCGTGATTCTGCGCGGGCCGATCTTCTCGCGCCAAACTCGAGCGACCTTCTCGCGAATGCTGGCGAAGTCGACCTCCGTGTCGGGTGCGATACCGTCCCTGAGCGGAGCCGATACGACGAAGGAAGCGGTCTCGCCCGGGGCCAGGGAAAAGTCGAACTCGCATGCGGCACTCAGGAGACCGGAATCGGAATGCAAGCAGCGTTCGGTGTGCTGCGGCTGGTTCTCGATCAGTTTCACCACGTCTCCGTCGTGAAATTCGGCGATCGTCGCGACATCGGGGGCACTCGAAAAACCGGCATACCACCCATCGTTGACCCGAACCTCCTTTCCGTCGATGGCTATCGAGTTGATGATCGCGTGTCCGCCGTGTTGCCAATACGGGTTGATTTGGGCGGGGCGCAGCGCGAGGACGAGCGCCCCTTGCTGCGGCACGCCGGCGCGGTTCGTGATGCGGTACTCGACTATCGCTTGCCCTGCATCGGCGAGGGCGGTCGCCCTAAGTTCCACCTCCCGTGCCGACCACGCGACGGAAGGAATGGGCAGCGCGCCGTCGGCCAGCGTTTGAGTGATCGCGGAAGCGCCGGGCGCGCCGTGAAGCGTTCCGTCCAGTCGAAGCAACGGCATGAGTTGGCCGGAACCGGGGCGGGGCTCGAGATTGCCGTATTCGTCGAAAAGGGCATCCTCGGACCGATCGATCTCCCCGAGCACGGTCCAATAGACCTGCCGCTCCAGAAGAGCCTGCGGATAAAGATCGCTGCGCGCCACTTGCGCCGCGCGCTCCAGTTGGCCGATCGGCATTCTGTCCTTGTTCAGGATGCGGAGCTTGAGTTCGTCGACGACAGCCCCTTCCGGACTGCTTGCCTCGTGAACCGTGAAGCGCAGATAGCGGCTCGTGGTGGATCGCCAATAAAAGCTGTCGTAGTCGCCGTTGCCGAGGATGATGCGGCCGACCTCCCGAAAGTTCTTGCCGTCGTCGGAAAGCTCGACCGAAAAGTCGGTTCCGTAAGTCTCTCCCCATTGGACCAGCACGCCGAGCGGCGATCGCGTATACCCGAAATCGACGGTAATGCTCTCGCCTGGCGGAATCTTGACCGGCCCACGGCCCAACGCCGCGATTCGCCCCGGCTCTTGCACCGACGCGGCCTCGCCCGGACCGTACAGGTTGATTTCGACGATTTCGAGGCCCCGCTCCGGCTCCGGATCGGCGCAAGTCCAGCGCACGAATCGAGCCTCCGTCGGCGGAAACGCGAAGACGTCTTGACCGCCCTCGCCGTGGCGGGTGGCACAAAGAGGCGTCCACGCTTCGCCGTCGAGCGAGGACACGAAGGAATATACCTTGGGCGCATGCCTGCCCCAGTAAACCTCGAGTCCTCCGAGGATCGCGATCCGGCCGAAATCGATCTCGAGCCAGGGGGGCACCGACGGTTCGGAGACCCATCGCGTCGAGTAGGAGTCGTCGATGGCGGCTCGGGGATCGCCGCCGCTGGCAGTCACCGTCCATCGGCCTTTGTAGGGGACATTCATGCGCACTCCGCAGTCGGGTGTAGTGAGTTGGCTCAGAAGATTAACACCATTGCAGCGCTGATCCGACTGCTGGCTTCACCCTTCCGCGGCAGGCGGCTCGAGGTATTCTTGCGCCACAATTTCGTGCAGAAAGAGATAGCCGAATCCTCGGCACATCCACTGCGCACGGAATACCGGTGAAGACGTCAACTTCGCCCCATGCCATGCCCTTGTTTTCGAAGAAAGCCAATGATCAACGAGTTGACACGCTCGGGCGCGTCCGCCTGAACCCAGTGACTCGCCTCGGGGATGCGTTCGACCCGGATATTCGGAACCCATCGTTCCAAACCCTGGGTCAGCCCGATACCGAGATAGCGATCCTGCTCACCCCAGATCAAAAGTGTCGGCGCATGAATGGGGCGGATCTGCCGCCGGAATCGGAGAAGGTTGCGGCGGAACAGGGCACGGTAATAATGAATCGCCGCAGTCAGCGCGCCCGGCTGCGCCAGGGCTTGCTTGTAGCACTGAATGTCGGCTTCGGTGAACGCATCGGGCCGCACCGGATCGGTCCGCAATATCCGGCCTAATCCGGCATAATCATCCGCTCGAATCAGCCTTTCGGGCAGCCACGGGAGCTGGAAGAAGAATACGTACCAGGACTTCCGCAACTGCGCCGGCGTCCTGAGTTCCTGAAAGAAACGCTCCGGATGCGGGGCATTCAGGACGATCAAATTCTCTACCGCCTGCGGATGGCGCATGGCCAGAAACCAGGCGATGGCACCGCCCCAATCATGTCCGACCACCGCGCATCGCTCTTGGCCCAGCGCGTGAATGATCGCGAGCACGTCGTCCGCCAGGGTTTCCAGGCGATAACGCCTGATTCCAGCGGGTTTTTCGGACTCGTTGTAGCCGCGGAGATCCGGGGCGACTACGCGAAAGCCCGCTTCCGCCAGTGCCGGGATTTGGTGACGCCATGAGTACCAGAATTCCGGAAATCCGTGCAGCAACACGACGAGAGGCCCGGTTCCGGCTTCCACCCAGTGCAGGCGTATTCCGTTGACTACCGCGTAGCGGTGATTCCAGTGCCGGGATGATGCCTCTCCGGGTGCCATACCTTATCGATAGCTGCTGCGCGGAAGTCAGCTGTGCGAGGTCCCCGGCTTCTCGGCGAGCAGGGCCCGCAGCGCGGCCTTGGGCTCGTCGAGGAGGGGGCGGCCATGGTCGAAGCAGAGCACCGCGAAGTCCAGGTCCAGCAAATTCCGCACGCTCTGCCGAGTTAGCGCCGGGTTCTCGTGATACTCGGCCGGAACAAAGGCCAAGGCCTCGCCGGCTCCGTGCGACAGAAGATCCGGGCAAAACAGGATGCCGGGACGCTTCGGCAAGAAGAAGGCGTAATGCGCGGATTCCGGTCCCGGCGTGTGGATCGCCCGAAGGCCCCCCGGCAGCACATCGCCTGCCCGGTAGCGCAGGTCCGGTTCCTCGTCCATGGGCCGCGTGCCGTCGGGCGCATACACCTTCACGCCCAAACGACGGCGGTAATGCCAGGCGGCCCGCTGATGGCAGGCGGCGGTGAGGCAAATCGCCTCCACCGGCCCTAAGCGTTCGAGGACCGCTGTCTCGACCCTCAAGGGATCGATAAGGACCATGCGGTCACCCGACGCGATGGCGTGCGCATCGCTCTCGTAACCGATACGATCATCCTGTACGGACCAGCGCCACACCCCGGGCACCACGGTTTCGATCGTTGCCGCAATGGCTTTCGGTTCGGACATCACACTTCCTTTCGGATCGTCTTCTTTGTTTAGACGCCGGCCTCATCCGTATGCTCCTGTCGGTCGCGCGGCGTGCTCGATCGCGCCACTTCGCACGGTGATCGGCGAATAGCCGACGGAATTTCCGAATCACCCGCAATCCGTTCGGCCGCCTTTTTCATTTCGGTAACACTCGCGTGCAACTCCCTTTCGGGAGACGAGTCTGATTAGTCAGGCGAGAGCAGTACGGATCACTCGGAGGAGAATGCCATGAAGCGGAACTCAACACTGTACGGGGCGGCCGTGGGGGCCGCGTTGATGTATTTGCTCGACCCGGATCGCGGGCGATATCGCCGGGCCGTTCTCCGCGACAAGACGACGAGCAGCATGAACCGATTCGATGACGCGTTTCAGGTGGCCCTGCGCGACCTTCGCAATCGCGCGGTCGGCATGGTCGCGGAGCTCAACGGGTGGCTGACGGCGGGGCCTGTCCCCGACGACTTGCTGGTTGATAGGGTACGGTCCAATATCGGACGGGTGGTCTCCCATCCCAAAGTCATCGACGTCAAGGTGCAGGACGGTTTTGTGACGCTCTCCGGTCCGGTACTGGCGCATGAGCACAAGCCGCTCTACCGGTGTGTGGCCTCGGTACGCGGAGTCAGGGGTGTGGACGATCGGCTGGAAGTACATGAGACCGCGGAGCAGATCCCCGAACTTCAGGGCGGAGTTCCGCGCCGCCGGATACGCCCGGACATCCTGCAGGAGAACTGGGCGCCGGCCACCCGGCTGATCGCCGGCGCAACCGGAACCACCCTGGCGGTCAATGCCCTGCGGCATGCGAGTCCGCTCACGGCCGTTTTGGGTTTGGCGGGTTCCACCCTGATCCTGCGGGCACTGACCAACAAACCGCTCACGGGCGGACCGAGCGTCGCCGAGGGCTACCGTCCCGAGGCAATTCAATCGCCTCGCCCCGCACCCGAGACGACCCAACAGCCTCCCCCGTCCGAACGGGAGGAAGCGCTCCATTAAGAGAAGAGAGACTCAGGATGAAAGTCCTCATACTCAGTTCAGACTATTTCGAGGATGCCGAACTCCTCGTGCCGTACTACCGGCTGAAAGAGGAGGGAATTCCGGTCGAGATCGGTTCCGACAAAACCGGGACGATCATCGGCAAACACGGCTACGAAGTGGCGGTCGACAAGAAGCTTTCGGAAATCGTTCCGCAAGATTACGACGTTCTTCTGCTCCCCGGCGGCAAAGCGCCGGCCGCATTGCGGGAGGAACCCTCGGCTTTGGCGATCGCCAAGGTTTTCATGCAGAACGATCGGCCGGTAGCGGCCGTTTGCCACGGGCCGCAGATCCTGATATCGGCCGGTGTGCTGAAGAATCGGCACGCCACTTGTTATCGGGCCGTCGCGGACGAAATGAGGCAAGCCGGAGCCCATTATGAAGACCGGGAGGTCGTCGTGGACGGCAATCTGGTAACGTCGAGACAACCCGCGGATCTCCCGGCGTTCATGCGGGAATTCATGAAGCTCCTGAAAAACAGGGCTTCTCGTTGATATGGAAGAATTACCGGAACAGCCATGAATACCGAACAAGCCCGCTTGCGGGAACTCCAAATGCAAATGGAGGAATGGCAAGCCGAACTCGACCGGCTGGAAGCGTGGCCAGCGACCCGGCTCGAGCAAAAGGAGCGGATCGAGGCGCTAAGGGAAAAACTGCGGATCGGCGCGGAACAGCTGAGCGAGTGGCGCGGCGGACGCTTGGAAATACCGTAAAGCAGAAATACCAGCCGAGTTGAGGAACGAAACTCGGGTTTTCAGCCGTTGTTGGGACTCCTATGGATACACTTTTCGAAAACCGCACGGACGCCGGCCGCAAATTGGCGGAGGCCTTGGGTGCTTATGCCGGCCGTTCCGACCTGATCGTTCTCGCCCTGCCGCGCGGCGGGGTGCCGGTGGCATACGAAGTCGCCCGTGCCCTGAAAGCGCCCTTGGACCTTTTGATCGTGCGCAAGCTCGGAACACCCGGCAATCCGGAGTTGGCCATGGGCGCGATCGCCAGCGGGGGCGCCTCCGTGCTGAACCGCGATGTGGTATCGATCTACCGGATCAGCGACGAAGTTATCGAGAACGCCGCCGCGAAAGAGCGCCAGGAACTGGAGCGCCGCGAGCGGCTTTACCGGGGCGATCGTCCGTACCCCGATATCGAGAACCGCTGCATCATCGTGGTGGACGACGGCATCGCCACGGGAGCGACCATGCGCGCCGGCCTCGCCGCCCTGCGCCAGCGAAACCCGGCTTGCATCGTGGTCGCCGTGCCGCTGGCGCCGGTGGATACGGTGGAGCGTTTGCGCGCCGAAGTCGACGAGGTGGTCTGCTTGATGACTCCCGAGCCGTTTTTTGCAGTGGGTCAAGGATACCGGGACTTTTCCCAGACCACCGATGACGAGGTTCGGGAGATTCTTACCCGAGCCTGGGGCGAGACATCGGATTAAACAAGCTTTTTGTTCGGCAGGGAGATGAAGAGATGAATCAAGCCGCACCCTCGGATTCCATTGAATTTCCGGTAGGTCCGGCGGGCGTGACGCTGTCCGGCTCGCTGTTCATTCCGGACCAGCCTCAAGGACTCGTGATCTTCGCCCACGGCAGCGGCAGCAGCCGGTTCAGCCCGCGCAACCGCGCCGTCGCCGATTTCCTCAACCGCGCCGACCTCGCTACGCTGCTGTTCGATCTTCTCACCGCGGAGGAACACGAGGTCGACCAGTACACCCGTCAATTCCGTTTCGACATCGGCCTTTTGACCGACCGCCTGGTGGGCGCGATCGACTGGGCCACGCAATACGAATTGACCACCGACCTTTCCTTCGGATTGTTCGGCGCCAGCACCGGTGCGGCGGCGGCGCTCCGGGCCGCGGCCGAGCGTCCGGAATCGGTGGCGGCCGTGGTATCGCGGGGCGGACGGCCGGATCTCGCGGAGGAGCGATTGCCCGAGGTTCTGGCACCCACGCTCCTGATCGTCGGCGGTTACGACGATGTGGTCATCGAGCTCAACCGCTTGGCGGCGGAGCGCATGAATGCCGTGAACCGGCTGGAGATAGTCCCCGGCGCGACCCATCTGTTCGAGGAACCCGGCACGCTGGAAAAGGTGGAAGAACTCGCCCGCGACTGGTTCCTGAAGTATCTGCGTCGATGAACCGCGGCCCGCTTCGCCTGTTCGCGCTGAGCGAAAGCCGGACATTGGGAGAAAACATCGCCCGCGCATTGGGTTCTGACTTGTCCTTAGTCGAGGAAAAAGATTTCGACGACGGCGAGCACAAGGCGTATCCGGCCGAGAACGTGCGGGACTCCGACGTATTCGTGGTGCAATCGCTGTACGACGAGCCCGGCAAGACCGTCAACGACAAACTGTGCCGCCTGTGGTTTTTTGTCGGTGCGCTCAAGGATGCGTCCGCCGCCTCGGTGACTGCGGTCGTGCCGTATTTGGCCTATGCTCGGGCCGACCGGAAAACCCGGCCGCGCGAACCGGTCACGCTGCGTTATGTGGCGCAGCTGTTCGAGGCCGCGGGCGCGGACCGGGTTATCACCCTCGACGTCCACGATCTGGCGGGTTTTCAGAATGCCTTCCGCTGCCGGACCGACCATTTGGAAGCCGGGAAGCTGCTGATCGAGCATTTCGCGGCGAAACTCCACGGAGACGTGGCCGTGGTCTCGCCCGACGCAGGTGGGCTCAAACGGGCAGAGAGCTTCCGCCGCAAGTTGTCCCGGCGGCTCGGCGCGACTGTCGGCAGCGCCCTCATGGAAAAGTACCGCAGCGATGACACGGTACGCGGTGCGATTCTGGCGGGAAATGTGCGCGGCAAAACGGCCCTCATCGTCGATGACATGATCAGCACCGGCGGCACCGTAGCGCGCGCCGCCCAGGTTTGCCGCGAACAAGGCGCCTTAGCCGTCCACGTCGCCTCAACCCACGGGCTGTTCGTCGGCGAGGCCGCGAGCGTCGTGGCCGATCCCGTCCTGGACAGCCTGGCCGTCACCGACAGCGTTCCGCTTTTCAGGCTTCCTCCGGAAACGGCTCAGGGGAAGCTGACGGTCATCCCGATCGCGCCGCTGTTCGCGGAAGCCGTCCGGCAGATCCATGCCGGCGGTTCCGTCAGCGCGTTGATGGAGGATTGAAAGAGCCGGCCGAAACCGCTGAGCGCCCAACAAGTAAGTCGGGAATCCTTTCCCGACGTTAACGGGTCGGCACGCAGGCTTGTCGGCAAAGGATTGCCGACCTACTAACTTCGTTCAGCACATCCTACGAACGGGTCCGTCGGCCAAGGATTGCCGACCTGCGAACCTGAGCTTGGACCGATAAACGCCAGCCCGGTTTAATGTTTGCCGCCTTTATGTCCGCCCTTGCGCGTCGGCTCGCGATCCTCCTCTTTTCCGTGACCGCTGCCGCCCCGCTTTTTCCCGCCGCCGTGAATTTTGTTCACCGTGGCCCACGCGCGCCGCTCGGCTTCCTCTTCGGGGACGCCGCGCGATTCGTAACCTTCCTCGATGTGCCGAGCCTGCCGTTTCTGCTTCTCGGTGTACTTTTCTTTACTTCCTCTGGCCATAGCCCTGTCCTCTGCCGTTCGGACCGATGTTCGAATGGGAACAAGCCGACCTTGGTCGAACTTATTCCAAACCGTTTTCGAGAAGGAATTCATGTTTGTAGGGTGGGTTAGGCCGCGAGGCCGTAACCCGCCGAGCGGCCTCGGACCTGTCCTGAGCCAAGTCGAAGGGTCGGTGGGCTACGCGGAGCCTGTCCTGAGCCTGTCGAAGGGCTAACCCGCCATCGATGGGTTTCGCTTCGCTCTACCCATCCTACGATGAATGTTCACTCGAACGCCGGATAAAATTAGACCGGCTCAGGGCCGACGAGTTTGGTCTGGCCGGTGCGCCTTACGACGGGTGCCGGCCGCGAACTCGCATGGGAATCCGGCGGTCTCAGTTGAGGAAGTCCTATTGTGGGATTCTTACAATAACCGGAGTTTCGAGCGTCATGACGAGCGTTCTCATCACGGGGAGCAACCGCGGATTGGGGCTGGAATGGTGCCGCCAGTACGCCCAGGCCGGATGGCAGGTCTTCGCTACCTGCCGATACCCCGACGAGGCGGATGAATTGGCGCGGTTGGCGGACCGGTACCGAGCGGTACGCATCCATCAGCTGGACGTGACGAACGCCGGCCGGATCGTTGCCTTAGCCGAGGAACTGCGGGAGACGCCCATCGATCTCCTACTCAACAATGCCGGGGTTTATACCGAGAAATACCTGCCGTTGAACGCGCCCCTCAATTACGATGACTGGGCCTACACGTTTCAGGTCAACACCATGGCTCCGCTCCGCATCACCAAGGCATTCGTCGAATCTCTGGCGCGCAGCGAAAAGCGGTTGGTGGTGGCGATCACCAGTCATATGGGCTCCATTGCCGAGATCGACAGCCCCGGCAGTTACTTTTACCGATCCAGCAAGGCCGCGCTGAACGCGGTGATGAAGGGACTCTCGCTGGAACTCAAGCCGTTGAACATCGGCGTGCTTCTATTACACCCCGGCTGGGTGGGGACTCGGATGGGCGGCACCGGCGCGCCTTTGACGCCGGAAGAAAGCGTGCGCGGCATGCGAAAGCTAATCGACAAGTTCACACTGGCGGATACCGGCCGTTTCTTTCGCTATGACGGCACCGAGATTCCCTGGTAAGAAATACTCCCTGCTCGTGCGATGCCGGCCGCTCCTCGGAACCGGCGTCACATAGCGCTCGCGGCGGCTTTCGCCAAGCGATGGGCAGCTTGATTGTGCTCTCGCGGCACTGCGCACAGGTCGAGCCGCTCGAACCGACGGGCCAAACGGCGGATTGCGGCGAATCGATGATCGTGCGGGTGCCGCTGCCAGAGCTGAACCAGAGCGGGGCAGTCGGTGTGCACTCGGAGAACGGTCCCGCGGGACTCCAATGCCAGCTCCAAAGCCCGTTCCAACGCCCCGATCTCGGTTTCGAAGGGTGGGAGAACGGACGGCACCCGCCCGGCGCTCTTCGCCACGACTTCTCCATGAGCATCGGTCACGATCGCCCCGATTCCGTTCGCTGCGCCCGAAGCCGTGCGGACGCTCGAGCCGTCGCACCAGGCTGAAAATCCTTCCGGGGGAAGCGGGCTCGCATAAACCAGCCAAATCAGGCGATCGCGGATCTGCAGGATCGTTTGCGCCCGCGCGGGTTGTAGGCGCACCTGCCGCGCGCTGCGCTGCCGGATGCGTTCGGCTAGCGCTGCCGGACCTGCCTGCTTGGCCGCAGCGATCAGCTCGGCCGTATCCGAGTCCGCGTCGAGCAGCCCATCGATCATCCGGTTGAGATGTCGGGATTCGTTGCGACTGGTATTCATCACCGGTTGGAGTCGGGAAGAGGGAGCAAGTTTTCTTGCCCACGCCCACAGACGCCGCCGGACGCTGATTTCGCGACTCGCGTTTTTTCCTAGCGTTTTCGAAAACGGTCTAGTGCCTGCTCTCCTTGGTAAAGCCAACGGGCGTTGGTTTTTCATGTCTGGATTGTTTCAAAAATGGAAACATTATCGTAAATAAAAAGACTTTTATGATGTTTAATTAAACTATCTGATCTAATCCATAAGAAATCGTTATTAAACAAAAGGAACAATCGTGACGATACTGATACTAACTGGATGTACATCAGCAAGGGGAAATCACTATGACGAGCGTTGAAATATTCTTGGCATTGGTATTTTTCGGCACCACCGGCGGGTCCATCGGGTTCTGCCTGAAGAATTACGACCGGATGGACGATAAGGACAAACAATGAGCAAGCGTTCGCGCCATACGCGCATAAAAAGCCGGGGTTTGGAAGCCCCGGCTTTTTTATGTCGAACAAGAACCCGGCGGCTCGAATGACGAATGCCCGCCAATCGCCTTCGATCGAGGGCTGAAGCCTGTCTTGAGCTGTGTCGAAAGGCCCGCTCCCGCAAGAAATTATCCATAATCCGCATCCGGGCGCCTCTGATCAGACAAGCGTGACCCTGCCGAAAGACCGAAGAGCGTTTTGCGGCATTCTTCACGCATTTTCATGTCTGAATGATCAAATCACTTTGAAAAAAGCCATCGGCTTTTTCACTCCGGCTCGAGAGGCACGCAATGCCCGAAACGATTGTGATCGTTCACAATAAGGTCCCGGCTCGAATCCGCATCCGGGTGCCTCTGATCAGAAATAAGCGGACTATGGCCGAGCTGCTCAAGCAAAGCCTGCTCGGGGACGCTCAGGCGAGGGGGATCTACCATGCCGAACCGAACATCACTACGGGGACCTTTCTGATCAAATATCACCCCGCCCTGCATACCGAGGCGGAGGTCATCGAGCGGGTCCGGGCCATTGCACGGAACATCTCCGCCGGAACCATCGAGATTACCGCCAAGCACAAGAATCCCAAGCTCGGCAAGATGCGACCGCAGGCCTTTTTCACGCGGGAGCTGTTCGTGAGCATCGGCGGGAATGTCATTGCGGGACTCGTATTGGCGGCTCTGATCGCCCGCGGATAGTACGCCTGTCAGCCGGATCCGTGTCGATACGAGTCTTTCTATCCGGCGCATGGCCCGCCGAAACGGACCGGCCCGGTTCGGATGCGCGAACGACAATTCGTGGTTTTGCGGGAAGAGCCCGTGTCGCATCGGAAATCCGCTTCGGGGTGCGAGATTCCGCGCCCGCGGCGGATATTCGAATGAACCGCCCGGATATCGTACTCTTTCCTTTTTCGGCGACGGCCATTGCCATTTCGTTGGACGCTCCGGCGGTGCTGGCGTGGCCGAGCGGAATAGCGGACGATAATCCGGATCGTCAGGCAAAAAATTATTCGTTTGCCGGAATCGGAAAGAGAACCGTAGGAGCGCTTCACGCCATAAACATGAATGATGCAGCGAACGGAGAGGCGCGTTCATGATCGACGGAATACGCGTACCCATCGATTCGGAGTCGCAAATTCTAATCGCTCGGCAGCAGGCCCGATTGTTGGCGGCGGAGCTGGGCTTCTGGTCGGTCGAACAAAGCTTTATCGCCATGGCCATCTCGGAGGTGGCCCTCAACATCCTTCAGTACGCCGGAAAAGGCGAAGTCATTCTGAGCAAGGCTCAAAAGAACGGCAGCCAGGGCATCGTCGTCGTGGCCCGCGACGATGGGCCGGGTATTCCCGATGTCGAATTGGCCATGCAGGAGGGATATTCGACGAGCGGGGGAGCCGGGCTGGGTCTGGCGGGTGCCAAGCGGCTGATGGACGAGTTCGAGGTCGTGTCCGACGTCGGGAAAGGGACGACCGTGACGATGAAGAAATGGGTGCGGTAGGTTGCGGTCCAGCGGTCTATGGGTGAAGCGCCGCAGGCCGACTTCCGGCGGATTGAATTGAGCGGCGGTCCGGGAGTCCAATAGCCGAGCAAGTCGTTATTTTGCCCCGTGAAAATGCTGCGTTTTTCCGGCCAGATGCCGCAGGGCCGTATCTTGGAGCCATGCAATGAATGACGAAAGGGTCGAGGATGAACTCGCGGCCCAATACACGGCGGCATTGTATGACTATTTGGCCGGCGTGGAAGGAAATCCTTTGCTGCGCGCCTATCGGCTGGGACGCCAGGCTGTCGCGGCGAATTTGAGCCTTTCGGCGGTGGCCGCGATTCATCATAAAGCGCTGGCGGGCCTTTCGGCTCGAGCCATCGCTCCTTCCGAAGGCGTCGATGTCGAATTGCAGGCGGAGGTATTTTTTCGAGAGACGCTCGCGCCTTTCGAAAGGACGTCGCGCAGCCATGATGACGCCATGACCCGAATGCGCCTGCTCAACGAGAGTTTGGAAAGGACCAATAAGCGCCTGACCGAGATCTACCGCGACAAGGAACAAGCCATCGCCGAATTGAGCCAAAGCGAGGAAGCCTTGCGCATGTGTCACCTCGAGCTGGAAAAGCAGGCGAAGACGCAGAGCATGGAGCTTACAACGGCCAAAGCGACCCTGCATGCGGAGATCGCCGAACGCAAGCTCACCGAAATCGCTCTCAGGGAAAGCGAAGCCCGGTTCCGGGCGATTTTCGAGCGGGCCGGCATCGGCATCGCACTCTTGGACAAGAACGGAAGGATCAGGGAATGCAATTTCGCCCTGCAGGAGATGCTGGGCTTTAGTGCCGAGGAGCTGCACGGCCGGGTCATTTTCGACCTGAGCTACCCGGACGATCTCGAAGTCAGCATTCAGCGGTTCAAGGGCTTGGTCGAGGGGAAATACAAGCACTATAGCCTGGAAAAGCGCTTTATCCGGAAAAACGGCACGGTGGTCTGGGTCCGCAAGATCGTTTCCGGAACCTACGGGTTCAGGGGCGAACTGCAATTCGCCATCGATATGGTCGAGGACATCACCGAAAGCAAGGTCGCCGAGGAGTCTTTGCGGGAAAGCGAGGCCCGGTTTCGTCAGATCGTCGATATGACTTGCGAGTGGATCTGGGAACAGGATGCGGAAGGCCGCTACACCTATTCCAGCACCGCGGTTAAAAGTATTCTCGGTTATGACGCCGAGGAAATCATCGGAAAACCCTATTACGAGCTCTTCTTCCCGGAAGACAGAGAACGCTCTGCGGTGCTGGCACCGGAACTGATCGCTCGCGAAGAGTCCTTTGTTCGCCTGATCAACCGGTATCAGCATAAGGACGGCCGCGAAGTGTTTACCGAATCGACCGGCATCCCGCTCTCCGACAGCCGGGGCCACTTGCTGAGGTGGCGCGGGGTGGATAACGACGTTACCGAACGCAAACGCTTCGTGGACGCCCTAAGGCTTAGGGACCGGGCCATCGCCGCGTCCAGCGTGGGTATCATCATCACCGATCCCCATCAGCCGGGCAATCCCATCATCTACGCCAATCCCGCCTTCATCCAGATGACGGGCCGCAGCCGGGACGAGGTGATCGGGTGGAATCCCCGCTTTCTGCAAGGTCCGGAAACCGATCCGAAGGCGATCGAGGAGATTCGGAAAGCCGTATGGGAAGAGCGTGATTGCCATCTGACGCTGAAAAATTACCGCAAGGACGGCACGCCGTTTTGGAACGAGCTGTTCATTTCTCCGGTGAGGGACGAAAACGGCCGGGTGACCCATTTCATCGGCACCCAGACCGACGTCACGGCATTGCGGCGCATCGAGGAAGAGCGTCACGAGATGGAAATCGCAAGGCAGATCCAGTTGTCCCTCTTGCCGAGCGTTCCGTTGCGGATGGAAGGCGTTCAGGTGGCAGGGTATTGCCTGCCGGCGGTCCATGTCGGCGGCGATTATTTCGACTATTTCGCCACCGAAGACGGGGTCGATATCGTGATCGCCGACGTGTCCGGGCACTCGGTGGGCGCCGCTCTGATCATGGCCGAAACCCGCAGCACGCTGAAAATGGGAACCGACTGGATGGCGAAAGGCCAGGCGAGGCTCCGCAACGGCGCAAAAAGGACTCTGTCGGTCTTGAATGATCTCCTGTTCGAGGATTTGAACCAGGCCAGCTTTTTCATCTCCATGTTCTACCTGAGCTACCGTTCGGATACCCGGCGGATCAGCTACGCCAACGCGGGGCACAACCGTCCGCTGTTGCTGCGTAATGGGGAGCGGAACTGCACGGAACTGGATGCCGAGGGGCTCATTTTGGGGGTAAAGAAAGGAGTGACCTTCGAAGAGAAAGCACTCGCCTTGAACGAGGGCGATATGGTGCTGCTATATACCGATGGGATTACCGAGGCGCGCAATAAACAAGGGGAGTTTTTCGGCGAATCCCGTCTCTGCGAGCTCGTTATCGCGCATGCTCAGGCATCCCCTCAAGAGCTGATCCAGATTATCGTCGACGAGCTCGGCGCGTTTTGTCAAAGCCGGTCCTTCGATGACGACATTTCTCTCGTGGTGCTGAAAGCGCTTTAAGCCGAGGAGCGTTTTTCGAATGCCGGGGGTCCAATGATTGGATTTTCGACTTATCAAAGAGGTGGCTTGTGTCCACGTCGATTCGGACCGGAGCTTCGGATATTGCCGCGAAAGAACCGCCTTTGTTCAGTCTGAAGCGTCTGGTGCTGGTACTGGCGGGTTATGCGGCGCTCTACCTGACGGCTCGCTGGTATGAGGGGACTTACGCGTGGTCGACGGGGCTCGACGCTTTCGCGCCGGAGTTCGAGACCTACTGGATGAATCTCTTTTACGCCGAAATCTTGGTGGAAACGATCGTGGCCGCTCTTCTTTGGGGCTGGCTATGGCGGAGCCGGGATCGCAATTTGGAGAGGTACTGGGCGCACTTCATCGACACCGAGACTGCGCTGTCCAGAGCGAAAGGCGAAGCCTTGCGCGAACTGTTATGGAAAACGCGTGATCGCGATGTCGTGACATTGACCCCGCGCGAGGAGCTGCGCCGGAACATGACCCACCTGATCTGGCTGGCCGCTTATGCGTGGGCTTTCTATTGGGGAACCAGCTTCTTCACGGAGCAGGATGCGACCTGGCATCAAACGGTCGTGCGCGACACCGACTTTACCCCCAATCACATCATCGTGTTCTACATGAGCTACCCCGTTTACATCATTACCGGCTGGGGTGCCTTTCTGTATGCCAAGACGCGCCTGCCTTACTTCGCCAAGGGATTTTCCGTGCCCTACCTGTTTTCCGTGGTCGGTCCGTTCACGCTTTTGCCGAACGTCGGTTACAACGAATGGGGCCATACCTTCTGGTTCATGGAAGAGGTGTTCGTAGCGCCCCTGCACTACGGCTTCGTCGTTTTCGCCTGGTTCGCGCTGTCGATCGGCGGCGTATTGCTGCAGGTTTTTGCCAGCATTTTGTATCTGATCAAAAAAGACCTGTCGCCCGAGCCGGATTCGCGACCAACGCCGAACGGCTGAAAGCGCTAGATCACGGCGGCGTGAAAGTGGTTGCCTTGGGGGCCGACATCGAGAATCATTGCGACATCGCCGTCGTCCGGTCTCGGCTCAAGACGGACCGTGGCAAGAATTGCTTACGCACCGACTCTTTATCATCGACTAATGGAGCAAAGGGCATGGATACATTCATGCAGGCTGCGTTCGAAGAAGCCGAGAAGGGATTGCAGACCGGGGGAATACCGATCGGATCGGTGCTGGTGCATCGGGATCGCATCATCGGTCGCGGCCACAACCGGCGCGTGCAGCAAGGAAATCCCATCCTGCATGCGGAAATGGACGCCTTGGCGAATGCCGGACGTCAGCCTGTATCGGTTTATCGCGAGAGCACGCTTTATACGACGCTATCGCCCTGCGCCATGTGCACGGGAGCGATTTTGCTGTACCAAATTCCCAGGGTCGTGATCGGCGAGAACCGGACATTCCTCGGTGAAGAGGAGCTGCTGCGGTCGCGCGGCATTTCCGTCGAGGTACGCAACGACCCCGACTGTATTCGCCTCATGTCGCGCTTCATCGAGACTCACCCCGAGCTGTGGGGAGAAGATATCGGTGTCTAAAACGAGCTCAAACTATTAACCCGGCCTATGAATATAGGCCGGGTTAATCCGGGGCAGGGTTTCCTTAGCGCGGCGACAAGCGAGTGAGCTAAGGCCTAAGCGTGTACCGGCCTGGGCGGCGGCCCGAAATACCAGGAGGGTATTTACGGGCCTGATTAATAGGGTGATCGCGCTATGGGGCAACGCCCCTCGTGAGTCGTAGGTCGGCAATCCCTTGCCGACAAACTGTGTCTGTCAGGATGGAGCCCCGCCCTTTACGGCTTGTAGGCCGACACTCCCTTGCCGACAACCGCTAGAGCATTTTTATACCTACTGTACGGGCACTGGCGAGTAGGTCGGGAATCCCTTCCCGACGCCATGCTCCGGCCGAGCGTCTTCGTCGGCAAGGGATTGCCGACCTACGAAAGCTTGAGTCGAGCTACCCTGGCCGAAGGCGCCAACGACTCCTGTCAGGCCTGTTTTGCCCTACGAGCGAGATGAAAACGCTCTAAAACGCGGACAGCCGGCGTATTCTCCATG
The DNA here is from genome assembly GCF_051027445.1 of Methylocaldum sp. GT1TLB. Classification (NCBI taxonomy): domain Bacteria; kingdom Pseudomonadati; phylum Pseudomonadota; class Gammaproteobacteria; order Methylococcales; family Methylococcaceae; genus Methylocaldum; species Methylocaldum sp. GT1TLB. The sequence goes on from NZ_CP194898.1 coordinate 3,564,375, forward strand.
GAAGCGCCTGCATGACCTTGGGAAACCGGCGCGTCACGACCTCGCCGATACCGCCGCGCACGGTCACCATATAGCGGTGAAGCGGCAAGGCTTCCGTCTTCATGCTCAGCGGCAGCGCGGCCGTCTTGACGGCGCAGCTGTCCAGCCATTCGATTCCGGTGCCTAGGAGGTCCGCATCGTCATGGAGGCGGTGAATGCCCTCCAAATCCAGCAGAAAACCCGGACCGCATCGGGCATAGGGCGGACTCTCGTCGTAGGCCATCTTGAACCCGAAGCATCCCGGAGGCGCGAGGAAGGCGCTGCGCGCCGCGACCAGCCTGTCGCCGACCCGCAAAGTAAGCAGCGAGAGGCGCTTACGGCGGTGCGCCTCTTTGAGAATGTCCTTGGCGATCGCAGCGCCATCGGGCATGGATGCCATGGAGGTGCCGATCTTTCCCTTCCATTGGCTGAATTCCAGGGAGATGAATTCGTCGAAAAGACGGTCGACGTCGTCGGATCTGTCGAGATCGGCGACCCGTACCGGTCCTAGATCCTCGAGCAGGCGGCGCAAGCGCCTGAGATGTCGGCGCCGTTTGCCCGACAGTACGCGTGCGAAATAGGTCTCGGCATCCGTTTGGCGGCGGTACAGGTGCGATTCGCGGACATCATGTACATGGCACAATCGATGGTCCTCGGTAAGCCAGCACTCGGCCGCGCGGAGGATCTCGCTGTCGCCGGGCAGGTCCTTGAACAGGATGATAGTCGGCGGGTGCTGCCGGGCGAGCAGCCATCGGCCCAATGCCGCCAGGCTGTTGCCGACCGCCCCGTAGCGGAGCAGCGGCGTGCGGCGCAGCGTCCAACGATACGCGTCCTGCCACGGACGCAGACAGCGAACCGGGCACAGCGGGTGGAGCAGTGTCTGCTCGAACGGGAAGAAGCCGATCAGCGTTTCGGGCGCTTCCGAACCGCTGTCGTCGGTCCCGTGAACGAGCAGAAAACGCAGGCGCTGCTTGCTTTTCGAGGCCTTGAGCAGCGGCAGAAAATACCACGGTTCGTAGAAAGGATTGGGGTGCGCCGCTTTTTCCGCCAGGTCTTCGAGAGCCTCGCGATGGTGTTCGATGCCTTCGATCGTGTCGATGACGGTGACCGAACCTAGGCGCGCATCCCCGAACGGAAATATACTCGGCCGAGAGACGCCGCGCGCGGCTCGGGCAGTTCGGTTCAACCAGTCATTCCTGCCCGTCGAGTGCCGTTTCAATACCCGCCTCCGAGCGTCCCGCGCGGGACAAGGGTTTGCGCAGTCCTTTCATGTTTGGAGGAGTGGAGCGCTCTCGAACCCTATCGGGCTCGATTGGAAACCTGATCACATCGTCGGGAGGAGAGAGGAATCTTGTTTGCTCTCGGTTCGACAGGATCGGCTCGGGGCCGGAAATGCGTGATGACTCGTTCATGGAATCCCTTCGCAGAAAACGTAAAGAACGTCAGTGTAGAAGCCTTGGCGTCCCTGATCGTGAAATAATGGGATTTGGACAAAATGTCGTCAAGAGGCGATCCGAAACGATCATCGAGGTGCCGAGCCATGCGTGTTACCGTTCGATCCCGATTTAAACCGAGCGTGCCGGCGGCTCTGCTGGCCGCGCTGGCGGGTTGCGCTTCGCAGCCGGATTTGGGGTCGTCCGGCCGGTGGGTGGACCTCACCCATTCTTTTTCTGCCGAGACCGTGTACTGGCCCACTGCGACGCCCTTCCGTCTGGAACCGGTGTTTGTCGGGACGACCGAAAAGGGCTTTCATTACGAGGCCTATCAGTTCCAAGCGGCGGAACATGGCGGCACTCATCTGGATGCCTCGAATCATTTTTCCGCTCACGGTCTCGCGGTCGACCGGATTCCGCTCGACCGGCTGATCGGTCCAGCCGTCGTGATCGACGTATCGTCCAATGCCGTGAAAAATCCCGATTACAGGGTGGGCCAAGACGATTTTGCCGCTTGGGAAAAGAGCCACGGACCGATACCCGAAGAGGCGATCGTATTGCTGCATACGGGCTATGGCCGGTTTTGGCCGGACCCGGTCAAGTATTTGGGTACCGCCGAGCGGGGCGAGGCGGCGGTGGCGAAACTCCACTTTCCCGGCCTGGCCCCCGAAGCCGCGCGCTGGTTGGCCGAACGGCGCCGCATCAAAGCCGTCGGATTGGATACGGCGAGCATCGACTATGGGCAGTCATCGCATTTCGAGGCCCATAGAATTCTCTCGGAAAAGCGCATTCCGATTTTCGAAAACGTCGCCCGGCTCGGCGAACTGCCCACGACGGGCGCCATGGTGGTGGCCCTGCCGATGAAGATCGAGGGCGGCAGCGGCGCGCCTCTCCGGATTATCGCGTGGGTGCCTGGAAAGAATCGATAAGGCGGTTGCGGGACTAATTTACGGCTTGTGGGAGCGGGCTAAAGTGAAGTAGGTCGGCAATCCTTTGCCGACGCACCGGGTCGACAACGGGCTTGGTCGGCAAAGGGTTGCCGACCTACGACCTGTCGTTTCCCGGTTCATGACTTCCGGTCCTGCCCGGCATCCGCTGCGAAAAACGATATCCCCTGCGCCAGCGGAAGAGCCTCTCCCCAATTGATGGTATTGGTCTGCCGCCGCATGTACATCTTCCAGGCATCGGAACCCGCTTCGCGACCGCCTCCGGTATCTTTCTCGCCGCCGAAGGCTCCGCCGATTTCGGCGCCCGACGTGCCGACATTGACATTGGCGATACCGCAGTCGCTGCCCGAAGCCGACAGGAACCGCTCGGCCGATCTGAGATTCAGCGTGAACAGCGACGAGGACAGTCCTTGCGATGCGCTGTTCTGCCGGGCGATCGCCTCTTCCAGACGGCGGAACGTCATCACGTAGACGATAGGCGCGAAGGTTTCGCGTTGCACGATGTCCCAGTGGTTTTCCGCCCGGATCAAGGTCGGCTCGACAAAGCAGCCGGGCCGATCGAGCACCCGGCCGCCGTAGAGCACCTCGCCACCCTGGCGCCGTGCTGCATGCACGGCGTTACGGTACGCCTCGACGGCCGCCGGGTCGATGAGGGGCCCCATGAGGGTCGAAGGGTCCAGGGGATCGCCGATCCGCACTTGGCCGTAAGCCCGGATCAGCCTCTCGACCAGTTCGTCATGGACGTCCTCGTGGACGATCAGCCGCCGAATGCTGGTGCAGCGCTGGCCGGCCGTTCCCACCGCACCGAACACGATGGCCTGGAGCGCGAGGTTCAGGTCGGCGGTCTCGTCGACGATGACGGCATTGTTGCCGGACAGCTCCAGAAGGCTCCGCCCCAAGCGTTCGGCGACTTTCGCCGCCACCTGGCGGCCCACGGCCGTGGAACCGGTGAAGGAGATCAAGGGCAGCCGCGCATCGCGGACGAAACGGTCCAGCAATTCCGGATTTTCCGGCAAGAAGGTGGAAAAGATACCCGGATACCCCATCTCCGCCACGGCTCGGTCGCACAGGTGCTGGACCGCCATGGCGCAAAGAGGCGTCTTGGGGGATGGCTTCCAGACCACGGTATCGCCGCACACCGTCGCGACGAACGCATTCCAGGACCAAACCGCCACCGGGAAATTGAAGCCCGTGATGACGCCTATCGGCCCCAAGGGATGCCATTGCTCGTAGAGCCGGTGTTCGGGGCGCTCGGAAGGCATCGTGATCCCGTACAACATGCGCGACAGCCCGACGGCATAGTCGGCCATGTCGATCATCTCCTGCACCTCGCCATCCCCTTCCGCCTTGATCTTTCCCGTTTCGAGCGCCACCAGGCTGCCCAACGCATCCTTGTGTTCGCGCAAGGCATCGCCGATCCGGCGGACCAGCTCGCCCCGCTCGGGCGCCGGGACCAGGCGCCACTCCTCGTAGGCTTTCCGGGCCTCTTCCAGCACGGTTTCGTACTGCGCTTCCGAGCACAGCGTGACTTCGGCGATAATCTCGCCGGTAGCCGGATTGCAGGAGCTTAGCCGCGGAGCATCGCGAGCCTCCAGCCATCCTTCGTAGGCGGCATAGCTGCCGACGTTGACGTCCAGAAGATGCAAAGTCTCGAACAGTCGATCCTTGAAGGCGTTGTCGTGAATGTGCATAGGTATTTTCCGGTTTGAGGCATAGAGCCTTGTGCCAGTTAGATTCGGGGCGGCAGGGAGAGGTTCGGATAGCCGAGATCATCAACCTTCCGAGACTTCGGCTGTCTAATCTATCGTAGGTCGGCAATCCCTTGCCGACACCGGGGTCGACAAGCGGGTTCGTCGGCAAGGGATTGCCGACCTACGAAATCTGTCAATCGCCCCGAGTAGATCGGGGACCCTTTCCCAATCGCCAATAGTCGCTAAGTCGCGACCTTCCTTTTGGGAGAACGGTTTGGGACGAGGGTTTGCCTTAATCCCGCCCTATCGTACGCTTTTCACAGAGGCAGAGAGGTCTTGCAATGTCCAGCCCACATGATGACTTTGCCCACAGCCTGGTCCGCGAGGTGCTTGCGGGTCCGACCACCCTTCGCGCCCATCCCGATCGTCCCGCCAAGCTGCTGGTACCGCGCCCCGACGGCCGGATGGCCGGCATCGATCTCACGCCTTTCGAAGCGGAACCCCAGCCGATGACCGCCGGCCATTATTTTCACGGAATCAGATCCGTAGATGAACTGCTGACGGCTTATCGGGAAGCTCGGCAGTCGAAACCGTTCGAAGAGGATCCGCCGGAAGCCTTGGAACACGTGGACCCTTATGCCCGCGAGTTTCTCGACGGCGTGCTGGCCCGTGCCCGGAGTTTTCTGACCGATGCCGAGGCGAAGCTGATCGGCGACTGGGTCGGCCGGCTCGATGTCTACGTGGCGGTCAAGGCCATCGAATCGCTGCTGTACAGCCAGGCCGATCTGACCTTGCTGAAGATCGCGCCGCGCCTGGGCTGGACCGTCCATTTCGATCATCTCGCGATCCGCTGCGGCTCGTCGGCCCACAGGGATGCCGAACGGGTCGTGGAAAACCTGCGCCGCCATCACGGCTATGTGCCCTCGCAAGTCGAAGGCGAAGATTTCTATCAGTTCGAGGACGGCTGGAACGCCTACCTGCTCTACAAAATCCTGGAAAACGGCCAGGTGCTGCGGCTGTTCATCGATCAGTCGGATGCCGATAATCCCACCCAGATCATCCAGCATTGGAATCACGTTTACGGCTACACCGCCCATCATCTGGCGATCCGGGCCACGCGGTTCGAGGAAGGCCGGCGCGTCGCGGTCGGTTTGTCGAAGCTGATGCATACCATGGAGGCGGAAGGCATAGCCATCATGACCCCGACGGGTGACTACACCGATCGGCTGCTGCTACAGGTATTCACCCGGCCCGAGCGGAACCGGGAAGTTCCGGAACGGATTCGGGAGGTCTTGAGGACTCACGGTGCGGAGCTGGAAACCGTCATCGAAAACGCCAAGCTCCTCGAACTTCTGTCGCGCCGGGAAACGAGCCCGGAACTGGCCGAGCGATTCTTCGCGCTGTACGACATTCCTTACGAGCGGGACAACCCGCTTCATTCCGCCCCGATCTACAACTATTTCCTGCCGGAACAGGCGGCCCACGTCATTCGTACCTCGGTCCAGACCGCCGCCTAGCGAGGAGACGATGTCATGCGGAACGTCTGCGTCCTGGGGGCCGGCACCATCGGTTCCCTGATTGCCGGCCTGCTTTCCCGTGCGGGCGACTATACCGTTCATCTGGTCGATCACGATGAAAACGCCCTGAAGCGGGCTGCCGAGGACATCGATCGACAAAACCTGACGCCCCTCGCCGTGGATGCGATCCACGGCAGCGGGCTTCGACATTGCCTGTCGGATTATCCTTTCGAAGCGATCATCTCCGCGCTGCCGTATTACTGCAACCCGCTGGTGGCCGAGTACGCCATCGAATCGGGCCTGCATTATTTCGATCTGACCGAGGACGTGACCGTTACCCGTTACGTCCAGAACCTCAGCCAGGATGCGGAAACCGCTTTCGTTCCGCAGTGCGGCCTGGCGCCCGGTTTCATCAACATCGTGGCGAACGATCTGATGGGACATTTCGACGAGCTGGACACCGTGAAGCTGCGGGTCGGCGCGCTGCCGGTGCACCCCAGCAACGTCCTGAAATACTCGCTCACCTGGTCCACCGACGGATTGATCAACGAATACGGCAATTTCTGCTATGGGCTCGAGGACGGCCACGAAGTCGTCCTGATGCCGCTGGAAGGCTATGAAACCATCGAAATCGACGGGCTGCTCTACGAAGCCTTCAACACCTCGGGCGGCCTCGGCACCCTGGCCGATACCTACAGCGGCAGGGTCAAGGCGCTGAACTACAAAACCCTGCGCTATCCCGGCCACTGCGAGAAGATTCATTTCCTGATGCGGGATCTCAAGCTCAACAAAGATCGGGAAACCCTCAAACGGATCCTCGAAAACGCCATCCCCAAGACCGTGCAGGACGTGGTGCTGGTTTATGTCTCGGTCAGCGGCAAGCAGCGCGGCGAACTGTACGAAGAGAACTACGTGAAGAAAATTTATCCGCAGACGATCTACGGGAAGCTGTGGTCGGCCATCCAGGTGACCACCGCCGCCGCCCTTTGCGCAGTCGTCGATCAGGTGTTGAACCGGACCGAGCTCTACCAAGGCTTCGTGACGCAGGAGAGCTTTCGGCTCGAGGATTTTTTGGAGAACCGGTTCGGGCGGTATTACCGATGAGGTGAATCGCCTGGATGCGAGGGTGTAGGATGCGCTTCGTCCCTCAACGCCCCATGGCTCTAAACCGCTGTAATCCGGTTATACGGAAGTGGAGGATAGGTTTTCCTTTTCCCCACGTGACAGCGGTCTGTCCCCCGGATGGCGGGAGCCCGCCATGAGAGCCGCATGACGCAGGGCGTCCAGGCGTTTGGCGTAGTGATGGTCCCGATGAATCAAGCTCAACACGTCCAGACCCCTTAACACCTTGACCAGTTGCGGCTGCATACCCACGAAGAAGAGGTGTTGTTTGTGCTCCCGAGTCATGCGGATCATGTCTTCCACCGCCTTGGCTGCCGAAGTATCGATGAAAGGTACATCGGATAGGTCCAGGACCACGCTCTTGAAGGTGCTGAATTGCCGTACCCGCTCCAGGCGGCGGACCATGTTGTTGGCCGAGCCGAAACTCATGGGCCCATCGATATGGATAAGTATGATCTGGCCGTTGTTGCGGGCCAGGATAGCCGCCTCCTCGGAGATCAGGGGCGGTTCCGGAGCCTCGTGGGTGATGATGCGCAGCCTCGATTCTTCGAATTCCCCCATGCGCTTTACGAATAGGAGGTTCGCCAGTACCACGCCAACGCCCACCGCCTGGATGAGGTCCACGAATACCGTCAGGCCCAGCACCACCAGCATGATCAGCACGTCGGCCCGGGGCGCATGAACGACATGCCGCACGAACCACCAGTCGATGATATCGATGCCCACCTTGAGCAGGATGCCGGCGAGTACGGCAAGCGGGATCTTTTCGGCTAACGGGCCCAGCCCCAATAGGATGGCCAGGAGGAACACTGCGTGGAGCATGCCCGAAAGGGGCGTGCGTCCACCGGTGCGAACGTTGACCACCGAGCGCATGGTGGCCCCGGCTCCGGGTAATCCGCCGAAGAATCCGGCGACTATATTGCCGATGCCCTGACCGATACACTCCCGATTCGAATCGTGCTGGGTCCGGGTGAGATTGTCGCAAATCAGCGAGGTTAGCAGGCTGTCGATGGTTCCCAAAAGGGCCAGGATCGCCGCCGATTCCAGCATCACCAGCAAGAGATCGGCCTGAAAAGTCGGGATGATGAGGGTGGGAAAGCCTTCCGGCACCTCGCCGATGACCGGCGCGGCCGGTAGCCAGAAATAGGCGGTGAGCGTGCCGATTACCAGGGCCAGGACCGGCGGCGGAACCCACTGGCCAATACGGACGGGGGTCAGCGACACGATCCCCAGTGAGAGGAGGGTGAGTCCGACCGCCTGGGGATCGAGGCTGTCCCAGAACTCCGGGATCGCCCGTAGCGTGGCTAGCACCCCTTCCGGTTTGGGGGAGTGCCCCAGCAGGGCGGGGATTTGCAGAATGAGAATGATGCAGCCGATCCCGCTCATAAAGCCGGAAATCACCGGAAACGGGACCAGCCGAATGTAGCGCCCCCATTTGAGGAGGCCGATGAGAATCTGGAGGGCGCCGCCCATCATCACGACAGTGAAGGCGAGGGCGGGCTGATGGACATAGAGCAGGAGGACTTCGGCCATGACCACGGTCATCGGACCCGTGGGGCCGGAGACCTGAGCGGGCGTTCCGCCGAACAAGGCGGCGAAAAAACCCACGAAGATGGCTCCATAGAGTCCGGCGATGGCCCCTGCCCCGGAGGTTACGCCGAAGGCAAGCGCCAAAGGCAGGGCCACGACCGTGGCAACGAGGCCGCCGTAGATGTCGCCGCGAAGATTATTGAAGTGAAGACCGTAGATCAGCGGTTTCATGGTTCGATCTCTCTTGCCACATTTCAGGCGGCGATAAGCTTAGAGACAGCTGCTTACCGGCAGCCTATCTGTGAGCAAGTGTACATCTCCGGTATAGGCGGACGAAATGACGCACCCGAGAACGGATTCCTCGAGCCGCAAGCCCGGCGGGCGATCCTGATGCGGGAGGGCGATATGAGCTTCAAGGCATTAGATGATTCGTTTGACGGCAAGCTGCATGGCGGAGGGGATAGGTACGGACGCGTGCTCCGGCAGAGCGAGAAACTGGCCGCGTCCAGGGACATAGGCGAAAACTTCGGCCTTATCGATCTTGTAAACCCAGCCATAGAGCTTGATAGTCCCTCGGACGAGTCCCGCGGCAACCACGGGGTGCGTACGCAAGTTTTCCAATTGAACTAAAACATTCTCTTGCACGGCGGCCGTCAAGAGGGAATTGCCTTCCAGATGAGCGTAATTTTCCCGAGTGATCCGGCGGGTCGCCTCGGCATGGCCGAGCCAAGCGCGAGCGGCCGGGAGGTCGGCCACGCTTTCCGGGCCGCTCAGCAGCGCCTGCATGGCCCCGCAATAGGTATGGCCGCAAACGATGATTTCCTTCACTCCCAGATTGGCGACGGCGTACTCGATGGTGGCCGCTTCCCCGCCGCCGCTAGCCCCATAAGGAGGAATGATATTCCCCGCATTCCGCAGGATGAACAGGTCGCCCGGTTTCGACTGCGTGATCCAGTTCGGGTCGATACGCGAGTCCGAGCAGGTAATGAAAAGGGCAAGTGGATTCTGTCCGCCCGCCAGCTTTTTGAATGACTCTCTCTCTGACTTCGAGAGGCTCTGCTGAAACCTGTGAAAGCCTTCCACCAGTTCTTTCATGGGATTACCTTCCTCACCATGGGCACACGCGCAAAGGCATTTTATTCAGCTCAGAGGGAGTGATACCGCCCCGCCGACTTACGGATACAAATTCGGTGGTTTAATCTCTGTTTGACCATGCCGGGCCTTTTGGTTCAGCAACCGCTTTTGGAAGCCGTGCCGGAGAACCGCTGCGACTCCCAATTCCATTCGGCATTGGAGTGAACATTCATCGTAGGATGGGTAGAGCGAAGCGAAACCCATCGATGGCGGGTTGGCCCCTAGTCTCCGCTCGGGACAGGCCCTTCGACAGGCCTGTCCTGAGCATCGTCGAAGGGCTCAGGACAGGCTCCGCGTAACCCGCCGATCCTTCGACTTGGCTCAGGACAGGTCCGCGGCCGTTCGGTGGGTTACGGCGCACGCGAAGCGCAGTGATCGGCGGTCGGTCAGTGCTGATGTGCGCCTAACCCACCCTACGAAAATGAATGCCTTATTGAAAGCGATTTGAAATAAGGAAAGCTCCGGCCAAAGTAAATTTCGGCACTATGAATAAGGTCCACAGGATATACAGAGGCACGAGGCGCGTCCTACGAGCCGAGCTCAATCGAGAGAGCCCCTCCCACAAGCTTGTATTTTCATGGCAATCCCATCGCCATAAGCATCACCTCGACAGGATGATAGGCGCGCACCCCGAGCCCGTCGGCGATTTGGCGGCGGCAGCTGGTGCCGGGAGCCACGATCAGCGTATCGGTTCCAGCCTCGCGGATGGCAGGAAACAGTACCAGCTCGGCAATGTCCAGCGAGACGGCGTAGTGCTCCTGTTCGTAGCCGAAAACGCCCGCCATGCCGCAGCAGCCGGAGGGAATGGGTCGAACCTCGACACCGGGAATCAGGGACAGCGCCTTTAACAGCGGCTGTATTCCGAGCAGCGCTTTCTGGTGGCAATGACCGTGCACCAGCAGCGTCTTGCCCGTCAGCGCATCGCCGAACGGATTTTCGTTAAGCCGCCCGATCTCTCGGTCGATGAATTCCTCGAAGGTCAGGGTGCGATCCGCCACGATGCGCGCCTTCTTCCTGAGCTCCTCGCCCTGCAGCAAGTCCGCCGCTTCGTCACGGAAGGTCAGGATTTCCGAAGGTTCGAGCCCGATGATCCAGCGGCCGGTCACTGCGGAAGGGTATAGCCGCTCGACGGCCCGGCTCAGCCGTTTCCGGGCGGCGCGCAAGAGACCTTGGCTGATCTGTATCCGCCCGGATTCGAGACACGGCGTTGCCGCCATGCGAAACCCGAGTCGTTCCAAAACCTCGAAGGCCGCGATCGCCAGCCGGGGTTCGTAGAATTCGGTGAAGGGATCGTTGAACAGCAGGACCTCGCCCTTCTGGCCAGCCGGTTCGGCCGGACGCCGCCGCTTCAGCCATCGGCTGAAAGGCTCGCCGGCAAGGGGCGGCAGCGGGCGCTCCGGATGAAAGCCCAGCCGGGATTTGACCCAGATCTGCGCCAGCAAGCGGTTGGACAACGCGGGCGCGAAGCTCGCGATCCGGCTGAGCCGGTCGAAGTTCCCCACGATACGCGCCCGCCACGGCACTCCGGCCCGGTCGTAGTGCTGCTGTAGGAATTCCGCCTTCATGCGGGCCATGTCGACATTGGCCGGGCATTCCGATTTGCAGCCCTTGCAGGCGAGGCAAAGGTCGAGGACATCCCGCAGCAGCTCGCGATTCATCGCCGTCCAGGGTTCGGAACTGTCCATGACCTGCCGGAAGATGTTGGCGCGGCCGCGGGTGCCGTGTTTTTCCTCCCGTGTCGCCATATAGGAGGGGCACATCGTGCCGCGCCCGGCGCTTTTCAGGCAGACCCCGGCGCCGTTGCACTTCGAAGCGGCGATTCTTAAGCCCGCTTCGCGGCTCCAGTCGAAGTAGGCGGCAACCGGTTTCCCGTTCTCATGGGCTCTCAGATCCGAAACCAACGGCGGAGGATCGAAAATCTTGTGCGGGTTCAAAAGATCGTGAGGATCGAAGGCGGCCTTGATCCCGTGCAGGAGCCCATAAAGTTCCCCACCCAAAAGACCTTCCAAATAAGGCGATCTCAGGCGACCGTCGCCATGCTTGGCGCTGATCGTCCCGCCGAAACCGATCGCCCGTTCGAACACTTCTTCGACGATGCGCTCGTAAAGACGCCGGCCTTCCCGGCTGCGCAGATCGAGCAAGGGGCGGAAATGCAACACGCCCCATCCGGCCGGACCGAAGACGACGCAATCTACACCATGGCGGGCCATGACCGAGAAAACCGCCTCGGCATAAGCGGGCAGATCCTTGACTGACACTGCCGTGTCTTCGATGCCGGTGACGGCCTTGACCGGACCCGGCATGCCCATGAGCAGACCCAATCCTGCCGCGCGCAGGGCCAGCGCCCGCTCCCGGAGCGGCGAATCGAGCACTTTCCGGGCATAACCCAGGTTCAGCGAACGCAATTCGGCCGTCAGATTTGAGACCGTGGCGTCGACTTCACCGCCGGTTTCGTCCACGAAATCGACCAGCAGCACGGCGGCCGGATCGCCTTCGATCCAGAAGCGGTTGCGTTGCTGCTCCAGATTGGTCTTGGTGAGCTCCAGGATATGCCGGTCCACCAATTCCAATGCCGACGGCTTATGGTTCAGCGTCACGGCCACCGCCGAAAGCGCTTGCGGCAGGCTGTCGAACTGGACGCAGACCAAGCGGCGCCGGTCGGGTAGCGGCACGAGCCCGACTTCGATTTCGCTGATCAAGGCCAAGGTTCCCTCGCTGCCGCACAGCAGTCCGGCCAGATTGAAAGGCGGCCCCCGAGATTCCCAAGGCTGCCCGCGCGCCAGCACGTCCAAGGGATAGCCGGCGTTGCGGGGAATGCCGTCGGGGCGGGGGAAGCGATCGAGAATCAGCGCCCGATGGCGGTCGATCGCCTGATACACGGCGCGGTAAATCCGCCCCTCCAGATTGTCCAGCGCTAATTTTTCCCGAAGCTGTTCGCCTTCAAGTGATTCGAACCGGGCGATGCTGCCGTCGCTCAAGACCGCCTCGGCGGACAGACTGTGATCGCGGGTCGTGCCGTAGCGCAAGGCATGGCTGCCCCAGGCGTTGTTGCCGAACATGCCGCCTATCGTGCAGCGGTTGGAGGTGGAGGGATCGGGGGCGAACATCAGCCCGAACGGGCTCAGCGCATCGTTGAGATCGTCGCGGATCACGCCCGGCTGGACCCGTGCCCGCCTCCGCTCCGGGTCGATCGAGACGATCCGGTTCATGTGGCGGGTGAAATCGATTACCAGACCGTCGCCGACGCACTGCCCCGCCAGGCTGGTTCCGGCTGCGCGGGGAATCAGCGGCAGCCGTTCCTGCGCGGCGAATCTCATCAGCGTTACGCAATCGTCCCGGTGCTTGGGCCGCGCCACGGCCAGAGGCATCTTCTGGTGGGGCGAGGCGTCCGTGGCGTAAAGCAGGCGCGAGAGCCGGTCGGTCAAAAGCTCCCCTTCGAGCGCTCGGCTTAAAACCGAGAGTTTTGATAGCGGTTCGGATGTCATGACGGGTGGGCTCGTTAACTGCTTAGACCGGGGATAGAATCGGAGGTTAGAGCCTTCCATGTCGAGGTCTGACGGAAAACCGGGATTTCGTAGGGTGGGTTAGGCGCACTCCAGCATACTCCGATGTCAATCACTGTGCTTTGCGTGCGCCGTAACCCACCAACGCGCGGTGTGGTGGGTTACGGTGCGCGCCTGACTCGGTGGGCCGCGTACAGGCGGTATGTAGGCGCACCTAACCCACCCTACGACATGGATCAACCCGGCGAAACGGGTTTATGGCACACGCTGATCATTCGTTGTAAGGTTTGCAGAAAACCGATGGGAGCGATCTCGATGGGATTACTGGATGGTAAAAGGGCGCTGGTGTGCGGCAGCAGTCAAGGGATCGGCCGGGCCATCGCCATGCTTTTCGCGGATCAAGGCGCCGAGGTCGTTCTCCTTGCCCGCAACGAGTCGGCGTTGAAGCTCGTCTGTGGGGGGCTCAGTTCCGCACATCGGCAGAAGCACGGCTACTTGATAGCCGATTTCGGCTGTCCCGATCGCTTGAAGCAGATCCTGGAAGAACGCCTGCCGGCGCTTCTTCCCATTCACATCCTGGTCAACAACACAGGCGGACCGCCGGGCGGGCTTCTGTATGAAGCCGGGATCGAGGAATTCACTAGAGCCTTCACCCAGCACCTCATTTGCAGCCATATCCTGGTCCGAGCCCTGCTCCCCGGCATGAGGAGCGAGAGCTTCGGCCGGATCATCAATATCGTTTCAACCTCGGTGAAGCAGCCGATTCCGGGACTCGGCGTCTCCAACGCGGTGCGCGGCGCCATGGCCAACTGGGCCAAGACTCTGGCCGGAGAACTCGCGCCCTTCGGCATCACCGTGAACAACATCCTTCCGGGAGCGACCGAGACGGCGAGGCTCCGGGCTATCATGGAGGCCAAAGCCCGAAGCTCGAACAAATCCATCGATGACGTGGTCGAACAGACTAAACGCTCGATTCCCCTGGGACGTTTCGGAAAGCCCGAAGAAATTGCCTATGCGGCGGGCTTTCTCGCATCCGATTTGGCTTCGTATATCACCGGGATCAATCTGCCCGTCGACGGGGGACGTACGATGAGCTTGTAAATATGCAACGAATCGCGAATTACATTGCCGGCGAACTCGTTCCGCCCGTTTCCGGCCGCTATCTCGAAAACATCGAACCGGCCACCGGCCGTTTGTTTTCGGAAGTGCCGGACTCCGATTCCGCCGATATCGACCACGCCGCAGCCGCCGCAAGGACGGCGTTTCCCGCCTGGGCCGAGGCTCCGCTGGAAGAGCGATCCAGGCTGCTGCGCCGGATCGCGGATCTCATCGAAGCCAAGGCGGACGCGCTCGCCCGCGCGGAATCGGTTGATGCCGGAAAGCCCCTGAGCGCGGCGCGCCAGGTCGACATCCCGAGAGCCGCCGCCAATTTCCAATTCTTCAGCTCAGCCATCCAGCATTTCTTCTCCGAATCCCATGCCATGGGAAGCCAAGCGCTGAATTACACGCTCCGCGTGCCGCTCGGCGTCGTCGGCTGTATTTCGCCGTGGAACCTCCCGCTTTATCTCTTTACCTGGAAAGTCGCGCCCGCGCTGGCCGCGGGGAACACTGTCGTGGCCAAGCCCTCGGAGCTGACGCCGATGACGGCGTTTTATCTCTCGGAAATCTGCCAGGAAGCGGGGCTTCCGCCGGGGGTTCTGAACATCGTCCACGGCACCGGCGCCAAGGCCGGGCAACGCCTGGTCGAGCATCCGAACGTGGAGGCCATCTCCTTCACCGGCGGCACCCAAACCGGAGCCCGGATCGCTCAAACCGCGGCTCCCAAGTTCAAAAAGCTCTCCCTGGAACTCGGCGGCAAGAATCCGAACATCATCTTTGCCGATTGCGATTTCGAACGCGCCGTGAGCACCACGGTCCGCTCGTCCTTTTTCAATCAGGGCGAAATCTGTCTGTCGGGGTCGCGGATCTTCGTCGAACGGCCGATCTACGAAACGTTCAGGGACGAATTCCTGCGACGGACCCAGGCGCTGCGCGTGGCCGATCCACTGAGCGGAGACTGCGACGTCGGCGCGCTCATTTCGGAAAGCCACCTCCGCAAGGTGCTGTCCTACATCGATCTGGCGCAGACCGAGGGCGGGCGGATCCTGACCGGCGGCAGGCAGGTGCGTCTTGAGGGCCGCTGCGAAAACGGATTCTTCGTCGAGCCGACCATCATCGAAGGTCTCTCCCCGGACTGCCGGGTCAATCAGGAGGAAATCTTCGGCCCCGTGGTCACCCTGATGCCTTTCGATGGCGAAGACCAAGCGGTCGAGTATGCCAACAGCACGATGTACGGGCTTTCCGCCACAGTCTGGAGCGAAAGCCTCAAGCGCTGCCATCGCCTGGCGAACCGGATCCATTCCGGGGTGATCTGGATCAACTGCTGGCTGCTCCGCGACCTCCGGACGCCTTTCGGCGGCATGAAGCAATCGGGCGTGGGCCGGGAAGGCGGCTTCGAGGCGCTCAAGTTTTTCACCGAAGCCAAGAACGTCTGCGTTTATCTCGGAGGATAGCGCGTATGGCGGGTCAGCGTATCGACTCGGAAAAAGCACCGGAACCCGTGGGCCTCTATCCCCATGCCAGGCGGGTGGGGAATCTCTTGTTCCTGTCTGGGGTCGGGCCGAGAAAACGCGGCAGCAAGATTATTCCGGGCGTCGAGCTGGACGAGGACGGGAATATCGTTGCCTACGAAATCGAGGCGCAATGCCGCTCGGTCTTCGAAAACGTCCGCCTGATCCTCGAGGAAGCGGGCTCCCGTTGGGACAAGCTGGTGGACGTCACCGTCTTCCTGACGAATATGGAAAAGGATTTTCCGGCTTACAACCGGCTCTACGCGGAATACTTCAGGACCAATCAGCCC
The DNA here is from genome assembly GCF_051027445.1 of Methylocaldum sp. GT1TLB. NCBI lineage: Bacteria > Pseudomonadati > Pseudomonadota > Gammaproteobacteria > Methylococcales > Methylococcaceae > Methylocaldum > Methylocaldum sp. GT1TLB. The sequence goes on from NZ_CP194898.1 coordinate 3,580,169, forward strand.
TGCCGGACGACCGTCGAAGTGTCGCGGCTGCCGACCCCGATCGCGATCGAGCTGAAGTGCATCGCGACCATCGAATGAGAACGGAGAATCGCCGTGAGAGAACTCAAGCCTTTCAACTTCCGCGAGTGGATAGACCAACACCGCCATCTGCTCAAGCCCCCGGTCTGCAACAAACAGGTGTTCGAGGACGCGGAATTCATCGTCATGGCGGTGGGCGGCCCCAACCGCCGCAAGGATTATCACTACGACGAAGGCGAGGAGTTCTTCTACCAGGTCGAGGGCGACATGGTTCTCAAGATCATGGAGGACGGAAACCCCAAGGACATCCGCATCCGGGAAGGCGATATCTTTCTGCTTCCGCCGCGCATCCCCCATTCCCCTCAGCGCTTCGCCGACACGGTGGGGCTGGTCATAGAGCGAAAGCGAGGACCGGCGGAAAACGACGGTCTCCTATGGTACTGCGACAACTGTTCGAATTTGCTCTACGAGGAATATTTCCACCTCGAAAACATCGAGAAGGACTTGCCGCCGGTTTTCGAGCGGTTCTATTCCAGCGAGGAAAACCGGACGTGCAAGAAGTGCGGGACGGTGATGGAGGCGCCTTGAATACACACTCGCGGCACACGGTAGGATGGGCAAAGGCCGGTGGTAGTCTGTGCCCATTACTTCGGCCCTCAGTTCCCTCTCCCTCCGGGAGAGGGTTAGGGTGAGGGGATCGAAACTAGGTTTTCTTCCGATGAAACAACTGGCCCGAACGCTACGAAAACAACAGACCAACGCGGAGAAATTATTGTGGAGCCGGTTGAGAAACCGCCAGCTGGAAGGTTGCAAGTTCCGTCGGCAACAACCCATCGGCCCCTACATCACTGACTTCCTTAATCTAGAACCAAAGCTGATCATTGAACTCGATGGTGGACAGCATACCGAGCAACAGGAACAGGACAATCAGCGAACCCGGTACTTACAGGCTTTGGGTTATCGGGTGTTGCGGTTTTGGAATCATGAAGTGCTCGGCGATCTTGAGGCAGTGTTAGAGGCAATTCGGATTGCCATAGTTGTTCGATCCCCTCACCCCAACCCTCTCCCGGAGGGAGAGGGAGAAAGACGGTACAAACCGGTATGATCCTTTACAAAACAGACCGGGCACATGGTTTACATCCATTAAGGTATTGGCGAGGAGGAAACGCCGATGCCGTGGAAAGAGACCTGTGCCATGGACCAACGAGTTCAATTTATCGGTGACTGGCTGAGTGGACAGTACACCAAGACCGATTTGTGCGCGTTTTATGGGATCAGTCGCCCAACGGGCGACAAGTGGATTGATCGGTATCAGCGGTGGGGGCTGGACGGGCTCCAAGAGTTGTCGCGGGCAGCCCAGCATCACCCCAATGCGGTTGTCCCCGAGTTGTGTGAGCGGATGGTGCGGTACAAGTTGAAGCATCAGTCGTTTGGTCCGAAGAAAGTCATGGATGGTTTGCGTCGGGAAGATCCGACGGTGAACTGGCCTGCGGACAGCACCGCGGGTGAGATTCTGAAGCGGGCCGGTCTGGTGGCGCCGCGGCGGCGTCGTCGGCGAGTACCGCCGCACAGCCCGCCGTTGGCTCATTGTGACGGTGCTAATGCGGTGTGGAGTTCGGACTTCAAGGGCGACTTTGCGCTGGGCAATGGGCGGCGGTGTTATCCCCTGACGATCACTGACAACTTCAGTCGCTACCTGTTGCAGTGCCGGGGGTTGCCCCAACCGACCTGGGCCGAGACCCAACCGTGGTTCGAATGGGTGTTTCGGGAATACGGCTTGCCCGAAGCCATCCGGACCGACAATGGCGCCCCGTTTGCCTCGTTGGCGGTGGGCGGCTTGAGTCGGCTGTCGGCCTGGTGGATTCGGTTGGGGATCCGTCCTGAGCGGACTGAACCCGGCCGCCCGGATCAAAATGGCCGGCATGAACGGATGCATCGGACGTTGAAAGCGGCGGTGGTGGTTCCCCCGGCCGCGACCCTGGAGGCTCAGCAGCAACGTTTTCACCGGTTTGTCGCGGAATATAACGACGAGCGCAGCCACGAGGCGCTGGAGCGGCGCACGCCCAGCGAGCTGTACACCGCCTCGCCCAGGGCTTATCCCGCGAAGCTGCCGCCTGTGGAGTATGCCACCGGAGTAACGGTCCGCCGCGTGCGGCAGAACGGTGAAATCAAGTGGAACGGGCATTTGCTCTATGTCTCTGACCTTTTGGCCAAGGAACCGCTTGGCTTGAACCAGATCGACGAGTTCCTGTGGGAAGTGCGCTATAGCTTTCACCTTCTGGGGGTGCTCGATGAGCAAACCCAGAAAATAAACTCTCCCAGCCAATGGCATGGAAAGGGAGAAAATTTGTAAACCATCCGCCCGGTTTAATTTGTAAACCATGCACGGCTTGCACAGACCGGTACTTCGTAAAAAGGAAGGGGCTTGAGAACGGCTCATTATTAGGCACATGGAAAACAAACATGCTCAAAATCGACATCCATACCCACATCCTCCCCAAGAACTGGCCCGATCTTCGGGAGCGGTATGGCTATGGCGGGTTTATTCAGCTCGATCATCACCGGCCGGGCTGCGCCCGCATGCTCAGGAACGGCGAATGCTTCCGGGAAATCAGGAGCAACTGCTGGGATGCCGGGACCCGGCTCAAGGACTACGATGAATTCGGCGTGCAGGTTCAGGTGCTTTCCACCGTGCCGGTCATGTTCTCTTACTGGGCGAAACCGGAGCACACACTCGATCTCTCTAAACTGCTGAACGATCACATCGCCGGCGTCGTCGCCGAGTTCCCCAAGCGCTTTGTCGGGCTGGGCACTCTGCCCATGCAGGCGCCGAAACTCGCGGTCGGGGAGCTGGAGCGTTGCGTCCGCGATCTGAAGCTGGCGGGCGTCGAAATCGGCACCCACGTCAACGGCTTCAACCTGAACGAGACGCTTTTCTTCCCTGTCTACGAGGCAGCGGAAGATTTGGGAGCGGCCCTCTTCGTCCACCCTTGGGACGTTCTCGCCACCGAGCGGATGAAGAAATACTGGCTGAGCTGGCTGGTCGGCATGCCCGCGGAAACCGCCCTGGCCATCTGCTCGATGATTTTCGGCGGCGTCTTCGAGCGATTTCCCCGGCTTCGTGTCGCGTTTGCCCACGGCGGCGGGGCGTTCCCGGGTACTTTCGGCCGTGTTCAGCACGGATTCGAGGTGCGCCCCGATCTTTGCGCCGTGGACAATGCCGTGGAGCCTGCCGAATACCTGGGGCGCTTCTATGTGGATTCATGCGTTAACGATCCACGCCTCCTGAGTTGCCTGATCGATCTTTTGGGCGCGAACTCGATCGCCCTCGGCTCAGACTATCCGTTCCCGCTCGGCGAAAACCGGCCCGGCAGGATGATAGCCGAGATGGCGCTGCCGCAATCGACCAAGGCGCGGCTGTTTCACGGCACTGCCCTGGAATGGCTCGGTCTCACAGCGGAATCCTTCGCATGACCGCCGTTGATGTCCATATCGGACCACGGACCTTCCGTATCGACTCGGCAAACCATTTCGACCTGTCCATCCCTGTCGATTTTGATGTCCGAGGACTCAGCGCCTTCGGGGTACCGCCCGCCGGCGTGCAAACGGTGGAAAACGCCTGGTTCGTCGGCGACACCCGGCGCGGCGGCAGCTGCAATGTGAGGGAATACCGTTTCATCCCCCATTGCCACGGCACCCATACCGAATGCGTGGGCCATATCGTGGATCAGGACGTATCGGTAACGGCATTTCTGAAGGATGCCTGGATTCCTGCCACCCTGATTTCCGTGAAGCCGGAAAAAGGCATGGATTGCCCGGAAAGTTATATCCCCGGCAAAGCGGAAGGCGATGCGCTCATTACCCGGAGGGCGCTAGTCGAAAAGTTAAGAACGCTGGATGACGAAGATTTTCACCAAGTGCTCGTCATCCGCTCGCTGCCCAATTCACCGTCCAAGAGAACACGGCAGTACTTGGCGACGCCTTATTTTTCCAATGAGGCGATGGCGGAAATCGTCCGACGCGGCGTCAAGCATCTTTTGGTGGATATGCCGTCCGTCGACCGCATGGAAGACGAGGGCAGGCTGTCGAATCACCGCCTTTTCTGGGAGCTGCCGCCCGACGCCCACGATTTGAATCGCTGCAAAGCGCCTTTTCGAACGATTACCGAACTCATCTTCGTGGGCGACGACATTCGGGACGGTTATTACCTGCTCAATCTTCAAATCGCGCCTTTCCGCGGCGATGCGGCACCCAGCCGGCCGCTGATCTTTCCCGTGGAGGTTCCATGAGGTTCGAAGCGCACCGATCTCTCGCCGAGGCGCTGGACCGAGCGGATATTCTTGGTTCGTACCGAAGCGACTTTCACATCCCGAAGCGGGAAGATGGCTCGGAAGAGATTTATTTTTGCGGCAATTCTCTGGGACTTCAGCCGAAATCGGCGCGGCGCTACGTGGAGGAGGTGCTGGCCGCGTGGGCGCGGATGGGAGTGCGGGGACACTTCGAGGGAGATCATCCCTGGCTGCCTTATCACGAGTTCGCGACGGAGAAACTGTCCCGGTTGGTCGGAGCCCTGCCCGTCGAAGTGGCGGCGATGAACTCCCTGACGGTCAACCTTCATCTCCTGATGGTGAGCTTTTACCGTCCGACGCCGGAGCGCCATAAGATCCTGATCGAGGAACACGCTTTCCCGTCGGATCGCTACGCCATGGCTTCCCAAATCGCCTTTCACGGCTTCGACCCGGATGAGTCGCTGATCGAAGCCAGGTCCCGTCCGGGCGAAGTGACTCTTCGCACGGAGGACATATTGGAGCTCATCGAACGGGAAGGAGACGGCATCGCGCTGATCCTGTGGCCGGGCGTTCAGTTCTACACGGGCCAAGCCTTCGCCATGGACGAAATCGCTGGAGCGGGGCACGAGAAAGGCTGCGTGGTCGGGTTCGACTTGGCCCATGCCGTGGGCAATCTGGTCTTAAAACTCCACGACTGGAACGCGGACTTCGCCGTCTGGTGTTCCTACAAATACCTGAACGCGGGACCCGGAGCCGTCGCGGGCTGTTTCGTCCACGAGCGGCATGCCGAACGCTTCGATCTTCCCCGCTTCGCCGGCTGGTGGGGGCATGACAAATCCACCCGGTTCGTCATGCCGCCGAGGTTCAGTCCCTTGCCCGGGGCCGAAGGCTGGCAGCTCAGCAATCCGCCCGTTCTCTCCCTGGCGCCCCTGCTTGCGTCCCTGGATCTGTTCGATCAAGCCGGAATGACGGCGCTGCGGACCAAGTCGGAATCGTTGACCGGTTATCTGGAACACCTGCTCAAGGAACGCTTCGACGACGAGATCGCCATCCTCACGCCGACCGAGCCCGCCGAGCGGGGGTGCCAGCTTTCGCTCAGATTGAAGGACGGCAAGCGGGTGTTCGAAAAGCTGAGCGCTTCCGGGATCGTTTGCGACTGGCGGGAGCCTGACGTGATCCGCGTGGCGCCGGTCCCGTTTTACAACCGCTACATCGAAATCTTCGATTTCGTGGAGCGGCTCAAGGGAGTGATCGAACATGCGGACTAAAGTTATCACCCTGATCGGCGGAGGGCTCGCCGGATGCCTCCTCGCCATATTCCTGGCCCGCCGGCGGTTTTCCGTCCGGGTCTTCGAGCGCTTGCCGGACATGCGCAAACACCAAATTCCGGCGGGGCGGTCGATCAACCTCTCGCTGTCCACCCGCGGCATCCATGCCCTGAAGGAAGTCGGGCTATACCGGAATATCGAAAAACATCTGGTCGCCATGCCCGGCCGCATGATCCACGACAGGGACGGAAAGCTGCTCTATCAACCCTATGGCAGGGACGAATCCGCCGTTCATTATTCGGTGGAAAGGGCCGCGCTCAACAAGATCCTGCTCGATGGGGCCGAAGCCGCCGGGGCCGAGCTTTTTTTCGGCGAAAAGTGCGAAGGAATGGATTTCGAAAACCGGCATCTGCTGCTCCGGCGTGAAGACGACGATAACCCGCGCATTCTGCCTTTCGATACGCTGATCGGCACCGACGGCGCGGGTTCCGCGGTGCGCCAGGCCATGATCGTACAGAAAGGCATCGACTGCCGAGACGAGCACCTGCCGCACGGCTACAAGGAGCTGGCCATCCCGCCAGGACCCGAAGGCGCTTTCAGGCTGGAAAAGAACGCCCTGCACATCTGGCCGCGCGGCGGCTTCATGCTGATCGCCCTGCCCAATCGGGACGGCAGTTTTACCGCCACCTTGTTCCTGCCCCATTCGGGCCTCGAGAGCTTCCGGACGCTCAGCGACGAGGGCGCCATCCTGCATTTCCTGGAAACCGAGTTTCCCGACGTGCTTCCCCTGATGTCCGACCCGGTTCACGATTTTCTGAACCATCCCACCGGGACCTTGGGCACGATTCGCTGCTTTCCCTGGCATGTCGGCGATCAGGCGCTGATTCTGGGCGATGCCGCCCACGCGGTGGTTCCCTTTCACGGGCAAGGGATGAACTGCGCCTTCGAGGATTGCGTCGTTCTCGACCGGTTGCTCGATGAACACGATAACTTCGAAAGCCTTTACCGAAACTTCGAAGCCCAGAGAAAGCCGAACGCCGAGGCCATCGCCGACATGGCGCTGGAAAACTATATCGAGATGCGCGATTCCGTCCGTGACCCCAAGTTTCACTTGCGGAAGCACATCGAATGGCTGCTCGAAGAGCGCCACCCGGCGAGATTCATCCCGCGCTACGCCATGGTCATGTTTCACCGCATTCCCTATGCCGTCGCCAAAGAACGCGGCGACGTCCAGTCCGGCATCATCGAGCGTTTGTCGGAATCCATAAACCGGGTAGACGACGTAGACCTCGACCTGGCCGACCGGCTCGTCACGGAAAGCTTGCAGCCCTTGGCCGCAATGCCATCGCGGTCTTGATGGCGGGCGGGGCATCAGTGCGCTCCGCACTACCCGCACATCACCCAGCGAGGCTGGCGGCCACCCACCGAAGCGAGCGGCACGACCATCGAGCATTGGTCCGGCGGGTTACGGCGCACGGAAAGCATGGTGATCAGCGGCCAGCGGATGCCGGCGTGCGCCTAACCCGCCCTACGACATTCCGGTTTCCGTCAACCGCCGAAAGAGCAGTAGGTATCCGGAACCAATGGATTGATCGGCAATTCAAATCTAGAACTACCCCGATCCGATTTATCTCCGGTAGATGGCTCGCAAGGAGGTGTTATGCGATTCCGGAACAAGGCGATTTCAAGCAGCGCTGCCCGTTGGTTCCTCGGCAGCTTTGTTTTTCCCGTGGCCGTAGCGGCCGCTCAAACCAACGGCAAGCCGTTGGATGCCGTTGCCGAGGCGCAAACGCCGAGAGCCGCTCCCTCTTCCCGGCCGGAGTCGCAGAAATCCGAGCATGACCGCTCTGGCGCTTTCCGCGCCCCCCATGCCCAGCCTTCCTCGAACGCCTTTGGCGGCCAGCCCGATCAGGGCAAGGTGCTGGGCTTCGATTTCTACCGCGATCCCCTCAATGCCAAGAGGCCCATGCAGACTTTCGAGGAGATCATGCAGGAGGACAAGGCGGCCAAGCCCAAGATCACCGCCGATCAGCGAAAACTGCTGGAAAGCCGCTATGATCTGACCCCAAGACTCCATCGAGAGGCGAAAATGTCGCGGGGTAAACCCATTCCGGTAGGTCCCACCGCGCGGCTGCGCAACGGCATGACCTGGGACACGCTGGCCGCGATGACGCCCGAGGAGATTCGCGGAAAGGGACTCTTCCCTTATCCCGCCCTGCCGCATCCGAAGCAAGCCACCGGCGGCCAGGTCTTCCCGAAAATGCAGATCGAGATGTTCCCGCGGCTGGAGCGCTTCGATGTGGAATTCGATCTGCCGGACGCCTTTCTGCCGGAGTTCCCGCCCGCCATGTTCCTGCAAAACCGGCCGGAACTGGGTGACGTATCCCGGGGCGAGGTCGTCTCGATCAACAATTACTATGCGCTTTTCAAGGACCTGCTGACGCCCGTTCAGCTCGACGGCCTGCGCCTGCTGCTCACGCCGTTTCCCCAGGAAGAATTCAATCCCACCGACGACCGGAAAAGCGAACAGCCGAGCCTAGGCGTCACCTGCCTCGATTGCCATATCAACGGTCATACGACCGGACAATTCCACCTCAATCCGGACAACCGGCCGCAAGAGCGGCGCCTCCGCCTCGACACGGTCAGCCTGCGCGGCGTGTTCAATCAACAACTGCACGGTTCCAAGCGGAGTCTCCGCTCGGTCGAGGACTTCACCGAATTCGAATTCCGCACCGCCTATTTCAACGGCGATCCCATCCACGCCATGAAGAAAGGTTTTACCCAGTTCGATCGGGTGCAGGTTTCGCACATGGCGCAGATGCAGAACATGTTCGACTTCCCGCCGGCGCCCAAGCTCGACGTTGCCACCGCCAGGCTCGACCCCGCCAAGGCCACCGAGGCCGAGCGCCGCGGCGAGGAAGTGTTTTTCGGCAAGGGCAAATGCGCCGAATGCCATGTGCCGCCCGTCTATCTCGATGACCGCATGCACGATCTTCGCCTCGAACGCTTCGTCAACGAGGCGCCTCCGGGACCGATGAAAACGTTCACCCTGCGCGGCATCAAGGACAGCCCGCCCTACATGCACGACGGGCGCTGCCTGACCCTGGAGGACACGGTGGAGTTTTTCAACCTGGTGCTGGGGCTCAAATTGAACACGCAGGAAAAGTCGGACCTGGCGGCGTTCATGCGGGCGCTGTAAAAATCGCTTTTTCCAAGCGCTTGAAGTTTAGATTGGTTCCCAAACTCCCGTTTGGGAACCCAAAGCGAGAAGTTCCCGCTTCTCGATTCGACTGCGGTTTCGAGAAGCGGGAGCTTCTCGGGTATGGCTCCCAAGTAGGAACTTGGGAGCCAGCGAATCTTAGGTCATCATTGGCTTCTCTCCGGCACAATGCCGAAGCCGGCGCTGTGAAGCGCGGCGAGCAGTGTTGTCTGTTCGTCTGCGGCGAGCGGCAATAGCGGCGGCCGGGGCGCAAGCCAGGCGGGATCGCCCGTCTGCGCGGCGCGAATCGCCTTGAATGCGGGAACGAAAGGGTAGCGCAGGACGATGTCCAGGAACATACGGACTCGCGTTTCGTCGTCCGGCGGCACGTCCGGCTTGAGCAGTGCTGCGATAAGGTCCGGAAAGAGGTTCGCGATGCCGCAGATGGTTCCGGCTCCGCCAGCGCGCATCAGGCGCGGCAGATGCGATTCGTGGCCGACCAGGACCGAAAGCTGAGGCACGCGTCTCAACAGCCCGGCGGTATGTTCGAAATCGCCGCCGCTGTCCTTCACCCCTGCAATGATGCCGGGATAAGCGGCCGCCAGCCGGGCGACGACTTCCGGCCGGATCGGCACGGCCGAGAGTTGCGGAATGTGATACAGATAAACGCGCAGACGCGTATCGCCCACCGTATCGATCAGCATCGAGTAGTAACGGAACACCGCCTCGTCGGTCAAATTTTTCCAGAAGAACGGCGGAAGGATCAGGCACCGCGGGCAGCCGGTTTTCAGCGCGTGCCGGGTCAGCGCCACGGTGTCGGAGAGTGCGGCGCATCCGGTGGCGGCGAGCAGGCGGTCCGGCGCGATGCCGGCAGCCAGCAGCGCGTCAAGCCCCTCGCAGCGCTCGGCCACCGAGAAGGAGGGACCTTCGCCGGTCGTGCCAAACGGCACGATACCGGCTACGCCTTTCGCGAGCAGTTCCCGCACCAGTGCGGCGAGTCTCGCATGATCCACGCCGCCGTCCCGGCCGAGCGGCGTCAGCGTTGCACACCAAAGTCCGCGTATGGGAGCGGGTTCCGTCATGGTGAAGTCCTCCTCAGAATCCGGGTGAGGATGCGCCTATCTTAAGTACGCACCGACTGCCGCGCGTTTCAGGAAAGGTTACCGGGGAACCACGGTGAAATCTACGGGATGGGGGTGCCGGCGGATCTTGTGGGTCGCCTCGCCCGTTGCCGTCGACCACCAGGTTTTAACTCCATTCGGCATCCGAGTGAACATTAATTGTAGGATGGGTAGAGCGAAGCGAAACCCATCGATGGTGGGTTAGCCCCTCGGCTCCGCTCGGGACAGGCCCTTCGACAGGCTCAGGACAGGCTCCGCGTAACTCACCGATTGGAATAAGAGGCAGAATCCATGAACGAAGACCAGGGAAAGATCACCGTCTATTACGATGGCGCCTGCCCGCGCTGTGTCCGGGAGCGCCGCCGCTACGAGCGGCTGGCGGGAAAAAGCGGCGAGCGGGTCTGTTGGTTCGATATCACGGGACGGGAGGACAGACTCCGCGAGATCGGCATCGATCCCCGCAAGGCCCTGACCGAACTGCATGTCCGCGACGAAAACGGGCGGATCGCGTCCGAGCTGGATGCTTACGTCCTTTTGCTGGAGAGAGTCGCGTTTCTAAGACCCTTGGCCTGGCTTATCGGACTGCCGGTGATCCGTCCGCTGCTGGCTCGTCTCTATCACAAAATGGTAATCCGCCGGTTGAAAAAGAGCGGGCGGCTGTAGCGGGCTCGCCGAGCACTATCGCTCCAAGAATCGGGCTTTTTATTTCGTTCAATCCTTCCGCCCACCATCGGACGAGCCATGCCGAGAAGCAAACCTGTCGCTCACGATTGACCGCACAGGGATACTAGAGCAATTTCCGATTCGGTGTCAGAGAGCCCGATATGTAGGTCGGCAATCCCTTGCCGACTTATCGGCTCGGCAAAGGACTTTGTCGGAAGGGCAGCTCTGGCGCTCCCAGAGATGCCGTTTGCGATTGGAAGGTCGCGACTAAAGCGACGTTTGCGATTGGAAGGGTCGCGACTAAAGCGACCGTTTGCGATTGGGAAGGGATTGCCGACCTACGTTCTTGCCGCCTGACACGAAGCCGTACACCGGGATGAAAAACGCTCTATTTGACCTGATCGCCGCCGTCGATCGGGTGATCGGCAGAGCCGGTGCTTTTCATGGCGCATTGCGGAGCGTCGGCTTCCGTAGTCATCCCGCCAGGCGGAGGATCTTCGCAGAAATCCTTAGCCACGGTCACGCCGGTCGGTTGCACGATGCCGGGATCGGTGATGGACGTCAGCAGGGTCCCGGTGTTCGCGTCGTACACCCTCAAGGCATCGGGTTGCGAGACGTACAATTTCGCTTTCTTCGGATGCAGCGCCATCTGATCCATTCCGTAGAATTCGGGAGCGTTGGAAATCGGAACCGAAAACAGCGGTTCGTTGCTGAAGGTCGCGTTCTTGGCGTCATAACGATAGACGTCCAGGAAACCCGCATCTCCCGGGGATTCGCCGTTACTCCGGGCAAAGGCCCGGTCTACTGCAAAGTCGACCAAACCGGAAATCCCGGAGGACGTGCCGGATAATGCGCGCATGTTGACCCGTTCCAGTCCCGGAATCGCAAACGACGTTATTTCGGGAGCGCCACGGGCGATGACGAGGCCCGATCCGCCGTCCGGAGCGCAGAAGACATTATTGGGTTCGGCGAAACCGAGAGACAGCATCTCGCCGGTATCTCTCAAGGTCCCGGTGTCGCTGAGCGTGAGCCGGCGCACCGTTGCATCGGCGGACGAGGTGGCCAGTACCGAGCCGTCGCTGCAAACCTCGACCGAATTGGTATCGGTACCCACGGACAAGGTGCTGATCTCGGCCTGTTTGGCGATGTCGATGACCGAGATCGGCTGAGTGAAAAGGCCATCGGACACCAGCAGGAACTTCCCGTCGGGGCTGATCGAGAGATCCTCGCCATTGTTGGCGATGGGAATCGGATTCGTGCCTTCGGCGAGGCGGGGAGGCGACGCGGTCAGGTCGATGACGAAGACTTCGCTGTTGAAATTCGTCACGAATCCCCGGGTCTGATCCGGCGTGATGAGAACGTCACCGATCGCCAGGCCGGCGGTCGCTATGGTCACCGATCCCAGTACGGTGTCGGTATCGGCATCGAATATCGTGACCGAAGCCGTGGTGTTGTCCGCCACCATGCCGAGAGCCCTTGCGGACGCCGAAGGCGCCTGTAAGGCCGGGACCAAGATGGCACCCATGAGAATCGCTGCCAGGCCGGTCCTTTTCCTGTAATCGCTGTTCATGTGACTTCATCCCTGCTGTTGCGATCGAGCGATGGCCGCGGTTTTTCGATGCGCGGAATCCGCTCCTTGCTGCGCTTGTTTGGTTAATGAGACTTGTCCTTGGAAAAGGAGTTGCACGCCGAGGCCAATCCTTCAAAAACGGCCCGATGACCAACTTCGAAAGGAACATGCGAAACCCGTGTGCGCAGAGTGAGTTTCCGCAGCCGAGAGAGCGATCGCTTTCGGGAGTGTCCCGTTATGGTGCGCGCCCCCTATCTTTGTGCGCCGGATCGATGTGCCGCCGCATGTCCTTGGTATACAAGATATTCCCCGCAATCGGCCCGATTCCGGGGGATTGCCTCGCCCGGCTCTCTGCGCTTCCGTATGGCATGCATTATGTATTTTCGTCATGAAGTGCTAAAGGGGGCACGAATCAACGGACAACGGCGTCCATCGGCGGTCATTGCGACCCCGCTGGACGCTTTTTTTGCCCGACGATCGCTCAGGCTGCAAACAGCTCCTAATTGCAAGGGAACATCCATGTACAACGTGCTTCGGCCAGCTATCGTTTTGCTGAGCCATCTTCGCTTTCCTTATAAATTTCTGTTCATCGGTCTGATCTTCGTCCTGCCGCTTGCCGTTTACCTGTACCTGCTGATCGTCGAAATGAACGCCGGCAGCGCATTCGCCCGCAAAGAGCGGTCCGGCGTGGAATACCTGAGGGCTTTGCAGCCTTTGCTGCAGGATTTTCCGAAACACCGCGGGATGGTTTACGCCGCACTCAACGGCGACCGGTCTTTCGACGACGATATTCGGAACTTGCGAGCCCGCATCGAGGAAGCTAAAGCCGCGGTGAACGAGATCGACAGTCGGCTGGATTCCACGTTGCACACCGCAACCCGATGGAATGCCGTGAAACAAGCGTGGAATCGTCTTGCGAATCAATCCGCGGGCGCGGATGCGAAGGAAAATTTTGCCGCCCACACGTCCCTGATCGCCGGCTTGCAGGGGCTGATCGGCCACATCGGAGAGACCTCCAATCTCGTCCTGGATCCCGTTCTCGATAGCGCCTACCTCGCCGATGCCGCAATCCTCAAACTTCCGGCCCTGATGGAGAACCTGGGGCAGGCGCGGGGCTTGGGCACCGGAATGGCCGCTCGCCAGGCGAACGACCCGGACGAGAAATCCCGCCTGATCATGCTGAACACGCTTATCCTGGAAAATCAGCGCGCCATCGAGCGAGGCATGGACGTCGTTTTCCAGACCAACTCGTCGGTCAAGCCCGCGTTGGCTGCCGGTCTCGAACAGAGTCTCGTTCGTCTCAAGACTTTCCTGGATTTACAGTGGAACGAGCTGATCTCCAAAAATTCCATCGTGATGGCGCCTTCCGACTATTTTGCCGCCGGAACCCGCGCCATAGACGCCCAGTTCGCCCTCTACGATGCGGTTCTGCCCACGCTGGATCGCTTGCTGGAGGAGCGTATCGCCGCCTTTGACGCCAAAAACCGTCTGGTCGTCGTGATCGCCGTCACCACGGCTTTGCTGTCCGTCTATCTATTTGCCGCCTTTTATCTGTCGGTACGGCAGACAGTCCACACTTTGGTCAGCAGCGGCCGGCGTCTGGCCGCCGGTGATCTGACCGCGAAAACGCACATAAACTCGCGGGATGAGCTGGTGCAGGTGGCGGACGGCTTCAACGGCGTCGCCCGCGAGTTCAGCCGCTTTATTGCCGGCGTAGTCGCATCGGCCGAGGAATTGAGCAATGCCGCGAGCGAACTCTCCGGCGCCACCGAGCGGGTCGCCTACAGCGCGAATCTTCAGTCCGACGCAGCCGGAAGTACGGCGGCTGCCATGGAGGAGATGACGGTCAGCATCGGCGAGGTCGCCCGCCACGCCGGCGAAGCGGAGCGGATTTCCAGCCGGGCCAGGGAATTGTCCGCGCAAGGCGAGATCGTCGTCCGCCGCACCGCCGGTGAAATGGAAAGACTGGCCGACTCGGTCCATCAATCCTCCGGGATGATCACGGCGCTCGGCGCGCGCTCCAACGAAATCAGCGCGATCGTCAAGGTCATCGCCGAAATCGCGGATCAGACCAATCTGCTCGCTCTCAATGCCGCTATCGAGGCGGCCCGCGCCGGCGAACAGGGGCGCGGTTTTGCCGTCGTCGCCGACGAGGTCCGGCAGCTCGCCGCCCGTACCCGCCATGCGACGGACGAAATCAGGCAAACCATCGTGTCCATCCAGGACAGCATCGACCGGGCCGTGAGCGCGATGCGGACCGGCAGCGAACAGGTCTCGGCCGGGGTTTCACTGGCGACCGAGGCGGCGAGCTCCCTCGCATCCATCCATGAAGGCGCGTTGCAGACCGTGCAGAGCATCACGACCATTGCGGCCGCCACTCAGGAGCAAAGCGTCGTCAGCCAGGATATCGCGCAGCACGTCGAGCAAATTGCCGGGAAGGCCGACGAAAGCACGACGGTTGCCCAGGAAACGTCCGCCATTGCCCGGCATCTCGAACAACTGGCAGCGAACCTCAAGACGATGGTTCACCACTTCCAGATTTGATTCCGCATCCGTAGAGGAGATTCTCATGTTTCCGATTCTGACCGGCCTGACCCTGTTACTGGCTTTTCTGGTGCTCCTCGTTGCCGTCGAGCAGCGATTCGAGAGAGCGCTGCTCGACCGTAAAGCGGCCGGTATCCTCCATTTGCGCCGAACCACGGAATTGATGATCAGTCTTCAGCAACACCGGGGCATGGCCAATTCCTGTCTGAACGGAGATACGGCTTTCCGGGCGCGTCTGCCGTCCGTTCAGAAGAACATCGAAGAGCAGTTGCGGGCGACAATGCCTCTCGCCGACGAAGGTGCCGATGCGCATGCCGGGCAGTTGTCCCGCTGGCGAGCCATTCACGATTCCTGGCAGGAACTGAAACGCGGGCTCTTCGACCTCTCTCCCGCGGAGAGTTTCGCCGCCCATACGCGGATCATCAGGGAAGTCCTGTGCCTCATGGAGGAGGCGGCGGATGGCTCCGGGATAATGTTCGATCCCGATCCGTCCAATCGGTGCATGGCGGCGATTCTGGTACGCCGGCTTCCCGAACTGATCGAGCAGATCGGGCAGGGACGCGGCCTCGGGGCGGGGGTGATCGCGTCCGGAAAATGCCCGCCGGTGTTCCGGATCAAACTCGGTTTTTTGGCCCATCGCATCGACGGCCTCCTGAACGAGATCCAGACGGCGCTGCGGGACCTTTCTCCACCGACTGGGCTGGATCTGCAAGCGGGTTTGGCAACCAGCCGCGAATCGACCCGAAAATTCGTGAATCTCCTCAATGAACGCATCATTCAGCCGAGCCGCATCGAGCTCAAGCTCAAGCCCTATTTTGCCGAGGCGACCCGGGCAATCGAGGCCAATATCGCTCTGATCGATCAACTCATGGATACGCTCCACGGCGTATTTGCCTTGCGAGCCAACGAACTGGCAAGGCCGAAGCGCTATGTGCCGTTGTTCGCCGCGGCCGTTTCGATCCTGGTTGCCCTTGTCCCGCTGACGTGGCTGCTGCCTTAAGTCCGTATCGGGAGATTCCCGAATCGTTGTAGGTCGGCAATCCCTTGCCGACAAACCTGCTTGCCGGCCCGTTAGTGTCGGGAAAGTATTCCCGATCTACAACAGGAGGGAGCCACACCAAACCGAAAAATCTCCCAGGCTCTTTTCCCCGGTGCGGAAGGCACAAGACGCGTGAATCCCGTTCGCTGCGCTGCAATGAACGGCCCGTGCCGCGGTCGAAAGAAATAGTTCGCGTGTTCTTGAATGGGAAGATGAGGCGATACGGATCGCCGTGCATGCACGGGTTATTGGCAATCTTTTTGTCGCTCCTGGTGTTCGCCAGCGGGAGTAGAGCGGATATGAAGGCTTTTGTCGGCGGTACCCTGATCGATGGAACCGGCGGCGCGCCACGCGCCGATGCCGTAATCGTGGTGGAGGGCGAGCGGATTGCGGCGGTGGGGAACCGGGGCGAGATACCGATTCCTCCCGAAGCGCGGGTGATCGACGCGAGCGGGAAATGGATCGTTCCCGGCTTGATCGATGCGCACATACATTTCTTTCAATCGGGCGGTCTTTATACCCGTCCGGATGTGATCGATCTGCGGGATGTTCGCCCTTATGCGGACGAGATCACCGGGATCAGGCAGCGCGTCCCCGACACCTTGGCTCGATACGTGGCGAGCGGCGTGACTTCGGTGGTGGATGTCGGCGGTCCGTTCTGGACCTTCGAGGTGCGGGATCTCGCGAGGCGGACCGAACGGGCGCCGCGCGTCGCGGTGGCTGGACCCTTGATCGCGACTTATTTTCCGCAGGAACTCAAGGCCGAGGATCCGGCGCTGATCAAGGTCGATTCTGCCGAGGAAAGCCGCGCCACGGTGCGAGAGATTTTGGCGCGCAAGCCGGACCTCATCAAAATCTGGTTCATTCCCTTGCCGGGCCGGAGTCCTGCGTTTCAGACCGCCATAGTGCAGGCCGCGATCGAGGCGAGCCATGCCGCCGGCACTCGGGTCGTGGTGCACGCGACCGAACTGGAGACCGCACGGGCGGCGGTGCAGGCGGGTGCGGACATTCTCGCCCACAGCGTGGAGGACCGCCGGGTCGACGAGGCCTTCATCAAGCTACTGAAGGATCGGAACGTGGTGTACGTGACCACCCTCGTCGTCAACGAGGGTTATCAGGAGGTGCTGGGACGGAAGGTTCGGCTGACCGACATCGAACGCCGCCTCGGCGATCCCGAGGCGATCGCGACGTTCGACGAGCTGGCTAGCCTGCCCGTTTGGAAAAGGCCCTGGGCTTTCCACTGGTTCAGCCGGGATATCGCATTCTGGAATCTGAAGCGTTTGCAGCAGAGCGGCGTGACGGTCGCCGCCGGGACCGATGCCGGCAATATCGGCACCTTGCACGGGCCGGCGCTGCACCGGGAGTTCGAGCTGATGGCCGAGGCCGGCTTGTCGCCCCACGAGATTCTGACTGCCGCGACGCAAGGCGGAGCTCGCGTCATGGGGCGAAGCGCCGAATTGGGGACCGTGGAGCAGGGCAAAATCGCCGATTTCGTGCTGCTCGACGCCGATCCGCTGGCCGATGTCATTCATTTGCGCCGCATTTTCCGCGTGGTCAAGGGAGGGGCCGTTTTCGATCCCCGAGCGTGGGACGAGCAAAAGCCGTCGATGCGATCCCGGCTTTGAAACGAACTTCGAACAAAGTACGCTGTTGAATTTCGAGGAGATATCCATGGAAGCCAAACCGAAAATTCTCGCTTTTGCCGGCAGTGCGCGAGAACGCTCCTACAACAAAATGCTGGTGCGGATCGCCGCGGCAGGCGCCCGTCGGGCCGGCGCCGAGGTGACGGTGGCAGACCTGCGCGATTTTCCGATGCCGATCTATGACGGTGACTTGGAGAGCCGCGATGGCATTCCCGCCAACGCCCTGAAATTCAGACATCTGATGATGGCGCATCAGGGGCTTTTGATCGCTTCGCCCGAGTACAACAGCTCGATTTCGCCGCTCCTCAAGAACACCATCGACTGGATATCCCGGCCGGTCGGCGGCGAGGATGGCCTGGCGCCTTTCCGGAACAAGGTCGCCACCCTGCTGTCGGCTTCGCCCGGAGGCTTCGGCGGTCTCCGCGGCCTGGTTCACTTGCGGGCGATCCTGGGCAACATCGGTGTCATCGTCCTGCCCGACCAATTGGCGGTGGCCAAGGCTCACGAAGCGTTCCAGCCCGAGGGCACGCTGACCGATCCCAAACAACACGCCGCCGTCGAAGCCTTGGGGGCAAATCTCGCCGCCACTTTGGCGAAATTGCATGGACAGACCCTAATGCCCGAGCCGGAGGAGCGTCGGCACGATCTGAGCCGAATCGGGTAAGGTTCGGCCACAGAGCGAGAAAGGCCGAGCGGTCGTGGAACAACAACGCCTTGGCTGTCTTCATGCCGCTACGCGCCGTATTTCAGCATACGCCTACGGCGAATCGAGCGGGCGGAATACCAGGTAGAACTGCGTCTCCGTTGCCATGGCTTCGAGGTAGATGCCCCGGCGGGTGTACGGCGCGGCGGAATCGGGGACGGTGCCCACAAACACCCGCTGCAGCTCGGCGCCGGCGATCGCCAGGGCAAACCGGCGGCCGGCGCAGTCGAGCGTGCCGCTCCAAGTGCCCGCCGCCGCATAGGCGGTCCAGTCCTTCCAGTAACCGAAGGCCGTCGCAGCGGGCAGCGACGCCCCTTCCGCCACGGCTTGACTGCCGGAGGTCACGGCACAGGGTGTGTTCATGACGACACCGATCGCGTGCGGCGTGTCCGAGCCGGTGGTCACCCGCACCTGATCGATAAAGTCGCCGGCGCCGATGGCGAGCCGCCGGGTTGCGGTCACGCCCGGACGATAGCTCGGATGGGACACCGCCGCGAACGAGCCGTCCGGCGCGACCTCATCGAGCTGTCCCTCGGACGGCCAGGGATTTTGCCCGTCGCCGTCGACCAGCGGCACGTTGTGCGCCGGTGCCCGGCTGAAATAGCCCTTGTGCAGCGGCGAGCCGTAGCCGACCGTGCCGGCGTCTTTGAGAAGCCAGGTGTCGCCGTATTGCAGTTCATAAGTGAGGGCTTCCTGCTGGGCATGAAACCGGGCTTTCTGGCCATAGCGCAACAGGGCATGCCAGCCGTTCTTCACGAGCTGAACCGCATCGAGACCCGGCACCGGTCCCGACGCCAGCTCGGGCAGTAGGGGCATCGAATCGACCGGCTTGGGCGGATCGAGCAGGGTGTCCCAGCTCAGCTGGCCCTTCGCTTCGTCCAGCCCGAGCCAGGTCGGCAACACCCGGCGGGAGGCCGCCCACAACTTGCGGTTCGGCGCCTTGCGATTAGGCGGCGAATCGTTGAGGGTCGGGGCGTCTTCATTGGCAAAGCGCACGGTCACCGGAGAAATCATCAGGTTCTGCGCGATCCAGAGTTCCCGGGCGAACTCGGCCAGCCGCCCGCGCAACGAGGCGCCGACCAGCAGCTCCACCAAGGCCTGAACCGTATACTCCTGATAGGACAGGGAGTGCTCGTACCAGAACCAGTCCGGCGACACACCGGTCGCCAGGAGCGACGGAAGACCTAAGGCCGAATGCTTGCCGAAGCCGATCAACTCGGGTTGTTCGAACTCGAGTCCGATCAGCGTCACGGCCGCGGCATGCCAGACGGCGATGTTGTGGACCTCGCGCGACGACGCCATCACATTGGCCGCCAACGGCAGGAACAGCCCCTCGCGCCAGTGGTCGGCGCGGGCCGCCGGGACATGGGGTTTCAGCAGCCGGACCGCTTCGATCAACACCAGGGCGCGGGTCGCTTCGTCCAGACTCTGATTCATCAGCTGGGCTCGGCCGTTCCAGGTCTGCAACGGGAAGCCGCGGTAGGCGTCGGCGTAGAAATCGAGCTGCGAAGCCGCCCAATCCAAGTAGCGCGTATCGCCGGTCAGGCGGAACAGTCGGGCGGCGTCCAGCACGCGGTCGATGTTGTAGATCCGATTATGGGCGATCCAGGCGGCGCGCAGCTTTTCGTGGCCGGGCTGGTCGGGCGGTATCGGCTGATCGGGGGTCCAGTGGAGGAGAACGCCCGTGTTCGGATCGACGTAGTCGTGGATCCAGCCGGCGACCCAGTCCGCGCTCTCGCGGGGCGTGGTCATCCAGTGATCGATCCAGTCGGTTCGCTCCTGCAACCAAGCCGTCCAGCGAGGATCCTGTGCCACGCGCCGGCGGGCCGCGTCCCAGTACTCACGGGCGGCACGGGCCGGTGCATAGCCGCCC
This sequence comes from Methylocaldum sp. GT1TLB, assembly GCF_051027445.1. NCBI lineage: Bacteria > Pseudomonadati > Pseudomonadota > Gammaproteobacteria > Methylococcales > Methylococcaceae > Methylocaldum > Methylocaldum sp. GT1TLB. The sequence continues at coordinate 3,600,099 of NZ_CP194898.1, forward strand.
TCGCCGGCCTTCAGCGTGGCGAAAGCAGATTTGCTTTCCTCATTGCTAGGCAGCCCTGACAACGGCGGGGTTTCTCCGACGGCCATGGGATTGAAAAATACCCCCGCTAGCGCTAGAGCCAGCCTGCTCCATAATCGGAAATCTCTCATGCTTGAAGCACTCCCTTGATGGTCATGGATGAAAAAACTGTCGTGAATTGCCCGGGAAGTTAAGTTCGATTTCAGCCGTCTTAATGCATCGAAAACGGGTAATATAATGTATGCGGCGTGCCGGGATTGCCTTTGCCCGTACTGTTTTGCTATTTCGCGGGATACCGAGTCGTATATTCGGTATGCAGCGTACCATGGAAAGAAACAGCTTCTTTTTTATCATGGCCGACACGGTTCTTGTTATCTTTAAGAGCTCTGTTTTCAAGTCGAAACATTTCTGCCGGGATTATTATTTTTGCCGGCCGATTTCGAATCGGAAAGGTTTCGACCTGTACCTCGAAAAATCGCGGCTTAAGGTATATCGAATGTGTTGTAGCTTTACTGAATCCGTTTCAGTCTATGCGTTGCCGGACCGGTAGCAATCGATGATGATTTTCGGTGTCGCACATTGCGATAACTCTATACTCGGTTCTTACAATGCGCTTTATATTCGTCGCGGGACTTACTTTAAAGGGAAAGTCTTTTTTATATCGTGACTCGACCCACAAAACCGAAAGCGGACAGATTGTCTTGTAGATATACTCGGCGGACAGGACGAATTCTCGACGATTTACAACTCGGTTTGGAAAATGAAGATAATCGATAACTGGCTGGCAAACGCGAGGCGGCTAGAGAGTTGCAATTGCGACGACAGGCCCGATTCAGGGGATATTTCGCTGGTGGTGATACATGGCATCAGTTTGCCTCCGGGCGAGTTTGGCGGCAACTGGATCGACTGTTTGTTTACCAATACCTTGGAACCGACTGCCCACCCTTATTTCGAGCGCATACACGGCTTTCGGGTATCGGCCCATGCGCTCATTCGCCGCGACGGCGAGATCGTTCAATACGTTCCGTTCCACCGGCGCGCTTGGCATGCCGGGATTTCGAACTATGAGGGGCGGGAGCGCTGCAATGATTTCTCGATCGGCATCGAGTTGGAAGGGGCCGACGGTATTCCCTATACCGACCGGCAATACGAGCACCTGGCCGATTTGCTCTCCGCCTTGCTGGCGAATTATCCGGGCTTGTCACCGGACCGGATCGTCGGTCACAGCGACATCGCTCCGGGACGCAAAACCGATCCGGGCCCGAGTTTCGATTGGGAAAGGCTTTACCGCTTGCTGTCCGCAAGAGGTTTTCAGCCGACCGGAGGCAGAGGCATTCTCGTCTGAGGTGAAACCGTCGTAGGCGGGGATGAGGCGATAGCCGTTCCCGGTAAATGCGCCTTACTCCGGGAATGCTGGGCTTGTTCCGGTCTATGATCCAGCAGGTCGGAAATCTTTTGCATGCAAAGCCGATTGCCCGTCCGTTGTGTCGGGAAAGGATTCCCGACCTACTTGGCTATCGTTTATAGGCCGGCAATCCCTTGCCGGCAAATAGGTCTACACCAGGCTGGCCGTCGACTGTCGCGGTCTCACGGAGTCGATCAGCAGCATCGCTACGCCTATGGTGATCGCGGAATCGGCCACGTTGAAGGCCGGCCAGTGCCATTCTCCATAAAACACGTCGAGAAAATCGATAACGTATCCGTAAATGATGCGATCGATGAGATTGCCCAGCGCGCCGCCCAGAACCAGCGCCCAGGCCGCGGCTTCCCAACGTTGGCCCTTGCCGAGCCGGCTCAGCCAATAGCAGATAGCGCCGCTGGCGATGACGGCCAGGCCGATGAAGAACCACCGCTGCCATCCTCCGGCTTGGCTCAGAAAGCTGAACGCGGCGCCCTGGTTGCGTAGGTAAGTGAGCTGAAAAAAAGGCAGCAGGCCGACCGACTCGTAAAGTTCCATCGAGCGATCGACCAGTTGCTTGGTGAGCTGGTCCAGGCCGACGACCAGCGCGGAAAGCCAAAGCCAATTCAACATGAGATCAGGCGTAAAGACGGGTTTCGCCCTGTCCTGCCACGTTCTCCACGCAGCGGCCGCAAAGCTCGGGGTGGTCGGGGTGCTTGCCGACGTCCTCGCGGTGATGCCAGCAGCGTACGCATTTGGGTTTATCGGAAGCCCGAACTTTCAGCTCCAGTCCCTCGATCCCCGTCGGAAGCGTGCCGCTGTCCCCTTCGGGCCGAAGGCTCGCATACGAAGTGATGAACAAGAATCGAAGCTCGCTTTCGATAGGCGCAAGCCGTTCGAGAATCGGTTGGCTGCCGTAAAGCTCGACTTCGGCGTCCAGGGACGAGCCGATCTCGCCGCGCACCCGCAGTACTTCCAGTTCCTTGCTCACCGCCTCGCGGACTTTGAGCAGGAAATCCCAGAACTCGCGGTTGAACGGAGAGGATTCGTCCAGCGGGAACAGTCCCTCGTACCAGGTCTCCAGAAACACCGATTCGCTCCGCTTGCCGGGCAAATGACGCCAGATTTCATCGGCCGTGAAGCTCAGGATGGGCGCCAGCCAGCGGGTTAGTGCCTCGGCGATGTGGTACATCGCGGTTTGTGCGGATCGCCGCGGCAGGCTGTCCTCGCGGCAGGTGTACTGGCGGTCCTTCAGCACGTCGAGATAGAAGCTGCCCAGGTCGATGGAACAGAAGTTGTGGACCTTTTGATAGACCAGGTTGAACTGGTAGGTCTCGTAGGCTTCGACGATTTCCTGCTGGAGACGGAAAGCCCGGTCCACCGCCCAGCGGTCGAGCGCCAGCATCTTTTCGGGTTCGACCGAATGCCGCTCCGGGTCGAAGCCGCTCATGTTCGCGAGCAGATAGCGGGCGGTATTCCGCAGCCGCCGGTAAACGTCCGCCGTGCGTTTCAGAATCTCGTCGGAAACGCTCATCTCGGCCCGGTAGTCGGTTGCCGCGACCCAAAGCCTCAGGATATCCGCCCCGAGGTTCTGCATCACTTTCTGCGGAGCCACGACATTGCCCTTGGATTTCGACATTTTCTTGCCTTCCGCATCCACGGTGAAGCCGTGGGTCAGCACCTGCCGATACGGCGCGGCGTCGCGGATCGCCACGGAAGCGAGCAAGGACGATTGGAACCAGCCGCGATGCTGGTCCGAGCCTTCGAGGTACAGATCGGCCGGCGAATGCAGGTCCTCCCGCCGATCCAGCACGCAGAAGTGGCTGACGCCCGAATCGAACCAGACATCCAGCGTGTCGTTGATCTTCTGGTACTGCGCAGCCTCTTCGCCCAACAATTCCGCGGGGTCGAGATCGAACCACGCATCGATTCCGCGTTCCTCGACCCGTTGCGCGACCGCTTCGATCAGGTCCTCGGTGCGGGGATGCAGGGCGCCGGTCTCGCGGTGGACGAACAAGGCGATCGGCACGCCCCAGTTCCGCTGCCGGGAGACGCACCAGTCGGGCCGGTTGCCGACCATGCCTTCGATTCTCGCCTGCCCCCAATCGGGTATCCATTCCACTTTCTGGATTTCTTCCAGGGCCTGGCGGCGAAGATCGTTCTTGTCCATGGCGATGAACCACTGGGGCGTCGCTCTGAAGATGACCGGCGTCTTGTGCCGCCAGCAGTGCGGATAGCTGTGCTCGATGCGCGCTTCGTGCAGCAGTGTGCCGCGTTCCTTGAGCACCTCGACCACATGGCCGTTGGCGTTCATGACGTGTTCGCCGGCGAACAGCGGCGTGCTCGGCAGGAACTTGCCGTCGTCCGCCACCGGATTTTCGACCGGCAGCCCATAGCGCTGACCGACGACGTAGTCTTCCTGGCCATGGCCGGGCGCCGTATGCACCGCGCCGGTACCGGCGTCGAGCGTCACGTGCTCGCCGAGAACGATAGGCACCTCGCGCTCGTAAAACGGATGGTGCAGCATCAATCCCTCGAGATCCGAGCCCCTGCAATACGCCACGACGCGGTAATCGTCGACGCCGCAACGCATCATGACATGTTTCATCAGGGCTTCGGCCACGACCAACCGCTCCATCGGTTCCCGGCATTGCACCACGGCGTAATCGAGATCCGGGTTGAGCGCCACGCCCTGGTTGGCCGGCAGGGTCCAGGGTGTCGTCGTCCAGATGACCACCGACAGCGGGCCTTCGCCCGGATGGCCCGGAACCGAGTGACAACGCTGGATCAGCGCGGTTTCGTCGAGAACCCTGAACCGCACGTCGATGGCGATCGAGCGCTTGTTTTCGTATTCGACCTCGGCTTCGGCCAGCGCGGAGCCGCAATCGGTGCACCAATGCACCGGCTTTGCCCCTTTCATCAGATGGCCGCGCGCGGAGATTCGGCCCAAAGCGCGCAGGATGTCGGCCTCGAAGCGAAAGTCCATGCTCAGGTACGGATTTTCCCAGTCGCCGAAAACGCCGAGCCGGATGAACTCGCGCCGCTGGATATCCACTTGCTCGGTCGCATAGGCGCGGCAGGCCTTGCGGAAATCGGAAGCGTTGACCTGCACGCCGGCTTTGCCGATCTTCTTCTCCACCATCAATTCGATGGGCAGGCCGTGGCAATCCCAGCCGGGCACATAGGGCGCGTCGAAACCGTTCAATCCCTTGCTCTTGACGATGATGTCCTTCAACACCTTGTTTACGGCATGGCCGATGTGGATTTCGCCGTTGGCGTAGGGGGGGCCGTCATGAAGAATGAACTTCGGGCGCCCACGGAACGTTTCGCGAATCTTCCGGTAAAGATCCATGCTGCGCCAGCGCTCGAGCTGCTCGGGCTCGCGCTGCGGCAGATTGGCCTTCATCGGAAAATCGGTGCTGGGTAAATTCAGTGTCGATTTGTAATCCGTGCTCATGATGCAGAGGATGATGTTGAATTTGAGATGGCGAAATAGCCTCTTGCAGTCATGACGTCCCGTTCGATCTGGGCCTGCAGTTCGGCTAAGCCGTCGAAGCGCTTTTCGTCCCGGAGCTTGTGGCGAAAAACGATTTCCACCTGTTTTCCGTAGAGGTCTCCGGAGAAGTCCAGCAAATAGGTTTCGAGGAGCACCGTACGTCCTCCCGCGACAGTCGGGCGTATGCCTACGTTCGCGACCCCCGGCAGCGGATGTTCGCCTATTCCGGACATTGTAACGGCAAATACACCCTGTACAGGAGTGTTTTTCCGTCTCATCAAGATGTTGGCCGTGGGAAAGCCGAGCGTTCGGCCGCGCTTCGCCCCATGGATGACGCGTCCGCAGACTGAATAAGGACGCCCCAGGAGTCGCGCTGCGCGAGCTAAATCGCCTGCCGCGAGGGCTTTGCGGATCGAAGTGCTGCTGACGCGTCGTCCATCGACCAATACCGACGGCGTGTCGACCACTTCGAAGCCGAATTCTTTCCCGGCCTGCCGCAACAAGGCAAAGTTGCCGAGCCGGTTTCTGCCGAATCTGAAATCGTCTCCGATCACCAGATACTTGATGCGCAGTCCTTCGAGCAGGATGTCTTGAATGAAGCTTTCCGCCGGCAACATGGCGAGCTGCCGGTTGAAGCGCAGCAGCAGCACCTGATCGATCGGCAATTCAGCCAAGCGGGCCAGCTTTTCACGGAGCCGGGTCAAACGGGCCGGTGCTTCGTTCGGGAAAAAATATTCCCGTGGCTGCGGTTCGAACAGGACGACCACAACCGGCAAATCCAGCCTCCGTCCTGCTTCCGCCAGCCTTTCGATCACTTGGCAGTGACCAATATGGACGCCGTCGAAGTTGCCGATCGTGGCGACGCAGCCCCGTTCGGGAAGTTTCAGTTCGGCGAGTCCTCGAATCAAGCGCATGCGACGGTCCTCAGGTACCTTCCGGAACCAGCATGTGCCTGGGACGGAGCCCTGTCAGGGTAAGACACGACAGATAAGTCGCGAGGCCCAGCAGAATCCACAAAGCCAGATGCGAAATTCGGTCGGCGAGCGACCAGATCTGCCACGGATAAGCATTGGACGCATAGACCAGGATCGGGACCATCACGCCACTGGCGAGCGCTACACGCAGCAGGAAGATCGGCCATCCCGGTTCCGGTTTGTAAATCTGCTCCTTCAAAAGTTTGGCCAGGAGCAGTCCGGCGTTAAGGAGCGCCGCCAACGCCGTCGACAGAGCGAGACCCGCGTGACCCCAGCCGATCGGCGCGAGTTGAAAAATCAGAGCCAGGTTCAACGCGAGGTTGGCGATAATGGCGTAGACGCCATACCTGACCGGGGTGCGGAGATCCTGTCTCGAGCTGAAGCCCGGAACCAGCACCTTGATTGCGATGAAGCCCATCAATCCGATGGAGTAAGTCGTTAGGCTCCGGCTGGCCATCTCGGCGTCATGCGAAGAAAACCGATCGTACTGAAAAAGGGTGGAAATCATCGGTTCGGCGAGTAGCGCTAGGCCCAAGGTCGCCGGCAAGCCGATCAGGATGACCCAGCGGAGAGCCCAGTCCAGCGAACGGGAAAACCCGTCGCGATCACGGTTTGCATGATTTTTCGACAAATGAGGCAACATTACAGTGCCGATAGCGACGCCGAAAATGCCCAAAGGGAATTCCACCAGCCGATCGGAGTAGTAAAGCCAGGAGACGCTGCCGGACACTAAAAAGGAGGCAATCACCGTGTCGACCAGGAGATTCACCTGGGTTACCGAAACCCCGAAAATCGCCGGTCCTATCATCTTGATGATGCGGCGAACGCCGGCATCGTGAAACCCAAGGCGGGGTTTCGGCAGCAAGCCCTCCCGGAGGAGCGCAGGCACTTGAAATGCGAGCTGGACGACGCCGGCGATCAGCACACCCCAGGCCAAGGCGGTAATCGGTTCGGACAGGTAAGGGGCGAACCAAATCGCCGCAGCGATCATCAGAAGGTTCAGAAAGACCGGCGTGAAGGCCGGTATGGCGAAACGTCCCCAGGTGTTCAGAATGGCCCCGGCGAATGCCGTGAGGGAAATGAAGAAAAGATACGGCAAGGTGATGCGCAGCATCTCGACGCTGAGCTCGAATTGCTCCGCATTTCGATAGAAACCGGGCGCAAACAGCATGATCAAGACCGGCGCAGCGATAATGCCGGCGAAGGTGACAAGCAACAAGGCCAGCGACAGGCTGCCGGCCGTACGATCCAAGAACGGCCCGAGCTGGGTCGGGTCGTGGCGCTCCTTGTAATCTGACAGAACCGGCACGAAGGCCTGCGAGAAGGCGCCTTCCGCAAAGAGGCGGCGCAGGAAGTTGGGAATTCTAAACGCGACGAAGAACGCGTCGGTGCCGGGATCGGCACCGAAATAACGGGCGATGACGACATCTCGAACGAACCCTAAAAGGCGGGAGACGAAGGTCATGCCGCCGACGGCCGCCGTGGATTTCAGTAGATGCTTGCTCAGAGCCTAAAACCAGTGCTTTCGTTGAAGAAAAGGCCGTAGTATAAGGAATTTGGGCGATCAAGGCACTGTTAGAGATACGCTGCGAAAAGCTATCCGAAAATGGCCTATAACCTGCGAAAACGTCTGGCCCGATAATTTTGTGAAAATTGCGCTCTTGACTCTTGAATTACTTGTGACGAAAATAACGAATTCGCTTAAAACGATTAGGATTAGAGGTTTTCACCTTGGCTAATATTGCTTCAGCAAAAAAACGCGCCATACAATCGGAAAAACATCGCGCCCACAACGCGGCTCAGCGCAGCCGGTTGCGGACCTTCATCAAGAAGGTCATTCTGGCGGTAGAATCCGGCGACTTGGAGCAAGCGCAGGCCGCATTTCGCGCCGCAGTTCCCGTTATCGACTCGTCGGTTAACAAGGGCTTGATCCACAAGAACAAGGCCGCTCGCAGCAAGAGCCGTCTCAACGCCCGAGTCAAAGCGCTGGTTCTGAGCGCATCCGCCTAAGTTTCTGGCGGAAAGGCGAGGCGGGCTGGCCCGCCTGCCTCTCTCAAGCCAGTACCAGATTATCGCGGTGAATCAGTTCCGGTTCATCGACATATCCAAGCAGGCATTCGATTTGCGAGCTCGGTTGTCGCATGATGACGCGCGTTTCGTCAGCGCCGTAATTCACCAGCCCGCGAGCCACCTCTTTTCCCTCCATATCCACGCAAGCGACTAGGTCGCCCCTGTGGAAGTCGCCGTCCACGGCGGTTACGCCGATGGGCAAGAGGCTTTTGCCGTCTTCTTTCAAGACGCGCGCAGCACCTTCATCCAAGTGCAACTTACCCTTGAGTTTGAGCTGTCCGGCCAGCCAACGCTTCCTGGCCAGCATCGGGGATACATCGGGAATCAGAAAGGTACCCAATTCCTCGCCCGCAACCACCCTTGCCATGACATTTTGCTCCCGCCCGCTGGCGATAACCGTTGCCGTCCCGGACCGGGAGGCCAGCCGAGCGGCGCGCAGTTTGGTGATCATGCCGCCCCGGCCGAGTCCGCTGCGACTCTCGCCCACCATCTCGCCGAGGCGCGCATCATTGATGCTGGCCTGGTAGACGAGTTGGGCGGTGGGGTCCAGGGTCGGATCGCGTTCGTAAAGTCCCTTTTGGTCGGTCAAAATGATCAAGAGATCCGCTTCCAGGAGATTCGCCACCAAAGCGGCGAGCGTGTCGTTGTCTCCGAAGCGGATTTCCTCGTTCGCTACCGTATCGTTTTCGTTGATGACCGGCACCACCCCCAATTCGAGCAGGGTGAGTAGGGTGCTTCGGGCGTTAAGATAGCGCTGCCGATCCGATAGGTCGTCGTGGGTCAGCAGGATTTGCGCGGTATGAAGACCGTGCCCTTGAAAGAGGGATTCATAAGTCTGAATCAGGCCCATCTGTCCCACGGCGGCGGCCGCCTGGAGTTCGTGCAGGGAGCGTGGGCGGGTTTTCCAGCCCAGCCGGCACATGCCTTCGGCGACCGAGCCGGAAGAAACGAGAAGAATTTCTATATCTTGGTGGCGCAAGACGGCAATTTGAGCCACCCAATCGGTGATTGCGGGCATGTCCAGTCCGCGCCCGCCCCCGGTCAGCAAGGCACTGCCGATCTTGACGATGATGCGGCGGGCGTGGGCAAATTCAGTCCTGTTCTGCATCTTTTGTTTGGTCCTGCTCCAGGAACGCCATAACGCTGTAGACCAAGTCTTTGAGGCCGTCGCCTCGAACGGCGGAGACCCTAAAGACGGGGCCGGCCCATTCGAGACCTTCTATGATTTCGCGGCAGCGCTGTTGGGCTGCGTCGTCGGCCAGCCGATCGATCTTGTTCAATACCAGCCAGCGCGGCTTCTGGTCCAGGCCCTGGTCCCACTGTTGAAGCTCGGCGATCACTTTTTGTGCCGCCGTAATCGGGTCTTCCAGGCTTTCGTAGGGTTCGACATCCACTACGTGGAGCAGCAGCTTGGTACGGGCAAGATGCTTCAAGAACTGCACTCCCAGTCCCGCTCCATGCGATGCGCCCTCGATGAGGCCGGGAATATCGGCCATGACGAAGCTGCGCTGATCGTCGACGCGCACGACGCCAAGATTCGGATACAAGGTGGTGAAAGGGTAATCCGCAACCTTGGGACGTGCGGCGGACACGCTGCGAATCAAGCTGGATTTTCCGGCATTGGGCATGCCCAGCAAGCCGACGTCCGCGATGAGCTTCAGCTCCAGGCGCAGGGTGCGCCGTTCGCCCGGCGTTCCGCTGGTGGCCTTGCGCGGCGCGCGATTGACGCTGCTCTTGAATCGGGTATTGCCGAGGCCGTGAAAGCCGCCTTGGGCTACCAATAATTTTTCGCCTTCCTTGACCAGGTCGCCGAGCTTTTCGCCGGTTTCGGCGTCGAACACCTCGGTGCCGGTAGGTACGTGGACGATGCAGTCGGCGCCCGAATGGCCGGTGCAGTTGCCGCCCGACCCGTTTTGTCCGCGTTCGGCGCGAAATCGCGAGTGAAAGCGGAAGTCGACCAGCGTGTTGAGATTGGTGGAGGCGACCAGAAAAACGCTGCCGCCGTCACCGCCGTCGCCCCCGTCGGGGCCGCCGAAAGGAACATATTTTTCGCGCCGAAAGCTGACGCAGCCGTTGCCGCCGTCGCCCGCTTCCACCCGAATTTCCGCTTCGTCAACAAACTTCATGGTAATGACAAAAAAGCCCCGTCACGGACGAGGCTTCTTCCTATTTAAAAGGGCGGCCCGTAAAGCCGCTTTGATCCTTAGGCTTCGCTTTGAACGATACTGACGTATTTGCGCTTGAGCGGGCCTTTCACCTTGAACTGGACCTGTCCGTCGGCCAATGCGAAAAGCGTATAGTCTCTTCCGCAGCCTACATTCTCACCGGCGTGGAATTTGGTGCCGCGCTGCCGCACGATAATGCTGCCCGCTTGCACGAACTGACCGCCGAAGCGTTTCACGCCGAGTCGTTTGGATTCTGAATCGCGGCCGTTGCGCGAGCTGCCGCCTGCTTTCTTGTGTGCCATCGTGATTCCTCGCTCTTCGATTAGGCAGAGATACCGGTGATCTGAATTTCGGTGTAATTCTGCCGGTGGCCCGCCTGCTTCATGTAATGCTTACGCCGGCGGAACTTGACGATTTTAATTTTCGGGTGCCGGCCATGAGCCTTGATGGTTGCGGTTACTTTGCCGCCATCAATGAAGGGTTTGCCTACTTTCAAGCCGGAATCCGTTTGAACCATTAGCACCTTGTCGAACTCGATTTGCTGGCCGGCTTCGGCGCTCAGGGTTTCGACCTTGACCACGTCGCCCTGTTTCACCCGATATTGCTTGCCGCCTGTTTGTATAACCGCGTACATTTTTGTTGGCTCCAACGCAGAAAATTCTTTTAAACACGGAATGATAACCGTGTATGCCTAAATCCGTCAACCAGCTGAGTTTTTTGCCTGCCGAGTTGCGAATCGCAACCGGCGTGACGCCGTCAGAGGGCAACGAGTATTTCGCCCTTGCCCAGTCCGCACATGTCTCCGGCATAGCGCCGTACCCGCTTGAGGGTGTCGGACATTTCGGAGAACCGGGTCTCCAATCCCTGGAAGCCTTTCAGAAGCAACGGTATGAAGCCGAGCGTATGGGTGCCGCAATCATTGAAGGTAGCCGGAATGGATGCCGGTGTCCGGGCAAGCAGCACGGTACCCCGGTTCATGGCATAACCGAGGTGTGCGCCGACTTCGCCGAGGACGGCAATGGTGCCGGCAGTCATACGCGAACCCAGATAATTCCCGGCGTTGCCCTCGATAAGAATGGCGCCGCGCCGCAGATGGTCGCCCACGCGGTCGCCGACGTTTCCTTTGACGATGACCACGCCGCCGGCCATGCCCTTCTTATTGCCGGGAAGGGCTGCGCCGAGGAAATCTCCGGCGTTGCCGCGAATCAAAATTTCGCCTTTTTTCATTTCGCAAGCGGCGTAAGCGTCGACGTTGCCGCTTACGATGATGCGTCCGCCCTTGAGGTGCATGCCCAAATAACTGCCGGCATCGCCCTCGACGCGGATTTCCCCCTGGCTCATGCCCTTCCCGATATAGTCGAGCTTACGGCTGCCGCGGAAGATAAGGCGGTCGGAACCTTGCCCTTCGATCGAAAACAGTTCATCGGCACGTATTTGCCGGTTGCCGTATTGCAGCAATTCGGCGCCGATTTCACTCGCGGATTTGTCGGCGAGCCGATCCGGCGTCAATGGGGACACGTCGATCCGTTGTTCGAGTTCGGCCTTCAGGGTGAAGGTGAGCGCCGTCATGCCATGATCTCCTGAAGATGGAATAGGAAAGGACCCAATTTGCCGCCGTAATTGCCCGCGCTGATGCGGCGTATGCCGTTTTCGGCGCCCAGGCTGCAAGCCGCCTCGATGCCGACCCGCATGGCTTTCTTGATGTCGTCATCGGTCAAGCCGTCGATGACGATCTCCATGACCGATTCGATTTCGGGGCTCAAATCCGTCCTGGTTTGACCTTTGAGCGTGGGGCAGAACGCGTCGTTGGTCGACGCCGACAAGGCTTTGTACTTGGAGCCGACCTTCGAGCCCGAGCGCACCACGCCGCCGGGGAAAGGCATGATGACGTTCGGGATCTTTTTCATGGCTTCGATGGCGGCCTCGCAAGCGGCCAAGGCCTGCGGCTGGCTTTCCGCCAGGATCAGGAAGTTGCCGCCGCCTACGGCCTTGACGGTGCAGGTGGTATCTTCGCAGAGGAACTCGCCGTCCATGACCGGGACGCGCCAATACCGTTTGCCGTTGATGCGCTTGGAGATCTGGAATCCGTCCCCGAAGAAGCGGAGATTCTTGCCCAAGGGAATCTTGTCGCCTTCGTGAATGCCGGCGAACAGTGCCGAGGTGGGCGAGGTCAGCACGCACTGGCCTGCGCGGGTTTCCACTTGCTTGGCCAAGGTTTTGCCGCCCATGGCGAAAATCAGCGCGGAGATGCCCGGTCGTCCGTCCGGCGTTTCACTCGGATCGAGTTCTCGCTCTATGCCTGCTTCGCAGCCACACGCGATTACCGAAGTGGCGAAGCCTGTCATGGCCTGAGCCGCATGATAAGCCCATTTGAGATTTTGAGCGGTGATGATGACCCGTGTGGCCCTCATCGGAAAGGCTTCGGCGAAAGTCGCATCGATCTGGACGCCGTTAATGTTCATGCAGTTCCTCACGGCTCTTTTGTTTTATTTGCAGAATTCGGGTGCTTTGCGTCTCAACGGGGGAGAATGCTCGCGCCATTCTTGTTAGGCCTGACCTTGGCAGGGATGAACGAGAATCTTGCTGCGTCCATCGTTCTCGATTTCCCAGTCGCGGATGATGAAGTTGTCCATCTTCATGGTGTGGTAGCGATCGAAATAGTCCCGCAGTCGCCCTTCGATACCCGCGCGCTCGAACTCCGGCTTGACGGTGTGCACATTGCCCCAGACGACTTTGACCACTTCGCCGTTGCGGACGACCAGTTCACCGTCCTTGAAGACATAATCGGGCTTGGTGAACATCGCCTCCTTGTCCTCCTGTTCGGTGTATACGGTAATGTCCCCGGCGGCTCCCGCGCCCAAATGGCCGCGGTCGCTGAGGCCGAGAAGCCTGGCGGCTCCGGCGCGGGTCATGATCGCGATCTCGTACAAACTGTACTCGCGGTCGATGGAGCCGAGCGTGCTCAGCGCGGCGGCATCGGCGTTGATGGTCGAGAGCATGTCGTTGCGGAAGCTCTTGTCCATCAGCAGCCGGATCAAATGGGGATAGGTGGTGAATGGCGCACCGTTGGGGTGATCGGTGGTGAGGAAAATGCGCCAGGGATCGTCCACCAGCAGGAAGATTTCGAGCCCGATACACCATTGCAGGGCATTGACGAAATTCTGGTCCCTGTACTTGAACGGTACCACCCCGCAGCCGGCGTCGCATTCGATGTCCATGCACACCCATTTGTTCGGATGGGCATGATGGGAATTGACGAACTGGCGCATGGAGTCGCCCGACGCGGTGACGGTCTGGCCGAACAGAATTTGCCCTACATCCGCCGTGATGTTGCGGTTCTTGTTGATGGCCTCCGCGATCTGTGCCGCGCCCGAAGAAAACTTGCGGTCGCCCTCGGTGCCATAACTATGGAACTGGATATGAGTTAGATGCATCGGCAAGCCTTCGATGCCGGTGATCGTGTTCAGCGTCGTTTCCAGATTGCCCGGCACCCCTAGATTGCAGCCGTGCACGTGCAGAGGGTGAGGTACGCCCAATTCGTGTACCGCCCTGGCCAGTTTCTGCAGAACCTGGCGCGGCGTGACGCCGTAATAGCTATGCTGATCGTCCAGATCCAGCTTGCGCTGGTTGAATTTGAACGCGCTGATTCCGCCGGGATTGACCACCTTGATGCCGATGCATTGGCTGGAGTGCAGAGTCCAGGCCACGTAATCGTTGATGACCTGCTGGTCGGCGCCGGACGAGAGTAGGCGCAGATAGAAATCATCGCTGCCGAGCATGGCATAGCCGCCTACGTCCATCAGCGGTACGTCGGCCATTTCCATGTGCGCTTGGCGGGCGTTGATGGGGAGCACCGCCGGTTCGAAGCCGGCGGTATAGCCCATTTCCGCATAGCGATAACCGGTGGTCAGCGTGGAGGGCGCGGCATGGCCGCAGCCGGCGCGTTTTAATCCCGAACGGGGCGATGGATCGGCGCGGTGATCCTCCGGCAGGAGGTTGCGGGCGATCGTCACTTTGCCGCCGCCGATATGCGTGTGCATGTCGATGGCTCCGGCCATGATCACTTTGCCGCGGCAATCGTATTCCTGATCGGGCGCCATGCCTTGAATATCGGAGTGAGGAACGATCCGGCCGTCGCGGATGTAAATGTCCAGCACCTGGCCATCGATGTTGTGCGCGGGATCGTAGACAGTGCCGCCCGTGAGTTTAATCAGCATGAAACAAGCTCTCCTGTGGATCGTTACCGCAAGGTGATACCGCTGGTCCGGTTATATCCGGAATCCGACCCAGTCCGGGCGGTCGCACCTCGGGGTCGTCGTCAGAAACACCAATCTCAGCGGATCGGTCTTGCCGCCGCAGTCGTCATGCAATGACGCTGGAGATCGATGGGTGGGATGAAAAGGCGGTACTGGCATCGAACTGATGTAAATGTCTTTATGGAGCCATTCCTAGCCGGAAGAGGCTAAATATGTCCAAGTCCCAGCAAAGCATTCGCCACTTCTCATCGTTGGACCCGCGTATTCACAAAGTTATGCAAAAACACGCGGTCCCAGGATTTTCTGGAAGGGACGGCCAATAAACTCGAATCAATCTGACACAATGCCTCTTCCGTAGGCTTGGTATAGCCCGGAAGAATAAGCAACCCGGTTTAACTTTTCAACTCGACGGCATCGGTTCGGACGGAAAAGGGTATCGCCAGAGTATGGGGCGGGGTGCAAACAGCGGTTTGAACGGGCTGATTCTGTGCCTGTCCTCCCGGTTTGCTCTGGAATGCGGCGGGGCACGCCGGGAGGGAATAGGAACTATCGGAGACTGTTGCTACGTGGTAGAGCCGAGTGCTTGCTCGATCGCTCGAAGCACATCGGATGCTTTGAATAGCTCGGACTTGCGGAGTTGGTACAGCGGCATGGCGACGACATTGTCGCAACGGTACATGTGGCCGGCAAAGTCGATGCCGGGCACGCCCACGGGAATGAACACGTCGGGTTCGGATTCGAAGCGCATTCCCGAGCGGCCGATCACGACCGTGGGTACGTCACTCGCCGGAGGCGGCGTCGAGCTCAGGCTCGAAATCCAGAACAGGGCATCCGCTTCGCTGTTCGCGAGGAGTCGTGCCGCGCCGTTGTGGTAGGGGTCGTATTCGGGGTAACCTCGGGCATAGCTGACGCGCGTAGGATAACCGCTGATCCATGCGCACACCTGGCTGGCGGTGCGATCGCCGTCCTGTCCGCCCAGTGGCAATACGGCGGCGCGGGTGTCTTTATTCAGCGTTGCCACCATCTGGCACAGCTGCTGTACGGTCAGTTCGGCGTCAGGAAAGGCGAGTTGTCCCGCGGCCCAGGTCACGACGCTGTAATGGGCTTGGCGCAGCCGATCCACGACCGATTGCAGCTCCGAGGCGGGGATGCCGGCGACCTGTTCCGCTTGAAGTTTCGCGCCCTTGGCCAGAGCCGAAAGCGCCGCCGCCACATCCGGCAGGCTCTCCTGGGCACAGGGGATGACCTTCGGCGGGCGGCCGTCGGGGGCGGTGGCCGCCTGGCCGGTCGGGGCGCGGCCGATGAAGATGATTTCGCGCTTGCCGGTGTCACCGTTGAACAGCGTTTCCTTGTTCCAGACGAAGCGTTCGAAGAAGCGCGGAAAATTGAGTTCGATATCGGTACCGAACGAGACCAGAACCTCCACCCGATTCTTGAGTTCGCCCAAGGTCGTCGCCATCCAGCCGGAATCGGCCAGCACCAAGAGGTTGCGCAAGCCGCCTTCGGCACGCATTTGATCGAACACGCCTCGGCAACGGTCGATCAAGGAAAGCGCCGCGCGGGTTTCGTCGACATCGGTGCCGAAGCCGCTGAATACCGGGAGGCGAGTGCTTTTCAATATTTCCGAGGCGCGCGCGACGGCCTGGTCCAGCGTAGCCGGCTTTCCGGCGATGCGTGGAACGGTATCGGCGATCGCTTGCTCGAAGCCGGGAATCGTTACGGCGTCACCGTTCTCGAGGATTCTGACCCGCTGGCCCTCGACTTCGATTTTCAGGTCGTCCGAGGCTATGCCGCAAAACGGGCTGGGAACGTTTTCGAAAACGCGGGTTTGGGTACTTTCGGTCATGCCATTTCTCTCAAGAGATATCAAGACGTCGGGTGGCGTAGCCGCCGAAGAGGTAAAGGATCATATGCGGACAGGCGCAGGTGTTGCACCAAATCGCGCAAGAATAGGTCTTTCGGCCTCAACTTTCAACTTCGGGCCAGCTAATACTTGGGCCCCGTAATCGTCTGCTATTTTCGGCGGCACGAGCCGTAATCGATCGGAAAGGTTTGGGTGGGATCAGTGATGGGTTTGGTGAGCCCCAGATCAGCCAGGACATCGGGTTGGCTCAGTCTGGACTTTGCTGCCGCCTGCTCAGATAGCACACGGTGAGTCGGCATTTCATAGGCGAAAGCCGATGCGCCCAAGACAGCCGCCGACAGAACTCCAAACAGCTTGGAAGTTAGTCTGCTCATTGCAGGTACTCCCGGAAGAATTCCCTGGCGGAACCACAATTTTCAAAGCTGAAGTAGTTTTCCATGGCCTGTAGGGAAGGAAGATCGGTGTTATGGATACCCAGGCTATCGAGCCGCTCCCGTTCCTTGATCAGCGCGGCATACAGTCGTGGCGTTTTTTTCCATGGGCATGGAATTCCAGCACCCATGTGCGCCGCCGGATCGTAGATATATTTCCCATATTCTTCCAAGGTGCCCTTGAATTTCTCCAGCCAGATGAGCTTGCCGTTCCAGTCGGAATAGCGCACGGGAATGTCGTTTCTCGGCAGGAGCCGTTCCGGCTGCCGACTGTTACTCAAGCCGCGAATCCGATAGCCGCTCTTGAAAAGAACCAGCCCTGGATCGTCATTTCCCAGCCTCGTGCCATGCGGCAAATGACTGGGTACCGCTTTCGGCCCCCAGCCGGGGATATGGAACTGCCCCTTTTTATCGGTCACCGCCTCGGCGACTTCCAGGGAGCCGGCGCCATGCCAGTTCGGATAGTGCAGTTGCCAATCCGCCACCACGTTGACGCCCTCCAAGGGCTCCCAGGTCTCGGCGTCGACCACGGTCGCGGTAATCGGCTTGGCCGAATAGGTCTTGGCGCAGGCCGGCAACGATAGTGCGGTGAGAAGAAGATATAAGGAAACTCTGAATAAGTCCCTGGCCCCGATAAAATAACGCCCAACGTCCAATTTTCGACAGGTCGATACCAGATGAAGCAACTCGGACTCAGTGCCACCGTGTTTGTGAAGAAACCGAAGCTGACCAAGCGTCAGAAATTTCTCCAGGACATGGAGCAGGTGATTCCTTGGGGGTTGTGGACGAGCCGGATTGCGCCGTACTACCCGACGGCCGGCCGGGGCAGGCGTCCCTTTCCTTTGGAGACGATGTTGCGCATCCACCTGATGCAGCACTGGTTCGGCTACTCCGATCCGGCGATGGAAGAGGCGCTGCATGACATTCCGATGCTACGCGAGTTTGCCGGGCTGGATGCGGGCGAGGACGCCATGCCGGATGAAACCACGATCCTCAAGTTCCGGCGCCTGTTGGAAACCCATCAGATGGCGCAAACCCTATTCGATGAAACGGCGGCACTATTGGCGGAAAAGGGCTTATTGTTGCGTCAAGGGACCATCGTGGATGCCACCCTGATCGCCGCCCCGCCGTCCACGAAGAACCGCGAGCGGAAGCGGGATGGCGAGATGAGTTCGACCAAGAAGGGTAACAATTACCACTTTGGCATGAAGGCGCACATCGGCGTGGATGCTGATTCAGGCTTGGTGCACACGATGGAAGTCACCACCGCCAAGGTGGCGGACGGGGTCATGACCGATGCCCTGTTGCACGGCGAGGAGCAGGTCGTCCTGGGCGATCGGGCCTATACCCGCAAGGACCGCAATCTGGAGGTCGAACGCCAGGAGGGCGAGCCGGTCTGGGCGTTTCCCTTCAAGCGTAAGAAGGGCGAGGACTTGCCTGCGGAACAAGCGCTTCACAACCGCATGCTGGCCGCGCTGCGGGCGGTGGTCGAACACCCATTCCGGATCGTCAAACGCCAATTCGGCTATACCAAGGTCCGGTACCGGGGACTCTTCAAAAACGGGCAGCAACTCTACCTGCTGTTTGCCCTCGGCAATCTCTACCAGGTGCGGGAGGAGTTGATGGCGGCCTAGGGATCAATCCGTGCATCGTCCCGGAAAACCGGGGGCGAGGGGCGGAAAGAGCGCCGATAGCGGGCGCCAATTGGGGAGGGAAAAACGACCTTTTTCGGCTGGTAGCCCCGGCCGGTTTATCGGAGCCACCAATAAAACGCACTTATTCAGAGCTTCCATAAGTACAAAATGATGCGGGGTAGTTCCATGGACGCTCCTTCACACGGAAGCGGGCTGCCGGATGCCGCCCGACGTCTGAAACAGCTTGCCCCAGTTGTCCTCCCGGTCCGGCAACGGCGGCGAGGTGAGCACCTGGTAGAAGTACTCGCGCGCGAATTTACAAAGGGGTCTGCCCCCTTTATCTTTTTGGCCCCGTTTTCCGTGCGCGAGCCGCTCCAAGCTCTTCAGATAATTTTGATAATCGGCAACGTATTGGTTGGGCTGGGTGTTCTTGAGGGTTTGCAGGGCATTCTGGATTGTATACAGGGCTTTCCGCTTCGCCTCGAACTCTTTCTCGACCTGCTTTTCTCGGCAAAATGCTTTTCCGGATTTGCGATTTTCACGTCCGGCAGCGTCGTGGAATAGCGGGAGTAGCGCGAGCACCAGGGTAATCAGGGGCGGCTCGAGTCCGGGTTTCATGAATGGGATCCCGCATGGATCAATAATTTACCCGCGCAGGCACGGGATCGAGCGGGTTTATTAGCGGTGGGGGTTCGGAGAGGTTAGTGTCGCTTAATGTTTCGTATATAGCCTGAGCGCCATAGATTCCCCGTTTCTCGCGGTACGGGGTGGAATCCATAGTATTGGTTTCCGGATCGAGTTGGTTGATTGTCGCAGTGTATGTATACGTATGAAGAGAGGGTTCTGAACTGAGATCCGGAGTGGACCCTGCCGGATACCCTTCCGGAAAGATTTTCATCCAATAGGCGGAAAAAGACCCTGGGTCGGTCAGCACCGCGAGCCGTCCATACCGGCTCACCAGAACGCCTTCGATCGCTGCCGTCGCGGCATACGTCTCAACCGGGTTGGCGGGATCGAAATTCGTCGGGGGTACAAAACGAAAGTAAGCGGAGAATCGATACCGGTACTTGCAGGTATCATAATCGACCTTGAGGATCTGGTCACAATAGTACTGCTTGAAAGGGTATAACCCAAAAGGCAACCCTCCCCATAAATATTGCTCCATGGTATTGTAACTGCCGATTTGGAAGTCGGGTTCGGCGATGTCCTTGGTGGCGACCGCCACCGCGTCTTCCTCCTGCCCTAACGGGCCGCGATAGACGACTTGCAGGTAGAGGTCCGTGGCGTTGATGGGGATGGGAGTCGGGAAGAGGAACGTAACCGGCTGCGCGTCGGCATTGATGCCGGCGGGCACGTCGGTCTCCTCCGAGACGACGATGTCTTCGTTCTCCGAGCGGCACTGTTTCCAGTCGTTAATCCTGGCATTATTTTCATCCTCGGCGCCGTATTCCCCCGACAGGTCCGGCTGATAGCAGCTGTTGCGGTGAAACTTGGCCACGGCCTGGAGCTTGCCCGGCGCTCCCATGGGTTCCACTCCAGTGACGGCGGGCGTGACGTTTCTCAACTTAAGCTTGATCTTGCGGAAGCCGTCCGTGTTCTTCGCTTTCTCGACCGAGTGATCCACGACGCCGTAGACGCCCTCGTCGGATAGGGAGATTTCCATCTTGCCGCGGAAGAAGTAGTTGATCAGGCCGGCGGAATAGGCGACAGCGCGGGGGATGAGGAACTCGTGGGCAGAATCCAAGTCAAAGCGGTTCAGCGCAAAGACAGGAGCCACTCCTTTCTTTTCTAGTTCTGGATCGAATAGCGAATAGCTCGCTGCCCGTGGATTGTCCCTGGTTTCGCTGGGCCGGAGACTATCTGTGACGGTGTTTGCAAAGAAGGTAATCTCACCCGAGATGGCGGGAGGGCAAGGAGGCCGCCCTTGCGCCTCGGCCTCTGCGCACACAGTTACGACATCAAGGGGCTGTCCCTTCATCAAGGAAGACAATGTCGGAGAAGGAAGTGCCTCCGAGCTGAAAAGCGTCCCGGAGGAAAAAAATCCTCGATTAGTGTATTCGGCGATGCCGTTTCCCCTAGTGCCGTTTCCTTCAGTAGTTGTCCAGAACTGGCGCGGCGTGGTGAAATTGCCGGTATCGTCGGCGGAATATACCGGAGCATAAGTGGTGAACCACATATTGGCCGGGGGATTTCTCAGCGTCCACTTCTCGTAGAGGCTTGGATTCCACAGGCCCAGGAAATAGCCGGGAAATGCGCAAATCAGTCCATCGCAATGCGGTTCGTTGCGCACATGCTGGGGTTGGGCCATGTGCTGTAAATGGTGGATAACGTGCCCCAGCGTCTGGAAGGTCAAGCCCCAGTTCTTGCCCCGCTCCGCCTTGTCAGGCTTGGTCAGCGCGTTATAAAAATACTGCCGCCCTTTCTTGTAAGAAAACGGCTGGTCCGTGCTGAAATCCTGGATATCCTCCAACGCCCAATTCGGAGAGGGCGCACCCGGCATCCAGCCGTCCACCGTCAAGCCTTGCCCATTTACTGGATTAAAAGTGATAGAGCGCCTGGATATCGCGGCGATTGTCTTCGAAAGCGGCACCATGCTGTATCAGTGCGCTAATGGTCATCAGGTTGCTAACGCCAAAGCCTAACAACGTGTCTGAATTAGGGAATTTTTGGCTCTCATCGTAGAGGTCTACGCCTTTCAGCCCAAGCTGTTTTAGCGTCGAAAGTTTGCTTAGAATCGAATCTTGTGCTGCATAAGCTGCCATTGTCGTATGCGTCCCTACTTCGTATCCACAGGCCGGAATCACCCATGCCAATATAGCGGCTATAAATATAAAGAAGAACGATTTTATTGTCATTTGGCATACTCCTTGAAAAACTCCTCCGCCGATCCGCATCTTCCTTTATATTGATCAAGGAGACCAATTGACCAAACTTCAATATCGGCCTGTGGATCAATTGCCTTGAGGCGTTTTTTTTCAGCATCCATGGCCAAGATCATGAGCGGTATTTTTTTCCACTCGCAATCTTCCACAATATCTACCAAATATGAATACAATCCACCGTAGAAAATCTTGATCATTGTGTGAGTAACAACGGGATCCGCTTTCGCTAACTTTATAGTTCGCCCGCTCACCCACGATTTGCGATGAATGCCTGGCGTTTTCGTCCCAGCCCCTGGATAGTTGTTTGTGATCATCTTCCACTCGTAGCCCGGCTTGAAGATGATGATTCGAGGGTCTTGATCGCGCAGTTCGTACAGCATCGGATTGAGCTTAGTGAAGCCTTCGAAGTGGAAGCGGCCGGCCTGGTCCGTGACGGTTTCCTTTACTTCGAGCTGGCCTCTATCACGCTCACCATCGAGGCTGCCGACCACCAATTGCCAGTTCGCTACCACGTTCGCGCCTTCCAGTGGCTGATTCGTCTCGGCATCCACCACCCGCGCCTCGATCGGGTCGGCGATGTAGAAAGGCGCGCCGCAGCCCAGCAAAGAAATCAGCACGAACGCCAGTAACAGGAATCGGAACTTGCTCATTTTGCTATCTCATTCATCGAGGAAATCTTGCCCGTAGGGGCAGCAAGCCCAAGTTTCATAAAGTCCCATCCAGGATATGTAGGCCGTTAGTGTGCCGGTTCGAAAAAATTCGCCATTTGAGCTCCATTTTTCATACTCCCTGAAAAATGCCTTGACCGATCCGCACCCTTTTTCTGAATAGTACTTTTCGTTCGAAAGCAACCGGTCATATAACCCCAAAGTCCGGAAACGGATATGGTTAGCCTTAAAGACTTCATTTTGCTTGCCAGTAGCCAGTATCACCAATGGAATTCTTTTCCATTTGCAGGGGTTCTGAGGAAGCTCTGTAGGATAAAGAACCGCCACATTCTCCAAGAGGATATTTAGATAAGAAAGCTCTCCCGCGTATTCTTCAAGATTTCCCTTAAACTTTCGCATCTCGATAGTCTTCCCGTTCCAATCGGACGTTCTGACGGAAGGCCCTTTGCCGCGCATTTGCTCCGCTGTCTTGCGGTTATAGAGGGCTAGATACTTATAGCCGCTTTTGAACAACAGCAATTGGGGATCCGTATCTTTCAACCGGGCGTTCTGGTACTCCAACGGATATCCGCTCGGTATCGCCTTCGGCCCCCAGGCCGGGAAACTGAATTGCCCGGCACTATCCGTGACGGTTTCCATTACCATCATCTGTCCCAGGTTGGTGCCGCCTTCAAGGCCCCCTTCCAGTTGCCAGTTCGCCACCACGTTCACGTCTTCTAGCGGCTGTTTCGTTTCGGCGTCGACCACCCGCGCCTGAATAGGCTCCGCCGAGTATTTCGTCGCGCAGGCCTGCAGGGGCAACAGCAGCGCAGTCAAGATGGGAAGCAGGAAATTTTTCATGACCAGTCCTCACATGAAATCCAAACGCCATCCTCTCCCCGTAGGAAATGGCAGAACGGTGAGCGGCGCGCCATCCGGAAAAAGCGTTGATTTATGAGCCGGATCGAAGAAGTGGTTCGTACTGCGGTCGTTCGGCACGTCCTCGAACTGGGCGCCACAGGCGATGAGTTCCCCTATCAGATAAGATTCACCGTGCTTACAATTCACGAACTCCTCCGAATCGTCACCTTGGGTCGCGGGAAATTTCTGGGTGGCGTCAAGCCCAAGATTCCGCAGTACGGACTGGTCGGCCAGCATGGATTTGTCGGATGCTGCGCTCGACAATTCGCCGTGGGCCGGAATCTCATACGCGTGTGTCTGCCAAGCATTCACCAGCGCCGCCAAGGCCAAAGCGGGTATCGTCTGCCGTTTCATTTCAGATATTCCGAGAAGATTTCTTCCAAGCGGCCACATTCGTTCTTATCGCGTCTTGAGGACCACCATCGGTAATCGATGGTGCTGTTGCGCACTCCGCTCACTCCGGCCGCATTCAGCCTGTCCGCTTCCCGGAACATCGCCATCAGCCACCGCCTGAACTTCACCCATTTGCAGTCCTGGAAATGAAAACCGGAAGCGGACTTGACCATGCTCGCGTAGTCTTGCAGGCTGCCCTTGAACTTCTCCAGCCAGATGAGCTTGCCATCCCAGTCGGAATAGCGCACGGGGATGTCGTTCCTGGGCAGAAGCCGTTCCGGCTGCCGACGACTGTTGTCTAGGGCGCGAACCCGATAGCCACTCTTAAAAAAGTAAAGCCCTGGGTCTATATTTCCCAGTCTCGTGCCATGCGGCAAATGACTGGGAACCGCTTTCGGTCCCCAGCCGGGAATATGAAACTGCCCTTTTTTATCGGTCACCGCTTCGGCAACTTCCAGGGAGCCATCACTCCGCCAAGTGGGATAGTGCAATATCCACTCCGCCACGACATTAACGCCTTCGAGCGGCTCCCAAGTCTCGGCGTCGACCACGGTTGCGGTAATCGGCTTGGCCGAATAGGTCTTGGCGCAGGCCGGCAGTGATAGCGACGTGAGGACAAGAAGCAAGCGACAGGTCATGAAAAGGGTTTTCATCGGGCTTTACCTCACATGGAATCCAGGCGCCAGATCCCGCTGGGATCTTGCAGGAAATAGATCAGGAAGACGTGGTTCACGCCATCGATCGTGCGGCCGATCGCGTACTCAGCCATGCCTTCGGCATAGCTTCCTAACTGGGGCTCGGTATAGCTGCCGATGATTTCGGCCATATGCGGCATAAGCACATCAAACACCGGTCCGTACTTCGCTCGCGCCGGAGGACTCAGATAGTTCAGCGCCGTTATCTTGTCCCCGGCGATCAGGGCGCTGTTCATGCCGGTCCACAGGGACTGGAACATTTGATCCGTTTGCTCCGGATCCTGCACCACGATCGGGAAGCTCTGGGTGAAGACCGAACCATCCTCCAATGTCACTTTGACGGCCGTCCGATAGGTCCACGGCGTCGAATATGTAAGGTTGAAGTTCACGCTCGCGGTGAAATCGATGGTGCCGTTTCCGTCCCAATCGACCTCCACCTTCTGCACCGGGCTCGACGTGTTGTTCGTGACGCTGAAATCCACCTTGAGCGGCGACAGGCCGCTCTGCGGCTCGGCATGTATCAGTACGCCCGGCGCCGGTGCGCCGGCGACCGAGATCGACTGGCTGACCGTCTGTCCGTCGAGCGTCGTTAACGTCGCGGTGAGGGTTTGAGTCTCCGTGGCAATCGGCACGTCATAGGCGTAGAAATCACCGTCCACAAGGGTGGCTACTACGCCATTGACGCTGATGCCGGAATGGAGGGGCGCGAGGAATCGGCCGCTCACCGTCACGTGATCTCCCGCAACAGTGGCGCCGTCGGCGGGGCTCATGATAGTGAGCCCGAGCGCATTCACCAGTATGCTCACCGGTGCCGAGGTCGTGCTTGCGCCCAGGTTGTCGGTGGCCACGGCGGTAAGGGTATAGCTGCCCGCAGCGACATTGGTCCAGTTGAACGTGTAAGGCGCGCTGGTGGCTGTGCTTAGGATCGTCGTACCCTGGTAGAAGTCGACCTTGGCGATGTTGCCGTCAACGTCGGCGGCGCTGGCGTTGAGAGTGATCGTCGCCGGCGCCTGGAAGCTGGCGCCCGCCGCGGGGCTGGTGAGGCTCACCGTGGGCGGGGTGTTGGGCGGTGGGGCGGCTACCGTGATGCTTGCCGCCGCGGAAGTAGCCGTCGCGCCGAGGTTGTCCGTGGCTTTTGCTGTCAGGGAGTAGCTCCCGGCAGGCACATCGGACCAAGTGTAGGCATAGGGTGCAGTGGTGACCGTGGCAAGCCGAGTCGAGCCGCTGAAAAACTCGACCTGTGCAATGCTGCCGTCGGAGTCGGCGGCGTTGGCAGCGAGATTAATCGTGGCTGGTGCGGTGAAGCTCGCGCCGTTAGCTGGGGAGGTGAGGCTGACGGTAGGCGGCGCGTTGGCGCTGATGGTAATGGACACGACCGCCGATACGGTCAGCGCCCCGCGGTTATCGGTAGCGCGGGCCGACAGCGCATATTGCCCGGCCGATTTGGCGCCGCTCCAAATGACAGAGTAAGGTGGCGCGGTGTCGGTGCCGATGAGCGTTGTACCACGGTAGAACTCCACCTTGGCGATGCTGCCGTCGCTGTCCTGGGCTTCCGCCGAGACGGAGATTGGTTCGGTGGTCCCGAAAACCGCGCCATTCGCCGGGGCAGTGAGGTATACCGATGGCGGCTGATTGGCCGGGGCAATGGTGAGGATGACCGGTTCGGAGGTCGCGACCGCGCCGCGGTTGTCTATGGCACGGGCAGTGAGGGTATAAGTGCCGGCGGACATGCCGGCCCAATGAAACCAGTAGGCGTTGCCGGCCTCCAGATAAGATGAGGGGTTGTCGACCGAGCCCACGAGGACGTCATCCGCATAGTAGTCGACCCGGACCACGTGGCCGTCGGGGTCTACGGCGTCGGCGTTCAGGTCGAGGCCGGTCGAGGTGTCGAATGCGCCGCAGTTGGCCGGCGCAGTAAGCGCCACTAGTGGCGGCCGGTTGACAG
Organism: Methylocaldum sp. GT1TLB; assembly: GCF_051027445.1. Classification (NCBI taxonomy): domain Bacteria; kingdom Pseudomonadati; phylum Pseudomonadota; class Gammaproteobacteria; order Methylococcales; family Methylococcaceae; genus Methylocaldum; species Methylocaldum sp. GT1TLB. The sequence continues at coordinate 3,625,889 of NZ_CP194898.1, forward strand.
TGATGACGACCGGCTCGGAGATAGCGGAAGCACCCAGGTTATCGGTGGCTATGACCCTAAGCGTATAGCTGGCTGCGGGTACATTGGACCACGTGTATGTGTAGGGCGTGCCGGTAGCCGTGCCGATCAGCGTCGTGCCTTGATAGAAGTCGACCTTGGCGATGCTGCCGTCGGTGTCGGTGGCGGTGGCCGACAGTGCGATCGTGGCCGGGGCAGTGAAGCTCGCGCTATTGAGCGGTGCGGTGAGGCTGACAGTGGGGGCGATGTTTTTGCCGGCGACCGCCGTCAGGGGCACCGCAGCGGCGAGCCAGAACACCATACGATAGATGAGGCGAGACATGGTTTCTCCCGTTCCTGTTCAATCGCTTCAGTTGCAGACGAGACCCGTATTGACGACCAGGTGAAGCAAGGCCGAGTCTGCGGTGATTGGGTTGCTGCGGAACACGGCGGTGAGCCGGTGGATCCCGGCCGACAGCGTCGTCGTGAGAGTCGCGGAGCCGCCGTTCAGAGGGGCGCTACCCAATTGCGACGAGCCGTCCATGAAAAAGACATTGCCGGTCAGGTTCGGGTCGGAAACAGTCGCGGTCAGTGTCGTCGATGTTCGCGAACTTGCCGGGTTCGCCGATGAGCTGAGAGTCATCCCAACCGAGGACGCACTGAGCTTGAACACGACCGCATCCTCACCACCTTTGTTCGCCGTTTGAAAAGCGCCGGTAGTCGTCTCAAAACCGCCAGCGTCTTCCGTCGCTACGTAGGCGTTGCCAGTGCTGTCGACGGCAATCGCGTTACCGGCTCCGGAGGGCAGGCCGTCATCCACATCGCCTCCCGGTGTGGGGCCGGTTCTGACGAACGCGGAGTAAAGAAGGACATTCCCGGCCAAGCCGATTTTCGATACGAAAAGAGAATCTTCACTGTCCTGTTGTTTGCCGGGCTGAAGCGAATCGATCAGCGGAAATGTGTACGTGCTGGCAAGTCCCGTCACATACGCATGCCCCACATCATCAATGGCTATGCCATAGGCGACGTCTCCGCGTATCTGGAAGGCGTTGAATACCGAATAGCAATAGCGGGTACAGATTTCGCCCCCGAGAAACGACGCATAGGCGAATCCGTCTCCCCCCGGCAAGAGCTTTGCGACGAAAGCATTACCCAGGCTCGAGTTGGTGAGAAGGTACCCGGACTTGGTGGGCTGAAAGGCGTTCTTGACGGGGAAGTTGCTGGAGTAGGTTTCTCCCGCCACGTAGGTGCTACCTTGGGTATCGACCGCGATGGCGTTCGCCGAGTCGTCCATGGAACCGCCGAGGTAGGTGGAGAAAGCGAGCGCCGTGCCCGAGGCATTCAGCTTGGTTACGAAACCGTCCTGTCTGCCCTGACGCGTTGCCTGCAAAGCATTCGCGGTAGGAAAGTTATCCGACGTCGTCGAGCCCGCGACATAAGCATCGCCGCTAACGTCGACGGCGATGCCTTTGCCCGCATCGGTGCCGTTGCCGCCGAGAAAGGTCGCGTAAACCATCCCGGTGCCGTTCGGATTGAGCTTGGCGACAAAGGCGTCGGTGCCGCCCGTGTTGTCGCTGGTCGGCTGAAAGGCGTCCGGAGTCGTAGTGAAATCCGGTTTGGCGCTGCCGGTGAGGTAAGCGGCGCCAGAGGCGTCGACGGCGATGCGGGTGCCGGTTGCGCCAAGGACATAAGTCGAATATACGAGCCCGGTGCCGCTTGCGTTCAATTTGGTGACGAATGCGCCTCCGCCCGTCACGCCCGATTGGTAGGCGCCGCTTGTCACGGGATAATCGCTGCCGGTGGTCCGGCCGGTGACGTAAGCGTTCCGGCTTCGTCGACGGCGATACCCGTCGCCCAATCCAAGGTGTTTCGTCCCCCCAGATAGGTGGAATACACCAGGGCCGATCCCGTCGGGTCGATCTTGGTAACGAAGACATCCCTATCGCTGTTGCCCAACGACCGGTCGTAAGGATTCTTGAGCGGAAAGTTGGAAGAATACGTATACCCCGCAACGTAGGCGTACCCTGCCGCATCAACGGCAATGGCAGTGCCGGCGTCGTCCGAGGTTCCTCCGATGTAGGTCGAATAGCTCAGCACCGGGTCAATGACCAGAGGCATTCGCGTATCGTAGGCGGCGACACTAAAGCCAACTTGGTTTTCTGCCGTACGGACGTACTGTCCTTCGACCGCTCGTTTCTCTCCTTCTGCAAGCTGGTAGACGAACGGCCGTTGAAAGATCAATTGCCTGCTTCCGGTGTGAAGCACCAGATTTCCGTCGTCATCGATCTCGATACGCTCGGGACCTTCAAAAGCGATCCTGATCTGTGCCGGATCGCCGCCCGGCGAGACAACCAGGTCGTATTCCAGATGCCGCTGGTTGCCGTAATAGACGAGGTCGATGCCGGGATAGATTGCGGCTAGCGGACCTGGGCAAAACTTTCGATGCCGCTGAGATGCCTGGAAGAGTCGGAGCCCCTGAAATAGCTGGTCTTGCCGGGGAGTGGGTCGATGCCTGCTACCGCGGCATCCCGGCGTGCTCCGACAAAGCGCATGCGGAGTGTGTCGAGTGCAGGTTCGAGTGGGCTACCTGCCAAATCGACGACCGCTTCCGAATGCATCAGTAACACTCGGTAGCCGGCTCCCCGCGCGACGAAGTCGACCGCATCGTCGGCTTGGCCATGGTTCTTCTCGAAGGCCATGGGCAACTTTCCGTAGCTTCTCAGAATCAGGCCGGAATCGAGACCCTGGTGCGACGATGCCGCGGATTCGACGGCCCTGCCGCTCGTCGTCTCATTGCCATCCGGCCGCGGATCAGCCGCGATGCAGGCGGCGCAAGCCAATAAACCCGAGACAAGTCCCAGACCTTTCAAAAATAGGCTCATTCCTTTTCCCCCGAAGTGATGGTCGATGGCTAACCTTCATGAAAGGTGCGCTAGCTGCGGCGCGGTACAAGCGAAGTCCTCACCGCAAGTTGTTCTTATTCCTGAAGAGTTGCTTTTTTCAGTAGCCGGAAGTATAGCTGCAATTTCCGGCCTATCTTGTCCGGCGGCAGCGCCCTTCCGTCCGAGCTGAATCAGCCGCCTCTATGAACTCTATGTGAGAATCCATGCCATTCCGTTATCAAAGGCATTGCTGTCGTATGTCGGCGTTAATCCCGCACTGTTCATGCGTGATCGATCTGGTTCCATAAGCTCCAAGGTCGACAAACCGGAGACCATGCAATAGCATGTCCCTTTGCAGTTACTTCTCGAGCGGAAATATCCGCGGCTCTCCGGAAGTCGTTCTAGCCAATGTCAGTCAATTCCTCATCCCACCACAAGCTTCGTGCGCGAGTTATCGCTCCGGCGCGTTTGCACATGGGCTTTCTCGATCTGGGCGGGTCCTTGGGGCGGCGTTTCGGCAGTATCGGCGTCGGTGTCAACGAAATCGCGACGAGACTATCGATGATGCCTTCGGATCGGCTGACCGCGCACGGACCCGGCGCGGATCGGGCCATCGCTGCCGTCAACAAGTTCGTCTCCGCGCTGGAGCAGGATTTCGCGGTCGAGATTCGGATCGAGGACGCCATACCGGGGCACATCGGACTCGGCTCCGGCACGCAGCTCGAACTGGCCGTAGGTATGGCTCTGTCCCGGCTTTACGGTCTCGACCTGTCGGTGCGCAATCTCGCTCCCATTGTCGAGCGGGGCGCACGCTCCGGCATCGGTATCGCCGTATTCGAGCAGGGCGGCCTGGTGGTCGACGGCGGGCGCGGCGAAAACACGGTCATCCCGCCGGTCGTCGCTCGCCTGGAATTTCCCGCGGACTGGCGTCTCATTCTGGTGTTGGACGAGCGGGATCTGGGCTTGCACGGCAAGGACGAGATCGAGGCTTTCCGCGCCTTGCCGGTTTTTCCCGCCAAGGAAGCCGCGCATCTCTGTCATTTGCTGCTCATGAAAGGCTTGCCCGCATTAGTCGAGCGCGACATCCGAGGTTTCGGCGAGGTGATCGCGGAGTTGCAACGTTCGGTGGGCGATTATTTCGCACCTGCTCAGGGCGGACGCTTCACCAGCGCCGGCGTCGCCAAGGCCTTGGCTTTTCTCGAAGCTCAGGGCGCCGTCGGCATCGGTCAGAGCTCCTGGGGGCCGACCGGTTTTTGCCTGGTTGAGAACACGACGCGCGGGGAAACGCTGGTCACCGCGGCGCGGCGGCAGTTCGCCGGCACGGCGGGTCTCCGGTTTCTGCTGGCCACCCCCCGCAACAAAGGCGCGGATGTTATGTTGGAGCGAACGGATGCGTCGCGCGAAAAGACGTTGCGTTTATAGCCGCGGCGCGTCGGCGGCGAAGCCATTGAGCGATCATTGGAAAGTTTGCGCGACCTATCGGAACGCCTGCTGCTGATCGGCTGCTCGGCGAGAATGCTGGCGCAATCGGCGGCGCGTGCCGGAATTCGGCCGGTCTCGATCGATCTTTTCGCCGATCGGGAAACACGCGCCTGTTCCGAGCGCTGCGAAGCCGTCAACGGCGCCGACATAGGTTTCGAGCGGGAAAGCGTCTTGCGAGCCGCCGAGCGGCTTGCTCCGGCGGAGCTCGGATACGCTCTGGTTTACAGTAGCGGTTTGGATGCCGATCCCGGCATTTTGGAAGGACTTGCGCAAGGGCGGACGCTCTACGGCAATTCGCCGGAAATTCTCCGTTTATTGAAAACGCCAGATGCCTTCTTCGATCTGCTCCGGCAGCTCGATATTCCTTACCCGGAATCCAGCCGAACGTGGCCGCCCGATCCGGAGAACTGGCTGTTGAAGTCCGCTCGTAGCGAAGGCGGCAAGGGTGTGCGTTTTTGTGCCCGAGCGGAACCGGATTCGAGCGGCTATTACCAGCGCAGGCTTCCCGGCAAGGCCATGTCCGCCCTGTTTCTGGCGAACGGCGAAAATGCGCGGATCATCGGTTTCAACACGCTGTGGACGGCTGATTGTCATGTCGATCAGCCGTTTTTGTTTGCCGGCGCCATCAATCGAGCGGAACTTGCGTTAGAGCAGCGGCAGCAGGTGCAGGCGTACGTCGCTCGCCTGATCCGAGCGGTTCCGCTCAAGGGGCTGAACAGCCTGGATTTCATGCTCGATGGCGAGGTGTGCCGGGTTCTGGAAATCAACCCTAGGCCGAGTGCCACCATGGCCTTGTACGATGAGGATTTTTCACGCGGGTTATTGGCCGAACATATTCGGGCGTGCCGAGGGGGAATTCCGGGTGCTGCGGACACCGGCGGCGTCACCCGGGCCTTCAAGGTTTTTTTCGCATCGCGGGAGCTCGACGTGTCCGAAACCATGTGTTGGCCGGACTGGTGTACGGATACGCCGGTGCCGCGCACGCTGATCGACGTTGGTCAACCGGTGTGCACCGTTCGCGCGGAGGGGGCCGACTGTCCCGACGTTGAACGTTTGATCGAGCTGCGGACAACCGAGCTGCACGAACGACTGTACGGCTAGTACAATCACCTTTTCTTCAATGAACCGGGCAAGAGGGTAACCATGCAACACACTGTCAGCGTTAACGCGCACGCGCTTCCCATCGTCAAGTACATGATCGCGAATGCCGACAAGCTGCGGCTCAAGATCGACAAGCTGGGAAACGGCTGCACCATCATCGACGCCGGTATCGAGGCGGTGGGCGGTCTGGAGGCGGGGCGCTTGATCGCGGAAATCTGCATGGGTGGACTTGGGACCGTCACGCTTACTCACTCTTCAACCTTCAGTCGCTGGCCTCTGACCGTGAACGTCCATTCCACGAATCCGGTAATTTCCTGCCTGGGCAGCCAGTATGCCGGCTGGAGCCTGTCCCACGGAGAGGGCAAAAGCGCCTTTTACGCGCTCGGTTCGGGCCCGGCGCGTGCGATGGCGACCAAGGTCAAGGACGGCAACGAAGAGCCCGTCGAAGAGCTTTATAAGGAACTGGGCTATCGCGACCACGGCAAGGAGACGGCCATCGTGATGGAGGTCGACAAGGTTCCTCCGGTCGAGGTGATCGAGAAAATCGCCAAGGCCTGCAAAGTGGATACGAGCGGGGTCAACGTCATTCTGACGCCCACTTCCAGCCTCGCCGGCGGCATGCAGGTCGTCGGCCGCGTACTGGAGGTCGCCCTGCACAAGGCCCATTCGCTTCATTTTCCTCTGGGAAACATCATCGACGGTACCGGAACCGCTCCGGTTCCGCCGCCTCATCCCAATTTCGTCAAAGCCATGGGGCGCACCAACGACGCCATTCTGTTCGGCGGTACCGTGCATCTGTTCGTGAAGGGCAGCGACGAAGCGGCCGAAATGCTGGCCAACGAACTGCCGAGTTCGGTTTCCCGCGATTACGGCAGGCCGTTTGCCGAGGTGTTCAAGGATTACAAGTACGATTTTTTCAAGGTCGATCCGATGCTGTTCAGCCCAGCCAGCGTCATTGTCACGGCAGTCGAGTCCGGCCGCAGCTTCCATGCCGGCAAGCTCGACGAAGCGCTCCTGGAACGGTCCTTCGGAGAATAATTTGGGCCGCATCGCGATCATCACCGACGATCCGGGCTGGCACGGCGCACGACTTCGCGAGGCATTGGCAGCGAAAGGGTATGGCTATTCCTATGTGTCCTTGACTGCCTGCCGGCTGAATCTCGAGTCCGGCGGTTTGCCGGTGCTCCTGCCGAGCTTCGAGGACGGCCTTCCCGACGGCGTTTTCGTGCGTGGCGTGCCGGGCGGGTCGCTGGATCAGGTCGTTTTCTACCTCGACGTGCTGCACGCATTGAAGCTGCTCGGGATTCCGGTATACAACGACGGTCGGGCGGTCGAGCGCACCGTGGACAAGGCCATGACCAGTTTCATGTTGCAGTGCGCCGGCATACCGACGCCGCCCACCTGGGTGCTGGGCAGCCGCGAAGAGGCACTCGATCTGGCCGAGCGGGAGTTGCGCGCGGGCCATCAGCTCGTGTCCAAACCTTTGTTCGGCTCCCAGGGACAGGGCTTGCAGCGATATGAAAAGCCGGAGGACCTGGCGGGGCTGAGCGATAGCAGCGGCGTTTTCTACCTACAACGTTTCGTGAGTTGCGGTGAACAGCCCCACGACTTCCGCGTATTCGTCATCAGGGGCAAGGCGGTGGCCGCCATGCGGCGATGCGGTGTGAGCTGGCTGAACAACGTCGCTCAGGGCGCTCGCTGCGAACCGGTGCGTCTCGACGATCTGCTGCTGTGCCGATTGGCGGAGGATGCGGTAAAGGTTTTGGACATGGGCTACGCGGGGGTGGACATCATCCGCGATCACCACGGTCGGTACAGCGTGCTCGAGGTCAACAGCATTCCGGCGTGGAAGGGCTTGCAGAGCGTCAGTAAAGTATCGATCGCCGATTTGTTGGTCGACGACTTCCTGTCGCTTTGTCACCCCGAGCCTCACGGGGAAATCCGGGTTCGGTGACGTCGGTTCCGATGCCTATTCAACGGGACGCTTTATTGTCCGCTTACCTCGATGCCTGCGAGACGGAGCTTCGCGCCTTCAAGCCGGGGAACGTCAGCATTTATTCCGAGGCGCACGATATGACCGTGGAGGACTTCCGGCGTAGCGCCGCGGCCAGCGGGCCTTTCTTGTGCGACTCCGATCTTTCCCTGGGCGAGAAGATCTATCACGCGACTCGGGCGACTCGCGAGGTCGTCCCCTGCAATACCAATCTCGGCATCATCCTGCTGGCCGCGCCCCTGTTTCAGGCGGTTCAGGAGATTCGCGAAGGCGAAACGCTCAGGGATGCGCTCCGGCGGGTTCTCGGTGCGACGACGCAAGCCGACGCGGACTGGACTTACAAGGCCATACGGCTGGCGCAGCCGGGCGGCCTCGGCGAGTCTCCGGATCAGGATGTTCGCGACGCGCCGGAGGTAACTTTGCTCGAAGCCATGCGTTTTGCGGAACATCGTGATCGCATCGCTTATCAATACACTAATTCTTTTGCAGATGTTTTTGATTTCGCGATTCCACGTTATCATAGGAAATTGTCCCAGTGGGGCGATAAAGAATGGTCGGCAGTGGCGGTGTTCGTAGGCTTACTCAAGCATATTCCCGACAGCCACATCGAGCGTAAGTTCGGCGCTCGATATACAGGGATAGTTGCCAGCCGAATGGCGCAGATCGATAAGGCGTTATCCGTTTCCGATAGACCGGAACAAGTCATGCCGCTCCTCCGAGCAGTGGATGCGGAGTTCAAGTCCGGCGGAATCAATCCGGGTACGACGGCCGATCTCACAGTAGCGTGTTTGCTGGCCGTGCGCCTGGAAGCGTTGCTGGGCCAGCGCAAGCGAAAGACGGGCTGTTTTCTGGAAGCGTAGAGGCACGTCGGCACAACAACAGGGATTTTTTATGCTTCGCTTGGGGAGGAGGATATGGCAGTGTCGTTACTTCGAAAGTTTTTTCTTTTACCAAAGAGGAGTTAGCAATGGGGAAAATCAATAAGATGTTGGTGGGTGAGGCTCTGTGCGGCGGCGGCAACGAAATCGCCCACATCGACCTGATCATGGGTCCGCGCGGCAGCGCCGCAGAGACGGCTTTCGCCAACTGCATCACCAATAACAAAGACGGATTCAGCAGCTTGTTGGCCGTAGTCGCGCCGAACCTGATGGCCAAGCCGAATACCGTCATGTTCAACAAAGTCACCATCAAGAACGGCAAGCAGGCTACCCAGATGTTCGGGCCTGCACAGCGCGGCGTTGCCATGGCTGTGGCCGATTGCGTCGAAGACGGCACCATTCCTGCCGACGAAGCCGACGACATTTTCGTCTGCGTAGGCGTATTCATCCACTGGCTGGCTGAAGACGACGCGAAAATCCAGGACTACAACTACGAAGCCACCAAGCTGGCGATCAAGCGCGCCGTTGCCGGCGAGCCGAAGGCAGCCGAAGTCGTGGCTCAGAAGGGTCAGATCGAGCACCCCTTCGCAGCGCACAAATAATCGCGCTTGTCGAAAAAACGTTGCCCCGGCACCGGGGCAACGTTTTTTTTCGTCCGTAAGTCACGAATTCTCGGACTTTCCTCAAGTCACCGCCTCCTCCGAATCCTCGATCACACGCCCGATCAGCCGCGAGTCAATAGTGCCGGAATGCAGGGCGCTGGCTAGCAACACGCCGGCCGTTTCCATGGATTTAAGCCGTATCAGATCTTGTTCGTCCCGCACGCCGCCGGCTACGATGAAGCGTCGGTGGGGATGTTTGCGGCTGAACGACGCCAAACGGCCGAAGTCGGGACCCGCCGTACTACCCACATGGGAGAGACTCATCAAGATCACGGTTTCCGGCCAAAGTTCCGGGCTGTACTGCAGTTGCTCAGCCCCTAACAAGCGGTCGCCGAGAAAGTCCAGCGACAAGATGAAGCCCGGACATGAACGGGCCAGAAGCGGCAAAGATTCCTCGGAAAGCGATTCGCTGCCGACGACCGATCGGGCGTGCTTTTTAACTGGAAAAGACTCCAGTTCGCCGAGGCGTGGCAGTCCTCGATCTATCCAGAATTCGACCTTCGGAAAGCAGTGCTCCAGCTCGACCGCCAAATTAGTTTGGGGGTCTTTGCCCATGAGCGCATCGAGATCGGCGATATAGACCCTTTTGAACGGATACAAGCTGAGCAAACCGCGTATGACGGCCTCCGGTTTGGGAGTCGAACACAACACGCTTTGCAGCGGACGGTATTGCTCGCGCCGGCCCTCCCTGGCGTGCACGGCGACACCGCCCATGATGTCGACGACGGGGATGATGTCCATTTGATGCAGGAATGAAGATACTGGTTTTCGAATATATTACCGGCGGCGGGATGCTCGGCGAAGCAATTCCACGCTCGTTGGCGCAGGAAGGGGAGTTGATGCTTACGGCGCTCCTCAGGGATTTGTCCGACTTGCCGGATGTTCGGACGGTCGTGTTCAGGGATGCGCGGCTCCCCCTTTCGGGCCGGAAGTTTTCCGGGGCCTCATGGGTCTTTGTCGATCGGAAAGACGAGCTTGAGTGCCACCTTGTGGATCAGATCGAGCGTTGCGACGCGGTGTGGCCGATCGCGCCTGAAACCGGCGGCATTCTGGAGCGTCTTTGTCGTCGAGTCGAGGCGGCCGGCAAGGCGCTGTTGACCAGCCCGTCCGACGCCGTCAGCCTTGCCGCAAGCAAGCTGGCGACCGTGAAGCGCCTGCAAAATAAAGGCGTTTCTGCCGTTTCGACTTACGCTCTGAGCGAATCGATTCCTCTGGAATTCCCACGTGTCGTGAAGCCGGACGACGGCGTTGGTTGCGAAGGCGCCCGCATCATCGAAACCGAGTGGGTCTGGAAGACTTGGGCGGCCGAAACCGACGACCTTGCCCGGTATGTCGTTCAGCCTTTGATCGAAGGCGAATCGCTTAGCCTGTCCGCACTGTTTGCTCACGGGAAAGCGCGGCTGCTGAGCTGTAACCGGCAACGGATCGTCAGGTCGCGGGGCGGTTTTGCCTTGCGCGGCTGCGAGGTCGGCGCCATCCGGTCGGGTCTTGCCGCGTATCGAGCCTTGGCTGATTGGATCGCGGAGGCCGTGCCGGAATTATGGGGCTATGCCGGGGTCGATTTGATGCAGTGCGAACAGGGGCCGAGGGTGCTCGAGATCAATCCGCGACTGACCACGTCCTACGCCGGGCTGCGGCAATCCTTAGGCATTAATCCGGCCGCGCTGGTTTTGGAATTGTGGCGGAGCGGAATCTTGCCCGAATTCGACGCGGAATCGGCAAAGCCCGTCGAGATTGGTTTGGAGACGTGAAATGAGCATTGAAATGATCGGCTGGGACATCGGTGGAGCCCATCTCAAAGCGGCGGCGTTGAACGGCGCCGGCGAAATCGTCGCGGTCATTCAGGAGCCCTGTCCCTTGTGGCTGGGTTTGGATCGACTGCATGGCGCCATGAGCCGAATCCTGGAAGCCATTTCGCCGAGACCGGGCTGCCGCCATGCGATGACCATGACCGGCGAGTTGGTGGATTTTTTCGAAAACCGGGAGCAAGGCGTGATTGCCTTGGTCGAAGCGATGATTCAGCGCTGTCGGCAGAATTCGGTGCAGGTGTTTGCCGGACACGACGGGTTTCTCGATGCCAATGCCATCACCCCGGAAAGCGTTCCAAAAATCGCTTCGGCCAACTGGCTGGCGAGCGCGCTTTGGGTGGCGGAAAATCTGCGCGATGCCATGTTCGTGGATATCGGGAGCACGACCACCGATATTGCGTTGATTCGCGGCCACCGGGTCGAAACTCGAGGCTATACCGATTATGAACGAATGCGTTACGATGAGCTGATTTATACCGGGATAGTCCGTACCCCGGCGATGGCGCTTGCCGATCGGGCGCCCTTCGAGGGCGAGTGGATCGGTATCATGGCCGAACATTTCGCGACCACTGCCGACGTCTACCGGCTGTGCGGAGAATTGCCCGAGCACGCCGATCAGATGCCGGCGGCCGATAGCGGCGAAAAAACCGTCCAGGGAAGCGCCCGGCGTCTAGCTCGCTTGTTCGGGCGGGATGCGGAGTCGGCATCGTTGAAGCAATGGCGGCAGGCGGCCCGGTTCTTCCGCGAGCGGCAACTCGCGAAGCTTCGTTCGGCTCTGGATCGCCAGCTTTCGCGCGGCTTGATCGGCGACGATGCGCCTTTGATCGGTGCTGGCGTGGGACGATTTCTGGTGCGAGAATTGGCGGCACGATCGGGTTTTCCTTATAAGGACTTCAGCGAACTGTTTTCAATGTTGACGTCGCAAAACGATTTTCACGCTTCGGATTGCGCCCCAGCCGCAGCCGTAGCTTGTCTGGCATTGCGGGAGGTGGGGCGGACATGACGCCGAGAATCGAAGAGCTGCCTTATTTCGAGGACAGCGCCGCTTTGTTTCTGCCTTGGGCGGAGCGGCGCTGGGCGGTTTTTCTGGATAGCGGGTTTCCGCATAGCCGACAGGGACGTTACGACATCATCGCGGCGGATCCCGTCGCGACGCTGGTCACGCGCGGGCCGCTCACCGAGATTCGATCGCAGGGCTCTATCACACTGTCGCCGGATGACCCGTTTACCCTGGTCAAGCAATATCTCGGCGAAAAGGCTCCGCAGCTTCCGGGCCTGCCTTTCTGCGGCGGCGCTATCGGATACTTCGGCTACGATCTGGCGAGGAGGCTGGAGAAACTGCCCGACAAGGCCCTGGATGCGGAGAACATCCCGGAAATGGTCGTCGGCATCTACGATTGGGCGGTCGTCGTGGATCACTGGGCGCGCCGTACCTGGCTGGTCGCACAAGGGCGCGATCCCGCCCTCGCGGTACGCTGGCCCCACTTGGTTCAGGCCTTCAGCCAAATCCAGACCATCGGATGGCAGCAGGCCGACTTCTATCTGCTCAGCGACGTCGTCTCGAATATGAGCCGAGCCTATTATGCAAAGGCTTTCGGACGCATTCAGCATTACATTCGCGAGGGCGACTGCTATCAGGTCAATCTGGCGCAGCGCTTTTCGGCCTATTGCATAGGACATCCCTGGGCGGCCTACCAACTTTTGCGGCCTTACAATCCCGCGCCGTTCAGCGCCTATCTCAACTTCCCGCAGGTTCAGGTGCTGAGTTCCTCGCCGGAGCGCTTTCTCAAAGTGACCAACGGCATCGTTGAAACCAAGCCGATCAAGGGCACCCGCCCTCGGTCGCAGGACCCGCACGCGGACGCCGCCAAGGCGCAGGAACTTCGGGACAGCGTCAAGGACCGCGCGGAAAACCTGATGATCGTGGATCTGCTGCGCAACGACATCGGCAAGAACTGCGAGCCGGGCTCGGTCCATGTGCCTAGTCTGTTCGAGATCGAAAGCTACGCTACCGTGCATCATTTGGTGAGCACAGTCCGCGGTCGATTGTCCGAAGGACATAGCGCCGTGGATCTCTTGCGCGGCTGTTTCCCCGGCGGTTCCATTACGGGAGCGCCGAAGATTCGTTCCATGGAAATTATCGAGGAGCTCGAACCGCATCAGCGGGGCGTCTATTGCGGCTCGATCGGCTATGTCGGCTTCGACGGCAACATGGACAGCAACATCGCCATCCGTACCTTGGTGCACTCGGACGGTACGATCCGCTTCTGGGCCGGCGGCGGTATCGTGGCCGATTCGGTCCTGGACCAGGAGTACCAGGAGTGCTACGACAAAGCTACGGCCCTCTTGCATCTGCTCGAGCAATTCCAAGTCCAGAGGACCGGTGCCGATCACATGGGTCGTTAAGCTGGGCGGCAGCCTGGCCGACTCGGATACTCTCCCGTTCTGGCTGGATGCTTTGGCCGATGCGAACCTCGTCATCGTGCCGGGAGGCGGGCCTTTCGCCGACCAGGTCCGGTCGGCGCAGCAACGCTGGTCGTTCGGCGACGAGGCGGCTCACGCCATGGCGCTCTTGGCCATGGGGCAATACGGTTTGATGTTGAGCGGATTGTGCCCGAAGCTCGGAATCGCGAGCGATGTCCCTGCGCTTCGAGCTTTGGTGGAATCCGGCCGCTCCACGATTTGGCTGCCCGGTTTGTCCCTGATGAACGATCCGGGCATTCCCGCATCTTGGGAGGTCACTTCGGACAGCCTCGCGGCTTGGCTGGCCGGACGTTTGAATGCCGCGAATTTGCTCCTGGTCAAATCGGTGGCGATCTTTTCAGACGATACTTCGTACGGCGGACTTGTCGCACAAGGCCTGGTCGATGCCGCTTTCGAGCGCTTTTCCGCCAAGGCCGCGTTCGCAGTCTGGCTCGGTCACCGGCAAGATCACCCGCGCGTGCGGGCAGGTCTGCGAGAGCCATCCCATGTCTTTACGCGCGTTAATCGCTCCGCCGGATAAAAAAGTTCCGGGTTTGATCGAAGTAAAAATGAATGCCCGTGGAAAGTGTGCACGCGGAACAGCCGGAATGTGCCGAGCGAACGAAGACCGGCGTGTTCCGTTAGGGATCTACTTTCTTTGCGCTCAGTAACACGATGGCGGCTCTTGGATGGTTTTTGGTGAAGACAGAGATTAAATCGCATGTCGATTAGAGTGCGTTATTTCGGAAGCCTCCGGGAAAAAATGGGGCGAGTGGACGACAGTCTTGCCGCGGAAGACATCGATACGGTAAGCGACGTGTGGAAAGCGGTGAGCGAAGGCCAATATCTGCCGGATCGTATCCTCTGTGCGGTGAATATGGACTATGCCGATCCGGACGCGCCGGTCAAGGACGGCGACGAAGTGGCTTTTTTTCCGCCGGTGACCGGGGGCTGAAGTGCTGATCGAGCTGCGCCCGACCGGAATCGACCCTTACTCGGAACTACAGCGCTATCAAACGGAAACACTGGGCCACACCGGAAAATACGGTGCGACCTGCTCATTTGTCGGCACCATGCGCGACTTCAACGAAAATGAGACAGTCCGGCACATGTTTCTCGACCATTATCCCGGCATGACCGAGCGGCAGCTCGAGAAAATCGTCGAAGAAGCCCAGACCCGCTGGTGTTTTTTGGATGCGCTCGTCATTCACCGTGTAGGCGAGATACTTCCCGATCAGCCCATCGTGCTGGTCGCGGTGTGGTCCTCCCATCGCGGCGCGGCCTTCGACGCCTGCCGCTACATCATGGAAGAGCTGAAAAGCCGCGCGCCGTTTTGGAAAAAGGAAACCCTGAAGGAAGGCGAGCGCTGGGTGGAAAAGAATACCAGCGGCTATTGACGAGTTCCGCCGGATGCGCGGATCGTAGGTCGGCATTCCTTTTGCCGAGCCGAAACGTCGGCAAGGGATTGCCGACCTACATATCCGGATCCCTTACACTGAATCGGAAAACGCTCTACCGGCCGGAATTCGACAGCGGAGCGGCCAAGACCATCGCCCAATAAGGCGAGCCTCCGCCGCCGCTGCTCGCACAGGCGACACCGACTTCGTCGAAATCAGCCTCCATGATGGCGGAACAATGCCCGGTGCTGTCGAGCCAACTCCGCATGACTTCCCCCACCGTGCGCTGCCCCTGGGCGATGTTTTCGCCATAAACCTCCCAGTCATAGCCGGCTCGGGTAATGCGGTCCCCCGCCTTTCGTCCATCCCGGCCTCTGTGCGAGAGTCGGTCGTTGCGGCTCATCTCCTCGGCGTGTTTTTTCGCCGCTTCGAACAGCTTTTGATTCCACCGCAGCGGCTTGGCGGGTCGAAATCGCTTCCGGCCGCAGTATCTCGGCTTGGCACGAACGGCTTTTAGTTCCTCGAGGATTTCGCGCCTGATGGTGTCGGCGGAAGGGCATCGGGCTGTTGGAGCTTCGCGGGCGAAGACGGGCAGTACCAAACCAGCGGTCAAAATCAGGCTAAGGACGAGTCGTGTCATATCGGTTTTTTGGGCTGCGCCATCTCCAAATACTGTTGTTCGATGTTCAGAAAAGCCGTTCCCAGTTCGCCTACGGCTCGATAGAAACGAGCGGACCGGGCTTCTTTCAGATCGCTGAAGAAGCGCATGATCCAAGGCGCCAAGTGTTTAGCGAAAAAATCCGCCTCGCGTCCGTCTGCCTCGATAATCAGAAGGCTCATCGCTTCGCACAGCGCGGCGACATGATCCTCGGGTTCTTTCGCCGATGCCTGCCGTTCTAAACCTAAGCTCCGAAGCTCGTCGCGCAAGGCGGCCAGAGGCTTTTCCATGAGAAAGCCGGTGAGATACCAGGAAGCATAGGGTAGCAACTCGCCGCGGGTCGGGCCTATGAACGCCGCTTGATATTCCTCGGCGAGCTCGATTTCGCCGGCGTCGCGGGCGGCAGCCGCCAGCCGTTTCCAGGCTCGCGCCAGCGGTGGGTCGTTGGGACTCTCCTCGCATGGAATGGCGGCGATCCGTTCCAGCAGTTCCCTATCCGGTGCGGCAGCCAGAAGCCGGGCCAGCAGGCCGTAGGTTTCCGCCCGCCATCGATCTTCTTCGGGAATAGGCGAGAGCGTGGTGTCGTTCATGGTTTTTGCGACAGGTGTTCGAAATGGGCCTTGACCCGGCAGTCGTCGCACATCAGAAGCCGACGGAGGTTCGGCCCCTGAAACATCGGGTGGTGCTGCAAGCGCTGGGTGATGGTCTTGATCATGGCGGCGGTCGCGAAGGGCTTTCCGCACTCGACGCAGCGGAATACCGCCTCCTCATGCAGCAGGCGCACACGCCGCGCCTCCTGCTGATCGAAGAGATAACGCGGCGCCAGCGAGATGGCGTGTTCCGGGCAGGCTTTCTCGCACAATCCGCATTGGACGCAATTGGCTTCGATAAACTTGAGTTGCGGCACATCCTGCCCGTCGGCCAAGGCGCGTTCCGGGCAGACCGAGACGCAGGCGAGGCACAGCGTGCATTTTTCCTTATCCACCCGAATCTCGCCGAACGGCGCTCCGGCGGACAGGACTGTCGATTCCGGCTGCGACGGCGCTTGCCGGTATAGATGCTCGATCGCGAGGCGGATGACGGTGCGCTTGTCATCGTCCGCGGCGAAACGGGCGTGTGTCCGGCATGGCGAAGCAGGGAGCGGTTCAAGAGCACTCGGCCAATCCTCCGCGCAAATCAGGCGTATCGAATCGGACGGATAACCCATGCCGGACAGGATTTCGCCGGCGTAACCGATTTGCTCGGCCAGAACTCGCCGGGTCGGCTCGGTCAGTTTTCCGGCCGCCAATAAAGTCACGCGCTCGAAGCCGTAAGCCAAGGCGGACAGCCAAAAGTCCATGCCGCTCGCTCCCAGAGCTTCCAACTCATAGGGCAGAACATTCTCCGGCAGTTCGGATTCGTACTCGGCTATCCAGGTCGCGCCCGCGCTGCTGTCGTGCAACAAGAGTTCGGGTCGGTCGCCGCCCGCCTCGAAAAAAGCGTCCAGCATGAGCCGCAAGCACTTCAAACTGTCTATCCGGCGCGGATACAGGTAATTCATCGCTCCCGAGGGACAAACCGTGGCGCACTCGCCGCAGCCCTGGCAGCGATAGGGATCGACCGAGACGCGATCGCCGCGGGATTCGATAGCCCCGGTTCCGCAGGCATCAAGACATGATCTGCAGCCCTCGATGCGGCTCGCGCCGTGAGCGCAGAGTTCGGGCCTATATTCGAAAAACTTGGGCTTGTCGAACTCGCCGACCATTTCGGCCAGCGCATTCAGGGCCTGTTCCCGCTTTTCCGCGTCTCTGCCCGGTGCGAAATAGCCGATCGGCGGGACGGGCAGATCGATAGCCGGTGGGTTTTGCAGATCCAGGATCAGATCGAAAGCGGTTTCCGGCGGCAGCAGCGCAACTCGGGCATCGATGCGTATCCCGCCACAGCGTGTTTCCACCCGAAAAGCCCCCAAATGGCCTTCGATGTTTATGTCCGCACACGGCTCCAAATAGGGAATTTCCCGGCTTTTCAACGACTCGGCCAGCGGCTCTGGCGGACTATCGGTAAACAGGACAAAGCGGCGCAGCATGGCCGGAAGGCGTTCCGTTACCGGGACAACGGCATCGCTGTCCCCGATGATCAGCAGGCGTCCGTTCGACCGGTACGATACCCATGTAGTCGGTTCGGTCTCGTAAGCGGATGCTTGCCGCGGATTCGGCCGGCAACTGTCGGGTGATTGGGGCATTCGGGAAGAAAAATCAGCTTGAAGATTCCGCCTGGTCGGTGCTGTTCGGAGCGTTGTCCGCCATTGCCGTTGCAGGGGACGATTCCGGGGAGCGGGCAGTATCGGACGTGGTCGCCTGGGCGCGTTCCAGGGCCCAACGCATGTCGGAGGTCATGAATTCGCCGCGGGGCTCGAAAACGGTGTAGTCGCCGTCGTAGTCGTCCAGCCCGTCGCGCACGGCAAATTCCGGCCGTCGAAACAATTCGCGCAGGGCGAAAGCGTCGAACGACGCGTTTTCCGCAGCCTCGGCCGACCCATCGCTAGCGACTTTCGGCAACTCGGCCACATCGTTATTCTTTGTCGCGTTAAGCTTCGCTTCAGCCCAACGCCTGAAGAAAGAATCGTGTTTCTTCATTTCGGCAAACTGCGGTTAATTCGGTTTTCGGAACTGCGTTGGAGATCTGTTTCTGTCCCCTGTGACAAGGCGGAAGATCGGAACCGTGAACATTACCACCGTAGCCATGGGCCTGGAAAGAACGTGTTCGGACCCAAGCCTGTTGCTTGAATCGTAGGAGTTCGCTTCATGCCGCCGTTCGGCAAATCCGTCGCCCGGAACGTTTATTTCCACGTAAGCCTGCTGGACACATTGGAGCCGGAATCGCGCGACGCGATTCACGCCGCCGGCCGCGTTGCTCAGATCCATCCGGGCGAGGACTACAACGTCGTCAAGCTGAACCGGGAGCAGAACAGCGTTTCGCTGCTCGATTATTCGGGTTTTTTCGAAGAAGGCTTTCCGGTTCTACGCCGCTACTGGACGGTCGACCTCGAAAAGCACACCGTCCGCTTCCGCACCTACGAGAACTCCCTCAACCCGCCGATATTGCATCGCAAGGAACTGCTTCTGCCCGCAAGCCATCCGCAACGGGAAATGTTCGAGGCTTTGACCTCAGCTGCCGAGCAAATCGGCCTGTTCGACGACCCTTGTCGCATCGGGTTCAAGCAAGCCTGGGAAATCCTGCTGGCACAGCGCGGGTTCAGATTGGCCGGGCATGAACTGGTGCCTATCGGTAATGACGAATCGGATTCCCCTGGTCTCCTTACCTCTATTCCCCCCTTTGGAAAAGGGGGGCTAGGGGGGATTGGCGGCATCGCCCGCCATCTCACCGCTCTCACCCGCTACGGATTCTCCGCACCGATCCAAACCCTCACCCGGTTCGGCTTTCTGGACGGTTCGAAAACAGTGTTCGACTACGGCTGCGGACGAGGAGACGACGTGCGCGGACTCAAGGAAAACGGTATCGAAGCCGCCGGCTGGGACCCCTATTACGCGCCCGAGGAAACCCGGCGGAACGCCC
Source organism: Methylocaldum sp. GT1TLB (assembly GCF_051027445.1). Classification (NCBI taxonomy): domain Bacteria; kingdom Pseudomonadati; phylum Pseudomonadota; class Gammaproteobacteria; order Methylococcales; family Methylococcaceae; genus Methylocaldum; species Methylocaldum sp. GT1TLB. The sequence continues at coordinate 3,644,765 of NZ_CP194898.1, forward strand.
ATATCGTCAACCTGGGGTTCGTGATCAACGTCATCGAGGACATGGGCGAGCGCATCGAAGCCCTGCAAGGCGCCTATCGGCTGGTGGAAGAACTGCTGGTGGTTTCGGCCATGCTGGCCAACCCGGACGCTGTGCGCGGCACGTCTTATGGCGACGGCATTCTGACGTCGCGCAATACCTTTCAGAAATACTATACCCAGGGCGAGCTCCGCGCCTTCATCGCCGAAGTATTGGACGAAGAGCCTTTGCCGGTCGGCCCCGGCATCTTTTACGTCTTCAAGGACAAGGACACCGAGCAGCGTTTCATGGTCGGACGGCTGGAGAATCGGCGGAACATCCTGCGACTCTCCCATCTCTCCCGCCCGACAAAGCCGGCAAAAATCGGCAAGGCGGAAGCCAAGTATGAACAACATCGCGAGCTCCTGGATTCGCTGTGGGAATGCTGCCTGGAGCTCGGCCGCGACCCTGATCGCAGCGAGTTTCCACACTTGGACGCCGTTGCCGCCCATTTCGGCTCGCTCTCGGCGGCCTTGCGCTTCGTCAAGTCCCGCAAGGAAAACGCCGATGCCATCCTGGAACAGGCCCGGCGATCCCGCATCGACGACCTTCGCGTCTACTTTGCCTTGTGGCAGTTCGAAAAGCGGAAACCCTACCGCCATCTCGAAACCCGCCTGCAAAAGGACATCAAGGCCTTCTTTGGCGACTACCGGGCCGCTCTCGAATCCGGCCGGGAGCTCCTGTTTGCCGCCGCCAGTCCCGAGGCTATCGAACAAGCTTGCCGGGAAGCCGCGGAGCAAGGCATCGGCTGGCTGGAGGAGGGCGAATCGCTGCAACTTCCCACGCGGCTGGTGGTGCAACTACCCGCCATCCTGCGCGCCTATGTCGGTTGCGGCGTTCTCCTCTATGGCGACGTGAGCAGCGCCGATCTCATCAAGATTCATATCCGTTCCGGCAAGCTCACCCTGATGAGCTTCGACGATTTTTCCGGCAAACCGCTGCCGCGAATGCTGCAACGGGTGAAGATCAACCTTCGCACCCAGGAGCTCGACATCTTCGATTACGGCGAGCCGTACGAACCGCCTTATCTCTATCGGAAATCACGCTTCATCAACGAAGAGTTCCCCAATTACGCCGAGCAGCTGGCTTTCGACGAAGCGCTGGAAAACCTGGGAGTAGTCGACTTCAGCGGCTACGGTCTCAGCCCCGCGGAATTTCATGCTCGCCTGGACGCCGCCCGCTGGACCGTCGACGGTTTGCGCCTCGTCCGCAGCCGCAGCATTCCCGATTTGGAGGCCCCTTGCGGGCGTTATTTCACCTACCGCCAATTGATTGAGTGCGGCGAGACCCTGGCCCGCACCGGTTTACCCAATCGTCCCAAGGAACCCGACAGCTATTCCGCGCTGTACGATCTCGCCGTCAACATTCTGGACCCGGTGATCGACTACTTCGGGATGATCGAACTCACCTACGGCTTCTGCTCGTCGGAACTCGCCAAGCGAATCGCTGGCCGAATCGCCCCGGAACTGGACCAGCACGCCGCCCACGAACTGAACCGGAAAGGCAGACCGATCTGCCCCCGGCTCGGCGCGGCGGTGGATTTCTTGGTGCGGGACGAAAACATGGAAGAAGTCGCCCGCTGGCTCATGGCGAACCTTCCGTACGACCGGCTGTACTACTATGGCCCGGACAAGCCGGTGCACGTCAGCTATTCGGAGCGTTCGGCGCGGGAAGCGTATGAAATGAGAGTGATTGGCGGCCGAAGAATGCCGAGAGTTTTTGAATGACGAAGTGGCAGATTCGTAGCGCTGTTCAGAGTACCTTTCCCCGCTACAGTGCTTCCAATTAGACTTCGGGTTAGTCCACCTACTGGGAGCACGTTATGCAACACGTCGACATTCACGAAGCGAAAACCCATTTCTCCAAGCTGGTGGATGCGGCTATGGCCGGCGAGGAAATCGTGATCGCGAAGGCCGGCAAGCCCGCCGCTAAGCTTGTCCCTTATCGCACCGAGACTCGAAAAACCATCCGTTTCGGCCTGATGAAAGGCGAAATCGAAATTGCCGCAGATTTTGACGCCCCTTTGCCCGATGAGATCGTCGCTGATTTTGAAGGTGACGGTCAGTGAGATTGCCCCTCGACACTCATGTGCTCCTGTGGGTATTGGCCGATGATGCTGCCTTATCCAATACGGCGCGTGCCGAGATCGATCGGGCAGAGGCGGTTTATGCAAGTGCGGCTTCGATATGGGAAATCAGCATCAAATCAGCTTTGGGAAAGCTCAAGATCGATCAGCGTTGTCTGCCGGATCGTCTGATCGAGGCGGGCTTTCTCCCATTGCCCGTCACCTGGGAGCATGCCAATGCCGTGCGGAAACTTCCCAATCTCCATCGCGATCCGTTTGACAGGACACTCATCGCCCAAGCGATTACCGAACCCTTGCGGTTCATGACCGCGGATCGGGCCTTGGCAGGCTACTCTGAACTGGTCGTTCTTATATAGGTCGGCCGGCTCGGTCGTTTTCGATTTCCGATACTACGGAGACAAACGAATTTCTCCGTCCTTGAAAACCGCCATCATCAGAGCGGCTCTTGCTCTGCAATTCCTCGGTGCTCAGCCCCACGTCACAACCCAACCGCAACATAGTGCCGATGCCAGGACAAGCGGCCAAGGTCCGGCCATAGGGCTTGGTCCTTTGGCCCAATGATAGGACGACCCGCCAAAGTTATGAGGAAACCGGCGGCGTTCGGGGCAGCAGTCATTTGCCGGGACGTTAAAACTCTGTAGTCACCGTCTACGCTCATTAGGCCTTCATCGAAAGCCCAATGGCAGAGGCGGCATAACGCCATCCCGTTTTGTACATCATCGTCCTTGAACTGACTCCACGGTTTGATATGCGCGGCTTCCACCGCAGTATGGCCGTCTGGCGTCACGATACGCACGCCACACAGCGCGCAGCGATGGTCATAACAGTTCACGATCACTCTTCGGAATCCTTGATCCCGTACGGCGTCGGCATAGGGCACTTCCGTGGATGGCTCTTTGATTTTGTGCGCTTTGGCCTCCAGCTCCAAGCTGTATCGAAAGGCTTGGTGTTGCACACCAAGCTCCGCCATCAGGATGGTTTGGCCTTGATCCGACAAACAGGCACGCAGGAGGGCGTCAGTCAGCTTGGTGCGACTCTCCGCGTACGTCATGTAGCGAAATAAGTCTTCATCCAAGTTAGCCCCCAAAGCCAACTGACGTAACTGCGAAACGCTAGAGACGCCATTGATAGCCTCGCGGCTGATTTGCCTTCCTGGCAAAGGTACCAATTCCCAAAATGGCTCACTGTGCAGGCGGGAGAATGGAAAAGCGATACTGCTGGTTTGGGTAATAGGCATCAGCGCCCGCCAGTAAGCGGAAAATAAGTCATTCAGCTCGGTAATTTCATCGGCAATGCTGATGAAGCGGGAAGTAATCTCTCCTCGCGCGATCATCTCCATGATGGCCAAGAGCAAAAGTGGTTTGTGCGGCGCTTTGTGGCGCGTAGTTTCCGGAAAGATTCGGTTCGGGGCACGCTTTAACTGGGCAAACTGGCGGTAGTAGTCTTCTAGTTCCATATCACTTTTTCCAATACGCTGCCTTGTCCGGCAGTATCCAGCGCACACCACCGCGCGGGTCGGCTTGGTCCCCTAGGTAGCGGGGGATGAGGTGGACGTGCAGGTGGAGGACGGTTTGGCCGGCAGCAGGCCCGTCGTTGATGCCGATGTTGAAACCGTCGGGTTGGAAGTGACCTAAAACGTCTTTCTTAGCCAAGTCGAGGAACTGCAACAGGCGCGCGCGCTCGTCGGCAGAGGTTTCGAAGAATGAGCCCACATGACGCCGTGGCATTATTAGCGTGTGGCCGGGGGAAACGGGATAAGCATCCCGGATTACGACACAGAGATCGTCACCTACGATTATGCGTTCAGGCGACAATTGGCAGAAAGGGCAGTCTTCGCTCATGGATTTTTACTCAAACGCTTCGGTGGCAACTATAGCCACTTAAAGTTTCCGCTAGGACTGAACCGCCTGCGCAACAATCAGCCAATACTTGACGACCGAGGCCATATCCCTGCCGACCCCGAGCCGAACCTTGGCCTTGTCTTCGAGCACGTTTGGGTTCTCGCACCAGGCTTGATAGCGTTTAGTCAGCGAACCGAAGCGCACGGGAATGGTTTCATGGCGTCCGAGGGTATATCTATCCGGGTTAAGCGGGATCATCTTTGTGGTACCGGTCATAGTTGCTTCGGATCTGCCTGCAATGTCCCCAAAACGACCTGGAGCTGTTTGATCAGGGGCGGCAGGTCGACGCGGATCAGGGCTTCGACGATGTCGTAGTCGACATCAAAATACTCGCGGATGATACGGTTGCGAGTGTCGGCTATGTCTCGCCAAGGCACGACCGGATGCTTGGCTTGGGTTTCCTGGGTCACGTGTTTGGCCGCCTCGCCCAGGATCTCCAAAAGCCGCGTTAAGGCCAGGGCGGTCTCGCAGTCGGGGTCGAGACGGCCCACCTCCTTGCCTTGGGCCAACTCGCAGGCCCGGCGTGCTGCATCGAGCATATGACGTATGCGGGCCGTGTCGTCGAGCTTAGGGCGTTTGCGTTCTACGCTCATACTGCACCTCGGCTTCTCTTGCCACTTCATCGCGGAAGTAACGGCTCAGACTCCGGTAGGTGTGTAGGTCCACGGGGCGCCCCAACAGATCGGAGAGATTGCGCTGTAACCGAACGAAACCCAAGCCCGGCGTGTGTCCCGGCTCGAATTCCACCAATACGTCTACATCGCTTTCTGGCCCGAAGTCCTCGCGCAGCACCGAGCCGAACAGGGCGAGCCGCTGCACGTGGTAACGCCGACAGAGGGATTGCAGAGCCTTTTGGGGAATTTGTATATGAACGGTCATTTGCCTATCCCGTACAGCGTAAACGCGAGTACTCCAACAACCTCCAGCGGCACTCGGTCCACGGCTCCATTCATGAAAATTTTAGCGGTCTTGGGCATAGGAGATCCCTGTTTCGATATAAAACAAGCGTATACCGCAGATGTGGGACATTCACAACTTCAGGACGACAACACGAGCGGAAGCACGCCGTATCAGAACTTCCGTTACTCGTCGGCGGCAAACCTTCATCTTCTACCATGGAGGAATGGCGGGGCAGAAACTTGTATTCGCCTTTCGGCGGGCCGGACGGAAACTGCACATCGTCCTCGTCGAACCGAGATCAATCGGGATTCGGTCTGCAACAGCGGCGAAAATACTTGACAAGCACGCTCGGAATTTGACCCGGTGTGCCGCAGATTGTTTAATTGGCACACGTTTACAGCTTTCCTCGAGGCTTGTTCATGAGCGATTCGAACCCTATTCCCGCATCGAAACCGCGGCGAAGTTTCATTCGGAGAATGACGGCTTTGGTCGGGGGGCTGTTTGGTGCGTTTGTGTCGCAGCGCAGCGCTTGCGGCGGGGAGATTGAGGCTCCTGGGAAACCGGCGGTCGACTCCGCTAAAAAAGGCTATCGGGAGACCGAGCACGTCCGCGCCTATTATGATGCAGCGCGGTTTTGAGCCCGGTTTGCTTCGTCCAATTTCCTCTAAGAATTAAAATTCGATCATGAAACTGTTCAAGCGGCCCGCTTCCGAAAACGATTCGTCTTCCAAGTCGCAAACCTCGGGGCACGGCATTGACCGCCGCGAGTTTCTGCGGCGGTCGGGGCTGTCCGTGGGCGGCGCGGCCTTGGCGGGAGCCGTGCCTCTATCGATGATGAAAAAGGTCGATGCGACGGGCGCTCCCGCGCAGCCGTCAGGGGAAATCAAGAAGGTCAAAAGCGTCTGCACCCATTGCTCGGTGGGCTGCGGGGTCATTGCCGAGGTGCGGAACGGCGTGTGGATCGGCCAGGAGCCGGCTTTCGACCATCCGTTCAACCTGGGGGCGCATTGTGCGAAAGGGGCGTCGGTGCGGGAGCACGGCCATGGCGAGCGACGGCTCAAATATCCGATGAAGCTGGTCGACGGCAAGTGGCAGCGCATCGGCTGGGATCGGGCCATAGACGAGCTGGGCGACAAACTTCTTGCCATCCGCGAGCAATACGGTCCCGATTCCGTCTATTGGCTCGGATCGTCCAAGCACAACAACGAGCAGGCTTATCTCTTTCGGAAATTCGCCGCCTTGTGGGGCTCCAACAATATCGACCACCAGGCCCGCATCTGCCACTCGACCACGGTCGCCGGCGTCGCCAATACCTGGGGCTACGGGGCGATGACCAATTCCTACAACGACATCCACAACGCCAAGTCGATTTTCATCATCGGCGGCAATCCGGCGGAGGCGCATCCGGTGTCGATGCAGCATATCTTCCGCGCCAAGGAGCGCGGCGCGCCGCTGATCGTGGTCGATCCGCGCTTCACCCGCACCGCCGCCCATGCCGACTTGCACATCCGCATTCGGCCCGGAACCGACGTGCCGTTCATTTGGGGCCTGTTGTGGCACATTTTCCAAAACGGTTGGGAGGACAAGACGTTCATCGAGCAGCGGGTGTTCGGGATGGACGAAATCCGCAAGGAAGTGGCGAAATGGACGCCGGCAGAAGTCGAGCGGGTTACCGGAGTGCCGGAAGAACTCGCTCATAAGGCCGCGCGGATCATGGCGCAAAACCGGCCCGGCACCTTCATCTGGTGCATGGGCGGGACGCAGCACACGATCGGCAACAACAATACCCGCGCGTACTGCATCTTTCAGCTCGCGCTCGGCAACATGGGGCTAGAAGGCGGCGGCACCAACGTGTTTCGCGGGCACGATAACGTGCAAGGGGCGACTGACGTAGGCCCGAACGCCGACAGTCTGCCGGCTTATTACGGTTTGAGCGAGGATGCCTGGCGGCACTGGGCGAAAGTGTGGGACATCGATTTCGACTGGCTCGCCGCCCGCTTCGACCAAAGCGAGTATGACGACGGTGCGGGGAAGAAGATCAAGCCGATGTTCAACAACGGCATCCCGGTTTCCCGCTGGATCGACGGCGTATTGGAAGCGGGCGAGAACATCTCGCAGCGGAATCCCATCAAGGCCATGGTGTTCTGGGGCCATGCGCCCAACAGCCAGGTGCGCGGCCCCGAGATGAAAGCCGCGATGGAAAAACTGGACGTTTTGGCCGTAATCGATCCGTATCCGACGGTCACCGCCGTGATGCACGACCGCACGGACAACGTCTACCTGCTTCCGGCCTGCACCCAGTTCGAGACTTACGGTTCCTTGACCTCGTCCAACCGGTCGATTCAATGGCGCAGCCAGATCATCGAGCCCCTGTTCGAGTCGCGGCCGGACCACATGGTCATGTACCAGTTCGCCCGCAAGTTCGGGTTCGAAAAGGAGTTGACCAGGAACATCCAAGTCGAGAACGACACGCCGCTGATCGAGGACATCCTGCGGGAGATCAACCGGGGCGCCTGGGCGGCGGGTTATACCGGCCAAAGCCCGGAGCGGCTCAAGGCCCATCAGGAGAACTGGCACACTTTCCACACCACGACCTTGAAGGGGCAGGGCGGCCCTTGTGACGGCGAGTATTACGGCCTGCCCTGGCCGTGCTGGGGTACGCCGGAAATGAAGCATCCCGGTTCGCATATCCTCTACGACACCAGCAAGACGGTGGCGGAGGGCGGTTCGCCGTTCCGCGCCCGTTTCGGCACGGAATACCAGGGCAAGAACCTTTTGGCGGAAGGCTCCTCGAACAAGGGAGCGGATATCCGGGACGGCTATCCCGAATTCAGCGCCGAGCTGCTGAAGAAACTGGGCTGGTGGAAGGATTTGACCGAGCAGGAAAAGAAACTGGCCGAGGGCAAGAACTGGAAGACCGATCCTTCAGGCGGCATCATCCGGGTCGCGATCAAGCACGGCTGTGCGCCTTACGGCAATGCCAAGGCCCGCTGCATCGTGTGGAACTTCCCCGATCCGGTGCCGATCCACCGCGAGCCTTTGTACACGCCGCGCCGCGATCTGGTGGAGAAATACCCGACTTACCAGGACCGCAAGCGTTACTGGCGCTTGCCGACCCGTTACGCCTCGATCCAGCAGCAGGACTTCAGCAAGGATTTTCCGTTGATCATGACTTCGGGACGCCTGGTCGAATACGAAGGCGGCGGCGACGAAACCCGCTCCAATCCCTGGCTGGCCGAGCTGCAGCAGGACATGTTCGTCGAGATCAACCCGCGCGACGCCAACAACGCCGGGGTGCGGCACGGCGAACAGGTGTGGGTCGCCGGCCCCGAAGGCGGAAGGATTAGCGTCATGGCTTTCGTCACCGAGCGGGTCCGACCGGGCGTCGTCTTCATGCCTTTCCATTTCGGCGGGCACTACGAGGGGCAGGACTTGCGGCCGAAATACCCGGAAGGCAGCGCGCCGTACGTGCTGGGCGAATCCTGCAACATCGTGTTCACCTACGGCTACGATTCGGTAACGGCGATGCAGGAGACCAAGGTTTCGCTGTGCCGGATAGAGCCGGATTTAGTGACTGAGAAATGAAGTTTGAATGGGATAAAGAGAAAGCTGCCACCAATAAAGCGAAGCACGGTGTCTCATTTGAAGAAGCCTGCACGGCTTTCAGCGATCCTTTATTTATCGACTTTTACGATCCAGACCATTCCGAAGACGAACATCGTTATATCCTCGTGGGGGAAACTCAAAACGGGCGTTTGTTATTGGTGTCCTATACGGAACGAGAGGATAGTATTCGCTTGATTAGTGCGAGAGAGGCAACCAAAGCGGAGCGAAAAGCGTATGAGCAAGGTGGATACGGAACTGAACGATGAACTTCGGTCGGAGTACGACCTGAAGAGTTTACGAGTAAGACGGTTCGGGCCGAAACGAAAAGCGTTTGGTGACGTGGTTCGCTTGGAACCTGATGTAGCGGAGGCGTTCCCAAATGCCGATGCCGTAAACGAAGCGTTGCGCCTCTTAATCGAGATTGCCAAGCGTTCGGAGCGTCCGACCAAACCAGAAGTAGATTGACATGACTCAGGGTCACAGCGCTGCTGTGCCGACGTCGTATGAATGTCTGCTCGCCTTGCCGGAAAATCTGGTCGGGGAAGTGCTCGGCGCTCGGTTGTATACCGAAACCCGCCCCACAGGCCCACAGCATCTGGTGAAGGGTGGATTGCTCTGCTCACTCGTACCTCCTTTTTGCAAAACTCGAAGCGGCTCCGGTCGTTGGCAGATTCTTCCGGAACCCGAGGTCCACTTCGTCCGAGATACCGAGGTCGCCGTGCCCGATCTGGCCGGCTGGCGGCGCGAGCGGATGCCGGAGATTCCGAGAGACCATCGCTTCGAAGTGGTGCCCGATTGGGTGTGCGAAATCCTCTCGCCCGGCACCGAGAAAAAAGATCGCGCCATCAAGCTGCCTTTGTACGCCCGCTACGGCGTGGCTCATGCCTGGCTGGTCGACCCGCTCGAGCGGACCCTGGAAGCGTTCGAGTTGCGCGAGGGCTTTTGGGTGCTGCTGGCTACGCTGAAAGACGAAGACCCTGTATCGATGCGGCCGTTTGACGCCATCACTTTTTCGTTGGCGGAGCTATGGACGTAAGGACTCCGACGGGACGGGTTTTGAAGGGGTAAAGTAAAAGGTCAATGCCTTTAAGTTGCGGGTATGGCTGAAAACAACGTTCCGATTCGTGTTGTAGGGTGGGTTAGGCGCGCATCGCACGGAACCAGTAAAGTTCCTGTGGTGCTTTCGCGCGCCGTAACCCACCACGCAAGGCCGCGGAACCGGTGGGTTACGGCGCGCAGAGAGTCCCGTTGTCATGGAATGGTTCGTGGCAGCGCGCCTAACTCACCCTACAATCGTTTTCAAGTAGAACAGGATGTTATTGGCGGCCGAATTCTAAGCCTGTCATTCCGATATTCCCTGCCGGCTGACGGCTTAACCACATTGCCAGGATAGGGGCGATTCAAGGTCATTTGAACTGTCGGATTTAATTGTTCCAAACGTATTTGAACCATGGCCCGAATGAAGTTTCTTTGCGACGAAGAGCGCTGCATCGAATGCAACGCCTGCGTCACCGCGTGTAAAAATGAGCACGAAGTCCCTTGGGGCGTCAATCGTCGGCGGGTGATCACGCTGGACGACGGATTGCCTGGAGAGAAAACCATTTCCGTCGCGTGCATGCATTGTTCCGATGCGCCTTGCCAGGCGGTCTGTCCGGTGGACTGTTTTTACACCACCGAGGACGGCGTCGTGCTGCACGACAAGGACCTGTGCATCGGTTGCGGCTACTGCTTCTACGCCTGTCCGTTCGGTGCTCCGCAATACCCGCAGGACGGCGCTTTCGGCGCGCGCGGCAAGATGGACAAGTGCACGTTTTGCGCCGGCGGTCCGGAACAGGATCATTCCGAGGAAGAGTTCAAGAAATACGGCCGGAATCGTCTAGCCGAGGGCAAGCTTCCCCTCTGCGCCGAAATGTGTTCCACCAAGGCGCTGCTCGCGGGCGACGCCGACATGGTGGCAGACATCTTCCGCGAACGGGTGGTTCGCCGCGCCGGCAACGACAATCCGGATTTGCAGCGCCAGCCGCAGGGCAAGCCCTGGGGCTGGGAGACCGCTTACAAGGAAGGGTAGGCAGCATGAGACGGCTTGGCCTGTTCTTGCTGATCATTCCAATCCTGCAAGGCTGTTACGAAGATCCGGACGTGACTCTGCACCGGGCTCATGAATATAAAGGCAAGGAAGACCGCCATGTGGGCGATGCGGGCTACCGGCGGGAACAGTTGAGATTGCGCTTCAAGACCGTACAGAGCGACCGTTAGCATGATGACTCAAGTTCAAAAAGCGTCGTTTTGGCGGATTTTGTCGGCTTTCGCGCTCATGCTGGTTCTGCTGGCGATCTCTGGAACGCTGCGAGCCCATGAAGGCGAGAGACACGAACTGCACAAGGCTGAATCGGTGGTGAATCCCAGATCCGACTATTGGCGGCAGGTGCGGGAAGGCGTTCAGGGCTACACCGCGGTCAAGGGACAGGAGACGAACGTTCTGATCCAGGGCGGCGGCCAGAATTGGCGGCGGCTCCGGAACGGCCCCATAGCGAGCTACGGCGGCGTTCTCTTGGGAGTTGTGGTTTTCGCGCTCGGAGCGTTTTATCTCTGGCGCGGACAGGTAAAGCTCAGCCAGCCCCGATCCGGCGAAACCCTGGTGCGCTGGACGCTCGCCGAGCGGGTTCTGCATTGGTACACGGCGCTGCTGTTTATTTTTCTGGCGATTACCGGTTTGAGTTTGCTCTATGGTCGAGCGCTGCTGATTCCGCTCGTGGGGCATAAGGCCTTTTCCGTCTACGCCGAGATTGCCAAGCTGCTGCACAACTTCATCGGCCCCTTGTTCATCGTCGGTTTGTTGCTCATGTTTGTCGCGTGGGTCAGGGACAATCTTCCGAGCCGGATCGATATCGACTGGCTCAGGGCCTTCGGAGGCATGGTCGGCGATCGTCATCCGTCCGCCGGACGCATGAATGCCGGCGAAAAAATGTGGTTCTGGCTTTTGGCGAGCGGCGGGCTGGCGGTGAGCGTAAGCGGTTTGCTGCTGGATTTTCCCAATTTCGGCCAGGAACGTTGGCTATTGCAACTGTCGCATCTGATTCATGTCGTTTTCGCTTTGGTTCTGATGGCGGGAGCCTTGGGACACATCTATATAGGCACGATCGGGACGGAAGGAGCACTCGAAGGCATGGTGCGCGGAAGAGTCGACAAGAGCTGGGCGATTCAGCATCATGATTTGTGGTGCGAGCAACTCGCCGCGGACGAATCCGGCTCTTCGGTTCCCGACAGGCCGCCCCTTCCGGAGACGAGCCGCATCGCCTCGTGATGTCTCTTTATTTTCTTACCTGAAGGAGTGATGGCTATGACGGACCGTGTCTATAAACTGATCGAAATCGTCGGGACTTCGCCGCACGGAACGGACGAGGCCACCCGAAATGCCATAGAAAAAGCATCGAAAACGGTCAAGAACCTGGACTGGTTCCAAGTTGTCGAAACGCGGGGTCAGATTGCCAACGGCAAAATCGCCCATTATCAAGTGGTCTTGAAGGTCGGATTTCGGCTCGAAGACTGAGTCAACCGCTACATTCGTATGGACGTCCAAAATCGCCCTTCGTGGTCGAAGGCTTTCTAATTTTCGGGAATTCACATGGTTTTCAAGCCCAGATTCTATTTTCTCGTTGGTTTTCTGTTTTGCATGGGGCTGCTCGCGGCCGCTCTTTATTTCCAATTTTCCGGCGGGCTGGAGCCCTGTCCGCTATGTGTGTCCCAGCGCATCATGGTTTTCGCCGTCGCATTGGTGATGCTGGTTGCGGTTCTGCATAATCCGAAGAGGACTGGGGTCAAGGTCTACGCGATTCTTGGGTTCGTCATGGCCGTGCTGGGCGGAACGGTTTCGGCCCGGCATGTCTGGCTGCAGCATTTGCCGCCGGAGGAAGTGCCGGCCTGCGGTCCGGGATTGGAATACATGTTCCAGTATTTTCCCTTGACCGAGACCCTCAAGGCGATGCTGAACGGGACCGGAGACTGCGCCAAAGTCGATTGGACGCTGCTCGGGCTCAGTATGCCCGCCTGGGTGTTGATCAGCTTCTTCATCTTGGCGCTGCTCAGCCTTACCCAATTCTGGAACAGTTCGGCTGTGCGTGGAGATCAACGATATTTTTCGACTAAGAGCGAACTGCCGTTTCGCTGAAGGCGTTAACGCGAAGCGTTAAGGCATCGTTAGATAATTCCGGCGAGATTCGACAGTTGTGGCTTTGCCGATACACATGTCACGGAAAGGTCACATTTGCAACGTACATTGAACGATTATCCGAAGGAGTGAGTATCGAGAATGTCCGTGATAAACGTGCTCGTTGTCGAAGATGAAGATGCGATTCGTGAAATGCTTGGTTTGGTCCTGGAACAGGCCGAGTTCGCCGTCAGGGCCGTTGCGGATACCCACCAGGCGCAATCGGCCTTGAATGAGTCGGTTCCCGATCTGATTTTATTGGACTGGATGTTGCCCGGCTTGAGCGGCGTCGAATGGGCTCGCCGTCTCAAGAAAGACAAACAATATAGCGAAATTCCCATCATCATGATCACCGCTCGCGGCGAGGAAGAAGATAAAATCCGGGGGTTGGATGTCGGGGCCGACGATTATGTCACCAAACCGTTCTCGCCGCGCGAATTGATAGCGCGGATCAAGGCGGTTCTTCGGCGTAGCAACAAGTACGGCAAGGGCGGAAGAATCGAGATTGGCGGGATCGCGTTGGATGTCGACGAACATAGGGTTAGCATTGCCGACAGCCACGTTATTCTGAGTCCGACTGAGTACCGATTATTGGAATTCTTCCTCACCCATCCCGACAAGGTCTACAGCCGTAGCCAGTTGCTCGACCAGGTTTGGGGGCGAAGTTCATTCATCGAGGAACGCACCGTCGATGTCCACATCCGGCGCCTGCGCAAGATCCTGGCCGAACATGACCGCGAGGAGGTTATCCAGACGGTGCGCGGTTTCGGATACCGTTTTTCTGAGAACTTGTGAAAAACCTACTGCGCGGTTCGAGTCCGCACCTGCGATGCTCAACGTACCCCTTTGTACGCCTGCGCTTTTCACGCCGGACCTCCGTGTCCGGCACCCTGTGGGCGGCAACTGCCGTGCAAATCGGCATTCCTGCCGATTTGTCGGCGCGGACTCGAACCGCTCGCGACGGTTTTTTTACAACCCCTGACCAAACCTGATTCATGTCGAGCCCCTGGCGATCGGAATTTTCCTTTCTCTTTTTAACACTGTTAGTTGGCACTTTCCTCGGTAAGGTCCTGAACAGTTTCGCCGTCGTGCTCTGGGTTTGTCTGCTGGCCTATCTGGCGAGACAGCTTTTTTATGCAAATCGGCTGCTGGTTTGGCTGCGCAGCGGCAGATCCGGCCAGCCGCCTCAGGGCAACGGCGTCTGGGAAGAAATCTATTACCTCATCTATCGCTTGAGGCGACGCAACAAGCGTCGCAAAAAGCAGCTCATCCGGATGCTCGAGCGTTTCCGCACGGCGACGGCGGCATTACCGGATGCAACCGTGGTGCTGGGGCCTCGGGATGAAATCGATTGGTTCAACGAAGCGGCCGAGCGCCTGCTGGGGCTGCGCCGTGGCGATATCGGCCAGCAGATCGGCAATCTGCTGCGCCATCCGAAGCTCAGCCAATACCTCCAGACTGCCGATTATCGTGCTACGGTCAGCATTCCATCGCCCCTCACCGAAAACATGCAGCTTGAAATTCGCATCGTGCCTTATGGAGAAGATTTGCGCCTTCTGGTCGCGCAGGATGTGACTCAACTGCGATTTATGGAGCGCGTGCGCAGCGATTTCGTGGCGAACGTGTCCCACGAACTGCGCACGCCGCTGACGGTCTTGAAAGGTTATCTTGAAACCTTGGGCCAGGTGGATGGATCTCTGCCGGAATCGCATCTGAAAGTGTTTCAGCGCATGGAGGAACAGACGGCCCGGATGGAAAGCTTGGTCGACGGCCTTCTTGCACTGACGCGATTGGAGTCGGCGGCGCATCAGACGGTGCAAAAGCGGATAAACGTTCCGGCGATGCTGCAAGACATTTGCGACGAGGTCAAGCTCTTGGCCGACGAACACCCCGCCATCGAGCTGGTCCTCGAAACCGACGCCCATTTGCTGGGCGCCGAGCAGGAATTGCGCAGCGCGTTTTCAAACCTGATCGTCAATGCGGTGAAATATACGCCAGCCACGGGCCGGGTTACCGTGCGTTGGCGCTGCGAGGGCAAGGGAGCTAGGCTGGACGTCGAGGACACCGGGCCGGGCATCGCGCAACACCATCTGCCGCGGCTTACCGAACGGTTTTACCGGGTTGCCGTTGACGGATGTAAGAATAAAGGCGGGTCCGGGCTTGGATTGGCTATCGTCAAGCATGCGCTGTCCCGGCACGGCGGAGAGCTCAAAATTGCGAGCACGCTCGGGCGGGGCAGTTGCTTCAGCTGTAGTTTCCCCGAAGATCGAATCGTGCGGGTCGACTCCCGCACCGATGCCAAGCTCGCGCAAAGAATGTGATATCCAGAGCGGATAGACGAGTTGCCGGTTCCGTCCGTCTCGGCTCGCGTGGGCAGCCGAGCCGTCGGTTTTCGGGTTTGATACGGCAGGGAATTCACCTCTTTCTCGCTGCGGTGCTTTTGGCTGGAGGCGCCGGTGCCGTCTACGGATCATCCGAAGGGGCGGAGACCATCAGCGGGGATGCCGGCAGCGACGAGCTCGGGGCGAGTGACCTCGGCAGGCTGATCCGGGATTGGACCAGCGCGTTTCAGCGAGATCATGCCGGGGCTACGCTTCGCTTGCGCCCGGCCCGCTCGCTCGCTTCACCGGGCGCATTCGACGAGGCGCGCGGCGATGCGATTTACGTCGGCTATCGGCTGAACCGCGAGGCAATCGATGGTTTTTCGCGAAAACTCGGTTACAAGCCAACCCCGATTCGAGTCGCTCTCGATGCGGTAACGATTTTCGTACACCGGGATAATCCGATCCGAGGCATGACGCTGGCCCAGGCCGGCTCAGTTTTCTCGCGTTCGCCGATGTGTCGAGGTGCTCAGTACCTGGCGACCTGGGGAGCGTTGGGCTTGATCGGGGAATGGCGAACCCGGCCGTTACAGGTATTTGCGATCGGATCCGCCGACGATGTGTACGATTATTTTAGCGAGCAAGTCCTGTGCGGAGGCGCACTGGGTGAATTCGTTCAGGTGCGGCCCGATTCCGGATCGGTCGCCGGTGCCGTGAGTGAATCCTTGAATGCCATCGGTTACGGCCGAGGCGACTCGACAACTGTATCCGTGAAGCCAGTACCGCTGGCGGTAGACGCGAATATGCCTTTTGTTGCGCCGAGCGAGCGCAATGCCGTTAGCGGTGCTTATCCGCTGACGCGGTTTCTCCATATATATGTCAATAAGAGCCCGAATAGACCGCTAGCGGGTGTGCAAGCGGACTTCGTCCGATTTGTGCTGTCGGCGGAAGGTCAGCAAATTGCCAGCCGCTACGGATACATCCCGGTTACCCCGGATGTTGCAAAAAAGGAACAGAAATTGATTGGCACAGGGCAACCCTGAGGTTGGGCCGAACTATTGAATTGAGCATTTTCCTTCAATTCAGTTGCGCCGCGGCTGATCCGCGACTAAGATTGTGCCTGTTGTAAGTTTTCAAATCTTGTTGGTATTCCAACTACAGGGAGATGGATATGTTGAAAAAAATTCTAATTGCTTTGGGCATAGCAAGCGTCGCGGCGACAGCAGTGCAGGCCGAGGAGCATTTTATGGATGATCGGTGGTATGTCGCCCCGTTCGGCACATACTTCAATCCGGGCGGCGACCGTAATGCGAAAGACGATTGGGGCGCTGGCTTGGGAATCGGTAAGATCATCAACGAATATTTCAATGCCGAGGTCAGAGGTTTTTGGCAACACCTGAATGGCAAGGGCTATAACGGCGATCTTACCGGCGGCACCGTGGACCTGCAGTATTACTTCATGCGCGATGTGTTCTCGCCGTATGCGGTTATCGGCGCCGGTGGCATGAATACCAGCGCAGCCGGCAGAAGCGGCGCATCGTTCATCGGCGAGGCTGGCGTCGGTGCGACTTATGAGTTGCACGACAACTTCCTGCTCCGCGGCGATGTCCGTTATCGCTACGTCTACGAAGGAAATGGCGGCGTATACCGGAACGAAGACGATTTCCACGACATGGTCGTCAATCTCGGCTTTGTTGTTCCCTTCGGCGAGAAACCGAGAGCCGTGGCAGAAGCAGAACCTACTCCCGCGCCCGCAGACGATTGTGCTGCCCGCGACTCTGACCGTGACGGCGTGAACGATTGCGACGACAAGTGCCCCGGCACCATGGCTGACTCGAAAGTCGACGACCAAGGCTGTCCGATCAGAATCGAGCTTAAGGGCGTCAACTTCAAATATAACTCGGATGAGCTCACCGAGAACGCGAAAAGCATTCTGGACGGTGTTGTTGAGCAGCTCGTTGCTTCAAACGAAATGCGCGATATCGAAGTCCAGGGACACGCCAGCAGCGAAGGAAGCTCTCAGTACAATCTGAAGCTTTCGCAGCGCCGTGCTCAATCGGTGGCAGATTACCTGAAGTCCGCAGGCTTGAAGAACCGACTGTATGCGAAAGGTTACGGCGAGGACTATCCGATCGCCGACAACAGCACGGAAGCCGGTCGCGAGCAGAACCGCCGCGTTCAGCTGGTCTTTATGGGTGAATAAATACACCGCAATATCAAGCGGCATGGTTGCCTGATAGCAACCGCCGTCAATCAAAAACCCGCTCCCCGGAGCGGGTTTTTTCTGCTCGTTTTAATACTAAAATGTCGTGGAACTAGGCTATTGTGCTGGTTCGTTCCTCGTGCAACCCGTCCGCAGGTAAATTGTGAATAAGCGTGTTAATTTTTTCGCTGCATTGTTTGCAGCGCCTCTGATGATGCAGGCTGCATCCGCTGCCGAAATGCGCGGCTTTGTGCATATTAACGGCTCGAATGTTGTTAGGCCGTTTGCCGATGCAGTGGCCGACCGAATCAGCAAGTCCGGCAAGATCAAACGGCCATGGGTCGAGTCGAACAGTACCGGCGGTGGAATTCAGTTGTTTTGCGAGCCCGAAACCGGCGAATCTCCCGATATCGTCAATGCTTCGAGGCCGATGAAAAAATCGGAATTCGAAGCCTGTCAGGCATCCGGCATAAAGAACATCGTCGAGGTAAAGATCGGATATAGCGGCCTAGTGCTCGCGCACTCCAAGAAGGTGCCGGCGCTGGATATCACCCGGAAAGAGTTGTTTTTGGCTTTAGGAAAAAAGGTGCCTGATCCTAAATGCAAGAATTGCGACACGCTGGTCCCGAATCCCTATAAGACCTGGAAAGACATCAATCCGTCGCTGCCCGATACGAAGATCGAAGTCGTCGCTCCGCCGATCGGTTCCGGCATACGTGAATTGTTCGAAGAGGCCGTCTCGAAGGCTGGGTGCGAGAGTTTTCCCTTCATTGCCGCTTGGAAGGAAACGCAGAAGGCCAAGTATAAGGAAGTCTGCTTCACCGCCCGCAGCGATGGCGCCTATATCGAAGAAAGCGGAAATGCGATAGCGGCCATGTTGGCCAAGAACCCCGGGCTGTTGGGGTTTGTGTCGTACAAACAATATGCGGGCAATACCGATCGGCTGAATGCCGCTCGTATCGACGGAGCCGTCCCGAGTGTCGAGAGCATTGCGGCAAACCGTTACCCCATCGCCAGACCCTTGTTCCTCTATTTCAAGGCGGATCATGTCGGCAAAGTGAAGGGGCTGCAACAATATCTCGCCGAGTTTACGAATGACAAAGCGTGGGGCGAGAAAGGCTATCTTGCTCAGCTGGGATTGGTCCCGATGTCCGCGGAAGAACGTAAACTCTACGCAGCAGATGTGAAGAAGCGAAAGCCGATGTCGGCACCGATCGACACGGTCGCCGCAAGCCGAAGCTTGCCGGATGCGCAGCGCGTGGCTCGCTAAGGTCGTGCTGTTCGCCTTGACGGCGTTAGCACTGGGTCGAGGAGGTTCCATGGCTTCGTCGAGAATTTCAGATTGTCCGGATAGTCCCAATTGTGTGTCCAGTCTCTCTCGGGATCAGGATCATTACGCGACTCCCTTTCGCGTGGACATAGCGCCTGACGAAGCTTGGGCGGCCCTGAAGCGCGTATTGGGGGCGGAACCCCGCACCCGGGTTGTCGAGGAGGACAACGAGCGATGGTATCTCCGCGCCGAGGCCACGAGCCGTCTTTTCCGATTCGTGGACGACGTGGAATTCCAGCTTATTCCGGAGGAGCACCTCATGCACGTTCGCTCCGCGTCGCGGGTCGGCTATTGGGATTTGGGCGTCAACCGCCGGCGGGTCGAGCGCTTGCGCGAAGCGCTGAAGCGTGAGGGCTTGTGGCGATAACCGCGACGCGGTGGAAGTGACGATGTATCCGTTGGATTTAAGCGAAATCGACCGTTTCTTGGAAGAGGATGTCGGTTCAGGCGACTTGACCGCTTCGATTGTTCCGAAGCACGCAACGGCGAGAGCGCGCGTGATCACCCGCGAGTCCATGGTGCTGTGCGGGCAGGCCTGGTTCGCCGCCGTTTTCGCCCGGCTCGGCGGTTCGGTTCAAATCGATTGGCTGGTGACGGAGGGCGAACAAGTCGAGGCGGGCGCCGAGCTGTGCGCGATGCAAGGCCCCGCCCGAGCGCTCCTGACCGGCGAACGCTCGGCGCTCAATCTTCTACAGACTCTGTCGGGCACCGCGACCTTGGCGCGTGCTTATGCCAAAGCCGTGGACGGCACCAAGGCGAAGGTCCTCGACACTCGCAAGACCATTCCCGGCCTCAGGAAGGCACAGAAATACGCCGTCCGCTGCGGCGGCTGTGATAACCATCGGATGGGACTCTACGACGGCATTTTGATCAAGGAAAACCATATCCTGGCTTGCGGGTCCATCGAAAAAGCCGTGCACGCCGCGAAAGCCCTGGGCGCTAACGTGCCGATCGAAGTCGAAGTGGAAAATCTCGATGAATTGCAGCAAGCCTTGGCGGCCGGCGCCGAGCGGATTCTTCTGGATAATTTCACGATTGCGATGATGCGGGAAGCGGTTACCGAAACCGCAAGCCGCGCCAAGCTCGAGGTATCCGGCAACGTGACCCTGGATACCATCCGGCAGATCGCCGAGACCGGGGTGGATTACATTTCGGTCGGTGCCCTGACCAAGAACGTTCGAGCAACCGATTTGTCGATGCGGATCTCGATTACCGCCTGAGCTCTGCGAGTCAGTCGGCCAAAGGCAAGGTTTTGTCGGGATTCAAAATGCCGTTCGGATCAAACTGACGTTTGACGGCGCGCATCAATTCCAGGGCGCCGGTGTCGATTTCCCGGTCAACGTAATCCCTCTTTTCGAGACCGACGCCGTGCTCGCCGGACAAGGTACCGCGCAGCCGCAGCACCAGCGAAAAGATCTCCCCCAGGCATTCGTGGGCCTTTTCGGTTTCGCCGGGTTTGGCGGGATCGAACAGCAGGTTGACGTGAATGTTCCCGTTTCCCGCATGGCCGAAGTTGACGATCGCCAAGTCATACCGCTGCGACAGCTCGTTTAGTCCGGCGATCAGCAAAGGCAACTCGGTGACGGGCACTACCACGTCTTCGTTGATTTTCTTCGGCGCGACCTTCCGCAGCGCCGGCGACAGTGCCTTGCGCGTTTGCCATAAGGCTTCGACTTCATCGGCGGTCGCCGCAACGCGAAACTCCAGAAGCCCCTCGTTTTGAGCAGCGCGCCGCACGCTCTCGATCTGTACCGCCATTCCCTCGGCAAATCCGTCCACTTCGACCATTAGTAAAGCACCGGCGCGCTCCGGCAAGTCGGCGCGAGAGTAACGGCGAATCAGTTCGATTGCGTTTCCATCGATGAATTCGAGGGCGCAAGGAACCGCAGGTTGAGCCATGATTCGGGTGATGGCTTCCGTAGCATGGTCCAAATCGGCATAGATCGCCCGCATGGTGCGTTTGGCTTCGGGCAACGGCGTCAGCTTGAGCGTCGCCTCGGTAATCAGCGCAAGCGTTCCCTCCGAGCCCAATAGCAGCCGGGTCAGATCGTACCCGACGACGCCCTTGGTGGTGAAGACGCCCGTACGGATCTCCGTCCCCAAACCGGTCACAGCTCGCAAGGCGAGGGTGTTTTCGCGGGGAGTGCCGTATTTCACCGCGCGTGGGCCGGCGGAATTGTAGGCGAGATTCCCGCCTACACTGCAAAAGGCGGCGCTGGTCGGGTCGGGCGGCCAGAAGAAGCCGTGCGGTTTGAGAAAGTCCTGTAGCGCCTGATTGGTCAGGCCCGGTTCGACGACGATGTAGCGGTTGCCCGGCGAGAATTCCACAATCTGGTTCATCCGCTCGAACGAAGCCACAACTCCACCCCGTAAAGGCACTGTCGCGCCGGTCGTGCCGGTGCCGCGGCCGCGCGCGGTCAAAGGCACCCGATGCTCGTTGCACAAGCGGGCCAGTTCGACCGTCTGGGTGTGGCTGGTCGGGAAAACGACCGCTTCCGCCAGAGCTTGACGGCGGCTGTTGTCGTAGCCGTAAGCCCAGCAATCGGCGGGGTCCGTGTAAAGCGAGCCGGGTGGGAAAATTTGCGCCAACCGGTTCAAAAAGGCGCTGGGTAAAGCCAAGAAATCAGTCCCCGAACAATTGGTGGTCTATCAAATCGCACAGGCAGTGCGTGATCAGCAGGTGGACTTCCTGTATTCGGGCCGTCGTCTCCGAGGGTACGCGGATCTCGATATCGGTTTCCAGCAGCAAGGGCGACAGCGCTCCGCCGTCCCGGCCGCTCAGGGCCAGCACCGACATGTCCCGATCATGGGCGGCAGTAACCGCGCTCAAAATACTGGAGGAATTGCCGCTGGTGGTGTAGACGACGAGAAGATCGTTGCTGTGGCCCAAGGCTCTGATTTGCTTGGCGAAAACGTCGTCGAACCGATAATCGTTGGCAATCGAGGTCAAGGTCGATGTGTCGCAAGTGAGCGCGATAGCGGGCAGGCCGGGGCGCTCCCGCTCGAAGCGATTCAGCATCTCGGAAGAAAAATGCTGCGCTTGCGCTGCCGATCCGCCGTTGCCGCAACAAAGAATTTTGCCGTCGCTGAGTAAACACTGAGCCAGCCTGACTCCGGCAATTTCGATGATCTCTCCGAGCCTGGCCAGCGATTCGCGGCTTGCTTCAACGCTGGTCTCGAATTGACGAAAGACTCGTTCTTGTAAATTCATGCCCTGCTATCAAGGTTGCGTAGCGAAAACCTTAAAATCGGTTAAGAGCCTATCCCAGTAGGCTCAAGAAACCCTTCGACAAGCTCAGGGCGAACGGCCTACTGGGATAGGCTCTAAGTCGCCTGAAAAGCATCTTTCACCCATTTTACAGCAAGCCCGCCGTTTGCGGGGGCCAGCGCCGCCACATCGAAACGAGCCGGCCGATCCATCCGCTTTTCCCGAAGAAAGTGGGCGGCGCTTGCCAACAGCTTTGCTTGCTTGCGCCGATCCACGCTCTCCAGTGCACCGCCGAACTGGATACTTCCCCTATAGCGGACCTCCACAAACACGATGGCGCACCCGTCTTCCATAATCAGATCGATTTCACCGTATCGGCAGCGGTAATTGCGCTCTATCAGCCGCAGGCCATGGGTCTGCAAAAAAGTCAGCGCTTCTTCCTCGGCGATACGCCCTTTGGCCTGGCCAAGGGTGGTCATTTCAGCGCCTTTACCGGAGCCCCGGAGCACTATCGCCCGGTTTCAGAAGCGGTGCGATTCCCCGTGGTTGCGGAACTCCGTCTTCAAATTGGGCGCAATGGAGCTGGCGCTGAATG
The DNA here is from genome assembly GCF_051027445.1 of Methylocaldum sp. GT1TLB. Classification (NCBI taxonomy): domain Bacteria; kingdom Pseudomonadati; phylum Pseudomonadota; class Gammaproteobacteria; order Methylococcales; family Methylococcaceae; genus Methylocaldum; species Methylocaldum sp. GT1TLB. The sequence goes on from NZ_CP194898.1 coordinate 3,667,179, forward strand.
CGGTTGCCGGTGCCCAGCGAGAGCGTGCCGGTCGCGCCGGTGTACCGAAACTGCGGTTCTGTCTTGAATCGTTCGAGTTCCGGAAGCAAACGGTAAGCATCGATCCCCAGCGCGACAAGTCTCACGTAATCCGACGGCGTTTGTTGAATCTGCTTGCTCAGCGCTTGATGGGACAGTGGACCACTTTCGGCCGGATCGAGTAACCACGGAATGTCGCAGAAAATCAGTCCGTTCAAATCTCGATCGGCTTCCGAGTCGGCCCTGCCGCCGTACACGTGAGAGGTAGCGTAGACCGGGAGATGCTCGCCATTGTGAAAGGCGATTTGAGGCAGAATCAGATGAGCATCGCGGGCGTCGCTGATGAGAAAGATGAAATCCGCGCCTTGTTTGGTGACCGACGGAACGGTCGGGAAGGAAAGCTGGGCATGCGTGGCAGAAGGTGCCGCGGAAATCAGTTCTTTTACCGAGGCGGTGAAATCCTCGCCGTGATACGGATAGGTCTTGATCGCACGAATGTTCCCCCCGAGCTGGTTCCAATAGGCCGCAAAGTGCTTGATCATGCGCTGGCCGAACTGATTCGCCGGCGCCAGCACCAGTGCACTCTGACGACCGTCGAACCAGGCGCTCCCGGCTGCTTGCTCGACCTCGTGCTCCGGGGTGAGGCCGAACTGATAGACCCGGTCATTGCTGACCTCCGGCGTTTGGTTGAGTCCTAGGACGGGGACGGGCAAATCCCCAGCTTTGGCCAAGACGGCCACGTCGTCCTTGATCAAGGGGCCGACGATCACTTTCGCGCCTCCATCGGCGAATTTCCGGTAGAGCTGATAGATGTCTCCCGACTGGGTGTCGACGAACCGCAAAGGCGGCTTTGCGGTATTGGTATCCGCATAGTAGGCGGCAAGCATGCCCGTGCGCAGGGCCTGGGCAGCGGGAGCATAGGAACCTGACAGAGGCAGCATTACGCCAATGAACGCTCCGGAGCCGGGCGCGGCTGCCGTAGGCGGTGTCGTTCCCGTTTGAGCCAGGCCCGGAGGCGGGCTTTGACGCTGGCTCAATAGCCCTTGCAGGAATGCCCCGTCGGCGGGATGTCCGGGAAAGCGAATCCGCCACTTGGCCAATTCCGTGTTCAATCCGGCCGGAGGCGTGGACTTGACGATCTGGGTCAAATTCATCCAGCCGCCCAATATATCGGGCGGGGGAGGTTGCATGGCGGTCAGGACTTTTTCGGGAATCCGGTTCAGCGCGTCATAAATGGCCTCATTATTTTTCTGCACAGCGTCGGGACGCGTGAGAAGTTGGCCGAGCCTGACACGCTCCCTGGCGCTTTCCAGCATGTTGCCCAGTTGGTTATAAGCCGAGGCGCGCAGTGTGTGATAATGCACCTTTTGCGACGGCTCCAGCCGGCCTGAGGGCAGGCTATCGAGCTTGGCCAAGGCCTCCCGTGCTCGGCCCACGTTGAGATCCAGCCTGCTTTGCAGAAGCGTGTAATCGTACCGGTCCACGGTCTCCAGTTCGTCGGGAGCGACGGCATCGGCCAGCCGTTTCGCCGTTCTTCCATCGCCCGCCCGGAGAGCCGAATCGGCGGCTCGAAGCCGGTAGTAATCGGGATCGCCCGACGTTTCCGCGAGCTGCTGAAATAATCTCATCGCTCCTGCATAGTCGCCGCTCTGGAGCAGGCTTTCGGCCTGCGCGGCGCGCGCATTCATGGCTCCGCGTCTGGTGGTGTCGCGGGCGCAAGCGGCTGCCATCAGTATGAGGAGAGCGAGACAGAGGCGGATCAATAGAGACATAGGCGGGATTCCGTTCGAGAAAGCGAGGAGTTTGATAGTGAGGCAAACAGAACCCGGCATACTATACCTAGTAGCGACGCCCATCGGCAATCTAAGGGATATTACGTTCCGCGCCATCGACGTTCTGCAGCAAGTCGATCTCATCGCTTGCGAAGACACCCGGCATAGCCGGCCGCTTCTGGACCACTACGGGATTTCCACGCCGACCGCGGCATTCCACGAGCATAACGAGGATGTCGCTTCGCTGCGGCTGGTCGAACGCTTGCAGCGGGGCGAGTCCATTGCCCTTATCTCGGATGCCGGAACGCCGCTGATCAGCGATCCCGGATTTCCCCTGGTGCGGGCGGTTCGGGCCGCAGGTATTCGCGTCGTTCCGATTCCGGGGCCATGTGCTCTCATCGCAGCCCTTTCGGCGTCCGGCCTCCCCGCCGACCGTTTTGCCTTCGAGGGATTTCTGCCGCGAAAATCGTCGGCGCGCAAGGCCAGCCTGGAGGTCCTGCGGAATGATTCGAGAACGCTGATTTTTTACGAATCCAGTCATCGCGTGTTCGAAAGTGTAGCGGACATCACGGCGATTTTTCCGTCTGATCGGCGATTGGTCATTGCCCGAGAGTTGACCAAGCTATTCGAAACGATAGTGGATACACGGGTCGGCGAGGCGCTCTCGCTCCTCGAAAGCGATCCGAATATGGAAAAAGGGGAATTCGTCCTGGTACTGGAAGGCGCGCCCGATCTCGGCAGGACGGAAGGGCTTACCGTGGATGAGGAACGAGTATTGCGGATTCTGCTCGAGGACTGTTCGGTCAAGACGGCAGTGTCCTTGACCGTAAAGATCACCGGAGCGCGTCGGGAAACGGTTTACCGGACGGCGCTCCGATTGACTGAAGAGTGGCGTAAGACCGATTGACTAGCCGTGTCTAGCGAAACTGTGAGTGGAGGTCGATCTTTGAGCCGATTTATTGAGGACGATCCGGACGCTCGGAGTCGCGTAAGGAGTGATCGGAAGAGGCATTGGGACGAGCGGACGGCTTCCTTCCATTACCATTGGTCAGCTTCTGAATCATATCGTCCCACGAGGTGTATTGCTTGAAATCGGGATGGCCGGCTGCAATCTTGGTGTTGACCTCTTGCTTCGCCATTTCGATGACTTCGTCGGGTGTCTTTCCGTCCACGGTGTTGACGAAGGCATCCGGTCCTTCTTCCGATTTGATTTTGTCTAAAATTCCCAAGGCGGTATCGAACAAAACGCGTTCGTCCGTATTGAGGTAGCGTTTGACTTGGATTGCCGATTTATAAACCGCTTCCCGCGAGGTCCCGTTGATTTCGTCGGACCGCGACATAAACGCGGGCAGAAAGTAAATGACGGCAAGCAATGCCAGAAAAAGACCGGCTAGTATTTTCATTGTTTATCTCCGAAAGTATTGGGGGCGAACATTATATAATCTCGCTGCAACATTGATGTCAAAAGCTCTCGCAGCGTCACGCCGAAGTCAAAGTCCTGCCTCGCGCCTTTTTATCATTTATTAATTTGGGGTACTTCTATGGCTCGAGATCGCGTTTTCAGGACAATATGGATCGGTTTAAGTTTTGCGCTTGTAGCATGCGCCCACGACATGAGGGTGATGAAAATGGAGGAGGCACTGAACAGCTATGGTTCAGCTATTCGATGGGGAGCTTTCCAAAAAGCCTGGGATTTTCAGACCGACAAACAGAAACGGGCGCCTGATTTCAAGGCGCTCAAAAATATAAAAGTTACCGGCTACGATTCAGTATTCCGGAAGGTGCAGAACGAGGGGACAATCGTGCTGCAAACCGTCGAGATTCGCTATATCGATAATGAGCGGCTCGTGGAAAAAAGTCTGACCGACGAGCAAAAATGGCATTTTGACGTCGAAAAAAAGCAGTGGCTATTGGATAGCTCTTTTCCAAAATTCGAATAGCGTGATTCAAGCGTTCAAAATCTAAAGCCATATCCCATCGCGTGACGAGCCAGCAAGCGCTTCGCCGGCGGGAAGCAATCCAGGGCGATCATGGCGGCATTACGCGCCAAGGCGAAGGGTGGAAAATCGGTGCAGAACGCCCGTATCAGGCCGTCGGTAAAATGGATCGTATTGGCCAGATCTCTCTGCCGGGCTCGGGCGTAACGATCGAGGAACGCTTTTTCGCCGATATCTTCGTTGAACGCCAGTTTGGTGAGCAATCGCTCCGCCAGGGATGCCGCATCACGGAGACCTAAGTTGAAGCCTTGACCGGCAACGGGGTGAACCTGATGCATCGCGTTGCCGATCAAGAGGACACGGTCGTCCGCCATCTTCTCTGCCCGGATCAGCTTGAGCGGAAAACCTTGCCGTCGCGATGCCAGTTGAATTTTCCCTAGCCAATAACCGAATGCCGACTGCAAGTTTGCGGTGAAGTTCGCGTCGGATTCACTCAAGAGTTCGTCGGCCTCCTGATCCTTCATCGTCCAGACCACCGAGCATTTTTTGCGCTCCAAGGGCAGCAGGGCCAACGGGCCGGCGGTCGTGAAACGCTCGTAAGCCGTGAAGTTCACATCTGCCTCCGTGCTGACTTCAGTCACGATCGCCGTCTGTCCATAGTCCCGGACGTTTTGTTCTATTCCCAGGAGCCTTCTCACTGTGGAATTTCCGCCGTCGGCGGCAACCACCAGAGCGGCCGTGAGATTGAGGCACTCCTCGCCTTTCTTGAGGGTGACGCACACGCCATTCGGGCCTGCTTTGAGACCGATGACCCTCGCCGGGCATATCAGCTCCGCATCGAGTCCGCGCAGTTCCCGAGCAATGCGATCCTCCAGCGTTCGGGCGACGATGACATGGCCCAGCGCGTCGACTCCTTTTTCAAGAGCATGCAGCCGCGTTTTTCCGAAACGGCCGCGATCGGAGACATGGATATGACGGATGGGCATGGCTTTGGGCGCCACGTCTTGCCATACGCCGAGCCGGTCGAGAATTTGGACCGTGCCTCGCGCTAGGGCCAAGGCGCGATCGCCGGCCGTCAGGGCCTGTCGTTGGGTTTCCGTCAGCGCTTCGACGATTCCCACGCGAAGCGGCGCGTCCCGCAGGGCCAGAGCGAGACTACCTCCGACCAGTCCGCCGCCCACGATCAATAGATCGAAATCGTGGTTCATTCGGGATTCGCCATGAATGCTTCGATTTCCGCTGCCGTTTTGGGCAGTCCGGCCGTGAGGATTTCACAACCGTCTTTGGTGACCAAAACATCATCTTCGATTCGGATGCCGATGCCGCGCCATTTGGGATCTACGTCATGGCAGTCCGGCGCGACATAAAGGCCGGGTTCCACCGTCAATACCATTCCGGGCTCCAGCGAACGCCATTCGCCATCGCTCCGGTATTCCCCGACATCATGCACGTCCATGCCCAGCCAGTGGCCGGTTCGATGCATATAGAACTTCTTGTAGGCTTCGTCCTTGATCAGCTTCGAAACACGCCCTTCCAACAAACCCAGCTTGACCAGCCCTTTGGTCAAGGTGTGTACGGCAGCATCGTGAGGCGCATTCCAGCGGTTGCCAGCACGCACCTGCTCGATAGCGTCGAGTTGGGCCTCCAGAACCAAGTCGTAAAGGAGTCGCTGACTTTCGCTGAATCTTCCATTGATGGGAAAAGTACGGGTGATGTCAGCAGCATAGTTTTCATACTCTGCCCCGGCGTCGATCAGAAGAAGGTCGCCGTCCTTCAGTACGTCCTTGTTTTCGGTGTAATGGAGTACGCAAGCGTTGTGTCCTCCTGCGACGATGCAAGGATAGGCAGGCGCTCGCATGCCATGCCGGGTGAATTCGTAGAGCAACTCGGCTTCGATTTCATATTCGTACTTTCCCGGTTTACAGACTGACATCGCGCGTTTATGAGCGCGTACCGAAACCTCGGCGGCCTTCTGCATCAATTGGATTTCATGCGACGTTTTGATCAGGCGCTGCTCATGAAGCAGATGCTCCAGAGATACGAATTCGAACGGCGCACGTACACCGGTACGGACTCTCGCCCGCACGTTGTTTACCGCGGAAAACACCTGACGATCGATCTTCGGATCGTGCCCGATGGGGAAATAAACCCGCTCGCGATTTTCCAGAAGGCCGGGCAAAACCTTGTCCAGTTCATCAATGGGGAATGCTTCGTCCGCTCCGAATGCGTTGCGAGCGCCCTCGAGCCCGGCATGCCTTCCGGTCCAGATCGCTTTTTCACGATCGAATTCGCGACAAAAAAGAATGTACTCCCCTTGTTTTCGGCCGGGGGCGAAGACGGCCACCGCTTCGGGTTCGTCGAATCCGGTCAGATAATGAAAATCGCTGTCTTGACGATACGGATATTCCACATCCCGGTTGCGTACGCTCGCAGACGCACTCGCGATCAGAGCTACGCTTTTCTTCTTGATACGGCGCGCTAGCTGTTTACGGCGCTGTTTGAATTCGCTCGGTTGAAGCATGAGTTTGCAATATCAGTGAAGTCGCGAGGGCGGTTGCTGTTGCAATTCGGTACGGATCAACTGTACGCCGATGCGGACATATTCCGTGATCTCGGCATAAGCCACTTCGTCCGACTCTCCGGCGGAATCCGGACTCAGGCGGGAGATTTCCAGAAGGTCGTGGAGGACTTCGGTGCTTTCTCCCGGCCAGTCGGCACCATCCGATCGATAACCGAGGCCGTATAAAAAACCTTGGCACCATTCTCCCAAAGCATTGGCGCGGTCACTCAGGGGGAGCGTGTCATCCGGCAGCAGCAACTCGAACGAAAAGTCGAAATCGTCCAATTGGTGCCGAGTCGTCTCGCACAGCGCCGAAAGCAAGGCATGTTCCGCCGGGTTAAGGTTGGTCCTGCTTTCGCCGAAAACGGCTTCCAGCCACTGATCGCAATCGGTCTGGCTGTTCAGACACAGCAATCCCGATAGCACCCCATGCACTTCGGCTGCGCTAGCCGCCGAGTCGTTGTTCAGGACGACGTCCTGGACATTCTGATAGGATAAATCGTTGCTCATTCCAGCCTTGTCGACCCTGCTCTAATTCTTTATGCTAACACTTCGAATAGCCGGATCGAAAGCTAGCACCGAAGTTTAACCCCATCTTTAAGGCTCCAAAATCATGATAGCCGATATGTTTGATTTGGATGCCGAGCTAGTACGATTGGAAAATAAGATCGATTCACTGGCCGCCATGTGCGAAAGGCTACGTGATGAAAATCAGGTGCTGAAGTCCACGTTAGACGAATGGATGCGAGAGCGGGTGCAACTATCCGATAAAACCGAGATGGCGAAGAGTCGCGTTGAAGCGATGATTTCCCGCCTGAAATCCATAGGACACGAATGATGAGCGAAATGAATCCGCCGATTAAAGTTCAGATCCTCGGCAAGGAATATCCTATTTCCTGCCCTGAAGACCAACAGCACGATCTTTTGATTGCAGCACGTTATTTGGATGAAAAAATGCGTCAAATACGCGGTACCGGCCGCGTGATCGGCACCGAACGCATTGCCGTGATGGCAGCGCTGAATATCGCGCATGAGCTATTACAAGCGCAACAGCAGAACAAATTGTTATCGCAGGATTTGCGGGATCGCTTTTCGTCGCTGCACGAAAGGCTAGACGCAGCCCTGGATACGGATTAAAGCTGTTTCGGCGCTGATACGTATTGCATCAATTTGTCGACCTAGTAGAATTTGATTCACGTATTCCCTGCGGCGTGCGAAAGCAGCTGGGTTACTTCTTGAGCCTAATCTAAAACCCCGGGAACCATCGAACGAGCGATGTGCGCAAGTCCGCTCCGAGCGGAAAGCCTAATTCGCCGTTCCTACGCTCCCACCTGAACCTTCCGGTTCAAGGGCGAAAGCGGTTTACGGCGCAGGCGGGGAATACTTCACTTCTCCTCGTTCTAGAGGAACTCCCTTTGCTGGATGTGCGAATATGCACTCGCCAGTTTCATCCGATCTATCTGAATGAATCTTCCGGCGGATATCCGGCGCCAGAGTCGAGCTCTTCGACAAAGCATGCCGCTCGTATTGGCTAGTAAGAAGAGTCTCCGCATCGCGGAACGCTTCATTACATCGCCGATTGCCGAACGCGGCCAGCATGTCGCGGCTTATCTCAGTAACGACGGCGAGGTCGAAACCCAGGCTATTATCGAGAGCTTGTGGGCATGTGGCAAAGCGTGTTACCTACCGATTCTCCGTTCGTCGCCCCAGCGTTCGCTATGGTTCGGGCATTACGGGCCGGGCACGGCGTTGACTCCGAATAAATTTCGGATTCCCGAGCCGTCTATCGGGGAAGATACGATTACTGAGCCGTGGATGCTGGATATGGCGTTCGTTCCCCTGGTGGCTTTCGATCTTTTCGGTAACCGCATCGGTATGGGCGGCGGCTATTACGACCGTACGTTCGCTTATCTTAAGAATGCAAATCAACCGCGCACGCCGATTCTCATCGGCCTGGCGTTCGAATGCCAGAAATGGGACCAAATACCGGCGCAGCCTTGGGATGTGCCGCTGAATGGCGTGATTACCGAAGAGGCTTATTACCTGTTCGACGACCTCTGTCGTTAAGATAAAGTGCAATGTGGCAGCGGCTGACGCGCTGGAGGCGGGACGAAAAGAGGTGGTCAGGAACCGGCCCACAGGTCGCTGAGGGCGATCGTGACGGCCTCGAAGGGTGCAGCGGAAACTTCGTCGTGGTCCTGGTATAAGCCGGTTACGGTCCACTGCCCGTCGGCCAAGGCATAGGTTTCCGAAATCCGCGCCAGGGGATCAACAAGCCACAAAAACGCTACGCCGTAGCGCGCGTAAGCTCTCGTTTTTGTGACCCTATCCTTTTTCTGGGGCGTCGGCGAAAGGATTTCGCACACCCAGTCCGGAACCACCTCGAAGCGATGGTCTTCCGGCAAGCTCGACATGCGCTCGCGGCGCCAACCGGCGATATCGGGGACCAGCACTTCGGTATCGCGGACGAAATGGAATTCCGGCTCATCGATGATCCACCAACCGCCCGGACCGCCCCGGCCGCGATGATAGGCTGAACCGATATCGATCCCGAGCACAGGGGCGACTGAAGCATGAGGCCCGGCTCGGCCGGGCTGGGTGTACAGTTCTCGGCCGATGATTTCTCCGACCAGATTTTCCGGCAGCGCCAGCAAGCGCTCATACGGGCTCGATTCCTGAATTACGGCGGACATCAGTTACCTCCGTTCTTTACGTCAAACATAGTCATTATCCACCGGCTCGACCAACAGTTGAGTCCCCGCTGTATTGGCCTCCCAATGTTCGACGGGCCGCTGGGACGGAAATTCGAGCAGCGTCGGACCATGCTGGCGGACTACAGCAGCCATTTTCCACAGATCTCTTTTTCGCGTGAACAATGGGGTTTTTGCTGCCGCGTCAGGATGTTTTAAGACGGCCACTTCCGCTAACATGCTGTAGTTAATAACGTTATTGAGAAATTACTTTTCGCGGGGGGAAGACAGATGCGTTACTGGTTGATGAAATCCGAACCTTCGGAGTTCAGCATCGACGACCTGGAGAAACGGCCTCATCAGATCGAGCACTGGGACGGCGTGCGCAATTATCAGGCGCGAAATATGATGCGCGATGAAATGAAAGTGGGGGACCTGGTGTTTTTTTACCATTCTAATTGCGATACGCCGGGCATCGTCGGCATCGCGAAAATTTCGCGTGAAGCCTATCCGGATTTCACCGCGTTTGACGCCGATAACAAGCATTACGATCCCGGCAGCAAGCCGGATGATCCGCGGTGGTTTATGGTGGATGTGCAGTTCGTCCGCAAGCTCAAACGCACTATCACTTTAAGCGAACTAAAAGACCGGCCGGAACTCGACGGTCTGGCGCTCGTTCGCCGCGGCAACCGGCTGTCCGTCATGCCGGTTACCGAGGCGCAGTGGACGTATATTTTGTCGCTGGAATAAACACTCCCACTGGATGCCTTTGTGCCGGGATATGATATGGCTTGCCGTCTTCTCCAGCCGTACCCGAAAACAATGGTGTGTCTGGGCGGGACGAGAAATCAGATGATAGAAATCGTGCTTGAGGTAATCGCTCTGGAAAGCCTGATCGTCCGTTTCTGCCGAATGACCGGCTGCAGCGCCGAACATATGCCAGATCGTGGAATACCTCGACGATGCGGTCGGTGTGAAGAAATTCGGAGTAATAGATTTTTTCCGGTACCTCCCGGCCCGGTAGTTCCCATTCGGCATAGAAATCGACCGAATTGAGATTCCCGTCGACCCAAGCGAAAAGGCACCCCGGGGAAACGGCACCAGTTCGCGCAACGCTCTCAAGCTCGGGTACGAATACACGGTTGTCCAATCCCAGCGAGCAGAGCTGTTTAATGTAACTTTCTTTTGCCGTGAAGACGCGAAAGCCGAAAAATGATGAGGCGTTCGGGCTATCTCTTCGATCTTGCCACCATGTTGCGGTGAAGCAAAGGAAATCAAGAGGTCGCGTTTCCGCCTGCGAACAGTCGATACGCCGGGTTGTCCGTCTCCTCCCGATAGGCGAAGCCGATGGCGTCGAGAAATTCCTTGAAGGCTCGCCGTTCCGTCTTCGGTACCTGAATTCCCATCAGCACCCGCCCGAATGCAGCACCGTGGTTCCGGTAATGGAACAGGCTGATGTTCCAACGTCCGCCCATAAAAGATAAAAATTTCAAAAGCGCGCCGGGGCGTTCGGGAAACTCGAAGCTGTATACGGTTTCGTCCAACAGGCGCGGTGCATGGCCTCCCACCATGTAGCGGATGTGCTCCACCGCCAATTCGTTGCCGGTCATATTGGTAACCGTGAAGCCGTGTTCGCGCAGTTGTGCGATCAGTTCCTCGCTGTCCCGGCTGCCGTTGGCGATCGCGACGCCCGCGAAGATATGGGCGGCATTGTCGTCGAAATAGCGGTAGTTGAATTCGGTAATGCTGCGCCGACCTAGAACGCGGCAAAATTCGAGAAAGCTGCCGGGCTTTTCCGGAATCGTTACCGCCAAGAGCATTTCCTGGTGTTCACCAACCTGGGCACGCTCCGCCACATGGCGCAGCCGGTCGAAATTGATATTGGCCCCGCTTTCGATGGCGATCAGGCACTGATCCCGCACCCCGGTCATCGATGCGTATTTTTTCAAACCCGCAACACCCAAAGCGCCCGCGGGTTCGGCGACCGATCGGGTATCGTCGAAGATATCTTTGATGGCCGCGCAGATCTCATCCGTATCGACCGTAACGACGTCATCCACGTATTGATGTGCGACGTGGAACGGTTCCTTGCCGATTTGCCGCACGGCGACGCCATCGGCGAACAGTCCGACTTGTCTCAGGATGACCCGGCGTTTTGCCTTCAACGCCCGATTCAAGCAATCCGCATCGTCCGGTTCGACGCCGATGATCTTGATATCCGGGCGAACGAATTTCACGTAAGTCGCCACGCCCGCGATCAATCCGCCGCCCCCCACCGGGATGAAGATGGCGTGAATGTCGCCCGTGTGCTGCCTCAGAATTTCCATGCCGATGGTGCCTTGGCCGGCAATAACCTCGGGATCGTCATAGGGGTGGACGAAGCTCAATTTTTGCTCTTCGGCAAGGTTCATAGCGTGCTCGTACGCTTCGTCGTACGAATCGCCGAACAAAACGGTTTCCGCCCCGAAATTCTGCACCGCCCGCACTTTGATGGCCGGCGTGGTGCAGGGCATCACGATGACCGCCCGGATGCCCAGTCGCTGGGCCGAGAGCGCAACGCCCTGAGCATGATTGCCGGCCGAGGCTGCGATTACGCCGGCCCGTTTTGCTGCATCATCCAGTGAAACGATCTTGTTGTAAGCGCCTCGAAGTTTAAAGGAAAAGACTGGCTGAAGGTCTTCGCGCTTGATGTAAACCGAGTTGTCGAAGCGGCGCGTTAGCCCCGGCGCGAAGTCTAGGGGAGTTTCCGAAGCAACGTCGTAAACTCGGGCGCGCAAAATGCGCTCGATATACTTATGAATCATTTTTTAGTCTTAAAAGATACAAGTGAGAAACGCGGCCGGGACCGCTATGAAGCATGACAGCGCCGGCATGATCACGCTATTATCCCGCAATTTTCAAGTAACCACATGATGGAGCGACGAAAATGACCCAAGACGAGCTTAAGAAGAAAGTGGCGGAAGCCGCCCTAGACTATGTAAAGGGCGTGTCGGTGCTAGGCATCGGCACAGGATCGACGGTCAATCATTTCATCGATTTGTTGGCCGATTTCAAACAGGATATCGAAGGTGCCGTATCGAGCTCGGAGACGAGCACCGCTAAGCTCAAGAAAATCGGTATACCGGTTCTGGATTTAAATGCCGTGGGCTCATTGGAGGTTTACGTCGATGGAGCCGACGAGGTCAATCCTCACAAACAGATGCTCAAGGGCGGCGGCGGAGCCTTGACCCGGGAGAAAATCATCGCGGCGGCCAGCCGTAAATTCGTCTGTATCGTGGACGAGAGCAAATGTGTGGATGTCCTGGGCAAGTTTCCGCTGCCCGTGGAAGTCATCCCTATGGCCCGGAGCTATGTGGCCCGTCAGCTCGTAAAGTTGGGCGGGCAACCGCAGTGGCGCGAAAACTATATCACCGATAACGGCAACCAGATTCTCGATGTGCACAATCTGAACATCCTGAATCCGGTGGAGATGGAGCGGGAAATCAACAACATCCCCGGTGTCGTGACCGTCGGCCTTTTCGCTTTGCGCGGCGCGGACATCGTTCTTCTCGGCGGCGAAAGCGGCGTTAGAAAGCTGGATTAGCCATCTTGTTTTGGCGGGTTACGCCCTTCGCCTTCGCTACTGCTACGCTCAGGGCTAACCCGCCCTACGATATTTTCAAGACGATTTTGCCCGTGGTATGTCCGGTTTCGATCAGGGCGTGCGCGGCGGCGGCTTTTTCCAGCGGCAATACCTGGCTGACATGAATGTCCAACACGCCTTGGTCGATCCATTCGCCGCATTGCTGCAGAATTTCCACGTGGTGATCGCGGGCTTCGTGCAGGTTGCGCAGCATCGGGGTCAGCATCAGCTCGAAGCCTATCCGGAGATTGCGCATCCGCGCTTCTTGCAAAGAGATGTTGCCCGGGTCCAGCAGCGTGACCAGATCGCCGAAATGGGCGGTGCAGTCGATGCTATGTCTGAACACATCGGGTCCGACCGTGTCGATCACCAGATCCGCGCCCTGTCCGTCAGTCAGCTCGTTTACGCGCTGTGCGAAGTCTTCCTGTCGGTAATCGATCGCCGCATCCGCGCCCCAGTTCTTGGCGAGTTCGGCTTTCTCCGCCGAACCGACGGTGGCGAGCACCCGCGCATCGCGGAGTTTTGCCAGTTGGACCGCCACATGACCGACGCCGCCCGCTGCGGCGTGAATCAGAACGGTTTGGCCGGCTTGTAGCCGTCCACGGTCGTAAAGGGCGCCCCAAGCGGTAATCAATACCAAGGGCGCTGCGGCGGCGTGTTCGAAATCGAGCGATTGCGGCATGGGAGCGGCCCAGCGCTCGTCCAACACGGTGTACTCGGCATAATTGCCCTGGTCGCCGCCCAGTCCGCCATGGCAAAACCATACCGAGTCGCCGATGTTGAATCGGCTCACGGCTCCGCCGATTTCGACCACTTCTCCGGCACCGTCGCAGCCGAGCACCGCCGGTAAGGGATTTGGGTAAAAAAGACCGTTTCGCCGTATTTTGGTGTCGACCGGATTGATCCCGGCCGCCCTGAGCCGGACTTTGATTTGGCTGGGCTCGGTGATGGCCGGTTCTTCGATATCCCGCAGTTCGAGCAGATCCGGCAGTCCCGGTTGCGTCATCAAGATCGCTTTCATGGCTTTCCTACCCTGTGATGATTAAGTTCGTGTCTCTCGGCACTAGCGGCGACTGACGCACCGTCCGGGAGGTAAGGTCTGCGTACGCCCAAAAAGCGCTCCAGCCAATAAGGACGTTCAAGACTGGAGACGATCACTTTCCCTTTTACGCTGCTGGAATGTACGAATGTATCGTTACCGATATAAATCCCGACATGGGAGAACGGCTGTCCGGTCGTATTGAAGAAGACCAAGTCGCCGGGTCGTCGGTTCCGGCTGTCGACACGCGGGGTCGCAGCAGCCATTTGATAAGCGGTTCGCGGCAGGCGAACGCCGTATTTTTCATAGACGTATTTGACGAAGCCGCTGCAATCGAATCCTTCCCGCGGCGATTCGGCACCGTAGCGATAGGGTGCTCCTTGCAGGCTGAGGGCGTAACGTGCCACTTCGTTCGAAGCGGGAAAATGGACCGTCCGCTTGACTTCCCGTGTCCCGGCGCATCCAGCGAGCAGAACCGAGACGGCGGCTAGTGCGAGCAGTTGCGAAATGACGGGTTTGCGGAAAAGTTGATAGATAGCCGACTCCATGTGTTGGCTCCGGGTGTTTGATTCGGGCTGGCGAAGTTGCCTTAAATTTAGTCTCGGCTGCGATTGGCGGCAAGATCGGGTTCGGAGGCCATCCATTGGGTTCGGTAGTCTTCGTACCCGAAACGCTTCATTGCCTTGACTCGGCCATAACGATCGGATGCGAAAATCGCGGGCAAATCGTAACCGTTGAAGCGGTTGGCCTTGATCAGGCTGTAAGCTCCGACATCGGGAAAGACCACACGGTCGCCGACTCTCAAGGGTTCGCGAAATCGATATTCGCCGAAGACATCGCCGGCGAGGCAGGTGCTGCCGACGAGCAGGCATTCGAATGCCCCATCCGGCCGATGTTCAGCAACCGGAGGGACCTTCTGATATTCGAAGATCTCCGGAAGGTGGTTTACGCCCGTATCCAGGACGGCAATGAATTTGCCGCCCCGCTCGAATCGGTCGACAACGCTCGCGACGAGATAACCGGCGCGACCGACGACGGCCTTGCCCGGTTCGAAATAGATCTCGACGTCGCGTCGCCGTTTCACAGCGGTAACCAACTCGGATAATTCGTCCAGATCACCGCCATTTTCGAAGAGATAGCCGCCGCCCAGATTGATCCATTCGAGCCTGTTCATAAGCCCGCCGAGTGCGACTTCGATCCGGTCGAGAGTCGCCTTCAGGGGAGCGAAGGAACGCGATTCGAACGAAGTATGAAAATGGAGTCCGGCAATACCGCTCATTAAAGACGGATTCCGATCCAGAATGCTGGCGAGATTATCGACAGGAATGCCCAATTTCGAATACGGCCGGCAAGGATCGTAGCGGCCATCGGCGAGGAACGAAAGCTGCGGATTGACACGCAGCCCGATGCTCGCCCGCCCGGCCACGTGCGGTCCGAGCCGTTCGAACTGTTCCAGAGAATTGAAGCTGATGAAATCGCAATGTGCGGCGACCTCCTCGATTTCGTTTGTTCTGAGGCCCGGCGTGGTGATGTGCAGAGAGCGCTTCTGAGGCGGATGACCGCTCGTTTCGACAATCCCGGAGGCCAGGCGGGCTTCGAACAGAGAGCTGACCGAAAAACCGTCGATTCTGGGCTGAATCAGGCGCAGTGCCCCGGCGAAAGGAAATGCCTTGATCGAGTACAAGACACGTAAGCCGGAGGTTTCGCGTACTCGATCCAGGAGGTCAAGCATTTGAATGACCCGCGCTTCGTCGTAGACGAAGGCCGGGGTTTCCGGCAGGGCATTTTTGAGGCGCTCGATATCCAAGGTGCTGCGGGAAGAAGCGGGTTACGGCTCAATAATCTTCCAGCACCGTAGATGCCTGCAAATCGGCATGATAGGACGAGCGCACCATCGGCGCGCTGGCGACCGCGGAGAAGCCGAGATTTCGGCCGGTTTCGGCGAGGTGTTCGAATTCCTCGGGCGTCGCGTAGCGGGCTACCGGCAAGTGGTCTCGGCTCGGTTGCAGGTATTGGCCGACGGTCAGCATATCGCAGCCGTGTTCGCGCAAGTCCGCCATGACTTGTTTCACTTCATCGAGCGTTTCGCCCAGGCCCAGCATCAATCCCGACTTGGTGGGCACTTCCGGATGGAGCTGCTTGAAGCGGGCCAGCAAGTTGAGAGATACATGGTAATCCGCGCCGGGGCGCGCTTGTCGGTAGAGGCGTGGTACGGTTTCGAGATTGTGGTTGAAGACATCGGGGGGCGTCGCTGCCAATCGATCGAGCGCGGCATCGATGCGTCCACGAAAGTCCGGCACCAGTATCTCGATTTTGATGTCCTTATTCCGATGGCGGACGGCTCGGATGCAGGCGGCGAAATGACCGGCGCCGCCGTCGCGAAGGTCGTCCCGGTCTACAGAGGTGATGACGACGTATCGGAGCCTTAGCTGCCGAACGACCTCCGCTAGGTGTTCGGGTTCGTTGGGGTCCGGCTCCGAGGGGCGGCCGTGGGCCACGTCGCAGAATGGGCAGCGGCGGGTACAGATATCGCCCAGGATCATGAACGTGGCCGTGCCGTGGCCAAAGCACTCCGACAGATTCGGGCAAGCGGCTTCTTCGCAGACCGTATGGAGATTCTGTTCGCGCAGGATCTGCTTGATCCGATTCACGCTCTCGCCGCTCGCCGCCTTGACGCGTATCCAGGCAGGCTTGCGCAAAGGGGACTCGCTTGGAATCACCTTGATCGGGATACGCTTCAGCTTGTCGGCTTTGCGTTGATGGGTGTCGGGGCTCAGCCTGGAGGGGGCCAAATAGGAATCTTTGTCAGCCACGGATAGGGACCACTCGCTCGTAATTCAAAGTTTGCATGATTTCCACAGTCAATGGCGCGGCCGCCTCGTGAGGTTGAATCGCCACATCGAGCGCGGTCAGGCTGGTGACTTCGAGACCTGCATAGCCACAGGGGTTGATGGCCGAAAACGGCGACAGATCCGAACTCACGTTAAGACTTAGACCATGATAGCTACAACCTTTGCGCACGCGCAGACCTAGCGACGCAATTTTACGTCCGTCGACGTAGACGCCGGGTGCGTCTCGCCGCGCCTCGGCCGTGATGCCATACTGCTTGAGCAGGCCGATCACCGCGTTTTCCAGGGCGCTGACCAAGCGCCTAATTCCCAGGTTTTTCCGTCGAAGATCGACCAGCACATAAGCGATCAGTTGGCCGGGGCCGTGGTAGGTGATCTGCCCGCCGCGGTCGGTTTTCACTACGGGAATGTCCGTCGTTCGAATCATGTGCCGGACATCTCCATTCAGCCCTAGGGTATAGACCGGATGATGTTCCAATAGCCACAGCTCATCCGGCGTGTCCTCGTCGCGCTGCTCGGTGAAGTCTTGCATGGCGCGCCAAGTGGTTTCGTACTCTGTAAGGCCCAGATTGCGCAGGTGCAGGACTTCGGTTGTGTCGCTCATGGGAGAGGTGTTACAGGAGAACCAGTGTCGCGAGACCCAGAAAGATGAAAAAGCCCATGCCGTCCGTCATGGCAGTCAGCAGTACGCTGGTGCCGACCGCGGGATCGAGCCCCAACCGGTCGCGCACCAGAGGCACGGCGATCCCCATGATCGCCGCCACCAACAGATTCAGCAAGGTGGCGCCCATCATGACCAGTCCGAGCTCGACGTCACGGTAAAGCAGATAGGCGATCAAGCCCAGCACGGAGCCCCATACGGCTCCGTTGAGGAAACCGATGGCCAGTTCCTTGAAAACCAGCCGCTTCACATTCGAGGGATTGATCACGCCGAGGGCTATGGAGCGGACGATCATCATGCTGGTTTGATTGCCCGTGTTGCCGCCGATGCCGGCGACGATGGGCATGAGCGAAGCCAAAGCGACCACCTTGACGATAGTGTCCTCGAAAAGGCCGATCACCCGTGTGCTGATGAAAGCCGTGACGAGATTGATTGCCAGCCAGAACCAACGGTTTTGTGCGCTTTTCCAGACGCCGGAGAAAATGTCCTCTTCTTCCAACAGGCCGGCCTGGGACAGCATCTCTTCGTCCGATTTTCGGCGAATATAATCGACGATGGCGTCTACGCCGATACGCCCCTGCAGCTTTCCCTCGCGATCCACCACCGGTGCCGACAGGAGATCGTAGCGCTCGAAGGCTCGGGCCGCCTCTTCGGCGTCGTCATCGAGATGAAAGGACACCACGTCCTTGCTCATGATTTCCGAGACCGGCTTTTCGGGAGAGGTGGTGAGCAGGCGTTTCAGAGGCAGCACACCCTTCAATACATTGTGCTCATCGACCACGAACAGCTTGTCGGTGTGTTCGGGCAGATCGCCGCGACGTCTGAGATAGCGCAACACCACGCCCAGGCTGATATCCTCCCGTATCGTGACCATGCCGAAATCCATTAGGGCTGCCACGGTGTCCTCTTCGTGCGACAGCACCGATTGTAGACGTTTTCGGTTCTGATCGTTCAGTTTCTCCAGAAGTTCCTGCAAGACTTCTTCCGGCAAGTCCGCTGCAAGATCGGCGATTTCGTCCGTTTCAAGCTGTCCCGTGGCGGATAACAGCTCCTCCGTGTCCATATCGGAAATGAGGGTTTCGCGCACGGCGTCGGACACGTCGAGCAGGATCTGTCCGTCGAGTTCGGACTTGACCAGGTTCCAGACCAACAGCCGCTGTTCCAGAGGCAGCGCCTCAAGAATGTAGGCGATGTCTGCCGCATGGAGTTGGTCTAGCTTTTGTTTCAGTGCCGCCTGATGGCGCTTGTGCAGCAGGGTTTCCACCAAGTCGTGGCGGGGCATCGCGCGCTGTTGGAGAATGGTCTCCTCGAGCTTCTGTTTGTTAAGCAGCGTGATGACCTCTTCCAGATGATGCTTGAGTGTTTCTTCGGGAGGAGTGGTATTCGGTTCTGCCATGAAACGCTCGGTCGGTGCTGCTCAGCGGGTTCGGAAGGACAATGCGAGGTGGGCGAAGTCGAGCGGATCGGTTATTGCATAAGGCGAGATTCCTCTCAAATATTAAATATTAGGTTGCGCCAGGCTCTTGCCCGGACTGTCCGAGCACCGCGCAACGCTGCCATCGGGCTGTTGCGTAGTAGCTTTACATCTCACAGAGCCATGATGACCTCGGTGCAACGGGTCAGATCCTGATAAATGGCATCCAGTTGCGCTTTGCTTTCGGCCCGGATAGTCACGGTGACTGCCGTGAACCTCCCTCCTTGGCTGGGACGAGCGGTCACGGCGTCTTCGGTCAGGTTCGGAGCGTGACGGCGCACAATTTCGGCAATCAACCCGTCGAAGTCCGGTCGGCTGTGGCCGAACGCCTTGATCGGAAAGTCGCAAGGGAACTGGAGCAGCGCAGCGGGAGTTTCGGTATTCATGCCGTGCGTAACCTCTGTTTATATGCTTGGTAAATGGCTTGCATTCGCGACCAAAGGGGCCCTGGTTCACCGCCGCCAACGGGTACGCCATCGAGTTCGATGACGGGGAGAATCTCCCGGGTCGAACTGGTCAGCCAAATTTCTGAAGCACGCTTCAAATCATCCAAACGGATGCGCTGTTCGACCGCAGGCACGTTGTTTTCCAGTGCCAGTTCCAACACCAGATCGCGGGTGATCCCAGGCAAGAGGTCGTTGCCCTTGGGGGGGGTCACCAGGATACCGTCGACAACCGCGAATACATTGCTCGCGGCGCCTTCGGTGACCCATCCGTCACGGGTCAGGATGGCTTCCGCTGCGCCGCGATCCACGGCCTCTTGCCGCAACAGCACATTAGCGAGCAGCGTGATGGCTTTGATATGGCACCACTGCCAGCGGATATCGTCCATGGTGACGGCGCATACCCCGCTGGTGGGAATGGGCGCGATAGGCGAGCACATGACGAATACGGTCGGATTGACGTCCGCCGGGATGGCATGGTCCCGTTTTGGCGCGACTCCGCGCGTGACTTGTAGATAGAGATATTGATCATGCGCCCCGGCAATAAGACGGTCGAATATGTCCGCCCATTGACTATCCGAAAGGGGATTCGTCATCCGAATGCCGCGCAGGCTGTTATCTAGCCGGCGCAAATGTTCGTCCAGCCGGAACGGACGTCCCCCGTAGACGGGAATGACTTCGTAAACGCCGTCGCCGAATAGAAAGCCGCGGTCCAAAACGGATACCTTGGCGTTGTTCGGTGGTAAATAGTCCCCGTTCAGATAGACGAGGCAGTCGTTTTGTGCCATTTAAGCCGGCTCCCCGTGTTTATTTGAAGAACAATCGGGCTTGGTCGAACGTTCGACGGAAAAATCCGCCTTGGTTGACGACTTTCAGGGCCACCAGATCCTGTTGGCCGACGGTCTGATCATTGAATGTCACTTTTACCATGCCGAGTTTGTCGCCTTGTTTCACCGGAGCGACGACCATGCCGTTGACTTCTATGCCAGCTTTGAGATTTTGGTACTGGCCGCGCGGGAACGTGACGTAGAAATCACGGTTGAGACCCAAAGCCAGTTCGGTGTCTTCGCCCTTCCACACTCGGGTTTCGGATAATTTTTCGTTGGCTTTGTAGATCGGCCGAGTTTCGAAGAAACGGTAGCCATAATTGAGCAGAGCCTGGTTGGCATTGGCTCGATCATTATCGCTTTTGGTGCCCAAGACTACGGAGATCAGTCTCATGTTTTCTCTTACCGCGGATGTCACCAAACAGAATCCCGCGCCCTCGGTATGTCCGGTTTTCACGCCGTCAACGGTCGGGTCGCGCCATAATAGGCGGTTGCGGTTATGCTGCTTGATGCCGTTGAATTCAAATTCCTTGATGGCGTGCCATTTATAGAACTCGGGGAATTCGTCGATCATGGCACGAGTGAGAATAACCAAATCGCGAGCGGTCGTATAATGCTCGGGATCCGGCAAGCCCATGCTGTTCTTGTAATGGGTGTTCTTCATACCCAGCCGTTCGGCCTGTTGGTTCATCATCTGAGCGAACACGGCTTCGTCGCCGGCAATATGTTCGGCCAAGGCCACGCTAGCGTCATTTCCGGACTGAACGATCATGCCCTTGAGCAGCATTTCGACCGGAATCTGGGCGCCGACCTGGGCGAACATGCGCGATCCTTCGGTGCGCCAGGCTTTTTCACTCACCATGACCATGTCATCCAGTTTTAGATGGCCTGCGGCCAATTCCCGGAATACCACGTAGGCGGTCATGATCTTGGTCAGGCTGGCAGGCTCGAGGCGTTCATCCGCATTGCTCTCGGCGAGCACGCGTCCGCTGTTGAAATCCGCCAGAATATAAGCCTTGGCGCCGATTTCGGGGGGCGCCGGGATCAAAACCTGATCGGCGAGGCTGAGACGGTAAAATCCGAGCAAGGCGAAAAGGAAAAGCAAGCTGGGTAATTTTATTTTCACGGCTTTCTGCTTTCGGTCAGGTTAAAAATCGGCGCCGCATTGTAACACGGGCATGCGGCGTTCCGGGGCCGCCGGATAAGGCATTGGAGTCTTTGGGTCAGGACGAACTACCGGCGCTACGGCGAGAAACCAATTCACGACTCAGTTCGTAGGCGGCCATCGCGTATAGCGGGCTATGGTTGTAGCGGGTGATGACGTAAAAATTGTGAAGCCCCAGCCAATAGACAGGCCCCGTTTCTTCATCGAGTTTGACCAGAGCAGCCTTGACGTTGGCGGGCAAGGACGCGCTGGAATCGATGACGCCAAGCGAAAGCCATTCCTGCAAGGTTCGGCTCGGTTTTAGGTTGCCGTTTGCCAGCCGCTCGTGTACAGCGCCGTTCACCGAAGCGGGGAAGGCTACCGGCTCGCCCGACTGCCATCCATGAACGGAGAAATAACGGGCGACACTGGCAATGGCGTCGGCCGGATTGTTCCAGATGTCGCGTCGTTGATCGCCGTCGCCATCGGCGGCATATCTCCGATAGCTGCTCGGCATGAACTGCGGCATACCCATCGCGCCCGCGTAGGATCCCGTGGGACTGCCGGGATTCATGTGTTCTTCCCGGCATAACACCAGGAACTCTTCTAACTCGCGCCGGAAAAACTCGGCCCGTTTCGGATAGGCAAAGGCCAGAGTTGAAAGTGCGTCGATCACCCGGTACTTGCCCGGCGACTGGCCGTAGCTGGTTTCGATTCCGATAATGGCGACGATCACCTCGGCGGGAACGCCGTATTTACTGGCCGTGGCCTTCAAAGCGGCAGCGTTCTTGCCCCAGAAGTCGACCCCGCTTTGTATGCGTTTCTCGGTGAGAAACAGCTTGCGGTAGACATGCCAAGGCTTGGCTTCATATGGTTTGGCCATGGCTTCGAGAATCTTTTCCTGGATGGTCACGTCCTGGAATATCTTGTTGAGTTCTGAGGCGCTGAAGTGATGTTTGCGGCTCATATCCCGAATGAAAGTTCGGACGTCCGGTCGCTGCGGCAGACTTTCCGCAGCCTTCCCGAGTGAAGAAAAGCCATAAAGAGAAGCAATGAGCAAAATGAGACTGAGGGATCTCATAATCATCCGTTCGGCAGGAGTTTACGATGGGTCTGGACGGACATTAGCATACCGAACCCGGCGAGCAGGGTCACCATTGACGTGCCGCCGTAGCTGATCAAGGGCAGGGGTACTCCCACCACAGGGAGAATGCCGATCACCATGCCGATGTTGACGAATACATATACAAAGAAAGTCACGGTCAGCGCCCCGGCCAGGAGTCGGCTATAGTTGTCCTGCGCCTGGACCACGATGTAAAAACAACGCCCGAGAACAAACAAATAAAGCCCCAAAAGGCCCAAGCAGCCGACCAATCCGAACTCCTCGGCGAACACCGCAAAAATGAAATCGGTGGAGCGCTCCGGCAGAAATTCCAGGTGCGCCTGCGTGCCGTGTAGCCATCCTTTGCCGTAGATGCCGCCGGAACCGATCGCGATTTTGGATTGAATAATGTGATAACCGCGTCCTAAAGGGTCCCCTTCCGGGTTCAGGAATGTCAAAACCCGATCCCGCTGATAGCCGTGCATAAAGTGCCAGCCTACAGGTAGCAAGCTTCCACCCAAAATTGCAAGGGCCAGTATGTAGCGCCACGGGATTCCCGCGAGGAACACCACGGCCGAGCCGGCGCTGGCTACCAATACAGCCGTGCCGAGGTCCGGCTGCTTGGCGATCAGCGCCGTGGGAATCAGAACCAATACACCGGCAAGAACCAATTGCTTCAATCGTAGCGGAGATGTATTTCCGGACAAATACCAGGCGATCATCATGGGGGTGGACAACTTGGTCAGTTCGGATGGTTGAAAGCGAATGATTCCGAGGTCTAGCCAGCGTTGGGCGCCCATGCTTATCTTGCCCATCACCAGAACGGCTGTCAGAAGCAGTGCTCCGAGCAGATAAAGAACCGGACTATAAAACTTGAAGTGACGCGGGTGAATTTGCGCGATGGCGATCATGATGGCCATCGCCAGCCCGAGGCGCGCCGACTGACGTAAGAGTACGTTTATATCTTGGCCGCCGGAGCTATAAAGGATGATGAAGGCGAGAGTGCACAATCCTCCCAGTCCGGCCAACAGCGGCACGTCGATATGGAACTTTTGCAGCGGCGAAACGTGCTGAGGCGGCGTGATCCGGAGTTGAGCGAGAACGGGGTCTATGTTCATGGGTTTTCCAGTAGATACTGATCCATGATGGCGCGGGCGATCGGGGCAGCGACGGACCCGCCATGCCCACCGTTTTCGGCAAGTACGGCGATCGCGATGCGAGGCGCTTCCGCCGGCGCGAAGGCTATGAACCAGGCGTGATCGCGCATAGCCTTGGTAATCTTCAAGTTCTTGTATTCTTGGTCTTGCCTCACGGTGAACACCTGTGCGGTCCCGGTTTTGCCGGCGACGGTATATGAAAGCCCGTGGGCTATTCCTTTGGCTGTACCCCGTTGACTATGGACCACATCGACCATAGCATCAATCACCGTACGCCAGTGCTCGGGTCTGAGATCGGCGACAAATTCGTCACCGCTCTTAGGGTAGGGGTTTTGGATCTCGTACGGAGCTTTCATGGTGTCCACGACCCGAGGTTCCACGTTTCGCCCTCGACTGGCGAGTACCGCCGTGGCTCTGGCTAGTTGGACAGGCGTAACTTGGACATAGCCCTGTCCAATGCCCGCGATGACCGTCTCGCCGGGATACCATACTTGCTTGCGCTTTTTTTTCTTCCATTCCTTCGAAGGAAAGAGGCCTGATTTTTCGCCGACGAGATCGATTCCGGTTCGCTCCCCGAAGCCGAATAGCTGCATGAAATCATGTAGCTGGTCGATGCCGATATGGTGGGCGAGGTCGTAGAAGAAAACGTCGCAGGATTGGGTGATGGCCGATTTGAGATCCACTGAGCCGTGTCCTTGCTTGCGCCAGTCCCGGTACTTGTGGTCCGCGTTGGGAAGGCGGTAATAACCGGGGCAAAGCACTCGTCTTGCCGGACTTATGTCCAGGATTTTTAAACCCGCCAAGCTCACGAACGGCTTAATCGTCGAGCCCGGGGGATACGCGCCCCGCAGTGCCCGGTCGTATAGCGGCCGCTCCGGTGCATTCTGAAGGATATCGTAGTCTTCTTTGCGGATGCCGTGGATAAACGGATTAGGATCGAAGCCTGGTTTACTAACTAATACCAATACTCTGCCGGTAGCAGGATCTAGGGCGACCACCGATCCGTCATACTCGCCGAGCGCATCGAACGCGGTTTTCTGCAATCGGATGTCCAGCGAAAGATAAAGATCGGCTCCCGCTACGGGATCAGTGGTGTTCAGCACCTGGATAGCGCGGCCCTGGACGTTGGTCTCGTATTCCTCGTAGCCAGTCTTGCCATGCAAAACGGATTCGTAGGCCTTTTCGATGCCGCTCTTTCCGATATGGTAGGTTCCGCGGTATTGTGCCGGGTCCAGTGATCGGAGCTCAGCTTCGTTAATGCGAGCTACGTAGCCTACGACATGGGATGTCAAATGGCCGTAAGGGTAACTGCGCATGAACCGAGTTCGGATTTCGACGCCGGGGAAATAAGGCATCTTGACAGCGAAGCGGGCAATTTCTTCCTCTGTCAATTCCAGGCGCAAGGGTACGCTTTCGAAACTTTTTCGTTGGCTTTTTTGAGCTTTGAATCGGCTTATATCTTCGTCGCTCAGATTGAGCAGGTTCTTGAGTTCGGCTAAGGTGGCGTTCAGATCCGGAACCTGCTCGGGAATGATTTCCAAGCTATAAGTGGCCGTATTGTCTGCCAGAACTTCGCCATTACGGTCGAGAATCAAGCCGCGGGACGGCGCTAATGGAGATATCTTGACCTGATTGTCTCGCGATAAGGTCGTGTAGTGCTCGTGCCCCATCACCTGGAGATAAATCAGGCGAATTACAAGTCCCGCGGTAGCCAGCAGCATGAATAGCACGCTGGCGGCGATGCGGTTGAGAAACAGTCGGTTCTCGTAAAACTTGCCTTTGAGGTCGAAGGGGCGGCTCATAGCGATCACTTACCGCATAGCCGAACGTTAGAAGATGCTGAAATGGCGCCTGATTCGCCGTAGCGTCATCAAAACCGCCGGCCAGGCGAGTGCGCCGGTGAATGATGGTAGCCAATATGCCCAATTTAGGACATTCATGTTTTTGATGTTTTGCGTCCAGAGGATCAGAAATTGGCTGATCAGCAGGAGCAGGAGTATCCAGAGAGATTGCTGGGGGAGCGGGTAAAGGCGCAGTCGGCGATACAATCGCAGACTGACATAGGCAATGACGGAGTAAGCCAGGGCATGCTGACCTAACATGCGCCCGGTTAGGGTGTCGACGAAAAGTCCGGTGAGCCAGGCCGTGCCTACCCCTACACGGTCCGGTATCGCAATCGTCCAGTAAATCAGGAACAAAGCGGTCCAATCAGGGTTGAGTACGAATAGCTCGTGAGGTAAGGGCAGAATGCGCAAAGTCATGGCAAATACCAGGCTTAGCGGTACCACCATCAGTCCGGCCGAGGACGATTTAACGGTCGCCATTAGGGGGTAAAGTGTTTGAATGCTGCTCTTGACCGGCAGGGATGCGCGGGATGGATCGCGAGTCGCTCCAGACCAACAACAGCTCGCGGTTTCGGTCGAGCTGGGCTACCGGCGCGGCAGAGATTTTTGCAAAGGATGTTTTTTGCGGTGCGACGTCTGTTACCGTCGCCACGGGATAACCATGGGGAAAAACGCCTCCGAGTCCCGAGGTTACGAGGAGGTCGCCTACCTGAATATCGGCATTGCTGGAAAGATAGGGTAGTGCCAGGCGATCGGTTTGTCCGGTGCCCAAAGCAAGAGTACGAAGGCCGTTCCGATTTACCTGTACCGGAATGGCATGATTCGGGTCAGTAATCAGCATCACTTCGGCGCTGTAGGGCCCAACTCGCAGCACCTGTCCCACGACTCCGTTCGCGTCGAACACAGGTTGGCCTGCATGAACGCCGAATCGGGCACCTTTGTTTACCACGACGATATGCTCGTAGGGGACAAGATTGACGGACAGTAGCTCGGCTATCGATACCTGCTCGCCAACTTTATAAGAGGTGTCCAAAAGCCCGCGAAGCCGGATATTCTCCTGCTCCAAGGCGGCGAATTTCAACAGCTTCGTCTTGAGGACGAGCTGCTCCTCCCTTAATTTTTGGTTTTCCGCCACCAGCCCCGCGTATGTAGATACGGATTCTATAATGTGCTGTCCAAAACGTACGGGCGAGCTAACGATTTGCTGTAAAGGGTAGGTCGCGGACGCGAAAGGCGTTCGCGCGGCATGAAAGACGCCGTGTTGCTCGGCGGCGAGCAAGACCAAGGCAGCCGCCAAACACAGCAATAGACGGATATTGAGTGAATAGCCTCGCGTGAACAGCCGTTTGATATCCCAATCCTCTTAAAACGACGCGAGCCGGCAGCCGGCCGACTTCATTCAAGTGAGAATGCTGCCGCGCCAATTTCGTCCAGCAGTTCCAGTACTCGCCCACCTCCGCGAGCAACGCAGGTCATCGGATCTTCCGCGATAAAAACGGGAAGTCCGGTTTCTTCGGCGATCAGGCGGTCCATGTCCTTAAGCAACGCGCCCCCGCCGGTCAAAACGATGCCCCGATCCGCGACATCAGCACCCAGTTCGGGCGGTGTCTGTTCCAGCGCCACTTTTACCGCTCCGATAATCCCCTGTAAAGGTTCCTGAAGCGCTTCGAGGATTTCGTTGCTGTTCAAGACAAAGCTGCGCGGGACGCCTTCCGCCAGGTTGCGTCCCTTGACTTCAATTTCCTTGATCTCGCTACCCGGATAGGCAGTACCGATTTCGTACTTGATCCGTTCGGCGGTGGACTCTCCGATCAGTGTCCCATAGTTCCGGCGTACGTAATTCATAATGGCTTCGTCCATGCGGTCGCCACCGATGCGCACCGAGGCGGAGTAGACGATACCGTTCAGCGAGATTACCGCTACTTCGGATGTTCCGCCGCCAATGTCCAGGACCATCGATCCGCGCGCTTCATGCACCGGCAGTCCGGCACCGATGGCTGCCGCCATGGGCTCTTCGATGAGATAGACCTCCCGGGCCCCAGCTCCGGCCGCCGATTCCTTGATCGCCCGTCGTTCTACTTGGGTAGAACCGCACGGTACGCAGATCAAAACCCTGGGGCTAGGCCGAAAAAGCTTGTTCCTGTGTACCTTGTGGATGAAGTACTGGAGCATCTTCTCCGTGACGGTGAAGTCGGCGATCACTCCGTCCTTGAGAGGCCGGATGGCAGTGATGTTGCCGGGGGTTCGCCCCAACATCGACTTTGCAGCCGAACCGACTGCCGCGATGGATTTCTGTCCGCGGGTGCGATCCTCGCGGATAGCCACCACTGACGGCTCGTTCACCACGATGCCTTGGCCACGGATGTAGATCAAGGTGTTTGCGGTGCCAAGGTCGATGGACAAGTCGTTCGAGAAAAATCCTCGGAGGTGTCTGAAGAACATAGGCATATAGTCCTTGTGAATGCCGTGATTTTACAACGGATAGCCCGGAGCGACAAAAGCCATATATCAGGTATTATATGACTGAACGAAACATCGGATGCAAATATGTCCTTAAATATTGACCAAGTTTACAAAATTGCTTGGCTTGCCCGGCTTGCCATTGATGCCGAAAAAGCGGCCGCTTATGCTCGAGATCTTACAGGCATATTGGATTTTGTCGAGGAAATGAGCACCGTGGATACCTCGGAGGTCACTCCGATGGCTCACCCTTTGGATCAGGCTCAGCGCTTGAGGCCGGATACGGTGAGCGAGACCGACCAGCGGGAGTTATTCCAGGCCCATGCACCCTTGGTGGAAGCGGGGCTTTATCTGGTGCCCAAGGTTATCGAGTGATCGATAGGAACGGCCGAAGCCGGAGGGCTACCGCCGTTTCGCGCGTATTCTGGATTTCGGAACTATCTCATGCACGACAAAACCATTGCCGAATTAGCTGACGGACTCAGAAAAAAAGAATTCAGCAGCATCGAATTGACACAGACTTTTCTGGCACGCATCCGGCTCTACGATCCGCAACTCAATTGCTTTGTGACCGTCACTGAAGAGCAGGCGCTAGCGCAGGCTGCAGCGGCGGATGCGGCGATATCACAGGGTTCTGCCGGTGTCTTGACCGGCGTCCCCATCGCTCAGAAAGATATTTTCTGCACCAAAGGCGTGAAGACGAGTTGCGGTTCGAAGATGCTCGATAATTTTATCGCCCCGTACGATGCCACGGTCGTTGAGCGATTCAAGCAGGCCGGAACGGTCATGCTGGGCAAACTCAACATGGATGAGTTTGCCATGGGGTCATCCAACGAAACGAGCTATTTCGGACCGGTAAAAAATCCGTGGGACAACGATGCGGTTCCGGGCGGTTCGTCCGGCGGCTCGGCGGCATCGGTGGCGGCCCGTCTGACTCCGGGGGCCACCGGAACCGATACTGGCGGATCGATTCGCCAGCCTGCGTCTTTTTGCGGCATCACCGGTTTGAAACCCACCTATGGTTTGGTTTCCCGCTGGGGAATGATCGCATTCGCGTCCAGCCTCGACCAAGGTGGTCCCATGGCCCGAACCGCGGAAGACTGCGCGCTCATGCTTCAAGTCATGGCCGGGTTCGACGAAAAGGACTCGACTAGCGTAGATAGGCCGGTGCCGAATTATTCCGCCTCTCTCAACAACAGCTTGGAAGGGCTCAGGATCGGCCTGCCCAAAGAGTTTTTCGATGAGGCCTTGGATTCGGACATCGCGCGCCTGATTGACGACGCTATTGACGAATATCGGAAGCTGGGCGCGACCGTGAAAGAGATTTCGTTGCCCAACATGAAGTTGTCGGTACCGGCTTATTACGTTGTGGCACCCGCCGAATGTTCGTCCAACCTGGCCCGCTATGACGGCGTCCGTTTCGGGTATCGCTGTAAGGATCCGAAAGACTTGCACGATCTGTACATGCGCTCTCGCGGTGAAGGTTTCGGTGCGGAAGTGAAGCGGCGCATTCTCATCGGCACTTATGCGCTGTCCGCGGGTTACTACGATGCCTATTACCTTAAAGCCCAAAAAGTCCGACGCTTGATCAGCGACGATTTCAAACGGGCCTTTGAGGATGTCGACGTGATCATGGGGCCTACCTCGCCGTCCGCTGCATTCCGCTTCGGCGAGAAGACCGCCGACCCTATCGCGATGTACCTGTCGGACATCTATACGATCGCCGTAAATTTGGCCGGTCTCCCCGGCATGTCGGTTCCGGTCGGATTTTCCAAGAATTTGCCGGTCGGCATGCAGATCATCGGCAATTACTTTTCCGAGGAGCGTTTGCTCAATGTCGCGCATCGGTATCAGCGAGCGACCGATTGGCACCGGCGGGCTCCGAAAGATTTCGTTTAAGAGGTTTGTATGGAATGGGAAACGGTCATCGGGTTGGAAATTCACGCCCAGCTCGCTACTAAATCCAAGATTTTTTCGGGTGCGGCTACGGCCTATGGCGCCGAGCCCAACACCCAGGCCTGTACGGTGGATTTGGGTTTGCCCGGCGTATTGCCCGTTTTGAACGGCGAGGCGGTGCGCATGGCGGTCAAATTCGGTCTCGCCATCGGCGCCCGCGTGGCTCCTTTTTCGGTATTCGCGCGCAAGAACTACTTCTACCCCGACTTGCCGAAGGGCTATCAAATCAGCCAATACGATCTTCCGGTCGTAAGCCAGGGGCATTTGAACATTTCCGTGGACGGCATCGAGAAAATCATTGGGATCACGCGCGCCCATTTGGAAGAAGACGCCGGCAAGTCCTTGCATGAAGATTTTCACGGCTTTACCGGAATCGACTTGAACCGGGCCGGCACGCCGCTGCTGGAAATCGTGTCCGAGCCGGATCTTCGCTCGGCGAAGGAGGCGGTGGTTTACATGAAAAAGCTGCATGCCCTAGTTCGATATTTGGAGATCTGCGACGGCAACATGCAGGAGGGATCGTTCCGTTGCGACGCCAACGTGTCGGTTCGCCCTAAAGGTCAGGAAAAATTCGGTACCCGTGCCGAAATCAAGAACCTGAACTCGTTCCGCTTCGTGGAGCGTGCCATCAACTACGAAATCGAGCGGCAGATCGAAATTCTCGAAAACGGCGGACAAGTCGTACAGGAAACCCGTTTGTACGATGCCAACAAGGACGAAACCCGCTCCATGCGCAGCAAGGAAGAAGCGAACGACTACCGCTATTTTCCCGATCCCGATCTGCTGCCTTTGGAAATATCGAGCAATTTTGTCGAAGACGTGCGCAAGGGGTTGCCCGAGTTGCCGGACGAAAAGCGCGACCGTTTCAAGTCCCAGTACGGTCTGAACGATTACGACGCGACCGTGCTGACGGCCACGCGGGAGCTTGCCGATTATTACGAAGCCGTGGTCAGGGAGTCGGCGGGCAGCGATCCCAAGTTATGTGCCAACTGGGTCATGGGCGACTTGTCCGGTGCACTCAACAAGGCCGGTCTAGAGATCGAGAAATGTCCGATCGAAGCGCCTCGCCTCGCGGGTCTCATCAGGCGCATCGCCGATAGTACGATCTCAGGAAAACTGGCTAAGCAGGTCTTCGAAGCGCTTTGGGAATCCGGCGAGACCGCCGACGCCATTATCGAAAAACAGGGGCTGAAACAAATCACCGATACCGGAGCGATCGAGAAAATCATCGATGAAATCATTGCGGCGAATCCGGAGCAGTTGGCACAGTACAAGGCCGGTAAAGACAAGCTGTTCGGATTTTTCGTCGGCCAGGCTATGAAGGCGACCCAAGGCAAGGCCAATCCGCAGCAGTTGAACGATTTGCTAAAGAAAAAATTGCAGTAGCCTTGCGTCATACCGCGGCGATCAGCAAGCCCTTAAGGTCCCATCGATCACTTCCCGAATCTAAGTGCCGCCCGAAGCGAGATGTTTCGGCGCGGTGGGACCGTTCGCGCGTTTGCCGGCCCAAGCCCCGTTTCTTGGCCGCACTCCATCGCCGGCGCAAGATCCCTGCCCCTTTCAATTGGCCGTTTTGACGCCCTATCCCGCTATGGAGACTTATTCGATTCCTGGTTTTGCCGATCCCGTAAGCTCTCTCATGCATTTGCTGGCCGCAGGCGTGTTTGCCGTTCTGGGGTTTTTCTTGATTCGCCGGGCCAGGGGCAACGTCGGCCACATAGTGGCTGTCGGGGTGTTCGTTTTTACCTGCATTTTTCTCCTCTCCATGAGCGGCGTGTTCCATCTGCTGTCCGTCGGCGGGGCAGGACGTGCGGTATTGCAGCGGCTGGATCATGCCGCGATCTTTTTGTTGATCGCCGGGAGTTTCACCCCTGTCCACTGCATTCTTTTCTCCGGTCTTTGGCGCTGGGGCTTTTTGCTTTTGATTTGGGGATTGGCGATTACGGGGTTGACCCTCAAGGTCATCTTTTTCCAGGACATCCCGGAAGCGCTCGGTTTGACGCTGTATTTAGGGTTAGGCTGGCTGGGGCTGGCGTCCGGGATAGCTGTTTGGCGCCGTTACGGTTTTTCATTCGTCAAAACGCTGCTGTTCAGCGCATTGGCTTACACCTCGGGAGCGCTTCTCGACTTTTTGCGATGGCCGGTTATCGTCGGCGGGGTGTTAGGCCCCCACGAGTTGTTCCATGTTGCTGTGTTGGCCGGCATCGGTTTCCATTGGCGGTTCGTGTGGAATAGTCTGAATCGGATCGAGCTGATAAAACCCGATCTGGCCGATGTAACGGAGCAGCAACCGTCCTGGCATGCCAGGACGGTTGAACAGATTTATGAGGCCGTTAGATCCGGTCCAAGCGGATTGACCGAAGAGGAGGCGGATCACCGTCTCGCCAAGCATGGATTCAATGAGATCGAGCAGGGCAAGGGGGCCCCGGCGTTCAGACTTTTTCTGTCGCAGTTCAAAAGCGTTCTGGTCGTTATTCTGCTGGTCGCCATCGGCTTTTCGGCTTATTTGGGGCATACCGTCGAATCCATCGTCATCGCGGTGATCGTTTTATTCGCCGTATTGCTCGGATTTTTCCAGGAGTACCGCGCCGAACGCGCGATGGAAGCCCTGCAGCAGATGGCGGCACCGATGGCTAGCGTGATGCGCGACGGCAAGTTCGTGGAGATACCCGCACGCTATCTGGTTCCCGGAGACGTTGTCCGTTTGCTGACCGGCAACCGCATTCCCGCCGATCTGCGTCTGATCGAAGCCGTAAACCTTCAAATCGACGAGGCGCCCCTAACAGGTGAATCGGCGCCGGTGGAAAAGCGTACCGCGCCGCTGAACGATCCTGGGCTAGCCATCGGTGATCGCCAAAATATGGGGTTTGCCGGCACTGCCGTGACCTATGGGCGGGGCCAGGGCATTGTCGTCGCGACCGGGATGGAAACCGAATTCGGGCGTATCGTGGGGCTCTTGCGCGGGGCTGAACAGCGCGAGACGCCGCTGCAGAAGAGCCTGGACAAAGTCGGGAACGTGCTCGCCGTCGCCGCCATTTTCATCGTCGCTGTTATCGTTTCTCTCGGTATTTGGCGCGGCGAATCCTTCGAGCACATGCTGATCTTCGGCATTGCCCTGGCCGTTGCCGTGGTGCCCGAAGCCCTGCCTGCCGTGGTGACGATTTCTCTGGCCATCGGCGCTCGCCGGATGGTCCGGCGTCACGCGCTCATCCGGCGTCTGCCGGCCGTCGAGACCCTGGGCAGCACGTCCGTTATTTGTTCGGACAAGACCGGGACCTTGACCAAGGACGAGATGACCGTCCGCAAGATTTGGACCGGCGGAGACTTGTTCAGCGTTACCGGTGCCGGTTACGAACCGGTGGGCCGGTTTCTCCACAAGGCTCGGGAAGTCGCTCCTACCCCTCCAGTGTTGAATCTGCTTCAAGCGGCGGCACTGGCGAGCGATGCGGGCGTGCATCGAACTGAAGAGGGCCGCTGGCAGGTTAAAGGCGATCCCACGGAAGGCGCGTTGGTGGTCGCTGCCGCCAAGGCCGGGTTAAAACCCTCCGAATTGGACCGCCGGTTTCCGCGCGTGGGCGAGATTCCTTTTACCTCGGAATCCAAGCGGATGACGACGCTCCATGAGAATGCCGAGGGCGGGCGGATAGCTTATTCCAAAGGTGCCTTGGAGGTCATTCTTAGCGCCAGCGATCGCTGGCTGAGCGCAGAGGGGGAGGCTCCTTTGGACGATGCGGCCCGCGGCGTGATACAGGCCGAAGCCGAGCGCTTGGCCGGCGAGGCGCTTCGTGTTCTGGCAGTGGCGCAAAAGGAAGACACGTCTCTGGAAACGGCTGAAAAAGACATGTGTTTCCTGGGGCTGGTCGGGATGATCGACCCGCCTCGCTCCGAGTCCAAGTCCGCCATCGCCACCTGCGAAAAGGCCGGCATTAAGGTCATCATGATTACGGGGGACCATCCTGCCACCGCCCGAGCGGTTGCCCGCGAGCTGGGCATTTTGAACCACGGACGAGTGATTACGGGCGTCGAACTGGACGCGATGAGCGATGAAGAATTCGCGCAGGCGGTCAGGCGAATCGAGGTCTTCGCCCGTGTCGCTCCCGAGCATAAGATTCGCATCGTCCGGACTCTGCAAGAACAAGGCCGCATCGTCGCCATGACCGGAGACGGCGTGAACGACGCTCCGGCTCTCAAACAGGCCGACATCGGAGTGGCTATGGGCATCACCGGCACCGATGTATCCAAGGAGGCCGCTGCAATGATGCTCACCGACGACAATTTCGCCTCCATCGTCGCCGCCGTAGAGGAAGGGCGGGGGATTTTCAGCAACATCAAGAAATACCTGATGTATCTGTTGTCTTCCAACATCGGTGAAATCGGCCTGATGGCGGGCGCTACGCTGGCAGGGTTGCCGCTGCCTTTAAGCGCGGTGCAAATTCTTTACGTGAATTTGGCTACCGATGGACTTCCCGCTCTGGCGTTGGCGGTCGATCCGATGGACAAAGCCTTGATGCAACAGAAGCCGCGCGACCCGAAGCAGGGGATTTTCAGTTTTCCCGTCGTTTCGCTGATGCTGGTCGGCGGTATTTGGTCGACTCTGGTCAATCTCAGTGTCTTTGTCTGGGCGTTACACAACGGCAACGAGCTTTCCAAGGCGATGACGGTGACTTTCGCGACGCTGGTCTCGATCGAGTTCTTCAAGGCCTACAATTTTCGATCCGACCGTTTTTCCGTGTTTCGTCGGCCGTTCGCGAACAAATGGCTGAATCTGGCGATCGCCTGGGAGGCGATGTTGCTCCTCGCTATCATCTATGTGCCGTTCTTTCAGGAGGCATTCGGCACTTTCGGCCTGTCGCGAATCGAGTGGGCGGTAGTGCTGGGCGCGTCGGCCACGATACTCCCGGTGTTGGAAGCAGCGAAGTGGATGATTCGGCGCGGGTGGTTCGACAGCCGGACCGAAGTCGGGCCGAGTCAGTGAAGGAGCCGCCGCTTCAGGCATGAGGAGGCCTGGTGATCATTGTTGCGCGGCGTATTGTCTAACAAGGCAAATTAGACATTCAGGGAGAAAACTCATGGCGCCGAGTAATTTCGCTGAGGCCAAGCACCTCGCCAAGATCGTCTTGAACAATTTCTTGATCGGTACTCTGGCGGTACTGCCAATCATCGTAGTGGCGCAGATCGTCATATTTCTCGCCCATTTGATTCTGAGTACGGTATTCGGCGTGCAAGAGGCGGTCGGCAATTACGGCATAACTTTTCTCGCGTTCGCCGGCGTTTTCGGCCTGCTGACTTACATCGGGCACACCGTCAACAAACGGCGCCATTCCCTGGTTCTTTCCCTAGTCGATCTCGCGATAGAGCGAGTTCCGTTCCTAAACACGGTTTACCGGGTGACCAAAAAGATTGTCGATATGTTTCGCAGCAGGCCCGATGAGCAAAAGCGGGAAATCGTTTATGTGGAATATCCTAGGGAAGGGATGTGGCTGCCGGCTTACGTCACGAACCGAGAGGGCGACAGATATGTTCTATACGTGCCCACTTCGCCGAATCCGACCAATGGGTTCACCGTCATCGTGCACGAGTCGAAGGTAGTCAAATCCGCTCTCGATATCTCGGAGGTGACGAGTTTCGTCATGAGCGTGGGGTCTGATTTTCCGAAATCGCAAGAGGCTCTAGGCCTGCCCCGTTAGCCGACTTTGCGCCGTGAGCGTTACAGGAGCAACGCGATTTCTTCGATTTGGCGCGCTTGATTGATCCGGAAACCTCGCATTTCAAGAACTCCCTTTGTGTTCAGGGAGATAATGATATATACCGCATCGGGATAGGCCGCTTGTTCGAGATCGACGGCGGAAGGCTCGGCTGGGGCGGCCGGATGCGAATGAAAGATCGCGAACAGTTCCTCTCCTCGCTCCCGCATTTTACGCATGGCATCGATTTGGTCCTGAGGTTCCATCTGGAACCGGCAGTCGGGCGTAGTCGACGCATTCTTGACCGGATAACAGTGGCTTGGGGTGCCGTCTTTCGCTCCGATCAGACCACAGACTTCAACTTCCGGCGATGTTTGGGCATAGTGCAACAGTTGGTTGACTAAGGGGCGGGGGATATGAATTTCTTTATCGTGCATGCTTTTGTTCCGAAAAGGATCGGCTGCTCGGTTCCCACCGTGCGGTTGTGACGCGGAAGTGACCTTGAAGGTCGGAATGGCGGCTGATTTCGGCGTAACCGAATTCGTTCAGAAGGTCAGCCAGAGAATCCGCCTGATCGAAACCGTGTTCCAGTATGAGTTGTCCATGCGGTTTTAAGTAATCGCAGGCTTCCCGAGCAATGATCCGGAAAGCATCCAGTCCGTGTAGTCCGCCTGTTAGTGCCAAACTCGGTTCGAAGCGCACATCGCCTCGGTTTAAATGCGGATCATCGTCTGCGACATAAGGCGGATTGCTGACAATCAAATCGAACTGCTCGTCGCTTGCTACCGCATCGAACCAATCGCCCAGTCGAAAGCGAACGTTGCGGACGCCGTGCAGAACCGCATTTTCCTGCGCGAGGTTCAAAGCGCCGGGGCTAAGATCCGTTGCGGTGACGCGGGCTGCCGGGCGCTCTGCGGCGAGAGTCACGGCAATGGCGCCGCTGCCGGTCCCCAGATCCAGAATATCGGCCGTCTGGGATGCCGGAGTGGCCGCCAGCGCCAATTCGACCAGCAACTCGGTTTCGGGGCGTGGGATGAGCACGTCGGGGCTAACCCTAAACGTACGAGACCAGAACTCCTTTTCGCCGAATAGGTACGCGACCGGAGTTCCGGACTGTCGTCGCTCGATCAGATGGTGAAAACGGTCTTCTACATCGGGCGAAAGCTTTCGCTCCGGCCATGCGCGAAGATACGATCGATCTCGGTTTAATGCGCGGGCTAACAAAATTTCCGCATCGAGCCGCGCCGTTTCGCTCAAACCTTCGAGGCGACTTCTGGCGGTCTGAAGCGCGGCCGCTATGGTGATGCCGCTGGATCTCGGTGAGGCAAGAGGAGTACTCATCGCATTAGTCCTGGGCCAGTTGCGCCAGCAATTCGGCTTGGTGCTCATTGATCAAGGGATCGATTACCGGGTCGAGATCGCCCTCCATGATGGCTTCGAGCCGATAAAGAGTCAGGTTGATGCGATGGTCGGTGAGTCGGCCCTGGGGAAAGTTGTACGTACGTATGCGTTCCGAACGGTCGCCGCTGCCGACTTGCAGTTTACGTGAGGCGGCGATTTCGGCGCTCTGTTTTTCCTGTTCGGCGGAGAGGATGCGCGATTTCAGCAAAGACATGGCGCGAGCGCGGTTCTTGTGTTGAGAGCGCTCGTCCTGGCATTCCACGACAATCCCGGTGGGTATATGGGTAATGCGCACCGCCGAATCGGTCCGGTTGACGTGCTGGCCGCCGGCGCCCGATGCGCGGTAGGTATCGACTCTAAGATCGGCCGGGCTGATGTCGACGTCGATTTCGTCGGCCTCGGCCAGTACCGCGACCGTGCAGGCCGAAGTGTGAATACGGCCCTGGGCTTCTGTTTCCGGCACGCGTTGTACACGATGGGTGCCGGCCTCGAATTTGAGGCGTGAATAAACGTCCTGACCGCTGATGCGGACGATGATTTCTTTGTAGCCGCCGTGTTCGCCCTCGCTTTCGCTGATCACCTCCGCCTTCCATCCCTTTTGCTCGGCATAGCGGCTGTACATGCGGTATAAATCGCCGGAGAACAGTGCGGCCTCGGCACCACCGGTGCCGGCCCGGATTTCCAGAAAGATATTGCGTTCGTCGTTTGGATCCCTGGGCAGCAAAAGGATTTGCAGCTCCTTTTCCAAGGCTTCCTTTCTGCCCTCGGCATCGGCCAGTTCTTCCTTGGCGAGGCTACGCACCTGCGGGTCTCTGTCGTCGAGCAGACTCTGCGCGTAGGAAAGATCTTCGATTGCACCGAGATACTTGTTGAAACAGCCGACCAACGGATTGAGTTGAGCGTACTCGCGGCTCAGGGCACGGAAGCGGTCTTGATCGTTCTGAATCGACGGTTCGGCAAGGAGGGCGGTAATTTCTTCGAATCGCTGGGCAAGATGATCGAGTTTTTGGCGAATGGATGGTTTCACGTATTAAGAAGAGCTGTTTTTGAGTTGAAAAAGTTCTCGGGCGGCGGCAATCAGATCGTGCCGTTCATGGATGCCCGCTTGCTTGATTTGGACGCTGGGTATGTGAATCAATTTATTGGTGAGCAGATTCGCCAAAAGATCCAGCGCCTCTTCGGGAGATTTACCGCATCGTAATGCCTGTTTTGCTCGATGTAAGGCTTCGGCTCGGATCGTTTCGGCGTGGCTGCGGAAGTCGCGGATGGTGGAGGTCGCACCCTGAGCGCGCAACCAGCCCAAAAAATGCTCCACTTCGGTGTCGATAATTTCTTCGGCCTTCTTGGCTGCTTCCTGGCGCGATTTCAGGTTTTCTTCGATGGTGTTCCGCAGGTCGTCGACGGTATAGAGATAAACGTCCCTCAGTTGGGCGACTTCCGGTTCGATGTCGCGAGGCACGGCCAAATCCACCATGAACATCGGCTTATGCTTGCGGGCTTTGAGGGCGCTCTCGACGCCGCCTTTACCCAAAATCGGCAATTGGCTGGCGGTGGATGAAACGACGATGTCGGCCTTGGCCAAATGCTTCGGCAATTCGGCCAATGAGATGGCAAACCCGTTGAACTGGGTGGCCAAAGTGTGTGCTTTGTCGTAGGTGCGGTTGGCGATTATCAGATGGCCGATTTTGCTTTCGGCCAGATGGCGGGCTGTCAGTTCGATCGTTTCTCCGGCGCCGATCAGTATGGCAGCCTGTTCGGAAAGATCGTCGAAAATTCGTTGTGCTAGGCGCACCGCGGCAAAGGCAACCGAAACCGGGCTGGAACCTATCGCGGTGTCGGTTCGTACCTTCTTGGCGGCGGTGAAGGTGTGCTGAAACAGTTTGCTCAAGGTTTTGCCGAGAGTTCCGGCTTCGGCTGCGGCTTGGTAGGCCGATTTCATCTGTCCGAGAATCTGCGGCTCTCCCAGTATCATCGAATCCAACCCGCAGGCGACGCGAAACATGTGACGGATCGTCTCACCGTCGGTGTGGACATAGAGATACGGTTGAAAATCTTCCCGTTGAAGACTCTGCTCTTGAGCGATCCAGTCGATCAGAATGTTTTGATCATCGGTTTCGACGCCACAGTACAATTCCGTTCGGTTGCACGTGGATAGAATCGCGGCTTCGCCAATTTGGGGTAATTGAATCAGATCCTGCAAGGCACATTTGATTCGTTCGGCCGGAAAGACCAGGCGTTCTCTGATCAAAATCGGTGCTGTGTTGTGATTCAACCCTAAGGTTAAAATGCTCATGAGCTCAAATTTCTGAGACTTTCCAAATATAATTCTAAGAAAAACCTCAAATGCAGCCAAATACCGTTGGTTCGGGTCTATTGTTGCATGTTACGGACAGCGTACAATCTCGCCGGCTTATAAGTCAGTCTACCCCGCTTTAATCGAAAGCTCGGGACATTTTCGCGATGCTGCTTCGGATGAAGGGAGAAAAGCGTTGTCAATACTATCCAAGGTTCTTTTATTAACTTCGGCTTAGGAATTTCGTCAGTGTTGAAACGATTGGTCTGTTTGGCGTGTGTCGGTGCTATTGGGCTATCGGGATGCGCGGGTATTAATCCATCGCGGCCTCATACTGACGAGTCCTTGGAAGGGGTCCGTCAAGCAGATGTCCAAGAGCTTAATCAGCATTCGGAAGTCGTCTACTTGTTATTGTCGGCAGAATTGGCCGGCCAGCGCGGGCAGTACGAGATTGCTCTGAACAATTATTTGGAAGCAGCCAAGCTTACCCAAGATGCTCAGGTTGCAGAGCGAGCAACACAAATCGGGCTCTATCTTAAGAATACAGAAAAAGCTCTAACAGCGGCTACATTGTGGAGCGAACGAGATCCGGGAAATGCCTCGGCGCGTCGTGTTGCGGCTTTGTTGCTTCTGAAAGCCGGGCAAACTGATAAGGCTCTGGATCAATTGAGGGCGCTACTGACCCTGCCCGACGTAGACCTGGAAAATGCATTGATCGAATTGGTCAAGTGGCTGGATTCGGAGGTTCCGAAGGAAGATGGGGCGAAAGTAATGCAGCGCTTGGTCACGGAATTTCCGAGTATGGCCGAGATTCACTTCGCGTATGCGCTTTTGGCCAGCAGCCGGGGTGAGTATCAGTTAGCCCTGCAGGAAGCGGAAAAAGCGCTGGCTCTGCACCCTGATTGGAATAGGGCTCGCCTATTGCAGGCCCAAGTCATGTCTCAGATGGGTGACTCCGAGGCGGCGAGGGCTACGGTTCAGAAGGCGCTGAGGAGCGATCCCAATAATGTCCGTTTGCGCCTGATCTATTCCCAATTTTTGGCGAAAGCTGGAGATTTTCGAGGGGCGGAGAAAGAGCTGACTCGTATTTTGGAGAAGGATCCGGATAACCATGATGCGCGTTTCGGCCTTGCGACATTGTTGATGGAGGCGGGGCAAGACGAGAAGGCGAGGAAAGAGTTTTCCGATCTAACGACCGTACCCAAGTGGCGGGGACAGGCCTATTTCTATTTGGGGTTGATCGAAGCGCGCCAGAATCGCCTGCAAAATGCGCTGGAGCGGTTCGACAAAGTTGGGTCCGGGCCATTGGAATTCGACGCTAAGGTTAATTCAATTACCGCGTTGATTAATCTCGGCCGTATGGCCGACGCTCGGCAGCGTTTAGTTGACGTGCGCAAAGAATTTCCGAATGAGGCGTTGCGGCTCTACCTGCTGGAGGCAGAGCTCTTGTCCAAAACTAAGGACTATGAGGCGGCGTTTGATTTGCTGACGGAGGCGTTGGAAGAAATGCCGGGCCAGATGGAGTTGCTTTATTCCCGCGCTTTGGTTGCCGAACAGCTAGACCGTGTCGAGGTGTTAGAGGCGGACCTGCGTGCAGTATTGGAAAAGAATCCAGACGATGCCAACGCGCTTAATGCCTTGGGTTACACCCTGGCCGATCGCGGCGACCGATTGGATGAAGCCAAGCGGTATCTCGATCGGGCAATAGAGCTGAAGCCAGACGATCCGGCTATCCTGGATAGTTACGGTTGGCTGCAATACCGTTTGGGAAACTACGATTCGGCACTCGATTATCTGCGGCGCGCTTATGAGTCGGTCAGTGATCCTGAGATAGCGGCACATTTGGGGGAGGTGTTGTGGGAGTCCGGTCGACATCAAGAAGCCAAAAAGATATGGAAAGAGGCGCTCAAGAAGGATCCAGGCCATGAGGACATGA
The DNA here is from genome assembly GCF_051027445.1 of Methylocaldum sp. GT1TLB. Classification (NCBI taxonomy): domain Bacteria; kingdom Pseudomonadati; phylum Pseudomonadota; class Gammaproteobacteria; order Methylococcales; family Methylococcaceae; genus Methylocaldum; species Methylocaldum sp. GT1TLB. The sequence goes on from NZ_CP194898.1 coordinate 3,708,048, forward strand.
AAAAAATTAAGATCAAGTATCGGGAAGCCTTCAAATAGCGGGTGTTAGAAAGGCCTAATTTTGTTTAGATTCCTTGTTTTTGTGTTGGTCGCGTCGCTGACCGGTTGCGCTGTTTTCAAAAAGGAGCCGCCTCGTCCTGCTCTAGCCCCAAAGGCCGAAGAGAAAAATTATGACTTAAAAGTCTGGCAGCTGGAGGGGCGGATTGGCGTGCAAACCGCGAACGATGCCTGGCAGGCTAATCTGTTCTGGGAGCACGATGCGGAGCAGGATCGCTTGCGAGTGTCGGGGCCTTTTAGCCAGGGCATGGTTTCTATCATTCTGCAAAAAGACCTGATTTACGTTAACGAAGGCGATGGGGTTACAGAGTTGTCCCGCGATCCCGACGCCATGTTAAAGGACCGGCTGGGGTTCGCCGTGCCATTGTCGAGCTTGCGGTACTGGATTGTGGGGTTGCCCGATCCGAACGAAACGCATACCCCTGTTTATGGGGAGTCCGGTTCCTTGCTGGGGTTTAGGCAATCGGGTTGGACGCTCCAGTTCCAAAATTATATGAATGTGGGGGGCCGGGTTATGCCGCAGAAGATCGCGATTCAAGGGCCAGATGTTAGGCTCAAACTAATAGCGGATAGCTGGCGTGTTAAGGGGTAGTGCATGATGGACGCGGAAGTGCTTCGTCTGCCAGCACCGGCCAAGCTTAATCTAATGCTGAGAATAGTGGGCCGGCGAGACGATGGTTACCACTTGCTCCAAACCGTATTTCAATTCATCGATCGTTGCGACTGGATTACGCTGCGCCGTCGCTCCGATGGCCGCATTCGGCTGTTGAGCCCGCTCCCCGGTGTGCCGGAAGAGCAGGATCTCACGGTAAGGGCTGCGCAACTCCTGCGTCGCGTAACCGATGTTGAATACGGAGTCGAGATTGAAATTGAGAAAAATCTGCCCATGGGAGGTGGGCTTGGGGGCGGAAGCTCGGATGCCGCAACAGCGCTGCTTGGGTTGAATGCCTTATGGCGGACAGGCTTGTCTTTGCAGGATCTGATGGTGTTGGGTCTTCAGTTGGGCGCTGACGTTCCGGTTTTTGTCAATGGTTGTTCGACCTGGGCCGAGGGGGTTGGGGAGGTGTTGACTCCATTGGAGCTGCCGGAGCCTTGGTATGTCGTCGTGGTGCCTAGCTGCCATGTGGCGACCGCGCAAATTTTTTCGGCGCCCGGTTTGACACGAAATAACAAACCGATCAAAATAGCGGACTTTCTTGCGGGGCAGCAGGAAAACCATTGTTTGCCTGTGGTTTCGGAATTCTACCCGGAAGTTGGAGTTGCCTTGAGCAGTTTGGGGCGTTTTGCGCCCGCCAGACTTACCGGTACCGGGGCCTGCGTGTTTGCCGCATTTTCTGATGAAGCTGATGCGCGGGCGGCGGCCATGACATTAGAGAGCGAGTGGTCGGTGTTTGTCGCGCGAGGACGGAATCGGTCGGCTCTCCATCAGGCGCTGAAGCTGGTCTGAATAGGGCCGTCAACAACATTATTGGGGCGTAGCCAAGCGGTAAGGCACCGGGTTTTGATCCCGGCATTCCCAGGTTCGAATCCTGGCGCCCCAGCCATAGTAATTCCGACTCGACGTCTCGACTTTGGAGTGTCTTGAATGACAGACGCCTCGTTTATGGTGTTTTCCGGGAATGCCAATCCTGCCTTGGCCGAAGGCATTGTACGCAAGCTGAACATGCGCTTGGGGATGGCAACCATTGGAAGATTCATTGACGGCGAAATAGCAGTCGAGATCGAGGAAAATGTCCGTGGGCGAGAGGTTTTTCTGATTCAGCCCACCTGCGCGCCAATCAATGAAAATATCATGGAATTGCTAGTCATGATCGACGCTTTTCGTCGGTCGTCGGCGTCCGTGATTACGGCAGTGATTCCTTACTACGGCTATGCGCGCCAAGACCGACGGATCAGGTCGGCCCGCGTTCCTATCACGGCAAAGCTGGTTGCCAAGATGATTTGTGCGGCCGGAGCGGATCGGGTGTTGACCGTGGATCTCCATGCCGATCAGATTCAAGGTTTTTTTGATGTTCCTGTGGATAACGTCTACGCGTCGCCAATTTTATTGGGCGATGTTTGGCGGCAGAAATATCAGAATCTGATTGTTGTTTCCCCCGATGTGGGTGGGGTGGTAAGGGCGCGGGCATTGGCCAAACGTCTCGACGATGCCGATTTGGCGATCATCGACAAGCGTCGTCCGAGGCCGAATGAGGCTAAAGTGATGAATATCATCGGCGATGTCGAAGGGCGCACCTGTATCATGGTCGATGACCTGGTGGACACGGCCGGAACCTTGTGCCGGGCGGCCGGCGCATTAAAGGACCATGGTGCGCGGCGAGTAGTGGCGTATTGTACTCACCCTGTGTTGTCCGGGCGGGCGATAGAAAATATCGAAGATTCGGTGCTCGATGAGTTGGTTGTGACGGATACGATTCCGCTGCGTCGGGATGCTCAGCAATGTAAAAAGATCCGGCAGTTGAGCGTCGCTGAGATGTTGGCGGAGACGATACGCCGTATCGCGGTCGGCGAGTCGGTCAGTTCGCTTTATGTAGATTGATCCAATTTTTTAACTCACTGCTAAGAGTATTTTGGAGAGAAAGATGGTAGGCAGTTTTGTCTTTGATGCTGAATTGAGAACGAATACCGGTAAAGGTGATGCGCGGCGGCTGCGTCGGGCTGGCAAGGTTCCGGCGGTTTTGTACGGCGGTAACGCCGACCCGATTGGCTTGGTGCTGGAGCACAATAAGGTCGTGAAGAGTCTGGAGAGCGAGGCCGTTTATTCCCATGTTCTGACTGTTAAGGTCAGTGGCCGAGAGGAGCGGGCGATCCTGAAGGGTTTGCAGAGGCATCCGAGTAAGCCGATTATCATGCATATGGATTTTCAGCGTGTAAGCCGGGGAGAGAAGATTCGCGTTCATGTGCCTTTGCATTTCGTCAATCAGGATATCTCGGTTGGCGTGAAAAAAGGCGGGGTAGTAACCCACAACTTGGTCGACGTGGAGGTCGCTTGTACACCGGACCAGCTACCCGAATACATAGAGGTTGATCTGGCGCATGTTGATGTGGGGCAGTCGGTCCATCTCTCGGATTTGAAGGTGCCTGAAGGAGTTGAAATTCTCGCTCTCGCTCATGGACCGGAGCACGATTTGCCGGTCGCGGCGATTCAGTCCGGGAAGGTTGCTGAATCGTCGGAGAGTCCGGCTGAATAGGCTGGTTCATTGCTGACAAAATGGCCGGGAGGGGCTTTTGTCTATTCGATTCCGGCTGGTTGTCGGTTTAGGGAATCCGACGACCAAATATGAAAAAACCCGGCATAACGCCGGGTTTTGGTTTGTGGATGAGCTCGCATCTTCGTATGGCGTTCCGTTTAGAGAGGATCGGCGTTTCGAGGGATTGGTCGCGACGCCGGAACTCGAAGACGAAAGCGTTCTGCTCCTAAAGCCGATGACGTTCATGAACCGTAGTGGGCAATCGGTCGCGGCGCTGGCTCGATATTATAAAATCGGTGTCGAGCAGATATTGGTGGCTCACGATGAGCTCGATTTTGCTCCCGGTGTCGCTCGACTGAAATGCGGCGGTGGGCACGGGGGGCATAACGGTTTGAGGGATCTAATCGATAAGTTGGGGGCGGCTGGGTTTTGTCGTATACGCATTGGCATCGGTCACCCCGGTAATCGCGACGATGTCGTACCTTATGTGCTCGGCAAGCCGGGTAGTGACGAGCGCGAATCAATAGATCGCGCAATTTCTCGAGTGATCGAGCTGTTTCCCGCGATCTTGCAGGGGGATCTCGGCGCTGTAACAAGCTGTCTGCATAACGATTCAAGAATTGGCGCGTCTTGAATATTGACACCGACAATCGAATGCCGAATAATTCACATCTTAACCCTTGGAGGGGTTCCCGAGCGGTCAAAGGGATCAGACTGTAAATCTGACGGCTCTGCCTTCGAAGGTTCGAATCCTTCCCCCTCCACCATTAGATTTAGGATTTTGCGCGCGGGTGTAGTTCAATGGTAGAACCTCAGCCTTCCAAGCTGATGGCGTGGGTTCGATTCCCATCACCCGCTCCAGCAAAAAAGGGCGTCAGGTTTCTTGCCCATATAGCTCAGTCGGTAGAGCACTTCCTTGGTAAGGAAGAGGTCACCGGTTCAAGTCCGGTTATGGGCTCCAGTTTGAATGTATCGGTTATCAGATTAAGGGGTATTGGCGGATGTCCAAAGAAAAGTTTACGCGCACAAAGCCGCATGTGAACGTCGGGACGATTGGTCACGTTGACCATGGCAAGACGACCCTGACGGCGGCTCTGACCAAGGTGGGTGCGGAGCGCTTTGGTGGCGAATTCAAGGCATACGATCAGATCGATGCGGCGCCGGAAGAGCGGGCGCGCGGCATTACGATCGCGACGGCGCACGTGGAATATGAATCCCCCACACGACACTATGCGCACGTCGACTGCCCCGGTCACGCCGACTACGTCAAGAACATGATTACCGGTGCGGCGCAGATGGATGGTGCCATTCTAGTGTGCTCGGCCGCGGATGGTCCGATGCCGCAGACCCGTGAGCACATCCTGTTGGCGCGTCAGGTTGGGGTGCCCTATATCGTGGTCTTTCTGAACAAGGCCGATATGGTGGATGATCCCGAGCTGCTCGAATTGGTCGAGATGGAAGTGCGCGAGCTGCTGTCCAAGTACGATTTCCCCGGAGACGACACTCCGATCGTGCGTGGCTCGGCGCTGAAGGCGCTGGAAGGGGATCAGGGCGAGATCGGTGTGCCGGCGATTTTGAAGCTGGTGGATGCGCTCGATGCGTATATTCCGGAGCCGAAGCGCGACATTGAGAAGCCGTTCCTGATGCCGATCGAAGACGTGTTCTCGATTTCGGGGCGCGGCACGGTGGTGACGGGGCGGATCGAGCGCGGCAAGGTCAAGGTTGGGGACGAGATTTCCATTGTTGGTCTGCGTGAGACCACCAAGACTACCTGCACCGGTGTCGAGATGTTTCGGAAGCTCCTGGACGAAGGGGTGGCGGGCGATAACGTCGGGGTGTTGTTGCGCGGCACCAAGCGGGAAGATGTGGAGCGTGGTCAAGTGTTGGCGGCGCCGAACACGATTACCCCGCACACCCATTTTGAAGCGGAGATTTACGTGTTGTCCAAGGAAGAGGGTGGGCGTCATACCCCGTTCTTCAATGGCTATCGGCCGCAGTTCTACTTCCGGACGACGGATGTGACGGGGGCGGTGGAGTTGCCGGAAGGGGTGGAGATGGTCATGCCGGGGGACAACGTCAAGATCACGGTGAAATTGATCGCGCCGATCGCGATGGAGGAAGGCTTGCGCTTTGCGGTACGCGAAGGCGGCCGGACCGTCGGGGCCGGTGTCGTGTCCAAGGTGTTGGAGTAGAAGTCGCGGGTTCTGCGTGTTACCGCGCGGGCGACTTGTCAAGTCGGCAGGGTATATAGGTCAGTAGCTCAATTGGCAGAGCAGCGGTCTCCAAAACCGCAGGTTGGGGGTTCGAGTCCCTCCTGGCCTGCCATCTCTGCTGCAAAGTAATCGCTTTTAATTTTGGTTAGGGTGTTCATGGCTGCTCGAGCAGAGTCAGGTTCTTCGGTCATCGACACGGCGAAGCTCGTGCTCGCAATCGGTTTGTTGATTGCTGGAGTAGTCGGTTTTTACTACTTCTCGCAGCAGTCGCTATTGTACCGAGTGCTCGGTGTCGTCGGTTTGTCGATAGCCTCGGTTGCAATGATTTTAACGACCTCGCTCGGAAAGAGCTTTTGGGGTTTTCTGAAAGAGGCGAGGGTTGAGGTTAGAAAGGTGGTGTGGCCGACGCGCCAAGAAACGGTGCAGGCAACATTAATCGTTATGGCCTTGGTTTTCCTTGTCGGCCTAATGCTGTGGCTGCTAGATATGTTCCTGTTCTGGGTAATTAGCCAGCTGACCGGGCAGGGGGCATAGCATGGCATTGCGTTGGTACGTAGTGCATGCGTACTCCAATTTCGAGAATCAAGTAAAGCGTTCTCTGGAAGAGCGAATTAAGCGGTCGGGCTTGGAGCGCTTCTTTGGGAAGATTCTTGTCCCTACAGAAGAGGTTGTTGAGATGCGCATGGGGCAGCAAAGGAAAAGCGAGCGCAAGTTTTTTCCGGGATACGTTCTGGTTCAGATGGAGCTAAACGACGAGACCTGGCATCTCGTTAAAGAGGTTCCGCGCGTTCTTGGTTTTATCGGCGGAACATCGGATCGGCCGGCGCCGATCTCGGATCGGGAGGCCGAGGCCATCTTGAGTCGGGTCGAAGAAGGCGCAACGAAACCAAAGCCAAAGGTGCTTTTCGAGGTTGGTGAGGTTGTCCGAGTAGTTGAGGGTCCTTTTAAGGACTTCAATGGCGTGGTGGAAGAAGTCAATTACGAGAAAAACAAACTCCGTGTGTCGGTTTTGATTTTCGGGCGTTCAACTCCGGTTGAGCTCGATTTCGGTCAGGTCGAAAAAGCATAATCCTACTGTTGTTCATAATTTCCCGCGGCGAGCGTAGGCAGTATGTTGCGGGCATGGGGAGCTTTAAAGCGTTATCACCCATCAGGAGTAAATAATGGCAAAGAAAATAACCGCATATATTAAGCTTCAGGTCAAGGCCGGTGAAGCAAATCCCAGTCCTCCCGTCGGGCCGGCGCTCGGCCAGCGCGGTGTAAATATCATGGAGTTTTGCAAGGCATTCAATGCTCACACGCAAGGTGTCGAAAAGGGATTGCCTCTGCCCGTTGTTATCACGGTATATAGCGATCGTAGCTTTACATTCATCACGAAAACGCCTCCGGCCTCGGTTTTGCTGAAAAAAGCGATCGGTTTGGCTAAGGGTAGCAGCAACCCGAATACAAACAAAGTGGGAACCGTTACTCGCGAGCAGTTGGCGGAAATCGCCACCTTGAAATCGCCTGACCTGACTGCGGCCGATATGGATGCAGCGATCCGTACTATAGCGGGCAGTGCGCGTAGCATGGGTCTGAATGTGGAGGGTGTGTAATGGCGAGGTTGAGTAGGCGTGCTAAAGCGATCAAAGAAAAGCTCCAGCCTGGAAAAATATACGCTGCCGACGAGGCCTTCGCTGTCTTGAAAGAGCTTTCGACAGTCAAGTTTGTCGAGGCGGTCGATGTAAGCGTAAATCTCGGTGTTGACCCGAGAAAGTCGGATCAGGCGGTTCGTGGTGCGACCGTGCTGCCCCATGGTACCGGAAAATCCGTTCGTGTCGCCGTGTTTGCGCAAGGCGCTAACGCCGACGCGGCGAGAGAGGCTGGTGCGGATATCGTCGGTATGGACGACCTCGCCGCTCAAGTCAAGGCAGGTGAACTCAATTTCGATGTTGTCATTGCTTCGCCTGACGCAATGCGCGTGGTGGGGCAGTTAGGTCAGATTCTCGGTCCGCGCGGCCTGATGCCCAACCCCAAAGTCGGCACGGTAACTCCGGATGTGGCAGGGGCGGTCAAGAACGCCAAGGCGGGACAAGTTCGTTATCGAACCGACAAGAAAGGCATTATTCATTGCACCATCGGCAAAGTGAACTTTGAGGCGGTGGCGCTGAAGGAGAATCTCGAGGCGCTGCTATCCGACCTTAAGAAGGCGAAGCCCTCCACTTCGAAGGGCGTCTATCTGAAGAAAATTACCGTGTCATCCACCATGGGGCCTGGATTGCAGGTCGATCATGGTAGTCTGGCGGCATAAGTAAGACAGACTTTGGGTTACCGGCACCGCCGGTAACCGTCAAAGACCGCAGGCGCGCCTGGTGCGCTTAATCGATAAAGCCTGCGCAGACGGTGTACTGAATCCGTGATCGGTGAAAGGAGCCGTTTTTAGGGGCATCCTGATTCTGGATGTTTTTTGGCTCTGAATGGTTCCCAACTGTTCAGACTACTATTGGAGGTAAAAGGTGGCGCTAAGACTGGATGACAAGAAAGCCGTCGTCGCAGAAGTCGCTGCTATTGCCGCTCAAGCGCACTCTGCAGTAGCTGCAGAGTATCGCGGGTTAACCGTTTCTGAACTGACCAACCTTCGTAAGGTTGCGCGCGAATCGGGTGTGTATCTGAGGGTTATCAAAAACACCCTCGCCCGTCGGGCCGTGGAAGGCACCGAGTTTGCGTGCATGCAAGAAGGGTTGGTCGGGCCGTTGATCTTGGCATTTTCGATTGAAGATCCAGGTTCCGCGGCTCGCGTGGTCTACGACTTTTCGAAGCAGCATGAAAAACTGGCAGTGAAGTTGGTTGCTGTGGGTGGAAAGCTGTATGGCGCCTCGGAGATCGAACGGCTATCCAAGCTACCGAACAAAGAACAAGCTTTGGCCATGTTGATGGGCGTAATGAAAGCGCCGATCGAGAAGTTCGTCAGAACCCTGGCGGAGCCTCATGCCAAGCTGGTTCGGACGGTGGCAGCGGTGCGCGATCAAAAGCAGGCAGCGTAAGCAAGGTTAGAAGATTTATTTTGGAGTATTTCGATGGCTGTATCTAAAGAAGATATTTTAGAAACCATTGCCAACATGACGGTGATGGAAGTAGTGGATTTGATTTCCGCCATGGAAGAGAAATTCGGCGTTTCCGCCGCAGCTGCGGTAGCTGTAGCGGCACCGGCAGCATCGGCTGCACCGGCGGCTGAAGAAAAGACCGAGTTCGATGTTGTTATGACCGGCTTCGGCGATAACAAAGTGAACGTCATCAAAGTGATTCGCGCGATCACCGGTTTGGGTCTGAAGGAGGCTAAGGATCTGGTCGAAGGTGTTCCTTCGACGGTCAAGGAAGGCGTGAGCAAGCAAGAGGCCGAAGATATCAAGAAACAATTGGTCGAAGCCGGCGCTGCGGTTGAAATTAAATAATTGTTGCTCCGTCTGACCTAGGTCGACCTTTATAAGGCTGGCAGCTGATGGCTGCCGGCCTTTCGGCGCTTGCGACGATCTTTCGTAAACGTGTATGGCTCGTCCTAGCGGAGAGCAGTTGAGGCGTACAGTGCAATCGAGTCCCCGGCCGAATTACTTCTACTGTCCTATGTCTAATTCTAATCCGCAAGTGGTCATCCGAGTCTTCTAATTTCCTTTTAGACATCGTGGTAATTTCGTTTGAACATTTAAGGTAAGGAACCACTATGGCCTATTCTTTCACCGAAAAAAAACGCATTCGTAACAGCTTTGGCAAGCGTCGTGACGTACTTGAAGTCCCTTATCTTTTAGCAACCCAAGTCGATTCATACAAGAGATTTCTGCAGGCTGACGTTCTTCCCAGCAAGCGTGTCGATGAGGGTCTGCATGCCGCGTTAAGATCAGTTTTTCCGATCGAGAGCCATACTGGGCATGCCATTCTCGAATACGTAAATTACTCCTTGGGCGAGCCCACGTTCGATGTCAAAGAATGTCAGCAGCGGGGCGCGAATTACGCGGCCCCCTTGCGTGTGCTGGTGCGTTTGGTGATCTATGACCGTGAGGCGCCTGCCAGTGCCAAGGTCGTGAAGGATATCAAAGAGCAGGAAATTTACATGGGCGAAATCCCGCTCATGACGGACACGGGGACTTTCGTTGTCAATGGAACGGAGCGCGTGATTGTCTCGCAGCTGCATCGTTCGCCCGGCGTGTTCTTCGATCATGATCGCGGAAAGACCCACTCATCCGGGAAGCTTCTGTTCAATGCGCGGATCATTCCCTATCGGGGATCCTGGCTGGACTTCGAGTTCGATCACAAGGACTGTGTCTACGTACGAATAGACCGTCGGCGAAAGCTGCCCGCCACAGTTCTTTTGCGGGCCCTAGGTTACGATAACGAGCAGATCATAAAACTGTTTTTCGAGACCAATCGCTTCTCGTTTATCAAAGAAGGCATTCTGCTTGATTTGATTCCCGAACGTTTGCGTGGCGACATCGCCAGTTTCGACATCAAGGCCGATGGTCAGATGATTGTAGAAAAGGGGCATCGGATCACGGCTCGGCACATCCGGCAGATGGATAAAGCGGGGCTGAAGCAATTGGACGTGCCGCGGGATTACCTCTATGGCAAAATTCTCGCTCATAATGTGATCGCCCCGAGCACAGGAGAGTTGGTGGCCAAGGTGAACGACGAGATCACGGAGGACCTATTGAGCCGCATCATTGCGGCCGGCATCGAGGCCATCGACACGCTTTACATCAACGACCTCGACCGCGGCCCGTACATGGCGAACGCCATGCGGATCGACACGACCGAGACTCAGCTCGATGCGCTGGTGGAAATCTACCGCATGATGCGGCCCGGTGAGCCGCCAGCCAAAGAAGCCGCGCAGACGCTGTTCGACAATCTTTTCTTCTCCCCGGACCGCTATGATCTGTCGGCGGTCGGTCGGATGAAGTTCAATCGCCGCCTCGGGCGTTCGGAGATTACCGGACCGGGCGTACTGACGAAAGAAGACATAATTGATGTCCTCAGGGAACTCATCAATATTCGTAACGGCATAGGCACGGTCGACGATATCGACCATCTGGGCAACCGCCGTGTACGGTCCGTTGGCGAAATGGTGGAGAATCAGTTCCGGCTGGGTCTGGTCCGCGTCGAGCGCGCCGTCAAGGAGCGCCTGTCCCTGGCGGATGCCGAGAACCTGATGCCGCAGGAAATCATCAATGCCAAACCGGTCGCGGCATCGATCAAGGAGTTCTTCGGCTCGAGCCAGTTATCTCAGTTCATGGACCAGAACAATCCGTTGTCCGAGGTGACCCACAAGCGCCGTGTTTCGGCCTTGGGACCGGGCGGCCTCGCTAGGGAGCGTGCGGGTTTCGAGGTGCGAGACGTCCATACGACCCACTACGGGCGCGTTTGTCCCATCGAAACGCCGGAAGGACCCAATATCGGTCTGATCAATTCATTGGCGGTTTATGCGCGTACCAATGAATACGGATTTCTCGAAACGCCATACCGTAAGGTGATCGACGGCATCGTCACCGACGAAATCGAATATCTTTCCGCGATTGAAGAGGGCAAGTATTTCATTGCTCAGGCCAGCGCCAAGGTGGATGAAAATGGTCGACTGATCGATGACCTGGTTTCTTGCCGGCACAAAGACGAGTTTACCCTTGCATCGGCCGATCAAATCAATTACATGGACGTGTCGTCACGCCAGATCGTGTCGGTCGCGGCATCGCTGATCCCGTTCCTGGAGCATGACGACGCCAACCGGGCATTGATGGGATCCAACATGCAGCGCCAGGCCGTACCGACACTGCGGACCGAGAAGCCCTTGGTCGGCACGGGCATGGAGCGCATCGTAGCCAGAGATTCCGGGGTAACGGTTATCGCCAAGCGTGGCGGGACGGTGGAGTTCGTGGACGCCGGACGTATCGTCGTGCGTGTGAACGACGACGAAACCGAAGCAGGCGTACCGGGCGTCGATATCTACAACCTGACCAAGTACACGCGGTCGAACCAGAACACCTGTATCAATCAAAAGCCCCTAGTAAAACTGGGTGACAGCGTCGCGAAGGGCGACATCCTCGCAGACGGACCGTCCACCGACATGGGTGAACTAGCCTTGGGTCAGAACCTTCTGGTGGCGTTCATGCCCTGGAATGGATGCAATTTCGAGGACTCTATCCTGATTTCCGAACGAGTGGTGCAGGACGACCGCTTCACGACCATCCATATCGAGGAAAAAACTTGCGTCGCTCGCGATACTAAACTCGGACCGGAAGAAATCACTGCCGATATTCCGAATGTCGGCGAAGCCGCGCTGGCCAAGCTGGATGAGTCCGGGATCGTTTATATCGGGGCCGAGGTAAAGGCGGGCGATATTCTGGTGGGGAAGGTCACGCCCAAAGGCGAAACCCAGCTGACCCCTGAAGAAAAACTGCTCCGGGCCATATTCGGCGAGAAGGCGTCGGATGTGAAAGACACATCTCTGCGCGTGCCCTCCGGCATGGACGGCACTGTCATTGACGTCCAAGTGTTCACTCGTGACGGCGTCAAAAAGGACGATCGGGCGAAGCAGATCGAGCAGGCGGAAATCGACCGGGTCAAGAAGGACCTGAACGACCAGTTGCGGATCATCGAAAAGGACTTTTACCAGCGTGTGGAGCAGATGCTGCTGGGCAAGCTGGCCGAATCGGGCCCGAACAGGCTGCGCTCCGGAGAGGTAATCACCCGCGAGTATCTGGAGGGACTCAAACAGTCCCAGTGGCTGGAGATTCGCCTACAAGACGAAGACTTGAACGTTCAACTCGAAGCCATCGCCGAGCAGATCGCTCAGCAGCGCGAGGAAATGAACAAGCGGCTGGAGGAAAAAAAGAAAAAGATCGCCATGGGCGATGATTTGCCGCCCGGGGTCTTGAAGATGGTCAAGGTCTATCTGGCCGTCAAGCGTCGCATCCAGCCGGGTGACAAGATGGCGGGACGCCACGGTAACAAGGGTGTTATTTCTCAGATCGTCCCCGTCGAGGATATGCCTTATCTTGCGGACGGAACTCCAGTTGACATCGTGCTCAACCCGCTAGGCGTGCCTTCGCGTATGAATGTCGGTCAGGTATTGGAAACCCATCTTGGCTGGGCTGCCAAAGGGTTGGGGCTCAAGATCGGCAAGATGCTGGAAGCCAAGGCCAAGATCGAGGAAACGCGCCAGTTCTTGAAGGAAGTCTATAACTGCAGTGGCAAGAACGAAGATTTAGACCTGTTGTCCGATAACGAGATTCTCGAACTCGCCTCCAACCTCAGGGGAGGGGTGCCCATGGCTACGCCGGTTTTCGACGGTGCCACCGAGGACGATATCAAGACCATGTTGCGCTTGGCGGATCTACCGGAAAGCGGCCAAACGCGGCTAACGGACGGACGTACCGGCGAAATCTTCGATCGGGCCGTCACCGTCGGCTATATGTATATGCTCAAGCTTAACCATCTGGTCGACGATAAGATGCATGCCCGCTCCACCGGACCGTACAGTCTGGTTACGCAGCAACCTTTGGGTGGCAAGGCCCAGTTCGGCGGTCAGCGCTTCGGGGAGATGGAAGTCTGGGCGCTGGAAGCTTATGGCGCAGCCTATACCCTTCAGGAAATGCTCACGGTCAAATCGGACGACGTCACCGGGCGTACCAAGATCTACAAGAACATAGTCGATGGTGACCATCGCATGGAGGCGGCCATGCCCGAGTCGTTCAACGTGTTGATCAAAGAGATTCGATCCCTCGGCATCAACATCGAGTTGGAACAGGACTAATACGCTAGACGCATGATCCGGACCGTCTAAAGGTCCGGATCGGCAGAACCGAATTTAGGAGAACGTCTGTGAAAGATCTCATTAACTTCTTAAAGCGTCAAAACCAGGCGGAAGAATTCGATAGCATCCGCATCAGTCTTGCTTCGCCCGATATGATTCGGTCCTGGTCTTACGGAGAAGTGAAGAAGCCCGAAACGATCAACTACCGTACTTTTAAGCCGGAACGCGACGGTTTGTTCTGCGCAAAAATTTTCGGCCCGGTCAGCGACTACGAATGTCTTTGCGGCAAATACAAACGCCTGAAGCATCGCGGCGTCATTTGCGAAAAATGCGGCGTCGAAGTGACTCTGTCCAAAGTCCGTCGGGAGCGCATGGGCCATATCGAACTGGCCAGCCCTGTCGCGCATATCTGGTTTCTCAAATCGCTGCCGTCTCGAATCGCGTTGCTGCTCGACATGACCCTGCGCGAAATCGAGCGGGTGCTCTATTTCGAATCGTATGTCGTTATCGATCATGGCATGACCCCGCTCACGCGCGGCCAGCTCTTGACCGAAGAGGAATATCAGCAGGCGGTACAGACGCACGGCGATGAATTCGTCGCGAAAATGGGTGCCGAAGCGATCTATGAGATGCTGAAGACCATGGATCTCAACGCGGAAGTAGCCACGCTGCGGGAAGAGATCGATTCGACCAATTCCGAAACGAAGATCAAGAAACACACCAAGCGCCTCAAGGCGATCGAATCGCTGATTTCGTCCAACAATCGTCCCGAGTGGATGATTCTGACCGTTTTGCCGGTATTGCCGCCGGAATTGCGTCCTCTGGTTCCGCTCGATGGCGGCCGTTTCGCCACCTCGGACTTGAACGACCTATACCGCCGCGTGATCAATCGCAACAATCGCCTGAAGCGGCTGTTGGATCTCAATGCGCCGGACATCATCGTGCGCAATGAAAAACGCATGCTGCAGGAAGCTGTCGACGCCTTGCTCGATAACGGCCGTCGCGGACGCGCCATAACCGGCTCGAACAAGCGGCCGCTCAAATCGCTAGCCGATATGATCAAAGGCAAGCAGGGGCGATTCCGCCAGAACCTGCTCGGAAAGCGCGTGGACTATTCCGGCCGTTCGGTGATCGTTGTCGGTCCTACCTTGAAGTTGCACCAGTGCGGCTTGCCGAAGAAGATGGCTCTCGAATTGTTCAAGCCGTTCATCTTCAGCAAACTTCAGTTCCGCGGGCTTGCGACCACGATCAAGGCCGCCAAGAAAATGGTGGAAAAAGAAAGCGCGGAAGTTTGGGATATTCTCGACGAGGTGATCCGCGAGCATCCGGTCTTGCTGAACCGTGCGCCTACGCTGCACAGGCTCGGCATCCAGGCGTTCGAACCGATCCTGATCGAGGGTAAGGCGATCCAGTTGCACCCCTTGGTCTGCACGGCCTTCAATGCCGACTTCGACGGCGACCAGATGGCGGTTCACGTTCCGCTTTCTCTGGAGGCGCAGTTGGAAGCTCGCACGCTGATGATGGCGACGAACAACATTCTGTCGCCGGCCAACGGCGAGCCGATCATCAATCCTACCCAGGACGTGGTGTTAGGGCTCTATTACATGAGCCGCGAAAGAATCGATGCCAAGGGAACCGGCATGTTTTTCGCGGACGTGGCCGAAGTTCATCGGGCGTTTCAAACCAAGTCGGTCGATCTCCATGCCCGCGTGCATGTTCGGATCCATGAAACCATTGTCGGGGAGAACGGCGAAAGAACGACCGCGTTTAAGCGGGTTGAAACCATTGTGGGGCGCGCGCTGATTTGGACCATCGTGCCGGAGGGAATCCCGTTCGAGATGATCAACCAGGATATGACCAAGAAGGCGATCTCCAGACTGATCAACTACTGCTATCGCACTTTGGGCATCAAAGCCACGGTTGTCTTTGCCGATCAGTTGATGTATCTGGGCTTTTCTCACGCGACCCGCGCCGGCATGTCTTTCGGTGTCGACGACATGGCTATCCCGACTCGGAAGGAAGAAATTATCCGGGCCGCAGAACTGGAAGTTAAGGAGATCCAGAATCAGTATGCTTCGGGTTTGGTGACCGACGGCGAGCGCTACAACAAAGTCGTCGATATCTGGTCGCATGCGAACGACCAAGTCGCTAAGGTCATGATGGAAGGACTGGGTACGGAAAAAGTCGAGATGCCCGATGGACAAACCGCCGAGCAGAAGTCCTTCAACTCGATCTTTATGATGGCCGATTCCGGTGCCCGTGGTTCCGCGGCGCAGATTCGCCAGTTGTCCGGTATGCGCGGCCTTATGGCGAAACCGGACGGGTCGATCATCGAAACGCCCATTACCGCCAACTTCCGGGAAGGATTGGACGTTCTTCAATACTTCATCTCGACTCACGGCGCTCGTAAAGGTCTCGCCGATACCGCGCTCAAGACCGCGAACTCGGGTTATCTCACGCGCCGGCTTGTGGATGTGGCCCAGGATTTGGTCATCACCGAAGACGATTGCGGCACCAATGACGGTTTGCTCATGGCGCCCTTGATCGAGGGCGGCGATGTGGTCGAGCCTCTGGCTGAGCGGGTGCTCGGACGGGCATTGGCCGAGGACGTCAGAGATCCGTCCACTCAGGAGTTGATCCTGACCGCCGGCTCGATCCTGGATGAACACGCCGTGAATGTGCTGGAAGCCCATAGCGTCGACAACGTGCGCGTACGGTCGGTCATCAGCTGCAGAACCCGCTACGGCGTTTGCGCTACGTGTTACGGACGCGATCTGGGGCGTGGCCACAAGGTCAATAGCGGCGAGGCGATTGGGGTTATCGCGGCTCAGTCGATCGGCGAACCCGGCACCCAGCTGACCATGCGCACCTTCCACATCGGCGGTGCGGCGTCCCGGTCGGCAGCCATTAGCAACGTGGAAGTGAAATCCGCGGGTACGATTAAGCTGACTAATCTGAAGACGGTCGTCAACAAGGACGGCAACCTGGTCGCCGTCTCGCGGTCGGGTGAAGTCAGCGTGATCGACGAACACGGCCGTGAGCGTGAGCGCTACAAGATCCCTTACGGTGCCGTTTTGTCGGTACGCGAGGGCAGTCCGGTCAGGGCCGGTCAGGTCGTGGTGAACTGGGATCCGCATACCCACCCGGTTGTTACCGAAGTTAAGGGTTACGCCAAGCTGGTCGATTTCATTGAGGGCGTCACGGTTCGCGAGCAATCGGACGAAGTGACGGGCTTGAGCTCCATGGTGGTCATCGATCCCAAGCAGAGAGGTGGCGCGGGCAAGGATTTGCGGCCGATGGTCAAGCTGGTCGATGAGCAAGGGAACGACATTCGGATTCCCTCTACGGAAATCGCGGCCCAATATTTTCTGCCGGCCGGTGCCATCATCGGTATTCACGACGGCGATTTGGTGCAGGTCGGTGACGTCTTGGCGAGGATTCCTCAAGAGTCCAGTAAGACTCGCGACATTACCGGTGGTCTACCTCGAGTTGCCGATCTTTTCGAAGCCCGTAAGACGAAAGATCCGGCAATTTTGGCGGAGGCTACCGGCACCGTCAGCTTCGGCAAGGAGACGAAAGGCAAGCGTCGCATCATTATTACCGATGCCCACGGCCACCAGCATGAAGTGCTCATCCCGAAATGGCGTCACATCACGGTGTTCGAGGGCGAGCATGTGGAACAAGGTGAAACGATAGCCGAGGGCGATCTGACGCCTCACGACATCCTCCGGCTTCGTGGGGTGGCCGAATTGGCATCTTATTTGGTGAAGGAAATCCAGGACGTCTACCGGCTGCAAGGCGTGAAGATCAACGATAAGCACATCGAGGTTATCATTCGCCAGATGCTGAGAAAGGTTGAAATTACGGACCCCGGCGACACCATTTTCCTCAAGGGTGAGCAAGCCGATCGTGCGCGGGTGCTGGAGGAGAACGATAAGGCCGAGGCCGAAGGCAAGATTCCGGCGTGCTACGAGCCGGTTCTCTTGGGTATTACAAAAGCCTCGTTGTCTACCGAGTCGTTTATTTCCGCCGCCTCTTTCCAAGAGACTACTCGTGTGCTGACGGAAGCCGCGATTCGCGGTTTGAGCGACAAACTCCTCGGGCTGAAGGAAAACGTTATCGTTGGTCGCTTGATTCCCGCCGGAACGGGATTGGCCTACCATCTCGATCGCAAACGCCGGGCGAAGCTCGCGGAGGGCGAGGAAGTCGAAGCGGCAGCAACGATCGATGCGGGTGACGTAGAAGAAGCCTTGAAACAAGCGCTGAGCATGTAGGACGGCATCCAAGCGGCGGGCCGATCTCTCAAAATCGGCTTGCCGTTTTTTGTCGAGCGATTGTCAAACAGTGATTTATCGGTAATATAATTCGTTTAACTTTGGGGTCCTCGTTGTCCCCGACATGCTGCCCGGTTCAATCCGGGTTTTTGCTGTCTGTGCGGGGGAGCAATTCATCGCGGCGCCTGTTTCGCTAGTTTGATAAGTCCGTAGATTCTTGGAGCACATTGAATGAAAACAAATAATTTGTGGGGCCTGATGGCTGCAGGTTTGGCTGGTGCGTTAATCGTTCCGGGCGTCAATGCGGCCGGAGATCCCGAAGCGGGAAAAACGAAGTTTTATACTTGCGAAGGGTGTCACGGGGTGGCTGGGTACACGAATGCCTATCCCACCTATCATGTGCCGCGCGTCGGGGGGCAGCACGCCGATTATGTCGTTTCAGCGCTTAAGGCTTACCGCTCCGGACAGCGTAAGCACGGAAGCATGCTTGGAAACGCGGCAAACATGAGCGATCGAGATATAGAGGACATCGCCGCTTATATATCGCGGTTCCGTGCAATAAACGTCAAATTGCCCGTTACTGGCAATCCGGCAGTCGGGCAAGGGAAAGCGGAAAGCTGTGGGGGATGCCATGGAGAAGACGGCAATACGACCGATCCGAACTTTCCGCGTCTTGCCGGACAGCATGAGAGCTATCTCATTAAATCTTTGCAGGATTACAAATCCGGGGCCCGGAAAAATCCGATCATGAATGGCATCGCCGAGGGGCTGTCAGAGGAAGATATGAAGGATATCTCCGCTTATTACGCGAGCCAGAAAAAAGGTTTGACGATAGTCGAAGATTAGTCTTGATCCAACTCCCCGGTTTGGATCGATTCTAAATTAGTTTTGCTTTCTTGTACTTGCCGGAGAAGTCAGCTTCGGCAAGTCGTTCCCCGCGTGGTGAATGTGAAGAGTATCTGCGGTCGTGCCATTCTACGCCGTTGGCAGCTATCCGACGCCACCAGCCTCACGTCCTTAATCGTGTTCCGCCGCTCGTCGATTCCCGTTAGCGTAGACGAGTGCTCCAAATCTATAGCTTCGTGATGCGATTCGGCACCTTGATCTTCTTGTTGACACTCTCAATCGCGATTTTGGCTGCCGAGGCGCAATCGGCCGTCCGCGAAAAAGCCGTCATGGGCTGGCTGGAATCCGTGTTTCTCAAGCCATGGAACATCCGCATAACGGCGAAGCTGGATACCGGCGCCAAAACGTCGTCTTTGCATGCCGACAACATCGAGCACTTTACGAAAAATAGTGAGGAATGGGTACGTTTCACGCTGACCGGAACCGACGACGATAAATCCATCACGGTTGAGCGTCCTCTAGTCCGGACTGTTTATATCAAGGAGCGTAAGACACGCGCGACCAAGCGTGACGTCGTGAAGCTGGTGCTGTGCAAGAATGGCAGAAATTACGAAACCGAGTTCACTCTTGTCGATCGGAGCAATTTCAATTACCCGGTGCTTTTAGGCCGAAGTTTTCTCAAAGACGTAGCGCTGGTCGACTCGGGGGACACCTTTTTGTATAAAGCGGATAGCGACCCTTGTGTGTCTAGCGAGTCTGACCAAAACAAAAGCAAATAGACGCACGGTTCGACTGTCACCCTTAACGTAGGATAAATTCTTGCGGAACCTGCACGTTAAGATACTGGCATTGGTCTTGGTGGCCATCGGTGTTTCGCTGTGCTGGTACAAGGTAACCCGGCTCGGTTTGCCTTTGCTGCCTACAGAGCAGGCGGAAGTGTGGACCGTCGAGGCGCGCATCGAATTCAAGGCGAAGCGGGATACGCCGGTAAAGGTGCATTTCTCCATTCCCCGCGCCCCTGTTGGTTACACGGTCGTCGACGAGAACTTCGTATCCAGCAATTATGGCCTGACGACCGAGGATGACGGGACACGGCGCTTCGCTGAATGGGCAGTGCGGCGGGTAAAAGGTTATCAGGTGCTTTATTACCGCATTAATCTGGCCCGCGATCCGATGGCGACCTTGCCTTCCGCAATCTCTTCGGTACCCAGTGTACAGGCATCCGAGTTTCCGGAGTTGATGCGTTCGGCCGCATGGGCCTTGCTGGACGAGGTGCGCAGCAAATCCGCCGATGCCGCTACGTTTGCCCGTGAGCTGTTGTTGCGCCTTAATGCGCCGACTCCCGATCCTAACGTCGTTTTGCTCAGGCAGGACATCCAGGGTTCCGAAGACTGGGTTCGCCGAGTCATAAATTTGCTGGCTGCCGCGGATGTTCCGGCGCGAATGACACATGTCCTGATTCTCAGGGACGGTATCAGTCACGGCGCCTTGACGCCTTGGCTGGAAATCTTCGACGGTGTCGGTTGGCTGCCGTTCGGTCCGGAAACGGGTGAAACCGGATTTCCCAAAGAAGCCGTCGTGTGGCATTTGGGAGATTCTCCGGTGCTCGAGGTAACGGGCGGCAAGCATGCCAAAGTCGAATATTCGGTGAGAAAACATACTCAGGACATGACCCTAGTAGCCGAGCAGCGAGCGCGGCAGATGGGTTCGCGCATCATGGAGTTTTCTCTGTTCAGCCTTCCGGTACAAACTCAAAACGTCTATCGCGTGCTGCTCTTGGTGCCGGTAGGCGCGTTTTTTATCGTGTTCTTGCGCAATGTCATCGGCATCAAAACGTTCGGTACCTTTATGCCGGTTTTGATCGCGTTGGCTTTTCGAGAGACCGAACTCTTATGGGGCGTGATGCTTTTTTGCGTACTCGTGGCGTCGGGACTCCTCATCCGCTTCTATCTGGAATATCTAAAGCTTCTATTGGTTCCCCGTTTGGCGTCGGTGCTGATCATCGTTATCTTGCTGATGGCGACGGTCAGCTTATTTAGCCACAAATTGGGTATAGATCGTGGTCTTTCGATAGCCCTGTTCCCGATGGTGATTTTAGCGATGACCATAGAACGAATGTCTCTGGTTTGGGAAGAGTCGGGTCCTGCCGAAGCCCTGAAACAAGGACTGGGAAGTCTGCTGGTTGCTTCGCTTGCCTATCTCATTATGAGCAGTAAAACCCTCGGACATCTCGTGTTTGTGTTCCCGGAAATCCTCTTGGTGGTACTCGCTATGACCTTGTTGCTCGGACGCTATACCGGTTATCGCCTGACCGAGCTATGGCGTTTCAGAGCGGCGCTGAGACGATAGGCATATGGGATTTTGGAGCATTCGATTTCCTTGGGAGCGCCTGCGCGGCCAGGGAATTATGGGAATGAACGAACGCAATGCTGATTTCATTCTCCCGTATAATCCCCGCCGCTATTTTCCCTTGGTCGATGACAAGTCCAAAACCAAAGCGCTTGCTTTGAGCGCTGGCATTGCCGTGCCGAAACTGTACGGAATCGTCGAGATCGAACATCAAATCGAGAAGTTAAGGGAGATGGTCGAGCCGTATGAGGATTTCGTCATCAAGCCGGCGCACGGCAGCGGTGGCGAGGGAATCCTGATCATCGTCGGCCGCCAAAACGGACGCCATCGAAAAGCCAGTGGCGCTTTGGCCAATGATGATGAAGTGGGGCATCACATTTCCAATATCTTGAGCGGTATGTACAGTCTGGGCGGGTTGCCCGATTCGGCGTTGATCGAATATCGGGTCAAATTCGACCCGATATTCGATCAGATCAGCTATCAGGGCGTGCCGGACATCCGAACAATCGTGTTCCGAGGGGTGCCGGTGTTGGCCATGATGCGGCTGCCGACGCGATTATCCGACGGCAAGGCGAATCTCCATCAGGGTGCCATTGGGGTCGGGATAGATTTGGCGAGTGGGCGAACGTTTTCCGGTGTCTGGCGCGAAACGCCCATTGATCAGCATCCGGATACGGGAGGCAAGCTAGCCGGATTGGAAATTCCGTATTGGAGTGAAATTCTTGCGCTGACGGCGCGCTGTCACGATTTGGTCAAGTTGGGGTTTATCGGTGTCGATATTGTTTTGGATAAGAATTTTGGTCCATTGATGCTTGAAATTAACGCTAGACCGGGCTTGAGCATTCAGCTCGCCAATAAAATCGGCATTCTGCCTCGTTTGCGCCAAGTCGAACGTATGGCTGAAATACCGCTTTCTGTAGAGGACCGAGTCGAGCTGGCACAAAACCTGGCCACTTCAAATCCATAGTTTTTCGGCCTCGAGTTGATTGGGGCACACTTTTGTAGGTTGATGAGATCTAAATACGGCGTTCGGACCCATGGCGGATTGAAATATTACGGTAACAATTCTTTGTTAAAAATGTCCTGCTGTGAGGCGATTTCCGGAATCTAGCCGTGGTTGATATTCAGTTTACGATGGGGGATCTAGTGAAAAATAAATTCTTGGGGTTCGCAGCGGTCATCTCGATGGCGCTGTTCGGCGCTAAGGCACACGCCGAAGCAGCCCGCGATTACATCAGTATTGTGGGTTCTTCGACTGTTTATCCGTTTGCGACGGTAGTCGCGGAACAATTCGGGAGAGGCGGCAAATTCAAGACTCCAAAAATCGAGTCGACCGGAACCGGCGGCGGCATTAAGCTTTTCTGCAGCGGTGTTGGCGTTCAATACCCCGATATCGCCAATGCGTCACGTCCGATGAAAAAGGCCGAGTTGGCTGCCTGTCAGAAAGCCGGCGTAAAAGAAATTACCGAGGTGAAAATCGGTTATGACGGGATTGTGTTGGCCCACGCCAAGTCAGCGGAGGCGATGGAGTTGACGCGCCGCGAAGTGTTTCTGGCGCTCGCCAAGAAAGTGCCCGATCCATCCTGCCAAGAATGCGACAAACTGGTAGATAATCCGTACAAGACTTGGAACCAAATCAATCCGGCTTTGCCGAATGTCAAGATCGAAGTGCTGGGGCCGCCGCCGACTTCCGGTACACGAGACGCCTTTGCCGAGTTGGCGCTGGAAGGCGGCTGTCAGACCTTCAAATGGATTAAGGCTTGGAAAGAAAAGGACGAAGCACAGTATAAAGGAATTTGCCAAACGGTCAGGGAGGACGGCGCGTACATCGAGGCGGGCGAAAACGACAATTTGATCGTTCAAAAGCTGAATGCCAACCCCAAAGCTTTAGGTATATTCGGTTTCAGTTTCTTGGACCAAAATGGCGACAAAATTTCAGCCATTCCCATGGATGGAATCGCACCGGATTACGACACTATCTCGGCCCAACAATATCCTGTTTCCCGGCCGATGTTCTTTTATGTTAAAAAGGCCCACGTCGGCGTGATTCCGGGAATCGAAGCTTATGTCGCGGAGTTTACGAGCGAGAAAGCCATGGGGGAGGAAGGCTATCTGACGGATAAAGGTCTGATTCCTTTGCCTAATAGCGAGCGCAAGGAGGTTGCACAGAATGCAAAGAGTTTGAAGAACTACTCGATGTGACGAAAGTCATTCGAGAAGCGATATTTCAGCGACCGGGTTGCAATCCCGGTCGCTTGTTTTTCGAGGGCTTGCCTTAGAATGCAGAAATCCACACTTCTGTTCCTGCTTGTATTGCTAAGTGCGGCCGCCTACCACATCGGTCGCCGGCGGTCTCTACAAGTGGCCGGTGGAACGGTCAGGAGTCTTCACTCGTTACCGAGTTATTACGGCTATTATGCTGCGCTTTGGTGTGGAATTCCGGCGTTATTGGTCTTGTTTTTATGGACCGCCTTTGAAAATTCGATCGTAATCCAACTGGTTGTTTCGGCACTCCCGGAAGAATTGAGCTCGGCCCCACCGGATCGGATCGGCTTATTGGTCAACGATATTCGGAATGTTGCAAGCGGCGCCGTTGCAGGGGAGATCGAGCCAGCCGTCGAGGCTGCGGCAAATCACTATCTTAGGCTCAAGGATACGAGTAATCGTTTACTGAGCGTATTGGCCACTTTCGTGGCTATCACCGGAGCCGCCTACGCTCGCCAACGAATCAGCAAAGAACATCGAGCCCGGAACCACGTGGAAAAATCGATAACGGTTTTTCTGATCGTTTGCTCGACCCTTGCCGTTTTTACGACGATCGGCATCGTTTTATCGGTTCTTTTCGAATCGATCCGCTTTTTTAAAGAAGTACCCATTACCGAATTTTTGTTCGGCTTGGATTGGAGCCCGCAGATGGCTATCCGGGAGGATCAAGTCGGTTCTTCCGGGGCTTTTGGCGCCGTGCCTCTATTCGTAGGCACTCTGTTGATCTCCTTGATCGCAATGATGGTGGCGGTTCCGGTCGGTTTGCTCTCGGCCATCTATCTATCGGAATACGCTAGTCCCAGATTCCGTGCCACGGCCAAGCCGCTTCTGGAAATTCTTGCCGGTATACCTACCGTTGTTTATGGCTTCTTCGCGGCGCTGGTGATTGCCCCGTTCGTTCGCGATCTGGGTGTGCGGATCGGTCTGGACGTATCGTCTGAAAGCGCTCTGGCTGCGGGGTTGGTCATGGGGATCATGATTATTCCGTTCGTGTCGTCGCTTTCCGATGACTTCATCAACGCCGTGCCTCAATCGCTTCGCGACGGCGCTTACGCATTGGGTGCGACCCAATCCGAGACGATTAGGCAGGTGATCATACCGGCAGCCCTTCCGGGCATAGTGGGTGGTGTTCTGTTGGCGGTGTCTCGCGCCATTGGCGAAACCATGATCGTGGTTATGGCGGCAGGGCTCACGGCCAATCTCACGGCTAATCCTCTGGCGGCTGTCACCACCGTCACAACCCAAATCGTAACCCTGCTGGTTGGCGATCAGGAATTCGACAGTCCAAAAACCTTGGCGGCTTTCGCTCTCGGACTGGTGCTCTTTTTGGCGACCTTGGCGCTGAACATCATCGCTCTGCATATCGTGCGCAAGTATCGGGAACAGTATGAATGAGATCTGTGAAATTTCGGGGGGCTCTTCATCCGACCGGACTATCGATGTCGTCCATGCTAGCCTGGTCAAACGGCGACAGGCGGAGAAGCGTTTCCGACTTTATGGGCTCTTGTCCATTGTTGTCGGTTTGTGTTTCTTGGTCCTTCTATTCGGAAGCATCATCGCCAGGGGGTATACGGCTTTTCAACAAACGTCGATCGCGCTGGACGTCTATTTCGATCCCCAACTCATCGATCCTGACGGTAGACGCGACCCGTCCGCTCTCATGGAAGCGGATTATGACCGGCTTTTGAAAAACGCTCTGAGCTCGATGTTCCTCGACGTGAAGGAGCGCCAGGCAAAGAGAGCGCTTTATAGCCTCTTGAGTGCAGGCGCTTCCTACGATCTCCGCGACCTTGTTTTGGCCAACCCGGAGCTCATCGGGAAGACTCAGAAGGTGTGGATTTCCGCCGACGACGATACCGACATGCTTGTGAAAGGGCAGTTGGGACGGACCGGAGCGGAGGGCGAGCGACGCATCAAAGATAATCAAATCGCCTGGATTGATAAGCTCGAGGCTGATGGCCGTATCAAGAAATCGTTCAACACGGCCTTCTTTACGTCGGGCGACTCGCGGGAGCCGGAGTTGGCGGGGATATGGGGCGCCGTGATGGGGTCTTTGTTTACGCTCTTGGTAACCCTCAGTCTCTCGCTACCGATCGGCATGGCCGCGGCGATTTATTTGGAAGAGTTCGCGCCGCGGAATCGTTGGACCGATCTCATCGAGGTCAATATCAATAATCTGGCGGCGGTTCCATCGATCGTATTCGGTTTGCTCGGGCTTGCGGTATTCATCAACTTCTTCGGGCTGCCGCGATCGTCGCCGTTGGTCGGCGGCTTGGTGCTGACCTTGATGACCCTGCCCGTTATCATCATTGCCGGACGGTCCGCTTTGAAGGCCGTTCCGCCGTCGGTGCGGGAAGCTGCGCTGGGCGTGGGTGCTTCCCCGATGCAGATGGTGTTCCATCACGTTCTTCCATTGGCTGTTCCCGGGATGATGACGGGGGCTATTATCGGCATGGCGCGTGCGCTGGGTGAAAGCGCTCCGCTCCTCATGATCGGTATGGTGGCGTTCATTGTCGACGTCCCCCAAAGCATCATGGAGCCTTCGACGGTTCTTCCGGTGCAAATCTATCTTTGGGCCGATAGTCCGGAGCGTGCCTTTGTCGAGCGTACATCGGCGGCCATCATGGTTTTGCTGGTGTTTTTGATTTTTATGAACGGCTTGGCGGTTTATATCCGCAAGCGCTTTGAGCGACGCTGGTAATCACTAAGAACGCGCTTTCACCAAACGGTCGGAAAGATAATAGGTCGAGGTATGAATTCATTTATGGAATTTAAGACGTCGGTATCGCACAGAGAGCCGCCACGAATGAAAGTCCGCGAAAGAATTTCGGAAGCTTCCTTCAACCGGGAATATTCACACACGGTCGGTGAAATTACTTCACCGAATTCACGCATCGTATGCCGCAACGTAAACGTCTATTACGGTGAAAAGCACGCCATTCAAGATGTTGGTCTCGATATCGGCCGCAATGAAGTGATTGCGCTTATCGGGCCGTCCGGATGCGGCAAGTCGACCTTTATCCGATGTCTCAACCGAATGAACGACACCATCCCGGGGTGCCGAGTCACGGGGCAAATCGTACTCGACGGTCAGGATATCTATGACGGCTCGCTCGATGTGGTGCCGTTACGCGCTCAAGTCGGCATGGTGTTCCAAAAACCCAATCCGTTTCCGAAGTCTATTTTCGAGAACGTGGCCTACGGACCGCGGATTCATGGTTTGGTTTCCTCGAAGGCGGAGCTCGAAGAAGTGGTGGAGACGTCCTTGAGGCGCGCGGGCCTTTGGGACGAGGTCAAGGATTATTTGCATCAGCCGGGGACCAGCCTGTCGGGCGGACAGCAGCAAAGGCTCTGCATCGCGAGGGCGATCGCGGTCAACCCCGAGGTGATTCTGATGGATGAGCCGTGCTCGGCGCTAGATCCGATCGCGACGGCCAAGATCGAGCAACTGATTGACGAGCTTCGCTCGCATTACACGATCGCGATCGTAACGCACTCCATGCAGCAGGCGGCGCGCGTTTCGCAGCGGACGGCCTATTTTCATCTCGGCCGGTTGATCGAAGTGGGCGAAACGGCGCAGATTTTTACGAATCCCCGCCATCAGTTGACCGAGGATTACATCACCGGACGTTTCGGTTGATGAAACGGAATCCGGCCATGAACCGAGATGGGAGACGCGATGACAACTCAGGGTGAAGGGCACATCGTCAAACGCTTTGACGGCGAGTTGAGCCAGCTTCATTACCGCATCGTCGAAATGGGCGGGTTGGCATTGTCTCAGCTCAAGGATGCATTGCGGGCGATCAAGACCAAAGACATGGCGTTGGCCAGCAAGATCGGTCAGCGCGAGAACGAGCTCGATCTTCTCGAAGTGGAGACCGATGGGACTATTGTGGAGGTTCTTGCGCGCCGCTGCCCCGTTGGCGGGGATCTTCGGATGATCATGGCGGTGTCGAAGGGCGTTACCGATTTGGAACGTATCGGCGACGAAGCGATGAGGGTTGCGAACATCGCCCTGCAAATCTATGGAAACGATACCAGCGACCCGAACGAGCATCTGCTGCGCGATGTGCACGTCATGGGGCAAATGGCGGTCGATGCGCTGGAAAAAGCTTTGGATGCGTTCGACCGGTCCGATGAAGACGCGGCCCGAGACATCATCGCCCATCACCGCGCGTTCGAGGATGAGTTCGAGGCGAGCTTAAGGCGGTTGATGACTTATATCATGGAGGATTCCCGAAACATCGGTTTCGCGATCAACACGGTGTTGGCCGTCAAGGCCTTGGAGCGTGTCGGCGCCCATGCGCAGAATCTTGCCGAGTATGTCGTTTTTCAGATTAAGGGAAAAGACGTCAGGCACCAAAGTCCATGATGGCTCGCCCATTGCGATAGACCGCCGTCGGCTGGATATGCCGGCAATGACACGGTATAGTCCTATGCTGAAGCGCAACTCTTTCTAAAGCAGCGCATGCCTTAACCCTCATCTTCTTTTAGCGATCGCGCCCGTATTACTACGGTTTTTCGGCCGGTGGCGTTAACCGAAGCCGGTAGTGTGCGCCAATATACACAGATGCCAAAATCGACAATTCCACGAACCTTCGTATTCGAACGAAGGCTGATCGCTTTGCGACGTCTTGTGCTCCTCCGTTCCAGTTTGACTCGATTCGCCGCCGCGGGAGTGTTAATCCTCTCGGGGTGTGCCGGAACGCGGGAGGTTTCCATCGATTATCCGGAGACGGAATCGGCAGAACTGCGCGCCTTGCCGGGCATGTCTGCGGTGCAGGGCGATGATTTCTATGTTCAACTGATTTCCGAATTCGAATTCGAGCGCGATGCAAGCCGCGGACAGCCATGCCAGGACTTCGGCAGAAGCTATCAGAAGGGCGGTACCTCGGCCGCACTTTTATTCCAAATCAGAAACGATAAGCTCAAGCTTTACCAGGAAGTGCCCGCGCTCGTTTATCAGACGGCGGCCGGAGAGTGCAGCTTTACCTTCAATGCCAAGAAAGTTTATCTGACGCCTTGGATGAGGCTCGATACCGCCGAAGACACCCAAATCGACTTCAGTTTCGTCAATAGTTTGAACAGCGACGTCGATTTCGCCAAGCTGGCGAGCGATGTCGGCACGGCGAGTGGCGTGCTGGCCCTCACCGGAGCGGGAGCCGGTGTGGCCCTCGTGGGGCAGCTTGCCTCGGGGTGGATGCTGAATAACGAGAATCGGTCTGCGGAAATGACGCAGGCAGATGCTTCAGGGAGTCAAAGCAGGCGTGAGACACATTCGCTCCCAGCGGCCATTACGCTGAACAACCAGGGAGGCATCGTCAATAAAACCCGATTTGTCATCCGTGAGATTTCGGACAGTCCCGTCGCAATCCTGGGCACCGATGCAAAGGCTTTGGGCGAGGTCAGGGTCCATGGCGCCTTGCGCTCGTCCCTCCTGATGAAGATCAATCCGGACGGATTGCCGGATGCGAGAGATCTCTCTCTCGAAGAGCTTTGGCGCTCGAAAATGCAGGGGGGATCAGCGAATGGGACCTTGTTGAAATACATCGCCGAGGCGGATCATCCCGATCGCCCGAATCTTCAGCCGAACTGGGACAGTTATAAGGACGTCGAGAGCAGTTGTCGGAAGCTCAAGGTCGTGATGAAAGATCTCGGCTTCAATAAATTCGACCGCAATGCCGTGCTTTACTACTTCTTGGATAAGAGCGCCGATTGGAGGAACTACAACGTGCCGGGGCAACAAGTTCTCAGCGGAACTGTTCCCAATAGCCAGTTACAGCAGTACCGGGCTAAGGGCTTCGGCGGATGCTTGGCCTCGGAAGACTATGAGACGATGAAAAAAATGGGGTTGTCGGTCAATTCCGAGGAGGATTGGCGAGGAATCTTGCAACAGACCCAAGAGAAAGAAAGCTATTTCGCTGCCATTCGCTCCGTGGAGCGCCAACTCACCGCGGCGATGACGAACTCCGATCCTGCGGTGGCCGAGCGTCAATTGTTTCCTTTAATTGCATCCGACGAAAAGGGGACGGGCACCGTATTGCTACAAAACCATCTCGCGGATTTCGGTCTCGAACAGATATTGAATGTTCCGGCCGTGCCGGGGGCCGGGATTGTAGCAACCTCGGCGCAATTGGCTCAGGTTTTTTCGGCACTTCAGATTGATGCCTTGAGCTGCGCTCGACCTGCATTCGAGCAGGGGCGACCGCTCAAAAACTTGGCGATTATGCTTTTTGCGACAAGAATCGGGAGTCCTTTGGCTAAAGGCGGAGCCCTGGAGTTCGAGTTTGACGGCGGAAAGGTCGAACGCATTGCTTTCCAGCATCCGGTCTATCGCGATCATTTGCAGAATTTGCGCGACTATCCGGACCTGGGTGGTTGCAGAGTCGACGCCGGATTCGTAGAGCGGCTTAACTGAATATCCGTAAAGCCGCGCAGCTCATGCGCGTTTGATAATAAACTGATTCCTGGGCACATTTAGCGGCGCAGGACGATCGGCCCGCAACGGGGCTAAAACGCCGTCTCGTGTTCCAAAGAGTTGGAATGTGGAGACGGCGCGTTTTTAGCCGTCAAATGTGCCGGGCGCGCCGAGGCGGAAAATTCGACTGGCTTTCGGAGCGAGGGCGTGCCTCGTTTACCCGGATATTACGCCCCTTGAGATCGGCGCCATCTAGCTGCTTGATAGCCTCTTCAGCGCTAGCCCGATCCGACATTTCTACAAAGCCGAAGCCCTTGGAGCGACCTGTAAGTTTATCCATCACGACGTTCGCGCTGGTAACCTCGCCAAAGCGTTCGAAAGCTTGACGCAATTCCTCGCTGGTGACTTGATAGGACAAATTGCCGACGTAGATATTCATCGAAAACACCTGTTCATCACTTCGTGCCATTTCCTTATTAAATACATCAGCTGCTTAACGAATGGCACTAAGATCAAGAACTGATGATCGACTCCCTCTACGGAGCCAAATTGGCGGCCTATACACCCATTCATACCCGGTAATGGAGAAAGGCTGAACGTATCCCGAGATTCCATAAGCTTCAAAGGGAAGTTGTCCGATGTCAATAACTCGGTGATTGTTTCTGATTTTTCAAGAACAGTTCGACCGTTTCCCGATCGGGAATGCCTGGTCGCGCGCCCTCCTTGGTACAGCAAAGGGCGCCGGCGGCGCTGGCGTAGTGCAAGATATCCTGCCAATTTTGGCCGCTTGCAAGGGCGGCGGCGAATGCTCCGTGAAACGCATCGCCGGCTCCGGTAGTATCCACGGCCTTTACCGGAAATGCAGGGAGGTTTCCCGACTCGACGCCCTTCTTCCAGATCAGCCCATTTTCGCCCAAGGTTATGACGACTGCGGGTGAGCGTTCGGCCAAACGATTCAAAGCCTGCGCCGGATCGTCATCATCCAGCCATTGCCGCGCGAATTTTTCCGAGCACACCAGGAAGTCCACCGAGAACATCAGCGCGTCGGTTCCCTTGTGCAAAGAGCCGGCGTCCAGGACCGTGGGAATGTTTCTGGACTTCGCCCAGGCGCACAATGGTTCGGAGAGGGCGGGCTCGTGCCCGTCAAACAAGATGACTTTCGGCGTAACGTCCGAAAAATCGATGCTGTCCGCCGGCAAAGGCGCCCTGGCGCCCTTGTAATTGACCAGAGCCCGCTTGCCGTCCGGTTTTATCAGAATTGCGGACAATGGCGTGGGCGACGCGCCGCGGACGATGAGATCGGTAGACACGTTCTCCCGTTGCAATTCCTCGAAATGGATTTGTCCATAGGGGTCGTTTCCCAAATAACCGGCAAAAGCCGCGTTATAGCCGAGACGCGCTACGGTTACGGCCGCGTTCGCGGCCGGACCGCCGCCGCAGGACATCAGGGATTCGGCGAAGATTTTTTCGTCCGCTTCAGGATGGTGCGGTACGGAAAAGATGAGGTCGTACGATGCGTGTCCAACGCACAATACGTGAATATTTTGGCTTTCAATTTTAGGGGAGGGTGTGTTCATCCTTGTGAAGCTCATCCTATCCACCGAACGAAGCGGAAGCCTATTTTTCCAAACCGAGAAAGTTCCACAAGCGCTCCATGGCAGACGGCTCGTAAACCAGATCTTTAGCCTGGCCGGGAACGCCTTGAGCATAATTGAATGCGTAGACGCGAGCCGCATCGTCGGCCAATTCCTTCATATCCAGCTTGCGGTAGGCCTGTTCCATGATCTGCAAAGCCACGGGCACGGCCGGA
The DNA here is from genome assembly GCF_051027445.1 of Methylocaldum sp. GT1TLB. Classification (NCBI taxonomy): domain Bacteria; kingdom Pseudomonadati; phylum Pseudomonadota; class Gammaproteobacteria; order Methylococcales; family Methylococcaceae; genus Methylocaldum; species Methylocaldum sp. GT1TLB. The sequence continues at coordinate 3,739,244 of NZ_CP194898.1, forward strand.
GTACGCTGATAGTTGCGAATGATTTCGGTGCAGCGCCTGGCCGCCGCAAGATAGGCCCCACGTCGCATGTAAAAGTCGGCAACGTGAACCTCGTACATGGCCAGATTGTTTCTTAACGACACCATACGTTGCTTGGCGTCGTCCACATAGCGGCTCTTGGGGAACTTGGCAATCAGTTCTTCGAATTCTCTGTAGGCATCGCGAGCCGATCCAGGGTCACGCTGCGACGAGTCCGTCGGCAGAAAACGATCAACAAAGCTTATGCCTCGGTTATAATTGACCAAGCCCCTGAGGTAATAGGCGTAATCGACGTTCGGGTGAGTCGGATTGAGCTTGATGAAGCGGTCGGTGGCGGCAAGAGCGGAATCGGGCTCGTCGTTTTTGTAGTAAGCGTAGGCGATGTCGAGTTGCGCCTGAGTCGCATATTTGCCGAACGGATAACGAGCTTCCAGTTTCTCGTATAATTTCACCGCTTTTTCGTAACGTTTTTCCGTCAGCGCCTTTTTGGCCTCGGTGTAAAACTGCTCCGCGGTCCAGTCGGCGTATTCATCCCTTTCTTCGCGAGTGGTAGAACAGCCGAATAGCAGTATGGCAAAGGCGAGCGGCCAAAGAACGAAGCGCACAGGCCGAAAAAAAGTGAAAAAAGACGACATGATAGGAGCGGCAGTCTTAACGCTCGCAGTATACATTGAATTATCTATCCCATAGAAGTGAATTCCACCCGCGTTCTTACCGCCGAAATTCCTCCATCGCTAGCCGGCCGTCGCCTGGATCAAGCTCTAAGCGAACTGTTTCCGGATTTTTCCAGAAATCGTCTGCAAAGCTGGATCAAAAACGGAGCTGCCCGAGTCGATGGGGCTGTTTTGTCTCCGAAGCACCGGATTCTGGGCGGCGAACGGGTGGTCCTGCATGCTGAAGTCGAGGAGACCACGGCCGTCGAGAGCCAGGATATCCCACTTGCGATCCTTTACGAGGACGACGCGGTCCTGATCATCGACAAGCCCGCGGGTCTGGTCGTGCACCCGGCGGCCGGCCATCGTGACGGAACTCTGCAAAATGCTTTGCTGCATCATGCCCCTGGGCTGGCCGGTATTCCGCGTTGCGGTATCGTTCACAGGCTGGACAAGGATACCAGCGGATTGTTGATGGCCGCCAAGACCTTGTCCGCGCACAAATCGCTGGTGGAGCAGCTCCAGACTCGGACCGTGCATCGGGAATACCTGGCCTTGGTGCAGGGTGCCATCACCGCCGGCGGAACAGTGGACGAGCCGATCGGCCGGCATCGCACCGATCGGAAGCGCTTCGCCGTCCGCGAGGAAGGCAAGCCTGCCGTCACTCATTACCGCATCGCCGAGCGCTTCCCCCACCACACCCTGCTTCGGGTAAAGCTCGAAACCGGGCGTACCCATCAGATTCGCGTCCATATGGCCCATATCCATCATCCGCTGGTCGGCGATCCGGTGTACGGCGGTCGGCTCAAGATACCGGCCGGCGCGAGCGAAGAGCTGATCACAGTCATCCGAAATTTCAAAAGACAGGCCTTGCATGCCGAAAAGCTCGGGATCATTCACCCCGCAACCGGTGAGTACACGGAGTGGCAGTCGCCACTCCCTGCGGATTTCTCCGGTCTGCTTGCGGCATTGAGAGAACAGGCATGAGCCGATTCTGGATCGAACCCGAGTGGCCCGTGCCGCCCGGCGTCCGGGCGGCGAGCACGTTGCGCCGGGGCGGGGTGAGCATAGGCCCATATCGGAGCCTCAACCTCGGCGCTCACGTCGGGGACGAGCCGAGTCGGGTCTCGGAAAACCGGCATCGGCTGCGGGAGGCCTTGAGTCTGCCCGCGGAACCCGTGTGGCTGAATCAAGTGCACGGAAAACACGTCATTCGGGCCGACGTATCGACCTATCGAAGCGCGGATGCCGCATTCACATGCCAAACCGGCATCGTTTGCACGGTCATGACGGCGGATTGCCTCCCCGTTTTGCTGTGTTCGAAGGAAGGCGATCGGGTCGCGGCGGTGCACGCCGGCTGGAAAGGGCTTGCGGCGGGCGTCATCGAAGCCGCCGTCGAAGCGCTTGAAGGCGATGATTTGTTGGCGTGGCTCGGGCCTGCAATCGGTCCGGACGCGTTCGAGGTAGGTCATGAGGTCCGGGAGACCTTCGTCCGCAAGAGAGCGGCATTCGCCGCCGCGTTTCGCCAAACGGAGAACGCAAAATGGCTGGCGGATCTTTATCACCTCGCACGTATCGTACTGAACGATGCCGGGGTTTCGGCAATCTACGGCGGGGGCTTTTGCACTTTCGGCAATGCCGACGAGTTTTTTTCCTATCGCCGCGACCGCGTGACGGGCCGCATGGCTACGTTGATCTGGCGCGAATAAATAAACCTAGAAACAGCGGTTGACCGCTTAAATAACTAGAAAAGTTCCATGAATCCTTATTGCCCTACCTTCTACCTACGTCACCGTTTGAGTGACGCCGCTACGTACCCGATTGCACGGCAGGCGGACCGGCTGGCGGCGTTGCTCCTCCTCGCGGGAGAATACCCCGCCGCGTCGTCGCGCCTTGCTATCCGGTCCGCCTGCCGCACACTCGGGCACGTCCAACCGCCGCTTCTAGGTTTAAATAAGACATGAACCTTCTCCTCTGGATAATTATTTTTACCTTGATCGGCGGCGTTTTGAGCGTCCTTGCGGCATCGCTGTTCCTGATGATTCCCGACCATCATCATCCCCGCGTGCTCCCTCACGGCATCAGCTTCGCCTTGGGCGCGTTATTGAGCGTGGCGTTTCTGGATCTTTTGCCCCATGCTGTCGAAACGGTCGGCACGGAGCAGTCGGAGAGCGTCTTCGCCGCCGTTCTTCTCGGAATCTTGGCGCTATTTTTGTTGGAAAAACTGCTGCTTTGGCGGCATTGCCACGCCGGCGACTGCGAGACGCATACGGACGACCACTTTCACCAGCCGGCCGGCACTCTCATCGTATTGGGCGACGGTATCCACAATTTCGTGGATGGCGTGCTGATCGCCGCGGCTTTTCTTACCGATGTACATCTGGGGATAGTCACGAGCCTGGCGGTGTTCGCCCATGAGATTCCCCAGGAAGTAGGCGATTTTGCGATTCTTTTGAAAAGCGGTTATAGCCGTCCCAAGGCCTTGCTCTACAATCTGCTGTCCAGTTTGGCAACTCTGCTGGGCGGTGTCCTGGCGTATTACAGCTTGGAAAATCTGCGCGAGGCGCTGCCTTATTTCCTCGCCTTGGCGGCATCGAGTTTCATTTATGTAGCGGTTGCGGACCTGATTCCCAGTTTGCACCACCGCACCAATGCCAGTGCCGCATTTCAACAAATCGCCATGATCAGTGCCGGCGTGCTGCTGATCTTTTCGGCGCATGCCTATACCGAGGAATTTCATAAAGATCATTCCCCCGAGGCTGTTTCATCGAAATGCCCCGCCATCGTCCCGTAGGAATATCGGCCGAACGCTCATTTAGCCGAATCGCGCATTTGCGCCACGAGTTCCCGCAGAGCTTTGCCGCGGTGGCTTAGGCGATTTTTTTCGTCCGGGGACAATTCGGCCGAGGTGCAGTTTTTTTCCAGCACGAAAAACAGCGGATCGTAACCGAAGCCTCCTTTGCCGCGCGGTTCGCGCAGAATGATGCCTTCCCATACGCCTTGTCCGATCAATGGGCTCGGGTCCTGCGCGTGGCGCAGAAAAACCATGACGCAGCGAAATCGGGCGGTCCGCTCGGCGTCCGGAATATTCTCCAGTTCGCGGAGCAGCTTGGCGTTATTTTCGGCATCGTTCGCGCCGGGGCCGGCATATCGGGCCGAGAAAACGCCGGGCGCGCCGCCCAAGGCGTTGACTTCCAGTCCCGAATCATCGGCTATGGCGGGCAGGCCGGAAAGCTGGCTGGCGTGCCGAGCTTTCAGAATCGCATTCTCGACAAAGGTCAATCCGACCTCCTCGATATCCGGGACTCCGAAAGCGGATTGCGGTACGATCTCTATGTCATCGTTTGCTAATATGGCCTGGATTTCGCGGACCTTTCCGGGGTTATTGCTGGCGAGCAGGATTTTTTTCATCGTCGGCTTGTCTCACGATGGCGGGCCGAATCGCTTTCCGGGAAGGGGGCGTATCAGCCGGTGCGTCGGCTGCTGCTTGAGCAGGCGGCGTCATAAACAATAACAATCTCAGAGGAGAAAAAGATATGAGCCAAATCTTGAACGAAGTGCTCAGCGCTAATCAAGCGTACGCGGCGAGTTTCAACAAGGGCCATCTTCCCTTGCCGCCGGGGCGGCATTTCGCGATCCTGACCTGTATGGACGCGCGCCTCGATCCTGCCAAGTACGCCGGTCTTACCGAGGGCGACGCCCACGTGATCCGCAATGCCGGCGGACGGGCCAGCGACGACGCCATCCGTTCCCTGGTGATCTCCTACAAGCTGCTCGGCACCCGCGAATGGTTCGTGATTCACCATACCGATTGCGGTATGGAACTGTTCACCAACGAGATCATGGGCGATCTTCTGAGCAATAGCCTCGAAACCGCGACCATCGACGCCAGCGGTTGGCACGATGTGGGTAAAGGGCCGGGGTGTACCGACGGCAAATACATCAACTGGCTGACCATCAAGAATCAGGAACAGAGCGTTGCCGAGGACGTGAGACGCATCCGTAATCACACCCTGGTGCCGAAGAACATTCCGATCTACGGTTTCATCTACGACGTAAGATCGGGCAAGCTGGTGGAGGTGCCGGCGGCCATGGCCGCTGGACGTCCGCTATAAGGCGTTCCGGGATGGTCTGAGGCAAAGCCGGCTTCAGCCGGCTTTGCAATTTTCGAGCGCGGCTCGCTGATGAGCCAATAATTCTGCGATTCCTTTGCCGGCCAAATCGAGCATGGTGTTGAGTTCATCGCGTCGGAAGGCATGACCTTCCGCCGTGCCTTGAACCTCCACATAGGCGCCGGCCTCGTTCATGACCACGTTCATGTCGGTCTCTGCCTCGCAGTCCTCGCGGTAGTCCAAGTCCAGCACCGGCACGCCCTTGTAGATGCCGACCGACACCGAAGCGATTTGGCCGTGGATAGGATTGATCCGGAGCTTTCTTTGTTTCATCAGATTGCCTACGGCCAGGGACAAGGCCACATAGCCCCCGGTAATCGAGGCCGTTCGGGTACCGCCGTCCGCTTGGATCACGTCGCAGTCGATGGTGATGGTCCGCTCGCCAAGGGCTTCCAGGTTCAGCGCCGCCCGCAGGGAACGTCCGATGAGCCGCTGGATTTCCATGGTGCGGCCGCCCTGTTTGCCTCTGGCTGCCTCCCTTCCCATCCGCTCATGCGTGGAGCGCGGCAACATGCCGTATTCCGCTGTAATCCACCCGCTGCCCTTACCTTTGAGGAAAGGTGGTACTTTTTCTTCGATGCTGGCCGTGCAGATCACGCGGGTATCGCCGAATTCGACGAGCACCGAGCCTTCCGCGTGTTTCGTATAATTGCAGGTCAATGCGATCTCTCGCAGTTCATCCGGCTGGCGTCCGCTCGGTCTCATGGTATTGCTCGCTCTTCGAAAATCGGGGCAGTATACCCGAATTCAACTGCCCTCGCTTTTTACCGGCGATCCATAACAGAAGTCACGATAATCGCTCATGAATGCTAAACGGTTCTTATATTTGTTCGGTTTCGCGTTGTTGTTCGTCATTGCGCCCGCCGCTTATCAGATCGACAGGATTGCCCAGTCGCTGCCGGTCATGGACGGCGAGGCGGGGCTGCCAGGACTCTCCGAAAAGGCCGAGGTGGAAGCGGATGAGTTCGGAATTCCTTCGGTGCGGGCGGAAACGCGGGAGGATGCATTCCGCGTGTTGGGGTATCTCCATGCGCGCGACCGGCTTTTCCAAATGGACCTGATGAGGCGCAAGACGGCCGGACGATTGGCGGAAGTTTTCGGCGCGAAAGCGTTGCTCCTCGATAAACGGCAAAGAGCTTACCAGTTTCAGCGCGCGGCCGAGGATGCTGTGAACCGGATGCCGGCGGATCAACGCAAGGTCTTGCAAGCCTACACGGATGGCGTGAATGCGTTCATCTCCCGGGCTAAGGCCTTGCCGTTCGAGTTCCGCGTCCTGGCTTATCATCCCGATGCCTGGCGGCTGGAGGACAGCATGCTGGTCGCGCTGGGCATGTTTCAAACGTTGAACGGACATGACAAGGACGAGCGAACCCTTACGCTGATGGATCGTCTCCTTCCTGCCGAGGTGACCGCTTTCCTGACTCCCGACACCGATCCCTATGTTACCGTTCTCTTGGGCGGCGGCGATTCGCACCGGCCGGCGCGCCCGGTTCCGGTGAAATCGATCGCGAGCTTGATCGAGGAGGTCGGGGACCAGAAGCTCGGCAGCGTCATCGAGCCGGAAGCGCCCAGCATCGGCTCGAACAACTGGGCGGTGGGCGGAACTAAAACCAAGGACGGGCGCGCCATTGTGGCCAACGACATGCACTTGGGACTTTCGGTGCCGAATATTTGGTATCGTGCCCGGCTGCTCTACGGAGACGTGGATTTGTCGGGTGTCACTCTGCCGGGAGTGCCGCTGGTCGTAGTCGGCAGCAACCGTCATGTGGTTTGGGGATTTACCAATGTAGACGCCGATTTGCTGGATTTGGTGCGGGTCGAACTGGATCCCGCCGATCCCGGCCGATACCGGACGCCGGAAGGCTGGCGTCGGTTCGAGACCCGGACCGAGACCATAGTCGTTAAGGATGGCAGTGCCGAGCCCCTCGAGCTGAAGAGCACGGTTTGGGGGCCGCTCGCACCGGAGCCGCTGCTCGGCCAGCCTGTGGCGGTCCGTTGGACTGCGCTGGACCCGCGAGCCGTGAATCTGGGATTACTGGGGATGGACCGCGTCAAAACCCTGAATGAGGCCATGGCAGTCGTGAACCGCGCCGGCGCGCCGCCCCAGAATGTCGTTCTGGCGGACGATGCGGGGCACATCGCCTGGACTTACATGGGCTTTTTCCCGAGGCGGGTGGGCTTCGACGGGAGCGTCAGCGTTTCCTGGGCAAACGGTAGCGCCCGCTGGGACGGATTCATTCCGCCCGAAGAACTGCCGCGGGTCGTCGATCCCGCCGAAGGGTTTCTCGCAACCGCCAACAATCGTACTTTGGGCAAGGAATATCCTTACGTGATCGGCCACAATTTCTCCTTCAGCTACCGTGCCTACCGAATCGCCGAGAAGCTTAAGGGGATGCCTCGGGTTTCGGAACAGGATATGCTGGCCTTGCAGCTCGATACGGTCAGCGAGTTTTACGAGTTCTATCGCCGCCTGGCCTTGTCCGTGCTGAACGGTGAGCCAGAAGACGCAATTCTGGCGGAGGCGAAGCGCTCGATCGAACGCTGGAACGGCCGGCTCGATGCCGATAGCATCGGTATAGGGCTATTGGTCGAGTGGCGGCGAAATCTCGCAAAAGCCGTGTTCGCTCCTCTGGTGAGTCGGTGCGCGGCGGCCGATCCGAATTTCGCCTATGCCTGGCGCGAGCAGGAAACGCCGCTTCGTACGCTGCTCACGGAACAGGTTCCGGAAACGCTGCCGGATCGGCAATATGCCGATTGGCGCAGTTTTTTGATCGAGACGCTCCGCCGCAGTGCCGAAGAGGCCAAGCAGCGGAACGGCGTCGACCGATTGGAGAATTTGGCATGGGGTGAGATCAACCGGGTCCATTTGAGCCATCCGTTCAGTCAGACGTTCACACTCGCCGGCTGGGTTCTGGATATGCCCGAGGAGCCCGCGAGCGGCTGCGGCAGCTTCTGCGTGCGAGTGCTGTTTGACGGCCACGGCGCCAGCGAGCGCATGGCGGTGTCGCCGAATCATCCCGAGGACGGCATTCTCCATATGCCGGGCGGCCAATCCGGGCACCCGTTCTCGGTGCATTACCGCGACCAGCAGCAAGCCTGGCTCAAAGGCGTTGCTTTGCCTTTCCTGCCGGGTGCGGCCAAACATCATTTGACGCTGATTCCCGAATAATCCGGCCTGCACCGGGCAATGCCGTTAAGTCAGGTCCTGCTTCGTCATTCTTCGTCGGAATCTAGAAGCCACGGAGGGCATTGGCCTGAATCACATCCTTGTGTCCTGGATGCCGGCATGACGGCTTAACTTAACGGCATTGCTGCGCTAGGGAGGACGTTATGAGCGACGAATACCTCGAAATCGCGATCCGTTTAGGGAGCGCATGGACGGCCGGCGCCCTTATCGGACTCGAACGTACCTTTCACGGTCGTCCGGCCGGATTTCGCACGCATGCTCTGGTCTGTCTGGCTTCAGCGCTACTGATGTTGCTGACCGGCTACCAGAGGCTGTGGTTGAAGGGTGTTCCGCTGGACACGATCCAGACCGATCCGACGCGCATGGCCCAAGGCATCATGACGGGCATCGGCTTTCTGGGGGCCGGGGTGATCTTCAAGGAAAGGCTCACCATCCGCGGCCTGACCACGGCCGCATCCATCTGGATGACTGCCGCCCTCGGCATTCTTTACGGCATAGGCTTCTATTACCCCGCGATTCTGGTTACGGGTGCGGTCTTGGGTACTCTGGCTCTGTTCCGATTGATCGAGTACTGGATACCGAGCCAACAATACGCCCAGCTGAGGCTGCGGTATTCGAGGGATTCGGCGCCCGATGAATCGTCCGTCTGTGCGTTGATCGTTCAATACAAGGCGCGCATCGCGGGCATGAGCTACCGTCTTGTCGACAGCGGCAAAGCCTTCGAGTACTGCATGGTCATCCGCACTTACGATCTAGTCCATTTCAGCCGGCTTGCCGATAGGCTACGGCAAGAAACCGACCTTCTTGAGTTCAGCATTTCACCGGTGGGGGATTAGCCCCCATTTATCCCGTCAAATCTGGCGAGTGGTCGAGATATGTTGAACTTGCCGCGTCATGCAAGTGATCTCAACCTTGAACATCGCGTCAACTCTCATGGGCGGTTCGCAAGTGCGCGTTTCGGGCACGCTACGATCGATTTCGCGACGCCCCTTGGTGGAGGCGTCGCTCTGATCCGGCTCAAATTGGATGAGATATAAAATCGGCCGGATCCGATCGGCCAATCGATATGGGCTGCACTATGAAGCGGATCGTGGGACGCTCATTCCTGGACCGCGATTCCCAAATTTTCCCCGACCCAATGGCTTCTGATCTGATGTTTGTACATCAAACGATAGAGTGTCATGCGCGACACCGCCAATTGCCGCGCCGCACGAGAAATATTGTTTTCCGTGGCTTGCAGCGTAAGCTGGATAATTTCCTTTTCGGTTTGGTCTTTGGCTTCTTCCAGGGTCATAGGATGGTCGAATACTCTGCCAAAGCTCGGATGGAAGTCGTTCAAGCCCAGGTCCGCCGAGTTGATCAAAGGACCTTCGCACATGACCTTGGCCCGTTTGATCCGGTTGATCAACTCGCGAATATTGCCGGGCCACTCGTAACGACGCATCGCTTTCAATGCTTCGGGCTCAAAGCCTTGGGCGGAATCGCCGTCGCCGTTGGCGAACACGCGAAGATAGTGCTTGGCGAGAAGTTCGATATCGTCCTGACGCTCGCGCAGCGGCGGAACGTTTAAGGTCAAAGCCTTGAGCCGCCGGTAGAGATCGTCCCGGAAGCGACCGTCCATTACCGTTTGTTCCAGGTCGGTTTGAGCGGTGGCGATGATCCGGACGTCGATCGGCGTTTTCGCGGTGTCGCTACCTGACGGGGTGGTCCCTTCCCGGAGAAAGTTGAGCAATTCGGTTTGAAGGTCTTCGGTCAGATTGCCGACTTCATCCAAGAGCAGCGTGCCTCCCGCCGCAGCTTCCAGACGGCTCTTGCCCGGTTCGTGGATGCGGTCATGCCGTTCTTTGTCGTGCCCGAACAGCTCCGATCGAATGACTTCCGGCGGCAATCCATCGCAGCTCACCTTGACAAAGGGGTTGTCGCATCGAGTAGAGGCTCGATGTATGGCGAGAGCGGTCGATTCTTTTCCGGTGCCGCTCTCGCCGATGATCAATACCGGCGCCTCGATGGCGGCGACTTTCTTGATGGTTCGGAATAGCCTGAGGCTTGCCGGGCTGCATCCGATCAGCTCCTCGCGATTTCTATGGATCGAGGAGGCTGCGGTGCGTTCCAAGATATCCGCCATGCCCAGAGCATGGCCGAGCGTCAATTGCAGGCGCCCGGTATCCAAAGGCAGGGTGTGATAATCGTAAAAGTAGCGAGAAATCAGCTCGCATAGGTCCGGTCTGTTCAAGGTCTCAGCCGCCAGCAAGCCGATCCATTCCATGGAGCGGCGTGCGGTGAAAAGATTCTTGATCGAGGATAAGTCGTTTGGCAGGTCGGAACCGAAGAAAACCATTCCAACCTTGAAACGATGATGATCGATGAGATTCTTGGCCTCGTTCAGATCGCCAGTGGAAAAGATAGTCCATTCGAGAGACCGCAGGGGATCGAGCGATTCGTTCCGAGCGGCCGAAAAATTGAAGCACAGTACCTTGCGCATATCCATATGTTGTCCTTCCTGGTTCACAAGTCTAGGAACTGCCGAGGATGTTGGATTCTTGGAATCCATAAGTCGGATGCCTGTCACCGGTTGTTGTATAGGGTTGCGGTGATTACGATGGCTTCAAGGAGCGGATCGAGGCCGCGGCCTAAAAACCCACCGGTCGGCATCATATAATCTCAGGCTACATGAGCCGGCGCAAGAACCCGACGACGGATAGCGCCGTTCTCGATCATGCGAGCGGAGCAAGCGACGGCACTTCCCTGTGCCGAAGTTAGAGGGCAGTCAGCTCAGGCCGCTTTGCGGAAGACGATCTCTCCGTCCTCCACGTCCGCGCTGACGGTATCGCCGGCGGCGATCTTGCCGGCCAGGATATCCTGCGCCAAGGGGTTCTCGAGTTGGTGCTGAATGGCGCGCTTCAGCGGGCGTGCGCCGTAGACCGGATCGAACCCGGCCTCTCCGAGTTTGTCCAGCGCGGCTTCGCTGACTTCGAGCGCGATATCGCGCTCGGCCAGGCGGTTTTGCAGGTAGCCGATCTGGATGCGGCTGATGGCGCGGATCTGCTCTTTGATCAGCGGGTGGAAGACCACCACTTCGTCGATACGGTTGATGAATTCCGGTCTGAAGTAGTGGGTGACCACTTCCATGACCGCCGCCTTCATCCGCTGATAATTTTCCTCGCCGGCCAGCTCCTGAATACGGTCGGAGCCCAGGTTCGAGGTCATCACGATGACGGTGTTGCGGAAGTCCACGGTGCGGCCGTGGCCGTCGGTGAGCCGTCCGTCGTCGAGCACTTGCAACAGTATGTTGAACACCTCGGGGTGGGCCTTTTCCACCTCGTCCAGCAGGATCACCGAGTAGGGTCTGCGGCGCACCGCCTCGGTCAGATAGCCACCCTCCTCGTAACCGACATAACCCGGCGGCGCCCCGATCAGGCGGGCCACCGAGTGCTTCTCCATGAATTCCGACATGTCGATCCGGACCATGGCTTCCTCGGTGTCGAACAGAAACTCGGCCAGGGCTTTGCACAGCTCGGTCTTGCCCACGCCGGTCGGCCCCAGAAACAGGAAGGAGCCGTTGGGGCGGCGCGGATCGGCGAGACCGGCGCGTGAGCGGCGGATGGCATCCGACACCGCTTTGATGGCCTCCTGTTGGCCCACGACTCGCCGGGCCAGGTTTTCCTCCATGTGGAGCAGCTTTTCCCGCTCACCCTCGAGCATTTTCGATACCGGAATGCCGGTCCACTTGGAGACCACTTCGGCGATTTCCTCGTCGGTGACCTTGTTGCGCATCAGCTTGGTTTCCTGCATCTCGGCCTGTGTGGCGAGATCCAGTTCCTTTTGCAGCTTGGGAATCTCGCCGTATTGCAGTTCCGACATGCGGGCGAGATCGCCGTTGCGCCGTGCCGCGTCCAGGTCCAGCCGAGCCCGTTCCAGCTTTTCCTTGATGGCGGCCGTGCCTTGCAGCGCGGCCTTTTCGGATTTCCAGATCTCTTCCAGTTCAGCGTATTCCCGTTCCAGTTCGGAGATGTGGTCTTGCAGGGTTTCCAGCCGTTTTCGCGAGGCTTCGTCGGTTTCCTTCTTCAAGGCCTCGCGCTCGATCTTGAGCTGGATCAGGCGGCGATCCAGACGGTCCATTTCTTCCGGTTTGGAATCGATTTCCATGCGGATGCGGCTGGCGGCCTCGTCCACCAGGTCGATGGCCTTGTCCGGCAGATTGCGGTCGGTGATATAGCGATGCGACAGGGTCGCCGCCGCCACGATCGCGGGGTCGGTGATGGTGACGCCATGATGTACCTCGTATTTTTCCTTGAGCCCGCGCAGAATCGCGATAGTGTCCTCGACGCTGGGCTCGTCCACCAGCACTTTCTGGAACCTCCGTTCCAAGGCCGCGTCCTTTTCGATGTACTGACGGTATTCGTCCAAGGTCGTGGCGCCTATGCAATGCAGCTCGCCCCGAGCCAAAGCGGGCTTCAGCATATTGCCGGCGTCGATGGCACCTTCAGCCCGCCCCGCGCCGACCAGGGTGTGCAGCTCGTCGATGAAGAGGATGATCCTGCCTTCCTGTTTCGCGATATCGTTCAGCAGCGCCTTCATCCGCTCCTCGAATTCGCCGCGGAACTTGGTGCCGGCGATCAGGGCGGCCATGTCCAGAGCCAGCAGGCGCTTGCCTTTGACCCCTTCCGGCACTTCGCCGTTGACGATGCGCTGCGCCAGGCCTTCGACAATGGCGGTTTTGCCGACGCCGGGCTCGCCGATCAAGACCGGATTATTCTTGGTGCGGCGCTGCAGAACCTGGATGGTGCGGCGGATTTCATCATCGCGCCCGATCACCGGATCGAGCTTGCCCTGTTCGGCGCGCGCGGTCAGATCGATGGTGAATTTCTGAAGCGCCTGGCGTTGCTCTTCCACGTTGGCGTCGTCCGCCTTCTGGCCGCCCCGGATCTGTTCGATGGCTTGCTCCAGTTTGTTCCGGTCCAGTCCCGCTTTCCTGAGCAAATCGCTGAGCTGGCCACGGTCTTCGATGGCCGCCAGCACGAAGATTTCGCTGGTGATGAACGTGTCGCCGCGTTTTTGCGCCAGCTTATCGGTGAGGTTCAACAACCGGCCCAGTTCGTTCGAGATCTGTACGTCTCCGCCGATACCTTCTACGCGGGGGATGCGGTGGAGCGCTTCTTCCAGAGAGGTACGGAGCTGATTGACGTTGACGCCGCATTGCGAGACCAGGGGCCGCACGGTGCCGCCTTCCTGATCGAGCAGCGCCGCCATGACGTGAATCGGCTCGATGAACTGATGGTCGTGCCCCAAAGCCAGGCTCTGCGCTTCGGCCAGGGCTGCTTGGAATTTACTGGTCAGTTTGTCCATTCGCATTGGAAAAATGCCTTTATGTTGCTTAATCGAGATGACTCAATAGATTGGGGTGCCGTACCCGCTTTTCAAGCGAAGCCGGCGATGCAGTCGCTCGTTATCGATCCTCTATAGGAAGGCATTGTAGTGAAGTTCCAGCCTTAAAAGCCGCTTTGACGTGCGTCGGAGCTTTGTAATACGATCGCCTTCCATTTCCACTTTTATGCGCGGAACTCCCATGCAGGATGCAGTGCCCTTCGCGGCAATCAGCCGCTTCCGGTTTTCCGAACCCGAGGTCCTCTCCGGACAATTGCCCAACGGAACCCTCTCTCGTCTCCTAACGGAAAAGTAGGCCGTCGTGATGGAGACGACGGCTTTAAGCAATAGAAGTTTTCCAGGCGTCGGCATGAGTTTTCTCGCCGGCCTTCTGAGCGCCTCGATTTACGGCTTCGGAATCTCCCTCCTGCTCGGGTTCGGTATCCATAAGATTTTTCTGTACTTGTGCGCCGCTGTCGTCATCTGTCTGGCGCTGTTGTCCCGCAGCGGCTTCCCAATCGATCGGCCGATGGCCGCTTTGCTGTCCCTCGTTGTTTTGCTGACCGGACAAGGCTATCTCATGGCGTCCGCCAACGAGACCGACTTTCGCTTTTTGGAGCATCTATCCTGGCCGGTGGCGGCGGTTGCCGGTGTGGTGATGCTGCCCGAGCGATTCGGCAGTCGCTGGCAATTGACCCATAAGCCGATTATCGCCGTGCTGGCTGCGTTCTACGTTGTCGCCCAGTGGATCGGCTTTGCGATTTTTCCCGATAAGTTCGGGCTGTTCGCCAATCCTCATTTCTTGGCGCTGTACTGCTTGCTGACGCTGCCGATCCTGTTCTATTTTTCGATCGCGAACGGCGGAGGACAACGGTGGCTGTTCATCTTGGCGTTGCTCGGCGATGCGCTGTTGCTGTTGAAGACCCAGTCCAGGCCGGGTTTTCTGGCTCTGCTGGCCGGCTCGCTGGTGATCGTCCCGTTCGTGGCGGTCAGGTACCGGTGGATGACGTTCGCGGCGGTGCTGATTATTCCCGGCTTGCTGTACGCATCGGGAATTTATGGATTCGACGACAGGATGGACGATTTCTTCGGTGATTTGCGCAAGGAAGAACGGGTGGCCATTTGGACGGAGACTGCCGAAATGCAGTCGGCGAGTTCGGTTCGAGAATGGATTTTCGGGCATGGATTCGGGCAGTTCTACCGCGATTATCAGGGAGTTTCCAGCTTTCATTCGGTGGTCGATTTCTCCTTTCCGCACAATTTCTTGCTGGAACTGCTGTATAGTCACGGATTGATTGGACTTATTGTTGTAATCGCCGGCTATGGGCTATTTTTCGCGAAGCTCTGGGTGCATACGGCGACTGCCAATAATGATACACGCAGGCAGATAGGCGTCCTTTTGATTGTCGTGACGACGGTCCATTTTGCGCATGCCTTTCTTACGCTGCCTTTTTTCTCCCGATCGACGCTCTATCCGTTGAGCTTGATTGTGGGGGGCGGTTTTCGTTTTTTTAAAGCTTCTCATGGCTCAGCCTGATTTTCCGCCGGTGGGCGTGATTATTCCCAATTTCAACGGAGTGCATTTATTGCGCCGCAATCTGCCGTCCGTGATACGGGCCGCCGCAGCTTATCCCGGCACCTGCTCGATCATTGTGGTGGATGACGGATCGGCGGACGGAAGTGCCGAGATGCTCCGGACCGAGTTCCCTTCGGTTCGTGTCGTCGTCCATGAAGCCAATCGCGGTTTCGCCGAAGCGATCCATTCGGGGGTCGATGCCGCCGACGCGGAATTCCTGATTTTTCTGAATTCCGATGTGCGGCCGCAGGAGGACTTCATGGCGCCGTTGATCCGGCATCTGGAAAAGGCCGAGGTCTTCTCCGTATCGCCCCTGGTTCTGGACGAGGACGGACGGGTGAGCCCGGTTTCGTGGCGGTGTTTCCGAATAAAACGGGGCCGGCTTAGGTCGGTGCGCTGGCGCTTCGACGACCTGAAGTCCGCTGCGCCGACGGAGAGCTTATTTGCCTCCGGAGGCTCCGTCGCTCTGCGAAAATCGATGTTTGTGGCGCTGGGCGGCTATTTGCCGCTTTACAAGCCGTTCTATTCCGAAGACTTCGACTTGGGTTTGCGCGCCTGGAAACGCGGGTGGCGAACGCTCTTGGAGCCTGCGAGTCGGGTGGTGCATGAAAAAAAAGGTTCGATTTCGGAAAACGTGGCCGCCGATCGAGTCAGAAAGACGCGGGTGTGCAATCGATTCTTGCTCGAATGGACACATATGCCGGGGAAGGACTTGATGCTCTATCTCTTGCCGGGCTATCTGTTCCAGTTGATCGGACGCTTGCTAAGACTCGATCTGGTATACGTCAGAGGCTTTTTTGCCGCACTGCGCCGCCTTCCGGAAGCGCTTCGAGTACGAGCCGAAATCCGGAAGCACCAAGTCCTGGATTTTTGGCGTATCGTCGACGCCGTCGAGCGGAGTTTTGGCCTGAAGGCTTGATTATTAACGTGTTCGTGAAATTACGGAGACCCTATGGTTAGGGACAGGCCGATGTTTACCGTCTTTATTCCCACCTATAATCGCGCGGGCTTGTTGACTAGGGCTTTGTCCAGCATCGAGGCCCAGACCTATCGGAACTTCGAGGTCGTCATCGTCGACGACGGATCGACCGATGACACTGCTGCCGTCGTGGCTCGTTGGAAAGCGGGCGTCGAATTCCCAGTCATTTATGTCAAACAGAGCAATCAGGGCAAGCACGCCGCTCACAACAAAGGCGTGGAATTGGCCAGGGGGCGGCTTTTTTTCAATCTCGACTCGGACGACCGTCTCTTACCCGATACCTTGGAGCGTATCCGGCGTCATTGGGAGTCCATCCCCGAAAGTGAGCGTGGACGTTTCGCCGGTGTCGAAGGTCTGGTGGAGAGTATGGACGGGAAGCGGTCGCTGACCATTCCTTATCCCCATAATCCGCTGGATGCAAGCTTTCTGGACGTGCGCTATCGCCTGGGCGTGGGCGGCGACAAAAAACATGCGATTCGGACCGATGTCGCGCGCCGGTTTCCGTATCCGGTCTTTGCCGGCGAAAGGCATATCCGGCCCTCGCTGACCTGGAAACGGATTTCGCACCATTATGTCTTTCGTTGTGTCAACGAACCCTTCCAGCAGGTGGAGTACCTGGCCGATGGTCTGTCTTCCGACCGTTTTCGTCTGCGCATGCGCAACCCGCGCGGATTCCAGCTTTACTATCTGGAAGACGTAACCGAGCACCGGGCATGGCTCAGCCGCCGCCAACGGCGGCGCAGCATGGTCGATTTCATCCGTTTTTCCTTTCATGCCGGTGCCGGTCTTCTCAAGCAGGGAAGGCTGACCCGCTATGATCCCTTATGGCTGGCGCTGGTGCCTGCCGGATTCGGCCGCTGGCTGGTGGATCTCTACCGGCTGCGCTTCAAAAAGGGATACAAGCCGAATCGGAAAGAAACGCGCAACTGATGCGGGCGCTCTTAAGAGGTGTGAGAAGTCGTAGGTCGGCAATCCCTTGCCGACCAAGGCGTCGGAAAAGGATTTCCGACCTACAGCTACACCTTCGCAACGCGGCCATCGAGCCGCGCAGTAGCTTCTCACACACCCTCTTACAGCCACTCCGCGCGTTTCAGGCGTCTATACAGCCAAACGCAGCCGATCAAGGTTCCCGCCAAAGTGGCGGGATAGCCGAATCGGAAATCGAGCTCGGGCATGAACTTGAAGTTCATGCCGTACATGCTGAACACCATGGTCGGCAACGCCAAAATGGCGCCCCATCCGGCCAAGCGTTTGACGACTTCATTCTGCCGGACCGTGATCAGCGCCAGGTTTGCTTGCATGGCATCCGACAGGGTTTCACGCATGGTGTCGGTGGCGCGGATGATGCGGTGCACGTGGTCGTGTACGTCGCGGAAATAAACGCGCAATTCCTTGGAGACAACATCGGGGTGAAGCCGCATCAGTGCATTGCAGACGTCCAGCAAAGGCATCGCGGCATTGCGCAGCCGCAGCAGGCAGCGTTTGAGATCGTACAGGCGTTCCATCGCATCGCGATGCAAGCGGTTTTCAAAGATGTCTTCTTCTAGTTTTTCGAGCAGCGATTGGTAATGTTCGACGACCGGCATGAAGTTATCGACGATGAGGTCGAGGACTGCATAAAGCGCGAATCCGGAGCCTTTGGCCAGGAGTTGCGGCATGCTCTCGCAACGGACTCGGGCACGGCCGTAGCCTAGCGACGATTGGTGACGGATCGATATCAAAAATTGCTTGCCGACGAACAGATGCGTTTCGCCGAAATGAACCTTGCCGTCCTGAAGCTCTACAGTGTGCAAGACCACGAACAATGATCCTTTGTATTCTTCCAATTTCGGCCGTTGATGTGCGGAGCGGGCATCTTCCACCGCGAGTTCGTGCAGGCCGAATTCTTCCTGGAGTTGCAGCAACTCGTTCGGATCGGGTTCGGTCAAGCCAACCCATAAGAAGGTATCCGGTTCCGCAAGCAGTTCACTGATGTTTTCGACGCTGACGTCTCCGATTCGCTGGCCGTTGCGATAGGCGGCGCATCTGATATACACGATTAATCCTTTTCAGCCCCGAGCGGGACAATTGGTCATGGTTTTTGTACGTATTAGTTACATATAATACGATCAGTCGAATGGATGATTTCCCTTGATAGGTTTTTGATGGTCGATGCAAAGCGCTTGATGGGTGCCACGCGAACGGGCGGTGTTCTCCGCGGCGCATCTGTTGCGGCCGTACTGGCTTTGGGCGTTACGTTTTATTTTACCCCGCTGAAAAGCTGGCTGGATCAAGGCTTGATGCTCAAAGCCGAGTTGGCGAGTTACGGTTTGGCGGCGCCCTTGGTTTTTACCTCGGCCGGCGTAGCGCTCACAGCAATCGGGGCGCCTCGCCTGATTTTGTGCTCTCTTGGCGGATTGGCGTTCGGCTTTGCTTGGGGACTGGTGTGGAGCCAACTGGCGACGGTGTTGGGTTCATACGTGACGCTTCTGCTCATCCGCCGATTCGGCGTAGGCTACGGACTGAAGAAGGTTCGTCAGTTTGAGCGATTGGCACGGCAGATCAAGCAAAACGGCGTATTGGCCGTGGTGCTGATTCGACAGCTTCCACTGAACGGCTTCTACAATAATGTACTTTTGGGGATGACGGATGTCGGTCATCTGGATTTTCTCATAGGAAGCTTCATCGGGTTTTTGCCTATGGGGATTACCGCCTGTCTGATAGGCGCCGGCTTACTCCAGACCGATTTTGCCAAGGCCGCCGAATACATCGCCTTGGCATTGGCTTCGTCGGTGATTTTGGGCTATGCGTTGAAACGGCTCCACCGACTCGTATGCGCCAAGAACACCGAGTTGTCTTTTTTGGCCGATAAGGATGCGTGATCGGCTGCGCGGAATGTTTCGCCCGATGGCCGCATGCCGCTCGCTCTACACTAGACTAGGGACTTCATGAAAAATTTCGAACGGTTCAATTGACGTCCTTAGATTCGTGACGCCTCCTCGAGTTTGTCTTTTCATCCCCAGCTTCGGCAATGGCGGCGTTGGGCGCACCTTCGTTCACCTTGCCAATGGTTTTTCCGCCCACGGCGTACCAACGGCTTTGATCGTCAACCAAGCCGATACCGTCTTCGCCGACCGGTTGAACCCCGAAGTCGAGCAGGTGGCCCTCCATGGCCAGAGCGACCTGGCGCTCGAAAAAGATCTGCTCGCGTTCCTGCGGACCAATAGGCCGGCTGTCGTCATGACCGGCCAAGGGCGGGACGACCGCATCGCATTGAAGGTCAAGAAAAAGTTGCGGGATTCCGGCATACGGTTTTTCTTGCGCGTCGGTACTTCGCTGGGTGCCCGGACCGAACTCAAGCATCGGTTTTGGTGGTCGCGGTGGCTGTTCCGGCGCAGACAGCAACGCCTGTTCTCGCAAAGCGACGGCATCATCGCCAATTCCCGCGACGCGGCGGCCGATTTGTCGGCTTTCCTGAACATTCCGCTCGAACGCATCAGCGTGCTTCCCAATCCCACTGTAGCGCCGGATCTGCTGAACTTTGTCCATAAACCGGTGGATCATCCCTGGCTGAAGCCGGGCAGTCCACCGGTCGTCATGGGAGCGGGGCGGCTAGGGCGCGCCAAGGATTTCCCGACCTTGCTGAAGGCGTTCGCCCGGCTGCGTCGAGATCGGGTTTGCCGCTTGATGATCCTGGGGCAGGGCCGGCAAGCGGAAAAGCTGAAAAGCCTGGCGGCCGAGCTCGGCGTTCAGGATGATTTCGACCTGCCGGGCTTCGTGGACAATCCTTACGCTTTTCTCGCCAGGGCATCGCTGTTCGTTCTGTCGTCGCTGTGGGAGGGTTGTCCGAACGTGCTCATCGAGGCTCTGGCGGTCGGTACACCTGCTGTGGCCACGGATTGTCCTAGCGGGCCTAGGGAGATTCTGGCTGAAGGTCGTTACGGGCGGATCGTCGCGCCGGGCGATGCCGAAGCTCTCGCGGAGGCGATGGCCGCGACCCTGGAAAATCCACCGCCTTCCGAGCTCTTGCGCGAGGCGGTACGGCCGTACACTCTGGAAAACAGCAGTCGCGCCTATTTGGAATCTTTCGGGCTGGGCCACCCATGAGTTCGAGCCGTACAGATCTGGCTTTATTTCTGGCGACTTCCGGTCATAGCGGGGTCGATCGGATCATGCGCAATCTGGTCCCGGAGTTTGCCCGATGGGGTCTGCGGATCGATCTCCTTAGAGTGAAAGGCCATGGTCCTCATTGGGACGATCTGCCGCACAATGTCCGGACGATCGACTTGGGCGTTTCCCATGTCAACACCGCTTTGCCGGCGTTAGTCCGTTATTTGCGCCGCAGCCGGCCCGAAGTGCTATTGAGCGACAAGGACAAGGTGAACCGCACCGCCTTGACGGCACGGGCGCTGGCTCGCGTCGATACCCGCGTGGCGGTGCGGATAGGCACGACGGTCTCCAAGAATCTCGAGCGCCGCGGCTGGTGGGCGCGAAATGGCCAGTTGGCTTCGATCCGACTGTTCTACCGCCACGCCGACTGCATCCTGACGCCTTCCGAAGGCGCGGCGGAAGATCTGGCCAGGATAGCGGGGCTGCCGCTCAAGGCGGTGACCGTGGTGCCCAGCCCGGTGCTCACGGACCGTTTCGATGCGATGGCCGAAGCGACGGTGGATCATCCCTGGTTCGCGCCGGGCGAGCCGCCGGTGATACTCGGCATCGGCGAATTGTGCGCGCGCAAGGATTTCGCCACCCTGCTGAAAGCTTTCGCGGAGCTGCGGCGTGACCGTCCTTGCCGTCTGATCATCGGCGGCGAGGGGCGGCAGCGCGACAAGCTCCAGCAACTCGCCCGTCATCTGGGCGTGTCGGACGATGTCGACCTGCCGGGATTCCTGGCCAATCCTTATGCCTACATGCGCCGGGCCAAGGTTTTCGCTCTCACGTCGATTTGCGAAGGCATGCCGGTCGTATTGATCGAAGCCATGGCCTGCGGCACATCGGTGGTATCGACCGACTGCCCGAGCGGTCCCAAAGAAGTGCTCGGAGACGGTCGTTATGGTCCGCTGGTTCCGGTCGGCGATTCATCGGCCCTCGCGGCGAAAATCGCCGACATGCTGGATAGTCCGACCTCGCCCGAAGCGTTGCACGAGGCGACGATGCCCTACACCGTTACCAACAGCGCGCGGCAATATCTGAATGCTCTGGGTCTGCTGAGAGGAGAGGGGTAATGGGTCGTGCACAGCGTCTGGCGGTACTGATTTCGTTTTCCGGCACCGGCGGCGTGGAGCGCATGGTGATGAATCTGTTGCCCGCGTTCTCGCAGGAGGGGTTGGCGGTGGATCTCCTGGCCATCTTGCGCAAGCCCGCGCCCGAACTCATAAGGCTGAACGGTTCGGGGTTGCGGGTTCTGGACTTGGGCGTTGGACACACCGCCTTGGCGGTGCCGGGGCTGGTCCGCTATCTCAAGACCGAAAGGCCGTTTGCCCTGTTGGCCGCCAAAGACAGAGCCATTCGCGCCGCGGTGCTCGCCAAGCGCGTGAGCCGAGCGGATACCCGTCTGGTGGGCCGCCTCGGGACTCATCTTTCGGCCGCCATGGCGAACAAGCCGGCACTGATCCGCTGGGCACGCCAATGGCCGATGCGCGAAATGTACTCGGCGGTGGACCGTATTGTCGCCGTGTCCGAAGGCGTCGCGGAGGACACGCGGCGGATCGCGAAATTGCCGCCGGAAAAGATCGTGGTGATCCGAAACCCGGTCATTACCCCGGAGATGATGGAAAAGAGCCGCATGCCGGTGGATCACCCCTGGTTCGCGTCGTCGGACGTTCCCGTCATTCTGGGAGCCGGACGCTTGACGCGGCAAAAGGACTTTTCGACCTTGATCCGCGCTTTTGCCCGCGTGCGGGCCTTCATCGATTCGCGGCTGGTGATCCTCGGCGAAGGCCGGCTGCGCCCCAGTCTGGAAAAGCTGGCTGCCGATCTGGGGATCGCCGATGCCGTCGCGCTGCTCGGCCATGTCGCGAATCCGTATGCCTACATGGCGCGGAGTTCGCTGTTCGTGCTGTCGTCCGCCTGGGAAGGTTCGCCCAATGTGCTGACCGAGGCCTTGGCCCTGGGAACGCCGGTGGTGTCCACCGACTGCCCCAGCGGTCCGCGGGAGATTCTGCGGGACGGCCTTTATGGTCCGCTGGTGCCGGTAGGCGACGTGGAGCGCTTGGCCGATGCGATGTTGAACACCTTGCAGTTTCCGCTTGAGAACCGGTTGCTTCGCGAGGCAGCGTCGGAGTATACGGTGGAGCGTAGCGCGGCTCGCTATCTGGAGGTGCTGGGATTTACGCCTTCCGGCTCCGCTAAGGTTTTGCATCCGGTTTGACACAACTCTTTTGAATCCATGTTGCTCTCCCTCAAATACAACTTCCTGTTCGTCCACATCGCCAAAACCGGCGGCACCAGCATTCGCGACTCGCTTTGGCGGCAAAAGTGGACCGATCCGTACCGGATTCCGCAGTTTCTCTGCAGCAAGCTGAGCGGGATGACCGGCCATAAGATCGGAGCCAAGTTCCCGCGCCACGCCAAGATCATCGCCGCCAAGGAAATGCTCCCGCGAGAGGTCTTCGAGAGCTTGTTCAAGTTCGCCTTCGTGCGTAACCCTTGGGATTTGCAGGTGAGTTCCTATCATCACATCCGCCGCGAGCGGCCGCAGCTGATTACCCACATCGACAGCTTCGAGGCGTTTCTCCGCTGGAAGCTCGATCCGGCCCGCCCGCCGCAGTATCACGCCGACATGTCGACGGAGCTGCAAAGCGACTATGTGATCGATTTGCACGGCAACACCGTCGTCGATTTTCTCGGACGCTACGAATTCCTGGCCGAGGACTTCGAAACGGCCTGCAAGCGGATCGGCATCAAGACCCCGAAACTGCCCCACAGCCGCAAGGCGACCGACCGCCGGAAGGACTATCGGGATTACTATAACGACGTGACGGCCCAACTCGTGGCGGATCATTACCGACCCGACATCGAGCGGTTCGGCTATCGGTTCGACGAGCCGCTGGCCTCCAATCTGACCGGCTGAGATGTACCCGTCGCTGCATATTCTCGGCAGCCGACAGTTCGGCGGTGCGGACCAGTTCTACGTGCGCTTGCTGGGCGCGCTGCACGAAGCCGGGCAGCGGGTGATCGCCGTCAACCGGTCCGGCAGTCCGGTGGCAGAAGCCCTGAAGACTAGCGCCATCGAGCAGGTACACCTGCCGCTCGCCAATCAATGGGATCTCTGGTCGGTCTGGCGGATTCGCGAGTTGGTGGCCTGGCGACAGCCGTGCATCGTCCAGACCTACATGGGGCGCGCGACGCGCCTGACCCGTTTGCCTGCCAAGGCGAAGGCCGTGCATATCGCCCGCCTGGGCGGTTTCTACAAGATCGACGGCTATTATCGCCACGCCCATGCCTGGGTGGGTAATACGCGAGGCATCTGCGACTATTTGGTCAAGTCCGGTCTTCCCGCGGAACGGGTGTTCCACATCGGCAATTTCGTACCGGAGCCCTTCGTTTTTTCGAGCCAACACCTCGAAGAGCTCCGCGACAAACACAATATCCCAAGCGACGCGCTCGTGTTATTCGCCTTGGGGCGCCTGATCGACAAGAAGGGCTTCGACGATTTGCTGCATGCCTTTGCCGAACTTCCGGCCGAATCGAACGGACGCCCGCTGATCCTGCTCGTTGCCGGCAACGGCCCCGCGGTCGATCGGCTGAAGACGCTGAGCGATAGCCTCGGATTAACCCCTCGCGTCCGCTGGTTGGGCTGGCAACAACCCGACCCGTTCTACGCCTTCGCCGATCTGTTCGTCTGCCCCTCGCGCCACGAGCCCTTGGGCAACGTCATCCTGGAAGCCTGGAATTACCGCCTGCCGGTGGTCAGCACGGCGACCGACGGCGCTCTGGAGCTGATCGAAGACGGGGAAACCGGGCTCCTGGCGCCGTGCGGCGACCCCTCGGGACTCGCGGCGCAAATCCGGAGGGCGCTCGCGCTTTCCGATACCGAAAGAAGCGCGCTCGGCGAAGCCGGTCATGCGTTGCTGCAAACCCGGTACAGCCGCGAGGCGGTGGTCGGCGCGTACCTCGAGCTTTATCAGCGACTCATGGCGGACAGAGGCGACTGACACTGATGCCGGAAATCGATTCTCCGCCGCAACGCATCCTGATCATCCGGCTCAGCGCCATCGGCGATGTCATCATGGCTTCGGGACTGATTCCTGCGCTGCGCAAGGCGTATCCGAACGCCCGCATCGCCTGGCTGACGGAATCCGCCAACGCCGATCTCCTGCGCCATAACCCGCATCTGGACCAGGTTTATTTGTGGCCGAGGGGCCGTTGGCGGCAGTTGCGCCGGGAGCGCCGCTACCGTGCGTTCGCCAGGGAAGCTTTCGATTTGATCCGATCGCTTCGAGTCGAACGCTTCGACTGGGTGATCGATCTCCAGGGTTTGCTCAAGAGCGGCGTCTGGGCTTGGCTTTCGGGCGGACGGCGGCGCATCGGCCTCGGTTCGCGCGAGGGCAGCCAGTTTCTGATGACGGAGGTTATCGACCGGCGCGTGGATGATCTCCGCATCGGCAAGGAATACAGGATGCTCGCCGAGACCTTGACCGGCCAGACCGATACTTTTGAACTCGATATCGCCGTTTCGGAAGACGATCGAAAAGGGGCAAGAGAACTGCTGGAATCGGCAGGCGTGACCGGAGCATATGCCGTCATCTGCCCGTTCACTACCCGTCCTCAAAAGCATTGGTTCGACGAACGCTGGGCGGAGCTGTCGGTCCGCCTGGCCGGCGAACGCCGGCTCGCCGTCGTTATGCTGGGCGGTCCGGCGGACAAGGCGCGTGCCGAAATCATCGCCAGGCAGACGCCGGGCCTCATTAATTTGGCCGGCCGGACGAGCCTGGGACAGTGCGCGGCGATCATCGAGAAAGCGAGGCTGTCGATCGGCGTCGATACCGGATTGACTCATCTCGGCATCGCTCTGGGCGCTCCGACCGTGGCGATCTTCGGTTCCACCCGGCCCTATTTGGACACGGGCCGGGCCACGGCGAGAGTGCTTTACGAGCGCTTCGAATGTTCGCCCTGCCGCCGTCGTCCGACCTGCGGAGGGACGTTCGATTGCATGCGTCTCCATACCGTGGACAAGGTGTTCGGCGCTGCCATCGAGCTTCTGGAAAAAAGATCATGAAAGTGCTGCACGTGGAAATGGGGCGGCACCTATACGGCGGTGCCCGGCAGGTGGCCTACCTTCTCAATGGCCTGAGCCGGTTTCCAGGAGAGCATGTGCTGGTATGCAGCGAGGGCGCCGAGATCGTCGGGGCTATCCAAAATCCCGCCGTCGAGATTCGACCGCTTCCGTTCCGGGGCGACTCGGATCTCGGCTTTATCGGCCGGCTGCGGCGGCTGATTCGAAACGAAAAACCGGACGTGCTGCACATCCACAGCCGCCGCGGCGATCTTCTCGCCGCTTTGGCCGGACGGCTGGAAAACATTCCGATGATCCATAGCCGGCGAGTGGACAATCCGCCGCGCTGGGTCGACACCCGCATCAAGTTTCCGCTGTTCGAGACCATCGTCACCATATCGGAAGGCATACGCGAGGTGCTCATCGAAGCTGGCGTGCCGGCCGAGCGGGTGGTCTGCGTTCCGAGCGCGGTCGACACCGAGCGCTACCGTCCGGAATGCGATAAGGCTTGGTTTCGCTCGGAATTCGGCCTCGCGGAGGGCGAGACGGCGATCGGCATGATCGCCCAGCTGATCGGCCGCAAGGGGCATGAGGTGTTATTCGACGCCTTGCCCGTGGTCCTGGCTCGTCACCCCCAAACGCGGGTTTTGCTGTTCGGGCAGGGCCCCGTGGAGGCCGAACTTCGGACATCGGCTCGTGCCCGCGGACTCGATGACACCGTAATTTTCGCCGGCTATCGAACCGATATGGCGCGGGTCATACCTTGTCTCGATCTGGTGGTCCATCCCGCCTGGATGGAGGGGCTCGGCGTCTCGCTGCTGGAGGCTGCGGCCTCTGGGGTTCCGATCGTGGCAACACGGGCCGGCGGCATTCCCGAAATCGTGAAGGACGGCATCAACGGCCGCCTGATCGAGCCCGGCGACAGCGCCGCATTGGCTTCCGCTATCGTCGAACTGCTGGACGATCCGACGCGGCGCCGTGAACTGGGCCAGGCCGGGCGGCGTTTGGTTCTCGAACGGTTCTCGGTCGAAGCCATGGTGGAGGGCAATTACCGGGTTTACCGGCAGGTTACGGAAACGGTTGCTGAACGCGGCTAGAGGATTTTCCGATTTGGCGTAGGTCGGCAATCCTTTGCCGACGCCTTCGTCTGCAGTGAAAACGCGCCAGTCAAGTCGTCAGATCCAGCCACACGCTTTGGCAATCCGCTCGGCGCGCTTCTCCCAGCTGTACTCTCGGGCCTTTTGCTTCGCCGCTTGCGCGAGACGGCAGGCGAGTTGCGGATCGTTTTGCAGCCGCCTGATCGCCGCGATCCATCCTCCGGTGTCCGCCGGCTCGACCAGCAAAGCGGTTTTCTCGTGGTCGACGATTTCCCGAATCGCGGGCAGATCGCTCACGATGATCGGACGTCCCGCCGCCATCGCCTCGAACAGCTTGATGGGGCTGATCGAATCGGCATGGGGAAGGCTTCGCTGGTAGGGCAGCAGGACCAAATCGGAGCGCTCCCACCAGGTCGGCACGTCCCGGTGCGGCACGAAAGGCACGACGTGCAGCTTGCCCGAGGCTTGGACCGTATCTTCCTGTTCGCCCACCAAGGTGACGTCGGCGATTTCCGTTGCAGCGATTTCCTGGAAGACGTCGAGGCCTCGGTCGCGGCTGAGGCGCCCGAGGTACACGATGCGAGGGGCGGAGAGACGGTCGGGATCGAAGGCCGGAATCCGGTCGAATGCGGAAAGTTTGGTCCCGCTCGGACTGACCAGCACGCGCTCCGCGACGGCCCCGGCCCGGATCAATACGTCTGCCGCGGCATGGCTGATGGGGACGAGCCATCCGATGAGTCCCTGCCGATGATGCTTCACGATGCCGGCCAAATACCCTTTGCCGATCAGTTCGCGCTCCGCCTCGTGGATTTCCAGTTGATGCGGTATTCCGGCAGCGGCCAATGTGGCGCTGATTTGCACGGAGCGGGTGTAAACGCCAAGAGCCTTCCGAAGTCGCCTGCCATAAAGCCGAACGAACGGGCGGGCGTTCCAGCGCCGATTCAGCAGCCAGCTGGAACGGATGTCCAAGGACGATTCGATGCCGAAATCGCGCAGCCGGCTTTCCAGGTCCAGCGAACCCGGCCACGGCGGCAAATACAGCGTAGCGTCGACGCCCGCTTGGCGGAATGCCTCCATCATCTGCAAGGTCTGAATCAGATTGGCGCGATTTCGTTGCAGGCGGCTTCGGCCCAGATAAACGACGGGTGGCCTAGTCATGGCGGGCCGCATCGGGATGCCAGGCAAAGCTATAGGCGATCCCGGCCAGCAAGATCCAGTAAGCCCGGCAGTCGCCGTGCAGAACCCGGAAGTCGAACAGGCTCCAGACCGCCAAGAGAATGAAACTCCCGGCCAGAAATGCGAAATGGTCTTTCGGCAGAATCCCGGTCTTATAGCTGTGCCATACGTTTTTTATCACCAGAAGAACCGTTGCGGCCAAGACCAGTGCGCCCAGAAGGCCGAAGCGGACCAGGATCTCCAGGTAAGTGTTGTGAAAGTGGTCCATCCAAGCCGCCCCTTTCGCCTGCGGATGGATCAGTTCGGGTTGACCGCTGATTTCGACGAGATGCTCGGTAGAGCCGGGGCCCCAGCCGAACCAGGGCCGATCCAAATATTTTTGCAATCCGAATTTCTGAATATCGTGGCGATAGCCGATCGACGTGCGCGGCAAGTGCTGGTTTTCTCCCTGCAAAATCGACGAAACGACCGCGTTTTCCTGATCGATCCGGGTCCGGATCTCGCCGTGGTTCAGGGCAAACAGACCCACAACCACGCCCAGCGCGAGGAGCATGAAAGGAACCGACTTTCCGAGCTGAAGGTCGGTTCTTTTTGTCTTCCAAAAATAATGGATACCCAATGCGCTGGGAACGGCTATGAGTGCGGCAAGCCAGGCGCCGCGGGATTTGGAAGAAATCAGCATGAAACTGGACAGATATAGGGCGGCCAGCCAACAGGCGAGGCGAAATAGGTCATTCAGGGGACTCGTGCGGGTGCTCCAGATTCGCGGGGTATAGATCAAGAGTCCCAGAATTGCCGATGCCGATACCAGGCCGCTGAAGATGATTCGGAGTTTGAATCCGGTTCTTTCGGCGACGGTCATGTGATACAAGTTCGACCAATCGGCTTTCCAAAGCATGCCGATCAGGAGCCCCCCGGTGGCCAGGATCAGCGTCCAGTGGATGCGCCGCAGGTCGCCGCGCAGCCACCAGGCAAACGGCAGAAAGGCGAACAATTTGAGCCAATTCGAGGCGTCTCGGATCTGAAGTTTGCGCGTTTCGGGAAATTCGTCGATCGCGAAATAAGCCCCGATGGCCACATAAATCGCGAAAGCGGCAAACAGCCCGAACATCGGATCGCGGCGAAACACCGGCCATGCCGACGGATTCAACAGAAATGCCAGCGAAAACGCGGCTAACGCGATATTGGTGCCGGCCGGACTCAGCCAGGCAAAAAAGGCGAAAGCCAAGGCAGCCGTGACGCCGGTATAATTGGCATACTGGACCGGGGGAGCGATGACTCCAGCGACCATTGGATGATTTCTATCCGTGTGAAAAAACCACGATTTTAGCAAAGTCGAACAGGCCGCTTGAGAAATCAGGACGGCCTTTTATTAAGCCTGCACGACCTCATGAGCGAAAAACACTCCGACCGAAAGCCACTCACCGATGGAATGATCATCTATCGGCGGCTGCTCAAATACGCTTTGCCCTACTGGAAGATGTTCCTGGCTTCAATAGTGGCCATGATTGCCTATGCCTCGCTGGGACCCGCTTTCGCCAAGCTGATTCAGCCGCTCATCGACGGCAGTTTCATCGAGAATGACCCCGAGATTCTGCGTCAAGCGCCTTTCATATTGCTGGGTTTGTCGATCGCCCGTGGTATCGCCGGGTTCGCCGGGGATTACTGTTCCGGATGGGTCGGACGGCGGGTGATCGCCGATCTCCGCCGGGATTTGTTCGATCAGCTATTGAATCTTCCCTGTGCCTATTACGATCACGCCTCGTCGGGGCAGTTGCTCGCCAAACTGCTGTACAACACCGAGCAGGTGGCGAATTCCTTGACCAAGGGCGTGGTCGCGGTGTTCAAGGACGGATTGACCATCGTCGGTCTCACTTTGTTGATGGTTTACGAAAATGCCTTGTTGTCCCTGGTCTTCATGGTGGTCGGCCCGGTGCTCGGCATCAGCATTCGCCTGGTCAGCAAGCGTTTTCGCAAGATCAGCATGCGTATTCAGGAGTCCATGGGCAATGTCGGCCACGTGGCGCAGGAAGTGATCGATGCGCAGCGCATCGTCAAGGTGTTCAACGGGAAAGGCTACGAAACCGAAAAGTTCGCCAAGGAAAACGAACGCAACCAGCGGCGGCAAATGAAGCTGATCGTCACCGACGCGGTTAGCGGCTCGCTCATACAGCTCATCTATGTCAGCGGGTTCGCGGCGATTTTGTACGTGGTCTCCCTGGACTCGGTGCGCCACACCATCACGCCCGGCAGTCTGATTGCCTTCATTGCGGCGATGGCCATGATGCTGAGCCCGATCAAGCGTGCCACCCAGGTCCTCAACATCATGCAGAAGGGGATCGCCGCCGGGGACAGCATCTTCGAGCTATTGGACAAGGAGCGCGAACACGATACCGGTACGCGAGAACTCGACGCGGTAAAGGGACATATCGAATTCCGGAAAGTCGGTCTTGCGTATCACGATGACGGAGATTACGCGCTGAAGAATATCGAGTTGACGGTAAAGCCGGGCGAAACCATTGCGTTGGTCGGACAGTCGGGCAGCGGCAAAACCTCGCTGATACGCTTGCTGCCTCGCCTTTACGAGCCCACTCAAGGCGAAATCCGCCTCGACGGGCGGGACATACGGGAGTTCACCCTGGAGAGTCTGCGCCGGCATATTGCTTACGTGGGGCAGGAAGTTACCTTGTTCAACGACAGCGTTGCCAGCAATATCGCTTACGGTTGCCGGGAGTCGGTGAGTTTCGAGGAGATTCGGCAGGCGGCGAGGACCGCCCATGCGCTGGAATTCATAGAAAACCTGCCGCAAGGCTTCGACACCGTCGTCGGCCAGCAAGGTATCGTGCTCTCGGGCGGACAACGGCAGCGTATCGCCATCGCGCGCGCCGTCCTCAAGAATGCTCCCATCCTGATACTCGATGAAGCGACTTCCGCGCTGGATGCGGAGTCCGAGCGGCACGTCCAGGAGGCGCTGGAGGTATTGATGAAAGGCCGGACCACCTTGGTCATCGCTCATCGTCTGTCCACCATCCAGAATGCGGACCGGATCTATGTCATGCGGGACGGTCGTATCATCGAAAGCGGCACTCACGAGCAATTGCTGCGCGGACAATCCTATTACGCGGAGCTTCATCGCTTGCAGTTCGAGCACAAGGCGCTCAGGCCTGTCCCCCACGTTCACGCGATGCCTTAGAAGCTGTCCCGGCAAGCCCTCGAGGCCCTTCGAGAAGTTCGGGACGAACCGGCTAGCGGCAAAATCGGCGTTTACAAAAAATGCGAGTTTCGGGGATTTCTTGCGCAAATTGTTGACTAAAGTCAAGAGAGATATTGCGGTTTTATTCGTTTCGGCCTATGGTGTGTCGGCTCGCACGCAACCGCGGTGACGCTCGGAACTTCAGGCGGCGGCTGGCGAGTCGATAGAAACTACAAGAAGAGGAGGAGAAAGATCATGATGCAATTGCTGGTCGGTCTGACGGTGATCTTCGTCGTATTTGTGATCTACGAGGTATTCAAGACCGTGTCTCGCGCGGATAGCACGCCAACCCCGGTAGCGGCGCCCGAAACGAAAGCCGAGGAAGCCGCCGGCGCGCCTGCTGTCGCCGAAACGGCCGCGCCCGCCGAGGAAGAGGCCGCGCAAACCGAGCGCGGCGGACAGTTGCGCAATCCGGCTACGGGCGAAGTCTCTCCAGTGCCGACAAATTATCGTTTCGCCAAGAAATGGGTCAAAGAAGCCCTGGTCGCGGAAGGATTGCTGGATCGAGTCTATAAGCCTACGGAGCTGAACGACGCGGTTGCCGGGAAGATCAAGGACGCTCTGGATAAGCTCAAGACTCTGGATAAATATCGGGCTTGACGGCGTTGGGCGATGGAGTAAGCCCTTTAGATTTTTTTAGTTCAGGGCGACGGCTGACTCGCCTCCGTTGTGTATCTCGGCCGTCCATCCTCACCGGTTTTCCGCATTTGCTCAGTCCAGTCCCAGCTTTTTCAACTTATAGCGCAGTGCGCGGAACGTGATGCCCAACTGCTTCGCCGCCGCGGTCCGGTTCCAACGGTTTTTTTCGAGAGCCTTGATGATCGCCTGCTTTTCGATCTCGTCCATATAGCTTTCCAGCGACAGACCGTGTTCCCTCACGGGGTTCTCCTCCGACGCAGTCGGAAAAGCCGTTTCGATCATCTCCAATCGCAAACGGTCATCCAGGGAGCGCCAGGATGACCCTTCCAATCGCAAACGATCATCCGGGGAGCGCCCGGATGACCCTTCCGGAAGGTTCAAGTCCTCGACCAGAATGCGATGCCCGTCGCAGAGTGCGACGGCCCGTTCCAGAATATTTTCGAGCTCCCGTACGTTGCCCGGAAACGGATAGCTCATAAGTGCGGTCAAGGCTTCGGCGCTCAGTTCGGCCTTGGTATCTCCGGGGGAGGTGAGTTTTGCGAGTATGTGGTCGATCAAGGCCGGAATATCGCTGCGGCGCTCGCGCAAGGGCGGAACATGCATCTCGATCACGTTGATGCGGTAAAAAAGATCCTGCCGGAAATCGCCGTTTCGGACCATCTCCGCGAGATTCTTGTGAGTTGCGCTGACGATACGTACGTCTACCGGAATTTCCCGAGGTTCGCCCAGCGGTCGAATCGATTTTTCCTGAATCGCGCGCAGCAATTTGACCTGCAACGACAGCGGCAGGTCGGCGACTTCGTCCAGAAACAGCGTGCCGCCGTGAGCCGCTTGAAATAAGCCCTGCTTGTCCCCGACCGCTCCTGTAAAGCTGCCTTTTCTGTGGCCGAAAAATTCGCTTTCCATCAGGTCGTGCGGTATCGCACCGCAGTTCACCGCGACGAACGGCTTTTCGGACCGCGGACTCATGGCATGGATCAGTCTCGCAACCAATTCCTTACCCGTCCCCGATTCGCCGCTGATGAATATAGGCGCCTGATTGCGTGCCAGCTTGGTGATTTTGGAGCGGATTTCGCGCATCGCTTGCGAATCGCCGAGCAATATATGGCGGGAGCGGCGGTCCCTGCCTTCTTGCTGACCGAGCTTGAGCGCCGTGTTCACGAGGTTCCTAAGAATGTGCAGATCCAGCGGCTTGGAGACGAAGTCGAAGGCGCCGTTCTTCAAGGCGCGAATGGCCGACTCCATATTGCCATGCGCGGTGATGACCGCCACCGGCAGTGCCGGAAGGTTGAGCTGGATGTATTCCACCAGGTCCAAGCCGTCGCCGTCGGGCAGACGCATGTCGGTCAGGCAAAGATCGAAATGCCGGTTCTGCAGGAGTTCTCGGGCCTGCCGCAATGCGCCGGCCGATTGCACGTCGATATCCATGCGCTCGAGCGTGATCTCCAGCAATTCGCGGATGGCGGGCTCGTCATCGACGACCAGGGCGGACGGTCTGTTCATAATTCGATTGTGGTTTTTTCTGCGTCGGCCAAACGGAGCCGGAAGCAACCGCCGCCGGCGACAGGTTCATATTCCAGTTTAGCCTGGTTGAGTTCCGCCAGCTCGCGCGCGATATAAAGCCCGAGTCCGGTGCCGCTGGCGGAGGTGGTGAAGAATGGCTCGAACATTTGCTGAACGGTCTGACTATCGATGGGCGCTGCATGATCGATGATTTCGACGCATGGTTCGCCCCGTTGGCGCCTTACGCGCACCCGGATGGCCCCGCGTTGCGGCTCGCCGTATTTCAGCGCGTTCGAAAAAAGATTTTCAAGAATCTGTTTGAGATGGCTGGGGTCGACCGTGACCAGCGCATCGCCGATCTTGATATCGAGTTGAAAGGCTTTTTCATGTATTCCCTGCGCCATTCGGTAGTCGCGCAGAAACTTTTTCAAACTAGACGCCAAGGGAAGTATTTCTCGCTTCGATTGGCCTCGTCGCGAGATTTGAAGCACATTCTCGATGACGATGTTAACCCGTGCGGTATGGTCGAGAACGATCTGTATCAGGCGCCGGTCTTGAGATTGCAGCGACGAGCACTCGGCCAGAAGCTGAGCGGCATGGCTGATGGCGGTCAAGGGGTTGCGAATCTCGTGAGCGATGCTGGCGGTGAGGCGGCCGAGCGAAGCCAGCTTGCTTTGCTGTACCCGCTGATTGTACAGGGCATTGTCTTCCAGGAATGCCATGTAAATCGGAGGCCATGTAGGCCCTAAGCGGGTGAAGCGAACTTGCAAGGGTTGTCCTGCCCGAGAACCGAGACCCACCGTGCCGGGGATCGGATCGTCCAGCCAATCCCAAAACAGCTCGGCCAACTCCGGACAGGCGGTTTCCAAGGACCGGGCGGTCGAAGAGATGCCGAGAAGCCGAGCGGCCGAATCGTTCATCATCCAAATACGATGCTGCTCATCGATGACGAGAATACCCGACTGCAGGTGGCGGATGATGAATTCGTTGAGCTGCTGAAGATTGGCCAGGTCGACGCCGCGTTGCGCCGCGATCGCTTCGCTCTGCTCCGCGCGTCTCGCCAGCACCAGGGCGAGAATCGCGATGCCGAAGAACGAGGCCCCGAGCATGCCGGCGTAAGTGTAGGCCGCTTCGAACGCTCCGGAGAGATCGGCGTAAACTTCTTCTCCCAGGACTGCCACGCTGGCCAGCGCCGCCAGCAGCAAAGCGCAGCGACCGCCGGTCAGGATGCCGCCAGCCGCCACCGACAAAGCCAGCAATACGCCGACGCCGGTCTCCACGCCTCCCGAAGCGTGCATGATACTGGGGATCAAGACTAGATCGGCGAGCACGTGCAGCTGTGCTTGAAGCGGGAAGGCGGGGCGGCGCAGGAGCAGAGGAATAGCCGAGAAAAAAATAGATCCTAGATAGATGCTGCTGGCTGCTGCATAAAGCACGGGGTCGTGTTTACCCAGCGACGACGGCAGCGCACCCAAAAAAAACAGGAACACCAAAACGCTACCCAGCGTCAGACGGTATAGAAGATAAACCGTTAGCGACTGCCAGGCTTGGTTTTCAGGAATGCGGTAATGTTTGGAGAACGGACAGGGCGATATTTGCTTGTTGTCGAAGTCCATTGTCCGTAGCAGCTGTTGAGCGCCGTAGAGCCTCGTGCCGGGTCGTTCACCGCAAAACCGTTTGCAGGTACCTTGCGCTCCCTCGTTTCACGGGGAGCGGAGACTCGCCCGAGTTCGGGGTCGGTGCGTGGCATTGCGACATGGCTGCGGTGCGGTTTCGGAGCGGGTCTATTAGAATAGCCGTAGACATTAAGAGTAGCATCGATTTGAGGATTGATGCCCGGCGCGAGAGCTAAACGGAGTATCCAATGAACCTACATGAATATCAGGCGAAGCATTTGTTTTCGTCCTACGGCTTGCCGGTCCCCCGCGGCACCCCGGCATTTTCGGAGCGAGAGGCGGTCGAAGCTGCGACCGCCTTGGGCGGCGGGCAGTGGGTGGTGAAGGCCCAGGTGCATGCCGGCGGGCGAGGCAAGGCGGGCGGCGTCAAGCTGGTCGGCAGCGTCGATGCGGTCGGGGCCTCGGCGGGTCAATTGCTGGGGTCGCGTCTGGTTACCGCTCAGACGGGCAGCGCCGGGTTGCCCGTGAATGCCGTGCTGGTCGAGGAAGTCCGCCCGATTGCGCGGGAGCTTTACCTGAGCGCGGTGGTGGACAGATCCAGCGCCAGGGTGCTGTTTTTGGCGTCCAGCGCCGGCGGAATGGATATCGAAGAGGTGGCTGCGCAGCACCCCGAGAAAATTCTGAGTCTGACGGTCGATCCTGCCGCCGGACTTCAGGCCTACCAGTGCCGGGAAATCGGCTTTGCCCTGGGGCTTCGGGGCGACCAGGTCAACGCGTTGACCAAGATCATGAACGGAATGTATCGGCTGTTTTTGGACAAGGATTTGAGCCAAATCGAGATTAATCCCTTGGTGGTGACGGAAGACGGTGCGTTACTGGTGCTGGACGCCAAGATCAACATCGACGACAACGCCTTGTTCGCCCATACCGATCTGGCTGAGCTCCGCGATCCGGCCCAAGAGGATCCCAAGGAGTCTGCGGCCCGCCAGCATGGACTTAGCTATGTCACGTTGGACGGGAATATCGGTTGTATGGTGAACGGGGCGGGACTCGCGATGGCGACGCTGGACGTCATCAAGCTTTACGGGGGAGAGCCGGCCAATTTCCTGGATGTGGGCGGCGGAACCACGGCGGAGAAAGTCGCCGAGGCGTTTAAACTGATTTTGTCCGACGCGAAGGTGAAAGCTGTTTTGGTGAATATTTTCGGCGGCATCGTACGCTGCAATCTGATCGCCGAAGGCATTATCTCGGCCGTCAAAGAGGTGCACGTTCAGGTGCCGGTGATCATTCGGCTCGAAGGAACCAATGCCGAGGAGGGCCGGCGCTTGCTCGAGCAGTCCGGTTTGGCGCTGATAACCGCGTCGGATTTGGACGAGGCGGCGAAAAAGGCTGTGGAGGCTGCGCAATGAGCATACTCGTCGACAAGAACACCAAGGTCATTTGCCAGGGATTTACCGGCAAGCAGGCCACTTTCCACTCTCAGCAGTGTCTGGAATACGGCACCCGGCTGGTCGGCGGCGTGACGCCGGGGCGTGGCGGGCAAACCCATTTGAATTTGCCGGTGTTCGACACGGTCAAGCAGGCGGTACGCGAAACGGGCGCCACGGCCAGCATGATTTACGTGCCCCCGCCGTTCGCGGCGGATGCCATCCTGGAAGCGGCCGACGGGGGTATAAAAGTGATCGTCTGCATCACCGAGGGCATTCCCGTGCTGCACATGCTCCGGGTCAAAGCGGCCCTGGCCCATTACGACACCGCATTGATCGGCCCCAACTGCCCCGGCGTGATTACGCCGGGCGAGTGCAAGATCGGCATCATGCCCGGTTTCATTCATCGAAAGGGTTCGGTGGGCATCGTGTCCCGATCCGGGACCCTGACTTACGAAGCCGTGCATCAAACCACCAAAGCGGGACTCGGTCAGAGCACCTGCGTCGGGATCGGCGGAGATCCCATCAAGGGCTTGGATTTCATCGATCTTTTGGCTTTGTTTCAGAATGACGATCAGACCAAGGGCATCATTCTGGTCGGCGAAATCGGCGGCAGCGCCGAGGAAGAAGCGGCCGAATACATCAAGGCGCATGTCACGAAGCCGGTAGTCGGTTACATCGCCGGTCTCACTGCGCCGCCCGGAAAACGCATGGGTCATGCCGGTGCGATCATCACCGGCGGCAAAGGGACGGGAACGAGCAAAGTGGCGGCCCTGCGGGCTGCGGGCGTGGACGTCGTCGATACGCCTACGGATATGGGGCAACGGATGAGTGCACTGTTAGGGAAGCCCTGAAAAGGCTTCTCCGGTTTCAGGGCGCCCAGCATGTAGGCTGGGGTGAGGAACGAAACCCGGCATTGTCGCGGGGTTGCCGGGATTCCTTCGTCATCCCGGCCTACGTTCGCCGCTGAGTTGACGAACGGGGAGGTTAGAGCGTTTTTCTCCGCCGTTT
The DNA here is from genome assembly GCF_051027445.1 of Methylocaldum sp. GT1TLB. Lineage (NCBI taxonomy): Bacteria > Pseudomonadati > Pseudomonadota > Gammaproteobacteria > Methylococcales > Methylococcaceae > Methylocaldum > Methylocaldum sp. GT1TLB. Next base: position 3,776,111 of record NZ_CP194898.1, read on the forward strand.
AGCGGTGAGGATCGGGAAATGCGTAGGTCGGCAATCCCTCGCCGACTTATCGGCTCGGCAAAGGACTTCGTCGGCAAAGGATTGCCGACCTACGTTCTTCCCGCCCGATACGAAGCCGTACACCGGCATGAAAAACGCTCTAAAGCGACCGTTTGCGATTGGGAAAGGAATGTCGACCTACCGTACCTTGGGGCGCGGCGTCAAACCGGAAAACGCTCTAACCTCCCCGCATTCTGCGCTGATCCGGCGTGATGGTCTCCAGCCTGAATGCATAGCTGCCTTGCTTGCGATCGGCGAAAAATAGACGCAGCGAGCGATAAACCGTTTCGAAGGAGATTTCGGTCCAGGGGATCTCGTCCTCCCTGAACAGGCGCGCTTCCAAGGTTTCCGAGCCGGCCGAGTAGCGTTCTTCCAGCATGTGGGCACGAAAGAACACGTACACCTGCGAAATATGGGGAAGGCTGAAAATGGTGTACACCGAGTCGAGCTCCACCTCGATATTCGCTTCCTCGCGAGCTTCGCGGCGGGCGGCGTCCGGCAAGGTTTCGCCGAGTTCCATGAAGCCCGCGGGCAGTGTCCAATAGCCGAGACGCGGTTCGATGGCGCGCTTGCACAGCAGTATCCGGTCCTGCCACACAGGAATGCATCCGGCGATCAGCTTGGGGTTCTGATAATGGATGGTCCCGCAGGAGTCGCAGATGTGGCGCGGACGGTCATCGCCTTCGGGAATGCCCGTTCGAAGCGATGTTCCGCAGTGTGTGCAATAGTTCATCGGCCGTATGGTGCCTCAGGCTTGGGCGGCACTGTCGCCACCAGTTCACGAGTGCTTCCGCCCGTTGCGGTGCATTGATCAGGCGATCATGCTCGAAATCAGTTGATCCTCAAGTTCGATGCGCATCGCCAATTCCTCGCCGAGCTTGGACAAATCATCCTCGAGATGGGTTTTGAGCCCGTCTCCGATCAGCGTTTCGTACTTGTCGTTGAACTCCACCGCCGCATCGGTGGTTTCGGCGATGCGAGGGTAAATGTTTTCCGCCAGTTCAAGTACTTTCCGCCTTCGTTCGGTTCCGTCGATGATGCGTTGGTAAATCCCGAAATGCCCCAGCGATATGTAATCGATGAGCAATTGGCAGAACTCCTGGACTTTCGTCCGAAGGGGCTGCTCGACCGTAAAGGGCTTCATTCCCGCAATTGTGCAGTACAGCGACCAAACTTGCCGCCTCTCCTCCAGAAGCTCCTCGATCATGTGATTCGTGTTTTGCCTGCGTTCGTTGATGCTCGCACTCATCATGACTGTTCCTGATTTTTCTTTTCCAGAAAGGCGGGCATACATTATGCCATCTTCCGCAGAGGAACAATCCTTTGCCGCAAAGTTAAATACCTTTAGGCGCGGCCAAGAAGGGGGGGAATCTTACGGTGGAGCGATGGAGACCCGGAGTCGATCTCCGGCCGTTCAACTTTCGGCCGGTCGGCTGTCCGCGGAGAGGAGCCGCGAGAATTCTTCTATCGACTGCGGACGTTGCGCGGGATCTACGATCATGGCCAAATCGATGGCTTGCAGCAGATTTTGCGGATAGCGGCGTTTGAACGCTTTGACCGCCGGGATGAGGCTATCGCGTTCGGCGCGAATCGGAGCCGCGGGAGGCGGGAGGCCGTCCAAGCACATCCGCATGGTTGCGCCTATGGCGTAGATGTCGCTCCACGGGCCTAAGGCGCCGTCGTCCTGATATTGTTCGATGGGAGAGAAGCCGTTGGTCAGGACTTTGCCGATTCGCGTGTTTTCCTCGTACGGATAAGGCTGCGAGGCTCCGAAGTCCAGCAGCAAAGGATCGCCGCCCGAACGGATCAGAATGTTCTGCGGTTTGATGTCGAGGTGCAGCAGCCCGTTTTGGTGGATCGTCCTGAGGCCATCGAGGAGCGCCGGAAACACCATGCGCAGGAACTGATCGCTCACACCGTTTTTCTTTTCTTTCAGCAGATAATCGCCCAGGATTTTTCCATATTCGAAGGTCATTACCAGGTAGACCGTCGAGTTGGCCTGAAAGAAGTTCAAGACCTCGACGATGTTGCGATGTTTGAACCTGGTGAGAACTTTGGCTTCTTCAAGAAACAGTCGCCGGCCGCGCAGGAACATCGAGCGAGTTTCTTCGCTGTTCGGCATCACGTGATTTTCCGGCGTGCGGTGCGCCAGGCGGCGCGGCAGGTACTCTTTGATGGCTACCTGGTGCTGATCCGCCAGTTGGCGCGCCAGGTAGACGGAACTGAATCCGCCCCCGGCCAAAGGGCGCTCGATCATGTATTGATCGACGATCGTTCCGGACTTCAAAAAGTAAAACTCTTTCGGAGGCTTGTCCGAAGAGTCTGGCCAGAGTTTCCGCATGGGAGGATTCAGCTTAATATTCCGTTCTTTCGCATTAGGGTTTTACGCAGGACCGACTTCAGTTCTCTTCCCTCCGGAAAAAAGGGCGAACCGACAAAATTCGGGACAGGCCAGAAGACTTAAATGCGTGATTCAATTTACTCAGTATAAAGCAAGATTTTCCATGATCCGCAGCATGACCGCTTTCGCCAGCGGCGAACGAGAAATTCGGGACTGGCTTTTCACCTGGGAGGTACGCTCGGTCAATCACCGCTACCTCGATCTTTCCCTGCGTTTGCCGGATGCATTCCGCTTTTTGGAGCCTGCCGCCCGCAGCCGCGTCGGTGCGCTCATCAACCGAGGGCGCTTGGATTGCATTTTGTCCTATAAGAAAAGCGTCGAAGGCGGTGCCGACATCCGCATGAACCGTGAGTTGGTCACCAAGCTGTTGGCGACCGCCCGGGAGGTGGACGATCTGAGCGATAGGCCCTTGGCCGGCTTCAGTGCCCTGGACGTCTTGAAATGGCCGGGCGCCTTGCACGAGCCCGAGGCCGACCGAGAACAACTTGCCGCCGAAATTCTCGACCTTTTGACCGACGTGCTGAAGCAAGCCATAGTCGTACGGGAAAACGAGGGGCGCCAATTGGCGGCTTTGTTGAAAGAACGCTGCGTCAAACTGCGGGAACACGTATCGTCGGTGCGGGCGCGTATGCCGGAAGTACTCCAATCCATTCGGCAGAAGATCATGGCACGGCTGGCCGAAGTCTGCGCCAATCCGGATTCCGAGCGGCTGGAGCAGGAAATGGTCTACCTCGCACAGAAATTGGATGTCGACGAGGAACTGGATAGGCTCGATGCCCATGTCGATGAAGTGCTGCGGGCCTTGCGCCAGAAAGAGCCGGTGGGCCGCCGTCTCGATTTCCTGCTTCAGGAAATGAACCGCGAAGCCAACACGCTAGGCTCGAAATCCGCCGATGCTGAAACGACCAAGTCCTCGGTCGAGATGAAAGTGCTGATCGAACAAATGAGAGAACAGACGCAGAATATTGAATGACGTATCGGGATGTTCCCGCATTGGGGACGCGGGAAGGTCTTGCACACAGTCGATTTTCGGCTAAGCTGGAGGGGACTGCACGGAATTGGGGGAAGATTCCGCTAAGAATCACCAAGAAGCAGTCTTGAGTGCCCGGCCTCGGCCGGGTTTCTTTTTTCTACACCTCAAGCCGATGTCGGGAAATCCGGCGTTCACTTGGCGAAAATTCCTCCATAAATAGCCGCATTTTTTGCGTACTTCAAGTTGGTTTAGGGCTTGTGGGAGCGGGCTTTAGCCCGCGATTGAGCGATTATCGCGGGCTAAAGCCCGCTCCCACACTAATTCCAAATCGCTTTCAATAAAGCATTAATTTTTGTAGGTGGGTTAGGCCGCGAGGCCGTAGCCCACCGAGCGATCCCGAATCGGTGGGTTACGCTTCGCTAACCCACCCTACGATTAATGTTCACTCGAATGCCGAATGGAATAAGGCCATTTACAATCAATCCTTACATACGAACGGAAACTGCTCTGACAGCTGAGTTTACCAACCCAGTTTACGGAGCTATTTCGGCAATTCCGAAGAGGATTTCAAGACTTGAGATGCTTTTCGAGAAATCCCAAGAGATCTTGCCACGCCTTCTCGGTCTCGATGCGTTCAGCCGGTGCCGCGCCGTTCTTCAGGTAAGGTGTGTAAACCAGAAAGCCATGCCGGCAGCGGGGATAAATTTTCAATTTGGCCGGATGCCGGGCTCTGTCCAATTTCGCCTTGAATGTAATCGCCTGCTGGGCGGGTACGATGTCGTCCCGGCCGCCCTGGAGGATCAGCACCGGCGCCTTCAAGTTCGGGATTTGAGCCAGGGCGTGGCGGGTCGAGAAAGCCAGCGGTTTGTCCTCCGGGCCGTCGCCGTAGATTCGCCGGGTCAGTTCGTCGCGGCCCGAGATTCCGTTTTGTTGAAGATGGCGCCACCAGGCGTAGATGTCCATCACCCCGTCGGCCGTGACCACGGCATCGACCTCAGACTGCCGCGCGGCTGCCAGCACGCTGATAAGAGCGCCGTGCGAGACCCCGACCATGGCCACTTTCCGGCCGTCGACGCCGGGTACTTGGGCCAGCAGCGGCAGAACATTCAGCACATCCCGCACTTCGCCGGCGGCTACTTCGATGTCTCCTTCCGATCCGTCCTCGCCTCGATAGGACGGGGTGAACACGGCATACCCCGCCTGCGCCAGACGCGCACTGGCCCGCATGTGTTCCACGGAAATGCCCGAAACGCCGTCATGGTTGAAGAGAATCAGCGGCAGTTTGTCTTTGGCGCAGGGCAGGAACAGCAAGCCTTTGACCTTCAGGCCATCGCTAGGATAGGTCCAGACCGAGACGGGAACTCCGCCGATTTGGCCAGCCGATTCCTCGGCAACGCCGGGAATTTGAGCCGCGGCCGGACGGTACAGGTCCAGCGCCAAACAAAGGATCGACATCCATCTCAAGACGGCATGGCCGGGATTCTGTTCTCGGACGGTAGGCGATCTGTGCGCCTTGCTTCGATGTTTCCGCCACGTCCTCATTGTCATCAGCGTCACGGATGGGCAGTGCTAAACTGGTTCTGCCGCCGCTACGTCGGCTTGGGTCTTGGCGAGCGGGCTAGGGCAAGCGAGCCGCAAGCAATAGTAGCCGAACGTATCGAAGCGAGCGACAAGACGATCCGGAATGTCCGTCATTGATCAATTATCCTAGAAACGGCAGTTGACCGCTTAGATGGAGTAGAAAAGCCCTATGAATTCTGACCGTCCTACCTTCTACCGATTTCACCACTCGGGTGAAGTCGCTACGCACCCGATTGCACGGCGGGCGAGCCGCCTGGCGGCGTTGCTCCTTCTTGTGGGGGATGGCCCCACGGCGGCGTCGCGCCTTGCCAGCCGGCCCGCCAGCCGCACACTCGGCCGCGTCCAACCGCCGTTTCTAGGATTATCAGTAGGGGAAGCGAATGACGAAACATAAGAACGCTATTTTGGCGCTGTTGATCGGATTTTCCATGTTAGCGGTGAACCAGGCCTGGGCGGAGAGAGGGGGCGGCAATGGACGGAAGCTCGATAGACCATCGGGTGGGCAATATCGGGAGCGGTATCAAGATCTTCGGCAGGAGCGAAAAAGTTTTCAGCAAGAATTTCAAGGCGAGGTTCAAGAACGTGCGCGGGACAGGGGCGTCGGGCGGGAGGGTGTGCGTCCGGGCGAGATGGAAGGCAGGCGTGAGCCGCTGATGATGCCGGAGGAGCGTGAGCGATATCAAAACCAGTACCGGGAATTGCGCGAAGAAAGAAAAGGGCTGCGGGGTTTGACCGAGGATGCCGGCGCGGGAAGGGGCGGGCGAGGCATGAGGCAAAGGCAAGAATAAATAACCAACCAATCCGGAACGGATAGCGATATAACCCGGCCGGGCATTATCTCAGCCGGGTTTTTACAGCTTCCGATTCCGGCTGTTCCGGCTTATAGGAATAGTTAAGGACACCGATGGTCTTACATCTTACGAAAAAGGCTTGAATCCATTAAACGCTATTCCAAAGTAGCTTATCGGGTGGCCTCTCGTTTCGGTGCTCCGTAACGGTTTCACGACGCTGACGAGTGATGTCCAAACCGCTTTGGCAACCGTAGTCAACTTGGGGTGATTGCGGTATTGGGCGGAGATTCTTGAGGGTTTAGTATTACGAACCGTGGCGAATCGATCGGCCAGGCGTTTATGTAGCGCGGTTTACCCTCGGCTTCTTATGTTGGACGCTGTTCGGTACCGGTATGCCGCAGGAGCGATTTCCCCGTAAAGGGACGTTTGGAAACCTGGCGGGTTGTTTCGCGATCAAACAGACAGTGAATGCGAAGCCAAGATGGAATCGATGTGGGAGATTCGATTGAAAGCTGTCGGAATTTACGGTGGTGTCGTTTAACGCTGTTGGAGCAACGGAAATGAACCGACTTGAACCCTCAATTGCCGCCCGACAGGGGCAAAATGACCGCGCTCCGCCGATGCGGATCATCCGGTTGATTTACGACAGCAGCGGGTTACGGCGAATCATATCCCGCCAAGCGGGTTGCTTTCCCGACTTGGATGTCAAGAGAGCACAGGGAGAGAGCGAAGCGGCATTTCGTAGACGAGCCGGGTTGAACCGCTCCGGTTCGGAGCCGAGCTGAAAGCCTTGGCTTTTGTAAGCCAGGTTTCAGTTTTGGAACGCTCGCCGATCAGGTATGTCTCAAGATAAGACTCCACCTCCCATGAGCAGAAGGAGAAGCTATCTCAGCAGGAGGCTTGATGCGAACGTCACGGAGGCTATGTTCACCATCTTTTCATGAACGGTACGCCTACCGATTCCCCCTGCCGATAATTCTTTTCGCGTTACCGTTGTCTCTGCCTTTCGGCGGAGCGGCATACACCCAAAGAGCCGAGCCTCCGGTCACTGCTTTGCAAAAAGCGTCCGACGAAGACGGGCAATGGCTTATTTCGGCCAAGGATTACGCCAATACCCGTTTCAGCGCGCTCGACCAGATCAAAGCCGAAAACGTCCACGATCTGCGGTTGAACTTTACCTTCTCGACCGGTCTGTCACGCGGCCACGAAGCCGCGCCTATCGTGGCCGACAACACGATGTACATCGTGACCCCTTATCCGAACACTCTTTACGCACTGGATTTGACCCGTCCGGGCGCGCCTCTCAAATGGAAGTACGAGCCGAAGCCGCTGTCCGCGGCTCAAGGGTTGGCCTGCTGCGATGTCGTGAATCGAGGAGCGGTGTACTCGAAGGGACGAATTTTCTTCAACACGCTCGACGGGCAGACCGTGGCGGTCGATGCCAAGACCGGAAATGAAATCTGGAAAGCACGGATCGGCAATATCAATCTGGGCGAATCCATTACGATGGCGCCGCTGATCGTGAAGAACAAAGTGCTGGTGGGCAACAGCGGCGGCGAGTTCGGCGTGCGCGGCTGGCTTACGGCGCTCGATGCCGGCAACGGCCGCGTGGTCTGGAAAGCGTACTCCACCGGCCCCGACAAGGACGTGCTGATCGGCCCCAGGTTCAAGCCGTTTTACCCCCAAGACCGTGGCGAGGATCTGGGCGTTGCGACCTGGCCGCCCGAGGCTTGGAAAATCGGCGGCGGCACCGTGTGGGGCTTCATTTCCTACGATCCTGCCTTGAATCTGATCTATCACGGTACCGCCAATCCCGGGCCGTGGAATCCGGAACAGCGCCCAGGCGACAACAAGTGGACGGCTGGGGTCTTCGCACGCGATCCCGACACCGGCGAAGCGCGCTGGTTTTACCAGTGGAGTCCCCACGACCTGTACGACTACGACGGCGTTAACGAAAACGTCCTGCTGGACTTGTCCATTAACGGGCAGATCCGGAAAGTTCTGGTCCATCCCGAGCGGAACGGTTACGTGTACGTCCTTGACCGAACCACCGGCGAGGTGCTGTCGGCCACGCCTTTCGTGCATATCACGACGACCAGGGGCGTCGATTTGAAAACCGGACGCCCCATCGAAGTGCATGAGAAAAGGCCCCGGTTCAACACCGTCGTGCACGATATTTGTCCCGCAGCGCCAGGAGGGAAGGATTGGCAGCCCTCGGCCTATTCCCCGAAAACCGGCTGGCTTTACATTCCTCATCAGAATATCTGCATGGACGAAGAGGGCGTCGAAGCCAACTATATCGCAGGCACGCCCTATGTCGGCGCCAACGTGCGGATGCACGCGGGTCCCGGCGGACACCGGGGCGAGTTCACCGCCTGGGACCCCGTTGCGGCCAAGGCGGTCTGGAAGATCAGGGAGAAGTTCCCGGTCTGGAGCGGCGCCTTGGCGACGGCGGGCGACGTGGCGTTCTACGGCACCATGGAAGGCTGGTTCAAGGCGGTGAATGCCCGGACCGGCGAGTTATTGTGGCAATTCAAGTGCGGCTCCGGAATCATCGGCCAGCCAATGACTTACCGGGGGCCCGACGGCAAGCAATACGTGGCGACTCTGTCCGGCGTCGGCGGTTGGTCCGGGGCTATCGTTGCCGGCGAGCTCGATTCTCGTGACGGTACCGGAGCGTTGGGATTCATCAATGCGATGACCGATTTACCGGAGTATACGACGCGGGGTGGGATGCTGTATGTCTTCGCATTGCCGTAGATCCGGGTTCTTCTCGATGCTTGCCTTGCTTGCGGCGTTTTGGCCGGGCATGGCGTCAGCCGTCGTGGATGATCATTCTCCAAAGCGTACTCTCCGCATCTGCTCGGATCCCAATAATCTGCCCTTCTCCAACCAGAGGCAGGAAGGCTTCGAAAACAAGATCGGCGATCTCATCGCCCACGAATTGAATGCCGAAGTCGAGTACACCTGGTGGGCGCAGCGGCGCGGCTTTATCCGCAATACGCTCAAATCCCATCGCTGCGACCTGGTTCTCGGCGTCCCGAGCAACTTCGGGCCCGCACTGACGACGACGCCGTATTATCGGTCCAGCTACGTGTTCGTTTACCGCCTGGACTCGGGGCTGAACATCCGCTCCTTCAACGATCCTACGCTGCACGACGTCAGGATCGGCGTGCAGATGGTCGGGGACGACTTCGCCAACACCCCGCCGGCCCATGCCCTGACCAGCCGAAAGATCATCGATAACGTGGTCGGTTACACCGTTTACGGCGATTACTCCAAGGAGAATCCGCCGGCCAGGATCATCGATGCGGTAGTGGCGGGCGACATCGATATCGCCGTCGTATGGGGACCTTTGGCGGGCTACTTTGCCAAGAACCAAGCGGTTCCGCTCGCCGTCGTGCCCGTCTCGCCGCCGGCCGACCGGTCTCTTCCCTTCGTGTTCGATATCGCGATGGGAGTGAGGCACGGCGATAAACGGTTACGCACAGAACTGGAACGCATCATCGAGCGCAGGAGCAAGGAGATCGAAGCCATACTCGACGAGTATGGCGTGCCCCGGATCGGAACCCGCCTTTCCAGCCGAAACGGACGGTCAGGATGGAAATCGGTCATAAGCTCTCGGCATTAGCCTGTGCGATTGCGGCAGTTCTTCTTCTGAATGCCTGCGATCGCCAGGAGGACCCCGCAGCGGTATCGGTAGCCGGCGGCGATCCCGCACAGGGGAGGGAAGCCATTTCACGGTACGGCTGCGGGTCCTGCCATGTCATCCCCGGAATCGAAGGCGCAAACGGTCTGGTGGGGCCGCCTTTGAGCGGAATCGCGAGCCGCGTCTACATCGCCGGCGTGCTGACCAACACGCCGGAAAATCTGATGCGCTGGATTCAAGATCCGCCCGCTATCGATCCCCTGACCGCCATGCCGAACACGGGTGTTACCGAAGCGGATGCCCGCCATCTTGCCAGCTTTCTCTATACGCTGCGGTAGACGGCTGATTCTCACGACCTCTACGGTATGACATGCTAAGCTAACGGTTTTCGGCCCCTGCTGCGGCATGGGTCGGAAACCGCCATTCGTCGGACAACCGTTAAGACCACTCCGGATCATTTCAAGGCACATGAGTATCGGCACGCTGTTCATCGTTTCAGCCCCGTCCGGGGCGGGAAAAACCAGTTTGGTCAGGGCACTGCGGGAAAACCTCGAGGGGTTCACGGTTTCGGTGTCGCATACCACGCGAGCGCAGCGTCCCGGAGAAGTCCACGGCCGGGATTATTTCTTCGTGAATCATGCCGAATTCGAAGGGATGATCGAATCGGGCGGGTTTCTGGAGCACGCCAGGGTGTTCGACAACTATTACGGCACGGCTCGGGCAACCGTGGAAAAAGCCCTATCCGAAGGACAGGACGTGCTGCTCGAAATCGACTGGCAGGGCGCCCGCCAAATCCGGAACTTGATGCCCGATTGCATCTCCATCTTCATTCTGCCGCCCTCGCGCCGCACCCTGGAAGAACGGCTCAAGGCGCGCGGCCAGGACGATCCTGACACCATCGCCCGCCGCATGCGCGATGCCATCTCGGAGATGTCGCATTACAGCGAGTACGACTATCTCATCGTGAACGACGACTTCGATCGGGCTCTCGCCGAGCTGCGCAGCGTCGTGGTCGCCAGCCGGCTCAAGACGGGGCGGCAGTCCGAAGTTCACAAAGATCTGATCGGCGGACTATTGGCCTAATTCCATTTTGTGTAACGCCTGCGGCAGCGGGCGTTACAGGCCCCGACCGGGGAAGGCTGGCTGTGCCGGGCCAGCCACAAGGACCTGTTTACCGGAGAGATCGTGGGCTACGCTCGCGGGGAACGCATGACGACGGCCTTGGTCAGCCAGTCTTTGTGGCGGGAGGTGTCGGCAAAGCGGCCCGCTCCAGGCAATGCCATTATTAACCCGGCCTATAAATATAGGCCGGGTTAATCCGGGGCAGGGATGCCCCGGCGCGGCGACAAGCCGCGTGAGCCCAGGCCGGGCGTATACCGGCCTGGGCGGCGGCCCGAAATACCAGGAGGGTATTTACGGGCCTGACTAATAAGTTAAGCCGTCATTCCGGCAGGGATTGCTCACCCCATCCCTGGGGTTCGTCCTACGGACCGTGCTCCGCACGTCCAAATTTGCTCCTGGCAAATTTGTGCCGGACAAATCGGCAGGATGGCCGATTTGCACGCGAAGCGCCCGTAGGGTGCCGCACAGGGACTGTGCGGCATGAATCCAGTGCACAAGGAAGTGATAGGCCTCTGCCGTCCATGGCTTCTGGACCCCGGCATTCCAATCGCAAACGGGCCTTTAGTCGGCCCCTTCCCTGCCGGGGTGACGTTATTCGTCTTAACTTAACGGCATTGCCGCTCCAGGCCTGATTCACCATTCCGGTCAGGGGAGCCAGTATTGTGCCCATGCCTATCGGGCGTTGCTGGAGCAGTTCGGTTTCAAGCCTCCAAATGCTCCTATGGAGAGCTTTTGGGGCACGCTGAAGAACGAACGGGTCCGTCACCGGCGGTATGCTACGCGACAACAAACCATCGCGGACATCACGGAATGGATCGAGATCTTCTACAACCGCCAACGGCGCCACTGGCGGTAATGGAGGCCACCTTTGGACGCTGCTCTTCAAACGCGTGCCCCGCTCGCTGAATCACTTCCCGGCCATCCAGCCGTTGATCTCCTCCATGAACGGCGTGGACAGACTGCCGGCCCTGACCTGTAATCCAACAAGCCCGCGGATGTAGTCGTAGCGGGCCTTGGCCTGCTCGACGCGTGCCTTCAGCAGCCGGCGCCGGGCCTCGAGCAGGTCGACGATCGTCGAAGCGCCGAGCTCATAGCCGCGTTCCTGGGCCTCGGCGGCTTTCTCCTGCGCGCGCACTTCCTGGCGGGTGGAGTCGATCCGCGAGTAGCTGGCCATGGCATCCAGGTATGCCGTTCGTGTTTCCTGTTCGATTTCTCGGCGCTTCTGCTCGAACTGCTCCCGGGCGATCCGATGCCTGGCTTGTGCATCCCTCACCCCCGCCTGAACCCGGCCGCCCTCGAAGATCGGGACGGTGAGCTGCACGCCGGCGGTGAACACGTTGTAAGGGGGCTGGGAACGGTTATCGAATCCGGTGTCCGCATAGGTCTCGGAGACCTGCAGGGTAAGCAGCGGAGCATGCTCGGCCCGGCTGCTGGTCACCAGTTTGTCTGTGGCGTCGATGCCGTGTTGTAGCGCGGTCAGGGCCGGGTTGTTACGGGTCGCTTCCTGCACCCATTCGTCCGGAGCGCGCGGGACGGGGGGAAAGTGCTCCCGGCCGACCGGGTTGACATCCCGCACCGAACCCCCGGCCAGCTCGCGCAGTTTCTCCAGCGCCACATCCTTGGCATTTCGCGCCTCGATCCCGCGGGTGGCCAACGTTTGGTAATAGGCCTCGACCTCGTACAGATCGGTCACCTTCACCATCTGCCGCTCGTACATCCGCTGCAGGCCTTTCAGCTGGCTTTCCACGGCTTTTGTTTCCGATGCCACGTAGGCGATGTTGTCGGTAGCCTCGACTGCCCTGAGATACCGGTCCACCAGGTCCCCCGCGACAGCCATGCGCGCCGCCTCGAGTTCCTGCTCCGACTGCAAAATGACATTTTCGGCGCTCTGCCAGCGATAGAAAGAGGCTAGGTCAAACAAGGCCTGGCGCAACTGCACCGTTCCGCGCAGGCCGCTGTATTGCTGATCGATCGCGGGCAAGCTGCTCAGGCTCAGCGAACTTTGTCCGGCCTGTTGATGCAGATCGTTGTAAGAGTAATTCCCGACCGCGAAAATCTGCGGCAGCAATTTGCTGAATGCCTGGTCTTTCTGGGCGTTGGCTCGATCCACCGAGTATTCGCGGCTTTTCAGCACGGGGTTGGTTTCCAGGGTGCGCTGGTACAGCTCCAGCAGGGACTCGGCGCAAGAGGCCGAAGGCAGAGCAAGTACCGCCAGGCACAGGAGGCCCTTTCCGAAACCGGCTAATGTCATGGATCAATCTTCGATAAAGGAGCGGGTGACGGTGTTCACGAAGGGGTCGGTCAGATACTCGAACAGGGTGCGCTCGCCCGTATTTATCAAGACCTCGGCCGGCATGCCCGGCACCAGGTCCAGTTTCTGGCGGGCCAGGTCCTGAAGCCCTTCCGGCGTGATTTCCACCCGCGCCAGGTAATAGGAAGTCTGGGTTTGTTCGTCCACCAGACGGTCGGCGGAAACAACCATCAGCTTGCCCTCGATTTTTGGGGTATCGCGGGATTTGAAGGCGGTAAACCGCACTTCCGCCATCTGGCCGAGCTGGATACGGTCGATGTCCTGAGGCGACAGCCGGGCTTCCACGACCAAGCGCTCATCCTGCGGAACAATGTCCAGGATCTTTCCCCCCGGCTGGATGACGCCCCCCAGGGTGTGCACGGACAGACCCAGGACCATGCCGGGCTCGGGTGCCTTGACGACCGTGCGCGCCACTGTGCTTTCCAGGGACTGAATCTTTTCTCGCAACTCGAACAGGGCCGCCTGGACCTCGCCTAGTTCTTTCGCGACCTCCCGCTGCAGCTCCTTCTGGAGCTGGAGGATCTTGAGTTCGGTCTCGCTGATCTGTAATTCGGTGGCTGCCAGCTCAGACGCCAATTCCCCGCGCTGGCCCTCGCTCTGTGCCAGATTGCGCTCCAGTTCCCGCACTTTCTGCCTCTCGGTGTAGCCTTCCTTGAGAAGGGCCTCGAAATCCTCCAGTTCGTGCCGAAATGACTTCACCAGGCGATCACGGCTGGTGATTTGGGCCTGCAAACCCTTGAGCTTGGCGCGGAGCTGTTCGATCTGCCGCCGGTACAGGGAAATCTCGCCGTCGTGGGCCGTCTTGCGGACGGTGAAAGTGTGGTTCTGTATGCGGATGGCGTCATCGATCCGGGGATCGTCTGCATGGACGAGCAAATCGGGAGGATAGCGGACCTCATTCAGGCCATCGCGTTGCGCGATCAGGCGGGCTTCCCGTGCCGCGGCGATGTAATACTGCCCGCGCAGGACTTCGAGCTGGGCTCGCGGCTGGGTGTCGTCGAGGGTGGCCAAAACCTGGTCCTTTTCGACCGAATCGCCGTCGCGGACCCGGATGGTCTTGATGATGCCGCCTTCCAGATGCTGGACCGTCTTGCGGTAGTTTTCCACGGTGATGACGCCCGGGGCCAGCGCTGCGCTGCTGAGCGGAGCGAGGGCCGCCCAGGTGCCGAGGCCGCCGAAGATGGCGAAAACGACGAGGAACCCGAGCCGGCGGAAACGGCGGTCGTCGGTCAGCAGCGATGGCTGGGCTGAGGTCGTCACGGCCATCAAGACGGATTGTGGACGGGAGCGGCCGCGACGGGGCGGAGGCCGCCGGCCGGCCGCGGCGTCGAATTCTGCAAGCTCGCCAGAACCTGGTCGCGCGGTCCCGACACGGCCACCAGACCTTCCGCCAGCAGAACGATCTTGTCCACCTGGCTCAGGAGGCTCTTGCGATGGGTGACCACGATCACGGTGCACCCTTTGCGCTTCAGTTCGGCCAGGGCGGCGACCAAGGCATTTTCACCCTCCTGATCCAGGTTGGAATTGGGCTCGTCCAGGATCACCAGCTTCGGGTCGCCGAACAAGGCGCGGGCCAGTCCCAGCCGCTGCTGCTGTCCGGCGGAGAGGATATTGCCGTGGCCGAGGATTTTGGTGTCGTAGCCTTCCGGCAGCCGCAAGATCATGTCGTGGATACCGGCGGCGCGGGCGGCCGCCACTACCCTGTCGGGGTCGACGGTGCCGAATCGCGCGATGTTTTCGCCGATGCTGCCGTCGAGAAGTTCGACGTCCTGAGGCAGATAGCCGATGTAGTTGCCCAGCGCCTCCCGGTCCCATTGGGTGGTTTCGGCGCCATCAAGCCGGATGGCCCCCTGGCTTACGGGATAAAGCCCCAGGATCGCGCGGAGCAGGGTGGATTTGCCGGAGGCGCTGGCTCCGATCACGCCCAGTGCGGTGCCCGGTTCGATCCGAAGGCTGATGCCCTTGAGCACCGGGGCGGACGCGCCCGGCGGCTGGACGACGGCGCTTTCCAGGAGGATTTCACCCCTCGGGGCGGGCAGCGGCATCGGCGGTTCGCGGTATGGGGCGGCGCTGAGCAGTTCGTCGAGCCGCTGGTAAGCGGCCCGCGCCTGCGAAAAACCCCGCCAGGTGCTGATCATCAGGTCCAGAGGCGCCAAGGCGCGGCCCAGCAGTATGGAACCCGCGATCACCAAACCCGGTGTGATCTCCCTGTGGATGGCCAGATAGGCGCCGAGACCAAGGATCAGCGACTGGATGGTCAGCCGGTAAGTCTTCGACAGCGCGGCGATCAGGCCGCCCTTGGCACTGGCCTGGCTTTGCAGCTCGAGCAACAGGGTCTGCTTGTCCTGCCAGCGGGTCCGCATCCGGGGCAGCATGCCCATGGCCTCGATCACTTCCGCGTTGCGCAGATTGCGCTGGGTGAACTGGTTGGACTCCACGGCGTGCCGGTTGGCTTCCTGCAGGTGTTTGCGGGTAGCCGCTTCGTTCCAGACAGCAAGGCCCGCCAGCACGAACGCCGAAATCAGGCCGACTGCCCCGAAAACCGGATGGAACAGGAACATCATCCCCAGATAAACCGGAAACCAGGGGGCGTCAAAAAACGCGAAGAGGCCCGGCCCGGTTAGGAACTGCCGGATTTGTAGCAGGTCGGTCAAAGGCTGCGCGGACGATATCCTGCCCCCGGAAGCGAGGGACTGGGCGAACACCGCATCGAAAACCCGCCCGCCCAGGAGACTGTCCAGACGCGCGCTGGTAACGATCAGAATCTGGGTACGGACCCACTCCAGCCCGCCCATCACGATGAAGAGGAACACCGCGATGAGCGTCAGCATCAGGAGCGTCGACTCGCTGCCGCTGCTCAGCACGCGATCGTAGACCTGCAGCATGTAGATCGACGGCACCAGAAGCAGCAAGTTGATGAAGAAACTGAAGAACCCTACCGACCAGAAGGAGGTCCGGCAAGTTTGCAGCGCCCGGCGCAGATCCGACCGGACCCATGTACCCTGGTGTTGTGGTTGCGGTTGGTGGGTACCCATTCGAATTCCTAAGTAGAGGCTGAACGGATACCCTCAACGCTCCGCATGAAATTAGAGCGGGCAGCCTTCAAGCCGGGCCTTGCGGATCGGGCATTCGTTCCTTCCCGAAACATGAGCGCTCGTGTTCTGACCGGAATCAGGCCGGCTGCGCCTGCCCGGCGCCTTCGGCGGCAAGGCAGGGCAACCGGGCTTTCGCAGGCGAACCGCCATATCGGATCAGAGGAGACCCGCTAGATCAGAAACTCGTTCTGTTGCAGCTCCGCGCCTACGCCCACCAGGCTGATCTCCGGAATACCCAGAGGGGCAATCCCGGCACCCTCCGTGGTCGAACCGCTCACCAGGCTCTGGATCACAACGTTGTCCCCGGTGCCGCCGTCGAGCACATCGAGTCCGGCGCCACCCAGCAGCACGTCGTCGCCGGCGCCGCCGAGCAGCACGTCATTGCCGTCACCGCCGATCAGCACGTCGTCGTCATCGCCGCCATTGGCTGTGAGCTGGATGCTGCCCACCGTCAACCCCGACGCCTCGATCACGTCATCGCCGGCGAGGCCGTTGATCACGAGGCGGTCCATTGTCGGGTCGAAATTCGTGATGTTGATCCGGGCCGCAAGACCCAGCACGGAGACTCCGTTGCCATCGCCCACGACGATTATGACGTCGTCCCCCTGGGTCGCATTGACGAAGATGGTGTCCGCCTGGCCGTCGCTACCGCCGCCGAAAGCGCCGAGATCGATGTTGACTTCGGTCACGTCCGTGCCGGACAGATCGTTGACCACGATGTTGTCGGCGCCGCCCAGCGCCCTGAAATCGATCCGCTCGACGTCGTCCAGGTCCATGGTGACGTTGGCGACGTCGCGGAAGAAGCGCGCGCGGCCGCCGTTGGCGGAGATATCGATGTTTTCGCTGACGTTCGCGCCGTTGAACAGCATGGTGTCGAAGCCGGCCTGGCCTTCGAGGATGTCGTTGTCGTCGCCCGGATTCCAGACGAAGGTGTCGTCGCCCGCGCCCATGATTGCGAGGTCGTTGCCGTCTCCGCCGTTGAACAGATCGTCCCCTTCGCTGCCGAGTAGAACGTCGGCGCCGAGGCCGCCGTTCATCGTCAGTTGGACTGCGCCAGCCTCCAGACCGGTAGCATCGATGACGTCATCCCCGCCAAGACCATTGAGCGTCAACCGATCGTTCGCAACCTCCTGGCCGGAAATGTTCACCTGGCTCGGCAGACCGAAGACGGTAATTCCGCCGGCATCGCCCGCGACGCCGAACACGTCGGCGCCATTCGTGGCGTTCACCGTGACCGTGTCCGCCGCGCCGTCGCCGCCCCCGCCGGTGCCTCTCAGGTCGATGTTGATCTGAGTGACGTCCGTCCCGCTGAGATCGCCGATCACGATGTTGTCGGCACCGCCCAGCGCGTTGAAATCGATCTGTTCGACGTCGTTCAGGTCCATGGTGACGCTGCCGACGTTGCGGAAGAAGTGCACGCGGCCGCCGTTGGCGGCGATGTCGATGTTCTCGGCCGCGTTGCTGCCGTTGAACAGCATCGTGTCGAAGCCGGCCTGGCCTTCGACGGTGTCGCTCCCGTCGCCCGGATCCCACTGGAACACGTCGTTGCCGGCGCCGAGCAAGGCGACGTCGTTGCCCTGCTGGCCGTCGATGAAGTCGTCACCGTCGCCACCCAGGAGGACGTCGGCGCCCTGGCTGCCCAGGATCGTGTCGTTGCCGGCGCCGCCGTCGATCACGAGCTTGATCACGCCCGCCGGGAGGGTGGTCGCAGTGATCCCGTCGTCGCCTGCCCCGCCGTTGATGACGAGCGAATCGTTGGCGCCTTCGCTGTTGGCGATGTTAACCTGCGCCGCCAGTCCGACCACCGACGCCGATGTCCCGGCGCCGAACACGTCGATGATGTCGTTGCCGCCCGTGCCGTTCGTGACCACCGTATCGGCCTGCCCATCGCCCGCCGCTCCGCCGAGCGTTCCGGCGAGATCGATGTTGACTTCGGTCACGTCCGTGCCGGACAGATCGTTGACCACGACGTTGTCCGCGCCGCCCAGCGCCCTGAAATCGATCCGCTCGACGTCGTCCAGGTCCATGGTGATGCTGCCGACGTTGCGGAAGAAGCGCACGCGGCCGCCGTTGGCGGCAACGTCGATGTTCTCGGCCACGTTGCTGCCGTTGAACAGCATCGTGTCGAAGCCGGCCTGGCCTTCGACGGTGTCGCTGCCGTCGCCCGGATCCCACTGGAATACGTCGTTGCCGGCGCCGAGGAAGGCGACGTCGTTGCCCTGCTGGCCGTCGATGAAGTCGTCGCCGTCGCCGCCCAGGAGAACGTCGGCGCCGTTGCTGCCCAGGATCGTGTCGTCGCCGGCGCCGCCGTCGACAGTGATCTGGATGAGGCTCGCTAGATTGCCGGTTGCGGAAAACGTATCGTTACCGCCGTTCATGTTGACGACGAGATTCTCGGTCGTGCCGATATCGAGTGCGAAAGGGGCCGGGTCGAGGCGGTCGAAACGGACGCGCGATCCGTTGGCGGTTACCGTAAACACCTCGGCGCCGTTGCCGCCGTTCACTTCCGCGGTGTCGATGCCGGTTCCGCCCTCCATCAGATCGCTGTCATCGCCCGGATTCCAGATCATACGGTCGTTGCCGGCCTCGCCGAACATCTGGTCATCGCCGTCGCCGCCGGTCAGCGTATCGTTTTCAGAACCGCCGAACAGAAAGTCGACGCCGCCTTTGCCGAAGAGGACGTCGTCGCCCGCCTGCCCGAAGAGCTGGTCGCCGCCCGAGCCGCCGGTCAGCGTGTCGTTTCCCGTGCCGCCGAAAAGGTTGGCGCGGGGCAAAGCACCGTTTGTTTCGTCGAGCGTGATGGTGTCGTTTCCGCCCAGCCCAAATCCCTGAATCAGGCTCGTGTTGGCGACGGTCGCGGTACCGCCCCCGACCGGAACGGCGCCGCCATTGATGAGAATGGTTCCGGCCGCATTGCGGCTGAATTCGATCGTGTTGTCGAATGCATCACCGAGTGCCGTCAGAACCCCGGTGGAAGGTGTGAACGTTCCGGTGACCGTCTGGGTGGTGATGTCTGCGCTTGCGGTAAGAGCGAGCGGTCGGACATCTTCGGTCGACAGACCGCTCTCCGAGGGGGCTCGGAACGGTAGCTGATCCAATGCAAGCACTTCTGGTGCGGGTACCGGCTGTTTCCGGCCGAGGTTGGACATACCCATGGTTTTCTCCTTAATTATTTTTGATGATCACTCGATAACGCCGTATGAAATTTCGGTGGACTAGGGTTAAGGATTGAACGCCCCGTCCTAATCCGGCTCCATCCGAAACTTCTTATCGGGATTCGGCTCAAAATGCGGTGCCGGATCATCGTTTCGGCCCGCCTCCCGATTTCGCTCGGACTAACTCCGGCGGTACATTCACAAGAACCTGAACGGAGCCATGGCCGATCATCCCTTTCATGGCCCTGATCTCGAAGCGCTTGCCGGTCTATCCGGCCCAGCCATGACACCGCCCGCCGCACCTCCCACTGACGCGTCGTATCGGTATTTCTCCCTCCGAGCGAGAAAGGTTCAAAAAATCCAGCGTTGCGGCGGATTTTTTTACGAAACCCTTGTATGGCATCCCGGTCATCCAAAAGAACCTATCGTGGCGACGAGTCCCGGCGGTCGGCGCACTGGTCGAATCAATCGCAAACGGTGGCGTTAATCGCCACCCCTTCCAATCGCAAACGTCGCTTTAATCGCGACCTTCCCCACCAGTCTCGCCCGGCCCCAGCCAGGGGTTCGGATATCGCGCGCAGATGACTCGCAGCGCGTGTGAAGCTTGTTGGTCGAACCTTACCGAGCGCGGTTGCGCTGACTCGAACTCCGGCGGCGGAAAACGGCATAGGCCATCATGCCCGCCCCCACCAGCGCCAGTGACGGCGCCTCCGGGACGTTGTTGGTCGGTACGCGGGACCACACGGCATAGATGAAGCTTTCGGAAGTTAGGTCGTCCGAGGGGGAAACAATCAGGAGACCAGAAACGTCGTCCAACGGGCCAAACAGATTTTGTGCAAAACCCACATCGGCCAACCCGCCTACGGTGAGCCCAAAATCATAGGGCGTCAGCACCATGCAAAGAACGAAATCTGAGCACCCCGCGGTTGTATCCGGGGCGGAATCGAAGGCGCCAAAGGCCCCGTCCAAAAAGACCTGGTCCAATAAGGCTTGCGAGGCGGCCAATGCCTCCCCTTCCGTCTTAAACACGAAATCGTTGCTGGAATCGCACCCGCTGAACAACCCGGCACAGGTCCCACCCTGAAATGTGACATCGTATAGCGTGGTCACGTTGTTGACGGTGACTTCGACGCCGGTGGCCCCGGTCAATATGCCGTTAGTCACCTGCAGCGTCGGTAGAGCATGCGCGCTTCCCCAGGCAAGGCACGAAGCGACTAGGCAAACGATTATCCACAGAGTTTTCATTGGTCTCACTTTCCCTAATTCTGCGCTCACGAGTGAGCATGATGGTAAACCGTCGCTACCGCCTCGGAACGACCCCCTAGCACCTTCGAAGTGCCAAGCAGGATTTAGGCCATCGCCTCCAATACTAACCGTAAGACCTTGAAATAAAACTCTTTAGAGTGCCTCGCGCCCAGCGGTTCCCTCTGTATCTTTGGGGCTCTGTAAAAAATCCTGACATGCTTGTAACAGGCCGTACACAGAAACGCCATTTGAAATTGAACGGCCGCTTAGCGGGAGAGCAGAAAAACGAAAGTTTGGACGAATCGGTTAGCGCCTCATCACTCCGCTGTTTCGCTGGACGTGTAGTCATCCTTCTCGGACGCCATGATCTAGCCCTAGTTACCGAATCAGTAACTCTGCGGATATGCTGGGGATGCGTCGCACTTCACGTCGCTGCCGCAAAATGGCCGATTTTTCCAAAGGAACCGACCGTCCACGGAGATTTGGCGACTGGCGGCTTTTGGCCGATTGTGTTGAAAAAATCATCTAAACCAGCTTATCAGCTCGAATCCGCGCAGATTTGATTTTTTCATCATCGTAGATTCAATGGGTTACGCTCGTGCTGACGCTGAAGTGAGTAGGGTTTTTGCTGCCTGAAGTCCGCGCTCGAGATTGCCATTATCGGCGCCACCGGCGGGAACAGCTGCGGCTGTACTACTAGTTGCCGCGCAAGCCAAACAGGCATTTAAGCCAGCGTTTTGCCGTCGGGGTCAGGCCAGCCTTGAGACGTTGCTCGGCCAGGCGGGGGTTGATTTGCGCCAGGGTCGGGTAGATGTGTATGGTCCCGGCGAGATCGGATACCTTCAGATTCTTGCACATTGCCAAGACGTATTCATGGATCAATTCGCCCGCCTGGGCTCCGGCGACAGCCGCGCTCAAGACACGGCTGTTATTGCTATGGCACAAAGAGCGATTTTCGACAAATGCAGTCCGTAGGATGTGCCGACCATCGGGAAGCGCCCTTCGACTCGCTCAGGACAGGCCCTTCGACTGGGCTCAGGACAGGCATCGTTCGCGATCGATGGGCTGCGCAGGCTCAGCCCATCCCATACCAGCTATCATTGGCATGATTCCACTAAGCTGCCGGAGCAATTAAGCATTTTTCACTGCTATATAGCGGCGCGCCATGGGAAACTGCCCCGCACAAGTCAAAATACAGGCCGATATGACTCATAGAGCGTTTTTCATCCCGATGTACGGCTTCGTGTCGGGCGGGAAGAACGTAGATACCGTCTTAGAAATCACGATGCAAGCCCATGATTGGGATCGAACGGTCGGCCGGACTTAAGGACGCCGTAGGCCAGGACGAGGAGCTTGCGCATGGCGGCGCCGACGATGAGTTTGCCGTTCTTGCCTTGGGCTTTAAGGCGTTCGCAGAAGGCCCGGATCAGTGGGTTATGGCGCCAGGCGACGATGGCCGGCATATAAAGGGCCTTGCGGAGCAAGGCATCGCCGGTCTTGGACAGGCGGGTGTGGCCTTTCCACTTCCCGGACTGGTGCTCTTTGGGCGAGAGGCCCGCAAAGGCGGCGACGCTGCGCGCGTTTTCGAAGCGGTGAACGTCGCCCAGGGCGGCCAGCAGCACCGGGATGGTGGCGTCGCCCAAACCGGGAATGGTGTCGAGCAGGTCACGCCGTTGCCGGAGGTCCGGATCGTGGTCGATGTGCTCCCGGATGCGTTGTTGGGTAGCGGCGATCTCGGTGTCGAGGGTGGCGAGCACGGCTTCGATGGAGGGGCGTACGGTGGGGTCGGCCCCGTCCAGGCGGTTTTTTTCCATCTGCCGCATCTCGAGGAGGCTCTCGAGCCGACGCACTAAGGCTTGTAATGGGCGCACGGCCGGCGGAGGCGGCTGCCAGAGCAGCGGCCGTTGGCTGAGACAGAAGCGGGCGATGCGCTTGGCATCGCTTTTATCGGTCTTGGTGCGGCTCAGTTCGGCTTGGCCGAAGGCGTGGATTTGGGCGGGGTTGACCACGCTGACGGCGAGGACGTGGTCGACCAGGAACAGGGCCAAGCCCTCACCATAGCGGCCGGTGGCCTCCAGGCATACGTGGGGCGTCGGGAAGGCTTGCAGCCAGGCCAGGAACGCCCTAAACCCTTCGGGCGTGTTCTGGAAGACCTTGGTTTTGTACTTGCCGTGGCGGAGCGCGGCGGCGTCGAACTTGGCTTTGGCGATGTCGATCCCGATGGGGCTGAACGTCATAGGGTCTCCTTGGTCTGCGTTGACGATGGGGCAAAGTGCTGACCGATCGAAACCGCTCCTGCCGGGTTCAGCCTTATCCATCCAGGGTGTTGCCCAAGGCAGCCCTACGATACCGTTCGAACTCTATGGCGAGGAAGGGACGCTGGGGGACGATCTACGGCGCGGGCTTCAGGCCCAAGGTCGGCAACGTCTTGCCCAGCGTCTGGGTCCGATGATCAGTCGGAGATTCTGCCTCTTGTGGAATCCAGAATCGAGATATAAGGTCGGCAATCCCTTGCCGACTTATCGGCTCGGCAAAGGATTTTGTCGGAAGGGTCGCGACTAAAGCGACCGTTTGCGATTGGGAAGGGATTGCCGACCTACATATCGGGCTCTCTGACACCGAATCGGAAAATGTCTAGGCCGGAATAAGCCCTTCGGCTTCGCTCAGGACAGGCTCTGCGTTTCCGGCAAAGTCGTAGGTCAGCCATCCTTTGCCGGCAGTCGTGTCGGGAAAGAATTCCCGATTTACTGTACTGTTGGACGAAATGAAAACACGGTCGGAAGCGAACGCCATGAGCGTGGCATAAGCAAAATAATGAAAGCCTGACCCTTTCACTGCTGACCCTTTCACTGACCCTTTCACCCTCTTGTGATGACAAAAAGAGGCTGGGCAGATTGCACCGCCCAGCCTCTTTTTAATGATCGGAAAATGGTTACTCCTTATCTTGCGTCTCTTGGCTTCGTGCCATAGCTTTCCGTTTCTCTTTTCGCATAATTACTTCAAGCCAACTCTCCAGATCATTAACGCTTTCTATGCTGAGGTTGCGCGGCCATTTTATGACGGCTTGCCCCTCATCAAGATCAAATGTAAAAACGGCAAAATCCTCGCCGTTTCGAAGCGTAAGTGGTTGATTGCTCTCTTTTTGTGTAATCCGTGTTTCTTCACGCGTGATGCCGCTACCTGATTTATCGTGTTCTGTTTTGACCATTGATGCCTGTTCCTCCTGAACTGAATCGTTGTGGCCGTTAAGTTCTTCCTTAATAAACGCGACCGAGTCTAGAAAAGAAGCGCACGCTCGCTTTGCTGAGTCAGGCATTAACCCCTTCTTAACAAGGTAAGAGGTGACATTTACCTCACTTACCTGATCGCCAAAACGGTTCCTAAGTTCCTCAAATAATGAATCACTGACTAATGCTCGCTCTAGAGCTGCGGCACGGTCTGACTGATCTTGAACATCCTTATCAGCGATGATCGTAATTGCATCAGTAGTAATAACAAGGTCGTGGCCTCTTCCCTCAAGTAAGCCGTACTTTTTTAAAGCAGCGATCACCCTCTGGGAAGCTCCATTAAGACTTCCGTAACCAATGTGGTGAGCAACGGTCTCGGGCGACATGGGATTTCGATGCTCTTTATGAAAAAGAGCCTCGATCTTCGCTACTGCGTCTCTTAATCCGATTACTGGATAACGGTATCGACTCTGATGATTGCTCACTTTTACGCCCTCGCGCTTACTGTTACGCTAATATCGTAGGCTAATTAGCGTTGTCCATCAATCTGTGTGGGACGCTTATTTTGAAAAAATAAGCGCAATGGAATTGACAGGGACGGCGTTAACGTTAAAATCTCGTTATACCAACAAGGAGACTTCTAATGAGAAGAGCGTACAGCCCCTGTTGATGCCGCCCGGCAGGGGCTAGAGAAAGGCCCTGGCAGCATTCTCCGGCAAGAGTGGTAGCTGGCAGGGCCGTGGTGGTGCAGTTTGAGAAGGCGCGAGAGTTCTTTATTAACCCTTGCTGCTCGGGATGCATGTTAGCGGCATGCAAATCCTCCCGAGAAAAGGAGGTGATTTTATGAAGCAACTCGAACTCGACTTTCCAATCCCAGAAGGTTATAAAATTGCCTTTCGAGCTTGGATCACCGTAAAGGGTCGTCGTATCTATGCGAAAGCATATGGGCTTCGAGCTTTTCCCATTCTGGTTAAAGCGTAACCAGTAACTTAAGCGGACTCCCGCGTCTTCACCTTTTATTTTCTCGCAAAAGTTTTGTGCGAGCAACTTTGTGATGCTTTGCTTCAAGGAGAAATGAAACCAATGCATTCCTGAAATGAACAACGCACGTTAATTTTAGCAACAAAAAGAAGGTGTCAGGCTTTGGTTATTGTGCTAATACCCCATGGCCCGCGTGATCGTTTCCGACTACAAGTGATTTTGCTGGAGGACCGGGAAACCGTGCACAATTCTTTTTTCGATAGGACGCTCAAGCCATGAAGATCACGTACTTCCAGGATACGGACACCCTTTATATCGAGTTGAAGCCCGCCCAGGTTTCTGAAACGCGGGACTTGGACGAAAACACGCTGCTTGATTTAGACCAGCACGGGAATATTTGCGGGATTACGATCGAGCATGCAAAGGAGAGGGCGGATCTCCCGAGCTTTTCGTATGAGCAAGTCGCCGCTTGACTGCCTGTCCCTTTCACTTTCATGCGCCTTTCACTTGGGGGCTGAGGCTCGCCACGAACCGGGGCAGCCATTACGCTCCGGAGCTTCTCAGCGCGTAGCTTTCAATTGAATTCAGGTGTGGCAACCTCGAATCGGTGGGTTACGCGGAGCCTGTCCTGAGCCTGTCGAAGGGCCTGTCCCGAGCGGAGACTAGGGGCTAACCCGCCATCGATGGGTTTCGCTTCGCTCTACCCATCCTACGATTAATGTCCGCTTGAATGCCGAATGGAATTACAGCTGCCTCTCGTCCCGAATCCACGGGATGACCGGTTCGGGCTGATATGCGGCCAGGGCCTCCAGGAGCATTTCCGGGTCGGTATGGGCCAGCAGCCGCCTTCTGCTCTCGGGTTTCATGAAGCCCTCCGCGAGCGCCCGATCGCACAAGCTTAGGAGAGGTTCGTAGTAGCCTTCCGCATCGAGAAGTCCGATCGGCTTACGATGAAATCCAAGTTGGGCCCAGGTAAGGATTTCGAACAGCTCCTCGAAGGTTCCGAAACCTCCGGGCAGCGCGATGAAGCCATCCGCGATTTCTGCCATGCGGGCTTTGCGGGTGTGCATCGAATCTACCACTTCCAGCCGGGTAAGGCTGGTGTGTTCCACCATTCGTCCTGCCACCTCGCGGCCGATCAAAGCTTTCGGGATGATGCCGATCACCCGTCCTCCGGCCGCAAGGCAGGCACTCGACAGAATGCCCATGAGACCCACGGTCCCGCCGCCATACACCAGTTCCAAACCTTTTTCGGCCAGCAGCCGGCCCAAGGTTTCGGCAGCGATCCGGTATTCGGGGCGCTTGCCGGGGTTGGAACCGCAGAATACGCAAATGCTCTTCAAGTGATCACCTCGATGTCCAAAACAGTCGTGAAAACGGCCGTCAACGAGCAGCTGTCCGAGGCCAGGAGGCTATGGGATTCGGAACAATCTAACTTCCATATCCGCCGCCGCCGGGCGTCTCGATGACGAACGTGTCGCCCGCGTCCATGTCGGTTTCGGCCTGCGACCCGAGAATTTCCTGCTCTCCATTGGCGCGGATCACGAGGTTTCGTCCGCATGCGCCAGGGTTTCCGCCGTTGAGGCCGAACGGCGGCTGCAGGCGGCGGCTGGAGACGATTCCTGCGGTCATCGGTTGCAGAAACCGGATCTTTCGGATCACGCCGTCGCCGCCCTTATGCAAGCCCTCGCCGCCGCTGCCCCGGCGGATGGCGAAGGTTTCCAGCAGCACCGGAAGCCGCCACTCCAGTACTTCGGGATCGGTGATGCGGGAATTGGTCATATGGGTGTGCACGGCGTCCGCGCCGTCGAAACCGGCTCCGGCGCCGGCCCCGCCGCAGATGGTTTCGTAGTATTGGTAGCGCGTGTTGCCGAAGGTGAAGTTGTTCATCGTGCCCTGCGAAGCGGCCAGCACGCCCAGCGCGCCGTACAAGGCATCGACGATGTGCTGCGAGGTTTCCACGTTGCCCGCCGCGACCGCCGCGGGATAATGGGGGTTGAGCAGGGAGCCTTCGGGAATCCGGATTTCGAGCGGGCGCAGACAGCCGGCGTTCAGCGGAATATCGTCGTCCACCAGGGTGCGGAACACATACAGGACGGCCGCCTTGCACACGGCGGCAGGGGCGTTCAGATTGTCCGGCTGCTGCGGCGAGGTCCCGGTGAAATCGATGAAGGCCCGCCGGTTTTCGGAATCGACCCGGATCGCCACGCGGATGACCGCGCCCGAGTCCATCGTCACCGCGAATTCGCCGTCGGAAAGCCATGCGATGACCCGCCGCACCGCTTCTTCCGCGTTGTCCTGCACATGCCCCATGTAGCGCCGGACCGTCGCCAGCGAATAACGTTCGAGCATGCCACGCAGCGCCTGCATGCCTTTCACGTTGGCGGCGATCTGGGCGCGGAGATCCGCCAGATTCCGGTCGGGATCGCGGGCCGGATAAGGCTTTGCATTGAGCCAGTCGCGGATGGCCGATTCGCGTATGTGTCCGTTTTCGACGATCTTAAGACCCGGGCTCAGAACGCCTTCCTGATCGATGGACGTACTGCGGGGCGGCATCGAACCGGGCGTGATGCCGCCCACGTCGGCGTGATGACCGCGCGAGGCGAGATAGAAAAGGACCGATTCGCCCGTATCGTCGAACAAGGGCGTGATTACCGTAATGTCCGGTAGATGCGTACCGCCGTGATAGGGGGAATTGATGAGCCAGACGTCGCCCGGTCGCAGTTCGTCCCCGTGACCCGCGATCAGCGCCTTGACGCTCTCGTCCATGGAACCCAGATGTACCGGAATGTGCGGCGCATTGGCGACGAGTCCGCCGTTTCCGTCGAACAGCGCACAGGAGAAATCGAGGCGCTCCTTGATGTTCACCGAATGGGCGGTGTTTTGCAGCGTATAGCCCATGTCCTCGGCGACCGACATGAACAGCCGGTTGAAGATTTCGAGGCGCGCCGGATCGACCGGCTGCTCCGTTTCTTCTGCCTCCGACATGGAATTCGCACAGTCGCTTGCTTCACGAGCGCTGAGGATAAGATGGTTGCGGACGGTAATCTCGCCCTGCCAGCCGGGCTCGATGATCGTGGTCGAGTTCGGTTCGACCAGAATCGCGGGTCCTTGCAAGCGGACCCCCGGCTTCAGGTCCTCGCGCCGATAAACTGGCGCATCGTGATGGTTTCGGCCGGAATATATCCGGACCTTCGCGACCGGTTCCGGAGAAGCGTCGGGCTGTAACGGGTATTCCGGTTCTTCGATGGTTTCGTTCAAGCCGGACAGCTCCACGGTCGCGGTATCCACCTGCAAAGCCTTGTCGGGATAAACGAAGCCAAAGCGCTGGCGGTGCCGGTCCTCGAACTTCGCCCGCATCTCCGCCGAATCGCCGAACGGCACGGCGAACAGGGTGTCGGTACCCTCGTACCGGAGCATGGCCAGGCGAGCCGCGACGATCCGTTCCGGCGGGACCTCCTGGGCGGAGAGCTCCGCGCGTCCTTCGGTTTCCAGTGCGTCGAGCACCGTCCGCAACTCCGGGACGGCGGCATCGTTCAACAGAGCGACGACCGCCCGTTCCTTGATGACGCGGTAATCGGCCAAACCCATGCCGTAGGCGGACAAGACGCCAGCCAGAGGATGCAGAAAAATCTTGGCGATGCCGAGCCGTTCCGCGACCTTGCAGGCGTGCTGGCCGCCGGCCGCGCCGAAGCAGCACAGGACGTAATCGGCCAGATCGTGGCCGCGCTGCACAGAGATCTTCTTGATCGCGGCGGCCATGTTTTCCACCGCCACGTCGATGAAGCCTTCCGCCACTTCTTCGGGCGAGAGCGTTTGCCCGGAGCCGGACCGGACGGTTTCCGCCAGTTCCCGGAATTTGCGCCGCACGATTTCCGTATCCAGAGGCTGATCGCCGGTCGGTCCGAACACTTTCGGAAAGAATTCCGGGCGTATCTTTCCTACCATCACATTGGCGTCGGTCACGCACAGAGGTCCGCCGCGCCGGTAGCAGGCGGGGCCCGGATTGGCACCGGCCGAATCGGGGCCGGCCCGGAAGCGAAGTCCGTCGAAACGCAGGATCGAGCCGCCGCCCGCTGCGACGGTGTGAATATTGAGGATGGGCGCCCGCAGCCGGATGCCGGCGATCTCGGTTTCCTGGCTGCGTTCGAATTCGCCGGCGTAATGGGCCACGTCGGTGGATGTGCCGCCCATGTCGAAGGTGACGATCCGATCGAAGCCGGCGAGACGGGAGACCGCCACCGCGCCGACGATGCCGCCGGCGGGACCCGACAGAATGCTGTCCTTGCCCTGGAACCGGTGGGCATCCGCCAGTCCGCCGTTGGACTGCATGAAAAGCAACTTGAGCTTGTGATCTTGTTGCACTTCATGGGCTGGGCCGATGCCCAAGCCGGCGGCGACTTGATCGACATAACGGCGTAATACCGGCGACAGATAAGCATCCACCACCGTGATGTCGCCCCGCCCGATCAATTTCATGGCGGGACTCACGCGGTGGGAGAGGGAAATCTGGGTGTAGCCGATTGCCTTGGCCAGCTTTTCCAGTACGAGTTCGTGATCGGGCGTCCGCCAGGCGTGCATGAGCACGATGGCGATCGATCGGAAACCTTCCCGGTAGGCCCCGGTCAATTGTTGTTCCGCTTCGCCGAGATCCAGCGGCTCCAGCTCCGAGCCGCGGGAGTCGTGACGCCCGGTGATTTCGGCGACCTTTTGGTAAAGCGGTTCGGGGCGGCGGATATTCAGGGCGAAGATATCCGGCCGGTTCTGATAGCCGATGCGGAGGGCGTCGGCGAAGCCCCGCGTGATCGCCAGGACCGTCGGTTCGCCCTTCCTTTCCAGCAGCGCATTCGTCCCCACCGTGGTGCCCATCCGCACGGCCTGGATGTTGGCCTGTTTCAGGGTCGCATCGGGAGCCAGATCCAGAATGTCGCGGATGCCTTGCAGGGCGGCGTCGCGGTAGCGGTCCGGATTTTCCGAAAGGAGCTTGTGGGTCAACAGGAGGCCGTCCGACCGGCGGGCGACGATGTCGGTGAAGGTTCCGCCGCGATCGATCCAAAATTGCCAGGATTGCGAATGCATGATGCCGGTTATCTTGACAGCAAAAACCCTGTGGTGCCTTAATAATTGACTATTTTTCTAGGATATGTGAACCTGAATTCCCACGTATTTAGTGTGAATTTCCGGGAGTCATTCCGTGCGCTTAACGACGAAAGGCCGCTACGCCGTCACCGCCATGCTGGATCTGGCCTATCATAGCGAAAAAAGGCCGGTGACATTGACCGATATCGCCAAACGACAGCACATCTCGTTGTCCTACCTGGAGCAGTTGTTCGCGCGTTTGCGTCGGGCCGGAATGGTCGAAGGAGTGCGAGGGCCGGGCGGCGGCTATCAATTGAGCCGCGACGCCAGCCAGATCAATATCTCCGAAATCATTATCGCGGTCGACGAAACCATCGACTCGACGCGCTGCGGCGGCAAAGCCAACTGCCAGAACAATCAGCCCTGTCTCACCCATGATCTTTGGCTGGGATTGAGCGAGCAGATTCGCGACTATTTGGCCTCCATCAGCTTGCAAGACGTCTTGCAGCGCAAGAACGTGCGCCTGGTAGCAGAGCGTCAGGACAAGCAGGCGTCCGGCGTTCAGGGCATCGATATGCTGTTGCGTCGGGAAACGCATATTTAGCGTTCTGACGAAATGATCTACTTCGATCACAATGCGACCACCCCGCTGGATGAGCGGGTCTTGGATGCGATGGTGCCCTATCTGGGCGCCTTTTACGGCAATCCGTCGAGTCTTTACCGGATGGGGCGGGTCTGCCGCGGCGCGGTCGATACGGCCAGGGAGCAGGTCGCTGCCCTGGTGGGCGCGCATCCGTCCGAGGTCGTGTTTACCAGCGGCGGGACCGAAGCGAATAATTTGGCGCTAAAAGGCTTGGCCTTTTCTCGCGAGTCGGGCGTGATCGCTGCGGGCGCTACCGAGCATCCATCGGTTTCGGAGCCTTTGGAGTTCCTGAAGACCAGAGGCTGGCGGGTCGCAACCATTCCTGTGGACGGGAATGGTATGGCCGATGCGTCGTATATCGAATCTTTGCCGGCCGGCGAGCTTCGATTCGCCACCCTCATGATGGCCAACAACGAAACCGGCGTGATTCAGAATATCGCGTCCATCGCCAATTGGTTCCGCGAGCGCGGCATCGTTTTTCATTGTGACGCAGTGCAGGCGGCGGGCAAGATTCCGCTCGATTTCAAAGCCTCAGGCGCTCATCTGATGTCCCTTTCCGGGCACAAGATTTACGGTCCCAAAGGCGTGGGCGCGCTGATTCTCGACAAAACCGTCATGCTAGAACCCCTGCTGCATGGCGGCGGACAGGAGCAAGGCCTACGCGGCGGCACCGAAAACGTGGCGGCCATCGTCGGTTTCGGTAAAGCGGCGGAGTTGGCTTTGTCCGAATTGGAGGGACGACGCGCTCAGCTGCTCGGTCTGCGCAAACGGCTGGAGGTCGGTTTGGAGACGATTCCCGGAGCGATCTTGTTCGCCAAACATGCGGAGCGGCTGCCCAATACTTTGCAGTTCGGCATCGACGGTTACGACGGCGAAGCCCTGGTCATGAACCTCGATCGGCAGGGCATCGCGGTGTCCAGCGGTTCAGCTTGCGCCAGCGGCGCCGGCGAGCCGAGCCCCGTGCTCATCGCCATGGGCGTTGAGCCGGAAGTTGCCAAGAGCGCGATACGCGCAAGCTTCGGCAAGAGCAACACCGAGGCGGAAGTCGACCGTTTTCTGGAGGTCTTGAAAAACCTCGTGGGCATACCCACGTCTGAGAGCCGGGGAGCGATACCGGTGATGCCGGTCATTTAAAGATTATGCCCCGAGCGTTTATAAGCTTTTTGAATCAGCGATCCGACAGAGATTACGTATTATGTCCATTACCTTAACTGAAAAAGCGGCGGAGCAAATCGCCAAGCAATTGCAAAAACGCGGCAAAGGGGTAGGGCTTCGTCTGAGCGTGAAAAAGTCCGGCTGCACCGGTTTCGCCTATGTAGTCGATTACGCCGATGCGGTGGAGCAGGGCGATGCCGTATTCGAACAGCACGGCGTGAAAGTCGTCGTGAGAGACAGCGATCTGGCTTATCTCTCGGGCGTTCAGGTGGATTATCGCCGGGAAGGAATCAACGAAGCGTTTCGATTCGACAATCCCAATGTCAAGGCGACCTGCGGCTGCGGGGAAAGTTTCGCCGTCTAAGATTCTCTCTTCAATCGGAAGAGCCGATACATCGGCACCCCGGTGATCTCGTGAGGCTCGCCGTTTACCGCCTGCTCTTGGCCGGCCGCGCCTTGGCAGTGCAATGCTGGAGCCTATCTCAGTAGGCCGTTCGCCCTGAGCGTGTCGAAGGGATTTGTGACCTACTGGGGTAGGCTCCTAGTCGGCGAGCCGCGTCCTTTTCCTTGTCGCAACTAGCGAGCAAGATTCTGCCACACCGACAAATCCGCTCATCCGGAAGACTTGCCTGTCCCGGCCGACCTTCGCGCTAAGTACATTCCGCAAGTATTTGCGGAATGTACTTAGTCGACCTACCGTATCGTTCGGCTTTCGTGCGGGGATGTTTCATCGGAAGCTACAAGAACGGTCGGACTCACGCATCTTCTACTCCGACGAATTCTGCCGTTCAGCTCGGCACCGGACATCGGTGATCGGGGACGTGTTTTCGTTTTTGCGACGTTGGTTACAAACCGACTCCCGAATCGCTGCTTAACTTCAGCGGCGAAGCCAGCGCCGGACGTTTCAGCGGCGACGGTAAAACACGTTTTCGGGAGATCTACGATGGAAAAACGATGGGGGGCAGGGAGACGATTCTGTGCCCTGGTTGGGAACACCACGGGAACATCGCGCATGCTCGTTTGCGCGCTGCTGGTTCTGAATCTTCTTGCGGCCGGCGCGGCCGACGCCTGCTCGCTCAGCTTCACGGCGCCGGCTCGCGGCAGCACGGTGGTGACGGCCCAGGTCGGTGTCGCCGGTACCGGCTCCGGGACCGCCAATCAGGGGGATGTCGGCCAGGTCACGGCCACCCTGAATGGCGTCCCGTTTTTCCAGCAGTCCGGCACCTTCACGACCCTCATCAACTTCCTCGGGTCCGGCGCCGCCTCGGTGACGCTCCAGCCTGGCCCCAACGTTTTCGAAGTCCACGGCAGCGTGAACGGCTGCAGCGCCTCGGACAGCATGGTGGTCTACTACGCCCCACCCCCGCCGCCGGCCCAAAAGAACGCGGGACAACCGCAGGCCTGCAACGGCACCAATCCCGTCAACGGTGCCACCGGCAACAAATTCCAGGCGGAATCCGACTATACCGGAACTGGTCGGCTGCCGCTGGAATTCAGGCGCTATTACAACAGCGCCTACCCGGAACATCGGACCCTGGGGTTACGCTGGCGCCACAGTTACGATCGCCAGTTGGCGTTGACCGCGAACGACATTTATGTCGTGCGTCCTGACGGCCGCGCCTATCGCTTTGCCAAGGTCGGCAGCGAATGGCGGCCCGACGCCGATGTCACCGATACCCTTGCCCCGCTCAGCGAGGCCGGCACGATCACGGGCTGGCGCTATTCCTTCGGCGAGGACGAGACTTCGGAATACTACGATGTCACCGGCCGATTGACCGCGATCGTCAGCCGAGAAGGGCTGGCCCAGGATTTGGCCTACGACGGCCTGGGGCGGCTTTACCATGTGACCGATCGCCTCTCGGGCCGCCAATTGCTGTTGGCGTATGACGCCCAAAATCGGCTGAGCACCGTGACCGACCCGGCCGGCAACGTCTACACCTATCAGTATGATGTGCTCGGACGCCTCGGTACGGTTCTGTATCCGGACAGCACCCCCGAGACCCTGTCGGACAACCCGAAGCGGTTGTACACCTACGAAGATATCCGGTTCCCCTATGCCTTGACCGGGATTATCGACGAAAACGGCGAACGTTTCGCGACCTTCGCCTACGACGAACAAGGCCGCGGTATCCTCACCGAACACGCCGGCGGCGCGGATAGAATGACCCTGACCTATCAGGCCGACGGCTCCAGCACCGTGACCGATCCGCTCGGAACAGCCCGGACCTACGGGTTCCAAACCATTCTGAACGTCGCCCGCAGCACCGGTGTGACCCAGCCTTGCGGCAGCGGCTGCGGTCAGCAAGCCAGTTCGGCCAGCTATGACGCCAACGGCAACGTCGTCAGCCGCACCGACTTCAAGGGAGTCACTACCACTTATCAATACGATCTCGCCCGCAACCTCGAGACCAGCCGCACCGAAGCCGTGGGGACGCCCGAAGCCCGGACGATCACCACCGAGTGGCACCCGGCTTTCCGGCTGCCGACCCGGATCACCGAGCCGGGGCGGACCACGACTTTCGCCTACGATGCCCACGGCAACCGCCTCACCAAGACCATTACCGCGGGCGGCCAAAGCCGCACCTGGACCTACACTTATAACGACTTCGGTCAAGTCACCAGCGTCGACGGTCCCCGCACCGATGTCGGCGACGTGACGACCTTGACCTACGATGTTCAGGGCAACCTGACTTCGGTCACCAATGCCCTGGGGCACGTCACCACCTACGGCGCCTACGACGCCCACGGCCGGGTCGGTCGCATCACCGATCCCAACGGGCTCATCATCGATCTGGCCTACGACGTTCGAGGCCGGCTGATCAACCGCGCCGTGGGCGGCAAGAGCACGACGTTCGAGTATGACGGCGTCGGCCAGTTGACCAAAGTCACGCCGCCTAACGGCGCGTTTCTTGAGTACACCTACGACGCCGCCCACCGGCGGACCGATATCACCGACGCCTTAGGCAATAACATCCACACCACCTACGACCTCTCCGGCAACAAGACGAAAGAAGAGGTATTCGATCCGTCCAACACCCTGGTCCGGCAACACCAGTGGGTCTACGATACCCTCTCGCAGCTTACTCAATCCATCGGCGCCGCCGGTCAGACCACCACCTACGCCTATGACGCCAACGGCAACCGGACCAGCGTCACCGACCCCCTCAACCGGGTGACTCACTACACCTACGATGCCTTGAACCGCCGGGTCTCAGAGACTGACCCCTTAGCCGGCAGCACCGGGTACAGCTACGATGCCTTGGATCATCTTCTCGCGGTCACCGATCCCTCGAATCTCACCACCACCTACACCTATGACGGCTTTGGCGATCTCCTCCAGGAAGCGAGCCCCAACACCGGCACAGTTCTCTATAGCTACGACAGCGCCGGCAACCGGCTCACCCGACAAGATGCCACCGGTGCCACGGCGATCTCCAGCTACGATGCCCTCAACCGGCTCTTGGGCATCGACTATCCCGGTACGGTCTCGGATGTAAGCTATAGCTATGACCAGGGACCCCATGGGCTAGGCCGGTTGACCGGCCTGACCGACGGCGCTGGCGATACCGCCTACCAGTACGACGTTCGTGGCCGGCTGACGACCCAAACCGTAACGATCGATGGACTGTCGTATACCACCCGTTACGGCTACGACGACGCGGACCGTTTGGTGAGCCTGACCTACCCGTCTGGGCGGGTGATCGGTTATCCGCGGGACAACACGGGACGGATCACGGAGGTCCGGAGTACCAGTCAGGGGCAGACCGAGGTGGTAGCGACCGGCCTCAGCTATCGGCCGTTTGGTCCTCTGGCGGAGCTCACCTTCGGCAACGGTTTGATCCTGACGCGCAGCTTCGATGCCGACGGGCGCCTGACCGAGCAAACCGTGGGTACGGTGCAGCATCACGCTTACGCGTTGGACGAAGCAGACAATATCGTCGGTATCACGGACTGGCTGGACATGGGCCGCAACCAGAATTTTACCTACGATGCCCTGGACCGACTGATCGGCGCCAATGGGCGCTACGGCAGTCGCGGTTGGAGTTACGACGAGGTCGGCAACCGCCTCCTCGAAACCCGCAGCGCGGGTCAGACGGCATACCGCTATGCCCTGGATACTCATCGGCTGCTCGCGGCCGAGGGGCTGGACAACCGCAGCTTTGCTTATGACGAAGCCGGTCGCATGGTCGGCGCGGGCAGCTACCAATTCGGCTATCGTGAGGACGGCCGACTCACAACGGTCAACCAGGAGAGCCTGCCCCGGGCCGCCTACCGATACAATGGTTTGGGACAGCGCGTACAAAAAACCACCTTCCAGACTACGGGCTACCACTACGATGCGGCCGGGCACCTCATTGCCGAAAGCGGCGAAGCAGGCCAGCCCCTGCGGGAATTTGTCTATCTCGACGATCTGCCGCTGGCCTTCATCCGCTCTCCCGAGGGTCGCGAGCAGGACTTCAACCGCGACGGGGTCATCGACCGGAGCGATGTGGACATCCTACTTCAAGCCCGCAACCAGCCGGTTGGCCCCGGCGACCCCCGCGACCTCGACCGCGACCATTGGATTACCGTCCTCGACGCGCGCCGGCTGGTCTTGCGTTGCGATTACCCGACCTGTGTCGGCGGCGCCCCACCACAAAGCGAACCCGCCGTCTATTTCGTTCAGGCCGACCACCTTGCTGCGCCGAGGCTTCTGACCGATCAAAATCAGACCGTAGCCTGGTTTTGGGACTCCGATCCTTTCGGGGGCGGTCGCCCCGAGGAAGACCCGGATGGCGATCAACAGCCCCTCACACTCAACCTGCGCTTCCCGGGCCAGTACTACGACGGCGAGTCGGGGCTACACTACAACTACTTCCGCGATTACGATCCGAGCCTCGGGCGGTATCTGGAGAGCGATCCGATCGGGCTCGTGGGTGGTCTAAATACCTATGCCTATGTCGGGAATAATCCGGTCAATTGGATTGATCCATTTGGATTAGAAGCCGGTGTAACGATCTGGCAGCCGGTTGGATGGGGCAGCTCGTCGTTCGGTCATGCATCTGCCGATGTTAACGGCACCACTTATTCTTTTGGTCCGAGCGGGATGACCAATCTTCCTACATCCGAGTATGTAGACAAAAATGGTTTTCGAGATGGCACGCGAGTAAATTTAAAGTTGCCGCCTGAGAAGGAGGCAGTATTTGAGGCGTGCCTTCGGAGATCGCAAGGTGGATATAATGCGCTAACCAATAACTGTGCATCCCCTGTGCAGCGATGTCTTCGAGAAGCGGGGTTAAATGACTTTTTTAAACATGGAGAAACAACTTTGGGCATAAATGGAAACCACGTCTTACCAGTAGATCTTGGTAATGGATTACTTTCTTCCGAAGCGGCCAATGGAACGACGAATTATCCTGCTACTCGATCAAGCGATGGGACTAGTGCTCCATGGGCAAGGTGATGATAAAGCTCATGACAAAAATTGTTGGCGTGGTTTTTATATTTCTACTCATATATCTTATTTCTCGTGCATCTTCCAGTTATAGGCACGGATACTCGTGGCGAGAAATGGACTGGAATCAAGACGGGACAACCTCAATTGCCGAGGTCATATATGGTAGTGATATTGGTAAGCGCGAGGTTATTAGAAATCAGAAAGCTTGCGTCGAATACTATGCTTACAAAGATGGCCTACCCATAAAGACAGTTTGCCCTCAATAAGCTGGATAAGCAAAGCTCGCGTAGGATGCGGTGACGCAGGAACCGCATCGTTCGAGTTTGTGATCGATGCGCCTCCTTCGTCGGCACATCCTACGCGGGCTGAAA
The DNA here is from genome assembly GCF_051027445.1 of Methylocaldum sp. GT1TLB. NCBI lineage: Bacteria > Pseudomonadati > Pseudomonadota > Gammaproteobacteria > Methylococcales > Methylococcaceae > Methylocaldum > Methylocaldum sp. GT1TLB. The sequence goes on from NZ_CP194898.1 coordinate 3,813,366, forward strand.
AATTGGCAAACATCCCATCCCCATCTTTTCCGTAAAAAGGTTTATAAACAGCCGGGACTTGATACCTACCGCGCTGGTTTTGGGACTCCGACCCGTTCGGTGTCGGTCGCCCCGAGGAAGACCCGGATGGCGATCAACAGCCCCTCACACTCAACCTGCGCTTCCCGGGCCAGTACTACGACGGCGAGTCGGGGCTGCATTACAACGTCTTCCGCGATTACGATCCGAGCCTCGGGCGGTATCTGGAGAGCGATCCGATCGGGCTCGTGGGTGGTCTAAATACCTATGCCTATGTGGGGAATAACCCGCTGAATTACATCGATCCATTTGGGCTGGAACCCTACGCAGAGTATCCGAGTGCTCAAGCTGCTGGGGAGCAGGCCGTTAGGGATATTAATCCGCAATCAATTAAGGATGGCGTCGAATATGCCGGTAGGCTGTGTACTTATGCAAATGGAAGCTGTTTTTATACACCTCCCAATAAGGGTGGAAAAGATTGGTCATATGATGGGGTATGTCCCACTGGTACCAAAGCTGCCGGAAACTATCATACCCATGGCAGTTACGATAAAAGATATGACAACGAGAACTTCTCAGAGGATGACAAGAGAAATCTTGACAAAGATAATCTTCCAGGATTACTCGGCACTCCTCAAGGACAGATAAAAATGTATACACCGTTACCAAATAGCCCACTTCACGGCACCGTCCAAACAGTTGGGAGCGGAGCCAAATGAGTCAGCGGATAAGTCGTGTCTTTTTTATATTTTTTTTAATGGTAGCTGAAAGCTATAGCGTTATGGCGCAGGAACACTCCTATGTTCCTGATGAAGGTTTTATTCCCGACGAGATGACGGCCGTAGTCGTGGCGGAGGCGATTTTAAAACCGATATATGGTGTGGAAAATATTGATAGACAAAAACCTCTAAAAGCGGTCCTTAATAATACCGTTTGGGTAATAAAAGGAACGTTACCAGAAGGACTAATGGGTGGAGTGGCCATGATAGAAATATCAAAAAGAGATGCAAAAGTTATCCGAGTTAGTCACGGTAAATAATCTGCTCATTTAGCTCGCGTAGGGCGGAATAGGGTACTCCCGTATTCCGCCGCATGAATTCGGCCTTTATTCGGCGCAATACGCGAGTACGCTATTGCGCCCTACCGCGCTTTGGGCAGACCTAACGACTAAAGGGCAATGGGCTAATCATGTTAGGGATTATAGCGCTGATTATGGCCTTGGAATTCCTCTGTTATATGAGCGTGGTAAGGGCTTGACCAATGTCAATAGACTTTACAGTGGTGCAGGTGTCATAAAATCGTTCAAATAACCACCCCTTATAAAGCAATGGCGGTAAAGAAAGGTTTATTTTTTATAGTCCTGGGCCTAAAAACACGATATGGCCCGTGGTGGCTCGGCAGAAAGAAACTTTTCTATTATTTACCGCCATCGCTTGCCCAGCTAAAGGCGTTAGCCAAAGCGCGTAACGATATTGCTCTCAAGGAAAGTGACACAGGCAGCAGGGCGGAGAAAGATACTTTAGGGAACCTCTGAATAAAGCCCACATTGGTCCAGTAGAATCCGGCTTGTCTGAAAAAACCCATGCAAGCATGCCATTCCTCCGAGTTTTCCACGGTTTTCTCCGGTCCGTCCGGCCGGATTCGCCCGGTTGGGCGAACCGCGGGCAGACTTCGCCCGTCAACTCATCAACGCGTGCCTCTTCAAATACAGATTGGTCAGCCCAATCAGCGTGAAGACTTGGGCGGCGTTCTTCGCGATTCCCCGATAACGCGTCTTGATGTAGCCAAACTGGCACTTCACCACCCGGAAGATGTGCTCCACCCGGCTGCGGACCGAAGCCAGCTTGCGGTTCCGCCGTTTCTGTCCGCTTGTCAGCGTGCGTTTGGGACGCGCCTTCAGCGCCACGCCCCAAAACACGCCGGCTTTGCGGGCCGCTCGCTTGAAGGTGTTGTTGACATAGCCGGCATCACCCAACACCGCCCGGTCGTCTTCCCGCAGCAGGTTCGGCAACTGGCTGAGATCCGACACGTTCGCCGGCGTCACCGACACGGTGTGCACCAAGCCGCTGTTCACGTCCGCCCCCACATGGACTTTCATGCCGAAAAACCACTGGTTCCCTTTCTTGGTTTGCCGCATCTCCGGGTCCCGAGCTTTCCCTTTGTTCTTCGTCGAAGGCGCCGCATGAATGATCGTGGCGTCCACCATCGTGCCGCCTTTGAGCAAAAGACCTTTTTGTTCCAACACATCATTGATGGTGTTCATCAACTGGGCGGTCAACTCGTGCCGCTCCAGCAAGCGACGGAAGTTGAGGATGGTCGTTTCATCCGGCAGCGCGTCTTCCACGAGTTCCAACCCGGCGAACCGCCGCATCGACTCAATCTCGTACAAGGCGTCTTCCAGGCCCGGATCGGACAGCGCATACCACTGCTGCAGAAAGTAGATCCGCAACATCGCTTCCAGTGGCATGGGCTGACGACCCCGGCGTCCGGCTTTGGGGTAATGCGGCTCAATGACCGCCAACAGCGCCTCCCAGGGCATCACCTGGTCCATCTCGGCCAGAAATTTCTCTCGGCGAGTCTGTTTCTTCTTGGCGTCAAACGCCAACGAGGCAAAGCTGATTTGTTTCATCGCGTCACCACTCCAGTCGAATGGCGAAAAGCTTAACATGGCGATTTATTCAGAGGTTCCTTAGTATTTGACCCTATGGGGGATATTCCAGGAAAACTATTTTTATCAAAAAGTCATTTGATGACAAAGAATTCCGACGAGAAGACTTTAAAATGGATGATTGAAATTGCCACGCAACTCGGCGGACGCGTTAAAGATAACCGAAATAGGACTTATCGCTCCTGCGAGCGAAGGGGTCAGACTTTGGTTATTTGCTTTTAATTTTGAATCAGTCCACCTCCCTGCGGGAAGCAGCGACGCGTATCGCGCCGGGGGGCGTCGGTGAATCTCTGAAAGCGGGTTATGCTCTGCTAACCCACCCGCGCCGTTGATACTCCGTTGGCGCGGTCATGGAAGTCAAACAACGAAAGCCTGCGCCCTTCTCCTGTCGATTTGGGAATGATAATGATAAGTTTCCAGGGTGGCCGGAGTTCTGGCCCGGCGAGTTGAGTCTTCAACTTCGGGTGGATTATCGCCGGGAGGGGATCAACGGAGCGTTTCGCTTCGACAATCCCGACGTCAAGGCGACCTGCGGTTGCGGGGAAGGTTTCGCGGTCTAAAGGCCGGCTTCAATCTGCCGTGCGACGCCATGATGCTGCTCATGGCGTTTGAAAACGGGTTCAAGGGCCGGTATTTCTTATCATCGGCTCAATTTTCCAGTAAAATCCCAATGTTTTATCTGCCCGTATCTGGGCGGCGAACGTTTTTCCGAAAGCCGAGAACGCTCGGTTTTCATTCACTACACAACACCGGCGAATCCGAATCAAGGAGATCCAATGGCGGTCGAACGCACCTTGTCCATCATCAAACCCGACGCTGTAGCCAAGAACGTGATCGGCGAAATTTACAGCCGCTTCGAGAAAGCGGGGCTCAAAATCGTCGCGGCTAAAATGCTGCATCTTTCCCGCGAGCAAGCGGAGGGATTTTATGCGGTCCACAAGGCAAGGCCGTTCTTCAACGATCTGGTAAATTTCATGATCACCGGTCCCGTGATGGTGCAGGTTCTGGAAGGCGAGAATGCCATCGCCAAGAACCGCGAAATCATGGGCGCCACCAATCCCAAGGAAGCCGCACCCGGCACCATCCGTGCCGATTTTGCCGTCAGCATCGACGAAAACGCGGTGCATGGTTCCGACGGACCGGATACGGCGGCACAGGAAATCGCATTTTTCTTCAAAGAGAATGAGCTCTGCCCCCGCACCCGTTAATTCCGGCGAAAAGCTGAATCTCCTCGGCCTAGACCGGAAGGCGATGGAAGCCTACTTCGTCGAGATCGGGGAAAAACCTTTTCGTGCGACGCAGTTGCTGCAATGGATACATCAGCGCGGCGTCGCCGATTTCTCGGCGATGACCAATTTGAGCAAGTCGCTGCGGACGCGGCTGGCCGAACGTTGCGAAATCCGCGTGCCGGAGATCGCCTATGCGCAGAAATCATCGGACGGCACCTGCAAATGGTTGCTGCAACTGGATGACCAAAACCGCATCGAGACCGTCTTCATTCCCGAAGACGGGCGCGGCACCTTGTGCGTATCGTCCCAAGTGGGTTGCGCTCTGGAATGCTCGTTCTGTTCCACGGCGCGGCAGGGGTTCAATCGCAACCTGAGCGCCGCCGAGATCATCAGCCAGCTCTGGGTGGCGCGGCGCGAACTCGGTGAAGGCCGGGTGACCAACGTGGTCCTCATGGGCATGGGCGAGCCGCTCCTCAACTTCAACAATGTTGTCGCCGCCACCAGCCTGATGCTGGACGATTTCGCCTACGGGCTCTCCAAGCGCCGGGTGACGCTCAGCACCTCAGGCATCGTTCCGGCTCTGGACAGGCTGGCCGAAGTGTCAGATATCGCCCTGGCCGTCTCCCTGCACGCGCCGGACGACGAATTGCGCAACGAATTGGTGCCGATCAACCGCAAGTACCCGATCAAGGAGCTTCTGGCAGCCTGCAAGCGCTATGTCGGGCGGGAAAATCGCCGCAAAGTGACCTTCGAATACGTGATGCTTGACGGCATCAACGATACGCCCGCGCACGCCAGGGCCTTGATTCGCCTCTTGAGTCACGTGCCATCCAAGGTCAACCTGATTCCGTTCAACCCGTTTCCGGGTTCCAATTACCGGTGCTCCGGTCCGGAAACCATACGCCGGTTCAGCGACATGCTGCACGCCGCCGGATTGATCGCCACGACCCGCAAAACGCGCGGCGACGACATCGACGCGGCCTGCGGCCAGCTGGTGGGGCGGGTGAACGACCGGACGCGCAGGCACCACCGCTTACAGGTTGTACAGTCATGAAATTCCGGGTTTTGATCGGTCCGATAGTGTGTGTGGCGCTCGCGGCCTGCGGAGCGTCGAAGACGCACAATACCCGTCCTAACGATCCCTACGGCTCGCTCAGCCAATCCGACATTTATGTTCGAAAGGGCATCCAATACATGGAAGCGGGCAACTACGAGGTGGCCCTACAGGATCTGACCAAGGCCGCCGAACTGGACGGACGAAACAGCGAGGCCTACAACGCGCTGGCGGTGCTCTATCAGCGGCTGGATCAGCCGGCCGACGCCGAGCGCGAGTTCAAGAAGGCCTTGTCGGCGAATTCCGAAAACTTCGGCGTCCGCAACAACTACGGCCGGTTTTTGTGCGGGCAGGGCCGGTACGCCGAAGCCATGAGCCAGTTCCGGGAAGTCATCGGTTCGAAGCTCTATAACTCGCCCTGGATCGCGCTCACCAATGCCGGGATTTGCGCCCGGTCGGCAGGTCAAAATGGGGAAGCCGAGCAGTATCTGCGTCAGGCGCTGGAATACGATCCCCGCTTTGCGCCGGCGTTGATCGAGATGGCCGAGCTGAGCCGCGAAACCGGTCAGGGCATGTCTGCGCGCGCGTTTTTGGAGCGCTATCACGCCGTGGCGGAACCGGATCCGAGATCGCTTTGGATCGGCGTCGAGACCGAAGCCGGTCTCGGCAATTTCCATGCAGCCAGAGACTATGCGAAAACCCTGCGGTCGAAATTTCCAAATACCAAGGAAGCCGTGCAGGCCAAGCGCTACATTTCGGTAGACTGACTCCCGCTTCTTAAATAACCCCACGACAACCCTTTCGACTATGGAAAAGATTCAGGCGATTCGCGGCATGCACGACATACTGCCCGATCGCACGCCGCGCTGGCAGCATGTCGAGTCGGTGGTGCGCCGTGTCATGGCGAGCTACGGCTATGAGGAAATCCGTCTGCCGTTGGTGGAAAGGACCGAACTGTTCAAGCGCTCGATCGGCGAAGTCACCGATATCGTCGAGAAAGAAATGTATACCTTCGAGGATCGCAACGGCGATTCCCTGACGCTGCGTCCGGAAGGTACCGCTGGCTGCCTGCGGGCGTGCATGGAGCACGGCCTGCTGCACAATCAGATCAACCGGCTGTGGTATGCGGGACCCATGTTCCGCCACGAGCGTCCGCAGAAGGGCCGCTATCGCCAGTTCCACCAAGTGGGTGTCGAGGCTTACGGCATGGCGAGCCCCGACATCGATGCCGAGCTGATTTTGCTGAGCTCCAGGCTGTGGCGGGAACTCGGCATCGCGCACAAGCTCGAACTGCAAATCAATACCCTGGGAACGGCCGAAGAGCGGCATGTTTATCGCGCCAAGCTGGTGGATTACTTCCGTGCGCACTATGGGAAGCTCGACGAAGACAGCCAGAGGCGCTTGGAATCCAATCCCTTGCGCATTCTGGACAGCAAGAATCCGGATATGCGCGAGCTGATCCAGGCGGCGCCGGTTTTAACGCACGAACTGGGCGAGGAATCCAAAACACATTTCCAGCGATTGAGGGAGCTTCTCGACGAAGCCGGTATTGCTTATTCCGTGAATCCCACGCTGGTGCGCGGCCTCGATTATTATTGCCGCACCGTTTTCGAGTGGGTCACCCACGAACTGGGCGCTCAGGGGACGGTTTGCGCCGGCGGACGTTACGACGGCCTGATCGAACAATTGGGCGGAAAAGGTTCCGCCGCAACCGGATTCGCTCTCGGCATGGAGCGCCTGATCGAGCTACTGGAATCCCCGGAAAAACTGGATGCCGCGGCGCTGCCCCATGCTTATCTGATCCGCGTGGGCGAACACGCCGAACGCAAGGGCGCCGTGCTGGCCGAGGCTTTGCGCGATGCCCTGCCGAACTTGAGGCTGGTGGTGAATTGCGGCGGCGGCAGTTTCAAGAGCCAATTCAAACGGGCGGACAAAAGCGGCGCAATACTGGCGCTGATCATGGGTGAAGATGAGGCGCGAGATCAGCTGATCGGCATCAAATACTTACGCACCGAGGCCGGCCAGACGACCCTTTCGCAATCCGAGCTGATCCCCTTTTTGCAAGCACTCATTTAACGCGACGAGGTTCGAGTGGAAACGTATTTGACAGAAGAAGAGCGCTTAGAAGCGCTCCAGCGGTGGTGGAAAGAAAATCGGCAATCGCTGATTCTCGGTGTTCTTCTGGGCGTCGCGCTCATCATCGGCTGGAACATGTGGCAGGGCAATGTGCGCAGCCAAAACGAGCAGGCTTCCAATCTTTATCTGCAAATGCTGAAGGCGTCGGAAACCAAGCAAACGGAACCCGCGATCAAATTGGGCGAGCGGGTCATCGCCACGTACCCGTCGAGCGCCTATGCCGATTACGCCCGGTTGCTGCTCGCCAAGCTCAAGGTCGATTCCAATGATTTGCCTGGCGCGAAGGCCGTTCTGGAAGAGACGCTTGCAAAAACCAAGGACGAAAACTTCAAGCATATCGCAAGGCTCCGTCTCGCCCAGGTGATGCTGGCTTCGGGAGAAACCGGTCCGGCACTGAGCCTTTTGGAGCCGTTGACCGCGGAACAGATGGGCAAGTTTGCGGGTCTTTACCAAGAGCTCAAAGGCGATCTGTACGCGGCCGCCAACCGGCCCGACGAAGCCCGTAGAGCTTACGAAGCCGCGAAAGAATTCGGCGAAGCTTCCCCGCTGCTGGAGCTGAAGCTTAACGATCTACCGGCCGCGCCGAAACCAGCCGGGTCCTGATGCGCCGTTTTCTGGTCTTGTTTTTGTGCGGTCTGCTGCTGACCGGCTGTAGTGCGCTTGGTCCACTGAAAGAAGCAGCCTCCGGTATAGGAGAGTACTTCGGAGCTTCGGATAATGCCGACCCGCCCGCGGAGCTCAAAGATTTCGAGCCCGCGGTCAAGATGACGGTGCTTTGGGATGTCAATATCGGCAAAGGTTATGCCGAGCAATATGTGAACCTGGTTCCCGCCGTCACCGAAGACAAGATTTTCGCGGCCGACCGCAAGGGCGAAGTTCAGGCGCGCAGCCGTCTCAACGGCGACAAGCTGTGGTCCGTGGATATTGAGCTGGCCGTTTCCGCCGGACCCGTGGCGGGTGAGGGCAAGCTCATACTCGGCACCAGCAACGCCGAGATCGTGGCGCTGAATGACGGCGACGGTTCGGTGCTTTGGAAAACCAACGTGTCCAGCGAGATTCTCGCCTTGCCGCGCGTCGAAGGCGACACGGTGGTGATACGGAGCAGCGACGGGCGCATTACCGCGCTCGACGAAAATACCGGTGGGACGCGCTGGTACCATGACCGGACGATACCGGCACTTTCGATTCGCAGCCGTGGTTCGCCGACAATCGCAGACGATTTCGTGCTGGACGGTTATGGCAGCGGCAAGCTGATCGCCCTGAATTTGACTGACGGCAAACCGGAATGGGAGGCGACGATTGCGTTGCCCCACGGTCGCTCCGAAATAGAGCGTTTGGTCGATATGGATTCCGATCCGATCGTGAAAGGAGACACCATCTACGTGACGGGTTATCAAGGCGGCGTGGCCGCCGTATCGTTAAAAGACGGCGACGTGCTCTGGCGCCAGGCCGAACTATCTTCTTACACCGGCATGGCGGCGGCCCGCCGCTCGCTGTTCGTAACCGACGCCAGCAGCGATGTTTGGCAATTGGACGTGCGCAACGGCGCCGATCTGTGGAAACAGGACGAGTTGCACTTCCGGCGTTTGACGGCGCCAGCTTTGGTCAAGGACTATGTCGTGGTAGGTGATTTCGAGGGCTATCTCCATCTGCTTTCCCAGGAGGATGGCAGCTTGGTGGGCCGGGTCAGGGTGGACAAGAGCCCAATCGCGGCGACGCCAGTCGTGTTCGACGACGTCATCTACGTTTATACCAGCGGCGGCACCTTGGCCGCCATCGCGGTGGAAGGGTCATCCGGGAACTCCCCGGATGACCGTTTGCGATTGGAAGGGGCATCCGGGCGCTCCCCGGATGACCGTTTGCGATTGGAAGGGGCATCCGGGCGCTCCCCGGATGACCGTTTGCGATTGGAAGGGGCATCCGGGCGCTCCCCGGATGACCGTTTGCGATTGGAGTAGTTTATGTTGCCCGTGGTCGCCCTGGTGGGCCGCCCTAATGTAGGCAAGTCCACCCTATTCAATTATCTGACCCGGACCCGCGACGCGCTCGTGGCGGATTTCCCTGGCTTGACCCGAGACCGGCAATACGGCCGGGTAAGGCGCGGTCAAAAGGACTATTTCGTGGTCGACACCGGCGGTATCGTCGAGACCGAACTCGGCATCGACGAACAGGCTATGCGCCAGGTTAGTTATGCGCTGGAGGAAGCGGACCTGATCCTGCTGCTGGTCGACGCCCGTCACGGCCTCAATGCCGGCGACGAAGCCATTGCCGAACGCTTGCGCAAGACCGGAAAGCCCGTTCTTCTGGTGGTGAACAAGATCGACCGGGCGGATTTGGCGGTCGTTGCGGGCGAGTTCTACGCTCTCGGCCTCGGTGAGCCCCACCCCATCTCGGCGTCCCATGCGATCGGAATCGATACGCTGCTGGACGAGCTGGAAGCCAAGTTGCCGGCTCCGGAAGAGCCGGAAATGACTGAAGAATCGCCCGGCATTCGCATCGCCGTGGTGGGGCGTCCCAATGTCGGCAAATCGACCTTGGTGAATCGCATTCTGGGAGAGGAGCGGGTAGTCGTCTACGATCAGCCCGGAACGACGCGGGACAGCGTCTACATTCCCTTCGAGCGTCACGGCAAAGCCTATACCCTGATCGATACCGCCGGCATCCGCCGCCGCGGGCGGGTCTCGGAAACCATCGAAAAGTTCAGCGTCATCAAGGCCCTGCAAGCGATCGAAACGGCCCACGTGGTGATTTTCCTGATCGATGCCCGCGAGGGCGTGACCGATCAGGACGCCAATCTCCTGGGCATGGTTCTGGAAATCGGCCGCGGGCTCATCATCGGCCTGAACAAGTGGGATGGGCTCAGTCCGGACCAGAAAGACAACGTGCGGCGCCAGATCGATTTGAAACTGCCGTTCCTTGATTTCGCGGAAAAGCATTACATCTCAGCGCTGCACGGCACGGGCGTGGGCAATCTGCTGGATACGGTGGAAGCCATTTACGAGGCTTCGACGCGGGATTTGTCCGCTTCGCGGCTAACCAAAATCCTTCAGGACGCCCTGGTCGCGCACCAACCGCCCTTGGTTCGCGGCCGGCGCATCAAGCTCAAATACGCCCATCAGGGCGGCCAGAATCCGCCGGTCATCGTGATCCACGGCAATCAAACGGAAGAAGTGCCGGGGGCGTACAAACGCTACCTGATCAACGTCTTCCGGGACGCCTTGGACATACAGGGAACGCCGATCAAGCTCGAGTTCCGGAGCAGCGAGAATCCGTTCAAGGGCAAACGCAACATTCTTTCCGCCCGCCAGGTTCGAAAGCGTCGGCGCCTGATCAGGCACAAGAAAAAGACCTGACAGTCTTCGGATAGAGCATTTTTGGTCTGCGGTAGCGCCCGCTCGCAAACGGTTGCTTTATTCGCGACCCTTTCCGCGATCCAGCGGGTTTGTCGGCAAGGGATTGCCGACTTACGGGCCTGGGCCGTCTGGTAGGTCGGGAATCCTTTCCCGACATCTTGGTTTGGGTCAAACGATGTCGGGGACAAGGACTCATCGCCGGGAACCGGTGCCGGAAACGTTGCGCTTATTCCGGCCTACGACGAGCTGATTCGCGGTTTTCCCGATCTTCAAGTAAATGTCGCAGATGCGATTCGATACTCGCAGTCGCGTCGGCGTATTCCTGTCCTGCCAAATTCAAGGGCTTTCCGAAGCGGACACTCACTTGACCCCGCCTCTTCGGCACGAGGGTGTCGGGAGGGAGGATTTTCTCGGTGCCTTGAATGACGAGCGGCACGACGGGGACGCCCATTTCGACGGCGACCACGCCGGTGCCGCCCTTCAAATCGAGCAGCGGCCGTTCGGACCGATTCAGTCCTCCCTCGGGGAAAATCAGAATGTTCCAGCCGTCGTCGAGCATGCGGCCGATATAATCGAGCCCCGGCCGGATGTTTTCGTGGGTTCCGGTGGGAAACGGGAAGGCATTGAACGCGAGTTCCGCCAGCGGCGCGAACCAAGGGTATTTGCCGTAGAGAACCTCGGTGCCGGCCGCGATGCCGAGGCGCGAGCGAATAACTTCTGGAATCGTCCAGGTCGCGATGACCGGATCGAGAAAACTGCGGTGGTTCGCCATGAACAGCACCGGTCCCTGAAGATTCGTCAGGTTTTCCTCGCCGCTTATGCGCAAGCGGCAGAAGATCGAAAGCCACCAGCGGAAGACAACCTGATTTACCGCGGGCCGCAATCGGCCGGCCCAAGCCGAGTTCGACCAGCGTGGATAACGCCCCAACTGGGGCATTCGTCCCTTTTGGCCTTGCACAAGCGCGTCCAAATCGGCGACCGTGAGTTCCGGCGTGATCTGCATTTCCTCGATATAAACCCCGAATTCGTCCTCGATCCGCGAGACCAGCTCGATTCGCAGTAGAGAATCCAGGTTCAGGTCGGCTACGATCCGCGTCGAATCGTCGATTTCTCCGATCTCCGTTTGCGTCACCTCGACCAAGAGCCGCTTGAGCGGCGTGATCCGCCCGCCTTGAGACGGCCGGCCGGCCGGTTCGCTGCCGAGTCTTTTGATGACTTCCTCTTTTTTTACCTTGCGCGTGACCGAACGCGGGAAATCGGGCTCGGGCCAAACAGACCAGCTCGTGATTTGCTGGTGCGGCGCCAAATGCCGGTTGGCTTCGGCCACGGCGCCGGCGGCTCGGTTCGGCTCACAGAGCAGCGCGGCATGAACGACGGTCCGGCCGTTCCTCGGCAAGCCCACTACGGCGCTGTCGATGACGCCGGGAACCCGGCTCAGTTCGGCTTCCAGATCCTCGGGAAAGACGTTTTCGCCGCTCGGCCCCAGGATCATGTATTTCTTGCGTCCGAAGACGTACAGGAATCCGTCCTCGTCGAAGCGTCCGGCATCGTCGGTCTTGAACCAGCCGTGGTCCAGAACGGCCTCGGTGCGTTGGGCATCCCGATAGTACCCCTGCATCACGATCTGGCCTCGGACCAGGATTTCGTTGTCCGGAGCCAACCTGACCTCGACCCCGTCCAGAGGCTTTCCGACCGATCCCGCGCGATGGGCGGTGGAGGTGTTGGTACTGACGACCGGGCTCGTCTCGGTGAGTCCGTAGCCCTGCAAGACCTCGAAACCCAGGTTCCACCATTTGTCCTCGATCGTCGGATCGAGCGGAGCGCCGCCGCAAACGATGGTCCGGAGTGTCCGGGAGATGCGGGAACGGATGCGGTCGCGCAGCGCGCGCCGGAGGAAACCGGGGATTCGGCCCAGCCGGCTTTCCAGACGATCCATCATGGTCTTGAGCACTTCGGGCACCACGACCAGATGAGTCGCCGGCGTGTAGGTCAATGCTTCCCGAATGGCGCGGGTCGTCGGGGCGGCGATATAGGTGACCGAGCATCCGCTGTACAGCGAGCACAGGAGGCTCGTCATTTGACCGAACACGTGAAACAAGGGGAGCAAGGTGAGGATATGATCGTCGGGCGTCAAGGGCACCGCTTTCATCACGGCGTCGAGATCGGCCAGGAGATTTCCGTGAGAGAGCATGACGCCTTTCGGATCGCCGGTCGTCCCCGAGGTGTAGATGATTTCGGCGAGCCCGCCGGAGTTCTCGAAGACGGCTTTGTCCCGCATGGCCGCGGCTTCGTTCGCCGAGTAGGACGAGTCGGCCGTCGGCAAGCACGGCACGGCCTCGTCGGGCCAGGCGAGCGAGGGGGATAGCAGGGCCAACTTAGGCTCGGCGGATTTGCTGATCCGGTCGATCTGATCCGGAGTGCTTTTCGGATTCAGAGGCACCACCACGCCGCCGCGGGCCAGGATGGCGAAGAAGGCCGCAACCCAGTGTGGCGAATTTTCCGCGCAGAGAGCGACCCGATCGCCCGTTCCGATGCCGTGTGCGGCCAGCGTTTGTGCCAATCCGAACACGCGCTCGCCGAGCATGTCGTAACTCCAGCGAATGGTGCGGTATCTTGGCCTATAGCGAACGGCTTCCCGAGATCCGTGACGCCGGGTTTGCCGTTCGAAGAACGCGGCTAGCGAGTCATCGGGATGCCGGCCTTCTTGAGCTAGGAGGGTGTTTTTCTTCATGTCGGTTTGGGGCGGTCGGTCTTTTTCACGTCCTCGTCGGCTGGATCGCGACTTCGAAACTCATCAAGCGCTTTCGTATAGGTTTGACCACACCTTCCGGCCGATTACGCACGCTTGCTTTCATGTTCGACCTTCGGAACGGAGAGCCGAGCTTAGGATTGTCCGCCAACCGAGTATTTTTCGCATCGAGAAAGTGGATCAGGAGTGATGGATCGACGAAATAATCGTCTCGGTAGATCTGGCGTGCATCCGGCTGTTAACGGATATTCACACGGTGTGTTTTATGATAGGGTTATTCAATAGAATAAACACGTTGGCAAGCAAGAGAGGAAAGACCCCATGACACACCCAGCTTCAGCCCCCGCCACAGACCGCTCGCGCGTCCTCACCGGAGCAGTGATCGAGGCCGCTCGCCGTCTGGGATTGGGGCCCAGCGATCTGAAAAGCATTATCGGCGCCAGCCAACCGACCGCGTCCCGGCTGTTGAACGGCCGATACGCTCTTCCGGAAGGCGGCAAACCCTGGGAGCTGGCCGCCCATTTCGTCCGCCTGTATCGTTCCCTGTCATCGCTGGTCGGCGGCGACGACGAACTGGCCCGAAGCTGGCTGAAATCGGCCAACCGCGCTTTTGACGGGCAGCGGCCGTTGGAGGTCATCAAGCGGGTCGACGGCCTGATATATGCCTGTGAGTACCTGGACGCCCACCGCGCTCACGTCTGAATCCCGCCCCTGGCGGGGCAGCGGCTGGCGGGCAGTCGAGGCGCAGCATCGGGTTGCGACCATGCACCTCGCTTCGGGCAATCTGGACGATCAGACATTGCTGGAAGACATCCTCGACGAGGCCAAGCCGCGCCTGCCCGCTGACGCCCAAGGCTTGCACTGGCTGCTGGCGACGCCGTTCCGCTATTGGCCGCTGCCGGGCGGTTCTCGATTTCGCCGGCGCACCGACCCCGGCGTTTTTTACGGCGCCGAGGATCGCCGAACGGCCACAGCCGAATGCGGCTACTGGCGGTTGCGGTTCTGGCTGGACAGCGAAGGCCTGTCAGGCCGTCCGGCGAGCGTCGAGCTGACCCTGTTCGAATTTCATGCCGCCGCCGATAAGGCTATCGACCTTTCGAAGCCGCCCCTGGTGTCCCATCGGGAGACCTGGACGCATCCTTCCGATTACGCCGGCACGCAGCTGCTGGCGGAACAGGCACGGGAAGCCGGGGTCGGCCTGATTCGTTACGAATCGGTGCGCGCGCCGGGCGGCTTCTGCCTGGCCGTGCTGAATCCCCAACCCTTCAAATCGGTAAAGGAGCCGTACCGCAACAATCAGCAAACCTGGACCTTATTGATCCAGCCGCCGCGCCGTATCGTGCTGCAGCGCCAGTTGGACCGGGAAAGCTGGGCTTTCGAGTTCTGACGGGCAGGCAAAAAAACGAAAACATTGTCCGAAAAAAATGGTCGAACTTGCGGGTTCTTGCCATTCAGTTATCAATAAATACCGATGCGTTCGGTTTCGATTCCAGATTAAAGGGACACGATAAACCTTCCGGGCGGCGAGAGCGTGATACAACCGACCCTTGGGACCTCTTCGCGATCGCGTGATAAGGTTTACACGCGGGCCTAAATCGAAGTTTTGTTTACGTTGCTGTGAAGTTGAGCGTCATGCGCCCCTAATCCCTCTCGTTCTTGCCATCGGGCCAGAATGGTGAGAAAGGCTACAAGCCTGCCTTGTTTCACTGTGACATGATTTCTTATCAATGATTAATACGCCCTTAGCCCCAATCCCCGACAAGGCAAAATCCGCGTTACTGGACTTATATCGCCACGCTCTCGACGCAGACGAACCCGGATTGTACTCCGCGGCTATCGAGGCGGCGGTCGCAGTGACGGACAGTGAAGTCGGCTACTTCCATCTGGTCAATGAAGACCAGGTGACTATCGAACTAGGTACCTGGTCGGCCGCAACCCTTCGCCAGTGCCAAGCGGTATATCAACGCCATTACCCGATAAGCACCGCCGGTATTTGGGCCGACTGCGCCCGCCATCGCAGGCCCTACGTTCACAACGATTACCAGGGGCTCAGTCGCAAGCAGGGCTATCCGGAAGGTCATGTCCATCTGGTGCGCCATTTGGGGGTGCCGGTCGTATACGATGATCGCGTGGTGCTGCTGGTCGGTGTCGGCAACAAAACAGTCGACTACGATAACGAGGATCTCGCATCCCTCCAGGCGATCGCGGATCATGCCTGGTTCCTGATTCGTCGATTCCGCCAGCGAGTCGCGTTGCAACTGTCCGAGGAGCAACTTCGGGATCTCCAAGCGTTAGCCGCCATTTGCGTCTGGCAGTGGGACCCGGTGGATCAGAAGCTCTTGTGCGACGGAAACATCCGCCGCATTTTTGCGGTGGATCCCTTAAGCGACTTTCCGTGCAATCTTGAGGGACTGCTGCAGTTCATCGACCCTCAGGATCATGCAGCTGTGCTCGACGTGCTGCACACCGCATCCGCCGATTCGGCTTTTGACCTGGAACTGCAGGGCACTCGTGCCGACGGAATTTTCGTAACTTTACACTTCCGGGGCGCGGCTTACCCGCGTTCCCAAGGCCGCGGCATCCTCCAGGACATTACCGAGATCAAACGTGCGGAGGAAGCGTTACGCGAGGCCGACCGCCGGAAGGACGAGTTCCTCGCCATGCTGGCCCACGAGCTCCGCAACCCTCTGGCGCCGATCCGCAACGCCGTTCAAATCATGCGCAAATTGGGAACGGAGGATCCCAAGCTTCAGTGGACGCGGGATGTTATCGATCGGCAGGTCGAGCATTTGGCCCGGCTGGTGGACGATCTCTTGGACGTATCCCGCATCACCCGCGGCAAGATCGAACTGCGCAGGGAATTGCTGGTAGTGGCCGATATCGTGCAGCGCGCGGTAGAAACCAGCCGTCCCCTGATCGACGCGCGCCGGCACGAACTCCGCGTGCAACTGCCTTCGGAAACTATCCACGTCGAAGGCGACTTCGTGCGGCTGGCGCAGGTGGTCTCGAATCTGCTCAACAATGCCGCCAAGTACACCGATGAGGGAGGGCAAATCGGGCTGAGCGTCGAACGCGAAGGCGACGAGGTCGCCATCCGGGTCCGCGATAACGGGCGCGGCATCGATCCGGCGGCGTTGTGTCATCTGTTCGATCTCTTTTACCAGGTGGACCGGACTCTTGACCGCACCGAAGGGGGCTTGGGGATCGGCCTATCGCTGGTCGAAAGTCTGGTGGCGATGCACGGCGGCACCATACAAGCATTTAGCGAGGGGCGGGGAAAGGGTAGCGAATTCGTTGTCCGACTGCCGATCAGCGAGATCGATGATTCGGCGAAGCCGGGTTGAACTGCTTGACCTTGCGTTCGGTCACAAAGCTAACAGACTTGGCGTCAGGGAGCATCGCAGATGAGCGTACAGCTCAATCACACCATCGTCCCGTGCCGGGACAAGCGGAAGTCGGCGACGTTCTTCACCGAAATTCTCGGCCTGCCGGCGCCGAAACCGTTCGGACCTTTCCTCGTCGTTGAGCTCAGCAACGGCGTTTCGCTCGATTTCTACGAGACCGACGGCGAGATCGCCTGGCAGCACTACGCTTTTCTGATCGGCGAAGACGACTTCGATCGGATCTTCGGCCGCATACTCGAGCAGGGTCTCGAGTACTGGGCCGATCCCGGCCAGCACCGGCCGGGCCAGATCAATCGCAACGACGGCGGCCGCGGAGTGTATTTCGAAGACCCGGACGGTCATCTTCTGGAGATTATCACCCGTCCCTACGGCAGCGGCCGATAGGCATGCGGGCCGTAGAGACTGCCTTTGACATCGATCATGGCCAAGAAGCCAGGAGGTCAACATGAAAAAATCGCCCGGACACCAAAAATGGCCAGAGCATAAAGTGCAAGAAAAGCATCTCGGTCAAAGAGTGCAAGTCAAAATCGACAACGAAGTGATTGCCGACTCGCGCGACGTGATCGAAGTCGACGAAGACCGACATCCTGCGCGTTATTATTTCCCGCGTTCCGACGTCAGGCTGGATCGGCTCGAACGCTCGGATACCACGACAGAGTGCCCGTTCAAGGGGACCGCTCATTACTTCGATCTGAAGCTCGGCGAAACGAAACTCGAGGATTCGGTCTGGACCTACGAGGACCCCTACGAAGAGCATCGTGAACTGAAAGACCGGATCGCCTTTTACGACGACAAGTTTTCGGACATTCGTGTCGAAGTTGGGGCCTAGGCAGCATGTCGAAATTCGGGGGTAAGTAGGTCGGCAATTCCTTCCCAATCGCAAACGGTCGCTTTAGTCGCGACCCTTCCAATCGCAAACGTCGCTTTAGTCGCGACCTTCCAATCGCAAACGGGAACTTTGGGAGCACCAAAGTCCCCCTTCCAATCGCAAACGGTCGTCCTGGGAAGGGTCTGGCCGGCGCTCCCGGCCAGACCGTTTGCGATTGGAGCGCCAGGACGCCCCTTCCGACAAAGCTGTCTCGCCGACAAGACTTGACACCGACCGACGACCGCTTTTAGCGCAACGGCCGCCCGGCGGGATACATCATTTTGGATGAGATCGAGGTCCGGGTATCCTTGGAGCCGTTTCTATTTCCAGGTATTGATTGCAATTGATCTTGCCGTGGGAGCGGGCTTTAGAGCGTTTTCATCGCGCTCGTACGGCAAAACCAGCTTGGCGGACGTCGTTGGCGCCTTCGGCTCGGGTGAATGGATTCAAGCATTCGTAGGTCGGCAACCCTTTGCCGACGAAGACGCTCGGCGGGGACGTGGCGTCGGGAAAGGATTCCCGACCTACGCGCGAGTGCCCGTACAGTAGATATGAAAATGCTCTAGCCCGCGACAGCCGGCTCGAGACTGCAGTCCGACAGCAGCCCTAACGAGACCCGGTGACCCTATTTGAACGGCTCTGATCAAGTTCCGCCGCCCCAACGCCCACGAAAGATCATCCACATCGACATGGATGCCTTCTACGCGGCGGTGGAGCAGCGGGACTTTCCCGAATTGCGCGGCAAACCCGTGGTGGTCGGCGGCGCCCCGAACTCGCGAGGGGTGGTGGCGACGTGCAGCTACGAGGCGAGGGTGTTCGGTATCCGCTCGGCCATGCCTGCGGCCAAGGCTTACCGGCTGTGTCCCGAGGCAGTGTTCATTCGGCCGAGGTTCGACGTGTACCGGGCGGTCTCGGCGGAAATTCGCGCCATCTTCCTCGACTTCACGGACCTGGTCGAAGCCATCTCCCTGGACGAAGCCTATCTGGATGTCACGGCAAGTCCGATTCTCCAAGGTTCCGCCACGCGAATAGCCGGGGAAATCAAGCGGCGCATCCGGGAAGCGACCCAGCTCACCGCCTCCGCGGGAGTTTCCTACAACAAGTTTCTCGCCAAGATCGCCTCCGACCGCCACAAGCCCGACGGGCTTTGCCTGATTCCGCCGGAACAGGGGAGGGCCGTCATCGCGGAACTCCCCATCGGCGCCTTCCACGGCATAGGCAAAGCCACCGAAGCGAAAATGCTCGCGCTGGGCATTCGTTGCGGCCGGGATCTCGAACGCCTGCCGCTGGCCACGTTGACACAGCAGTTCGGCAAGGCCGGCGAGCACTATTACCGGATCGCCCGCGGTATCGACGAGCGGCCGGTCGTCCCCAACCGCCCGCGGAAATCCTGGGGCGCGGAAACCACCTTTCCCGCCGACCTCTCGGACCGGGCCGAAATGTGCCAGCACCTCGCCAAACTCGCCGAAGGCGTTCTGAAGAAACTGGCCCGGCACGGCCTACAAGCTCGTGGCCTCACCGTCAAAGTCAAATACGACGACTTCGAATTGGTCACCCGCGCCCGAACCCTGGATCGGCCCTTCCGCGACATCCGCGATGTCCGGCCCCACCTTGCGGAACTTCTAAATCGCACCGAAGCCGGCCGGCGCAAGGTCCGCCTGTTGGGCGTCAGCTTTTCAGTCCTGGAAAACGCGCAACGTCCGGTGACGTTGGACCTGTTCGCGCCGGACTGACCTTGTCCAAGGGGGCCATCCAAGCCACGCCCGACTTTTCTCAGAACTTGGATTTGATAAAGTGTCTATCGGATCAGGCTTGAACGACAGGAAAACGCCATGCCGCGACCGATGACTCCCGCCCTTGCCGCCGACGCTATCATCGAATTGACCGACCGGCCCGGCCGGCCCATTGTCTTGATCGAACGTGCCTTTCCGCCTCAAGGCTGGGCTATTCCGGGTGGCTTCGTCGATATAGGCGAAACCGTGGAACAGGCTGCCAGACGCGAAGCCCAAGAGGAAACCGGGCTGGAGGTTCGCCTGATTGCCCTGCTGGGGATTTATTCGGACCCCAAGCGAGATCCTCGAGGCCATACCGTAACCGTCGTGTACGTCGCGGAGGCTAGCGGCGAGCCGATAGCCGCAGACGATGCCAAGCATTGCAGCGTGGTCATGCCGGATGAACTGCCGCAGCCTCTGGTCTTCGACCATGCCCAGGTGCTCGAGGACTACCGGGAATTCCGGGCGACCGGACGAGTGGCGCCGCTGCGGTGAACGAGAGCCGGAATCGATAGAGCCTGTAGGCCGGGATGGAAGCTTTGCGAAATCCCGGCGCAATTCCATTCGACATTCGAGTGAACATTCATCGTACGAAAATGAATGCCTGATTGAAAGCGATTTGGAATAAGAGCGCTATCGGCCAGAAGCGACTGATCAGACCTTCTTCAAAAAGCAGGCCTTCAGCATGAAATTGCCGTTATCCATTTTGCAGTCGACCTCATGGTCGCCGCCAACCAAACGGATGCTCTTCACCTTGGTGCCCATTTTGAGCGTGATGGACGAGCCTTTGACTTTCAGATCCTTGATCAGCACGACCGTGTCGCCGTCGGACAGAACATTGCCGTTGGCGTCTCTAACGACCGCATCCGCGTCGTCGTCGGAGGCCGCGGTTTCCTCGATCGGCCATTCGTAGCCGCAGTCGGCGCACACATAATTGTCGCCGTCCGGGTAGGTGTTTTCTAAAGTGCACTGGGGGCAAGCTGGGATAGTGGACATGATTCCGCTCAAAAATAAGTTGGGGTGTGCATTATAAGGGATCGGTAACCGCCCAAGAACGGAATGCATGTGCAACAGAGAATCCAGACCGGCTACGTCGAAGCGGAATGACGGTCATCGCCGTGAACGGCTCCGTCCGGCAAGGCGGCGAAAAGCTCTCTCGAAGCGAGGGTTAGCGTCTCAAATGCTGAACCAATCCGCGCAGCGGCAGGCTCAAAGCCAACGCGCCGAAAACCGTCGCCAGCGACTTGCCCGACAAGCGCTTCTCGTATCCGGGCGTCAGGCGCTCGGGGACCAGATGATAATCCGTCAGATAGGCAAGGCCAGCGACTATCGCTCCGCCCGTCAATGCTCTGGCGACATCGCCCGACTCGGCGGCTCGTCCGAACCAGCGTTCGTAGAGACTCGCCCACAGAACGGCCGCGGCGTGATTGAGCACGAATCCGGTGCCCGTGTATTTGAGGCTGACATCGTTCTGCCGGGCGGCCCGGTCGCCCCAGGTAACGTGACTCACGGCGTTCAAAGGCGCCACGGCGCCGGAACGCTCGGCCTTGCCGCACGCTGCCGCCGCGAGCGTTGTGGCAATACCGACGATCGTCCCGGAAATCAGTGCATCGAAACTGCCGTTGCTGTTCGTACGCATTGCTATCTCCCGCCGGCTGTCCGGCTTCCGTGCGATCCTTTCCCGAATTGCTCGCCGTTCCGCTCTACTTCCCTGCGAAACGGCAGCTCGCCCTTTACGAAAGATGACCTTCCGGGCGAACCGGGGTTCCTTTCCGGAGAAGGGCGGCCGGACAAACCGCGGCGGGGGCTGCTCGATCGATTCAGGGATAGGAACCGCATCGACAAGCAAATGCGCAACCACGGACATCTAATAAAGTGCATCGGCCGGTAACGGGATTATCGACATGGCCTTCAACGTCATCGACGTCTTCCTTCTTCTGCTGATTCTGTTCGCCGTCTGGGGTGGATGGCGGCGCGGTTTCATCCTGGGTTTTCTCAATCTTCTGCGCTGGCTGGGCAGCTTGCTTGCGGCCTGGTTCTTTTATCGACCGGTGGCGGATTTACTGGGTTCGAAAACCGGTTTGTCGAGTACGTGGCAGCAGCCTGCCGCGTTTCTTCTCATCGTTCTGCTCACCAGCTTGGCCATCGGGCTGCTCGGGAATGCGCTGCTCAAACGCTTGCCGCATGGCATTCACCGACGGCTCTTCAATCACCTGTTCGGCACGCTTCCGGGATTGGCCAACGGGCTGATAACGGCAGCCATCGCCGCCGCCTTGTTGTTCGTGGTCCCGCTGCCGGGCGATCTACGCGAGGATGCCCGCGAAAGCGGGACGGCGAACCGCTTCGCGGTTCTGGTGGAACGGCTGACCACGGCTCTGATGCCGATTTTCGAAGATGCGCTTACCCACGGGCTGAACCGCCGGCTTCCGGTTTACCCGGAATCCGACGAGCATATTTCGTTGCCGTTCAGGGTCGGAGCCCCGCAGCCGAGACCGGCGCTCGAGGAGCAAATGCTTGGACTCGTCAACCGCGAGCGCGCCACGGAAGGACTTTCGCCGCTGAAGATCGATCCCGCCTTGACCGAAGTGGCGCGAAGACATTCGTCCGACATGTTCGCCCGCGGTTATTTTTCTCATTACACTCCGGAAGGTAAAAGCCCGTTCGACCGAATGCGCGAATCGAATGTCGGTTTTCTGATCGCCGGCGAAAACCTGGCTCTCGCCCCCAGCGTTCACATCGCGCACGCCGGCTTGATGAACTCGCCCGGCCACCGCGCGAATATCTTGCGGCCGCAATTCGGGCGTGTCGGTATCGGCATCATGGACGGCGGCGTTCACGGCTTGATCGTGACGCAAAAATTCCGGAATTGAGCGGCCGGCAATTCAAGCAGGTGCAGACCAATCCGTGTAGTGTACTGTTAAGGAAGCTCTGATTAAGTCCTTCGACAGGCTCAGGACGAACGGTAAGGTATTGATTCCGTTCGTGGTGAGCTTGTCGAACCATGAACGGAATCAACTTGTTCAGAGCTTCCTTAAAGATTAAAGAGTCGGGCAGGCGTGCGGACGCCGTCGCTCGCCACTCAAGGTGGACCTTTGTTTTAATCGGACTTGGACATCGCCGTACCGGATAATGTCGAATATCGAGACAGAATTTCTTACTCAGGAGTATGCAGCTTGATGGCGTTTCCCATTGTTGGCATCGGAGCTTCCGCCGGCGGACTGGAAGCATTGTCGGAATTTCTGGCCGACCTTCCCGCCACCAGCGGTATGGCTTTTCTGTTGGTCCAACACCTCGACCCCCACCACGAAAGCGTCCTGACGCAGATCCTCTCGACCAGAACGGCCTTGCCGGTCCAGGAGGCGACGGAGGGGCTCGCGGTCGAACCCGACCACATCTATATCATCCCGCCCAATGCCGTCATGACCCTGGTCCAGGGCCATCTGGCTCTCGCTGCCCGCAACGGGCTTCCCGTGCCGCCCATGCCCGTCGACCGCTTGTTTTATTCCCTCGCGCAAGAGCAGGGGGCCAATGCGGTCGGGGTCATTCTCTCGGGCACGGGCTCGGACGGCGCGCTGGGGATGCAGGCGATCAAGGGTTCCGGCGGTATCACCTACGCCCAGGACCAAGGCTCGGCCAGATTCAGCGGCATGCCGAAGGCGGCGGTAGATCTCGGCGTGGTCGATCGGGTGCTGCCCCCGCGCGAGATTGCCCGCGAACTCGCTCGCCTTGGCGGCCATCCATACCTGAAGGTAGACAGCACCGCCTCCGCCGGCGAACCTCCGCCCACGGACGAGGAAACGCTCAACCGGCTCTTTCGTCGCCTCCGCAACGTCTCCGGCGTGGACTTCACGCACTATAAGCGCGGCACCGTGCAGCGGCGACTCGCGCGCCGCCTCGCCCTGCACGGATTGGATACGCTGCCGGAGTACCTGAATTTGTTGGAAAGCGACACGGAGGAAACCCAGGCCCTCTTTCAGGACCTGCTGGTTCAGGTGACCGATTTCTTCCGCGATCCCGAGTTGTTCGAAGAGTTGAGCCGAACCGTCTTTCCGCGCTTGTTCGAACGACGTCCATCTCAAGCTCCGCTGCGGATCTGGGTCCCGGGGTGCGCCAGCGGCGAGGAGGTCTATTCCATCGCCATCTGCCTTCTGGAATTTTTGGGCGAGCGCCTGACCCAAACCCCGATTCAGATTTTCGGCACCGATCTCAGCGAGTCCGCCATCGAGAAGGCGCGTACCGGACTTTACCTGGAAAATATCGCTCGCCACGTCTCCGCCGAGCGGCTCCGGCGCTTCTTCGTCAAGGTCGGCAGCCACTATCAAATCACCCGCACGATCCGCGATTTGTGCGTATTCGCCCGCCACGACGTGGCCCGCGATCCCCCTTTCTCGCGACTGGATCTCGTGAGTTGCCGCAACGTGTTGATCTATCTCGAGCCGGCTTTGCAGAAGCGGGTGATCCCGCTGTTCCATTACGCCTTGAATCCGGGCGGATTTCTTGTGCTGGGACCCTCCGAAACCGTAGGCCCCTTCTCCGAGCTGTTCAGTTCCGTCGACAAGCGGCTCAAAATCTATTCCAAGGCGATCCTGCCCGGACAGAAGAATCACTTGGCGTTGCTGGAGGAGTATCCCGCGTTGCCGGACCGGTCCCGCCCGAAACAGTTGGCGCTGTCCAGCGAACCCGTGGAGGCGGAGCGCTTGCAACGGGAGGCCGATCGCCTGGCCATGGCTCGCTACGTGCCGCCGGGCGTCCTGTGCGATTCGGAGATGAACGTGCTTCAGTTCCGAGGCGAGACCGGCCCGTATCTGACGAATCCGGCCGGTCCTCCGACTTTCAAGCTGCAAAAGCTGGCCCGTCCGGGCCTCCTCGTCGACCTGAGCAGCGCCGTCGAGCAGGCCCGCACGGAAGGGGCTCCGGTGCGGCGGGAGGGCGTGCACGTGGAGGGGCCGGACGGCACCGGCACAGTCAACATCGAGGTCATGCCGGTTCGGATCGCCGGGGCGGAAAACCCGTGGTTTCTGATTTTTTTCGAAGCGCAAGCCTCACTGGTACGGGACCAAGGCGCGACCGTTGTCGGGGAAATTTGGCGTTCGTTCCTGAGAAGAATGAACTCGGGTCGACGGGAGGAAGACTTCCCCCTGGATAGCGAAAAAGACCTGCAAATCCAGAGGCTTACGCACGACCTCGAAGCGGCCCGCGATTACATTCGGGCCATGCTGGATACACACGAGGCAACGGTGGAAGAACTGAAGGCAACGGAAGAGGAACTGTTATCGAGTAACGAAGAGTTCCAGAGTACCAACGAGGAACTCGAGACCGCCCAGGAAGAGCTGCAATCGAGCAACGACGAACTGCGCGCCCGCAACCGCGAACTCAACGTGCTGAACGACGAGATGCGGCAATCGCGCGATTTCGCGGAGGCTGTCGTCGAAACCATGCGTCAGCCGCTGCTCGTGCTCGATGGCGGTTTCCGTATTCAGCAGGCGAACCGCGCCTTCTACCGGAACTTCAAAACCACGCGCGAAGCGACCGAGCAGGTCCGGCTCTACGAATTGGGCCATGGGCAATGGGACATTCCCGCCTTGCGCCAGCTTCTCGAAGACGTTTTGCCCGCCCAGGCCGCTTTCCAGGATAAGGAGATCACCCAGACCTTTCCCGAGCTCGGAGAGCGGACGATGCGTCTCAACGCGCAGGTGTTGCGCTGGAGCGATCAGGAGCGCATCCTCCTGGCGATCGAGGACATCACCGAGCAACGGGCGGCGCTGGACGCGCTCAAAACGGTCGATCGGCGCAAGGACGAGTTTCTGGCCATGCTCGCCCACGAGTTGCGCAATCCTCTGGCGCCCATCCGCAACGCCCTCGAGATATGGCGGCGCG
Organism: Methylocaldum sp. GT1TLB; assembly: GCF_051027445.1. Taxonomy (NCBI): domain Bacteria; kingdom Pseudomonadati; phylum Pseudomonadota; class Gammaproteobacteria; order Methylococcales; family Methylococcaceae; genus Methylocaldum; species Methylocaldum sp. GT1TLB. The sequence goes on from NZ_CP194898.1 coordinate 3,838,494, forward strand.
GCGATGCCGACGAGGCGGCGGAGAAGCAGGCCCAGGCCATGCTGGATCGCCAGCTCCGCCTGGAGGCGCGGTTGCTCGACGATCTCCTCGATCTGTCCCGCATCACCCGTGGAACAGTCGTGCTTCAGAAACAGCCGGTCGATCTGACGCACCTGGTGGCGCAGGCGGTCGACGATGCCCGCTCTCAGCTCGACGCGCACCACCATCGGCTCGGCTTGTCGCTGCCGGAGCACGGCCTGTCGGTCGAAGGCGATCCGGCCCGATTGCAACAGATCGTCTCGAATCTTCTGGGCAACGCCATCAAATATACGCCGTCCCACGGCGATATCACCCTGACCCTGACACACGAAGGGCAGGACGCGGTGCTCAAGGTCGCCGACACCGGTATCGGCATCAGCCCGGAACTTCTGCCTTCGATCTTCGACCTCTTCGTGCAGGCCGACAAATCCCTCGATCGTGCCCAAGGCGGCCTCGGCATCGGGCTCACGCTGGTTCGCCGCCTGGTCGAATTGCACGGCGGACAGATAAGCGCACACAGTGCCGGGGTGGGTGAGGGAAGCGAGTTCACGGTCCGTTTGCCGGCCTTGCCGGAAACGGCCGTCCCTGCCGCTCCGGCGGAAACCGAAGCGGCCCAAGCCATGCCCCTCATGCGCTACCGTATCCTGGTGGTCGATGACAACATGGACACCGCGGAGAGTACGGCGCTGTTGCTGCAACTCGAAGGTCACGAGGTGCAGACGGCACTCGATGGTCCGAGCGCTCTTGAAGCCGCGACGATGTTTCACCCCCAGATCGTCCTGCTCGATATCGGATTGCCGGGTCTGGATGGCTACGAGGTGGCTCGCCGTCTGCGGGCGCTGCCCGAGTTGGAGGGGGCGCTGCTGGTGGCGATGACCGGCTATGGACAGGAGGAAGACCGCGACCGATCCCGGACCGCCGGATTCGATGGGCACCTGGTCAAACCGGTCGACCTCGACCGGCTCAAAGCATTGATGGGAGCCTACCCACGCCGGAAGAAGGCGAACGACGCTGAGGAAACCTCGTGAAAGTGCTAAGAACCATTGATAGCGCTGAAAAATACATCGTCTATGTGCTGGTTTTCTTGCTGCTGATTTCCGTGATTTTGGGGACCCTCGAGCTCAGCCGGGTCGTCATCAAGAACATTATCGAGTCTTCTTTCTTCTTGGTTGATATCGATCGCTTATTCGAATCATTCAGCCTTTTTCTCATCCTGGTCATCGGGTTGGAGCTCCTCAAGTCCATCAAAAGCTATCTCGTGCAGGGCTCCATCAACCCGGCCTTCGTGGTGGAAGTTGCCATCATCGCGTTAGGCAACAAACTCATCACCCTGGACCTAAAACATGCAGAGCCCGGCCTACTCATAGGCATTGGAGCTATCCTCCTGGGATTGTCGGCGACCTATCTGGTTCTTAAAAAAGCATTCGGCCCCACGGACGTTCAGACTGGAAATCAATAACTCGATTGACCCGGGTAAACGGGAGGCTCTATGGAAGTGATGTGGTATGTATTGATTGGCCTGGCAGCCGGTTGGCTGGCGGGGCAATTGGTCAAAGGCGGCGGGTTTGGCACCATCGGAGACATTATTGTCGGGGTGTTCGGTGCCGTGTTGGGCGGTGTTCTGTTCGATGTGCTGGGTTTGTCCGCCGGGGGCGGCAGGCTTGGGAGCTTGATCATCGCGACGGTTGGCGCCGTAGCCTTCTTGCTTCTGTTGCGTCTGATCAGAAAGGATTAGCCAAGGCCCGTGCCGGCAACGTCAAAAAATCGCCTGCGCACGCTGGCGACACGGTGCAAAACCTTCCCGGTCGTACTCGCTCTAATTCGATGAAGGACTAAACATGTTATTCCCCCCGTTTATAGGATAGGGATAGATGATTGATGGATTGCTCAACATTCCCGGATGGGGGCTTATTGCCATTACCCTGGGCCTGACCCACGTCACCATTGCCAGTGTGACCATTTTCCTGCATCGTCACCAAGCGCATCGCGCCCTGAATCTCCATCCTGTCGTCAGCCATTTCTTCAGATTCTGGCTGTGGCTGACCACTGGTATAGTCACCAAGGAATGGGTGTCGATTCATCGCAAACACCACGCCCATTGCGAAAGCCCGCAAGATCCTCACAGCCCCCGCGTCTTCGGCATTCGGAAAGTGCTATGGGAAGGCGCCGAGTTATACCGGGCCGAAGCCCGCCACGTCGAAACGCTGGACCACTATGGCTATGGCACCCCGAATGACTGGATCGAACGGAACCTTTACAGCCGCTATCGAGGCGGGGGTGTTGCCCTGCTGTTCGTCATAGATGTCGTGCTATTCGGCCTGTATGGCATCACGGTCTGGGCGGTGCAAATGCTCTGGATTCCCTTTTGGGCGGCGGGCGTGATCAACGGCCTGGGCCACTACCGGGGCTATCGCAATTTCGAAACCCCGGACGCCTCCACGAACCTGTTTCCCTTAGGGCTCCTCATCGGCGGCGAGGAATTGCATAACAATCACCACGCGTATCCGGCCTCGGCCCGTCTCGCCCATCGCTGGTGGGAATTGGACATCGGCTGGGTCTACATCCGCCTGCTGCAAAGGTTTCGGCTGGCCGAGATCCGCCGCACGGCGCCTCGAATCCGCCTCGAGCGCGCTCCCAAACCGATCAATCCGGCCACGGTCCAGGCCGTGATGCGCAACCGCTATCATATCCTGGCTTTGTACGGGCGTCGCGTCGTGCTCCCGGTACTGCGGCACGAGTGGAAGGCCGCTCCTTCCGCCCACCGGCCTTTGCTGCATAAGGTAAAAACGCTTCTGGTCCGGGAGGGCGTCGAACTCGATGAAGCGGCCTGCCAAACCTTAAAACAGGCGCTGAACTTGAGCCGGACGCTGGAGACGATCTACCGTTCCAAACACGACCTGAAACAGCTCTGGATCCGATCCGCCAGCCATTATGAAGCCCGCGTGCAATTGCTCGAGAACTGGTGCCGGCAGGCGGAAGACACCGGCATCGAGGCCTTGGGCGACTTCGCCCGACTACTGCGCCGATATACGCTCCCAAGAGCCTAGGCCGTTTTCATCTCGCTCGTACGGAAAAACAGGCCTGGCAGGAGTCGTTGGCGCCTTCGGCCCGGGTAGATCGACTCAAGCTTTCGTAGGTCGGCAATCCTTTGCCGACGAACCCGTTGGCCCAACGGCGGCGTCGGGAAGGGGGGCTTCGGCGCTCCAATCGCAAACGGTCATCCCAGGAGCGCTGGGATGACCCTTCCAATCGCAAACGGCCTGGCCGGGAGCGCCGGCCAGCCCCTTCCCGAAGACGCCGTTTGCGATTGGAAGGGGGACTTTGGTGCTCCCAAAGTTCCCGTTTGCGATTGGAAGGGTCGCGACTAAAGCGACCGTTTGCGATTGGAAGGGTCGCGACTAAAGCGACCGTTTGCGATTGGAAGGGTCGCGACTAAAGCGACGTTTGCGATTGGGAAGGATTCCCGACCTACGCGCGAATGCCCGTACAGTCGGTATGAAAATGCTCTAGCCTGGACAGCGTTCGAGTCCTTGGCTTGACGCGAAACGCGCGGATATGCGAGCGCTTGGAGTGATAACGATTGAGTTTGATATGCCGAAGCCAAAGAGGTCGTGGGTTAGCTTAGCGTGTGTGCGAGAAGCTACTGCACGGCCTGAGGGCAGCCCCTCGACAAGCTCAGGACGGACCCTTCGACGGAGCTCAGGACAGGCTTGCCTTCGGGCCGCTCGTGACGCTTTCTAAACACCCTCTTAGACTACCAAGGGCTTTGGAGAACGACAGGGCTCGACCTTTCCTTATCTTTTACAGTGAGTGAAGAAAGCAATGCCAGTATTACCCGTCATTCCGGCAGGGAGTGCCGGAATCCAGAGGCCAAGGATGGCCTGCCCTCTACATCCTTGTAACCTGGGCCCCGGCAGTCCCAATCGCAAACGGGCCTTTAGTCGGCCCCTTCCCTGCCGGGGTGACGATGTGGTTTGACTTTCGTTACGAACAGTAAGCGGGTGGTGATTGGGCATTTCCAGTCGATCTGAGAAAACGACGTGCTGAGCGAAAACCGTGTCGACCAGTGGGCCGGCTTCGCCGTAGTCCTCGTATTGATCCTGGGCTGTTTCGTCGTGCTGCGTCCGTTCCTTTCGGCGATCCTGTGGTCGGTCATCCTGGCCTTTTCCACGTGGCCGGTTTATCAAAGGATCGAATCGGCCGTCGCGGGCCGGAAAGGATTGGCCAGTGGACTGATGGTCCTGATAGTGGCAGCCGTTTTGATTGTCCCCTTGGCGCTCCTCGGCACCAGTTTGGCGGAAGACGTGACCGCGCTCGTGGAGATGGCACGGCAACTCCTCAGCGAGGGACCGCCGACCCCACCCGCGTGGGTAGCCAAGCTGCCGGTTGTGGGTTCGCGTCTGCACGACCACTGGCAAGAGATGGCGGGGAGCGGCGCCCGCTTGACCGAGGCGTTGCTGAAGTACCTCATGCCCCTGCGAGATTGGGCGTTGCGCAGTGCGGCAAACTTCGGAGAAAGTCTCCTGTACTTAAGCCTCAGCGTGTTCATCGCGTTCTTTTTGTATCGGGACGGTGCCGCGTTATCCACAAGGCTGGCCCCCTTATTCACCCGGGTCGGCGGCCAACGGGCGCCGGCATTACTCCATGTGGCGGGGGACACCATCAAAGGCGTCGTTTACGGCGTTATCGGTACCGCGCTGATTCAGGGGATTTTGGTTGGTATCGGGTTGTGGATCGCGGGCATCCCCCGTGTCCTGTTGCTCGGCGTGCTGGCGTGCGTTCTGTCCTTGATTCCCGTCGGTCCCGCATTAATCTGGTTACCCGCGGCCATCTGGCTGTTCGGAAAGGGTTCGACGGGGTGGGCCGTCTTTCTCGTGCTCTGGGGACTTCTAGTGGTGGGGCTCGTCGATAATTTTCTTAAGCCCTATTTCATCGGCAAAGGGAGTCATCTGCCATTCATCCTGGTGTTTCTCGGAACTTTGGGCGGGGTGATGGCCTTTGGCTTCCTCGGCATATTTCTGGGTCCGACCTTGCTCGCCATAGCCTATGCCTCGTTTCAGGAATGGAGTGCCCGGGAAAGAGCTTTAAGTTAGGGAACGGACCCAGCGAAATAGTGGCGTCGAATCCCTTGCAGGAAGACTCAATCTACAGCGAGGGCGGCGACGCGATGATCATGCTCAACCAATAGGTATCGGTCTTGTAACAATGCCAGAGTTGTGTTTCCTCGGTGAACCGGGCGAAGAGTTGGCCATTGGCGTAGACCACTCCATCGGCAACGGAGATTTCATCGAACGGGCCGAAGCTTTCCGAGGTGTTTGCCAGCGCATCCTCAAAATGGATCGACGTCCGGTCATGGCAGGCGTACTGGGTGAAGTGCTGCTGGCCTTGCATATCCCAGAAGTGATTGCTGAATTTGGCGACCACTGTCCCGTTGGGCCCTTGGCTGATGAAATTGCCGGTGATTCGGAAGAAAGGCGCCGGTGCAAGCTTGGTGGTTTTCGCTAGCTGCTCGGATTCGAAGATCAGACTGATCATATCTTGGCTCATCCGCATAATGCTTTCATTTCGATTAGACTGCCGAGGTTTCGTCGGTTCATGCGGCAATCCGATGAAGTCGCAGAAAGTTCTCGAAGCGGCACGGGTGATCGTCGGGAGCATCGACAAGCCGACCGCGCTTCGTCATCTCGATGTCGTTTAAAATGGGAGCATGTTTCCTCTACAAGAACCCGATGCGGGCGAGTCTGGCAGTCTCGACAGGGCCCGGAACCGGGCCGCCTTTCTTGCTATAACAATTAACCAGCAATAGACCCACCATCGACGACCGTCATTCTCCCCTTCCGAACAATGCAAAGAAAGTGGATCTGGATTCTTGCCATCGGCGTGCTCGCTGCCGCCGGCGGAATTTATTGGTGGCGCGAAGGTCCTGTCACGGTCACCGTCGTGACGCCGACTCGCGGGCCCGCGGTGGAGGCGATTTACGCGACCGGCACCGTGGAACCGACGGTCATGCTGCCGATCGCGGCGCGGCAGGCAGGCCATTTGGTTGAACTCAACGTCGATGAAGGGAGTCAAGTGCGTAAGGGACAGGTACTCGCTCGGCTCGACGACGCGGATTTGAGGAACACGGTCGAGGAACTGGCCGCCCGCGTGCGGTTCGCGCGCACGCAGTATCAGCGCTTGCAGGAACTGGTGCGCCGCAATGTCATTGCCAAAGTCGAACTGGACCGGGCGCGCTCCGATCTGGAAGCGGCCGAGGCGGCGCTGGAGCGCGCGCGGGCTCAGCGTGATTTCATGACTCTCACGGCGCCCGCGGACGGCCTGATCATCCGGCGCGACGGCGAGATCGGCCAGTTCATTCCCGCCGGACAGGCCCTGTTCTATCTCTCTTGTTGCGCGCCTTTGCGGGTCACGGCCGAGGTGGACGAAGAAGACATTTTGCGGGTGCATGTGGGGCAGAAGGCGGTGTTGCGCGCCGACGCGCTGCCGGACGAAGTGCTCGACGGCGAAGTCAGCGAAATCACGCCCAAGGGCGACCCGATCGCACGCAGCTACCGGGTTCGCATCCGGCTCGCCGACCCGGAGAAGTTGCAGGTGGGCATGACGGTCGACGCCAACCTGATCGTTTCCGAACGGGAAAATGCCCTGCTGGTACCGTCCACCGCGGTCCAGAACGGCACCATTTGGGTGGTTGAGGACGGGAGGCTACACCAGCAGCCGGTGCGGACCGGCGTAACCGGCGCCGTTCGTACCGAAATCGTCGAGGGACTGTCTCCGGAGGCCCAAGTCGTCGAGACGCCTTCGGAAAACCTTCGCGACGGACGCGCCGCCCGTATCCGTTCGTCATCTCCCGTGCCGGTGTCCTGATGCGCATCCAGCTCCAGGTGGCGCTCACGCATCTTACGGGTCGCACACGCCAGACTTTTGTTTCGCTTACCGGAGTCATACTCGGCGTCGCCTTCTTCCTGGCGGTGTCGTCCCTGATGCGCGGTTCCGAGAAGGACTTCATCAAGCGTCTCATCGACAACAGCCCGCACATCACGGTCTACGACGAATACCGCTTGCCCCGGACGCAGCCGGCGGAGCTGCGCTGGGCGGGCGGCGCGATCCGGATCAGCAACGTCAAGCCGCAGACGGAAACGCGCGGCATCCGCGGTTATCGCGAAAAACTCGAATTCGTGGAGTCCATGCCCGGGCTGAAGGTCGCGCCGGTACTGGTCGGTTCGGCCGTGCTCGTATTCGCCGGCCGGGAGGAAAGCGTCACCCTCTCGGGCGTGGTGCCGGACAAGATGAAGACGGTGTCGACGCTCGAGGAGAAGATGATCGAAGGCTCGATCGACGCGCTCGCGGCCAATCCGAACGGAATCGTCGTCGGCACGGGGCTGGCGCAGAAATTCAATCTCGGCCTGGGCCGCAACGTGAACGTGGTCGCCGCGAACGGCGCCAGCCGTCCGATGAAGGTGGTCGGCATCTTCCGCACCGGCAACGCGAACTACGACGAGACCCAGACGTTCACCTTGCTGAAGCGCGCCCAGGTGATGTTCGACCGGCCCAATCGGGTTAACCGCTTGATCATCCAGCTCGACGACCCCTACGAGGCCCGCGATGCCGCCCAGCGAATCGAAGCGGTCGCCGGCTACAAGTCGGTGTCGTGGATCGAAGCCTCCGAGGATATCTTGAGCGTGCTGATCGTACGCAACATCATCATGTACAGCGTCGTGTCGGCGATCCTCATCGTGGCGTCCTTCGGGATATATAACACCCTGTCGACCATCGTGATGGAAAAGACCCGCGATATCGCGATCCTGAAATCCATCGGCTTTCACGCCCGCGATGTACGCCTCATCTTTTTGCTCGAAGGGGGCATCATCGGCGTGGTGGGCAGCGTATTCGGCCTGGTTCTGGGGGCCGGACTCATGAAGCTGCTGTCGACCATCGAGTTCAGGCCGCCCGGCATTACGGAAAAAGTACAGATGCCGATCTGGTGGGGACCGGAACAATTCGCCATCGCCACCGCTTTCGCCCTCGCCTCGTGCATTCTCGCCGCCTATCTGCCGGCACGCCGCGCGGGCCGCGTGCATCCCGTGGAGATTCTGCGGGGTGCCGCATGACGGCGGTTCTCCGCGCCGAGCATCTGGGGCGCACGCTGGCCGGGGAAGTTTCGGTGACCCTGGTGGAGGACATCAACCTCGAGATCGAGCGGGGCGAATTCGTCTGCATCATGGGGCCTTCCGGTTCCGGCAAGTCCTCGCTGCTCTATCTGCTCGGTCTGCTCGACGTTCCCACCTCGGGGCGGGTGTGGCTGGACGGCGAGGATACTTCGGCGTACGGCGAGAACGAGTTGGCGAACCGCCGGCTGGAGAAACTGGGATTCGTGTTCCAGTTCCATTTCCTGCTCGCCGAGTTCTCGGTGCTCGACAACGTTACGCTGCCGATGCGCCGGCTCGGCAAGCTCGGCGATGCCGCGATCCGTTCGCGCGGCATGGAGTTGTTGGCTCGGCTGGGCGTCGCCGAGCAAAGCGCGAAACATCCGCACCAGCTCTCGGGGGGGCAGCGTCAGCGCGTCGCCATCGCCCGCGCGCTGGCCAACGATCCCCTGGTCGTTCTGGCCGACGAACCGACCGGCAATCTCGACTCGGTATCGAGTGCCACGGTGCGGCAGATTCTCCACGATCTGGCTCACCAAATGGGCAAGACGGTGGTCGCCGTGACCCACGACGCTGCATTCGCTTCGGCCGCCGACCGGCGCATCGGCCTTGTCGACGGCAAAATCAACGCCGACTGGCGGCCGGCGTAGTTTCAGTCGAATTCTCTTCTTCTATTGCCGGATCCAGGCCGATTTACCAAAGCCGGCCGCCGAGATTGATTTCTTTCAAAACGCCTCTGGCTGTCCACGCGGCAAAACCCTACACTGGCTAGTGGACCGCTCGGTCGTGTTCAAGCTTGGTCCGATCGATCTAAAAACAATGAGCTACAAAGATCCGAAATCTGGAGGAATGCCGCGATGTCTTGGTATATCCGTATGCTTGCTTTTCTAGTCAAATGCGCCGCCTGGGCTAAGAAGAACCTCGAGAATACCGCTTACTGGAACGCCAAGTTCGACCGGTTCGCGAGACTGTTCTCTCGCTTGTCGGGGCGGCCCTTGGCTTTCAACATCGCAATGATCGTGATCCTGGTATGGGTCGTCAGCGGACCGATCTTCGGATTCAGCGATACCTGGCAGCTGGTGATCAATACGGCGACCACCATCGTGACGTTCCTGATGGTATTCCTGATTCAGCACACCCAGAACCGGGATACCGAAGCCCTCCAAGTGAAACTGGACGAACTCATCCGTGCCATCGAAAAAGCCGATGACACGCTGTTGGATTTGGAAGAGCTGGAAGAAGAGGAATTGGCGATACTGCGCAGCAAATACGTGACCCTCGCGCGCGTGGCCCGCGAAAAGGCGAGGGCCGAAACGAAAGTGGATTCCTCCGCAGGCAAGCCATGAGGAGCTAAGTACATTCCGCAAATATTTGCGGAATCTCGACTGATTGGCTTGATTGGCGGGGTTGTCCTGCAGGTTGCCTATGCCGCAAGACTTCCCTGAATGTACTTAGAGCGTTTTCATCTCGCTCGTACGGCAAAACAGGCCTGGCAGGAGTCGTTGGCGCCTTCGGCCAGGGTAGATCGACTCAAGCTTTCGTAGGTCGGCAATCCTTTGCCTACGAAGACGCTCGGCCGGGACGTGGCGTCGGGAAAGGATTCCCGACCTACAGGGTGCTACATTCGTAGGTCGGCAATCCTTTGCCGACAAACCCGTTGGCCCAACGGCGGCGTCGGGAAGGGCGGCTTCGGCGCTCCCGAAGACGCCGTTTGCGATTGGAAGGGGGACTTTGGAGCTCCCAAAGTTCCCGTTTGCGATTGGAAGGGTCGCGACTAAAGCGACCGTTTGCGATTGGGAAGGGATTCCCGACCTACGCGCGAATGCCCGTACAGTAGGTATAAAAATGCTCTAGCTTGAACGACGCGGTAGTGCCGAGCTTTCCGGTCGGCTAGGGCGCGGTTATATCCCGCGTGGCCGGATTCGGCAGGAAATCGTTGCCAATGTCGGAACTACTGAAGCCGCGCCCTGGCTGATCATAACCCGGCTCAAGGCCAATTCTCGCGGGGCCGGCTTCAGGTTTCTCCAAGTCCATTGGCATATGAAAGGGGTTCCGTTACTTCCGGCACTTCCCCGGCTTTTCGGTTTCAATCTCCTCGACCGAGCCTCCCTCGTACTCGACCTCCACGCAAGCTCCAACCACCAGAGGGCCGTCGTCTTCCTCCAACTTGGTTTTTTCCGTCACCACGACCTCGCGACCGCCTATCATCCAGGTGCCGACCTTGCCTTCGGGACGCTTTTCAATGGTGCCGTAGAACTCTTCGCCCGCTTGAATGCTCGGCGATACCGAGAGGACGGCGCTGGCTAGCAACAGCATGCTTATCAGGTGTTTCATCGCTCGCTCCTTTTTTGAATGGTCCAGTTTTTTGGACAATCATCGCGTACCGATAATTCGTCCATCCGAGCCAGGCCGAGCATCATGACGCCGGCATTATGGCCGGACAGACCGAATTAGAGCATTTTCCGATCCGGTATCAGGGAGCCCGATATGTAGGTCGGCAATCCCTTCCCAATCGCAAACGGTCGCTTTAGTCGCGACCCTTCCAATCGCAAACGTCGCTTTAGTCGCGACCTTCCAATCGCAAACGGGAACTTTGGGAGCACCAAAGTCCCCCTTCCAATCGCAAAAGGCCGTCCTGGGAGCGCCAGGACGCCCCTTCCCACAAAGTCCGTTGCCGAGCCGATAAGTCGGCAAGGGATTGCCGACCTACGTTCTTCCCGCCCGACACGAATCCGTACACCGGGTTGAAAAACACTCTAAGTCGCCGATCGCCAATATGCTCGATGACCGAAGTGGCCGATTATTCCTCTTTCATGTGGCGGACTCCGGACCATGTGACCACATGGGATAAATCCATCCGCCGCAGCAGTTCCTGGATCACGGTTTCCACCCTATCCGGTTCGTCGTAAAACTCGATCACCAGGGGCAAATCCAGGGACAGGTCGACCAGTGAGGCCGTACGGATTTTTCCGTTTCGACTGAATCCTGTCATGCCCCGCAGTACGGTGACGCCGGCCACCCGTTCCTCTTCGTGCAGGAACTTCATGAGCTTGGACAGGATATGTTCGCCTTCCCTAAGATAAATCCGCGCTATGGTGACTTGCTGATGTGCCATAACCAGTTTCCCGTGAGTGTGCCCAACCAGACCGCCGTAACGCCGAGCAGGGCATTCACGGCGAAGATGCTCAATAGACCCTGAAACTCCGCCCGAATTTCGGGCAATTGGAATGCGAGCCACAAGGTCGCCGCCAGGGTCATCACACCGAGCAGACTGATCAAGACAATCGCCCGGTACAGGGTAGACAGATCGAAGTAAAGAAAAACGAATTCGGCCGCTGCGGCCAGGGTAAAGGCGATCGTCAGGGCGAGCGCCAGGCCGCCGTACGGAAACCCGTGCCCGAGCCAGGGATAGAGATCGGAGGCAAATATCTGCCGGCCCAGTACCAGTCCGATCCAGACTGCCGCGAGACACAACACGGCGCTCAAGAAAATATTCAATCCGGCTTTGGCGAGATTGCCTTCTTCGAACAGGTACAAGGTTTCGATGGCAAAGGTCGAGAAGGTCGTGTAGGCGCCCAGGAACCCTACCAGAATCGCCGCCCGGTATTCGACGGCCAGCGAAAATCGTTGCAGCATCAGTTCGGTGAGGAATCCCATCAGAAACGAGCCCGATACGTTCACGAACAGGGTGCCGTGAGGAAAGCCTCGACCCAGCCAGGCGTAGATGCCGGTGGCGACCAGGTAACGCGTCACGGCTCCGAGCGATCCGCCCAAGGCGATGGCGAAGAGTTGGCTCATCATATCTAACTCAAAGCTCGAATCATCAACACTATTCCGGCGATGGCCAGAAAACCCGCGAAGATGCGGCGGTACCTGGCTTGCTCGATGTGCGTGTAAAGCATTTCGTCGGTCAGCAGAAAAACCAGAGCGCCGACTACCAGATAGATTGCATTTTCGGCAAAAGGCACATCGATCTGCGACCGGCTGAACAGCCACAAGGTGAGGATTTGCGCCACGGCAAAGGTGGCGTAGGAAGCCGCAACGGTGACGCGGGCCACATCCTTTGCATAGTCCTTGTGGTGCACCAGCGCCGTGAGGAGCGAGCCGCCCAGATTGCTGAGCCCGTGTACAACGCCCATGGTCGCGAAGTAAGCCTTTTCGTACTTCATCAGGGCGTCGATGGCGCGGGTCACGGTCGGCGAATATTCCTTCAAGGCGATGAGCAGCAGAAACGATCCGATCAACACGCCGATGTTGATCCGGGTATGAGTCACCAGGAACAGAAAGAGCGCGATGGGCGGCAGCGTCAGAAACAGCACGTTCCGGTAAAAGGTAAAATCGATGTGGGCATGGTGCTTCGCGATCTGCAACAGATTGATGGCGATCGAAATCGGCAGCAGCACGATAAGCACGTCCACGAATTCGTAACCGAGCAGCAACAGGATCGGCGTGCCGAACAGCAAGACGCCTGCGCCGAAAATGGACTGCACGGTGGCCGTGGCGACCACGGTCAGCAGAATGTCGACCGACATGAATTCCCCCTAGGCTTGATCTCGTTGGCTTCCGCCACTCGTTAAACCGGGCTTCGCGCAGTCAGGGAAGCCCGGATGTCATAGGCTTTCCCCAAGCTGCCGTTCGCCCCGTAATGTTTTTATGGCGCGCCATTGTAAACCTTCAGGCTACAGAAGGTATCGGAACGGGTGCGTCGGGCGGGCTCTTTGTCAGCTCGAATCCCGTGTCGCGAAGCCGCTCGCCATTCGATCGGGTCACGTCGGCCTCGGCGCCGCACCGAAGCCGCCGGGCGCGCATCGGAATTCACGGGCACAGCCTCGCCGTCCCCGGCGTCAGGCGCCCAGGCGATCGCCGGCGGAGAGCGCCGTGGCCGGCGGGACGCGCCGGCCGTCGACCGTGATCACCTCGAGCCGAAGCCACGCGTCCGCGCACGCGGCCCACACTTCACCTCCGGGCATCGTCTCGATCGTCCCCGGCGGCGCAGAGCTCGGCTCTCCGGTGGGCGAGGTTTTCACGATCCCGATCTCCCGAGTGCCGGCCCGCGTCTTCGGTGCTCCCCACGGAGACGGGAAGGGGAAATAGCAAAAGGCGCGGACGAAGCGGTCGACGTCGGCGGCGGGGCGATCCCAAGACAGCGTGCCGCCCTCGGGGATTACCCTGCCGAAGTATTCGCGCATCGTGAGATCTTGCTCGATGTGGGGAATGGAGGCCGGGTCGAGGGCGGCCGCGGCGACCAGAGTGGAGAGGAGAGAGAGACCCTCTTCCACGCAGCGCAGGCCCACCGAAAATGCGGTGTCGCTTTCGGTCAGGTCGAAGAGCGTCTGATAGGCGATGGGTCCGGTATCGATGCCGGCGAACATGCGATGAACGGTGACGCCGTACCGGTGTTCGCTGCGGAGGATGGCCCAGCCCGGCGCGTAGAGACCGGCATAACGGGGCAGGGGGCCCGGGTGCACGTTGAACGCGCCGATCCGGGGGGCCTCCAGGATCGAGCCATTTACGACGTGCAGCGAGTGGACGTTGAGCAGGAGGTCCACATTCTCTTTGCGGAAAATGTCGGCGAGAGCGGCGTCCTTGACGGCCGAGGCGGGCAAGAGACAATGTCCGCGCCTTTCGGCGTACGACCACAAGGCCGATTTGCGCGTGTCCGGAGGCGACGTGAGCACCATCGCAACCCGGTGTCCGCTTTCGTCTAGCGCCTTCAAGGCGCGGAGCCCCGCACCTTCCTCGGCCACCAGGGCAATATTCAAGCGATATTGCTCGCTCACGGGTGCCATTCCGTAGCTTCCCATGCAAGATGCGGTCATCATGAGTAGATCCCTTACAACATGAATTTCAGATCAACGCGCTTCTTCGATTTCCCCGGATTCGGGAGCCGGTGATTCTGTCGACGAGTCGCGGGTTTCTTCGGAAGCGCCCGGGTTGCGAACGCGATGCCAGTCGTATGGAAGCACAAACGTATCGAAGACGGCCGAAAAAGGCAGATCGAAAATAAGGACGGATGCCACCAGTCCGTTGAGCCATGCGGATGCCGAACGCTCGCCGCCGAAAATTTCGCCGATCTCTTTCGCGTCTTGCCGAACGCCGGGGTAAACCGCCCACTCGTTTTCGAGTATCTCGGTCCTCGCCCGTATGCTCGAGCAACCGGCGGCCAGGGCGATCACAAGAACAATAACGGCCCATTTTCCAACGTCAACTTTCATCGCGTTTCCTTATAAACGAATAGAGGTGTCACGGTTATATGGAAGCCGAGCTTTCGGGAACGGATTGACGAATCATCCGATCCTGGAGAAGCAAAGAGAGGGGCGGTAGAGGCTTCCGAAATGAAGGCGGTCTCCCGGCGGACGAACATCTCAATCCGGTTGTCTGTCAGGCGAGGCCCGCTGGCACCGCCATCGGCTCGAGCATCAGCATCATGAAGCTAGGTCAAACTAGCTCTTGATGTCAAATTTCGTCAATAGGGTGTTCTCCTGGCTGGACGGCGTTAGACCTTGCATTTCGCATTTTCATCTATGCTTGAGCTAAACCACTGAGGTCGGGGGCGCCGGGCGGCCGATCATGACACAGGGCGAGGGTAAATGAGCCTTATGTCTCTACGGTTTTTATTGCACTTCTGACGCAACGATCAAGTAGAAGAGGACCATCATTCATGCATTCGACAACCCCATTTACCGGCTCGGCGAAAGTGCTTGAAGCCGGGTACCCCACGGTCGATATTGCCAACGCCTTGAACATCGTGCGTCCCAGCCTCGGGGATGATGCCGGTGTGGCGCTCTTCAGACTGCTGAGACTGGTGGCGATCGAAGATATCCTCGGCAGGGGTGCCTCGGCGATGGCCTATTACGCCGGCAAAAAACTGGGCATGGGTCTTGGAATCGGCAAGCTCGAAGACTTTCTCGGGCTCTGCGCGGCCCTCAAGATCGGAATCATCGAAGTCCCCTTGCTGACCGAGGACAAGATTCATGTCGATGTCTACGAATGCGTCACGTGCAGCGGTCTCCAACCCGTGGGGCGTACACTCTGCCATTTTGAGGGAGGGCTGATCGCCGGGGTCGTGGAGCACGTAACGCGAAGACGCACGCAAGCCGTGGAGGTAAGCTGCATCGGCGGATTGGGCGACCGTACCTGTGGTTTTGATCTCGAACTCCTCGGCGAGATCAAATAGCCGGTCAAGAGTTCTATCCCGAGCGCCCTGTCGATTGACTCGCCAGCCCGATAAGCTGCCGGGTCGGCGGATCAAAAACCTAGTTATTTGAAATTTGCGATGCGCTTCGATGCGCTTCCTGGGATGGCATCGGCCCGAACTCGCTTACGCGTGAGCAGCCATCCGAGGTAAGCCGCGGCAGCGACGTCATACGTGAGGCAGAAGGCAGGCCACCAGGCCGGCACGCCCGGGTTTGCGATGAACCGGCCATGGACGAAATCAAAGATGCCGTGTGCGAGCAGGGCGGCAACGATAAGCCACAAGGTGTACTTGAATCCGGCGATAGAGGCGCCCAAAAACACCGCGGCAACGATGAGCTCAATAATCAATGCGTTCATGGAACCGCCCACGACCGCAAAGAGGACATAGTACGACGCGATGACGATCATCACCGTGGGATAAAACGCACGATCACGATCCAGGCCGAACAAGGTCGCCGACAGGCCGATCACAATGGCCAGAACCGCTCCGATCAGAAACGCCATGCTTGCTCCTCGGTTGAATTGCTATCCGACGAAGTGAAAAAAATCGCTTCGAGCATTTTGGGACGTTTAATTCGTTGAATGTGCATAGGCTGAGTTTTCGATCCAAGGATTTTTCAACATTCCGGCACTGATGTTCGGCGGACGCACGCAAGCGGAGTCTAGCGACATTGTGGCCGGTCCGCTGAAATACCCTTTCGGGCTTCATCTATCCACGACGAGGTCCACGAATATGCCCGTACCGATATCGAACTCCCCAATGACCCGGATGGTGCCGGGGTGATAGTCGTCATAGACGATCACGTGGACGTGGTCGGCCCTATCCCTCGGATGCCGGATGAGCCAGGCGCCCGGCGGCACCTTGGCGCGCAACCGATGGCACTGGCCGGGAGGAGGCTGGTGCCCGGCAGGTCGGCCCGGATACCAGATACGGCATTCGCCCGGAGGGGGATAATGCCCCGGCGGGATATCGAGGCGGGTGTAGCCGTGTTCGTGGAAGTAAGGGTCATGCCTATCATCCCTCCAATCTTTCCTGTAGCCCCGATGTTGTTTCTCCTTCCATTCCTTTTCCGAGTAATACCCGTCCGTTCCCTTCTGCCGGTCCTTCCCGCCTTCCCGTGATTGTTTTTCCTTCCAGTCGTTCTCCAGGTAATGTCTGTCGTTTCCCTTTCCAGACTCGTCCTTTCCTTCGTCTGCCGCCGTCGTGCCAAAGCCGCAAATGGCCAAGGCGATGAATAGAATCAGCGTGTTTGATATGTTCATTATTTTTCTCCAAAACGCCTATCGGCACCGCGGGTCGGTTTGCTGGTCCCGAAGGCCCCGTTGGAAAACCGGTGGCCTCAAACTCCAGTACCCTGTTTCTGTCACCAGAGGTCTGAGTAACGTCGATTGAATCCTGCAATCCTACCTTAGTTCCGCTGATTAAGCGTCGCGGTAAGAAAGTGCGATATTGCTTGTTTAGAACACGATTGGGTTTCTGGCCAGAGTTTCGGAAGCAGCAAAAAAATACCTCATCCCGAGGAAATGGCGCACGACATCGATCACATGAAAAACCTAAATTGGTAGGGGGCGCTTCCAAGAACATTCATCCGTTTTACAACCCGTGCCAATACCTTTGCATACTCGAGGGTTACTGGTAGCGAATCGTAGAGCGCATCGTTATTCCAATCCATTTTTGTTAACGAGAGCACTGCACTTGCCGTGTCATCCCAAGGGCCGTGCCCAGCGTGCCTGACCAACTTGAGCGGTTTAGGTGTACTTCGTGCGCCCTGAAAATAGGTACGCTGCCCAATTTCCCCCACACTACCATGCGTCCACAGTAAAGCTTCCATGGGGCCAATGCCGAGCAGTGAGCCCCGAGCCACTGGAAAGTCGGCTGGTGCACCTTTTTCAGAAGCAACAGCTTTTTCTAACCGAACACCGCGCCAGCCAACTTCTTCAACCACTTGCACGAGGTCGATCATCTCACAGAGGTGTAACGCCTCCATGCAACCATTCACTTCATCTGACTTAAACTCGGTAGTTTTGTGGATCATGACGCGCCGTGGTGATCGTCCCGCGTGACGCCGCCTGTAGAGATCCATCGCGCGAGTCATTACTCGAAACATTTCAGTACGGGACAGGAACGGGTTTTCACGCTGAACTTCCACCTCATGAGCATCGTAGGCAATGAACTCCAGGCCTGCCCCGTCCGCATCGAAGACCTGACTACAACAAGTAACAAATCGAGGACAGTTAGACTCGGGTGGCCGAACGGCATAGGAGATCCCAATGTACGCCGTATCTGGGTCGGACTCTGCCAGTTTCCATGGCACACCACCCGCCTTCGTATACAGAGCAAGACCAATTCGCCACATCACGCTAGCCTTATGTGGATATGCCAATGCTTTATCTTCCCGAACCAATTGAACGGGGAGACAGCGCGCCGCCGTAAAAGCCTTTAAGTGGTCGTGAAGGTCGAAATCTTCGTCCGGGCCCCCTACGTAACCCGAGGCCCAGCGTTGCGGGATATAGATGAACAAAACATCAAAGTCGGCTCTGCGGGCATCGAAGCTCTGAATGGCCCGGGTCAAACGATCAGCAAGTACGATATGTGGCGTCGGCGACGCCCGAAATTCCTGTTCGAGCCTCCTATCAAGCTCGATATGACAATCAGATGCTGCTCCGCACATGCGTAAGCCAAAAACCTGGTGGAAGCCGGGCCAGTCAGGAAGATAATCGCGTCGTTCAGTTGCTTTTGCCGGAGATTTGAGCCCCTTCATGAAGTCGAACAACCGGAGGCTCTCGCCCGCCGGTGCAAGAGTAGCGACTCGAATTGGATCTAGAACGAATCCGCTTGAGTATGGCCCGAACCGAAGCAGCCCGTTAAGTGGATGAATATCGCGATCAGATAGTCTGTCCGGATGGAATGCCAGCATCGGCTCGGGTAAGCAGATGTGAGGCGCGATCTGGCACCTCATGCACCGACCCTCCGCGAGAAGCCGGTGATCGACGAGAGGCGGAAGACTGCATCGACCCCATCGCTTATTCCCAAGGCCCGAAGAGATTCTGAATTATTGGCCATGATATTGGCCCAGAATGCTATGAGTTCGTTCAATTGGCGGTTATATCTTCTTACCGTTCGCTCTCTTGCAAAATCGGTTGCGGCTGCTCGGTTTTCGTCATTTATCCCTTCGAAGATGGTTCGAGGCTCGATCAAAAGCCAGAGGCGATCATTCGCCCAATCTAGGCGAGTGCCGATTCCTTCTTGCCATTGCAACTCGGGAAATCCGGTGACTGTTCCGTTCAGTTGCCCGACCAGGTTTCTCAAAGGTGCCCAATTCGGATCACTGGGATCAAGGGGCGCAAGCAAGTCACTGCTACGTCTGTGAATTGCCTTTAAACGGTGGTGATGACTCAATGCACGAGTTAATGCTTCTCGAAGAAGTCCCCGTTCTCCTGAGTCGTAACGAAGCCGCTTGCTTTCGATGGTATGTAGATCGAAATCGGTAATTCCAAATGCATGAAACGCCGAACGGATTACGCCATCGTTGCCAAATGCCAGCACACCGGCCTTCGTTCTAGCAACCAGCGCGTCAACTTCGGCTGCTTCTATCGCTGCTTTCGCCTCGGAATGGCCTCCAATACTACAGACCACCCTGCGACAGACGTTTGGCATTTCTACTATGGGGATTGCATTGAGACGAATCACTGGCCATCCGACATTTCCGCGCGGGAATGGAGTACCGGTCCGCCAGCGACGATTAATGGCAAATGCATCAATAGCGCTTGTGTCCAATGAAGGAATCATGCGCAACAGATCACGCATCGTTTCATCGAAGTTCTCAATGCGAACAAGGGCCGCCTCGATGCCTGCTGTTGCAGCTTTTGTCAGCAGTTGCTCCACTCGAGCAAAAGGTACGTTATCGCTGTGATGGAGCCAAAACAGACCAGCCGGGAAGGCACCATAGTGGCTTAGGGCATCCTCCAATGCGTCCATAACTGAAGCATCCCGCCCGCTGTATCCTGCTACTACCAATCCCCATCGACGACAACAATTAACTAGAATTTGTCGAAGCTTTGCATCCTGATGGCGGAGTTCGTCCGTTGTGTTCTTTAGCCGTCGTGAACGGAAGTCGCCATGTACCTTTATTTCGATCGGCCATCGGCCTTCTTCGATTTTTTGGGCCGCTAGTTCCGGAGCATCGAGCGCAATGGTAGTTAGTGGACCGGTAGCGTCGTAAACCTTCGCGCAAGCATCCGCAACTAACGGATCGAAATTTGTCGTCCAGACGATGCGCGTGAAACCAGCTTTCATAAGAGTTGCCAGCGCCATGTGCCCATAAGAAGGCTTTGCACCAGTTATCTTGGCATCGATGTAGGTGCGTCGATCCGCTTCTGCCGGATAAGTCGCTTCAAACAGTGCGGCATATTCATCGGCGGCGCCTGCGGCTGGAAGCGTACCAAGCGAGTCAATGTGGGCCTGAAGCTGAGCGCGGATCGCCGGGCTGGACAAGTCAGAGACTGTTTTCACTGAAACGCGCCGCTGACTAGCGTAAAGATGCTGCTTGAAGTCCCAGATCATATGCGAAGCAGTTGGAATTCCTGCAGAGGCCGAAACTCCCGCACCGAGGAACCACATGAGATTGCCGCTTCGTTGGGAGAAGCGACGGGAGAAGTCATCAGCCGTGACTTCTTTTAGCTCTTCACTGGTACTCTTCATAGAAGATTCTTGACCATAACCGAACACTTATCCTCGCAATCGCCTTTTCTAAACCGCTGACGGCTCTTCGCAAAAGATGCTGTAGCCTAACTTGCGCGCGATTTGGCAATAGTGTCTTCATCACTCGAGTCCCCAGTGAGTCCCCTCGCGCCACATCTAGTTCAGGCATGCGCTTCATGTAAGGTTCCGATGGATTTCACAACGGTTCACCGGAACGCAGGTGGAGCCTCAGCCTCTTAGGCTTCGGTTAAACGTTTGAAAATCTGTGTGACTCAGCTTCGCGACGAGGTCGTTTTGACCCGCTGATGTGCCCCAGTAGTTCGATTTTGTTGTTATGTCATCCATTGATGCCCCCAGGTTAATATGGCTCCGAATTTCGTTGTTTTCCCCTTCTGCCGCAAGCGGAATTGGCTACTTAATTAACGCTCTAATATCGTTTCGGCAGCTAGATTCTTGTCTCCCGGAATTATAGCGGCGGGTAAGGGTTGGACGTAGTCCGTGGCATCTGATTAGCTTTCGTCTTCTGATTTCGAGCTGACAGACGTCAACATTGGATTATTTCAAAGAAGGTATCCATGCCACGCGTGAAAGGTATTATTGCCTCACGCTTTTCAGCTGCCCGCCTGTGTTTGCATTCGTGCCTGATAAGTCTGCATCCCACCCGAAAGCACCTTGACCTGAAGGCGGTTCTGCGCCAATAGCCGAAAGGCGTAATAAGCACGCTGTCCGACGCCGCAGATCAGCCAGATTTCGCGGTCCTGCGGCAGTTCGTGAAGCCTGTCGCGCAGGGTTTCGAGCGGCAGGTTCCGTGCGTTCGGGATGTGGCCGCCGGCAAACTCGGTTTCGCTTCGAACGTCCACCAGCAGGGCCGAGGTGTACGCCAATTCGTCCCAATCCGCCAGGGGGAAATCCCCGCGCAGATGGTTGGCGGCGATCATGCCGGCCACGTTGACGGGGTCCTTGGCGGCGCCGAACTGGGGGGCGTAGCAGAGTTCCAGGTCCTCCAGGTCGAATACCGAAGCTCCTTCCATCATGGCCGTGGCGATGACATCGATGCGCCGCGCCACATCGAGCTCGCCCACGGCTTGCGCGCCCAGAATCCTGCCGTCGGTCTCGGAGAACAGCAGTTTCATGTGGATCGGCTTGGCGCCCGGAAAATAGCTCGCATGGTGGCCGGGATGCAGGTAGATCTTTTGGTAATTCATGCCGGCTCGCCTAAGCAGCTTTTCGTTGGCGCCGGTACAGGCGATGGTGAGTCCGAACACTTCGCACACGGCGGTTCCGAGAACGCCGTCGAATCTCAGGGGCGGCGGTGCACTGTTGCTGCGATCGAAATGATGAAGAATGGCGGTGGCCGCCACGCGCCCCTGCCGGTTGGCGGGGCCGGCCAGCGGGACGAGCTGCCATTCTCCGGTGACGCGGTTTTTCACTTCGACCACATCGCCCACGGCCCATATGGCGGGGTCGCTGGTGCGCATGTATTCATCGACCCGGATGCCGCCCAGGGCGCCCAGTTCCAAGCCGGCGTCGGCCGCTAGTCCCGATTCCGGGCGCACGCCGATGCCGAGGACGACCAGATCGGCAGAGATGGTGTCGCCCTTGGATGTCAGCACGTTCAAGCCGCGCTCCGGGTGCTGGTCGAAGGCCGCGACGCCTTCGCCCAGTCTGAGGCTGACGCCGCGGGATTTCAGCCGTTCGGCGGCATAGGCGGCCATTTCAGGGTCGAGCGGCGGCAACACCTGGTCGGCCAGTTCCAGCAAGGTGACCTCGAGCCCCAGTCCGACCAGATTCTCGGCCATTTCGAGGCCTATGAATCCGCCGCCCACGATCAGCGCGCGGGAGGCCCTGGCCGTTGCTGCCTTGATCTTCCGGCTGTCCGGAATATTGCGCAACACGTGGATGCCGGGCAGGTCGATGCCGGGCAGAGGCGGACGGACGGGCTTGGCGCCGGTCGCGAGGACCAGCGCGTCATAAGATTCTTGCCGCGTCGCGCCCGTCTTGAGATCGCGCACCTCGATCGTTTTGGCTTGCCTATCGATACGGGTGACCTCGGTTTCCGTATGCACGGCGATGTTGAATCGGTTCTTGAATACTTCGGGACTGGCCACCAGCAGTTTGGCTTCCGATTCGATCACGTCGCCCACGAAATAAGGCAGGCCGCAGTTGGCGAAGGACACGTGCGGTCCGCGTTCGAACACGAGGATTTCGCAGGTTTCGCACAGCCGGCGCGCCCGAGCCGCGCAAGTGGCGCCGCCGGCCACGCCGCCGACGATGAGGATGCGTTTTTTCGTGGCGTTCATGAGATCGAATCTCCAGTCAGCGAGTTGCGTTAGGTATTCACGGGCTAATGTCCGAGCCAGGACGGCCGATTGTAGCGCTCGCGACGGGGCGGCAACACCGTTAGAACACCCTTGGTCCGAGATAGTGACGCGTGGCTGGGTAGGCCGGAACAAGGCGATAGCCAGTTCCGGCGCTCGATCTACGAACTGGCGTCACCGAGTAGGTCAGTAATCCTTGCCGAACACAAGGAGTCGGCACGTGGAATCGTCGGCAAGGGGTTGCCGACATACCAACCTGTGCCGCCAAGTAGGTCGGGAATCCTTTCCCGACGTAGCAGGCTTGCGAGCGTAGTTGTCGGCAAAGGATTGCCGACCTATGAATGCTGCGAACAGGGGGTGCCAATGTGGTCAGGAGGCCTTGCCGAACATCCCAGGGCGGCGCATGGCATCGTCGGCAAAGGATTGCCGACCTACAAATGCCATGTATCGAAAGTAGGCTGGGATGACGAAGGAATCCCAGCAATCCCGCTAGTTATCATGCATGGGATGCATGGGATGCATGGTGCCGTGAGGATGTCCCGGCATGGCATCCGGGCCGTGCTCGGCGAGCTGGGCGTCGAACCATCGGTGTACGGCGGCGATCAGAGCGGGATCGCCGGATGAATAAACGATCTCCGCTCCATTCGGGAGTTCGCGGTATTCCACGTGCAATGTTCCCGGTTGGGCGTTTTTCAGCTCGGCGAGGCCCGGCATGTTTTCACCATGGATGCGAGCAGGATCGGAAAAATCGCCGCGGGCGAATTCCTCGGAAATCTTCGTCAGGTGCTGCCGGATGAGTTTGATCTGCCCGGCATTGGCCGGGTCCCGGACGACGACTTGCTGCACCCCTCCCGTTTCGGTCTTGGTAAAAACGTGCTGGGTTTGCTTGAGGTCGAAGGGCATGACCTCGGCCCCGCGTTTCGAGATTTCCTCCACGCGTTCCGGACTTGCCGTCTGTGCCGGCACCACTGTGGGTAATCCAAGAGCGAGAACGATCCCGGCAAATGCCCAAAGTCTTCGATTACGGCCTTGCATGACACGATCTCCAGTCAATTCGTCAATGCCCGGTTTTCAGATGCGCCGGACAGCATTCTTCGTAGCCCGGCACGCCCGTGCGGCGTTCGTACCAGGCGCGGCTGCGGTTGACCACGCCGACGGCGAGCAGCATCACCGGCACTTCGATCAAGACGCCGACCACTGTTGCGAGTGCCGCGCCGGATTCGAAGCCGAACAGGGCGATGGCGGTGGCCACGGCCAGCTCGAAGAAGTTGCTGGCGCCGATCAGCGCCGAAGGACCCGCCACGCAATGGGGCGAGCGTACGGCCCGGTTCAGGAGGTAAGCCAGTCCCGAGTTGAAAAACACCTGGATCAGGATGGGTACGGCCAGGAGCAGGATCACAATCGGTTGAGTCAGGATCTGCTCGCCCTGGAAACCGAACAGCAGCACCAGGGTGGCCAATAGCGCCGTCAGCGAGACAGGGTGCAGTACTTTCAGCAGCCGGTCCAGACGGGCGTATCCGTCCCCGTGGCGCAGAACCGCCATACGCAAGAGGTTGGCCAGGATCAGGGGTACGACGATGTACAGCAGCACCGACAGGAGCAGCGTGTCCCAGGGCACGGTGATCGCCGACAGCCCCAACAGCAAGCCGACGATGGGCGCGAAGGCGAAAATCATGATGATGTCGTTGAGCGCCACCTGGGACAGGGTGTAATGGGGCTCGCCGCGCGACAAATGACTCCAGACGAACACCATGGCCGTGCACGGCGCTGCGGCCAGGAGGATCAGCCCGGCGATGTAGGAATCGATCTGATCCGCCGGCAGCCAGGGCCGGAACAACTGACCAATGAAAAGCCAGCCCAGGAGCGCCATGGAAAACGGTTTCACGCCCCAGTTGACGAACAGGGTCACGCCCACCCCGCGCCAGTGCTTCACGACTCCTTTCAGCGCCTTGAGGTCCACCTTGACCAGCATGGGGATGATCATCAGCCAGATCAGCACCGCAACCGGCAAATTGATCTTCGCCATTTCCAGCCGTCCCACGGTTTGGAACGCTGCGGGGAAAAGATGCCCCAGCCCTATGCCGGCGACGATGCAGAGGAATACCCAAACCGTCAGATAGCGGTCGAACAGGCTCATGCCTTTGGCTTTTTCGCCCGGCCCGCGATCAGAGGGATGGGCGCTTCGGGCGGCACTTCGGGTTTTCTGTCTATTCATGGCTATACGTCTCTCAAGCTATTAGAGCGTTTTCCGATTCGATGTAAGGGATCCCGATATGTAGGTCGGCAAGCCTTTGCCGACTTACCGGTTCGGCAAAGGGCTTTGTCGGCAAGGGATTGCCGACCTACGTGCTTCCCGCCCGACACGAATCCGTACACCGTGATGAAAAACACTCTAATGGGTTTCCGTGCCGATCCGATCAAGCGCCTCGGCCAGTTCCGACCGGGACATCGTTTCCACCGGCAGTGCCAGCAGTCGGCGGATACGTTTTTCGAGGGCCGTGTAGGTCGCTTCGAAAGCGGCTTCGATGGTCTCGGGACTGCCGGTGACGTGGGCCGGGTCCGGCAAGCCCCAGTGCCCGCGAACGGCCGATCCCAGGTAAACCGGGCAGGCTTCCCCCGCCGCCGAATCGCAGACCGTGATCAGGATGTCGATCGGCGTGTCTTCGAGTGCGTCCCAAGACTTGCTGGCATAGCCTTCGGTCGGGAGTCCGTGGCGGGCCAGCGTCGCCAGGGCGTTCGGGTTGACCCGGCCGGTCGGATGGCTGCCGGCGCTGAAAGCGCGAAAACGTCCCGCGCCCAGCCGGTTGATCAGGGCTTCGCCCAGGATGCTGCGGCAGGAATTGCCGGTGCAGAGTACGAGAATGTTGAGCGGACGCGGGTTCACGGATGGATTCCTTATTTTGAAGGGCTGCAGCAGCTCGAGGCGGATTTGATCTGTATGGCCGTGTCTTTGCCGAAGGTCGGTATGCTGCTCAGCGAGTGAAAGGCCTCCCAGGCGATACCTTGGGGATCGACGGTCCAGTATTTGTCGGACTGGGCGTAGCAGCAGGCGGCTTGTTTTTGCGCCTCGACCGGCAGGGCGGCGTCGCTCAGGCCGCGGTTGACCTCTTCCAGCTCCTCGCCGGATTCGACCTGGAGCCCCAGGTGATCCAGGCCGAGCCGGCTTCCCCGCGCGGAAATGGCGAAGTTGATGCGGGGATCGTCCAGCATCCACTTGGCGTAGTCATCTTTCAGGACGCTGGGCTCGGTCTGGAACAAGGCGCTGTAGAAACGGATGTTCTTTTCGAGATCGTCGACGGCGATATGGACATGGAATCTTTTCATGGCAAATGCTCCGATAGGTTACTCAGGTTTCGCGGACATCATTCTTGCGGATTCAACTTCACGTAACGGCGGTTCTGCCGACATCTCGGCCAGTGCCCGTTGTTGCACCGACGGCGAGGATAGTCTTGCCCGCGTCGCCCTTGCCGATGAGAACAGGAGCGCGGGAGCAGTTCGAAGAACCGCACGTTCGTCATCGCGGCACCTTAGCCGCAGCAACTCTGCACAACTGGAAGCTCGACCGGGTCTTCTTCGAGAAAACGGTGCGCCAGTTGCAACATCGCCCTTGCGGGGGTCTCCTTCACGCTCTGGGCGGTCTTCACGGCGAGCATCATGTCATCGCGCGAGACCCCCAGCTTCTTCGCCTGCTGAAAGTGATATTTGAAACAGGGCTCGCAGTTGGCGGCAATCGCGGCCCCGATCGCAACGAGTTCGGCGACGGCGTCCGTATAAATGCTGGGCGCAGGCGTTTCGATGTTCAGTCCTGCCAGGGACGCCAGTTCCGCTCGGGCCGGATATCTGCCCTTGCTGCCGATTTGGCCGTCCACCAGAAGCAAAGGCAGGCATTCGTTACCTTCCTTCTCCAGCCAGGCCTTCACGACCGGATTCGCCGCGAACGCTTGCGGGGCCTGGGAAAGGTTATGGCGGGCGACCTCGACGCCTTGTTCCGACAACCACTGCACATCGGCGGCGAATTGCGCGAGAACGGGATCGACCTCAACCCCGCACACGCCCGTGCCGCAGCATAGAGCGGGATCGTAGATTTCGAGCTTTTTCATGGAAGTCTCCTCTTAGGCAAAGGAACAGTGGGCAGCCACCGGCTATTCGCCACCGTGAGGCATATCGATACGCCCGATGTCGCGGACTTTTCGTTCCAGTGCGAGTCGCTCCAAACTCGTGGCATTAAGGTTCGCGAATAGGGTGATGCGCCGATGGAGAACGGCGAATGCCTTGGCGAAGGCCAGGCGCTTTTCATCATCGGAACCGGCGACCGCCGCAGGATCGGGCACGCCCCAGTGGGCCGTGATCGGCTGTCCGGGCCAGGCCGGGCAAACTTCGCCCGCTGCGTTATCGCAAACGGTGATGACGAAATCCAAATCCGGCGCGTCGGCTTGCGCGAATTCGTTCCAGTGTTTACTCCGTGCGCCAGTGGCGGGAATTCCTTCCTTTGCCAGCCTTTCCAGGGCAAACGGGTTGACCGTTCCCGCCGGGTGGCTGCCCGCGCTGAAGGCGCGGAAACGGCCCCGGCCGATCTGGCTCAATAGGGCTTCCGCCATAATGCTGCGCGCCGAGTTGCCGGTGCACAGGAAGAGCACAGTAAAGGTTTTGTCGCTCATGCCTGGGTTTCCTCGATGCCGGCGCAATCGGATGTGGCGGTCGGCTTGCAGGGCTTGCCGCTGCAGCAGTTTTCGGTCAGAAAGCCGAGCAGCTCGTTCATGGTCCGGAAATTGGCCGAATAGATGACGTAGCGGCTTTCCTGCCGGGACGAAACGAGATCGGCGTGGGCGAGTTCCTTCATGTGGAAGGAGAGCGAAGAGGGCGGAATGCCCAGCGTCTCGCTGATCTTCCCGGCGGACAAGCCTTCCGGCCCGGTTTGCACCAACAGGCGGAAGATGGCCAGGCGGGATTCCTGGGCGAGCGCTGCGAGGGCGGTGACGACTGATTTAATTTCCATGTTTCAAAGATTATAGAAATATAAAATAATTGCAAGCGGAATTTTCTCTCGTCCCCAATCTCCGGATTGGGAACGCTACCCTGGAAGCCCCCGCTTCCCGAACGACAGCAAGCAAGAGCTTGCAAGACCGGGTTCCCAAGCCCGAAAGCTTGGGAACCCGTAGAAAAAGAACTAGGCCGGATCGAGCCGTTCGTCTCGGCTCAGGACAAGCTTATCCCGGCCTACGCGGGCTCAGTCCGCGACTCCCAGTATGACCGACCCGGCCTTGAACACGGCATGGGCCGCATCGCCCTCGCGCAGCCCCATCGAGTCCACGCTCTCGTTGGTGATGGTGGCGGCGATCGAATCGCCGCCCGCCAGTTCGATCACCACTTCGGAATTCACCGCGCCCTTTTGAATGCGCTTGACCGTCCCTTTCAACTGATTGCGCGCCGATAGGCGGTATCCGCCGAAATCCTTGACGATCATGACCAGCGGGGCCTTGATCAGCGCCATCGCGTCGTCGCCGTTCCTGACGCCCAGCGATTCCGCCGATTCCTTGGTGATGGCCGACACGATCGTTTCTCCGCCCTTGAGTCCTATGCATACTTCCACGGTGACCGCGCCGGTACGGATGTCGGTCACTTTGCCGAAGAGCTGGTTGCGCGCGCTTGCTTTCACGTTCAATCTCCTGAATAAGAAAATGAGGTTCGGGTTGTCCGCCAGTTGCCGGTTTTTCGCATCCAGGAAGCGGCGGTGTTCTTCCTGTAATCCGGTAAAAAGCGCCAATAACTCCCGGCCGACGGCGGTGAGCTTGGTGCCCCCTCCGTGGCGGCCGCCCACGGCGGTGGAAACCAGAAGCTCCGGCGACAGGTTGTTGGCCCGCTCCACCATTTCCCAGGCGCCTTTGTAACTTAGGCCCACATCTTTTGCTGCCCGGTTGATGGAACCCGTTTTTCCGATGGCGGCGAGCAATCGAAAGAGACGTTCGTTGAGGCCGCCGATCAGTCGGAGTTCGCCCTCGACCAAGGCGGGCGGATCGATCTTGTGATTCGGATTCGTCATCGATTGTTGGCTCTTCATGAACGGGATGGGGAGAGGCGGCCGGGATTCCGATCCACTTTCATCACGAGCGGATTGAAGGCTTTGGAAACCAGCATGACCGTGTCGCCGACTTGGATGTCCTGCATTTCCTGTGCCGTGGCGATCACTTGCACCACCCGGTTGCCGATCAGGATCGAGAGCGTGAACACGACGTCGTTGGGCTCGACCGCGAGCACTTCGCCGGTGAACTGAAATTTTCCGCTGATCCGGCGATTGCTGAAAACCTCGGCGGGGCGTCCGCGGGCGACCGTTCGGCCGCCCTCGATGACGATGACCCGATCGGACAGCCTGTAAACTTCGCCGAGGTCGTGGCTGACCATCAGGGTGGTCATCCTGAAATGCCGCTGTATCCGCAGAATTTCGTTTTGAAGGCGTTGGCGGGTTTCACCGTCCAGGGCGGAAAGCGGCTCGTCCAGCAGCAAGAGCCGGGGTCTCCGGGCCAAGGCGCGGGCCAGCGCCACCCGCTGTTGTTGTCCCCCGGACAGGGTGGTCGGGAGGCGCCGCTCCAGTTCCCGTATGTCCATCAGCTCCAGGAGTTCGTCCAGATAGCGTTCGTCCTTGGGATCCCCCAGCGCGATGCGGAGATTCTCGCGCACGCTCAGATTCGGAAAAAGGGCATAGTCCTGGAATACGAAACCGACTCGGCGCTTCTGGGGCGGGATGTCGATGCCCTTGGTCCGGTCGAACCAGATCTCGCCGCCTACGGCGATTCTGCCGTGATCGGGCTCGGTCAGCCCGGCGATGCAGCGAAGGCAAGTGGTTTTTCCGACGCCCGACCGTCCGAACAAGGTGAGAAACTGTCCGGTCTCGGCTTCGAGCTCGATGTCCAGGGTCACGTTCCCTTCCGCGGTGTGCAGGTTTTTTCGCAGCGATAGTTCCAGCATCAATGGGGTCCCAATGCGCGTTTGTTGATGAAAAATACCGCAAGCAGTATGGAGAAGCTCAGGGCGAACAAGACGAACGCATAAAAATTGGCCGCATCGTAGTTGAGCGATTCCACCTCATCGTAAATGGCGATGGAAGCCACTCGGGTCACGCCCGGAATGCTGCCGCCCATCATCAGCACCACGCCGAATTCGCCGATGGTATGGGCGAAACTGATCACGGCTCCGGCAAGCAGGGAGGGCTTGATGTTGGGCAGCAGAATCCGCGTCAGGGTTTTCCAGCGCGACAAGCCGAGCGTGTAGGCCGCCTCCGTGAGGCTGCGCGGCAGGTTCTGAAAACCCGACTGCACCGGGTGGACCATGAACGGCAGGCTGAACAATACGGACGCGACGACTAGTCCTTCGAAACTGAACACGAGCCGCAGCCCGAAGGTCTCGTCCAGAAAACGGCCGAAGGCGTTTTTGGGGCTGAAAGCCAGGAGCAGATAAAAGCCGAGCACCGAGGGCGGCAAGACCAAGGGCATGGCGACCAGGGCTTCCACCGCCGCCTTCAGGCGAAAGCGGCCGAAAGCCAGCCAGTAAGCCAGGGGCACGCCGATGAGGA
This sequence comes from Methylocaldum sp. GT1TLB, assembly GCF_051027445.1. Classification (NCBI taxonomy): domain Bacteria; kingdom Pseudomonadati; phylum Pseudomonadota; class Gammaproteobacteria; order Methylococcales; family Methylococcaceae; genus Methylocaldum; species Methylocaldum sp. GT1TLB. The sequence continues at coordinate 3,868,440 of NZ_CP194898.1, forward strand.
ACAATATCGCCGTCGTGACCGTGGCGAGCTTCAGAGTGAGGATCAGGGGTTGCCAATCATAGGCCATCGGCGCGTTCCCCCAGCATGACCTCGTTGGCCTTGACCAAGGCCTCGACGCGATCGCCCACGGCCAATTCCAGCCGCTCGGCGGCCCGGCGAGTGATAACGGACACCAGGCGGTGGCCTCCGCAATCGAGCGTCACCTCGGCCAACAGCTTGCCCTTGCGGATGTCGGCGATTTCGCCCTGTAGCCGGTTGCGCAGGCTCAGGCGACCGCTCAAGTCTTTGCCGAGCGAAACTTCCGTTTCCTTGAACAGGACCGATACGGCGTTGCCCGCTTCGAGATAGGGAGCGGATTCCGCCGTTTCCACCAGCATCGCGGTCAGCGTGTTTTCTCCCACGGCGACATCGACCAGCGAAATATCCCCTTCGCTGGCGACGGCAACGATGATTCCCGGCAATCGGTTCACGGCAGCCGATACCCTTGCCGGGCGAAGATGTCCCGTGCGGTCCGAGAAAACAGGAAGTCGAAAAAGCGTTTCGCCGCCGCGGGCCGATGTTCCTCCCCGTGCTTCAGAATGACGGCGGCCTGGGCGATGGGTCGATAGGCTTCCTCGGGAATTTCCATCCAGTGTCCCCGGTCCTTCAGCGCCGCCGTCAACACCGTGGACTTCGCGGTCAAGCCGATCTCGGCCGCCTGTGACAGCACGAACTGGTTGACCTGGGGAACGGTCTCGCCGTAAACGATTTTCTCTTGGAGAGCGGGCAGCAACCGATAGTGGCGCAGAGCCTCCATGGCCGCCCGGCCATAAGGCGCGCCCTTCGGATTGGCGAGAGCGATTTTGCGGATGCCAGGCGCCTTGAGCACCGCGGTCAAGCCCTTGTCGAAGGCGATGTCGCCGAGGGTCCACGCCACCAGCGCCCCGTAGACGTAGACCCTGGGCGGCGTGACGGCCAAACCGGATTTGTACAGATGCTCGGGATAACTGACATCCGCCGAAACGAAGACATCGAAGGGCGCGCCCTGTTCGACCTGGGCGGCGATCTTGCCCGAGGACGTGAACACCGGCTCGATCTCGATGCCGGATTCCTGCTCGAAAGCCTGTTTCAGTTCCGGAAAGTTGGCCTGAATGCCCGCCGCGGCGGCCACCGTCAGAGTGTCCCGCGCCGCGAGCGGCGGCGCTGTGGCCAAAAGGCAAATGGAAAGTACGAAGAACGGGTGTTTCATCATAGGACCTTTGAATATCGTCAAACAAAAACACGTTCACCGATAGCCGATTCGGTAGCGCCGTGTCCGCCGAACATCGCGACGGTAAGCGAGAACATGGCGATTATCCAGCGCGCCACATCTTGATCACCGACAACGCCAGACTGACGAACTTGTTGACGATGACCGCTTCCAGGGCCGGGAATTGAAATGTCCCGATGAGCAGCGGCAAGCGGAATTCCGCGCCTCCCAGTCCGATCAGGCCGCCCAGGGTAACGATTAGCGCCCCGCCGCCGAAGGCGGATACCCCGCGCCGCGTCGTCGCGGGCGCAGTGAGATTCGGATCGGCGTGCCGACTCATAGCGCGGGCGCCGCTTCGCCCGGCAGAACAAAGCCGTAGCGACGGAAGATCGCCCGCGCCGGTTCGGCGGCGACGAATTCGGCGAACGTCTCGGCCAATGGATTGTTCTCGGCCCGCTTGACGACGACGTAGGCCTGATCCAGAGGGGAATGCAGATTCTCCGGAACCAGCGAATACCCGCCTTTCTCCTTCAGCGCGGGACTCACGGCCAGCGACAGGGCGATGATGCCGACATCGGCGGCGCCGGTCTCGGCGAACTGGGCGGTCTGCGCCACGTTTTCGCCGAACACCAATTTCTTTTCCACTTTCGACCACAGACCGGCTTTCTTCAGTGCCTCCTCCGCACGCATGCCGTAGGGGGCATGCTTGGGATTGGCGATGGCGATCCTGGTGATTTGGGGACTGTCCAAGTTCTTTAGTGTCATCTTGCTGGCGTCGGTCCGTGCACTCCACAGCACGATGCGGCCGCGGGCGTACATCCTGACCTCGGAAGCCGTCAGCCCCTGCTCTTTAAGCTTTTCCGGAAACTTGATGTCGGCCGAAAAGAAGATGTCGAAAGGCGCTTCGTGCACGATTTGTTCGTAAAACTTGCCGGACGAACCGGTGACGAGATCCACCGTCGCTTCCGGGTGGCGGTCTTTGAAGGATGTCACGATTTCGTCCATTGCATACTTGAGATCCGCCGCGGCGGCGATGGTGAGCTTGCCTGTCTCGGCGCCCTGAGCGGTGTGGCCTACGGTTATCAGATGGAGCAAAAAGATCAATAAGAAGCGATGCATGGCTGAGTTCTCCACAGTTTGAACAGATCGGGTTTTTCGAGAAATCCGGGTTTTCGGCTCTTGTATCAGAACTGATACTGAAACCGGGTCAGGAACACTTTTTCCGTCGGACGATCCCGGCCTCGGGCCGCGCCGCCGTCGAAATAGGTCTGGGCGTAATCGGCCATCAACTTGATATTGGGGTTGAGAAACCAGTTCAGGCCCAGCGCCCACTCGGTGGCTTTGCTGGCCGAGGTGGACGGGTTGGCGAAAGCGCCGTTGTACTTGAAAGTGTCGTCGTCCACGTCCAGTTCGCCCCATCGCGCGGCGATCTGGAAAGCGCCCCAGGTGCCGGCGAAGGGATCGAAGTTTCGGGCCGGCTTGATCCCGAAGAACGAGTTCCTTTCGCCGGTCAGCACATACGAGGTCTGCACTTGCCAGGCGGTGTTGTCCTGGCGCGCGGTTCGGGTTCTCGTACCGTCGGCGAGGCGCTGGGATGAAATCACGTACTCGGTCAGCAGCCCGAACGACCCCCAGTACCAATAAGCCCCGGGCGTGATGCGGTAGGCGTCTCCGAAAGCGGTGACGTTCGGGTTGTAATTCAGGAAAGCCTGCTGTCCGGCCGAGGTCAGCCGGTTCAAGCTGTGTCCTCTCGGTTGCCCCCAACTGCCAGCAAGATTGATACCCAGGCCTTCCAAAGCCGGGATGCCGCTGTGCATGAAAGGATGCGAAATGAGACGGCCGGCGAACTCCTTGTTGTCGTCCCGCTCGCTGTCTACGTTACCCCCGTCGCGGGCGCCGTTGAAGACGCCGAGTTCGTAGCCGAAGAACTCCTTGAACACCGGCAAGATCGTGTACTGCGTTTTATAGCCGGGGTAGGGGATCTGGCCGTGCAGCATTACGCCGATATCGCGTGCCGGCGTGAGGTTCTGGGTCAGTGCTCGCTCGACGAACGCGATATTGGGCGCGCCTTGCTGACGTTCCAGGCCGTTGATGGGCGGTCTGAATTTGCCCGCCATCAGGCTGGCGTACGGAAAATAGTGCAAATCGGCGAAGGCGTCGAACAGGCGCAGATTGCCTTGGCCGAAATCCGGCGAGAAACGGAAATCCGCCCATTTGAAGAAGGTGCCGTCGATGGTCAGACGGGCGCGGCGGATGGAAAACTTGTCCGGAATCGCATCGCCCGTCGAATCGTCCATGAAAAAATTGCCGTCGGCCTGGGCATAGGCGCGGAGGCTCAGGCGATAGTTCTCGTCGGCGGATTTGACGACCAGGCCCTTGTTGCCGATCTCGACCTTGGGCGCATTCTTTGCCGCTTCCGCCGTCACCTTGCGATCCTGCTCGATTTTTTTCTCGAGCGTGGCGACTTTGTCGTTCAGCGCTTTTACCTCGCCGTCAGATGTGGCAACGGGGAGATTTTTCGGATTCGTTTCCTGCGTTTTTGCGGCGATTTGTTTACGAAGCTGCGTGTTTTCATTCTCCGATTGTTCCAGGCGGGTTTCCATTTCCACGAGGCGCCGTTCCATCGCCTGCATGCGTTCTTCCATGGTCGCCGCAGACACGCCGTGAGGCGAGCTAAAGAGTAAGCCGTGACAAGCGACGGCGAGCGCTGTTTTTTTTCTTATAGTCATGAGAAGTTTCCCCAATTTGTTTGGCCGTTAAGCTGCGACGCCTCATTGCAAGCCGTCTCCGATCGCGATGGCTGGTTCTTTGATTGGTGTTTCCCCCCTTCCGGTCCACGTCATTGCGTAGCCGAAAAACCCTTTGAACGTTAATTCGTTATTTATTTAAAGTTATAACGATAATCGAGCAAAAACAGGGCCAATAATGGGGCGAACATCTCGACGAGAGGGAATTGGTCGGCAACGGCTGGCGTCCCGCAACTGCCGGAGGCCTAGTGCCTATGCTGTTGAATATTCGGCGGAAACGCGTTTTCGCTTGGGCTTAATCGTTCGGTTTGTGCTTCGTTATATACGTTAATAAATATCGATACAAGTAGTTCGGCCGGCGAGCGTCGGATAGCTATGGTGGCGAAAGGAATGTCAGGTTTCGAACAGGAAGAATGTCGGTTTTCCAACAAAAGCGATCGGCGGATCACGGCAGTCGGGCGAGAACTCGGCTAAGCTTCCATGGCGCCGGAACGGGCACCGTTGCCTGCCGGTGTCCTGAGTATTACCCCTAATTGGAGATGTCTGTGAACAAGATCGGCAAGTTCGGTGTGGTGGGGATTCTGGTGATTGCGGGCGGCGCGTCCGCCGCCTCGGCGGAAGAAGTGCCCAAAGTATTTCGCGATGCGCCGGCCCAGAAAGGCCAATGGCGCATGGAGATTCTCAAGTTCGACGGCGGCGAAGGCGACGGAGAGGCTGTGAGCGCCATGCCCAAAAGCATGTCGATGTGCATGGACAGCATCATGGACATGGCCAAGAAGAGTGAGCAGCAGCAGGGGCCGAGCACATGCCGCGGCAAGATCCTCGAAAACAAGGATAATCGCGCCGTTTACGAGGCCACGTGCGAAAGCGGCGTCTACCGCAGCACCATAACCCGTGAGGGGCCGCGTTCGTTCTTGATCGAAGCCGCCGGGAAGAGCCCAGAAGGCTCTTTCGCCATGACATCACGCTACACCTACGAAGGGCCCTGCAAGGGAAACGGCGGGCAGCCGGCCATCAGCTTCGACAAGAACAGCGAAGCCTGCAAGGCGATGAAAGCGCAGATGTTCCAGATGGACCCGAAGATTGCGTGCGCCGGCGCGACGGGAGCGGCCCGCCAAACCTGCGAGCAGCAGATGGCGCAATCGCTCGCTCAAATGAAGAGTATGTGTGAATAATGGCGGCGTATTCGATCCGCGAATTTTCCGGATCGTGGGCCCGCGGCTCGGAAATTCTTTCCCGGCGCCGCCGTCCGGCCAACGGATTCGTCGGCAAAGGATTGCCGACCTACGACTGAGCACCCTGTAGGTCGGGAATCCTTTCCCGACGTTACGGTCCGACCGAGCGTCTTCGTCGGCAAGGGATTGCCGACCTACGACCGTGCACCCTGTAGGCCGCGAATCCCTTCCCGACATTCGCTAGATTTTTTGTCGAATGACCGAAGCCGTAGAACGACTCGGGAAACGAGCAACATGCTACGCAGGATAGGGCGATAGCCGCCAGTTCACGGGCTGTTGTACAGCACTTCGCCCAGCGCCCCGATATCGTAGCCGCCCAGGCTTTGGGCCTTTTCCGCGAATTCCGGGGCGCGGGTGAATTTCAGCAGGGTTTGGAACGGCGGCTCGAAATAATCGCGCCGGCGGATGACGAGGTCGAAGCGTTCCCGCGCCAGAGTCAGGAATTCCAGTTTCATTTGCCGGGCCACGGACTGCACCGCGATGCCGGCGTCCGCCTGGCCGCTGCAGACCGCAAGCCCGATGTCGACGTGGCCGCGGGCCGGCTGGGGCAGGAGATTCAAACTCTCGATCGAAAGCCCCGACTGCTTGAGCAAATGCCGGAAGAGCAGACGGCTGCCGGCGCCTTCCTGTCTTTCGATGATCCGCGCGCGGGTCCGGGCCAAATCGGAGAGGGCACGGATGCCGAGCGGATTGCCGGCCGGGAGCACCAGTCCCTGCTCCCGCCAGGCCCAGTGCAGAACCACGATTTCCGCGCCTTTCAGATGTTCCTTGACCGCCGGCAAGTTGTATTCGCCGCTTGCCGGGTCGAGCAGGTGAATGCCGCACAGCACCCCTTCGTCGGCGGTGAACCGTTCCAAACCCTCGGTGCTGCCGTTCATCTGCATGGCCAAGGGGTAGCCGGTTTCTCCCAGTGCCCATTCCAGCAGCGGATCGTGACTGCCGACCACCACCTGCGGCAGCGGGCGGACTTCCGCGCCCGGCTGTACCTGGAACTCGCTGTTCTGCTTGAGCCAGATGTCGATCTGCTCCTTCGGGAACAGCCACTTGCCCGTGACCCGAGTGCAGGGAATGCGTTTCTGGGCAAGCAGATCGTAAATCTTGCGTTCTTTGAGACGCAGATAACGCGCGACTTCCGGAACCGTCATCATGTTCTGCGTATCCGATTCGTCCTTTACCATGATTGGGTCTCAATCGTTTCTTGGAGTAAGAAATTCAGGACTGTACCTGCATAAACCAAAGGGATTGTAACCCAAGGGCTATGGCTATAAACGAAAGCCCATATCGACTAGCGCCTGCCTCACCCGATCATCCCCGAGAAACTCCCGAAAACGGCGAACACCGGGTTTTTCCAAATGGCTTTTCGCCACCAGAAAATCGTAATGTTCGTCCTGAACGGGTATGAACCCGAGACCGTATTGGGCGGCGACCGTTTCGATGGCGACGCCCCAGTCGGCGCGGCCTTGCGCCACGGCGGCGGCCACCGCGTTGTGCGACTTGGGTTGCACGGGGTAGCCGGGCGGCTGCCCGCCTTCGAGCAAGCGGTCGATCAGGATGCGGGTTCCGCTGCCGGCATTGCGGTTGATCATGAGGCAGCTCGCATCCTCGCGCGCAGCGGCCAGCGCCGCTTCGAGCGGTTTTCCGGCAAACCGCGGGTCGTCCTTGCGGAACACGATGCCCTGCATGCGGCGGTAGCCAGGGACGAGTTCGAGTTCCGCCGTCAGCAGGTGGCGGTTGTATTCGCCGGTCGCGGGGTCCATGAGATGCACCCCGGCGATGTCGCATTCGCCCCGCTTGGCCGCCGCCGCGCCGCCCATGCTGCCGACGTAGAAGGCTTTGACGCTTAAGGCCCGCTGCTGCAATAGCGTCAACAGATAATCCAGCCCCGCGCACTGGCTGCCCACGAACACCAGTTCGGCGGGTTCCAGCGCCTGGCCGAGCAGTTGCACCGAGACTGCGCTGCCCGCCGGAACCTGTTCGGTGCGCTGGTCGATGGCGATGAACCCGTCCGCGAAGCTGAAAGCGGTCACCGCGCCGGAGCCTTTTCCCATTGGGTAGGCCGCGAGTCCGTCGTCGGTCGGCATCAGGCTGACCAAAAGGTATTCGGTGCGTCCCCGCTCCGATGTAACCCGCATGGGCAGCGTGGCTTCGACCGACCGTGTTCTCGCGGCGGGCAGTCCCGCCAGGCGCCTCAATACCGGAGCGACGAACTCGTGGAAGTTGAAGATCGCCGAGGTGGGAAAGCCGGGCAGCACCACCACAGGCTTGCCGTCGGTCACGGCCAGGCAAATCGGCTTGCCGGGTTTGAGCGCCACCCCGTGCGCCACGATGCCGGGGTTCTTCAAGGCGCTGACGGCGCGGTAGGACAGGTCGCCCGCGCCTTTCGAAGTGCCGCCCGAGAGCAGCACCATGTCGCATTCCAAGCCCCGCCTCAACGCGCTATCGAGTGCCGACTCGTCATCCGGCACCACGCCGAGGCTCACCGGTTCGCCGCCGAGTTCGCGCACGGCCGCCGCGAGTATCGTGCCGTTGGAGTCGTAGACCTTGCCGGGGCGCAGCGGCTCGCCGGGCGGAACGATTTCGTTGCCGGTGGAGATGATTGCGACGCGCGGGCGGAGATAAACGTCCACCCGGTCCAGACCGATGGCGGCCAACACCCCGAGCTCCCGCGACGTGAGCCATTGCCCGGCGCGCATCACGGTTTCGCCTTTGGCGACGTCGGTGCCGGCGAAAGCGACGAACTGGCCGGGCAGGGCGGGTTTGCGGATTTCGATGCGGAGCGGCTGGCGATCTTCCAGCAATTCGGTGTGCTCGATCATCACCACCGCATCGGCGCCCCTCGGCAGCATGCCGCCTGTCGCGATGGGGGTGGCGGTCCCGGCCGTGACGGCCATCGACGGTTCGACGCCGGGCGCGAGCACCTCCGGGTTCAGGGACAACGCCGCCGGAACTTCGTCGCTCGCGCCGTAAGTATCCCCGGACCGGACCGCGAAGCCGTCCACGCTGGCGCGATCGAAGGCCGGCACGTCCACGGGCGCGCTCACGGTGCGCGCCAGCACCCGGCCCAAGGCATCGGCGAGCGGAACGGTTTCACGGCCGGACGGCTCCAGCCGGAGATGGGCATGAAACCGCGCCGCCGCTTCCGTGCGGTCGATGACGTCCAGAAATTGCTCCTGGCGGGCCGCGCGCCTGAGGTCGTCGTTAGAGGACATGATTCGGTTCCGAGTCGAGGGAGTCATAAAGGTATACGGTCACTTCGGTGCCGGGCGGATAACCTTCGCAGTCTTCGGGCACCAGCAGAAATCCGTCGGCAGCGGCAAGGGCCGAGAGGCGGGTATTGCCGCCCACGGCGACGGGTTCGGCGCCGTTCGGCGTCAGCCGTACCCGGCAATAGTCGGTGCTGCCGAGTTCCGAGCTGATTTTCTTGGTCAAGACGACCCGCCGTGCCGGATAAGGCCAGGCCGTGCTTCGGCCGCCCATGCGCCGTATGGCGCGGCCCGCGAAAAGATCATAGGCGCAGAAGCTGGCCACCGGTTCTCCCGGCAGAAGAAACACCAAGGTGCTTCCGATCCGGCCGATGCCGGTCGAGCGCCCCGGCTCCAGGGCGATGCCGTGCCAGGCCAGCTCTCCGGCCGTTTCCAGCGCTTCGGCGGCACGGTCGTTCCAGCCTTCGCCGCTGCTTCCCGCGATCAGCACCGCGTCGATTTCATCCGTGCGCAACGCCTCCCCGATCGCATCGTCGGTTACATGCATCCAAGCTGCGACTTCGCCCCCGTCCCGCGCCACGAGCGCTTTCAACATCGACGAGCCGGCCTCGAAATGCTGATGAGCACTGCGAGGCTGTTCCGGAACCGCCAAATCGTCGCCGGTGGTCACGAGCCTTATCCTGGGTCGTCGAACGACGATTATCCGATCCAATCCGCAGGCGGCCAACAAGGCCAGATCCTGGGCGCGCAAAAGCCTGCCTTCGGGCAGCAGCGGGCTGCCGCAGGCGATGTCCTTGCCTCGGCGGACGATGTGTTCGCCCGGCGCAACCGCCGCCGCGATATTCACGAAACCGCCGGCCTCCTCGGCGAGCGGGAACGGAACGATCGTATCCGCGCCGTCCGGCAGTGGCGCGCCTGCCACGACTCTCGCTGCCGTTCCGGGTTGTAGGGCGACTGCTGTATCGTGCAATTTCAGCATCACCGGGCTGTAGGCGCCCGCACCGATGGTTTCGAATCCGCGTACGGCATAACCGTCTATGGCGGCGCGGTCGAATGGGGGCACATCGATGGGCGACTGCACCGTTTCGGCGAGAACGCGCCCGCAGGCTTCGGACACCGCGACCGTTTCCGGCGGCAACGCGGAAACCTGCCGGTCCAGCCAGCGCAGCACCTCGTCGACGGATTCGTAGCGGGTGAACGTTTTCACGGGTGACGATCCGATGAGGAATCCGGTTTCAATCCATCCATTCGATCACGTGATCTTCCACGGACTCTACTTCGGCTTCCGGTATTGCATAACGGCGTATGGAAACCCCGGCATCGTGCACGGCTTCGCGGTCGCCGCAAACCAGGTGATGCCAAGCGGGCAGGTCTTTGCCTTCCGCCAGCAGCCGGTAGGCGCAGGTGGACGGAAGCCAATGGTATTGCGTGAAGCCGGCGCGCAGGTCCAGACATTCCGGAACCAAGACCGTGCGCTCTTGGTAATGAGTACAGCGGCAAGCCCCGATGTCGAGCAGCCGGCACGCCACGCTGGTGAAGAACAATTCGCCGGTGTCTTCGTCCTCGATCTTGTGCAGACAGCATTTTCCGCATCCGTCGCACAGCGATTCCCATTCCTGTTCGCTCATTTCGGCCAGTGATTTTTCGCGCCAGAAGGGTGTTTTCATGGGGTCGGCGATGGGGTGGGTTGATTCGGAAGGCTCATTTTAGCTTGAAAGGCACAGCCTTTTGTCGGCCTTTGCCCATCCTACATCTCCCCATTCTTCGCGAAAAAATGTGACATCTGTTGCAACAGCGACACGCTTTTGCAATAAAGTTTGCCCCCGGTGAGCCGGCGCCCATCGCACCAACTCGTCGACTTGTCTAATGGCTAAGTCTCTTTAATCAACCTCAACCCTGACAGGAGGATTTATGGACCCGAACGATATTTCCGTCTTAGACCAGCGCTTTGGCATCACCGGCGAGGTTGTTTTCAAGGAAGGTCCGAACGGGCAGGGTGTGGTGGAGATCAGCAACGGTCTCGCCATGGCGAGCATCGCCTTGCAGGGAGCTCATTTGATGAGTTGGGCGCCGCATCAGGAGGAACTGGTCATTTGGCTGTCGCCGAAGGCGAAGTTCGGGCCGGGCGAATCGATCCGCGGCGGCGTGCCGGTCTGTTGGCCTTGGTTCGGGCCGCATCCCGGCGAATCCTCTTTTCCCGCTCACGGTTTCGCGCGCACCCAGCCGTGGGAAGTGATCGAAGTGCTGGCGCTGGAGGACGGTTCGAATCGCTTGGGTTTTCGCCTCATCCGGAGCGACGAGACCTACGCACTATGGCCGCATTCGACACCGCTGGAACTCTATATGACCATAGGCACGGCGCTGGAGATGGAACTGGTGACGCATAACGACGGGCCTGCGCCGATCACTATCGGCGAGGCTCTGCACACATATTTTCAGGTCAGCGACATTCGTCGGATCTCGATACACGGCCTCGATGGCTGTTCCTATATCGACAAAACGGACGAGGGACGACGCAAACAGCAGTCGGGCCCCGTGACCTTTTCCGGGGAAACCGACCGGATTTATCTCGAATCCACGGCTGATTGCGTGATCGAGGATCCGGGCTTGAATCGCCGCATCCGCATCGCCAACCGGGGCAGCCGCTCCACGGTGGTGTGGAATCCTTGGGCCGAGAGGGCCGAGGCGCTGGGCGATTTCGACGAGGACGGTTATCTCCGCATGGTGTGCGTGGAAAGCGCCAACGCGGCGGACGATGTGGTGACGATCGAGCCGGGCGGGACGCACCGTCTCCGGGTGCGCTATACGGCGGAGCCGTTGCGTTGAGCGCTTTGGCAGACCTTGTGTCGCGCTTTGTGAACCGCGGCCTTTAAGGCGACTCGGCCGAAGCATGGAAATCCTCTATCAAGACGACTCTCTCGTGGCGGTGAACAAACCCGCCGGCCTGCTCGTCCACCGGAGCGCGATCGATCGCCACGAAACCCGGTACGCCATGCAGATCGTTCGCGACCGGCTCGGCCGCCGGGTGTATCCGGTCCATCGCCTGGACAAGCCGACCTCGGGCATACTGGTGTTCGCGCTCGATGCGGATACCGCCCGGCGGATGACGGAATTATTCTCCGGCGGCGGCGTCGACAAGACCTATCTCGCCGTAGTCCGCGGCTATGCGGACGAAACCGGCATTATCGATTATGCGCTGGAAGAACAGCTAGACCGGATCACCGACGCCAATGCGCAACGGGACAAACCGGCTCAGCCGGCGGTAACGTGCTACCGCAGGCTAGGGATTGCGGAACTCCCTTTCGCTGTCGGCCGTTACCCGACGGCCCGCTACTCGCTGTTGCGGATTTCACCCAAAACCGGGCGGAAGCATCAGATCCGGCGCCACATGAAGCATATTTTTCACCCGGTTGTAGGCGATACCAGCCATGGCGACGGGCGCCACAACAATTTTTTCAGGAGTCATTTCGGCTGCCATCGATTGCTGCTGTGCGCGACCGGTCTGGCATTCACTCATCCCGATACGGGCGAGAGGCTCCGTTTGGAAGCGCCCCTGGATGATTCTTTTCGGCGCATCGTGGACAATCTCGGCTGGGCCGACGTTTTGAACAAGGTCCCCGAATCCGGCCATTTACATAAACCAATCTATGACCCACACACCTAAGACTCAAATCATGGCCTTGTTCTGCGACTTCGAGAACATAGCCCTCGGCGTGCGCGACGCCAAATACGCTGCCTTCGACGTCCAGAAAGTGCTGGAGCGGCTGCTTCTCAAGGGCAATATCGTGGTCAAGAAGGCCTATTGCGACTGGGACCGCTACAAGGAATTCAAGGGCGGCATGCACGAGGCGGCCTTCGAGCTGATCGAAATTCCGCACGTGCGCCAATCGGGCAAGAATTCCGCCGACATCCGCATGGTCGTCGATGCGCTAGACCTGTGCTACACCAAGTCGCACGTCGACACCTTCGTGATCATCAGCGGCGACTCCGATTTTTCACCCCTGGTCAGTAAGCTGCGGGAGAACAACAAGGTCGTGATCGGCGTCGGGGTGAAGAAATCCACCTCCGATTTGCTGATCGCCAATTGCGACGAATTCATCTTTTACGACGATTTGGTGCGCGAGGCCGCGAAGCCGAGGCCCAAGGCCAGGCGCGCGCCCGCCAAGACGGCGCGCCAGCCGGGTCCGGAAGGCGAAAAGAAAGCCGAGGAAGACAAGAAGCAACAAGCGGTCGATTGGGTGCTCGAGACGGTCGAGGATCTTCTGGAAGAGCGCGGGGAAGAAGAAAAGGTGTGGGGGTCCATGGTCAAGCAGGCGCTGAAACGGCGAAAACCCGGTTTCAACGAAAGCTATCACGGTTTCCGCACCTTCGGAAAACTGCTGGAAGAAGCCCAGGAGCGGAAGCTGTTAAAGTTGGAATACGATGAAAAATCAGGGGGTTACATCATCAAGGGCCTGGCCCGAGAGGACTAGCCCGGAATTTACCACGGCTTGCCGAAATACACCGGGCCCCGAAAGCCGCGTCTTTTGTACTCGCGTTCGATTTCGCTTTTGAGCGCGGTCGGAATTTCCCGCAGGCTCATCGCGGTCAACTGGTATTCCAGATAGAAAAACGCCGCGCGGGGATCGCCCAGCGTCAGGTAATCGATATAAATTCGGGCAATCGCCGGCCACCGTTTCGGGTCGGGAAACGGGATGATTTGAGCGGTTGATTCGTCTGTTTCCATTTTTCGGCCACCTTACGCGATTCGACTTTGACGGGCGGCGCTTCGTTCACTACGAATGTCGAGTAAGGCTGCAAATCGATCCTGTCATCAAGTCGCCGGCAACTATTGCCGGTTCCGGCAAGCCGCCGCCTCTTTGGCGCGTCAAAAATCCGACGAAATGGCGGAAAATTTCATCATGTTATTGATTTAAAAATGAATATCCGATAGGAACGGAACCTGCATAAACGCTTCCGATACAACCAAAATCGAGCGGAAGCGTCATGAAAGCCGTTATCGTAAAAGTATTGATCGGGTCGGGGTTGTTCGGCCTGTTCGTTCTTCTCTTGTGGGCCGACCCGTCGGGCCGGTATTTCAATCTTTCGGGCCTTTTTCTGGTAGTCGTCGGAACGTTCGCCGCCACCGTGCTTGCCCATTCGTTTCGCGGCGTGACCGATTTGTTGCGCCGGCTGCGGAGCAAGCTAACAAATAAGGCGTCGATGGACAGCGAAGACTTGGATGTGTTCTTGCACCTCGTGGAAGCGCATCGCCGCGGCAGTGTCCGCGCGGCCGAGCAGTCGGCCCGGCGGCTTCAGGAATCTCTGCTTCGAACCGGCGCGGAGCTGGTGATCAATCGCACGCCGCAGGCCGACCTGACGCGCATGCTCCAGTGGAAAATCGGCGCGCAGCGAGAGCGCGATCAGGCCGAAATCCAGATCGTCCGGACCATGGGCGCTTTCGCGCCTGCCTTCGGCATGCTGGGAACGCTGCTCGGCCTCATCGGGATGATGTACGGTTTGGACGCGAATCGCATGGAGCAGATCGGAGAGTCCATGGGCTTCGCCATGCTGACCACGGTGTACGGGCTGGTATTGGCCAATCTGGTGTTGAAACCCCTGGCAACGCGCTTGGAACGGCGCGCCAACGAGAACCTGGCTTGGGCATACGTGCAGATGGAATCGGTGCTCATGTTGCATGACCGGTGTCATGCGGCGATGTTCCGGGATTATTGGCAGGCCTTCTTCGACCACCCGGAGGCGAGCGAACCGATCGATTCGCTCCCGCTCAGCGTGGCCAAATCGTAGCGGCGGGTTGTCCGAATGTCATCGAATCACGCATCGGCGATGACCCAGTTCCGGCGTCCGGAGACTCGGCGGGACGCCACCACCGATCCTTGGCGAGCGGCGGGGGCCGAACGGCCGTCCGAGCAGGGCGGCTGGCTGTTGAGCTATCTCGACGTGATGACCTTGCTGTTTTCGTTTTTCGTATTCCTGTTCGCCTATCAAAAGGCGCTGACGGTGGAGGCGAAAACCGCCCATCCCGAAACAGCGACGCAATCGACACAAGTTGCGGCTTCGATTCCGGTTTCTCCCGCGGTCATCAAGGCATCGAAGACCATTTCGACGAACCGGGCCCCAGCGTCTCCGCCTGTCCGGACGGCCCAGGATAGGAACCCTATAGCGGAAGCCGAGATCAAGGTTTACCCCGCTTATCCGGATGCGGCGAGGACTGTATCCGCGTTATCCCGACGCGAGCCCGAATATAAGGATGCGATTGTCGAGGCAGTTCCTCCGGCGCAAAAGGCCGAGGAAACGTCAAACGTGGCCGGACCTTCCAGCAAGCCGGTCGCGGCGGTTCCCGAAAAAGGCTGGATAGCCGAAGCCGGCGACATGGCGCTAAATGCGGCAGCATCCCTCGACAAAGCGTTCTCGGACGCGGATCTCGGCGGTTCGGTCGAGATTTCGGCGGCCAGCGGGGAAGTTCGCCTGGAGATTAACGACGCGATATTGTTCGACCCGGCCAGCGCCGAGCTTAAACCCGAAGGTGCGAGCGTGCTGGACCGTCTGGCCAGCGTGCTTGGTGCTCAAGGCGGGACGATCGAGGTCGAGGGGCATACCGACGACCGCCCCATCGGCACGGCGAAGTTCCGGTCCAATTGGGAGCTGTCGACTGCTCGGGCCAGCACCGTCACCCGCTATCTGATCGCACACGGCATTTCGCCCGAGCGCTTGCGCGCCGTCGGCCTGGCCGACACCCAGCCGCGTGAGGCCAACGATACGCCGGAGGGCAGGGCAAGAAACCGGCGCGTCTCCATCGTGATGTTCCTCCCGCGCGGAGGCGGCGTGAGGACCTGAGCGGGGCGGATTCAATCCTGGTTTTGCACGGCGTCGGGTCCGCAGCCGCCTCGCGCCAGCGCCGGTTTGCTGCCGGCGCGACGAAGGGCTGAGGACTTCCGGAGCATTAATGATTTCTAAGGTCTCGTTGCCGGGATTTGATCTGTTCGGCGATACTCTCCAGTTCCGCCACATCCCGTGGGTGGCTTTTGCGGTATTCCGCCTCCTGTGTCCGTAGCAAGGCAATTTGCGCCTCCACATTTTCCGGCCGGAGTAATGTGCCGAATTGATCGCCGGCGTCCGCGAGCGTGAATATGCGATCCAAAATCAGATTGCCCAGCTCCCGTTTGAAGTGTCCTGCTTCCCAATACCAGTGCATCCTAGCTTGCCGGTCATTCTTGCCGGGGACGGCTTCCGTGGTCAGTTCATCGAACCCACTGAAATCCCAAAGCAAAACGGGCGGCTCGCCGCGCCTGCCTGCTTCCGTCCCGACGATATGCGTAATCGCTCGTTTCCAGTCTTCGAAAGCCGGCCAATGCCCGGTAATACGGATGATTTCCATCAGATGAGAGTGATAAGGGTAAATGATCAGATGTAGAGCGATGCCGTGTTGTCGGCACAGGCTAAGGACCCGTCTTAGATCGTCCAGCCGAGGTGACGAATGTCCGTCGGCATCGAAAATGTCTTTTGGGCGGCGCAGGTACGCCTTGACGTTCTCCAGATCTCGTTGCCTGAATACCGCCCAGTACCCCTCGTCGGCTGTAATCTTGAGGTAGTCGCGCATGGGGTTGAACCCCAGCGGAGTCAAATCTACCGCATACGGATCTCCTTGGTGGCCAAGCGTCTCTATCGCGTCGATGAAGGCGCCCAGCGTAAGCGTAGACTCGAGATAATCACGTGCCTGCTGTAGCGCTCGCGTGGGATTCGGGGAGCCATCGAGGTTGGTCAGAAGGCGGTTTCCTTCCTTGCTCGTCACGGCGATGCGGCGCGATGTACGGGCGTCGATTAGAAAGTCCATGAAGTCGATACCCCAAACGACTACCTTGGGTACGACTTTGGAGCCGGCATTGTCATTGGCTAGAACGTGTTGCAGAAAGCGTATGGTGGTCTCGGTACCGGTGCCCGGCAAAGCCAGATTGAATACGGGACGCGAGTCCGCCGGCCAAGCCTCGTATTCGGGATCGAAGCCGACTTCCGCGCGCGAATTGCCGAGAATCAAGCCACGTGGCTGCACACGCAAGACCTGGTAAGCCTTGGCCATGGTTCCATGAGCGCCTGCACTGGGCTTAATGCGGTTGAATCCAGGTTCGTCCACCAATCGGAACAAGCCATAGGGGTCCGCCACGAGGTTGCATGCCGCCACCGCCAACAACATCGTCCCGGTCAAGATCAGCCAAAACTGGAGGTAGCGCTTCATGAACGGTTCGAGACTTTCAGAACTGGAAATAAAGAAATTCGCTCGGTCGGGTCAGCGACAATAAGCCGGAGGCCAGCACAAAAGCCATCGCCAGCGCCCATCGCCATTCGGCCGACCAAGCGAGGCGCGAACCGTCGGCCTTCGAGTGATAGTCCAAAAATGGCCTGAAACGCTGCATGATCTGCTGGGTATTGGGCGCCAGGAATACGATTGGCAGGAGTACGGCGAGCCAAACGAAATTCATGAGGAACTCGTGGCCTCCACCGGGCGTGAACACTATTCCCAATTCACCGAGCCATGCCGCCACCGGGCCAATGCGCAACGCAACGGCGTCCGGTAGAGTGACGCCGTTCAACCCGGCCATGCTGTGCAGAATAGATAGCGCGCCGGCTACAGTCGGCGCACGAAAGAAAACCCAGCCCAACAGAACGGCCAGGAATGTCAGGGTCACGCCCAGGATGCGTCCGCCGATCGAGGTGCGGGCGGGATCGTGGCCCAAGCGAGCGCGGAGCGCCTGCCAAACTTGATGAATAATCAGATACAGGCCGTGCAGACCGCCCCACAAGACGAATGTCCAGCCCGCGCCGTGCCAAAGTCCGCCCAGTAACATAGTGGTCATCAGATTGACATAGCGGCGGACCGGTCCCTTTCTGTTGCCGCCCAATGGAATGTAGAGATAGTCGCGCAGGAACCGAGACAGAGTCATGTGCCAGCGGCGCCAGAAGTCGGCGATGTTGACCGCTTTATAGGGCGAATTGAAATTGATCGGCAGACGTACGCCGATCATATATGAGAGCCCGATCGCCATATCGGAGTAACCCGAGAAATCGAAATAGAGCTGTAAGCTGTACGCCAACGTACCGCCCCAGGCTTGAAAGAGGCCGAGAACCTCCCCTCTCTCGGCGGCGTCGAATACCGCCGAGACATAGGGAGCGACACCATCGGCCAGGCCGACTTTCTTGAACAAGCCCATGGCAAAAACCGTCAGCCCGACCGTCAGGTGCTCGTGGCTGAAACGATACGTCGATGCCTGGCCGAACTGGGGCATCATTTCCTTATGATGCAATACCGGACCAGCGATCAGATGCGGGAAATAAGTCACGAACAAACTATAGTGGACGAAATCGAATTCCTTGGCTTCGCCTCGAGCGGCATCCACGAGGAAGGCAATCTGGGTGAAGGTGAAAAACGAAATGCCGAGAGGTAGGACGATTTCAGCAATGCCATGGCTAGTGCCGAAGACGGCATTGACGCTATCGATGAAAAAATTCGCGTACTTGTAGTACCCGAGCAACGCGAGATCCACCGTTATCCCTAGTGTTAGAAACCGCTTGCGGCGGATAGAGCCGATGTCGTTGCCGCGTGCGATCGCGTAGCCGACCAGATAGTTGAAAACGATGGAGGCGAGCAGAAGGCCGAGATATGCCGGGTTCCACCAGCCATAGAAGAGCAGGGATCCGGCGGTCAGCCAAAGGGCGGCGAGTCGCCGACTGTGGCGCCCCAATCGGAAAAAAGCGAACAGCAGGACGGGTAGAAAGAAAAACAGGAATTCGACCGAGTTGAATAACATTTTTTTCTATTTGTTTTCCGATGCGCGCTTACGGCGACGTATCTTACATGGCCTATATATAAATATCCTAGGTTCCGAAAAGAGCGGGCGATCCGAACGGCCATAACAATTTTAGGCGAAGCCACGACGCGCGGTCGGCCACGTTTTTGCCGCGATTCGATTCGTGCGGCGCGCGACGCCGCACCGACGCCTGTTACCTTAGCGGCAATGAGATTGACAAGTCGGATTCAAACTACTCGATCAGCGCCAGCGCAGGACCAAACGCCGCTCATCGAGCGTTTCCACGGCTCCGCCGAACTTGTCGGTTTCCCGGTCGAGCCGGTCCCGAATCCAGCGGAAGTCATCCGCGGAAGGTCGGTTCAAGCGAAACTGCCTCATGTGCAGCGGGACCATTTCGAGATCCGACAGTGTTCCGTCGGCGGGATTCACGGTCGGGAAATACATCAGCGCCAAATCGCCCCGGAAGGATTCGTAGCCTTCGATGCCCTCGTAATCGTTGATGAAATCGCCGCAGCCGTAGAGGATGAGCTTGTCCCGGTAAACCTCCACGGCCTTGGGATGGTGGGACGAATGGCCGTGGATCACGTCGACGCCGGCTTCGTCGATCAATGCATGCGCGAAACGTCGCTGCTCGTCGGGAATCGCGTAGCCCCAATTGCCGCCCCAGTGTATGGATGCCACGACGATGTCCCGCTCCTGTTTGATGCGTCTTATTCGATCGGCAAGCCGTTGCACGGTTCCCAACGACAGGTCGGGCAGCCAATTCACGCCGGGCTTGTCGTCCGTCGCCCCCCATTCGGGCGGGATTCCGCTCGAATCGCAGCCGAAGCCGAAAACCAGGACACGCCCCTTGCCGGCCAGATTCAGAACCGCCGGGGCTTCCGCTTCCCGGCTGTTTCGGCCGGCACCCGCGGTTTTCAGCGAGGCTTGTTTCAAGGTGTCCAAAGTGTCGGCCAGCCCTTGATAGCCCCAGTCGAGCACATGATTGTTGGCCAGTACGCAGCAATCGATCCGGGCAGCGGTGAGGCAGGGGGTGTTGGCCGGATGCATCCGGTAGTTGATGCCTTTGTCGGGCCAGTACTCGTCGCTGGCAGTGATCGCCGTCTCGAGGTTGATCACGCGAACATCCGGTCCGGCACGCTCGAGTTCAGCGAGGGCATCGCCCCAAACGTAGGAGAAATCGGCGGGTTGAGAGATGGGGCCATTGAGCCGTTCCGCCAGCTTGACGTAAATCTTGGCGTTCCTGACATAGGGCTCGTAGAGCTGGGGATCGCTGGGCTGCGGCAGGATCTGGTCTATGCCCCGTCCGGTCATCACGTCGCCGCACAAAAAAAGCTTGGTTCTGTGGGGAGTCTGTTCCATGGGAGAAACCTCTTTCCCGTAGAGTTGTCGAAACGGTTCGCGGGCGGCGAGCAGGCCCGGGCCGGCAATCCCGTAGCGTAAGAGAAACTTTCGGCGACTGCGGTTCATAGATCATCCCGTTTTCCGTCGACATAATCCGGCTTTGGTTTCAGCCGATAGCATCGGGAATCTTCCGTGTCTACCGGTAAAGTTTGTTATGCTCTAAGCGTAAGCCTTTCGACGGCTGCTGCCCGTCGGCGGATTTCACCCGGCGGCGCGGACCGAGTTCGGATCGAAACGAACATCGATCATGACAACGATCGTCAAACCCGTCGCACGAACTCGACATTAGATCGAGGTAAAAGATATGACCGACGACGACCTAAAATTATTTCAGCAAGAAATGGCCGATGTGCGGCCCATCGATCAATCCGGCCGAGCCATTCTGACCCATCGCGAGGCGCCCACGCCCGGCCAGCTTTACAGGCGCGAATCGGCCCAGCGCGGTACCGCCTTCGATGAAAACCAGCTTCCGACGGCGTTCGTCGAATTCGTTCATCCCGAGGCCATCATCAGTTTCAAACGCGACGGCATTCAAAACGGCGTCTTTCGCAAGCTGCAGCAGGGCGGCTACATGATCGAAGCCATGTTGGACTTGCACGGTCTGACGGTGGAGCAGGCGCGCCACGAAGTCTATCGATTCATCCGTGACTGCGTGCGCCACGACGTGCGATCGGCTCTGATCAGCCACGGCAAGGGACGCGGTAACAAGGAGCAGAAGCCCTTGCTGAAGAGCTATCTGACGCGTTGGCTGCCGATGTTTCCCGAGATTATGGCTTTTCACAGCGCGCAGAAGTGGCACGGCGGCGCCGGCGCGGTGTATCTGCTGCTCCGCAAGAGCGAGAAACAGAAGGAAAAAACCCGCGAACGCCTGGGGTTGTCCTCGGGCAAACCCGTACCCTGACCGTCGCAGCAGATGCGTCGAGAAGGGATTCCCGATCTACTACTTCCGCATCCCGCTTTACGCTGGTTCCCAAACTCCCGTTTGGGAACCTATTTCGAGACGCTCCTGCGTCTCGATTCGCATGCGGCTGCGAGAAGCCGGAGCTTCTCGGGCATAGCGCCCAAGCGGAGCTCTCAGCTTTATACGCAAGTGTCTGCGTGATTCGAATAATGCCTCCGAATCCGTCATTCCGGCAGGGATGCCGGAATCCAGTGCCAAGGAGGGTAGCTCCCCGATCTCCACAAATTTATCGATGAACTCGTGAACCTCTCTCGATAAACAACCTTGTGTGTACATTCTCGCCAGTCGGCGGAACGGGACACTCTATGTTGGAGTGACCTCGGATTTGATCAAACGGGTTTTCCAACATCGGAATGGATTTATCGAGGGATTTACGAAGCGATACGAGGTTCACCATCTGGTTTGGTACGAACTCCACGAGCAGATGGAAAGCGCCATCTTGCGGGAAAAGCAAATCAAGAGATGGCCCCGCGTTGCAAAGCTGGGCTTAATCGAGCAGAGTAATCCGGAGTGGCGGGATTTGTGGACGAATTTGACTGCCAGTTCGTGAGAAGTTTTTGGTGACTGGCCAACTACCATCCCTGGCCCTAGATTCCGGCATCCCTGCCGGAATGACGAGTCTGAGGGCGTGATTCGAGTCTCGCGAGTATTTGTGTATAACGATCAGAGCAGAGCATAGGCGCCCGCGGAATGGACCGTTTGCCATTTGGAGAAGTTCGAACGATCATGGACTTGAGCGAAATCGGAAACCGCATTGCTCGCCATTTCGTGGACGAAGACGGCCATCTGAGCGTCGAGCCTTTGGGCGAAGGGCTGATCAACGATACTTTTCTGGTTGTCGCCGAACCGCCTGGCGGGGGGCGATTCGTTCTTCAACGCATCAACCGTCGGGTTTTCCCGGAGCCCCGGTTGATCATGGAGAACCTGCGGGTTCTGTTGAGCCATATTACGGAACGTCAAGCCGGCACCGACGCCGTCCGCGATCTGAGATTTCCCGAAATTCGGCCCACCCGCGCCGGCTTAAGCTTCTGGGTCGACGATGAGGGCGACTTTTGGCGCGCCCTCAGCTTCATTCCGGATACACGGAGCCAAAACACCTTGCAGGATTCCGCCCAGGCGGAAAATGTGGGTTATGCCCTGGGTCGGTTCCATGCCTTGACCAGCGATCTCGATGCCTGTTTGCTGCACGACACCTTGCCTGGATTTCACATCGCACCCCGGTACCTCGCCCGTTTCGATCGAGTCGTCGCCAATGGCGTAGGGGCCTCGGAAAATGCGGAGCTTCGTTTCGCCCTGGATTTCGTGAACGCCCGCCGCTCTGTTTTTGCCGTTCTGGAAGAGGCCAAGCTACCCCTCAGAGTCATCCACGGCGATCCCAAGCTCAATAACGTGCTGTTCGACGCGCAGAGCGGACGCGCCGCCAGTCTGATCGATCTCGACACGGTGAAGCCGGGACTCGTTCATTACGACTTGGGGGATTGCCTCCGCTCCTGCTGCAATCGATCGGGCGAAGCGGCGGACGATTCCGCGAAAGTGACGTTCGATCTCGACGTCTGCCGTGCCATTCTCCGGACTTATTTCGCCGAAACCGGGGCTTTTTTGACGGACATCGAGCGCTACTATTTGTACGACGCGATTCGGCTGCTTCCCTTGGAGCTCGGTTTACGTTTCCTGACCGACCACTTGGAAGGCGACCGCTATTTCAAGGTCGAGCAGCCGGGGCAGAACTTGCAGCGGGCTCTGGTCCAGTTCCGTTTGGCGGAAAGCGTCGAGGCACAGGAAAAATTCATCCGGAACGTGATCGACGAGCGGCCTTGATATACTTCTCCGCCAAAACAAAAAGAGTCACTGTATATCGACATGGCGCGCTGGCGGCCTCCATCCTCCAAATCCTCACCTTACATCACCGCGGAAGGCGCGGAGAAGCTTCGGGCCGAACTCAAGGGGCTTTGGGAGCGCCGCGCCGATGTGACCAAGCATCTTTCGGCCGCTGCCGCCGAAGGTGACCGGTCGGAGAATGCCGAATACATCTACCGGAAAAAAGAACTAAGAGAGATCGACCGGCGCATCCGCTACCTGCAGAAACGGCTGCCGGAGCTTAAAGTCGTCGCCCAATTGCCCTCGGACCGGGAGCGCGTCTTTTTCGGTGCCTGGGTCACACTCGAGAACGCCGATGGCGAGGAATCCACGTATCGTATCGTGGGTCCCGACGAATTCGATCCGCAGAAAGGCTGGATCAGCGTCGATTCGCCCATGGCTAGAGCCCTGCTCAAGAAAGCCATCGACGACGAAGTGATCGTCAATGCGCCCACGGGACCGCTGCGATGCGTGATCGTGGACATCGGTTACAAGCCGGAGAGGTCCTGAAGTCGTTCGGGCCCGATTGCGCCGGCGTTCCAACTCGCCGCCGTCCGCTGTTCAAGGCGCGCGCAACGTTCAGCCGCTTCTCGGCGAACCTGTCAGGCGTGCGTAATCCTCGACCGTATCGACATCAATGCCGGCTTCCGGCAAGTCGACGAATAGGGTGGATCGAAGATGCCGCACGATGATTTTCTTTGCGCCTTCATCGCCCGCAAGACCAGCCAAATCGCCGAAAAGCGAACGGTGAAACACCGCCGGTGCGCCGAAGGCATCGCCATACCGGGAGGCGACCACAGTCGGGCGGGATGTGCAGAAAGCCTCGACCAGGCCGTTCAAATGGCGGTAATCGATCAAAGCCTGATCGCACAAAGCCAGAAGCACCGCGTCCAGCTCCGGCGCCGCGCTGTTGAGCGCCGTCACTCCCATCCGGATCGAGCTGCCGATGCCTTCTTCCCATTCCGGATTGATAACGGTCAGCAGCTGAAGCTCTTCGAGTTCGTGGGCGCATGCCTCGGCGTCGGCGCCAAGAATGACTGCGATTTTCGAGCATCGTGAGGCCAGGGCCGACTTCGCCGCCCGGCGCAGGAGGCTTTCTCCGCGATGGTGCAGCAGCTGTTTGGGCTTGCCGAGACGCCGGGAGCCTCCTGCGGCAAGCAGCACCAGGCCGATTTCCGGCTGGTTCGGGTTGGTTGACATCGTTGGGCGCCTCGGGCATTTTGCCGAATAGACTTCTTAAACCGCATGTCCGGTGCGGTTTCCATTATAGCCAGAGGAGGGAATACATGATCGCGCTGAACGTCAACGGCAAAAGTTATCAAGTGGACGTTTCCGGAGACACCCCCTTGCTCTGGGTTCTGCGGGATCATCTCGGTCTCACCGGCACCAAGTACGGCTGCGGTGTGGCCGTGTGCGGCGCGTGTACCGTACATGTCGACGGCGAACAGGCCCGCGCCTGCATCACTCCGGTGTCCAGCGTGGGCGGCAAACAGGTGACGACCATCGAAGGCTTGTCCGCACAGGGCGATCATCCGGTACAGAAGGCCTGGATCGAAGTGGACGTGCCGCAATGCGGCTACTGCCAGTCGGGCCAGATCATGGCGGCCGCGGCGCTGCTCGCGAAAAATTCCAATCCCGGCGATGCCGATATCGATAGCGCAATGTCCGGCATCTTGTGCCGCTGCGGAACCTATCAACGCATCCGCAAGGCGATACGCCGG
Source organism: Methylocaldum sp. GT1TLB (assembly GCF_051027445.1). Classification (NCBI taxonomy): domain Bacteria; kingdom Pseudomonadati; phylum Pseudomonadota; class Gammaproteobacteria; order Methylococcales; family Methylococcaceae; genus Methylocaldum; species Methylocaldum sp. GT1TLB. The sequence continues at coordinate 3,892,599 of NZ_CP194898.1, forward strand.
GCCGCGGATATGGCAAAAGGAGCTTAGTCATGAGCATCGAACCCGCCAATCCGGGACGCCGGCAATTCCTCAAATCGTCCGCAGCGCTCGGAGGCAGCCTGGTCATTGCCTTTTATCTGCCGCGCACCATGAAGTTCGCCATGGCGGCGGAAGATCCGGCCAAAACTTATCCGCCCAATGCCTTCATCCGCATCGGCGAGGATGAAACCGTCACGATCCTGATCAACAAGTCCGAAATGGGGCAGGGCGTTTACACTTCGCTCGCGATGCTGGTGGCCGACGAGCTGGAGGCCGACTGGAGCAAGGTCCGGGTCGAAGCCGCTCCGGTTGCGCCGGTTTACAACCATACCGTCTGGAACATACAGGCTACGGGCGGCAGCACGAGCGTCGCGACCTCCTGGGAGCAGCTCCGCAAGGTGGGTGCGGCCGGGCGGACGCTTTTGATTCAGGCCGCCGCCGATACCTGGAAGGTCAAGCCGGATTCCTGTCGTGCCGAGAACGGCTATGTCATCCATACGCCGACCCGGCGGCGCCTGTCCTACGGTGCATTGAGCGCCAAGGCCGCCGAGCTGCCGATGCCGGCCCAAGTTAAACTTAAAGATCCCAAGCAGTTCAAGCTGATCGGCAAGCCGACCCGCCGTCTCGATACGCCGGCCAAGACCAACGGCACGGCCCAATTCGGGATGGACGTGCAGTTGCCGGGGCTGTTGACCGCCCTGATTGCGCGGCCGCCGGTGTTCGGCGCCAAAGTGAAGAGCTTCGATGCCGCCAAGTCCAAAGCCGTTGCCGGTGTGGTGGACGTGGTTCAGGTTCCGTCCGGTATCGCCGTGGTGGCTAAGGATTTCTGGTCGGCCAAGAAGGGACGCGATGCTTTGGAGATCGTGTGGGATCGCGGGGTGAATACCGATCTCTCTTCCGCGAAGCTTCGCGAGGATTTCGCCCGATTGGCCAGGATGTCGGGGCTTCCGGCCAAGGAAAGAGGCGATGCAACCGGCATTCTCGCCAAAATCGCCAAACCGTTCAGCGCCGAGTACGAAGTGCCTTATCTGGCCCACGCTCCCATGGAACCCTTGAACTGCACGGTGGATCTTCGCGAGGACCGCTGCGAGATTTGGACCGGCACCCAGTTCCAGACAGCCGACCGCAACCGGGCGGCTACCATCGCAGGGCTCAAGCCGGAACAGGTCGAGCTTCACACCACTTTCCTCGGGGGCGGTTTCGGTCGGCGGGGAAACCCGCAGTCCGATTTCGTCAGCGAGGCTGTGCACGTCGCGAAGGCGGTGAAGAAACCGGTCAAGGTGGTTTGGACCCGCGAGGACGACATCAAGGGCGGCTACTATCGCCCGGCCTTCCACGACCGGCTGACCGCAGGCCTCGATGCGAAAGGCAGGCTGGTCGCCTGGACCCATACCATCGTCGGCCAATCCATCGCCATCGGGACGCCGTTCGAAGGTGCAATGGTGCGGGACGGAGTCGATGTGTCATCCGTCGAAGGAGCGGCCGATCTGCCCTATGCGATTCCGAACATCCGCGTCGATCTGCACAGTCCCAAGCTCGACATTCCGGTGCTGTGGTGGCGTTCGGTGGGTCATTCGCATACCGCATTCGTGGTCGAAAGCTTCATCGACGAAGTCGCGCATGCCGTCGGCAAGGACCCGTACCGGTTGCGGTATGAACTGCTGACGAAACATCCCCGGCATCGGGGCGTCCTCGAACTGGCGGCGAAGAAAGCCGGCTGGGGCTCGGCCCTCGCGAAAGGCCGCGGGCGCGGCATCGCCGTGCATTCCTCGTTCGGCAGCTATGTGGCGCAAGTCGCCGAGGTTTCGGTGGAGGACGGACAACCCAGAGTGCATCGGGTCGTCTGTGTCATCGATTGCGGCCAAGTGGTCAACCCGGACACCATCGCGGCGCAAATGGAAAGCGGCATCGTCTGGGCGCTTTCCGCGGCGCTCTACGGGGAAATCACTCTGAACAAGGGCGAAGTGGAGCAGAGCAATTTCACCGACTATCCGATCTTGCGGATCGACGAGATGCCGGCGGTCGAGGTGCACATCGTACCTGGCCGGGAGCCGCCGTCCGGCGTGGGCGAACCCGGGGTGCCGCCGCTGGCGCCGGCCGTTGCCAACGCGCTGTTCGCCGCGACGGGCAAACGCGTCCGCTCGCTGCCTTTGTCCAGGCACGATCTCAAAACCGCTTAAGGGAAATCCCCATGTCGCAAAGCAAGGAATTGCAGGACATCCTGTCCGCACTCAAGGACGGCACGAAGCCGCGCGCCCTCGCAACGGTGATCGAAGCTAGAGGCTCCACCTATCGGCGTGCCGGCGCGCGCCTGCTGATTCTGGAAGACGGCTCGACGGTCGGCTGTGTCAGCGGCGGCTGCCTGGAAGCCGATATCTGCGCCCGCTCCGAAGACATTGCCGCGGACGGTCGGCCGGCAGTCGTCACTTACGACCATACCTCCGATGCGGATTTGGTGTTCGGACTGGCGCTGGGCTGCAACGGCGTGATCCGCGTCCTGGTCGAACCGCTGTTGCAAGGGGAGATTCCTGCCTATCTTCAGGCCGTCGAAAATAGTCTCGGATCACGGCGACCGCTAGCGGTGGCCGTGGTCGTCGGCTGCGGAGGCGATCTTCGTCACCGATCGGGTGAGCGTCTATGGATCGGCGCGGATAACACCATCGGCGGAGAACTTGGACAAAGCCCGTATGCCGAGCGAATCGTCGACGATGCGCGGATGGTGTTGAGCAGCGGCCGATCGGAACTAAAAACTTACGGCAGCGGTTCGGGCGAGCTCGAGATTTTCGTCGAGGCGATCCGGCCGCCGTTGGCTTTGATCATCTTCGGTGCCGGCCATGACGCGATTCCCTTGGCGGATCTGGCCAAACGGCTGGGCTGGGATGTCACGGTAGTCGATGGCCGCCCCGCGTATGCCGCACGGGAGCGCTTTCCGATGGCGGACGAGGTGCGTTTGTGCCGGGCCGACGCCGTGGCGAACGAGATTTCGCTCGAAGGAGCCGGCGCGGCGGTGGTAATGAATCACAATTATCATCACGACCGGGCCATTCTCGCCCATTTGTTGCATTCGCCAGTGTCTTATATCGGCATGCTCGGTCCGCGTAAGCGCACTCAAAAGATGCTCGAAGAATTGGCCCAAGACGGTTTGAGCTTAGATGAAGCTCGACTAGGTCGCCTCCACGGTCCCGTCGGCCTGGACATCGGCGCGGAAACGCCGGAACAGGTAGCCTTGTCCATCATCGCCGAAATCCTGGCCGTCTCGTCCGACCGTTCGGGGGCACCCCTCAAGTACCGCGAAGCGCCGATACACGATAGCCGGGCCTAGCCTGAATATTTCATCAGGACCTCAGTGAAGGTAGGAGGCCGGTCGCGTTCTGGGTTCGGGACCAGAAAAAGGCGTGTTGAGTGCTCGTTTGGGGTGAAAGTCTGAATTTCAGGCAAACGTCCCCCTTACCCCCAGAGAATCAACGTGCCGGGGAACCCACTCGGCCCGGCTCAGCCGGGGGCAAAGCGCTCGGCGATGTGCCAGAACAGCGCCTGCCAGGGGTAAGCATTCGGCAACAGGAAGCGAATGCGACGGGTATTTCGAAGGATCACGCCACCGATTTTGAGGAGCTTGCCCCTGAGAGTGGAACACTGCGCCCGAGCGAGTTCGGTACCGGCGAGGCCGAGGCGACGAAGGGCTTCCAACAAGAGGTAGCCGAGCGAGGCGAGCAGCAGCCGGAATTGGTTGGCCCACCAGACGTGACAACTGGTGCGGTCCGCGAACAAGCCGAGTTGCTGTTCCTTGATCCGGTTTTCCATGTCGCCCCGCGCACAATAGACGTCTTCGTACAGCGCTTGGGAGTCGCCCGCCAGGTTGGTGACCCGGAACCTTGGATTTTCGCCTTGGGGTCCATGCTCGGCTTTGAGGATCACCTGGCGGGGGTGTTTCCAGGTGCCGGCGGTATAGGCAAACTCACCGAAGACCCGCTGTTTTTCCGAGGTGGCGGCAAATTGGGTTTGCGCTGCCTGGCGCCAAGGCGCCGCAAGCTTCAAAAGGCGGTTGTTCTTGGCCAGGCCCACGAGATAACCGACGCCGTGGCGTTCGCACCAGGCCAGAATCCGCCGTCGGCAGAAGCCCGAATCGGCCCGGAAGATGATTTTCACCTCGGGCCAGACGGCACGCAGCCGTTGCACCAGAGCTTTCAGGATCGCCCCGGCGTGCTTGGCCGCGTCGATCTTCGAGGGCCTGAGATAGCTGACCAACAACTGATCGCCGCAAAAGACGTAAAGCGGCAGGAAGCAATAGTGGTCATAGTAGCCATGGAAGAACCGGCCTTCCTGATGCCCATGGACCGGATCATCGGTCGCGTCGAAATCCAGGATGAGCTGATCCGGCGGCGTCGGAAATGAAGCGATGAACTGCTCGACAAACACCTCATGGATCGCCAGGGCCGCCGCCCGATCCATCCGGTTTTCCAAGCGGCACAAGGTGGGGCTGGAGGCACCGGGCGACAGCCGTTCACAGGCCGTCTGCAACGCCAGGTCATGGCGCCAGGTGTCGTGATCGTTGAGGTCTTCATAGCCTTGGCACAGGCCATAAACCCGCTGTCGCAGCAGGTGGAGCACGGCGTGGGCACACCGGCTGGGATCACGCGGGTCCTTCAAGCGTTGGGCCACGCTGTCCAGCAAACCCAGCTTGCGATCGACCTGCCGCAACAGCAGCACTCCGGCATCGCTGGTCACAGCGCCCCCGTCGAAGGCCACATCGATGCGGCGGCGTGCCACGGGCGCAAACAGCTCGATTTGTCCGGTACAATGTGTCACGGCGGAATCTCCTCACAAATTCGATGTCAGCAGTTGAATTTTAAGGGCTTTTCGATTCCGCCACCCCTCCTTTCATGAAATATCCAGGCTAGTGCGCTTTCCGCGAGATGCCGGCGCGGGAATTCTCGGCCAGACGTAGGTCGGCAATTCTTTGCCGACACATGGGCCCGAGTAACCAGCGGATCAGAACGACCGGCTTTTTTCCCGACGGTAGGTCTGTGCCACGGCGATGAAAGCCAGGAAGTCGTAGATGGCATGGATGAGAATGGGGATGACCAGATTGCGTTCGCCGCCGAAATCGAGCGCGATCCCGAGATAAACGCCGGTAAGTCCGGCAAGCAGTGCATAAAGAGGCGTGACCCAATGCACCAGGGCAAATACCAAGTTGCTGAAGGCGATGCCGCCTATCCATCCCCAGTTTTGTTCGAACCAGGGCTGAAGCAGGCCGCGAAACAGGATTTCTTCGGAAATGCCGGCCAAAAAGCCCAGGTACAGCAATTCTTGCCAGCGATAGCGGCTCAGAAAAGGCCCTAGTTTTTCTACCAAGAAGTTCTTTACCGCACGCATGCCGCTCCAAGGCAGGTTATAGGACAGGGCAAACAGCAAATAGAGGGGCAATGTGCCCACGATGCCCCAAACCAAGGCCATCGGGCTGAATCCGATATGCGCCAACGGATTGATCGAAACCGCCCAGCCTATCACGTAGGCAAGGAGAATCAGGCCGCCTTCGAACCAGGTGGCGATCTTCAGGAATTGGTTATATCGAGTGGGGGGTTGTTGGTCTAACATGGTTTCACATCATGTGGAGGCTTCAGCAGCCGTATTCAAGGTACGATTTTCCCAAACGGCCACGGAAAGATAGGCTATTAGGCTGGCCGCCAGAGATGCCAGATAAGGGGTCGCCAGCTCCAGCGCATAACTGCCGATGAGCCATGCGGTCATGCCGACGACCAACGCTGCGGCAGCGCTTTTGGCTTGGCCGATGCGAGTGAACAAGCCGAGCAGGATAACGACGAAAATCGGTGCGCCGCCGAAAGCTGAAGCCTCTTCCACAAGCGCATACACGCCTTCGGCGTAGAGCGCCAACACATAGGCCACGATACCGAAGATCAACACGCCGGTGCGGGCAATGCGGACCTTGCCGGATTCGGATACGTTTCCCGCCAAAGGGATCACGAGGTTGTGGGAAACCAGAGCCGAGGCGGCGAGGAGGGCGCTGTCCACGGTCGAGAGAATCGCGGAAATCAGGGCTCCGGCGAACAGCACGTAGGCAAAAGTGGAGAGGTGCTCTTGCGCGAGTCTCGGCAGGATCTGCTCCGGATTTTCGAGTTCCGGCAGCAGGTGAACGCCGAGCAGTCCGATAAAGACCGGAATCGATCCGGCCAGCAGATACAGTCCGCCTCCCGCCAGACAGCTCGCTCGGGCGACATGATGGGAGCGGCTCGCCAGGATGCGTGCGCACAGCTCCTGAGCGAACAATGAGCCGGTGATCGGTATCGCCCAAGTTTCAATCACTTCCAGCAGTGGTTTCTCGCCGCCGCCGAACAGCCTGAGTCGAGATGGCTCGATCGCACCGAAACTTTCTGCTAAGCCGCCGTTGGCCTTGGTTACGGCGTAAAAAAGAACGGCAAGGCCGACGATGAGCGCGATGCCCTGGATCAGGTCGGTGATGACATCGGCGAACAAACCGCCGTAAACCGTATAAATAATGACCACCGTCGCCGCTATCGTAATGGCGATTTCGACCTCGAAATCGGAAGAGGCCGAAATGACTTGTCCGAACGCACGAATCTGTGCCGCGGCCCACATGATGGACGTCGGGGCGAGCATAAGCACCGCCAGCCGCTCGACTTTGGGGGAATAACGGATTCGGAACATATCCGCCAAAGTCGTGAGTTTTCTGCGCCAAAGGGGCACCGCGAAAAAGAGTCCCATCAGAAGGAGACAAGCGGCATAGCCGAAAGGATCGGCAGACCCGCCGGAAAGTCCTGACTGGTAGATCGATCCGGCGGCCCCGATGCAGGTTTCCGCCCCGAACCAGGTGGCGAAAACCGTGAAAGTGCCTAGCTTAAGCCCAAGCCTACGGCCGGCTAAAAGATAATCGTCCTCGCTGGATATATGTCTGGACACCAGCATGCCGATCAGCAGCTGGACCAGGATGTAGGCGACGATGCCGAGCAGCACGATATTCATGGGCGGCAGCACACTAAGGCAAATTGGTGAAGCGATGGGCGCGTAATTCTAACGGAAAATGGCACCACAGATTAAAACTTGCGCTGTGATGCGTCGAATACGCGTAAAGGGTTGATGTGATGGAAGAATATCCGCCCTGGAAAGCGGTCAATTCTCGGCTGATACGCGCCGAACCGTTGTCGGACGTTCGTCGAACAGGTCGGTTAATCGCGCCTGGCGCCATTCTCGTCTCGCTTTTGTTAGAAGGAGAGTTTGCTTTGTCTGGCAGACCAGGGGCTTGGGCATGGGCTTGGGAACTCGGCTTGAAGCCTTTGCCCGAGTATTCTAGGTGTTTGTCATCGCCGTCGACGAGGGGGTAAAGGCAAACGTCAGGCGATATTGGCGATATTATTGCGGCATATCGCCGGAAACCGCTGAACCGATGGCAGCTTTCGCCTGACTGCCGAGTTCAGCGGGGGCGATCGGTTTTAACCTTTTTTAACCTTCTCCGGGAAACAGCCCTACCGAGCCCGGTTTGAGGCGCTTACAGGCTACGACGATATCCTCCACGTGGCATCTGTATTTACCTGCTCCGGAGGCATCGCCGCTGCATTCCTCGCAAACCAGCTTCCCTTGGTCTTTAGCTTCGGAAACATACCATCCGTAGCCTTGCGTTTCGCAGAACCGTCTTGTGAATTTGTCGATGGTGTACTTATCGGTAGCTTTTTGCGAGGCTTCGTCCTTTACGGCACATTTTTGCGCCGGTATCGTATTTCCCATGAGGGTTCGCTCTATATATTCGGCCGCAAACGCCGTGCCGCAGGAAAAGAAGACGGCGGCCAACACGCAAAGTAATTTGGAACTTAACGCTCTTGTTCTCATGAAGGTGACCTCTTGATGGTGGTCTCGTAATACGAGGCGACGATTAGTTCAAAACTCGGATATTCATTTGGGCCGCCTCTTCGGACAGTTGCTGGCGAATCGGGTCGTATTTGTCGTTTTCACTCAACTTCACCATCGCGATGACGCCGACCAGCGCGATCGTTGCGAGAGCGACATAAATCCAGAAATAATCTTTCTTTACTGCTTGGTTCTCGACATTCATTTTTTTCACCCTAATCCGGTTATAAGCTGGCCTTCAATGGCCAGGGGTTGTTAGGAGCCAGAGTTGCCGCAGATGCCGATAAAAGGTATAAGGTCATTGCGGTTTCTGCGTTTAGAATACGAAGAAGCCCGTTTTGGAACCCGGAAAACGGGGCCCTATCGATACTTTTCAGGCTGCAGCAGGGCATGCGGGAACGCCCGGCCGCTGCTTTTGGTATCGGGTCAATACTTTATGCCCGGCTTGTAAGTCCTGTCAACTAGGGCGCTTCGATTATTTTGGGCGAGCGATGAGGTCGCCGGCGTGATCGATATCCGCTCACGACAGCCGTCTCCGAATCACGTGGCGCGTCTTTACGCCGACGGATCAGGCGGTCATGCTCGAATCGTCGATTTTGAGGCTGAGGTGTTGCGGTCTGGCCGAGTCGCCTAGCTTAATCGCCAGGGCAATCAGATAGACATCCATGACGCCGTAATAACAGATTACAAAACGGTCGAAGAATCGAAGTAGCGGATTATGGATGTTTTCCTGCTCGGTGATGGTCAAAACGGTACCGTCGCCGTCTTCTTCGAGTTCGTAAATCCAAGTACCGCTCAAGGGAAGGTCGTCGCCGACGATTTTGGTGACGAGGCGTGAAGGCAGTTTACGTTCGACTACTCGAAAATGTACTCGGCTATGCTGGGAACAGATTTCGTACCAACTGGGCAGCCCGTCGATATCGGGACCGCGCTCGGTACGGTGCAATCCCGGCCGCCACGTCGCGTAAGATTCGAAATCATTGATGATGTCCCAAACCTTATTCGGCGGGGCGCTAAGGCGGATCCGGCTGGCGGCCACATGGGTTTTCGGCAATTTTCTCCCGACGAACGTCGCCGCCAAGATCAAGACGGCGAATAGCAGCACGATGAAGAAAAAAGTCGTCATATTGCCGACCCCGGCGGCCAGGAAGCCAAATTTCCGTTGAGAGTCCGGAAGAACGACGGAGGAACGCTCCTCCGCTGGACTTAATCTTGCCAGCTATTATAGGGGTTCGTCGACAAACTCGTGTTGTAATAACGCGGATCGTAAGTCACTTCTTCACCCAACCAGCCGGGTTTCTCGAACGTTTCGTCCGGATTTCCCAGTTCGATTTCCGCGACCACGAGGCCGGTGTTGTCGCCCTCGAAAACGTCGATTTCCCATGTATGGGGCCCCACGTCGACGAAGTACCGGGTTTTTTCGATTAGGGGCCTGCGGCTCAAGGTGCTCAACATGGTGTGAGCGTCGTTTGCCGGAATTTCGTATTCGAACTCCTGCCGCTGGGTACCTATGGTAACGCTCTTGATGTTGAGCCAAGCCCGGTCGCCGCAAACCCTCACCCGGACCGAGCAATGGATTTCGTTATTGAGATACCCCTGACGAAAATAGGCGGAATCCCTGACCGAATTGCGCCAACTGTCGTTTAGGACCAAAAATTTACGTTCGATTTCAAGCGCCATCGTCGATATCTGCCGTGGAAGAAGGTGATGCGGTCTCGGTCGAGAGCCGCGATCCGAATGCAGCGCTTATTCCTGTGCATCCGCCCAGTCTTCCCAGTAGGGTTTCGGATGAAACCGTTCGCTCAAGAAATCGACGAAGGTTCTAACTTTGGCCGACAAGTGCTTGCGATGCGGGTAAACCGCATGAATCTCCAAGGGCGCCGGTACGTAATCGGTGAGCACCGGGTTCAGTCTGCCTTTGCGGATGTCCTGGCCGACCATATAAGTCGGCAGCAACACCAAGCCCAGACCGTTGATCGCGGCCATGCGCAAGGCATCTGCGACATTTGCTTCCATGTTGCCGGTGACCTTGACCACGGTGGTTTCGCCGCCGGGTATGCTGAACTGCCATTGGTCGCGCGGCGGCAAGCTGGAGTTGGTCAAGCAGTTGTGCTTACGGAGATCGTCCGGCGTCTTGGGTATTCCGTGCTTATTGAAGTACTGGGGCGAGCCGCAAACGATACGCTGAGAGCTGCCCAGCTTGCGGGCGATCAGACTGGAATCGCGCATTTCGTCGAGATGAATCGCAAGGTCGAATCCTTCCTCGATCAAATCGATATAGCCCGCCTGCAGCACCAGCTCGACGTTCACCTCCGGAAACGCCTCCATGTAGGCGGCTATCGCCGGTGCCAAATGGTACGCGCCGAAGAACGGCGTCGCATTCACCTTGAGAGTTCCGCGGGGTTCCGTTTGCAACCGGGTGACGGCGATTTCCATTTCTTCCATTTCGTCGAGAATCTGCAGGCAGCGTTCCAGATAAACCATTCCAACCTCGGTGAGGCTGAGGTTTCGGGTCGTGCGGTTCAACAGCCTGATTCCGAGGCCGTTTTCCAATTGCATCACGTGCTTGGTCGCCATGGCTCGGGACAGTCCGAGTTCTTTGGCAGCCGAAGCGAAACTCCCGGCTTTCGCGACCTTGGTGAATACCAACATGCTAGTCAATTTATCCATGGTGATCCGAGTTGATAATTTTAATTATGGAAACAATTCGTAAAGGTTATTAGATATTGTAAACCAACTTTGTTGCTCTATAGTCTACAGTCGTGGGCAAAAAGTTTTAGCCTCAGGAGGTGGTCACATGAGACGTAGCTTAGGACTGATAGTCGCATTATTCGCCGCCTCGGGAACGGGAGCGTCCCAGGCAGCCGAAGATGTTAGACAAATTGCGGAGTCCAGTATTGCAAAGTGGAATGCCGCTTTCGCCAAAGGCAAAGTCGACGAGATTCTGTCTTTGTATGCCGATAATGCAATGCTGGTACAGCCTAACGGTTCAGTATCGAAAAGTGTCGGCGAAATCCGCGCGTTTTGGCAAACACTGATTCAGAAAGGCGTTTATGCGATGGATGTCGTCGATGTGCGCGGCGAGAAGGACGATACCATCGTCGCAACGACGAAGTTGTCCGACATCAAGACGCTGCAAGGTCCGTCGCAAGTGATGAAGTATCGCTACGACGGGGTACTTTACAGTGTATTGAAACGTCAAGCGGACGGAAGCTGGAAGGCGCAAGTCCAGCAATGGACCGGTAACCACAAGATTTAAAGTCTAAAGAGAATGGCCAATCCACCTGTTGAGAGGTAAAAACAGCGATGGTCCGAAATCGACCTGAGAATCAGGTATTCCGAAAAAGAGCTTCATGGGAAGCTCTTTTTTTTGTCAAAGGAAAAGAGGACGGACATGTCGATCGATGCTTCACATGCTTTTTGCGTTGCCTTTCGGATGTTAGACTATATTCCCTACTATTTAAGTTGGAATTTCACCCGTCGACACGATTGGGTGTGCTGATTTTATCAATAGACAAAAGGAGAATCTGATGACTCATGAACTTCCCCCGTTACCTTATGCCAAGAATGCGTTGGAGCCGCATATCTCTGCAGAAACTCTCGAATACCATTACGGTAAACATCATCAGACGTATGTCACCAACCTCAATAACCTGATCGGCGGGACCGAATTCGAGAATCTGTCCCTGGAAGACATCATCAAGAAATCCTCGGGCGGTATTTTCAACAACGCCGCTCAAGTCTGGAATCACACGTTCTATTGGAATTGCCTGAAACCTAACGGCGGCGGAGAACCCGCCGGAGCATTGGCCGGCGCGATCAATCAATCGTTCGGCTCGTTCGAAAAGTTCAAAGAAGAATTCACCAAGTGCGCCATCGGCACATTCGGTTCGGGCTGGGCTTGGCTGGTGAAGAACGCAGACGGCAGTCTCGCGATCGTCAGCACCAGCAACGCCGGCAACCCAATGACGAGCAATCAAACGCCGCTGCTCACCTGCGACGTTTGGGAGCATGCCTACTACATCGACTATCGCAACGCCCGTCCGAAATACGTCGAGTCATTCTGGAACCTGGTCAACTGGGATTTCGTCGAGAAGAATTTCGGCGTTTAGGTATTATTAATCAGGCCCGTAAATACCCTCCTGGTATTTCGGGCCGGCGCCCAGGCCCGGTACACGCCCGGCCTGGGCTCACGCGGCTTGTCGCCGCGCCGGGGCATCCCTGCCCCGGATTAACCCGGCCTATATTTATAGGCCGGGTTAATAATAAATAACGGATCGGCAGTTCGTCGATCCAAATCATTTTACGAGGCCGTTAATCGTTTTCGATTAACGGCTTTTTTGTCGCCTAATCAGGGAGCGCAGTGGCCAGTGCAATCCACCCGGAGGGAAGAGCGCAAACGTCTACAGTTAAGGAAGCTCTGAATAAGTGAATTCCGTTCATGTCCCTTCGACAGGCTCACGAGAGCATTCGACAAGCCTGTCCTGAGCCCATCGAAAAACTTAATCAGAGCTTCCTTGTTTCCGAGCGGCGAAAGCTGCGCTTCGGCGGCCGGGGAGGAGCACGGCCAAGAATAAGCCGAGAGACTGTTTGTGCATGGCCGTTGACAAATAGGTAATCCTACGTGTGATATGTAGCCTCCAACCCGTGCTCCTCCCCGTTCCGAAACGCCCATGACCGTAAAGCTGAAACCCTTGGTCCTATTGCTATTGGCGGCACTTCTGGTAGCCGGCTGTGCTAGCCGGCCGCCCGCGAAGTCGCCGAAAAAAATCGGTAAGGCCAATGTCTCTCCTCCGACCCGGCTATCCCGGAACTCGTCCGCACAAGCCTCCGCGGCTGCGCGGCGTAGGCCCGAATCATCCTACCCTTCGATCCGCAGTTCATCCGGAGGCAGTCATTACCGGGCATTCCGGATCACCGGGGATTACGCCGGCTACCCGGCGCTTCAACAGTTCATCGAATACATGGTCAGCCGGCACGGATTTTCCCGCGAGTATCTGAGCGGCGTGTTTTCGCAAGCCAAGCGTAAACAGTGGACGCTCGATTACCTGGGTAAACAGGCCGATGCGGTTGGACAGCCGCGCCCCGGAGCCTGGTCGCGCTACCGCTCCAAGTTTCTTACCGAGAAGCACATCTCCAGCGGGGCCGCCTTCTGGCGCCGTCATGCTTCGGCGTTGGAGCGTGCCGGCGCGCTGTACGGCGTGCCGCCCGAGTACATTCTCGGGATCATGGGAGTGGAGACGATTTACGGCGCCAATGTGGGCAACCATCGGGTGATCGATGCGCTGACCACGTTATCGTTCGATTACCCGCGCCGGGGAGACTATTTCAAGACCGAACTGGAAAAGTTCCTGTTGATGGCACGGGACGAACGGGTCGATCCGTTCTATCCGGTAGGCTCTTATGCCGGCGCGATGGGTCTGGGCCAATTCATGCCCAGCAGTTTTCTGCAATGGGCGGTGGATTTCGACGGTGATGGTCACCGCGATTTGTGGAATCCGGTAGATGCGATCGGCAGCATCGCCAATTATTTCGCAGCCCACGGCTGGCGGCCGGGCGAACCGGTGGTGACCGCCGCCCGGGGCAGCGCCATGGCCAGAAATCTCGAATCGGGGTTCGATACCCGCTATTCCCTGGCCGCTTTGACGAGCTACGGCATTCAACCCGTCGCCGCCTTAGGCCGCGATTCCACGGTGCGCTTGCTCCGCCTCAGCGCCGACTCCGGCGACGAATACTGGCTTGGTCACCAAAACTTCTACGTGATCACCCGCTACAACCACAGCACCCACTACGCCATGGCCGTGCATCAGCTCGCCCAGGCGATCAAGCGCCGTTATTTCGAGAGTGTGGCTTTATTGCAGTAACGGATAGCGCGTTTCTCGGCTCAACGACCCGGACGATTGGCTCTCGGTTTCCCCCAGAACTTTAATCGTAGGGTGGGTTAGCGCAGCGTAACCCACCGATTCGAGGTCGCTCGGTGGGTTACGGCCTCACGGCCTAACCCACCCTACAAAAATGAGCTCCTTATTGAAGGCGATTTGGAATAAATCGGAGAAGGAAGATTTGTTAAAACGTTATCTTCCCGTAGACGGTGGCATAGGGAGAATTGTCCCGCAGCCGTTTGTAAGTGACTTGCGGATACCAGGTTCCGCTGGTGGTGGGGAGTGTCGTCAACACGTCGAAGCGCTGACCGGGAGAGATGTCTACGCTGGTGACGGTTTTCGGGGTCGGCAGGGCGCGCCCGTCCTGAACATAGATCGTGACGGATTTAAGGTTTCCGGCGCTGTCCTTGATGGCGAAGGTGCCGTTGGTGGAGTGCAGCCCCACGAGTCGCAGCGCGACTTTCTTCGATGTCGCGGCGGCAAGCGATATCGCGGGCGAGGAGGCGGCTTTTCCTCCTTGCCGCTTCGGCCCGGCCGAACAGGGCTACCAGGCACCAGGGCATGATATGTCTTAGTTTTAGTTGTTTTCGTTTTTCCATGTTTCTTACTCTTTTTGGCAGAAAGCTCAGCACGGACATTTCGATATGTTTTTCGTCTCGCCACGGCTCTCCCCTGAGCTGATCCAAGAAGCGTGGGTTGACAATCCTTTGTCGAAAAAGGCGTCTGGCCGACAATAAGGTCAAATTGGCATATCACGAGACCGCGAGTGCAGAATTTCTCCGACCGATTGGTCCGAATTCCCGAACTGACCGCACGTTGGCGTTCCGGGGGCTTGAGCGATGCCGCCTATGCGGCGCTGTATTTCTTTATCTGGCAGATCGGGATGCACGGACCGCGTTTCGCGTCGCGCAAGGTCAAGAGCGATCCGAGGCCGGACGCATCAAGTTGGCTGGCGGATTTCGACCGATCGGCCGGAAGCGAATTGGAGCGGGTGCTGGTCGATCGGATCGAGCGTTATCACTTTTTCGGTCTTATCCCGAATGCTTCGGTGGCGCTCTCGGCGTGGTTGCGCGGCGAATGGCCCCTACTGCTGACCGAGCGGATTCCGCCGCCCGGAGAAGTCCTTGAGATGCAGGCGACGGGCCGGCGGCCGGTCACGGTCGTGGCCGATTATCCGCGGCTCTTGCGGCCGGTTCTCAAGAAGCCGAACGGTTTCGCTTTTTTCGTGCACGACCTCGAACATGCCTTCAAGTTCTTCCACGACCCCAATGTCCACGACGGACAGAGGAAATTTTTCGGGTTGCTTCGGGAGACGGTTCGGCAGGGTTTATTCAGTCCCTATCTGGGCGATAAGGTTTTTGCGGAGAAGTTCGATTACCTGATCAGCGACATGAATACCCACGTGATTCACAGCCTGCGCTTCCTGGGCGCGATTCTGATCGAGTGCATCTTGCGCCGGGAAGGGAAGGCGCCGCATGAAACGCTGTCGTCCGCAGCCGGGGACGAGTTAGCCGAACTGCTGCAAACCCTGAGCCGTTGCTGGGCGTTTTCGCCGGCCGCCGAGAAAGCGATGCTGCGTCTCATCGACGGCGGGTTCGGCGAGGCCGATGCGGCTTTGATCGAGCGGGCGGTCTCGCGGGCCTCGTAGGGCGGGTTAGGCCGGAAGGCCGTAACCCACCGAAGAACCCCACACCGGCGGGTTACGCGGAGCCTGTCCTGAGCTTCGTCGAAGGGCCTGTCCTGAGCCTGTCGAAGGGCTAACCCGCCCTACAGCGAACGTTCATTTGAATGCCCTCGGGAATTACGCCGTTTCCACAACAGCCGCCTTGATTCCCGGCTCTTCGGGCCGTTCGATGACCAGCGCGGGCCGGGTTTCGCGAGCGCCGATGGTCGCCAGATCCCAGATCAGCAGAACCAGGCCGACGGCGGTGACGATTCCGAAAATCAGCCGCCAAAACATGGCCTGCGTGAACCAGGGGTGGGTCTGGGCGGCGAAATAACCGCTCCAGGTCGAGCCTTCGATAGCACGTTCGATGAACGATTGCTCGTAGCCGGCGATGAGCAGGGCCACGGTCATGCCGACCACGCCGAGATTCAAGAGGACCATCGACCATTTCCACTTCCAGCCGTTGTCGGCGAGATTGGCGCCCATCCACACATTGCCGCGCCACTGTTGTACCGCGAGATAGAAGAAGGCGATATTGATCGTGGCGTAAGCCCCGAAGAACGACAAATGGCCGTGGGAAGCCGTCCATTGAGTGCCGTGGGTGTAGAGATTGATTTGCGGCAGGGTGTGCATGAAGCCCCAGACGCCGGCGCCGAAGAAGTTGCCGAAAGTGTGCGCGATCACCCAGCCCAGCGCGGGATGATTGGTGCTCTTGAACTTGTGGACGCCGGCGTCATAGATGGAGTGCACCACCATGGCGACCAGCGGAATCGGCTCCAGGGCGGAGAAGAAGCCGCCGATGGGGAACCAGTACTCGGGGGTGCCGATCCAGAAATAGTGATGGCCCAGCCCCAGGATGCCCGAACCGAACATCAGCGCCACCTCGATGTACAGCCAGGTCTGGACGATCTTGCGCCGGGCGCCCAGGAGCTTCATCAGGCTCCAGGCCATGATGCAGCCGACCAGCACCTCCCAGGTCGCTTCCACCCAGAGATGGACCACCCACCACCACCAATAGTGATCCACGGTCACGTTGGTGGTGTAGAACATCCCCGCCAGATAGAGACCGACCAGGGCGACCAGATCGAGTGTGAGCACGCCGGAGACGCCGGACCAGCGGCCCTTGGAAAAGGTTCCCGCGACGTTGTAGAAGAACACCAGCATGACGGCGACGATGCCGATATCCGCCCACCGAGGTGCCTCGATGTATTCGCGCCCTTCGTTGATCAGCCACCGGGTGGTATCGTCGCCCGCGCCGATTTGCAGGAACAGATACACCAGCACGACGACGCCGACCGCGGCCGTCAGCACCCAGAAGGCGATCTCCCCGAGCTTGAGCCCGACGATCTCGACTCCGCTCTCTTCTTCGAGAAACCAGTAGACGGCCCCGATGAACCCGTACAGCATCCACACGATCATCGCGTTGATGTGGAGCATGCGGTTCACGCTGAAATCCAGGGTTTCGAACAGAAAGCCGGGAGCGAGGAACTGAATGGCGGCGAGCAGACCGAACAGGATTTGCGCCACAAAGAGAATCATCGCGACGATGAAATATTTCACCGCGAGCTTTTGTCCGCCGTTGAGATTTCGACTGTCAAGGACTCCGACGCTCATTATTGGTTCTCCTGTGCGTATAGGGTCTTGAAGTTATGAGGAAAGCCGTTGGTGTCTATGGCCGCCGTCCATTTGAGAAAAGCGATCAGTCCCCTGGCCTCGTCTTCGGTGATGCCGAGGTCGGGCATCCTGCGCCCGGTGCCGTACGACCTGGCGTTGCCGGCCGGGTCCTGGAGGAAAGCCAGCATCAGCGTCTCGCGGTTGGCTTCGTCCACCCAATTCGGATCCAGCCAGGACTTGGTCAGGTCGGGCGCGTAGTAGGCGCCGTTCCCCAGAATCGTATGGCAGTTGATGCAGTTCTTCGCCTGAAAGGTCTTCTTGCCGAGGGTCACGAGCTTTTCCGCCTCTTCGTCGCTCAAGGTCTTGCCGAACAGAGGCGCATCGCTTTCGACAACCGGTACGTAGCGGTTCAGCTTGGCGTTGAGACGGTAATCGATCTTCTTGTTGATGACGCTGTAGGCGGGTACGCGCGCGGTGCTGCCGGCCGACACCTTGGCCATCGAGTCGAAGGTTAGGACGATCAGCAGCAGAAACGAAACCGCCGTCACCCAGATGGCGGTTTTTTTCCAAAACGTTTCGGATGCCCATAGAGGCGTAGTGTTCACGATTGTTCCCCCTCTTGTTGTTGGTTGATGATCGGACGATCGTGTTCGGAGTGTTCGCCGGCATGAGTGACCGTGCATAGCCGCCAGATCGCCTGAGGCGCGGCGAAGTAGCCGATCAGCATGAGGCCGGCGATGATGCGCCAAAAGCCTTCGAAATGGGATGTTTCCGCCAACAGCCAAACCGAGACGGCCAGAACGCCGTAGCTGACATAGGCCAAAATCAAGAATCCGGGACGGCGCGCCAGCTTGCCCCAGGCAAAAAGCGCGGCATAAGAGGCGCCAGCGAGGATGATCGTAGCGGCCGAGAAGACGTTAACGAAGAAATCGTCGAGCGCGACCGGTTCGATCATCGGCGGTGCAAGGATGTCCGCTTGTGTGCGTTCAACCGGGAGCGCTACACGTCCAACGATTCGTCGTCGTCATATTCGTCGAATCCATCGCCGGAGTCGTCGAAGCCGGAATCGGAAGCCGGTTCGTCAGCGTTGTAGTACTCGTTGATGGTGATGTTTTCGACGTTTTCAGGAGAAGTCGATGCCGAATCGAGGAATCCGCCGCCGGAACCGTGGTGCAAAAGGTTTTCGATGCCGTGGAACAGAAACGCGCCGCCCGCGATTCCGGCCGCAGTCGCTGCCGCCGTACCTAAGAAACTCATGGCGGAGCTTTGTCCGGCCATATTCGTAGCATGGGGCGATGCCGGCGGTCCACCGGCAGGCGGCATGGACGCTGGCCGGTTGGGGGATGTGCCCCAAGGGTCCGCACCCAGAAAACCGCTCGCTTGGGAGCTTTTAACCTGCAATTGATTGATCTGATTTTGCAGTTGCTCGATTTGGGCCTTGGCGGCATTCAGCGCTCTTTCCTGCAACAGCGCTTTCTGTACGAGCAGATAAACGGCATCGGGTTGTTGTGCCGTGGCCTGATTGATGAGAGTGTCGGCTTCCGGATCTTTGCTGGATACTTTAATTTGCTTGAGCTGGTCGAGGAAATTGGTCAGCAGACGTCGTTCTTCGGTGTGCATCAGGGTCTCCGCGTGGAATATGTTGAATGATGCTGAAGTTAAGGATTTGTCAAACATTTTACAAGGTCCGACGGACGGCGCCGCTGTCGTGCGCCAGGGCAATCAATGAAATGGTTCTAAAGGAGAAATCAGCATGGCTACTGTACTGGTAACCGGTTCCAATCGTGGCATCGGTCTCGAATTTTGCAGGCAATACGCTGATGCGGGCTGGAAAGTTCTGGCGTGTTGCCGCCGTCCCGAGCAAGCGTCGGATTTGCAGGGTTTGGCCATCCATCATCCGTCGGTTTCCATTCATCAGTTGGACCTCGGAAATTTCGACCAGATCGATGCGCTGGCGCACGCCCAGGCGTCCGAAACGATCGACGTGTTGATCAATAACGCCGGAATCTACGGCGACTCCGGCCGGAATGTCCTTGGGGCGCTCGATTACGAGCTTTGGGCGCGGGTTCTGAAGATCAATGCGGAGGCGCCGGTCAAGATGATCGAGGCGTTTCTTCCCCATGTTTCGCGCAGTGAGCGCAAGTTGGTGGTCGCCATAACCAGCCTCATGGGCAGCATGGCCGATAACTCGAGCGGCGGCGCAATCATGTACCGCACCAGTAAGGCCGCGCTGAATGCCGCCATGAAGAGCCTTGCGATCGATCTCAAGCCCCGCGGGGTAGGTGTGATGATTTTGCATCCCGGCTGGGTGAAGACAGACATGGGCGGTTCAAACGCGCCGACGTCGCCGGCCGAAAGCGTCGCAGGCATGCGGCGGACGATCGAAGGTTTCGCTCTCCGCGACTCGGGGCGGTTCCTGGATTTTCGCGGACGCGAACTTCCCTGGTGAAGAAAGACGGCAAGCGTGTCATTTGAAAAAACACGGACCTTTGCCTACGCTTCATGGAACACGGGAAGATCGAAGCGAAGCTTCGAGGTGAAAGAACTTTCTCGTTGCTATGGTCACGAAAATCACTGTTTGCCAGCAAGGGGCCACTCATGTCGAGATCAATAAGAACCATTTTCCTTTCGGCGACGGCGGCGCTGGTCATGTCGTCCGCGTCGATGGCTTCGGACAATTACGGTCATGACGTGGGCATGAAATTGGGTTCGGGGCTGAGCAATCTGGCCATGGGATGGGTCGAGTTCCCCAAGAACATGATCAATACCACGAACGAAACCAACGTCATTTTTGGGCTCTCCGGCGGGTTTCTGAAAGGCGGGTTGCACACTCTAGGCCGTATCGCGTCCGGCCTCGTCGATGTCATTACCTTTCCCTTGCCTACGCAACCGATCACGAAACCTACCTTCGTGTGGCAAGACTTCGGCGTCGAAACGCAGTATGGTCCCGTCTTTCAGTTGAAAGATTAAGTCGGAGCGCGGCGGACCGTTGGTCAAGGTCCGCCTTTCTCGAAGCAAGACGGGGTGACCGAGGTTCTCCCGGCATGGAGCGCCGACTCACCCCAGCCCTCATGTCCGTCCCCAGCGTTGTCTCCGGCCGATTTAAGGCGGAGATCGATCCCGTCATTGATAATTCTCGATTCGAAATCATACCGGTCATAATAGGTCCAAGTAGGTAAGCACAATCAGCCGCGTTGACCGGTCTAATTATCCTATCAGCCTGGAATTCGAGCGGTTTTCCGAATCATCGAAACCGCCGCCGACAACATGGAACGCGGGAATTCACTGATTGTCGCCATTTAATCGCTAGCTATATTTCAGATCCAGGACGAACAGATGGTTTTGTCTGAATAGGTCGGTATATGCCAAAGGAAAAAAAAAGCAATCCAGCATCAGCGTTTCCGGATGGGATGTCCGGATTTAAATCGATAGACCGGTTTACCCGAACCTTGCTGGACGGCTTCGACGACGCGGTGTGCATGCTCGACGAGGCAGGCAACGTCGTTTTCATGAATCGGGCAGCGGAGGAGTTGTTCGGCTATTCCGAAGAAGAGCTTCGCGGACGATCCGTGTTTTCGGAACTGGAAGTGCCGGCGGAATCAACGCCGCTCCGCTGGGATCGCAAGCCTACGACGGTTGCGCAGGAACGTTTCTTCAATACCAATGAGACTCGGTTCCGCCGCAAGGACGGAACGGTATTTGGTGCCCGGTATAGACTCACGCCTCTAAAGGAAGACGGCGTCCGTATGAACCTTCTTCACCTGACCTGCATCGGTCCGTGCGAGAAGCGCGACGGCGTATTCGATACGGAGTCCAATCTCAGGGCGATACTCGACACCATCAGCGACGGCGTCATCGTCATTAATGATGTCGGGATTATTCAATTGCTCAACCCGGCCGCCGAGCGATTGTTCGGATACAAACGGGAGGAACTGATCGGGGAGAACGTCAACCGGCTCATGCCCTCGCCTTATCACGAAGAGCACGACGGCTATCTCGCCAATTACCGCAAGACCGGCATCAAGAAGATTATCGGTACCGGCCGCGAAGTCGCCGGTCAGCGCAAGGACGGCAGCGTTTTCCCGATGTATCTCTCCATCGGCGAGCTTCGGCAAGGGAATCGCCGCTTATTCGTCGGCATCACCCACGATTTGACTCGGCGAAAAAAGAACGAGGAATACCTGTCGATTCTGTCCGGTGCGGTGGAGCAAAGCCCGAACGCGATCATGATTGCCGATCTCGAAGGTCGCATCACCTTTGTGAACCGGGCCTTTTGCCGCCTGACCGGATACAGCGCCGACGAAGTCATCGGTCTGAACCCGCGGCTGTTGCAGTCGGGCCAGACGCCGCAGGGGGTTTACCGGCGGCTGTGGGAAACGATTCGGGCCGGCAAAGAGTGGCAGGGAGAGATTCAAGACCGGAAAAAATCGGGCGAACTGTATTGGGCGCTCGAAACGATCACCCCGATCCGCGATGCTTCCGGCAAGGTCACCCGTTATCTCGCGACCCAGCGGGACATCACCGAGCAGAAGCGCGCCAAGGAAGCGTTGCAGGAGAGCGAAGAGCGCTTTCGGCAAGTCGCGGAGATGGTCGGCGAGTGGTTGTGGGAGCAGGACCCGGAAGGCCGTTACGTTTACAGCAGCGGCTCGGTCTATACCATCCTCGGCTTGAAGCCCGAAGAAATCATCGGCAAGCGCTACCTGGATCTCCTGACTCCCGAGGATCGGCAACACTGGGCCGAGACCTTGCCGCCGACCGAACGCGTTCACGAGGGTTTTTACAGGCTCATCAATCATTACCGCCACCGGGACGGACACGAGGTTTTCACCGAATCCACCGGCGCCCCGATATTCGACGACGAGGGCCAGGTCGTCAAATGGCGCGGCATGGATCTGGATATTACGGCGCGCAAGCGAGCCGAGGATACCCTGCGCTTGCGCGAGCGAGCCATCGAAGCGGCGAGTGTCGGTATCGTGATCGCCGACGCCCGGCAGCCGCATTACCCGAATATTTACGTCAACCCGGCGTTGAGCCGGATTACCGGCTATTCGCGCGAGGAGTTGCTGGGACGAAACCTCAAGATATTGCAGGGTCCGGAAACCGAAGAAGCCGCTAAAGAGACGATTCGCCAAGCATTGAGGCAAGGAACCAGTTGCGAGGTCGTGTTGCGAAATTACCGGAAGAACGGAACTCCCTTCTGGAATGAGCTGCTGCTGTCGCCGGTGCGGGATGGACAGGGTGTCGTCACCCACTACATCGGCATTCAGACCGATGTGACCGAGCGCCGGCGGGCGGAAGAGGAACGGCACGAACTCGAAATCGCCAAGCACATTCAGCTCTCGCTGCTGCCGAAAAGACCGCTGCGGCTTCCGATGGCCGAGATCGCCGGGGTCTGCGTCCCGGCGAGCCACGTCGGCGGCGATTATTTCGATTACTTCCATTACGATGGAAATGCCGATATCGTCGTGGCCGACGTATCGGGCCATAGCGTCGGTGCCGCTCTCATCATGACCGAAATGCGCAGCACCTTGAAAGCCGAGACCCGAAGGACGCCGGACAATCCGGCTCCGCAGAGCGCCGCCGAGGTGTTGCGGGCACTCAACCATCTCCTTTACGAGGATTTGAGTGCGGCCGAGCTTTTCATCACGATGTTCTATCTGAAATACGATCTCGGAGAACGCCTGCTGCGCTATGCCAACGCCGGACACAACCGCGCCTTGTTGCGGAGGCAGCGGGATTGGACCGTTAGCGAACTGGACGCGGAAGGACTGATCCTCGGCGTCAAGCGGGACGTGTTTTTCGAGGAAAAAAGCCTCATTCTGGAGGCGGGCGACCGATTGCTGCTCTACACCGACGGCGTGATCGAGGCGCAGAACGAACAGGGAGAATTCTTCGGCATTTCGCGATTGTGCAACATCTTCGCCGCCGACCGCTCGGAATCGCCGGAAGCGACCATTCGAAAACTGATGAGCGAGCTGCGGACCTTCAGCGGGGAGAACGAGTTCGCGGACGACATCACCATGGTGAATTTACAGGTTCGCTGAGCGGGCAAACTTCGCTTGGTGCGTCCGGTTCGCCCGGCTCCAAGGGATGCTGGCCTTTTCGTTGTAGCGATGTGGCTCTCGTAGGTCGCGATCAGGCGGAGCCGTTCCCCGACAGGCGCGTTATGCTCGGCGCGCGGATTTGTTCAGAGCTTTCTTAACTTAGCCTTACCTTGGTTGATTTCTTATGCGCATGGTATTAAAACGCCCGATTACTGTCGTCTTTTTCGCCCTGATCTTGGCAAGCTGCGCGGAATCCGAGACGAAAACGTCTATGCAGACGGCATCCCGCCCCTCGGATTACGCCCGCGGCAAGTATGTGTATAGCGCCTTCTGTGCCGAGTGCCATGATTCCGGCCGAGACGGGGCCCCCATGCTGGACGATTCCGAAGCCTGGGAATCGCGGACCCTGGAATTGCCGTCGCTGCTGACGGATCATGCGGCCAAAGGTTTTTTGGGCATGCCGGAAAAAGGCGCCCATTCCGATTTAAGCGACGACGCCGTTCGAGATGCGGTCCATTACATGATCAGGCAGATTGCGAGCGGCGATTAGCTGCCGAATGGGTGGCGCAATGCCGACCTCGCCGCCGGGATTTTCGGGAACGGTGCAATTACTTCGGTCAGAAGGGGGCAAATCGGCCCGAGTGATGAAACTTCTACTTTAACTTTGGGGTCTTATCGAGGTTCGTCAATTTAGGTAACTCTACTTACCGGCAAGGAGTGCTTTCAACAGGGAGCGCACTCAAATCAAACGGTTTTTGTTGAACAGCTACGTCATAGCGGTACTCGGCACCTTGGCCGTATCGCTCATTCTGGCGTTTTTCAATCCGGTTTTCGCCGGATCTCCGCCGCTGCTGCTGTTTTTGGTTGCGGTACTGCCGGCGGCTTGGCGCGGGGGGCTCGGTCCGGGGCTTCTTGCCACTGCCCTGAGTACTTTTGTCGGCATGTACTTCTTGGTCGAGCCCAGTTATTCGCTGGATATCGCTGAAACCGCCGAAAGACTGCGTTTGCTCCTGCTGTTCAGCGTCGGAATGCTGCTCAGCCTGGTGCTCGATCGCTTGAAAAAATCGGAGGCCCGGGCGCGCGAAGCGGTGATCGATCGCGAGAAGGAGCTGAAGAGAGAAATCGTCGACCATTGGGAGACCGAGCAAAAGCTGAAGGATGGCGAAACCTTTGCCCGCAAGGTGCTGATGTCTTCCCTGAACGGTCTTTACATCTACGACGTAAAGACCGGTACCGATACCTTCATCAACGCCCAGTATACGAGGCTCACCGGCTATACGCTCGATGATCTCAAGACTCTGCCCGGACCGGCGTTTTTCGCCTTGTTTCACCCGGACGACCAGGCGCGAGTCGTCGCCCATCTGGAGAATCTTACGCGCATCGCGGATGGCGACGTTTCGGAAATCGAATACCGCTTCAAGACCGCGGACGGCCGTTGGATATGGTGCTTGTCGCGCGATGCGGTTTTTTCGCGGGATGCCGATGGGACGGTCCGCCAATGTATCGGGGCCTTCCTGGACATCACGGAGCGCAAGCAAGCGGAAGAAGCGCTGCGCGAGTCGGACCGCCGCAAGGACGAATTTCTGGCCATGTTGGGGCACGAGCTCCGGAATCCCTTGGCGCCGATTCGAAACGCCGTAAAGGTGATGAAGAAGGTCGGTCTGCCCCATCCCAAGCTAGCCTGGGCGAGCGACGTCATCGACCGGCAAGTCAACCAACTGGCGCACTTGGTGGACGATCTTCTCGATGTTTCCCGCATCGTCCAGGGCAAAATCACCTTGCATAAGACTACGGTCGAAGTGGATAAAGTGATCGAGCTGGCGCTCGAAACCGCCCGCCCGCTGATCGAGGCCCGCCATCACGAACTCAAGCTCACGCTGCCCGAGGCCCCTCTGCGGCTGGACGGGGATGCCGTACGCCTGGCGCAAGTCGTGGGCAATCTGCTCAACAACGCCGCGAAGTATACGCCGGATGGCGGGACGATCTGGGTGACGGCCGCTCGGAAAAACGGCGAAGCGATTATTTCGGTGCGCGACACCGGCGAAGGTATTCCGAAAAACTTGTTGCCCAAGCTCTTCAAGCTTTTCACGCAAGCCGAACGCACCTTGGACCGCGCGCAAGGAGGCCTGGGGCTGGGCCTGACCATCGTGCAGAAAATCGTCGAATTGCATGGCGGCTGGGTCGAAGCCAAAAGCGAAGGTCCCGGCAGGGGAAGCGAATTTATCGTATATCTACCGGCTTTAGCGCCGGCTCTCGAGACCGATTCGCTGTTTAGGGAAGCCGTGAACAAATCCGAAAGCCTTTCGGGTTGACCGTCCGCCGGGGCCGATAGGTGTAGAGGACTGAAATCATCCGGACCAGGACCACATTTAGTTGCAACTGACCGCCGTCGGTGCACATGGGCAATTTGTGTGGACGCAGAAGGGCTGCGACGGTCACCACCAGACCGCGCAGGAAGTCATGAGCGGGTACACCCCCGCTACCGGCGTTACACCACCATTCCCAACCATCCCGGCGACACGTCGGAAGGCACGCCCCAGGCCATTTTCAGGCAGGCGGGAATTGAGCCAGAAATAGTCTTGAAGGGATAACGGACAGTACACGAGTGTATCTCGGTAGCCGGGCTGTCCCGTCGCAACGCGCGGTACGGTCGTGGCTGGTTAGTTAAACTCCAAATTTGTTTTTTTCTATCTCTGCTATGGCTGATAGGGAGATACAAGGACAATGCTCTAAAAAATATTCAAAATATTCCGCCACTTTCTCCTTTCTCCCTTCACGCATACAATCTTCTGAAGCTATAAGCATTGCGCCCAGTTTCTTGGACCACTCTGACTCGTCGCTTCTAAGGGCATATATCAAATCGACGAACTCCTGGCGTGATAGTGAATTCGGCGCTGTTCTTCCTCGCCAGTACTTTGAGACTATCTCTCGCAAAAAGTCGACATTCTCCTCACAGTACCTTTCTTGTAACTGATGAGGATCCAGCTCGGCGAAGTCATGCAATCGGCCGAATAGTTTGTCAACGTCATCGTTAGGCATTTCTTACTCGCATTGATTTTTTCGAGGACTACACGATCCGGGACCTTGGAACGGCCATTCCTGCTGCGCTGTACATTTGTTCAAGCAAGCGCCGCAGTCTCCTCTTCAATTTTGTATTACGCATCGTTCATATAGGCGAATGCATTGACCCCGCCAGTCATCTGGACTTGGCCAAGGCTCCGCGTCTCGACCACCACGCCCATTACGTCCGCGATCATCTCCATCGCGTCCCCGTTTTAGTCCATCCGGATCAGTCCAGCGCGGTAGGGCGCAATAGCGTACTCGCGTATTGCGCCGAATAAAGGCCGAATTCATGCGGCGGAATACGCGAGTACGGTATTCCCTACGCGAGCTGGACGACGAAGTGGGGGTGTATCTGCAGGAACGCGCCAAGGCCAAGGGCATCGAGGTCAACCGCCTGGTCAACGACATGCTCAAACGGGACATCGATTTGATTGAGGCGGTGAAATAAACGTTTAGGTCAGGATAAAAAACCTGATCGCCAAGGAATGACTCTCGGATTATCTCTCCGCATCATGGTGAATTGCCGCGCGAATCCGCCATGTGGCCGTCGTGCACAAGCGAAGACAGCTCAGCACTGACGACGTTAGCCTACGGCTATTGGGAGCTCAGGGGAAAGGTACGCGGTGCGTACCCTTCTGTCTGGCTCTCGGGTCAGTCTTTTACGTAAGTGAATGAGAACGAAACGGTGGCGCCAATGCTGCTTAGCCAAGCCAAATCTTCCGCTGTAAATTGGGATTCATAATCTACCGCCCCTTCCTCGTCTGAACCTAGCGCGACAAATATACTGAGTTCCACCTCTTGTACACCGGGGATGTCAGAGGGAGAACATTTAGCGGAAACAAGCTTCTGCCGAAGCCAGCCTATTCGATCCGATAGCGATGTCGATTCCGTCTGTGAGATTAGTTTCCAAAACCCGATCTTTGTCACAACTTCTTTATCCGTACGGGTACGCCATTTTTCTCCCGTCATCCGTGCCTTTGATGCGTCTACGCCAAGCGTGGCAGAAACTAAGGCCGGATCGAGAGAATGTCCGCGCAAATAGAGAACAACATCCACCAATGGTTGTGAGCTTTCCAAGCTGTCGCGACTATTCACTATCGAGATTCCCAATAACTTCGCCTTCCGGATCAATGACATCGCCAGTCGAAGGATTGACACCGTACTTGTCCGTTGCCTTGCTCATATTGTCGTCTTTTTTAATGTCATGGAAACGTCGGCGTCCTTCTTTTGCGCCACAGCCATTTCTTCGTCCCCATTCGTCAGCTCCTTTGTCACCAGGCCAATATCCAGGCGGGAAATTGGCCTTCATTGGCGGGACGATATCCGACCCTTCGCCGACGGGACTTGGGTAAATCAGTCCACCGAGAACGCCAAGGGCTGTCCCTAACGCACCGGCAGCAGCGCCGCCAACGGCCCCCGTGGCCGGAAACGGCATAACGGCTTCCAATCCCCTGGGATCGGTGTAGCGGATCGGATTATTCCCGACATAGGCATAGGTATTTAGACCACCCACGAGCCCGATCGGATCGCTCTCCAGATACCGCCCGAGGCTCGGATCGTAAT
The DNA here is from genome assembly GCF_051027445.1 of Methylocaldum sp. GT1TLB. Taxonomy (NCBI): domain Bacteria; kingdom Pseudomonadati; phylum Pseudomonadota; class Gammaproteobacteria; order Methylococcales; family Methylococcaceae; genus Methylocaldum; species Methylocaldum sp. GT1TLB. The sequence goes on from NZ_CP194898.1 coordinate 3,920,327, forward strand.
CGCGGAAGTAGTTGTAGTGTAGCCCCGACTCGCCGTCGTAGTACTGGCCCGGGAAGCGCAGGTTGAGTGTGAGGGGCTGTTGATCGCCATCCGGGTCTTCCTCGGGGCGACCGCCCCCGAAAGGATCGGAGTCCCAAAACCAGGCTACGGTCTGATTTTGATCGGTCAGAAGCCTCGGCGCAGCAAGGTGGTCGGCCTGAACGAAATAGACGGCGGGTTCGCTTTGTGGTGGGGCGCCGCCGACACAGGTCGGGTAATCGCAACGCAAGACCAGCCGGCGCGCGTCGAGGACGGTAATCCAATGGTCGCGGTCGAGGTCGCGGGGGTCGCCGGGGCCAACCGGCTGGTTGCGGGCTTGAAGTAGGATGTCCACATCGCTCCGGTCGATGACCCCGTCGCGGTTGAAGTCCTGCTCGCGACCCTCGGGAGAGCGGATGAAGGCCAGCGGCAGATCGTCGAGATAGACAAATTCCCGCAGGGGCTGGCCTGCTTCGCCGCTTTCGGCAATGAGGTGCCCGGCCGCATCGTAGTGGTAGCCCGTAGTCTGGAAGGTGGTTTTTTGTACGCGCTGTCCCAAACCATTGTATCGGTAGGCGGCCCGGGGCAGGCTCTCCTGGTTGACCGTTGTGAGTCGGCCGTCCTCACGATAGCCGAATTGGTAGCTGCCCGCGCCGACCATGCGACCGGCTTCGTCATAAGCAAAGCTGCGGTTGTCCAGCCCCTCGGCCGCGAGCAGCCGATGAGTATCCAGGGCATAGCGGTATGCCGTCTGACCCGCGCTGCGGGTTTCGAGGAGGCGGTTGCCGACCTCGTCGTAACTCCAACCGCGACTGCCGTAGGGACCATTGGCGCCGATCAGTCGGTCCAGGGCATCGTAGGTAAAATTCTGGTTGCGGCCCATGTCCAGCCTGTTCGTGATACCGAGGATATTGTCTGCTTCGTCCAACGCGTAAGCGTGATGCTGTACCGTACCCGCCGCCTGCTCGGTCAGGCGCCCATCGGCATCGAAGCTGCGCGTCAGGATCAAACCGTTGCCGAAGGTGAGCTCCGCCAGAGGACCAAACGGCCGATAGCTGAGGCCGGTCGCTACCACCTCGGTCTGTCCCTGACTGGTACTCCGGACCTCCGTGATCCGTCCCGTGTTGTCCCGCGGATAACCGATCACCCGCCCAGACGGGTAGGTCAGGCTCACCAAGCGGTCCGCGTCGTCGTAGCCGTAACGGGTGGTATACGACAGTCCATCGATCGTTACGGTTTGGGTCGTCAGCCGGCCACGAACGTCGTACTGGTAGGCGGTATCGCCAGCGCCGTCGGTCAGGCCGGTCAACCGGCCTAGCCCATGGGGTCCCTGGTCATAGGTGTAGCTGACATCCGATGCCGTACCGGGATAATCGACACTTAAGAGCCGGTTGAGGGCATCGTAGCTCGAGGTCGTTGTGATACCGTTGGCATCTTGGCGGGTGAGCCGGTTGCCGGCGCTGTCGTAACTGTAGAGAATTGTGCCGGTGTTGGGGCTGATTTCCTGGAGGAGATCACCGAAACCGTTGTAGGTGTAGCTGGTCGTGAGGCTGGCGGGGTCGGTGACGGCGAGGAGCCGATCGAGGGCATCGTAGCTGTAGCCGGTGACGCCGGTGAGGGGGTCGGTTTCGGACACCAGCCGGTTCAAGGCATCGTAGGCGTAGGTCGTCACCCGGTTCAAGGGATCGGTGACGCTGGTCAGATTGCCATTGGCGTCGTACCCGTAGTGGGTGGTCTGACCGGCCGCACCGATCGATTGGGCCAGCCTGGAAAGGCTGTCGTACACCCACTGGTGTTTCCGGGCGAGGGTGTTGGCGGGATCGAACACCTCTTCCCTGAGCTTATTACCGGCCAGGTCGTAGGTGGTGTGGATGGTGTTGCCCAAGGCATCGGTGATGTCGGTCAGCCGGCGGGCGGCACTGTAGGTGTATTGGAGATAAGCCCCGTTAGGCAGGGTGACCTGGGTCAATTGGCCGACCCCGTCGTATTGGAAGGTGGCGGTCGTCCCGTCCACAGTCCGGCTAATGAGTCGGCCGCGAGCATCATAGGCCAGATCGATCACGAGCCCGTTGGGATCGGTGATGCGACCGACCCGGCCGTGGGCGTCGTAGGCGCCGTAGGTGGTGACGTGCCCCAAGGCATTGGTGACGGTGCTCAGGTTGCCCTGGGCATCATAGGCCAAGGTCGTCAGGTCGGCGACATCGGTGCGGGGACCGTCGACGCTCGTGACTTGGCCATCGTCGTTATAGGTGTAGGTCCAGGTGCGACTTTGGCCGCCCGCGGTAATGGTCTTGGTGAGGCGGTTGCCGTGGCTGTCATAGGTAAAACTGATGCTTCGACCTGGCTCAGATATCTTGGTCGGCAGCCGAAAGGTCGAATGCCATTGGGTCGTGATTGCGCGCGCCTCGGGGGTTCCTGCTGCTTCGGTCCGACTGATCTCCAGGTTACGGTTGAGGTCGTAAACATAAGTCGTTTTTACCCCCTTGAAGTCCGTCAGACTCGTTACGTTACCGTTAGCATCGAAAGTCAGATTGCTTGCTGCCGTGCCGCAGCCAGACATACATGGCTGGTTGACACTCTTAAGACGGGCGCTTCCGAGAAGATGTTGGAACTGGTAGGTATAAACCGTATTGAGCGGATCGGTTACTGTGCTGGACTGACCCGCATTGTAGGTGACGCGGTATTTATCGGCGCCGCCGGCATGCTCGGTTGAAATTGCCCTTCCCTGGGCATCATAAGTGAAAGTCGCGTACCGGTTGCCGTTCTCGTCAATGATGCCGGTTAGTGCATGTGGTAGATTCGCGCCAGAGGTATGGGCCAGTTCGTTGTATAGATAGGTCTTAGTGGTGCCATCTGGATAGGTAACGCCGGTCAGATTGCGGTCGGCATCATAGGTATAGCTATAAACGCCGCCAGCCGGATCAGTCATGGTATGAATTAGGCCGTTCTCGTTATAAGTGAAGGTTAGCGTGCGTCCGCCATTATCTGTGACCGTAGAAATCTTGCCGCCGGAATTGGCAATGCGATTGATATTGACCGTTAGCCCGCCCTTACTAATCGATTTGGCATATCCACTGAGCATCACAATCCTGTTATCTTCGTCTATGAAGCGATCCCCGACGCGGCTTCCGTTTTCCCAGACCGCCTCAATCGATACGTCTTCATCGGAATCCGGTTCGACGCGATTGGTCGCTGGGTTATAGCTCATATTGAGGACGCGACCGTCGCTTCGAAAGATCGTTACGGCGCCCTGTCCCGTACTTCCGGAAGCTCGAATCATGTAATTGTTGGTCCATCCCCATCCCATGGAGCCGCTTTCTGTTTCAGCTCCCGGGATTACGGTGATCGCACTGTTGTATGTCCTCACGAACTCCAGCGGGAAACGGCCGCTTCCGCGGTAGTCGACCTCAATCTGAAGCTTGTTGCCCGTAGCATGATTGATGGGATTACCCTTTGGACAGAACTTCGGTTGGCCTTTGTTTTTCTCGGCCTTCAGCGAGACCCCTGAAATGCATTTTCCATCACTTTGTCGCGGCGCATAGCCAACAGGACATTGCCAGGTGGGTTCGATATAAACAAATGAAGGCGAAATGTCGGGTGTAGTGAGCCAACCGCCACAGCCAAGCTCTCCAGTGGCTGCGTTGGTGTACACTATTTTGCCTCCGTTTTGTGGTGGATCGTGTCTGATAACCGTATATCCGCAGACCACATCATTGATTTTAATAACTCCATCGGGTTGACTTGAAAGCAGATCAGCCCAAATGGCGCCCGCCATTTCGTCAACACTTGGATAAGATCCAAGTTTGCCCCCCTTATACAAGGAATAATACGGAGGTCCACCGACCTTCGGTGGACTAGCTTCAAACGCCGAGACCGCCTGACTCATCGTAAAGGTCATTGCTACAAAAATGAGCGGCGTTATTCTTGGAACAACCACTTTATGTTTATTCGTCATGGATTCTTCCGGAGTTTTGCCAAAGCTGATATAGCAATTAATTTATACAGAATGAGTTTTTAACGTCGGAACGCGCTTGAGCTAGTTGCGTTCGATTTTTCGGATCGAAAGTCGATGGATCCGATAGCTCGAATCAAATTGCCGAAAGGCGAAACCGGGATAATCGAAGCTGAAACTGTTGCAGCACCGATCGGCATCTGATGCATGATCGGTTCGGCCCGTTGCACCTCCAGCCGCCAATCCAGGTGCCAGGCGGTGGTGATCTTGCGTTCCACCGTCCCGACGGCCGGCGTATAGGCCGTCACATCGGCGGGGCAACTCCCGCCCGGCGCAATGCCCTCGATGCGCGCCGTTTCGAGGTTCAGGCTCAGGTCATAGGCATGGCAACTCGTATTGCCATATAGATCCCCCAGTTCGCTTTGCGATCTTCATTGGCTGAGTGTTCGCCGAAGTGACACTCACCTTCTGAATGTGTTTCGACAGGTATGCTCGAAGAGCGCTACGCAGTCGCTCGTCAGGTTCGCCGATTGAATATCACGCTAATCACAGAAGTCTGTGACAAATTACCCAAACCGCCGTTATTTTTTCAGAAAGGTGCGGGCGGCAACCCGGACCGATCGCTTGACCGTAGCCCTTTCGTAGCCTTTGCGTTGAGTGGATTTTGATTTCCAGCCTTTAACCTTTCATGCCAGAGCGCAGGCGTCTGCTAGGCATTGATGGTTAGAACACCATTCCGGGGTGTTGGCCCTGAAAATCCCCGGGTCGGCGGTGCGATTCCGTCCTTAACCGCTCCTGCTTGTGATTTGGCCATCAAGGGGATCGTCTGGTTAAGGTATACCCAACCGAGACGGTCAGGCTGAGACAGTTTTCCCGTCTCATTAGGGTTGGTCCGGACCATTTGGAACACCGCCAGTCCCTGGTCTAAACCCTACCGAGACAGTTGCAACTAATGTGGTCCTGAATTTGTGATGAATGCATTCCTAGCACGTTAGGATTTCAGTCCTCTCCTCTATAGATAGGCACGCCGAAAACCAAAAACTTTGTCCGGCCTCGGATGCCTAAAGTAAAGTCCATTCGGGAGCAGGGAGCATGATTCGACTCATATTCGAAAGCAGTGACCCGGGATACGCCATAACGCTTTGCCCAGCACCTTTATTCCGGATCGGTGGCACTCATCCGGTAAGGACCGGAAAAATCCGTCGTGGCGAGATACCGGAACCATTTCTGGGAAGTTCAGGAGCGGCACTTCACGCGCTACGATTGTCTGGATAGCGCATCGATCCATTTCGAGGATATTGCCGGCGATCCGTCGGAATCGTTCGGACCGGTTGTTCGTTTTTGGGGTGCCGACGGGGCGCTTTATGCGGAAAGAAATCTCTTCGCCAAATTCATGGAAGAATCCCAGCTCTGGCATTGTTATCCGACCGACACCTATTGGCCGATCATGGTGATTACCCAGGCCGACCGGGCCGATTAGTTTTTCTCCGGGCAAAAACTTCACATTCAGGCGGCGGTCGCAAATTTATAGGCTGTCGGAATTCTTGTGTCAGGGAGCTCCGTGGGCGCTAGCCATGCCGCAACTCGCAAGGGAGGTGGACTGAGTCGATGAGCCGCATCATGCCTTTACGACCGATTGCTGTATTCATCGCGGTTTTTCTCTTCGGTTGCGGGCGGCCGGATTCCGATTCGATCCGTATGACCGGCTGGATCGCGTCGCCGGTCGAAGAAAATCTCACGCGGACGTTCATAGACACGTTCGAGCAACGGCATCCCGGCCTTCCGGTCCGGTACGAGCCGATCACGGCCAATTATATGGACAAGCTGCTGCTCATGCTGGCCACCGGGACCGCGCCGGACGTGGTGATGATCGAAGCCTTCTGGATTCCGCTGCTGGTCGAGTACGACGTTTTGTTGCCGCTCGACGATTTTCTCGCCCGTGACCCTGGCTTTTTTCCGGACGACTTCGAGCCGATGCTGCTCGATGCATTTCGTTCCAAGGGTTCGCTCTACGGCTTGCCCAAGGATTATTCGACCCTGGCGCTTTATTACAATCCGGAGATGTTTGCCGTGGCTGGTCTCGCGGGAGTCCCGAAGACCTGGGACGAATTCGCCGAGTATGCCCGAAGGCTTACCCGCGATACCGACGGCGACGGCAGCGTCGACCAGTACGGATACAGCCATGCCGAGGATCTCGAATATTCGCTGCCTTTTGTCTGGCAGAACCGGGGCGACTATATCGATGCGCAAGGCCGAATCGCTTTCGACGATCCCGCCTTCGCGGAGGCGCTCAGTTTCCTTCAGCGGATGAAGACCGACGGCATTGCCGTCATGCCCTCGGACGTCGGGGCGGCCTGGAGCATGGACGCCTTCGGCCGGCGGCGCGTCGCCATGGCGATCTCGGGACTCTGGGCGGCGAATTTCCTGAACGAGACCTATGCGAGCACCCCGTACCGGGCCGCGCTGCTGCCGGTCGGAAAACAGGCGGCTTCGGTCGCGTTCGTGGCCGGCTACGCCATTCCCAAACGGACCCGAAACCCGGACCGGGCGTGGCTGCTACTCCGCTATCTCACCGGCCGCGAAGGCGGGCGCATTTGGGTCAAATCCGATGTCGGGCTGCCGGCGCGGCGCTCGGTCGCACGGGAGTCGGCGATCGAGGCCGATCCCTTGAAGCGGGTTTTCCTGCAAAGCCTCGATCACGCGCGGATCTGGCAATTTCGGGTGAACCAGCGCGTCCTGGACGAAACCCAAAGCGCGCTGCAAGCCATCTTTCTCACCGGCGCGGATGTTCAATCGACACTGGACGATTTGAAACGCCGGGTGGACTGGGGCAGTGCCGTTAAATTCAGCCGTATCTCGTCATTCCGGCAGGGATTGCCGGACCAATCCGCCGGGAGCGGATTGGCACTGGCCCAAAGGGTGCCGGGCAGGACAGCCCGGCATGACAAACCGGCAGGACAGCCGGTTTGCACGGCGAGAGCCGCCCAAAGGGTGCCGGGCAGGATAGCCCGGCATGAATCCAGAAGCCAGGGATGGTTTCGACCTGAATCACATCCTTGTGCTCTGGATGCCGGCATTCCTTGCCGGCATGACGACTTAACAAAAAACGGTATTCCAGAACGAGGAGGGCGGCTTCAGGCCGACGCTCAACGCTATGAATTGCAAAATCGGCCCGAGGCGTCACGCTGATATGCAGGAGCGCCGTCGCGAGGCCTGGGCTGCTTATTTCTTTCTGTTTCCGGCACTTGCCGTTCTTTCGCTGTTCGTGTTCGGCCCCCTGATTTTTATCTTCGTCGTCGCCTTTTTCGACTGGAATCTTTTTCGGCCCGAGCAGCATTTCCGCGGCGTGGCGAATTTCGTCGAACTGGCGGGCGACGAGCTGTTTTTCACCGCTCTGCGCAATACGGCGGTCTATGTCCTCGGCGTCGTGCCGGCCCAGACTTTGTTGGCCCTGTTGCTGGCACTCGCCGTCAATCAGAACATTCCCGCCCGGGGATTTTTTCGGGCGGCGTTTTACATCCCGGCCATCACCTCCTCGGTAGTGACGTCCATCATCTTTCTGTGGATCTACTCGAAACCGGGTTTGCTCAATTACGTCCTGTCGCAGTTCGGAATCGTGGGCCCGGACTGGATCGGATCGCCCAAATACGCGCTCGGCGCTATCATGGTGCTCAACGTCTGGTCGACCTCGGGCTATTTCATGGTGGCGTTTCTGGCCGGACTCCAAAGCATCCCGGCTTCGCTCTATGAAGCCGCCCGGATCGACGGCGCGAGTCCCTGGGCGCGCTTCCGGCATATCACGGTGCCGGGGCTCAAGCCGACGCTGTTTTTCGTGGTGACCCTGGGGATCATCGGCAGCTTCCAGGTGTTCGATCAAATCTACATGATGAGCGCGGGCGGACCGGTCAACGCCACCACCACGCTCAGCTATTTCATTTATAACAGCGCCTTCCGGTATTTCCGCTTCGGCTATGCCGCGGCGGCGGCCGTGGTGCTGTTCGCGATCATACTGCTCGTCACCCGGATGCAGCGGAAGATCGTCCGTCCGGAAGCGCCGTGAACAGATCTCGGACCGTTCGAAACGCAATCCGGAGGTCGGCCGTCCTTGCGCTCTTGCTTGCGGCCACCGGCATTTTCACGCTCCCCTTTATTTGGTCCCTGTCCATCTCGTTTCAACCGCCGGGAGATGTTTTCAGTTGGCCGATCGAGCTCATTCCTGACGAGTTCACCTTGCAGAATTATCGGCGGCTCTGGACCGAAATTCCGTTCGCCCGGTGGCTGCTCAACAGCGGCGGCGTCGCGTTGGCGGTGACGCTGGCGAACCTTTTCTTCGACGCCCTCGCGGGCTATGCCTTCGCCCGCTTGCGCTTTCCGGGGCGGAACGTCCTATTCGCCCTGTTGCTGGCGACGCTGATGGTGCCCGCTCATGTAACCCTGGTGCCCAAATTCATGCTCTTGAATGCCCTGGGTCTGGTCAATACCTATACCGCGCTGGTCGCGCCGGCCATGGTTCAGGTGGTCGGCATTTTCCTGATGAAGCAGTTTTTCGAGTCCATCCCCAAGCAGCTGGAAGAGGCGGCCCGCATCGACGGCTGCAACCGATTCCAAGTGTTTTGGCGGGTGGTGTTGCCGGCGTCCCGGCCCGCGCTGGCGGCGCTGGGCATCTATACCTTCCAGGGCAATTGGAACGAATTCCTGTGGCCGCTGGTCGTGACCACCACCAGCGACCGGTTCACCCTTCCGGTCGGCCTCGCCATGTTCCGCTACGAATTCAGGGTCGAATGGACCATGCTGATGGCGGGCGCCGTGCTCATCGCCCTTCCGACACTAATCATATTCCTGGTCTTCCAGCGCCTTTTCATTCAGGGCATCGCCACGAGTGGATTGAAAGGGTGAACACTAGAGCGTGGAGCTAGAGCGTTTTCTGGTTTGGCGTAGCGCCCCGAAGGTGCAGTAGATACCGTCTTAGAAATCACGATGCAAGCCCATGATTGGGATCGAACGGTCGGCCGGACTTAAGGACGCCGTAGGCCAGGACGAGGAGCTTGCGCATGGCGGCGCCGACGATGAGTTTGCCGTTCTTGCCTTGGGCCTTGAGGCGCTCGCAGAAGGCCCGGATCGGCGGATTATGGCGCCAGGCGACGATGGCCGGCAGGTAAAGGGCCTTGCGGAGCAGGGCATCGCCGGTCTTGGACAGGCGGGTATGGCCTTTCCACTTCCCGGACTGGTGCTCTTTGGGCGAGAGCCCGGCAAAGGCGGCGACGCTGCGCGCGTTTTCGAAGCGGTGAACGTCGCCCAGGGCGGCCAGCAGCACCGGGATGGTGGCGTCGCCCAAACCGGGGATGGTGTCGAGCAGGTCACGCCGTTGCCGGAGGTCCGGATCGTGGTCGATGTGCTCCCGGATGCGTTGTTGGGTAGCGGCGATCTCGGCGTCGAGGGTGGCGAGCACGGCTTCGATGGAGGGGCGTACGGTGGGGTCGGCCCCGTCCAGGCGGTTTTTTTCCATCTGCCGCATCTCGAGGAGGCTCTCGAGCCGACGCACTAAGGCTTGTAATGGGCGCACGGCCGGCGGAGGCGGCTGCCAGAGCAGCGGCCGTTGGCTGAGACAGAAGCGGGCGATGCGCTTGGCATCGCTTTTATCGGTCTTGGTGCGGCTCAGTTCGGCGTGGCCGAAGGCGTGGATTTGGGCGGGGTTGACCACGCTGACGGCGAGGCCGTGGTCGACCAGGAACAGGGCCAAGCCCTCACCATAGCGGCCGGTGGCCTCCAGGCACACGTGGGGCGTTGGGAAGGCTTGCAGCCAGGCCAGGAACGCCCTAAACCCTTCGGGCGTGTTCTGGAAGACCTTGGTTTTGTACTTGCCGTTGCGTAGCGCGGCGGCGTCGAACTTGGCTTTGGCGATGTCGATCCCGATGGGGCTGAACGTCATAGGGTCTCCTGGGTCTGCGTTGACGATGGGGCAAAGTGCTGACCGATCGAAACCGCTCCTGCCGGGTTCAGCCTTATCCATCCAGGGTGTTGCCCAAGGCCGCCCTACGATACCGTTCGAACTCTATGGCGAGGAAGGGACGCTGGGGGACGATCTACGGCGCGGGCTTCAGGCCCAAGGTCGGCAACGTCTTGCCCAGCGTCTGGGTCCGATGATCAGTCGGAGATTCTGCCTCTTGTGGAATCCAGAATCGAGATATAAGGTCGGCAATCCGTTGCCGACACATTGGGGCGGTGAGGGGCTTTGTCGGCAAAGGATTGCCGACCTACCAAGTTCCCGATTCTCACCGCTAAACTGCGGTGAAAAACGCTCTAAGTACATCCCATAAAGTTCTGCGGAAAGGGCGTACACTGGTGGCATGAAAGCCATCCTGATCCCCCCGTTGGGCAAAGCGCAACAGAGTGAGTTAGACACCCTGTATCGAAAGACCAAGGACCCACGACTCCGAACTCGTGCCCAGATGGTCTTGCTCTCGGCCGAGCGGGGTCTCAAAGCGCTGGAGATCGCGGGGATCGTGCGGGAGAGCGAGGACACCGTGGTGCGGTGGCTGAAACGGTATCAGAGCGAAGGCGTGGACGGGCTGAAAGATGCGCCGCGAGCGGGACGGCAAGCCAAAGTGACGGCGGCGTATCGGGCCGCCCTGGTGGCGGCGGTACGGCGCCGTCCGCGCAGTTTGGACCTGCCGTTTTCCATATGGACCCTGCAACGGCTGGTGGATTACCTGGCCGAGCAAACCGGGATTCGCATCGCTCTGGAAACCCTGCGCCAAACCTTGAAGCGCGAAGGGATTGTGCTCAGTCGTCCGCAGCATAAGATCAGCAGCCCTGATCCAGACTATGCGGTGAAAAAAAAGCGGTCGAAGACACCCGCGATCACTTGAAACCGGGCGATGTGTTTTACTACGCCGACGAGTTTAACCTCAGTTGGCTGCCTACCTTGACGGCGTTGTGGAGCCCGGTAGGCCAGCAAATTATGATTCCGACCCCAGGTCAGCCTAAGAAGCGCTATGGGTTGGGAGCGGTGAATTACCATACCGGTGAAACCGTGGTCTTATTCAAACGACACAAGCGCCGTCGGGAGGTGGCCGAACTGCTGCAAGCCATAGTGGACCAGCATCCCACGGGGACGATTTACGTCGCGTGGGACAATGCCGACACGCATCAAGACGACGAGATCGAAGCGGTCGTGCGCGGAGCCGCCGGGCGACTGGTCCTGCTGTACTTGCCGACCTATAGCCCTTGGCTCAACCCGATCGAGATGCTGTGGCGCCATTTCCGCCGCGAAGTGACCCATTGCGAACTCTTCGAGACGGTGGCCGCCTTGCTCCAAGCCGCCCGCGAGTTCTTCGACCGTCACAACCGCTCTCCACAGCTGGTGCTCTCGATTATCGGTTCCTATGCCGCAAAAGTTTCATGAATGTACTTAGAGATTCGGATGCGCGGTAGGCGGGCAGGCGAACAAATCGATCCGCATGTCATCGGAATCTGGAATGCCGAGACCCGGAAAGACGGTCCTCCGACTTTTACCGCGCAGTCACCCCAACAGGGTGTTGGTCGAGGCCAACACATTAACAATCCTTGATTTTTAATGAGATACGGCATTTTTCCGGAAATGCCGTTCGGCTGGGCAAACGGTGCCGGTTTCTTTCCATAGCTGTATATGCCAGATAAGTGACTGAAAAATAGAACAATATTTGTGCTGGCATGATTCCTCCCTTGTATTCGGCACCGGGCTCACGGTCACGCGGATCACATCGAGCCCAACACGCCAGGCGTTTCGAAAAATGAAAATACTCGGGAGGATTTATGTCGATTTACCAAGTCTCCAAATTTGCCGAGAACCCGGAGCCGTTGTTCAGCTTCCGAAGGTTTCTTGAAAATACCGCCAATCTCGGCCTCGTTCTGCCGTTCGGCGCGGCCAGCGTCACGTCGGTGGTGTCCCTGGCCCATACCGGCGAGATTTCGCTGCCTCTCGCCTCGTCCGCATTTCTCTGTGTGTATTCCAGTTATTTGATCGATCATCTCGCCGATGTCGGCAGGCTGGATGGAAACCTGGAGTCGACGCGCACCAAGACCCTTTCGAGAAAATCGCTGTTTACCGCCTTCGGCGTGGCCGCATTCGTAGCCGCCGCGGGCATAGCCTTGGTTTTCTCCGGCCTGGAAGCGTTTTTATTGCTCCTCTGTTTTCCTTTGGCGGTGGCCCTGTACGGAACCTCACTGTTCGGGACACTGGCCGGCGAACTTCTACCCTATTGGCGACTGAAAGACATTCCAGGCATCAAGGCCTTTTACACGGCATTCTTCTGGGGCCTTTTGATGCTCTATGCTTCCCGTTTCGTCGATGCTCAGGATTTGCGCCAAACCGTATTTTTCTTCGTTTACATGATGCTTTCCGACTTCGTGAATACCGTCTTTTGCGACTTCAAAGATCTGGCGCGTGATCGGGTGGAAGGCGTCAAGACCCTGCCCCTGCTGCTGGGCGTGGCGAGGACGAGCAAGCTTATTCAAGCGGTGAACGGCATTGCGCTCATGGTATTGGCAGTGTCCGTCCATCTGCAGTGGATTCCGGCCTGGATGTTGGCATTGGCGCCGGTTCACCTCTATGTCCGGGCAATCGTCGATCATGGCCAAAAGCTGGTAGCCGCCGACGGCAATCCCGGCGATGCGGCGATGGATGCCGAATTCCTCCTGTGGTTGCCCCTGGTCTTGGGCGGGTTGGCGCTAGGCCTGTGAACGACGGCTCCGACACTTCCAAAGGTACCCAGCCATGACGCCACAACAAGAACTCATTTTCCAGATTTCAGCCACGGCATCGATGACCCTATGGATTGCCGCCTATATCCTCATCATCCGCCGCGGCTTCAAGGATCGAACGTATGGCATGCCGTTCGCGCCGATGTGCGTGAACGTCTCCTACGAATTCATTTTCGGCTTCGTTTATCCGGATATCCCGCCGGTGAATTACGCGAATATCGCTTGGTTTTTCATCGATCTGGCCATCGTCTATCAATATCTGCGGTTCGGGCGGGAAGAATTTCCTGCTGTGTTTCCAAAGCATTCGTTTGTCCCGGCTTTCGCCCTGGGGCTGGTGACGGCGTTTTTCGGGGTTATCGCTATTACCCTGGAATTCAAGGACTTTCATGGGAACTACACGGGATGGGGAGATCAGCTGCTGATTTCCATAACCTACCTGTATCTGTTGGCCCGCCGCGGAAGCACGCGCGGCCAATCGGTCTATATCGTCCTGACGCGGATGTTCGGTTCGATTGTTCTGATTCCCGCGCAGTATGTCCAAACCCCCGAGTCGATTCTCCTGCCGTTTTTGTATGCGGGATTCATCGTGTTCGACGCGATATACCTTTTCTTGTTGGTTAGGCAGTGTCGTTCGGAGGGGATTAATCCTTGGGCGCGGGTTTAAGCTTCGTAGAGTGGAACGGGTTAGGTCTTATCGACCCGGTTTTTCCGGCGCAGCTTTCAGGAAGCAGTTGTTTGGATATGGATTCCGCCGATCATTGACCTTGGGTGTCCGTGTATACGACCATATACAGTTGATAAGAAAAGTTATCGCTTTTGCCACTGTCAAGTGGTCCAAGTCGAGCGGTCAAAAATCGGGCGGGTCAACCGCCCGTTTCCGTGTTTGTCCATGTGACGGCCGGTTGCTGCAAGAAGCGGTCTTCAAACGTCACGAGCGATGTCAGGACAAGGCGCGAAAGGGCGACCCGAAGCCGCGGGACCCGCGGACGAAACGGCCGTTAGCCTGGCCCGCAGTAGTTTGAAGACGGCTTCTTAGACTGTTAGGGGGAAAACGTCCGGAGTAGCAGGTCCATGGCTTGCCTTCACGGGCGCGCAGTCGGAAAAGAACAATTAAAAGGCAATACGGCACTGATGGCAGTTCGTCACAGCATCCGGAGTCGGACCAGAACACTCTTTCGGAAAGCTTTTCTTTCAGCTCTTGACGGCAACGCTTGCTCTCGGCGAGTGATTCTTGCCGGGGTACTGTCCGGCGTTTTGGCTCCGCAGACGGCCTCTGCCGATGCCTTTCCCGGCGATCTGCTGCTCTTTCCCGAGCTCACCAGTCTCCATCGCTTCGATCTTCAAGACGGTTCCAGCCTGAAGAACTATTGGATCAATCCGGGGCTGAATCTCTTCTACGGCTTGGATCAAGGCCGGTTCCGCTTCCTGCTGGAGTGGCTGGTGGACCGCTCCGCGCAGGAGGTCCAGAGGTTGCAGCTCGGCTGGCGCTGGCAGGACACCACGTTTTGGGTGGGCCGCTTTCACAATCCCATCGGCTACTGGAACATCCATTTTCATCACGGGGCTTACATGATGACCAGCATCACCCGTCCCGGTGTGATGACTTACGAAACGTCCGGCGGCCCGCTGCCGATGCATGTCACCGGGCTTTACGTCGAAGGGGTTCGGGAACTCGGGGATTCCAGTCTCTATTACGTTCTGAATGCCGGAGTGGGTCCGGACCTCGAGAAGAAGCGGCTGGACGCGTTCGACGTTCTGGACCCGGAAGGTACGCGGCTCCCGGCCGTGACTTTGCGCCTCGGATATCAGCCGGTCAGCTTCGGTTCCGACGAGATCGGTTTTTCCTTCAGCTATACCGAAATATCCGGCCGCCGGATCGGCGTGGACCGAATCAATCAGATCGTGGCGGGCGTCTTTGCCAATTGGCGATCGGAGAATCTCGGCTTCCTGGGCGAGGCCTTTTACATCCATAACGATTTCACGGGCGGCGCTTCGGAACCCGAATCCGACGTGCTGAACCTCTACGGGCAGGCGGAATGGCGGGTGGCCGACGATCTGACCTTGTACAGCCGGATTGAAGGCACGTTCAACGATAACGGCGACTTGTACTTCGATCATTTTCGAAACTTCGTGCGTGATCGATACATGGGCGGCGTACGCTACGAACTGCCCTACAAGATGGCTCTGAAACTCGAGCTTTCGCGCGAGCACACGAGGGATGACGCCTTCGGGCAGGTGGGGCTCCAATGGAGCGCGGTGTTCCCCTAGCCATGTCCAAGCTGTCGTTCCTGATCCTGTTGTTATCGCTCGCGTCCAGCGCGCTGGCCATTGAGGCCGACGGCTTGCGCGAACTCGTTCTCGCCGCAAGTTCCCAGTCGAACATTCCCAAGCTTTCGCTGCAGGAGACCCGGAAGCTTTATCTAGGCGTACCGGTCGAGAAGAACGGCAAGACCATCAAACCTCTGCTGAATGTCAGCGAGTCCCTGCTGTTCGAAGTATTTTTGCAGAAGGTCACCTTCATGTCCTCCGACGCCTACGAGAAACAGGTTCTGGCGATCGTATTCCGCCTCGGCGGCCGGAGGCCCCAGGCTTTTCACGATAGACAGACCCTGAACGCCGCCTTGCTGGAACATCCGGATTCGGTGACGTTCATGTGGGCCAAGGATTTGGATCAGTACAGAGGGCTGAAACCTATTAACACTCTATGGGCGGGGTCTGCCGATTGAAACGTTTCTTCCATAGCTTCAACGGGCGCCTGCTGCTGTCCATCGTAGGCGTTCATATCATGCTGGTGCCCCTGTTGCTGTTCGGGGTTTATTTGATCGCAAAGCCTGGTGTCGAGCGGCAATTCGTCAATCAGGTGCGCTCGGATGCATTGCTTTTCGGCAATTTGATCGGTTCTCGGCTGACGACGGGGGATACGGCGGAAATCGCGGCGCTCATGGGCGAGTTTCTGTTGAACGGCCGGCTGATTTTTGCCGAGGTGCAGATGGGCGACCGGATAATACCGCCCAATATCCCGCTGGCCACACAAGAACCTTTCAACGAGGATTTCTTCTTCGGACAGCATGAGGATGGCATTTATTTCATCGCGGTGCCTTTGACCGAAGGCGATGCCGGCGGACAGCCGGTCTTGCGTCTGGGTTACGACGAAACCCCGGTCCGGCAGGAGCTCATGTCCCTGTACCGCCGCGGCATTTATCTGGTGGCGGCTTATCTGGGCCTGACCCTGATCGTCGTAGCCTTGTTGGGAAGGCGCCTGGTTCGGCCGCTGGAAATTCTTCGGCGGGAGGCGGATCAGATCACGGCCGGCGACCACGGCACCGAGTTCGGTACCCGTTCCGGAATCGCCGAAGTGGCCGCGTTGGCGGAGAATCTCGAACGGATGCGACAGGGCCTCATTCATGCGCGCGACGCGGCCCTTCAGGCGGCGCTGACGAAGAGCGAATTCCTGGCCAACATGAGCCATGAAATCCGCACGCCCATGAACGGCGTCATCGGCATGCTGGAACTGGCCTTGCGCACCGAACTCACGCCGCAGCAGAAAGACTATCTCATCATGGCCAGTTCATCCGCCGAATCCCTGCTGCGCCTGCTGAACGACATACTCGATTTTTCGAAGATCGAGGCACGAAAGCTGGAGCTCGAGTGCATCCAGTTCGATTTGCGCGACGCCGTGGGCGACACACTGAAGCTGCTGGCGCCCCAGGCTCATGCCAAAGGCCTGGAGCTGACTTATCTCATCGATCCCCAGATACCCGACATCGTTTCCGGAGACGTCGGCCGTTTGCGGCAGATTCTCATCAATCTGGTGAGCAATGCCATCAAGTTCACGCCGCAGGGCGAGATCGTGGTGCGGGTCGAGTCCGGATGCGACCGCTGTGCCGACAGCATCTGTCCCCGCTTCTCGGTGAGCGATACCGGTGTCGGAATCCCAGCGGACAAGCAAACGGTGATCTTCGACGCGTTTACCCAGGCGGATGCCTCTTCCACGCGCATGTTCGGCGGAACCGGGCTGGGATTGGCGATTTCCTCGCGCCTGGTGAATCTGATGCGGGGGGGCATGGGCCTCGAAAGCGAAGTAGGCCGCGGCAGCACCTTTTATTTTACGGTTCCGTTAAAAGTACCGTCGGAAACGGCGCCGGGCCCCCGGCAAAGATCCTTCGATCTGCACGGGGTCAAAGTCCTGGTGGTGGATGATCATCCGGTCAACCGCTACATTTTCATGGAGATGCTGACGCAGTGGGGCATGAGCCCGGTACAGGCCGATTCCGGCAAGGCCGCGCTGCACGAGATCCAGCGGGCCAACGAGCAAGGGGCGCCGTTCCGGTTGATCCTGCTGGACGCCATGATGCCCGAGATGGACGGTTTCGAGGTGGCCGCCCACATCAAGGCGACGCCCAGCACGGCCCTGACCACCATCATGCTGCTGTCCTCGGCGGACCGCGGCGGCGACTTCGAACTTTCCCGCCGCTTGGGCATTTCGCGATTTCTTCGAAAGCCGGTCAAGTATTCGGAGCTGATGGAGGCGATCCAGGCTGCCCTGGACGAGTCGGAAGCCGCGCCCGTTACGCCCGAAGTGTTGCCGGCATCGCCGTTCCGTGCCGTGCAGCGCGGGCTGCGCATCCTGGTGGCCGAGGACAATCCGGTCAACCAGAGGCTGGTGCAGGCCTTGCTGGAAGACCGCGGGCATTCCGTGCTGATGGCGGGCAACGGCGAGGAAGCCTTGCGCTTGCTCGAGCGGGAATCCTTCGACGCGGTGCTGATGGACGTGCAAATGCCGGTGATGGACGGCTTGCAGGCCACGGCCGCGATTCGGGAGCGGGAACGGGACACCGGCCGCCATGCCTACATCGTGGCGATGACGGCTCACGCGCTCAAAGGCGACAAGGAACGTTGCCTCGCGGCCGGCATGGACGCTTATGTATCCAAACCCATACGCGAGGCGGAATTGCTGGCGGCCGTCGAACGCTGGAACGAGGAGCCGGCATCTTCCGACACTCAAGGGGCATCCGCCATGTCGTCCGACCAACCCCCGTTCGATCTCTCCGAAGCCTTGGCCCGGGTCCGCAACCGGCGGCCTCTGCTGCGCAGTATGGCCGAAATCTTCATCGGACAATCCGATGATCTGCTGGACCAATGCGAGGCGGCCGTCGAAAGCGCCGACGGACCCACCCTGGAGAGGGCCGCTCATACGCTCAAGAGCTCGACGGCGAGTTTTTGCGCAGCCACCGTGTCGGAGATCGCCCAACGGCTCGAGAATGCCGGCCGCACCGCCGAGTTCGGGAATGCGAAGGCGGATTTTCAGGTATTGAAATCCGAAATGGGCCGGCTGCTCCCCGCCTTGAAGCGGTTCCTGGACGAGCCGGACCCGCCGGCCTGAGGCTCGAAAAGCCACAAAAGCACCCTCTCCCTCTGGGATAAATCGGCAGGACTGCCGATTTGCACGCGCGAGCGCCGCTTGCGGAGTGATTGGGTTGGGGTGAGGGCGATTCAAACAGGCTTTACTTGCTTTACGCACAGCAAATGTCATCCGAAAACGCTGTCAAGGTGCCGCTGAGCGCGGCGCTTGTTTTAGAGCGGGGAGCCGCCCCGCATGCGGGATACTTTCTTTTGCTTGGCCAAAAGAAAGTATCCAAAGAAAAGGCCACCCGACGAGCGCCCTGGTCCTGCGCGTTTCGCCCGGCGCCGGGGGCGACCGAAGGCACGTCCGTGTGCCTCGGTCGCCGCACGCGATCCATCGCGTGCTCCTGGGACAGATCCGGTGCCGGGCTCCAATGCTCGGGGGCGCTCGAACGGGACTGGGAAGACGTATAGCGCCCGCTACCGCGGGCACTATACAAAATCAGCAATGCTCTTACTGATGGAATTGCCGGATATGACCCGCAACACGGAACGAAAACCCCTGGTTCTCATGGTGGACGACAATCCGGTGAACCTCGCCGAGTTGTACGATTTGCTTACGGAGGCGCAATACGAGGTATCGATCGCGGAAAGCGGGGCCAGCGCCATCCTCCAGGCCGAGCGCGTGGTTCCCGATCTCATCCTGCTCGATGTGCTCATGCCGGGCATGAGCGGATTCGCCGTCTGCGCCAAGCTCAAGGAATCTCCGAAGACGGAATCCATCCCGGTACTCTTCATGACCGCCCTCGACGATACCGCCGACAAGCTGCAGGGCTTGCGGCTCGGAGCCGTCGATTACATCACCAAGCCCTTTCAGCACGAGGAGGTCCTGGCGCGGGTCAATACCCATTTGACGCTGGCGCGGCTCCGAAGCGAGCTGCAGGCCAGCCGGGAACGGCTTTCCCGGATCGTGACCTATGCGCTCGACGCCATCATCACGGTGGATGCGGAAGGCCGGATCGTCCTTTTCAATGCTGCGGCCGAAAAACTGTTGAAATGCCGGGAGAGCGAAGCCGTGGGGGGAGTCCTGGAGCGATTCCTGACGCCCGCGCTCAGGGAGCATCTTGGCCACTGCATGGACCACTCGTCGGACCAGGCGATCTGGCTGCCGGAAGGCGTCGGCATTCTGCGGGGCGACGGCGCGGAGGTGCCGATCGAAGGTTCGATATCGCGGGTGGAAGCCGGCGGCGAAAAGCTTTTCACCGTGATTCTGCGCGACGCCGGCGAGCGGCAGCGGCGCATGCAAGCGGAGGCGGAATGCCGGCAGCTCAAGGGCATCAAGCTTTACCTGGAAGAAGAAATCAAGGCCGCCCACAATCTGGACGAACTGATCGGCGGATCGGCGGCGCTGAAGCAGGTTGTGACGCTCATCAACCAGGTGGCCGAGACCGATTCCACGGTGCTGGTCACCGGCGAGACCGGCACCGGCAAGGAGCTCATCGCCCGCGCGATCCACAATCTCAGCAGCCGCAAAGCCAATGTGCTGGTCAAACTGAACTGTGCGGCCATTCCGGCCAATCTTGCGGAGAGCGAGCTGTTCGGGCACGAGAAAGGCGCCTTCACCGGGGCGCTGTCGCGCAAGCAGGGGCGCTTCGAACTGGCCGACGGGGGAACCCTGTTCCTGGACGAAATCGGGGAGTTGCCCCTGGATCTTCAGGCCAAGCTGCTGCGGGTATTGCAGGAGGGCGAATTCGAGCGGGTGGGCGGCACCCAGACGATCAAGGTCAACGTCCGCGTCATCGCGGCCACCAACCGCGATCTCGGCCGAATGTCCCGCGAGAACCAGTTTCGGGCGGATCTTTATTACCGGCTCAACGTGTTTCCCATCCATCTGCCCCCGCTTCGGGAAAGGGCGGACGACATTCCCTTGCTGGTCCGGCATTTCGTCCAAAAGTACGCCGCCCTGCTCGGCAAGCGGATCGAGACCGTGCCGCAGCCGATACTGTCGGCGCTTTGCGCCTATCCTTGGCCCGGCAATATCCGCGAGCTGCAGCACGTGATCGAAAGAGCCGTGATTCTGTCCGAAGGCGGCGAACTGGCGCCCATCGACTGTATTCAGCGTCCCACCGCGGAAACGCGGAACGGCGGCTTCGCCACCCTGGAAGAAGTGGAGCGGGCGCATATCCTCAAGGTGCTGGAGGCCACAAGCTGGCGGATCAGCGGCGAAAAGGGCGCGGCGGTGATCCTGGGTATGCCTTCGACCACGCTCCGTTCCCGGATGGAACGGCTCGGCATCACGCGGCACTCGACCACGGCCTGATGCAGGCCGAAATCATTGTGGTCGTAGGTCGGCAATGCTTTGCCGACACGTTGGCTTGGTAAGAACCTTTGTCGGGAAGGGATTCCCGACCTACTCGCTTAGTGTGGGAGCGGGCCGTACACCAATCCGGCAGCAGCTCTAAGAGCATTGCCTCACTCCCTCCTTGCCCTTTCGCCGGAAGCATGGAGCCGCTCCGCCGAATCGCCGTCGAACAGCCAGCATTGATTCCGGCCCGCCCGTTTCGCGAGATAAAGCGCTTGGTCGGCCTGCCGCAGCAAGCCATCATCGTCATCCCCCGCGCCGGCGAACAGGGTCACCCCGATGCTCGCGGAAATTGGAATGACATCGTCGACAACGGGGAAAGGCTTCGCCAGCGCGGCGAAGATGCGGGCCACGGTTTCGCGGCAATCCGCCGGGCCGCCGATGTCGTTCAGCAGCAGGGCGAATTCATCGCCGCCCAGCCGGGCCACGGTATCGCCTTCGCGCAGTTCCTCGCGGAGCCGCCTTGCGACTTCCACCAGCAGTCGATCGCCGGTTTCGTGCCCGAAGGTGTCGTTGATGAGCTTGAAGTCGTCGAGATCGAGATAGCAAACGGCGAGCTGGCGCTTGGAGCGCTGGGTTCTGCTCATGCGAAGCCTGTCCGCGAATAGGGCGCGATTGGGCAATTGGGTCAGATAATCGTAATAAGCCAGGCGTTCCAGGCTCTGCCGGCGTTCCACCTCTTGCGTGATGTCCGAGACCGTAACCAGGAAGCGCTGCAGGCCGCCCTGCGGGTTCCGCAAGGCTCGCACCGAGGTGTCGGTATAAATGAGCTGTCCGTTGCTGTGGACGAACCGTTTCTTGAAGCGGACGGTATCGATTTCCCCGTTCCAGAGACGTTCGAAATGGGCGAAGTCCTCGGCCAAGTCGTCGATATGGGTGATTTCCACCCAGCTCGTGCCGTTCAGCATTTCCTCGGAGTAGCCGAGCATTTCGCGAAACGCCCGATTGACCTTCACCCATCCTTGGGCAGGACTGAGAATCACCATTCCGGGCAAGCCGAATTCGAAGAAGCTTTCGTACTCGTTCTTGCAATGTGCGTGCGCGAATCCCGCAGTCTTCCGGAGGCGAACACGCGTTTCATGCTCGTCCGCCGTTCCGGCCGGATTCCGGGATGATCCGGCGGGAACTCCGCGAGTCGGCTCGCGCTCCATAGATCCGGCAGGTCTCCGCAACGGTTCCTCGGTCCCCAAGACCGGTTCGGAACGGGAAGCGAAAGCGGGTTGGACCGGTTTGCTTGCGATGAACCCGAAGGCCTCGACCACCGCCGGATCGCCAAGATATCGACATTCGATCATTTCTTTTTCCTTTCTGCTCGGTAGGGCGGAGCGGCGTCGGTTGATCAGGGCTTTGCGCCGTCGAACGAAATCCCCTCGACATAAAGCCCGGCCTTGAACGTCGGGCGCGAGTCGCCGCCCGACCCGCCAAGACCGTAATCGAGGGAATAGATGCCGAGATGGTCGAGACCGATGGTCAGAAGGGGAGTTCTCAGGTCCGGAGCGAGCAAGGTGATGCTTCCTTTGCGTTCCTTCGCATCGGACGAGTTGCCGCTCAGGACGAAATCCTGGTGCCACTCGATCAGTCCGCCCGAAGCCGCTTCCGGCATGGCAACGCTCAGGTTCGACACTTCCCGGCCGGCAAAATCGTATTCATACTCGCGAAACTCGCCTCTCTCCTGGAGCTTTCTCTTGACGGTCAAAGCACCGACGCCGATGGCTCTGGACATATCCAGCCCATCGATTTCCAACCGGAAGTTGGACTTCAGCATTCTTGACTGATTGACGGCGCGCTCCAGTCCCGCATAGCGCGCTCCGCCTTTTTGCCATTTGACATACGAGGGCCGTAGCTTGAGCGTGAGTTGCAGCTTCTCCCGCAAAGTCCTGTCCAGCGCCGGAATGCTTATCTCCGAAATCACGGCATTGAATAAGGTGGCTCGCCGCATTTCGTTTCCGTGGAGATCGAGGATGACGATCCCCGCATGAGCGGCATAGAAGTTCGAATGCAGACTGGCCTGGACCCAGTTGAGCAACTCGCCTTCCGGAGCCACGTCCAGCTTTACCGTCCAATCCTTGTACCGGGTTTCTCCCAGGACTTTGTTCGGAAACTGAGCCGGCCCGGCGGGTTGCGAGATGACCTGTCCGCTGGCTTCGCTCCCTTCGAACGAAGAGAGATAAGCGACTGGCTTGCCGTTCAATTCGAAGACATAGATGCCTGGCGAGTAAGATGCCGCCGCCGTGGCCCGCAGCGGAGAGAACAGTGCTGCCAGCATGCCCAGTAGGCTAAGGGCGTGCATAAAGAATGCGCGTTGCGTTTGAATGTTCATTGTCATTGTCCCTTTTCGGTGTTTATGAACTGCTAGTCCGCTTAACGACAGACGCCTCTCGGTGGGACGACCGTCTCCACGTTCTGACGTTTTGGTCTGCCCCTCGAACTGGCGTGTCGATGCGCGGTCGGCAGACTAGGCGCAAGAGCGGTGCCAATAAGGTCTGCGTGTGCAAGTAATTGAATTGGATGACGTTTCAGTTCGGGTCCGGCAGGAGTTCGTCGACGTGTTTTACGAAATGTCGTCAATGCACGCTATCTCGTAAGTTCGTCCGGGCCTTCTCGATCCGGTATGTACGGTCAGGCTTGGAAGGCTTTTGCTCGGACGAAGATTCCGCGTATTCTGGAAAACGTGATTTCAACCAAACCGGGCTGGAGGCCGAACAGCTCCCATCCATGTCCAGAACCTCTACCGACCTGCATATCGATCAGCTCCTCAGGATCATCGCGGAAGGTACCGCCGAGGTCACCGGCGACGATTTCATGCGCTCGCTGGTGCGCCATCTGGCCGAAGCCCTGGACGTCAAGTACGCGTTCGTGGCCGAGTTCACCGAGGTGAAAACCCGCGTCGGAACGCTCGCGTTCTGGGCCGACGGCGAGTTTCTCGAAAACTTCGAATACGATCTGCCGGGCACGCCCTGCGAAGCGGTTCTGGCCGGGGAAATGCGTCTTTACAAGGCGGGCGTCCAGGATCTTTTTCCGTCTCACCGGGAGGAACTGGCCGCCATCGGCGCCGAGAGTTATCTCGCGATTCCGCTCGCGGACAGGGCGGGCGAGGTGATGGGCCATCTGGCCCTGATCGACGTCAAACCCATGAGCGGAGACCCGTCCGAGCTTTCCGTGTTAAGAATCTTCGCCGCACGGGCCGGGGCTGAGCTGGAGCGCATGCGGGCGGAAGAACTGCTCAGGCGCAGCGAGGAGCGGCTGGGTTCCATCCTGGCCTCGGCCATGGACGCCATTGTCACCATCGATGAGAGCCGCCGCATCACTTTGTTCAACAACGCCGCCGAGCGGATTTTCGGATGCTCGAAGATCTGGGCGCAGGGCCAGCCGTTCGACCGTTTCCTGTCCAAGGGTTTCCGGAACCTCCTGGAACGCCATCTTCGGGAGAGCACGGGAGAGAGCGCGAAACCGCAACCGGTGTGGGCGCCGGAGGGATTGACCGCGTTGCGCGCCAATCGGGAGGAGTTTCCCATTGAGGCCACCCTGTCCCCCCTGGAACTGGGCGGCAAGCGGTACTACACCTTCATACTTCGGGACGTCGACGAGCGCCGGAAGATCGAAGCGGAACTCCATCGCCTGCAAACCGAAAACGTTTTTCTGCAAGAAGAAATCAGCGCGCCGTACCGCTTCGAGGAAATGATCGGCGGATCGCCGGCGATGCGCAGCCTGTTTTCCGATGTCGAACAGGTGGCCGGCACCGATTCCACGGTGCTCATCATAGGCGAAACCGGCACCGGCAAGGAGCGGATCGCCCATGCCATCCACAATCTCAGCCCGCGCAAGGACCGGCTTCTGGTCAAGCTTAATTGCGCCGCGTTGCCCGCCGAATTGATCGAAAGCGAGCTGTTCGGCCACGAGAAAGGCGCGTTCACCGGCGCGACCGCGCAGCGCAAGGGGCGGTTCGAAATGGCCGACCGGGGCACGCTGTTCCTGGACGAGGTTGGCGAGCTGAGTCTGCCGGCCCAGGCCAAATTGCTTCGGGTGCTTCAGGAACGGGAGTTCGAGCGGATCGGCGGCGGACAGACGATCCGGGTCGACGTCCGGGTCATCGCCGCCACCAACCGCAATCTGGCGGACGCGGTCAAAGCCGGCGAATTCCGCGTCGACCTTTACTACCGGCTGGACGTGTTTCCCCTGCGGGTACCGCCGCTCCGGGAGCGGCGCGAGGACATCGCCATCCTCGCCGATCATTTCCTCCGCCAATTCGCCCGCAAGCTCGGCAAGCCTCTTGCCGGCATCGCACCGGAATCGTTGCGGACGCTGGAACGCTATACCTGGCCCGGCAACGTCCGGGAACTGCAAAACATCATCGAGCGGGCTGCCGTGCTCGCGAAAACGCCGCTGGTCGGCATCGACCTCAAGCTGGACGATGCCTCTCCCGACCCGCCGCAGTCGGAAGCCTCGGAGCTGCTACTGGAGGCCGTCGAGCGCGGCCATCTGCTGAAGGTCCTGGAAGAGTCCCGCTGGATCATCGAAGGCAGAACCGGCGCCGCCGCGAAATTGGGCCTTACGCCCAGCACGCTCCGTTACCGGATGCAAAAGCTGGGGATAAGGCGGCCGAAGCAGGTTTGAGCGGGGGGCACGGAAGGCGGGTTACGCTCCGCTAACCCGTCCTTGTGGCTTTCCTGAACATAAGTAAACATAAAGTTTTGTAGGGCGGGTTAGCGTACTCGCGTAACCCGCCTTCCGAGATTCGATCCTTATTCCAAATCCCAAGCCCGAATATCAATCGGAGCCGCCCATTCCAAGGAATACTGCCCCAACCGAACGAATCGGTGAAAGCTCGAATGCGGCCAATCGGCGGCGCGTCGCACCCAGCCGTGCTTGACCGGGTTGTAGTGGATGTAGTCGAGATGGGCGTCGAAATCGCCTTGATCCCGGATGGCATGTTCCCAAAACCGCCGCTGCCAGATACCGCGTTCGCGTTTCATCTCCCTTCGGGTCGATAGCCGTTCCCCCGGCGCAATGGCACGCGCGAAGGCCGACTTGATCAAGCGCCAGCGAGTCGGAAAATCGGCGTCATTGGGCGGCAAGGTCCAAAGGCAATGTAAATGATCGGGGAGTATGACGATGGCCTCGATCCGGAATGGTCGTTGGCTGCGCACGGTGCGAAAGGCTTCGCGTAATGCGTCGATGTTGTCGGTGAGCAAGCGACGGCGACGTTCCAGCAACGCTACGGTAAAGAAGTATGAACCGCCGGGGACATGGGCGCGGATGTAGTTGGGCATAGGGAAAGTGTGGCCGATGTCTCGGTTTCGCGAAAGGCGGGTTACGCTCCGCTAACCCGCCCTACAAAACTGGCGGAAGGGTGCCGGGCAGGACAGGCCAAGCCAAGCCAGCATTGAATCCAGAGCGCACGGATGTGGCAGGCTTCCGCCATCCATGGCTTCTGGACCCCGGCATTCCAATCGCAAACGGTGTCTTCGGGAGCACCGAAGCCACCCTTCCTTGCCGGGGTGACGTCATCCATCTTCGCTAAATGGCATTGCCTTACAATCCCCCTCCCACAAATACCCGTGGCCGCCCACAATTATTAGTGGCTCCAATGCTCGCCAGTTTCTCGCCATTGCCCGCATGGCATCGATAACCGTTTGTTATTTAGCCCCTTTTTTGTCCTGAGCTACCGATGGCGCGAGGGCTGCTATAAAACATGTCGCGAGTCGGTCTCGCGCGGAAAGCACTTTTAAACCCCTTATTAAGGATCATGACAAATTCCGCATCTGTCGTTTCTTCCACTTTAGGTGCCGTCATTCCGCTGAGCCGCACCGCGACTGATGCTCCGTAACGCTGTCGAATAGCTAGACGTTCGTTGATAGGGAGAAAAACCATGAACTCGACTGCGAACACGAAAAAGCGCCTGCTGGAAGGCCAGCGCGCCATCGTCACCGGCGGCAACACCGGCATCGGGGCGGCCATCGTCGAGGGTTTGGCCGAAGCCGGAGCCAGAGTGGTGGTGGATTATGTGGCCGAACCCGACAAGGCCGAGGCACTGGTGCAACGCATCCTGGATAACGGCGGCGAAGCCGTCGCCGTCGAGTCCGACGTGAGCCGAGAGGAACAGGTGCGGGCCGTGTTCGGCGCCGCTCTGGAAGCTTTCGGGGGCGTGGACATCCTGGTGAACAACGCCGGCTTGCAGAGGGACGCGCCCTTGACCGAAATGAGCCTGGACGACTGGGAAACGGTAATCCGCGTCAACCTGACCGGGCAGTTTCTGTGCGCGAGGGAAGCTGCGCGGGAATTCATCCGCCGGGGCGTGAATCCGGAGCTTTCGGTCTCCGCCGGCAAGATCATCTGCATGTCCTCGGTGCATGATGTGATTCCCTGGGCCGGCCACGTCAACTACGCGGCCTCCAAAGGGGGTGTCGCGATGCTGATGAAAACCCTGGCCCAGGAACTGGCGGTCCACAAGATCCGGGTCAACGGCATTTCGCCGGGCGCCATCAAGACCTGCATCAACTACGACGCCTGGATGACTCCGGAACGGGAAGCCAGGCTGCTGGAGCTGATTCCCTACGGACGGGTCGGACACACCCGCGACATCGCCAAGGCGGCGGTCTGGCTGGCCTCGGACGAGTCGGACTACGTCACCGGGGCCACCCTGTACGTGGACGGCGGGATGACGCTGTACCCCGGTTTCGAGGACGGAGGCTGACAGTTGCGTATGATGACTTTTGATGCGGCTTTCCCTGGAAAGCCCCCGAACGTAGCTCTGCTTTGGCGGGTTACGGCGCACGCGAAGCGCAGTGATCGGTGGTTGGCCGGCTCCGGTGTGCGCCTAACCCGCCCTACGAAATTGCGGACCGAATCGGGAGGGGGAAGCATGAACCGGTACGCGCGAGTTGGATGTCCGCTCTTATCAAATAATCCCGAAGCTCGAAAAACGCCTGGACGCGCTTTTTCAGGCCCATTCCGTTCAAGAGGTCGATCGCGATGCTGATCAATAAACCCTCCGATATTAAGCCCTCGGAAATCACCCCGCGCGAGCTGTTTTACGGCCGAAGGCGGTTTCTGCAACTCGCGGCCGGAGCCTCGGCCCTGGCTCTACTGCCGCCGGGTCTCGCCGCCGGACAGAAGCTGCCGGAGGTCCGGAAGAGCGATTACGTGCTCGCGGACAAGACCACGCCTTACGAGGACATCACCCGCTACAACAATTTCTACGAATTCGGCACCGACAAGGAGTCCCCCGCGAAACTGGCCGGGAGCCTGAAAACCCGTCCCTGGACGGTGGCGGTGGAAGGCGAAGTCCGCAAGCCCAAGACTTACGATATCGACGAGCTGCTGAAACTGGCCCCGCTGGAAGAGCGCGTCTATCGGCTGCGCTGCGTCGAAGCCTGGTCCATGGTGGTGCCTTGGGCCGGCTTTCCTTTGGCGGAACTGATCAAGCGCGTGGAACCCACCGGCAACGCCAAATTCGTGGAGTTCACGACCTTGCTGGACCCCGCGCAGATGCCCGGCCAGCGCTCGGCGGTGCTGGACTGGCCGTATGTCGAGGGGCTGCGCATGGACGAGGCCGCGCACCCCTTGACCCTCCTTGCGGTGGGGCTTTACGGTGAGGTCCTGCCCAACCAGAACGGCGCGCCGATACGGCTGGTGGTGCCCTGGAAGTATGGCTTCAAGAGTGCCAAGTCCATCGTGCGCATCCGCTTCGTGGAAAAGCAGCCGGTCTCCACCTGGATGAAGGCGGGCGCGAGGGAATACGGCTTTTACGCCAACGTGAATCCGGAGGTCGACCACCCCCGCTGGAGCCAGGCCAAGGAACGCCGCATCGGCGAATTCTTCAAGCGTCCCACCTTGCCTTTCAACGGTTATGGCGATCAGGTGGCGCAGTTATATGCGGGGATGGATTTGCGTAAGTTTTTTTAGGGCAGCTCTGAACCCGTGGATTCCGTTCATGCCCTTCGACAGGCTCAGGGCAGGCTCAGGAGAGCGTTCGACAAGCCTGTCCTGAGCCCAGTCGAAGGGCCTGTCCTGAGTGAAGCCGAAGGGCTCGCCACGAATGGAATCAATACGTTACCGTTCGTCCTGAGCCTGTCGAAGGACTTAATCAGAGCATCCTTAAGGTATGTTGGGTTTGGGATGGAATGTTTGTCCCCCCACTGGTTGAAAAAGTACGCAATGCTCCGCTTTTTTCGACGTCCGTTACGTAAGTTCGATGAACCTCGTAAGGCGGGTTACGCGAGTACGCTAACCCGCCCTACATCGCTCTTTGCCGACAAAGGCGTCGGGAAGGGTCGCGATTAAAGCGACGGTTTGCGATTGGAAGGGTCGCGGCTAAAGCGACCGTTTGCGATTGGAAGGGATTCCCGACCTACCCAAGCTTCTCAGGTTTTCTTAATTGGACGTCATGAATATTCGAAATCCCCATCCCAAGACGATAGCCGCCCTCAAGCGAGGACTCTTCCTGATCTTATCGATCCCCCTGTTCAAGCTGATCGCCGACGGCGTGCTCGATCAGTTGGGGGCGAATCCGATCGAGAAAATCACCCGGACCACGGGGTACTGGACCTTGACCCTGCTGCTGGTCACCTTGGCGGTGACGCCGCTCCGGCGGTTTTTCGGGTGGTCCTGGCCGGGGCGTTTCCGGCGGATGCTGGGGCTGTTCGCTTTTTTCTACGGATGCCTTCATTTCCTCACCTACCTGGTTCTGGACCAGTTCTTCGATTGGGCCGGCATCGTCAAGGACATCGCCAAGCGGCCGTACATCACCGTGGGATTCACCGCCTTCCTTCTGCTCGTTCCCCTCGCCGTCACCTCGACCGACGGGATGATCCGCCGTCTCGGCGGGAAGCGCTGGCGAGTGCTGCACCGACTGGTTTATCCGATCGCCATTCTCGGTGTCGTTCATTTCTGGTGGCTGGTCAAGAAAGATATCTCGAGGCCCGCCATCGATGCCGCGATCTTGGCCTTGTTGCTGGGTTTTCGGATGATTGACGCGGTCCGGAAACAAGTTTCCGGGGCTCGATCGGAGGAGAAGCGGAAGTCATCGAATATCGACGGACCGAGTTCGAGTCGGCATCCGCCGGGCCTATCGGTCTTGGACGGAAATGCCCATTCCGAGACTACGCCGTAGACCTGCCTCTCGTCCGTTCGGGTAGCCGAATCCCTTCGTTTTCGGCTTCTTCATCCGCATGTCGGATTTTTCTTCGCTTGACAGCGTCTTAGCTGGAACGCACCCTTTCGGTGAAAGGTGTCGCATCGATTAAATTTCCCACTCTTCTCCGGAAACATTACCGTGTCGCTCGAAATTTCCATGTTTGCCATCGGCAAGATTCAGCGCGTCGTTTCTCGAAAGCCGAGAGCCGCGCGATGATACGGTTCGAGAAGCAGCGCACCCCGGTGGCCGATGCCGCCATCGTGCTCGGCGTCGCATTCGGCTTCGTGAGCGACATCATGACTCCGTTCGGCATCGCTGCATGGGCCGTCTACTTCTTCCCGCTCGCTTTCAGTCTCTATGTTCGGCGTCCGCGGATGCCGATCGCCGTAGCCGTCGTCGCAACGGTCTTGATCGTCGCCGGCCGGCTTCTCTCCCCGCCTTCCATAGATCCCTTGCCGACCATACCGTGGTTGAACAGAACCCTCGGCACGCTGGCGATCTGGGTGATGGCGGTGGTCGCTCGGCAGAGCATCCTGGTGAAACTCCAGCTCAAGGAAGACGACTGGGTCCGTTCCGGGCAGCGGGATCTGAGCCTGCGCATGCAGGGCGAGCAGGCGTTCGAAGTGCTTTGCGACAAAATCCTGCGCTTTTTTTGCGAATATCTCGAAGTGCCCGTGGGCGTACTCTATGCCGCCGAGCATGACGGCGGCGAACTGGTGCGCATGGCGTCGTACGCGATCGGGCCGGATTCGGCTTGTCCGGACCGTATCAAGCCGGGCGAGGGACTGGTCGGCCAGGCGGTCAAGGACCAGCGGGTTTTGCGTTTCGACGGCGTGCCCGACGGGTATCTTCGGGTTTCGTCGGCGCTCGGGGGAGCAGACCCCGTGCACCTCGTGGTAATGCCGGCGGTCATCGACGGCAAGGTCAAGGCGGTGGTCGAGCTCGGATTCATCCATCCGGTGGGCATCTCGGACATGGATCTCCTCAGCACGATGGCCGAGCCGGTGGCCAGCGCGATTCGCTCGTCACTGTACCGCACCCGGCTCGAGGACCTCCTCCGGAAAACGCAGCGGCAGGCCGACGAACTGCAGAGGCAAAAGGAAGAGCTGAAAGTGGCCAACGAGGAGCTCGAGAGCCAGAGCAAGGCGCTGTCCGAGTCGGAGGCTCGTCTCGAGGCGCAGAACGAGGAGCTGACCGACATCAACGCCCGGCTCGAGGAACAGCGCGACGAGCTGTCGCGAGCTCAGGCGGAGCTGATGACGCGCTCGGAGGATCTCGCCCGAGCCAACCAATACAAGTCGGAATTCCTGGCGAACATGAGCCATGAGCTGCGCACCCCGCTCAACAGCACGCTCATTCTTGCCAAGCTCCTCGCCGACAACAGGGACGGCAATCTGACCCCGGAGCAGGTCAAGTACGCATCGATCATCTACTCGTCGGGCAACGACCTGCTCGACCTGATCAACGATATTCTCGATCTCTCCAGGATCGAGGCGGGCCGCATGGAGATACGGCCGGAGCCGGTTCAACTCGAGACCTTGGTGGAGACGCTCCAGCGAAGCTTTCAACCGGTGGCCTCGCAGAAGAAGCTCGCATTCGAAGCTCGCCTAGAGCCCGGGACGGCAAGGGTGATCACTAGCGATCCGCTCCGTCTCCAGCAGATTCTGAGAAACCTGCTCTCGAACGCCTGCAAGTTCACCGAGGCGGGCGAGGTCGGCCTGCGCGTGGAGCAAGTCGGACCGGACCGGATCAGCTTTGCCGTCCGCGACACCGGTATCGGCATTCCGCCCGAGCACCAGGACGCCATATTCGAGGCATTCCGCCAAGCCGACGGGAGTACCCAGCGACGGCACGGGGGCACCGGGTTGGGTTTGACGATTTCAAGGGAACTCGCACACCGATTGGGCGGCGAAATCTCGGTGGAGAGCGTTCCCGGTAAAGGAAGCACCTTTACGCTCGTTCTGCCTACCGAGTTCGCACAGCAAACCGGCGAGGAGCGGCCTCCCGAAGCGGAGGTGATTTTCCTGAATAAGGCCCGTCCGGCGGCCGAGCGTTCCGCCCCGAGCGTGGAAAGAGTCTCCGCGGACCCGACCGGAGAGCCGGCGCAGGACGACCGCGAGCGTCTCGCGCCGGGCGATCGGAGCATTCTGATCATCGAGGACGACCGGGCGTTTGCCGGCATCTTGCGCGATCTCGCGCACGAAATGCGTTTCCAGTGCCTGATCGCGGCGAGTGCCGGCGAGGGCCTCGCGCTCGCGGAGCAATTCCTGCCCAGCGCGATCATTCTCGATATCCACCTTCCGGACCATTCGGGGCTCAGCGTGCTCGAGAGCCTCAAGGGCCATGCCGCGACCCGCCATATCCCGGTGCACGTCATCTCGATTTCCGACTATACCCAGCAAGCCCTCGAAATGGGCGCGGTCGGGTACGCGCTCAAGCCGGTCATGCGCGAGCAGCTCGTGAGCGCTTTCCGCAAGCTGGAGCGGAAGCTGGAACAGAACGTCCGCCGCGTTTTGGTGGTCGAGGACGTCGTGGTCCAGCGCGAGAGCATAGAGCGGCTTCTCCGCACCGAGGGGGTCGAGGTCGTTTCGGTCGGGACCGGCAGCGAGGCGCTGAGCCAGCTGAAGGACTCGACCTTCGACTGCGTGGTCCTCGACCTCAGCCTGCCGGACATCTCGGGTTACGAACTGCTCGACAAAATGGCTTCCGGCGAGGCCTTCTCGTTCCCGCCCGTCATCGTTTACACCGGGCGGACGCTGACGCGGGAGGAGGAGAGCCGGCTGCGCCGCTATGCCAGCACCATCATCGTCAAGGGCGCGCGATCGCCCGAGCGCTTGCTGGACGAGGTGACGCTCTTTCTCCACCAGGTGGAGGCCCAGCTTCCCCGAGAGCATCAGGAGATTCTGCGCGAGCTGCGCAACCGCGAGGAAGCGCTCGAAGGCCGCAACATCCTGGTGGTCGAGGACGACGTGCGCAATATCTTCGCGATTTCCAGCGTGCTCGAGCCGAAAGGCGCCAAGGTGCGCATCGCCCGCAACGGCAGGGAAGCGCTCGAGGTCCTCGAGCGTTCCGCGCAGGAGCCCGATGCCGCGGTCGATCTGGTTCTCATGGACATCATGATGCCCGAGATGGACGGCCTCACCGCAACGCGGGAGATCCGCAAGCGCCCGGAATGGAAGAATCTCCCGATCATCGCGCTCACCGCAAAGGCGATGCCCGACGACCGCGCGATATGCCTTCAAGCGGGCGCCAACGATTACATCGCGAAGCCAATCGATATCGATAAGCTGATTTCGCTCATCAAGGTCTGGATCCCCAAGTAGAGGATGCTTTGCACGACGACACTTTCGACACGGAGCTCAAGTTAATCCTCGAGGCGATTTACCTCAGGTTTCACTATGACTTTCGCCATTATTCGCCGGCATCGCTGAAGCGCCGGCTTTCCCAGGCGATGCAGCGGTTCGGCTGTCGATCGCTGTCGGGGCTCCAGGAGCGAATCCTGCATGAGCCCGGCGTCTTTCCGGAGCTTTTGTCGTTTCTCACCATCATAGTGAGCGAGATGTTTCGCGATCCCGCGTTTTATCTGGCGCTGCGCGAAAAAGTGGTCCCTTTTCTGCAAACTTATCCGTCCCTGAAGATTTGGGTCGCGGGTTGCAGCACCGGCGAAGAGGTTTATTCCCTCGCCATCTTGCTGAAAGAGGAGGAACTGCTCGACCGAAGCCTGATTTATGCGACGGACATCAATCCGGAAGCGCTGCGGAAGGCCAAGGCGGGCATCTACGATCTGGATCGGATTGCGGGGTTCAGCGAAGCCTACCAGGCTGCGGGCGGACGTACGTCGCTCTCCGATTATTACACCGCGGCCTACGGTTCGGCCGTGTTCGACAAAGCTCTGCGCAAGAACATCTTGTTTTCCGACCACAGCCTCGCGACCGACAATGTTTTCGCCGAGGTTCAGCTCGTCACCTGCCGCAACGTCCTCATCTACTTCGACCGCGCGTTGCAGGACCGGGCGATAGGGCTGTTTCGGGATTCGTTGTCCCGGAAGGGATTTTTGGCCCTGGGGGCCAAGGAGACGCTGCGGTTCTCGGATCACGCTGTGGAATTCAGCGAGTTCGCGGGCGCCGAAAGAATCTATCAGAAGGAATGAAACACAATATGGAATCATGGACGATGCCGGCCACAGTGGAGGCGATCGTGGTGGGCGGTTCCGCCGGGGCGCTGGAAGCGCTCTCGACTCTGCTCGCCGATTTGCCCGACGACTTCACCGTACCCATCGTTATCGTTCTGCATTTGCCGCGGCACAAGCCCAGCGTGCTGCCCGAAGTTCTCGCGGCCAAGGCCGGCCGCCCGGTACGGGAACCACTGGACAAGGAACCGGTCTCAAGTTCGATGATCTATGTTGCTCCGGCCGACTACCACCTGCTGATCGATCGGGAGGTGGTTTTTGCCTTCTCGGTAGACGAGCCGGTAAATTTCAGTTTACCCTCCATCGATGTTCTGTTCGAATCCGCGGCCGATGTCTTCGGCGCGCGGCTGATCGGAGTCCTGCTCTCCGGCGCCAATGCCGACGGTGCGAGCGGTCTCAAGGCCATCGAGGACGCAGGCGGGCTCGCCATCGTCCAGGCTCCGGAAGACGCCTCGATTCCGGTCATGCCGAACGCCGCCATTGCCCTGTGCAAGCATGCCCGCGTGCTGCCGGCCGCGGGCATTCGCGCATATCTGCTCCGGTCGGCGGGGTGCGGTGAAGCAACTGAGCGTAAGGAAAATCATGACCGCTAAACCGAAAATCCTGTTGGTCGATGATCGCGAGGAGAATCTCGTGGCGCTGGCGGGCCTTTTAAGCGGGCATGAGGCCGATCTGCTATGCGCGCGTTCCGGCGAGGAGGCATTGGATTTTCTGCTCGTGCACGAGGTGGCGCTGGCGCTCGTCGATGTGCAGATGCCGGGAATGGACGGGTTCGAGCTGGCCGAATTGATGCGAGGAACCGAGCGCACCCGCGAGGTCCCCATCATTTTCGTCACCGCCGGCATTCACGACCATGCCCGCGTATTCAAGGGTTACGACTCGGGGGCCGTGGATTTCCTGTTCAAGCCGCTGGACCCGCACATCCTGTCGAGCAAAGTCGCCGTCTTCATGCAGCTCTACCGGCAGAAGCAGGAACTGGCGAAACGCGTGCGCGAGCTTGAAGTTGCGCTCGCCGAACGGAAGCGGATCGAGAATGCGCTGAAGGCAGCCGACAGGCGCAAGAACGAATTCCTGGCCATGCTCGGCCATGAGCTTCGGAATCCGTTGGCGCCGATCAAGAATGCCGCGCAAATCATGAAAAAAATGAACGTATCGGATCCGAAGCTTCAAACGGTTCAGCAGGTTATCGACCGTCAGACCGGGCATTTGGCTCGCCTGGTAGAGGATCTCCTCGATATCTCTCGGATCGAGCAGGGCAAGATCACCATCCGGAAGGAACCGATCGAGCTCGCAGCGGTAGTCGATCAGGCCTTGGAAAGCACCCGGCCCTTGATTCAGTCGCGTCAGCACGAATTGATCGTTTCGGTCCCGAATGTTCCCATTCGGCTCATGGGGGACGGAGCGCGTCTGGCGCAACTGATCTCCAATCTGCTGAACAACGCCGCCAAATACACGCCCACGGGAGGGACCATTTGGCTGACTGTGACTCGGGAGCGCGAAGAAGCTCTAATCCGAGTAAAGGATAACGGGGAAGGCATGGCGGAATCGCTGTTATCCCATGTTTTCGATATCTTCACTCAGTCCGAGAGAACCCTCGATCGCGCTCAGGGCGGGCTGGGGCTAGGTCTGGCCATCGTCAAGAACCTGGTGGAGTTGCACCAGGGGCGAATCGAGGCCTACAGCGAAGGACCGGGGAAGGGGAGCGAGTTCTCGGTGTGGCTGCCGGTGCTGGCTTGAGACTCTGTGGAACGGTTCACGACGACGACCGTCCAGGCCATCGCGGCGAAGGTTTCGACGAAATCCGGGGGAAGCCCGAAGATCAATTCTGTCTAATCTCGAAACCTTTTTATCGTTTCGGGTTAGCCAGGAGGAACGCGTCATGGCCGATACACCAATCAATCCCGCCTCGGAAAAGCAATCCGTCGCCTTGATAACCGGCACGTCCTCGGGCATCGGGCGGGCGGCCGCCCTGGCTCTTAGGGCAGCCGGATTCATGACCGTCGCGACCGCGCGCCGGGTCGCCGATATCGAGGAGTTGAAAGCGAAGGGCTGCGAGACGGTTCAGCTCGACGTGACCGACGAAGCTTCGATGCAAAATGCCGTAAAAACCGTCGAGAGCGCTCACGGACGCCTCGACGTACTGGTGAACAATGCGGGATACGGGCAGTACGGGCCTGTCGAAGAGGTGCCCATGGATGCCGTGCGGCGGCAATTCGAGGTCAATGTTTTCGGCCTCGTCCGTATGTGCCAGCTGGTACTGCCGGGAATGCGCCGCGCGGGCAGGGGCCGCATCATCAATGTCAGCTCCGTCGCCGGCGAAATCACCCAGCCGGGTGCCGGTTTCTACCATGCGACAAAACACGCGGTGGAGGCGATCAACGAAACCCTACGCATGGAGGCGAGCACCTTCGGCATCGATGTGGTGGACGTCCAGCCAGGACCGGTCGCGACCCGGTTCGCCGAAGCGGCGATCAGCACCATTCCCGACACGGGAGCGGACAGTCCCTACCGAGTGTTCAAACAGAACCTTGCCGAGACCACGAGGGAAATGCTCAGGTTCGGCAGGACGGGGGTGCTGACGGCCCGGGAGGTTGCCGAGGTCATCGTCGAGGCGGCGACAAGCCCGAAGCCGGACACCCGCTATCACGTCGGCGCGCCTTCCAAGCTGATGTCCCTGCTGCACGGCTTGATGCCGGACCGGATCTGGGATGCGGCGGTTTCGCGGATGGTGCCGATGGAACCGAAGTAGCGCGATGCCCGCTCGTGTTTTAGCTCCTCACCCCTTTGAGGGCGGAGTTCGGTAGCGCCGGTCAGTCGCATTCCGGCACCGGCTGGCCGTCGACCACCGTGATCCGTGGACTATAAACCCATCAGAGAGATGATCGGCGCATTGCCGCGCCTGTCGGTGAGCTATATCAACCGTTCGAAGGAGAATCGAAAAAGGCGATGTGCAAAAACTCATCCGCGCGCCGGGCCCCGGCTACGAGCCTATCCCAGTAGGCCGTTCGCCCTGAGCCCTTCGACTCCGCTCAGGACAGGCCTGTCGAAGGGTTTTGGGCACCTACTGGGATAGGCTCTAATACTACAGCCGCATTTATTTAGGTCTAACAAGCATGGTAATCGACTGAGGAGACTGCCATGCAAGACTCGATACGACAGTGGGACGCGGAGCTGACCGCACTGCATGCGCGGATTGGCTCGCGTTTTCGGCGGGCGGAACCGCGGCAACGCGCGTTGGGGTATCTGCGTGGGCTGTTAAGTCCGGTCGCGCGCAAGAACGGCTGGCAGCTGGCGGAGCACTTGGGGGAGCGGACCCCGGATGGCGTCCAGCGGCTGTTGAATGGCGCTGAGTGGGATGCCGATCGGGTACGGGATGACCTGAGGGCTTACGTGGTGGAGCGGTTGGCCGATCCAGAGGCGGTGTTAGTGGTGGACGAGACGGGTTTTTTGAAGAAAGGCACGCACTCGGTCGGAGTCAAGCGCCAATACAGTGGCACGGCCGGCCGCATCGAGAACAGCCAGGTCGGCGTTTTTCTCGCTTATGCCAGTGTGCACGGGGCGGCTTTTCTCGATCGGGCACTGTACCTGCCCAAGGAGTGGGCCGCCGCCCCCCATCGCCGCGCCGAGGCGCACGTGCCTGAAGGGGTGACGTTTCGCACCAAGCCTGGGTTAGCGTTGGAGATGATCGAACGCGCGTTGGACGCCGGTGTGCCGTGCCGCTGGGTGACCGGTGATGAGGTGTATGGGGGCGATCGGCGGCTGCGGTTTTGGCTGGAGCAACGGCGCCAGCCGTTTGTGCTGGGGGTGGCCTGTAACGTGCCGTTGTGGCGTGATGGTCCGGTGTATCGGCCGGCGCAGGAACTCGCCGCCGAACTACCCGCTTCGGCGTGGCAGCGGCACTCGGCCGGAGACGGTGCCAAGGGGCCACGGGAGTACGACTGGGCGTGGCAGCCTTTGTGGCGGTGGCAACCGACCGCTGAGGAGCGGGCCTGGGGCCATTGGCTGGTGGTGCGCCGGAGTCTTGAGGATCCGAGCAAGCTGGCGTATTACGTAGCGTTTGCCCCGCGGGAGGGCACGACGCTGGAGACCCTGATTCAGGTCGCCGGGCGACGGTGGACCATTGAAGTGGGCTTCGAGAGGGCCAAGCAGGACTGTGGGTTGGACGAGTATGAGGGACGGACGTGGGACGCCTGGCATCGGCATATCACCTTGGCGCTGCTGGCCCAGGCGTTCTTGGTGGCTATGAGCACCCAAGCGAAAAAAGGGGCACTGAGGCCGGCTTGATCCCATTTACTGCCCCGGAAGTCCGCCGCTTGCTGGTCCACGTGCTCTGGACCCGGCGTCCCGAGGCGGCGCATGTGCTGGCCTGGTCACTCTGGCGGCGCCGTCATCAGTGGCGCGCCAGGCAGTGCCATTACCGACGCCGCTGTCGTGGTCGTCCACCATAACTGCGACTGTAGTACTAAGTCCACTTCTCCAGCCAGTGCCGTAGGCTGGGTTGAGGAACGAAACCCAGCTCTTTGACATGTGGATTCGCTGGGTTTTTGCTATCGCTGCAACCCAGCCTACGGCCCTACATCCCGGAGTAGCCCATGCTCTCGCCCAAGGAACTCCGCACCGAGATCATCGCCGCCGTCGCCTTCTCCGTCGACGTGCACAAAGCCGTTGAGATCCGCCGCGACCGTCGAATCGAGGCTGAGCCACAAGCCGGCCGAGGCACCGCTCACGCGGGAGGAAGGAAACGCCCGCATCCTGACCGAATGGAACGGGCGGAATGTGAAAGAGCTGATGGCCCGGTACGGCCTGAGCCGGTCGGCGGTATATGCCATCGTGGGAAAGTAAAGCGCGGCATTGACGCCATTTCGGTTCCGAGGCTACTCTCGCGCAGCCGCCGCAAGTCCGGCAGGAATATTTCTCAGGTCAGACATCTCTTGAGTTGAATGACCACTATAACCGCCGACACCCACACCCAATCGGTTACCAAGACCGATCTGGAAACCGCCCTGGCCCCCATTCGCACTGATTTGGCCGTGCTCAAGTGGATGATGGGCGTACTGCTGGCCGGGGTCCTCTCGCTGGTCCTCAAAGCCTTCTTTTAACTCGCCCCTGCGGATCGCCCAGTTTCGATTCCCCCAATCGGGAGCGCTACGCTTTCCGTAAGTGACCGTATCCGCCACGCTAAATATCAAAAAGCCAAAGCCTGCCCCGTTTTTTAAATGCCCCGTTTTTTGACCCGTTTTTCCTTCCAGGCGGGGAGAAGTGCCTGGCAGGCGGGCGGGCGGCGCCGTTGACACCTAATACCGCTCACGCCCATCATGGGAACTCAACAGTGGACAGGGGAGGTTGTTATGGTGCACAAAGTATCTAGGACAAGCACGACTCGGTGTCTCGCAGTCGAAATCAATCTATCGCGACACAATTTGCCGATGTTGAGTCGATCCATAGCGATGTCGCTACTCAGCGCGATAATGACGGTCGGCGCGCGGGTTGCCTGGGCTGAGCCGATCACCTCCCCGGCCTTTCCGGGTAAGTGCGTTGAGGGATCGATTCAGGGAGGATTGTTATCGTTGATGGATTGCAACAGCTCTGCTGCGCAGGATTTTCGGTTCGACCCCGGCACGTCGCGTCTTGTGATGCACCGCTCGGCTCCGCAGTTGTGTTTCGATTTGAATGGCCCTGTTCGAACCGGCATGGGCGTCTCTGTAAGCGTCTGCAATGACAACGCAGCACAGAAATGGGCTTTCCCGTTTGATAGCCGCTTACGGCCTGTCGGAGTGGACCCCAATAAATGCCTGACCCACGCTACGCGCGTTGGCAAGCCGCCGACGGGCTGGGGTTTAGACGTTGCAGTCGTTGACCCCGGCTGCGAATTTCCAGAAGTGGGAGGCGGCGGATTTTGTTTACCTACTTTCGAATTCTTCTTTGAGATGATGCTCTCGAAGTGTGAGGGTCTAAATGTGCAGCAGTGGAGTCTGCGGCAAGAAGGTATGCCCTTCCCATCCGAAGGCATAGTCACGCGCAAGGTCCACGTTACCGTCAACAATATGAAGATCGATGACTGTCGCGAAGGCGGCGCCTGTGATTGGAAGCTTCACTGTGGCATTGGCAATGAGGCGGATACAGAGTTAGTGGGAATGGTGGAGAAGGATACAGGTGGGACTATCGACGTAAACCGCACACTTATCCACGAGAGCGGACTGCCCGTGACTGTCACTTGCCAGGTCCGCGAGTTCGATCGCGGCATTTTTGATCCCGATGTTTGGGAAGTTGTAGGTACCGTGACCAGGACTTTTGGCGCGGCGGGGCCAGGAACAATGCAAATGGATAATTCTGAAGGCAAGGTCACAATAAACTTCACTATCGAACCGCTGGGCGTTATCCAACAACCATTATCTGCAGAGCAGCTGCAGGCAGTACCCATAAAAATCGACGCTATGCATGCATTGCGCTTGGCTGGGGTCGATTTCAGCGTCCCGGAAGCGGATCTAAGGGATTGGCTTAGCAACCCCAGCTTTACACCTTATCCCGCAATTACCGGAGCGCTGATTAAGATGCTTGGAGGCAAGCAGCTCCGGCGACCGGTGTTTATAGACGTGATTGTCTTTAACTATGAGCATGCGCCGGGCGCTTCCTCGCCACGTAGAATGGCAGACGTTGACTTAGACCTGCTGGCGAAGGCGATAGTTAAAGGTCACAATACGCGCTATGGTGAGGCTGTCAGGGATCTTCAGAACCTGCTTCAATAAGGCGTAACAGAGGGCTAATGACGGGACAATTAGCCCTCGTACAGCGGGTAGCCGTGTTGCCCTGTAAGTTTAATCTCGCTCCCCCATGGTAACGTCCGGCTCTATCGGTCCAGCCCAATCCGCCGGATAGTGGCAACTAATCTGATCCTGAAATTGCGTTGATTGCAGTCTTCTAAAGCTATGGATGCGGTGCAGGCCTTGAGGCTCAGCAGGTAGCAAACAGGTCGGACATGCCGTGCAGCTTGCCCGCTCCTCGGCGGGGAGTGCCGTAGGCTGGGTTGAGGAACGAAACCCAGCTCTTTGACACGTGGATTCGCTGGGTTTTCGCTATCGCTACAACTCAGCCTACGGTCCTCATTATGACGTCCAACTTTCGACATGAGCGCCAGTTTGCCAGAAGCCATCCGCTCGACGGGAGGGTTAGCCGTCATTCGATGCATCCGAAGAACCTGGCTGGGTTGTGATCCAGAA
This sequence comes from Methylocaldum sp. GT1TLB, assembly GCF_051027445.1. NCBI lineage: Bacteria > Pseudomonadati > Pseudomonadota > Gammaproteobacteria > Methylococcales > Methylococcaceae > Methylocaldum > Methylocaldum sp. GT1TLB. The sequence goes on from NZ_CP194898.1 coordinate 3,961,286, forward strand.
GATATGGGTGCGCCAGAAACACAGAAGCCACATCGACTTCAACGGCTGACCAGGGACAGCTCCGCGACGATACTGAAAGATCTGTGGCCACGAATGCGCGCCGGGATTCAGCATATGGTTGTACTGGGCGACCGCCTCCACATGACGACGTTCTCGGACGAAGAGGCACATGACGTCCCAGTCGGCTGGGGCGGCTGAGCCTGTTTCGAGGAAGTGCAGTCCTCGCACAATCTTGGTGGCTACAGCTTCGAGGCGTGGTTCTTGAATGCTGAACGCCATCCGACGACCCAAATGAATGCCCGCAGGCGTTGTGAGTTGTACAGCTTGAAGGGCGCTACCGATATGTCTACGAAGGCCCAAGTTCTTTGCGTACATGCGCTGGAGCTTCTGGTTCCAAAGTTTCTTTCCCGGTTCCGTTACGCCCGCGTCCGAGAACATAAGTGCTGCCAAGAAGTACTCTTCGTCGCGGCCCGCTGCGTTGTTGCAGGCAAAGCAAGCGGGCACTGTTTTCAGGTTGCTGGGCCGCGGCCGTGGGAAGAAGGCCTTGGGTGGGACGTGATCGGCTGTGACGCTCACGGCGACACCACAGTAAACGCAGGACTGGACAGGTTCGATCACGAGTCAATGATGGCTAACGATGTAAGTAACCGGATGCCGCGCGAGGCGGCCAGCCTAAGGACTGTAGAGCGGAATAGCGTACTCGCGTATTCCGCCGTAGGAGGTATTGTATTCGGCGCATTACGCTAATGCTAATGCGCCCTACGCGGGCTGACCCGTTTTGCTCGTTATGGCTGACGACTCAAGCTGTGGGACGCGCGTTTTTTGCGGCGTCCCTCTCCAGCGCCGAGTTTAGGCATCACTGCCATTAATCGAGCTTGGCCCCTTTCCCTATGCTCTCGATGGCTGGTTTTGTGGCTTCAGGGAAGTGCCTTGGAAATGGTCGCCTTGACGTCAGGATCGGTTTCCTCGGTCAATCTTCTCTTCAAGGCCTCCAGTGCTTTCGCGCCGCCGATCTTCGTCCGAGCTCAGCCGGTTCCGCTCCCGTGTAACCGAAAAGAGCGAAAAGCCTTGCCCGGCGTGTGTACCCCCTGTGAATGTTATAAAAGAGGGGGACAATCGGTGATCGGTTTGCAGACTCCGCCGTGGGCAGGGCATATAAACTGTCCGTGCGGACAGGTTGGGGGTGGCGGCGAATAGGGACAGATTGTAGGCCCCAGCGTGGCAAAGAAACCCTCACCGCAACTCATCCCTCTGCTGTTTTTCGCACATACTGCCAGCACGGCATTTCCTTCGCCCCCATACTCGGCGTTGATGAGGCCAATGTCAGAGACGACTCGATACACCTCTGTTGTAAAACCGCTACCGGCCATAACAACCATCTCATCAGCCATGGGTAATGGGGCATTGCATACAATGCTCATATAGCCGCAGGTCGCGGCGCTACCTTCTGGGATATGACAGCCTATTGGAACTGGTGGCGGGGAGGGTTGCTGTGTCAAACCACCCGCTGTCGAGCCGAGCTGTTTCACATCCAAATGCACCGTGACATCGCCTTCATCGCTATTTTGATTTATCCGAATGTCATGTTTTCCAGATACCTGAATAGAAGCAGTGCTAGTGCCGACGTGTTCCCATACGGGGTCATCGAAGAAAAGGAACGGACCATCGCGCTCCTTAACTGTACATGTAACAGAAACCGGCAGAACTCCATCCTGAGCTAGCATGCGTTTAATGTCTCTATCTTTACCGGTATTGATCTCCACCATGGTAAAGAATTCTGTTTCCTGCTGGTTACCAAGTCGACAGGTAAGTTTCCAATCGCATATGCCAGCTTCCGGGCAGTCATTGACGTGCATTTTTGTAAAGGTAACTTCAACTCTCGTTTGCCCGTCAGGCGGGGGTGGGGGTGGAGGCTGCACTATGTAGGGACACGCTCCGAAATTCACGACATAGGCCCCTTTTTCACTCTGCGCGTTCTGCGCCGGATCCTTATTCGCCACGTCCCCACGGACGCCGACGCCAATCTCCTTGATCGCCGGATTCAGAATTGCCTCCCTGTGACCGGCCGTGCTTATATTCATCCACCAGTGGACGGCAAAGAATGGCGTCGAGCAGGCGCCAGGCGGACATTCGGTCACGTTGGTGCCCGCGCCATCTTTGGCGATCTCACTCACGAAGGTAGCGCCTTCCGGACAGTATCCCGCGCGGTTTATGCGTGCCGCGATCGCTTCGTTGCGTCCCAGTGGAATTGGAGGATTGGTCCCCGGTACGACGTCAACCTGCGGGTCGACGTGCGGATCGCTCTCACCCCACCATTTCAGGGTCACGGCCCGTTGCACGTGTCCATCGGCGGCGCTCGCCAATTTTGAGTTCGCGGACAACGCCGCCAGCCCGCGGCTGGTGCGTTCGGCATTAATAAGGCAAAGGATGGCATTACGTATTCGGTGACCTTGAGTTGCAAGGTCGATGGTGGACGGAGGGGTATTTACATCGGCGCCACATGTATCCTTACCTGCCAGTGGTTGCGCTCTGGCGGGAGTTACTACGGCACTCATAACGGTTGCGCAAAGGAGGATGAGCGCCATCGTGCCAGTCGGAGACAGTATTTTCATGGTTTTCCCTTCCTTGGGAGTGCGGAAGCCCGCGAGACTTAGAACAGCTATCGCCCCAGGCATGGGGTGCCGGTTGGCCGCAGTATATCGCCGCGGCATCCCGTCAGTAGAGGCGAATAGAAACTTGAAACGTCGTTTTTCTTCAAAAAGACGATATCGCTGGGTCGAGCGAATTGTCAATCAGGTTGCCGGGTCAAGGTTTATTGTTCGGCTTCGGCTCTTTTCGTTTCACTGAACGACCCCGGCAGGGCGCAGGTCCATAGGATGCGCTGACCATCGGGAAGCGCCCTTCGACTCGCTCAGGACAGGCATCGTTCGCGCTCGATGGGCTTCGCAAGCTCAGCCCATCCTATTGCTGCTGTCGCTATATGTAGGCTCCATATGCCGTTTCGGTGCAATGCCGGCTAGCCCACGCGAAAGCCCTTCCAGGTGGTGCTGTGAGCCGGCTGCTGGCGCTGATCGACAAGGTGGTCGGGCCATCGGTCGAAATGGCGGACAGCGCCCACGGCGCCGACGCCCGGCTGGCCTACTGGATTCCCTCGCCCGGTTCCGCCGACGCGGACCTCCTGCCGGAATTCGATCTCCTCACCCTCGTTTGCGCGACCTGGCCCGGAATTCCGGTGTCGCCGGCGGCAATCTCGAGGCTGTGAAGGACAGCATCATCGGCCACCAGCTCCGGGCTGGTGGCGACCCCGGATTACAAGCCCCTCGACAAATTCAAGGAACTGCCACAGGAATAAGCCTCGAACACGAGGCGGAATTCTGCACTTGTATTGTGGAAAGGAATCCATTCGCTGGTCGGCAATTCTTTTCCGACAAATGCGCCCGAATTCGGCATTCGGCGCTTTTCGTATTACTATCCCCCGACAAATAAAACGGCTGTTGTCGCTTATTGGCTGATGAAAACGGGCGAAACGAAATCCGGATTCGATCGGCCTCATCCTTCGGTGGGATAGCTCATGTTGCGTATCAGATTGGCGATGGTTGTCGCCATCTCTCTGTGTTTTGTCTTCGTGCTCGGCTTTACGCTGTACTGGGGGTCTCACAAAATCGCCCTGTATTCGTCCCGCAGCCAGTCGGCTTACGAGGCGTTCGACCGCTATCAGCAGCTCTACCGGGAAGCTTATCGCTATTTTAAGCAACGCATGGATCTGCTCCTGGTCGATCAGCAAGGCACGGCGGCTGATGTCGAGATGTCCCGCCAGCGTCTGCACGATGCGGTAGAACGCCTGCGGAAAGCCGCGGCAACCGACCTGGACGCCGCCAGCGATATCGAGGTCTGGCAGACCCGTCAGAGCGAACTGGACAGCATCGCCCGTCTGAGCGCCTCGCTCGAAGCCGGCATGAATCGGTTCGACCAGGTCGACCGCCTGCGGCAGGAGGGTCGGCGCGAAGCGGCGTTATTGCTGCTGTCGGAAGTTCTGGAGGAAGACATCGACCGCAAATTCGACCCGCTGATCGATGATGCGATCAATCGCGAGCGTGAGCGGGCCCTGGTGGCGAGAGAGCGATTGATGGGGCTGATCGGGCTTTCCAGCTGGATTTCCATCAGCACGGCCATCGTCTCGGTGGTTTTCAGCATCGCCGCGGGCGCCATGCTTTTCAGAAGCATCCGAAGGCCGATCGAGGCCCTGATGCGAGGCACCGACGAAATCGCGGCCGGCAATCTCCCTTATCGCATTCCCATCGATAGCCGGGACGAATTCGGTTATCTCGCCAAGCACTTCAATCAAATGGCGCAAGAGCTGGAAGTCCAGCAGCGGAAGCTCGGCGAGGCGCGCACTGTGCTGGAACAAAAGGTGGCGGAGCGGACGCTCGAGCTGAACCACCTCAACGGCGAGCTGCAACGCATGGATCATGCGCGGAGGCAGTTCTTCGCCGATATCAGTCACGAACTGCGCACCCCGATTACGGTGATCCGCGGCGAGGCCGAAGTGACGCTTCGGGGGAGGAACAAGGATGCCGAGGAGTACAAGGAATCCTTGCAGCGCATTCTCGAACTGTCGCTGCAATTGGGTAAGCTGGTCAACGATCTGTTGTTCCTCGCCAGGGCCGAAACCGCGAACCTACAGTTCGAGTGGGAAACCCTCGATCTCGTCGAACTGGTCGTCAATGCGGCCGAGGATATACGTGTGCTGGCGCAGGAGAAATCGATCGAGGTGACGCTGAACGTAACGGATACGCCGGTGTGGGTCCGCGGCGACAAACAGCGGCTTCGACAGATCATTTTCGTTCTCGGGGACAATGCTTGCCGGTATTCGCATGCCGGCGGCCGGATCATCATCGATCTGGAGGGCGACGGAACGGAAGCGCTTCTGCGCGTCATCGATCACGGCATAGGCATTCCCGCCCAGGACCTCAAGATGATCTTCGACCGTTACTACCGCAGCACGAACGCCCGCCGTTCCAGCGACGACGGCACCGGCCTCGGGCTTCCGGTCGCAAAAGCCATCGTGGCCGCGCACGGCGGGGAGATTTCGGCGGACAGCAGCGAAGAAGCGGGAACGACATTTGCAGTAACATTGCCGCAAGTTGATTTGAAAGACAGCGCTGTCGATGCGAGCGCCGACGATTTCGACTACGTCCGAGAATCGGCCGCATAGCTCGAAGGCCGGCGTTTTGTGGGAACGGGCTTTAGAGCTGATTTCGTCGCGATGTAGCGCCCGAGGCTAGTAGGTCGGCAATCCTTTGCCGACGAAGACGTTTCGATGGGCACGCTACGCTTTGCCCATCCTACCTAGCCCGCGATGGGCAGCCGTTCGGAATCGCGGGCTAGAGCCTGCTCCAACGGAATGCGCAAAATGTCTAATAAAACGCTTTTTTTGGGAGAGGTAACAAGACCTTGGATATTCTGCTGGTGGAAGACGACGAGCGTATCGTCGAATTCGTCAGACGAGGGTTGAAGGCCGAGGGGTATACGGTGGATGTCGCCCGTACCGGACGGGACGGCATCGCTCTGGGAAACACGGCGGCCTATCGGTTGATCATCCTGGATCGAAAGCTGCCCGATCTTACCGGTCTCGAAGTGTGCGAGCGCCTGCGCGCCGATCACGTCGACACGCCCATACTCATGCTGACGGCCATGGATACGGTGCAGGACAAGGTGACCGGTCTCCGCTCCGGGGCGGACGACTATATGACCAAGCCCTTCTCGTTCGAAGAATTGCTCGCACGCATCGAAGCGCTGATGCGCCGGCGCGGAATAGGGATCAAGAGCGAGGCCAGGGAACTCCGCATCGCCGATCTGGTGCTGAACCAGGAGACCCATGAGGTCCGGCGCGGCAATCAGATGATCGATCTGACGCCCAAGGAGTTCGCGCTGCTCGAGAGTTTCATGAAGGCTCCCGGCAAGGTGTTGAGCCGAACGCGGATTCTGGAGCAGGTTTGGGGTTATAGCGCCGATCCCATGACCAATGTGGTCGACGTGTACGTCCGCCAGTTGCGGCGCAAGATCGATGAGAATTACGACCATAAGCTTCTCAAGACGGTTCGGGGTTACGGCTACAAGCTGGACGCCTCGCAGGAATCGGACGCGATCGCCCAGGGTGGCGCAGAGGCCTGAGTAAAGCGCAGGGGACGCTGAAGCACACTCATGTGCGCCCACGCCGATCCGTTGCGGTATTATCTGCATGCCCGAAGTGGGCTTCCGGGGGCGGCGGATTACGAACAATAAATAATTCGGGCAAATCGATTGTTCGAACTCATCACCAGGTGCATCTCATGAATAGGGTTATCCATGGCCTGTCCGCAGGCGAATATCGGGGTGGGGGCTCCCGTGGGGAAGAATCATGTTTTACACGGTTCCTTCTTTTTTTCATCACCCCTTTACGATGGTCGATGGCGGCGCTCGCGATTGCCCTGGGCGGATACCAACACCTGGCACTGGCCGATACCGTCACGGTCAGTCCAACGGCGCCTTCGGTGCGCGCGGACGCCGGGTCGGTGGACATCACGCTCACCTATTCGCGAGGTCCGAGTGAGACTGACGTATTCGGTACTCTTGATGTAACCTGGATAACGATCGACGGTACCGCGACGGCTCCGGCGGACTATACCGGGGTGAGCGGGCAGACGAGCTTCGATCGCGAACAAGGACCATTGACGCAAACCCAGACCATCACGATTCCCATCGTGAACAACCCGAGTCTGGCTTCCGAGCGGACATTCACACTCAGCTTGACTTGTAACGACAGTTCGTCGGAAGGCCCCTGCGCCGCAGCTCAGTTTCCGACCAGTTCCGTCACCATCACCATCACGCCTGTGCCAACCACGCCCACTCCGGCACCGACGCCAACGCCGCTCAGCGAGCTTCCCGGACTCACCGAAAACCAGCGCTCCGTGGCCAATGCCCTGGTAGGGGCCTGTGACGGAGCCACCGGCGAACTGGCCCAGCGCTGTTCGGATCTGTTGGGCTCCGGATTGACCGACGCCGAGAAGATCGCCGCCTTGAGCCTGATCACCCCCGAGCAGGTGGCTTCCCAAACCAGCATGCCGCTGCGCATAGGCACCGGGCGCATGGCCAACCTGAAGCAGCGCTTGACCATACTGCGGCACGGCGGCGGCGGTCTCGACCTGGCCATGAATATCGACGGCCGAAACATTTCTTACGCCCAGCTTGCGCGTGCGCTCGGGAAGGAATCGGGCGGTGCGGCGGGCGACGGACCGGACGATCCGTTGCGGGACAGTCCCTTCGGGTTTTTCGTGCAGGGCCGATTCAACGGCGGCGACAGGGACTCTACCGGCGAGGAGCAGGGCTACCGGTTCACGACCGGCGGCCTTACCCTGGGTGCCGATTACCGGCTGACCGATCAGCTGATCCTGGGCCTCGCGTTCGGCTACGACGGCACCTCCGCCGTCTTCAGCCAGGATTCCGGCGCGATGGACACCGATTCCTACCACGGCTCCTTCTACGGCAGTTATTACCTGCCGGCGGATTTCTACGTGGATTGGATAGGAAATTTCACCCGCCACGATTACGACATGAAGCGCAATATCCGCTATACCGGATTTTCGTCGCGGGCGCGCAGCAATCCGGAAGGCAATCAGTACGGCTTCGCCGTCAGTTTCGGCAAGGATTTCGCGATCAGCGAATGGAACCTGAACCCGTACCTCCGCATGGAGTATGCCAAGCTCCAGATCGACGCCTACCAGGAAAAAGGCGGCGGCGGCCTGGGCCTGGCCTTCGGCAGCCAGGACGATCATTCCCTGACCACGGATCTGGGCGCGCAGATAGGCCGGTCGTTCAGCCTGCCTTGGGCGGTGCTGACGCCGTCGATTCGCTTCGAGTGGGAACACCAGTACCAGAATGGTTCGCGCGACCTCCGCGTCCGTTTCGCGGACGCGGCCGCCGGCACCGGCAGCTTCTCCATCTCCAACTCGGCTCCGGACCGCGATTATTTCAATCTGGGCGGATCATTGGCCGCCACCTTGCCCGGCGGCAACGCCGCTTTTCTGCGCTATGAAACCCGGTTAGGCCAGCAGGCCGTGTCCAGTCATATCGTCGAGGCCGGCGTCAGAATTTCGTTTTAGGACATTGTTCGGTCTGGCGTAGCGCCGCCCAGTAGGTCGGGAATCCCTTCCCGACATCATTGTCGGCAAAGGATGGCCGACCTACCAGCTTATTTTGGCCTGCATTCCGGGGGTGTGCGTGCCGAGTTCCCGTTTCACCCCGCTATACTGTGGTGAAAAACGCTCAAGGCATCGCACGAAATTCCGCCGGCCTTGGAAGCCGCTCCGGGACGCGCTCGTCAGAACGTCAGGGTCACCCCCACGTAAGCCGAGCGCCCCATGCCGGGCAGGGCGGTGCCATAGACAAACGGGCGCGCACCGAGATAGGCGCCGCCCAGAGGCAAGTCGTAGTTCTTGTCGAGCAGGTTGTCGAGGCCGGCGTCGATGCGGACATGCTTCCATTCGTAGCCGGTGCGCAGGTTGACCAAAGCGTAGCCGCCCGTCTTGAGTTCGTTCCTGACGTCCGCCACATCGGTTTTGGACGCCACCAATTGGAGTTCGACGGCGTTGTTCCAGCCGCCCCACTGGTGGTCGACGGTCAGTTTGCCGTTGACCGGCATCATGTGATAGAGGTTGTCGCCGGTATCCAGATTTTCGCCGCGGACATAACCCAGCACGCCCCGGCCGGTAAAGCGCCCGAATCGGGTGTCGCCCAGGAGCGCCTTGCCGGAGAAATCGACGCCGTAGAGTTGAGCGTCATGGTTGGCGAACTTGAGGAACACGAAGCCGTCGGTCGCCGCCAGATTGGCCGCCGTGCACGGCGTGCCGGCGGTCACCGGACAGCGGTCCGCGTCGATGTAATCTTCGACATAGGTGTAATAAGGCGTGATCCTGACGTCCCATTCCTGTTGCTGCGCGTCATGCCAACCGAACGTGGTGCTTATGGTATGCGCTACTTCCGGCTCCAGATCGGGATCGCCGACATAGCCGTTGCCGTCGCCGAACCAGCCGTTCATGTACATGGCCATGCTGCCCAAACCCCAGGCATAACGTTCATAAAGGTTAGGGGAGCGATTCTTGCGCGCGTAGCCCGCTTCGAAATGGCTGGTGTCGTTCGGCGTGTAGCGCACCAGGGCGGTCACGTCGAAGTTGTCGTCGGTACGGTCGCGGCTTCTGGCGTTGAAGGTGCCGGCCGCCCGCTGGTCGGCGCGCTGCATCATCGACGTCGAGGAGTAAGGCTGCACGGTGTCGGCATTCATGCTCACGTGATCGTGGCGCAGTCCGAGCAGCGAACTCCATTCCTCGCTCCAGCGGGCGTCCCATTCGGCAAATGTGCCGATGCGGTCGCGTTCGCCGTTGCGGACGTTCCAGAAGATGTCGGGTTCCATCATCATGCTGCCGGCGACCGGCGGCCACCAGTCGTCCAGTTCGTTGCTATGATATTCGTTGCCGATGCGCAGGGTATCCCGATCCGATAGCGGTATTTCCGCCTTGATCTGGTAGCCGAGATTGTTGCCTTTCGTCTTCATGGGCATGTCGCCGGGTCGTTTGTCCTCCAGGAAGTTCATCTCGTGCTCGGTGTGCTCGTAGTAAAACCGGGTTTCCAGATCGCCCCAGCCGAATTTCCCCTTGTACCGGACATTGCCGAAGGTGCTGTCGTTGTCGACCATGTCCATGCGGGCATTGGGAAAGCCCTGGCGCGGAATGTTCTGCTGCCCGGCGTTGACGACGAGCAGATGATCGTCGTTGCCGAGCGCCAGGGTCATCGAGTGGTTCTGAGCCTCGTACTGGCTGGATTTGACCTCGAAGCCGCCGCCCGCCTTGTAGTTGTCGCTCTCGGTGTGGGAACCGGTATAGGACAAGGCCATGTGCTCGCCCGCCGCGTTGAGCGTCACGCTGCCGCCGAAGGCTTCGCCGTTGGTGCGATAGAACGAGGAAATACTGCCCCCGAATATCGCCCCTTCCTCGGCCGTGGCGAAACGGGGAGTGATGGAATCGAGGATGATGGTTCCGCCGAGGCTGTCGCCGCCGAGACTGACCGGCGTGATGCCCGCCACGACCGTCGCCTGTTCCACGTTGCGCAAATCGATATAGGACAGGGGCGGATTCATGTGGTTGGCACAGGCGGAGGTGATTGACATGCCGTTGATCCGTACCTTGACCCGGTCGTCGTTGAGGCCGTGAATCACCGGGAGACTGGATAATCCGCCCGAACCATAGCGGCTGAATCCCGGCACGTCGTCGAAAAGCGCAGCGGTATCGCTGGTGTAAGACTGCTTCCTGGCTATGGTCTTGCCGGTCAGTTCGCTGGTGTTCAGCGACTTGAAATTCGGTGTCCACGATTCGGTCACGAGAATTTTTTCGAGTCGCACGGCATCGCCGCTTTGGCTTTCCGTCTTGTCGGCGGCGAATGCCGAGATCGCGCAGGAAAATGACAGGGCGCCGGTCAGCGCCTTCGTCAATCGTTCGTTAAACACAGTCTTTTTCACGCATAACCTCATCTAAGTACACACAAGAGAATCGGACGGCGGGCGCCGACGCGGAGCGTTATGGCAAAGACTGCACCACATTAAAACATTATCGTATTATCAAATGTTTAAGGATTATTTCCCCAATTTTGGCGCTGTAGTGTGTGGTAAATGCCTCGCTTTTGTGAGGGATATCGCTCACTTTTGGCGACTTAAGGAAGGCAAGATTTGGTAGATGCTTGAATTTCCGCCACGAGTTACGGCTAAGGCGATGCAGCCCAGAACCAAATCTTGCGGCCGGCACGGGGGCGGATGTGGCAAATACCGCGGTCGGTCGGCGATTCGCCAGAGCGTTGACGAAGCGCTGAAGCGTTTGTCGCAGCAGGGGTGTTCTGCATGGGTTGGAAAGCAGCCTTCATGGCGGGTTCCTGCGCCGAAAAAATATAGACGCGAGTCAGCTGTCGCAGATTGGTATCATTTGCCGACGAAACCGTAGTACCCGGAAGCGTTGCGACGGCGGCAGCCGTTTGCGTTTAAAAGCGATTTCCGATCTACTTTCGTACCCTGCGCGCGAGATGTGCGCCATTCGCCCCGGTGCTCTGTGCTATTTCCCGTGTGCCACCGGGCGTTTTGTCCAGGGCGCACGAACCGGACTCGCCGTGCTCATCAAACCGAGTGCGGCAAATCAATCGTTTAAACCAATGGCACGCTTTCTGTTATCAAAGTCTCGCCGGTGCTGATCCGACCAACCAAGTAAACCGCACATGATCGCGTCGAACCAACCGCTACACCGCTTTTTCAAGGCGCGCCGCCGGATGACTCTGGCCGAGCGCGCGGCCGTACTGGTCATCGTCTCGGTATCGATAGGCGTGGTGATGTCGCTCGTGCGCGGCGACGATTTCGCGGCCGAATGCGCTGTCACCGACGCCAGCCTGGGCGCCATCCGCACGGCGATTCTGGGCGGACGGGCCGGCCTTGGGGGATACCGTGCCGACGTCGGCGAGATTCCGCGCTCGATCCGCGACCTGTTCGACCCGGCGTCATTGCCGCCGCATCTTCGGACCTTCGATCCTGCGAGCGGGCGCGGCTGGCGCGGCCCGTACCTGACGGATGGCGTGCGGATCGACGTCCGCAAGGCCCATTGCAGCTTTTCCGACGCGAGCTGCAACAGCGGCCGTTTCATCAACGGTTTGGCCAACGGCGACACGGGCGTTCTCGACGGATTCGGACGCCATGCGCCCGAATGCACGAATTCGGACGCCGAGCGCTATTGCAGAAATCCGATCCTGCTCCAGATTCCCTGCGACGATCTGAACCGCAACGGCGTCTGCGGCGATAGCGATGATGTGTGGCTGCCGGGCAATGCACGGCTCGTTTCGGCGGGACCCAACGGGGAACTGGAGACCGCTCTGGCGGACTACAGCGCGGGCCGCCGCGGCGACGACCGGGTGCTGTATCTGCTCATGGGCGATCCCGGCGGCGGCAACCGACCATGCAAATGATGCCGGCCGATTCTCTCCCGATACCGCTGGATGGCACTCAAGGAATGTTGGCTGAATCGACGGCGGTGGTCGGCCTGCGGTGAGGGGCGATGGTTTTCCGGCCGCTCGAACGAGCCTCGGAAATCTTCTTCGCTGCTCGTGCATTCGAAATTCTTATGATTTCCATAATAAAAACAAGGCATTGTCCAACTAGTCTTGGCATTCGGTTTCTGTAGAATAGGATTTCTCCATTCGGATAAATCGGTTCCGATCTACGAGAAACCACATGATTCGGAAAATTCTCATCGCCAACCGCGGCGAAATCGCGGTGCGCATCATTCGCGCCTGCGCCGAAATGGATATTCGCTCGGTGGCCATTTTTTCCGAGGCCGACCGTTTCGCGCTCCACGTGAAAAAAGCGGACGAAGCCTACTGCATCGGTTCGGAAGAACTGGCCGGCTATCTGAATCCCCACCGCATCGTCAACCTGGCCGTGGAAACCGGCTGCGACGCCGTGCATCCGGGCTACGGCTTTCTGTCGGAAAACCCGGAACTGGCCGCCGCCTGCGCGGCGCGCGGCATTGTTTTCATCGGTCCGGACGCCGACACCATCCGGCGCATGGGCGACAAAACCGTGGCCCGCGAGACCATGATCCGCGCCGGCGTGCCGGTAACGCCGGGCAGCGAGGGCAACGTCGACAGTCTCGATCGGGCGCTGAAGGAAGCCGAACGTATCGGTTATCCGGTCATGCTCAAGGCGACTTCGGGCGGCGGCGGGCGCGGCATCCGGCGCTGCGATACGCCCCAAGAGCTCCGCCAGAATTACGAAAGGGTCATTTCCGAGGCCACCAAGGCGTTCGGCAACGCCGAAGTGTTTCTGGAAAAGTGCATCGAGCGGCCCCGCCATATCGAGGTGCAGGTGCTGGGCGATCACCACGGCAACGTGGTCCATCTGTACGAGCGCGACTGCTCGATTCAGCGCCGCAATCAGAAGCTCATCGAAATAGCGCCCTCGCCCCAGCTCACGCCGGAACAGCGCGAGTGCGTGGGCCAGCTCGGGGTGAACGCCGCCCGCGCGGCGAATTATCGGAACGCCGGAACGGTGGAATTCCTGCTTACCGAGAGCGGAGAGTTTTATTTCATGGAGATGAACACGCGGGTGCAGGTGGAGCACACCGTTACCGAGGAAATCACCGGTTTCGACATCGTGCAGAAGCAAATCCGCATCGCCGACGGCGAACCTTTGCCTTTCCGCCAGGAAGACGTGAAGGTCGCCGGCTATGCCATGCAATTCCGAGTCAACGCCGAAGACCCGAAAAACGATTTTCTGCCGAGCTACGGCCGCATCACGCGTTATTACGCGCCCGGCGGTCCCGGCGTCCGCATCGACACCGCCATTTATACCGGCTACGAGATTCCGCCCTATTACGATTCGCTGTGCGCCAAGGTCATCGTGCGCGGCCGCACCTGGACCGAATTGCTCGCCCGCGGCCGTCGGGTGCTCGGCGATATGGCCATCAGCGGGGTGAGGACTACGATGCCGTTCTACCGGGAAATCCTCGATCATCCCGATTTCATCGCCGGGCGCTTCGACACCGGATTTCTGCAGGATCATCCCGAACTCCTGAATTATTCACTGAAACGCAGCCACGACGACGCGGCTTTGGCCGTCGCGGCCGCCATCGCCGCCCACGTGGGGCTTTGAAACCATCATGAGCAAGGTCTACATCACCGACACCGTATTGCGCGACGCCCATCAGTCCTTGATCGCGACGCGCCTTCGCACCGAGGACATGCTGCCCATCTGCGACAAGCTGGACCGGGTCGGCTATTGGTCGCTGGAAGTCTGGGGCGGCGCCACCTTCGACGCCTGCATGCGGTTTTTGAAGGAAGATCCGTGGGAACGGCTGAAGAAGCTCCGCCGCGCCTTGCCCCATACCCGCTTGCAGATGCTGCTGCGCGGTCAGAATCTTTTGGGCTACCGGCATTATTCCGACGACGTGGTGCGGGAGTTCGTCCGGCTTGCGGCGAAGGAAGGCATCGACGTATTCCGCATCTTCGACGCGCTCAACGACCTCCGCAATCTGGAGACCGCCATCCGGGCGGTGAAGGAGGCGGGCAAGCACGCCCAGGCCGCCATCTGTTATACCCTGAGCCCGGTCCACACCGTCGACCTTTATGTGGAGCAGGCCCAGGCCCTGGTCCGGATGGGCGCCGACAGCATCGCCATCAAGGACATGGCGGGACTCCTGACGCCCATGGCCACGGCGGAGCTGGTTTCGGCGCTCTCGGCCAGCCTGAGCGTGCCGCTGCATCTCCATTCCCACGCCACCTCAGGGCTGGCCGAAATGTGCGAACTCAAGGCGGTTGAGCACGGCTGCACCCACATCGACACGGCCATTTCGTCCTTCGCCGGCGGCACCAGCCATCCTCCGACAGAGAGTATGGTGGTCGCCTTGCGCGGCACCCGCCACGACACCGGCCTGGATCTGGAACTGTTGCAGGACATCGCCGCCTATTTCGCCGAGATCCGAAAAAAATACCGCCGGTTCGAGAGCGAATTCACCGGCGTCGATACCCGCGTTCAGATCAACCAGGTGCCGGGCGGGATGATGTCGAACCTCGCCAAGCAGTTGGAGGAGCAGGGCGCGCTCGACCGCATCCTCGACGTTTTCGACGAAATCCCGCGGGTGCGCCGCGACCTCGGCTATCCGCCCCTGGTGACACCGACCTCGCAAATCGTCGGCACCCAGGCGGTGCTGAACGTGGTCACCGGCGAGCGCTACAAGTCCATTACCAACGAGGTCAAACGTTATCTCCAGGGCGGTTACGGCCGCCCGCCGGCGCCGGTCGATCCGGACCTCCAGCGCCGCGCCATCGGCCGCGAGCAACCGGTCGAATGCCGCCCCGCGGACCTTCTGCCGCCGGAACTGGACAACTTGCGCGCGGAAATCGGCGATCTGGCGGAGAGCGAAACCGATCTGATGATCTATGTGATGTTTCCGGAGGTCGCCCGGAAATTCCTTCAGGAGCGGCGCGAAGGCCGGCTCCAGCCGGAGCCTTTGGCTCCGCCGGAGGCGCCGTCCCAGCCGGCGGAGCGCGGCGACGTGCCCACCGAGTTCAAGGTGTTCGTTCACGGCGAGGCATACGATGTCCACATCACCGGCGCCAATTTCAACGATCCGCGCCACCGGAGGTTCTACATCACCTTGGACGGCGTGCCTCAGGAAGTGGATCTCGAGGTGCTGAGCGGCTACCGGCGGAGCGTCACGCCAAGCGGGCGTCCCGTGCCGGGCAAACCGGGCGATGTGGTGACCGCGATGCCGGGCAATATCGTCGATATCCTGGTGCAGCCGGGGGACAAGGTGAGCGCAGGGCAGGGCGTTCTGGTCACCGAGGCGATGAAGATGGAAGCGGAAATCCAGGCCCCCGTCGGCGGCACGGTCGCCGCGATTCACGTCAAGAAAGGCGACCGGGTGAATCCCAACGAGGTATTGATGGAGATCGAGCCATAGCCTTACGCATTCGTCGGCAACTTGTAGGTCGGCAATCCTTTGCCGACACAGGGGGCCGAACCCGGCCGAAGTTTGGAGATCGGCGACCCTTTCCCGGCAAATCCGGCACGTCGGCAAAGGATCGCCGACCTACGACTCTGAACCTGGGCGAAGGACGGCGACCGTTCTCGCCTGATGACAGGCCCGTACGCTGGCTTTCTTCCGGTATCATCTTCCCTTGAACTCAAATTCCCGACTTCGACATGAAAGCTACGGTCATTCCAGTCACGGCATTTCAGCAAAACTGCTCGCTCCTCTGGTGCGAGGAAACCATGGAAGGCGCCGTGGTCGATCCGGGCGGCGATCTCGATCGAATCCTCAAGACGGTCGAAGATGCCGGCGTGACGCTGGTCAAGATTTTGCTCACTCACGCCCACGTGGACCATGTGGGCGGCACGGCGGCTTTGGCCGGGCAGCTCGGAATTCCGATCGAAGGCCCGCAGAAGGAAGACCGGTTCTGGATCGATCTTTTGCCGAAGCAATGCGAGATGTTCGGTTTTCCGCCGGCAGCCGCCTTCACCCCCGACCGCTGGCTGGAGGACGGCGATACGGTGGAGTTCGGGCATCAAACCCTCGAAGTGATACATTGCCCCGGTCATACGCCCGGCCACGTGGTCTTTTTCCACTCCGGCGAACGTCTCGCCATTGTCGGGGATGTGCTGTTCAAAGGCTCCATCGGGCGGACAGACTTTCCCGGGGGCGATTACGGCACGCTGGTGCGGTCCATCCGCGAGCGGCTTTTTCCCTTGGGCGACGATATCGTTTTCATTCCGGGCCACGGTCCCGCGTCCACCTTCGGCGACGAGCGCCGCACCAATCCGTTCGTGGGCGATGCCGCCCGGTAACCGGGTACATGAACCGGTCGATGGCCGGACGGCGAACGCAACGCTGATCCGCTTCGACCGGGTCTCGGTATCGGTACGCGGCAAGCCGATCCTGACCGATCTCAGCTTCACGCTGGGCGCGGGTGAAAAGGCCGTGCTCCGCGGCAGGTCGGGCTCGGGCAAGAGCACGGTGCTCAAGACCTTGTTGGGACTTTATCCGCTGGCCGGGGGAAGAATTCTGTTCGACGACGAGCCGCTCGATCCGTCGGCCGTGCGAATCATCCGGCGCCGCGCAGCCTATATCGGGCAAGAGCCGATCCTCGGCGCCGAAACGGTACGCGAAGCCTTGATGTTGCCGTTTCAATTCGAGACGCATCGGGAAAATAAACCGTCCGAGCGTCGGTTGATCGATGCGCTGGCGCGTCTTCACCTGTCCCCGGATATTCTGGAGCAGGAATGCCGCCGCGTTTCAGGCGGCGAAAAGCAGCGCATCGCCATCGCGCGTGCCTTGTTGCTGGGGAAAAATCTCTATCTCCTGGACGAGGTGACCAGCGCCCTGGATGCCGAAAGCAAGCGGACGGTGCAGGACGTATTCGGCGATCCCGGTTTCACCGTGCTCTCCGTGGCCCATGATCCCGACTGGGACGCGCGCTGCGATGTGGTTTTGGAACTGGACGGCGGGCGCCTGATCCGTACGCGTCGCGATGGAAACGCTTGATATCGCCCTGCCGCAAATGACGGTGCTTTACGGCGTCGTGCTGTTGCCGTGGCTGCTGCTCGGACTGATCGGACTGGGCTTGAGCGGGGCGATCGCGACCGGCATCCTCCGCATGAGCCTTCAATTGGCCTTGGTGGGCGTTTATCTGAAGACATTGTTCACGCTCAATAATCCCTGGCTGAACGGCCTTTGGGTTCTGGTGATGCTGGTAGTAGCCGATTGGTCGATTCTGAAGCGCGCCGGCTTGAAGCGGCGTTACTTCTTCGCCGCCACTTTCGCGGCGGTGACCGCCAGCGTCCTGTTTTCCACGGCGTATTTGTTGTTTTTGGTGATACGGCCGCCGCTCTATTACGACGCGCGCTATCTGGTTCCCCTCGCAGGCATGATTCTCGGCAATTGCCTGCAGGGAAATGTCATCGGACTGGAGCGCTTCTATACCGCACTCAAGAAAAACGAAAACGAGTACCAGACCTATCTGCTGCTCGGCGCCACCCGCTGGGAGGCGGTACGGCCCTATTTTCGCGAAGCCGTCAAAGCGGCGATCAACCCGACCCTGGCCAGCATGGCGACTTTGGGGCTGGTATCGCTGCCCGGCATGATGACCGGCCAGATCCTGGGCGGCAGCGAACCGTGGCTGGCGGTGAAATATCAGATTGCCATCATGCTGTGCATCTTTGCCAGCACCACCCTTGCCAGCATTCTCAACTTGGCACTTAGTCTGAATATCGCGTTCGATGAATTCGACGTGTTGAAGTCGGATATCGCCGAGGATGGCTAACAAGCGGCTCGATTTTTGGGGAGGCTTGATTCGCTCAGCCGAATTGCGGTAAAAGCAATCGAATAAGAGGATTATGCATGCTCGGAACCCTTGGAATGGACACCGTTTCGGGTAGAATTTATGGTTTCGAGTATGGTTCGCCAGCTCATAAACACGACAGGATGACCAGCATGGAGAAGGATGACCAAATTGCCGCAGGAAGATCGGCCGCTGCGGGCAAGGGCTTCAGCGACCACCTCCGGGTGTTTCGTAAGAACAATCCTACCCCGCCCGCCCGCGATTCATTCAGCGCTTCGCGGCGCTTATCCAACAATAGCGCTGCTGCCATAGTCCCGAAGTCTAGTTTTCGCCAGCAAAACACGGACAGCGTTTCGGTGCCCACAGTCGTCCGGAGGGGCGGACGGCACAAGCGGCATGCCCGTCTGCTCATCGTCGAGGGCAGCGCCGAGATGCGCAGTTATTTCCAGCGATTTTTGGGCGATCGCTACGAGGTCCTGGTCGTAACCAACGGCACGGCAGCGCTTGATGCCGTTCTGAGTGATCCTCCCGACCTGGTGTTGGCCGACCTCAGGACCCTGCAGCGTGACGGTCCCGTGCTTTTGCACGCCTTGAAGGGCAACGCCAAGATTCACCACATCCCGGTGATTCTGACCGCGGCGCGCTCGGAGGAAAAAACCTGTAGCGAAGAATTGAACGCCGGCGTGGACGATTATCTGATCAAGCCCCTCTCCGCGCGCCAGCTACTGGCCTGTGTAGCGACCCATATCGAGCTCAGAAACGTGCGCCGGGAGGCCGCTCAGGCGCTATCGGAAAGCGAGGCGAAATACAAGACGCTGCTCGATTCTCTCGATGACGGCGTATTCGTGGCTCACGACGGCCGTTTCGTCTTCGCGAATCCCGCGTTGTCGGCCTTGCTGGGTTATACGGGCGAGGACTGTATCGGCTTGTCGTTTCGATCGGTGATCGCGTCCGAAGATTTCGAATCGTGGAGCGAACTATTCATACAGAGCGGCTCCGAGGGACTTGAGTCTCCCTGGCGTCGCGAGGCGGCGTTCCTGCACCGGGACGGACGACGCATCTGCGTCGAACTTTGCGCGCGCCGCATACATTTCAATCGGCGTCCGGCAATACTGGGTATCGTGCGCGATATAACCGAACGCATGCAGGCCGAAGAAGCTCTTCGCGAGAGCGAAGAGCGTTTCCGCCGGGTGGTCGAACAGGCGCCGATCCCGATTTTCGTCCACGCCATGGACGGCCAGATCCTCGAAATCAGTTGTGCGGTCACCGAATTGACGGGGTGGACCCATGAGGACATTCCCGATGCGCGAGCCTGGTTTCTGAAGGGGCGACGGATTCCCGAGGAAGCGGTGGACAGCATTCTGGCGGAAACACAGCGGCGGTTTACCGAAGGCTCGATTGCGGAGCCCGAGGAGATTACGGTGTGGACCAAGAACGGCGAGCCGCGGCGCTGGCTGTTTTATGGGTCGGCTCCCATGCGTTTGCCCGATCGAAGGCCATTCCTTGCCTCCATGGCAATCGACGTGACCGATCACCGAAAGGCGGAACAGGCCTTGCGCGAGGCCGACCGCTTGAAGGACGAGTTCGTCGCCATGCTGGCCCATGAACTACGGAATCCGCTGGCGCCGATCCGGAATGCCGTGCAGGTGTTGCGCCAATTGGGGCTGACCGACCCCGAGCTGAAATGGACGCGTGAAGTGATCGGCCGGCAGGTGGTCCAGATGAGCCGTTTGCTCGACGATCTGCTGGATATTTCCCGCATTACCCGCGGTACCATCGTGTTGAAAAAGACGGCGGTCGAAATCTCGGCCGTAATCGATCGGGCGGTCGAAACCAGCCTGCCGTTGATCAAGTCCCGCCGGCACAAGCTGACCGTTGATTTGCCGCAGGAGCCGGTGCAAGTCGAAGGCGATCTGACGCGGCTTGTTCAGGTGATCGCCAATCTACTGAATAACGCGGCCAAGTACACGGATGCCGGCGGGTGTATCGATCTGATCGTCGAAAGCTCTGCGGACGAAGTGTTGGTACGGGTGCGCGACAATGGCATGGGAATTCCCGTCGAACTTTTGCCGAATATATTCGAGTTGTTTACCCAGGGCAGCCGTTCGCTCGATCGTTCCCAGGGTGGGCTTGGGCTCGGGCTGGCACTGGTGCGGCGGCTGATAGAAATGCACGGGGGGAGAGTGTTAGCACAAAGCGCGGGGTCCGGCAGCGGTGCCGAGTTCATTGTGCATTTGCCGCGGATGGCGGCTGCGCCGACTCATGAAGGTTCGGGGTCGGCAGGCGGCGAATCCGCATCGAGTTTGGCTGGCGTTCGGGTTCTGGTGGTCGACGATAACGTCGATTCCGCGGAAAGCATGGCATTGCTGCTTAGCCTGGACGGACACGACGTGCGTACCGCCTTCGATGGCCCTGGCGCTCTCGCGGTCGCCGCGGAGTTCCAGCCGGAGGCAGTGCTGCTCGATATCGGATTGCCGGGAATGGACGGTTATGAAGTCGCGAAGCAAATGCGAGGGTTACCGGGATTGCAAAAGGCGCTGATGATCGCCGTTACGGGCTACGGCCAGGCGGACGATCGCGCCCGTTCGAAGGCCGCGGGTTTCGATCATCACTTGGTGAAACCGGTCGACCCTGAAATTTTGAGCGCGTTGCTGGCGACGCTGAGGCCCGACTGAGGCTCGGCGGACGGCTGCTTGTTTTTCGATAATGTGACGGTCTCGTGACAAGATACTTACGAGTTTGCGCGTATTTTCGGAGAGGGGGTATAGGCGTTTAAATGTAGTTTCTTGGATTCGCTTATTTGGCTGCTTACCGGTCCGTTCATGAACGTTAGTGGGACAGTTCCGAAAAGGGGTTATTCCGGAAATGTATGCCAAAAAGCGGAGCTCGGCGATCATGATTTTCGTTGGCAATCGATTCGGTCCAGCCGGTCGTTTCGATTGCGAAACCCACCTCTGGTGGGGCGTTATCCTGAGAAAGCGGGTTCTCTTCGCTATGGGCGAGAGGGCCCGTTTTTTTGTGGATCACAGTCGGTTCCTGCCGATTTGTGTCAACAACCTAGCTGCTCTGTGACGCATAGCCGCGGGCGCGACTCTCCTCGCTCTCGGCCGAGAAAGGATTGAGCGATGATGTCGATAGCCTTCGGAGCTTGAGTGGCAAGCCACGGTGCCGTCATGGTGGGTAGTCACCCTCCTGCCGGACACGAGGCGTCCAGAGTTGCCAAGGGAAAGTGGCTGTTATCCGGTTTGGCGGCGTAACGGAAACGTTGCGGTTCGCTTTACAAATCGGGTGGCGTTTAGGGAAAAAAGTGTTGGAGGCACTATGTTTAAGCTAAAGACATTCATCCCGCCAGCTGCCGTGCTGTCGCTGGGATTGGCGTGGGCGCCTGCCCATGCACAGACGTGGACGAGCGATATCATCGACTTCACGCTGGTGGAGGGTGATCTAGGCGCACTTGGAGACCCGGAAGTCGTTCGGGACGACACCGGCGTCAGTCTTAACTTCAATCCTGGCCCGTTGACATTCGACGCGCTATCTGTCGGTGCTGGTCAGGCCGACAACGGCAACGGCAATGGCAATGGCAATGGTATTGGTCAGGTCGATACCGAAATTGCCGGATTCACAATCAGAGCCACGGTTAAACCGGTTATACCTGATCAGACGATTACCGACGTGAGCTGGAGTCAGAATGGCGTTTATCAAGTAACCGGAGACGGCTCCTGGGTATCGGCTTTCTCATCTCTGCGGATTGTAGATCCGGAAACCCATCAATCCATCGGCGATACACAGGCCGAGACATTCTCCGCGTTCGGAGCTGACGACGGCACCAACGGAGGCCCTTGGGACTTGACTGCCAGTAACTCTGTGGCCGCTGACACTGTCGAAATCGAGCTGACGATAAAAGACATTCTTGCGGCTTATGCGCCTGCGGACGGCTTTGCCTGGATCGAGAAAGACTTCGGCAGCTTGAGGATTGACGTAAGTCCAGGCGGCGCTGTCGCGCCGATTCCGGTGCCAGCCTCGGTCTGGCTGCTGGGGTCTGCTCTGTCCGGCCTGATCATGATCGGTCGACGTCATTTGGGAACCGCTTCGGCGTAACCCAAAGTGATTCGCCCACTTACCGCGCTGCCGCCATATCGCGGCGGACGCCCTTCCTTGGCGGCAGCGCACTTCGCCGGAATCCACCGGCTTTCGAATCGGTCATGCCGTGGCTTTTCGAAAGTGAACTTCGTCTTTGTGCGAAATCACGTACGAATTCATCCGTATTCTCGGTGAAAGTTAACCACGGTTTAATAGCAACCACTCGAGAGCAACCGTCGTCGGAGGTGAAAACCACGACACGGCATCGAGCCGGAGACAGGAGTTTCCGCTAGGAAGTTAGGATGTGGCGAAAGGAGTGAGGATGTCGCCAGGGACAGGGTGGTCCCGACGGGATTGGATGTTCCGTCCGACGTGAGTGATTCGGAACCTTCTGAACGGAGTCGGAATGTTCCGAATCTGATTGGAATGGCGGTCATGGAACGGTGATATCCGCCCTAGTGGAAAGGAGTCGATCGATGGGATGCGAGTTGAAATAGGGATGTTTCTTTTTTTTCGCCTGTCGAGGAGTGATTGCGAACGACGAAGGCGGGAGAAGCCCAGGTTCGCGAATGAGACGACGGCACCGATTGAGACGTGTTGATGTAAGTGATTTTCGCGGAGGTGACTTATAAGGACGCAAGGCGGATCTTCGTGCCGGGCATAGGCGCAAGGAAATGTTCCGGACCGAAGAAAACATCAGCGATGTCAGCCGATAGCAAGCGTTCGAGAGTTTTCCTCCGACCGTAAGTGGTAAGCGGGCCGTAAGCCGGACCGCTGTAAGACTTCCCCAGAAGGCAGAACACCCCCATCCCCCCCCAAGCACTTTGTTCTGCCTTCTTTTTTTGCCTTAGCACAATCGAAAATGTCGTTCGGGTCGTAACTGTCGTTCGTCCGATTGTTTCCCTATCGCCCATATCCGCATGTGATCGGATACCGCCGATCCCGGCCGAAGGCGCGGCGCGTGATCTTGACGCCGGGCGGGGCCTGGCGACGCTTGTATTCGTTGCTGTCCACCATCTTCGCCACCCGCTTGACTTCGTGCTCGGGAAATCCGGCGGCGATGATTTCGTCCACCGATTTGTCGTGCTCCACGTACATTTCGAGGATCGGATCCAAAATCGAATAGGGCGGCAGCGAGTCCTCGTCCCTTTGGTCGGGCTTGAGTTCGGCGGAGGGCGGACGCTCGATTACCCGTTGCGGAATGACCGGCGAGAGGCTGTTGCGGTATTCCGCCAAGCGGTACACCAAAAGCTTGGGGACATCCTTCAACGGCGCGAATCCGCCGGCCATATCGCCGTACAGCGTGGCGTAGCCCACGCTCATTTCGCTTTTGTTGCCGGTCGTGAGGAGGATTTTCCTTTTCTTGTTGGAAAACGCCATGAGAATGACGCCCCGGCAACGCGCCTGGATGTTTTCCTCGGTAGTGTCGGGCGGCAAGCCGGCAAAGCTCTCCTCGAGCATGCCGAGGAAGGCATCGAAGGCCGGTTCGATGGGAATGATGTGATAGCGGCAGCCCAGGGCCTCGGCTTCCAAGCGGGCATCCTCGATGCTCATCGCCGCGGTGTAACGCGACGGCATCAAAACGCTTTCGACTTTATCGCCTCCCAAAGCGTCCGTGGCGAGAGCCAAGGTCAAGGCCGAGTCGATGCCGCCGGACAATCCGAGCACCGCGCCTTGGAAACGGTTTTTGCCGACATAATCGCGGATGCCGGTAACGAGAGCCTTGTAGATGCTTTCGATCTCGGTCAACGGTTCGGTAACGCCGTCGGCAATCGGCTCCACCGCGTCTCCGCAGGCAAAGTCGACGGGTAACAGCGCTTCCTCAAACTCCGGCGCGCGGAAGATCACGGTTCCTTCCCGGTTCATCACGAATGACGCGCCGTCGAAGACCAGTTCGTCCTGCCCGCCGATCAAGTTGACATAAACCAGAGGGACATCGGTCACTGCGATGCGCTCGCGGGCGACTGCCTCTCGTTCCTTGATTTTATTGGCGTGATAGGGCGAAGCATTGATGTTCAGGATCAGCTTGGCGCCGGCTTGCGCGGCTTGCTCCACCGCACCGGGCAACCAAAGATCCTCGCAAATGGTAATCCCCACCGGCACACCCTGTAAGTCGAACACGCAGGGTTCGGATCCGGGCAGAAAATAACGTTTCTCGTCGAACACACCGTAATTGGGCAGGGCATGCTTGCGGTAGATCGCGTGAATCTTGCCGTCCCGCAGCACGGCGGCGCTGTTGTAAGGCATCCCGGTTCGGTTCTCCGGAAAACCCACGATGACGTCGATGCCGTGCACTTGCCCCGCTATTTCGTCGAGGATGCGCTCGGCCTGCGCCATGAAATCGCGGCGCAGGATCAGGTCTTCGGGCGGATAGCCCGCCAGGGCCAGTTCGGGGAAAACCACGGCATGAGCGCGAAGCCGGTCGCGGGCCTCGCTGGCGGTGTGCAGTACGCGGCTTGCATTGCCTCTAAGGTCGCCGACCAGAAAGTCGAGTTGGGCGATAGCGATACGAAGGTTCACGATTGTAGCGATTCAAATGTCTAAGGTAGTGCGGCTATTTTCGCCTGAAATCGCGGCGGGAACGAGCAAAAACGATGTCCGTGGCCTGTGACGGTGAAATATAGGATCTGTGAATTTAAATGCCACACTCGTGTCCGATCGAGTATTGCTGCGCCCGTTCGAGAGGCATATTCTTCAATCTGTAATCTAAGCCGAATGGCCCGATGATTCGCCGTCGATTTCAAGCGTGGGAAGAAATACTTCGCATCAGGTTTGCGGGCGACATATCCAAGCAGGGAGATTCCGTCATGACTCAACCACCCAACCTATACCACGGAGATCGCCAAGATCGTCTGATCCGTGAGCATGAGCACGACACCTATAAAATACGGCAAAAATTGCCGGAACCTACGGTTTGTCCGGAATGCCGAGCGGTTTATCACGACGGCCGGTGGCAATGGTCGGACGCGCCTGCTGGCGCGAACGAGTCGCTTTGTCCCGCCTGTCATCGTATCCACGATAAATGTCCGGCCGGATTTCTGACTTTGGCGGGCGAGTTTTTGGCTCAACACAAAGATGAGATTCTGCATCTCATCCGTAATGTGGAGGAAAGGGAGAAGGCCGAACACCCGCTGAAACGCATCATGGCCGTCGAGGAACAGAACGGCGGCATGCTGGTGACATTCACCAATCCCCAACTCGCCAGGGCGGCCGGGCAAGCCGTCCAGCACGCCTACAAGGGCGATCTCGATTTTTCCTATCAGGAGGAGGAGTATCTCCTTCGGGTGAATTGGTCACGTTGAGGTCCCCGCGATCCGCGATTGTCGGTGTGGCGAAGTATCGCCGACCGGCGGTTTCCGGGCTGCCTCATGGAGGCGCAAGGGGTACGGGCTTTTACGTCATGCTTTTCCGCCGAATCTGTGGATAACTACAGTTCTGGATCGGATTGAGGAGCGAGAGCATGCAACTGCCGTTACAAATTTCTTTTCGAAATATGGAGCCATCCGAGGCGATGGAAAAAGCCGTTCACGACCGCGCCGAGAAACTGGATCAGTTTTTCGAGCATATCATGTCCTGCCGGGTGATGGTCGAAGCACTTCATCGCCACCACCGGCAAGGCAATACCTACCATGTCAGAATCGATATCACCGTGCCGGGCGATGAACTGGTGGTCAGCCGCGATCCCGGCAAAGATCATGCGCACGAGGATGCTTACGTGGCGATCCGCGATGCCTTCGACGCCGCCCGCCGGCAATTGGAGGATTACGCCCGGCGCGTTCGGCAGGACATCAAGGCCCACGAGGTTATGCCGCATGGAAGCATTGCCCAAATCAACCCGGAGGGCGATTATGGGATGATCGAGACACCGGACGGGCGCCTGATTTATTTCCATCGGAACAGCGTGGTGCAAGGCGATTTCGACAAATTGGGCATCGGCGATACCGTCCGTTTCGTTGAAGAAATGGGCGAGCAGGGGCCTCAGGCGAGTTCGGTGGCCGTGGAGGGAAAACACCATGTTGTGGGTTAGGAAAGATTCGTCTGTTTCATCGAACAGCGCCCGCGCAATTCGGAGTTAAGGAGGGCGATATGCCGACCAATCCGCATGCTGATCGAATCAAGGCCATATTGGCCGACCTGGAACATGACACCCGGGTCAATCTGCACGACTATCCAATCCGTGTCGATGTCGAGGACGGTGCCATAGTCTTGGAGGGTATGGTCGGCGACATCGCGGCAAAACGGATTGCGCACGCCGCTGCGTATCGCCATGCGGACAATTCACCGGTCGTGGATCGATTGCGTGTCGCCGTGCCTCCCTCCGAGAGGGAGGGCGGGTTGCGCGACGAGATCATTAACCTATTGCAGCAGGAGCCGGTTTTCCGGGAATGCGGCCTCTATGTGCGCGAAAGCGACCGGCTCGACACGATTCGTGTCGGTCGCAGCGAGTGGCCCGATCGCAGCGAAGGCGATTGGGGCGAGCAGCGCATCGAGATCGAGGTGCAGGATGGAACCGTCACGTTGTCGGGCACCGTGCTCAGCCTGTCTCATCGCCGCTTCGCAGAGGTGCTCGCGTGGTGGGCGGCCGGCTGCGAATCGGTCGTCAACTTGCTGCACGTCGTCCCTCCCGAGCAGGAAACCGACGGCGAGCTGGCAGATGCCGTGCTCATGGTGCTCGAAAAAGACCCTCTGGTTCATCAGCCGCAGATCCATATCACGGCCGAGCAGGGAACGGTAACGCTGGAAGGATATCTCGCCAGCGATGAAGAGAGGCGCCTGGCGGTGCTCGACGCGTGGTACGTCCCCGGCGTGCACGATGTGGTAGACCGCATTCAAGTCGCGGGGTGATTAAAGTCGTAAGTCGGCAATCCCTTGCCGACAAGCGTGCTGTTAACGTCGGGAAAGGATTCCCGACCTACTGAGTGACGCAGTGCGAAACGACTCTCCTCACGGCGCGGAATAACGCCGATTGGGGAGCAGTTGTCCGCCGCCCAGCCGAAATCCGTTATTCAAAGCTTGCCAAGTAAAATCCTGAGCCTCCGACGCAGCGGACTCGATGTCCCGGCCTCGGGCTAGCAAGGCGGCGACGGCGGATGCCAGGGTGCAGCCCGAGCCGTGATAGCTTCCCGGCAAGCGCGGCCAACGGTAAGTTGTCTTGCCGGAGCTGCGGTAAAGGCGATTGATGACTTCGTCATCCCCTTCATGGGTCCCCGTCAGCAAGACATTCGGGCAACCGAGTGCGAGGAGCGCGCGGGCGCAATCGTCCAGATCCTCCATTCCCGTCAATTTTCTGGCCTCGGGCGAATTCGGCGTCAGCACCGTCGCTCGTGGAATCAGCGTCTCTATTAGCGCTTCGATCAGCGCCTCGTTTGCCAGGTTTGTTCCGCCTCCCGCCGCCAGAATCGGGTCCAAAACGACCGGAATGCTGCCAGCGATCTTGAGTAGCTCGTCTACTGCATAAACGATGTCGACGCTTCCCAGAAGACCGATTTTGACGGCGTCGACGGGCAGATCCAGAAGCACCGTGCGCGCTTGCTCCAGAAGTTCCCCGGACCTTTGCGGCAAGATCTTGCGGACGTTATGCGTGTCTTGAACGGTTAAAGCAGTCACCACCGAACAGGGATAACAGCCGAATCGGGAAACGGTCTCGATATCGGCCTGAATGCCGGCGCCGCCGGTGGGGTCGTGTCCCGACAAGCACAAGACAACGGGGAGCTGGGGTTTCATGGATGGCGTAAAGTTAGATCGCGATGCAGGCGCAGTTTCCCACGGCTGGCCGCATTCGGCTAGCCTGTCAGGCCCAAAGCGCCGTTGACAGTCTAAAAGCGCATCGGTACTTTAAGTTGTTTGGCCACGCGCCTACGCATTCCGCTTAAAAAAATACCCCCTACGCAAAGAGTCCTGGATGGAAGAATTTCAACGTATCAAGCGCCTGCCCCCCTACGTTTTCAATATCGTTAACGAACTCAAGGCCAAGGAGCGCGCCCAGGGTGTCGATATCATCGACTTCGGCATGGGTAATCCCGACCGGCCCACGCCACAGCATATCGTCGACAAACTGGTAGAGGTGGCGCAGAAAGGAACCGCCCACCGGTATTCCGTTTCCAAAGGCATTCCCCGTCTTCGCAAAGCCATCTGCGGATGGTATCGGCGCCGTTTCGGCGTGGATCTCGATCCCGACTCCCAGGCGATCGTCACCATCGGTTCTAAAGAGGGCCTGGCCCATCTGATGTTCGCCACCCTGGGGCCGGGCGATGCAGTGCTGGTGCCGAATCCGGCTTATCCCATCCATCCTTACGGCTGCGTTTTGGCGGGGGCTGATGTGCGCCACGTGCCGCTGGTGCCGGGCGTGGATTTCTTCGATGAATTGGAAAAAGCCATCAAGACCTCGTGGCCCAAGCCCAAGATGCTGATTCTGAACTTCCCCGGCAATCCGACCACCCAATGCGTGGAACTGGAGTTCTTCGAAAAGGTCGTCGAACTGGCTCGGGAATACAAAATCTGGGTCGTGCACGACATCGCCTACGCGGACCTGGTGTTCGACGGATATGCCGCGCCTTCCATCCTGCAGGTGCCCGGAGCCACCGACATCGCCGTCGAGTTCTTCACGCTCTCCAAGAGCTACAACATGCCCGGCTGGCGGGTGGGCTTCATGTGCGGCAACCGCGAACTGGTCGCGGCTTTGGGGCGCATCAAGTCCTATCTCGACTACGGCACGTTCACGCCGATCCAGGTGGCCGCGATCGCCGCCCTGGAGGGTCCTCAGGACTGCGTCGCCGAGATCCGGGAAACCTACCGCGTACGCCGCGACGTGTTGTGCGCAGGCCTGGACAACATCGGCTGGACGGTCCAAAAGCCCAAAGGCACCATGTTCGTTTGGGTGCCCATTCCGGAGCAGTACCGGCATCTGGGTTCCCTCGAGTTCGCCAAGAAACTGCTGCTGGAAGCCCAGGTGGCGGTGTCTCCCGGCGTCGGTTTCGGCGAGTACGGGGACGATCATGTCCGTTTCAGCCTGATCGAGAACGAACACCGCACCCGCCAGGCGATCCGAGGAATACGACATATGATGCGCAAGGATAACTCGGTATAATTTCGGCATTTTTGTTGCTACACAGGAGAGCGTCTTGAAACCCGTAAATATCGGTTTGCTCGGTTTGGGCACGGTCGGGGGCGGCACGGTCAAGGTCCTCAAGCGGAACGCCGGCGAAATTACGCGCCGAGCCGGCCGGGAAATCCACATTAGCGTCGTGGCGGCTCGAGACCTCAACCGTTCCCGGATTTGCGACACTGCCGGCATCCGATTGACCACGGACCCGTACGAAGTCGTTACCGATCCCGAGGTGGACATCGTCGTGGAACTGATCGGCGGTCTCGACCCGGCGAAAGATCTGGTAATGCGGGCGCTGGACGCCGGCAAGCACGTGGTCACCGCCAACAAGATGCTCATCGCCCTCCACGGCAACGAGATCTTCGCCAAGGCCAGCGAAAAAGGGCTGATGGTGGCTTTCGAAGCGGCCGTGGCCGGCGGCATTCCCATCATCAAGGCGGTGCGGGAAGGGCTTTCGGGCAACAAGGTGGAGTGGCTGGCCGGGATCATCAACGGCACCTGCAATTTCATCCTGACCGAGATGCGCGAAAAGGGGCGGGATTTTCAGGATGTGCTTAAGGAAGCCCAAGCGCTGGGCTATGCCGAGTCCGATCCGACCTTCGACGTGGAAGGCATCGATGCCGCTCACAAGCTGACGATCCTGGCCTCCATCGCCTTCGGCATTCCTCTCCAGTTCGAGAAGGTCTGGACCGAAGGCATCAGCAGCATCACGGCCCTCGATGTGGCCTATGCGGAAGCCTTGGGATATCGCATCAAACTGCTCGGTATCGCCCGTCGCGCCGAAAAAGGCATCGAGCTGCGGGTGCATCCCACCTTGATTCCCGAGCGGCGCTTGATCGCCAACGTCAACGGCGTCATGAACGCCGTTCTGGTCAAGGGTGACGCCGTGGGCCCGACCCTGTTCTACGGCGCGGGCGCCGGGGCCGAGCCCACGGCCTCGTCGGTCGTGGCGGACATCATCGACGTGGTGCGCACATTGACCTCCGATCCCGAGAACCGGGTGCCGCATCTGGCCTTTCAGCCCGAGGCGATTTCCGACATTCCCATTTTGCCGATCGAGGATATCGAAACGGCCTACTATCTCCGCCTCAGCGCCGAGGACAAGCCGGGCGTTCTGGCCGACGTGACGCGCATTCTGGCCAATCACAATATCAGCATTGAGGCCGTTATCCAGAAGGAACCGCCGGAAGGCGAACGCCATCTGCCCGTCATCATGCTGACGCAGAAAGTCCAGGAGCGGAAGCTGAACGACGCCGTCCGGGAGATCGAAGCGCTGTCCGCCATCAGCGGACCGGTGAAGCGGATTCGGTTGGAAACACTGGGGTAACATTCCAATTCGAGGTATTACCCAATGGCACTCCGATATAAACGCAACCCGACCCAATGGGAAATTCGAGAGGCATATCTCCTCGGACGGAAACACAAGATGTTTGAGATTTTCGAGAAGCCACATGAAGGTAATCCATGTCCGCACGATGAAAGAGGATGGGCGTATTTGTACGGGTGGGATGATTATGGGCAGCGTTGGGATGAGCGACGCGGTGGCAAACCGCCAGCTAATTTTGATTTAGATGCCGAGAAGCAGCATTTTTACGGGCCACCAAATAACGTTCAGTCATCTTTGACTAAAGAATTGAAGGAACTGTTTCTTTCCGAAATCTCGTAGGAGGGGGTGGTGCAGCATATGTCAGCCTAATTTAGGCGAGGGAAACTGAACATTGCGGAAGATACTCTTGCTCGCCTCAGATCGACGAACTATGAACTTCGTGATGCTTCTCTATCTATGACAGGCGATATCGCAACGGCGCCAGAGGAAAATGATATGTCAGCGACAAACGATTTAATCAAGCAGGCATTGGCTCTGCCCCCCGGCGAACGAATCGAGTTGATCGAACAAGTCTTAAATAGTCTTGACCAGCCGGATGAGGCCATCGATAAATTGTGGGCCGAAGAGGCAGAAAGGCGTCTGGAAGACTATCGCTCCGGAAAAATGGAATCCGTCTCGATGGAAGATGTGATGGCGAAGTATTCCGTTAAATGAATGTCCGGTTTCTCGCTCCGGCACAGAAGGAATTGGACGAAGCCGTGGAATACTATGAATCGCAACTGCCCGGCTTAGGTATTCAGTTTTTGTCGGAAATTCGCGAAGCCGTCGAGAATGTCAAACGGTTTCCTCATGCTTGGCACCGCTTTAGCGAAAACACCCGGCGTTATCGGACGAAGCGTTTTCCCTACGGCATGATTTATCAGCTCTTGGACCACGAAATCCTGATTGTGGCTATCGCCCACCTGCATCGCGAGCCCGGTTACTGGTGCGATCGAGCAAAATAATCAAGTTTTTAAACAAATCGCTTAGAGACTCATCATGGCATATTCGACCCGCTATACCGGCCTCATCGAAAAATACCGCGACCGCCTGCCGGTAACCCCGGACACCCGGCCCATTAGCCTGTGCGAGGGCAACACGCCGCTGATCCAGTTGGTCAACATCCCGACGCTGATCGGCAAGGATATGGATATTTACGTCAAGTTCGAAGGCTTGAATCCTACCGGCTCGTTCAAGGACCGCGGCATGACCATGGCCGTGACCCAGGCCGTGCATGAGGGCAGCCGGGCCATCATCTGCGCCTCCACCGGCAACACCTCGGCCGCCGCCGCCGCGTATGCCGCGCGTGCCGGCATCACCGCTTTCGTGCTGATCCCGGACGGCAAGATCGCCATGGGCAAGCTGGCCCAGGCCATGATCTACGGCGCCAAGGTGATCCAGATCAACGGCAATTTCGATGCCGGAATGCAGTTGGTCAAGGAGATCGCGGACCATGCGCCGGTGACCATCGTGAACTCGATCAATCCGTATCGCATCGAAGGGCAGAAAACGGCTGCTTTCGAAATCGTCGATACTCTCGGCCGCGCTCCGGATTATCACTGCCTGCCGGTCGGCAACGCCGGCAATATCACGGCTTATTGGAAGGGCTACAGCGAATACGCTCTCGGCACCGAAACCCACGCGCCGGTCACCGACAAACGGCCGATCATGTGCGGCTATCAGGCCGCGGGCGCCGCGCCCTTCGTCAGCGGCGAGTTCGTGGATCATCCCGAAACCGTTGCTACCGCCATTCGCATCGGTCATCCGCAGTCGTGGGACGGCGCCTGGCGAGCGCAGAAGGAATCGGGCGGATGGTTCGCGCCTTTTACCGACGAGGAAATCCTGGCGGCACAGAAACTTCTGGCCGAACGGGAAGGCATCTTCTGCGAACCGGCCTCGGCCACCTCCCTGGCCGGAGCCCTGCACGACATCAAGTCCGGCCGCATTCCCGAGGGCAGCACCATCGTCTGCACCCTCACCGGCAACGGCCTCAAGGACCCCGACACGGCCATCTCCCAGTGCACGGCCAAACCGGTGACGGTGGACGCGACCCTGGATTCGGTGAAGCGGGCGATTTTGGAGGCGATGTAAGTCGCTGCTAGTGGAGCGGCCTCAAGCCACCATCTTCATTGGCTGGAGTTGGACATCGATCTGCATCCGGATTCCATTCGCCATCCAGAGCGGTTTCCTCTGATCTCAAAGCGTGGTCCTGCGGAGTGATCGTCAAGGCATACTTGTAAGTTAAGTATCACCTGCGGCCGCGTGCGTCACACGAGAACGAGAAGTCTTGTTTTGCGCTGGCGTGTTGCCGGTATGCTAAGTCTTGACGTCTACAATTAGCGGCTAAATCGGTTTACTCGATTGTCGCTCAAAAGGAGGGAAGATCATGTCCTCCTCCAGTGTTTCTCAAACGATATGAACGAAACTTACGACGCCTCATCCATTGAAGTTCTTTCGGGACTAGACCCGGTGCGCAAGCGGCCGGGCATGTACACCGATACCGCGCGCCCGAATCACCTGGTCCAGGAAGTGGTCGACAACAGCGTCGACGAAGCCTTGGCGGGTTATGCGAAATCCATCGAAGTGCGGCTGCTGGCTGACGGCGGGGTGGAGGTCCGGGATGACGGCCGCGGCATGCCGGTGGATATTCACCCGGAACTCGGCGTATCCGGGGTGGAGGTGATCCTGACCAAGCTGCACGCGGGCGGAAAGTTTTCGAACAAGAATTACCGCTTCTCCGGGGGACTGCACGGGGTCGGCGTTTCGGTCGTGAATGCATTGTCCGACCGGCTCGAAGTCGAAGTGCGCCGGGGCGGGAAAATCTATGCGATGAGTTTCGCCCAAGGTGAAAAAACCTCCGAGCTGCGCGAAATCGGAACTACCGCCAAGCGCGATTCCGGCAGCACGGTCCGGTTCTGGCCCGAAGCCCGCTATTTCGATACGCCGCGCATCGCCGTTCCGCGCCTGAAAGCCTTGCTTCGCGCCAAGGCGGTGCTGTGTCCGGGGCTCAAAATCACTCTCAAGGACGAACAGGCCAACGAAGAGGAAGTATGGCACTACGAGAACGGACTTCCACAGTATCTGCTGGACCGCATCGGATCGAACGAGTGCGTTCCGGAAGAACCCTTCGTCGGCAATCTCGAAGGCCATCAGGAGGCCGCCGACTGGGCGGTGCTCTGGACGCCCGAAGCAGGCGAGCCGGTCACGGAGAGCTACGTTAATCTGGTGCCGACGCCCCAAGGAGGCACCCACGTCAACGGGCTGCGTACCGGACTGACCGAGGCGGTGCGGGAATTCTGCGAATTCCGTAATCTTCTGCCGCGCGGCATCAAGATCGCGCCGGAAGACGTCTGGGAGCGCTGCCATTACGTGCTTTCGGTCAAGATGCAGGAGCCTCAGTTTTCCGGCCAGACTAAGGAACGGCTCAGTTCCCGCGAATGCGCGGCGTTCGTGTCCGGGGTGGTTAAGGATGCGTTCAGTTTGTGGCTCAACCAGCATCCTGCCATCGGCGAGCGCATTGCCGAACTGGTGATCGAGAGCGCCCAAAAGCGGCTCAAGGCCAGCCGCCAAGTGACCCGCAAGAAAATCACGGCGGGGCCTGCTCTTCCTGGAAAACTCGCCGATTGCAGTTCCCAGGACATGCAGCTGACCGAGTTGTTCCTGGTGGAGGGCGATTCCGCCGGCGGTTCCGCGAAACAGGCGCGGGACAAGGAATACCAGGCGGTGATGCCCTTGCGCGGCAAGATTCTCAATACCTGGGAAGTGGATTCCGGCGGCGTGCTCGCGTCTCAGGAGGTGCACGACATCAGCGTGGCGATCGGCGTAGAGCCGGGTTCCGCCGATCTGAGCGGTCTGCGTTACGGCAAGATCTGCGTGCTGGCGGACGCCGATTCCGACGGCAACCACATCGCAACCTTGCTGTGCGCGCTGTTCGTCCGTCATTTCCGACCTTTAGTTTCGGCTGGCCACGTCTTCGTCGCCATGCCGCCCTTGTACCGGATCGACGTGGGCAAGAACGTTTATTACGCCCTGGACGAAGCGGAAAAAAAGGGCGTGCTCGACCGGATCGAGGCGGAAAAGATCAGGGGCAAGATTAACGTCCAGCGCTTCAAAGGCTTGGGCGAGATGAATCCGTCGCAGCTCCGCGAAACCACGATGAATCCCGACACCCGGCGGCTGGTTCAGCTGACCCTGGAAGAGCAGCAAGCGACCGACGAGCGCCTGGATATGCTCCTGGCCAAGAAGCGCGCCGCCGATCGCAAGGTTTGGCTCGAGGAAAAGGGCAATCTGGCGGAAGTCTGAGCCTATTTTCGAACAGTCAGGGTTTGATGATCCGCCGCGCGTTAATTCCTGCCGACACTCATCGGTTTACTGTCCGAGCTCCTGTAAGAGGCTGACCAGATCCTCGGCATGTTCCTCTTCTTTGGCCAGGACGCCTTCCATAAGATTGCGGGTGGTGGGATCGTTATTCCCGAGATACTCGATGATCTCTCGGTAGCTGTCGATCGCGATACGCTCGGCTATCAGATCCTCCTTGATCATATCGATCAGCGACTCGCCCTCCACGTATTCGGAATGGCTTTTCGATTGCAATCCTTCCGGCGCCAAATCGGGCTCTCCGCCCAACTGCACGATGCGTTGGGCAATGCTGTCCGCGTGCATCTGTTCCTCGTTGGCGTGCTCCAGGAACTCTTGGGCGACGCTTTGCGCATTGATGCCGGTCGCCATGAAATAGTGGCGCTTGTAACGGAGCACGCATACGATTTCCGTGGCCAGTGCTTCGTTGAGCAGTCGGATCACAACCTCTCGGTCGGCCTTGTATCCCGGAGTCACCGCGCCCTGCTCGATGTGCTGCCTTGCGCGTTCTCTTAACGTTTTGACGTCGGTCAAAAACGGTCGATCTCCCATAGCCGAATCTCCTTACTGGTGATGGACATCTTGCTGTCGACGCTTGGCAGGTCTTGACCCGCTATTCGTTAAGACAGCTGATCCTGCAAAAAAGTCGAGCCAGTATCGAAGAGATGACGCCGGAATTGAGGGATCATCCTGCAAAAAGCCGAGAACTTCGGGTAACCGGCGCCAAGCTGCCGAGTCGTTGCCGGTATCCGGCCTTCAAGCCTCCAAGTGCTTGTACCTAAGCATTTTTTCACTATAATGTTTCCCTTCTTTTTGGGGCAGTCTTGCGACTGCCTTTTTATTTTGGGGAAGACGAGTGATGACCAGTCAGGTAATGCCGACTTATGCCCGGTTGCCGATAACGTTCGACCGGGGCGAGGGTGCATGGCTTTGGGACACGGAGGGCAAGCGCTATCTGGACGCCATTTCAGGGGTGGCAGTATGCAGCCTGGGTCATGCCCATCCAGCCGTTTCCCGTGCGATCTGCGAACAGGCGGGCAAATTGCTGCACACTTCGAACATTTACCGCATCGAGCTGCAAGAAGAGCTCGCCGGCGAACTGTGCCGCCTGAGCGGACTGGATAACGCCTTTTTCTGCAATTCCGGCGCCGAGGCGAACGAAGCGGCCATCAAGATCGCCCGCCGTTACGGGCATCATCGCGGCATCGATCGGCCCGCCGTGATCGTCATGGAGGGCAGCTTTCACGGCCGCACGCTCGCGACCTTGAGCGCCACCGGCAATCCCAAGGTGCAGGAGGGTTTCGAACCCCTGGTCGAAGGCTTCGTGCGAGTGCCGTACGGCAGCGTCGCGGCTGTCGAGGCCGTGGCCAACCCCAATGTCGTGGCGGTCCTGGTGGAACCGGTGCAGGGCGAGGGCGGCGTACGCGTTCCGGCTGACGATTTCCTGCCCGGCCTTCGCCGCATCTGCGATCAGCGCGGTTGGCTCTTGATGCTGGACGAGGTCCAGACCGGTATCGGCCGGACCGGCAAATGGTTCGCCTTCCAGCACCACGGCATCATGCCCGATGTCATGACCCTGGCCAAAGCCTTGGGCAACGGCGTACCGATCGGTGCCTGCCTCGCCAGAGGAATTGCGGCGGACATGTTGACCGCCGGCAAGCACGCGTCCACCTTCGGCGGCAATCCCCTGGCATGTAGCGCCGCACTGGCCGTATTGCGGACGATCTCCGAAAACCGCTTGGTGGAGCGTGCGGGAGAACTCGGCGAGCGTTTGTTGATCGGGATTCGCGACAAGCTGGCCGGCAATCCTCGTGTCGTGGATATCCGCGGGAAAGGGCTGATGATCGGCATCGAGCTCGATACCCCTTGCATCGATCTGGTCGCTCAGGCGCTGAGCCGCGGGTTTTTGATCAATGTTACGGCGGACCGAACGATACGCTTGTTGCCGCCGTTCGTTTTGAACGACGATGAAGAGAAGCTGTTAATCGAAGGGATCTCTGCTCTGGTCGCCGACTACACGGCCCATGGGGTCGGAGAACGCGTATGAAACCACGTCATTTGATTACTCTTTTGGATTTGAGCAGCGAGGAGTTCCGCGCGCTCATCCGACGGGCCATCGAGCTCAAGCACATGAAGAGCCCATACGAGCCGCTGAGAAACAAAGTGCTCGGGATGATGTTCGAGAAGTCCTCCACCCGCACCCGATTGTCGTTCGAGGTCGGCATGGTGCAGTTCGGCGGTGCCGCGATCTTTCTGTCGCCGCGGGATACCCAGTTGGGACGGGGCGAACCCATCGAAGACTCCGCCCGCGTCGTTTCGCGCATGGTCGATGGGGTCATGCTGCGTACCCATGCCCACGAAACGGTGGAAACTTTCGCGGCCTATTCGCGGGTGCCGGTCATCAACGGTCTCACGGATAGATTCCATCCGTGTCAGCTGCTCGCCGACATGCAGACCTATTTCGAGCACCGCGGCGACATTGCCGGCAAGACGGTGGCCTGGATCGGCGACGGCAACAATATGTGCCAGACCTATATTCACGCGGCAGGATTGCTCGATTTCAAGCTCCGGATTGCTTGCCCCGCAGGTTACGAGCCGGAATCGGCATTGATCGAATGGGCCGGCGATCGCGTGGAACTGCTGAGCGATCCGTCGGACGCAGCGCGCGGAGCGGATTTGGTGGTGACGGATGTTTGGGCAAGCATGGGGCAGGAATCCGAACAGGCGCAGCGCAGGAATGCCTTCCAAGGCTACCAAGTCGATTCGACTCTGATGGAACTGGCGGCTTCGGAGGCGCTATTCATGCATTGTCTCCCGGCCCATCGCGGCGAGGAGGTCAGCGCCGAAGTGCTGGAAGGCCCGCAAAGCGTGGTCTGGGACGAGGCCGAGAACCGCTTGCATTCGCAAAAGGCGTTGCTGGAATTGCTGCTGGTAAAAAACTGACTTTTTATCCGGGACGCGGCGGCCGACACTGCGCCGCCGCCCGCGTTCAACGGAGGAGATGCCGCACCGCTTCGCGTTCGGCCAACAGCTCGGCTTCGGTTATCTTGAGTTTCTCCCGGCTGAACTCGCCGGTTTCCAAATTTTGTACGATCCGGTACTGTGCGTCCTCGATTTCGACCGGGTAGGAAAACATGAGGCCCGGTGCGATACCGTAACTGCCGTCGCTGAGGATAGTCATACTGGTCCAGTCCCCAGTCGGCGTGCCGAACAGCCAATTCCGCATATGGTCTAGCGCTGCGTTGGCGGCGGAAGCGGCACTCGATTTTCCGCGTGTTTGAATCACCACCGCGCCACGGTTCTGTACGGTCGGAATGAACTCCTTTTCGTACCAATCCCATTCGACCCTGTCGAGCGCCGGCTTTCCCTGAACCAGTGCATGATGCAAGTCCGGGTACTGCGTGGTCGAATGATTGCCCCAGATGATCACTTTCCGAATATCGCTCACCGAGCAACCGCAATGCAGGGCTAACTGGCTTACCGCCCGATTGTGGTCGAGCCGGGTCATGGCGGAAAAATTTTCCGGCGGAAGGTCGGGGGCGTTGTGCTGGGTGATCAAGGCATTGGTGTTGGCGGGATTGCCGACCACCAGCGTTTTGACGCTGCGTTTGGCGGCGGCATTGAGCGCCCGGCCCTGGATGGCGAAGATGTCCGCATTCACCCTCAAGAGATCCTTGCGCTCCATGCCGGGCCCCCGCGGTTTCGCGCCGATCAAGAAGGCGAGATCGGCATTTTCGAACGCCACATAAGGATCATCGGATACGATCACATCGTGGAGTAAGGGCGCGGCGCAATCGATGAGTTCCATCCTTACGCCGTCCAATCCGACGATGGCCTCCGGAATCTCGAGCAAATGCAATACGATGGGTTGATCGTCGCCCAGCAAGTCCCCTGCAATCAGCCGAAACAGCAATGCATAACTAATTTGCCCCGCCGCTCCCGTAACGGCGATATGCGCAGGCGTTTTCATGTGAATACCCTTTTTATAGTTGAGCATCGAGCCGCGGCACGAAGGCCGATAAGCATCTCCCTGCTTGAAAACCTCTCAGACATTAGACAGGGATGCGGCGCGATTCGCCATTCCATTCTATCCATCGGCACTGCTCCGAATACCATTACGAGTCGGCAAACATTTTTCCTATCGTGTGCTGGATTTGTGGACGCGGCTACGGTCCCTGCAACGCCGAACGGATTGCTCATCCTAACGGAGGAAAGTACCGCCTGGCGCAAAAGCTCGCGTGACGGAACTTTCAGCCGACCGTGAAGCCTTTTTCGGTGATTGCCTGCTTAACCGAGGCCAGGTCGGTTCTTGTTTCGTCGTAATCGATTTCGACCGTGCTGGCCGTGTGGGAAGCCTTGGCTGATGAAACGCCGACACAGGATTTAACGGCGTCCTGGACCTGATTTTCGCAGCCGCCGCACTTCATGCCCGTTACCTTCAAGACAATTTTAGCCATTGGTCATACTCAATCTGTGAAATCTGTGATTTTCGACACGGACTCGCGGGCCAGCCGCGATTGTGATCTCGCCAGTGCGACATCGTCTGAACTAAAAGCCGGTGGATTGCGCCGAAGTTCAAACAGGGCAATGCCGCTTCTGAAGCAGGCTTTGAACTTGATGCCATGTCCGGACGCCCAAGAATTATAAGTCTTGGCGTTGGAGCGAACCAGACATTCAATACCGGCTCGAACGGCATTTGAAGCAATAGTCCGTTTGACAGCCGATGTCCGATCGCCCGATGATTCGATATCGCTAGACATTATTTATTTGTGACTCCGAACAGCCAAAAAATTCCGCGTAGTTTTTAAGGCCGTTAATAATCGCCGACTTTGTCTCGGACGCCCGTCTGATATCGCAGGACCGGATTACAGCATGAAAACACAACACGCCGCGCTCCTTACCGATCTTTATCAGCTTACCATGCTGCAGGCCTATCATCGGGAGGGCATGTCCGGCACCGCGACCTTCGAACTGTTCGTACGGAAGGTTCCGCCGAACCGAAATTTTCTGATTGCCGCCGGGCTGGAACAGCTTGTCGAATTCCTGGAAGACTTCGAGTTTTCCGACGAGGAGTGCGAGTGGCTCGGTACTTTGGATTACTTTACGCCCGAGTTTATCGACCATTTGTCCAAGCTTCGCTTCACCGGGGATGTTTATGCCATCCCGGAAGGAACGGTCTTTTTTCAGAACGAGCCGATCGTTCGGGTAACGGCGCCGATTGCCGAGGCCCAGATCATCGAGACCCGTTTGATCAATATCGTTCAGCTCCAGACCATGATCGCTTCGAAAGCGGCTAGATCGGCGCTCGCCGCGCCGGGAAAGCTTTTGGTGGATTTCGGACTGCGCCGCGCCCACGGCGCCGAGGCCGGTCTGATGGCCGCCCGCGCCGCTTATCTGGCCGGTTTCGACGGCACGTCGAATGTTCTGGCCGGAAAATTATTCGACATTCCGGTTTACGGCACCATGGCCCATTCCTACATCATGGCGCATGACGACGAGGTCGAAGCATTCGAGCGGTTTGCGGAAAGCCTGCCGGGCAACGTGCTGCTTCTGATCGATACCTACGACACGCTGGAAGCCGCCCGAAAAGTGGTTGCTTTGGCTCCCAGGCTGGCCGAAAGAAACATCCCCATAAAAGGGGTGCGTTTAGACAGCGGCGATATGGCGGAACTGGCTAAGGGGGTACGGTCGATTCTGGATGAGGGCGGGCTCACGGAGTGCAGCATTTTCGCCAGCGGCGATCTGGACGAGCACGAACTCCTGAGGATGCTCGGGGCGGGCGCTCCTATCGATGGATTCGGAGTCGGAACGCGTTTGACGACGTCCCAAGATATGCCGTACTTGAACTGCGCTTACAAGTTGCAGGAATATGCGGGGCGTCCCAGACGCAAGCGATCGAAAGGCAAGGAGAATTGGCCTGGGCGCAAGCAGGTGTACCGCCGTTACGACGATGAAGGCCACATGCTGCACGATGTGATGGCCGAGGAAAGCGAGTCTCAGATCGAAGGCGAACCGCTGCTTCGCCAGGTAATGGCCAAAGGCAAGCGCGTCGGTGCACAGGAGACGCTCGCTGTCATGCGGGAGCGGCTACGGGGACAATTGCAGCAATTGCCGCCCGCCCTGAAAGCCATCGAAGATGGCGCGGCGTACACCGTTCTGATTTCCGATGGTCTGCAGCGTTTGGTGGAACGGATGGATAGCGCGGGTCTTTGAACGGGGTTGTTCGGTTTGCGTCAGCCAGGCTCACCGGCCCAATGGCCCACGGTTAATCTCGCGCCTCGGGACGGCGAATTGTATTTCGTCGAAGATTTCGTTTCTCGCCCGGAAGCGGATGCGCTTCATATCCTTTTGCGGCGGGATTTGGCTTGGCAGGAAGAAGACATCACGGTTTTCGGCAGGCGGGTGAGGGTACCGCGGTTGGTGTGCTGGTACGGGGACGCGGGCGCGGCTTACCGCTACTCCGGCGTGAGCCATGAACCGCTGCCTTGGAACGAAACCTTGTCGATGCTGAAGGACCGCGTTGAAAGGTTTTGCGGGCGGCGGTTCAACAGCGTGCTCGGCAATCTCTATCGAGACGGCCGGGACTCGATGGGCTGGCATGCCGACAAGGAGAAAGAGCTCGGATCGAACCCGTTCATCGCCTCTTTGAGTTTTGGCGCCGAACGGCTGTTCAGGCTTCGCCACAACAAGACCGGAGAAACCTTGGAAATCGTCTTGACCCACGGCAGTCTGCTGCTCATGGGCGGGCGTTTGCAGCATGGGTGGCGACATTCCGTGCCGAAAGCGCGGGAGCCTAAGACCGAACGCATTAATTTGACTTTCAGAACCATTTTTTCCTGAGTTGAGGAGTTCGATCCATGGGCGATGTCGTTAATTTCCGGCGGCCGAAGGCCTCGGAAAAGCACGCCGGCAAGACATTGTGCCGGAGCGGTTTTCACAAATGGATAGTGGTGCGGGAAAAGCCCTTTGACGTCAAGCAGGGCAAGCTGATTACCGTTTATCGGTGCGAACGCTGCGGCACCACGAAGAACGAGTCACGCTGATCAAGCCAAGTTTAGGGCTACGTCGAGTTTCTCCGTCGTCTCAAGCCTTGTTAGCCGAAATCGATCGGCGAAACCAACAACTTGTCCACTCGATTCTTGTCCATGTCGACCACTTCGAAACGAAGGTGATTCCATTCGAAATGATCGGCCGCGCGCGGAACGTGACCGAGCTGCAGCATGACGAAGCCGCCTATCGTATGGAAATTGCCCGTGGCCTCGTCGGGTAGTTCCTCCAAGTCGAAGATCTGCTTGAATTTCGCGGTGCTCAGCATTCCGTCCAAAAGCCAGGAACCGTCGTTTCGCTGAATGGCTTCCGGTTCTTCTTCCCCTTCAGCCATAGGAATGTCGCCCACGATGGCTTCCATCACATCCTTGAGCGTGACCAGTCCGGCGACTTCGCCGTATTCGTCCACGACTAAAGCCATGGGCGTTTTCGAGCGCTTGAACTCCTCCAACAGTTGCATGGGATTGAGGGATTTCGGCACGTAGCGTGGCGTTTTGATCAGTCGGCCCAGGTCGATGGAATCGCCGAGGAGGGCTTTGGTCAGCAGATCCTTGGCCTGGACGAATCCTATGACGTTGTCGAGCCCGTCTTTGCAGACGGGGATTCTCGAATAGGGGCTGTCGATGATCTTTCGGCGGTTTTCCTCGAATGAATCCTTGATGTCCAGGTAATAGATATCCATCCGAGGCGTCATGATCGCCCCGACGCGAAGCACATCCAGGCGCAGGACGTTCGAAACCATCTCCTGTTCGGATTTATCGAACACGCCGGCTGCGGTGCCCTGATCGATCATGATCCTGATTTCCTTTTCGGTGATCAGCGGCTCCTCGGGCTGTCGCGCTCTAAACAGCCGCAGAATGAAGTCGGTCGATAGGCTCAGAATCTTGACCAGAGGATACGCCACCAGCGAAATGAAATTCATCGGCCGGGCGATAACCATGGCGATTTTCTCCGGCTTTTGCAGCGCTAGCCGCTTCGGAACCAGCTCGCCGATGATCAGAGAAAAGTAAGTAATCCCGATGACCACCACGGCCAGCGATAGACCGCGGCTGTAAGGCGCAATTTCCGGAAACTGTTCGAGATATTCGGCTAGTTCGCCGGAAATGGCGGCTTCACCGAAAGCGCCCATGAGAATCCCGATCAAGGTGATGCCGACCTGAATCGTGGAAAGGAAATGAGAAGGTTCGTTGGCTAACTGGAGGGCGGCTTTAGCGCCGAAATGGCCTTCTTGGGCGGACTGTTGCAGGCGGATTTTCCGGGCGGAGACTATGGCCATTTCCGACATGGCGAATACGCCATTCAACAGAAAAAGAAAGACCAATATGAGAATTTCCATCAAAAGATAGCGGTTGTTTATCCGGTAAGCTAGAGTAGCGAATAAGAAAGGGCGATGCAAAAATGGTGTTTTGAAGCGCCGACAGTTGAAGAAGGGGAAAAGAAAACCGAAGGAGACATCTTGCGAACCCCACGCCATGTTGCCGATACGGCTTTCTCTTGCAACACTTTGACATGGGTTGTTGTCGAATGTTGCACGACCTATGGAAGGCAGCAGCTCGTCGCAAAGCCGTTGAAAAATGTCGTTAACGGTCTTATTTCAGAAACCGGCATGTCCGGCTTTGTTCTCTCTAGCGTGCCTGATATGTGAATCCAAGTTTGCGTTTATAAAGGAGGAAATGCTATGACCGACAAGCGAGAGAGTCAGACCAAAAAGTCCACCGGCAAAGAAGTGACGCAGCCGCAAGCGGGGCAATTCCTAAGCCCCTTGGACGAGCTCGAGCAATGGTTCGACGAGGTGCGGCGCAACTGGATGCAACCGTTCTTTTTTGGACGGGGCTGGCCGGAAAGAGAGTCCGTCTTCGGCGGGCGCGTGCCTAGAGTGGATGTGATCGACCGCGAACCGGAGTTGCTGGTCCGTGCGGAGTTGCCGGGGGTCAGCAAGGAAAACCTCGATGTCTCGCTGCAGGACAATACACTCAGCATTCGGGCCACGACCCGACGCGAGGAAGAGGAGGAAAAAGGCCAGTTCTACCGGCGCGAGCTGAGTCGGGGCGAATTTCAGCGGACCATCCGCCTGCCTTGCCCGGTGGAAGGGGATAAGGTCAAGGCGAATTTCAAAGATGGCGTGCTCGAGTTGACCATTCCCAAGGTGGCCACCTCCAAGCGTAAAAGCATTAAAGTCGAATAACCCATGAGGGGCCGTGGGACATGCCCCACGGCCTTTTTTATGGGCTGGACCAGCGCTGATGCGATCACCGTTTTCACCTCTCTACTTTTTGTTCTTTTTGGGCTTGCTGCTGTGGATTATCTTCAGTATCAAGCTGGGGCTGATTACCCTAACTTTCCAGAAACTCGGTTTGAATCCGGAATCGGCGCTGACGCTGTTGATTACCTCCTTGCTCGGCAGCGCCATCAATCTGCCTTTGTTTACGCTGCGGGTATCCGCCGCGCCACCGCCGATTGAAAGAATAGGATACGGCTTGCTGCGCCGGCCGCCGGTGCCTTTTACCGGCCGCACTCAAGTCGCGGTAAACGTGGGCGGCTGTTTGGTGCCGGTGCTGTTCTCGCTGTACCTGGTCAACAGCTACAGTGTTCCGCCTTTGCAAATTATTGCGGCTACGGCTTTTGTCGCTTCGGTCAGCTACTTCATGAGCCGGCCCATTCCGGGCGTCGGCATCGGCATGCCGGTCTTGGTCGCTCCGCTCGCGGCGGCTCTGGCCGCCATTTTCCTGGGAGAGGAATATCGGGCTCCTCTCGCCTATA
This sequence comes from Methylocaldum sp. GT1TLB, assembly GCF_051027445.1. NCBI lineage: Bacteria > Pseudomonadati > Pseudomonadota > Gammaproteobacteria > Methylococcales > Methylococcaceae > Methylocaldum > Methylocaldum sp. GT1TLB. Next base: position 4,005,901 of record NZ_CP194898.1, read on the forward strand.
TCTCGGGATCGTTGGGGGTCTTGATCGGTGCCGATCTCTTGCGCCTGAAGGATATTCGCCGAATGGCGGCTCCGATTGCATCCATCGGAGGCGCCGGCACTTTCGACGGCATTTTCATAACCGGCCTGGTGGCAGTGCTCTTGAGCTGAAGCGGCGACATTCTCGAATTGCGGTACCGGTTTTGGGCGGCCGATTACGGTGACAATGCTGACTCTTAAACTTCTATTCCTGCTAATGGCCGCTAACGGCGTTCCCATACTGATCAACAAGGGACTGGGCGAGCGTTTGGCATGGCCTATAGACGGCGGCGCGCATTTCGTCGACCGGCGGCCGCTGTTTGGCTCGTCCAAGACCTGGAGAGGGTTCATTGCTGCGATTCCGGTTACCGGACTGGCCGCCGCGGGGGTAGGATTTCCCTTCGAGCTGGGTCTTTGCATCGGCGCCACGGCGATGCTGGGCGATCTCTTTTCCAGCTTCATCAAGAGGCGTCTTGGTGTTCCGGCCAGTGGCATGGCATTAGGACTGGATCAAATTCCGGAGTCTTTGTTCCCTTTACTTGCCGTGCGTGTCGAGCTGGGTTTGGAGCTTATCCATGTGGCCGGTCTCGTCGCCGGCTTTACATTCATGGAACTCGTGGTCTCGCGTATCCTTTTCCAGCTCCGGATACGCGAGCAGCCCTACTAGGTCGAGCGCAACTGATGCAGGGTTATCTCGGGCGGGCAGTTCAAACGCACATCCACGATGCTGACACCGCTGCCGGCTGATGTGTAACCCTGCAAGGAGTGGTAACGCCATGGTCCGTTGCAGAACGCTCTAGGGGCGTTTGCGTTGAGAATGATGGGAATGCCTCCGGGCAGGCAAATCTGGCCGCCGTGCGTGTGGCCGCTCAGCATCACGTCGAAATTGGCATAGGCCGCGTGCCGATACATCTCCGGCGAGTGCGAAAGCAGAATGGAAACCGACTCCTGTGGAATTTGATCGGTGGCTTTCTCGATGTTGTCGGCGCGGTAGTAGTGAGGGTCGTCGATGCCGGCGAGATAGATGGTCGCATCGCCGCGAGTTAGGGCGATAGACTCGTTCAACAGCATGTGGATTCCCAGGTTTTCCAGCCCAGGCGACATGCGGATGGTGTCATGATTGCCCAGGACGCCGTAGACCGGCCCCTTCAGAAACGGACGAACCTTTTGCATGGCCGTCAGCGTCGGTTCGTACGGACCATAGGTTTGTGCACGAAAATCGCCGGTCAGAACGCAGATGTCGTAGCCATCGACCCGGTTTACGGCGTCGATGAGCGTGTCGGGAATATCCTCCGAGATGTCCAGATGAAGATCGGTAATGTGCAGCAGAGTAAAACCGTCGAACGCCCGCGGGAGCCGTTCGAGCTTGATCTCGTTATGACGGATTTGGATGGTTCGGGCATTTTCGCGGCCTCGGTTGTGCAGCCACAAGAGTCGCAGGATATGGCGCATCAAGCCATGAACGGAATACCAATTTTCGATATGGAATAAAGTGCGTCCCTGGCCGAACACGCGAGCCTCGAAATCATGCTCTATGCCCAGTCTTTGGTTGAGGTGGCAGCGCCCTACCCGCCTTTCCAACCTTCGATAGGTCTCTGAATCGATGGGCGGACAACGGAGGTGGCCGAGGGGAATGGATTCTGACGCGAGCGCCGCGTCTCCGGCCGCCTTCAGCGGCGGAAAGGGAAAGCGCTGGCCCGGTGGCGTGGGCTGCATTCGCGTCAAGGCATCACATGATTCAAAAGCTTGGCCAGCTTGCCCACCGCATCGTACACGACCGGAACGGCATCGCCTATGCGGGACGGCTCCTTGACGGCTCTTTCGACCCGAGCCGCCGCTTGGTTCATGGCCTGAACCGCCTGCTGGTAGACCGGTGACGAGCTGCTGATGGTGATATTGACAAGGTCGATTTTCTGCTGAAACAGTTGATCAAGCAGTTCGTCCACCTGATCGGCTTCGGGCAGCTTTTTTTCGCTCAGGGTTTCCAAGGCGCGAATCGTGCGTTGCAGGTTCTGAATAAGACTTTCCATTTTTTTTACACCTTCACGAGCGATTGTTTACAAACATTGAACGAAATCACACGGAGTTCGTCCAGAGCTTGTTGTATTCATTCTCTTGCCATGTTCGTGTTAACTATTTTCGCTTAATCCGCCTCAATAAAAAAATACGCTAACAGAGCTTTCCATGAACATTGCAGCGATACAACAGGCTCTACGAGAGTTTGCCCGTGACAGAGACTGGGACCAATTCCACAGTCCGAAAAATCTCGCGATTGCGCTTTCCGTGGAGGCGGCGGAACTGCTGGAGCGTTTTCAATGGCTTAAGGATGATGAATCGCATCGTCTGGCCGAAAATCCCGAAGATTATCGCGCAGTGCGGGAGGAGATCGCCGACGTTCTGATTTATCTGCTGCGGCTGGCCGACCTCATGAGTATCGATTTGGAGGAGGCCGTGCAGGAAAAGATGCGGAAGAACGCTGAAAAGTATCCTGTCGAATTGGCCAAGGGAAACGCGGTGAAATACAATCGGCGCGACCAATAATCCCTCGCGGAGAATGGGTCTGTCATTTTTCGCCATTCGTTGCAGTCTGTGATGACAAAAACTTTACGCAATCAAGTGATCGCTTTGGCCGGCCTGTCCCAGGCGGTTTACCTCGTGCAGCACATCGCCAAGCGGGGAACGGCCGATCGCGAGGACATGGCGGCCAGCATCGGCAGCGTGCTCAAGATCGACTCGGGGGACGTGGTGGATGTTTACGGCGGTCTCCACTGCGTTATGACGGGGCTCAGGCAAATCGAAAAACAGTTGGGCGGTCCCGATGTCGTGGATCCGGAGCAGGCGCGCTACGCCTCGACGCTTATTTTTCTCGAGCGCAAGCTGATGAAGCAGCCCCGCATGCTCGAGGCCATTCGTGCAGGCATGGAAAAAGCCGCCGCCATTGCCGAAGAGCGGGGTGTTCTGGATGAGGAAGTGCTCGCAACGCTTGCCGAAACCTATCATCAGACCGTCAGCCAACTGAAGCCGCGGGTGATGGTGGCGGGCGAGCAGATGTATCTGTCCGATCCGGAGAATGGCAACAGAATCCGTGCGCTCTTGCTGGCCGGTATCCGCTCGGTGGTGCTGTGGCGAAAGTGCGGCGGCAGCCGATGGAAACTGCTGTTCCTTCGTCCGAAGCTGCAAAAGGAAGCGCAGCAGTTGCTCGAGTCGCTCAGTCGTACTTGAGATACCTGAAGCGCGGATCGTCCGGTGTGCCTTCCAGGATGCCGCCGGTTTCCGCGCCAGGCTGCCATTGCACGACCTCCTCGATCTTTTTCGCCAGAGCGAAATCCTTGTCCGTTACGCCTTTTGCCGTGTGAGTCATCAGCTTGACGATGACGAACGCATAAGACACGGTCAGATCGGGATGATGCCAGGCGGCCTCCGCGAGATGTCCGACCGTATTCACCACCATCAGGGTGGCTTTCCAGCTGTGGGTTCGGAATTTTCGGCGTATCCAGCCGTTTTCGTAATACCAATGCGGAAGCTCCTGCTTCAGGCGCTCTTCGATTTCTTCCTGGGAATAGGCCTTTTCTTCTTTTTTGGTCATGGTGAATACCTCCGGGCACGAGTGCTGACCAGTGACCCAGCTTGTGGTTCCCGAAACCTATTGTCAAGGCTCATACGGGTTCTGAGCAGTAGCATCAGCGCCGTCATCCCCGTTGCATTGACCCGGTCATCGGCGAGATTTAACCTTGGCCTATCGATCTCTCGGAAACCGCTGGCTTTCTGCTGATCCGGAGCTCCGCGAGGGGAAGGAGAATACGATGGGTACACAAGGTCGAATTTTGGTGACCGGCGCGCTCGGCCAAATCGGTTCGGAGCTGATTCCGGCGTTGCGGACCCGATACGGAGACGGCCTCGTGGTGGCGGCCGATATTCGCATGCCCCCCGCCGGCGCGGGCGAAAGCGATAGCCTGTTCGAGCATCTCGACTGTACCCAGTTGCGCCAGATTCAGGACGTGGTGCGCCGTTACCGGATCGAGACCATTTATCATCTGGCGGCACTTCTTTCCGCCGTAGCCGAAGATCGGCCTCAGGTGGCCTGGAACGTCAATATGGGCGGTTTGTATCGTATGCTGGAAGTCGCCCGCCAGTACCGATGCGCCGTATTCTTTCCGAGTTCGATCGGCGCTTTCGGACCGACCACGCCGCGCGAAGACACGCCTCAAGACACCATCCAGCGTCCGACGACGATTTACGGCATCACCAAGCTTACCGGCGAATTGCTCTGCGACTACTATTTTCGCCGGTTCGGCGTCGATACCCGAGGCCTGCGCCTGCCGGGGATCATTTCCTATCGGACTCCGCCCGGCGGCGGAACCACCGATTACGCGGTGGAAATCTTCTACCAAGCGATCCGCTATCGTCATTACACCTGTTTTCTCCGGGCCGACACGCGTCTCGACATGATGTACATGCCCGATGCCGTTCGAGCCATGATGATGCTGATGGAAGCCGACGCCGCCGGGCTGAAACACCGCAATGCATTCAATGTGACCGCCATGAGTTTTACCCCTGGCGAATTGGCTGCCGAGATTCGGAAACATATTCCGGAATTTGCGATCGACTATGAGGTGGACCCGGTGCGTCAGGCGATTGCCGACTCCTGGCCCCAATCCCTGGACGACAGCGCGGCACGGACGGAGTGGGGCTGGACGCCACATTACGACATAACGCGTATGACGAGCGACATGCTCGAAAAGATTCGCGCAAAATTGCAGGGTGTATCTGCATAGGGACGGCAGCGGACTGCCTGAACGGATTGGAAAAGCTCCATGGAGCCCGGCTATCCCGGCTTTGATTCGCGTCCGATTGCCGTTTCCGGAATCAATTATTGAGCGACGAGGTGAACTATGGCCATGGACCGAATGGAGGCTTTGTTGAAGCAAGAGCTGGCGCAGCTGGACCGGTCCGGCGTGCGCAAGAGCCGGGAAACGATCATTACCGGCGTTCTGCCGCCGAGGGACGGGCACGGCATCCGTTATCTGCTGAAAGGAGAGGGAGACCGTCCGTTTCTCCGCATGAACTCCAACGGCTATCTTGGGCTCGCGCATCACGCGGACGTGATGAGGGCGGAGGAGGAAGGCGTCCGGAATTACGGTGCGGGTCCCGGAGCCGTGCGCTTCATCAGCGGCACCTACGAGCCGCATGTGCGGCTGGAACAGCGTCTGGCCGAGTTCCACGGCCGCCAGGCGGCAATGCTGTTCAGCTCGGCTTACGCGGCGGTGATGGGCGTTTTGCCGACCCTGATAGGCCTCGAGACTGCGGTGATTAGCGACGAGTTGAACCACAACTGCATCATCAATGCGATCCGTCTGGCCCGGCCGAAGGAGAAGTTCGTTTACGAGCATTTGAACCTCGATCAGGCCGAGACGTTTTTACGGCAGGCGGCCGAGTCGTGCCGGCGGGGAATCATCGTGACCGACGGCATCTTCAGCATGCGCGGCGATCATGCCCCCCTAAAGGAGCTGCTCGCGCTGGCCGAGGCCTATGATGAAAAATTTGCCGAAGGGGTGTTCGTCGTCGTTGACGACTCCCATGGCGTCGGCGCTTTCGGGCAAACCGGCCGAGGCACCGAGGAGTATGCGGAGTGCGGGCCGGCGGATATTTTGATCGGTACCTTGGGAAAGGCTTTCGGCGTCAACGGGGGGTATGTCGTCGGCAGTTCGCTGCTGGTCGATTTTTTGCGCGAAAAAGCCCCGCTCTACATCTATTCGAACCCGATCACGCCGGGCGAAGCGGCCGCCGGCGCGAGAGCCGTGGAAATCGTGAGCGGTTCCGAGGGGCAGCAGCGGCTCGCGCGGCTGCGGGACTTGACGGCCAAGTTCCGGCAAGGTCTAACGGATTCGGGATTCGAGACGCTTCCCGGCGCGCATCCGATCGTCCCTTTGATGCTCAGGGATACCGAAAGGACCCGAAGCATGGTCCTTCATCTGCGCGAGCGGGGCATTCTGGCGACCGGGATCGTTTATCCGGTAGTGCCCCGCGGCGACGAAGAAATCCGGTTTCAGGTTTCCGCGGATCATACCGAGGCGGACCTAGACGAGGTCTTGGCGGCGCTACGCGAGTTCAGGCGAACGAACGCCTCGTAATCGAACACCGGTTCCCGTGGCAAATCGGCCGGCAACCGTTTTCGAGCGCACGAGTCTTATGAATAAGCTTTCGCGTGAATATGCGGCGGGGCGCAAGTCGACAGGGCGACTTCGGGTTGTATATCATGTGCCCGGAGCGGCACGGAAATAAGGGGCTGAGCGCATATTCGGCCCCATCGACCCAAGCCTTACAGGGTCACAACACAACAACCAATGGACCGAACCACCAAGCAGAAGCCGGAAATTTGGACGAGCCGGACAGCATGCGCTGGACCAGGGCTTCGGTGGAGACTTTTTGAACTACTTACAGACTTGACACTTAATGGGAAAGACCTATGCAAGTACCACTAGAGATTACGTTTCGAGGCATTCCTCATTCCGACGCCGTTGAAACCCGCATTCGGGAGAAAGCCGCAAAACTGGAGCAATTCTGTGATCACATCATCAGCTGTAGAGTCGCCGTCGAGGCGGAGCATCATCATCAGCACCAGGGTAATCTCTATAAAGTCAGAATCGATTTGAGCGTTCCTCAGAAGCAGATCGTGGTCAGCCGCGACCATCACGACAAGCAGGCACATGAGGATGTGTACGTCGCGTTACGCGACGCGTTCGATGCCGCAAAGCGTCAGCTCGAGGAGCACGTCCGCATGCAGCGTGGCGAAATCAAGAACCATAAAATTTCGTCCACCGCCCTCTAATCGTTTAACCACACGACGGTCCGGGGCGTAACGAGATTTAATTGCTTCTTACGCCCCGCCGGTGTCCCGGTTCCCGCCAAAACCCCTTTCTCAGTTCCGCGCCTGTTTTATATCCGAGTGTCGTGACAGAGCGACATGTGCCGGCGGCGTCACGGGCTAATCGTTCTGTTCGCAGCAGATAGCGGAATCCGTCATGGGCTCCGTCGGGCTGATTACGACTCCGGTAATGGGATTGGGCCGATAAGTGGTACAACCCTTTAGTCCCATGTCGTAGGCCTGGCGGTACAGTGACTCCATATCGGAGAAAGGAAAGTTCTCGGGCAGGTAGACCGTTTTCGAAATGGCGTTGTCCACCGAACGTTGGATTGCGACCTGCATACGTAAATGTGCGAGCGGCGACAATTCGAAGGTGGTGACAAAAGCCGGCGGCAGCGTGTGCTTCGAACATTCGAGCTTCCACAACCGGACCGCATAGTTTTCGATGTCGTAGTTCTGAAGACCTTCGGGAGTTAGGACGCGTCGTTGATAGCGCTCGGCAAATGCCGGTTCGAGCCCGTTGGACACGTTGTTCGCGAGCAGACTAATGGAGCCGGTGGGCGCGACCGCCAGCAGATGGCTGTTCCGAATGCCGTGTCCGGAAATGCCTTTTCTGATGGTGCGCGGCAAGGCCCGAACAAATGGACTCTGTAGGTATTTGTCGCGATCCAAACAGGGGAAAGAACCCTTTTCGCTCGCCAGTTCGATCGACGTCCGATATGCCGCGAGACACACGGTTCGCATGATTTTGTCGGCAAGCTGACACGCCTGTTCGTCGTCGTAGCGCACACCCAACATTATCAGGGCGTCCGCCAGCCCGGTAATTCCCAGACCGATACGCCGTTTATCGAGCGCTTCATTCCGCTGTTGCGGCAAGGGAAACCGGCTGACATTGATGACGTTGTCCAGCATGCGCACAGCCACGGCGGTAATCCGTTCGATGCCCGCGAAATCCAGAGCGGCGTGATCCTCGAACGGCCGCGATACGAAGCGGGTGAGATTGATGGAGCCCAAATCACAAGCGCCGTAAGGGGGCAAGGGGATTTCGCCGCAAGGATTGGTGGCCGATATGTGTTCGCAATACCAAAGATTGTTTTCCCGATTGATGCGGTCGATGAACAGAACGCCCGGTTCGGCATGTTCATAGGTGGACCGCATGATGGCATTCCACAGGTCGCGGGCTCTGATCACTCGAACGATGCGGCAGGGAACAGGGGTGTCGGTATGGGACCAGCGTCTCAGAACGATCTGTCCTGTACCGGCAGGGGTTCCCTCGGGATTGACGGGAAATACCAGCGGCCAATCCCGATCATGCTTCAGCGCGTCCATGAAATCATCCGTGATCAGTACGGAAAGATTGAAGTTCCGTAGCTCGCCGAGGGTTCGTTTGGCACCGACAAAGGTTTCGATGTCCGGATGATCGCAGCGCAATGTACCCATCATGGCACCACGTCGGGCACCGGTCGAAAGAATCGTGGCGCACATGCTGTCCCAAATGCGCATAAAAGATACCGGGCCGGAGGCGACGCCACCGCATCGGTGGGCGGGGATGCCGGACGGGCGCAGGGTGGAAAAGTCGTAACCGATGCCGCCTCCTTGCTGCATGGTGAGCGCCGCTTCCTTGAGCGCCGAGAAGATGCCTTCCATGGAATCTTCAATAGTGCCCATTACGAAACAGTTGAACAGCGTGACATCGTGTCGGCTGCCGGCTCCGGCCAGAATTCGCCCGCCCGGCAAGAACCGGAAGTCTTCCAAGGCTTCAAAAAAAACGCGTTCCCAATGGGCGGAATTTTCGGGCTCCGCGCTGGCCAGGGCTCGCGCTACACGCCGCCAGGTATCCCTTACGCCAAAGTCGCGGCTCGCTTCGTCCGTGAGACGGTATTTCCAATTCCAGACCTCCCGTGACACGGGGTTTTCGAATACATCGGCGCGGTCCTGCATGAGACATCTCCGCTGCGTTTTGCGAGATCGTTGTGCCGGGATGAGCGGCGGGGGCAAGCTGGATGCCCGATTTCGCCGCGACATCCGACATTGTTCTTGCCTTAGACGCTTAATTCATCCCTGTTTTCTCTGAAGGCTCTAAATCTTGCCAAACGATTTTGCTCCGGGACGCGAGATCGTGCCAGCTACGGCCTTGCGAATCGAACAAAACCCAGAGATAGCCGAGGCCTAGGCAGCCGAAGGATATCAAGCCGCAGAAGAAGCGAATCGAAGCCTGGCCCCAGGAGATGGAAGTGTCGGCTGTCGTGCACAGGCGAATTTTCCAGGAACGCATTCCGAGAGTTTGTCCGCCATGGGTCCAGAACCACCCGACAAACGCGAAGCTGACCGTCAATAGATATGCGCTATACAGCCCGTGGTTCGGTTGAAAGGCTTCTCCGTGATGAAGCGGCAGCAGGAGGACCGTTGCGGCGAAGAGTACCGCAACCAGCACGACCATGTCGTAAACGAGCGCCGCCAGGCGGCGCAGCAAGCCGGGTGAGTTGTGCTTCGGAGTCACAAAGGCGACTCAATCGGAGTCTTCGACGCGCGTCCCCGCCTTATGCGGAGTTCGTCGCAGCGGATGAAACATCAACTGCGGCGCTCGAAACATTTGGCTTGTGCATGGTTTTTGCATTAATCATTAACGAGCGGTTTTTCCGGAAGTTGGTACTAAATCACATTATCTCGCGCCGTCCGCATGTAAGCTGAACGTCGAACAGTTTCGACCGGCGAGATAGCAGGATGACCGTTCAGTGAACGCTTGGTTTATCGTCGTTACTCAACGACAAGAGTCTCTGAGTTTCGTTAGCCGCCGATTTGGCGCCAAAGAACATCGAGAGGTAGACCAGTAGCGCGACTAGCAGCATGGACAGGGTGATCGGTGGGCGTACCAGGGGCAAGAACAGCAGAACCAAAAAGTTCGCGATGAGAGCGCTGGTATGAATCGGGCAAGCAAGGAATACGTCGAGTCTGGGTTTAAACATGTATCTCCTCTTCCAAAATCTTTTGCAATCATGGATTCGTAGAGATGCAGAATCGTACATCCCCTTCGAGCTGGATCGCCATTCCGGTGGCAATCCGGGAATCCTTGAAGTCGGGCAGCCGGCAGCGAATAGTAGCATAAAGGCTATGCAGGCCGCGGCGTTGTTGCAAAAGGGGATAATCGAACTGATCGTCAAGCGGTTTTCCTTCTACGCCTTGTTGACGATATGCTGGATATTGATCGCCGCTGCGGGATTGGCGTTCGCCGTTTTTCTCGACATTCAGCGGGAAACCCAGCGGTTTTCCGAGACGTCCGCCCTGATTCAAACGCAATTGGTTTCGCAAACGCGCCGCTATGTTGATGCGACACATGGACTGGCGGCATTCCTCAAGACCGAGGAGCCCATAAATCAGGAGAAGATCACTACCTACGCGCGCCTGATCTCGGACCAGGATGCCGGCATCTACTTCATGGGCACCGTTCCGAAGTTCGACAAGGAGACTTTGGAAGAATTCGTTGCCTTAAGGCTTCATGAGGGTGTCGCTTCTTCGGTACATCTTTTTTCCGATCGTAGGAATCGCCTGATTCGAGTTGCGGCTGTGGGCAAACCGTTCTTGTATGCTCCGAATTCCATTGCGCCGGACGCCGATGAGACGCGACCCTTGTCGGAGACCGATGTCGATTTGGTATCGGTACTCGGAAACGCCTTTCAGCGCGCTCTGAGGTCCGGAGAAATTGCCGCCAGTCGCTCGTTCCTGCTCAATAACGGCGATTGGGGTTATGCGCTCGTGGAGCCGGTAAGTTTAACAGGCGGCGTAAGTTTCGCCGTAGTGATATGCAGGGTGAAGGCTCTTTTCCATCTCCCTTCCGATTCCGTTGCGTTGGCGCTCACCCTGTTCGAGTCGGTGCACGCTGGAGCAAATCCGGGTGACAAGTTGATTCATAAGCAGGCTTCGCCGGCAACGCCCCTCGAATCCAGCTTGTTTCCCAAGCTGCTTTTTCGCAGCTCTTTCGGAGAGCCGGAGAAACACTTATCTCTCGAAATCGAACAACAATTGGGGTGGGCGAATCTTGATTGGAACCGGCTGAACCTGATTTTTGTGGGATCCTTGGCATGTCTCCTCATGTTTTTCAGTGTTGCCAGAATCTATGACCGCTATGAAAAACGTAAACTCGAGGAGGGCAACAGGCTATTTTTGTTGGCCAATTTCGATCCGTTGACCGGACTGCCCAATCGTCAGTTATTCATGGATCGGTTGGATCAATCGCTGGCCGAAGCTCACCGGTCGAGGCGGAAGGTGGCAGTGCTTTACCTCGATTTGGACGGATTTAAACAGGTCAACGACTATTACGGGCATCAGACCGGGGACAAGGTCTTGCAACGCGCCGCCCGCATTTTTCAGCATTCCGTTCGGGAAACGGATACCGTAGGCCGATTGGGAGGAGACGAATTCGTAGTGCTTCTGCAGAATATCGGAGACCGTTCCGGTGCGGAATCCGTGGCCAGGAAAATCAAGAAAGCGTTTTTCCAACCGTCCGTGGACGTCAATGGAACCAATAAGTTGATGCCGGTCTTAGGCGCTAGCGTGGGCATCGCCGTCTATCCTGAAGACGGCTCGACCACCGCCGAATTGCTGAGGGCAGCCGATCAAGCCATGTATCGGGACAAGGCCGTCGGCAAGAGCCAACAGAGTCCCACCCTTGTACTCAAATCTCTGGATTGTCATCCGGCGTCGTGGTGACGATCACTGCTTTTCCAACGCATCCCGTCACAAGTACTTCCGGAGCGGCGCATTGAGCTCGTTTGCGTCCGGCTCCGGCGTTTTTTGGGGTCCATTCAGCTATCGCGATTTATACCGGCGACTTCGTTTCAGAACCGCGCAGGGATAGGCGGGTCCTAATCATTATGAGCGGAAATCCTCCGATTACTGCTTCAAAGCATTGAATATTCATTGTGGATACGGAGGTCTGTCATGAAAACATCAATCATCATCACCGTGCTCGCACTGCTGGGTTCATCCTGGGCAGCGGCTGAGCAACAGCGAGTTCCGGGAACTCCCAACCCGGATGAAGCGACTGAAAGATCCCTGGACATTACCAACCAGCCGGCCGAGCCGCCGGCCCAGCGCCCGTCCGGCCAGCAGATCGAAAAGGACATACCGGCGACCAAGCATCAGGTCGAGGTCGAACGGGAAATCAAGAGCGAGCGTTTCAAAAAGCTGGACGAGAACCGCGACGGCCTGATTTCCGAAAGCGAAGGTCGCTCCGACAGCAAGTTAATGGAGCGTTGGCGCGAAATGGACAGGAATCAGGATGGCCAATTGGATCCGGATGAGTTTTCGAAGTTCGAGCAGAACGAACCAGTCGAATAGCCGGCTACGTAAATGCGGACTGGCGCATTGTCATTTCCACCTCGAAGACGCTATTGCCGATTCCTCCGGGGGCGCCGCAACTATCCCTGCCGCTTTCAACGGCTCACGGCTGCTCAGAAGGTGATCTTTCCTCGGGTCGCATCGGGTGTCGCTTTCGGCGGCACCCTCATTTCAAGTGGAGCATTGGCTATCCCGTCTTGCCAGGCATAGTCTTACGGAGATAGGCGAACGGTTTTGCCGATAGCGTGAATGGCCGAAGCGGCCGGGCCATTGCGGTAAAGCCGAGCGTCTTCAAGATTTCATGTGGGTCGCCTTGTGGAGTTTGAAGCAAGGCTTGATCGAGTCCGTGTATCGCTAAATAGCATGGATCGTCCGGGACGGACCCCAGGCTTAGCGGATTCAAGGTTCGTAGGGCAGGGCCGACCTTGGTCGGTACGCAACCGACAGCAAAACTGTTACGAGGTTCCGATTCAACCAGATCGCGGCTGCCGAGGGCATGATAGTCACCGCGGCCCATCAGCGGTTGACCGGGATATTCGGCATTTGAACAGCAAGACCAGCCGTCCTCCACCGTAAGAATGCAGAAGACCATAATGATCGGCTTTTCACATTCCGAAACGGCCTTTATCACCGGCTCCCCCTGTTCGAATGTCCTTTGTCTGACGATGCAGCGGTCGGTTTCCGTGAAGGAAAAATGCGAGTCAACGTCAAAGGATGTCGGGTACTTTGCACCGAACGAGATGCTCGACGGAACGGCCGGCTTAGCGGCGACGACGCCCGACAAAATCGAAACCGCTGCGGCGGCAGCGGCAATGCTGAGGGTTTTCATAGGGTTCTTCCTTGAGATGGTTTCCGTCGCTCGTGTCTCGTTCGGAGTCCCGATCAGCTACCAAATTGTGCGTACAAGAAGATACCCGCATCAATTCGCGGCATAACATAAGTATGCTTCCATAGGTGTACAAACCTATACCGTCGGCTCGACTTACTCGACACCATTAAGTACCAATACGGTAGCGGGAACTGAATAAGCGGCGACTTTCTCGAAGGGGTTAGGTCGCCTGATGTGCCTTGCTGATACGGTTCCAGGCGGAAATTTCCCTCATGCTAAGGAGGCTGCCGACATGGACTATATCGATATTGCTCAGATCGTTGAAGAATGTACGCGAGCCGAAGCGTTGCAACGCCTGAAGGCGTCATTGGCCGAGAACGAACAACAAATTACCGACCCCGAACGGGGGCTGGTGGTTTGTCTCGATTGCGAGGCTCCTATTCCTTTGGAGCGCCTTGCGGCCAATCCCCGCGCGGTACGCTGCATCGATTGCCAACTGGAGTACGACCGCGAGCAGCAGAACGAGGCTCGGTTATATCCGAATTTCGATGACCGGGATAAGTGAGGTCTCGCACTTTGGTCCAGCATCTGTTCGGCGTAATTGCCCGCCGCTTTTGCGAAAACCGGTACGAGACCTGATCGAGTCTACCGTTTGCTCGCGATACGGTTGGTTTCGCCGATTTATTCGTGCTGCTCTGCAAGGCTCTCGCGCATCCAGAGCAGCAATGGGATTTGCCGGGTCGCTCGGTATCCGCGCGATACGGCAAAGATGTTTTCAAGGACCAAAATGGACCGAGTGTTATGTTGCCATCCGATTGTAGCGTCCAGCTCATGGACATTGACGATTCGATATCCGCCGAAGACGCCATTTCGGTTCAGTCGCGAAAAGACGAATTTCTCGCGATGCTGGCTCATGAATTGCGCAATCCGTTGGCATCCATCCGTAACGCGGTCGAAGTGTTGCGCCGCTTGGACTTGCAAGAGCCAAGGGCGGAGTGGGCACGGGAGGTGGTGGACCGCCAGGCGGCTCAGTTGTCCCGAATGATCGACGACTTGCTCGACGTATCCAGGATTACCCGAGGGACGATTGCGCTTCGCCCGGCCCCGCTCAATCTCGCTGCCATAATCGTTCGGGCGATCGAAGTCAATTTGCCGCTGATCAAGGCCCGTCGGCTCAAGCTCATCGTCGAATCGGGGCCGCTCGATCTCGATCTGGACGGTGATGAGGTGCGCCTAACCCAAGCCTTGGCCAATATTCTCAACAATGCCGCAAAATACAGTAACGAGGAGGGGCGGATTTGGCTCTCGGTGGAGATCGAATCGGGCCAAGCGGCCGTGCACGTCAAGGACGAGGGAATCGGCATACCTCCCGAGCTTTTGCCCCACATTTTCGATCTGTTTACTCAAGGGCCGAGGACATTGGACCGCACGCAAGGCGGCCTGGGGATAGGGCTTTCCGTGGTGCGACGCTTGATCGAAATGCATGGCGGGAAAGTGGAGGTTTCCAGCGAGGGCGAAGGACGAGGCACCGAGTTCGTCGTGTGGCTGCCGCTCCGAGGCGAACAAGGCCTTATTTCCGGTCGCGATCCTCACGATTCTCCGGCGACCTGGTCCCGGCTAAACTTTTTGGCAACGTAGTGATCAACCGCCTGAGACTATGGTTGCTTTCCTAAGCTCAAGCCGGACGTTGTCCGGCTTTTTTCGTCGTTCGATCGCGGGTTAAAGCCCGCTCCCACTCATAATTCCATTCGGCATTCGAGTGAACACTCATCGTAGGGTGGGTTAGCCCTTCGACAGGCTCAGGACGGGCCCCTCGGCTCCGCTCGGGACAGGCTCCGCGTAACCCACCGATTCAAGGTCGCTCGATGGGTTTCGCTTCGCTCTACCCATCCTACAAGAATGAATTCCTCGGAAAGCGATTTGGAATAAGGCGCCTGCAATCAATCCATACGCGCCAACGGAAACGACGATAAGAAATGCCGCGGCGTCAAGCCATGCGGCTGATCGGCTTTAGTCCGAGGCGCCTGGCAAGGCGATGCAGATTGCCCCGGTCCAGTCCCAGGCGGCGAGCCGTTTCCGACCAATTGAAACGACATTCGTCCAGCGTCTTGAGGATCAACTGCCGCTGAAAATCGTCCACCGCGCGTGCAAGCGATACCGGGTTCGTTCCGAACGCCAAGCCGGTCTTGGCATCCACGCTCCAGTGGATTTCAGAGCCGATGTCCAAATCTTCGGGTTGCAAGGTCAACGAACGTCCCCGGTCCGCCGAGGCGCGCAGAGCGGCGCGGAGAACGACGTGCTCGAGTTCCCGTACGTTGCCGGGCCATGAATAGGCCCTCAGGGCTTCGATGGTCGCGGGCGCCAGGTTGGCGCGGTCCAAGCCCAGGCGCGTCCGCGCCTGATCCAGGAAATATCCGGCCAGCGGTGCAATATCCGTGAGCCGTTCCCGCAGCGGCGGTACGTTCAAAGGGTACACGCTGAGCCGATGATAGAGGTCGGCTCGGAACCGCCCCGCCTTCACCTCTTCGTCGAGCTGCCGATTGGTTGCGGCGATGATGCGGACGTCGGCCCGGTGGCTCTTGTCCGAGCCGAGCCGCTGGATCTCGCCGAATTGCAGGGCACGCAGCAGCTTCGCTTGGATAGCCAGGGGCAGTTCGCCGACTTCGTCCAGAAACAAAGTGCCTCCCTCCGCCAACTCGAATTTGCCGGCCCGATCGGTATGGGCGCCGGTGAACGCGCCGCGGACATGTCCGAACAGTTCGCTTTCGGCCAAGGACTCCGGCAGCGCGGCGCAGTTCACGTACACCAGGGGTTGGTCGGCCCGCAGCGATTGCGCGTGTATGACGCGAGCGACCACCTCCTTGCCCACCCCGGTTTCTCCCATCACCAGGACCGTCAGATCGGATCGGGCTACGATACCGATGTTGCGCCTCAGTTCCTGCAGCGCGGGGCTGTCGCCGAGTATCTGCCCGCGGCGCTGTAGGGCCTCGTTGACCAGTTCGCTGGTCACCAGTTCGCGGTGTCTAGCCAATCTTTCGAGCGCACTGATAAAGGATTCGTGACGCAGCGCCACCGTCGCGATGGCGGCAAAGGTCTGGAATATGTGGTCGTCTATGCCGTCGAATACGCCGGGTTTTAACGCATCCGCCGAGAGCACTCCGAGCAGGGTGTTCTCGTTATAAAGGCTACAGCCGATACAGGAATGGACGGGCAATCGGCCTCCGGCATCATTCAGCAATAGCGAATCGTAAGGATCGGGCCTAGGGTCGTCGGCCTCGAATCGGATCGGTGTTCTCGAACCGAGGATCGCCGCCAGCCGGGGATGTTGCTCCGGGGCGAATTGGCGTCCCATGACCTCGGGCGAAAGGCCCCGCGTCGCCACGGGCACGAGTACCCCGTCTTGGAAGCGCAACAGGGCGCAAGCGTGATTTCCCGTGACTTTGGCGAAAATTTCGAGAAATCCCTCGAGGCGCTCTTTCATCGAAAGATTCGCCGTCAGGCTCAAGACCGCTTCGCGAATCGCGCTCTCGGTCGTTCTTATCTTCGAGCGTTCGTTCATATTTCAAAGGTTCGTAGTCGAACATTCCCATAGAGGCGTAGTCGAATTAACCACAGTGCTGTCATAGTGACAGCAATGAGTTCTTGTGGCAATTGGCGCGTTATTTCCGAATGCACGGTTATTAACCCTGCCTCTAAATTAGGCCGGGTTAATCCGGGGCAGGGATGCCCAGGCGCGGCGACAAGCCGCGTAAGCCCAGGCCGGGCGTGTGCCGGGCCTGGGCGGCGGCCCGAAATACCAGAAGGGTATTTACGGGCCTGATTAATGGATTCGAAGCTTTGTTGGAGGGTTGAAGGTCAGGCCGGGTTGTTGTTTGTTGTCGAGTCGATGTCATTATGACGACATTGGCCGGTGTTTCTTTGAAATGTTTTTTGAATTCAATCACCTGCGTTGTGGCATTAGGGTTGCTAAGGATGGGGCACGGGTGCCCGGCGCATCGGACATGTCTACGTCGGAAAGCGACGAATAGCTTGTTCGAAGCGATGTCCGGGTTCTTTATCTCGCACTGGATTCCATGGGACTGGGGTACCTCCCAAATATGAAACGTTATAGCTTGTTGCTGTTTTTGCTGGTTGCACTGAACGCTTGTCTCGCTCCTCCGATCAAGCCGCCTGCCGACCGGTCGGGCAGCTTGCAGTCGATCCTCGTGATTCCGGTGGAACCGCCGCCCCTCGAAGTAATGCCGGACCTCATCGAATCCCGGCTGCCCATTTATCGGCAAAACGATACCGTTCCTTACGATCTGTTTCTGGAAAGGAAGATTTACCGGAATCCCGGCGGAGTACTGATCGCCGGACTGGTAAGCCACAATGATATCGTGCCGGAACCGTCTCTCCCGCGAATCGCGTCCGTGGCAGACAATCCTGAGCTGGCTCCGGTCGCCTCGCTGGCGGAGAACTGGGCCCCCACGCTGGTGTTGGCGCGGGAAGCGGCCGAGATGTTGACCGCCGGGGGATTCAAAGCCGTTTCCGCCGAGCAGTACTACCCGTTGCCGATCGCCCCCGGCAACCGCACCGCAAATCTCGCCTACTGGCATAACGCCATCCGGCAGTGGTACAACGGCGACACCTCGTCCGTCGATTATCGGTCCCACGCCAAAGAGCGGGTGGATGCCGTGCTGGAGGTGGGAATCGGGACCTACAGGATTTTCGAGTCGCAGACGCCCTTGCAGGTGCTGGTCAAGCTGATTGACCCCGCCACCGGGCACGTCATCGGAAGAGCCGATGCCGATGCGTATCCGGTGGCCGGAGCGGCACCCAATCTTCTCGACCACGAAGCGGAAAAGTTCAAGCAGCTCGTGACCGATGTCGGCGCGAAGCTCGTTCGCCGCGGCTTGGCCGACTTGGGGCTGCCGGCGCCGCGGCAAGCCCGGTCCGATCAGCAGAGCATCGAAGCCGCTTCGGCGGCTATGGCGAGCAGTCGCTCCGAATGACAAGGGCGGCTGCGCTTCATGCTCATCGCCTGCCCTCTGGAAAAGGCGGCGCCGGCCGATGGCCGCTGCGCCGCCCGGCTGACTGCGGTCAAGGCGTCGATTAGGTGACCGTTTTCTTCCCCAGACGCCTTCGCGGCTGGCGCTTCACTCTGTTCAACATCGCGCTCGGCTTGGGGCACATGGTCGTGCTCTTCAACGCCGGCTCTTATATCGCGCTGATGCCGCATGTCGCGGGCGACCTGGGAGGGGTAGTGCCGAGCCTCGGCACCTGGGCCCAGACCGATTTCATGATCGCCCTGGCCTTGGCGTTTCCCATCGCCCGCTGGCTGTCCGGGCGTTTCGGCGATTACCGCTTGTTCGCTACGGCCTTTGTGATCTATGCAGCGGCCTCTTATTTCTGCGCCATCAGCGAAACTTTGCGGCTGTTCCTGCCGGCGCGCATCGTTCTCGGCTTTGCCGGCGGCGTTACGCTGCCAATCGGACAAGCCCTGTTGCTGAAAGAGTATCCCGCTCGGCTCAAATCGGTGGGGCTTGGGATATGGGGGTTGTTCACCCTGATGCCGTTTACGATCGGATTTCCCATCGGCGGCTGGCTGGCCGACGAAATCGGGTGGCGTTATCTGTTTTATCTCAACATCCCCGTCGCCCTGGCCATTGCCGGCGTAACCGGTTCATTACTTTATGGGCGGGGATTCCAGCGGCGCTACACCCGTTTCGATTTCGCCGGCTTTATCCTGTTGGCTCTGATCTTCGGCGGCGTGCAAACCATTCTGAATATGGGCAACGATTTCGACTGGTTCGATTCGCCCTTTCTGCGCGGCGTACTGATCGCCGTTGTCGTAGCGCTGCCTTGTTTCGTCATCTGGGAACTGGGAGAGCGGCACCCTGCGATGGACATCCGGCTGTTTACCCATCGCAACTTCACGATTGGCATCATTTGCCTTGTCCTAGGTTTCTTGGCGATCCAGGGACTGCTGTCGCTGTTCATCGTCCAGCTCCAATTGCTGCTGGGATACTCGTCATTTCTTGCCGGCCTCTTGTTCCTGGTGATGATCTTTTTGGCGGCGCCGGCGATCGCCGTCATGCACGAGCTTATCAAGGGCGTCGATGC
This sequence comes from Methylocaldum sp. GT1TLB, assembly GCF_051027445.1. Classification (NCBI taxonomy): domain Bacteria; kingdom Pseudomonadati; phylum Pseudomonadota; class Gammaproteobacteria; order Methylococcales; family Methylococcaceae; genus Methylocaldum; species Methylocaldum sp. GT1TLB. The sequence goes on from NZ_CP194898.1 coordinate 4,025,051, forward strand.
GCGGGTGTTCGCCTGCCTCAACCTGCTGGGCTTGGCGTTCACCCTGTCCTGGATCGGGCTCTTCGACGATCCGGGATCGTTCGATCAGATCGTTTGGCCCATGCTGCTCCTCGGCTTTTTTCTGGGTTCGTTCTTCACGCCGCTGACCGCCATCGCCCTTCACGGGCTGACGCCGAGCCAAATGATGCGCGCCGCGGAAGAGGCAGCAGCGCTGAGAATCGCCGCGGGTGCGCTCGGCATTACCTTGCAGGGCGTCATGCTGTTTCGGCGCAGCCCCTTTCATCAGCTTCATCTGGCCGATCAATTCGGGGGGCGCCGGTTTCCGTCGCTGGACTTGCTGCCGCGGCTCTCGTCGCGTCTGGAGACTGCCGGCCTCGATCCCGGCATCGTACAGGGCAAGCTTCTGGCCCTCATCAGACAGCAGGCCGCCATTCTGGCGGTCAACGATGCCTTCTTGATGGCGGGATATCTCTTTCTCGGGCTGGCCGGGCTGGTGTGGCTGGCCCATCCCACTCACAGGCCGCTGCGTCCGAGTCCGGCGGAGGACCTGAGGGAAACCAAGGCCGAGGAACTGATGGAGCAACCATGAATCGCCGATCTGCCTATCGTCGCCTGATTGCTGGTCTTAGCGTCCTGTTTCTGATCGCAGGCTGCGCCTGGATTCCGTCCGGCGGGCAGCGTGCCGAATTTGCCGACGCCCCGGGCATTACCCAGAAACTGTCCGAAGCCCGCGACGGTGAGCTTCTGGGGGTACGGAATTCGTGGCCACAGGAGAGCTGGTGGCGGCAGTTCGGCAGCTCCGAGCTGAACCACCTGATGGACATGGCGCTCAAGGATAACCCAGGTCTCAAGGTCGCTGCCGCCCGGCTGCGCGAGGCGGAAGGCTTTGCCCGCGTGGAGGGGGCGAGACTGCTGCCGTTCCTGGATGCGGAGGCGGAGGTCGCAACGGCGCGGTTTTCCGAGTACAGCTTCAATGTCGCCCTTAGGGGAGCGCATACCGTCTCGGCGTTGATCAATCCCTTGAGCCTCCGCTACGAATTCGATTTCTGGGGAAAAAATCGGGCGGCATTGGAGGCGGCTCTGGGCGAAGCGGCAGCCGAAGACGCGGAACAGGCCGAAGTCAGGCTGCAATTGACCGCCGCGATAGCGAGGTGTTACTTCCGAGGGGTCGCGCTGCGGCAGCAGCTCGATCTCGCTGATGACATGGTGGAATTGCGGCGTAATTTGCTCCAACTGGCCGAAACGCGTTACGAGCTGGGGCTGGACTCCGCGGATCCGGTCAAACAGGCCGAATCCGAGCTGGAAGCGACCGGCAAGCGCCGAGCCATTACCCGCGACTACCTGGACTTGCAGCGGAACTTGCTTGCCCGCTTGATCGGCCGCGGTCCTGATGCGACACAGCACCTGTTTAATCGCAGCGTGACGCTGCCCGAAAAAATTCCGCTGCCCACAAAGCTTCCGCTGGAACTGCTCGCCCACCGTCCGGACCTCGCTGCCGCACTGCACCGGGCCGAGGCGGCGGCGCAACGGATCAAGGTAGCCAGAGCCAGTTTTTACCCGACGGTCGATTTGACCGCGTTCGTCGGCTTGAACGCCCTTCGCATGACCAAGGGTGCGAGCTCCCTCGCCAATATCCTTTTTTCGGGTAACAGCTTCGCCTATGGCGTCGCGCCTGGCCTCAGGCTCCCCATCTTCGAAGGCGGGCGGCTGCGCGGCCAGCTGTCGGTGCAAAGGGCGGAATACGACGAAGCCGTGGAGCTCTACAACAAGACCCTGCTGCAAGCGGTGCAGGAAGTCGCCGACAGTCTCAGCAGTTGGCGCGACACCCGGGCCATCGTCGAAGCGCACAACCGCCTGCTGGCTTCGCAGCGGGAAGCCCTCGATCTGGCTCAAGAGCGGCTTCGCAGCGGCCTGGACGATCGCCGGACGATGCTGGCGCGCCGGCATTCCGTTCTGGATCAGGAATTCACGCTCAAGACCCTGGAAACCGATCAGCTCGTTGCCATGACCGATCTCATCGAGGCATTGGGCGGCGGATACGCCAACGGTCTCGACGACACCCGCCTCCGACCGATTTCAGATTGAGAGGGCTCCTGCCGAAACATGGACCAAGCCTAGGCGCTATTCTGTCGAGCCCAAAGACAGTCTCTTCCACTCGATTCAAAATAATTCCAAAAACTCGAACAGGCATCTATGAAGATTCATCCGAAGGCGATCCGCGCGCGGCGCAACCGTCGTCTTTTGCTGGTGGCGCTGGCCGTGCTCGCGTGCGCTCTGGCCGCGGCCATCTACTGGTGGGTGCATGGCCGTTTCCGGGTCGAGACCGACAATGCCTTCGTCGCCGGCAATCTGATTCCGGTCGAAGCGGATGCGACCGGCATCGTCACCCAGGTCCTGGCCGAGGAAACCCAGTTCGTGAACAAGGGCGACCTGCTGGTCCGGCTCGACGAACACCGCGCCCATGCCGCCCTGGGGCAAAGCGAGGGTGACCTGGGGCGGACCGTGCGCGGGATCGGCGCGCTGTTCGCGACGCGCCAGCAACTCTGCCAGAAACTGGACGCGCGCTCGGCCCAGCTCGCCCGGGTGCGCCACGACGTCATTCGCTTCCGTCAGGCGTTTCCCAGCGGTTCGGTTTCGGAGCAAGTCCTGCAAAACGCCGAGGATCAGATGACGGCCCTCGAAGCGGAACTGCGGGAGGTCGGCGCGGAACTCCAGTCCATCGAGGCGCGGGTCGGGGGAACCAGTCGCACCGAACACCCCGAAGTGGAGGCCGCCAAGCACCGCTTCGTCAACGCTTACCTCGATTTCGTCCGACAGCGCATCCGGGCGCCCGTTTCGGGTTATGTGGCGAAACGCAAAGCTCAGGTCGGGGATCGGGTCCATCCCGGAGATCCGCTGCTCATGGTGGTGCCGCTGGACCATCTCTGGGTGGAGGCGAACCTCCGGGAGACCGAGCTGCGCAAAGTGCGGCCCGGCCAGTCGGCCGAGGTGATCGTCGATCTGTACGGACGGCGCCGTGTCTATCACGGCACGGTCGAAGGCCTGGTGCCCGGCACCGGCAGCGTGTTCGCCCTGTTGCCGCCGGACAATGCGACCGGCAATTTCATCCACATCGTCCAGCGGGTGCCGGTGCGCATCGCCCTGCGCAAGGACGAGATCCTGAAACGGCCCATCCGCCCCGGATTGTCCACGGTGACGTCCATCCATATCGATGAACCCGGCCGGCCGCTGGACACCTCGCTAGCGGAAGTTACCGCTCCGGCGTATGAAACCGATATTTTCAGAGACGAGCTTGCCTCCGCGGAACTCAGGGCGCAGGAAATCATCACGGCCAACGTGGTGCCGCAAGACGATTCCTTGGAGTCTTCCTGCAGCCGGTCCGGCGCACCGCTTCATGCCACGCAAACCCCGCCTCGGCGGAGATAATCCTAGAAACGGCAGTTGACCGCTTGGATGGAGTAGAAACGCCTCATGGATTCTGACCGTCGTCCCTCCTACCGATTTCACCGCTTGGGTGAAGCCGCTACGTGCACTCGAGCACGCCCAACTGCCGTTTCCAGGATAATCGGAGCGGTAACTCATGGTGTTCCAGGCCGTTTCAACGGTGCCGCTCACCGAGGGTGGCGCGAAGGCGGGTGGGGTCAATGCCGCCGCCATGGCCCTTGATGCCCCGGCCGCCATCGTCGGCGATCGGGCTGTTCGCGATCTGCATCGATGCAAAACGCGCCGAAATGCCGTCTCCGCGATTACCGAAAACGCGAGTATTCGTGAGAACCAGCATTGGCGGACACTCCAAGCCCGTGGTATCGCTTATCGGAGAAATTCCGGTTTTGCCCTGTTGAAGCGTTACGTTGTACAGCATGACGCTGGGCGGTACCGAATAAAAGCCATCGCCGCATGCCACACGGAGCGATAGCAGATCGAAGACGGGCGTATTCGGGGCGTCCGAGAGTGTAATCGAATGGCCGTTGCCGTCTATCGTTATGCGCGTTTGAACACAGGGATCCGGGTAGTAACGGCAGTCGCTCGCCACCACGGGCAATGCTTCCGTCAGGACGACGTCGCCGGTGAGTTCGATGGTGTCGTCTTCGGAGCCCGCGGGACAGCCGCCGGTCCGGGTATTGAATATCGCCGCCGTAATGGCATCGGCCAGAGTGCAAGCCGTGCTTTTATCGGCGCTTCCGCCTACGGTAAAAACCGTCGCCTCGGCAGATTCGGCCGCCAAGGCGGAAGCTAGCGGCAATAAGACCCGTAGATATTGGCAAAGCGTTGAGCTGAAGATGAAAGCTGGCATGCCCTTTCCTCCTTGTTCGACATGAGTCGTGCACAATCCCGAGATCATCGGTAACTGCGGAAGTCTGCATTCGGCCTCTGATGCCTTCAATGTCATTTAACAATGTAGAAGGCGGCGGAATCGGCTCGCTCGGCCCGACTTGATCCCGAATATTGCCGCGCGGGACGGAGCTTTTGCGGGATCGAGAGACATGGAGTCCGCCAACGGAAGCATCGTCGTGAGCCGAAAAACGCTCATGCCCGTTAGGGCGGCTCGCCGGTCAGGCGTTCGGATAATGTTTTACGAAGTGTTTCGACCGGTTTTCGTACCCGTTCGCCATGTAGAAGCGGTGGGCGTCTGTGCGCAGGTCGCTGCTGGTCAACTCGACCCGGGTGCATCCCCGCCCGATGAAGAAGTCGTCCGCTGCGCGCAGCAATTCGGCGCCTATGCCTCGTCGTCGCATGCTTTGGTCGACCACGAGAGCGGAAATGCGTCCCCATTTTCCGATTTCGTGGAGCGGACTAACGACGTGCAGAACGATCGTTCCGACCACCTCCGCGCCGATTTCGCCCACCAGCGCCAGATCAGAATCCGATCCGTCATAGGCGAGGAGTCTCGCCCGAAGTTCGCCGACGTCGATAACGTAGCCCAGTTGCCGGAAAAGGCGGATCAGCCGTTCACAATCCGAGGATGCCGCGGGGCGCACCTTCATGAGCAGCCTCCCAGAGGAGAATCGGCTCCGGCTTCGTTCGGCATTACCGGCGCGGACGATCAAGCTTCCCGGCTGAGATGCGCCAGCGCGTGCGCATGGGATTCCCAGTTTTGGCCGTCGAAGGGCTCGATGACCAGTTCCTTGGGCTTCGGACTCAGGCAGCGGACGTTCACGTCGTAGCCGTCCGGGTTCGATCTAGGGATATAGAAGGGCTTTATGCCGCAGGTCTTGCAGAACAGGTGCTTGGCGACGCCAGTGTTGAAGGTGTAGACAACGAGGTTCTCCTCACCCTTTATCAGCCTGAATTGCGATTTGGGGACGATGAGGTGCAGGAAGCCGGACTTGGAGCAAATCGAGCAATTGCAGTCCTGGCAGACAACGCGCTCGGGGGCCTCGACCTCGAATTGGACCGCTTCGCAATGGCAACTACCGCGGTAGAGCATGGTTTCCGTCTCATGAAAAAGAATGCCGATATTGCGGACCGTCATGACCGACTGTAAGCGGCATGTGTTATTAACCCAGCCTATAAATATAGGCCGGGTTAATCCGGGGCAGGGATGCCCCGGCGCGGCGACAAGCCGCGTGAGCCCAGGCCGGGCGTGTACCGGCCTGGGCGGCGGCCCGAAATACCAGGAGGGTATTTACGGGCCTGATTAATAACGATCCGGAGGAACATGATAATGCTCGGGGCGATTGAAGCCTAGCGAGGCTATCGAGGACGCGAATGATGGCACGGCCAGGGGCTCTTTCCGATTCCTACGCAACTCGCGATGTTCTTCCATAAGTACCGGCCGTTTCAATCCAAAAGCTCGTTCAGCCGCCGTTCGAGAAACCGCCGCTCCGGTTCCTGCCGTGTCAGGCTAAGCGCCCGCTCGTAAGCGGCGCGGGCTTCCGCCGTTCGTTCCAGCCGGCGGCACAGGTCGGCGCGAGCCGCATGCGCCAGGTGGTAGTCCTCTAAATCGCCTCGGGCGAGAATGCCGTCCACGAGCGTGAGGCCTGCCTCGGGCCCGTCGTACATCGCCACCGCCACGGCGCGGTTCAGTTCCACCACCGGCGACGGCTCGATTCGCAACAGCACGTTATATAGCCCGACGATCTGCGCCCAGTCGGTCTCGCCGGCGCTCGGCGCTTCGGCATGCACGGCCGCGATCGCCGCCTGCAGCGTGTACGGGCCGAACCGTCGCGACGACAGCGCCCGTTCCACCAGCGCCAGCCCTTGCGCAATCTGGTCCCGGTTCCAAAGCGCGCGGTCCTGCTCGTCCAGCAGTATCAGTTCGCCGCCGGGCGAGGTGCGCGCGGCACGGCGCGATTCGTGCAGCAGCATCAGCGCCAGGAGCCCCTGCGCTTCGGGTTCGGGCAGCAGTTCGATCAGCAACCGCCCGAGACGGATCGCTTCCTCCGAGAGATCGTGTCTTGTCAGCGAGCCGCCCAGCGAGGCGGAGTAGCCCTCGTTGAACACCAGATAAACAACACGCAGCACGGCGTCCAAGCGCTCCGGCAGATCTTCGCGTGTCGGCACCTGATAGGGAATGCGGGCGTCGCGGATTTTCGCCTTGGCGCGCACGATACGTTGAGCCAGTGTGGACGGGGCGGTGAGGAAAGCGCGAGCAATTTCTTCGGTGGTGAGGCCGCACACCTCGCGCAGCGTGAGCGCGACCTGCGCGTCCGGCGACAAGGCAGGATGGCAGCAGGTGAAAATCAGCCGCAGCCGGTCGTCTTCGACGCTCTCGTCGTCCCATGCCGCCGGATCGCCGAGCCCGTCCGCTACCCGTTCGGCGAGCGCCATCAGCGATGCCCCGCCGTTCCCGATATCCGCGGGGTCCCGTCCCTCCGAATCATCGGTGCCGAGCCGTTCGGCGGCATCCGGCGGCAAGTCGACGAACCGTGCACGCCGGCGCAGGTTGTCGATGGCCTTGAAGCGGCCGGTGGATACCAGCCAAGCCCGCGGATTGGCTGGCATGCCTTCCTGCGGCCATTGCTCCAGCGCCGCCCGAAAGGCATCGTGCAGCGCTTCTTCGGCGAGATCGAAGTCGCCGAGCAAACGCACCAGGGTAGCGAACACGCGGCGCGAATCGGAACGGTAGATGGCGTCTACCGTCTCACGCACCCGTTCTGCAGCGTTCTCGTTTGACGACGACATCTGTCGCTCTAGGCGTCGCTTTGCTTGAACATTGCCTCGGCACGCCTATTGATTTCCTCTGGGGTAAGCTCTTCCTTGCGGGTCGCGAGAAACCAGACGTGCCCAAAAGGATCTTCCAGCGTGCCGGTGCGGTCGCCGTAAAATTGGTCTTGCACCGGCCTGACGGCTTTCGCTCCGGCGTCGACGGCGCGGGTGAACAGAGTATCCACGTCTTCCACGTACACATGAAGACCGACCGACGAGCCGCCCAGCGCTTGCGGGCTGCGTAACGGACTCGCTTCGCACGAATCGGCCAGCATGACGGTCGAGTCGCCGATTCTGATCTCGGCGTGTCCGATTTCGCCGCCGGGCGCCACCAGACGAAAAAGCTCCACAGCGCCGAATGCCCGTTTGTAAAATTCGATGGCCTCGGCCGCACCCTTGATGCCCAGGTACGGTGTCACGCTGTGGTATCCGTCGGGGATCGCTTTAACCGTCATCTCCTTGCTCCTTCCAAGTAAAAGATCACTCACGACATGGGCGACCCAGCGCTCCGTGCGAACCGCTGGCATCGGTTTCCAAGCGCCTGTTATATCGCTTGATGGATATCTCGCGCCTAGAAAGTGGCGAGCCGACGCCGGGCGAACTCAATCCGCCGGCGCCGTCTCAGGCTTGGGACGCGTAACGGCAGCCGTTTCCGTCAAGGTGAGCGTATGTTGTCGTACGTCGGCGGGCCACTTCGCGACAGCCTGATGTAATCGGTCTTGATCGCCGGCAAACAAGGCCCGTATGGCTTCTTCGAAGCCGGGCTCGTTTCCGGCCATCGCATTCATGAATCGATACGCGGCTTCTCGCGCCTGACGGACTTGATCGTCCTGTCTGTTCGCGCGCATGGCCTGTTCGACGAGCTTTCGCAACGCCACGGAGGCGCCTCCGGGCTGGGAGGTCAGCCACTCCCAATGCCTGGGCAGCAAGGTGACTTCGCGGGCCGTGACACCGAGCTTCGGTCGTCCGGCGGTTCGCGGTGCGCTCGCCGAGGTGTCCGCGACCGGCTCGGTCTGGTTGCCCTGCGCGTGCGACAGCCGATCGAGAACCGCGGACACGGAGCCGCGGAGGTCCAGCTCTACGGGCGCGCTGGTGACGGCGTCGAAGATCAAGACGATGTCTTGGCTATCCGTATCGACGAAAGACTTCACCTTCGCGGCCACGTCACGGGGCGGACCCAGCGCGATGCGTTTGGCTCCTGCAAACGCGATCCATGTCGGTTGTGGATTAGTGTTCATAAGGCGACCTCGTTTGAAAATAACGAAGTCAATTTTATCCGGGTAAAAACTAATGTCAATATTACACGGGTAAAAGTCGTGCTTACGGGTGTTCGCCTTGGACCGCCCGACAATCCAACCTCGGTTGCCGGTCTGGTACAGGGGCGGCTTTGTTCACGACGCCTGATCTTCGCAAGTCGTCCATCGTTCCCGGGGGCGGGCGAGGAGCGGGGTGAACTGGCGGATCATCTCGGAGTCCTTGTATTTTTCCCGGACGGCGTCCGCATCCGCCCGATTTCGCCAGTTGGCGAGAGCGATGATATGTCCCGGATCGTCCTGATCGATGAAAATCTGATGCGAGATGTAACCGTCGAAGCTTCGCATGTCCGACCACACTTGGCGCGTCAGCCGGAGCCCTTCTCGTTCCGTACCGGGTTTCAGCCAAGTATCCCAAATGACCGTGATCATCCTCTGATGTTGTCTATACAACGAAACTCGCACACCGCGCATCGACGTTAGGGGCGTGGTACCGGCGCCGAACTTGGCGGGAGTCCGTCACGCCGTACCGTCTCCTGTGGTCAGCCCGACAAAGCCAAGCGCGCTCAGCGTCTTGGAATCCTCCGCGATGGGCCGTATCTCGACGCATCCGATCTTGGCCCCGGGAATCATCGAGGCGACCTCGATCGCCTCATCAATATCCTTGGCTTCGATGACGTAGTAACCGCCGAGCTGCTCCTTGGTTTCCGCGTAGGGTCCATCGGTCGCCGAGACTTTGCCGTTCCGCACCCGGATCGTGGTCGCGGCAGCGGGCGGAAGCAGCCGATTGCACCCGACGAAGTGGCCGCTTTTCCGGATACCGTCGGTAAACTCGCGGTACTCTTCCAGGTGCTTCTCCGCATCGGCTTCCGGCATTTGCTCCATCACCGTTTCGGCACAAATCAAACACAGGTACTTCATCACGTTTTCCTATTCAAGACGTACTCCGCCGCGTCGACGAAGCGACCGGGACGGCGGCTCTGCGCAACATTTACTTTTCCGCGATGGCTTTCAAGCTGGCGAGGCCGGCCTCGAAGTCCTTGCCGATCATCTTGTCCATGCTGATGAAGAGTCCTATGAGTTTTGAAATGTAAGGGCTGGGGCCTTGCATGGACCAGGTAGTCCGGGTGACGTCGCCCTGCGGTTGTAGCGTGAACTCGACGATGTTGTGGGCTTCGAAAGGCTTGATGAAGTCGAGTTTCATGGTGATCTTGGAAGGGGGAGACGACTCCGTGATCTCGAGGCGACCCTGGCCGATATCCGTGTTGCCGTCCCATTCGTACGCCGCGCCCTTGCCGTCGGCCGCGCCGGTATAGGTCCGTTTCATCGCCGGGTCCTTTTTTTCGAATGGCGACCACTCGTTCATTTTGCGCAAGTCGTTAATAAACAAGAAGATTTTTTCCGGCGGCGCGTAGATGCTGGTCGAGCGCTGGACGCGGAAAGTGTTGGGTCTGGTCGCGGCATAGATGAGGACCGCGGCGATCACAAGGGTAGCTACGACGGCAATGTTCTTGAACATCGATTTTTCCAGTGCGGTGTTGAACGCAAGAAGGGACTGTCAGGGACCCGGCGGGAGACGATACGCGGCTAGTTCTCCGTACCGATCCCGAGTTTGCGACAGCGTTCGATCGCCTCACCCGGTTCGAAGTCGTCCAGCTCGAACAACTGGCGGACCTCAATCTCGCCTTCCCTGCCGTCACCGGCTGGATTAGGGAAGCGCTTGGTCCATTCAAACGCCTCTTCCTTGGATTTCACCCGGATAATGGTGTAGCCGGCGATCAACTCCTTGGTTTCGGCAAAGGGTCCGTCCACCACCGAACGCTTCTCGCCGGAGTACTCGATGCGCCAACCCTTCGCGCTCGGCTGGAGCCCGGAGCCATCGATCAGTGTGCCGGCTTTTGCCAGTTCCTCGTGGTATGCCGCCATCTCGGCAATGAGGTCCTCGGTCGGCATGACGCCCGCCTCGGAGTCTTTGGTGGCTTTGACGATGATCATGAATCGCATGGGCGTTTGTCCTGTTCAGTTTCGATTAAGGAGCTCGGCTTCCGGACGGCCTGGACCGGCGGAAGCCGAGCTCCTGGGTTGGCTCTATTCCGCACTCTCTACGATGATCATCCACGCCACGCCGAAGCGGTCGATGACCATGCCGAAGCACGGCGAAAAGAAGGTTTTGCCCAACGGCATCTGCACCTGTCCGCCTTCGGCCAGCGCGGCGAACAGGCGATCGGCCTCCGCTTCGTTCGGCGCCGAGAGCGATAGCGAAATGCCCTGGAAGTTCGGCTGCCCCTGGCAGAAACCGTCGGAAGCATGCACCGTACTCTCGCCGATACGGAAGCTCGAATGCATGACTTTTTCCTCGGCTCCGGGCGGGAGCGGGCACTGATGGGGCTCAGGGCTTTCCTTGAAACGCATCAGCATCATTACTTCGGCGCCGAGCGCGCGGCGGTAGAAATCGAGCGCCTCCTCGCAGCGGCCTTCGAAGAACAAATAGGGTTGGATATGCATGGTATCTCCTTTTCTCGGTTGAGGTATTAAGACGCCTACGGGGTCAGCTTCGCCAGTTGTGCCTGAAGGCGGTCGAAATTCTGTTCGTTCGCTTCGACGCACACCGCCCGGACCTTGTCGCATTCCGCGGCGCTTTCGAAGAGCATCCGCCATTCGAGCCGGGTTCCTCCGGCCTCCTCCGTGAAGGTGACCGTCATCTGAAATCGCGGACCTGACACATGCTGGAACACAATGCGCTCGGGCTCGACGACCTCGAGAAAGACGCTCTCGTTCGGATAATCGACCCCGTCGGGACCGTGCATGACAAAACGCCAGACGCCGCCCGGCCGCAGGTCGAATTCGTGAAAAGTGTTGGTAAAACCCTTCGGCCCCCACCACGCGGCCAATTGGGCGGGATCGCGCCACGCCTTCAACAAGCGCTCGCGCGGTACATCGAACACTCGCGAGCTGACAATTTCACGGTCGGCAGCGCTTGTCGGGGTGGAATCGGTCATATGGATTTTTTCTCCTCTTATCGATTGATGAAAAAAACAGTCGTCATCCAAGATCGAACGGGGCGGCTGTCGTCATGGGATCGGGCTAAAGGTCGAGCGTGAATACGGCTTTGCCGGTAGGCGGATCGAAGGGGAGGGAGCAATGCTCGTGCACGATCCGCCAGCTGCCCTTTTTCCGCTCATAGCCGGCCGTGAGCCGCATCCAGGTTTGCATTGCCGGATGGTCCTTTTCTTCCCCGGTGAAGCGGAACAGCCAGTGGGCGAGCGCCAGGTCTCCACTTACGAAGATGTCGAGGTCCCGCGTTTCTATGGCGAAAGAGTCCGGGAAGCACGGCAAGCACTCTTCCCAAATACGGCGGTAGTCCTCTGCGCCTTTGGTTTGGAACGGAGGTTTGCAATCGTAGAAAACGACATCAGGCGCGTAGCGGGACATGATTCGGCCCACGTCCTTGGCGCAGACGGCATCCATCTGATCGGCGATGAGTTGTCTAATCTGGGCTTCGTCGTAGGCTTGGATGGTTTCGGTTGCCATGGTGGTGGATCCTTATCGGTTGGTTTTCGGCGAACAGATGGAAAACGCCCAACTGCCGCTAGGTGGTCGAATGAAGAACCGCGAAATCGACATCACCGAAGTCCTCTCCCTCGGCATGCCAGTCCAGCACCCGTTAGGCCCGGCCATGGAGCGGTCCAGGGACGTTACCGTCGACCGGAGCAGTTTTCTCATGGCTGTGTTACGGCGTGAGGTCGAGCAAGGCGCGGCCGCTCTCGATATCGAAGGGCGCCGAAAAATGCTCGTGCACGATCTTCCATTGTCCGTTCAGCCTGCGGTAGCAGGCAGTCATCCGCATCCATCCGACTTTTTCCTCGCCGTTTTCTCCCGTTCCGCCGCACCGGTTGAGAGCATGGCAGAACGCCACGTCATTGCCTGCCACGATGCTCAGGTCGTGAATTTCGAAGATCATCGGGCCGGGACACAGGGCAAGGCAGGCTTCCCAGTGTTGTCGGTACGCGTCCACGCCCTTGAATTGCAATTGCGATACGGCATCGAATGCGAGGATGTCCGGGGCGTAGTGGGAAACGATTGCGTCCATGTTTCCGTCCAGCACGGCTTTCAGCCAGCTGTTCACCAGGTTTCGGATCTCGGTTTCGGTCGTTTCAGTTTTCATGGCTTTTCTCCCGTAGATGGATGGGTTGAGTCGGGCTTCACCGAAGTGGGGGGTACATGAGCTCCCTTTCACCCAGCGTATTTGTCATGGTGGCGCCACCATCCATACGGTGGAGTTTGCGGCCATCCGTCCGGAGAGTCTTCCCAATCCTCCTGCCGGCCGAAGGGTGTCAAGTCGAGGTAGCTCCAATGACTGCCGAGGTACTCGGCGCCACGTCCGGCCGTGAAGTAGGTTTGAAAGATGTTTCCTCCCTCGCGGAGGAAGACGCTCACGCCGAACGTTTCGCCCTGCTCGGTGGTGACGCCGAAGTCCCGGTTGAAGTCGCTTCCGAAAGAGGAATACCAGGGCACGTCCCAGCCCATGCGTTTCCTGAACGGCTCGATCTTGGCCAGCGGCGCGCGGGAGACGAGGACCCGCGAGGTGTCGCGGGCGTGAAGATGGGCGGGGTGGCCCATGCTGTCGACCACCCATGAACAGCCGACGCAACCCTCGTCCCGATTTGGGTCGAACATGAAATGGTAGACGATGAGCTGGCGGCGGCCCTCGAACAAATCGGGCAGATTCAACTGGCCGTCCGGACCTTCGAAGACATAAGCCTTGTCGATCTTCACCATCGGCAGCCGGCGGCGTTCGGCATTCAGCGCGTCACGCGCCCGGGTGAGTTCTTTTTCCTTGATGAGCAGTTCCTCGCGTGCGGCGAGCCACTCGGCCTTGGATACGATTTTCGGTAGATAAATAGGGTGATTCATGGTGACCTCTCTCTGCGATCGCATGGTATTCGCGTCGGGCAGCGTCACGGGGCTCCGCCGTAGCGGCTTTCCACGTTCAGCACTGGCTCGATGGGGCGGACCTCGATGCTGCCAAGGCGCGCCGACGGCCACCTCGATGCGATCCGGACCGCCTCGTTCAGATCGGCGGCTTCGATCAGAAAGAAACCGCCCAGTTGCTCCTTGGTTTCGGCGAAAGGACCGTCCGTCACCGATAGTCCGCCGCTCCGAACCCGTACCGTCGCGGCGGTTCGAACGCTCTTGAGGGCGTGAGTGACGATCAGGTGGCCGCTTTCGCGAAGCTCCTCGACATAGGCGAGCGTCTCGCGCCGCAGGGCATCCCACTCGCTTGCGGACAAAGCGTTAAGTTTTTCTTCCGCTTCGTACGCCAGACACAGATATTTCATGGCTTTCTCTTTTGTTGAATTTCACGGGCGGGATGGACCGTATTCGTCCTACGGCTTCAACTCCCGGATCGGACGCACCTCGATGCTGCCCACGCGCGCCGGCGGGATCTTCGCGGCGATCTGGATAGCCTCGTTGAGATCCCGTGCATCGATCAGGTAGAACCCGGCCAGTTGTTCTTTCGTTTCGGCAAATGGGCCATCGGTGACCGACACCTTGCCGCCGCGGACCCGTACGGTCGTGGCGGTCTGAACCGATTCCAGGGGTTCTCCGCCAAGCAGATGCCCGCTCTCGCGGAGCGAATTGGCGTAGGCCAGGCATTCGGCATCTTTCGGACTTTCGGGGAGGCTGTGCAGCTTTTCTTCCTCGCTGTAAACCAGGCACAGGTATTTCATGGCTTCCTCCATATCGTGATGAAAAGGCTGTAGGCGCTGGATAGTCGTTCGGGGAAGCGCCGATTCGACACTTGATCGTGAAATCGGGAAAAATTTTTCCGGCGCTTTCCGAAAACGCAGAGAAGCGACCGTGGCTTCAGCGCAGAGCGCTGCGATGCCGCCGGACCGCCCTATATCAAACGTACGAGTAAGCCGAGTACAGATACTCGCTTCGTGAGGTCAAGGTTCGGCATGAGCGAGCGTGTGCCCGCTGAATCCTTTCGTCGGCTTTCGCGGATGGGTCACTTGCACGCTTTTGTTTTTCCGCCATACGCAACCGAATAAGGCTCGTCGAAGCATGTGATCAAGCGATCGACGACGTCGAGGTTCGGTACGGCACCTTGAAGTCTTGGCCCTTTGGCGATCTCTTCCCGGAGTTCGGCCAGTTTCTCGCGGTTTCGTTCCAGAAAGGCGATTGTCGCCCGGACATAAGCGTTCCACCGGATCGGTGACTCGGCCGGTTCATTTTCGTACAAAGCGGCCCTAAAGCGCGCGAGCGCCTCGTCTTTCTCTTCGGCCGCTGCATAGAGCTGACCCGCATGGAACCGCAGGTTCACGCGCTGCCACTCCTCAAGGACCTTGGCTTCTTTTTCGTACCGGTCGATCAGCTTGGCGGCTTCCAGATACTTTCCCTGATCGGCGATTTTGCGCCAGCCGCTGCCAGGGCGCTGGTCGAAGGTCTCATAACTGAGCTCCAGTTCCTTGGGGCTCTCATTTTTCTCCTGAGCAGGGGCAGCGGAAGAAAAAAGAACGGTGGCAGCCGACAGAAGCATCAAGCCACGCCTCTGCAACGAAAGCCGAATCATTTATGGATCCCTTTGATACAAAAGCGAAAAGAGGCCCTAACCCTGAGCCGCGGCGAGCTCGGCATCCTTGGCTCTGGCTCGCGCCACCGCTGGGCGGGTATTGATGCGGTCGATGTAGGTCTTGATCGTCGGCGATTCCGGCACGAGCTTGAACGCTGTACTCCAGGCGAAGGCGATGCCCCAAAGCACATCCGCGGCGGTGAACCTCTCGCCCAGAATGTAAGGCCCCTTTGCGAGCTGATCGGTCAGCGTTTTTAACATAGTGTCGTAATCGCCGTACGGGGAGGTCGACCGCGGAGCGGCCTCACGCTCCAAGCCTTTGTCCACCATGGCCGGTTCGAAACAGGAACCGTAGAACACCAGCCAGCGTAGATAAGGTCCTCGCAGGGGATCGCCGACGGCGGGCGCGAGTCCCGCCTCCGGATAGAGGTCGGCGAGGTAGATGAAGATTGCCACCTGCTCGGTGATCAGGGCATCGCCATGCAGCAGGGCGGGCACCTTGCTCATGGGATTGATGGCGAGATAGTCGGGCTTGCGCTGCTCGCCCGTTTTCAGGTTAAACACGTGCAGCCGGTAATCGGCGCCGAGTTCCTCGAGCAGGGTTAGGGTGCCGAGAGAACGGGTATTGGGGGCATGAAACAGGGTGACTTGGCGGTTGCCATCCATCATAGGTTTACTCTCGTTCAAAAGACTTCGGCATTGACGACATTCCAGAGGTAAAGCGAGGCCACCGTGCGATAGGGCCGCCAACGCTCCCCCAGAGAAATGAGCTGGCTGGGGGAGGGGACTTCCGGCATCCCGTAGACTCTCGCGATACCTTTTCGGAGCGCGTAGTCGTCGACCGGAAAGACGTCCGTCCGGCCAAGATTGAAGATGAGCAGCATCTCCACCGTCCACCGCCCCACGCCTCGAATCGAGATCAGCCGTTGCACGATCTCGTCGTCGTGCAGCGCAACGATGGCCCTTGCCGTCGGTACGGTACCGTCCAGAGTCTTGGCCGCCAGATCCTTCAGCGCGGCGGTTTTCGCTTTCGACAGGCCCGCCTCCCGCAAAGCCTCGTCGGGGGTATTCAGGAGTTCGCCGGGTTCCGGAATCGTCGTCCCCGGATAAAGTCCCTTCACCCGGTTCAGGATGGTGGCTGCCGCCTTGGGCGTCAGTTGTTGGTAAACGATCGCGCTTAGCAGCGCCGCATAGGGAGAGTGTTCGGCATTCGGCTTGAATGCGATGGGCCGGGACAAGCAATCGACCAGGCGGGGATCGAGGGCTTTAAGGCGTGCCGCCGCACGCCGGAGATCTTGTGCCGACTTGAGTGTCGGCGGCAGAGCCCAAGCGACTCCTTCGGCGGCCAGCATCCGGGATTTGGTCGCCAGTCCGCCCGGCGCCGAAAATCCGCCGGGCTTGCCGCCGGCCGCCAGTACCCGGTGGCAGGGGATGATCAGGGGGATCGGGTTTTTCCCCAGAGCCTGGCCGACGGCCCTCGCCGCACCGGGGCGCGCCAGGGCTTCCGCGATCTCGCCGTATGTCATGGTTCGCCCGGCCGGAATGGCACGAGCGGCTTCATACACTTCCCGTGCAAAGGGTCCCACGCCGTCGAGGTCGACATCGATGTCCCGAAAATCCTCGGCCTCTCCCTCGAAGTGCCTGCGAATTCGCTCGATGATGGCCGCGATCGCGGGCGGCGGAGCGCTAGCCGGGCGCGCGCCGGATTCCCGTGCGAGCCTCGCTTCCGTCGCTTGCGCCGTGTGGTCGGGAAGCTGAAACGAAGTCACTGCCGGCGGGGCGCCTTTGGTCCAGCCGTTGCGCCAGGCGATTCCGCAAGGACCGAGCGGGGTGTCGAAGATGCAGTAGTCGGACGGCTTCATGGGGATTGGTCCTCCGGATCGATGCGGACGGTTCATATCACCATCACGGATTTTTTGGGGGCAGGCCGGTAACGAATTCGATAGCCAAGTCGACATAATGCTGAAGTTGACGATCTTCCGCCAGCCCTTCGTCGGAGATCATGGCCCAGCCTTTCATGGGCTTTCCGGTGATATCCATCGGTTTGACATGGGTTTCCTCGAAAAGCCGGCGGGCCGTATGTTCGCCCACCCGGACGATCAGCCATGATCGATAAATGCCGACACACATGTTGCCGTGCAGCAGCCAGCCGATGCCGCCGAACATGTTCTTGGCCTCGAAGCCGGCACGCTCGGCGAGCATTTCCTCCAAGCGCTGCGACAAGCCCGGATCGCAAGCCATGATCAGTTCCTCCAAAAGTCCGGTTCAGCATTATCGGACGGTACCGGCGGCTCGCACCGGAGCTTGGGATCGACCGGCATGTTTGAAGTCGCTGCCGTATATCCAGCCGATAGCTGCCCCCGCGGCGGCGAATTGGATCAGGTGAAAGGTGCTCTGAACCGTCAGCCAGAGTTCGATGGAAGAGACCTGGATTTTCGCCGCGTTCGCCAAGGTCGACACGCTGAACAGGAACAAGCCCATGAGGCCGCCGAAAGCCAGCCCTGAGCGAATCGGCGTCTTTTCGCAGCCGAAGTACGGGTACAGCAGGGCGATGATCGCGCCCTGGACGAACATCGAAAGTAGACCGAGGGGGATGATCGGTTCGGCACGGTTGTATATGCCCAACTCGTGGTACACATCCTTGAACAGAATGAAGTGCCAGGGGGCGCCGATGGCGAACGAGAGGGCGACATAAGCCAGCACGGCCAACAGAAACTTTTTCGTCATGGAATTCCTCCAAAGCTTAAAATACTTGTTTATCAAAAGCATTTTAGAAACTACTGCAAACGCTTGCGTAACGCAAGCGTTGTTCTGGAGATTTGTCTTGCCCAAACTGTTATGCCATAGCGACAGCTCGCCCTGTCCGCTGGCCCATGCCCTGGACCTTATCGGTGATCGATGGACGCTCTTGATCGTCCGCGACCTGATGTTCCGCAACCTGCACGAATACAAAGATCTCCTCAATTCCTTCGAAGGAATTTCCACCAATATCCTGGCCGACCGGCTTCGCCGCCTGGTTCAGGCCGGCCTGATCAAATCCGTCGCGCACCCGGAAAGCAAGACCCGCAAGCTGTACTACCTGACGCCATCCGGCAAGGCGCTGATCCATGTCATGATCGAAATCGTCAAATGGTCCGATGAGCATGTGGGCACTGCCAAGATTCCGCCCGACGTCGCCGGTCAGTTGGAGGGGAACCGCGACGAATTTGTCAGGAAAGTTCTGGAGAAGCTGGAACGCTGGGAAGCTGAGCACTTGGCCTGAACCGTCTCCCGAGCCAAGCCGGCACTTGGCAAAGGCAATGCCATGTGCGAAAGTACAGCGCTTGCATAATACAAGTATTTAAGCTTGGGGCGCCTCGAAGCGTGGAGCGATGCGCCCCGAAACTATCCCGACCCGCAGCAAGGAGAGACACTATGACCAGCCCTTCCAAGCAGCACGGACACCTTCAGACTGATTGGACAGTTGAGAAAGTCCCCACGGATACACTGGTTAGAACATACATTATGGTCGGCATTATCGTCGCACTATTCGTTGCGATGCTGGTGGCGGCTATTCGGATGACGCCCGCTACTGCGGATGTCCACCTGAATCCCGGCATGTTGATTAAGCCGGTTGTTGCGCTTGCCGGCCTTACAGCCATGGTGACGGTACTGATGGTCGTATACAGAAACCTTGCATTCATCCGTGGCACGGCATCGGAGCGTTACTTCCGGACTTATGCGTCGACTGCGCCAGTGCCCGCCGAATGGATTGAACGTCCTGCCAGAGCGTATATGAACCTCCTGGAACTCCCCGTCCTTTTCTATGTTGTCTGTTTGTTCATGTTGACGACTGGCAAGTTCGACAATGTGCAGGTTGCTTTGGCCTGGATTTTCGTGGCAACGCGCTATGCCCATGCGGTTATCCATATCGGCTTTAATTACGTGCCGGTCCGGTTTGCCGCATTTTTTGCCGGGTTCATCACGCTTACGGTCATCTGGACTCGATTTGCGGCACAGAGCATATGAACCAACTGGGCACGATGTAGAAATACGCGCCGAACCGGAGTGAGCGCCGCCACAAGGACAAGGCCGCTCTTTTACGTTCATGTTTTCCGAGCCACGCCGGGTTAAGCATCATCGGTCTTCTCGGACGCCGCGACGGCCAGCAGGTTGGCGTCGCGAAAAACCCTCCAAGCCCCATCAGCTCCCTTGCGGAGAATGGTTAGCGTGTCGCCGGTCCGCTGTACCGGAACCCCCCCGTTTCGGGGCGTCACGGTAACCGATAGGCAGCTCCAGCAATAAGCCCAATTTTCCGAGATCTCGATCTCCCGAATCTCGCCCTCGACATGCAGGCGGTGGGTTTGCAGCACGTTGCGAAAGCCTTGTTCGAATGCCTGCCGGCCGCACATCGGAGCTTGCCCTGCGACCAGGAAAACGACGTCTTCCGACATGAGGGGCAGAATCTCGGACACCTGGCCGGATGCGGTAGCGCGATGCCAGGTCGTTATCAGTTCGCGTATGGATTGCTCGTCGCGTGTCATGAATGGTTCCTTGCTTTAAAAGCGGTCTGCCTGATCGCTGTCGCTCCTCGCCGGACGACACGGTCAGAGGCTGCGCCCGTCGAAGTGCTTGGTCGAAACTCGTGACCAATCGATGCCTTCGAGACAGCGGGCATTGATGGCCGCCATGGCGCGGCCCGAGGGGTCGGTGCCTTCGCCAAAGGTATGAATTCCGCAGTGGCAACTGCCTTGGTAGGTCGTCGTTTCATTCCTTCTTGAAAGCCAGCGCCCGCCGGGCGATCTCGGATGGCTCGACATCCTCCACATGGGTCGCTATCAGCCAGTGGTTGCCGGCCGGATCTTTGACGCCTGCCATACGGTCGCCCCAGAACTGATCGCCCGGTGCCATGAACGACGTCGCACCGGCATCCAGTGCCGCGCGATAGGTCGCATCCGTATCGGGTACATAGAGATGAAGCAGTGCCGGTATACAAGGACGTCGTTCCATCGCCTCGCCCATCATCACGATCGAATCTCCGATTTTGACCTCGGCATGCATGACGCGCCCCTCGGCGTCATGAATTCTGATGCACTCGATGGCTCCGAATGCGGTCTTGAGGAATTCGATCAGCCGGGGGACGCCTTCCACGACTACAAAAGGCGTCACGGTATGAAAGCCGTCGGGAATCGGTTTAACGGTCATCTCTATCTCCTTCGCGAAATGGGTTCAGATTGTCCAAAATGGTTCTTTTTCAGTGCGTGCGTGATGTTTGCCGGTCCCCTCCCTCTTTCCAAATGCGCGGAGGCTAATCGTCGAGCCCCGTACCATCAGTGTCATCGACAACCCGGCCAGCCACCCCGCTGCTGCTCACGGCGACATGGATGTTCTCGGGCAGACGTATGGACGTTCCGACTCCGGATATCTGGATGGATTGCACGGTCGCACCGGATAAAACGGTAATCCTGTGATTGACTCCGCTAACCCACAATGTCCTGATGGCGCTCCCGGAAGGCACCCGAACGGTATTGCCGTCTCCCGAGACGTAGAGGTCGAACAGGCTTGGATGTGAGGCCGATATGTCTTGTCTTGCTCCGGACACCTTGACTGTCGCAATGTCGCCGTTTCCTGCCGTGCCGACCAAGGATTTGTCGGCGCAAGCGGACGCGATAGCCGCAAGCGCAGCCGTGACAACGAACCTTGCAAGACGATGCAACCTCATAACGAATCTCCGTGATTAAAACAAAGGGGTCGGAATATCGCCCCACACGACGTGGGCAGGGGGCGTTTCGATGGCGGTAACCTTGCCGGCGGCGATGTCGACTTCGACCAACAGCAACGGATCGACACCATAGGCCGATCGAACGATGTCCGTCCCGGCCGCGCGCTTCTCATGGATGCGCGCTTGGCTGAACAGGATCTTGTAGTAACGTCTGTCGAAGTTCGCCGGCGTGTGGTGGCCTCCTCGCCCCGGCTCGAGGTCGATCGGCAAGTCGGCCAGGTGCCAATCCCGAGGTACCACATGGACCACCAGCGGATCCGCGCCAAAGCGCGCCAGCAGCTGCGGAACCTCTGAGTTCTTGAGTGCGGTACGATAGGCCGCGAGCAGTTCCTCCTCGCTGAGCGGAGCAGGCGACAACACGGCGGCGCGGTTTGGGTAAACCGCCGTGATTTCCGATAGCGTATATTCCCGCAAACCGAATCCGATGAGCAAGGCAGCGATGATGCTCGCGACGGCGCCCAATGCACCGAGTCCGATCCGGGGATGTCCGCCGCGATCCGCGGAATGCGGAATGAAAGGCAGAATCGGCGGGGTGCGGGCTTGGTAATCCCGGTAGGCTTGGCCGAACTCCGCTTCGCAGCGCCGCTCTTCCAGGGCGGCGAGATAGCGATACATGAACAGCATCGCCACGTATGCGATCAAGACGAGAAAGCGCGGCCACATCAGCAGGGTGCCCAGTCCAAGCAGCGCCAGCGCGGTATATTGCGGGTGACGGCTGAAGGCATACAGGCCCGTCGTGACCAGTCCTTTTTGGCGGAACTTGTTCCAATAGAGCTGGCCCGCCGAGGCCAGGAACCATGCCGCTCCGATCACTGCGAAGACCCCGCCGATCCAGGGCAGCGCGTTGAGAACCGGACTCCGGGTCGTCGAAATATGGGGCAGAAAGAACTGGGTCAGCCAGGCCGTGGCTTCCCAACGGTTGAGAACATTCAAGGCCGGCCCGTACAAGGAGTAAAAATAGAGGGCGGCCGGACTGATCATGAACAGGATTTCGAAACCGATGACCAGGTAAACGATCCATGCGGTCGGCTTCAGCAGCCGTTTTGGGGTAGTGGAATTCTCGGGTCGAGACGGGGCGTTCATTGCTTGGGACCTCTCCATTCGGGTTGGATAACACGATAATCCCGATCGGTTACGGAACGGTTTCGCCGAGTGGCAGATTTGTAACGGCCGATTTCATTTGCGCCATCTGTTACCGAAAGTTACAAAGTTTTTCTGGAATGTTGTGAAGGATGTCTGACAATCCGCCCATGTCGAAGTCTCCGCGTATTCTGATCGTAGACGACGACCGCGAACTCCGCCAATTGTTGTCCGGGTTTCTCGCACGGCATGGTTATCGAGTGGATGCGGCGGCGGATGGACACGCCATGGCGAGAGCCATGGATGTCGCGCGCTTCGATCTGGTGGTGCTGGATTTGATGTTGCCGGGCGACGACGGCCTCGCGCTCTGCCGCCGGCTGCGGGCGACGTCGAATCTGCCGGTGATCATGCTCACCGCGCTCGCCGAGGAGACCGACCGCATCGTCGGACTGGAAATAGGTGCCGACGATTATGTCGTGAAGCCGTTCAGCCCGCGCGAACTCCTGGCCCGAATCAAGGCGGTGCTGCGGCGTACCGGTGGAGCGCCGAGCCATGCGTCCGACGGAGCCAAGACATTGGTCTTCGACGGCTGGCGGCTCGACCTCGCCAAGCGGGAACTGCATTCACCGGAGGGCGTGCTGATGCCGCTGACGAGCGGCGAGTTCGATCTCTTGGCTGCCTTCGCGGAACATCCGCAACGCGTCTTGAGCCGCGACCAGTTGCTGGACTTGACCAAAGGACGCATTGCCGGCCCGTACGACCGCAGCATCGACGTACAGCTGAGCCGGCTGCGCCGCAAGATCGAGGCCGATCCCAACGACCCGACGCTGATCAAGACCGTGCGCGGCGGCGGTTATTTGTTCGTGCCCCGTGTCCTTCGCGAGAAGTGAGACCCAATGAGACTCTGGCCCGACAGCATCGCCGGCAGGATCGTTGGGCTGCTCGTCGCTGGGCTTGCTCTCACCATGTTGGCAAGCCTGTCGATCTTCATGCTGGATCTGTTCCACGGCAAGGGATGGAACGAGACTTTCCGAAACCTGCACCGTACCGCCGTCGTCGCCTCGGTGCTGAATCGGGTGTCCCCCGATTCCCGGCCGGCCTTGATTCCCGCCTTGAGCGAACCGGGCCTGTCGGTTGCCTGGCGGCCCGGAGAAACGCCGCCCGCCATGGCTCAAGACGCGATGACCCACCATCTGGCGCGCGATGTCCGCGTTCTTTCGGAGTCTTACGGGCTAGAGCGGGTCGAGGCCGGGTATCCGGCCGGCGCGCAGCGGCCGGCATTGGACTGGATGATGCCGGCACCGGGCCCTCTGCACGTTTGGGTGGCGCTGTCGGATGGCACCTGGGTGCAGTTCTCGATGGCAACCGAGCGTGTCGGCGCGCTTTCGACCTTGCGGCTGGTGCTGGCAATCGGCGTGTCATTATTCGGCATCATGGCGTTGGGGCTATGGGCCGCGCGCAAGGTGACCGCTCCACTGGCCCGGTTCGCCCTTGCCGCGCAACGGCTCGGCGCCAATGTGGATGTCCCGCCCATGAGCGAGACCGGCCCCAGCGAAATCCGCCAGGCCGCGGCGGCTTTCAACGACATGCAAAACCGCATCCGCCGCCTGATCGAAGACCGTACTTTAATGCTGGGCGCCATTTCCCACGATGTGAGAACCGCACTGACCCGGCTGAGATTCCGCACGGAATTGATAGTAGACCCCGCTCAACGCCGGAAAGCGGCCGCCGACCTGGACGAGATGGAATCGATGCTGACAGCGAGCTTGTCCTTCGCCCGCGACGATTCGGCGGCGGAACCTCCGACCGTTCTCGATCTGTCGGTACTGCTGCAAAGCCTATGCGACGATTTCGCCGACGCCGGAAAGCCTGTTTCCTGCGAAGGCCCCTTGCATCTGAAATATTCGGGCCGCCCGGTGTCGCTGCGCCGCGCCTTCGCCAACCTCATCGACAATGCCCTGACCTACGGGCGAGCAGCGGACGTGGTGCTGATCGATAGCGGCGACTGCATCGAGATCACCATCGGCGACCGCGGACCCGGAATTCCCGACGCGATGAGGGATCGGGTTTTCGTCCCGTTCTTCCGCCTGGAAGCCTCGCGCAGCCGCAAAACCGGCGGCACCGGGCTGGGGCTCACCATCGCCCGCATGGTCGTGCGCCGCCACGGCGGCGAAATTGCCCTGGCCGACCGACCGGGCGGCGGCTTGCTGGTGAAGGTGACTTTGCCCAAGGTGTCGTCCCCGGTTTTTGCCGGCCCCTGACTGACATCGGCGATTACAGATGTTGTAGGTCGGCAACCCTTTGCCGACAACGGCTCGATAACCGGATTCGCCTACGGCTACTATCAGTGGAAGCAATGGGGAAGAGCGGGTTACCGCGAACTGAGAAGATGCGGGGTCAGCGTCCGGGAAGCCTGGAACACTAGTAAATCGGCGCATGGCCCCTGGCGGCTTAGCAAGACGCCCGCTTTGACGCTGGCCTTACCGCGCCGTACCTTCCTTAACCTGGGGCTGCCGGAGCTGGCAGCATGAGATGGCCGTTATTCATCGAACCGCCGTGGTACCTGACCCGTATGCCCGGTGGTGTGGGAGGAGCGGTGCCGTAAGGCATCGCCCTATCCCGATTATGTGTCAACAAAAACGTTAGCTCCGCAAGATCTGTTATGCCCCTTCGTTCTTGGAACGATAGTCTCCTGAACGCCAAGGAGACGTTTCTTTGAACACTAACACAGCGAAGGTCCACGCTCGGTTCCGGAAGGTGCTTGAATACATTGATAACCACCTGGAGGACGACCTTTCCGTGGAAATACTCAGCGGTGTTGCGGCCTTCTCGAAATATCATTTCCACCGGCAGTTCTCTGAACTCTTCGGGATCGGTGTATACGAGTATGTTCAACTTTGTCGCTTGAAACGAGCCTCTTATCAGCTAGCATTTCGCAGCCACCGCCAAGTCATCGACATAGCTTTGACCAGTGGCTACAAAGGGCCAGAGTCGTTCTCTCGCGCATTCAAAAAGAGCATCGGGCAGTCACCTTCCGAATTCAGGCGTCAGCCGCAGTGGAATCCTTGGTACGCGACCTATCAACGATTGAGCGAACTAAGGAGCAATCACATGAAATCGATAACGAACGGCGAGCAGGTCAAAATCGTCACCTTCAATGAAACCAAGGTCGCCGCGCTTGAACATCGTGGCGACCCACAACTGATCGGTAACTCAATACGGAAATTCATCGAATGGCGAAAGCAGAATCATCTCTCGCCAAAGGTTAGTGCCACATTCAACATTCTCTACAACGACCCGGCAGAAATCGCCCCTGAGGATTATCGTATCGACATATGTGCAGCAACCGTTCACGACCTCGCCAACAACGAAGTCCGAATAGTGAGCAAAACCATTCCCGGAGGCAGATGCGCGGTGTTGCGGCACATCGGCTCCGATGACACCCTTCGAGATACCATCCGATACCTTTATTCCGAATGGTTGCCGCAAAGCGGAGAAGAACCGAGAGATTTTCCGATGTTCTTGCAACGAATCCGGTTCTTTCCGGATGTGTCGGAAGGCGAGGCTGTTACTGACGTATTTCTGCCCATTTATTAGCTCACAGGATGCGCTGAACGAAGGGAAGCCCCCTTCGACCGGGCTCAGGACAGGCATTGTTCGCGATCGATGCGGTTCATGCCGGACCTTCCTATCCGGCACCCTGTGGGCGGCTCCGCAGTGCAAATTGGCCTCGCCACGCTACGCTGTCCCGCTTCGCTCGCGAGTCCGGGGCAGCCCGTCCCTGGCCTGCCCGCTCGTCGCGTTGCGCCTCGCCCTGCCGATTTGTCGTACCTCAGCGCATCCTATGAGCTGAAGCGCATTCACGCCGGTTCGCTTTTCTGGACGAACCGTTCCGCACGCGCCGACAAGGCGCGATAGACCTGTTCGTGGAGCGGCGCGGGAATTCCGTACTGGCGCGCCATTCCGACCACGGCTCCCGTCATCGTTTCCAATTCGGTCCGCCCGCCTTTTTCGAAGTCCATGTGCATGGACGATTTCGCACCATGGGGAAACGATGCGGCCTTGCCCAGCGAGAGCTCCCGGATGTCGAGCGGGAGACGAACGCCTTTCGCCCGTGCGGCGCGTTCGAGTTCTTCGTATAGTCTGATCAGGACCGCCTTGCTTTCGTCGTCGTCCATGAGTTCGCCGAGAGTTTTGTCGAAATAGGCCGTCGCGCTCGCGAAAGGCGAAACGAACAGATATTTTTCCCAGACCACGGCGTCGATGTCCCGCCGGTACTCGGCCTTGATGTCCGCTTTCCGCAGGAGCGCTTCGATCGCTTCGAAATCTCCGGCTGTTGCGCTCTCCGGGCCGAAAAACAGTTTGCACGATCCTCCGGCCTGGTGGACTACGCCTGGGGCAGCGAGGCGGGCGCCGATGTAGACGCAACCGTTGCAAATGCGCGCTTCGGGGAGAATCGCTTTCAAGCGTTCGGCGTTGTCGACGCCGTTGAGCAGCGTGATGATCGTGGTCCGTTCGTCGACATTGCCTTTGAGGGAATGCGCGCTGGATTCGAGATCGTAGGACTTGACGCAAAACAGGACTAAATCGAAGACCCCAAGCTCGGACGGATCGTCGGTGGCCACGTGAGGCCGCGAGGTAAAGCTTTCGTTTTCGGTAGTCAGACGAAGGCCGTGAGCCTGGATCGCCCTCAAGTTCTCGCCCCTGGCGACGAACACGATCTCGGGATCATTTCCAGCCGCGTAAAACCGGGCCAGCTTGCCGCCGTAATACCCGCCCACCCCGCCGATTCCGATGATGGCTATTTTCATTTCTTTCACGATGCTGTGCTAAGCAAGAGAGCGATTCCGAGGGCGAAACCGCCGAGGTAAGTACCCAAGGCTCCGATGATGCGAAGCGGATGGGGCCGGTTGAGATCGGCGGACATCAGCATGCCCGCCGCATGAAGCACTCGGCAGAGGGTGAGGGCGACTACCGTCCACTCGACCCATGCGCCGGCGCCAACGGTATTGAAGTAAAGAAAAAGAACGATCAACAGGGGCACGTACTCCGCGGCATTGCCATGCGCGCGAATGGCCTTGTTGAGGGGGCTCGACGGATCGGCATCCATGCCGATGAGCGTTTTGCTAGCCCCCTGACGCCCGGAGACATGAACACTCAGCAGAAAGTATAAGACGACGAGAAGACCAGATAGGTGTTCATGAAGCTGGATTCTCCTGAGGGCGTCGAACTGCCTGGTTTAGAACGGACGTACTGTGGTATGTCCTTTTTAGGTCGGAGCACGGAATGCCGGCTAATTAGTCATCCGGCGCAGCCAGCATGGATTGCGGCAAATGATCGGTGATGTCAAACCATGGCGCCTTGGAACCGACCATCACATGACGCATGGGTTTGCAGCCGGGATCGCTGTCGACCGTGCCCAATGCCAAACCGAAAGCTGCCGCCGAAGCCCGCATGGCAAGAAACTGCAGGGTCGAACCGCACACCTCGCAGAAAGTTCGCGTGATCTCGGGAGACGACGGGTAGTGTCCCAAGAACTCCTCCCCCTGGACCCACCGAAAATTTTGGACTTCGACATAGCCCCAGGTCGCGAAGGCTGCGCCGGTAGATTTTCGGCACATGGCGCAGTGGCAGTTACGCGCGAACTGAAGCGGGTTATCCATTTCATATCTGATCGTGCCGCACAGGCAGCCGCCGGTAATCATTCTGTGTCCTCGATAGGGTTGTTCGGTAGGGGAGCAACGGTGATGGTGCCAGCTGCTCGTAGAGCAAGACCTTACCGCAGGAGCGCGTCGGTCACGCCTTTCATGTCGGAGGCTACGATATCCGGTTTCTGAGCCAGCGGGAACAGGGGGATTCCCTGTCGCGCGACAAACGCGGCGTGCCATCCCGCCTGCATCGCGCCGAACACGTCCCAGGCATGCGCGGCGATGAGCCGTAGTTTGTTCGGCTTGGCACTGAGATGCTCGGCTGCGCTCCGATAGACCTGCAAATCGGGCTTGAAACGGTGTATGGAGTCCACCGAGATGGACTCCTCGAAATACTCGGTGAGCCGGGCGTTTTCCAGCTGTGCCTTGACGGCCGCTGGGCTCGAATTGGTCAGCGTGACCATTCGGAAGCCCGCGGCGCGCAAGCGTTCCAAACTGTCGACCATGTCCGGGTGGGGCGGGAGCGTCAGTATGCCTTGCAGAATACGCTTCTTGTCCTCGGCGGAGAGCTTGATTCCCTTGGTGTCAGCCAGCATGTCCAGCGTCGCTTTGCCGATCGATCCGAAGTCGGAGTACGCGTCGGTCAGGGACACAACCATCGAGTATTGCAAAAGAAGCGAAAACCACTCGTCCAGCGCGGCGCCGTTGCCGAACGCATGCTCGAATTGCGGCCGAAGCGCATTCAGATCCAGCATCGTCTGATTGACGTCGAAGACCAGGATGCGAGGCTTCCGCTCGTCACCCGATCGCGGTCGTCGCTCTGCCTCATTGCGTGGGCGAGATACTTCCGAGTCACCACGGCCGGTCTTGGCGAAGACGTAAAGTGGGTTGGTCAGGATGAGAGGCCCGAGTGACGACGCGGCAAGCATAAACTTTCTCCGGGTGATGGACGAACTCATAGTTCTTGGTACCTCGAACGAAGGGTGGAAATTGGATGGGTCCGGTCCGTGTCGACCGACTGATGCGCATACGGCGCTTCACGTTAATTCTTGGATCCGATACGAATGGTCCGATCCTGAGTGTGTCCAAGATTATGCACCTTTTCTTCAATGGATTTTGCAGACCGCCTTTCAATCACACCTGCAGGGATGAAGTCGTATGGATAGCGATTACGGGACAAGGATTGGCCCGGCGGCGGTGCTCAATGGCGTTATTCTTGTCCTGGCCTTACAGGCCCCCTCGCTCTTCGCGAGGACTCTCGGCATGGTAGCGGATGATGCTACACGATCAGTTACGGTATTCGATGCCGACACCGATACGGTGTTGGGCTCGGTAACGACAATCCCAGGTTTCAGTATCGGTGACGTTGTTATTACGCCGGATCAGACTCGGGGCTTTGTGACCAATTTCAACAGCGAGGTCTTCGTCATCGATTTGACCGCGTTGCCACCCCGACTTGCCGAAGGCCCAAACCCGATTCCCATTTCCAATCATGGCGAGGAGCTCGCGATCAGCCCGGACGGCAAGTTCCTGCTGGTGTGCGATTCCATTGATCCTCAACCGATCTCGGTCGTCGACATCGCCAGCCAGACCGAGATCCATACCTTGTTCGTGGGCTCTGATACCAGTTCGATCGAAGTCTGCAGCGATGGCTCGGTGCTGGCCGTATCGTATACGGACAGGAGGGTGCGCCGCCTCACCATCGATGGCGCGGGCCTGTTGAGGGATACGGGCGAGGGCCTGTCTCTCGGTTCCGATGAACCCAACAATGTCTTTTGCGCTCCGGGTGGCACGTCGGGCCTTGTCCTTAATGGCTTTCCTGCTGAAATTAAGTCGTTCACGATCCCCGGGCTAAAACAGGTCGACACACGACCGTTATCCGGTATACAGGGCGTTTCCGGCCTGGTGGATTTCGCAGGACGCCGGGTCTTTGCCAGAAGCGGCTTCGAGGGTCTCGTCGACGTCTTTGCGTATAACGCAGTTACCGCGGTACTCGGCGCCGAGCATCTGTTTTCAATTCCGGTTTCCAGTACGTTCGCATCGATCGGATGGGATCAGATCGCGCTGCATCCCTACAAGGGGAAATTGTACGTCTCGGAATACTATGCCAATGATGTCAAGGTGTATGACGCGCGCACCGGCGTCTTGCTGACTTCGATTACCGATCCCCACATTGTCCAGCCGTCAGGGATAGCCGTAGCCTCGGCAACGGACCCGTGCGCTGGCTCCCCACCCGCCGGAGCGATCGAGGGAACGGATGGCCCCGATGCGTTGCGCGGCACGTCGGGCGACGATGTCATTTCCGGCTTGGGCGGCAACGACACGATCGACGGCCGTGGCGGGGATGATCTGATTTGTGGTGGCGAGGGTAACGACCGGCTTCGTGGCGGTCCGGGCAATGATCGAATCGACGGTGGCGCCGGTCGGGACTTATGCGCGGGCAATTCGAAGAATTCTTTCCAAAACTGCAATCCGTAAATTTGCCGGAGCCCCAAGTGAAAACCACCGCATGCCGTAAAAGGTCTGGCTTTTATCGGCAAGACCGGCGCACTTTGCGCCCTCCTCCAAATCGGGGAGGGCATTCCCATCGCGCTTTGGGCAGGCGATACAAACAGTGCTCACGGAGCGGATGGCCGGGCGTTGAAACGTTTCCGCCACCCGCGGATCGGCGTTCAGCTGCGCAAACGGTTCAAGATCGGCGATACGCCATTGCCACAACCACTCGAGACGGTCATTGCCCCAGTAGCGGTGCGGACCGTAGACGAAGAAGGGCACTCCGAACAATCCTTCCCGTTGGCCGCGAACAACGCCTTTCAGCACGCGCCGCTGCGACGAGCGGTCGTCGGTGCTTCGGATGACGGCATCCGGTTCCAGCCCGCAGTGTTCCGCTATTAAAGCCAAGGCCGCCTTATTCCGATCGGGGCGGCCGGATTACAGTCACGCCTGTCAGGGAATCTCTGATGAGCGCATTTTCCGATTCGGTGTCAGAGCGCCCGATAGGTAGGTCGGCAATCCTTTGCCGAGCCGATAAGTCGGCAAGGGATTGCCGACCTACGTTCTTCCCGCCCGACACGAAGCCGTACACCGGGATGAAAAACGCTCTAAGTTCTTCGACAGGCCTGTCCTGAGCTTGTCGAAGGGCCCAGGACAGGCCCTTCGGCTCGGCTCAGGACAGGCTTGTCGAACGCTCTCCTGAGCCTGCTCTGAGCCTGTCGAAGGGGCATGAACGGAATCCACTGTTCAGAGCTTCCTCAGGTGGCTAAAAGCGTGCAGTAAGCTGACGGCCGCGAGTCGGATGGGCAACGGCTGCGTCAAGCGGCGTACGTAGAATTTCGTTGAACTCTCGTATCAAGCGGCCATCGAAAACTTGGACGATGAGCAAAAGGAGTTCGAATTAGTGTCCGTAAAATCCGGGCCAGCTCGGTTACGGAGCCCGGTTGGATAGGGTTCCGTGAAAAATCGGCATACTTTGATTTCTCTGGGATCAAATCGTCGTCATCATAATTATTGGATCATGAGAGAAGGAGTTCCATTATGAAGTCTTATGCATTAGCGGCTGTATTGTCATCGGTTATGGTTGCCGGGCCTGCAATGGCCGATAACGACTTCCGTGCGTTGGGCAAGGTGTCCAGCTTAAAACCGATGACCGAAGGGCAACTCTCTGCCGTCGAAGGCGGGACTTTGATACCGTTTAAGAAAGATAACGGTGGTAAGGTCAACGCTGGTAACGTTAACCAGAACATAGCCGTAACCACGATAACTGCGGTCAATCTAGCCCTTTTTAGTAAGGGCGGCGCCGATCAGACTATCGTGTCGGTCACGCAGCAGAGCATTGGCGGTAAATAACGAGAAGCCTCGGGCCCCTATCGAATGCTGATGAGGGCCGGAGAACCAGGCGGGGGAGCGGTCATGCGCTCCCCCGCTTTTTTACCTCGATCAGAAAATCATGAAGAGCCGGATGAAAAAATCATTCACACGGGGTGGTCTGTTATCGCTTGTGCTCTCATCCATAACCAGTGCCTATGGTCAATCCGAGTTTCGTGCCTTGGATAAGCCGTCCCGGCAAGAAACGGGTATTGCATCGTCAAGGCTGGACGACAGCGCGCTCGATCGAGTGGAAGGAGATCTGGATATTACGTCCGGCTCGGTTGATCCGGCATCGCAACAAGCCGCGATGCAAGCGGCGGTGCTTGAAAGAACAGTGATGGCGCATCGGTCCGTACACCGATTTTCAATTTGGCGTGCCGAGCGCAGTCCCGTCATGGAAGTCTTCCAATGGACGGAAACACGGGCACGCAGAATATGATGAGCTTCTCAGCGTCCTGATTGGTTTGCCGGTTTCCTTTTTTTGACGAAGTCCCTCCCTGGACTTCGCTCTCGCGACAAACGCCGTTCGTCTCGTTCCGCTTCCCGGCGAATCAAGCGACCTGTCGCACGGACTTTTCCAAAATGGCGACAACCTCTTCCCGCGCCTCGGGTTCGATGCCGTTGAGGCCGCGGTTCAGGGCGCTGACGATCGCCAGCACCGACGCCGTGACGATGTTGGCGTTTATGCCGGCGCCATAGCGGATGCCGGGAATGCCGTTGATCGCGACTTCGACGAAGGCGGCGGCTTTGGCGTCGGCTCCTTGTCCCATGGAACGTTCTTCATAGGATTGCACCCGCACCATTCCCCCGAAGGCGTGAGCCACGGCATCGATGGGACCGTTGCCTTCGCCGGTCAGCGTGATCCGCCGGCCGTTCGTCTCCAGCATCAGGCGAATTCCCTGAACCGTTCCATGCTCGACCAGATGATGCTCGAGATAGCGGATGGTCGTCGCCGGTCCCAGATATTCTTCGGAGAACATTCGCCAAATCTCGTCCGGCATGACTTCGGCGCCGGTGGCGTCGGCATGCCGTTGCACCATGCCGCTGAATTCGACCTGTAGCCGGCGAGGCAGCACCAGTCCATAGGCCGACTCGAGCAGGTAGGCGATGCCGCCTTTCCCCGACTGGCTGTTGACCCGGATGATGGCGTCGTAGGAACGGCCCAAATCGGCCGGGTCTATGGGGAGGTAAGGCACTTCCCAGAATGTATCGGGCCGCTGATGAGCCAGGCCCTTTTTGATCGCATCCTGATGCGAGCCGGAAAAGGCCGTGAATACCAGATCGCCCACGTAAGGGTGGCGCGGATGGATCGGCAAGCGGATGCAGTCTTCCACGGTCCGCGCGATCTCGTTGATGTTCGAAAAATCGAGGCCCGGATCGATGCCCTGGGTGTACAGATTGAGTGCCAAAGTCACCAAGTCCACGTTGCCGGTCCGCTCGCCGTTGCCGAACAGACAACCCTCGACACGATCGGCCCCGGCCATGACCGCGAGTTCCGCTGCGGCGACCGCGGTGCCCCGGTCGTTGTGGGGATGGACGCTCAGAA
Organism: Methylocaldum sp. GT1TLB; assembly: GCF_051027445.1. Taxonomy (NCBI): domain Bacteria; kingdom Pseudomonadati; phylum Pseudomonadota; class Gammaproteobacteria; order Methylococcales; family Methylococcaceae; genus Methylocaldum; species Methylocaldum sp. GT1TLB. Next base: position 4,057,932 of record NZ_CP194898.1, read on the forward strand.
CGACGCATTCGCGCCGCGCCAGATTCCGGTGCATCCATTCGATCTGGTCGGCGTAGACATTGGGTGTCGCCATCTCCACCGTCGCCGGCAGGTTGATGATGACCTTGCGCTCCGGCGTCGCGCCCCAAGCCTCCACTACCGCGTCGCAGATGTCGCGGGCGAACTCGAGTTCGGTGCCGGTAAAGGCTTCCGGGCTGTATTCGAGCACCCATTCGGTGTCCGGATGCGCCTGCGCGAGTTCCCGAACCAGCTTCACGCTGGAAACCGCCATCGCGATGACCTGGTCGGGGCTCATGCCGAAAACGATTTCCCGGAACGGCCGGGCGGTCGCGTTGTAGACGTGGACGATGGCCCGGCGGGCGCCGTAGAGCGATTCCATGGTGCGACGGATCAGGTGTTCGCGGGCCTGAGTGAGCACCTCTATGGTGACGTCGGCGGGGACGTGTCCGCCTTCGATCAGAGTCCTGACGAAGTCGAATTCGGTCTGCGAGGCGGAAGGGAAGGCGACCTCGATTTCCTTGAAGCCTATATCCACCAGCCTCTTGAACAGGCGCATCTTGCGCTCGGCGTTCATGGGCTCGAACAGCGCCTGATTGCCGTCGCGAAGATCGGTGCTCATCCAGATGGGAGCTTGGGTGACGACCCGGTCGGGCCAGGTGCGGTCCGCGAGTCGGACCTTGGGAAAGGAACGGTATTTGGTGTTCGGCTGCTTCAACATGATCGGTGACTCCTGGGTTTTCGTCGGATGCGATGAGTGTCCATTGCGGCGACGGAAAGGCTGCCGGGCTGCCGCGAACGCAAGGCCCGGCAACCGGGTTGAAGTCGAAGCAGGGGTAGGGCGGGCGTCAGGTGGTTCATGGTCGTACTCCAGGAAAAGGCGTCGTACGGACGCAGTTATCCCATGAAGGGTGTTCAGTCGATCGAAGGAAAAAATGAGGTGAGTTATTTGCCCGCGCGGGGCAGCAGCAGACCGAGGCTCGGGGTAAGAGCCAGAAGAGGAGGGATGGAGGGCTGCCGTCGATTCATGGCTTCACGCTAACAGCTCGGTCGCCATGGTGTCAATACGAATTCCGCGAACCGCAAGTCGTCGCATGTGACGAAGCAAGCTTCTTGAAGGCAGCAGTTGCAAGGACAAGTGCGGTGCGACTATCCGGCGAACAGAGAAGTTCATTCCGAATGTGACATTGATCCAACTCCGCATTCCTCGCCTGACGGCCAAATCCGGATCCCATTGATCCGACCCAACCGTCCACGGATGGCATTAATTTCGCACACTCACCGATGCCCGGTAAAAACGCAAAAAAAACCGCGGCCTTTGTTCGATGATACCCATAGAGATAGGGAGTAACTCGTATGAAAAGCGTGGAAAACGGACCGGCCCGTTGGCGGCTCTCAAGCGAGGCCTTGAGTGCCCGAATCCAGCTTATGGTCCTGAAGCGCGGTCTCGGAGTCCTGGTCGGATTTTGGCTGGCGTCGGCTAACGCCGAGTCTCCCTATGTGCCCCTTATTCTGGATAACCCGACGCCCCAGAACGACGCCTACTTTGGCGACGCCGTGGCCGGTGCGGGGGATGTCAACCGCGATGGGATTTCCGATCTCCTGGTGGGGGCGTCCTGGCAAAACGCGGATGGCAACTATGCCCAAGGCCGGGCGTTTGTCTTCAGCGGGGCCGACGGCAGTCTGTTGCACATTCTCAATAACCCGACACCCCAGGCTGTCGCCTATTTTGGTCGAGCCATGGCTAGGGCTGGGGATGTCAACCGCGACGGGATTCCCGACCTCCTGGTGGGGGCGCCCTTCCAGGATGTGGGCAGCCACGCTGACCAGGGCCAAGCCTATATTTTCAGCGGTGCCGATGGGGCCTTGGTGTACACCCTCGATAACCCGACGCCTCAGGACGACGCCTACTTTGGCGATGCCGTGGCCGGTGCGGGGGATGTCAACCGCGATGGGATTTCCGACCTCCTGGTGGGGGCATCCTCGCAAGATTTGGGGGGCAATTTCGGCCAGGGCCGGGCGTTTGTCTTCAGCGGGGCCGATGGGACCCTCCTTCAGACCCTCGATACTCCCCTGCCTCAGGAAGGTGCTCACTTCGGTTCGGCCGTGGCCGGCGCGGGCGATGTGAACGGCGACGGGGTTCCCGACCTCCTGGTGGGAGCGTCCGGGCAAACTGTAGCCGGCAATCGCGGCCAAGGCCGGGCCTTTGTCCTGAGTGGGATCGATGGCACCCTGCTGCACACCCTCGATGACCCGATAGTCCAGGAAAGTGCGCACTTCGGTGATGCTGTGGCCGGCGCGGGCGATGTGAACGGCGATGGCACCCCCGACTTTCTGGTGGGAGCTTACCTGCAAGACGTGGGTGGCAACGAGTACCAGGGACGGGCCTTTGTCTTCAGCGGGGCCGATGGGACCCTCCTTCAGACCCTCGATACTCCCCTGCCTCAGGAAGGTGCTCACTTCGGTTCGGCCGTGGCCGGCGCGGGCGATGTGAACGGCGATAGCAAATCCGACCTCCTGGTTGGAGCGCCCAGGCAAACCGTGGGCGGCAATGCACATCAGGGGCAGGCCTTCATCTTCAGCGGGGCCGATGGCATCTTGCTGCACACCCTCGACCATCCGACGCCCAAGGATGACGCCCACTTCGGTCAGGTACTGGCGAGCGCGGGGGATGTCAACGGCGACGGCAAAACCGACCTCCTGATAGGTGCCTGGAACCAAAGCGTGGACGGCAATCCTGGTCAGGGTCAGGCCGTGCTCTTTGTCAGCCGGCCGACGACGCCCGTGTGCTTCGGCATGCCGGCGACGATTGTCGGCACTGCGGGCAATGATGTCTTGCGGGGAACGCCGGGCAACGACGTCATCGTCGGCCTGGCCGGCCACGACGTGATCGACGGCCGCGGCGGCGATGACCTGATCTGCGGCGGCGACGGCAACGACACGCTCCGTGGGGGCACGGGTAACGATAAGCTCAGTGGCGGCGAGGACAACGATATCCTCTGGGGCGGCGCGGGCGATGACCTGCTCGAGGGCGGCCCCGGTCGAGACCGGGCCAGCGGCGGTTCAGGCAACGATATCCTTCGGGGCGGAGAGGGGGACGATATGCTGAATGTCGTGGACGGTGCCGGTGGCAACGACATCGCCGACGGCGGCTCTCATGTCAACGGCGATCGTTGCGCCGCCGATAACCGGGATACCGTGCAAAACTGTAACCTGTAATGTCGCCATAGGTCGACAAGCCGTGGCCGATAGATCGGTGATGTCGGAAACGGATTCCGCACCTACTAACCCCTTTTCCACCGAGGGAGGGACTTTGCATCCTCCGGTCCGGCATAGCGGTGGACGGCATTCGGACGCCAGGCAGATCGTCGCCCTTCTCTTGAAACCGGCAACCGGGCGGGCGACCCAAGGTCTTTTCCCGGCCCATCCTTCCCTCGATTCCGAGCCTGGGTGTGAGCTAACCCGATGATCCACAAACTTCCCCATACGTTTAGCGAGTCTTTTAAGAACGATGCTTGCACGGCCCCATATCGTGCGTGAATCCGGTAAAAATTAATCGTTAATCAATGAGTTGCTTGCTTTAAGTGCCTGCGTCTTACGCTCGACGGCCAAATCCGGATTCCATCCGACCCGACCTGCTGTCACTCGGTGGCATCAATTTCGCAATATCACCGAGCCCCGGCAAGAATTCCAAAAAGCCGAGGCTTTCGTTCGGTTATACCAATTCGATTAGGGAGGAACTCGTATGAAAAGCGATGACGGAAAAAGGACCGGCTCGTCGGCGGTTCTCCATGCAGCCTTCAGGGCCGGAGTCCGGCCCAGGGTATTGAATTACGGTCTCGGCCTGCTGGCCGGGGTTTGGCTGGTCTCGGCCCGCGCCGAGGCCCCGTATACACCACTGACTCTCGACAATCCCATGACGGGAGGCGGTCTGTTCGGCGAGGCCGTGGCCGCAGCGGGGGACGTGAACGGCGATGGCATCCCCGATCTCTTGGTCGGGGCATGGGGACAGCCGGTGGCCGGCAATGTTGACCAAGGTCAGGCGTTTGTTCTGAGCGGAGCCGATGGCAGTGTCCTCCTGACCCTCGATGATCCCGTGCCTCAGATGCAGGCCGAGTTCGGCCAGGCCGTGGCCGGGGTGGGGGATGTGAACGGCGACGGCAGCTCCGATCTTCTGGTGGGGGCGCCATCGCAAAATGCTTATCGGGGCCAGGCCTTTATATTCAACGGAGCGGACGGGAGACTGCTGCATACCGTCAACCAGCCCATACCCGATGAACTCGCTTATTTCGGCTTTGCCGTGACCGGGGTGAGCGATATCAACGGCGATGGTATCCCCGACTTCCTGGTGGGAGCGCCTGGGCAATACGTGGGGGGACGTACTAACCAAGGCCAGGCTTTCGCCTTCAGCGGAGCCGACGGGAGTCTGCTTCTGACCCTCGATGACCCGATGCCCCAATCCTTCGCCGAGTTTGGCTCTGCGGTGGCCGGAGTGGGCGATGTGAACCGCGATGGCAAATCCGACCTTCTGGTAGGCGCGCCCGGAGGCGTCACGTGCTGCGACGTGATTCACGGCCATGTCTTCGTCCTCAGCGGGGCCGACGGGAGTCTGCTCCATACTCTTGACGACCCGACGCCTCAAGGCGATGCCCGGTTTGGCTTTGCCGTGGCCGGGGCTGGGGATGTCAACCGCGACGGGATTTCCGACCTCCTGGTGGGGGCGCCCTTCCAGGATGTGGGCAGCCACGCTGACCAGGGCCAAGCCTATATCTTCAGCGGGGCGGATGGGACTCTGCTGCACACCCTCGATAACCCGACGCCTCAGGACGACGCCTACTTTGGCAACGCCGTGGCCAGCGCGGGGGATGTCAACGGCGACGGCAAATCCGACTTCCTGGTAGGCGCGCCCGGACAGAACGTGGCCGGCAACAGCCAACAAGGCCAGGCCTTTGTCTTCAGCGGGGCCGATGGGACCCTCCTTCACACCTTCGATCATACGACGCCCCAAACGAACGCGGAGTTTGGTTCTGCGGTAGCCGGGACGGGTGACGTGAACGGCGATGGCGCACCCGACTTCCTGGTGGGGGCGTTGGGCCAAACGGTGGCCGGCAATGCTTTCCAGGGCCAGGCCGTGCTTTTCGTCAGCGCGCCCGCTTCGCCCGCGTGCTTCGGCGTTCCGGCCACGATCATCGGCACTCCGGGCAACGATGTCTTGCGGGGAACGCCGGGCAACGACGTCATCGTCGGCTTGGCCGGCCACGACGTGATCGACGGCCTCGGCGGGGATGACCTGATCTGCGGCGGCGACGGCAACGATGTGCTGCGCGGAGGCCTGGGTAACGACATGATCGACGGCGGCGAGGGCGACGATATCCTTTGGGGCGGCGCGGGCGATGACCTGATCGAGGGCGGCCCCCATGTCAACGGCGACCGTTGCATTGCCGACCAGCAGGATTCCGTGCGGAACTGCGCGCCCTAGTCGACGATTTTTTACCGATGAGCGGGGCGGAAAATGGATTCTCCGCCTGGCAGCCTCTCCTGGATCGAGGGTGCCGTAAAAGCGTTTCCCCTCCGGGAAGAAATCAGCGACGGGGACGAGCGTCGCGGATCGTCGATTGGGCAAGCTGATTGTCTCTGATGGCAGCCTTTCACGACACCTCGGGCTGGGGAGATTCGGCATGTTCTGATCTGCCGCCTTCTATCGCCGCGTTTCTTTCGAAGCCGGCGTTCAGCGGACCGACCAAGTCCTTCTTCCGACGCCCTGGTCGCCGCTTGGTTTTCCGCGGTGTCTCCTCCCTAGCCGTCGCCTCTTCGATTCCGGCGCTCGAGTAGGTTCTAAGCGGTTGATCCGAACGGTTCCCCATCCAAAAATTCGAGCAAGGTGCGCGCTTCCTCAGCCACTTCAGCATTGCCCGTCATTTGGGCGCGCACGATGGCGCCGTCGATGATCAGCAGAGCCAGTTCCGCCGCGTCGTTTGCCGAGCGTCCCGGCCGCTCCGGGATCATCGTTCGGACGAAATCCCGCAGTTCCCGCTTGTGATCCGCCGCGATCCGGCGTTCTTCCGCCGAATCCTCGCTCAGTTCCGCGACCGTATTGATGAACGCACAGCCTCGGAAGTCGGGATCCGAGAACCATTCCTTCAGGGCATCCGCGATGATGCCGAGGCCTGGCGAAGTTTGGGATTCGGCCAATTCCCGCACGCGCCGGGTAAACCAATCCATCCAGAATCGATGGCGCCGTTCGAGAAACGCGATCACCAGGTCTTTTTTGGACGGGAAGTGGCGGTAGAACGACATCTTGGCGACGCCCGATTCGGCGATGATGCGATCGACGCCCACGGCGCGGATGCCGTATTGGTAGAACAGCCGTTGCGCGGTTTCCAGGATGCGGTCGCGTGCCGAGGACGTAATAGGCGTGGCGTCTTGAGTCATAAGAGGTTTTGAAAGCGTTTACGGGATTATTGACAGAATGGTCTGTCTCATCAATGCTGTAGACAGATCTGTCTACATGGCGGATTGCTCCTCGACCAGCACAAGGAAACGACCATGAGTTACACGTTTAAACCCGGTTTCCGATTAGGCATTTACATCTGCAAGGATCTGGAAATCGTCGACTTCGCAGCGCCCTATGGCGTATTCTCGGTCGCCCGGCGATTCGATCCCGAGCTGGAGGCTTTCTTCATCGCCGAGTCCTTGCGTCCGGTGCAGGCGCAGGCCGGCTTTACGGTGCTGCCCAACTATTCCTTTGCGGACCGGCCCGACATGGACGCCTTCCTGATCCCGGGCGGTTTCGGCACGCGGCAGGAAATCAACAACGGGCATCTGCACGAGTTCATCCGCGGCTTGCCCGAGAGAACCCTGCTGGTTTCGGTATGCACCGGTTCCTGGATTTACGCCAAGATGGGGCTGTTGGACGGAAAAGCGGCGACCAACCGCAAGGAGCCCGATCGCGTGGAACAATCCCCGTCGGGCAAAGTGCCCATCGACCGCCTGGCCGAGCTGGCCCCGGCCTGCCGCATCAGCCGGGCGCGGGTGGTCGACGCCGGACGGATCGTTACCGGCGGCGGCATCAGTTCGGGCATGGAAGTCGGATTTCACCTGCTGCGCCGGGCCGGGTACGGCGAAGATTTCATCGCGGAGGTGGCTCGGGTCATGGAATACAGCAAGGCTTACGATGTGTACGCGACGGACATCGAGTATGACGATTCCCATGCGTCATCTTGATTGAAATTTGTATAAAAACGATTGACCGGAGGAGAAGAAATGGCAGCTGCCAGCGAGAAGAAAACCGTATTCGGCGCGTGTCCGCACGATTGCCCGGACACCTGCGCGATGCTCTACGAAGTCGAAAACGACCGGCTGGTCAATGTGCGCGGCAATCCCGATCATCCGCTAACGCGGGGCGGCCTTTGCACCAAGCTCAAGGATTTCCACGACCATCACTACAATCCGGAGCGCGTGCTGTATCCCTCGCGCCGCGTGGGGCCGAAAGGCTCGCGCCGGTTCGAGCGGATTTCCTGGGACGAGGCGCTGGACGAGATCAAGACCCGCTGGACTGCCATCATCGACGAGTACGGCGCGGAAGCGATTCTTCCCTACAACTACCTGGGCAACCAGGGCACTCTTCAGGGCCTGACCGTCGGCGATGCGTTTTTCAACAAGCTGGGCGCGAGCGTGCTGGAAAAAACGTTCTGCGCGAGCGGTTCGTCCACCGCCTGGCTGCTCACGGTCGGCCCCACCGGCGGCGTTGATCCGGAAAGCTTCGCCAAGTCGAAATACATCGTCATCTGGGCCTGCAATTCGGTCAGCACCAACCTGCATCACTGGCATATCGTCCACGAGGCGCAGAAAAACGGCGCCAAGGTGGTGGTGATCGACGCCTACAAATCCCGCACCGCCAAGCAGGCCGACTGGCATCTGGCCCCGAAGCCCGGCACCGACGGCGCGCTGGCCATGGCGATGATTCATCAGATCATTGCCGAAGATTTGCTGGATCGCGACTATATCGCCCAATACACGATCGGATTCGAGGATCTGAAGGAGAGGGCGGCGCGCTACACGCCCGAGTACGCAGCCGAAATCACCGGCATTCCCGCCGACGACATCCGGAAGTTGAGCCGCGAATATGCCACGACCCAGCCCGCGGCGATTCGCATAGGCGTCGCGCTGGAGCGTCATCACGGAGGCGGGCAAACGATCCGCGCGGTGTGCTGTCTGCCGGCCTTGACCGGGGCCTGGCGACACGTGGGCGGCGGCTTGCTGCAGATGCCGGTCTGGGAATTTCCGATTCACTGGGATCGGGTGTGCCGGCCGGAATGGATCAAGCCGGGGACCCGCGTGATCAACATCCTGAAGCTGGGCGACGCGCTGACAGGGCGCATGCCGCTCGCGCCGCCGGTCAAGTCCCTGATGGTCTACAACGCCAACCCGGTGTCGCAGGCGCCGGAAACCAACAGGATCGTCGAGGGCCTGAAGCGCGAGGATTTGTTCACGGTGGTCAGCGAGCACTTCATCACCGACACCGCCGCCTACGCGGATTTGGTCCTGCCCGCCGCGATGGCGGGGGAAATGGACGACATCATGTGGTCCTGGGGCCACCTCTATTTGACCCTCAACCAGAAAGCCGTCCCGGCCTCGGGCGAAGCCGTACCCAACACCGAATTGTTCCGGCGCCTGGCAAAAGTCATGGGATTCGACGACGAACAGTTCACGCGCAGCGATCGCGAGATGATCGAACACTACGTCGACTGGAATGCGCCGCAGCTTCGGGACATCGACCTGGCTTATCTGGAGCGGCGCGGTTACGCCCATATCCGAGGCGGCAAACCGGAAACCTCGGCGCCGCACGCCGAGGGCAACTTCCCGACGCCCTCGGGAAAGTGCGAGTTCAAGGCCTCGGGCGCCGCGCAGGGCAATTTCGTCGGCGCCGTTTTCCGGCAGATGTACGAAAGCGGCCAAGGCGCGGAACCGATCGACGACTTGCCCGATTACGTGCCCTGCCGCGAGCGGCCGGAGAGCGATCCCGAGCGGGCGAAACGGTTTCCGCTGAATATCCTTTCGCCCAAAAGCCACGGCTTTTTGAACTCCTGTTACGCGAACGAAGAGCACAAGATTCGCGCCCAGGGCGAGCAATTCGTGCTCATCAACCCGGCCGACGCCGAACCGCGCGGCATTCGCGAAGGGGATAATGTGAAGGTATTCAACGACCGCGGCGAATTCGAAGCCGACGCGCGGGTTACCGAGGATACCCCGCCGGGCGTGGTGGTCGCGACTCTCGGATACTGGCGGAGCCGCAATCGCAGCGACGGCTCGGTCAATGTGATCAGTTCGGCCGCCTACTGCAACTTCGGTCATGCGCCGACGTTCTCGGACAATCTGGTCGAGGTGCGGCGGGCGGATGTCCGGCTCCAATAGCGAGCAGGATCCACGTCCGGATCATCACGCGCTCATTCTCGTTAACGGCCGCCGGGGCAGGTCGTTGACCGAGCATGGTCGACCTGTTGCTAAGTACATTCCGCAAATATTTGCGGAATCTCGACAGATTGGCTTGATTGGCGGGGTTGTCCTGCAGGTTGCCTATGCCGCAAGACATTCCCTGAATGTACTTAGAGCGTTTTCCATCCCGGTGTACGGATTCGTTCCAGGAGGGGAGAGCGTAGGTCGGCAATCCTTTGCCGACGAAGACGCTCGGCCGGGACGTGGCGTCGGGAAAGGATTCCCGACCTACAGGGTGCTACAGTCGTAGGTCGGTAACCCTTTGCCGACGGGCTTTGTGTCGGAAATCGTCGCCTTGGTGTTCCCGGAGACACCGTTTGCGATTGGAAGGGTCGCGACTAAAGCGACCGTTTGCGATTGGAAGGGTCGCGACTAAAGCGACCGTTTGCGATTGGAAGGGTCGCGACTAAAGCGACCGTTTGCGATTGGAAGGGTCGCGACTAAAGCGACCGTTTGCGATTGGGAAGGGATTCCAGCCTGACCGGGCAGCTGTGCTCTCCCCAGTGGCGGGGGCGCTTTCGCGACGCCATCCAGAGGGGAGAGGGCTTTCTCAGGAAATTCCTAAAGGGTTAGGCGAGCCGGATGCATTCAGCGATGACCCCGCGCGCGTTCCCAAGCATAGTGGATCGCGTTTTTCATCTGGTCCCATTTGCTGCTCGGCTGTTTTTTCTCCCACACACGCCGGACATCCGGTTCCAGCGCTGCCCAGTCCTTGCCGGAGTAGGCGGGATCGCTACCCAGCGCGTGGCCGAAGCGGTAGGCGGGCAGGTACCGATCATAAGGCTGTCCCTGATTGCCGAAATGGGTCGAATAGTGCTGGCGAAAATCGGCATCGAAACGCTCGAAGCCGGACGGTGTTTCGGCTGCGCCTCTGCCGAATTCTTCCACGTCGACTTCGGTCCGGCGCAGCGTATCGTGGATGGTCTCGATATGTTCCGTCACGCCTTTGCTGACGGTGACTTCTTCAACCACCCGTGCTTCCTTGGAGGCTACAGCTTCTTCCCCCGTTTCGGTGAGCTCGATGGTGCCTTCCTTGAAGGCTGCCATGTCTGCGTCCGACACGGGACGGTCGACCCGGTGGCGTTCGACGTTGACGTGCTCTTCGCGCAGAGTGATGTCTTCGTCAACCGGCCGCTCCTTGACATGGGTATAGACGCGGACTCCGCCACGCTTGACGGCGCGCTTGCCCACTTTCAGCTCTTCCTCGACGACCGGGATTTTCGCTTCCTCGGCGGTACGCATAGGTTCTGTAGTAGTGCCCGCTTTGCCCATGGTCGGCTGTTGTGTCATGCCGGTCTGCTGCCATTGACCCGCGCGCTCCTCGATATTCACCGCGCCGTGTTCCTCCAGAATCTCTGCAGCACGGTCGGCGTGGCTTTCGTCGGTTTCGACGGTGACCAGGAGGCCGCCGCGGCGTACGCCTTCAGAGTAATAACGGATGTCCTCCGCAGGAAGCCCGATTTCATGCCGGCGCTCTTCCAGCAGCCCGAGCTTGGAAAGGACGAAGCGGAGGCCGGATTCCTTCTGGGCTCCACCGGCTGCGCCTAGCTCGCGCTCGTATTCGACATCGCTGGTCATGACATGAATGTGATCTCGGCCGAAGCCTTCACGCTCGAGGTCGTGCACGACTTTTTCGGCTTCCGATCGGTTATCCAGTAATCCAACCACTGTGTTAATCATGGCTTTCTCCTCGTCCGAACGTTAAAAAATACGATCAAAAACATTGAGGCATCTCAGTTTGAGACTCCAGGCTGTTCAAGGTCCGTCGTCTGTCTCTCCGGAGGAACCCGCTCGACCGACACTTCCTCGCGCCGCAGGGTCACTTGTTGCGGCCGGTGCGATTCCGTTTTGCGTCGGGTCACGTGCAGCTCTTCCTTCAGAATCAGCTGCTTCCGCACTACCAGGGTTTCTTCGAATACGGGAATGATCAGCGTGTCGCCTTCATGCCGGGCGGGCACCGGCTCATCGATAGGACGGTTTACGGCGACCCGCTCGACATGAAGCGTTTCCTGGATTAGTGGATCATCGACCTCTTCGACCCGGGTAGAAATGCGTTTGGTGATGCGCACCCGCCCGGTTTCGATTTTGCGGATTTGCCGTACCAGTCGTTCCTCCGCTACGGGAATGGTCAGCGTTTCGCCGTTTTCCGACGGGTCCCGCCAAGTGGTCATGGCTTCGGCCAAGGTCATGGGCAGAACATAGGTTCCGTCTTCCTGCCGATCGAGGACGTTCACGGGGATCACCAGCCGTTCGCCGCGCTCGAATTGCACTTGCACTACGGCCTGTTCGTTGACGGGAAGGAATGCGGGATCGACAAAACCCGGTAAACCGTCTCTGCTGACGACTACCGCACCGGGTTGGAATGAGCTTTCCATGGCGTACGGCTTAGCTTGAGGTCTCCGATTCGGACTGGTAGGGCGGTGGATTCTGTACACCCGCGAATGCGGATTCGCGCGGCGAGACTAAAGTGATTCCTCTTTGCATCCTGATGTCTCGATTCCTTATCAAGTAACGCCGATGTTTCTATTTGGAAACGGACAGCATCGCGGAGTTCCCCGCGAACCGCCAAGTTCCGACGCTATTTGCACGCGGAGAACCATCCAGGTCTTGTGTCGCGACGGCAACGGTGACATTCGGCGGCATCGACGCCGATAATACGGGGCCAACTATCCAGAATGCCCGGTTCGGCCGGCCGCTTCCTTCCAAAGAGACCGTCACCGCCATGCGTCGCGATATTCCCGCTGTACGAATGAAGGATCTTCCGCATGACCCACGCGGACTGTCCTCTATCGATATCGCCGAACGCAGAAAACGATATGGCCGGAACGACATTCTCGAAATCGCCGGCAGTCCGTGGCTGGAACTGGCGCGCGATACGCTCAAGGACCCCATGATCTGGTTCCTGGTCGGAACCGGTCTCATTTATGCCGTGCTCGGCAGTTATGCCGAGGCGATGACGCTAATGGCGGCCATTCTGCCGTTGCTGGGCATGGATGCCTTTCTGCATCGCCGGACACAGGTATCGACTGAAGGACTCGGCCGGCAGCTTGCTCAGACCGCCCGTGTCGTCCGTGACGGTGCGCTATTGGAAATCTCCGCTTCCGAGCTGGTTCCCGGCGACCGGGTGCGGATCGAGACCGGCGAGGCTTTTCCGGCCGACGGGTTGATCTCCGTCGGGGAGCAATTGCAGGCGGATGAATCGTCTCTGACCGGAGAAGCGTATCCGGTGCCGAAGCACGCTCTCAGAGCAATGCCGCTGCGATTCGACGAATCAGCCTGGATCGACGATGTGCATTGGGGATTCGCCGGTACCCGCCTGTTGACCGGCCAGGCGGAAATGACTGTAGTGTATACGGGCGGGCAAACGCTTTACGGCGAGATCGTCCGTGCCGCGGCCGCCGGCGAACGGGAGCGCACGCCGTTGCAGACCGCCATTTCCAACCTGGTGACGCTCTTGATCGCGGCTGCCGGAGTGCTTTGCCTGATTCTGGCCGGCGTGCGGCTGCATCAAGGCCACGGCTGGGTGGACGCCCTGGTCAGCGCGGCGACCCTCGCGGTGGCGGCTCTTCCCGAAGAGTTTCCGGTGGTATTCACCCTGTTTCTGGGCGTCGGCGTGTATCGGCTGGCGCGGCGGAAGGCGCTGGTCCGGCGCGGCGTATCGGTGGAGAACATCGGTCGCATCACCTGCATCTGTTCCGACAAGACCGGCACGATTACCGAGGGCCGTCTTCGGCTCGAACATCTGGCCCCCGGCGCGGACGTTTCCGAAGATGAACTGCTCCGATGGGCGGCGTTTGCGTCCCGTGCGGAATCCGGCGATCCCATGGATACGGCGATCCTCGAACGCGTTCAGAAACGTGCGATTTCGGCCGCTGCCGATGTCGTGCTCGAGACCTATCCCTACACCGAGCAGCGCCGCCGCGAAACCGTGGTGGTGCGGATCGGCGACAGGATACACGTGGCCAGCAAGGGGGCTCCTGAAGTCTTGCTGGCGCTGGTAAACCTTAGCGAGGTGGAACGGACCGATTGGGCGTCGCGGGTCGACCGCCTGGCCGCCGAAGGCCACAAGGTGCTCGCTTGCGCATGCTGGCATCTGGATGGCGCCTGGAGCGGCGGCGAACCGGACCGCGGCGGCCGGTTCCTGGGATTGCTGGCTTTCGAGGACCCGATCCGGGACGGCGTGATCGAATCGGTGCGGGAATGCCGCGCCGCCGGCATCCGCGTGGTGATGGTCACCGGCGATCACCCGGCGACCGCGGGCGGCGTGGCGCGGCAGATCGGGATGAAGGGCGGCATCGTTCTGGGCGACGAACTGGTCCGCCGTCTCGATGATGGTGCCTCTCTTCGTCCGGATGTCGACGTGGTGGCGCGCGCCCTGCCTACCCAGAAGCTGGCCCTGGTGCGGGCATTGAAGGCGGAAGGCGAGATCGTGGCCGTCACCGGCGACGGCGTGAACGACGTTCCGGCGCTTCAGGCTGCCGATATCGGCATCGCCATGGGTGAGCGCGGTACCCGTAGCGCACGGGAAATCGCTTCCATCGTCCTGCTCAACGACAATTTCGGCACCATCGTGCGGGCCATCGCCGAGGGGCGGCAGCTATTCCGCAATCTCCAGCTCAGCTTCCAATATCTGCTGCTGATCCACATTCCCTTGGTCATTACGGCCACCTTCATTCCGCTGATCGGGCATCCCATCCTGTACTTGCCCGTACATATTGTCTGGCTGGAGACGCTCATCCACCCGACGGCGCTTTTGGTGTTTCAGGAACTGCCGGCGCGCGGGCCGCTACGGCTGGTGCCGAAGCGCCGGGAGGCGCGATTTTTCTCGGGTGGGGAGTGGTTCCTGATCGCCACGATCGGAGCTCTGATCACTGCGCTGATCTTGTGGACCTACGACCGCAGCCTTCTGCCGGGCGGCAGTGTCGAACATGCGCGCGCCATGGCGATGGTGGCGCTGACCTGCGCCAGTGCGGCGGCCACTGCCGTTCTGAGCCGTTTGCGGACGAAGACCGCCTGGCTGATGGTCGTTGCGACCGTCGGATCGTCGCTGGTTCTGGTGCAGACGCCTTGGCTGGCCGCGCGTTTGAGTCTGCAACCCTTACACCGGGACGACTGGCTGATCGCCATGTTCGGCGGGCTGTTATCCGTCGCCGGCCCCATGGTTCTGTACTATGCGGCGAGGCGTCTCGTCCGGGCGGCGGGTAATTTTCTCGCCGGCTATTTTCGTCGCGCCGCTGAGGATGGTCGGAATGAAGTAACCGCTTCGCGATCGCCGGAGGCCCCGCTCACCCGCTATGCCTGGCTATCGATCTTCGCGGCCCTCGTGACGATCGCCTTGAAGACGGTCGCCTATCTCGTGACCGGTTCCGTGGCGCTTCTGTCCGATGCGGCCGAATCCCTGGTGAACCTGTTCGGAGCCGCGGCGGCCTTGGTCGTCCTCACGCTGGCCGCGCGACCGGCCGACGAGAACCATCCGTTCGGGCACGGTAAAGCCGAATATTTCTCCAGCGGTTTCGAGGGCGCGCTGATTGTCGTGGCGGCCGCCGGCATTGCCTGGGCGGCCTGGGATCGCCTGATGCATCCTCAGGCGCTGGCGGCGATCAATCTGGGCATGCTGGTTTCGGTGGCGGCAGCGCTGGTCAATCTGGCGGTGGCCAGGGTGCTGCTGCGGGCGGGACGCCGGTCCGGATCGATCACGCTCGAGGCCGACGGCAAGCATTTGATGACCGACGTCTGGACCACCGGCGCCGTACTGGCAGGGCTGGGCGGAATCGCATTGACCGGGTGGCAATGGCTGGACCCGGCCATCGCGCTTCTGGCGGCCCTCAATATCGTGGTCTCGGGCACCCAGCTCATACTGCGCTCGCTTTCCGGGCTGCTCGGCGCCGCCATACCTCCCGAGGAACGCCATCGCATCGAACGCATTCTCGACAACTACCGGCGGCAAGGCATCCAGTTCCACGACCTCCGCGCCCGCGTCGCCGGCACCCAGCGGCTGATCACCCTGCATGTGCTCGTACCCGGCGCGATGACGGTCCAGGAGGGACACGAACTCCTGGAGCGCATCGAGTCCGATATCCGCGAGGTCATTCCGAATCTCCTCATCGTGACCCATATCGAACCTTTGGAAGACGCGTCTTCCTTTCGCCATGAAATCATCCAATAAGCCGATAGGGAGGCCATGTGCCAACTGCCATGCCGTTTCTGCCGGATTATAGGGTGGTTGTCGGATTGGTTTACGGCCTGTGGGAGCAGGCTTTAGCCCGCGATTGAGCGACGAACGGAAACTGCTCTAGGATGGTAGGTCGGCAATCCTTTGCCGACCGTGTGTCGGAAAGGGATTTCCGACCTACTATGGTGGGTTACGGCGCACGTGAAGCGCAGTGTTCGGCATCGATCGGCGGTATAGTGCGCCTAACCCACCCTACGACCTCCGCGCCATAGGGGCGTAGGTCGGCAATCCTTTGCCGACAGTGTGTCTTACCGTCATCGATCGTTTACATTCAGCCCCAAGCCACCCTGCCGGAACGCTGTTTGACTCGGTACATTTCCATATCGGCATCCTTGAGAATCTGGTCGGGGTCTTCGTTAGTGCCCAGGAACAGCTTGACGCCGATGCTTGCCGAACATTGGTGCCGGATATCGCCCAGGACGTATTCTTGACCCAGCACATTGCGGATATCGTCGGCAAGGGCGGCGGCGTAATTCCGCGCTTTTTCCGCCTCCGGGCCGAGTCCCTCCAGCATCACTATGAATTCATCGCCGCCGAGACGCGCGACCGTGTCGCTTTCCCGGACAGTGCTTTGCAGGCGTCGGGCGACATCCATCAAGAGTTGGTCGCCGATATCGTGGCCGTGATTGTCGTTGAGCTCCTTGAAATTGTTCAGGTCGAGAAACATCACGGCAACATGGGATCTTTGGCGCGCGCTCGCGAGCTGCGCCTGATGAAGGCGATCCAGCAACAAACGGCGATTGGGCAGCCGCGTCAAAGCATCATAAAACGCGAAGTGGCGCAGTTCTTCTTCGAGACGCTTGCGTTCGTCGACTTCCGCGATGAGCATGGCATGGCTTTGTTCGAGTTCGATCGTACGTTCTCGCAGCTGCTCCGAGAGTTGTTCGCGTCGGACGGCGAAGAGCAGCACTTGATGCAAGGCGCCCCCCAACAGGATTCCGACTAGCCAGAAGCCGCCGCGCAGCCAGCCGAAGTGGCCGCCTCGGCCCCAGCCACGGTCGGGCCGCGCTGCCAGTTCCCAGGTTCCGCCCGGTGTAATGACCTCGGCGATAATGGCATCGGTATCGAATAACGAGTCGTCGCCCAGGAAGGTTTCTCCTTCCGAACCGGTGCCGTCCCTGCCTCGCAAGGCAAGCTGTAATCCCCGTACATTGGGCGCTACGCCGACGTGCGCATACAGGCTTTCGATATCGATCACCATGCTGAGCAGCCCCCAATAGTCTCCCTGGGCGCCGAGGAATACCGGAATCCGGTAGATCAGGCCCACGCCGCCCTGCTTCAATTGGGTTGGGCCGGCGAGTCGCGGTTTGCGTTCGCGGATGGCTCGCTCGACGGCGGGCCACTGCTCCTTCACATCCGGGAAGTAGAGTCCAAGCGCCTTGTCGTTACCCTCGAGCGGATAGATGTAGGTCAGGCGATTGCCGGGCGCAAGTCCGATGTTGCGGACATGCCGTCCGTACTCGTAGAGCGTTTTGAGCATCGGTTCGATCACCTCGGGTTCGAGGGTCGAGCGTGTGGTGACATAGGCGATCATGCCCTGCGTCAGAAACAGCGTGGCGTTAAGCTCGCTTTCCAGCGCGGCTCTGAGTTGGCCGACTTCGCTGATGACCTGGCTGCGCTGCTCGCGTTCGGCGTTTTGTCGTTCCAGCCGTACCATATATTCCCCGACTCCGCCGACGCTCAACATCACGACGAGCGTCAGCACGCGAGCCAGTATCATTCGTTTGTGCTGAAGTGCGGCAACGAGCTTCGATTGGACCGTCGAGGGGATCACGAGGACTGCGTTTTTAAGGTGGCGGATAAGTTTACTGCATTTCAACCTGCGCCTTTGTTAAATGGAATTTTAGCAATAACCTGATAACGAGCATGGTAAAACAAGTTTCCCGGTTTTCGGTTCTTAATGCACACTCTATCCGTGAGAAATGCGGATTACTGCCTCGGAGCACCCAGTGCCGCAAGGGAACGATCGGAGCATCGCCGAAACACATTCTCGGGTGCTGTTTTGTGCCGGGGTCCGCTATGGCGAGACGACGAGATGAGCGAGACCGGCGAGCGCACGGTTGAGAGCCGGCCGGCGCTGAAGCGGGCGATAGGTCCCAAGCTGCTGTTCTTCTTCGTGATCGGCGATGTGCTCGGCACCGGCATCTACGCCCTCGTCGGCAGCGTGGCCGGCCAGATCGGGGGAGCGCTGTGGCTGCCATTTCTCGTAGCGTTCGGAGTCGCGTTCCTCACCGCGTTCAGCTACCTGGAGCTGGTCGGCAAATATCCCCGCGCGGCCGGCGCGGCCTTGTACACCCAGCGGGCGTTTAAAATCCCGTTCCTGACCTTCCTGGTCGCCTTCGCCGTGATGAGTTCGGGCATTACGGCCGCCGGGGCGGCGGCTCGCGCATTCGCCGCTACCTACCTCCAGCCGTTCGCTCCCTGGCCGGTGCTGCCGGTGGCGGTCGGTTTTCTCCTCGTTCTCGGGCTGATCAACTTTCGAGGGGTGGCCGAGTCGGTGAAGATCAATATGGTACTGACCGGCGTCGAAATATCGGGCCTTGTGATCGTCATCGCCATAGGCGTGTACGCGGCGGGGAGCGGTCAAGGCGAGCCTAGCCGGCTCCTCGAATTCGACACCGAGGACCGAAACCTGCTGCTCTCGATTTCGGCGGCCACTTCCTTGGCCTTCTTTGCCATGGTCGGATTCGAGGACGCGGTAAACATGGCGGAGGAGTGCCGGGACCCCGCGCGGATTTTCCCGCGGTCGCTGCTATCGGGGCTGATTGCCGCGGCCCTGATTTATGAGCTGGTGGCGCTTACCGCTTCGCTGCTGATTCCGGCCGAGACGCTTTCGGCCGCCAGATCCGATGCGCTTTTGAAGGTGGTCGCCGTGGGTGCGCCGGCGTTTCCGCTGAAGGTATTTGCCGGCATCGGCCTGATTGCGGTGATCAACTCGGCCCTGATCAACATGATGATGGCCAGCCGGCTGCTGTACGGCATGGCGAACGAACGGATTCTGCCGCCGGTGTTCGGCGCCGTGCATCCGACCCGGCGCACGCCATGGGTGTCGATCCTGTTCACCACCGCGATTGCGGTCGCGCTGGTCGTTACGGCTGGCGAGGATGGCGTGAGGAAGCTCGGCGGCACCACGGCCCTGCTCTTGCTGTGCGTTTTCACCGGGGTCAATATCGCCTGTCTGGTGCTGCGCCGGGAGAAAGTCGAGCATGCGCACTTCCGGGCGCCGCCTGGAACGCCCGTGCTTGGCGCGATTTTCTGCGGCTATCTGGCTCTACCGGTACTATCCGGACGGCCGGCCAGCGACTACGCGATCTCGCTCGCGCTGCTGGGCGTCGGCATCGTGTTGTGGGGAGTCAACCGGTGGTGGATCGGCCGGCCGAGGCTGGCCCGGAAACGATGATGGACTTACGGATACGCAATCGGAAGCGGCCAAAACAGTCAAATTTGAAAGTACCGGAGAAATCGTCATGAGCACTGCAAAATCGGATTCTATCGGACAATACCTCCTCAAGCGTCTATACGATGCCGGTGTCAAACATATCTTCGGCGTTCCCGGCGATTATGTGCTCGGCTTCTACGATTTGATGGTCAAAAGCCCGATCCAGCACATCGGCACCACGCGGGAGGACACCGCCGCCTTTGCCGCGGACGGCTATGCTCGCTGCCAGGGCATAGGCGCGCTGGCGGTGACTTACGGCGTGGGAGCGCTGAATACGGTCAACGCGGTCGCCGGTGCCCATGCGGAGTCCTCGCCGGTGGTCGTCATCAGCGGTGCTCCGGGCGTGCGCGAACAGCGAGAAGATCCACTGATTCATCACCGCTTCGGCCCCTTCACGTTTCAGCGCGAGATTTTCGATCGCATCACCTGCGCCACGGTCGTGCTCGATGACCCGGTCATCGCCTTTCGTCAAATCGACCGCGCCATCGCGACCGCCCGCCGGTCGTGCAAACCGGTTTACATCGAGCTCCCGCGCGATCTGGTCATGGCTGAAGGCTATTCGGTGCCGGAAGAGCCGCTCGAAGAGCCTTCGAGCGATGGAGCCGCCTTATCGGAAGCGGTCGCCGAGACCGCGGAGCTCATGACGAAGTCGGTATCGCCGACGATTCTGGCGGGCCTCGAACTGCATCGACGCGGACTTCAGGACGCTCTGGTCGAACTGGTCGAACGGGCACGCTTGCCGGTGGCGGCCACTTTGACCGGCAAGTCGGTGATTGCCGAGCGGCACCCGGCCTATCTCGGCGTCTATGAAGGCGCGATGAGTTCGGAGAACGCGCGTTACATGGTGGAACAATCCGATTTGCTGCTGATGCTGGGCGTCACCTTGAACGACATCGATACCGGCATCTACACCGCGCGTCTCGATCCCCATCGCATCGTGCGCGCGGCTCAAAACGAAGTCGTGATCCGCTATCACCGCTATCCCCGCGTCACCCTGTCGGATTTCGTCATGTCCTTGGCGCGCTCGGTGAAAGCTCGGAGCGAAACCTTCCCGGCGGCGCCCGCCGTGCCTGAAGCGAGCGGGTTTCCCGAACCGAACCGGCCGATGACGATCGCCCGTTTGATCGAACGGCTGAATCGGGCGCTTACCTCCGACATGATCGTGGTCTGCGACGTGGGCGATTGCCTGTTTGCCGCGATCGACCTACAGGTCTACGAGCGGAGCGAGTTCTTGTCCTCCGCTTTCTATACCACGATGGGCTTTGCGGTGCCCGCCGCGCTCGGCGCGCAAATCGCCCGTCCGGATCATCGTGCGCTCATCCTGGTCGGAGACGGCGCGTTTCAAATGACCGGCACCGAGCTTTCGACGCACGTACGCTTCGGCCTGGCTCCCATCGTGGTGGTTTTCAACAATTGCGGTTACAGCACCGAACGGTTCATCCTCGACGGGCCTTTCAACGACATCGGCTGTTGGCGTTTCGACCGGCTGGGCGAGCTTTTCGGTCCGCTGAACGGATACGATGCGCCCGATGAGGAAGCGTTTGAGGAGGCGCTCGTCAAATCGCTCGCAGACCGCGCCACGCCAAGCATCATCAATGTTCGCCTTGCGCCCGATGACAGTTCGTCGGCCATGAGGCGCCTTGCGGAGCATTTGAAATCCAGGGTCAAGGGCTGAAGCTGGGTCAGCGAAAAACGAACCAAACTTGGACTACCCGCTCCTGGCCATCGCTGCTGTTCTGAGCGGCGGCCGGAAAGCGCCTTTGGGTGAAGTAATTCCATTCGGTATTCAAATGAATATTTATTGTAGGGCGGGTTAGCGCAGCGTAACCCGCCGATCCGAGGTCGCTCGAACGATGCGGTTCACTTCGTTCACCACATCCTACGGCTATTATCCTAGAAACGGCAGTTGGACGCACTCGAGTGTGCGGCGGGTGGGTCGACTGGCCAGGCGCGACGACGCGGCAGGGTCGGCCCCTGTTAGAAGGAGCAACGCCGCCAGGCGGCCCGCCCGTCGTGCAATCGGGTGCGTAGCGGTTTCACCCACCAGGTGAGACTGATACCAGACCGAGCGTTCAGGATTCATCGGGCGTTTCTGGTGCATCGAAGCGGTCAACTGCCGCTTCTAGGATTATCATCCGCCGAGGAAAATAAAGACCAGCGCCGGTAAGATATGGCTTTTTTGACCCGTTGCTCGGCGAGCTCCAAAGCGGCGTGCCGCGGAAGAATGGCTTTGGTACTGACGGCCTCCAAGACCTGCTCCGTATTGCTTCGCACTTTTTCCCCAATCGACGAAAATACCATCGCTTGAGTGACGCCGCGATATTCCAGGGCAGCGCATATCACGCCGCCCGCATTGGCGATGAAATCCGGAACGCAGAGCACGTCGTGCTCGTGCAGGAATTTTTCGGCTTCGGGGGTGACGGGGATGTTGGCCCCCTCGACAATCAGTTTGGTGTTGAGACGCGATGCGTTCGCCGCGTTGATCACATCCGGCCGTGCGGCGGGAATCCAGATATCGCATTCCATGTCGATCACGGCGTCCCGGTCCCGTTTCTCCCCGGCCGTAACGTCGGAAACGCTCTTTCCCGTCTTTTTCAGTTCCATCAGAGCCGAGACATCCAGGCCGCGAGGATTGTAAACGGCGCCCCGACTATCGGATGCGCCGACCAAGACTGCCCCGGCTTGCGCCAGAAAGCGCGCCGAGTGCCGGCCGACGGCGCCAAACCCCTGGATCACGACTCGGGCGCCGTCGATCTTCATATTGCAGTAGCGCGCCGCAATTTCCGTGGCCTGATAAATCCCCCAGCCGGTTGCGCCGACTTCATCCAGCGGAATGCCGCCCAGATCGCTGGGCAAACCCGCGGCACGGCCTATTTCGTCTTTCACCCAGGCCATGCAGTTTTCATCGGTACCCATGTCGGGCGCGAAAATATAATCCCTCTCGTTTCTCAAACTCGAGGCGAAAGCGCGGATGAGTCTTTCCTTATCCGGTCCCGGCATTTTGGGATCGCCGAAAATGACGGACTTGGCGCCGCCATGAGGCAAACCGGCGGCCGCGTTTTTGAACGTCATCGCCCGGGCGAGACGAAAGCATTCCGCCACGCTGACATCGGGCGCCATCCTCAATCCCCCGATGGCCGGACCCCTCGCAACATTGTCTACGACCAGAATGCCTTTCAACCCTGCGGAGGGTTCATAAACGTGAATGATCCTGGCGGGACCCAATGCGTCCGCAAACCCAAAAACATCGCTCGCGTTCATCTCGATTCACCGATGTGCCGGTTTGATGCCCAGTCAAGGAGGCCGCGCGGACAGGCCAAGTTCAGGAAATTCTCCGAGCGAAGCCCTGCCTACGCACTACGACCAACTTTATCACTGTTCTGCTTTCTGAATGAGAGGCCTATCGTTCGGCCAAACTCCCGACCGTCCTGCCGGCCTCTTTTTTCGTCACCCTGCATGCGTGCCAGGCGGGAGTAAGGCGCCGCATCATTCAAGAAGATAGTCGTAAGGCTCTGCCGATTTCGGAAAACAGCGATCAGGTTTGTCGGGTTTGTCCAGTTCCGGACATTGCATCGAGGGACGATCGTCCTGAAATCATTGAGAAATTGCCGTTGCAAACCGATGGCATGTTTATCGCTTCCAATACATACGTGCCACAAAAAATCTGGATACCGTGCAAAGAGGCCGCTCCTACGGTGTCGTTGCAGGCATGGTCCTGTCTGAACCGAAAATGGCGCATTTCCATCGACCCCGGCCTGGTTTGAATCATCCGGAGACCCTTTATGGCCTATGAAGACGTTTGCAAACAAAGCCTGATCGGCGAAGGGGAGTTGGTGCCCTGCAAGGTGGGCGACAAAGAGATCGTCATCATGTGGCCGGACGGCGGAGAGCCGAAAGCCTATGAAGCGCGTTGTCCGCATGAAGGCGTTTCCCTGGGGCAGGGCGATTTCAACGGCAGAATTCTTTATTGCATCGCGCATGGATGGGTGTTCGACGGTCGCTGCGGCAAGTCTCTGCAACCTGCCGGATGGCAGATGAAGGAATATCCCATGCGCCTGCAGAACGGCATGGTGCAGGTGGACATCACCGGCTAGCTTTCGCCATCGGTGCAGCGAACCTGCGCCGACCTCTTTCTCCACCCCAACAACCCTGATATTTGAGTCATGGCCATTATCGAAGTCACCGACGACACCTTTCAGCAGCTGATCGAAACCCATCCCATCGTCGTTCTGGATTTCTGGGCAACCTGGTGCGGCCCGTGCCGCGCCTTTGCGCCGGTTTTCGAAGCCGCCTCCGAAAAACACCCCGATTTGTTTTTCGGCAAGATCGATACGGATCAACAACGCCAGCTGTCGCAAGGATTCGATATCCGCTCGGTGCCGACGCTGATGGTGTTGCGAGACAGGATCGTGGTGGTTCGCGAATCCGGCGCATTGCCCGCCAGTTCGCTGGAAAAAGTGATCGAGCATGTCCGGGCGCTGGACATGGATAAGATCCGCGCGGAACTCGACGCTCGGGACAAGGCCGCGGTTTCGGGCTGAGCGCCCGGCTGCATTCTGTTTTATCCGGCCGATCAGTTCGTGGGGCAGGGGATGTCCTGACCGCTTTGGCGCGACCTCTCCCGGTTTCCCGCCACCCCGGCGGTACGCAACTCCCAGTCACAGGAGGAATGAGCACGTACCGGTGGGCTTGCCGGCAGGCAGCACGGGGGCGGCCGGGCTCCGGCGTACGTGATCGGAAAGCCCCTAGGCTGCTTTCCGGCGCAGGGGAACCATCTGTGCGATCACCTGCAATACGGTAAATCCATGGGTCGCGATGTCGACGGCGAGGAGAAAGACATCGGCGTTCTTGGTCGTTCCGGCCAGCTTATCCGCACGCATCACGGCCTCCTGCCCGATCCGCCCGGCGGCAAGAATGTCCTTGAATACCTGGACATCGGGATTGTCGTCGCCGAGCTGGGCGATCAAAGCCTCCGCTCGTCCCTTAAACCAGTCGGGAATGCCGATTTCCGCCCACTCGGGGCCGTTGAAAAACGATCTAAGATTCATGGCCATAACAAAAGTCTCCAAAAATCGAGCACCGGGCCGCGCCCGATGATTAAAACTCCTCATCCCTCGCATGCTCGGCGAGCGCTTTTTCGACGATGTCGCGGCAGCGCAGTAGGCGTTCGTACTCCGCTTTGTCGACTTGAACCCACTCGCCTGACGGAGAGACTTCCGCCGGTGGCGCGACGGCCTGGGCGGCTTCGAATAAAGCCCGTTCCAATTGAAAGATGCGTTCGCTCGCCCGCTCGAGGTAAGGCACCGGATTAGCCTTGATATTGGCTTCATGCAGGGCATCCAGGCACAAGAGCTCCCCGAAGCGCCTTATCGTCTGGCGTGTTCTCTTCCCGAAATTGCGCTCGATGACCGTCATAACCACTCCGACTCTTTCTCAAACTCTCGGCGGGCTCCGAACTCAAGACGCCGAAACTGCTCGGGATTTCGTACCTTTCCCGTTACAGCGGCGGTCCGAGGTCGTCCGAAGCCTGCTTTTTCTTCTTCTCGACTTTCGCCGAGGCGTAGCTTCCCGCGTTCTTCAGGGTGACGGGAGGCGGGCCTTCCAAGTTGTGGGAAATCAGCGTCAAGGTACGCTCGAATGCCTTCTGGGCCGCCGAAGCGTCGTAAGTATCGCGCTCTTCACAGTTGAAGCTATGTCCCGCCGGATAATCGTAAACGCTGACGTCCGGTCTGGCGGAACGGAATTGAACGACCAGCTCGAAAGGGATATACGGATCGAGAGACCCGAAATGCAGCTGCGTCTGAATCTTCCGCTTTCCGTACAAATCCTGGGTCACCCCGCAGGCGTAATAGATGCTGGCGCAAGCCAGCCCCTTCACCATGTTGGCCGCGTGGTAAGCCAGGTAGCCGCCCCAATCGTAGCCGACGATAGCCACCTTGCCGGCACTGGCGACGGCATCGACCGCCGCCTGAATGTCGGCGATGGCGTTCGTCAGTCCTACCTGCCGCGCGAGATCCAGACCCTCGGCAACACCGGCGTCGTCATAGCTCAACTCGACATCTTTTTTTACCCGATCGAAGAGGCTTGGCGCGATGGCCATATAACCCTTCGCCGCGAATGCGTCGGTCACCGTCCGAATGTGCCGGTTGACGCCAAACACCTCGTGAAGCACCACCACCGCACCCTTGGGCGCGTCCGGCGGCTCGGTCCGATAAGCGGAAAATACGTGGCCGTCGGCCGCAGAAATCTCGATCATCGCACACCCCGCAATCTGTCAATCCTCATCGATACCCTTGCGAAGGCCGTCACATCGACACCGTATAGACGAAGCACATTCCGGCAAACGGGACGATTCGGGCCTTTTTGAATAACTAAGCAGTTGTCGCGCCAAACCGTGGTCTGAGTGCGTGAGGCAGATGTTTTCGGTGTGATTAGGGCGGGAGCGGTCAGTCGAGTTTGCCGTTGCGGGACGGAAAAATAAGGCACTACGAGCGGGCGAATGAACGAATTTTATCGCCGCTCCGGCCTCGCCGATGGCTGCGGAATACTGCAACGCAGCGAATTTCCACACAAATAACCTTGTAATTTAGTCGACAATTCTCCACACTTGTGGCGGGTTTGTTCGAACAAAAGAACCTGGCCAGCCGCACACTCGAGCAGGTTGAACTGCCGTTTCCAGGTTGACAGGCTGCGTTACCTTATTCGCTTCACTTGATTGTCGAGGCCAAGTCTCCGTACCGAATTTATGACTGACGAAAACCAAGCGCGCGCCGCCCTGGCGGCCAACCCCTTACCGCCGAACCCGTGGGTACAAGTTACCGATGACGGCATCATCATCAAGGCGGGCTATAGCGACACGCTGCACCGGATGCTGCGCTGGGTTCCGAAGGTGCAATGGGTTCCCGAGAAACGCCACTGGAAGGTGCCCCTGGCCGGCGCCGAGCTGATACGTTCGGTGTTGCCTGAAATCTCGCGCCTGGCCGAGGCCACTCACGAGGAGTTCAGAGTGCCTGCTCCGCCCGCTCAAAAGGAGCCGCCACTCGACGCACGTGCGGATGAGTCAAACCCGTCGACGGGCGATTCCGCCACGCGCGTATTCGACCCCGATGCGTCCGAGCGGGACCTGTTTCGCAATGCGGCGCGGTTTCTGTTCGGCAGCGATTGGCAGCGGGACACTGCTCGGGCCTTGGGCCGGGACGAACCGGCACTGGCTTGCTGGCTGGTGGGCGAAAGCGTGGTAGAGGACCATCCCCAAGTCCTGTTGAACGAGATGCTGGCTTTAATGCGCAGGCGCGCCGCCGCAATCACCGCCGCGGCGGATCAATTGGCTGAAGCTATCGCGAGGAAAAAGCAAACCGGCTCCGGTGACACCGGAAACGGCAGTTGATCGTTACGGACTTGGTCGCCGATAACATTCTGTTCTATCCGAAAACGATTTCGTAGTAGGGTGGGTTAGGCCGCGCGGCCGTAACCCACCGAGCGACCTCGAATCGGTGGGTTACGCTCCGCTAACCCACCCTACGTAATGTTCACTCGAATGCCGAATGGAATTAGGCGCGTATCGCACGACACCTGCAAAGTTCCTTTGGTGTTTCCGCGCGCCGTAGCCCACCGACCAAGGCCGCGCAACCGGTGGGTTACGGCGCGCGAAGAGTTCCGTGACTGCCGAATGCTTCGTGGGAGTGCGCGCCTAACCCACCCTACACCAGATATACGAATCGGAACATTGTTTTCGGACGCACCTTAAGCACAGGGCAGGGAGCCCGGCGCCCGCGTTATGTTGGCGTGAGCCTGCTTCTCTGCCGCCGCAAGCGCGCGGGCTTCGTCTTTCCTGTCAGCCAGGCTGCATTTCATCGGTATTGGCGACAAATTCGATGCGCGTGACTTCGTCGAATACCTCGTTGGGAATGGTGTGCTCGTACTGGTTTTCATACCAGCTGCGGCAATACGGTAGGAAGATCCTCCCCTGATGGATGTGGTGCAAAACCTTGTCCCCTCGGTAGAGCACGTATTCGACCCCGGTGTTGTCGCCACGGCTGCTCCAGTCATCGCCGAACACTTCGAACTGGATGAATAGCTTGGAAAACAGGCGGCCCGCTTCGGTCGTCTTGACCGCGGTGACACGGATATTCTGGTAACGGCGGGCAACGGCGCCGGTGTCGAGGGTTTGCAGGAACTCCTGCAATTTTCCCTTTTTCACCTGCGTCGTCTCGCCGATGGGAACGCCCAGATCGTTGAGTCCAGTGGTTTTGGCGGGCGCCAGTTCAATCGAAGCGATATGTTTTACTAATGAAGCCATAATCTTGCCTTTAATGTGCCCGTGGGCATTGTCGCTCCCCTCCCTGCTAAGAGAGAGCTCAACATAAACCACTGGATTGTTCGGGAGATGCCGGCCTGATCCGGTTCTTCTCAGCGCGCGGCGACGGTACTCGGAAGCAAGGTGTGAATCGTCGTCCATCCCCTCGGTACCGGGTTGCGCTGGAAAAACGCCGGGTCAGCCATGAAGGTTTGTCGTGGCCGCTCGCTGAACACGCCGCCGATGTCGCATAGCGGAATGACGCGGTCCTGCGGCGGCTGACAATCAACGCAAACCATCCCCCTTACCACGACAACCCCCGCCTCTACATTTCCCCGCGCGATGATGTCGTGCGGCCAAAACCCGAAGATCATGCCGCCGTCGTTAAGCATCACTTGGGTCGAGAGCCCGTTGTCGATCAATCGAATCAATGAGGTAACGTTATTCATCGCTTTCTACACAATTCCGTCGGATTCGACCGGTCGATGGACCAAGACGACCTTTGGCCTTGACCGGGACGGCTTATTATTACCCGCATTTCCCGCCGAGAGTTAGCTGCCGGTGACGCTGATCGCGCTCTTATCGAGCAGCGCACTGTTTCCGAAAACGGCTGATGTCGGCGCGACCCGCCCGAAGCTGAGCGATTGATGATCTTGGAAAAAACGCGAAGCGGCCTCCTGACGAAGACCACGAATGCGAAGATCGGAAATGCCCGCACGCTTTCATGCGCGCCGAAACGCCTGCGATTGGGTGTGTTGATCGCCGGCAACGAGCGCGCATGATCATTCAGCAAGGGCGCACACGGCACCGGCATGTACGCTCGTTACCGAAGCCATCATCACTGCAAGTGCCGGATCAAACCCGGCAATTCCTTGAAATCGTCGAACCATACCGGACGCACGCCGAATTCGAGGTATTTGGCCGATTCCGCCTCGATCTCGTCCGGGGCCGGTTCCTTCCCCTGTCTGTCGTGCGGCCACTTCAGGAGCGCGTAGTGGTAGCGGCCCGGGTATTCCGCGATGGCTTCCCGAAGCAGGTCGTTCATCGCGTCATCGGTGAACGAACAACCGATATAGAGCGCGATATGTACCGGATTGGCCAGAAATCCCCGATAAACCGTCTCCAGAATCCTGGATCGCGGACCTTTGTACACCGTCAGGTACTGGGACGTCGAAAAGACAAAGCGGACGTCCGTTATCAAAAAAATGCGTCTGGGCGTGTAGCCGTGCAGATGAAAGACCGGTTGGTGCCACCGGCTGTTGCGGGCCAGTTCGTCGGGGTCGCCTCGAAGCTCATCGCCCTTCATGGCCCAGGCTGCATGCGGGATCTTCTGTTCGGCGAGCGCTTCGGACATGAGGGCATCGAAGTTGTAGGTAATGATCGAGTCCCAGCCCGGAAACAGGCCGGGACCGCGCACCGGCACCTCCTGCGCATGCGCCAGTTCGGCGATGGCCCGGTGGATCTCGCTGGGCTCTTTCGCGCGCGTATAGAGAATCCTGGTGAGCAGGCGAAACAGGTGTTGACCGCAAAGGTCGTAACACACTTGCGCTCCCTGCATTAGGGTCTCGACATCGGTGGAAGAGCGTTTGGCCTTCACCTCGGCGAAGATCCTTCGTGCGATTTGCTCCTGCTCCGAGGTAAAGCGCCTCACTTCGCTGACCCGTTGCTCAAAGCGCCAGGTGCCGCTCCCGCCGGTGCGCACGGTGCCGTCGGGAAGGAATTCGATCGGAGCTTGAGGAGGATTGTCGGCGGCGGGCACGGATTCATGGAATTCCAGGCCCTTGTCGAGCGTTTCCTCCAGCATCAAGAGCACCAGATCCGACCAGGACGGCGCACCGGCGCCCATCGAGACTCCGGCTCCCAGCACCGGCGACAGCGCACTCGATCGGCGAATCAGGCGCAGCGGTCCGAGATCGAACTCCCGAATGCGCCATCCGAGCCGGGTCCGGATCTCCTCGATGTAAGGCAGTACCAGACGCACTTCGGAGCGGATATCGGGCAGCGGACGGTTGGATAGCGGATGCTGACTGGCCCGGTAGATCCCGTTGACGTAGGTTTCGAGCTCGAACAGCGCGGCGGCCGGATCGTCGTTGAGAGCGAGCTGTTCCAATCGCGAAAGATCGCCGCCGTGCAGCGCTCTTTGCCAGGCGGCGTGCTGCTCCGACGGGCGCGGGACCAATGACGGATCTTGCGGCATCTTCGTGTCCTCCGATTGCAGCAATCGCGCATTTGCCGCCCTGACGGGCATGAAAAACGCAATGGTATGAACAGATTGGGGACGGTAGCTCGTCGATGATCCAAAAGCCGAATTTTCGAGTCAAGGATTTTTAGGCGGACTGGGCCAAGAGGAAACGGCCCCGTCCAGCCGGTAATTTGTCGGCTCAACCGAAACAGTCGAAACGCCATAAAGAGGCCGCACTCCCATGGCGCGTTTGAGGCTTCGATCCGCGACCTCCAAAGACGTCTTTGCCCGGCCGGGTGGCCGTGCACTCGCCTGTCGGTTCCGTTACCGCGAGCCGTTTACCCTTCCTTCGCTTCGAACCAAATGCGAAAATGCGTTGATTCAAACGGAATACCCTTTCTGTACATTAGGATGAGACTACAACTCCTGCCGGTGCGCCCGTTGAGCCTGGCAAACGCCTGGATATCCAGGGCGTGACGCGGGGAAGATCGGTCTTCCACTCCGCCGAAATCGATCGGTCCATCTGCCTGCCTGCCCCGTAATTACGACCCTGGTAAAGCCGTGTTCGAGTCGCCCCGCCCAAAATTCCTTCACCTTGCCTTATTCCCCGCCGCCTACCTGCTGGGTTCCTGGCTCGGCCATTGGCTGACGCTGCTGCCCGGATCGGGCGTAACCTTGTGGCCGCCGAGCGGTC
The DNA here is from genome assembly GCF_051027445.1 of Methylocaldum sp. GT1TLB. Lineage (NCBI taxonomy): Bacteria > Pseudomonadati > Pseudomonadota > Gammaproteobacteria > Methylococcales > Methylococcaceae > Methylocaldum > Methylocaldum sp. GT1TLB. Next base: position 4,088,267 of record NZ_CP194898.1, read on the forward strand.
TCTATCTTGCGGTGCTGTTGTTGAGCGAGAAACGCCATTGGCCTTGGTGGATATTGGCCGGATTGCCCGCCGAAGCGGCCGGCGACCTGTGGCTGTTCCACATTCCGCTTTCCGCCGCTTTTTCCATCTATTTGGGCAATACGCTCGAAGCACTGGCCGGCGCAAGCCTGGTGCGCGGCTGGTGCGGCGCGCCGTTTCAGTTGCGCGGGTTGCGGGAGGTGCTGGTGCTGATCCTCTTCGGCGCGTTGTTGAGCCCCGTCCTCAGCGCGACGTTGGGTGCCGCGATCTTGGCCGCGCTCGGGTGGCAGGCGTTCACCTGGGTTTGGCCGCTCTGGTGGGTCGGCGACGGCGTGGGCGTCCTGATCGTGGCTCCCCTGGTCCTGGAGGTCTTTCAGGCTCGATGGAAATGGCGGGACATCCAAGTCGCTCGCTGGGTTGAAGCCGGGACGATGATCGCCGTGTTCGTCGCTATTGCCCACCTCGTCTTCACCGGCCGATTTCCGTACGGCTACATCATCATGCTGCCCCTGCTGTGGGCCACGCTGCGCTTCGAAATTTTCGGAATGGCGCTGACCATGGCCATCCTGACGGTCATGGCGGTGCGCTACACGGCGGGCGGGCTCGGGCTGTTCGCAAATCCCGACTTCGCTCCCGATGAGCGGCAGTGGCTGGTACAGATGTTCTTGGTCATCGTCGCCTTCTCGGCGCTCGTGGTCGCCGCCCTTACCCGGCAACACCGGCAGGCGCTGTTCAGTTTAGAGCGCGCCTACGGCGAGCTCGAAGCCCGCGTGCTCGAACGTACGGCGGAGGCATGCGAGAACGAGGAGCGGCTACGGCTGTTTATCGAATATGCGCCCGCGGCGGTAGCCATGTTCGACCGTGAAATGCGTTATCTCGCCGTCAGCCGCCGTTGGCTGGACGATTACAGTCTCGAAGGCGAGGTGCGGGGCCGTTCCCATTACGACGTCTTCCCCGAGATTCCCGAGCGCTGGAGAAACGCCCATCGCCGCGCACTGGCCGGCGAAGTCGTTACCGCCGACGAAGACCACTTCGTCCGAACCAATGGAACCGTCCAATGGCAGCATTGGGAGGTGCGGCCGTGGCGCGGGGCGGATGGCGCCATCGGCGGGATAATCCTTTTTACCGAGGACATCACCGACCGCAAGGTCGCCGAGAACGCGGTGCGCGAGTCGGAAGAGAAATACCGAGCCCTGTTCGAGTCCATAGACCAGGGGTTTTGTACCATCGAAGTGTTGTTCGATGAAAACGAAAAACCCGTGGATTACCGGTTCCTGACCGTCAATCCGGCATTTGAACGCCAGACGGGAATTCCCAACGCGGCCGGCAGACGGATGCGGGAAATCGCCCCTCTGCACGAGGAACACTGGTTCGAGATTTACGGCCGGATCGCCTTGACGGGCGAGCCGATGCGTTTCGAGAACCGCGCGGCGCAGCTCCACCGTTATTACGATGTTTACGCCTTTCGGATCGGCGCGCCGGAGGAACGAAAAGTGGCGATTCTTTTCAACGACATCACCGAGCGCAAGCGCGCCGACGAGGCCCTCCGCGCCAGCGAGCAGCGCTTCCGCGCCATCTTCGAGCATGCGGGGACCGGCATCGCCATCACCGACGAAGAGGGACATGTTCTGAAGTGCAATCCCGCATTTTGCACTCTGCTCGGCTATACCCAGGAGGAACTCGGCCACCTGGTTTTGCCCGACCTGGTGCATCCCGACGACTGTGCCGCCAATTTTTCCGCGCTCCGCCGCCTGCGGGAAGAGGAACTTCCTTACTTCGAAATGGAAAACCGCTACCTGCGCAAGGACGGCCAAACGGTCTGGGTGCGCAAGTTCGTTTCGCTGCTGCGTGAATCGGCGGATGCGCCGGCGCACCTGGTGGCGCTGGTAACCGACATGACCGAGCGCCACCACATGGAGGAAGCCTTGCGCGCTGCCGACCGCCAGAAGGACGAGTTCCTGGCGATGCTGGCGCACGAGCTGAGAAATCCGCTGGCCCCGATCCGCAATGCCCTGTACGTGCTGCAAAGATCCGACGCCGAAGCTGTGGCCAACGAACGCACTCGTGCCATGCTCACGATGATGGAGCGCCAGGTGAACCATTTGGTCCGGCTGGTGGACGATCTCCTGGAAGTGTCCCGCATCACCCGCGGCAAGATCGAGCTCAAGAAGGAACGAGTCGATCTGGCGGTTGTCATCGGTCATGCCGTTGAAACCAATCAGCCGCTCATCCAGGCAAACGACCACGATCTGAGCGTTTCCCTCCCGCCGGAACCCTTGCTTCTCGATGCGGACCCGGTGCGGATTGCCCAGATTTTCGCCAATCTGCTCAACAATGCCACCAAGTACACGCCTGCCGGCGGACACATTCATCTCACGGCGGCGCACATGGGCAACGAGGCCGTCGTCCGCGTCCGCGACACTGGCGTCGGTATTTCGGCCGGGATGTTGCCCCACGTGTTCGATCTTTTCACCCAGGTCGACCGTACCCTCGACCGGTCTCAAGGGGGGCTGGGAATCGGGCTGGCCCTGGTGCGCCGCCTGGTCGAGCTGCACGGCGGCCGGGTCGAGGTCCACAGCGAGGGATCGGGACGGGGCAGCGAGTTCGTGGTGTATCTGCCGCTGGCCGCCGCCGCTTCGGCCGACGCCGCGATCTCGGAAGCCGCGGTTCCGTAAGCCAGGCCGTCTCTGCACGAGTCGCCGCGTTGAATCGTGGTGGCGGCTAATTCCATTCGACATTCGAATGGACATTCATCGTAGGATGGGTAGAGCGAAGCGAAACCCATCGATGGTGGGATAGCCCCTCGGCTCCGCTCGCGACAGGCCCCGCGTAACCCACCGATCCGAGGTCGCGCGATGGGTTACGGCCTCGCGGCCTGCTGCTCGAATTTTCCGACGGCGATATCCGGGTAGCCCGTGATGGGCCGGTGACATTGAACGCATCGCCCGCTTGGGCAATGCCGGTCCTGCGGCATAGCCGGATAGGCGTTCCGGATCAGGGACTGGTCGGATCCCAAATAAGACGGGCGAGATCCGTCAAATCGACATCCCGGTCGACGGGACATTGCGGGCAATCCAGGCGATTGGGCCGATTCGGGCATCGGCTGCATTGGCGAATCAGCATCTCAGCCCGTTCAAGATCGCGTTCCACCAATTCCAGCTCGCTCCGGGTCGAATCAATCCATCCCCGCAGTTCATCCAGGAGCGGCAATACCTTCGATACGGCTTCCGCCCCGGAGCCGCATTGCTCGCGAACGCAAGCGAGCCGCTGCACATCGCTCAATTCCATCCCCAAGCGGGCAAGCCGGAGGACGATCGCCATGCGTTTGACGTCTTTCTTGCGGTAAAGCCGGGTCCCGCCACGGGTCCGTTCGGGCGCGATCAGGCCCAGTTCTTCGTACAGGCGGATAGTTCTGGGCGTGGTTCCCAGGTCTTCGGCTAACTCGCCGATCTTCAGCATGTCGCGCTGGTCGCGCGGAGGGAGGCGCATAACCATTACATCTCTATATTTGACGTTTACGGAAGATTCTGTTGACGCATCGGATGGAGCCGAGTTATAAGGTTTCCATCCAAGATTGGTTTTATATTAATGAATTTTAATTAAATATAGATATTGATGAGCTTCAGGAATGCGAGCAAACAAGGCTTTTTGGGTTGACATGTTATTCCGTTACAGGACGAAAGTGATGGCCTGTCACCGGTTGGCGCTGACGGGCGGAGTTTATCCTCGCTCGCTGCGGGTTACCCTGGTCGTCGGCACGCTCTTGAATCTTATCAACCAACCCGAGGCTCTCCTGGGCGCGTCGCCCTGGAATTTGACGCAGGCGATTTTGACGTATGCGGTGCCTTTTCTTGTCGCCACCTATGGCGCCGTGTCCGGGAGCATCCGACAGAACGGCCGCTCGGCATGAACCCCGATACGGATATTTTGCGGCCGAAAGTGAACCCCTCCATCTCGTTACCTTGCGGAGAATACCATGACGATTCCAACTGAACCGATCGGCAGCATCCCCCGTCCTCCGGAGCTTTTAGCGTTATTGCGGGAATTTCGTGCCGGCCGGGCTTCCTCGGAGCGGCTGGCGACGGTGTCCGAGGAGGCTCTGCGCGATACCCTCCGCCGCTTCGAAGATACCGGGTCGCCAGTCGTTACGGATGGCGAGCAAACCAAGCCGAGCTTTGCCACTTATCCGCTACAGGGCCTTCCCAACATCGCCCCGGACGGCGCGGTCATTACGTTTGCCGATGGCCATACGCGCCAGTTGCCGCGGTTGACGGCGGGGCCGTTTCGCTACGCGACGTACGCCGACCAATACCTCCGGGCTGCCCAACGCCTGACCTCATTGCCCGTGAAGCAGGCCGTCATTTCGGCTTCGGCGCTCAGTCTGATCTATCCGCCCGACGGGATCGAAGGCTATCCTCGGGAAGCTTTCCTCGACGACCTCGTCCGGGAAGCCGCCCGGGATATCCGGGGTTGTCTCGAGGCGGGAGCCCATCGCGTGCAGATCGATTTCACGGAGGGTCGGCTTGCGGTCAAGCTCGATCCCTCGAAGCGGTTGCTTCGGGAATTCATCGCTTTGAACAATCGCGTGCTCGATCATTTCACTCCCGAGGAGCGGCGGCGCATCGGCGTTCATACCTGCCCCGGCGGCGACCGCGACTCGACCCATAGTGCGGACGTGGACTATGCCGAACTCTTGCCGAGTTTGCTCGAGCTCAAGGCCGACAATTTTTACGTTCAGCTGGCCAGCGAAAAACAGTCCGACCGCGCGCTCGCCGCGCTTCGGCGGCATGTGTGGCCGGGGCAGAGGATTTTCGTCGGCGTGATCGACGTGCTCAATCCGGAGGTCGAGACGCCGGAGGCGGTGCGCGATCGCGTGTTGAAGGCCGCAGAATACCTTTCGCTCGATCAACTGGGAACGACCGATGATTGCGGCTTTTCGCCGTTCGAGGACGACACCTCGACCGGCCGCGATACGGCGTTCGGAAAGATTCGATCGAGAGTGCTGGGTACGAAGCTAGCCGAGCTCATTCTGGAACGATAGCCGATCGAGAGGGTTGGAAGACGGGGACATGGAAAGTCGGTCAGGCTTTGGCGCTTTGATGGCCCGCCTGTTCTCCCGTCACCCGGTACGCCATGTCCGGCTGCCGTGATGGTTACGACTGCGTAAATCTCGTATTCCGTCTCAAGATATCGACGGATGTCTCTCGGCCTTGACAAAGGGTCCTCAAGAGGCGTATTACCGCTCGGGAAAGGCTCATGACGCTCAAATAAAAAAGGAGAAAGCTCATGGCAACTCTGAGTTGGTCGCTCACGATACAGGTCAGTGGCAGCGCGGCGGTGACTCTTTCCCGCCCGCCTCAGGAGATCGAGGCAACCGACCGGATCGAGGTTTCGATCCAGCCGGGCGACAGCGATAAGGTCATCGACCTGCAACCGGGGGGAAGCAGCGCCATTCACCTTCTGGTGATCAAGTCTTCCGCTTACGGTACGCATCTGAGCTTCAAGGTCAGTGACGGGACCACCGATTCCTCCTCTCTGACACTGGACAGTCCCCAAATCTTCTCCGGTGGCGGCGTCGCCTTGTTCGGCGTGGCGCCACGCCAAATGAAATTCACCAATAGCAGCTCCGACAAGCCCGCCAGCGTCGAGATCCTCGTCGCGCGGGATGCCACGCCTTGATATGACGGCCGGGGATGCAGGTCCCCGTTCTTAACCAACCAGTCGATACGGAGAGATCGCCATGCCCGTTGCTCTTACCTATCCCGGTGTCTATATCGAAGAAGTGCCCAGCGGCGTTCGAACCATCACGGGCGTGGCCACCTCCATTACCGCCTTCATCGGAAGGGCGTTGCAAGGCCCCGTGAACCAAGCCGTTCGCATCCAGAGCTTCGCCGAGTACACCCGCCTCTTCGGCGGTTTGTGGCAGGCCAGCACCATGAGCTATGCCGTCAGCCATTTCTTCCAGCACGGCGGGAGCGATGCGATCATCGTGCGGGTCTTCAATGGCGACGTGGCGGCCAGCACCGCGACCATCACCCTGGTCACGACGACCGGCAACCTGGTGTTGGAAGCATCCAGCCCAGGCACCTGGGGTGCCGCCCTGCGCGCTACGGTGGATCACGAAACCCGCGATCCGGGCGACACGGCCCTGTTCAACCTGACCGTCGAGCAGCTCGACCGCCCCGGCGGCACACGGGTGATCGCCTCCGAGCGTTTTCGCAACGTGTCGGGCAAGGTCACGGATCCGCGCTTCGTCGATACCGTTCTCGCCCAGGGGTCGAGTTTCGTGAGGGTGCGTACCTCGGCACCGGACGGCGAAAGCCCCACCGACGCCACGCAAGCGGCGGTAGGCAACGCCACCGACGACGGAGACCCGCTGGTCGACGGGCAAATCACCGGCGATCCGAATCAGCGCACCGGGATCCATGCCCTGGAGCCGGTCGACCTGTTCAACTTGCTCTGCATTCCGCCTCTGGGAACGGAGCGGGATACGCCGCCGGCCGGCACCGGTGCGTCGTGGCCGGATGTCGACAACGCGACCTGGGCCGCCGCGGCAAGTTACTGCCAGGACCGCCGGGCGATGCTGATCGTCGACCCGCCCGCGGCCTGGACCGCGAATCCGAGCACGACGGTCGCCACGGCCGAGACCGGGGTGAACGTGGTCCGCGGAACCATCGGCAACGACGACGCCCGCAACGCGGTCATGTATTTCCCGCGGCTCCGAATGCCGGACCCCCTCAACGAGAATCGCCTGGGCAGCTTCGCCCCGTGCGGCGCAGTGGCCGGGATCATGGCGCGGACCGACGCCCAGCGCGGCGTGTGGAAAGCGCCGGCCGGCCTGGAAGCGTCGTTCTCCGGCGTCCAGGAGTTCACCTACACCCTCACCGACGGCGAGAACGGGCGCTTGAATCCCCTGGGCCTCAACTGCCTGCGCAGCTTTCCGGTCGCCGGCAAGGTCGTGTGGGGTGCCCGCACCCTGGTCGGGGCCGATCTGCTCGCTTCGGAATGGAAATACCTGCCGGTGCGGCGTATGGCGCTCTTCCTCGAGGAAAGTCTTTACCGCGGCACCCAGTGGGTGGTGTTCGAGCCCAACGATGAGCCCCTCTGGGCGCAGATCCGGCTCAACGTGGGCGCGTTCATGCAGAACCTGTTCCGCCAGGGTGCTTTCCAGGGCCAGAGTCCCAGGGAAGCGTATCTGGTCAAGTGCGACCGCGAAACCACCACGCAGAACGATATCAATTTGGGCATCGTGAACATCCTGGTGGGCTTCGCTCCGCTCAAGCCCGCCGAATTCGTGGTGATCCGCATCCAGCAGTTGGCCGGACAGATTCAGGCTTAACCGGGGAGAATTCAAGATGGCGCAGTTTTCCGTGAACGCTCAGCGTTTCGATCCGTACAAGAACTTCAAATTCCGCGTGAAATGGGACGGCCGCTACGTCGCCGGCATCTCCAAGGTGGGCGCTCTCAAGCGCTCCACCGAGATGGTCGAACACCGCGAAGGCGGCGACCCTTCCACCTCGCGCAAGTCTCCCGGTCGCACCAAGTTCGAGGCCATCACGCTCGAACGGGGCGTCACCCACGATACCGAATTCGAGAAATGGGCGAACAAGGTGTGGAACTTCGGCTCCGGCCTGGGCGCCGAGGTCTCGCTGAAGGATTTCCGCAAGGACATCATCATCGAGGTCTACAACGAGGCCGGGCAACTCGCGCTGGCCTACAAGGTGTTCCGCTGCTGGGTGTCCGAGTACCAGGCGCTGCCCGATCTCGACGCCAATGCCAACGCCGTGGCGATCCAGACCATCAAGCTCGAGAACGAGGGCTGGGAGCGCGATTACGACGTGACCGAGCCCGCCGAGACTAGCTTCACCGAACCGGATTGAAGCTCATGCGGGTTCCGAGCGAAGCGGAACTCTTGGCGCTGTGGGAGCGCGGCCGGACGCGGCACCCGATCGATCGGGCGCTGTTGCTGGGCGGTTTCGCCCGTCCGGACCTTCCGTCCTCCCGCCTCCCCGATCTCCCCTTGGGTGTGATCAACGCCGCGTTGCTGGGCCTACGCGAGGCCAGCTTCGGGCCCCGCATCGAGGCGTACCTGGACTGCGAGCGCTGCGGCGAACGGCTGGAGTTCGCGCTCGATAGCCGGCAATTGCTCGCCGGCACGGGGCAGGGCGACGGGCGTTCCGAGCTGGAGGTCGCCGGTTTCCGTTTTCGCGCGCCTTCGAGCCGCGATCTTGCAGCGGTCGCGGGGGAACACGACGTGGAGACGGCGAGCAGGAAGTTTCTCGACCGCTGCCGGGTCGACGGCGGGAATACGGCCTGGACCGAAGACGCCGATCTGCGGGCCGAAGTCGAGGCCGGGCTGGAAGCGCTGGACCCGATGGCCGACATCGCCCTGGAGCTGGCCTGCGACGCTTGCGGACACCGGTGGGTGGCGGGCCTCGACATCGGCGCGCTGCTCTGGGAGGAAATCGAGGCCCGTGCCCGCGCGCTGCTGACCGAAGTTCATCGTCTCGCCCGCGCCTACGGTTGGACCGAACCCGAGATTCTGGCGCTCTCGCCCGAGCGGCGCGCGATCTATCTCGAAATGGTGGACGCATCATGAGCGGATTCGTGCAGCGTCTCGTCGGACGGGCCATGGGCCTTACGCAAAGCGTCCATTCCGCCGCGCGGCTGCCCTATGCGCCGCCGCCCACCCTGATCGAACCGGAGTTGCCGGAAGCCGTTCTGCCGAACTCGGTTCCCGGCGACAGCCGGTCTGCCCGCCAGTGGACCGTAGAGGACCCGGTGCGGCGGCTCGATGTTCCGGAGAACGTACCGGACAAGCCCGCTTTCGAAGCACGCGTTACCGACCATGCGGCGGTCGTTCCGGAAGCACCGAGAGCGAGCATCGGGCCGCCGCCGTTCACAGCCGAGACGGGACAAGCGGGCTTTATGGATGCAGAAAGCCTTGAGGAATCGTCTGCTGAATCCGTGGCAGACCTCGTGCCTCGCAGCTCCCGCAGGATGATCGAGAGCGATTCCGCGGGTCGTGAAGGACGAGTCAATGTCCATGGCCTGGCATACATGGTCGAGCCGCTTCTTCCTCCGCAACGGGCCATGCATTCGCCGGCATGGAATGCGGGGAATCGGCCGCCGGATTCCTCACGGGGCGCCGTCTCGGCAAGCCGGGCCGGGGAATCCACCGAGGTGCACGTGACCATAGGCCGGATCGAGGTCACCGCGGTGCACGAAGCGCCTCCGTCCAAGCGCCGGACGCCGCCGTCGGCCAAGCCGATGACCCTGGAAGAATACCTGGCGCGGCGGCGGGGAGAGCGCCCATGAGCAGCGCGCTCGCCATCGCCGGAGTCACCGCCGTGTTGCGCGACCTGCTCAACGACGGCCTGATCAATCAGAACGTGGCCGGCGTCATCGGCAGTTCGGTGTCGGTGAGCGTCGGCCCGCCCGACCGGGTGGTGCCGCCCAACGGCAGCGAAGCTTCCCAGCTCAACCTGTTCCTGCACCAGGTCACGCCCAACACCGGCTGGCGCAACGAGGGCCTGCCCTCGCGCGACGCCTCGGGTCGGCATCGCCTTTCCAATCCGCCCCTTGCACTCGACCTGCACTATCTCATTTCGGCCTACAGCAGCGGCGACTTGCACGCCGAGATCCTGCTCGGCTACGCCATGCAATTCCTGCACGAAACCCCGGTGCTCGCCCGCCAGGCGATCCGCAACGCCCTGACTCCCTCACCGCCGCCAGGCACCCCGCTGCAGCGCGCGTTGGCCGAGTCGGGCCTCGCGGACCAGATCGAACAGATCAAGATCACCCCCGCGTACCTCAATACCGAGGAAATGTCCAAGCTCTGGACCGCGATCCAGAGCCACTACCGGCCCACCGCCGCCTACCTGGCGAGCGTGGTGCTGATCGAGGCGGACCAGCCCGTCCGTTCGCCCCTCCCGGTGCTGTCCCGCGGTCCGATCGATCCGATCACCCAACGTGACCGCGGCGTGGTGGTGGAACCCGGCCTGGTGCCGTCGCTGCCCATGCTGGAAGCGGTCAAGCCGTCCGGCGGTCAGCCTGTGGCGCGGCTGGGCGAGACCATCGATCTCGAAGGCCACCACCTGGACGGGACCGGGCGCACGGTGTTGCTCACCAACGATCGTTTCGAGGTGGAGCAGAGTATCGCTGCCATGGGAACGGGGGGCGCCGCGCTGATTCGGTTTTCCATTCCCGCGGCGCAGGCGGCCAGCTTTCCGGTCGGGGTCTGGCGTGTCGGCGCGCGGCTGGTCCGTCCGGGTGAGACCGAGCCGCGCGAGACCAACCGGCTCGCCCTGACGCTGGCTCCGGACATCACCGGCTTGCCCATGAACGTGGTCCGCGATGGCAACGGAACTGCCAGTTTCACGCTGAATTTCCATCCCGCCTTGCGCGCCGGACAGCGGGCGGTTCTGGTGCTAGGCCATCAGGAGTTCGCTCCGGTGGCTTACGTCCCGCCGGTTACCGCGCTCAATTTCGTGATCGAGGACGCACCGGTCGGCTCCCATTTGGCACGGCTCCGGATCGACGGGATAGATAGCCCGATCATCGACCGCGCGGCCAAACCGCCGGTGTTCCTCGATCGCCGGATTACCATCACATGAACGCCCGGGAGTTCGAACACGACTGGACCGCCGCCAACCAGCGCCTGCTGACGGCGGAATTCGCCCGCCTGAAAGCACGGCTCGACGGGCACGGGAGCGATAATCCGGCCGCTTTGGATAATGCAAGGGCCGCGATGCCCGCGCCCGCCGCCATCGACCACCTGGCCGAACGGTTCGATCTGAGTCCTTTCGAGCGCGACCTGATTCTCCTCTGCGCCGGGTTGGAGATGGACAGCGAACTGGCCGCCCGTTGCGCGGCTGCCCAGGGTCAGCCTTCCAGGACGCATGTCACTTTCGGCCTGGCGCTCGCCGTCCTGGAAGACGCCCATTGGAGCGCGCTTACGCCGGCCCGCCCGCTGCGACGCTGGCGGCTGATCGAGGTGGACGAGAACGCCGGACTCAGCGCCACCCGCCTGAAGATGGATGAGCGGGTCCTGCACTATCTCGCCGGGGTGAATTATCTCGATGTTCGGCTGCAGCCGCTGTTGCAGCCGCGCCCGCCGGTCCGGGCGATGGCCGAATCTCAACTCAGGGTCGCCGAAGCGGTGCTGGAAGCCTTTGAAAGACGCGAATCCTGGCCCATAGTGCAACTGGCAGGGGATGACGCCTCGGGACGGCAGGACGTCGCGGCTAGGGTCGCCTCGGCGATGGGTTTGCAGCTTTGCGTTCTGCGGGCCGGAGACGTTCCCGCCGCCGTCCACGAACTGGATTCGCTGGCCGTGTTGTGGCAGCGGGAGGCGGTGTTGCTGGAAGCCGCGCTGCTGATCGACTGCGACCGGGAAGAAACGGCCTACGGACCGGCGGTTCGGCTGGCCGAACGGCTCGGCGGCCTGGTGTTCCTCTCCGCCCCCGAACCCTTGGCCGTACACCGGGCGAACCTGCGGTTCGTCGTCAACAAACCCGACGCCAGTGAGCAAAAACGGCTGTGGGAAGCGGCCTTGGGGAATGCGGTTACCCGGCTCAACGGCGCGCTGGAGGGGGTTGCCGGCCAGTTCCGATTGGGCGCCGAGACGATTTCGAACACCGGCACGGCCTTGCGCGCGACCTTGGCCGCGAGCTCCCATCCCGACGCAGAACTCTGGCGAGCCTGCCGGACGCTGGGCCGAACCCGGCTCGATGATTTGGCACAGCGGCTGGACTCCGCCGCCACCTGGGACGATCTGATACTGCCCGAGCCGCAAAAAGCCACGCTGCGCCAGATAGCCGCCCACGTGAGGCACCGGCTCAAGGTCTACGAGGACTGGGGCTTTTCCGGCAAAGGCGCGCGCGGGCTCGGCATTTCCGCGCTGTTCGCCGGCGAGAGCGGCACCGGCAAGACCATGGCCGCCGAAGTGCTGGCCAACGAGCTGCACCTGGACCTGTACCGCATCGACCTGTCCTCGGTGGTCAGCAAGTACATCGGCGAAACCGAGAAGAATCTCAGGCGGGTATTCGACGCCGCCGAGGACAGCGGCGCCATCCTCCTGTTCGACGAGGCCGACGCGCTGTTCGGCAAGCGCAGCGAGGTCAAGGACAGCCACGACCGTTACGCCAATATCGAGGTGAGCTATCTCCTCCAGCGCATGGAGGCCTATCGCGGCCTCGCCATCCTGACCACCAACCAGAAGGCGGCCCTGGACACGGCCTTCCAGCGCCGGCTGCGCTTCGTCGTCCAGTTTCCCTTCCCGGACGCCGCGGAGCGCGAAGCCATCTGGCGCGGCATCTTTCCCGCCGCCACCCCGACCGAGGGGCTGGACCCCGCCAAGCTCGCCCGGCTCCACGTCGCCGGCGGCAACATCCGGAACATCGCCCTCAACGCCGCCTTTTTCGCCGCCGAAGCCGCGGAACCGGTACGCATGCCGCACCTGTTGCGCGCCGCCTACGACGAAGCCGCCAAGCGCGAGCGGCCCCTGACGGACGTGGAAACGCGGGGGTGGGTATGAAGCGTGTCGTAGTGCATATCGATCGGCTGGTGCTGAAAGGATTTCGGCACGAGGACCGACACGCCATTGCCAAGGGCTTGCGCGAGGAATTGAACCGTCTTCTCCTCGCCGAACCGAATGCCGCGGCGCATTTCGTGTCCCGAGGAAGTTTACCGCGGCTCAAGATAGGCGGAGTTCGCATCGAAACGGAGTCAAAACCGGTGACTGTGGGGGCGCAGTTAGCTCGGGGTATTGCGCGGGAGACCGGGCGATGAGCGCCGCCGCAGCCCTTCAAACCGCACCCGCCAAGCCCAAAGCTTCGGCCGTGTCCGTCGCCGACGGACTGCTCCAGCGCAAATGCGCCTGCGGCTCCTCGAAATCTCCACTGGGGGAAATGTGCGACGAGTGCCAATCACGCGCGTTGCAGCGCAAGCTCTCGGTAGGTGCGAGTAACGACCCATTAGAGCTGGAAGCGGACCGGATCGCCGATCGGGTGATGGCGATGCCGGTACACCCTGCGGCTGGTGCGACGCCCCTGCGCATCCAGCGTTTTACCGGGAGACCTTCGGGGCAAATGGAGGTTGCGCCTGCCAGCGTCGATCAAGTCCTCGCGAGTCCCGGCAGGCCACTGGAGCCCGCGTTACGGCAGGACATGGAGCAACGCTTCGGCCACGACTTTTCACGAGTAAGAGTGCATTTGGGCGGAGCCGCCGAGCAATCGGCGCTGGAGGTGAACGCCCATGCCTACACAGTTGGTCAGAACATAGTGTTCGGTACGGGTTGGTTCATACCGGAGACGCGCGAAGGACGACGCTTGATTGCCCATGAATTGACCCATGTCGTTCAGCAATCAGATCCAGATTGGAGCAGTGTTGCTCACAACAAGCCACAACTGGCCATCATGCCTTATCGGCCAAAGACTAGCGCCAACTTCGGCGTTTGCGACCATGGGGCGGACGTCGAGGATTCATTCACGATGAAAACCGACAAGAACAAAAAGCCCTGGATACAAAAGATAAGCATTGATTTCACCGGAACAACGACGGACGCGGACGGAGACTTGGTACCAACCGGCGAACTTACGGCTAAGTACTTTTCCAGCCCCGTCAGCCTAGCTGATATCAAGGTGGGAATCGTCGGAGGGAAGGCGTCCCAAGGACTTACCGATAGTGGAGCGCACACCGTCACGCGCATCGAGGGCTGTGGATATCACCACACGTCGGTTCCGAAGGCGGAACAAATCACCGGCCATAAGCGCGCCGGCAAGTACTTCAAAGACACTTCGAAAGCGACAATGAATTTCGCGGTGTTCTTTGTCGAGGGGCCAAAGACCGGCAACCAGGCCATTCACGAAGGCAGCCTGAGTTTAGGCTCGCTGGCTTGTGTGCATGTAGCCAAGCAGGACACGATCAGAAAGATCAACTATCACTCTGTAGAGGGCGGCACCAAAGTCCAAGTCTCATACAGTGCATCCGCGCTTAAAAACGTATGTTGTGAACGCTTCAAGACCAAGGGGTTCATGGTGTCGAATCCCTGCAAGGGTCAGGACGCCAAGAAATGCCCGTAGCTGGAGAGCCTTGCGTAGGATGGGTAGAGCGCAGCGAAACCCATCAATGGGAGGCTCACCCTATAGCAGCGTTGGTCGGGGTCGAGGGACAAGAATCCCGACAAGCGGTGCAAGAGGAATGGAGGCCGCTTCGCACGAACGAGGTCAGCGTCGGAATTGTTTTTAAGAATAAACCGGAGATTCTGAGGAGCGCCGTCCAAGGTATAGACCGATGATTACGTACACGGGAACACAGCCGAAGAACACCGCCGGAGCCTCGTCAGTAACGGGACGCGGCGTACTCTTGCAGCGCAAGTGCGCCTGCGGCGGCTCGCCTGGTCTGAGCGGCGAATGCGAGGAATGCGGCAAGAAGCGCATGGCGGGCATCCAGACCAAGCTGGCGGTTGGCGAACCCGACGACGCGTACGAACGGGAAGCGGATCGGATCGCCGATCAGGTGCTAGCGATGCCGGCGCGGCCCGCCGTCCGTGTCGCGCCGTTGCGTATCCAGCGGTTCGCTAGGCAGTCAGCCGGCGAAGCGGTGCCCACCAGTGTCGACCAGATCTTGGCCGGTTCCGGCCGGCCGCTCGAGCCGGCACTGAGTCGGGATATGGAACAGCGCTTTGGTTATGACTTTTCCAGGGTACGCATACACACCGGCGCGAACGCCGAGCGCTCGGCTCGGGAGGTCGACGCCCACGCCTATACCGTGGGACGTGACATCGTGTTCGGCACCGGTAGGTTCGCGCCGGAGACGCGCGAGGGGCAGCGCCTGCTGGCGCATGAGCTGACGCACGTGGTGCAGCAGTCGGGTGCGGCGGGAACAGGCTCCGGTCAAAGAGCCGATAGAAGTGACCGGCTCCCGATTTCATCCCTGGCGGGCGGCACGCCGGATCGGCTTTTCCGTGACCCGGACGACAAGGGTACCAAGGAGGCGAAGAAAGATGATTGGGCGGGAAAAACCATTCCTAAGGATGAAAAACAGGGTTTGGCCATCTCGCTGTTTCAGGATATCGGAGTTGCTCCCGTCAAATCCTTCGGCTCCGTCGCAGGCGCCAAGTTCTTGTTGCATGACACATCTGGGGCCAGCTCCCGGGCTCATTTGGAGACGGAAGCCAAGAAAGCACGGGGCCCTCTGGGCAGCGGTCCAAACGTTTTCGTGCCCGCTACCGGGCAGGAAATCATCCAGCGCCCGGATTTCTACGATCCTCGCCGCCCGACCACCACCGAATTTGAAAAGGGCGAGGACCTGCTTCGGGAAGCAGACCGTGAGACCGCATTACGCAAAGTCTGGAAAGCAACGAATACGGCAGCAAAAGACAAAGCCTTGGCTGATGCGTTGACTGGGCTTCCCTTGAGCGCAAAGGAGGTTGCAGATGAGAAAAAAGGTGCGAAGGACAAGTTGGATGCGACGAGCGGGAAGATTTTCTCCACGGGCAATTGGGCCGTCGCAGAGATCTGCCGGCGGGAGAAGAAGGAAGGCGCGGCGGCGGTCGCCGTAAAGGGTAAAGAGGCGGACCTGACATCAGGCTGCAAGGTGATCGGACCCGTGCTCGAAGCCCGCGCGCAGCGGGCGAGAGCGACGGTTTCGGTCGAGCTCGTACAGGTGGGTGTCAAGAAAGGCGCGAAAAGCGAGAACACCTGCGATCCTTCGAATCCCGATATTTTGCCGCTCCCCGATCCCCCTTACTCGGCCGAACAATATTGGAATACGACCCTGATGTATCTGAGAGCGGCAGTCGCGGCGGGGGTATGGCCCATGACCACGACCCACTTTGTCGAAGACGCGTTTGCCGGCGGCCACTGCGACCCCCGTTGCTTCGACCTGCAACGGTTCTATGACGGAATCGCGAACTTTTTAGCTCCGTTAGGCCATGCCAAGGGCAGCACTTACGGCGTTAAGCCGAAGTATGGCCTCAAGTCCGGAACCGATACGGTGTGGTGGCACGACAAAATCTGCCACCGGGGGCCGCCCTAGATCTCCCGATGAGGTTTGCAGTTTCCTGATATGAAGAGCGGTAGAAGAACGACATGCACGCAAGCACAACTAGGTTCCCGACTTCCGACCATGGCTGCAATTTCGGCGCTTCCGGAACGCCGGTACAGGCGCTGAGCACGGCCTTCAAGGTATGCACGCGCGGTTTCAAGGACGCCATCACCTGGTGCCTGGGCTGGCAGACCAACCTGGTCAAGATCAACTCCAGGGGGAGGACCCTCATCAATCCGCCGGACAATACGCCCTGTGATCAGTGCAACGGCAGTATCTACAACCTCAGCGGCGATACGGAGGATTGTTCGGGCACCAAACCCAAGCCGCCCAAGGTCGATCTGCCCGATCGCAAACCGAGAGTGCCCGAGGTGCCTGAATGACCACCTTTCCCAATTCTCCGCGTGTCCTCAAGGGCGGCCTGGTGCTGATCGATCCCGAGTCGGCGCGAGTGCTGCGCATCATTTCGCTGCAGTACAACCCGGACTCGCTGTCGCGCACATTGCAGATCCAGTCGGCCGGGGGGGAAGCGGCCAACCGCTCGGAGCCGATGCGCTTCAAGGGGCCGGCGGTGGAGACGATCAAGCTGGACGCCGAGATCGATGCCGCCGACCAGTTGGAGTTTCCGGACCAGCATCGCGCCGTGGTCGAGCACGGCATCCAGCCTCAACTGGCGGTGCTCGAATCCTTGGCGCATCCGACCAGCGCCCAGTTGTTGCGGGTCGATGCCGAGGCCAGTTCCGGGACGCTGGAAATAGCGCCCATGGAGGCGCCGCTGATGCTGTTCGTGTGGAGCAAGAGCCGTGTGGTGCCGGTGCGGCTGACGGATTTCTCCATCACCGAGGAAGCTTTCGACCCCGCCCTGAACCCGATCCGCGCCAAGGTGAGCCTGGGGCTGCGCGTGCTCTCGGTGGACGACCTCGGCTTCGCCCACAAGGGCGGAAGCCTGTTCATGAGCTATCTGCAAACCAAGGAACAACTCGCGGCGAAGGCCCAGCCGGGCAGTTTCGCGGCGCTCGGCATCGGAGGGGTTGGATGAGCCGTCAGCTATCAGCTTTCAGCGGTCAGCCGTCAGCTATCAGCGGTCAGCAAATAAGTTGGAATCGCTGATAGCTGAATGCTGATAGCTTAACAATGCGGAACTTTAGAGAGTTGAAAGTATGGGAAAGATCTCATCAACCGACCCTGATCGTGTATCACGTTACGAAGCGCTTTCCCCCGGAAGAGCTGTACGGATTGATGACCCAAATGCGGCGGTCGAGCGCCTCGATCCCGGCCAATATTGCTGAAGGTTGTGGCCGTAGCGGAGATGCGGAGCTTGCCCGGTTTCTCCAAATCGCCATGGGCTCGGCGAGTGAGCTCGAATACCAAGCGCTACTGGCCGGCGATCTCCGATACTTAGATAAGGCAACGTGCGATCAACTTGGAGACGACATTATGGAGATAAAGAGGATGCTAGCGGGTTTCCTTAAGACGCTGAGACAAGCTGACAGCTAATTGCTGAAAGCTGACGGCTGACAGCTAACTACCGAGAGCTAACTAATGACTGATCCAATCCAAGCCTTTCTGCAAGCCAACGCCCTGGTCACGCCGCTGTTTCCCGCCACCAGCCGTTATCACGGCATCGCGGCGGCCCAGCTCGTGCGGCCGGACGGCACGACGGTCGCTTATCTGAAACGCCGCTTCGTGCCGCCGCCGGAAAACTTCGCGCTGCTCCAGGAGCACACGGTGGCGGCGGGAGACCGGCTGGACAATCTGGCCGCGCGCTATCTCGGCGATCCGCTGCAATACTGGCGCATCTGCGACGCCAACCGCGCCATGCGCCCGGAGGAACTGACCGAGACCGCCGGGCGGCGACTGCGCATCACCTTGCCGGAAGGCGTTCCGGGAGTAGCGGATGCTGGCTAAAGGAATTCAGCTCACCTTGCTGATGGGCCCGGTGGTGCCCGTTCCGGCCCCGCGGGTGGTGATGGATGCGCTCGACAGCGTCGAGGTCAGGACCGCGGCGGGCGCGGACAGCGGTTTCCAGCTTTCGTTCCAGTTCGGCAGCAAGTCGGAGCTGAACACGATCTTTCTGATCGCCGGGGCGCAGAGCACCGGTCCCGCGACGCCGCCTTTGCGGGTGATGCTGATCGTGACCCTGAACGGTACGCCCCAGCCGCTGTTCGACGGCGTCATGACCAATGTCCAGGTGCAGGCGGGAAGCAACGGGGCCCCGGGCACGGTGACGGTCACCGGCGAAGACCTCACCAAGGCCATGGACATGCTGGATCTCAGCGGCCTGCCGTTCCCGGCGCTGCCCATCGAGGCGCGGGTGGCGCTGTTGTGCGCCAAGTACGCGCCGTTCGGCATCATTCCGCTGGTGATTCCCGCGCTGTTTCCGGACGTGCCCATCCCCGTCGACAAGATTCCCGCCCAGCAGGGCACGGATCTCCAGTACATCCGGCAACTGGCGGACGAGGTGGGCTACGTCTTCTACATCGAGCCGGGGCCCACGCCCGGCACCAACATCGCCTACTTCGGACCCGAGATCAAAGTGGGCGTGCCGCAGCCGGCGCTCAACGTGGACATGGACGCACTGACCAACGTGGAGTCGCTGAGCTTTTCCTTCGATCCCACCAAGGGGGTGCTGCCGGTGGTCTTCATTCAGAATCAGCTGACCCGTGTGCCGATTCCGATTCCCATCCCCAATCTCAATCCCTTGCAACCGCCCTTGGGTGCGTTGCCGACGCCCATCGCCAATCTCACCGTGCTCAAGGACACGGCCAAGATGAATCCCATGCAGGCGATTTCCATGGGACTCGCGGAGGCCAAGAAGTCGCAGGACGCGGTCAGCGCCAACGGCAGCCTGGACGTGCTGCGCTACGGCCGGGTGCTCAAGGCCCGGCAACTGGTGGGAGTACGCGGTGCGGGCGTGGCCTACGACGGGCTCTACTACGTCGAGAGCGTCACCAGCACTCTCAAGCGCGGCGAGTTCAAGCAGAGCTTTCGGCTCACGCGGAACGGCCTGGTTTCCATCACGCCGAGGGTGCCCGTATGAACGAGAGCGGCAAATATTACGGCAAGTACCGCGGCATGGTGCTCAACAACATCGATCCCTTGCAGCAGGGCCGCTTGCAGGTGCAGGTGCCGGACGTGGCGGGCCTCGCCCCGGCGACCTGGGCCATGCCCTGCGTGCCGATCGCCGGCATCCAGAACGGCATGTTCGCCCTGCCCATCATCGGTTCGGGCGTGTGGATCGAATTCGAGCAGGGCAATCCGGACTATCCGATCTGGGTGGGCTGTTTCTGGGGCAGCGGGGCCGAAGTGCCGGCGCTGGCCCGCGCCACGCCGCCGGGCCTGTCCGCCATCACCCTGCAGACGCCGTTGCAGAACGGACTGACGATTTCGGATCTGCCGGGCCCCACCGGGGGCATCATGCTGAAAAGCGCCACGGGGGCGACGCTGATCGTCAACGACACCGGCATCTACATCCAGAACGGCAAGGGCGCGATGATCACCCTCGTCGGGCCGACAGTGACCATCAACAACGGCGCGCTGACGGTGGTCTGAGATGCCCGGACCGCTTCTGCATGTCGGCGCTTCGGTACTGTGCGCGCACGGCGGCACGGCAACGCCCACCGCTCCGAACCCGAGGGTGCTGGTGAGCGGCCAGCCCACGGTAACCATGGCCGCGCCCTACGCCATCGCCGGCTGCCCGTTCAACGTGAGCGGCAGCCCGGTGCCCTGCGTCACCGGACAGTGGGTGGTGGCGGCCACGCGGGTCTTTTCCAACGGCCAGCCGCTGGTGCTGATGGACAGTCAGGCCGTCTGCGCGCCGAACGGCACGCCGCTCCTGCCGGTGGCGGCACAGACGCGGGTGATAGGAGCTTGATGGCTGACAGCTATCAGCTATCAGCTGTCAGCCGAGAACTGAAAGCTGACAGCGAGTTGATTTCTGATTCCCACGTGTGGCGTCACTGCCATTAAGTTAAGCCGTCATACTGGCAGGGATGCCAGTATCCAGGGACAAGGATGTTAGCCCGCTTGCCATCCATGGACGCTGGATTCCGGCATCCCTGCCGGAATGACGGACATCTCTGCTTAACTTAATGGCAGTGACGTGTGGCGTGGGAACCGATTCGGCCCGCGCTGCGGGCCGTAAGGGGCGCGGCGCGCCGATGCCATTAAGTTGAGGCAGTTGCCGTGTCATAGCCCCTCTCCCCAACCCCTCTCCCCCGAGGGGAGAGCGAAGCGAGGAGGTACAAACCGGTATGATCCTTTACAAAACAGACCGGGCACATGGTTTACATCCATTAAGGTATTGGCGAGGAGGAAACGCCGATGCCGTGGAAAGAGACCTGTGCCATGGACCAACGAGTTCAATTTATCGGTGACTGGCTGAGTGGACAGTACACCAAGACCGATTTGTGCGCGTTTTATGGGATCAGTCGCCCAACGGGCGACAAGTGGATTGATCGGTATCAGCGGTGGGGGCTGGACGGGCTCCAAGAGTTGTCGCGGGCAGCCCAGCATCACCCCAATGCGGTTGTCCCCGAGTTGTGTGAGCGGATGGTGCGGTACAAGTTGAAGCATCAGTCGTTTGGTCCGAAGAAAGTCATGGATGGTTTGCGTCGGGAAGATCCGACGGTGAACTGGCCTGCGGACAGCACCGCGGGTGAGATTCTGAAGCGGGCCGGTCTGGTGGCGCCGCGGCGGCGTCGTCGGCGAGTACCGCCGCACAGCCCGCCGTTGGCTCATTGTGACGGTGCTAATGCGGTGTGGAGTTCGGACTTCAAGGGCGACTTTGCGCTGGGCAATGGGCGGCGGTGTTATCCCCTGACGATCACTGACAACTTCAGTCGCTACCTGTTGCAGTGCCGGGGGTTGCCCCAACCGACCTGGGCCGAGACCCAACCGTGGTTCGAATGGGTGTTTCGGGAATACGGCTTGCCCGAAGCCATCCGGACCGACAATGGCGCCCCGTTTGCCTCGTTGGCGGTGGGCGGCTTGAGTCGGCTGTCGGCCTGGTGGATTCGGTTGGGGATCCGTCCTGAGCGGACTGAACCCGGCCGCCCGGATCAAAATGGCCGGCATGAACGGATGCATCGGACGTTGAAAGCGGCGGTGGTGGTTCCCCCGGCCGCGACCCTGGAGGCTCAGCAGCAACGTTTTCACCGGTTTGTCGCGGAATATAACGACGAGCGCAGCCACGAGGCGCTGGAGCGGCGCACGCCCAGCGAGCTGTACACCGCCTCGCCCAGGGCTTATCCCGCGAAGCTGCCGCCTGTGGAGTATGCCACCGGAGTAACGGTCCGCCGCGTGCGGCAGAACGGTGAAATCAAGTGGAACGGGCATTTGCTCTATGTCTCTGACCTTTTGGCCAAGGAACCGCTTGGCTTGAACCAGATCGACGAGTTCCTGTGGGAAGTGCGCTATAGCTTTCACCTTCTGGGGGTGCTCGATGAGCAAACCCAGAAAATAAACTCTCCCAGCCAATGGCATGGAAAGGGAGAAAATTTGTAAACCATCCGCCCGGTTTAATTTGTAAACCATGCACGGCTTGCACAGGAGGGCGAAACCGGTATGGGGAGAGGGAGGAATAAGCCGCCTGTGTTCAGTAATGACAGCGGATTTTCTTAACTTAATGGCAGTGACGCGGCGCGCGGGAACGAGAAGAAAAACTGAAAGCTGACGGCTGAAAGCTGACAACTGATAGCTAACATCTATGAACCTTCAATACCCCTACCAGTTCGACGATCGAGGGCGTACCGGCGAAGCCGGCGAGGAGGCGTACATTCGTGGCCTGATCGAGCAGGTGTTGTTCACTTCGCCGGGCGAGCGGGTGATGCGGCCCGATTTCGGCAGCGGGCTCATGCAACTGGTGTTCGCGCCGAATAGCGTCGAACTGGCCGCGACCACCCAGTTCCTGGTGCAGGGCGCGCTGCAGCAATGGCTGGGCCATCTGATCGCGCTCGACGGCGTGGAGGTGGAAGCGATCGAGTCGACCCTGAGGGTGACCGTGCGTTATGCGATCCGCCGTACCGGTACCAGCCAAGTAGCGACGTTCGAACGCGGAGGGGCGCTGCCATGATCTACCATTGCTGCGACGAACGGCGCCGCAATAAGGTCGCCGCCCATCCCACCCTCAACGGCATCGACTATCTGGAAGTGCTGGACCGCGAAGCGCCGCTCGGCAGCCCGCGCCAGCAAACCTTGTTGGTCCGGCTGTTCAAGGCGGTTCCGCCGGGTTTCGCGGCCCAGCAGGTCCGCATCGAAGGCGGCGAGCGGGTGCGCGGCGTCCGCGTCGAATGGGTGGCGCCGGCTTCCGCGCCGCCGGCGGAGGCCACCCCCGCCGAAGCGGCGTTCTTCGCCGGCCTGCCCGAGCCGGACCACGTCCTGCTGGTCCGCGTCGACCGCTACGGCGATTTCTCGCCGTACCGGTTGCGTCTGGTGCGCTCGGCGCTGGACGAAACGCCGCCGCAAAACTTCGACCCGCGGCTTTCCGAGGTGGAATTCTCGTTCAAGGTCGAGTGCGACAGCGAGTTCGACTGCCGGAAGCGGGAGGACTGTCCCGAAGAGCCCGTCCCGGCGCCGGAGATCGATTATCTCGCCAAGGATTATCCGAGCTTCCGCCGGCTCATCCTGGACCGGATCAGCCAACTGGTGCCGGACTGGCGCGAGCGCAGCGCCGCCGACCTGGGCGTGACCCTCGCCGAACTCATGGCCTACGTGGCGGATCAACTGTCCTACCGGCAGGACGCCATCGCCACCGAAGCCTACCTGGAAACCGCGCGCCTGCGCACTTCGCTCCGCCGCCATGCCCTGCTGGTCGACTATCCCATGCACGAAGGCTGCAATGCCCGAGTCTGGCTGCACGTGGCGGTGAATGCGGACGGGGTGGCCTTGCCGCGGGCGGGCACCCGCTTCTACGGCCGGGTGCCGGGTTTGCCGTCGCGTATCGTCCCCGGATCGCGGGATGACGAAGCCGCCTTGCGGAAAAGTCCCGCGATTTTCGAGCCGCTGCACGACGCCGTGCTGCACGCGGCGCATAACGAAATCGATTTCCATGCCTGGGGCGATCGCCGCTGCTGTCTGCCCAAGGGTGCGACCCGGGCGACGCTCGCCGGTCATCTCGCCGCGCTGGAAGCGGGCGACGCCTTGTTGTTCGAGGAGGTGCTGGGACCTTCGACCGGCGAGCCGGGCGACGCCGATCCCGCGCACCGCCACGTGGTGCGGCTGGTCTCGGTACGCAAGTTCTCGCCGGACGACCCCGCGGCGCCGCTCACCGATCCCGTCAGCGGCGCGGAGATTACCGAGATCGCCTGGGCCGCCGAGGACGCCCTGCCATTCCCGCTGTGCATTTCCTCGGTCACCGACGAGGCGCACGGCGAAGTGGAACTCGACCGGGTCAGCGTCGCGCGCGGCAACCTGGTGCTCGCCGATCACGGTTTCACCTTGCCGGCGGACGAGGATCTAGGCAGCGTGCCCCCGACGCGGCTGGTTTATCCGCCCGAGCGCGACGCCAATCGCTGCACCGGCGCCGAGCCCGTGGAGCTTTCGCCGCGTTTCGCGCCGAGGCTCCGTAACCTGCCGCTCACCTACGCGGGCACGGTGCTCAAGACGACCGTGAAGGAGGGTGTGAGCCGCACCGAACGCCTGGCCTTCGATCCGGAAGCGCCGGCGGCGTTCGCGATGCAATGGCTTATGGAGGACTGCCTGCCCGCGATCACCCTGAACGGCGGCACTTGGACGGCGCGGCGCGACCTGTTGAACAGCGAGCCGGACGATCCCCACTTTGTCGTCGAAGTGGAGCACGACGGTTCGGCCGCCTTGCGCTTCGGCAACGGCGTGCACGGGCGGCGGCCCGAGGCCGGCACGGCGTTCGCCGCGCGCTACCGGGTCGGCAACGGCCGCGCCGGGAACGTCGGCGCGGACGCCATCGCCCACGTGGCGAGCGGCGACGGCGCGGTGCTCGGCGCGCGCAATCCCCTGGCCGCCCAGGGCGGCGCGGACCCGGAAGACGCCGCGGTGGTGCGCCGGCGTGCTCCGCAAGCCTTCCGCCGCCAGGAACGCGCGGTCACGCCGGAGGACTACGCCGAGGTCACCGAGCGCCATTCCGGCGTGCAGCGGGCGGCGGCCACCCTGCGCTGGACCGGAAGCTGGCACACGGTGTTCGTCACCGTGGACCGGGCCGGCGGCCTGCCGGTGGACGCGGACTTCGAGACCCGGATCACCCGTCACCTCGAGCGTTACCGAATGGCGGGCCACGACATCGAAATCAACGATCCGGTGTTCGTCTCCCTGGAAATCGATCTCCTGGTCTGCGTCCAGGCGAACTATTTCCGTTCCGACGTGCGCGCGGGATTGCTGGAGGTCCTGGGCAACCGGATGCTGCCCGACGGGCGGCGCGGACTGTTTCATCCCGATAACCTGAGCTTCGGCCAAACCGTCTACCTGAGCTCGCTGTACGCGGCGGCCCGCCAGGTCGCGGGCGTGGGTTCGGTGCAGGTGACCCGCTTCCACCGCCAGGGCAGCGAGGATACCGGACCGCTCGCCGACGGTTTTCTCCGCCTGTCCCGGCTGGAGATTCCCCGCCTCGACAACGATCCCAATTTCCCGGAGCACGGCGTGCTTCGTCTGTCCCTATTCGGAGGCAAGTGATGGCCGATTCCAGCCTCGACCACTGCGGATGCTGCGCGGGCCTCGACGCCGAGACGCCGGCGCGCATCGACAACCCGCCCGGCCAGTCCGCCGTCGCCTACCGGGTCGGCGTGCACGCGAGCTTCAGGGAATCCCTGCTCGCCCGGCTTTCGAGCAGCGGCTTGCCGGCCCTCGCGGGGCTCACCACCCGGGACGGCGGCGATTTCACCATCGCCCTTTGCGATGCGCTGGCCACCACCCTGGACGTGCTGTCCTTCTATCAGGAACGCATTGCCAACGAGAACTTCCTGCGCACGGCGACCGAGCGCCGCTCGATTCTCGAACTGGCCCGCCTGATCGGCTACGAGCTCGCGCCCGGCGTGGCCGCCTCGACCTTTCTCGCCTTCACCCTGCAGGAGGTTCCGGGCAGTCCCGCGCTGGCCGCGGGTCCCGTGGAGATTCCGGTGGGTGCCAGGGTGCAGAGCGTGCCGGGTCCGGGCGAGCAGCCCCAGACCTTCGAGACCGTGGAGCCGGTGGAAGCCCGCGCCGAATGGAACGCCATTCCTGTGCAGACCTCGGTCCCCTGGCGCCCGCGCTTCGGCGACCGCGAGCTGTGGCTGGCCGGAGTGGGCAACGGCGTGGGGGCGGGCGATGTCATCCTCGTGGTGGGCCAGGAGCGGCTCGACGATACCGGCAGCGAGCGCTGGGACGTCCGGCTGCTGACCCTCGTGGAGGAAGACAGGGAGAAACAGCGCACCCGGATCGCCTGGGACGAACCCCTGGGCAGCACCAGCCCCCATGTCGAGCCGGCCGCCGCGGGTGCCACCGTCTACATCTTCCGCCAGCGCGCCGCGCTGTTCGGTCACAATGCGCCGGACCCGCGTATCCTGTTCACCCCGAACAACCCCGCGCCCGAGGGTCTGCTTACGGCAAACGGGCAGCAGTGGGCTAACTTCGGGATTCAGGGTTCCCGAATCGATCTCGACGCGGAGTATCCGAAAATCGTTCCGGGCAGCTGGATCGCCCTGGTCGCCGCGGCGCCGCCGCCCGATTCTGTGGATATCGGGATTCTGGGCCCCATCGAGTTGATTCCGGTGGCTTTCGCCAACTCGGCCGTGGCGTCACCGGTCGCTAGCGCACTCTCCTCGATGCCGTCGGGTTTAGCCAGTGCCGTTTCGTCGAAGCTCGCCGCAGGGTATGTGGAACTCTATCGCGCCCAATCCGTCGCGCATCTTTCCCGCCGCGACTACGGCTTGAGCGGGAAGATTACCCGCATAGTGCCGGACACGACCGAAAACATCGGCCTGTTCGGTCTGCGCGAGACCTTGGTGCTGGCCCAGTCCGAGCCGCTGCCGGTGACCTCGACGCCGCTCGGATTTCCTCTCTACGGCGACCTGCTCGCGCTGGGCCGGCTCGCGCCGGGAATCGGCCCCGGCCGTGCGCTGGCGATCGGCGGCAAGCGCGCCCGCGTGCGGCTGCGCAAGGGCAGGAGCGCTGTGACCATGACGCTCGTGGAAGGGGGCAGCGTGACCGTCGAGGAAGGAGACTCCCTGCGCCTCGCGGCCGCGCCGGAGCAGAAATCCGGCAGCGCATGGCTGGTGCTCTCCCCGCCGCAGTTCGGCGAGCGGCTCGCCAACCCGGGCAGCGCGGAGTTGCGCCTCCGGCTGCTGGACCGGGACGGGCGGGAAGGGGTGCTGGAGGCGGCCGCCGCGGCCATCGAACCGGCGCCGCCGGAACCGGGCGACGAGGAGGTGTCGGAAATCGCTTTCGTCGGGGAACTGGCTACTTCCGTGAGCCAGGACCGCGACCGCAGCTATTTCACCCTCGCGGCGCCCCTCAAGCACGTCTACGACCGCGAGTCCGTGCGCGTCAACGCCAACGTCGCGCGCGCCACCCACGGGGAAACGGTGAACGAGATCCTGGGCAGCGGCGACGCCCGCGTGGCCAACGCCGGCTTCGGCCTGCGCCAGGCGCCGCTCACCTTCGTGAGCGCGGCCACCCCGAGCGGACGCCAATCGACCCTGGCCTTGCGCGCCAACGACCTCCTCTGGCAGGAGGTTCCCAGCCTCTACGCCCGTGGTCCGAACGAGCGGGTCTACGAGCTCGCCGTCGACGACCAGGCGCGAGCCATGGTGCGGTTCGGCGACGGCATCGAGGGCGCCCGCCCGCCGTCCGGCGACCACAACCTGCGCGCCATCTACCGCAAGGGACTGGGGCTCGCGGGCAATGTCGCGGCGGGCAAGCTCACCACCCTGCTCTCGCGTCCCCTGGGCGTCACCGGCGCCACCAATCCCGAGCCGGCGGGCGGCGGGGAAGACCCGGAAGCCGAGGAGCGGGCGCGGGTCAACGCGCCGCTCACAGTGCTCACCCTGGAGCGGGCGGTATCGATCCGGGACTACCGGGATTTCGCCCGCGCCTTCGCCGGCATCGCCAAGGCCCACGCCCTGTGGCTGCCCAGCGGTCCGGCCCGCGGGGTGTTCCTCACCGTCGCGGGCGAGGAGGGGAGCGCCGTTCCGGCGAACGGCGACACGTTCCGCAACCTGCTGGCGGCGTTGCGCCGCTATGGCGATCCGCTCCTGCCGCTGACCCTGGTCAGCTATCGGGATGCGCGGTTCCGGACGCGGCTGGCGGTGAAAGTCGCCGCCGAGGCCGAGCCGGAACTGGTGCTTGCCGGCGTCGAAGCCCGCCTCAGGGAAGCCTTCGGCTTCGAGGCGCGCGGCTTCGGCCAGGGCGTCTCGGTGGACGAGGTGGCCGCCGTCGCCCAGGCCGTAACCGGCGTCGAGGCGGTGCAGGTGGCCGAGCTGCACCGGAGCGACACGCCGGTTCCGAAGTTCGTGCCCCGCTTGTCCGCGGTGCTGCCTGTGGCCTCGCTCGCCGAGACGCCGCTGGCCGCCGAGCTGCTCACCCTGGATGCCGCGCCCCTGGTGCTGGAGACGATGTCATGAGCTTCGACGCCGATACCCTGTTCCGGCTACTGCCGGCCATACACCGCATCCGCGACGCCGAGCTCGCCACGGGTTTAAAGAGCCTGCTGACGCCGGCGGAAGCCGCCGAGCTCGCCGCCCTGGAAGCTTTGCCTAGTGCGACCGTCGCCGAGCAGGAGCGGATCGAGGCGCTGCGCGGGAAAGCCGCCCGCGGCCCCCTCAAGGCCTTGCTGATGGCCTTCGCGGACGAGTTCGCGGTCCTGGAGGAGAATCTCGACCAGATCTACGACGACCTTTTCATCGAGACCTGCGCGGACTGGGCGATTCCCTATATCGGCGACCTGATCGGCTACGAACCCTTGCACGCCCTGGGCGAAGCGCGCGGTTTGGCCCGCGCCGAGGTCGCCCACACCATCGCCCTGCGCCGCCGCAAGGGTACGGCGGCGGTGCTGGAGCAGCTCGCCCGCGACGTCACCGGGTGGAACGCCCGCGCGGTGGAGTTCTTCCAGTTGCTGGGGACCACCCAGTACATGAACCATCTCAGGCCGCACAGCCGGTACGCGCCCGACCTCCGGCAATGGGAACCGCTGGCGCGGATCGGCACGGCCTTCGATTCGACGGCGCACACCGTGGACGTCCGGCGGATCGAGAGCCGGCGCGGGCGCTTCAACATCCCCAATGTCGGGATATTCCTCTGGCGAATCGACGCCTATCGGCACACCAGGAGCCCGGCGGTGCGGGTCGACGACCGGCGTTACCTGGTGAGCCCCCTGGGCCATCCGCTCCAGCTTTACGCCAACCCCGTGGCCGAGGACGAAATCACCCACCTGGCCGAGCCCATCAACGTGCCGGACCCGATCGGCCGCCGAATGCTGGATGCCCGCAAGGCCCTTTATTACGGTTCGCGGGAATCGTCCGGGGCGGAGGTCGACAATGCCGAGCCCAGTCTCGTGCTGTACGCGGACGGCGTCGAGGTGCCCCGAGGGAGCGTCGTGGCCTGCAACCTGGCCGACGACGGCGCCGATTGGGCGCACGCGCCGCTCAGCGGGAACTTGCCCGACGGTACGACCCTGGGCGACAAGTACGGCATCGATCCCGTGCTGGGAAGAATCGCGCTGGGGGATTCCGTGGCCGTGCCCCAAAGCCTTCGGGTCACCTATCACTACGGGTTCCCGGCGGACCTGGGCGGCGGCGAATATCCCCGCGAACGTCGCGCCGACGCGCCGGGAACTTCCGTGATCCGGGTACCCGACGACCACGCCACGATCCAGGCCGCCCTGGCCGCCCTGGCCGCCCTGGCCGGCGACGGGGTGGTGGAAATCACCGACAGCGGGCGCTACGAGGAAACCCTGGCGGTGAACGTGAATGCCGGCGGGCATGTGATCCTGCGGGCCGCCGAGCGGTGCCGGCCGACGCTGATCCTCGGCGGGGATTTCCCCGTCACGGGTGGGGCGAACAGCGCCTTCAGCCTGGAGGGGCTGCTGGTGGCCGGCGCGCGGCTGCACGTGCCCGCCGCCGCGGGCAACGAACTCGCGCGCCTTCGCATCGCCCATGCCACCCTGGTGCCCGGTTTGGCGCTGGACGGGGCGGGCGATCCCGTTTCACCGGGCGCCGCGAGCCTGGTGGCCGAACTGCCGGGCTTGGCCGTGGAACTGGAACGGGCGATCCTGGGCGCCCTACGGGTGGCCGAGGGGGCGAGACTCGCGGCCACGGATGCCATTCTCGATGCCAACGATTCCGCCGCCACGGCTTATTGCGCGCCGGACGAGGTTTCGCCTGGGGGCGAACTTTCCCTCGCCGCCTGCACCGCAATCGGCAAGATCAACGCGGACGCCGTGGGTCTTATTTCCAACAGCATCCTCCTGGCCCGCGCCGCGCCGGGCGACACCCTGCCGCCGGTGTACGCGCGGCGCCGCCAGACCGGCTGCGTGCGTTTTTCCTATCTGCCCTTCGCCTCGCTGGTGCCGCGCCGCCATCGCTGTCAGCCGGAGAGCGCGGAGGGTGAGTCCGACATTGCTCCGCATTTCACCTCGCTGCGCTACGGCGTCCCGGCGTATTGCCAGCTCATGCGCAGCACTCCGGACGAAATCCGGCGCGGGGCGGACGACGAGAGCGAGATGGGCGCCTATCACGCGCTGTTCGCCGCCCAGCGCGAGGCCAATTTGCAGATTCGTCTGCGCGAATTTCTACGCGTCGGGCTGTCGTCCGGCGTTTTCTACGAGACTTGAGGAGCCCGAGCCATGAGCTTCGACTGCAGCCGTTTCAGTTTTCACCCGTGGAAGGATTTCTTCGGGGTGGTGATGCAACAGGGGAGGGTGCAACTGGATTCCGACTGGAACGAGTGGGTGGCGGAGCTCGCGCGCCGCCTCCAGGCCGGGACGCTGGATACCGTGGGCCGCGCGGTGGTGCCCCGCACCACGCCCAACGGCTTCCGCATCCTCGCCACCGCCGGGGCGTTGACCATAGGTCCGGGACGCCTGTATGTGGACGGCCTGCTGGCGGAGAATCACGGCGCACAGCCCGCGCGGTGGGACGCCACGCTCGCCGAACTCACCGGCACCGGCGACGTGCCGTTTTTCGGGCAGCCGTACCTGCCGTTCAACGCGACCGATCAGGCCGCGCCTGCCGATATCTTCAACCGTCCGGTGCTCACGGGGGGGCCGCACCTGGTGTATCTCGACGTCTGGCAGCGCGAGGTCACCCACTTGCAGGAACCGCCCTTGGTCGAGAAGGCGGTGGGAGTGGACACCACGGCGCGCCTGCAAACCGTCTGGCAGGTGAAGGTGCTGGCCGGCATCGACAACGCCAATTGCGCCACGCCGGACGGCGAGGTGCCCGGCTGGGCGGCGGTCATCCGGCCCTCGGCGGGCCGGCTCACCAATTCCACGGGGGATGTGCCGGGCGATCCCGATCCGTGCCTGGTACCGCCCACCGCGGGCTACAAGGGCCTGGAGAACCAGCTGTACCGGGTGGAGATTCATCGCGGTGGCGGGCAGGGAACGGCCACCTTCAAGTGGTCCCGCGATAATGCCACGGTCGCTACCCGAGTCATCGAGATCCAGGGCGGCAACCGGCTGGTGGTGGATAGCGTCGGCCGTGACGAAGTGCTCGGCTTTCATGCCGGAGACTGGATCGAAATCCTGGACGACTGGCACGAGTTGCACGGGAGACCCGGCCTGCTGCGGCGCATCCGGTCCGGCGACGGAGTGGACGCCGCCACCCGCTCGATTTTGCTCGAAGACGCGCTGCCCGCGGGACTCTTTCCCGTCGACGCCCAGGGCCGCACCAACGCTACCCGTCATACCCGCATCCGCCGCTGGGATCAGTCGGGGCTGGTGCGTCGCGCCGACGGTTCCACCTTCCACGATCTGAACGCCTCGGCGAGCTCGGACGGCATTCCGCTGCCGCCCGCGGGAACCCGGCTGGCGCTGGAGAACGGCATTCTCGTCGAATTCGACCTGGACCCGGCGGGCGGCGAATACCGGGCCGGCGATTACTGGGTGTTCGCGGCGCGGGTGGCGGACGGCAGCATCGAGCCGCTGGACCATGCCCCGCCCCGGGGAATTCATCACCATTATGCCCGGCTCGCGGTGGTAACCCTGCCCGATAGCGAGACCGATTGCCGGGTATTCTGGCCGCCCGAAGCGGTGGGCGAGAGCTGCGACTGCACCGTGTGCGTCCACCCCGAGGGACATAACGCGGGCACCGCGACGATCCAGCAAGCCATCGACAGCATCCGCCAGCGCGGCGGCACCATCTGTCTGGATACCGGGACTTACCGGCTGGACGCGCCGCTCAACCTGGAAGGCGTCCGTTCCCTGAGGATTCGCGGTCAGGGATGGCAGACTCTTCTGCAGGGGGCCGCCGCCGGGCCCCTGATGCGGATCGCCCAGGGCATCGGCGTGACCGTCGAGAACCTGGCCCTGGTCGGGGCGGCCGCCGGCGGGGGCACAACCGCGCTGATCGAGGTTGCGGCCTGCATCGACCTGCACCTGGTGCATCTGGCCGTGCTCGGCGTGGCGGCCGGCGATGCGACCTCCGCCGCGGTGGGCCTCTCGGGCTCGGTGCTCGCCGCGTCGATCCGCGATTGCACCCTGGTCGCCGAGCAGGGCGTGGTGGCCCTGACCGGGGAGCGCAATTATCTGCTTACCGGGCAATGCCGGGTGACCGACAACGTGTTCCTGTGCAGCCAGCGGGGAGTGAGCTTCGCCGGCATGAGCCTCCATTACGGCGAATTGCGCTTGGCGGGCAACCTGTTACTGCGTTGCTCCCAGGCGGGCGTCGTGGTGACGGGCGGAGCGCTGCCGGCGGCGAGCATCGCCATCGCCGGCAACCTCATGCACATCACCGGCGCCGGGGTGGTCGCAGGCACCGGCGGCTTGCGCATCGTCGACAACGAGATCGTGGGCTCGGGCGAGGCGGCGGCGGACGGCATCGTGCTGGAACCCGGCCTGGACAAGGTTTCCATCGATCGGGTCATGATCCACGGCAACCGGATTCGCGGACTACGCGGCAACGGCCTGGCGATCCGCCAAACGCTGGGCAGGGCCATGATCAAGTCCAACGTCATCGAGGACACGGGACTCGGCGCGCTGGTCATGGAGCGCAAGGCCGGCGCCGCCTATCTGTGCCTGGAAAACAACCAGTTTTCGAACCTGGGGGCGGGATTCAATCAGGAGGGTCGGCCCTTTTTCGGCGTGCTCCTGGCGGATGTCGCGCGGGCCGATGTGGTCAACAACCTGTTCGCCGGCGTCGCCCGTCAAGCCAACCAGAGCCCGCTGCGCGCGGCACTGCTGGCGGTGGCTTCGGGGGAACTGCGGGTGGCGGGCAACCGGATGTTCGGCATCGGCCCCCAGAGTTTCCTGGGGCGCACCGTGGGATTGGCGGTGGGCGCCAGCTTCAGCCAACTGGCGGTGGAAGACAACTCGCTGGCGCGCCTGGAGGGGACCGAAACCACGAGTGCCGCCGCTTGGCAAGCGATCGTCGTCGCCCCGTCCGGCGCGGCGCAGGGCGGACCCGCGGGCGGGACTACGGTGACCGCGCCGGGGGTGATGGTCTTGCCCGTGAAGGAAGGCTACCTCTACCTGAGCGCCTTTCGGGCGCGCATCCTGGCGAGCCTGGCGCGCGGCAATACCAGCTTGAGGGGAAACCGCCTGCGCGGGACGCTTACGGTAATGCCTTTGGTGGAAATCGATGACGTGCTGAGCTGTCTCTTCGATCAGAACGATGCCGAACTGAGCAGTGTCGTCACCGCAGGACCGGCGCCGCTGGTCGGGCGCATCGGCTGCGATCACGCGAGCGTGGCCAACAACCGTCTGGTCGGCGTGACCGAATTTCCGACCCTGTCGCTGACCGCGAGAAATTTTGCGGTCCTCGGAAATTTGACCAGCGGTGCCATCGAGGTCAACGGAACGGCGTTGCCGGCACCGTGGAACGCATTAAATGTCCATATTTAGGTAAGGAGTGAATTCATGCGTGTCATTACGCTCAGGAGCGAAGCCAATATCGGTGCCCTGGCCGATCGCCTCTTCGCCAATCTCACGCCGGAAACGCGCAAGGCCGTCGAGGCGTCGCTGCTCAAGGCCAACCCCCATCTTGCCCGCGCCGACGCCTTCAAGCCGGGCGCGGTGGTGCGGCTCCCCGAAGTGTCGGGCGTGAAGCCCAAGCCGTCGGCGGCTAACAAGGATCCGCGCGACGATCTGATCGACGGCCTCCGGGAGGCGGTGTCCGGCTATCGCGCCCGCTTGGCGGCGGGGCTGGAAGCCGAGAACGGCGAAATCAAGGCCCAACTGGAACTGCTCAAGCAGCGTGAGGTCGCGGCCTTGCTGAAGAACGTGCCGGGCGCGGAGGAACTGGCCAGGGATCTCACCGATTCGCTGAAACAGGCGGCCAAGACATTGCCGCAAGACATGAAACGCCAGGACGAGGTGTTCGCTCAGATCGAAAAGGATCTTTCCTCCCTCGTCTGATCGAGCGGCTTTTTCTAACCTTTTCACAAACTCGCTACCGGTTCCGGCAGTCTATTTAGGGGAAAGCAGTCACGAGGTAGCGAGCAGTGGACGCGTTTCTCAACATCGATTGGGCGGAACTCTTCATCCCGAGCGCTCCCGTCGCGGAGACGATCATTCGCGGGACGCTGGTCTACTGGTTCTTATTCCTGATCTTCCGCCTGATCATCAAGCGTGATATCGGCTCGGTTGCCGTCAGCGACCTCATCGTAGTGGTGATCATCGCCGATGCGGCACAGAACGCCATGGCGGCCGACTACAAGTCCATCACCGACGGACTCATTTTGATCAGCACCATCGTGTTCTGGAATTTCCTGCTCGATTGGGCCGCTTACCGGTTCCGATGGATCGAGCGCGTCCTGGCACCTAAAGCACTCGAACTGATAAAGGACGGGCGCATTCTGCATCGCAACTTGCGCCGAGAGTTCTTGACCGAGGAGGAACTGATGCGCAAGGTCCGCGAGAGCGGGGTAGCGGACCTGTCCCAGATACAGGCAGCGTACATGGAAGGGGATGGCACCATCAGCGTGGTTAAACCTAAAAACGGCGGTTGACCGCTTCGATGGCTAAATAAGCTCTTATGAGAGAACCCCTTTATAGCCATCGGGGGTCTCACCCTTTGGGTGACGTTGCTACGCACCCGATTGCACGGCGGGCGGGCCGCCTGGCGGTGTTGCTCCTCGTTGCGGGAGACTACCCCGCGGCCTCGTCGCGCCTTGCCATCCGACCCGCCCGCCGCACACTCGAGCACGTCCAACCGCCGTTTTTAGGTTAAACGGGACTCGTGAATATCGTTGTCCTAAGAAGTCGTCTTCAAACTGCTACGCGCTGCAATATCCGCCTTGTTCAAGGAGGCGAAACGCCGATGAACAACAGCCTTGCAATCCGCCACTGCGGGCTGCTCCGCCGCAAAGCGTGGGACAGGCGAGTCCAGCATCAATCGCGAATCGACCCTATTTGTCTGCTGCTTCGAGAGCGTTTTCCATCCCGGTGTACGGATTCGTGCCAGGAGGGGAGAACGTAGGTCGGCAATCCCTTCCCAATCGCAAACGGTCGCTTTAGTCGCGACCCTTCCAATCGCAAACGGCATCTCTGGGAGCGCCAGAGCTGCCCTTCCGACAAAGCCCTTCGCCGAGCCGATACGTCGGCAAGGGATTGCCGACCTACATATCCGAATCCCTTACACCGACTCGGAAAACGCTCTAATTTTCATAGCCGGTAAGAAGCTTCTCCAGCCGTTCAACGCGTTCCTCCGTCATCTGGGACTGGCACGCCGTGTCGAATGCTGACTTCCACATGCGCACACCTCCCTCGGTTTCACCGACCAGGGCACACTCCGCATCTCTGAATTTGATCCAGGCCCGCTGTGCCGCTATGAGTGCAGTTTTTGGGAAATTGTCCGGCTCATCTGCCGGCATGGATCGAAGCAGCTTCTGGTAAATCTCATTGAGGCGTTTATCAGCGGCGGCGAGACTAACTTGCGCGGAACGTCCCGTGTGCATCGCGCTGCCCTCTGGCCAGTCCTCGGGGCGGTGATTGTCTGCGAGCGCAATCGCTGGAATCACGAGCAGTGCAATAGAGAGATGCCTAATCATGCAGGTATCCTTATGCCCAACGCCAAAGTTCACCGGCGGCTATGGAACACGGCGGAATTGCCGTCCGGTGCAGCGAAGCGTTGGTCGTTTCGTTGGGTTGATTCAGTTGCCGTTAGTATGTGGTCGGAGCCATCGGAAGCCCGGAATGATCGCCCTTGTAGGGTCCCGTTTTCAACCAGGAATTTGAACGCTGCGAGCGACTGCATCCCCATTCGTCGCATTCCGGCAAGCCAAGCCGGCTCAAGGAGCCAGCCAAGCAGCCAGAAAGCGATGGGTTTCGCTTCGCTCTACCCATCCTACGCAGGCTTCAGCGAACGGAGTTGAAAACGGTTTCGTTTCCGTTATCACGCTGGAATCCGTTTTTGATGGTGTACAGAACCTGTGTGCCGTTAGCCCCGTTCACGATGGAGATTACCGAACAAGGCGCACCCGGTTCCCAGTGACTTGGTGTTCGTCGGCTTTCCGGAACCGAAGTCGAATATTTGAAGGTTTTTACATCGATTACTTCGTTCAGCCGGAACTGTTCGTCTTCCGAAGGCGAAGGATTCGGGACGATCCGCATAGGTATCACGTTGGCGAGGCAATGAGTCGCGAATCCCCGATTGTTCCACGCAATCCACTTACCCCCCAGGTAAGAGGCCGAGATTCGGAAATCAATGCTCTTTGCCGGTTCCGTACGGAGCGCCGCCACGACTTCGACTATTCGTTTTGAGGCAATCCAGCCGGGCGAGTCGCCGTAGTTGGTCTGGAAGTGTTCATTGCACTTGAACTGAGAGAAAAGCAGAGAAGTAGGCATCGCACTGCCGCCGTAGAGTGCTCCGTTCTTCATGATGAACCGGGTCTCGTCGTTGATGCCCTGCTTCGTCAGCAGGACGAGTTCTCGGCCTCTGATCCGGCGCTTGATCTCATCGAGCCATGCTTGCCGATAGATTCCGGAAATCTCGAACCAGGCGTTAGGCGAGCCCGTCTTGAACAAGCACTCCATCAAGTCCTTACCGAGTGCGTTGTAGATGGCCATGTCTTGCGCTGAAACGCCGGACCAATTCTTTGCATTCTTCAACGTGTTTGCAAAGTTGAATACGGCTTCACCACGATATTGATGCTCAATCTCCGGCATGGGGCTCCTCTTGTTAGGGTTTGTTGGTATATGAATTGGGTCCATACGGGAGGGCCGAGGACACAGTGTGCTATTCCATCTCCGCTAGATTCGCGTATCCGTACAGACGCGAGATTGAGAGCCTCTGAGAGCTCGTTCCTGCGGGTAAGTCACCATGGTTCGATGCCTAATGTGCCGATTTACGCGCTGGCGTAGTAGGCCGCGTGTAACTAGTTGTTACACGACTATGTCTTCATACTTATTAAACAGGATTCGGTCCAAATGCCCGCCACTTATGCCACACGGCTCGCAGACCTTGTCCAAGAGCTCACGCTCTAACACTTTATACTTGGGCTTATTTGTCGCCAGATCTTTGGGGAGCCGAACCCCAATGTGTTCAAGAATCTTGATTAGTCTGCTATCGAACGCGACTGCGCGGGCCACCATTCCGAGGCCGATCAAAAGGTCGCGCGCCCCTTTGTTTTTGATGTAGGAAAGCTCATCGCTGACCACCGCTATTCGCCAGTGTTCGTCGGGAATCGCAGCAATCTTGGTGAAATAGGCTCGCGGTCCACCATGGGCCTTTAGGACCTCAAAGTTGTAGGCGGCTGCCGCAGTTTTGCGACACTCATCGATAACGCTTGATGAGTAGCGCACGCCCGCCTCTCGGAATTTCTGATGGATATCTTTGGACCTAGCTTTCGGGGCCTTTGTTACAAGGCTCTCGTACCAAGCTTGTTTGTCTGAAAGGACTTCATTCAGTGCCGTTCCAGACGCAGCGCTTCCCACGACAGCTATTTGTACAATCACAGAGGCCCATAGGTCACCGTCACTCTTCCGCTTCCAATTTCCGGTTACGGGGGCTGGCACATCAAGCCTGTAGCGCTCGACCAGCGCTCTGAGCTTCTTGGCTGCGGTTGAATCAATCATGAAGTTGTTTCGTCATATAACGACTTGCTCGAGGGGCGCGGCCGCTTTGCCACGTCCTTTCGAAGCATTCGTTAGGCAAAGGTTCTTTAATCCTGCTCTGTCTCCGATTAGTCATATGGCTAACGCGACTCCAACTTTTTGGAAGGAAAACGGCGGAAAAAAAATTCCAGCACGAGAAAAGGTGAAAAAAGTGCGACTACAAACAGGCTCATCACTGTTAAACCCATGATGGCATTGTTTCTTATGGTTTCCAGGTGACTCAACGCGAGTGCTAAAAAAATAAGGGAGAGTGGAAGAAGGGCTGACGCAATTCCCCAAGCGATTCGATCCGATAATTTTGCACGACGCCGCATCACCAAAATTGCCATAGCCGACCCAAATGGGAATGCTACAAATCCACTAAATAAGGCAAACAGTAAGAAATTCGCTCCACCCGCAGCCATTTCAAACTCCTTTTCTAATCAGGCACCTTAAGCAGGCGTATAAACGAACCCGTGAAGGTGTATTAAGTCGACAATTCTCATTCTTGTTTCCTTGGCGAGAGATATTAGGTATCGATCTCCGGAACTGAAAAATGTAGTTCGAGCCGGAGTATTTACAAGCCAGGAGTAGAGGAGGCCGGCGGGTCGCCCGTACACGTGATATTCACGGCAGCGCCCAAGGGTGAGATAAAAGTGCTCTATTCGATCGAGCCGCGCAGCTTAAAGAAGCGATGGGTTTCGCTGGCGCTCTACCCATCCTACCGCTAACGCTCTTACATCAATTGCCGTAGACAAGCAGCAACGCACGCATTGGCATCGACGTTTATGCGAGCCACGTTCCGATGCCAGCGGTCCGATGCCAGGATTTCATGTACTGCCTCGGGAATTTCCGCCAGGGACCGGACCCGCTTAGCGATACCGTTTTCCTCTGCCCAACGGATGTTGTATTCGAAAAGTATGCGCATGGACGGATTGTCCATGAGCACGAGCGGGACGCGACAGGCTATGGCTTCATGGATGGAGATCGGGCCCGGCTTGCCTACCATGACATCCGCAAGCCTCATGTATTCCGCGACTTTGGCGGTGTATCCCACAATCAGCTTGGGCTTGCGCGATCGCCACTGGCACAGCGACTCGTAGGCCACTTTGTGACAACCGCAGATGGCGATCAGATTCCAGGGAGTCGCCAAAGCATCCAGCCGCCGCGCGATATCGACCATGTATTTCGAGCCCTGCCCGCCGAAGAAAACGAGGACTGTCGGAAGATCCCTTCGCAATCCCAATTCTTCGAGAGCATTCGCCGGGTCGGTATCGGCGGGTTCGCGAAAAGACGGGTGAACCGGCATACCCCGGAGCGGAAAGACACGAGATTCCGGCACGCCGCTTTGCAAGGCTTGCTGCACGAGCCGCTCGGTTCCGCACAAGTAGTAGGACATCAAGGCCGGGTCGAACCAGTACCGGCTATGGAACTCTTCGAAATCGACCGGAATCGTCACGCAACGCACTTCCGGGTTGCTCTTGCGGGCGGCGGCGAAAATGATTCCATTGCAAAGAGGAATCGTCGAGATCACGACATGCGGCGCTGCGTGTTTCCAAAACGCGGCAAGGCGCGGGGCCGCTGGCTGCATCCAGGTCATCAATCCCCTTCCGAGCGCGATGTATTGCCGCAAACCGATCATCGTTTCCCATTGCAGACCCGTGTTGTAAAGCTTAATGCCCGCTCGGGTGAGCCAATCCAACAAAGAAACGTGAGAAAAAATCTGGTCGGTGTTGACCGCCCGAACATCGGCTTCGGGAAGAGAGCGTTGCAGTTCGGCCTGTAGAGCCATGGCTACGCCTTTGTGGGCGCCCCCACCATTGAAGTAAACGATGTCGACTCTCTTGCTTTTGCCGTCTTCGGTTACAGGCCTCTCGTGAATCGATGAAATCTCAACGGTTTTCGTCATAGAGCACCTTCCGTGTACTGGGTACAACGATTCGCGATCAATCTCCGATTTTGAAAAGCCGCCCAATACGTCCTGGCCTTTTCTCTCGGTATGCGTCTTCTTGCGCGGTTCCGTGTTTCATGAGCTAGCGCGTTTTTCATCCCTGTGTACGGATTCGTGTTCGGGTGGGAAGAACGTAGGTCGGCAATCCCTTGCCGACTTATCGGCTCGGCAAAGGATTTTGTCGGCAAGGGATTGCCGACCTACCTGTCGGGCGCTCTGACACCGAATCGGAAAATGCTCTAGCGTCCTTGTGCCATCTGTAAGACGATCACGATAGCTTTTTGCAACACTATGCGTTGTTTTCTGTGAATTAGGACCTTATGCGGAAGGGTTCGTTTGCGAGACCGTTTTGGCGTGTGAGTTTTTGTTTACAGGTTTTTCGTGAAAAGGCTGCCGGCAGGTCCGCCTTAAGCGACCGAACCGGCGAGATTCGCCCGAGAAACCGGCTAAAGATGCGATAAGTTTCGCTGACGCTCCATCCAATCCGCCGTGCCGATGCCTTTCGTGTTCACCGATTCACCCGATTGCTTGTCAGGAAAAGGCAAACGCCAGCATGCTGATCGAACCCAGCTCGAGACCTTCGGTAATGAATTGGAGGTCGTCTCCAGGCTGGCGCGCGCCCAAGACGTACAACAGCGGCAAATAATGATCCGGCGTCGGCACGGCGAGTAGAGCCTGGGGGGCAAGTCGCTCATAGTCGATCAATGACGCATGGTCCCCATTGACGAGACAATCGTGCACGCGTTCGTCGAAACGCAGCGCCCAATCGTGGGCGGGCGCGTCATGGTCCCAGTTCACCATTCGCAGATTGTGCACGGTATTGCCGCTGCCCATGATCAGCACGCCTTCATCGCGCAATGCCGCCAGTTTCTGGCCGAGCTGAAAATGAAACAGGGGCGGCTTGCTCGCATCGATGCTCAACTGCACGATGGGAATCTCCGCCTGCGGAAAGACATGCGTGAGCACCGACCAGGTGCCGTGATCCAGCCCCCAGTTCCGATCGAGTGCGACGGCGAGCGGCGACAACAATTCCGCCACGCGTTGTGCCAGCTCTGGGGAGCCCGGTGCAGCGTATTCCACTTCGTACAAGGCCTTCGGAAAACCGCCGAAATCGTGGATCGTGCGCGGCGCGGCCGTTGCGGTGACAGCGGTGCCGTGGATATACCAGTGCGCCGAAATGCAGAGCACGGACGACGGCGGGTGTTGCAGCAACCGCCTTCCGAATGATGCCCAGGCGTCGGTATGTCGATTGTGCTGTAGCGTGTTCATCGGGCTGCCGTGGCCGAAAAATACGATGGGTTGTCGATAGCTGGTCGCAGGTACAGAGTTCATGGGCAGACTCGCGGGAAATTTGGCGGTAGATCGGCGTCCGGCGTTTTCGCGTCTCCCTTAGACCAATGTATCGGAACAGGAGCTTCAATAGACTTGATCGCCCATGGCCGATGAAAAACCTCTTGGGCAGGGTTGTGGTCGATGGTGGATATGGCGCTATCGGCTCTGTGAACGGACAAAGACCATTGACCGAACTCGCGCAGGGGGGGGCGTTACGGTTAAGCTAATGCGCCCCTGCGCGGGCTCATCGATTATTTATGATTTTAATTTGCGGGTTAAACGTTTTATAAAACGTCAACGTGTTAGCTAATGGGCTCGACGGGGAAAATCCTTCAAAAACCCAAAGCTGCAAATAAGAACAACTCTCCAAACGGCTCTCGTCAGGCTCGTTACCTTGGGTTCCCGGTTAAAGCGTTAATTCTTGGTAACCAGGTATCCTCCAACGGCTATCAAGCCTACTGCGACGATTGCCCATAGTATCCTTGCGACAGGATTCCTCCCCTTAGCTGCGGCTGCCTTAAACTGTTGATGAACCGATGGGTTTTTTGCCAAGTAGTCTTCTATTGCTTCCTTCGCGTCCTTCAAGCCAATTTTGTTATGTTCCAGGTAATGTCTAATGGCATCTATCAGTTGACCATTTTGCAATGCCACAAGCGCATTGATCGGCATACTCGAGTGCGGTGAAGATGATGAAGACCGGCCATCATGCTTGAGTTCTCTTTCAACCAATTCCTTGGCCTGTTTCAAATCCAGGCCGGTATCTTCCCGAACGATCTTAATGGCTTCGATGATGTTTCCGTTTTTCGCCGCCGCCATAGCTGACGGCGATATTTTTTGTTCAGATACATTCACTTGACTGGACTCCGATTATGTCCTCTAACATGCCCGAGTTCAGGGTCGCTTGGGAGCGGGCAAAGCCCGTTGGAAGGCATCTAACTCGAATGAATAAGCTTAGATTATGTTTCGCTTCGCTCTCGCAATCCAAGCTTAAATACGTCGCTATGGTTTTCATGGTGAACGCCGTGCCCGAGCGAGTATGTCATGAATGACCTCTGTTTTTGCGTCCGCATAGTCCTGGATGTCTTTCCAGATTCGTGCTGCCAATTGACGCTTGGTCTCCTCGTAGAGTTTCCGGTCGTCATCATGTGTCCGGAGCCAATCCCGGAATGCCAGCATCCGATCGATTTCAGGGCATCCGACAGTGAACACGTGAAGATTACCGTCAGGCTCCGGGGCTTTTAGCATTCGGTGTTGAAACCAATCGGGCTCGCGAATGCGCATCACAAAGCCGAGCGACTCAAGCGGAGCGACATAGGACGATTCATCCGCGGAATCGGACACTGCGAGGACCATGTCGATGAGCGGTTTCGCTGATAATCCCGGAACCGATGTGGAACCGACGTGCTCAAGCAGCAGCACCTTCTCGGATAGGGCGTCACGAATTCTGCTGGCTTGCAACGCAAACTGTTTCGGCCAATAGTGATCGTAGGGTGCCAGATAGACGGTGCTATTCAGAGGCTTGCGTTCGCCGACCGTTACCGCAAGAAGATATTCGTTGCTCGTGCCCGCCTGAGCTTTTGAATCGTCAGAAAGCGGCATTCTCGTTTTCTCCGTATGACGCTAAGTACATTCCGCAAATATTTGCGGAATCTCGACTGATTGGCTTGATTGGCGGGGTTGTCCTGCAGGTTGCCTATGCCGCAAGACTTCCCTGAATGTACTTAGAGCATTTTCATACCTACTGTACGGGCATTCGCGCGTAGGTCGGGAATCCCTTCCCAACGGTGCCGTTGGGCCAACGGGTTCGTCGGCAAAGGATTGCCGACCTACGAAAGCTTGAATCAATTTACCGTCGCCGAAGGCGCATCGCTTGTGGCCGTCCGTGTTGACGGTGTTGATAGGCAAGCTCACTCCTGTTCTTGAAACCATGCTTCCAGACCGCTCCAACGGTGGGTGCCCAGGTAACGGGTTCTACAAGTCGTTCGATAATAGTTGCCGCCATCTGCTCCGAGAGAACATCTGAGATCCAACGGTGCGGGCTTGGTGTAGTGGCGAGCGATCAAAACGACGATCTTGTCGGCGCCGCAGCGCTCGATCCAAGCGTTTCCATGGACCTTATCATCCTGAGCCGAGCGGGTGAGCGAATAGGTGGATTTGCCGTAATCGACAATAAGCGATCCCGCATAGGCGGATCCCGTAAGAGGGTCCTTCCCGACGATTTCGTAGGAACCACCGAGACCGGCAGGAAACTCCGGATCGATTGTTGTATCGCGTTCACAAAAGTCCGCGGCGTAGAAGCTCGCCGGCGATCCGAGGAGACAGAGCGCAAGCAATCTCTTCATGGCAGACTTAAAGAATTACTCATCCGACCACAAAAGCGGCCGTCCAAACAGTGACTCGTAACACCGAAACCACGCGGCTTTTGCCGGGCAGCTGGGACCGGAAGTTGGATTACCTCGTCTGCGAAAATACAAATTGTTTGGATTTCTGATTGAAGACGTAAAAAGCAAAATCACTGTCTTTTCTGTCACAACTAAGGGTTATTTGTTCTACCTTAGATTTATAGCTCCCGACATTCATGTATATAGGCGTCATGATGAACCCGAATGAACAGTCGTGGTCTTGCGGATTAAACTCCTGAGTTACGGTTCGGGTGTGCTTGTCTATCACTTTGATCGTTTTGAAAATCACGCCGGACTCGGTACCTTCATAAACACCAATGAATGCGTGATTCTTGGTTTGCCCCCAAAATGGGATTTCTATATTGCCTTTCGTCAATCCCGCGCCGGTCTTGTCATCCAAAATAGTGTTTCGGTGCAGGCTCACATCGTAGCTCTTTCCGCCACTGACCCATGTTCCCTGAGCACCAGTCTCATCTGCGCTCAGCTTGAATTGGCAAGATGATGTGTCAAATCCAGATCGGGAACCTTGAACAATAATGCGATCAAATTCAGTCTCGTCATGAATTTCGCAAAGCTCAATAGTGCCTGAGCTACCGCGTTTGCCGTAGATCGGAATCGGAATAATGTTCTTGTCATAGTAGTAGCTCCCGTGGAAGGCTAGGCCACTGCCAAAGTCGTATTCCTGAAGTGAAAAATGGATGGGGTACGTACCAATTTTGCCGATGTAATTAGTGACCTGATACCACCCCGCTACCGCATTCCTACCGAAAAGTAGCAGCAATATCCCAAAAAAGGCGACTTTCCTCATACACGATCTCGAAGTGTAACGAGGGTATAGAAAAACCCTATTTTCGAGCATTTTAGGGTCTATAACTCGTTGATTATTCATGGACTGAATTTTCGAGTTGAGCGTTTTTCTACAGCATCAACGTTCGCGTTAACCCGCGAGCAAAAGGGGCGGGAGGCGGCCCCTTTTGCGAGTCGGTGTCGAAACGGGTTGTCGGCGGCGATTGGCGCCGCGAGAAACTACCTGCTTGCCTCAACATGGTGAGTGAAGTTGTTAAGAATGGCTTGCCACCCTTCGCGCTGTTGTTCGATAGAATGAGTTGGCTCGCTATCGAAGGTTACGCGTACTTTAATGCCTTTCGGACTATCAGCGAACTCTACCTGCGCTGCGCGATCGCCGAAGGAATACTCGATCAATTTGTGCTTCACGATATTCGTATAAGTGCCAGCGAAATCAAACCCCATGCTGCCGTCTTTTGCCTCCATTCGTGAGGAGAAGGTACCGCCAACGCGTAAATCGACCGTGGCAGCGGTTGTGTGCCAATCATCGGATGCAGCATTCCACTGTTTGATGTCCTCGGGTGTCGTATATGCACGCCAGACTTCCTCGATGGGTGCAGCTACGGTGGTTTCAACGGTAATTTTCATGGCGTGTCTCCTTTTTGATTGCAGCTAACGCCCAAGTGCAGCCGACGGGCCTTGTTGGGCGGCATTATCTCGATACTCAGGTTTTTCTTAGGACAACGTGAGTTGCTTTGTCGGTAGCCACACGCTCCACGCATCGATAGCCGAGCGAGCGCATGTTGATGCCGGAGAACAAGTTCTCCCCTGAACCTAGCAGAACAGGCGCAAAAGCAAGATGGAGTTCGTCGACTAGACCCGCGCGCAAATACTGTTGAACCGTTGCCACTCCACCGCCAAGGCGCACATCCATACCACCTGCCGCCGCTCTGGCGCGCTCTAGGGCCGCGTGGATTCCTTCCGTGACGAAATGAAATGTCGTGTCGCCTGCCATCGCGATGGGCGCGCGTGCATGATGCGTCAGCACAAAGACCGGTGTGTGAAACGGAGGGTTCTCACCCCACCAGCCTTTCCAGTGCTCGTCTGGCCAAGGGCCGCGAACCGGGCCAAACATATTGCGGCCCAAAATCCACGCTCCGATGTTTTGGATGCCGCGCGCCGCAAAGTCGTTGTCTATTCCGGTTGTGCCCGTTTCTTTGCCGTACAGCAGTTGCTGAAAC
Source organism: Methylocaldum sp. GT1TLB (assembly GCF_051027445.1). NCBI lineage: Bacteria > Pseudomonadati > Pseudomonadota > Gammaproteobacteria > Methylococcales > Methylococcaceae > Methylocaldum > Methylocaldum sp. GT1TLB. The sequence goes on from NZ_CP194898.1 coordinate 4,133,240, forward strand.
GTTGCGGTCGGGAAAAACCACTCGTGTACATCCAGACCCCCGATACCATTCGGATCTTCGAGGCTCTGTTCGGGCCCGGCGGCGAATCCATCAAGGGAAAGACTGAAACACAGCACGCGTACCTTACTCATCGTGATCTCCTAAGCGAGCGAAATGCTCTTTACGTAGTCGAACGGTGCTGTCCAATTTCGACACGGCCGTTTAACCATGGCTTCGATGACGCCCAACGTTTGAGCCGAGGGGCCAAGTGCCATGCAGGTGGAGATCGGCTCTGGCGAAGGGTAAGGCCACGCGTTCGGGCGAAAGCAGCCTTGACGTGAGACGAGCAGTCCACCGCCGCGCGAGCGCCTAGCTTCTCTTGCCCTTGATGCCAATGCAGTTGCCCCAGGGGGCTCGGACTTGGCATATGACGAGACCATTCTCTATGTTCAGCGGCCCGCGGTAGAGCGTGGCTCCGAGATCCTGGAGTGCGGCCAACGCTGCGTTGAACTCTGGCACTTGCCAGTAGGCGACGGTACCCGCCGGACCAGAGGAGACCTTCTCGTCGGAGGGCACGAACTCCAACTGAACATCGCCGACACGAACCGCTTGGAGTCCTGAGATGGAGTGAACCTGATCCGCTTCGGGGAACGCCCGCTGATACCAGGTACGAGCCTCTGACGGTACAGGCACGTGAATCATGAGTGCGACGAGTCAGTGCATAGTCCTGCTTGCGTGGCCTAATGCTGTGCATCACCGGCAGCAAAAGGCAGAGCGATGTGGCGCCTTTTGCTGTCCGAGTGCATGCGATTGTTAGGCATCTGTTTTGTCGTCACAGTATCCCCAACGCTTTAAGGCTCGCTTTACCCAGTTCTACACGTTTCTTGGCATCGGTTGCTTGCTGAATATCCATATTCAATGCAAACGCATATACACGATCGCCTTTTTGTACCCACCCGATCCACCAGCCAATACCTCGGTTAGGAGCGTTTTCCCAACCCGTTTTACCATATAGCGCCCAATTTTCTCCCCGCTCCATTAGAACGATTTCGCGAACGCTTTTCTGAACCGACCGGGGGAACGGCAATGCCCCCTGAGCCAACTTAGCAAGAAAACGAGTTTGCTCCACTGCACTGATTTTGAGTGGGCCATTCAGCCAAAAGGTATCGATGGAAGTACCTATTTCTCCATTTCCGAAATCAAGCCGCGAAAGATTCTCGCTCATGCGCGTTAAGCCGATACGTCGGGCCAAACTCTGGTAGATCGGGACATTGGACAGGGTAATCGCATCGCGCAATCCCATATCCTTCTCCCAGGTTTTGAACGGCTGTGGGTGACCACCGTAAGGCAGGACTTCGTCAACACTCTCTACCGCGCCAACTGAGAGTCCGATCAGCGAGTGGGGAACCTTGAACGTTGAGGCTGGAACAAAACGTGTTTCGGCGCGAGCTTTGCCGTAGCCAATTAATCGTTGCGCGGTGACATCATAGAGAACGAACGTGCCGTTCACGCCGGAGCCTTTAAATATGGCAGCTACTTTGTCGCTTTCTTCCCAACCAACGGCATAGGCTCGAAATGTAAACAGTACAAATACCACAGCGAGTAGCTGCTTCATAATTTCCTTCTGCCTATCGAGGCTGTGGAAAACCCTTTTTTCGCGCATTCTAGGGTCTGTAACTCGTTGATTGTTCATGGACTGAATTTTCGAGTTGAGCGTTTTTCTACACCCTCGACGTTTGAGTTCACCCGCTCGCGGAAGCGGGCGAAGCCCGCTGTAGCGAATCGGGTGCAACGAAGGGTCGGGCGGCATGCGGGCGCCTTGGTTCTCAGTCGAACTCATTGTGCTGAGGGAGTCTGTCGGTGATGGTGAACCACGGCGCCTTCGAGCCGACGAAGATGTGCGCCGAGGGACGGATGGTAGGTTCATCGCAAAGCGTCCCGAGCGGTACGTGGACGAACTGACCTTCTCGAACCACGGAATAAAGGAGGGAACCGCACTTCGCGCACCGTGCGTCGTGGGCAAGTTCCTCTCCGAAGATGAGCAGGGATTCGGGCCCCTGGCTGAGGATGAGCTTCTCACGCTCGATACCCGCGAACGGCTTGAAGGCAGCCCCAGTAGCGCGGCGGCAGTTCGAGCAATGGCAATTGAGTGCGTAGCAGAAGCTATCTTCGACCGTGTACCGGACGGCACCGCATAGGCATTTGCCCGACAACGAGCGAATGCTCGACGATGGATCGCGCGGTGTGTTCATGCCGCCCAACGACCAAGCTGACGCGCGCCGATGACGATGCCTGATAAAGCTGCAAAGCTTAGCGGCGTCGCCTCGAGCGCCTTGTTGGGCCCCACCTTACGAGCGCTTCTGCGCCAAATAGTCTGCATACTCATCTTGAATTACGAACTCGTTCACTAAGCGCTCTGTGCAGCAAAAGAACCGACGCTCTAGCTCAGCGGTAAGCTTGGAAAAGGAGTCGGCGCTGAACGTTTCTACCGGATCCTCAAACTCAAGTTCCGGGTCGAGCGGTCCGAATTCGTAAACGTCAGTAAACTCTGCGCTCCCGATATTCGCGCTCTCATAGACTGAGACAGTGAAGCCCTCTTTAGAGACACGCGCAGAAAGCCACCGAATGCCTGGCTTCCCGTCTCTGACACAAGCGCCGAGGAAGCACTCAATTGCTTTCCCTCTACTCAGGGCGGACTCTGCTTCGGACTGGGTGAGGTATCTTCGCGCCATATTCTTGAGCCTAACGTTTGAGCTCACACGCGCGCGGAAGCGGGCAAAGCTCGCTGTAGCGCGTCGGTTGGAGCGATCGGTTGGACGTCATGTGCTAGAACGCTGAACTGGTGACAAGAGGTTTGCGTCTCTGGCCAGGAGCCACTCGCCATGCTCACGCCGCAGGACCGTAAGCGTATACCCCACTCGCTCTATCGCCTGGCTCGCCCCTGGCGGTGTGACCGCGACAGAAAGTTTGGTCCATACGAACGCCATGTCACCAGAAACTTGAACCTCCTGAATCTCCGACGTGCCCTCGAACTTCGGACGAGGGCTGCCGGGCGGGACCTGTGACAGGGCCGCAAACTCCGCCTTTCGCATAGGCGGCCGGCCAGGAACGAGAAAGACAACATCGTCTGTCATGAGACCAAGCACGGTCTTTATATCGCCTGCCTTGGTGGCGGACTGCCACGTTTGAACAAGCGCGCGGATTTGGTCTTCATCGCTCAACATACTGATCTTGTTGATGGGACGCCTAACGACCAGCTTCACCGGCACTTGACCGCAACGACCGGAGCGATAGCGAAGGGAGGCAGCGGACAAGTGTCCGTGTGCAAGCTGTTGTTAGAGCGCGGCGTGAGATGCTCATTACAGCCGCCGAATTAAGTTCTTCGCCCATATCATGCAAAACTCAATTGCCCAATCTGTTTGGGGGGGCGAAAGCTCTGGAACTGGTTGGCTCCCCGCACCATGACCGAACGGATTGCGAACCTTAGAGAAGAACTCGACCAAGTTGTCTCGCTCCCAACCATTGATAAACTCACCATTTGCTTTTGCGCGAAGATTGTCAATGTAGTTTGCCGCGCCTTTTTCGTTACCCCGGGTCCACCCCTTGGTGTCAGATATGATCTTGATGGTGCTTTCCAGAGCCTTCGCCGCAAATAGTGCCGGGTCCCGTCCTCCGCTATCCCGGAGATCAATAGCTTCTTTCATGTCATGATCGACGCTCTGCCACATTGGATCGCCAACCAACAGCCAGAACGGCTGTTCTATGTGTCGCACAATGACTTCATCCTCCGAGATTTGAATGAACCCATTGTGATAGTGAAGCTTCGCCCGAGAACGACGGAATCGCTCGTTTAGTTCGTTGCACGATGCCCGAAACATCTCGTTTTGAGTTTTGTTCCACGCACGAAGTCCATCAGCTCGATTGCCGGGCAGGCGTATCCCCCGATGCAGCCCCCGCTTCTCCTCTAGCTCAGCTTCTTGAACCTGTCTATCGAGGCTTGCGTTGAGCGCTGAAAGCTGTTCTTCTCGATGGCGGAACGCTAGTTCTATGAAGCTCAGGCGCTCCTTGACAAACTGATCGGCTGGCACGGAACCATCGTATGCGGCAAGAACAAAGTTCTCGCACACCGTGATTTTCGCCCACGTTCCGCTAGTCCAGTGTTTATTCCCATTCCACTCGGTGTAGTAACCATAAGTCGGGGAGGACAAATCCTTAAGGCCAAGCTCCATCGCTAGCCTCTTGTTGAGGCCGTCCCATATCACCTTAGCTTCTGGTTTTTCCTTGCCGTTGGCGTCGTAGTAGGGAAACAGTTGCTCGGCAACGATTCGAAACCCTTGAACCAGCAATCTCCGCGCGTTTTCGTCGAAGTCGTCCCATATGGGAGTTTCCAGGTATCTATAAGCAAAGATGTCTGTGAGCATCGACAGGCCATTTATGTCCGAACTCTTGGAATCCGATCTTACTCAGAATCGCGAAGAATCTCCTTCCGCGCACTAGCGTTCGAGCTAACGCGACCCTCCACGGCCGGCCGCGCGGGCAAGGCGGCATTCGTGGGTTTGAGCGTCTTGTTGAAGTACACCACTCGCTCCGTCACTGCGAAGCCCAGCTTGCGGTGGACGGCTTGACTCACCTCGTTCTCGATGGGCGTGTCGGAAGCCAACTCCACGCAACCTCTAGAAGTGGCCCACTGAGCCACCACTTCGACCAAAGCTCTTGCCACGCCTCGTTTTCGGGCGCCTGGGCTCACGTACAGACCTTCCAGGAATGCGACGGGCGCGGACTTAGTGCCGTTCACGTGGTCGGTCCGGATGGAGGCTTCGGCGAAACCAACTGCTCCTTGCTCTGCTGACCGGGCGATGAACTGAGCGTAGCGCTCCGGCTCTACCAAGAAGGCGGCCATCTCGTCCAGATGCTCGTCTGCGCGCCCATCAGGCCACAACTCGAGGCGCAAGCGCAGCCAGTCAGGATCCAGCGCAGTGGCCAACCGCTCGATCTTCATACCGCCCAACGCCTGAACTCGGCCGACGTTTTGCCGCGGCGGAGCGGAGGCAAAACGGTCGGCTGGCGTGCCGTGTTAGGCAGCAAGGTTCAGCTGCCAAGATACGCCGAAGCGATCATTGACCCAGCCGAACCGCTGGCTGAACCCGTAGTTGTCCAAAGGCATCAGGACTTGGCCGCCCTCAGACAGCGTTTCAAATGCCTGCTCTAGCTCTGCTGCCGAACCAAATTCCACGAAAGTGGAACTCGAAGGCGTGAACGAAAAATCATGCTTTATCGGGCTATCCGAGCACATGAACTCGCGGCCGCAAATAGTGAATAAGGCGACCTTTATCGTGCCGGCAGCACCCGGCTCGCCTTGAGTCCAGTGTTCGACTCGCACCATGCGGGAATCAGGGAAAGTGGCGAAATACAGGTCAAGCGCAGCCTGCGCGCTGCCGCCCTGAAACATGAGGAATGGTCTGGCTGTTGGCATTAGATACCTCGACTGGTGTTGGACGCTTAACGAAGCTGTAGAAAGACCCTATTTTCGAGCATTTTAGGGCAAACAACCGATTGATTGTTCGTGGGCTCAATTTTCGAGTTGAGGGTTTTCTACGGCCTCAATGCTTGAGTTATGCCGTGCCGTGAAGCGGCATCGGCTTGAATGAATTGTTAGGCGCTGCCATTGCGAAGCCTGATGTGCGATTCCGTTGGCTGAAGAAGATCCCACATGTTGCCGTAGAGATCGAGAAACACGGCAACCGTCCCGTACGACTCATGCTTTGGTTCACGGACGAACACGACGCCCTTTGATCGATAGGACTCATAGTCGCGCCAGAAGTCATCAGTGTAGAGGAAGAGGAACACCCGACCACCTGTTTGGCCGCCAATGCGGCTTTCCTGGTCTGGGCTTGAGGCGCGCGCGAGCAGGAGTTGGCATTCTGTTGCGCCAGGTGGCGAGACGACAACCCATCGCTTGGATTGCTCAGGTACGAACGTATCTTCAACGAGTCTGAAACCGAGAGTACCGACGAAGAAGTCGATAGCTTCATCGTAGTCATGAACAACGAGGAAAACGAGGCCGAGCGATTGCTTCACTAAGATCTCCGACTGTGGTGGGTAAAGCGCCTAATGTTCACCATAATCGGCGGTGGAAAGCGGTGCGACGAAGGAGCGCCGCTTTCCACCGTCCGTGTTGATGGCGTTGTTAGCCAGTGATGCTTACCTCAACTCATAGATTCGAATACTTGAAATAAACGGATTGCTTTGGGCTAGTTTTTCGGCGGCATCAAGGCTTTCTGCTTCGATGATGTTGTAACCCGTAATGGACTCCATATTCCAGGGTAGATCCCTGGTGCCGTTCTTTGAGATTTCTCGACCACCGGCGAACCCGCCCCGCTCGACTTGCTTGTCTGAAATGGACTCGAACCAAGCCTGCCAAGCCTTCATGATTTCCGGGGTGGGTTTTTCAAATCCATAATGCAGGAACATAAACTTTTTCATTGGTTTCTCCTGGTAAAGTATTGAGGCTTGATTTTGGATTTTTCTGTCTTTGGGGGTAGAGTGCCAACGTAAGTCAGTGCCATTTGCAGCCAGCTTTCGAGAGCATTGTCCTGGCTTATTCCAGCAGGTTCAATCGATATGAAACCAGGCATGGGACGACCGCCACCGTCGCAACGCTTTGCCATGGCATTGGCAAGTGCCTGCGGTTCGGCATCTTTGCCGACGCGAACCATCAGGCCTTTCTTTGAAGCGCAGCACAGCATGTTGCCGTTTAGCAGAAAGGTTACGCCGCCAAACATGCGCTTCTCTGAAACCGGCAAGCCGATGAGCGAGTTCCGGATTCTGTCTTCAAGACTTGCGGTACCGGAATGTTGGTGCGTATTCATCACGGATTACCCCTCTTGAGGCATGGGGGGCATTTCCTGGAAGGCAGGCAGTGCCGGGTCAAGGTGATCCCATGCCTGCAACCGCTTCGTGTAAATCGCCATTTGCGGCGATATGGCTGCAGGGGAGTCCAGGCTCGCCACCCTGAATGTCACCATGCCTGGCATGCCGGAACTCTTTCCGAACAAGGGACTCCCACAGGTTGGGCAGAAACTCGTGATAACGCTGTTCCCGCTATCCGCCTTCCATTCAAATCCGCGGACGTTACCACTGATCCTCATTGCGGCTTCCGGTACCAGCGCGTGAAAGGCATGTCCTGAACCGCTGAGCTTGCGGCAACTTTCGCAGTAACAAAACCCCGTCATGGCCGGGGCTGCGGTGACTTCATATCGTACGGCGCCACACAGGCAGCCGCCTTTTATGTCGACTGAGGCATTTATCTCTGTGTTCATGTTCTTATCTCCGTATTAGATGGGTGCTTGCAAAGTGCAAGCGACAGAATCATGACATGTAGACTTGCATATTGCAAGTGACTCATGTAGCGTAACGATATGAGCAAAGAAGTTGACGTACCCGCATTCCGTTCTCAATGTCCCGTCGCTGCGTCGCTCGATTTGCTGGGTGACAAGTGGAGCCTAGTTATCGTTCGGGACTTGATGATCGGCAAAAGAAAATACAAGGATTTTCAGGATTCTCCAGAGAGCATTCCGACAAATATTCTCGCAAACCGCCTGCGTAAACTTGAAGGAGACGGAATCATCGAAAAACGTCCTTATCAAGAGAAGCCCGTAAGGTACGAATACGCTTTGACCCGCAAGGGGGCGGATTTGCTACCAGTACTACAACAGCTGGCGCTTTGGGGACACAAGCACATTCAAGGAAGTTGGTCTCCACCCGACTGGTTCTTGAACGCAAAGCCAGGCGACCTTCCGCAGGAAAAATAGCGTTGTGATTCGCTAATTTATGGCTAAGTTTGAGGTAACCGGCCGCCGGAGCCCAAAGGGCGGAGGGAACCCGCAAGCGCAGCTTGCGGGCGGTCCGGTTAGGCGGATGCCCGCAGCTTGTGCGGATTTCTATTTGGGCATGTTTTGTCACTGCATCTCTCCGGGATGGTTTTTGTTCCCATGACCATTAGTGCACCACATTTCTTTCCGTCGCGCATGAACGAGCATCTTTTTCCCGTTGGACGCTCGGGTAGCCAGTAATCGCACCCCTTGGACGTGCACTTGTAAATAGGACCGAAACGGCCCCGAGCGACTTCCAAAGTACCTTGTTTACAGCTTGGACATGGTACCCCGGTCGGAGGAAGACCAGCATGTGCGCATTCTTTGTCAGCCATCGTCGGCGCTCCTGAGTTCGGTTAGGGAATAGCTGGCGCAAGCGGTATTCCGATTGCGCCAGCAAATACTTCGGGGATTAGGCCGTGCCTTCCGCCATTGCAATGAACTCGGGATTAGGTACGGCACCGGCCAAGTGATTGCTATAGTTGGTGAGCGTTTTCAGGGCCACCCCCATCACCACCTCAAATACTTGAGCCTTGGTAAAGCCGGACATGAGGAATTTCTGCACGTCATCTTCTTTGACCCATCCCTTTTCTTCCACGACCTTGCGAGTGAAGTCGCGCAGCGCATTGAGCTTCCGGTCGGGCAGTGGCTCAAGGGCAATAACCGCCTTCAAGACAGCGCCATCAACTTCGGCCCTACGTCCCAACGCGGTGTGTACCGTCTTGCAATAGCTGCACCCGTTTAGCGTGCTGACGGTAAGCAAAACGACCTGTCTTTCCTGCGGCGTCAGCGAAACCTTGTCGAAAGCCCTGTCGAGGTTAAGTACGGCATCGAGTACCAGAGGCGATTCGGACACATAGGCCCCCAGATTCGGAATGAAGCCGTAGAGGTCCTTGACTTTCGCCAGAACTTCGGCGGCACCTGCCGGCGCGGTCATGTCTGAGTGTTGAGTGAAGATGCTCATGATTTCTCCGGAAAATGTAGTTGAGTATGCCGGCAAGCCCTCCGACTAGACCGGTCGGTACAGACTAGCGCAGAGTAGACAGACCGGTCAACTGTTGGTAACGTTGCACCATGACTCAGCAAGAATTAGGGGTAACCCAAAATGAAACCCGCAGAATCACTCGATACGCGTGACCGTCTGCTCCAAACAGCCGCCGCCCTGATGTGGGAACGCAGCTTCCAAGCTACCGGGGTTGATGAGTTGTGCCAGCGTGCGAACGCAAAGAAAGGCAGCTTCTATCACTTCTTTCCCTCAAAGTCCGATCTTGCGGTTGCGGCCATGGAAAGCTTTTGGGAACACGCAAGAGCTGGGATTTTTGAGCCAGTCTTTTCAGGCTCGGAGAGCGGCCTGACTCAGCTTCGTGAGCTGATTGAAAGAATTCATGAATTGCAGGTCCAAGTCTCCGCTGAAAAGGGAGGAGTTCTAGGGTGCCCCTTCGGCAACTTGGGACAGGAGATGGCGCGCCAGGACGAGAAAATACGAGAGGCGTTGCAGAAGATTTTCGACTCTCACTGCCAGTTCATCGAAGCCGCGCTTATCCGCGCGGAACAGGCAGGTGAAATTCCGGCGGGTGATAACCGGCAACGAGCGAAGAACATATTCGCCTTGCTGGAGGGGGCGCTCCTATTGGCAAAGGTCGCAAACGACCCGCAGATATTTCGCCGCGTGATATCGGCGGTGACAGTTGTTGCAGCCGCCTAACGTTTGAGGTGAGGGGCCGCCGGAGCGGCGTAGCCGCGGAGGGAACCTGCAAGCGCAGCTTGCAGGTTCCCTCTCGACCGAATGGTTAGGGGTGTGGCTTTTCGTCGGAAAGCCCTTGTTCGCTCTTCTGAAGAATCTGTGGGACGAGGCGTTCTGAGAAACCAGCAATAAATGCCCAGAAGAGAAGCTTTGCTACATCCTGCCCTGATGCTGGATAGGTAGAGTTGATGAATCTGATCAGGTCGTCTGCTGTTGGTAGAGGCTCAGAAAATGGGGGAAATGCAAAATGAGGAAAGAGTGGTCCGTTCAAGATTTCACTCAAAAAGCCCACGTATAGAACGAGAGAGAATATCCCACCGTAGATTGGAATTAGCAGAATCTGAAACCATGACCGGGACAATAGTTCAAGTTCTTCATCGGCAAGCTTCTTCAGGCGTTGCTGGATGCTTACAAAACCACCAAGTAGTCCGCAACCAAAGCATAACCACGACACCATGAGTCGCTGGTGAAAGAGGAATGACAGCCCGAATATCGAAACCACTATCACGAGAGCGCAGGCTGTCATGAGAATAAGCCGCTTAGTAATTGTGTGGAGCTTTTCAGTTCGGCTGGACATAAGGCTTCCTTCTGCGTGAGCCCCTAACGTTCAAATTGAGGGGCGCGCCGTTTTTGGCGCGTCCCTCTCGAATGCAGGGTTAGGAGCGGGCCTGGCAAACCGACCGATAATGCCGAGATGGGTAAAACCAAACCCCACTGAATACTTGAGCCCGTAACCTAGAGCACGGTCAAAGCCAATGTGGGCGCACCATATGACGCCCGCACATGAAAGCACAGGGGCAGGGAGGAGGAACCCTACGAGAAGACAGGCAATCGCACCGATATACGAGTGTGCGGCATTGTAGGTTATGGCACCAACCCGTGCCCCAGCGAGATAACCTAGAAACGAAACGTCCGGGGTGAGAAAGAACAATGCAAACGTACCCCAGCTAAAGCCCAATTTCGAGTAAGCAAGCACCGCTGCGAGGAGAACACACAGCCCCTCAAGTCGAAGCATTAAACGTACAGCACCTGTAGTTTCACCGGACATTTGATCTCCTTGCATAGCGTCTAACGTTCACCATAACCGGCAGGCTTGGGCGACTCGCCGGACGCGTTGACCAAGACCGTCCGCGTTGATGGCGTTGTTAGGCCTTAGCTCAACCATTGCCCGCTAAGGCCCTTGGAATTTTCAAAATCATTGGACGGAGTACCTCTCCTTGGAAATCGGAAAAGTAGTTTGCCAACGCATAGAGCTCATCGGACGCGATTTCTTGATCGGGAATATTTGGCCTACCAGACTTCAAGGTGTCTGGCCTATCAAAGTTGCCGTAAATGCGCCCGTGAACAATTTTGTTGCGGTCCTCGAAGGCATTTTTTGCGTTGTCTAGAACCGCCATTAGGTCATCACGGCCCTCGAAATCGAGTTTGGCAGCGACCGACTTCGCCTTCTTAATTTTCCGACTTACCGGCCACCGCTGTTCTTCCTCAGTGAATTCCTCCACTGCGTTCAGCATGAACAGCAAACTATCGATTTGCTCCTCCAAGTATGCGGAGTATAGCGCTACGAAGCCGAGCCCCCCAACAATGTCACCGTCGTCGTTTAGCACGGTAGATTCCTAAGGCCTAACGTTTGAGCTGAGGGGCCAAGTGCCATGCCGGTGGAGGTCCCGCTCCAGCGAAGGGTTAGGCGTCGCTGGCTTCTTACGCTATGTGGGTGACTGCGCCGGGTATTTGCACCCAGGAATGCATGCGCTCCTCGTACACGGATACGCTGGGCGCCGGGAAAGATGGGTCGGCAAATGCGCCGACGGGGATTGCGACAAAGCCCTCTGGAAGCTTGTAGTAGACCGTGGAGCCGCAGTGTGGGCAGAAGTTGAAGGTGATTCGTGTTCCTTCGTCTCCGACGCGAACGAACTCCTTGGATGTGCCAGAGATGGTGACGGCCTCTTGCGCGAAGCGCGCTTGTGCACCAAAGACACTTCCCGTGCGCTGCTGACAAGCCAGGCAGTGACAGACGGACATGCGGATTGGGTCGGCAGCAACCTTGGCCTGTAATTGGCCGCAGCTACAAGAAGCGGTGCGCTGGGTCATTGGTGGATGCGGAGTGGGTGTGCGACGCCTAACGCTATGCATAAGGGGCGCGCAGCGAAGCGGAGCGTCCCAGTGAGCAATAGCGAACGAACTTGATGCACTTGTTAGGCATTTTTCACCGCCTCGGCCCAAAAACGCTGCGCCGCTTCCCCTATGCCACAATCTTTTTCAGTTTCTGCCAGCTCCACTAAAGCCTCGTGAAACTTAATTGCTTCTGTTTCCAGACCGAGACTGCGAAGGCTTTTCAAAATTCTCGTTATTCGCAAATTGTTATGCGTATCTTTAACAAACCAATTGGATTTTTTACGCTCCCAATTTTCCGATTTCTTTATTCCACTGCCAGTGTCGACAAGACCATAGAAAGCCAACATACGATTGAAGCTCGCCTTCAAATGCTGCTGTAATATTTCATCATTTAAGAATTCCTCCTGAATCTCTTTTGTGATGGTTGGCGCACCTGGGGTAACCCGGCTTTTTTCCTTGTTGGGAAATAACCATTGAATATAGTCGTGGGTTACTTCCAGCCAGTAGTCGTCTTGCTCAAGAATTTCTGCGAGCAGCCGACCTCGACTATCTGGATGGCTCCCTATGTAGAACAAGATCAGATGGTTCATGTTTACATGCCTAACGTAAAGCTAAGGGGCAGGACAAATGCGCAGCATTTGGCCTGTCCCGCTTGAGCGCCATGTGTACGCCCGACATGGGCATGAACTGATGGGGTGAGAGTCCCCTGTAGGAGTACCTGTAATGCCCATTCTTTGGGCCAATGTAACTACTAGCCGACGGCAAGGGCAACTCCGCGAGGAGTGGTCTGAAGGAAGCCCGAGCGCAAAGGTGCGAGCCGACGAACAGAAACCGCATAGAAGGCTCAGTCTCCGGGTGAGTCAGCACATGATGACGAAACCCGCCGGGTACGGGAGATAGGGTAAATGCGGCGGTTGTGCGCTGAAAGCTCATGTTCTTATTCGGGGAGATCTGTCCGGCGAGCGGCTGGGATAGGTTATGGGAGTCGGACTGAGGTCCAGGGCGAAAGCCTTGGAATAGCCACCGGACCCTACGACCTGTCTTTGGCAGCGCGTTCTGCGGCAACGCAGGGTGTGACCGGGCAGAAGTCAGCAGAGGCCATACTAGCCGCATCGGCCTGGAAGACCGGACGGTGAAGGGCCGAACACAAGAAGACAAGGAGGAGCCGTGAGCGACTCGGTATCGACGATGAACCCGACCGGGGGAGCCGATGTCCGGCGTGGCGTCACGCAGCCAGCCTTGCACGACGATCTGATGGAGCGGGTGTTGGACCGTGCGAACCTGCGACGGGCCTGGAAGCGGGTGAAGGCCAATCGGGGTGCGCCCGGCATGGACGGGATGCGCATCGAGGACTTCGCCGAGTTTGCGCGCTCGCATTGGGCCGAGATTCGCCAGCAACTGGCCGATGGCAGTTATCAACCCCAAGCGGTACGACGGGTGTCGATCCCGAAGCCGGGAGGGGGCGAACGACTGCTGGGTATCCCGACCGTCATGGACCGGGTGATCCAGCAGGCCATCGCGCAAGTATTGACGCCGATCTTCGACCCCGGCTTTTCGGAGTCGAGTTTTGGTTTCCGACCGGGACGCTCCGCCCATGGAGCGTTGAGGCAGGCACAAGGTCATCTTCAGGCCGGCTACCGCATCGCCTGTGACCTGGACTTGGCGAAATTTTTCGACAACGTCCGGCACGATGTCTTGATGGCTCGTGTGGCCCGCAAGGTTGGCGACAAGCGGCTGTTGGCGCTGGTTGGCCGGTATTTGCGGGCGGGTGTTCTGGTCGGCGAGTCCATCCAGGTAACGGCGTTGGGGACGCCGCAAGGCGGACCGCTGTCGCCGTTGCTCGCCAACATCCTGTTGGATGACTTGGACAAGGAACTGGAAGGGCGTGGCCACCGGTTCGTCCGCTATGCGGACGACCTGCTGATCTTGGTCAAAAGTCAGCGGGCCGGCGAGCGGGTGAAGGATAGCGTCACGCGCTTCCTGACCGGCACGCTCAAACTGGTGGTCAACGAGCAGAAGAGCCGGGTGGTCAAAACCGACCAGGCCAAGTTTCTCGGATTCAATTTCCGGGGAACCAAGCTGCGTTGGGGCGACCGGGCATTCGAGGACTTCAAACACAACATCCGGACACTGACCGGGCGTAGCTGGGGTGTCTCGATGGCTCACCGGTTTTACAAGCTCGCCCAGTATATCCGCGGTTGGATGGGCTACTTCGGCATTTCGGACTACTACCGCCCGATCCCCGAACTCGACCACTGGCTTCGACGCCGGGTACGCATGTGCTACTGGAAACAGTGGCGCTACGTGCGTACCAAGGTCAAGAACCTGTTGGGTTTGGGGACGAGCAAGCGCCAGGCAATCCTGACGGCGATCAGCAGCAAGAGCTACTGGCATCTGTCGCGGACGCTGGCGACGCAGACCGGGATGACCAACCAATGGCTGAAGACCCAGGGGCTGATCACTATCCGTGATCTTTGGATGAAGGCCCATGGCTACACCTGACATCGTCGTGTGCTCCCTTTTCGTGAACCGCCCGGTGCGGACCCGCATGCCGTGGTGGTGTGGGGACTGGGGGTTAGAAACCCCTGGTTACCCGATTAGGCGCGACGAGCTTGGAGAAATGGTGGCTTGCCAATAGCATCCCCTCTCGTTCATAGAACCGGTGAGCGTCCTTTCTCTGAACTCCTGAATCGAGGTGTAGCTGCTCGCACCCCTGCTTCTCAGCAAACTCGGTGAGCCATGATAGTAGGGCAGAGCCGAAGCCGCGAGAGCGGTGGCTTGATAGCGTAACGAGATCATCAACGTACAAGAAGCGCCCCCACGCTAGGCTTTCGCCCAGCCGGAATCCAGCTGCGGCGACAGGCCCTTCGGGCTCTTGTAGATAGGCCAAGAGATACCCGGACTCCTCAAGGGCTCGCACCTTTGCGACAAAAGAGCCTTCGTCCAGTTGCGGCCGAAGCTCGGGCATTAACGGGAAACAGGCAAGTATTTCTTCATCCGATCTTGCTATTTGTACTTTCATGCGGTGTTTCCTGCGCCCAACGCTTGAGTTAAGCCGTGCCGTGAAGTGGCATCGGCTTGAATGAATTGTTAGGCGCTGCCATTGCGAAGTCTGATGTGCGATTCCGTTGGCTGAAGAAGATCCCACATGTTGCCGTAGAGATCGAGAAACACGGCAACCGTCCCGTACGACTCATGCTTTGGTTCACGGACGAACACGACGCCCTTTGATCGATAGGACTCATAGTCGCGCCAGAAGTCATCAGTGTAGAGGAAGAGGAACACCCGACCACCTGTTTGGCCGCCAATGCGGCTTTCCTGGTCTGGGCTTGAGGCGCGCGCGAGCAGGAGTTAGCATTCTGTTGCGCCAGGTGGCGAGACGACAACCCATCGCCTGGATTGCTCAGGTACGAACGTATCTTCAACGAGTCTGAAACCGAGAGTACCGACGAAGAAGTCGATAGCTTCATCGTAGTCATGAACAACGAGGGAAACGAGGCCGAGCGATTGCTTCACTAAGATCTCCGACTGTGGTGGGTAAAGCGCCTAACGTAAAGTTGAGTGGCGCGCCGCGTTTGGCGCGTCCCTCTCGAACGCCGTGTTGGGCCTATTTGGCACTGCGAGACCCCGCCAGCGCGGTGAAAACGCCGAGGCCAATAAACGCCCCACCCCCAAGCCAACAACCGATACGACGGGCGCCACGAGCGCGCGTCAACGCGGGTGCGACTGCACCGGCCGCTAAGGCATAGGTGCTGTCCGTGACTGCGGCAATTGCAACGAAGATCGAACCGAGCGCCATAGTTTGAAACATCGGCGATGCCTCCGGGCTCAAGAACTGGGGCAGGAACGCAGCGAAGAAAACTGTGGTCTTTGGGTTAAACAGCGCTACAACGAAGCCATCGCGGAAGATGTGGCCAACTGGTGCTGCCTGAGGCACGGAGGTTGAAACCTCGGCTTGTGACTCACGCAACATTTGCACACCAAGATAAACAAGGTAGAAGGCCCCTGCGTACTTGACGACTGTGAAGGCGGCTGAGGAAACAGCAAACAAAGCTGCAAGACCGACAGATGCGGCAAATACATTGCCAAGGTTACCAAAAGCGACAGCAGCCACTGAAACCAGCCCCGAACGGCGGCCTTGGACGAGGCTCCGAGTAACGATGTAGAACACGCCCGGGCCTGGCGTAACTGCGAGCACAACGCTCGCAAGCAAGAATGCGGAAAACAGTGACCAGGATGAAAACAAAGTAGTCATGGTCACTTTCCTTGACAGGCCCAACGGCGAAAGTAACCGGACGCCGCGCGAGGCGGCAGGCTAGAGCGACGACGGTTGCCGGCGGTCCGGTTGACTGGATAGTTAGGGCTGGCGGCCAAAACTGTCTGTATTTTCATAGCCGCTTACCTGGACAAGATGTACTGAATGGCCTGAAGCTTCTCTGCACTCAGACCGTGTAGGTCTTTTTCATCGATCCACTTCTCGCCCAGTAACCTTGCAAATACAAAGATCAGTTGCGAATAGCGGTAATCGTATTTTTCATCAATCGCTCTTCGTTGCTTGGTGAGGTAGTCGTGAACCGCCCAAAGGTCTTCGGGTTTTTCCACCTTCGCGGCCATATCTTTGAACTTGGCCATGATTGAAGCGCATTCCTTCTCGAGCGCTTTATCAAAGGCTCGCCTTGCGACTTTTTTCTCCGAATCAGACCACTTGAAGTCCATGATGACGTAATCCTAAGTTTTTGTTGCCTAACGTTCGCCATAACCGGCGGCAAAAAGTGGCGCGACGAAGAAGCGACGCTTTTTGCCGTCCGAGTTGGTGGCGTTGTTATGCACGCCTGAACCCCGCGCGCACCCACGCCACTGCTACACCCAGCAAGTATAGAGCTAAAGGCACGCCCAACGCCGCCAAGCCCCGCTGCAAGTTTGGCGTGAGGGTGCTCGCAGTTCCTGGGCTGTGCTTCGCGTCAATTTCCGAGAAGCCGTATCTGTATGCAGGATGTTTGTTCAAATATTTGTCATGCGCGGCCTCTACGAGCTGCCTATCCGACATATCGGAGTAAGCGGCCCGCACCGATACTGTGGTGTGGCCACGTAGATCCGTGGACTGTGCGATTAGATACTGGATTAGCTCATTGAACAAGTCGTTATATCTCTGTTCCTCAGAACGCTGCGAAGTGATTGCCACGGACGAGATAGCGGCGATCCAGACGACTGATAGGACGACCCACGCTCTTTGCCACCCGTTGAGTCTCATGTTCTTCTCAGGGCATAACGCTCCGCATTAGCCGCGTCGGCTGCATGCGGTTGTTATGCGAGATTTCGCGCCCATTATCTCCATAGCTCGCAATGGAATAGCCTGCGTCGCACAATTTCATGGAGTACCGACCTTCTTCACGAATCCCCCCTTGGAGTCGAACATGATGTATGTCTTTGAAGGAAGAACTCTCGCGATTCCGCCCTCGTCAATGGCGACAATTTTCAGAACTCCAACACTGTAACCTTGGTCCCGTTCCGAGATTTCGATCAGACAAGGTTCGGAACGGCTGCAACCGCAGATCTCGGCCGCTTGACGCTCTATTCCTTTTCTCAGTTCATCCGCGGCAGTCGCGCCAGCGACCAGTAGTAGCCCAGCACCCACTAAGTAGCGCAATCGAGAGTTACGCATAACGTCTGAATTCACCGGCCTGCGCGGCTCTTTGCGCAGGTCCGGTGGAATGATGGGTGTACGCCCGACATGGGCATGAACTGATGGGGTGAGAGTCCCCTGTAGGAGTACCTGTAATGCCCATTCTTTGGGCCAATGTAACTACTAGCCGACGGCAAGGGCAACTCCGCGAGGAGTGGTCTGAAGGAAGCCCGAGCGCAAAGGTGCGAGCCGACGAACAGAAACCGCATAGAAGGCTCAGTCTCCGGGTGAGTCAGCACATGATGACGAAACCCGCCGGGTACGGGAGATAGGGTAAATGCGGCGGTTGTGCGCTGAAAGCTCATGTTCTTATTCGGGGAGATCTGTCCGGCGAGCGGCTGGGATAGGTTATGGGAGTCGGACTGAGGTCCAGGGCGAAAGCCTTGGAATAGCCACCGGACCCTACGACCTGTCTTTGGCAGCGCGTTCTGCGGCAACGCAGGGTGTGACCGGGCAGAAGTCAGCAGAGGCCATACTAGCCGCATCGGCCTGGAAGACCGGACGGTGAAGGGCCGAACACAAGAAGACAAGGAGGAGCCGTGAGCGACTCGGTATCGACGATGAACCCGACCGGGGGAGCCGATGTCCGGCGTGGCGTCACGCAGCCAGCCTTGCACGACGATCTGATGGAGCGGGTGTTGGACCGTGCGAACCTGCGACGGGCCTGGAAGCGGGTGAAGGCCAATCGGGGTGCGCCCGGCATGGACGGGATGCGCATCGAGGACTTCGCCGAGTTTGCGCGCTCGCATTGGGCCGAGATTCGCCAGCAACTGGCCGATGGCAGTTATCAACCCCAAGCGGTACGACGGGTGTCGATCCCGAAGCCGGGAGGGGGCGAACGACTGCTGGGTATCCCGACCGTCATGGACCGGGTGATCCAGCAGGCCATCGCGCAAGTATTGACGCCGATCTTCGACCCCGGCTTTTCGGAGTCGAGTTTTGGTTTCCGACCGGGACGCTCCGCCCATGGAGCGTTGAGGCAGGCACAAGGTCATCTTCAGGCCGGCTACCGCATCGCCTGTGACCTGGACTTGGCGAAATTTTTCGACAACGTCCGGCACGATGTCTTGATGGCTCGTGTGGCCCGCAAGGTTGGCGACAAGCGGCTGTTGGCGCTGGTTGGCCGGTATTTGCGGGCGGGTGTTCTGGTCGGCGAGTCCATCCAGGTAACGGCGTTGGGGACGCCGCAAGGCGGACCGCTGTCGCCGTTGCTCGCCAACATCCTGTTGGATGACTTGGACAAGGAACTGGAAGGGCGTGGCCACCGGTTCGTCCGCTATGCGGACGACCTGCTGATCTTGGTCAAAAGTCAGCGGGCCGGCGAGCGGGTGAAGGATAGCGTCACGCGCTTCCTGACCGGCACGCTCAAACTGGTGGTCAACGAGCAGAAGAGCCGGGTGGTCAAAACCGACCAGGCCAAGTTTCTCGGATTCAATTTCCGGGGAACCAAGCTGCGTTGGGGCGACCGGGCATTCGAGGACTTCAAACACAACATCCGGACACTGACCGGGCGTAGCTGGGGTGTCTCGATGGCTCACCGGTTTTACAAGCTCGCCCAGTATATCCGCGGTTGGATGGGCTACTTCGGCATTTCGGACTACTACCGCCCGATCCCCGAACTCGACCACTGGCTTCGACGCCGGGTACGCATGTGCTACTGGAAACAGTGGCGCTACGTGCGTACCAAGGTCAAGAACCTGTTGGGTTTGGGGACGAGCAAGCGCCAGGCAATCCTGACGGCGATCAGCAGCAAGAGCTACTGGCATCTGTCGCGGACGCTGGCGACGCAGACCGGGATGACCAACCAATGGCTGAAGACCCAGGGGCTGATCACTATCCGTGATCTTTGGATGAAGGCCCATGGCTACACCTGACATCGTCGTGTGCTCCCTTTTCGTGAACCGCCCGGTGCGGACCCGCATGCCGTGGTGGTGTGGGGACTGGGGGTTAGAAACCCCTGGTTACCCGATTAGGCATTTTGCCATTCAAACTGGCAGCCAAGCGGCTAATCATCTTCATGCGCTTCCAACTCCGGCGCGCCGTATATCGTAATTTCGTATTTTTCTTTTAAGGCGTCGATGACTTTTTTGACATGCGGGCCGGGCTTAGGCGACTTTACCTGATGTTTCATGGACGAAAACGTATCCAACGCGACCTTCTCACCTCCGTCCGTGATCCATATCCAAGAATCTCCTTGGAGGCCTGACTCAATGTCAGCGAACCTCGTGCGGACAAACGCAAGCAGCTCATCGTGAAAGTCTTCATAGCGATCAGGATATCTTAGCTCGGCAAAGATCATGTTCAGCCTCTCGCTAGCCCCCCTAATTGAATTGGCTGCCTAACGTTCAGCATCAGCGGCGGCGCGGAGCGCCGTCCGCTGCATGCTGTTGTTGGGCGGCTGGGCTACAGCTTGCGAGGCGGCCAAGGCGTCCGCGGTTATCGGCGTTTGGCACGATAGCAGATTCTCGAGCAGGCTAAGTAGTCGGAAGGCGCGCACGCTGGGCTTTCAGTTATTTGTCGCCGCCATGATTCTTGCCGCGCTCTGTCGGGTCGAAAGAAGGATTTCGGCGCGCGTTTCGGCGCCCGAACAGCGGGCAAGGCTGACGGCACCGATCAACATGGACAGCAATTTCAGAGCGCGGCGACGGCGCGAGAGTGCGGTTCCCTCCATGCCTGCGGCGAGGACTTCGATCGTGCGTTCTACGCCTCTGCCATAAGCCGCACGGACCTCCGCCCCGGACAACGCCGCATCCCTGGACAGCGCGGCAAGTGGACAGCCGCGCGCGGGCGCCGCCACGTGCTCGTCGGATAGATAGTGATCAATGTAGCGTTGCACGGCGCGGCGTCCCGCGCCGCGCGCCAAATCCGCTTCCACTTCCCCCAGGGACTGCTCGACGGCGTGGTCGATCGCGACCCCTGCAAGCGCCTCCTTCGAGGGAAAGTGGCGGTAGAAGCCGCCATGCGTCATTCCGGCTGCCGCCATGACATCGGCGACACTTGTCCCCTCGATTCCGCGCTGCCGCAGCATCGTTGACGCGACATCGACGATGCGCTCGTGGCTCCTCGTTTTCTCCGCTTCCGACACTCTGGGCACGTTCGCAGCCTCCGCTTGACAAGTTAGATGTTATATATCATCTTTATGCATAGATGTCACTAATCATCTAAATGAGAATGTCATGACAACTATCAGTGAACTGCATAAAGCCAGAATCCAAGCACTTCCCAGGATTCTCGTCACCAGCGCAGCAGGCAAGACGGGTATGCCCCTGACGTTTCAGTTGCTCGAACAAGGATATCCAGTCCGCGCCTTCGTGCGCCGCCGCGACGCAAGAGCCGACACCCTGGCGAAGGCTGGAGCGGAGATCTTCGAAGGGGACCAGTATTCCTTAAGCGACATGCGCCGGGCAATGACGGGCGTTCAGCGCGCATACCAATGCGCCCCCACGGCCCCGAACGGACTGCACTTCAATGCGGTCTTCACGGCGGCCGCCTTTGAAGCGGAGCTGGAGCATGTCGTGACGCTTGGCCAGTGGCTGTCCGCTCCGGATCATCCATCGCTCTTCACGCGCGAGGTTTACTTGAGCGACATCCTGATCCGGATGTCTCCCAAGATGAGCGTCACATCGGTCAACCCTGGCTGGTTTGCAGACAACTACCTGATGGTTCTGGACATGGCCGCGCATCTTGGCCTTTTCACCATGCCGTTGGGTGATGGCAAGGTGAAGAAGAATGCGCCTCCGTCGAACGAAGACATAGCGAGCGTCGCGGCGGCCGCGCTCATCGATCCGGGAACCCATGCCGGGAAAACCTACCGTCCGACCGGCCCCGAACTGCTTTCACCCAATGAGATCGCGGCGGCGATGGGCCGCGCCTTGGGGCGCAAGGTCAAATATATGGACATTTCGGAAAAAATGATGACGAAGGCGCTGAGAGCACTGCCACCGTCGAATTATTCCGAGGCCATGGTGTCTCAACTCGCAATCTATGCCGAGGAGTACCGCCGCGGCAGCTTCGCCGTGAACGCCCCAACCCGCGACGTGGAGTTGGTGGGAAGGCGCACTCCCGAGGATTTCGAGAGCATCGTGAGACGCACGGTCGCTGCACGCCCCGATCTGAGCGCAAGTTTGCCCAGGCGGCTCCGCGCAGTGCGGGACTTTGGGAAGATTCTGCTCACCCAACCGCTCGACCTGAACAAGGTGCAGGACGATCGGGACTACGTGCGCCTACGAAAACCGCGTCTCTGCCCGGACACGCCGGAATGGCTGGAGACGCACGCCCCTCGGGCCACCGCCGTCCAGTCCGGAAGAGCCGACTGATGACCGCTCTTATGGTTTCAATAATTCCGAAAAGTGGGAACCGGTTAACGGATCAAATTGAGCGCCAATAAATATTCCGCGCCCCCCTCTTTACACGACTTCCAATCAAACAGGAGATTACTCATGTCCAGCACAACAATCCTTCTTGATCGCAACCGCCAGTTCGCCAGCGATTTTGCCGCGGCCGATCTACCTGTCCTGCCACGCTTGCGCACCGTGGTGCTGACCTGCGCCGACCAGCGTGTCGACCCGGCGCACATCCTCGGTCTTGAACTCGGCGAGGTCGCCGTCATGCGCAACAATGGCGGACGGGTGACAGAGGCTGTGGTGGAAGAGGTCGCCACGCTGGCATTCATGGTCGCAAAAATGGACGGGCCCGAACCCCGCCCGTGGGAACTGGTCCTCATGCAACATACCAAATGCGGCGCCGAACGCTTTGCCGACCCAGACTTTCAGCGCGTCCTCAAGGAGCACATTGGCGTGGACGTATCTTCGTCCGCCATCGCCGACCACGAACAGAGCCTGCGTGAGGATGTCGAACGCCTTCGCGGTGCGCCCGGTGTGCCCGGGTACATCGTTGTTTCTGGATTGCTCTATGACGTGCAGAACGGCCGTGTCCGCGAAGTCTTCGCGCCGACCCCACTGGGGTCGTTTGCGTCATGAACGTTTCGCCAGCCGCGAGGCCTGCGAGCTGCACAAGTGGGGCTGGGAAGGCGCCTTCAACAAACTGGGAGCGCATCTGCCCGGAGCGCATTGAGATCTATTTGGGCAAGAAAAACGGGGGCCAACCCAGTTATGCATATCTGCAAACAAACTATGCATATACGCCTATACCAATGCATTATTGCACTATGTATGTTCTCGCAAATTAACAGAGGAGAAATAAAGTGGTGCAAACAAAAAACTTCCTGTCATTAGGCCTGGCGTTAATCAAAAGGCTGCAGCCATGAAAATAATCCTCGGCGCGCTCGCATACATCGCAGTGACCTTCGCGGTTCAAGCCGCCTCTCATTTTGGAATCAATACGGAGCACTACGCCGCCATTCCTCATCTGCGGCCGGAGCCCATTTTCGCCCTCGGTATCGTCTCCATGGTGATACAGGGCACTGTGCTCGCCTGGCTGTATCCCCACTATTACCGAAGAGGCCGACCAGTCGTTGAAGGATGCAAGTTCGGGATAATGACAGGATCGATCCTCGTGAGTTACATCGCACTGGCGGAGCCCGCGAAGTATGTCGTTCCTTCCGTTCCTTCATGGATGGCGGTAGAAGCGGTGGCCGGGTTGGTGCAGTTCACTCTGGCCGGTATCGCGATCGGGCTGATTTACGGTGCGCGATCACGCGCGTGATATGTAAACTAACGATAGGAAGGAGAGAACGATGCAACCGATCGATGTCGTCAAGCAATATTTCGAAGCCTTTGGCCGCAAGGATATCCCCGGCATGTCCAAGTTGATGCACGAGGATTACCACTTCATGGGGCCAACCATGGAGGTTCAAGGCCGGGCGCAAATGGAACAGGTGATGAAGGAATTGCCCTTCGTCGCGGATGACGAGGATGTAGAGCTTACAGAAAATGTGAATGTGGTGGTCAGAAAGCTGAACTGGCATGTCAGGGAACCTTTCGAGGCGGTGATCCCCATGTGCGAATGGCTGGTCGTCGAGGAGGGCAGGATTCGTTCGTCCAATTTGTACTACGATACGGGAAAATTTCCCGAGGAGTTCCTGAAACAACTGAAAGCAGGACAAGCCGCCTGATGCCCTACGATCCCGAACTCGCCGAGCGGCTGGCCTATCTGTTGGCCGGCCGCGACGGCATGCAGGAAACGAAGATGTTCGGAGGCGTCGGTTGGTTGCTCAGTGGCAATATGTGTATCGGCGCCTACAAGGAGTACCTAGTATTGCGTGTCGGTACTGAAACTGCGGATAGGCTTCTCAAGATGCGTCATGTAAAACCCATGGATATCACGGGAAAACCCATGAAAGGATGGGTGATGGTGGCCCCAGCGGGATACGTGGACGAAGAAGCTCTCGCTGGTTTCATCGAAAACGCCTTCGATTTTGTCAGCATTTTACCTCCGAAATAACTATTTTCAGCTGTCGAGTGATTTGATCTAGAAATCCTCTATTTTACCAGGCTACTGAAACCAGGAGACCCCTATGAAAAAATACATGCTATTACATTTTGGCTTCGTGCAACCCACTCCGGAAATCATGTCAGCGTGGCAGGCATGGTTTGAGTCCATTGCAGATATACAGGTCGCGCAAGGCGGCTTCAGTGGTGGGTTGGAGATTTCCAGGTCCGGCACAAACGAACTGTCGTGGGATAAAGACTCAATCACTGGTTACAACATCATTGAGGCGGAGAGCCTAGAAGCTGCAGAAGCACTTGCCAAGAAGAATCCATTCATTTCCAGCATTCGAGTCTACGAACTTAGGTAAAGTCGCCGGCGAAACGGCACGACTGATTTCCAACGATGGGATGAGGGGAAATACTGGAGGCGAAGTACGTTGATCAGTCACCTTATGCCAATTGCCCAGGCAACCTCTCAGTCAGGAAGGCGTTGAAGGCTCGGACACGATTCATCCGCCGCAAGTCGGGATGTGTCAGCAGCCACAAGGGGCGCTTTGGCAACACAGGTGCATTCTCGAATCGTTTGAGTCCGGATAAGGCATCGCCTACGAAGGTGGGCAAGCGGCCCACGCCCAAGCCTTGTTGGACGGCTGAGGCGGTTGCCAGGACATCGTTGGTGCGCATGACCAATTCCAGTGGGTCGGTATGTTTGTGCAGCCAGGCGGGTCGTGGATCGTTATTGTTTTCGCCGATCCAGCGTAAGGGTTGCCGTTTGCTCGACCGGAGATATCTGTTCAGATAGTGCTTTTCACCGTACACGGCGAGGGCGATCTTGCCCAGCTCCCGTCCGATGAGATTGTCGGGTACCGGTTCGGTTGTCACCCGCAGCGCCACATCGGCCTCGCGCTGTGTCAAGTTGTAGAGATTATCCGAGAGATCCAGCCGCAACTCGATTCCCGGGTGCGCCGCATTAAACTCCTTCAGAAGCGGCATGAGCACATAGCTGGCGACGGTCAATGAGACCGTCACCCGCAAAGGGCCTTTCAGTTCAATATTTTTCCCCATGACCTCATGCTCGATCGCCACCGCTTCGTTCTCGATGCGCATGGCGCGTCGCAGCATTTCTTCACCTTCGGCCGTGAGCTGATAACCGGTCGTCAAGCGTTCAAACAGGCGGACATTCATTTCCGCTTCGAAACCGTTGATGCGTCGCGATACGGTGGATTGGTTCACCGCCAGCTTTTCAGCCGCAGCACTGACCGAGCCGGTGCGGGCCACGGCCAGGAAAAAACGGATGTCGTCCCAGCTATGCATGTTTGCAAACCATATATGTATATATGTCCATACCAATGCATTATTGCATTGAGTATGTTTATAGCATCCAAGCGGGATGAAAGCACTATTTTCGGGCAAATTCACAGAGGAGAAATACAGCAATGCAGACAAAAAATTTCCTGTCATCAGGACTGACCTTCCTGTCCGTGCTGGGCTTGAGCGCGTGCAGCTTCATGGTGCCGGCCGACACGCAGGGTGGCGCAGCACAGGCGGATGTACAAGGTAACAGAAAGGAGAGTCTCGGATACAAGCTACCAACGGCCACGATATCCGCGGCGTTTCCGTTCGAATCGAAATACCTTGATGTCCGTGGTTCACGTATGCACTACGTCGATGAAGGACAGGGCGACCCGGTGATCTTTATCCATGGGAATCCGACTTCGTCCTATCTGTGGCGCAACATCATCCCCTACGTCACCGATCACCACCGTGCCATCGCGATTGATCTGATCGGCATGGGGAAATCCGACAAGCCCGACATCGGCTATACCTTCCGTGAACACTACCAATACGTGGAGGCATTCATCGAAAAACAGGGCCTGCGCAATATCACCTTTGTTGTCCACGACTGGGGCGCGACCCTGGGTTTCGAGTATGCGCGCCGGCATCCCGATCGGGTCAAGTCGATCGCCTTTATGGAAGGCGTTCTACCGCCCACGTTTCCCCAACCCAGCTTCGAGGCGATGGGCGAGGACATGGGCGGCCTGTTCCGCACACTGAAGGATCCGGTCAAGGGCAGGGAGATGGTGATCGACAACAACGGATTCGTCGAGCAATTGTTGCCGGCATTCACGAACCGGCCACTCGGGGATGCGGAAATGACCGTCTACCGCGCCCCCTATACCCGTGCGGGGAGCCGGACACCGACACTGATATGGCCGCTGGAGATACCGATCGGCGGTCAACCAGCTGATACCACGGCAACCTTGAAATCGATCGAGGAGTTCATGTCGGCAACGGGCTTTCCAATCCTGTTGCTGTATGCATCTCCTGGCGCGGTGGTACCCCCGGCGGCGGTGCCCTGGTATGAGAACAAGATCAAGAACCTTGAGACAGTGTATATCGGCCCGGGTCTGCACTTTGTCCAGGAAGACCAGCCCGAGGCGATAGGCCGCGCCCTTAAGGACTGGTTGCGTCGGCATCGCAACTGATTCGAACTCTCATCGCATTTTAAACCATAGTGTATAACGGAGAACCCAATGTTAAATCAGCAAATTCGAGAAACAATTCAATTCTTTCGTGAAAACCTTCCGGCCGACCTCAGTGCGCTCATTGAGCAGGGCGCCGGCGAAATCAGCGCCCTGGATATTATTGAGCAAGCCAAAAAGGCCGGTGATCAAATGCCGGGCTTTGCCTTAAAGAACCAGCATAGTGACGCCCGTTCGCTGGCGGAATACCTAGCCAAAGGCCCCCTGGTTGTCACCTTTTATCGCGGCGTGTGGTGCCCATATTGTAACCTGCAGCTCAAAGCCTACGCCGACCGGCATAAGGACATTCAGGCCGCTGGTGCGACACTGGTGGCGATAACCCCTGAAAGGCCGGGATCCGTCAATATTTTGCGTGACAGCGGTGCGCCGCAGGATGTAATCGACATGGCCGTCGAGCACGTACCATTTGATGTACTGCACGATGTCGACAGCACAGTGGCGGAATCGCTTGGCCTCATCTTCGAGCTACCTGAAAGTCATCGAACGCTGCTTTCATCGCTGGGTGTCGATATTGAGGCCTTGACCGGCAGTTCGACATATACCTTTCCCGACCCGGCCACCTATGTCGTCAAGCCGACCGGGGAAATTGTCTGGGCGTTCGTGCCCAACAATTACCGTAAGCGTGCTGAAGTTGATCAGATACTGGATGCCGTGGCTCAGGGAAAATCCTGAGCGGAAAATTGAAAACCCCCACACTAATTCGAACGTGCATCGCAACTTATTACCACAATATGGGAGAGTCAGAATATGTCAGCATTTATAATTTTTCATTCCACGGTATCAAATCCAGAAGCCTTCTCCAGTTACGCCAGTGCCGTGCCAGCCACACTGTCGCACTTTGGTGGCACGCTCCTGACCAAAGGTAAAGTGGAAAGGGTCCTCTCCGGTGAGCACGAACATAGCAACGTCGGTATCATTCGATTCCCCAATCTGGACAAAGCACACGAATGGTATGCGTCGAAGGCATACCAGGCGTTGCTTCCTGTGCGGGATGCTGCGGCGACCGTAACGGCGATTAGTTATCAAGAGCCAGCAGCGTAATGAAGCCCCGCATCCGTATCCAGATTGTGTGAGGCTAGTTACATGACTAAAAACCGGTTTGTAGGTTTCCCAGAAGATCTGTTTCGTTTCCTGGAAGAACTTTCCATGAATAACAACCGGGAATGGTTCACTGCGAACAAGCGGCGCTATCAGACGTCGGTGGTGGCGCCGGTCAGCGATTTTATCCAGGCCATGGGCGAGCGTCTGAACAGGATTAGCCCCCATTTCACTGCCGATCCGCGACCGAACGGCGGCTCCATGTTCCGCATCTACCGCGATACGCGGTTTTCCCATGACAAACGCCCGTACAAGGAGAACGTCGGTTGTCACTTCCGTCACGTCACCGGCAAGAGTGCGCACGCGCTCGGCTTCTACCTGCACCTGCAGCCCGGTGCCCCGAAGTTCGACACTTGCTTGGCGATTCTGGCCGTTCCTGATGTCGGCAGTCCTTGTGATTCAGGGGGATATACCTGGAGAATTGCTGAATCCGCCGTGCAAGTGTAGTGTCACGCAGAGGGCTTTATGAACATTGATATCAGCTTATTTAGGTGATATCGTGCAAACATGTACACGCGCATTACACGCTCCGGCGGTAGAAGCTACCCGCAACTCGTAGAGTCCTATCGAGTTGCGGGCGGCAGCGTGCGACAACGCGTGATCGCGAACCTGGGGCGTCTCGACCAACTCGAGCCCAAGGACCTTGATCCACTCATCAATGGACTGAACCGGGCGCTAGGCCGCACCCGCAACGAGGCCTTCACGCCGGAATACGAGAGTGCCAAAGCCTATGGAGATGTCTTTTTGCTCCATCAACTTTGGCATCAACTGGGATTTTCCAAAGCCATTCGAAAGAGCCTGCGCTCGTCGAAAAGAACTACGGATGCCGAGGCGCTCGTTCGCCTGATGGTGTTCAATCGCCTCTGCGCCCCTGATTCAAAACTCGGCTGTCTGGACTGGCTTGAAACGGTCTCCATTCCCGACATGCCGGCAGTGGTCACGCATCAGCATCTTCTGCGCACCATGGATGCCCTGATAGAGCACGGCACACAGATCGAGAAGCTCATGGCCGAGCAGCTGCGCCCCTTGCTCGATCAACAGCTGTCGGTCGTTTTTTACGATCTGACCACCATCCGCATTCATGGCGAAGCACGCCTTGACAACGATCTGCGCGCCCACGGGATGAACAAGGAGACCGGCGGCATCGCCCGGCAGTTTGTGCTCGGTGTGGTGCAGAGTGCGGAGGGGATACCCCTCATGCACACGGTGCATCCCGGCAACGTCGCCGAGACCAAAACGCTGCAATCGATGCTGACCCAGGTCTTGGCGCAATTCCCGGTCGAGCGGGTTATTCTGGTCGCTGATCGAGGACTCCTCAGCGTGGACAATATCGCGGAACTGACGGAATTGGCCGACGTGAAGGCCCGTCAACTTCAGTTCATCCTGGCGGTTCCCGCGCGACGCTACAGTGAATTATGCGACACCTTCGAGACGCTCACCTGGACCGATGGGCTTGCCGAGTCCACGTTCGCCGGTCACCGCCTGGTCGTCGCCCACGATCCCGTTCGGGCCGCCGAGCAAACGGCGCGTCGACGTGAACGCATTCAGGAGCAAGTCGATTTTGCGGAAGCCCTGGTCAACAAGCTCAATGCGCAGGATGAGGGGCAATCCGAGCCAGGACGCCGGGCGTCCGATCGGGGTGCCTATTCTCGATTCGTGAGATCCGTCGCTGAGGCCGAGTTGACCCGTTTTATCAAGGCGGACTATAACTCGGAGCTGTTCAGCTACTGGCTCGACGAGAAGGCCATCGAGAAGGCGGAGCGCTTCGACGGAAAACTCGTGCTCGTGACCAACGTGCAGGACTTTTCGGCAGAGGAAATCGTCTACCGCTACAAAGCTCTCGCCGACATTGAGCGAGGCTTCCGTGTTCTGAAGTCCGATCTTGAAATCGCGCCGGTCTACCACCGCCTGCCTGAGCGCATCGAAGCCCATGCGCTGATCTGCTTCATGGCGCTGGTTCTCTACCGCGTGATGCGTATGCGTCTGCGCGCGAATGGCAGCACGGCCAGTCCGAAAACCGCTCTGGAACGGCTGCGGCGTATTCAGCAGCACAAGGCCACCGTCGGCGCCCAGGAATACACAGGCATCAGCAAGGCGACCAAGGCACAACTCGACCTTTTCGCAGCACTCGAGATCACCCCACCCAAACACCCCCTGTAGTGGCATTTTTTGAAGGTCGACACCTTCAAAGTCATAGCCTTACGCGCGCAACTGTCGAACTTAGGGATTCTGGTCAAGAGTCAGCGGGCCGGGGAGCGGGTCAAGGACAGCGTCACGCGCTACCTGACAGGCAAGCTTAGGCTGGTGGTCAACGAGCAGAAGAGCCGGGTGGTCAAAACCAACGAGGCCAAGTTCCTGGGGTTCAATTTCCGAGGAACCAAGCTGCGCTGGTCCGACCGGGCTTTCGAGGACTTCAGGCACCACATTCGGAAACTGACCGGGCGTAGTTGGGGCGTCTCGATGGCTTACCGGTTCCACAAGCTGGCCCAGTACGTCCGCGGCTGGATGGGCTACTTTGGCATCTCCGACTACTACCGCCCGATCCCCGAACTCGACCACTGGCTTCGACGCCGCGTGCGAATGTGCTACTGGAAGCAGTGGCGCTACGTGCGTACCAAGGTCAAGAACCTACTGGGTCTGGGGACGAGCAAACGCCAGGCTATCCTGACCGCGATCAGCAGCAAGAGCTACTGGCATCTGTCGCGGACACTGGCGACGCAGACCGGGATGACCAACGAATGGCTGAGAAGCCAAGGGCTGATTTCTATCCGTGATCTCTGGATGAAGGCCCATGGTTATGCCTGACATCATCGTGTGCTCCCTTTCGTGAACCGCCCGGTGCGGACCCGCATGCCGTGGTGGTGTGGGGACTGGGGGTTAGAAACCCCGGGTTACCCAATTGGGCACCGGCTACTCCGAGACCTGAGTATGGTTCTCAGAAAATTCTGAAAGACGCCTGCAATAGTCAAGCATTGGCTCCAATATCAGTTGGCGATAGACCTCTCGTGGAGACTCATCGTCCAGCCCGCGATCAGTCAGCAAGGCAGTCAATGCGCTGCTCTTACGGTGAGCAGCCGATTTCGATCTAAGCTCCTGCAACAGGCGAAGTGAGGCTATCAAGTCCTCTGGAGCGTTGCCGCCTCCATTTTGGCGGAGCCATGCCTGTAACTTGTCAATCCCCCGAACAGGCTTGTCAGGATCGTTTGCCTTCATCCTTGCAACCTCTGTAGCTGCCAATTTAGCGAGCTGCGATTCGTTCAGGTAGTCGATAAAGACCTTGGTTGCCGCGATTGTGCAACGATCAAACTCGATCCATTCATCAGATATAGGCACCCGCAGATCTGTGAGCACACCCGCATCATCTTTGTGAAATTCAACGTAAAGCTCGAACCCGAAAGCCTCATGCCATTTTTCCAAAAGCCTGCGACGCTCAAACTTAATAGCGAGATCTGGATTCGTTGGATCGGCAAACTCAGCTAAAAAGGAGCGCTTGAAGCAAGTCTCGCTGAGTCCGCCATCAGGTCGAACGTTGAACGAGCGCCAGTACCGCTGCTCCGACTCTGGAAGGTCACGCCCCAGGTCACCCAGGAATACAACCACCTTATCTTCATGGTCGTTATCCATACGCAGGCCCCACATACTCCCGCAGCGTAGATAACCATCCTCGACTGAATAGAGACTGGGCTTTTCAAGGTACTTTTTCAGTACATCCTTGCGGAAATGAATGGGGGTGAGATAGTGAGGCTTATCCGCATTGTTTCCGAAATAATCTGCGAGTTCATCAGGATCTGACGTAAAAACCGCATCTGATCCATCATCGCGGGTTCCGATGATGAAAGCTTCATAAGTGCTCTCATCCTCGTACGGCCAGACACCACAGTTTTCAATTGGCAGCGCCTCTATCAGCCGCTTGCCCAGAAGCCGACCAAACGCGGGCTTTCCAGAAATTGAATCATTGGTTACATGCCGACTCGCGCAAAGCCCGGAATCGGTTATTTCTTCCGAGCTTTCCTCTTGAGGCTCATCAAAAAATTGCACCGAATCAACTTGTAGAAGAATTTTCAAACCCCGCGCTGCGCAGAACTTTCGAATCGCCACAGTATCCACGAGCATTGCGCCAGATGAATCGCGGAATACAACCTTCTGCTTAGTTCCGTCTTCTAGAATCTTGTAATAGTTATCTGTTTTTCGGTCGTGCCACAAGTTGTGGAACAAGCGAAACTCCTCCAGAAGATCGAATTGGTCCTGTTCCAACCCGTGAAAATCGCGATGAATAACAAGGGGCCAAGATTCTCTCGATGCCGGATCGTAAGAATATTCTGTACGTTCTTCTCCGCCCTCCCACCACATTGAGAATCCGGTTAGCCCATCGCCCTTACTGACAGTCCAACTTGCGTCATCAAGGCAGTTGTCGGCCGTGTCTCCTCGGACAAGGCCAATGTAAACACCCCCATTTCCGCGTCCGCTGATGTGCCAGCCCCAGTCAGCTATCAACCACTGCCTTTTCTCACCGTCACGCAGTAGTTTAAGCGCTTCATCAATTGTCAGCATCTAGGTCGTGCCCTCTGAAGGTCCAAGGATGGCAAATACGTTTCTTGAGGTGCCCAACGTTGCGTTAACCCGCCAACCGGAGCGCAGCGGAGGTTGGTCTGGTTGAACGCATAGTTAGGCACTTTTGGTCATAAAAATCGCCGAGCGTTCCAAGCCCGCGTCGCGGTGGACTTCCCCATTGTGAAATTCATCACTTTCAATCATTGCCAGAAGGTTCCGTCGCTGAGGATAACGGACAAATATAAAATGATCCCAGCTATCTGCCAGCATACAATCCTCGCGACTGCCAAAGAGACAAGCGGGCTTTCCACCATAGACTGGATATGCACCTCTGCGCAGTAGTTCTAATCCAGCAATCTTGGCGTAGCGATCATAGGCCTCCTTGCCACTGATCTTTTTGGCGTCTTTGTGATAAATATCATCATAATCAGCAAGGAGCTTGTATTTATTTAAGTTGTAAACAAAGAGTGGCTCGTCAAGGTCTTGGGCTCTTGCCACGTTCATTTGATTTTCATCTGGCCACACAGCAACATTTTCGGCTTTCCACCTTGCAGTAGGAGTACCTTTGTCGACAACTCCTTTGAACAACCGAACAAGCCATGAGACACCCTTAACAAAATGAAAAGTGGCCGGTGGTTCCGGGATAATTGCAAGAACAGTATATTCAGTGAAAATCCGCTTTAGAGTTTCATCGAAAGCCGACAAGAAGTTGCAAGCATCTTGGATCGCAGGGAATTCATCGATCACAATTTCATCTATCAACATCCCTTCTCGAGCGACCTGATCGGCTTTAACTCTAAACAGTCTTTTCCCATTAAAACTATTTTCGCTATCACTAAGCCATTTGTCGTAGCCATTTGAATCCCTGACTCGCAAGTGGTAGACAAACGCCACCTTTCTTGCGCCTGCCTCCTCCAACGCTTTACAGCATGATTCTTTATCTTTTGAAATAGCCATACCAGTTGGTACTCGTTTGTGATGCCTAACGCTTCGGT
Source organism: Methylocaldum sp. GT1TLB (assembly GCF_051027445.1). Lineage (NCBI taxonomy): Bacteria > Pseudomonadati > Pseudomonadota > Gammaproteobacteria > Methylococcales > Methylococcaceae > Methylocaldum > Methylocaldum sp. GT1TLB. The sequence continues at coordinate 4,166,208 of NZ_CP194898.1, forward strand.
TCACCCGACTGCAAAAGCGGCTGCACCGGAGCTGAAACGTGCCACCAAAACTGCGCCGCTTTTGCGGGTCGGGTGCAACCGATTGTTGGGCCTGCCGATTTCATCCGACTGGCTTCAGGTCTTTTGGAAACTGGCTGAACTCCGACCATTGTTCCTCCTTCAGGCCTTCTTCCTCATTACGAGCATGCCAGATGCGATTTAGGTGCGCATACACGTGGCCTAGCTGAACCGCAAAATCCTCTTCCTCGATCCCGCCAGCCGCATCCATCTGTTTAACAAGATTGGACAAGTGTTCCTGCGCGTCTTCTAGCTCCGTGAGCATAAGAGCCCACCCGACAGGATGTGATTTGGCGTTGATCATTATTTTTGTGCGGCCCAACTTTGTATTAGACACCTAGCCCAGGCGTATAACACCGATCCGTGAGGTGTATAACTCGGGATGTTCTATCCTAAGCTTCTGTATTCTATAAACTAGTTTCATGTAGACAGGACTCATGGCTGAAGCAAATACACCGCCTGGCGTAGGTGGTCCGAAGTTGCTGGACCAGGTACGCGCCCGTATCAGGGCCAAACATTACGATGTTAGTAGGGAAACACAATATATCCAATGGATCAGGCGCTTTATCCTATTTAGCGGCAAACGCCATCCCCGCAACATGGGCATCGTCGAGGTGGAAGCGTTTCTTACTCATCTGGCGGTGGAAGGCAATGTTTCCGCCTCGACGCAAAATCAAGCCTTGGCGGCGCCCTTATTTCTCTATCGAGAGGTATTGGGCATCAATTTACCGGGACTTAAAGACGTAGTTCGGGCTAGAGCATTTTCATATCTACTGTACGGGCACTCGCGCGTAGGTCGGGAATCCCTCCCAATCGCAAACGGTCATCCTAGCGCTCCTGGGATGACCGTTTGCGATTGGAGCGCCGAAGCCCCCCTTCCCGACGCCACGTCCCGGCCGAGCGTCTTCGTCTGCAAAGGATTGCCGACCTACGAATGCTTGAATCAATTCACTCGAGCCGAAGGCGCCAACGACGTCCACCAAGCCGGTTTTGCCGTACGAGCGCGATGAAAACGCGCTAAGCGGCCGACGCGGTTGCCGACGGTGTTGACCCGTTCCGAGGTTCAATCAGTGCTCGCCCGCATGGATGGCGTTTACGGGCTGATGGCGCGCTTGCTTTACGGAACCGGCATGCGATTGATGGAGTGCGTGCGCTTGCGGGTGAAGGATGTGGACTTCGAGCGACGGGAAATTCTCATTCGCGATGGCAAGGGAGCCAAGGATCGGGTGACCGTGTTGCCGGAGAGTTTAAGAGTGGCGTTGCAGGCTCACCTTGCGGAGCGCCGCAAGCTGTATGAGCAGGATTCGGCCGAGGGGAAATCCGAGGTGTATCTTCCCGATGCCCTGGCGCGCAAGTATCCTCAAAGGCCGAAAGAGTGGGGCTGGCAGTATGTGTTTCCCTCCGGGAGCTGTTCGATCTATCCGCGCAGCGGTCGCGAGCGGCGGCATCATGTGGATGAAAAATTATTGCAGCGGGCCATGAAAAAAGTCGTCCAGGCTGCCGGAATAGCCAAGCCGGCGACGCCGCACACGTTGCGGCATAGTTTTGCCACGCACCTGATCGAAGGGGGCTACGATATCAGAACCGTTCAGGAACTGCTCGGACATAAGGACGTGAGCACCACCATGATTTATACCCATGCGCTGAATCGCGGCGGACAAGGCGTGGTCAGTCCGCTCGATCGGATGTGATCGCCATGATCGACTGCGGCTCACAACAGCCACTCGATGGGCAAGGCCGACAGGAGCCGGATGCCGGCGCGCAGCCAGAAGCTCGTGCCGGGTTCCGCGTCGTGCCGCACCCACTCCCCGGACCGGTGCTCGGTCCAGTACAACTGCCCATTGTTTGACAGGCGCACCTGGTATGAGTTGGCGGGAATGCGGCTGTCGAACGCCGTGGAGATATTCCTCGCCAGGGCCGGACTGTCGATGACGAAGCCCATTTCGGTGTTCAGCTTGGCCGAGCGCGGATCGAAATTGAACGAGCCGATGAAAACGCGAGAACCGTCCACCGAGAAGGTTTTCGCGTGCAGGCTCGACGCGGAACTGCCGGAACTGCCCGGCAGTCCCGCGCGTCGGTTCGTTCGCGGCGACAAGCGCCGCAATTCATAGAGCGTAATGCCCGCTTGGAGCAGCGGTTTGCGCCGCTTCGCATACCCGGCATGCACCGCTGCCACGTCGGTGGCTTCCAGCGAATTGGTCAGTATCGTGACGTTCACGCCGCGTTCCGCCATGCCGGCGAACGATTCGACACCCGCGGCGGTGGGCACGAAATAAGCCGATACGAGTTCGACGTCCCTGGCCGGTTCGCCGATGATTTCGTTCATCTGATGGGGCAAAAGCTCGTCCGACTCGGCCCGGCCGAGCGCCTTGGCGGGGTCGTCGCTGACCATGCGGGCGGGAGCCCACTCCAGTGCCAGGCGGCCTTCCGTCAGTTCGCGCACGAACGGCAATTGGCGTATCGCAGCCATGTAAGCCGCCGCGGCGGGGTCGCGCTCGACCAACGACGCCTGAGATGCGAGCTGCTCCAGCCGCGCGGGGTCGGCCGGCGGCAGCAACAGGCCGACGGGGTAGGACGAACCGCTCGCCCAGTAACGGTCGAAATCGTTCGACACGTCCTCGACGATAGGCCCCACCGCCATCACATCGAGATCCACGAACACCGTACCCTCGGCGGCGTCGAAGTACTCGTCCCCGACATTGCGGCCGCCGATGATCGTGGCTTGATTGTCCGCCGTGAACGACTTGTTGTGCATGCGCCGGTTCAGCCGGGAGAAGTCGGTCAGATACCCGATCAGGCGCGGTTTCCGGATCACGAACGGGTTGAACAGCCGGACTTCGATGTTCGGATGAGCGTCCAGCGCGGCGAGCGTAGGATCGAGCCCGGCGGTGTTGTTGTCGTCGAGCAAGAGGCGCACGCGGACGCCGCGCTCGGCCGCGGCGTGCAGCGCCTCGAACAGCAAGGTGCCCGACCGGTCCTTGCGCCAGATGTAGTACTGGACGTCGAGCGAGCGCTCCGCGGCCCGCGCGAGCAGCATCCGCGCGGCGAACGCGTCGCGCGAATCCGGCAGCGGATAGAGGCCGGATTGTCCCGGATGCGCGGCGACCGCCGAGGAGATCGCCCGCCCGAGCCGGGTGGTGTCGGTGTCGACCAGAGCGGTCGAAACGCTGCGGTTTTCCAGTGACGGCAAAGTGCTGCATCCCTCAAAAAGGCCTATGACCAGGCCAAACGCCAGAATGAAAAAACCGATGCGCCTACTCACACAAATCTTGCTCAGTTGCTATCCATGCCGCATCGCCCGCTCGATTGCTCGCGTGCAACCAGCTTGCTCGACTCGCGAAGCCACAGCACCGAGCTTGCCACCGCGATGCAGCGCAGCCAGTCGCCCGCGCTCAAGGCCACGGTCGAAAACGCCTGCTGCAGAAGCGATAGGGCACAGTCTCAGGTATCCGAACCGGCGCGGCGCTCATTTTTCTCGCCCGGCCATCGCCAGGGGACGGGTCTCCAGCGGAGGCGCGGGCGGCAGTCCGGTGACCTCGAGGATTTCCTCCTCGCCCAGCGTCTCGCGCGCGAGCAAGGCGTCGACCAGGGCATCGAGCTCCTTGCGATGCGCCTTCAGGAGACTCTTCGCCTGTTCGTGGCTCTCGTTGATGATTCTTTGCACCTCGGCGTCGATGATGCGGGCGGTCTCCTCGCCGAAGGGCTTGGCGCCGACATAGCCGCCGCCGGCGCCGCTCAGGTAGGGATTCTCGCGGGGCGCGAGCTGCACCATCCCGAGCTTGTCGCTCATGCCCCAGCGGGTGACCATGTTGCGGGCGAGCTGGGTGGCCTGCTCGATGTCGTTCTCGGCGCCGGTGGTCCGGGTGCCGTACACGATCTCCTCGGCCGCGCGGCCGCCCAGCATGCCGACGATCTTGGCGCGGAGATACGCTTCCGGATAGTTGTAGCGGTCGGTCTGGGGCCGCTGATACGTCACCCCGAGCGCTTGTCCGCGCGGCACGATGGTGACCCGGTGCACCGGGTCGGCGCCGGGCATCACCAGGCCGAGGATGGCGTGTCCGCTCTCGTGATAGGCGATGCGCTCCCGGTCCTCGCGGGTCAGGAGGAGCGGACGCTCGGGGCCGAGCACGATTTTCTCCAGCGCGTCCAGAAAGTCCTTCTGGCGGACCGCGCTCTCTTCGCGCCGGGCCGCCAGCAGCGCCGCCTCGTTGACGAGGTTTTTGAGGTCCGCTCCCGAGAGTCCGGGCGTCGTGGCGGCCAGCTCGTCCAGGCGGACGTCGTCCGCGAGCGGAACCTCGCGGGTGTGAACCTTGAGGATCGCTTCGCGGCCGACCTTGTCCGGGAGGTTCACCACCACGCGCCGGTCGAAGCGTCCGGGCCGGAGCAGCGCCCGGTCGAGCACGTCGGGCTGGTTGGTCGCGGCCAGCACGATCACGCCTTCGCGGCCGGTGAAACCGTCCATCTCGGTGAGGATCTGCTGCAGCGTCTGCTCGTGTTCGCTGGCGGCCCCGATCGCCACCTGGCCGCGCGCGCGGCCTATCGCGTCGATCTCGTCGATGAAGATGATGGCCGGAGCGTGCTCGCGCGCCTGCTTGAACAGATCCCGCACGCGCGCCGCCCCCACGCCGACGATCATCTCCACGAACTCGGCCGCGCTCATCGAGAAGAACGGAACCTCAGCCTCCCCGGCGACCGCCTTCGCCAGCAAGGTCTTTCCGGTCCCCGGCGCGCCGACCAGCAGCACGCCTTTCGGCGCGGTTCCGCCCAGGCGGGTGTACTTTTCGGGGGACTTCAGGAAATCCACGATCTCGACCAGTTCGTTCTCCGCCTCGTCGATGCCGGCCACATCGTCGAAGGTGACCCTGGCGCTCGCCTCCTGGTCGTAGCGGCGGGCCTTGCTCCGGCCGATGTTCATGAGTCCGCCCATGCCGCCGCCCTGCTGCACGGCTCGCCGGTAAATCCAGACATAGAAAAGAATGATGAGGATCGCGGGGCCGAAGCCGAACAGAAGCGTGATCCAGGGACTGCCTTCCCGGATCGGCACCGCGCTGATTTCGACCTTGTGCTCGATCAGGAACGCCTCCAGTCCGGGGTCCACGAACGCGGGCAGTTCGGTGGTGAAGGTGTCCGCCGTTTTGGGCTCGGGTTCGGTCAGGCGCCGCTCGTCGGGCGCCACGTCTTCTCTATCTTTCGGCGGCCAGGTGACGGGCGACGCAAACCGGCCCTCGACGCTCGCCCCCTGGCTGTAAATAGCCTCGACGTTGCCGCTCGCGACCTCTTCCTTGAAGGCGGTATAAGGGATGGTGATCGACTCGCCGGGTTCCGGAAAGAGAGACCGCATCAGCAGGTAGTTGATGAGGAGGAGGATCAGGAACGTCAGCCAAATTCTGCGCGGCGCGCCTTGCGGCTGTTCCGGGCGGCGCTCGGCCGGCTGGAAGCGCGGGTCGGGCGCCGAGTCCCGGTTGCGCGGCGTCTTTGGTGTCGGCCAATTCATGGTGCCTCCGAGGATGTGCTCATTCTTCTGTCTTAGAGCCTATCCCAGTAGGCTCAAGAATCCCTTCGACGGGCCTGTCCTGAGCTAAGCTCGTAGGGTGCGGTGAAGAACGAACCGCACCGACGCACCGCGAATGATGCGGTTCCCTTCGTTCACCACATCCTACGAGCTCAGGGCGAACGGCCTGCCGGGATAGGCCCCTATTTGCCGAGATCGAAAACCCGCGTGCTGCCGCCGGGGAAGTCGTGTACTTCATCCTTGAATGCCAGGCGGATCGGTGCAATTCCGGGTTCGCGCCCGTGTACGGTAAGCGTGTCGCGGGTGAGATGCAAATCGAGCGTGTGCCCGCGATAGCGGATGCGCATGTCGAGGCGCTCCAATTCCGCAGGCAGTTGCGGATTGAGCCTGAGGACATCGCTCGTAACCTCGACACCGGTCGTTACGCGCTGCATCAGATCGACCGTCCCCGCCATGGCGCCGAGGTGCACGCCTTCGGCCGTGGTGCCTTGCTGAATGTCGCTCAAGTCGCTCTGCAACGCCTCCGCGAAGTAGGTCATCGCGCGCGGCCGGTTCGATCGCGCCAAGACCCACGCGTGCACGACCCGCGACAATGTGGAGCCGTGCGACGAACGGCGGTCGTAATACGTGACGTTGCGCGGAATGGTTTCATATTCGAACGGATAGCCGAGATGCGTGAACAGATCGCTCAGCTCCTCGGCCGAAAACAGATAGAACAGCATCAGCACGTCGGCCTGCTTCGACAGCTTATAGCGGTTCGCCGTGTCGTTCTCCGCTTCGAGAATGAGATCCAGGCGCTGGATGTTGCCGTACCGCCTCCGGTAGTCCTCCCAATCCAGCTCGATGAGCTTTTCGTAGCCCTCGAACTGGCTGATGACCCCGTTCCCGTGAAACGGCACGAACATTCGCCGGCTGATGTCCTCCCAACGCGCGGTTTCTTCCGCGGACAACGGAAGCTCGCGCATGAGCTCCAACCGCCGGAGATCGGGGAGCAGCCTGAGCACGTCCAGTGCCCGGCGCAGCACCCACACGGCCATGATATTGGTATAGGCGTTGTTGTCGAGACCGGGCGTCGGCGCATCGGGATAGCCCTCGTGGAACTCGTCCGGGCCCATCACCCCGCGGATCTCGTAGCGGCCCTTTTCTTCACCGAAGCTCGCGATGCTAGCCCAGAAGCGGGCGATCTCGAGCATCAGCTCGGCACCGGCGAACTGCAGAAACTCGATGTCACGGGTAACCTGAAAATACTGCCAGACGTTGTAGGCAATGCCGCTGCCGACGTGGCGCTGCAGATAAGAGTTGTCGGGCACCCATCGCTGCGAGCGCGGATTCAGGTTGAGTTCCTGGGTTTCCTCCTGCCCATCGCTTCCGCTTTGCCATGGGAACATGGCGCCCCGGAATCCGGCGCTTTTCGCCGCAGCTCGCGCTTCGTCTAGGCGCCGATAGCGGTACATGAGCAGCGAGCGGGTGATCTCGGGGATTCGAAAATTGAGAAACGGAAAGATGAACAGTTCGTCCCAAAATATATGGCCCTGATAGGCTTCGCCGGTCCAGCCGCGTGCCGGCACGCCGATATCGAGATCGATGGAGTTGGGGGACACGGCCTGCAGCAGATGAAACATGTTCAGCCGAAGCATCATCGGCGCGTTCAGCCCGAAATCGCGTCCGGCGGGTTCCATGTGGATGTCGAACCTTCGCCACAGGTGCATCCAGGCCAGGACGTGGTCCGACAGCACGGCCTCGAAGCGTCCGGCTCGCGCCATCGCCTTGCGCGCCGCCAGGGCGCACTGGGAGATGGCGCGATCGCGCGAGGTATGGAGCATGGCGAGTTTCTCCAGCACCAGCGTCTCCCCCGGCTTGAGCCGCATGCCGAACGCCTGCCCGATATACCCGGGTTCGCGAACCGTTCGACGCGGCGTCTTGACAAGCTTGCCGCCTTTGAACGCCTGCGTTCGCGCCGCCTGCGCGACATGCAGCTTCGACTGAGATGTACGCACTTCGAGACACACCCCGTCCTCGCCGACGATTTCACCCGTCAGCGGCTCCAGGTGCTGATTGTTGAATTTCCGATAAAGCTTCGCGCCCGCGTTGACAACACGCCCGTCGATGGCCGTGCGGACCGTGATGCGTGCAGACCAGTTCTCGGCGGTCAGGGTGAGCTCGATCGCACCCAGATGCATGTCGACCATCGACACCAGGCGCCGCTCCGTAAGCGTGCTCCGCCGCCCTTTGCCGTCCTCGAAGCGTATGGCCCTCGACAGCAGGCCGCTGCGGAGGTCCAGTTCTTGACGATGTGACAGGATTCTGACCTTTCGCTCATCGAACCAATCCTCGTCGGCGATGCGAAACTCGAGCGCGAGCCAATTGGGGAAGTTGACGAGGTCCTCGTTTTCGACCACCCGTCCGGCGATATCGGTCCGCAGCCGGTTGTAGCCGCCTGCCAGGTAGGTGCCGGGATAACGGATATCGTCCGCCCGCGCCCAGGGCGCTGCTCCGCGCGTCTCGAAATAGCCGTTTCCGAGGGCGCACAAGGATTCCCGGATGCCCTCGCGTGCCGGGTCGAAGTCCTCGTACGCCAACACCCAGGCAGAGGGCGGTTCGAGCGACACGCGGATGTTCGCCAAGCCGGTCACGACGGCATCGGCGCCGGCCTCCCGCAAGGCCTGCGACCGACCGCTGCGGTCGATGCCGATAACCAGGCCGAACCGGCCCATGTGTCCCGCCTCGACCTCGCCGACCGTATCCGCCACGACGACCGTTCGCAGCGGTTCCACTCCGAGCCGCCGCGCCGCCTCCAGAAGCGCATCGAGCGGCGGCTTGCCCTCGAGCTCCGGACGGATGATCTCCGACCCGTCCACATAAATATCGAACAGCGGCGCGATACCGGCGGCCTCCTGCACCGCTGCAAAGTCGTTGCCGGTAGCTACCACGGCCGTTCGAATCGCCTGCGCCCGGAGCGACCGCACCAGATCGATCGCGGCTTGATCGACTTCGATGGCCCCATGCTGCTCCGAATATCGCGCAAAATATCCGCCGTCGAGGTCGAGCAAGACGGCATCGTAATCGCGCGGCAAAAGAGTGACGATGGGGCCGGCAGTGCTCATCTCGGCACTCGAATGCCGATCTCAGTGTTCTGCGGGCTCGTCGGCCTTCGTTCGGTGCACGGTGCCGTCGGGATGCTCGGGCGGGCTGTAGAGCGTGTACAGCCTGAGCGGCTGGTCCGATGAGGTGTTGATCACGTTGTGTTCGACGCCCGCCGGAATCACCACCGCCACGCCATCGCTCAACGGGTGCTCTTCGCCGTTTAGCACGGCCACGCCGGTTCCGGCTTCGATGCGGATGAACTGATCGTGCTCCTCATGGGTTTCGACTCCGATTTCCTCGCGCGGCTGGAGCGTCATCAGCACCAGCTGGGTGTTCCGGCCGGTATAGAGCACGCGGCGGTAGTCCTGGTTTGCCAGCGTATCGCGTTCGATGTCCGTTGTGTATCCGATCATAAGTCACCTCCAAAAACGATTGCGGCAAGACGAAAATTCAATGAGCGGTCAGTCCGCCGGCTTCGAAGCGCCTCTCGCGCCTATCGTCCCGGTACGATTTTCCAAAGCTCACCGTCGGTCTCGTCGGTGACGACGTACAATCCGCGGCTGCTCGAGCCCCGTTGCGAGCACGACGACGTCGAAGGCGACATTGGATTGGACGGCGCACGTGCGGGCCTGACCGGGAAACGCCGGGCGCTGGTCCGGCGCGCGCTTCGAACGGCGGACAGGAGCCCCTCCCGCCGGACGTCTGCGCCCCGGCGCTTCCCACATAGCCCATCAGGACGAATATTGAGATAAAGGCTACGCGGCAAGTCTGCATGGTGCGGCCCTCCTTGGCGGATGATTCCATTCTTGAGACCAGCGAGACAATAAGAAGTGCGCCGCTCGCAGGCGAAGGCCGGGCGACCGGTCCCCAGAAGGGGGCCACAAAAAACAGACGGGGCATTCCGGAGGATTATCGAGCCGCGTAAACCGGACTCCGCTTATTCGGTCTTTCGTATCCCTCTTGTTGGACGGGCCGAGGGAAAGGCTTGGGGGAAAACGAAAACAAACGCGGTCCGGTATCTTTTTGACCCATCCGAAGATGACTCTCGCTCCCATGCCCCGTCCCACGACCCAAATGGCGTTTTCGTGCCGTTTACTCGTGGCAGGACTAGGCCTTATTCGGCGATCCTTCCCAGGCTTCGGATTCCTTTGCGGTCAGTGCGATCGCGATACAGCTCCAACCGTTCATGATCAGTTCGATCGCGACGAAAAGACCGATGACCCAAAGTCCCGAAACCGGCCATTTCGCCACGATCATGACGCCCAGCAGTATTTCGAGGATGGCGCTTGCAAGCGGCCAAACCCAGCTTTTGAGCCCGCGGAGTTGAAGGGCCATAACCATCCGCGCGATACCGATGCCGATCAGCGCTCCGCCAAGGACCAAGGTAAGAAGGGTTGATGCGGCCACAGGGTTGTTAATGATGGTTATACCCGCAAGCAAATAGAGGATGCCGATGAGTACGGACAGAATGATGCTTTTCCATCCCGTGGCCTTGACGGCATGAAATATCTGGAAGCTTCCGCCAATGAGCAACAGGACTCCGAAATAAACCATGCTGGCCACGGTCAAGAAAAACGTCATGCCCAGCCCGATCGTACCGAGAATGATCAATACGATTCCCAGGGCCAGGAGCCAACCCCAATTCTGTCTGAGTTCGCCGAAGAAAACGTCCGGGCCGCCCGCGCCGGTCAATCGTTCCATATATGACATGACGAAGTCCTCCTTGTCAGATGCAGACAGGGTTTGACCGCAGCGTCGGGCGCTTCGTTCGCTTTCTCGGCAGGCATGTCAGGATCGGGCGATTACTTCAGTTCTTCGATCGCCAGCCGGTGGTAACGGTGCGCGAAATCGAACGGTACGCGGCGAACGACGTTCATCGCGCGTGCCGCGTCGGTGTCGCCGGGTGCATAGATCAGCAAAAATGCGGAGCCTTGCCTGGCCGCATCCAGATGGGCTTGCACCGCATCGTCGCTCCAGCCCAATCGCGCGAGAAAGCCCGTGTTTTCCGCAAGATTACGCTGCGCGGCGGCAGCCACTTCTTCGCACGTATAAAGCTGGCAATCCGCCTGCTCATAACCGCCGGTTAGGAGATCTTGCTGTACCCGCTGTGCGTCCTCCTGTTTCGGGAACGCGACGACCAGGTAGCCGACAGGATAAAAAATGCCGAAGTCCGTGGTCTTAGGGGGCGTGCGCGGTTCTTGATTGCTCATGATTCATGCTCCTTTGACGTGACATCGTTAGTCCTTTAGACAGCTGGATTAGGCAATTTGACTGCGAATACTAAAGCCGCGTTTGTTCCCGCCGTTGGCGCCGCCAGGGTGGGTTAGGGCTTCGCGGCCTAACTCACCTACAAAATCAATCCCTCATTGACAGCGATCCGGAATATCAAGGTCCGCGGTTCTTTCTGGATCTCATCCGGAACCTTGCGTACCACGCGTCGGATTCCGCTCCTCGATGAAACGTTTCGTTACCCGATCGCGGGACATGTTTCTCCGATATCCCACGAGGCGTACCCGAAACGCCCACAACCAAGGCATGGATGTGAAAAGGGAGCACCGACGATAGCCAGTCCGTCACCGAATCGTTACGAAATCCTAATAGACCTGTAATGCGCCGCCGATTAAATGGCCGCGCTTCTGAACAAATGTCGGGCCTCGACCACCTGGTAACCGTCGAGTTCGCCGATTGGAAAGGGGCCGCTTGCGGCCCTTTTATTTTCTTTCCAACCCGGAGCTCATTGTGAACATGACACCAGTCAAATCCCTGCTTTTCGCCGCCGCTTGCGCCGTCGCACTCGGCCAAACCGCCAGTGCCGCACCGGAGCACAATAACGCCCACGGTTACGGCAAGTTCGAGTTCGCCCTGATCGGCGACGTGCCGTATGCCCCGGCCGATTTTTGGAAGCTCGATAACGTGATCGCGGAAATCAATGCGAACCATAAATTGAAATGGGTTCTGCATGCCGGCGACATCAAGAACGGTTCCACCCTGTGCTCGGACGAAGTGTTCGAGGATCGGCTGCAACGCTTCCGGCGTTTCGAGATTCCCTTCGTTTTGACCCCCGGTGACAATGAATGGACGGATTGCCATCGCGCCAACAATGGCTCCTATCAGCCTTTGGAACGGCTGGCCAAGCTGCGAGAAATGTTCTATCCGGTGCCCGGTCAGACGCTGGGCGAGAAAACCATGACGGTGGAAACCCAGGCCGCCGATCCGAGCTATCCGGAATTCGTCGAGAACACGCGCTGGATGGAACAGCACGTCATGTTCGCGACAGTGCACATCGTCGGCAGCAATAACGGCCTGGCGCCGTTCGCCGCCCGCACCCCGGCCGACGACGAGGAAGTCGCTCGCCGCATCGAGGCGGCCCGCGCCTGGATCAGCGAGACCTTCGCGAAAGCCGAGGCGGAAGACGCACGCGGCGTGCTGCTTCTGTTTCAAGCCAATCCCGGTTTCGAGCTGGCCAAGGGCAGCGCGGGGCGGCGCGGTTTCGAGGAAATTCTCGCCGACATGGAAGCGGAAGCGATCAAGTTCGAGAAGCCGGTCGTTTTCGCTCACGGCGACTCGCATTATTACCGTGTGGACAAGCCCATGATGGGCAGTAACAGCAAGCGGCGCATCGAGAACGCGACGCGCGTGGAAACCTTCGGTGCCGACGACGTGCACTGGCTGCGGGTCGTCGTCGATCCGAATTCGGCGGACGTCTTCTCGGTTCATCAGGAAATCGTCGAAAAGAACCTGGAACAGCATCCGTTGCCCTAGAGCATTTTCCGATTCGGTGCCAGAGAGCCCGATATGTAGGTCGGCAATCCCTTGCCGAACCGATAAGTCGGCAAAGGATTGCCGACCTACGTTCTTCCCGCCCGACACGAAGCCGTACACCGGGATGAAAAACGTTCTAATCGGCCGACGAAACACCCTGCGAGAAGTTCCGGGGTACGTTTTAGCCGGTGAAAGGACCGCTTTCGCGGTCCTTTCTTTTGCTCGCTTGCACGGGCGAAATTGCAGACATTCCGGCAGTATCCCAAGAGCTCAACTCTTTCCAGCATTCGTAGGTCGGCAATCCTTTGCCGACGCACCCGTTGGCCCAACTGTGCCGTCGGGAAGGGCGACTTCGGCGTTTGCGATTGGAAGGGTCGCGACTAAAGCGACCGTTTGCGATTGGAAGGGGCGTCCTGGCGCTCCCAGGACGGCCGTTTGCGATTGGGAAGGATTCCCGACCTACTCGCGAGTTCCCCTACAGTCGTCGGGGTCGCCAAACTGTAACCAGATCTACTCACACCCGTCATTTTTGAATTCGAGAATTAGCCACACGGATGCCCCGCAACGAAATCCGCACCATCGATTCCGATGGGGATGGACGGTCGTGGCGGGAGAACGCTTGGAACACGCTTCTCGACTAATGGCAACGCAAAATAACGGAGATCACATGACAACTCGTGACGACCATATCGACTTGATCCGCGACCTCGCGGCCGCCGATGCCAGGAAAGAACTCGACCCCAACTGGACGCTCAGCCGCCGCGGTTTCATCAAGAGCGGTATCGCCGCTGCAGCCGCTGTCGCCATGCCTTACAGCATTCTCGGTTCGGGGCAGGCCCGCGCCGAAAACATTCCCTTCAGTCCCGATTACGGCCCGCTCTCGCCGGTATTTGACGAAGCTACCGGCTTGCCGCTGCTGAATCTGCCGGAAGGCTTCAGGTACTGGTCGTACGGCTGGACCGGCGACATCATGGACGACGGCATTCCCACCCCGAGCAATCACGACGGCATGGCCGTGGTTGCCGCCAATCACGGCCGCTACGTGCTGGTGCGCAACCACGAGAAAGGCGGCGTGACCGGTTCCTTCGCGGCTCCCGAACTGACTTACGATCCGGCTTGCGACGGCGGCACGACCAATCTCATCTTCGCCCCGAATTCGCGCGGCAATAAATGGGCATCGAGCCGGGCCTCGATTTCCGGCACCATCCGCAACTGCGCCGGCGGCCCCACGCCCTGGAATTCGTGGATCAGCTGCGAGGAAACCACCAACGGCTTGCACACCAACCCCGCCTACACCAAGCAGCACGGTTACTGCTTCGACGTTCCCGCCGTGGGCGAAGCCAAACCCATCGCGCTGGTCGACATGGGCTGCTTCAGCCACGAAGCCGTTGCGGTCGATCCGGCCACCGGCATCATCTACGAGACCGAGGACAGCACGCCGTCCGGTTTCTACCGCTTCATTCCCAACGTGCCGGGCAAGCCGGCCATGGGTGGCAAGCTGCAGATGATGAAACTCGTTGTTGCTCCCAATGCCACCCGCACCATCAATGGCGTTTCTTACCCCTACTATGACACCGGCGTCGCCCAGCCCGAGGGTGCAACATGGGATGTCGAGTGGGTGGATATCGAGGAGCCGAACAAGCCCTTCATCACCGGCACCACGTACGGCGGCGTGGTTTCCCAGGGCATCATGCAGGGCGCCGCGAGCCTGCGCCGCGGCGAAGGCGTGTGGTACGGCAACGGCATCATCTACGTCTGCTCGACCAGCGGCGGTGTCGCGGGCCGCGGCCAGATCTTCGCCTACGACCCGGTCAACGAAACCTTCAGCCTGGTTTACGAATCGGCCGATCGCAACGTGTTGGACAACCCGGACAACATTGCCTGGAGTCCGCGCGGCAGCCTAATCCTCTGCGAAGACGGCAGCAACGCCGTCTCGCGCATGCACGGCCTGACCATCGACGGAAAGATCTTCCCGTTCTGCGAAAACAACATGGATTTCAGAGCCGAGGGCATGGGCCCGATTTCGCGTAACGGTGTCACCTACGACAGAAACCAGCGCGGTGCGGAGTTCGCGGGCGCGACCTTCCAGGACGAGTGGCTGTTTGTCAATATCCAGGCCAATCCGGGCATTACCTTTGCCATCACCGGGCCGTGGAGCAACGGCGCGCTGTAAAACAGCGCGGCGACGATTTGTGGATTGCCCTCACAGGGCGATGTCAAGCAGGGAAGACGGCGAGGGATACGCCGGCTCCAACGGTTGGAGCTACGTCATTTCCCCGGGCGTTCGCGAAGAACGTCTTGGGGACGACAGGGACCGATCACGTCAATGTGCTTCTGACACGGGCGGCACAACCCTGAACGGCGTTTGGTCATTCTCTCGTAACGCGCGCCTGCTAGCGTGCGCGGACTTCGTTCGAGATTTATTAACCCGGCCTATAAATATAGGCCGGGTTAATCCGGGGCAGGGATGCCCCGGCGCGGCGACAAGCCGCGTGAGCCCAGGCCGGGCGTGTACCGCCCTGAGCGGCGGCCCGAAATACCAGGAGGGTATTTACGGGCCTGATTAATAATTTTTTTGAGGTACACATGGGCATAGGCGTTTGGGAATTGTTGCTGGTTTTTATGATCGTCCTTCTGATTTTCGGCACCAAGAAGCTGCGGACCATAGGCGGCGATCTCGGCGGGGCGATTCGGAGTTTCAGAAAATCCATGAACGAAGCCGAGGACGACAAGTCTCCCGTTGGCGAACGTGATGCGGAATTCGGGACTTCGCCGTCCGACGTCGCAAGCCCGAAGGCCTAATCTCTCTTCTACTGCCCGTCGTTATGTTCGAGATCGGCTTTTGGGAAATGGTGCTCGTGGGCGCTGTCAGCCTGCTGGTCCTGGGGCCCGAGCGGTTGCCACGCGTGGCCCGCAAGACGGCACTGTGGGTTCGGAAGGCAAAGTCCGCCATAGGGTCGGTCAAGGCGGATATCGATCGCGAACTGGAACTCGAAGAGATCAGGCAGTCATTGAAGGTGAAAGCCGGCAGGCGTATCTCTCTCTTGGAAGAGACGCCGTCATCCCGCGCGAAGCGGACGGGCTCCGAGCCGGAAACGGACGCCTCCACAATCGGTAACGGTGGTAGAAATGCGGAACCGGAAGCCTGACATCGAGTCCGAGAGTCTTGGCGAAATGGGCTGGATGAGCCATCTGGTCGAGCTGAGGAATCGATTGCTCAGATCCGTCCTCGCCGTGCTGCTGCTTTTTCTTGGATTGGTTTATTTTTCCAACCCCATCTATTCCTGTCTGGCCGAACCGCTGATGCGGCATTTGCCGGCGGGCTCGCAGATGATCGCCATCGAGGTGGCCTCGCCGTTTCTGACGCCTTTCAAGCTGACCTTGGCGGTGGCGGTGTTCCTCGCCGTGCCGTTCATCCTCTACCAAGCCTGGGCCTTCGTCGCGCCCGGCCTTTATCGTCATGAAAGACGCGTGTTCATCCCGCTCTTGCTGGCCAGTACGATCTTGTTCTACGTCGGTATCGCATTCGCCTATTTCGCGGTCTTTCCGGTGATATTCGGCTTCATGGCCGCTGCCGCCCCGCAGGGAGTCGCCGTCATGACCGATATTTCCCATTATCTGGATTTCGTGCTGTCTCTCTTGCTGGCCTTCGGCGCCGTGTTCGAGGTTCCGATATTGACCTTGCTCCTGGTCAAGAGCGGTGCAGTCGATTACCGCGACCTGAAAGAAAAACGCCCGTACGCCATCGTGGCGGCGTTCGTCGTCGGCGCTGTTCTGACGCCGCCCGACGTCATCTCGCAAACTCTCATGGCCGTGCCGATTTGGCTGTTATTCGAGGTCGGCGTGGTCCTCGCGTACTTTTCCACCGCGAAATCCTCGCAAGACGCGGAAACGCCGGTTACTCAGGATATCGGCTAGAGCATTTTCATATCTACTGTACGGGCACTCGCGCGTAGGTCGGGAATCCCTCCCAATCGCAAACGGTGTCTCCAATCGCAAACGATCGGTTCGGGAGCACCGAACCGATCCTTCCAGGAGCGCCGAAGCCGCCCTTCCCGACGGTGCAGTTGGGCCAACGGGTGCGTCGGCAAAGGATTGCCGACCTACGAATGCTCCACGGCGATTCCTCAGAAGTTTGCCATTTTGCGACTCAAGGTGTCGTAGGTCGGCAATCCTTTGCCGACGCTGGGCCGCGACGGGATTCCCGATCTACGACGCCTTGGCCGAACGATCATGTGCATATTCCAACATAACGATCGCCGATCCTGTCACTCGCTCGGCCTTCCCCCTGACCGCACCTCGGAAATCCCGCGTCCGACATCCACATGTCATCAAACATTCATTAGCCGGTCATGATGGTCGGCTAAGTTACGCCCGACCCGCAGTGAATGTGCCGGCAACCGCATCGGAATATCCGCGGCTTATTCCTGCGTGGTGACCAATTCCAACAAGAACTCTGGAGTATTCGATGAAAGGTGAGCGACATCCGAAAAACGACGTGACCATGAATCCGTCGGGCAACGAATCCATTCGCGACGTGATCGAGCGTACCGACTTGGGGCGTCGGCATTTCATGCAAACGACGATCAGCGCGTCTGTTCTGGCTGCCATCGGCGGCGTCAACATGAAGAGCATCATTGGCGCTGTGGAAGCCGCGCCGCTGCCCGCCGGCAACGGCTTCGCCGGGATCGGTTTCGAGAGCGTACCGCCCAGCCTGGCGCCGGTCGCCGATAAAGTAACGGTCCCGGCAGGATATACGGTGGAAGTACTGGCGTCCTGGGGAGATCCGATCATGAAGCGCGCGCCGGCTTGGGACGAAGACGCCAGCCAGGATGCCGCCGCTCAGGAAAAGCAGTTCGGCATGCATAACGACGGCATGCACTACTTCCCAATTTCCTCGCACGGCATCGGTCACGGAAGGAGTCCGGTGCGCGGCCTGTTGTGCGTCAATCACGAATACACTCACGAAGAAATTCTGCACGGCGCGGAAGGTTTGGCCGGCGGCGCCGGCGTCACCATCGCGAAGGTACGCAAATCCCAGGCCGGCCATGGCATATCGGTGGTCGAAGTGCGCAAGAACCGCGGAAAATGGCAGGTCATCGGTACCTCACCCTTCGGCCGCCGCATCACCGGCAACACCCGGATGAAAATATCCGGCCCGGCGGCCGGGCATGCCTTGATGCAGTCGAAGAAGTTCGACATCCAGCCGGCGGGCTCGGTCGAGGTCGGCATCAACGACGGCTACCATTGCCACGGAACGCTCAACAACTGCGCGAACGGTTACACCCCCTGGGGCACCTATTTGACCTGCGAAGAAAACTGGAACGGCTACTTCGGGTGGAACAGCGGCGAAAGCGTCGATGCGGCCGATCCGAAACGCGCAGCAATTCTCAACGATCAAGCCCGTTACGGCATCGTGGCCGGGGGTTTCGGCTATCGCTGGCATGAAGCCGACCCGCGGTTCAATGCAGCCACCAACCCGCTGGAGCCCTATTTGTTCGGCTGGGTGGTGGAAATCGATCCTTTCGATCCCGAGAGCAAGCCGGTCAAGCGCACCGCCATGGGCCGATTCAAGCACGAGAGCGCTCAGGTAGCCGTGGATGGCAACAGCCGGGTCGCCTTTTACATGGGCGACGACGAACGCAACGAATACATCTACAAATTCGTTGCCGCCAAACGGTTCAATCGCCACAAACGCGCCGACAATCGCAACCTGCTGGACAAAGGCACGCTCTACGTCGCCAGGTTCACCGACATGCCTGGCGCCGGAGCGGAAACCTATCGCGGCGAATGGATCGCGCTGGAGCCGGATACGACGTCCGTGATTCCCAATGGCGCGGGCGGATACTACAAGCTGCGCGAGTTGCCGCAGTTTGCCGGCGCGGACGACGCGGAAGTGCAGGCCCTGATCCTGATCAAGACCCGTCAGGCCGCCGATGCGGTCGGCGCCACCATGATGGACCGCCCGGAATGGACCGCGCTGCGCACTTATTACGATCCCGAGTTTTCGTTCAAAGGTTACTCGGTCTACAACGACCAGCGTCCGCTGGAAATCTATTGCACCTTGACCAACAACAACCGCCGCGGCGGTGGCGGCAGTACGCCGGCGACCTCGTCCAACAAGGCCGACGGCACGACGACGGCCGCCAGCGCACGTCCGCCGGTGGATATGGCCAACCCGCGCCCGGACAACGACTACGGTCACATCATCCGCTGGCGCGAGGACGGCAATGTCGTCACCGCGACCGGCTTCGAGTGGGACATCTTCATGCTCTGCGGCGATTCGATCACCGCCAAGACTCTGGGGGCGAATTATCAGTCCGGCAATCTGGTGAACGGCGCCGCCGGCACCGGTCCGTACTATGAGGGCGACATTGTCGACGCACCGGCGGGCTCCGCCGATTTCGGAGCGCCGGACGGCCTGTGGTTCGACCAGTTCGGACGGCTGTGGATACAGACCGACCAGGCCGGCGATGCGAGCGGCGATTGGGTCAACATCGGTGCCAACATCATGGCCTGCGCGGACCCCAACACCAAGGAAGTGCGCCGTTTCCTGACCGGACCCCACAAGTGCGAAGTCACCGGCGTCACCAGCACGCCCGACGGCAAGACCCTATTCGTCGGCGTCCAGCATCCCGGCGAAGATTCGCCCGCGTCTAACCCGACGCAGTACAGCAACTGGCCGCAAAGCCAGTTCACCGTCAACAGCGCCGGCCAGCCCTTGCCTAACACTCCGGGCCTGAGCCGTCCGCGTTCCTCCGTCCTGGTCATCACCAAGGACGATGGCGGCATCATCGGTTCGTAGGATCCGTGCGTTCAGCGGCGGGGCGGGCATGCCCCGCCGCGACACATAGTCATGCCGGATTCTTATTGCATTCGGCATTCGAATGAACATGAATCGTAGGGTGGGTTAGCGAAGCGTAACCCACCGACCCTTCGACTTGGCTCAGGACAGGTCCGAGGTCGCTCAGTGGGTTACGGCCTCGCCGCCTAACCCACTCTTACAAAAATTGATTCCTGATTGAAAGCGATTTGGAATTAGTAACGGCTGAAAACAAGGTTTCGTTCATGTTTCCGGTGCAGCGTGGGTTAGATGCGCGGAGAGTCACGCAGCCGCAGTATTCTTCCGCACCAGCAGTTTGCGGAAATTGGTCAGCGAGGCCAGATGCAGGAAAACCCAGCCGAGTTCGCCCGCCGTGTGAAGCTCGTGCAGTTTCTCGATCGTCAACCGATTCAATGCCGTTTCATCGACGATCCAAAAGCCCGACAGCCCGAAGCTCTGCCCGGCCGACGTGGTGGCCGCCGCCTGCGTCTCGATCAGCAGATTCCAGTCGGCAAGTTTTTGACCGAACCGCGCGGTTCGCTTGGCCTGTTGATGGTAGTCCTGGAGGAAATCCATGGTTTCTCGCAGATAAGCAGAAGGCTTTCCGCCGACGAATAGCGGTTCCCCTTCCGCTTCAACACTCAACCACCCGCAGGTTTCGTCCACGCAGACCACGTGCTGCGGTTCGGGATCAACGTCGCTTTCCGCCAGAATGAAAGGGTATCGGCGAACGAAGGCCGGCACGTAATCCGCCGTCCAGTGTCCGTGTCCGTCGATGAAAAGATTTTCCTCCCGTTCGAATCCAAGCACGGCCACTGGAACCCAACCGTCATTGCCCGCCTTGGCGAAACCGATCGGGTAGTCCTTGCAGGCTTCGGCGAATTCCGCCGCGAGGAGCGGAACCCAATGGCTCTTTGCCGCGAAACGATGGTCGTTGGCGGCGCCGATTCTTAACGACTGATGCCTTTCGGCATTCAAAGCGACGATGTTTCGATAAAAGAGCAGTCCGGTCGGTTCTGAGCGTGATTTGCTTGTTTCCGCAGTCATTTCGGGTTTTGAAAAAACAATCGTTGCCGAGTATGTAAAAGTCTATCGGGCGTCGCCGATCGCAAGGCTTTTCCTGAATGCGCCCCTTGCCGTCAACCGTGTCAGGCCGCAGCTTAAAAAACCACAAGGCGGTCGGCCGTAGAGCGGCGCCGGACGATGTTTCGTTGACACCGACATCCGCGCCCTTGAGTCCGTTGATGGACCCGTGTCGGAGAAACGGTAGCGGTGTTTTGTGACGACCGTTTGAAGATCATGTGACAGTTTCCGAAACACAAGCGCGTTCGGATGCGGCATGCCGAGTCCCGCTCTCCAAAGCTGACACCGAGATCTTGTTCCAGAACGGACGAATGCGATCTGGGGTTGCCATGCAACAAATCTGAAACATTCGATTGTTACAGTTTGGAGCACGTTGACGCCCGAGGAGTCCTTCACGAAGAAACCTCGGCACCTTTGGGGATCATCATTCTGGCCGATATGAAACTCGGATTTCTCATGCCACCGGTGGACATGAAGTTGCTCTTCGCGTCCTACCGGTTTGGCGAGCCCTTGCCGTAATGTCCCATCGCCGAGGAATGAAATGGATACAAGCGTAGCCCTTTACTGGCTGGGCGCGGCTGTCGCTGCGGCGGCGCTGCCGAAATTGAAACTGAGACTGGATCTGTCGAGGGCCAAGCACCCCTCCCTGGCGGGGCATTCCAATCTATCCCGCCGCATCGCCAAACTGGTGCCGTTCTACGAATACGACGAGGAACATTTTTTTCGCTGCGATGGCGCTCCGGAAGAAATCGCCGCACAACGGCGCGCCGGATTCATGCGGCTTGCGGAGTTCTTGCGCAAGCGGTCTCCGCGTACGCTCGAGCTCAACGAGTCGGCGGCGGACGGCATCTCGGATTTGCAGTTCACCTCCGCCTATCGCGTACCCTTCCAGTTCAGGCGCTTGGTCCGCGAATACCTCAAAACCGGCGCTTTCGTTCAATCGTCTTCGGGAGTCACCCTCACCGACCCGGACGGCAACGTCTCCTACGATCTCGCGGGGTCTTACGGCGTCAACGTGTTCGGTTACGACTTTTACAAGGAGTGCCTGCAACGGGCCGGCGAGCGCGTTCACGAGCTGGGACCTGTACTGGGCCTTTATCATCCGGTGATCGTCAGCAACGTGGAGCGGCTGAAACTCATCTCGGGACTCGACGAAGTGTCGTTCCACATGTCCGGCACCGAAGCGGTGATGCAGGCGGTGCGGCTGGCGCGGTACCACACCGGGCGAGCTTATGTGGTGCGCTTCTGCGGTGCCTATCACGGCTGGTGGGGCGACGTGCAGCCCGGGGTCGGCAACCCGGTGCCGGCGCACGAAACCTACACGCTGAAAGACATGGACGACGATACGCTGCGCGTGCTTCGCAAGCGCCGGGACATCGCCTGCGTACTGGTGAATCCTTTGCAGGCGCTGCATCCGAATGCGAGCGCTCCGGGCGATGGAACCCTGATCGACAGCAGCCGATCCGCCGGTTTCGATCGGGCGGCTTACACGGACTGGTTGAAGCGGCTACGCACGGTGTGCAGTGAAAGGGGCATCGTCCTGATCTTCGACGAGGTGTTTACCGGCTTCCGCCTGGCGCCGGGCGGCGCTCAGGAATATTTCGGCGTTCAGGCCGACATGGTCACCTACGGCAAGACTTTGGGCGGCGGCCTGCCCGTCGGCGTCGTATGCGGCCGCAAGGACTTGATGAAGCGCTTTCGCGACGACCGACCTACCGATATCTGCTTTGCCAGGGGCACATTCAATTCCCATCCTTACGTGATGGCGGCGATGAATGAATTCCTGAATTGTCTCGACAAACCCGAGATCCGGAATCTCTATCTGGACCTGGATTCCGTGTGGAATGCCAGGGCCGAGCAGTTGAATCAAAGGCTTCGCGACCAGGACCTGCCGGTACGGGTGGCCAATCTGGCGTCCATCTGGACTGTTTTCTATACCCGGCCCTCCCGCTACAACTGGATGTTTCAATATTACCTGCGTGCGCAGGATCTGACCCTGAGCTGGGTAGGAACCGGCCGGCTCATCTTCAGCCTCAATTACACCGAATCCGATTTCAAAACCGTGGCGGAGCGCTTCGTGACCGCGGCCGAGAAGATGAGGCAGGACGGATGGTGGTGGTACGAGGGGGGATTGTCCAACAAGGCCATAAGACGACAGGTGCTTCGCGAGATGCTTGCCAAGCGTTTCCGGTTAGTAGGTTCCGAGTACCGTCAAAACCGAGAAGGCTAGGATTAAGCGCGAGCTTCCGTTTCCTCGCTGGTTCTACACGCATCTGTGGGTGACAAATGCTGAACGAGTCCGGATACGTATGCTCAGAGTTTGTTGATTGTATCGGTTTGAAAGGGCTGGCCGCTTTCCGTCGCGGCCTTCATAAAATGAATTTGGAACCCTGGCGGAGCTCAAGCGTGCTGTTCCGATTCCTCTTTTTCAGATGTCATGGGATCGATGAGCTGTCCTCGGAGCAGGCAAATAGGGGATTTGTAGTACAGCTTGATGTCGTGAAACGGATCGGTAAGGATTTTGGCCAACCAAACCAGCCCGGTTTGGACGTCTCTCAGGAAGAACAGTTGCACGGTTCGGAACAGCAGGCCGCCGATTCCGATCGCGAGCCATAACAAGCCCAGGTGGTGCATGAAGCTACTGTCGGTGGAGTTGGAGTCGAAAAGCCCGAACAGCGTTGGATCCAGGTAAAGAGCGATCGGAGAGAGTGCCCAGATAGCCATGAGGACCACCTTCCGCCTTAGGTTATAGCCGACCTTCACCTGTTCCTTGTACTCGTGGGTCGCCTGATTGACGACGTCATATCCTTTCGGCTCGAAGAAGAAGTGACCGGTTTGACGGGTGAGCATTGCGAACAGCCACCCGATCAGCGCCGCGGCGACCGGATCGGTGAACACCAAGGCGTAAGCCAATACGAAACTCAGCGCGCTGACGAAATGCAGCGACTGGTTTATCCGGCTGTGATGATAGTAACGGTGATCGTCCCAACGTTGTATTTCCAGAGCTTTAAGAAAACCGTGCATAGATCCTCCGATGAATAGCGCAAAAAAAAGCACGGTGTGTCCGTGCGTGAAGCGTACGAACAGCGCCGTGCGGACAGGAGAGAAAGAGACAAAGCAAAAAGTCCGAAACCCAAAGAATCAACGAGCATCCCTGCTGCCACAGCACTTCAAGGCGGCTGACCATTCGATGCCAATCCATCCATTAAGGATAAGATTCGAGTGTTACAGAGTTAATGCAATTTCCTGACTGAACGATGACAGCCGGATGACTCGCATGATTCCGTAGTTATTGCTTTGGCACAAAGAAGCGATCTTCGACAAATGCAGTCCGTAGGATGTGCCGACCATCGGGAAGCGCCCTTCGACCGGGCTCAGGACAGGCATCGCTCGCGACTGCCGGAACAATAATGCGTGTCCTGTGGCTTTTGGAGATGAGCACCGATAGTACAAAGCCCTACAAACAATGACCTTACGCTCCCTAATCGCGCAAATTACCCAACAGGACGATGTCAATTTTTTGCTGACCAATCGCATTCCGCGCCAATTTCTCACGCGGTTCGTGGGTTGGTTCAGCCAAATCGAGCATCCTCTGGTCTGTCGTCTATCCATTGCCTTGTGGCGGCTGTTTGCCCAAGTCGACCTGAGCGACGCCAAGAAAACGAAGTTCCGCAGCATGCACGAATGCTTCACCCGCGAACTTAAGGAAGGCGCCCGTCCCGTCGACGATGATCCCGGCGTTCTGGTCAGTCCGTGCGACGCCATCATAGGGGCACATGGCGATATCGAAGGCACGACGCTGTTTCAGGCCAAAGGCATCCCGTACGCCCTGAACGAACTGGTTTGTGATGGGGAATTGGCAAGCCATTACCGTAATGGCTATTACGTGACCTTACGGCTCACTTCCGGCATGTACCACCGGTTCCACGCGCCGTATGACTGCGAGATCGATCAGGTTACCTACATTTCGGGAGACACCTGGAATGTCAATCCGGTTGCCCTCAGGCGAATACCGGGTCTTTTTTGCAAGAACGAGCGCGCCGTACTGCGGACGCGGTTGAGCCCCGGCAACCACCTAATCGCTTTGGTGCCCGTTGCCGCCGTGCTCGTGGCCAGCATACGGCTTCATTTCCTGGATGTTCTGCTGCACCTCAAGTACCGCGGCCCTAACGTGATTCCATGCAAAGCGCCATTTCGTAAAGGTGACGAACTAGGGTGGTTTCAGCATGGTTCGACGATCATCGTTTTGGCGCCCAACGGGTTCAAGCTCTGCCCTCAGCTGGAACAGGGCACCGTCATCCGCATGGGGCGACGACTGCTGATGCTTCCGTTATGGAAACTCTGAATAAGTCGATTCCGCTCATGGTTCGACAGGCTCACCATGAACGGAATCAATCCGTTTCCGTTCGTCCTGAGCCTGTCGAAGGACTTACTAAGTGATAAGAAAGAAAAGTTATACCGTCACCCTGGCGGGGAATGCCGGGGTCCAGGTTACATGGATGTATCAGCCTTGCCATCCCTGGTTTCTGGATTCCGGCAATCCATGCCGGAATGACGAGCAAAGTGACATTCATTCGTTTACGTTTAGTATCGCTTCGGCAATTAAAGCGCGATTTTCGGCAAATTGCGATTAACCCAAGTCATTGATTGGGCAAGGTAAGATCGGAGATGCATTCGAACGATGATTCTGATTTAACTGCCGAAGCAATAATCAGAGCTTCCTTATCGATCAACGCTCATAGTACGCGCCGACGCCGTAATATAAAGTCTCCACAAGAGGTAACAGAATCCAGTCGTCATGAGGGAATCTCATGACCAGAAAAAAGCCCCAAATCGACAATAATGTACCGACGTATTGGGGATGGTTAAGCACTGAAAATGGGAAGGCGTTGCACCACTGGATTTCATAACCGAACTTGTTGCCGTAGAACACTCCGGACCGCCCTAGGCGATAAAAGACGCCGAAATTAAATACTTGGCCGATAACAATCAACCCAATCCCCAATGACATTGGAACCAGACTGCTGGTGGGGAGTGGAATCAGGGTATTCCCTAGCAGCATGCACCAGGCAAGGAATATCCCTATTTGCAATATCTTGAATATATAAAATAACTTCTCCAGGGCGGAAATCGGCTCGCCAAAACGAACGATTGCGGGATATTTGCAGACAGCCTTAAAGGTATCAGGATGATGCCAAATCCACAGGTAGGTTATCCGTTCTATGCTTAACAATAGAGCTGCGGTCAGAAATAACCAAAGCAGCATAATCTTATTCCTTGAAAATCCAGTTAATCGAATTAAACAGAATTAAACAGAATCAGAGAACGGATCGCAACCTCGAAACGGAAAACATCAAACCTGTCGATAAAAATACGGTAATACCTATGCGTTCGGCGCGTCGAAGAATTCGGGAAAAGAGAATCCTTCACCTGGATACTCGGTGATTTTATTGTGAACGTCGGACAGCCGACGGCACATGTTCAGCGAACCGTTTGAGGCGGTAGGCCGGGGGTGGAGATCGCTTCTCGGCTGCTGAAAGTATCGACCATCCTGCCGTGCAGTTCGATTAGAGCATTTTTATACCTACTGTACGGGCATTCGCGAGTAGGTCGGGAATCCTTTCCCAATCGCAAACGGGCCTTTAATCGGCCCCTTCCAATCGCAAACGGTCGCTTTAGTCGCGACCCTTCCCGACGACGCCGTTGGGCCAAAGGGTTCGTCGGCAAGGGATTGCCGACCTACAACCATGCACCCTGTAGGTCGGGAATCCCTTCCCGACGCCACGTCCCGGCCACGCGTCTTCGTCGGCAAAGGATTGCCGACCTACGAATTGAAGCAATTCACCCGAGCCGAAGGCGCCACGACTTCCGCCAAGCCTGTTTTGCCGTACGAGCGAGATGAAAACGCTCTAATGCGGCATCGAGAACCCTTTTACGAAAAAGGTCAGGGGCATACGGTCGTCGCGTCAAGCGCCCGGTATCGGAATTCGGAATCAGCCGATGCGGCCGGTGATATAGCTTTTGGTCAAGGGATGACGCGGATGGGTAAGGACCTCGGCCGTTTCCCCCACTTCAATCAATCGTCCCAGATGGAAAAATCCGATGCGCTCCGAAACCCGCGCGGCCTGCTGCAGCGAATGGGTCACGATTACAAGGGTGAATTGACGCTTCAATTCCGCGACCAGGTGCTCGATTTTGGCCGTCGCAATGGGGTCGAGCGCCGAACATGGTTCATCCGTCAGGATGATTTCGGGATGGCAGCGATGATTCGAAATCCGAGTCGATTGTCGGCGGGTTCGGAAGGCCGGACCGAGATCGCGATTCGCCGCGTGGGATGCGTTTGGAAGATCATGGAGGAAGCGGACGGCTGCCGCCGAAGGGGCTCAGTCGTCAGTTCGCGCGATGAATTTCATAGCGCCCCTCCCTCAAGCCGTTCAAGAACTCCACCCAAGGCAGGTGCCGAGTCTGGTCCATTCCGCGCAGCCAATCATTCTCGACGTATTGGATCACGACGCTCTCGGTGGCGGGGTCGATGTCGACGATGTGGAAATAAGCGCGGCACGATCGGTCGTCGCCAAGGTGGTTATTCATAAGGACAACTCCTCGTTAGTTGGAAAGCTTGAACTCGGCCTCCCCGAAGCTTCGCCCGGCGATCGGGACGATCGGGGTGAGGCGGGAGGTGCGTGGTTGGCGCAGGCGAGACGTCCGGGGGATCATCCGCTCCGTCTGCGGGCTACCCGGCGGGTCTGCGTCAACATCTAGGGCATGATAGCCAGCGCCGCAGTCGGCATCCAGATCGAGACTTGACCTCCGTCAAACCGGCTGCTTATTTTGCAAGCACGCAAGTGGCCCGGTGGCATCGGTCTTTCATCCCAAGTGAGGCGGATGCTCTACCGCGCACCGCTAATGCCGAGGATCAGGCTGCGGCAAGGAGCACCTCCAGCCATTGGCGCGGAGTGAGTGGCGCTCGTACGGTCCCGGTGTTTCGGTTCGCGTTTATCGGCCACCATTTACACGCAACCTCGTTCTTCATCCGGCAACGAGCGATAGGCTTCGCGTCTTTCTCCTTCAAGACTCCCTTTTTACACGAGGCGTGGTTTGGAGTGCCGGGAGGCGAAAGCGAAACCGGTGACAGCGGAGCCGAACAGCCAAAAAGCTGCGGGAACGGGAACAGGTTCGGGCGCGGTACCCGGTTGACCGTTCGAGCCTGCGAACCACGCGCCGCCCGTTCCGCCGGTCAGGGCTTCGTTGAAACCGGCGACGTGGGCGGCGAAGTAATAATTGCCCTGGCCGGCGTTTTTACCGGAAAGAGCGAAATAGTGGTTTGCGTTATCGCCGTTGATCCCGGTGATGGCGAACCAGACCGGATCGTAGCGGTCTTGGCCGCCGCCTGTCCTGAGTTCAAAATCGCCGAAACCATCGGCATTGCCGGACCCGAGGCTCCATCCGCTGGGCAACTTGAAGTTATTAGCGGTGAAACCGCCAGGGTTTAATGTGGTGTTGAATGCAAAAGTATCGATACCGTAGTTGGTACCCGCTTTCGAGTCCAGCACGGAAAGCGCGTCGACGCTGAACACGACGTCATCACTCGTCGTCGTATAGCCGTTCAGCAAAAGTCCGGCGGCATCGCTGCCGTCCCGGATGAACACGGTCAGGTAATCCGCATTGTCCGGAAACACGGATTCGGCATTGGATTGATTCAATGTCGCTTTCCAGATGGCGGCATGCCCTGCCGGGCTCAACCCAAGACCGAGCGCCAATGCAAAAACGACAGGCGGTTTTCTGACATGAGCAAGCATGATCGGTCTCCTCGACTTCTCGTTTGTAAGACTGGCGACACTGTATCTTCGCTTTCTTTCAAATGGGTTAAGTTTGTGTTACGGGTGTTCGTTTTTTCCGCTTGAAGCGACCTTCCGCGTTAGGCGTAGGTCCGGCTTAGCCGATACTCCGGAGCAGGCTTGTCACACCGCCTTAACGTGATTCCAGTAGCGTCCCGACTTTCGGATAGTCCAGCCATTGGAAGGATTGTTTTGAACCGCGTTCATTTCACCTGCGCTAACTCGGAGTCACAAGAATGAAAACCAAACTGTTCCGTTTGAAATTTGAGGGGGCCTTGGCGAGCGGCATTCGCGCGCTCGATGCGGCGCGGACGACCTCGGTCGGTGCTGCCGCCCTGTTTGCGGGAATCCTGCCCGGCCCGGCCGCCGCAGCAGGCCCCGCGTTCGAGCCGGTCGGCAGCTATGCCACCGGTCTGACCGGCCAGACCTCGGCCGAGGTCGTGGCCGTCAAGGGCGACAAGATGTACGTTTCGAATGCCGCGAACGCTTCGGTCGACATCGTAGACATCTCCGATCCGAAACAACCGGTGCGTCTCAAGCGGCTCGACCTGTCCGCGTACGGTTCCGAAGTCACCAGCGTCGCCGTCGGGAACGGGCTCGTGGCGGCGGCAGTGGAGTCGGGCACCGAACCGGGCAAAGTGGTTTTCTTTTCGCCGGGCGGTTCCAATCTGCGAGCGGTCGAGGTCGGCGCCGGCCCCGATATGGTGACCTTCACGCCGGACGGCAAGAGGGTTTTGGTCGCCAACGAGGGCGAGCCTTCGGGATATGGAGAAGGCCATGTCGATCCTGAGGGCTCGGTAAGCGTGATCGACGTACTGCCCCGCCGCAAGTTTTCGGTGAAGACGATCGGTTTCCAAGCCTTCGACCCGGATCAGCCGCGCGCCGGCGATCTGCCGCCGGGCGTGCGCATCTTTGGGTCCACGCGGCCGTCGCTCGATCTCGAGCCAGAATACATCGCGGTCGATGAAAACGGCCGGAAGGCCTGGGTGTCGCTGCAGGAAAACAACGCCATCGCGATACTCGACCTCGAAGCCCTCGAGGTGGACAAAATCGTCGACCTCGGCTTCAAGGACCACTCGCAGGCCGGCAATGGCCTCGATGCCAGCGACCGCGACAATGCCGTCAATATCAGCACCTGGCCTCAGGGGCGGGTCTACGGCATGTACCAGCCGGATGGGCTCGCCGCTTTCCGGATCGGCGGCAAGGACTATGTGCTCTCCGCCAACGAGGGCGACGCCCGCGAATACCCCGGTCTGGTCGAAGAAGCACGTGTGCGCAGCGTTACGACCAATGACTCCTTCACGGCGGCACTGCGCGACAATGCTGCGCTGGGGCGTCTCACCGTAACCACGAAGATGCCCGCCGCCGGGTCGGATGCGGAATCGACGGTCTACGCTTTCGGCGCCCGATCGTTTTCGGTGTGGGACGGCGAAACCGGCGACCTGGTCTATGACAGCGGAGATCAGCTCGAACAGATCATCGCCGCGGAGCTGCCCGCCAACTTCAATTCCAACAACGAGGCCAACACCTTCGACGACCGCAGCGACAACAAGGGCCCCGAGCCCGAAGCCGCCGCCACCGGTGTGGTGGACGGCCGGACCTACGGGTTCATCGGCCTCGAGCGCGTGGGCGGGGTGGTCGTGGTCGATTTGGGCGATCCGGCCTCGCCGGCCATCGTCCAATATCTGCAAAACCGCGATTTTGCAGCCACGCCGGTGGGGCCGGACAGCGGCCCGGAAGTGATCGACTTCGTGCCGGCCCATAAAAGTCCGACCGGCAAGCCTCTAATCGCCGTTTCGAACGAGGTGTCCGGCACCGTAAGCTTGTGGGGACCGAAGGGCGAGTGACGGCAGGTTATTCGAAATCGCGTTCAATTACGCATTGTTTCGTAGGGTGGGTTAGGCGCACATCAGCACTGACCGATCGCCGATCACTGTGCTTCGCGTGCGGCGTAACCCACCGAACGACCGTCAATCGGTGGGTTACGCGGAACCGAGGGGCTAACCCGCCATCGATGGGTTTCGCTTCGCTCTACCCATCCTACGATGAATGTTCACTCCAATGCCGAGTTGAATAAATACAACCTGAAAACGGAGTTTCCGGGATTCGAAAATTTGCGTAGAGCTCTATGTTTCAGAGACGGTGCGGCGGAGGCCGGAGCTCTCCGACGCCGGTTTTTCAGGGAATCCGCACGATACGATCTTGCGGACCGGGCGCGATTTGTACGCCCGGCTCGGCCGGATCGGAATCGGCTTCCGGATGGTTGAACCAGGCTTCGAGGGCGTCGAGGTCCTGGGCGCCTCCGAGCCGATCGGTGCCGAGCTTCAGGACGTAGAACTTGTCCCCGCCGTCGGCGAGGAAGCTGTTCACGGTGACGCGATAGTTCGCGGCCGGGTCGACGGTTTCGCCGTTAATCCGAATGCCGGCCGGGTCGACCTTGTCGCAAGGCGAACCGCTGGCCGACCACTGATAGGCGAAGCCCTTGGAGACCTGCAGGACGCGGTCGAACGCCTGGCCGGAGTCTCCGGCCGGATAGTTGAAGGCGGCCGTTGCATTGTCGGCGCCGCAGCCGGTGAATTGCTGTTCCAGCAGAATTTCGATCTGGGCGCCGGTCAGGGTCATGGTCACCACGCTGTTGCCGAAGGGCTGCACGGTGAAGGCTTCGCCGTAGGTCACGTGGCCGTCGCCTTCGCCGGCCGTGCCGGATGCGTAACTCAGGTCGGCACGGATTCCGCCCGGATTCATGAACGCGGCTACCGCGTCGCCGAAGCCCGAAGCTTCTGTGGCTTTCAGTTGCGCGTCGGCGATGACGTCGCCCAGAGCGGACTCGCCGGCCGCATTGGCTGTGCGGGTGATATCCGCGGTGATGGCGCCGATTACCCGGTTGGCGATGGGCTGGGCCAGTGACTTGTAGCCGTCGACGACGGCCTTGATGCCGGCGTCCGGGGTGACCGTCGCGTCGGTCTGGTCCACCAGAATATTGGTGGCGCTGACTGCCGTCACGTCACGGGTTTTCCGGTCGATCGTCAGGTCAATGTCGGTCAGGATGCGTCCGATGGAATTGGCGCTGGTCACCGGGATTTCACGCCCCTCCCGGTTCGCGATCCTGCAGTTGTAGGCCTGATGGGTGTGGCCGGAAATCACCATGTCCACGGCATCGTCCAGTTGATTGACGATGGGTTTGATGGGGGTTCCGTCCAGGTTGCCGGCGCACTGGTTCATGGTCGTGGCGTTCTGGGCGACGGGCTGCGTGCCGCCCTGATGGATCAGCACGACTATGGCTTCGACCCGCTGCCGCCGCAATTTGGGGATCAACGCGTTGACGGTATCGGCCTCGTCCTTGAATTCCAGTCCGGAGACGCCGGACGGCGTGACGATGGTGGGAGTTTCCATGAGGGTCATGCCGATGAAGGCCACGCGGACGCCGCCGTAGTTCTTGATGACATAAGGCGGGAAAACGGGCTTGCCGGTAGCCGTGTCGACCACGTTGGCGGCCAGGAACTTGAAGTCCGCGCCGGCAAAGGAACCATCATCGGCGGTAGGCGCGCCGACCGAGGCGCCCTGGCAGGAGTTCGGATCGGTAGGATGGCAGCCGCCTTTCTGCATGCGCTTCAGCTCGTCCTTGCCTTCGTCGAACTCGTGGTTCCCGACGGCGTTGATTTCCAGCCCGGCCATGTTCATGGTCTCGATGGTGGGCTCGTCGTGGAACAGGGCGGAAACGAGGGGCGTTGCGCCGATCAGGTCGCCCGCGGAGACCACGGTGGTGTAGCGGTTCTCGCTTTTCAGCTTGGACACGTACCCGGCGATCCAGTCCACGCCGCCCGCCGGCTTGCCGCCGAAGGAGCCCGGCGATTCGAGCTGGCCGTGGAAATCGTTGAAAGCGACGATCTTGACCGTCGTGGCCGGCCCGGCGCCGGCGCAGGCGGTGCCGCCGGCCAAGATCAGCGTTACGGCACAGGCGAGTTTGTTGAGTTTCATGGTGTCATATTCCTCGGTTTGTTCCTGAGAAAGGCCGGGCGAGTCCCGGCGGACCGCCGTGTATCAAACAGCATCCGTGTTAAGGCGACCTGACAGTTGTATTACCGGGAGGTTATTAACCCGGCCTATAAATATAGGCCGGGTTAATCCGGGGCAGGGATGCCCCGGCGCGGCGACAAGCCGCGTGAGCCCAGGCCGGGCGTGTACCGGCCTGGGCGGCGGCCCGAAATACCAGGAGGGTATTTACGGGCCTGATTAATAATAAGTTCGGTCGTCGAAAGTGTAAGCAGCGAAGACCGGAGCTTGGATATCTCCGCGCGAAGCCGCCCGGTGTGTCGGTCTCGGGTGAAAACTTCACAGGGCTGTAATGGTTTCGGGTGTTTAATACGGTAAACCGAACGACGCATGCGGGTCGCCGGCGGATGCCTGGACAATGAACCGCAAAAGCTGCGATCTCGTGTTCGAGTGGAATGAGGGGCTAGAGCGTTTTTCATCCCGGTGTACGGCTTCGTGTCGGGCGGGAAAAACGTAGGTCGGCAATCCTTTGCCGAGCCGGTACGTCGGCAAGGGATTGCCGACCTACATATCGGGCTCTCTGACACCGAATTGGAAAATGCTCTAGGAGCCGCGGGCGCCGGTTATCGGAGTTGTTCGCCAACAGCCTTGAGATAACGGTATCGGCCGCTTGACGGCCGGGCACATAATAGGGGGCATATGGAAAAGGTCGCCATCCGTGCATATCCGGCACCGGGAATGATCTTGCTCGCCTTCGATTGGGACGAGGGGAGCCGGCGTAAGGATTTCCTGGGTTTCGCCGCCAGGCGCACACCGGGATTTCGCGATCCCGCGACGCGCCGGTACGCCCCTTCCAGCTGGCTTCTGAACCGCATCGACTTCAACGGTCCGGCCGACCCGGAACAGCCCGATTTTCCCAGCAACGAAGCGCCGATCCAGAAGTTTCTGTGGTGGGACGCACGAATCGGCGATGAAGACCGGGCGGCCGCGAGCGCCGGACGCAATCCGGTTTTTCGATACGAGGTTTTCCCGGTGATCGGCACGCCGGGGAATCTCCAGCCGCTTGCGGAAGCAGCGGGAACGCTCGACGTCACGCTTCCGGCGGAAATCGAACACGGCATCGGCACCTGGTTCAACCGTGCGGTGCTGAGCTCCCAGGGTTTCATGCGGAAGCTGCGCGGCATGGGGCTGGAGCTCGACGACAAACCCAGCGCGGAGCAGGCGCGCGAATTGCGCCGATGGCTGGCCAACGGTCTGGACGGCGTGGTCCCGGCATTTCTCAGGCAGGCGAGGGAGGCGGTCGGGGCAATCTATCATCTGACCGACGAACTGTTCATCGTTCCGGCGCTGGACACCTTCAGCCGGAATCATTCCCTGGCTCTGGTCTACGACGCAAAGAAAACGGAATCGGCGGACGGTGACAGGGTTTCGCCCAATCAACCGGCGGTGGACCGGATGAAGGACCGGGTGGCGTTTTTCCCCCGCGACAAGGCCGCCATCATGCACAACAAATACCTGGTGTCGGGCCGCGGGTTCGCCGGTCGCCGCCCGTCGGCGGGGCGGGTCGTGTGCGGTTCCGCCAACTACACCACGGGGGCTTTGTCGACCCAGGCGAATTTGATGCACACCTTCGATTCGTCCGCCTTGGCCGAATTGTATTTCGACCGCTTCAAGCGGCTCAAAGACAATCCGCCTTTGTCATCCCTGGCGCGGAATGCCCGCTGGTCGAGTCCGATTACGGTGGGCGATGCCGGGGTGCGGGTTTTCTTTTCGCCGGAAGCGAGTTCCCAGCGCGAATCCATCGACACCATCGTCGAAGCCATCCATCGGGCCAGGAGTTCGGTGCTTTTCTGCCTGTTCACGCCGACCGACGCCGAGCTTCGCGACGCCTGTTTCATGGCGGGGGACAACGGCAAGATGATGTTCGGACTGGTCAACCGGATCGCCAGGCCGAAAACGGACGAGGCCGTCCGCGCGGACCAGATCGCCGCGCTCGAACTCTACCACCGCTCCCGCCAGGGTCGCGACGTGATCGGCGCGGAGCGTTTCCGCCGGTCGGATACCCCGGAGGGCTTCGATACCGAACTCATGCTGTTTCCGGGGGAAGCGCCGCCGCCGTTCCCGCCGGTCATCATCCATCACAAGTTCATCGTGATCGACGGCGAAACGCCTCAGCCGGTGATCTACTCCGGTTCCGCCAACATGAGCAACAACTCGCTGCACCGGAACGACGAAAACCTGCTGGAAATCCTGGGCTCCCGCCGCATCGCGGCGATCTATCTCGCGGAGTTCTTCCGCCTGTACGAACACTACCGGGCCCGCGCCGCGTATTACCGCGACCGGGAAATCCCATCCTCCGGCCGCCGCAAGTTCAAGCTGCGGCCCGATGCCGGATGGGCCCGCAAGCATTACTCGCCGGGTACGCCGGAATACAAATCGCGCCGCGCGATGGCGCAGGAATGACCTCGATCTCTTAACACGGAGAAAGCCACCATGCCCCTGAAAAATTATGGCGTTTTGAGAGCGACGCCGGTCGATCGGCATCTCGGGACCGGCGACAACCCCCATTATCAGATTCTGGCGGTGGACGATCAGGATCGGTACCGCCTGGCGGTGAACGTCAAGTCCAAGCTGTGGCCGTCGGAATTGTCCTACCTGATCGTGCCGCACTTCCGGCATCCCATAACCGAGTCGCTGGAACAACTGGAGCCGGGCTGGCACAAGCTGCCCTCGAAGCCCGGCGGAGTCGCGCTGGATTACATCCGCGGCAATCTGTTCGGCTCGTTCGCCGAAATGACGCCTCTCCCGTTTTCCGTGCCCGGCCCGGACAACGACCTCAACGAGAAGATCGACCGCTACGTGCAGCGCGCCATGGCCAGCGAGAACGCCTGGGTGTATGCGTTCGGCGAGCCCTGGGGGCCGGAGAACAAGCGCGACAAGATCTTCGGTTTCGCGCCCGGCCGCGGCGTTCACGACATCCACATGAATCAGGGCAATGCCGACGATTTCGTCAAGGACGACGGCGTCTGGCAGGATGGCGGGCTGCTGTTCTGGTACGCGGACCAGCAGGAATGGGTGGCCCTCTTCCTGAAATTTCAGTCGCAGGCGATTCATACCGATGATCGTACCGGGCATATGTTGCCCGAAGAGCCGGGCGGTCCTCCCGCCGAACACGGCCTTCCGCCCCGGCCGACGCCGGTATGGCCTCCCACCCATGCGGTACCGGACGGCCTGGTGCGTATCGTAGCGGCAAAGGTCAATACGATCGAATCGCCGGAAGACGAAACCGTGATCCTGCTCAATACCTCGCCACGGCCTATCGATCTCGACGGCTGGGCACTGCTGGACCGCGCCAAGCACCGAAAGCCGCTGACGGGCACCCTGAATCCGGGCGAACCGATGATCATCCACGTTCGGCCCGACATCGAATTGTCCAACCAGGGCGGAATCATCTCGCTTCTCAATGCCGAAGGGCTGAAAGTGCACGGCGTGAGCTACACGCGCGATCAGGCCCGCGAGCCGGGGTGGACGCTCGTGTTTTAGAGCGTTTTCCATCCCGGTGTACGGATTCGTTCCAGGAGGGGAGAACGTAGGTCGGCAATCCCTTGCCGACGTATCGGCTCGGCGAAGGGCTTTGTCGGAAGGGTCGCGACTAAAGCGACCGTTTGCGATTGGAAGGGGCCGATTAAAGGCCCGTTTGCGATTGGAAGGGGCCGATTAAAGGCCCGTTTGCGATTGGGAAGGGATTCCCGACCTACATATCCGAATCCCTTACACCGATTCGGAAAACGCTCTAAAGCGTTTTCATCTCGCTCGTATGGCAAAACAGGCTTGGCGGACGTCGTTGGCGCCTTCAGTTCGGGTGAATGGATTCAAGCATTCGTAGGCCGGCAATCCTTTGCCGGCGACCCCGTTGCCTGCCAAGCTTGCATGTCTCGATGTGCCTAGTCTTGATCGGGGGAGCCGGTGCTCCCGTTACAGCGGAGACAAATGGACTCAGAAAAGCCGCCGCACTCTAAGGCTGGAAACCATCAGGAAACTTTGCACCAGGAATATCATCGGCCAGGCATTGACACTTTCCGGTACGAACGCGGCGACCAGGAACAGGGTCGGGAACAGGACACCGTTGACCGTGATCGGAACCCCTTCAAAGGCATTGCCCTGCGAAATGTTGTAGCGCGCCAAACGCAGCATTCCGCAGGTGACGAACATGATCAGGATCAGTGTCTTGATCCAGTGATGGGTGTCGATCGAGAAATAGAGAAACGCCGGAGCCACGCCGAATGACACCAGGTCGGCAAGCGAATCCAGTTGTTTGCCGAACAGGTTCTGTTGGTGAAGTAGGGCCGCGATCTTGCCATCCAGGCTGTCGAAGAGCACGGCCAGCACCAGGAAACCGGAGGCCCAGTCCGGATGGCCTTCGGTGGCCAAGAAAATCGACATCAGCCCGGAGGCCAGATTGCTGATGGTAAACAGATCGGCAACTTTTATTAGTTCCAGCATTTTCATGGGATAGATTCCTTCTCGTGATGGTCGCGCTTGCTCGATGTCTCCCGGCCGTTGGTCCTCGGAATAAGACGACAATTACTTTTGCGAATCGAAGTTCGTCGTAGCGGCGTAGACGATGTCCTTCGATCTCGTCGCTCACATCTCTTTTCCGGCGAGCTCATCGGATCATGCCCAGACGTTATGACGCAGCCATGACAGCGCAAGTTTTCCAGACCTTTCGCCACGCGCCATCCGATCGGCCGAAACAAAAGGGCGCTATCAATGTCGTATCAGCCGAAAGGATTCGCCAGTGGCACACGCCTAATACGGAACTGGAGTCAAGATCAGTGATGCCTTGTCAAATGAACGGCTTCTCCGGCAACCGCTATGCGGACTTCTATGAGTTCGCGCCCGTGGGTTACGTAGGTTTGGATGCGTGCGGCATCATTCGTGCCCTGAACGCGACCGGCGCGCGCCTGCTCGGTGGTCAACGGGATCATTTCCTCGGTTCTCTCTTTCTTTACCTCATCGCCGAACAAGACCGCCATCAGTTCCTGCAACATCTCCGGGACTGCCGGATATGCGGCACCGGCCTGACCGAGCTCACCTTGCTAACCGTCGAGGGGCGAGGATTGCCGGTCGTGCTGGACAGTCGAATGGGCGCGCCAGACGATTCCGGGACGGATGTTCATTACTGGGTCTCGATAATCGATGTCAGCGAGCGGAAGAAGGCCGAAGCGGCCGTACGAAAGGCGCAAATCGAACTGGCTGAGCGGGCTCTCCAGCTCGAAGCCGCCAATCGCGCCCTGCACGAATCCGAGCGTCGCAAGGACGAGTTTCTTGCCATGCTGGGGCACGAACTCCGGAATCCCCTGGCGCCCATACGCAACGCCATGGCGATCATGCGGAAACTCGATGCGCCGGACTCCCAGCTTCGATGGGTACGGGACGTGGTCGACCGGCAGGTCACTCAGTTGGCGAGGCTCGTGGACGATCTTTTGGATGTCTCGCGGATCGTTCAAGGCAAGCTGACTCTGCGCAGAGTGCCTATGGATTTGACGGTGGTGATCGATCAGGCGGTTGAGACCTGTAAGCCGCTCATGGACCAGCGCCACCACCGTTTTACGGTTTCGTTGCCTGCTGATCCGATTCGGCTCGAGATTGACGCTGCGCGCCTGGTACAAGCAATCTCGAACCTCTTATCGAATGCCGCCAAGTACACCCCGGAAGGCGGCTTCATTTGGCTTACCGCATTCGTTGAAGATAGGAATGCGGTTATTTGCGTTCGCGATACCGGAGAGGGAATTCCCAGCGCGTTATTGCCCCGCCTGTTCGACGCCTTCACTCAAGCCGACCGCACTCTGGACCGCTCTCAGGGAGGATTGGGGTTGGGGCTGACCATCGTGCAAAAAATCGTCGAATTGCATGGCGGACAGGTCGAGGCCCGCAGCGAAGGGCAGGGAAAGGGCAGTGAATTCGTGGTGCGGTTGCCGCTCGATTCGCCTACGTCCTTGCCGCAAGAGGCAAGCACCGATTCCGTGGCGGATTGATGCTTTTAAGGAAGCTCTGAACAAGTGGAATCCGTTCATGCCCTTCGACGATGCTCAGGACAGGCCCTTCGACAGGCTCAGGACAGGCCCGTCGAAGGACTTAATCAGAGCTTCCTTAAGTGGCATCTTACGATTCCAGTTCGGCAGCCGTCGCAGGTCGGCAATCCTTTGCCGACAAACGCGATCGACGTGCAAAGCGGCGGCTCGGAGAGCAGTCTGATCCAAAATGGCGAGATCTGCGCCTTGATTCAGCAGCGTGCCTGATTTTTCTTGGCCGCCATCACGCTGGTCAAACCGGCGAGTCCGGAGGCCAAGAGCCACACGGCCGCGGGCAAAGGCACCGGGGCCGGTTCGCCGCCGGACAGAACCGCGCCGATGGTCACGCGGATCGCGTTCAGATCGATCCAGGCCTCACCCTGACTGCCCACCGGAACGGCCCCCAGCATCGTCGTCAAGAGGACGTCCAGTTCTTCGCTCCGGGCGATCGACTGCTCGAACAGCGTGGTCCAGCTGCCCGCCTTTTCGCCGCCGCTGCCGCCGAGGCGGAAGGATTTTTCACCCGAGTCGCGGAACAACTCGTCGTTGCTAAAGTCGTCGAGCCGGAGCCGACTGCTGGCCGAAACGCCGCTGTTCTTTCCGGCGAGCGCATAGTCGCCGCCCTCGGCCAAGTGAAACTGATTGATCAGAAATCCGTCCTTGGCGATGACCTGAAATTCCATGGTTTCCCTTAGGCGCTGGGAAGCCGAGGCGGCAAAACGATCGGAAAAGGCGAAGCTCAGGGTATCGCCGTCGATGGACGGTGTCCCGAAGTAATCCAGGTCCTCGTCCGCAAACTGGAAATAAACCGATTGGCCTTCCAGCAGGGCGGCCTGCGCGGCAGCCCCGCTGAAAAAGATAAAAATGCCTGTGATTGCACCGATAAATGTCTTCATGAGCAGTGACTCCTTACAGTCAGTTTAAAACGCAACGAAAAACCCGAATTCCAAACATTCCCTCGTATCTCTCGTCCTACAAAAGCGGCGACCCTATACGTCTGCGAAAGGCGCGTAGAGGTATGACGGGCGACGATGCCCGGATTTCCACACTCCAATTCCACCTATCCCTGCCTGGTTTATCGATTCGGCGAGATAACCAAGATAAGGCTGTTTCCGAACGACCTTTGATACCCCCCAAAATGCTCTGACAAGCCTCGATATACCGTTCCTATCCCAAACGGCCTCTCCGCTGGCGCCCAAGCTTCGGCTTGGGCGCCCCGCCCGAGAAGCTCCCGCTTCTCAACGTCGGTTCCCAAACGGGAGTTTGGGAACCAGCACACACCCAGTGCAGGTCGCTTCAGTCGTACACCCTCAACCGACAGCACGGTTTCTATGCCTTTGGGTTCCAGGGCGTCGCTCGATGATTTCCGGCGCTTTCATGCCGAGAAGGTCAACGACAAAAAAATCTTTCAGTTTTTGTTTATTAAATCGAAGTTCTGTGAAGATTTTGTTAAGGGTCTGTGACATTTTGAGAAATTTCGATGGCGGCCTATTGGTGGTTCGGAATGTGGTCGCTCTTGGCCCCGGCGGACGGCTCCGGGACCGATGGCGAACCAGAACATGCGAGAGGGCGTATACGGTGTTTTCGTAACGGGCGGCGTGAGCTGCTTGCTGAATAGCAGTCCGACGTCGATCCGCGTTTAGGTGAAAAGTCTCCCGTCGGATTCGGATTTCTAAGGATTCAGCTGCAAACTCTGAGCCAAGGACTCGTGTTTCGCTGAATCAATGGGATAGGATGAAAATCTACGGTGGGCGTAAAATTCGCTGACGCCAGGAAAATACCCCAGGCGCACCGTTTCAGGTATTTTTCCAAATCGCTTTCAATCAGGAATTGTTTTGTAGGGCGGGTTAGGCCGCGAGGCCGTAACCCGCCGAACGGCCTCGGATCGGTGGGTTACGCTTCGCTAACCCACCCTACGATAATGTTCGCTTGAATGTTGAATGTTGAATGGATTTACAAGGCGTCTGAAGCGATCCGTTCGTCGCCGGGAAGAGACATCCCCTCCGGCAGGCGAATTTTCCGGTTTGGTGTAGCGTCTCCAGTAAGTCGGGAAGGGATTCCCGACCTACTGACTTAGTCCGGCCGCCATTTTGGAGTGCGGAGCGGCTTTCCCAATTCACACCGCTAAGCCACGGTGGAGAATGTTCTAAGTACATTCCGCAAATATTTGCGGGATCTCGACAGATTGGCTTGACTGGCGGGGTTGTCCTGCAGGTTGCCTATGCCGCAAGACTTCCCTGAATGTACTTAGGGCGTTTTCATCTCGCTCGTACGGCAAAACAGGCTTGGCGGACGTCGTTGGCGCCTTCGGCTAGGGTAGATCGATTCAATCTTTCGTAGGTCGGCAATCCTTTGCCGACGAACCCGTTGGCCCAACGGCGGCGTCGGGAAGGGGGGCTTCGGCGCTCCCGAAGACGCCGTTTGCGATTGGAAGGGTCGCGACTAAAGCGACCGTTTGCGATTGGGAAGGGATTCCCGACCTACTCGCCAGTGCCCGTACAGTAGGTATGAAAACGTTCTAGCTCGCCTTCTCGAACACACGGCCTTGCACCGCGTCGAACCCGAGGCCAAAAAGCAGATCGGCCTCGTCCTCCCGTTCCACGCCGGTGGCGGCAACGCGGATACCCAACTCTCGTGCGTATTGGCATAGCGCCTTGAGCAGGGCCTGATTGCCGGCGTCATCGAATATCCGGCGGCAGAGAGCCCCTTCCACCTTTACCCAATCCGGCATCAATTCGTTTAACCAGGCCAGTGCGCCGGGATAGGGCATGAAGCGATCCAGCACGAACCGAAAACCGTCTCTCCTGAGCTCGCTAACGGACTCGGCCGCTTGCGGGGCTAAAATCAGCCGATTCAAGGGGACTTCTATGGCCAGATTTGATCGAGCGGGCACTTTATGTCTAAAAGATTGAGCGAATCCCGGCTGCATGATGGTGGCCACCGACAAATTGACGGACCACGCCGCTTCGGGTTTTTCCGCCATCGCTTCCTGAAGGCGCGCGACGACAAGTTTGTCCAGCATCGGAGCCAGATCGGTTTCCTCGGCAATGTGCGCCAAGGCGCCTGCGGAAAGCCGTAATCCGTTTTCCGTCACGATGCGCGCGAACACCTCGTAATGCTCGGGTGCCGAAGCGTTCCGGCACATGAGCGGCTGCCGCTCCAGTTCCACTTGACCGTTGCCCAAAGCCTGCCGCAGCAATGCGAGCCGGCCGCTCCCGCCCGGCGTCGGATCTGCCTCCGCAATCCGAAAGCTCCCGCTGGACCCCATCTGCGCGTCGCGCAGCGCAGCGTCCGCCCGGGCGAGCAGTGCCGTGCTGCTATCGCCGGAAGAGAGGGCCGCCCCGATATGGACGGTGCAGGACGAAGCGATTCCGGTCTCGAGCAAAGCCATGACCGTCGATTGGGCGAGGTGATGGGTCAGATCGTTCAGGCAATCGGCATCGGCGTGCTCCAACAGCACGGCAAACTGCGCGCCGTCGATTCGCGCCGCCGAGCCGTGCGTCTTTTCGGCGACAGCTTCCACAACATCGGCGAGAAATTTGACGACAAGATCTCCCGTATCGCGTCCGAATCGGCGATTGCATTCCGCCAGTCCGGTGAGCTGAAGGATGGCAATGGCGTGCTGCGTTCCGGATATTGCCAGGGCCGCGTCCAGCGATGCGAGAAAATACGCGCGATTGAAAAGACCGGTTTGCCGGTCGTGGTGGAGATCCCGCTGTAGTTTCTCGATGGTTTCCATCTTCGCGTTCAGCATGCGCCGCACCGCTTCCGACATACGGTTGAACG
Source organism: Methylocaldum sp. GT1TLB (assembly GCF_051027445.1). Taxonomy (NCBI): domain Bacteria; kingdom Pseudomonadati; phylum Pseudomonadota; class Gammaproteobacteria; order Methylococcales; family Methylococcaceae; genus Methylocaldum; species Methylocaldum sp. GT1TLB. The sequence goes on from NZ_CP194898.1 coordinate 4,208,220, forward strand.
CCGAGCCGATATGATGCAGTTCGCGAATACGGGGCAGCTCCGCCAAAGGCTCGAACTTGCCTTCGCCGATGCGAAGCGCCAGATTTTCCAGCCGGTCCAGCGGACGTAATGCCTTTTGCAGCAGCCATACCGACAGCAGCGCGGAGATCAGCCAGAAACCCAGAGTCCAGCCCAGGATGGACCAGGTCATCTGCCAAAGTTGGCTATATCCGAAACCGGGATGGCTGGCCACGTCGACCACGGCTGAAAGTTTCCAGCCGGCCATCGATTCGGCCCGACCCGCGGGAGCGTCGAACGGCACGCGGCTGATGAACCACTCGGGAGCGCCGTCCACTTTCAAGGGGAGTTCCCGCTCCACGACGGATTCGCCGTTGGGGCGGATCACGGCGATACGCCGGTAGTAGCCGCTATCGTAGAGAGCGTCCACCGCATTGGCCACCGCCGCGGTGTCGTTGCTCGCCAGCGCGGGCGATAGTTCCAGCGCCAGAGTGGTTGCCGTTTCTTGCGCATGAGCGTGCAACTGGCGTTGCAGAAAGCCGTGGGTATTCACCAGGCCGGTGGCGAAAAGAGCCAGCCCCAGCAGCAGAAACAGCAGACCGAGCAGCAGGACCAGCAGGGTTTTCAGGCTCATCGTCGTCATCGAATCGCTCCCGTCTTTTCGTGGTGCATGCGCGCCAACAGATCGTTCCAGTGGCGTATGTCGGACGCTTCACCCAGTTTGCCATGCTGCCCGCGCTGCTTGGCCGACCACAACCCCTCCGCATTGAAGCTCATGGTCGGCGCTAGATCGGTCCGCGCGGCGGCCGGCCGGATATCGCCGATCAGATTGTCCAAAATCAGCGGTTCGGATGCCGGGGCGGGATAGTAGGCCAGGACCATGTGCGGCTCCATGCGGCTCAGCTGTGGCCGCCAGACCCGGACATAAGTGACCCGCAATCGGTCGGGAGCCACTCCTGCCGCTCGAAGGGTGAAATATTTGGCCAGGGCGAAATCCTCGCAGTCGCCGCCGTTGGCGGCCAGGAGTTCCACCGGAGTCGCCCAGTAGTCGCGGCGCGCCCATTGGTCAGGGTCGGAGATATTGGGCAGGCGGTTGAAGAAATCGTTGACTCGCGCCAGCTTCTCTTGTTCGCCGGCACTGCCCAGATGCAGAACCAGGTCGCGCCACGCCGACAGACGTTCGACGGCCGCCAGGCCATAGCGCTGGCCGACCAGTTCCAAGGTTCGTGCATTGGGGAGCAGGTCCATTTCGACGCCCGCCACGGCAAGGACCGCAAAAGCGGCGCTCCATATCAATAAGCGTTTCAAGAGCTAAGGGGGGTGATTTGAAGGAAGCGTATCTTGCCCCATCTCGGCGAAATTTCGCCACCTCATAACCCGGTGCTTCAGCGTTTTTCACTGAAGTGTAGCGGCGTGGCTTGGGAAGCCGCCCCGTACCTCTAAGTGCCTATCTCAGTAGGCCGTTCGCCCAGAGCCGAGTCGAAGGGTTTTTGAAACCTACTGGGATAGGCTCTAAATGTAGGCCGAAACGAGCGGCCGTAGCTCGGCAATCCTTTGCCGACGAAGGCGTCCGGATGCAGGCCCGGCTAAGCGTCAGCGCTTGATGGCAAACGGTCGCTGCTATACAGGTCAGCGGACCGCCATTCCGGTATGGATTTTCGCTGGCTCCCAAGCTTCCGCCTGGGAGCTATACCCGAGCAGCTCGAGCTTCTCGAAACATCATTCGAATCGAGAAGCGGGAGCTTCTCAACGTCGGTTCCCAAACGGGAGTTCGGGAACCAGCCTAACGACGGAGGCATGCCGGATCAATCGGTTGCAGGCCGGCTGGCACCGAACCGCGGAGTAGGTCGGGAATCCCTTCCAATCGCAAACGGTGTCTCCGGGAGCGCCGGAGCCACCCTTCCAATCGCAAACGGGCCTTTAATCGGCCCCTTCCAATCGCAAACGGTCGCGTTAATCGCGACCCTTCCCGACGGGATTTGTCGGCAAAGGATTGCCGACCTACCACCTGATACACCGGGCAAGGCGCTCGGAAGAAGTCAGGTCCGGCGGTGCCCTTCCTCGATTCCCCCGCCTTCATGTTGCGAATCCGTAAAGTCGTTCAGCGAAAAAGCTACAGCCGGGGCAGCTTGCAATCATCTGCGACTTAAAGTTTTGAAAAAAAAACACAGCACGCAAATGTAATCCAAAACAAAGACTTAGTTGATGCGCGGGAGCCGTGCGTTGAGTTTTTTCAAAAAATTTCATCGGTGTCACACAAACTTAACTTGGTTGTAAAAAAGCGACATTAAAGTCTGTCTCGCCTTCAAAGGGACGGAAGAAAACCGCAGTGCGGTTCAGTTGCGGCCGGGGAGCAGGAGCCCGGTCCAGGAGGGTTGCTAGGACAAAGCCACACTCGTCGCGAGGCGGGGCCGGAAAGCCACGGGTCTTGATTGCAAGATAGCCGGGTTGCCACACCAACGTTGATGGCAGCCCGGCTTTTTTGTTTTCGGTGCCTGAAAAACGGCACAAAAAAGCCGGTCGCCGAAAAGCGACCGGCGAAAACGGCCCTGCAGATAAACCTTGAGAAGACGTCTGCAAGGTATTTTCAACCGCAATTTTAAACAAGGCATGGAAATGAACAAACTGAAAGCGATTACCGCCGGCGTGCTATTGGCTTTGGGCGCCACCGGCGCAGAAGCGTCGATTAGCGATGGGCAGTATCCGAACGTGGGCGAATTGTTCGTGTCGATTTTCGATCCCAGCGCGAACGGCGGCCTGGGTCGCACCTACTTCCGCGATCTCGACGTTTCACTCACTGACGTGCTGAACGCCGGTTCGAACTGGGCGTTCAGCGTCAATCTGGGTGCTGACGCCAATTATGCCGGCTTTGCCGGCAAGGCAGACCTGCAGTACAACATCGCCGCCGTGTACACCCTCGACGAGGGCGGTGCCAATATCGATCAATGGGGTATTCTGGCTACCGGGTCTTCGTTCAACGGCGGTTTCGGTAATGTTTTATCCACGATTACCAACATTCAGGGCTATATCAGCAAACTGAACACCGCGCTGGGCGACAACGTGTCGGGCGTCGTGGATAACGGGCTGCCGCAGTCCTGGGACGACGGCAACTGGGGTCCGCTGATGGGCGCCGCTCCCAGCGTGTTCGCCTCCACCGCCGGCGGCGTCGACCTGGCAACCCTTTTCTTCCACGTGACCAATAACACCGGCGACGACAGCGACGGCATCGTCAATCAGATTGCCGGGCGCTGGCTGCTGTCGAGCAACGGCACCCTGGAATTCGGCCCGGCCGGCTCCTCTCCGGTACCGGTTCCCGCGGCGATCTATCTGCTTGGCTCCGCTCTGGCCGGCTTGACCCTGGTCAGCCGCCGCGGCCAGAAAGCGTAATCTCCCAAATATCCTTAACGGAGAAAATTCGATGAAAGTCAATCGTTTGTCTGTCGCCATGGCGGCAACGGCGCTGCTCGGCGCCGGCGAAGCCTTCGCTCTCGCTCCCGGCGCGGCCGTGGATATCGAAATCTGGGCATCCGGCGCCACCGCACAGGACAAGGGCGTGGAAGCGCTCTTTTCCGAACTCTGCGTGGCCGGATCTCTGGATATCTACCGCGACAACGCCAACGCGTCCAAGCCGGGAGCGCAGCACTCGGCTTATTTCTGCCGGCTCGACTCCACCAAGGTGACCGGCCTCGGCACCGTAAATCCGAACGTGTTGTTCCACAAGCGTTCTCAGGGCGGCTCGGCGCAGGGCGTAACGCCGCTGATTCTCGATCAGGCGATCACGCACATGGAGATCAACAACGGCAACTGCACCAAGACCGCGCCCGACAGCTTCTACCGCTGCCGAGTCAGCAGCGCGGGCGACACCATTCTGCACGAGTCGGATCTCGGCGTAAGCGACGTCAACCCGGATCTGTTCCGCGGGGTCAACGCGCCCAGGGAGGACGGCGTGAAGCAGCCGGATGTCACGACCGCCCAGGTTTCGAGCTTGCTGGACGTGACCCCGGCCGCGGGCCTGGTGTTCGGCATTCCGGTAACGCTGTCTCTTTATACCGCCCTGCAGGACGCGCAGATGGACCAGGGCCGGATCCCCGCCGGTTGCGCGCTGGGGGATGACAGCAATCCCGATTGCATGCCCAGCCTCAGCTCCGAGCAAGTGGCTTCGCTGCTGGCCGGCAAGGTGCAGAACTGGAACCGGTTCAAGGTTCAGATCGGCGCGGCGTCCGTCAACTTTTTCGACAATTATTCCGGCGGCATGAATCTGACCGACAACAAGGTGGCCATCTGCCGCCGCGTCGACGGTTCTGGCACGCAGGCGCAAGCCAACGCGGTGTTCCTGAACAATCCGTGCATGAGCGGCGCGGTCAATCCGGTGGGCGGTACCAATAACTTGAGCGGACCGATCGTGCCCTCGACCAACCTCGCCCTGAACGGCGTCGGCCAGTCGGGCTCCGGGGACGTGGACAACTGCCTGGCCGATTTCAACGACGGCACCAACACCGGCGGATCTGGTAACACGTCCAAGCGCTGGGCGATCGGCATCCAGAGCCTGGAGAAGAACTCCGGCAGGGATAAGAACGGCAATCCCATTGCCCGCAAGAACTACCGCTTCGTGAAGATCGACGGCGCCGCGCCGACGCTGGCCGAGGTCGCTGCCGGCCGCTACCCGGACTGGGTGGAGCAGACCTTCCAGTGGCGCAAGGCTTCGGTGGGCGGCCCGACGGGAGACGTGCTGACGATCCTGCAGAAGATCGCTCAGGACGCCAGCAAGCCGTCGATCGTGAAAGACCTGAACGTGGAGTTCAACCATCCGTTCGGCCAGTCGGGCTTCCTGGCTCTCAGCACCAACGGCACCAACGCCCAGACCTTCCCATTCGATGCGGCCAACAATCCGACGATCAACCTGACCCATAAACAGGGTTCTTCGCTGGACAACTGCCGCGCGCCGACGGTCAACACCACTGCCAACAAAAATCTGTTGGATCTGTAAAGGACAAGGGACCGGCTGGGATGCCTGAAGGGCCGCGGGCCATTCGGCTCGCGGCCAAGGCAGGGAAGGGGGATGGGGCTTTTCGCCCATCCCCCGCTTGCGTTTGTGCGGCGAGCGATCGAAGAGAGGCCTAACGGATGTTTTCGGTCCGGCGAGCCACGATTGCGAAGGTGCCCCGCAGGGGCTGATAGAAGAAGTAGAAAAACCTTGTTTATACGTTTTCCGAATTCGAGCTTGCCGAAGATAAGTTGCACGTCCTTGTTTGTGCTTCTCTTGTCGGGGTTCGGCGAAGCCTGGGCGGAACCGCCCGGCGCCGGCACCGCCGCGCCCGATGCGGCGACAGAAGCTCCGGCGGAACAGCCGATTTTCGACGTCATGGAATACCTGGTCGAGGGAAATACCGTGCTGGAATCGAAGACCGTCGAAAAGACGGTCTACCCCTTTCTTGGGCCGGGCAAGAGCATCGACGACGTGGAGAAGGCTCGGGAGGCGCTCGAAGCGGTATACCACAAAGCCGGCTTTCAGACGGTTTTGGTGGATATTCCGGAACAGGACGTCGATCAGGGCATCGTTCGGCTCCAGGTGACGGAGGGACAGGTGGAGCGGCTCAAGATCACCGGATCGCGATATTACTCTCTCGGAAAGATCAGAGAGGGCGTGCCGGCACTCGCAAAAGGGGAGATTCCCAATATGCCGGCGGTGCAGGGCCAGTTGGCAAAACTGGGGGGCGAATCGCCGGACCGGGAGATCACGCCGATCCTCCGCGCGGGATCGACGCCGGGCAAGCTGGAAGTGGAGTTGCAGGTGAAGGACCGATTGCCGCTGCACGGCAGCGTGGAGATGAACGGCCGCAATAGCGAGGGCACGAGCCGTTCCCGGCTGATCGCCTCGCTGCGTTACGACAATCTCTGGCAGCGCTTCCATAGCGCGTCCCTGCAATACCAAGTAAGTCCCGAAAACTACGACGAAGTGGAAGTGTGGGCCGGAACCTACGTGTTGCCCACCGGAATCGCCGATACCCGGCTGGCACTGTATGGCGTCGGCATCAGTTCCAACACTCAGATCGCCACCGCGGGAGCTTTGTCGGTAGTGGGTACCGGCAACATTTTCGGCTTGCGCGTGGTGAAACCGCTAGAGCCGCTCGACGGCTATTTTCACAGCCTCACTTTCGGATTCGACTACAAGGAATTCAATCAGGGCCTGAGCCTGGTGGGGCAGGATCAGCAGAACACGCCCATCACCTACGCTCCCTTTACCTTGAGCTACGACGGCACGTGGCGGGACGAGTCCGCCGTGACCGCCATGAGCCTTGCCTCCCATTTTTCCGTCCGCGGACTCGGAAACGAGCAGAAGGAATTCGAGGACAAGCGCTTCGGCGCCCGAGCGAATTATCTGTACTTCACGGCCGATTTGAGACACGAGCGGGAGCTTCCGCTCGGCTTGCGGTTCCTCGCCAAGGGGGCCGGGCAGGTAACCGACTCGCCCCTCATCAGCAACGAGCAGTTCGCGGTGGGCGGACCGCAGAGCGTCCGGGGTTACTACCAAACCCAGCAGTTGGGCGACCATGGCGTGAACCTGTCGGTCGAACTGCAAAGCCCGGCGCTGATCGCGGAAGGATGGGGTTTCGTGCATCAGCTGCGGGCGCTGGCGTTTTTCGACTGGGCCTATCTGTGGATCGTCGATCCGCTTCCGGCCAATCCGAGCTTTTATCGGCTTGCGTCCGCCGGCGCGGGTTTGAGGCTTCGGATGTTTCAGCATGTGACGGGCGAGCTGGATTGGGGGTATCCGCTGTATTCGCAGGGCACGGTGGACGTGGGCGAACAGCGGGTGGATTTTCGCGTGGCCTACGAGTTCTGATTCCTAGGCAGTACCACGGGCGCAAGTATCGAGGTAAAGAGGATGTCTGTTAAGAACCGGAATAAACCCGAGAATAAGACGATTGCCCTGAAGCCGCTCGCTGCCGCGGTGCGGGCATGCATGGCGAGCGGTATCTTGCTTAGCGCAAGCCCGCCGCCGGTCCATGCCGAGCTGCCGGTCGCCGCCGACGTATGGGCGGCCCTGGGAAACGCCACCCGCAGCGTGAATGGCGGCACGATGGTGATCAACCAGTTGACGGACAAAGCCATTCTCGACTGGAAGAGTTTCAACATCGGCGCGGAGAATGCCGTTCACTTCAATCAGCCGGCCGCTACCTCGGTGGCCCTGAACCGCATCCATCAAAACGACCCCAGCCGCATTTTCGGTGCCCTGACGGCCAACGGGCAGATTTATCTCGTTAACAAGAACGGCTTCGTATTCGGCAAGAACGCCCAAGTCAACGTCAATTCGCTGGTTGCCACCACGCTCAACATCAGCGAGGACGTATTCAAGCGCGGCATTACCAAGGCGTTCGACCAGGACGGAACCGCCGCGCTGCAAGCGGGCGGCGAGACTTATCTCAAGGACGCGCAAGGCCGTTTCGTCTTCGACCAGAACGGTGAAAAAGTCAAAATCCAAATCTTCGTCCAGCCGGGCGCTCAATTGAAAACCAATGCTCCCGGCGGGCGGATCATCATTGCCGCGCCGTCGGTGGTGAACCAGGGGGCGATCGAGACCCCGGACGGCCAGACGATCCTGGCGGCGGCTAAGGACAAGGTGTATCTGCAGGAAGCCGATCCCGATTCCGGCATCCGAGGGCTTCTGGTGGAGGTTGAGACCGGGGGTGACGTCAAGAACGTCGGCAAGATCATCACGGAAAGAGGCAATGCCACCCTGATCGGTTTTGCCGTCAATCAAGAAGGCCGGGTATCGGCTACCACCTCGGTCAGTCTGAACGGGTCGGTACGCTTGCTGGCGCGGGAGGGCCACCAAACCGTTGAAAGCGGAGGCAGAAAGCTGTTGCGCCCGATGAGCACGGCCCGCGTCCAGGATCTCGGGGACGGACTTGGGACACGAGCTACGGTAGAGCTGGGACCGAACAGTGTTACGGAGGTGATTCCGGACTCGGATAAGTCGAAAACCGCCGTGGACGCCCAGCCCCAGGCACGCTCGAAAATCGAGATCAGCGGCAGCAAGATCGTGCTTCGCAAGGATTCGACGGTTTACGCCCCGGCGGGAGAGATCGAGCTAACCGCTACGAAAAGTCCGGCCACGCCGCTGGTAGCCGGGGTCGAGAACGACAGCCGGATATACATGGAGTCGGGAAGCCGCATCGATGCTTCCGGCCTGAGAGACGTTTCCCTTCCGATGGAGCGAAACGTGGCGGAGGTGGAGTTGCGCTCTTTCGAGCTGCGGGACTCGCCGTTGCAGAAAAACGGGATACTGAAAGGCAAGACCGTGCGTGTGGATATCCGCGATCCGATCAAGATCGCCGATATTTCGGGAGCCTTGGCCCGCATCGAACGGAATATCGACGAGCGCAGCACCGCCGGCGGAACGATCCGAATCCGCTCGGAGGGCGACGTGATCGTCAAACCCGGCGCGGTGCTGGACTATTCGGGCGGCTCGGTCTCGTATCGCGACGGCTACATCAGCACTACCAAACTGATTTCGCAGGGCCGGCTATACGATATCGGCGAAGCGGATCCGAACCGCATTTACGACGGCGTGTTCGGAGAAGTGATCAAGGTTTACGAAAAGTGGGGCATTACCCGCCGCTGGTCGATTCCGGGGCCGCTCGGTCTCGGCCGCTTCGAGGCGGGCTACGTGGAGGGAAAGCCCGGCGGAGCTCTGGAACTGAGCGGCTACCGCGTGGCGCTGGACGGAGTACTGCGCGGAGAGACGGTCGACGGCCGATTGCAGCGCACCGTCGGGAAGCGGGTGCCGGGAAGTTCCTTGACGATCGACGTAGGCATCGGCCAGGGGCGGCAGGCGGTCGTCTTTGCCGGTGACCACATCGTTCGCGATATCGGCGAGAAAGATGAGTTTCCGAAGAGCGGGTCGGGCAGCGAAAACATCCCCGCGCCCCTGGTGCTGGACACCGGCGCCCTGGCGAATTCGGAGTCCCGGCATGTGGCCGTGAAAAGCAGTCGGGGAATCACGATACAGGACGACGCCCGTCTGGCGCTTCCGGCCGGCGGCAGCCTCAAGCTTACAGGGGACCGAATCGACGTAGCCGGCGAGATTGGCATCCCCTCCGGATCGATCAGTCTCGAATCTCTCGGGAGCGCGGGGACACCGACGTCCGGCGAGGTCACGCTGGCCTCCGGCGCGGCGATCGATGCACGGGGAGCATGGGTGAACGATACGCCCGATCTTCCGGGAAGCAACCGCTTTTCTCCGATTGCCATAGACGGCGGAACGGTGGCGATCAAGACCAGGGAAGGGGATCTGGTATTGGAGGCCGGCAGCCGAATCGACGTGAGCGGCGGGGCTTGGCTGGATGCGGACGGCCGCCTTACCGCCGGCCGGGGAGGCGATATCAGTCTGGCCGCGACCGGTTTGAACGGCGCGAGTCTGGTCTTGGACGGGGATTTGCGTGGATTCGGCATCGACCGGAGCGGCACCCTGAGCCTGACCACCAACGAGATCGCCATCGGCGACGGGCCGGTGGTTCCGCATGCCGGTTCCGTGTTGAAGCCGCTGGTGCTGCCGTCCGATTTTTTCCAGCGAGGCGGGTTTACGGATTACCGGCTGACGTCGAACGTGTTCGGCATAACCGTCACCCCGGGGCTGGTCCATCCCTTGGTGCGCACACTGGAGTTGGGGAAGGGATTCGAGTCGCTGCCCGACGGCGGGGATTTGGCCGTGTACAGCCGCATCGTGGAGTTGCCGGAATTTCTCCGCCCCGCCGCTATCCTGAGCCTGGCGGTCGATCAGGCGAATACTTACGACAGCAAGGAATGGCTGACCGTTCAACGCGGCGCCGAAATTCGCACCGATGCGGGCGGAAAAGTGGCCTTGGCTTCGGATACGGGGATTGCCCTCGGCGGCACGATAGACGCCCCTTCGGGTGAAATCTCGCTCCGAATCACTAAACCGAACGTAGATCGGGGCTTCAACGACTCCCAGGCGATCTGGCTGGAGACCGGGAGCCGGTTGCTGGCGCGCGGCGCTTTCAAGCCGGAGCTGGATCCTCTCGGGCTTCGCAAGGGCGAACTGCTGCCCGGCGGCAAAATCAGTCTCGTCGCCGGCCGCGGCTATATTCTCGCGCAGGAGGATTCGCTGATCGATGCCTCGGGCTCTTCCCGCACGCTGGATATTCTCGAAAGAACGAGCGGCGGCCTGGGCCTTGAAATCACTCCCCGGCTGGTCGCTTCGCGCGGCGGCACGGTGAACCTGACCGCAGCCGAGGGCATTCTCTGGGACGGCTCTTTCCGCGCGGCATCAGGCGGCGCAAACGCCGGCGGCGGCAGTCTCAATATCGAGCTGGATAAACGTCTACGCCTCAAAGCGCGGGACATCGGGGGGGTGCCGTTCCCGGACGATGGTCCGAATTCCGACCAAGAGCTTCCCATCCCTCGTGTCATCGAGGTCTCCGCATCGGATCGGACCCTGATTCCCGACGGTCTCGCTCCGGGCGCCAAAATCCCGGATCGGTTCTACGCACAGGCCTTGGTCGAGAGCGCTCAGATACAAGACGGGGGATTCGCTTCCGTCAGGCTGAGATCCAACGGTGACGGCAATGTCGGAGAAATACGGTTTTCCGGGGACGTTTCCCTGGCAGCCGAGCGGCAAATCGTGCTCGATGCGCCCAAGATTTCCTGGCAGCGGGAGGATTCGACGGATGCCGGACGGGTCGTACTTGAAGCCGCCTATGCGGCGCTGGGGTCCACCGATAGCCGCGTGGTTCCGGCGGCGACTTCCGGCGCCGGCGCTCTCGCCATCAATGCGCAAGCCATCGACTTGATCGGAGGTGCGAGTCTCCAGGGCTTTTCCGGTGCGAACCTGAACAGCTCGGGTGATATACGCGCTAGAGGCATCATTACGAATGCCAACGCCCAGCGTGACTACAAGGGCGAGTTCCGGATCGCCGGCGATCTGGAGCTGCGCGCCGCGCAGATCTATCCGGCGACCCTCACCGATTATGCGATCCGGGTCGAGGATGCGCCGGGCGCCACCATACGAATCGAGTCGTCGGGGCGCGCTTCTTCCCCCGTGTTCTCGGCGGGAGGCAGCCTGACTATCAACGCGCCCAACATCATCAGCTCGGGAGTGTTGAAAGCGCCCTTCGGCACGTTGACGCTCGACGCCGACGATTTGCTCGAACTGACCAGCGGAAGCCTCGCCTCGGTTTCCGGCGAAGGATTGATCGTTCCTTTCGGCCGGACGCAAGGCGGTCTCGATTGGATTTTTCCCCTAGCCGAGAATAACAACCGCGTGTTCGGCTTGGAACGTGACCTGCAACAGGGTACCGAGCTGCTGCCGGAAAAGCGGATCAATCTGAGAGGCCGCCAGGTCGCTCTCCAGGAAGGCGCCACCGTGGACATTTCCGGCAGCGGCGATCTCTATGCCTTCGAATTCGTCAAGGGACAAGGGGGTTCCGTCGACTGGCTGAATCCGGGCGACCCGGGGTTCCTGGACGGCAGTTTCGCCTATAGGCCGTCGTTTGCGGTGATTCCCGGTCTTAACGGACTCATGACTCCTTATGATCCCATCGAATTTCCGGGCTCCGGCCTGACGGTCGGGGACAGCGTTTACCTCGCCGGGGGATCGGGCCTGCCGGAAGGCCACTACACACTGCTGCCCGCCCATTACGCCTTGCTGCCCGGCGCCTACCTGATCTCGCCGGAGCCGGGAACGCAGGACGTCACGCCGGGTTCGGTCGCGCGCAGGCTCGACGGCGTACCCATCGTCGCCGGGCAATGGGAGGCGGCGGGAACGGCCATCCGCGACTCCCGCTGGAGCGGATTCGCCGTGGAGACCGGCGACATCGCCAGAACACGCTCCGAATATCAGGAGTATCTGGCTAACGAGTTCTTCGAGGAGAAAGCCGCAGCCGAAGAAAAGCCGGTACCGGACTTGTCCGCTTCCGCGGGTACCGTCGCCGTGTTCGCGGAGGCCAGCCTGTCTTTACGCGGGACGGTTCTGGCGTCTTCGTCCTCGGGAGGGCTCGGCGGGCGTCTGGATATCGGCGCCGACCGGCTGGCGGTGGTGGGGCGCCGCGAGGACCTCGCGGCGATCGGAGAAGGCTATGTCGGTTTGGTCGCCGAGGAACTCAATGACCTGAACGTCGGAAGTATCATGTTGGGCGGTTCCCGGAGCCGGGAAAACACGGGAAGAAGGCTCTCTGTCAATTCGCGCTCGGTGATCGTTGGCAGCGGGGCGCGGCTGAGCGGACAGGAACTCCTTCTCGCCGCACGGGAAAATCTGACTATCGCACAAGGTGCGGCGGTGGAGAGCGTCGGCAAAACGGAATCGTCGGGCGAAACCCTGCTGGTGAGCAACGATCCGAAGACCGGAGCTGCGGACAGCAACGGCGCCTTGGTCCGGGTATCGTCGTCGGGTCTTGCGACGGTCACGAGGGACAAGGCCGTCAGCGGAGCCCGCGGGACTTTGACCGTCGAAGCCGGAGCCCTCCTCAAGTCTTCCGGTTCGATTCTCCTAGACTCCACCAAGGACACCGTGTTCCACGGAACCGTCGAAATTCCCGGAGGAGACTTGGAGTTCCGCGCCGGCGCGATCAGCTTGGGCGAGGCTCCTGCCGGTACGGGCGGTTTGGTCCTGTCGTCCGGGCAGGTGGGCGCCCTGGGCGCGAACAACCTGATTCTGACCAGTCGCTCGGACGTCAATATTTACGACGGCGTTTCCGTCGGTCTGAAGCGGCTTACCATCGATGCCGCAGCATTGCGGGGCTTCGCCGAGGTATCCGACGAAGCAAGGATTTCGGCGGAGGCGATCAATCTGGCCAATACTTCCTCCCCGGCGACTGCCGGAGCGGGAAACGGGGAGGGGACGCTGACGCTGGATGCCGCAAACATCACGCTGGGCGGCGGAAACTTCGCGCTGTCCGGATTTCGGCAGGTCGCTCTCAACGCCGCGGAAAACCTCGGCGGGCAGGGAGAGGGAAACTATTCGGCGGACGGCGACCTCGTTCTCGCGGCCGGCCGGATCACCGGGGCGTCGGGATCGACGACGACGATCGATGCGAGCGGTCACACCGTGGCAGTCCGGACGACCGGCAACGTTCCCGATTCCACTTCGGCGCCGCTGGGCGCGGCCTGGTCGATTACCGCCGACGCGATCGTGCAGCAAGGCCGTTTCGATTTGCCGGGCGGCGCATTGGATCTCATCGCCTTGACCGGCGATATCTTGGTGGGAGCCGGCTCGAGTATCGACCTTTCCGGACGAAGCGTGAAATTCGATGATCAGGTCCGGTTCGCTCCGGCCGGTCGGCTGAATCTGGTCGCGAACTCGGGGAATATCGATTTCGCATCGGGAGCATCGGTCAATCTGGCGGGGGCCGTAGGCGGCGGCGATGCCGGCCTCCTGAACATACGGGCACCGCACGGAACCTTCCGCTGGGAAGGGCAGGTCACCGCGGGTGCGGCCGACGGTTACCGGCAGGGCTCGTTGATGCTGGATGAGATGGACTTCGGGCCCGGCGGATTCTCGGCGCTCAATGCTCATCTGCGCGATGCGGGTTTTGCCGATGAAATCGATCTGCGTCAGCGTAGCGGCGACGTCGCGATCGGCGGGGGCGATGTTGTCCTTGCCCGCCGGTTCAGCCTGCGGGCGGACGACGGCGCGGTCGATATCTCGGGCGAGATCGACGCGTCTGGAACGGAAGGCGGGGAGATCGAGATCGCGGCCCGCAACGGGATCGTGCTCGGTGGCGGCGCCCGTCTACGAGCCGCCGCACACGGCGAAGGCGAGCGCGGCGGCCGCGTGACGCTGGATACGGTGCATCCCGACGACGCGGGATCGGGCCTGCTCGACTTGTCCGCGTCCGGCGGCTTGATCGACGTCTCGGGCGGCAGCGGCGGCGCCGGCGGATTCTTGCATCTTCGCAGCGGGCGCGACGCGGGAGGGAACGTCGCCGTGACGGACATCCGCACGAAAATCACGGGTGCGTCGCAGGCGGATCTGGAAGCGACACGGGTGTTCGAGGGTGAGAGCGACATCAACGCGGCCCGAATCGAAGCCTTCCGGAGCGATATCGAGACCTTCATGGCCACTCCGCCCGCGTTGGTAGACGAATCCGGGGCAGCGATCAAGCTAACTCCTGGGGTGGAAGTGCGCGGAGCGAACCTGAAGCTCGTGTCGACCTGGGATTTCGCCTCGGACTATCCATCGTGGCATCCGGACGGCATTCCAGGTTACCTGACTCTCAACGCAACCGAAGGAAACATCGATGTCGAGGCGTCGCTGACCGACGCCTTCGCGCCCGGATCGTTGCCGGACCCCTTCGGTTTCGGGTATCCCGTTTATCAGGATTTTCTGCAATCCGGACATTCCTGGAGCTATCGTCTGACCGCCGCGAATAACATCAATCTGGCGGCCAATCAGGTGGTTCGCACGGGCACCGGCACCATCACGCTGGAAGCGGGAGGCGATATCGTGTTCGAGGAAGGAGCCACCGACTCTGATCGCGCCGCGGCGGTCTATACCGTCGGCCGTCCGACCGATGGGGATTCGGACGATCCGGCGGCCGATCGGCGCTATGGCTCGATGGACGATTTGCTGGTGGCGCTAGGATTCTATGCGGAATATCCGGTCGACGGCGGCGATATCGCGATCAAAGCCGGCGGCAACATTAAGGGCGCCGCTACCGGCCAATTGATGACCGATTGGCTGGTGCGGACCGGCGACTGGAGTCGTCGGAACGACCACACCGAGGAACGGCCGACCATGTGGGGCATCAATCTGAGCGGGGATCCCGACGCACCGGATAGCCGGTTTTTCAATCAGAACGTCGGCGCCCTGGGCGGGGGCAACGTCCGGGTCAGCGCCGGGGGCAGCGTGGAGAATCTGTCGGTCATGGTTCCCACGACCGGCAAGCCGGTGGGGCAACGTGCAAGCCCGGACGACCCTGTCAACTTCCTGACGAACGAGTTCGTGGTTCAGGGGGGCGGCAATATCGATGTTTCGGCCGGCAAGGATCTCCTGGGTGGTGTCTATTTCACCGGTCTTGGCGAGGGGCGCATGCAGGCCGGCGGCAATTTCGGGATCGGGGCGAACGGTCTCGCTCCGGTAGTGGCGCTGGGGTCCTCCCAATTCGAGCTTTCCGCCCGGCAGAATCTCACCTTGGGCGCGGCCTTCAATCCGACGGTTCTGGAACAAATCAAGAAGCCGGATATTTCGGGAATCGAAAGCTATTTCTTCACTTACAGCGATGCCAGTGCGATCGATTTGTCGTCCGTCGGCGGCAAGGTGACGCTGCAGAACGATACCGACCGGCTGGCCCTGGGGAGCTTGACGTCGGAGAGCAAATTCGCCGCGTCGATTTATCCGGGGACGCTCAAGGCCACCGCCTTTTCCGGCGATATTTCGATCGAGCGTTCGTTCAAGATGTATCCCGCTGCGCGGGGACAGCTTGAGCTCCTCGCCGCCAATAACATAAGCACCGGGGCGGGAGGGGGGTTCGTCGACATCAACATGTCCGACGCCGATCCAGCGCTTCTCCCGAATCCGCAAATTCCGGCATCCGTGATGTCCGGCAGTGATACCACGGCGGACGCCCGGTTCGATCCGCGCGGACGCGCCGAGCTCATTCACGCAGCGGTGCCGGTCCATGCGTCCGATACGGTTCCGGTGCGGGTCGTCGCGGAGCACGGGAATATTGCGTTCCGACGCGGCAACGAGCTCCGCTTGTACACGCCAAAAGCTGCGGTCATCAAGGCCGGGGGGGATATACGCGATTTCACCTTCAAGGGGCAGAACCTGAGGGACGACGATATCACCGTCATTCACGCCGGACGGGATATTCGGTTCAGGTCCCCGCGCAATCCCGTCGGCGGATTGGCGAACGTAGACTACCAGATTGAATTGGCGGGTCCCGGCGAGTTGCAACTGCTCGCCGGGAGAAGCATCGATCTCGGGTCGTCGAACGGCGTTTCCACCATCGGCGGATTGTTCAACCCGGCCTTGGGCAGCGGCGGCGCGAACATCATCGTGCAGACCGGATTGGCCGGAAAAATGGACGTCGAAGCGTTTATGGCGCGTTATCTGGATTCCGGGAGCTACAAGCTGGACATCGGCGGACGAGATCCCGAAGCTTCGCTGGCCTACTTCAAGACCCTGCCCATCGAGCGTCAACGGCGCGAGCTGCTGAAAATTCTCTTCAACGAAATTCGCCAATCCGCCTCCGCGGCGGCGGCCGAGAGCGACGAAGCCAAACGCGCAAGGCAGTACAAGAGAGGTTTCGACGCGATTCAAACGCTATTCCCGGATAAGGAATACCAAGGCGATCTGAAACTGTTCTTCAGCAAGATCAAGACGCTAGATGGCGGCGACATCGATATTACCGTTCCGGGCGGGCTGGTGAACGCCGGTCTGGCGGTGGCGTTTACCGGTGCCAAGGACGCAAGCGAACTCGGCATCGTCGTGCAGCGCGAGGGGGACCTGAACGCTTTCGTCAAAGGAGATTTCCAGGTCAATGAGTCGCGCGTGTTTACCATGGACGGCGGCGACATCGTGATCTGGTCGGCCGAAGGCGACATCGACGCCGGGCGGGGGGCGAAAGCCGCTATTTCAGCACCGCCTCCTATTACGACCTTCGACGAGGAAGGAAACCAAAAAACGATATTCCCTCCCATCGTGTCGGGCAGCGGCATCCAGGCGATCGTCAGCACGCCGGACAAACCCGAGGGATCGGTCATTCTGGCAGCGCCGAAAGGCGTGGTGAATGCGGGCGAGGCGGGCATCCGCGGCGGCCAGGTCGTCATCGCGGCCACCGCGGTTATTGGTGCCTCGAATATCCAGGCGTCCCAGGGAACGGTTGGCGTTCCCACGGCCCCTCCCCCTCCGGTTGTACCGGCAGGAGTCGACAATTCTGCAACCGGCGCTGCCAAACAGGCTACGGACCAGGCCAATGTCGGCGGTTCGGGCGATGGCCAGCAGGCTCAATCCGGCCAGGCCAAGTCCGGGCTGAGCGTGATTACTACGGAAGTCATCGGCTTCGGCAACTGCAGCGTGGGCGACGTGAGGGATGGCAAGGCGGGCTGCAGTTGATCTCCGATCCAGGGATATCGACGGGTGATTTTCCGCTCCAGGTGCCTGAATTCGGCATCCCGATCGGGGCGAAATCGTCACGTATCTGAAACATTGATGTAACACAATACATGCTTTCAAAATCAGTAAATACAAGAACTTACATGAAAGTGAGGGTCTACGCTCTGGCCTTGGGGTTGGTGCTCGTTCCGAGCATCGTTCACGCCTGGTGGAACGACGCCTGGTCGTCGCGCAAACAGATTTCGCTGGACGGCGGAGCTACCGGCGCGGATATCCAGGAGACCTTGGCCGAGTTCCCGGTGCTGGTCCGCCTGCATACCGGAAACTTCGCCTACTTCATGGACCTGGCCGAAAACGGCAAGGATATTCGCTTCATGGCGGACGACAAGACGCCTTTGAAGTATCACGTCGAGAAGTTCGACGCGATCAACGAGATGGCCCTGGTCTGGGTCAAGGCGCCGCAGTTCCGCGGCGGGATCAGCACCGATTCGATCTGGATGTATTACGGCAACGCCGAAGCGCCGGATGGCGGCGACGCGAACGGGACCTACGACGTGCATCAGGCGCTGGTGTTGCATTTCGACGAGACGGACCCGATGCCAAAGGACGCCACCGCCTACGGCAACCATGCGGCGGATTCCAAGGCCGCGGCGGAGCCGGCGGGCTGGATCGGCGCAGCGGCCAAATTCACCGGAGCGGGCGGCATTACGATCAATGCCAATCCGGCTCTGCAACTCTCGCCCGATAAAGGCTGGACCTTTTCCGCCTGGCTGAAGATCGATCAGGCCCAGCCGGAGGCTTATGTCCTGCACGCGGCGGAAGGCGAGAACGCGCTGGAGCTATCGGTTCGGGACACCGGCCTGGTCGCGAAATATGCGAACAACGGCCAAGGGGTCGAGACGCCTCCCGCGCCGTTGCAACTCGGCAAGTGGCAGCACATCGCCGTGGTTCTGCGGACGGACAAGCTGGAACTGTACCTGGACGGCAACAAGGCGGGCGAGTCGCCGGCTTCGGCGGGGCCGATGAATCCGCTGGTGACCCTGGGCGCCGGCGCCGCAGGCGATAGCCTCATCGGCTTTCTGGACGAAGTTCAGATTGCCAACACGGCGCGTACCGCCGACTGGATCAAGCTCTTGGCGCGCAGCCAAAGCGCCGATTTCAACGTTCTCGGTTTTGGCCAGGACGAATCCAAGCAAGGGGCGGGCGGTCCCAATTATTTCGTCATCATCCTGCAAAGTCTGACCGTCGACGGCTGGGTGGTGATCGCCCTGTGCGGCGTCATGTTCGTGATCAGCGCCCTGGTGATGGTCACCAAGGGGCTGGCTATCTCCAGGGCCAATAAGGACAACCGCGCCTTCCTCGACCAATACCGGAACATGGACGCTTCCGCCGATCCCGGAGCGCTGGATCAGGAAGAAACCGAGGAGGAGAAGGAACTCGGCGAATCGGATTTTCTTGCCGCGGTGGTGGGCAAGCACGATCACTTCCAGAGTTCTCCCGTCTACCACGTCTACCACGCGGGGGTTCAGGAGCTCAAAAAGCGCTTCGGCACTTTGGCCAACCAACCCTTGACCGACGAGGCGCTCAACGTTCTGCGGGCGCGGCTCGACGCGGCGGTGGTGCGCGAGGGGCAAAAGCTCAACCGCAATATGGTATTGCTCACTATCGCCATCTCCGGCGGCCCGTTCTTGGGCCTGTTGGGTACCGTGCTCGGGGTGATGATCACCTTCGCCGTGATCGCCGCCACAGGCGACGTCAACATCAACTCCATCGCGCCCGGTATCTCCGGCGCGCTGCTCGCCACCGTCGCGGGTCTCGCCGTCGCTATCCCGGCCCTGTTCGGCTACAACTACCTGCTCACCCAAATCAAGGATCTCACCGCGGAAATGCGGGTGTTCACCGACGAGTTTCTGGCCATGGTGTCGGAGCGCCTGGCCGAGCGTCACCGCGGGGGATAAGCCATGAAAGTCGAATCCGAAGAGAAGGTCTACGACGACATCAACATCACGCCCATGCTGGACGTGGCCTATGTGCTGCTGCTGATCTTCATCATCATGACCACCGCCACGGTGCAAGGCATCACCGTCAATCTGCCCAAGGCCAGCGCCACGCCCGCTCTGTCCAAGCCGAAGACCAAGGCGATTTCGATTACCCAGGACGGCACCATTTATCTGGACACCTATCCGGTCAGCCTTCAGGAGCTCGAAACCCGTCTGTCGCAGTACAAGGCGGCCACGCCGGACCTTCCGGTGGTGCTCAAGGCCGATGCCGCCATCCAGTATGAAAAGGTCATCGACGTGCTGGACGTGGTCACGCGCCTGCAGATCAGCCAGCTCGGTCTGGTGACGCAGAAGCTGGTGAAGTAAGGCTCCTCTTCGTCGCCCGCCATGAGCAAGAAAACCTGGCTTCGCTATCTGCCGCTCGGGATCGGCGGGGTTCTGATCGTCCTGATCGCGGTGGCGGTTTTTTTTCTGAAGGACCTTTTCGAAAAGCCGGTGCAGACCAAGAAACAGGTCCAGCAGATCACCGTGATCCAACCGCCCCCGCCACCTCCGCCGCCACCGCCCGAGGAAAAGCCGCCGGAGCCGGAGATCAAGGAGGAGAAGATCGAAGAACCGGAACCGGAGCCCGAGCCGGAACCCGAGCAGCAAGCGGATGAACCGCCTCCCGGCGAGGATCTGGGCGTCGACGCCGAGGGTGCCGCCGGGTCCGACGCTTTCGGGCTGGTCGGCAAGAAAGGCGGACGGGGGCTCATCGGGGGAGGCGGCGGCAACGCCATCATCTGGTACGGCCAGCAGTTGCAGCGCCAGATCGCGGACGAACTGCGGGAGAAGCTGAGCCAGAGCAAGGCGCGGGACAAGAAGATTTCGGTGATTGCGAATATCTGGATCGGCGCCGACGGAAGCGTTTCCCGTGCCGAACTGGCCTCTTCCAGCGGGGACGGCGATGTGGACGAAGCCTTGCGTTCGGCTTTGGGGACACTCCGCTCCAGGCTCAAAGCTCCTCCGGAGAACATGCCGCAGCCGGTGAAGATCCGCATCCGCTCCTAAAACAGACTCAGAAATAACACGACTTGGGGAATTCCATGAAAGCAGACCGCAAGCTGCTCGCCGCGCCTTTGGCCTTGATTTTGGCGTCCACCGCGGCGGCGGGAGAAAAAGAAGAACTGCTGAAGCTCAAGAACACCACGCTCAATTTGATCGACATCCTGGTGCAGCAGGGAATCATCGACAAATCGAAAGCGGAGGACATGATCAAGCAGGCGGAAACCAAGGCTGCGGCGGAAGCCAAGGCGGAAGCCGCGAAGGAAGAGCAGGTCGCTGCAAAACAGGGTAATCCGGACAAGGGCAAGCCGGGACCGGTACGGGTGACCTACGTCCCTGATTTCGTGAAGGACGAGATTCGCGCCGAGGTGAGCAAGGAACTGCGCGACGAAGTGGTAAAGGAAGTCAAGTCCCAGGCCAAGACGGAAAAATGGGGCGTGCCGGCGGCTCTGCCGGATTGGGTGAACCGGTTCAAGTTGTCGGGCGATTTTCGCGTGCGTTTCGAGGATCAGTTATTTGCGGACGACAATCAGGAAGGCAGTTATCTCAACTGGCCGGTAATCAATGAAGATGGCGGCATCACTGCTGCGGGAGAGGATGCCTTCCTGAATACCACGGTCGACCGGCAGCGTTACCGAATTCGCGTGCGCCTTGGACTGGAGGCGCAAATCGCCGATCACTTCAAAGCTGGCATTCGCCTGGCCACCAGCAACGATCGCAGCCCGATTTCCATCAACCAAACCTTGGGACAATACGGGAAACAGTATGAGGTGGCGCTGGATCGGGCCTTTCTTCAATACGACCACGTGGACGGAAAGGGAACGGACTGGTTTACCGTATGGGCCGGGCGTTTCGCCAATCCATGGCTTTCCACGGACAACCTGTTCGACCCGGACCTCAGTTTCGAAGGTTTCGCCGGCACGTTCCGCCTGCCTATCGGACCCAAGGCAGAGCTTGCCCAGGACTTCTTCAGGTCGGGGCCTCAGTACCGTCAAATCAATATGGGATTTTCGACGCCTAACACGGCCTTCCTAACCTTGGGCGCCTTTCCCTTGCAGGAAATCGAATTGGAATCTCAGGACAAGTGGCTGTGGGCGGCACAAAGCGGCCTGGATTGGCTTTTCGGTACCAACACTCGGGTGAAGGCGGGCGTTGCCTATTACGACTACAAGAATATCGTGGCGCAGCCCAATGCGCTCGGTAGCCGCAGGAATGATTGGACGGCGCCGGAATTCTTCACCAAGGGCAATAGTTTGGCTGCGATACGCAGTCCCGGTAATGATCCAGACGGGTGCGCGGTCAATGAAATCGTTTGTCTGGTTGGCCTTGCATCCGACTTTAATATCGTAGATGCAATGTTTGCCCTGGATTACGGTGGCTTCGGCGAAAACCACGTGATGTTCACTGCCAATTACTCGGAGAACATCGGCTTTGATGAAAAGGAAATCCTGAAACGTACCGGAGAAACCATCAAGCCCAAGACTACCGCCTTTCAGGTCCGTCTCGACGTGGGCCGGCCGGAAATCCGTAAATTCGGCGACTGGAGCACTTTCTTCGCATACAAGTATCTCGAGCGAGATTCGGTACTGGATGCGTTCACGGACTCCAATTTCCACTTGGCCGGGACCGATGCGAAAGGATGGATGGCCGGCATGGTATATGGCTTGGCGAAAAACACTTGGGCCAATATCCGCTGGCTCTCGGCCGACGAAATCGACGGTCCTCCGTTCGGGGTCGACGTGCTGCTGGTGGACTTGAACGCGCGGTTCTAATTCCATTCGGCATTCGATAGAACATTCATCGTAGGATGGGTAGAGCGAAGCGAAATCCATCGATGGCGGGTTAGCCCCTCGGCTCCGCGTAACCCACCGACCCTTCGACTTGGCTCAGGACAGGTCCGCGGGTGCTCGGTGGGTTACGGCCTCGCGGCCTAACCCACCCTACAAAACAATTCCTGATTAAAAGCGATTTGGAATAAAACATCGAGATCGAGTCATGAGCCCATTCGACATGCGTTCGCTTTTCTTGATTCGGCGGACGAAAAACGCCGTCCTTTTTCTGTTGCTGTGGTGCGCCGTGGTTGGCCCTTCGGCAGTACACGCCCAGGCGCCCAAGCAAGACAGTGCTGCGGCTCAAGCCTTGCGCAAGGCGCAGGGCATGCTGCGCCAGTTGAGCCAGGAGAAGACGGCTTTGGAAGGGGAAAAGAGCGCCTTGCTGGACCAGGTCGGAAAGCTTGAAGACAAGATCAAGCAACTCGAAGGATTGGAGAGTGTGGTCCAGCAGCAGAAGGCCAGTCTCGATAACTTGAGAGCCGGTAACGAATCGCTGCAGGGGCGCATCCATCAGGATTCCGAACGCATTCGCGGCCTCAACGAGCGTTTGCGCGCTGCGGTCGGCCAGTTGAAGAAATACCAGCAGGACAATGCGCTTCTGGTCGGCGCGGTGGCCGAGCGATCCCGATGGATTGAGGCGTGCACGGAGAAAAACCAAGGCTTGTACCAAGCAAACCGCGAATTGCTGGACAAGTATCAAGGCAAGGGATTTTGGGATGCGCTCACCGAAGGCGAACCCTTTACCCAAATCAGTTCGGTGAAGGCCGAAAACGAAGCTCAGGAGTTCCAATTCAAACTCGAAGACCTCCAGGTCACGCCTTGGCAGGAAGCCGGCGTGGCCGTTTCGGAAACAAGCCCGGCCGCAAGTGAGAATGCGCCGCCGCCCGATGAGGAGGAGGACGAAGAGTGAACGGAAACGGGCGCATACGACTCGGCCGGACGGCACGCCTGGGTTTGGCGGGCCTACCGGGATAGAGGCTCCATATAGTTCGAAAATCCCTTCCCGATCAAATGGGTGCCGACCTTCCGGCCCACCCAGGCGATGTACCAATGCCGTTAGAGCGTTTTCCATCCCGGTGTACGGATTCGTGCCAGGAGGGGAGAACGTAGGTCGGCAATCCTTTGCCGACGGGCTTTGTGTCGGAAATCGTCGCCTTGGTGTTCCCGAAGACACCGTTTGCGATTGGAATGCCGGGGTCCAGACGCTATGGATGGCAGAGGCCTATCACGTCCTTGTGCACTGGATTCATGCCGCACAGTCCCTGTGCGGCACCCTACGGGCGCTTCGCGTGCAAATCGGCCTCGCCACGCTACGCCGTCCCGCTTCGCTCGCGAGTCCTGGGCAGTCCTTCCCTGGCCTGCCCGCTCGCCGCATTGCGCCTCGCCCTGCCGATTTGTCCGGCACAAATTTGCCAGGAGCAAATTTGGACGTGCGGAGCACGGTCCGTAGGACGAACCCAGGGATGGGGTGAGCAATCCCTGCGGGAATGACGGCTTAACTTAACGGCACTGGGCGATGTACGGGATGACCGGACATCACTGAGGCCGGGCATCCTTTCCCGCCGGTGGGGCCGTCAGCTGCCCGGTCCGGGTTCGGCCTTGTTGAGGAGGGTGCCGAGGAGGGGGGTGGTGTTGAGGTGGGCGAGGGCCTCTTCGAGTTCGGCGTGGGTGGTGCGGCCGGCCTCGAGCACCAGCAGGGCGGCGTCGACATGGGGGGCGAAGGCGAGGGCGTCGGCGGTGGTCAAGTGGGGCAGGTCGAACACCACGATGCGGCTCGGATAGCGGTGCTTCAATTCGTCCACCAGGCGCGCCATCTTCGGCGAGGCGAGGAGTTCCGAGGCATCGGGCAAGGGCCGGTGGCCCGGCAGGACGACGAAGCGGCCGATGCCCTTGGGGTTGATCAGCAGGCGCTCGATCGGCACATCGTCGAGGAGATAATCGCTGAGCCCGTACTGGGGGGTGAAGCCGAACGCGGTGTGGACGCTCGGATGGCGGAGATTGGCATCGACCAGGAGGACGGTCTGGCTGACGTCGAGGGCGAGGCTCAGGGCCAGGTTGATCGCGGCGACGGTCTTGCCCGCCTGGGGGGTGGGGCTGGTGACGGCGAGCGCGTTCCAGCCGCGCTCGCGGAGGATCTGCAAGACCTTGGTGCGGAGCACCTTATAGGCATCCACATAGGGGCCGGGCGGGTAGCCGGCGATGAGACGCTGGCGGCGCAGCACCTCGCGGCGGACCTCGATCGAGCGGGTGGTCGTGTACTCGATCCGCTCGGCGGGCGCCGGGGCCGCGGGCGATCCGCCGCGCGGACCGGGGGTGGGGGTTGCGAACGAAGGGGCAATCGATTCCATCACGGGCACTCCGGGTAAAAAGAGAGACAGGGTTAGCCGAGGGCGGTGTCGAGCTTCCGAAGACCCCGGAACCAGAGCACATCCAGCGGGGTCCAGAACCAATGGATCAGGCACACGGTCAGGAGCAGGGCGCCGAACCCGAGGCCGGCCAGGATCAGGCGCTGGCGGCTCTGATCGATTGCGAGCTCATCGGTCGTGAGATACGGGACCACCGCGAGCGGGGCGGTGCCGACCAGGGCGGCGACGGCCCGGGCGGTGCGGACGGTCTGATCGAAGGTGGTGCGCAGCGCGATCGTGCCGACCGCGGCGGCGAGGCCCAACAGCAGGCCGAGGATGACGATCGCCGGGCGGTTCGGCTTGATCGGCTTTTCCGGCAACAGGGGCGGCTCGATGATGGAAAAGCGCTCGCCCTTGCTTTTGCGCTCCAGCTGCTCCCCGATCTGGGCCTCCATCTGCTTCGCCCTCAATTCCCGATAGCGGTTGGCGGCGTTCTCGTAATCCCGCATCAGGGCCAGATACTGGCGCTCGGTGTCCGGCGTGCGCTGCAGCCGGTCCTGGTAATCGGCCAGCTTCGCCGCGAGCTCGAGCCGGCGCTGTTTGAGCGCCTCGATCTCCTGGCGGGTGCTGGCTTTCTGGGCGGACAGATTCACATAGGCCGGATTGTCCGGCTGGCGGGCGGCGATCGCCCGCGCCGTCGTCTCGGCCGAAGGCTCGGCCAGGGCCTTTTCGTAAGCGGCGATCTTGGCCGTGACGGCGACGACATCGGGGTGATCGGGCGCATGGGTGTCCTCGAGCACCGCCAACTCCCCCTTCAGATGCGCGAGCGTCTTGACCGTGTCGAGCGCGTGATCGACCGGCCCGAGTTCGCGCTCCAAGGCCTCGATCTCGCGCCGCGCCTTCACGACATCCGGGTGCTTATCGGCATACCGGCTGGTCAGGGCGACCAACTCGGTCTCAAGGTGCTTCAACCGGTCCTGCTTGCTCAGAATGCGCTCCCCGGTGCCCGATACGATCGGCGTCTCCGGGGCGATTTGCGAGAGCTCCGCGTCCAGATAAAGGGCGCGCTCCTGGAGCGTCCTAAGCTGCAGATCGAGCGACTGAAGCTCCTGCTCGGTCTGCTGCAGGAACTGCAAATTCAGCGCCTTCTGCTCCGGCAGGGCGTACAGATGGGCTTCCTTGAACTGCGCCAGCGTCTGTTCCAGCTCGGTGACGTAGGCCCCGATCTGCTCGACCTCCTCGGTGAGGAAACCGGAGGCTTCCTGGGTCTTCTGGGTGCGCGTCTTCAGATTCTCCTCGAGATAGAGCGAGGTGATCTCGTTGGCCACCCGCTGCACGGTATCGGGATGGCGGCCGTCGTAGGACAGGCTGAAGGCGATGGTGGCCTTGGTCGGATGGCCGGAGCGGGGATCGATGACCTCCGCGCTGATCGGCTGGAAGGCGATATCCTCGCGCATCTTTTCGACGATCTCGTCGGTGGTCTTCTTCTGGCGCTCATTCGCATAGAGATCGAATTTCTCGACGATCGCGAGGAGATGCGCGCGGGTCATCACCCGCTGGCTGATCATCTGCAGCCGCTCGGCGGCATAACTCGTGATGGTGGAGCGGACCAGGTCGGACGGGATCTCCTGCTCCTCGATCAGAATCGTCGCGGTCGAGCGGTAGGTCGGGGGCAACAGCAGCGCGGTCAGGACGCCGAGCGTGAACAATCCGCCCAGAATCGCGCCGAAGGCGGCGCGATGGCGGCGAAAGGTGGCGAGATAATCGCTGAGTGCTTTTTCTTCCATTGATCGGTCTCTCAAACTCAAAACTGGAATGGGTCGAAGTCGTACTTGAGCGTCACAAAGACGGCATGGGCCTCCTGACGGCCGGAAAACAAACCGCCGCGCTCCCCGAGATCGCGGAGGGTGTACTGATACGACGCGCCGAGGCGCCAGCGCTCGGTCACGGCATAAGACAGATCGCCGCCGATCCGGTAATACGCCTGGGTCAGGCGATCGCCGTTCGCATCGGGCAGCGACTGATCGGTGTAGGACAGATTCAGGGCGGCGTTCAGGCGCTCCGACACCTGCCGGCGGGCCGTGACCGTCACCCGATCCGACTCGAACAGGGTGCCGTTGATCGAAGGGCTGATCTGATGGGCGTAATTCAGCTCGACGTCCCCGGTGTCGAAGCGCTGCCGCGCGCTCGCGGTGACCAAGGGGCCGAACTGGCGGTCCTTGAGCGTGACCGTCTCCCGGACCGTGACCGGCACCAGCAGCAGCGGGTCCAGGCTGACGATCTGAAAACCGTCGAGGCGCAAGGTTTCCAATTGAGTCTCCGAATCGCTGAACTGACCGCCGCCGGAGACGCCGACCTCGAGCGTCTCGGTCAGGGCGTACTGAAAGCCCGCCAGGGCGTTGAGATAATCGATCGCGCGCCGGTCGGCGCGATAGGCGGTATAAGCCAGCGTCCCCGAGAGCAACAAGCGTTCGGTCAGCTGATGCTCGAGTCCGGACGACGCCGTATGCGCGGTCGAACTGACAAAGGCGAACCCAGCCCGGGCCTCGTAATCCGAGGCCTGATACGCATAGCCCAGGGTCAGCCGGGTGCGCTCGTCCAGCGCATAGGTCCAGGACGGGGCGACGGTGGTTTCAGCCCGCTGCACGCGGGTCAACACGATTCCGACCAGGACATCGGACTGCGACGACAGCAGGGCGTCATCGGTATGGTTCACCGTGAGCGCCCAGCGCGACCGCTCGGTCGCATAATGGGCATCGAGGTCCAGATACTGATTCTGGGTGTCGATGGCGTCGATCGGCGTATAAAAAAGATTTTGCAGGCGCGCCCGGCTCTTCACCTGCCAGTGAGGCTCCGCCGCGACGAGCTGGGTGGTGAAGCCGAGATCGGTGCCGAAGACCGCCTGAGGATCGAGCCGGTCCGGCAACAGCTGGATATTGGAATGATACTGCTGGCTCACGCTGGCCGCCGCCTCGAGGTGCCAGTCCACGCCGAAGCTCGGGCGGGCGACGGCCATACCGAGCCCCACGCCGGCCCAGGCCAGCCGCTGAATCGTCCCCCGCATGCTCAGCCGCCTCGCGCGCGCCTGGGGCCGGCCGGATCGCGCCTCACGCGGACCCGGCGCCTCAACGGACAACCACGACGTCGCCGTTCATCAGCAGAATGTTCTGCTCCAGGTCCTCGCCGGCGGCCACGGCATCGTAATCGAACGGCAGGGGCGTGGTCTGATCGCCCCGTTGGCGAAGGATGGTGATGTCGTCGCGGTCGGCGAACGGGTTGAGCCCGCCGGCGAGCGCCAGGGCGTGCATCACGGTGACCCGGCCGGGGGTGACGAACTCGCCGGGTTTATTGACCTTGCCGACCACATAAATCTTCTGGCTGGTGGTGATCACCGACACCGAGACGACCGGGTCGGCGAGGTACTCGCTCAAGCGTTCGGTGACGGTGGCGCGGACGTCCTCGACGGTGAGGCCGCCGGCCGCGAGGTCGCCGACCAGGGGGAAGGAGAGGCCGCCGTCGGCGCGGACCAGGACCTGTTTGGTAAGGCCCTCCTCGCGCCACACCGAAATCTCCAGCACGTCTCCGGGGACAATGCGGTAGTCCCTGTGGCTTTCTATCAGGGGCGGCGAATTTTCGCCATTTCCGAGTGCGCCGGTAGCGAATGCCAAGAGTGCTGCAAATTTGAGCAATTGGAGATACATAGGAGCTGTGACGCAGAGAAATACGAAAATGAAGGAACAGCGGGCAATACTCGCCCGACGATTCAGACGATGGGTCCGTCTTAGAAGCTGTCTTCAAACTACTGCGCGCCGCCATGCTTTCGTTGCTCAAGGGCTTAAAATCCGCATGCACTTCTCTGTACACTCCGGTTTTGACTCGCCCCATCCCTGGGGCTCGCCCTTTCGCGCTTTGCCCTGACGTCGCTCGTGACGTTTGAAGACAGCTTCTTGTCGCCTATCCAGCATTACGCTAACAGACGATTGTTACAGTTCCGTTCCAACGACGGAACACCGTTTCACAAAGCTGACATGAAGCCATGCTGTCATATTCGGCTTAGACGGTGGGCTGTCGGTGTTGCTTATGTAACACCTAGCCTACCTGATTTTTCTGCAATGCTGTCTCTATCGAGCTAGGGAGCGTTTATGAAATTGAGTCTGGTTCGGCCCGTTCCGGCCTGGGTGATGGTGGCCTGGGTGTTGACCGCGTGCGGCGGGGCGGAGGAGCGCAAGGCCGCGCACCTGGCGCGCGGCCTCCAGTATGTCGAGGCGCAGAATCTGGACAAGGCCAAGGTCGAGTTCAAGAACGTCCTGCAGATCGACCCCAAGGCCGCGAGCCCCTATTTCTACCTGGGCCGGATCGAAGAGGACCAGAAGCACTGGCGCGAGGCGTTCGCCCTCTATCAAAAGGCGGTCGAACTCGACCCGACCCACCGCGACGCCCAGCTCAAACTGGCGAAGTTCTACCTGCTGGCGAAGGACGCCGCGAAAGCCCAGGAACTCCTGGGGCCGGTGGCCGAGGAACGGCCCTCGGACCTCGAAGTGCGGATGCTGAAGGCGGCGATCGCGAACCTCCAGGGGGACAGCGCGTCGATGCGGGCGCAACTGGAGGCGATCGTGGCGGAGCAGCCGGCCCGGCCCGACCCCTATCTGGTGCTGGCCCTCCATTGGGCCCAGCAAGGACAGCCGGCCGAAGCGATCGGGGTGCTCGAAACCGGGCTCAAGGTCCAGCCGAACCAGCCGGCGCTGCTGATGGCGCTGGCGAGGCTGCACCAGCAACAGGGCCAGGCGGAGGCGGCGGAAGAGACCCTCAAGGCCCTGATCGCGGCCCAACCCGACCGCCTCGAACACCGGGGGCTGCTGACCGAACTTTACCTCAAGCAGCGTCGCTTCGACGCCGCGGAAGCAACGCTCCGCACCGCCCAGAAGGATTTCCCCGACGACCCGAGAGCACCGCTGTGGCTCGCCGAGTTTTTCGTGAAGCGCGGCGACGGGGCGCGCGCGGTCAGCGAACTGACCGCGGTCATCGCGGCCCGCCCGACGCACACCGCCCTGCGTTTCGGCCTTGCCCAGGTGCACCAACAGCTCGGCGAAGCCGATCAGGCGGAAAGCGTCTACCGCGCCCTGATCGCCGACCACGAAAACCAGCCGGACGGCTTCAAGGCCATGACGCAGCTGGCGGAGCTTTTGGCGAAGCGCGGGCGGAGCGACGAGGCGCGGGACCTGGTGAAACAGGTGCTGGCGGAAAACCCCAAAGACCATCCGGCGCTATCGCTTGAAGGCCGGCTGGCGCTGGCGCGGCGGGAAGCCCAGGACGCCATCGCCGCGTTCCGGGCCTTGTTGAAAGATCAGCCGGAGTCGACCGAGGTGCTGACCCGGCTGGCCCAGGCCTATCTCCTGGACGGCAAGCCCGCCCTGGCCCAGGAACAGCTGGACAAGGCGGTGGCCGTGAATCCCGCGGACTACCGGCTGAGGAAACTGCTGGTCGAATTCCTGGTCGGGCAGAAAAACCCCAGCCTGGCCCTCGACAAGCTCAACGAATTCCTCAAGCAACAGCCGAAGCACCTCGACGGGCTCAACCTCAAGGCGGACCTGCTGGTGGCGAGCCAGCAGACGGACGCCCTGGAGCCGCTCCTCAAGGAGATCAAGGACCGCTTCCCCGATAAAGCCGTCGGGCCGTTCCGCCTGGGCCAACTCTACCAAAGCCGGAAACAGCCCGAGGCGGCGCTGGCGGAATACGAAACGGCGCTTTCCCGCGCCCAAAACGACTACGAGCCCTTGAAGGCCATCGTCGGGCTCCACCTCGCCGCGCAGCAGCCGGAGAAGGCGCTGGCGCGGATCCGGAAAGCCCTGAAGGACGATCCGAAGCACCCGACCGCCCACCAGTTACTGGGGCTCTACCATCTGGCGCGGAAACAGGAGACGGAGGCCATCCAAGCCTTTGAGCGGGCGATCGAGATCCATCCCCAATGGCGGCTGCCGTACCACAACCTTGCCGCGGTCCATGAGCAGAAAAAGGACCTGAAGGGCGCGGCGGCGGCCTACCGGCGGGCGCTGGCGGCGGCGCCCGAGGACCGCGCGGCGCGGATGGGACTGGCCAGGGTCCTGGAGCGCAGCAAGGACTGGGCGGGGGCCATGGCGGAATATGAGGCGGTCCTGGCCCGCAACCCGAATGACGCGCTGGCGCGCAACAACCTGGCCGCCCTGCTCAGCCTGGATGCGGCCGACCGCGACAAACTCCAGCGGGCGCTGGCGTTGGCCCAGCGGTTCGAGACGGCGACCGAGCCCGCGTTCCTCGACACGCTCGGCTGGATTTACCGGCAGTTGGGCGAGTTGACGACGGCGCGGGGGCTGTTGGAAAAGGCCGTGGCGCAGGCGCCCGAGGTACCCATTTTCCAGTATCACCTCGGCATGGTGTACCTCCAGGCGGGCGATAAGGCCCAGGCCAAGGAGCGCCTGGAAAAGGCCGTAAGGACCGAAGGCGACTATATCGGTCGCGAGGACGCCCAACGCGCGTTGAGCCAGTTTTCCGGCGATTCGTCCACCTAAGCGGATGCGCGGGCCGGGAAGACTTTCAGGGAACGATCCGTACGTTGCTCAGGCCGGCGAAGCCGTCCGCTTGGGCAAGCGCTCCGGACCATGAGCCTCGGACTGCGCGGGGGCGTCGCTCTCGGGCGCAATTGCGAAGAGATCCCATTTGAATTTCGTGGCAAAGGAGCGATTGTCTTGTTCGCTCCAGCGAACGATGTGGCCGCAGCTGTTCGGGGCGCGCGGCGTGCCTGGTGCCGTGCGGTCGGGATCGTCGGTCATCGCGAGATAGACCTCGCAGGATAGAGGATGGACGGAACGCCATTGCGGACGGTCCATCGCGGTCGCTCCGACTACATCTGCCGCCAGACGAGTATTCACTAGAACATCGGCCTGGTTCTTGAATACCGCAGATCGAGCTGCGGCAGCGGTTCGAAAGGAAGAATCGCCCAAGTCCAGAGCCAGCCAGTCGCCGGTCCCATCCTCGTTGAACCGTGCCGCGTACAAGGTTCCCTCGTCCAGCATGTCGCCGTTGGCGGTTCGCCGGTGGAACCGAGCCTTGGTGACGAATTTGTAGATGTACTCGTCCGGGTCGTCATCGCTCATGTACCAGACCAGCGGATGACCCTCCTTCACCGGTGCCAGCCAGGCGCCGGTATGGGCGAGCCGTCCCATGGCGGTACGTTTCTTGGGCGTGCTTTCAGGATCGAAAGGGTCGATCTCCAAAATCCAGCCCTGACAGTTTGGTTCGTTGCGATAATCTTCCGTGGCGTCGGCGCCTCTTGCCGAAGCATCGAAGCGGGCGTGCTCGCCGGTGCCGCTGTCGTCCTCGCTCCACTCACGGCGGACGCCGCCGGTATTGATGCCATAACGCGCATGTTCTCGCGGACGACCGGTTCGGTTGATAAAGTATATGGCCCAGTTTCTTTCGCAGACCAGATAAGTTCGCCAAGGCGTGAAACTATAGGCGCAATTGACGAAGACTCCGCGGGTTTTGGTTCCGTCCGGGCTGTACTCGGTTTTCAGCAAGCCGGAACCTCGCGCCGGCCCCGCAATGTCCACCGGCGTGCTGTCGGTGATCCGTCGATTGTATTTGCCGGGTATTACGCTCCATTCACCTGCGCCGTCTTTTTTGATTTCCATGATAGTCACGCCATAAGCGGCGACTTTTTTCGATATCGGGTCGACCGGACGCTTTCCGCCGATAATCGTGCAGGGATGCAGCAGCCGCTGGCTAAGATATCGGCGGTTAGCGCAAAGAAGGCCATGAGAGGTCAAGGTGGCGCGGGCCATCGGAAAAAGATACATCCCGTAATGCTCGGAGCCGATTTGCTGCTCCGGTTCGTCGCCGGGAGCGGGTTTGGCGTTGATTGCGTAATGGCTGCCTGCTAGCGGTGGACTCCAGAGAATGAGCTGCTTTTCGGCGTGTTCGGCCGATGCTGTGGCGGTAGCGGTTCGCATTACCGGTGTCGCATTGAATACCGACGGATTGATGCGAAGGGACGGCTGTTCTCCGGGTTTTGACGCTGGGATTGCCAAGAGCGCGTTGAATGTGCCTGATTGCTCCAAAAGGCCGGACGAGAGGGCACGCGCCGTGCCACCTCTTAAAACCATGCTCTGAATCGGGCGCTTTGCCGAAATCGATCGGAAGGTGGGATTACCGGATCGGTAATTTGATGGCTTACCGCCGGCGCTTTCCCGCTGAATGTGAGATTGTCGGTCGCTCATCATTACACTGCTCGTAGCTTTAGCCCAACCAGATGCTTGAGAGCGTGACGATAGGCGAGCACTGTTACATATCGTTGACGATTAATTTACGGTGTCATTACTAAATGATGACAAGCCGTTGGATTGGTAAAGTCCATGGAGAGAAATGGGACGCGCAATAGCGCACCCGGCAAGGTGACAAATCGGCAGGGCGAGGCGCAACGCGACGAGCGGGCAGGCCAGGGACGGGCTGCCCCGGACTCGCGAGCGAAGCGGGACAGCGTAGCGTGGCGAGGTCGATTTACTCGCCTCTTCCTTGAGGCTCGTCCTCCGGGTCGTGCTTCGCACGTTCCGATTTGCTCCCGGCAAATTGGTGCACGGCTTGGCCGCCCATAGGGGCGAACCACAGAGATGTGGTGAGTGAGAAACAGGGATGTTTTTCATCCGCATTTCGAGCCCTTGAGCAAAGCCGGTATGGCGACGCGCGGCAGTTTGAAGACAGCTTCCAGATCAACAGCTACGATTTTTTTTGGTTTGAGTATTTAACGAATGGCTTTTGAATTCGGTTTGATTTTATTGTTGATTTTCTTGAATGGCATATTCGCGATGTCGGAAATGGCCATTGTGTCCGCCCGCAGGGTGCGCTTGCAGCAGTTGGCGGAGGGCGGGAGCGGCGGGGCGGCCAAGGCCCTGGAACTGGCCGAGCAACCGACCCGGTTCCTGTCGACCATCCAGGTCGGCATCACCTCCATCGGCATTCTGAGCGGCGCCTTGGGCGAGGACGCCATTGCCGAGCCGCTGTTACCCTACCTTGAGCAAATTCCGCAGCTCGCGCCTTATGCGGAGGAACTGGCGCTGGCGGTCACCGTGGTCGTCATCACCTATCTCTCCCTGATCGTCGGAGAAC
This sequence comes from Methylocaldum sp. GT1TLB, assembly GCF_051027445.1. Taxonomy (NCBI): domain Bacteria; kingdom Pseudomonadati; phylum Pseudomonadota; class Gammaproteobacteria; order Methylococcales; family Methylococcaceae; genus Methylocaldum; species Methylocaldum sp. GT1TLB. The sequence goes on from NZ_CP194898.1 coordinate 4,241,653, forward strand.
TGGTGCCGAAACGCCTCGCCCTCAATTTCCCCGAGCGCATCGCCGCGTGGATCGCCAGGCCCATGCACGGGCTGTCCCTGGTGTTGCTGCCGGCCGTGAAACTGCTCAGCCTCTCCACGGAACTGGTGTTGTGGCTGCTGCGGATCAAACCGAAAAAGGAGCCCACGGTCACCGAGGAAGAAATCAAGATCTTGCTGGAGCAGGGTACCGAGGAAGGGGTTTTCGAAGAAGCGGAGCAACAATTCATGGAAAACATCCTCCGCCTGGGTGACCGCAAGGTGGGTGCCATCATGACCCCGCGCAAGGACATCGTTTGTCTGGACCTCCAAAAGCCCTTCGAGGAAAACCGCAGGCGCATCCTGGAACACACCCACTGGGTTTTGCCCTTGTGCAACGACGGCCTAGACGATGTCGTCGGCTTCGTGAAAACCAAGGACCTGTTGGATCGTGTGCTTCAGGGGGATCGGCCGGACTTGCGCGCCATCGCGGTCAACGAGCTGTTCGTGCCGGATTCCCTGACACTCATGGAATTGCTGGAAGAGTTCAGGAAATCCCATCTCCACACGGCGCTGGTGGTGGATGAATACGGCGAAATCGATGGACTGGTGGCCCTTGGCGATGTTTTAGAGGCTATCGTCGGCGATTTGCCCGCCGGGGGGCGGGCGGACAGACCGGACATCGTCCGCCGGGACGACGGTTCCTGGCTGATCGACGGCATGGTGGACATCGACCGTCTGAAGGAACTGTTCGATCTGGACGAATTGCCGGAGGAACGCGACGGACGCTTCAACACCGTAGGCGGTTTCGTCATGCTGCGACTTGGCCGGGTGCCCAAGGCCACCGACTGTTTCGAATTCGAGGACTTGCGGCTCGAAGTCGTCGACATGGACGGCAACCGGGTGGACAAGATACTGGTCTCGCAACTGCATGAACCCAGATCCCTATCCGCACATCAACCCTGAGCGTGTGTTAGTAAAGTGCTGCGCGGCCGCCAGACTTTGGCATACTCACTCGGCCCTCGTCCAGAACGCCGACAAAAACAGCCCATGCACTTCACCATCAAGGTCTTGATATCCGCCCTCCTGATCGCGGCCATTTCCGAGACGGCGAAACGGAGTAGTCTAGTTGCCGCCCTCATTGCTTCCCTGCCCGTCACGTCGATCTTGGCCCTCATCTGGCTCTATGTCGACACCGGGGATACCGAGCTGATAACCGAGCTTTCGCGGCAAATCGTCTGGCTGGTGCTGCCTTCGCTGGCCTTCTTCTGGATCTTGCCTCTGCTGCTGGAATGCGCGCTGAATTTCTGGCTCGCACTCGGGCTTGCGGCGATAACGACCAGCGTGTGTTATGGCTTGGCGTTATTGCTGCGGAGCCTTTTTCAATAGGCGTGGTTTATGAGCTGAAAGGCCAGGCCGCGATCTTTATGCATATTGGCGAGACGATCGAGCTCAATCCTTCGCCGAACAGTTCAACCTAACTTACGATACAGCGTGCTCCGGTCCACGCCCAGAATGCGCGCGGCCTGGATCTTGTTGCCGCCGGTCGCATCCAGCACGTGCCGAATGTAGGCCCGTTGCACGTCCTCCAGGGTCCAGCCGCGGGCCAGGGCGTCGTGCAGGAAATGATCGTTTCCCGGCAGACGCGACGCCTGCGCCAGATCCTCGAGCAGCAGAGTGTCGTGTTCCGCCAGGGCGATGGCCCGCTCCAGGGTGTTGGCGAGTTCCCGCACGTTGCCGGGCCAGCGGTAGGCGCGGATCCAACGCAGGGCATCTACCGACACCGCCGGCGAGGGCTTCCGGAGGCGCAAGCCGATCCGACGAATGAGGACATCCACCAGGTCGTCGATATCCTCCGTCCGTTCCCGCAAAGGCGGTATCTCCAGCCGGATCACATTGATGCGATGATAAAGATCGGCCCGGAACAGCCGCTCATTGACCCGCTGTTCCAGCGGCTGATTGGTGGCGGCAATCAGCCGCACGTCCACCACGGTTTCCCGTGTGTGGCCGAGAGGACGGATCGTTCCCGCTTCCAGCGCCTGTAGCAGTTTAGGCTGCACCTCCAGTGGCAGTTCGGCGATCTCGTCCAGGAACAAGGTGCCGCCGTTGGCCTGGGCAAACAGACCGGGCCGATCCTGGCGGGCGTCGGTGTAGGCGCCCTTGCGCGCGCCGAACAACTCGCTTTCCACCAGGGTCTGCGGCAGCGCAGCGCAATTGACGGACACGAACGGGCCTGTCCGGCGCGGGCTCAGTTCGTGAATCCAGCGGGCAATGGCGCTTTTGCCGGTGCCGCTCTCGCCCGCCAACAACACGGTCGAGGTCACGGCCGCCGCCCGTTTCGCCAGCTTCAATACCTGTTGCATCCGAGGGCTCCGGGCGGTGAAGCCGAGTTCGCCCGTCTCCGTAACCGTATCCGTATCCGGCGCACCCACCCGCACCGCCGTCCGGCGCATCTGCCGGTCGCGCAAGGCCCGTTCCACGGAGGCGTAGAGCTCCTCGATGCGGAACGGCTTGGCCAGGAAGTCACAGGCGCCGGCCCGAACGCTCTGCATGGCCAGATCGATGCTGCCGAAAGCGGTCATCAACAGCACCAACTGATCGGGACGCTTCTCATGAATCGCAGCCATGAGGTCCAGGCCGCGCATGCCGGGCATTTCCACGTCGGTGATCACCAGGTCGAAGGGTTCTTCGGCGAGGGCGTCCAAGGCCTGGCCGGCATCGGTCACGCCGAGCGCCGAGTATCGGGCCTGCTTCAACATCTCCACCAGAAAGTCCACGACGCCGGAATCGTCGTCCACGACCAGCAGACGCCGATTCCGATCCGATTTCATACTGCCTCCTTAAGACGAGATGGCCCGTTCAAGGGCAAATGGACGGTGAAGCGGCTGCCCTTATCCATTTTGGATTCGGCGGCGATCGTGCCGTCATGCTCCGTGACGATCGTCTTTACCACCGCTAGCCCGAGACCCGTGCCGCCCCGGCCGCCGCGGGTGGTGAAAAAAGGCTCGAACAGGCGCGGCAGGTGCTCCGGTGCAATGCCGCTGCCTGTATCTGCCACGATCAGCCGTAGCGCCGGAACTTCGGTATCGTTGGTTACCATGGCGCTTTCCCGCAAATCGACGGTTATCACGCCCCCGTCTTCGGTCGCCGCCAATGCATTGCCGACCAGATTCAAGATGATCTGCTGCACGCCGTCGGCATTGACGCGGGCGGGCGGCAGGAGATCGGGGTGCTCGAACTTCAGCTCGATACGGCGGCGGCCCGCTTCATGCCGCAGCAGGTCGAGCACGTCGCCTATTACGGAGGCTACATCGATGCGCACGAAGTTTGGTGGTCGGCGGCGGGCGAACTCCAGCAGCCGTTGCACGATGCGGGTGATGCGGTCGGTCTGCGCGACCAGAATGTCCGCGAGGCGTCGCACTTCCTCGGGACGGTCGGCACACGCGGCCAGGGCTCTGGCCCGGCCGTTGACGACTTGAAGCGGCGAGCCGATCTCATGGGCGAGCCCCGCCGACAACTGGCCGATGGTGATCAGCTTGTCGGCTTCCTGGAGGGCGCGTTGCAGTTGGCGCCGCTTTTCCGTCTCGGTATCCAGCCGGCGGTGAGCCATCGAGAGTTCCGTCACCATGCGGTTGAATTCCTCGGCCACGGCGGACAATTCGTCGCGACGGTCGATCGGCAGGGGATCGGGCGGATCGTTCCCACCCCGGAACCGGCGCATGGCGTCCCCGAGCCTTCGCAGCGGACCGGAGATGTAGACCCGGCCCAGTGCCAAACAGAGCAGAGAGGTCGAAGCGACGAACGAGGCGAGGGAAATCAGGATATCCCGCTCCGTGCGGCGCAGATCGCGGCGGAGTTCCTCCAATGAACGCACCACCGCCAGGCTGCCGTGGGCGGCAGTTTCTTTTTCGGAAAACGGGAGTGACAACGCGATGAATTCGGGATCGGCATCCGGGTAATACAACAATCGCGACGCCCCCCCGAGGGCGGCACCGTGCAAGGCGGCTTCCAGCGGCGCGGCCCAAGGCAGGGATTCCGCGTCGGAGCGGACCACGCGGCCGTCACGGATATACACGCGCACATCCACGGAAGGATCGATGCGCTCGAGTTGACGGAGCAGTTCCCGCACGTCTTCGAGCTGCCGGTCGCGCAGGGCATTTTCCACGGCCACTTGCAGACCATAAGCCAGAAGGCGCGTTTCCCGCTCCAGGGCGGTGTGCAGATCGTTGCGTTCGGTCTGCACGTGAATGACGCCGTAGGCGCCGAATACGGCCATGCTCAGAGCGAGCAGGGACAGGCTGAGTTTGGTGACGATACGCAAGGTTCGACTTCGATCCCCAAAGAGATTCTTGACTGCTGCGTTAGTCTACAGGGATGCCGCAAAATGCAACAGTATCTTTCGCCATACAAAGTATCCAGCCATCCCGTTCGCCTGCGCTGGCGGGCGTTCCACGGAGGTGCGCGGAATTGGCACTTCTTTTGTTTAAGGCTAGGGATGACTTCCCTGACCTTGAATCCTCATGCCGATTTCTCGTTGCGCCTATCTCGTCCCATTGCTCATCTTGTCGGCCGTTGCCGGGTGTACATCATCCGATGATCGAAAATCCCAGCCGGAGACGGATGCTCAACCCGGCCAGGCAATCCCCGATGAACCGACTTCGAAGACCAAAACCGTCCGCATTCGGACCGAGTCTCGCCCTTTCCTGACCGTCGAGCCGGTTTCTGTCCTGCAACCGACCGAGCCGGTGCGGGCGCCGGGCCGGGTCGAGTTTCGCCAACAGGCGGTATCCGGCGTTGGCACTCAGGTCGCCGGACGGGTGGCCGCCATCCGGGTGCAGGCCGGTGACAAGGTGCGTGCCGGCGACGTGCTGATGGTGCTGCATAGCCCCGATGCCGATGCCGCCCGCGCGGCGCTCTCGACCGCGCGGGCGGGCCTGAAGTTGGCCGAGGAGACTGCGCGGCGCCAGGTGCAGATGCTGGCGCGGGGGGTCGGTCTGGAACTGGAAAAACTGGAGGCGGACCGGCAGCTCACGGAAGCGAAGGCCGAGTTCGACCGGGCCAGCCGCGCTGCGCAACTATTGGGTAAGGGGGATGGCGCACAGGTCGCCGTCAAGGCGCCTATCGCCGGAACCGTGCTGAATTTGAAAACCACAGTGGGGGCGGCGGTGGAACCGGGCGGCGAAGCCCTGGTGGAGCTGGGTGATGCGGGCGCCCTGTGGATCGTGGCCGAGGTATTCGAGCGGGACCTCTCCTTGTTAGGAGAAGGCGACGAGACCAATGTGGAGATCTCGGTGTCGCCGACCCGTCCGCTCCGAGGCAAAGTCACGGCCTTGGGAGCCGTGTTCGCGGACGAGCAGCGCCGGGCTCCGGTGTACATCACGCTGAGCGAATCGGCACCGAGCCTCCGGCCCGGCATGTACGCGCGGGTGGCGATTCGGCCTCGCCAAGTCGAGCGGGTGCTGTTGCCCAGTTCCGCCGTATTAGTCAAAAACGGCCAACGCACGGTGGTCTATGTGGAAACCGCCGAGGGCGTGTACGAGCAACGCCCGGTTACCGTAGGCGTGTCCTCGGAGGGCCGGGTGCCGGTGCTGGACGGCCTCCGGCCGGGCGAACGGGTGGTCGTGCGCGGCGCCTTGCTGCTCGACGGCGAAGCCGAGCAACTGTTGTAAGAAATCCGGCATGTTGCGAACCCTGATCGAGCATTGCGTGCACCGCCGCGTCGCGGTGGTGGCACTCACCCTGGCATTCGCCCTGTTCGGTGTCCGCGCCTATTTGAATACGCCCATCGAAGCCTATCCGGACGTGACCGACGTCCAGGTCTTCGTCATCGCCCAGGGACCCGGCCTTGCGCCGGAAGAAATGGAGCGGCAGGTAACGGTTCCTCTGGAGCGCGCACTGAACGGCACCCCCGGCATGACCGGTCTGCGCAGCGAGACCTATTTCGGGCTGTCGATGCTGATCCTGACCTTCGAGGACAAATTCGACAGTTTCAAGGCCCGTCTGCTGACCTCCGAACGTTTGGGCACCGCCGATCTGCCGGACGGCATCGTGCCCGTGCTGGCGCCCGATGCGACGCCTCTAGGGAAGATTTTCATCTACCGGCTCACCAGCGACCGCCATACGCTCTATGAGCTGCGCTCGGAACAGGAGTGGAATGTCGCGAAGCTCTTCCGGCGGATTCCCGGGGTCGCCGACGTCTTCACCTTCGGCGGTTTTTACAAGGAACTGCACGTCGAAGCCGACCCCGCGCGGCTGAATGCCTACGGACTCTCCATCCGGGACGTGGCCGAGGCCCTAGCGCAATCCAACCTTAACGTGGGGGGCGGATTTCTCCCGCAGGGCGACCAGGAATTGGTGATCCGCGGCATCGGGTATTTGCTGAGCGCGGACGATATCAGGAAGATCGTTCTGCGCAGCGAGAGAGGAACCCCGGTCACCGTGGGCGATGTCGCCCGTGTGCTCCAGTCACATACCCCTCGCCGCGGCTCCGTCGCGCTCGATGAAAACCGGGAGGATGTGGAAGGCATCGTGCTGCTCAGGCGTGGCCAGAACCCCACCCTGGTTCTGGACGCTCTCCACGACAAGGCGGAGGAAATCAACCGGAGCGTCCTGCCCGAAGGCATGCGGATCGAAGTTCTCTACGACCGCAGCAGCCTGATCGGGAAGACGCTGGAGACCGTGCAGGACAATCTCCTGCACGGCTTCGTCTTCATCGTAGGGCTGGTCTGGCTGTTTCTTAGGAGCCTGCGCGGCTCGCTGATCGTGGCTGCGATCATTCCCCTGTCCCTGCTGGCGGCCTTCACGGGTCTCTATGCGCTGGGTATGTCCGCCAATCTGATTTCCATGGGTGCCATCGATTTCGGCATTCTGGTGGACGGCGCCGTGGTTCTGGTGGAAAACGTGATCCATCAGATTCAGGAACACAAACCCAAGACCCGGCGCGAACGCTTGGCGCTGATCATCCGCGCCGCGCTGGATGTGGGGCAGCCGACCTTCTACGCCATGATGATCATCATCGCCGCATTGATTCCGGTGTTCACCCTGCAACGGGTCGAGGGGCGCATCTTTCAGCCGCTGGCTCTCACCTACAGTTTCGCTCTGGTCAGCGCTCTGGTGTTCGCCTTCACCGTGGTCCCGGCGCTCTGCGCGCTGCTGCTCAAAACCGAGCATGTCAAGGGCGAGGAACCGGCATTCCTGGAAAAACTGCGCAATACCTACATCAACCTGCTGGCGTGGCTCCTGACCCGGCGGCGGGCGGCGATCGGCTTGGCGCTCGTTTTGCTGGCCCTCGGCAGCCTAGCGGGCAGCCGCCTCGGCACCGAATTCCTGCCGGAACTGGACGAGGGGGATATGTTCATCTTCGCGGAAATGCCTCCGAGCATCTCTCTGGAACAGGGGCAGGCCACCATCGAGGAAATCCGTAAGCGGCTGCTCACCTTCCCCGAGGTGCGCGGAGCGTTGAGCGAACAGGGTCGTCCCGAGGCGGGGACCGACAATGAAACCGTCAATCTCGGCAAGGTGACGGTCCTGCTCAAACCTCGGGACGAATGGCGGAATGGCTTGGACAAGGACCGTCTCATCGATTCCATGCGGGAAAATCTGAATCAGATTCCGGGGGTGATCTTCAATTTCTCCCAACCCATCCGAGATACCGTCGAGGAATCCCTCGCCGGCGCGCGCGGCCAGGTGGTTCTCAAACTGTTCGGCGACGATTTCGAGGCCATGCGCGCCACCTTGCTGCGGGTCAAGGCGGCGCTGCGGGAGGTGCCGGGTATCGTCGATCTCGACCTTTACCGGGACGCCGTCGTGCCCCAACTCCAGATCAAGCTGGATCGGCCAGCCCTGGCCAGGAACGGCATCAGCGTAAAAACGGCGCAAGAAACCGTCGAAGCCGCGCTGGCCGGCCAAGTGGTGACCGAGCTGTGGGAAAAGGAACGCCCGGTACCCATCCGGGTCAGTCTTCCCTTCGCCGAAAAGGCCGACCCTAAGAGAATCGAGCAAATCACCGTGGAAACCCCGGCAGACGCGCACATTCCCCTCGTCGATCTGGCGGATATCCAGGTCGCCATGGGGCCGGCTTCTGTATTCCGGGAGGAGAACAGCCGCTTCCTTGCTCTTAAGTTCAACGTGGACGGCCGCGACCTGGGCTCGGTGGTGAACGACGCCATGCGCGTGGTGAGCGAGCGGGTCAAGCCGCCCGAAGGCCATTCCTTTGAGTGGACCGGCGAATTCGAGAACCAGCAGCGTGCGATGGCGCGCCTGCGACTGGTGGTTCCCGTCGCCGTGGTTATCGTCATGGCGCTGTTGTACGGGGCGCTCAGCTCCGGCCGCAGCGCCGCAGTGATCATGCTGACGGTACCATTCGCCCTGACCGGGGGCGTGTTCGCGCTGCTGCTGACCGATATCGCCTTGTCCATCAGCGCGGCCGTGGGGTTCATCGCCCTGCTCGGACAGGTCTCACTCATGGGCTTGCTCATCCTGAGCGCCATCGAAGGCCGCCGCCGTGCCGGAGAGGAACTGGTGCCGGCCATTCTGGCGGGTGCGCGGGAACGCCTGCGCGCCATTCTCATGGCCTCATTGCTGGCCCTGTTCGGCCTGTTGCCCATGGCCCTGTCCACCGGCGTCGGCAGCGAAACCCAGAAACCTTTCGCTATGGTCATCGTCGGAGGCATGGTGACGACCCTCTTGGTCGCGCTGTTCGTGCTGCCGGTCTTCTACACCTATCTGACGCCCAAGCGGCTTTTGACGCCTGAGGAACAAGACGAACTATGATGCGAAAACGGATGATCCTCCGCCAATGGTGGGCGGGATGGGTATTATGTATGTTCGCCGGCTTCTCCGGCGCCCATGCGGAAACGTCCGTCTTGCCTGAATCGGTGAATCTGGAGCAGTTGGTGCAGATCCTTAGGGAAAAAAGCCCGCGCCTTCAGGCGGAGCGCACCCGCATCGACATCGCCCGGTCCGACGTAGTGGCGGCGGGCGTTCTGCCCAATCCCGTGGTCAGTTACGGCCGCTACGATCTCCTGGGGGGCGTCAACACCTTGTTCGACGGCAGCCAGCAGCAACAGGCCCAGCTGGACATCCCGGTACTCATCGCCGGCCAGCGCCCCGCCCGACGGGAGGCGGCGGAGCGGGGCGTGACGGCGGCGGAGGCGCAAGTTCTCAATGCCTATGCGGGATTCTTGAAAGACGCTTGGCAACTGTTCGTGAAATTGCTGGCGGCTCAGGAAAAGCGCGTCGCATTGGAGCAGACCGAAGGCGAGCTGGATCGGCTCAAAGCTATCGTGACCGGCCGCGCGGAATCCGGCGCCGCCAGCCGCTACGAAGTGGTGCGTATGGACGTCGAAGCGGCGGATCTTCGCGCCCGAACCGAGCAGGTACGGGCGGAGATGCTCGACCTGTCCGGTCAGATCGGAACCACGCTGAGCCTGCCCGGCTGGAAACCCAGGGCGGAGGGAATGCTGCAGCCGCTCGGGGTGAGCGTCGACCTTGCCGCCCTGAAGCAGCAGGCCGAAGCCATGAACCCCGCCGTGAACGCCGCCCGCCGGCAGGAGGAAGCCGCCGAGGCCGGCATCGAAAAGGCCAAGCGGGAGCGTTGGCCCACCCCGGTGATCAGCGTGGGCAATGTCTGGACCAACAATCCTTACGGGCTAGCCTCCTTTGCCGGCCTTTCCGTGGAAGTACCCATTTTCGATTATGGCCAGGGTCCCATCGCCAGGGCCAAGGCGGAGAAGCGTACGGCCACCTTCGAGCGGCAGGCCCTGTTGTATGCGATCCTGGCGGAATTGGAGCGCGCAGCGGGGGTGTTGCTGACAAATCGGGAGAACCTCGTCCGGTTCGAACGGGATGTGGCGGGGCGTCTACCCCAGTTGAAAGAGATGGCGGAGGATGCTTACCGGTTCGGCAAGGGGAGCCTCCTCGAACTCTTGGACGCCACCCGTTCGCGTACCGAGATCGCCTTACGAAGGGTGGAACTCACCGAGTCCTTGGTGCTGGCGGAAATCGATGCGCTGGCGGCGGCTGGGCTGTTGGAGTCGGCCGCCATGCAGGCCGGTCCGGAATCCCGCTGACGTACCTCGAACAACTGGGAAAGCGGGGATGTTGCCAACAGAGCGTGAAAAAGCCGCCGATCTCCGTGCTGATGTACCACCAGGTCGGCAGATTCGAGGCGCCCAGGACTCATCGATCGTGTTTTTGAGATATTCGCCGCTTCCGTACTCAAATGGCTTACGCCAATATGGAGGTTATCGCACGATCAGCCTCGGCGAAGCGTACTCGGCCCAGTACCCTTGCCGGAACGTTCTTACGTTGCTCATTGCTTGACGGCAATTTACCCCGAGCGCATCCTTTAGGAAGTCTGGCTGCGATTCACGCCTTTCGGCACGATACGGATGACGATTCATGGAGATGTGCGAACGTGCGATACAAACGAATGCTCGTCTTTCTGGCTATGGTCGTTCTAACCGGATGCGCGGTCAGTCCGAAACAGCATCCGGAAGCCCTGCCCGCCTACCGGTTCTCCGAGAAGCTTTTCGAGCAGGGTCCGTATGGACGAAACGCCATCGTGTGTATGCCGGCCACCGTCGTAGGTCACCTTGTCGGCATCGGGGCAGCCGTTGCCGTTCTTCCGCTTTATCTGGTGGGCGGCCCCATCGATTATTTCATCACCCCGAAACCTCCTTCGGAACACCCCCCACCGATAGCATCAGCGCTCAGCAATGCCTCCTGGTTCTTCGGCACTTTCGCTGGATTGATCGCAGGGACCCCTTTCTTGCCCCTTTCGTATCTCGCCGACCAGAATCAGTGTAAACGGATTATCCTGTATTGAAGGTTTAGGATTGTTTCGTCTTCCACTGCGACGGAGGCGCAAGGTCTTCATGCCTGCCGTCCCGGTGAAGTCTTTGAGGCTGCGGCGCGCAAACGCCATACATCGAGCGCCCCAAAGGTGATCGCGACCACGACCGGGCCGACAAAGAATCCCGCCGCCCCGAAGACGATGATGCCGCCGATCAACGCAATCACGAGTGGCACCGTGTGCAGATGGAGATATTTCCCGACCACGATCGGATAAAGCAGGTTATCGGCCAACCCCACGACCACGGCGCCCCAGAGCGCCAGGATCGCGGCCTGGCTCCATTGGCCATCGAGCAGCAGCAACCCGGCCGCCGGCAGCCAAACGACCGGCGCACCGAGCAGCGGAATGATCGCGAAGACGCCCATCACGATTGCCCAGAACCACGCCGCCGGGAGATCGAGCCACCAGAACATCAAGCCGCCGAGCAGACCCTGCACGATGCTCACCAGCACCTTGCCGTAGACCGTCGCGAAGATCGTGTCCGCCGCGACACCGATGATGCGATCCATTTCGGCAGATGCAAGGGGAAGCAGCGAGCGGATGCCCCCGAGGAGCGAATCGCGATCGCGGAGGAAGTAGAACAGAAAGAAGAAAACGAGCGCGAGCTCGATCACGCCGAGGAATGAAGTCTTCACCGCGAACGACCCCGCCGCGGTCAAGAGGGCGCCCGCCTGTTGGACCAAGTCACTGAGATCCACGCGCTCCTTCACCCATTCCCATGCGGGCCCGATCCATTCGTGCCGCTCGATCGCATCGTCCCACGCGTTCGATTCGATCTGCGCCCTGATCAACGTGAATCCCTTGACCGCTTCATTGATGAAGCCTGGAACGAGCATCCCGGCAGGAACGATCAGGAGCACCGCGATCGCGACGACGGAGCACCCGGCGGCCAGGCTTGGCGAGCGAATCCATTTCGTTACCTGACGATGCAGTGGTCCGCCGACGACCGCCAGCGCCGTTGCCCAGGCGAGCGACGAAACGAAAGGCCGCGCGATCAGGTAGCAGAGAAACAGGGCGAGAACGGTGAGCGCGAGCAGCGCAAGGTCGGAGAGTCCTCTTTGCGACCAGAAGCGGTCTGCTTCAGGCGAGGGAAGGACGGGGAGCGTGGCAGGTTCCGATGGAGTCATGTGCAGAGTTCCCCTGTCGGGTGAGAGATCGGTGTCGTGCCTACCAGTCAAGTCGGCATTCCACCGCTGACGCCAGAGCCATTTCTCCATCGAAATCGCGAGAAAGCCGGCAAGTGCGACCGCTACCGGGGCGATCCAGTCCGTCGCATCCAGCGGATGGCTGTGGAACAGTTGATTGAACGGCGGCAGATAGATGAAGCCGAGTTGCAGCATTATCGTCGCCGCGATGCCGAAATACACGTACGGGTTACTGAGCAGTCCAATGCGAAAAACGCTCTCGGTGAGCGAGCGGCAGTTAAGGAGATAGATCGCCTGGAACAGGATGATGGTCGTGACGGCGACCGTCTGCGACTCGGCACGCGCGAGTTCCGCAGCGACGCCTTCCCGCAGGTCCGTGTTGTACTCGTGGAAGAACAGGCTCACGGCGCCCGCGGTCATGAGCGCACCGACGAGGAAGGTGCGAAAGATCAGGAAGGGACTGAGCAGCGCCTCGTTCGGCGGCCGCGGCGGCCGCTCCATCACGTCCGGTTCGTGGGTCTCGAACGCGAGCGGCAGCGCGAGCGCGATGGCTACGACCAGATTGACCCAGAGGATCTGGACCGGCTCGATCGGCATCAGCAGGCGCCCCTCGGTGACGGGGAAGAACAGCACCGCGACGAGGATGATCATCGCCTGGCCGAGGCTCGTCGGCAGGATGAACGCGAGCGACTTGGTCAGGTTGTCGTAGACCCGTCGCCCTTCCTCGACTGCCGCGCCGATGGACGCGAAGTTGTCGTCGGCGAGCACCATGTCCGCGGCTTCCTTGGCCACGGCCGTGCCGCTGATGCCCATGGCGACGCCGATCTCCGCTCGCTTCAGGGCGGGCGCATCGTTGACGCCGTCGCCGGTCATCGCAACGATCTCGCCGTCGGCCTGGAGCGCCTTGACGAGCCGCAGCTTGTGTTCGGGTGCGACCCGCGCGAAGACATTGGCTGTCTGCGCGAGTGCGGCGAGTTCCCTGTCCGATGCAGTCTCGATCTGATGCCCCGTGATGACTCCGGGACCGGACCCGCCGGGGTCGAGCAATCCGAAGATCTCCCCGATGGCACGCGCGGTGGCCGGATGGTCGCCCGTCACGATCTTCACGGCGACGCCTGCGCGCCCGCATGTCCGCACGGCCTCGACGGCCTCCGCGCGGGGCGGATCCACCATGCCCACGAGCCCGAGGAAACGCAAGTCGCGCTGCCACGCGGTGCCTTCGAGGCTGGCGATCGGCTCGTCGAGCATCGCCGAAGCCACGCCCAAAACGCGCAAGCCTCGTGCTGCCAAGGCGTGCGCCGCCTCGTGAACGAGGTCGAGCGTCATCGGCTGGCCGCCCGCGAAGGCCGGGCAGAGCTTAGCCACGACTTCGGGTGCGCCCTTCAGGCAGACAAGGGCACGGTTGTCGGAACCGACGTGCAGGGTTGCCATGAACTGCCGCTTGGAATCGAAAGGGATCGCGTCCTCGCGCGGGAACGTCGTGCGGAGCGCCGTCTCGTCCAGCTTCGCCTTGCGCGCCGCGACGACGAGCGCGCCTTCGGTCGGGTCGCCCACGATTGTCCAGCGGCCGTCGTCCAGCTCCAGAGTCGCGTCGTTGCAGAGCACGGAGGAAATGAGCAAGTGCCTGACGGCATCGGGCAGCGGATCGACGGATTCGTCACCGGCGCGAAGTTCGCCTTCCGGCGCGTAGCCGATCCCGGTCACCTCGATCGGGCCGGCCGGCGTCCACAGCGCTTCCACCGTCATCTCGTTCCGGGTCAGCGTCCCGGTCTTGTCGGTGCAGATGACCGTCGTACTGCCGAGCGTCTCCACGGCGGGCAGATGCCGAATGATCGCGTGGCGGCGTGCCATGCGGCGCACGCCGATCGCCGAGGCGATGGTGATGACGGCGGGGAGGCCCTCGGGAATCGAGGCCACCGCGAGCGTGATCGCCGCGAACGCACTGTCGAGCAGCGGGTATTCGCGCATCATACCCACGAGGAAGATCAGTCCCGCGACAACCAGAATTCCCAGCATGATGGCGCGGGCGAGGCTGGCGAGTCTGCGCGTGAGGGGCGTTTCCAACTCCGCAGTCTCACTCAGCAGCCGGGAAATCCGGCCGAGCTCGCTCCGCGGCCCGGTGGCGGTGACCACGCCCTTCGCGGTGCCGGAGACGACCAATGTCCCGCCGAACGCCATCGAACGGCGATCACCGAGCACCGCATCGCGCTCGACCGGTGCCTCGTGTTTGGCAACCGGCACCGATTCGCCGGTGAGCGCGGCTTCCTCCACGAGGAGCCCATTGGCCTCGAACAGGCGTACGTCGGCAGAGACTTGGTCGCCCGGCTGAAGGATAAGGATGTCGCCGGGCACGAGTTCGTGCGCGGGCACGGCGGTCTGATCCCCGTCGCGCAGAACGGTCGCGTTCTGCGGGACCATTCGGCTCAGCGCTTCGATCGCCTGGCCGGCACGCATCTCCTGCACGAAGCCTACCAGCGTGTTCAGGACGACGACCGCCAGGACCACGACGCCATCGGTTACCTTGCCCATCAGCACGGCGAGCAGCGCCGCCGCGAGCAAGACGTACACGAGCGGATCGGCGAGCTGATGCAACAGGATCCTAAGCCAACTCCGACGCGGCCCCCGCTCGATCCGGTTAGGGCCGTGCTCGCGTAACCGCGTCTCCGCCTCAGATGCCGACAACCCGTCCGGCGAGCTGTTCAGCTCCCCGAAGACCTGCTCGACCGGAAGCGAGTGCCAAGACGCGGCGAGATCGTTCATCGGCTGAACGACGCTTCCGGAATCGGCACGAATGCTTTCATCGATGATCCCCGGCAACTGTTTAAAGTATCCTTTGACCACTATGCTCGGTTTAGTTGGGTTGACGAAATTTGAAAGGCATTCGCACCCCGAAGGCTTCTGAAGTCATCGGATTCGAGCCTCCCTTTCCAATTTAGACCGGCTCCAGCCGGATGGACTGGACGTTCACCACGTCCGTCACCCAAACGAGACCGTCCCCTTGCTGCCCGGTATGGGCATGGGCGTGGATGATGCGGACAATTTCCTCCACCTTATCGTCCGGGGCGACGATTTCCACCCGAACCTTGGGCGAAAAATCGGTCAGTTCTTCCCGGATGTTATGCCCGACTTCCGGTTCGTCATGCGGACTACACCCTTCCGCCCGGCTCACAGTCATTCCCGGAAAGCCGCGCATCTGGCGGAATGCGTTTCTGAGCTTGCTCAGCCGCTGGGGCTGGATGATGGCTTTGATCTCTTTCATGGACTCTCCTCTTTCAAACTTCGATACGTTTTTCTTCGAACCATCGGTACAGGGCCGGCAGCACCACCAGGGTGAGCAAGGTTGAGGTGATCAATCCGCCGATCACCACGATCGCCAGCGGGCGCTGGACTTCGGAGCCCGGCCCCGTGGCGAACAGGAAGGGCACCAGGCCGAGCATCGCGACCGTCGCCGTCATCATCACCGGCCGGAAGCGCTGCTTGCAGCCTTCGACAATGGCCTCCCGCTGGCGCAAGCCCTCGTCCCGAAGTCCCCGGATGTAAGACACCAGCACCACCCCGTTCAGCACCGCAATGCCCCATAAGGTGATGAAGCCGACCGAGGCAGGCACCGATAGATATTCTCCGGTGAGAAACAGCGAGAAGATGCCGCCCATGGAGGCGAACGGCAGCACCAGAATGATGAGGGCGGCGAAGCGCAACGAGTTGAACAGCAAAAACAACAGAAAGAAGATCGCCGCGATGGTGATGGGGATAATCACCATCAGGCGGTGCATGGCCCGGTCGAGATTTTCGAATTGTCCGCCCCAGGTGACGTAATAGCCTTCCGGAAGCTTCACTCGCTCGGCGACGGCCTTTTGCAGTTCCGCGACGAAGCCGCCGAGGTCCCGGTTCCGGACGTTCGCGCCGATCACGATGCGGCGCCGGGCACTGTCGCGGCTGATCTGCGCCGGTCCGTCCACGACCTCGATGATGGCCAAATCTTCCAGCGGCACCAGGGCGCCATTGGGGGATTTCAGCAGTATTTGTCCGATGGCCTGCGGATTGTTTCTGAATTTTTCAGGAAACCGGACTACCGCCGAAAACCGCCGCTCGCCCTCGTAGATTTCGGTACTGACGCGGCCGCCGATGGCGGTCTCGATGATGTCGTTGATGTCGGCCACGTTGATGCCGTGGCGGGCGATGGCCTGGCGGTCGATATCGATGGTGAGATACTGCTGGCCGCTCACGCGTTCGACGCGGATGTCGGCGGCGCCTTCGATCGAGTTGAGCACCCTGATGATTTCATCGGCCTTTTGCTTCAGCACTTCCAGTTCGTCGCCGAACAGCTTGATGGCGATATCGGAGCGCACCCCGGTCACCATTTCGTCCACCCGGTCCGAGATCGGCTGCGCCATCACGATTTGCACGCCGGGCAAGACGCTCAGTTTTTCCCGCAAGGCATCCATTACATCGTCCTGATCCCAACCGGGCGGCAGTTCCTCCCGCGGTTTGAGGGTCAGGATAGGAGTAGACTCGTTCTCCGGTTGCGTGTCCGTGGGGTTTTCGGAACGTCCCAACTGGGACACCGCCAGGGCGATGCCCGGCACGTCCGTCACCAGACGCATGGCTTCCGTCTCCAGGTGGATGGACTCATCCAGCGACATGCTCGGAACCCGGTTGATGCCCGTCACGATGGAGCCTTCTTTCATCTCCGGAATGAAGGAGGTCCCCAGAAAAGGCGCGAGCGAGACGCTGCCGATCAACACCAGAATCGCGGCAATGATCACTTTGCGGGGATTATTTAAGGCGAAGTCTAATAGGCTCAGATAGGGCCGCTTGAGAAAAGCAATGATCCGCGTGTCGTGCTCCGCGCCGCCTTTCAAAAGATACGAACACAATACTGGCGACAGGGTGAGCGACACGATGAGCGAGATAAAGAGCGCGATCGCGATGGTGTAGGCCAGCGGCGCGAACATCTTGCCTTCGATGCCGGTCAGGGTCATCAGCGGCAGGAACACCAGGCAGATGATGCCCACCCCGAACAGGACCGGCGTGCCCACTTCGGCGGCGGCGCGCAAAACGATCAAGCTCCGGCTTTCGCCGGTTTCTTTAGCCTCGCCCAGGTGGCGGAAGGCGTTCTCCACCACGACCACCGAGCCGTCCACCATGATGCCGATGGCGATGGCGAGCCCGCCGAGGGACATGAGGTTGGCCGAGATGCCGTAGTGGTTCATCGCCATGAACGTCACCAGCGGCGTGATGATCAGCGTCGCCACCACGATCAGGCTGGAGCGGATATCCCCGAGATACAGCAACAAGACCACGATCACCAGCACGACGCCTTCCATCAGCACTTTGGTCACCGTGTGGATTGCCGCATCGACTAGGCCGGTGCGGTCGTAATAAGGCGTAATCTGTAAGCTCCCCGGCAGCATGCCGTGTTCGTTGATCTCCAGGACCCGCTCCTTGACCCGGCCGACGATCTCCTTGGCGTTGCCGCCGCGGATCATCATCACGATACCGCCCACTGCCTCGGTGTAGCCGTTCTTGATCACCGCGCCGGAACGCACGGCATGACCGATGCGCACCTCGGCAACGTCATGGATGAAGACCGGAGTGCCGGCGCTTTCCTTGAGAACGATATTGCCGATGTCGTCGAGGTCTTCGATCAGACCGATCCCGCGGATGAGGTATTGTTCGGCGTATTGCGGCAGTTTGCCGCCGCCGCTGTTGGCATTGTTGAGCGCCAGCGCCGTGTAGACGTCTTTTAGCGTCAGGCCGTAATGGCGCAAGCGGTCGGGATTGGGAAGGACCTGATACTGACGCTCCAAGCCGCCGATCGAGTTGATTTCGGCGACGCCGGGAATGCCGCGGAGCAGCGGACGCACCACCCAGTCCTGAATCGTCCTGCGCTCGGTCAGTTCTTCCTCGGTCAGGGCGCGTTCGCCGTCGTCAGGCCGCTCCAGGGTGTATTGGTAGACTTCGCCCAGGCCGGTGGAAACCGGTCCGAGAATCGGTATAACGCCTTCCGGCAAGCGTTCCGCCGCTTCGATCAGCCGTTCGAGCGCCAGTTGCCGGGCGAAATAGACGTTAGTCTCATCGGTAAACACCAGATTGATCTGGGACAACGCGTTGCGGTTCACCGAGCGCATCTCGACCAGGCCGGGAAGCCCCGTCATGGCGATTTCCAGCGGGACGGTGACGAAACGCTCGACCTCCTCGGGAGAGCGGCCAGGCACTTCGGCCGCCACCTGGACCTGGACGTTGGTCACGTCGGGAAAGGCGTCGATGGATAGGTTCTGCATGGCGTTAAAGCCGAACGCGACCAGGCACAACGCGATGATCACGACTACCAATCGCTGCTTAAGGGCGGCGCGGATCAAGTTTTCGATCATGGCCTACTCCAGTTCTTTGCGGATACGTTCGTTGTTCAGATGGAACGCGCCATCTACAACAGTCGGTTCCCCTTCCGTGAGCCCTTCGATCACTCGGCGATATCCGCCTTGCTCGGGAGCAAGCGAAACCGGACGCAGGGCGAACCCATCGGCGGCGATCCTGACGAAGACATAGTCCTGATCGCCGCTTCTCACCACGGCTTTGGCCGGGACACCGAGGCCGGTCAAAGCCGGCTTCCGGATGACCATGGTGGCCAGCATTTCGGGTTTGATCTTGCGCTCCGCATTGTTCACCTCCATGCGCACGGTGACCGTGCGCGTGGTGGGGTTCACGATGTCGGAGACGTAGATCAGCTTGCCGCTGATTTTCTGTCCCGGCAGCGCTGGAATCTGCACTTCGGTCTGGCCATCGGGTTCGATCAGATAGGCCTTTTGTTCCGGCGCTTCGGCCACCACCCACACGCGGGACAGGTCGGCAATCGTAAACAGGTCGTCCGTGGTCTGAGCGATCTGGCCTAGGGAAACATGCCGCTCGATCACGGTCCCCGCCACGGTGGCGGTCACCGGGGTCACCGAATCGATCTGGCCGGTGGCCGCGAGGCGCTGGATGGCGCCCTCGCTCATGCCCATCACGCGCAGCTGATCGGCACTGGCGCGAAGCTCCACCTCGGCTTCCATCAATTCGCTTTCCCGTTCCTTGAGTTCCGCCCGGCTGATCACGTCGGCTTGCAGCAGGCGTCGCGCGCGATCCACCGCAAGTTTGTACAGATTCACCCGGGTTTTCGCTTTCAGATAGGCGGCTTGGGCGTTGCCGAGTTCGGTGCTGTTGATGCGGGCTAGGATCTCGCCTTTTTTGACGGTTTGGCCGATGAAGGCGTTGATCTCGGCGACCCGTCCGCTGACGCTGGGACCGATGCGGGCCACGCGATGCTCGTCCAGGGCTACTCGGGCTGGAAGATGCAGGGATTCGGCAGTCTCCTTAGGAGCGACCGGGGCGATGGTTAGTCTCTGGAGTAGAGAGGACGGTGCGGTTACCGTCACCGCGCCGGCAGCGTCCTGCCCGTAGGCCGGCGCCAGGCCGATGAGGCACAACACTAAGGGAATGAGTATTTTCATAGCGACTGATCCTGGTAGTCCTGAGCCCGAAGCCGCTCGATTTCGAGCAGCGCGGCGTTCTTATCGAACAAGGCGTTGATATAGTCGACGCGTACCGCCTGAAAGGTGCGTTGGGCGTCGAGATAATCGAGAATGCCTCTTTCGCCGAGACGGTAAGCGGCCTCCGCTACCTTGAGGGCAGCTTCCGCTTCTCGGAGAAGACCCGACTCGAAGGTCTCGATTTGCTGACTGGCGATGCGGTAGGCGGTAATCGCAGTGTCGAGTTCGTACAGAAGGCTCAGCAGTTGCCGATCCGCTAGGGCGTCCGCCCGTGCGCGGTCGGCGGCGGCGCGGGCGATGGGGCCTTGCCGCTGATTCCACAGAGGAAGCGGCACGATGAGGTCGACCCGCCACTGCTCCAGATTGGGCTCTCGATAGACGCCGGCCTTGATGGTGGGCTGGGGATAGCGCAGCGCCTGTTCCAGTTCGAGCTGAGACGTGGCTCGGTCGACTTCCGCCCGCGCCTGAATGAGGGCCGGATGGTTCCGCTGCACTTGATCGCGGAGCGCATCGAGGTTCGGCGGTTCCCGGCGGGCCGCGGGGAGCTCGCCGACCAGGTCCGAGTCGGGCGGGAGCCGTCCGGCGACCAAGGCCCTGAGGGCCGTCTTGGCCTGCTCCACGCGCAGCGCTGCGCTCTCACGGTTCTTCGTGGCCCCGAGGAGTTCCGCTTCCGCCTTGACCAGTTCGTAACGCGAGGCTTCGCCGACTTCAACGCGGATGCGGATCTTGTCGCGGATGGATTCGAGCAGGCTCCGGTTGGCCTCCGCCATCGCCAGCAGCTCCTGCTGCCGCAGCACGTTATAGAACGCCTGCTTGACCCGGGTCAGCACGTTGAGGCTAATAGTTCGATAAAAGGCCTTCGCCGCGTCCACGCCGGCTTCGCCCGCTTCCCGCCGGGGACGGCGGACATACGGGAGTTCGATCGGCTGGGCGATATCGGCGCCGGTTAAAATGCCGCGGGTGACGCCGGTATCACGGGCCACCGATTCGCCCGCCTCGACCTGAATCTCCGGGTTGGGATAGGCTTTGGCAGTAATCAGATCGCCTTCCGCACCCTCGATTTGGGTCCGGGCAGCCGTTAGCTCGGGATTATGTTTTTCCGCCAAAGCCAGAAGGTCGGCCAGGCTCAACGAGGAACCGGCCGAATCCGAGGCGGACATGGAAAGAATCAAGAACCCGCACAGTAGTAGCGCTGGGGTCTTTTGTAGGGATGAACCCGTCATGGCTCTCGCTTGATGTCGTCGATCGGGAGGCGATGAATAAGCATTCATCGCGCCTGGCGGATAAAGATGGCCTGGGGCCAGCTTCATCCACGGGATCGGGGGCTAACAGCGGCGAGGGGGAGGCGGCTCGGGAATGATGTCTTGGGAACGGGACAGGACGGGGGCCGACCGATAACGCACCGGTTTTATCCCCCATGGCGAATAGCTCAAGGAATCCTGGGCCAGGCTGTCGTCATCCAGGTTGGAATAATCCGCCTCGTCCTGCGACTCGGCATCCGACTCTCCGTCGTCATCCCAATCCGGTGAACGCTCGGCGGTTTCGAGCGGGGACGCGTAGTCGGCCTGGGGCAAAGACAGGTCCAGATCCATAACCACCTGAATCCGCCACAGACCGGTGACGACATTCAGCGTCAACAGGAGCAGATAAAAGTAGTGTCCCGCAGGGCGGGTAGGCCGAACGCGTTGTTTTACTTGTTTCATGTATTGTTTCAAGCCGAAGACATACGGGAGTTTTCGGGCTTGAAACCAAAAAGATGGGCTATCGAACGGCGGGTATTCTAACCGTAATTTCGAGACCTGGAAAATCACGCTCGATCGTCGTTTGGGATAACTTGTCCCGCATCGCGGCAACGAGGTTCGCACGGCCATCGAAGCCCGTGGAGCCATTCTCAAGGCACTGCCGCCCCATAGTCCGGATCTCAATCCTATCGAGCAGGCCTTTTCAAAACTGGGAAAATACCAGGGCTGCGTTGAGTTTCTTGGATAAGTCACGAAATAGTCACGTTGACGGTCGTGAAAGACCATCAAGGTTTGGCTAAGTGATTGATTTAATTGGCGCCCCGGATACGATTCGAACGTACGACCTTCCCCTTAGGAGGGGGACGCTCTATCCTACTGAGCTACCGGGGCGGAGCGGATTGATTTTGCCGTAAAGGCTTTTAGATCAGGCGGATAGCTTTAAAAAAGCGGCTATAGTGTACCTCTAAGACCCGCCCGAAGGCCAGTAAATTCATATTTTGCCGCGTGATTTCGACTGCATTCTCCCGCAAAGGCGAGGGGGAATACCCTTGAGCGTCCGGTCAATCGTTGGGATCGTCGCAGGCTTCCCGCAAGGCGTCCAACGCCGTAACCAGGGCAGTGAACGGAATCAGGGAGACTTCCGTAGATTCGTTGAGTTCCCGTCCGAATCGGCGCAGTTTCGCCAGGCGTTGTTGGAGACGCGGTCCGGTGAAAAATGCGGCCGGATCGCGTAATCCGGCGCGCAGCATGGCAAGGCTGAAGCGAACCGAGCCGGACTTCAGCCGTTCCAGTAATGCAGTTTGTACCCGGCGTTCCCAGCGGTTGCGGGGTTTTACGTCATCGAGCCGGGGAATCAGCCGTCTTAAGTCCAGATAGTCGGCGACCGCATCGTTCAGTTCGGCTACCTTTGAAAGCGGCTCGCCCGTGCGGGCGGTCAAGTCGACCAAGGCCGGAAAGTTGTGCAGCCGTTCCATGAGCGCCATGAGACGGGCTTCTTCTACAGTGAAGCCCAAAGCTTCCGAATCCGAGATACGCTGCTCGTAATCCGGGAGCTCGCTCGTTGCGAGACTTTCCGCCAGATAAGCTAGATGCTGTGCCAGGTCCGAGCGCCACAGGGCTACCGATTCGGGACTCGGATGCAGCGCTTTGCCTTTTTGCAGCGCCCAGAGGCAGAACGAGTTCAGAAGGCTTTCCAAACGCAGCAAAAGCTCGAGCTGCCGAGCGGCTGCGATTCGATCGTCCAGAGCGCAGATCTTGTAGCGCAACGTACGTCCGTCGAGTACACGGTCGAACAGGAGATAAGCCCTGACGGCTTGATTGAGGAGAGAGGGCTCGAGTTCGTCGACCCAAACCAGAAAGCCCGCGCCGGCCTGGTTGATGAGCGTGTTGCAGATCACCGTGGCGGTGATTTCCATGGCGAGCGAATGTTCGTCGAGCGCTTCGGCGAAACGCTCCCGTACCGCGGCCGGAAAATAGCCGGCCAGGCAATCCCCGGCCCAGGATGCCGACAGAAACTCGGGGTTATCGAAGAAAGCCCGCTTCAAGGCTAGTTTGGCGTAAGCCATCAATACCGCGAGTTCCGGTCGGGTCAAGGCTTGTTGGGAGCGTGCCGCGATGTCCTTGCGGGACGGAAACGACTCCACCGCCGGGTCGAGCAGTCCAGCGTTGATCAGGCGCGCGGCGGCTTCGAGGAACGGTTCCGCATCCTGTAGGCAGCGTTGGTGGTCCAGCGAGAGACAGAGACTTTGCCAATAATTGTTGGCCAGGACCGAACGGCAAACATCGTCCTTGACTTCCGCCAGCCATCGGTCGCGTTCCTCCCGGTCGGCGATCAGTCCTTTGTGTTGCAGAAGATTCATGAGGATCTTGAGATTGACCTCGTGATCGGACAGATCTACTCCGCCCGAGTTATTGATCGCGTCGGTATCGATGCGCCCTCCGCTCAGAGCGTATTCGACACGGGCGAGTTGGGTGAAGCCGAGGTTGGCCCCTTCGCCGACGACTTTCGCCTTGATCTGGTTGGCGTCGACGCGGGTGCTGTCGTTGACTTTGTCGCCGACGTCCTCGTTGGTCTCGGTGCTCGCTTTGACGTAGGTTCCGATGCCGCCGAGCCAGAGCAGATCGACCGGAGCAGTCAGCATTAGCCGGATCAGTTCTTCGCCGTCGACCGTGACGTGGTGCACCCCGAGCCACTCGCGGACGTCCGGAGAAAGTGGAATGTCCTTCGCATCGCGCCGGAACACGCCGCCGCCGGGCGAGATCAAGCCGCGGTCGTAATCGTCCCAGCTGGAGTAGGGAAGATCGAACAGGCGCTTTCGCTCTCGATAGGACTGCGCCGGGTCGGGACTCGGATCGAGGAAGATATGGTTGGCGCTAAAGGCGGCGCGCAGGCAAATCTTGTCGGACAGCAGCATGCCGTTGCCGAACACGTCGCCGTCCATGCTGCCGATGCCGATCACCGTAAACGGTCGGGTGTCGATATCCTGGCCCAATTCGCGGAAGTGCCGTTTCACGCACTCCCAGGCGCCGCGGGCGGTAATGCCGAGCTTCTTGTGGTGATAACCATGCGAGCCGCCGCTGGCGAAGGCGTCTCCGAGCCAGAATCCGTACTCCGATGCGATGATATTGGCGCGATCCGACAGCCGCGCCGTCCCCTTGTCCGCGGCGACCACGAGATAGGGATCGGCATCGTCGTGGGGCACGACCTCGGAGGGGGCCGTCACGACGGTGCCTTGTAGATTGTCGGTCAAGTCCAAGAGCCCGCGAATCAGTGTGGAATACGCTTCCTGGACCAGCCGCTCGCGATCGGCCGGATCCCGCGCCGTCTGCTTGACGATGAATCCGCCCTTGGCCCCGTGCGGAACGATCAAGGAATTCTTGATCATCTGAGTTTGCATCAGATCGAGAATCTCGCTGCGGAAGTCGTCCGGCCGATCCGACCATCGGATGCCGCCGCGAGCCACCTTGGCCCCGCGCAGGTGTATGCCTTCCATCAGCGCCGAATGGACGTAGATTTCGAACAACGGCCTCGGCGCCGGCATGTTGATGATCCCGAGGCTGCTGATTTTGAAGGCGACGAAATGGTCCGGCTGATCCATCCTCCGGTAGAAGTTGGTCCGCAGCGTGGCGTCGATGAGGTTGAACAGATCGCGGAGGATGCGGTCCTCGTTCGAATCTTCCACCTCGTTCAGCGACGAGCCCAGTTCCATGCGGATCGGCAACATGGCTTCGTCCTCGCGCCGGGCGAGATCGATCCAGCGCCTGTCGGGCTTGAAGCGGCTCTCGAAATAGTGAAAAAGCAGCAGGGCCGTTTTGGGATTGTTGAGCAGCGCCTGATGAAAGCGGAAACGGCCGAAACGGCTGCCGAGCTGAAAATAGTAGTTTCGGTAAGCGCGGAAGACGTCGATTTCCTTCCACGAAAGCCCCGTCAGCAGCAGCAAACCGTTGAGGGCATCGTTGTCCGCCCGTGCCGTCAGCAGTGCCATGAAGGCCTCCAGCAACGGCTCTTTGACGGGTATCAGGGAATCGAAACCGTCCGCGGCGGGCTTGACCGAGAAGCTGCGGATATAGATGCGCTGCGATCCGATCTCGCCCCTGAACTGAACCTGATCGACCACCCGTAAGTTCAGGTCCTGGAGGATCGGAATGATCTCGTCCAGGCTCCGCTCGCGCAGCCCGTAAAGCTGAAGGCGATGGAACGGATCGCCGAGTTGCCGGTCGGGTTCCCACAGGTCGACGGCTTCCCGGCCGGTTCGGATGACTTGTTCTACCTTGAATGCGTCACGAGTCGCCAACTGTGGAGGAACGAGCGCGCGGTATTCGGCGGAGAAAGCCTGCTCATAAGGAAACGAGGGGGCGGTTTGATGGAATTCCCGAGCGGCCTGGTCGAGAAAAATTCTGAAGCTGCGTTCCCAGGGCATAGTCTTTTTCTCCTGCCGAATCGGAATGCCGGTTGTATTCGCGGCTGGGATGGTTAGAGTTTCGCCGCATCCGAGTTCGGCCGATTGATGAGGTCTAGGCCAGCCTCTTGTACATTTCCAACACGTTGCCGTTGTCCGCCTTACGGTAGCTGACCCAATCCATAAATGTCCGCATAAAGAAAATGCCTCGGCCGCGTTCGTTCAAGGCATCGAGATTAGGAGGCGGTACGGCATTCAAATCGAAACCCTGACCATGGTCGTATACATAAATCCGGAGATCCTTGTCTCTTATGCGCATGCACACCCTAACGGTCTTGTTCGCGTCGCCCGGTGCCGCATGCTGAATGGCGTTGACCATCGCTTCGGTCAAAACCAGGTTGAGATGATAGGCAAGCGCATCGCGGTCGCCGGTGTAGACATCCAAAGTCTTGGCCACCTGTTCGGCGATATTGCCGATTAAACTCAAATACCGAGTTTGGTTCGGGACCACAATTTCGACGTTGATAATGTCGGTTTCGCCGCCCATCGAAATCTCCTGGCTAGTTGCTGCTCGGTACCTCCCCAAGGCTGGGATAGATATCGAACACCCGGTGCAAGCGGGTAAGCTCGAACATGGATTGTACACGCGGCTGTAGTCCCGCCAGTACGAAGCTGCCGGAACGCAAGGAAGCGTTCTTGTAACCGGACAGCAAAGCGCCCAAGCCTGAGCTGTCGATGAAACGGACGCCCGACAAATCGATAACCAAGCGCGTGTGACCGTCTTCCAAAAGCTTGAGGATGTAATCCTTCAGTTCGCCGGAGTTATGCGCATCGAGGCGCTCTTCCTTTAGGCTGAGGATGGTCCTGCCGTTACGATTTTCAGTCGAGATATTCATCGTTTGGCTCCAGCATCCGCAATTGTTTCTATAGGACAAGTTGCACGGAGAATAATAACGTGGAATTCATCGGCAAAGACATAGGCGCAAAGTTCTTGTAGGTAAGTTTTCGCGCCGAATACCGGCGCGGCAATCGGGTCGTGTTTCAGCGCCTTCTAATCCGGGGACTTGTGACGATTGCGAGTCGTATCGAGAGCAGATCTTGCAGCAGCTTACCGTTCACATGTTCTTATCGGGCCGGAACTACCGGCGTGAAACGATTGGTTTAATTACTTAGACGGCGGCAATGAGTTAAAAATTCACGGAGCCACGTTTCTTTGAAGTCCTCCAGATTCCAGCTCCGCCGGACGAGCAGCCGGTAATGCGCGGGCGGAACGATATAAACTTCCGCATCGGCTTGAATCCCCGTGCGGGTGACCACGGTCAGGGTTTCGCGCCGATAAAAGTCGTCCTCGAACGCGTCCAGATCTTTAAGCGCGCGTGCCGAGACATCTTCGTAGAGTACACCGTCGGTAAAGCTGCCCGTCTCTCTGCGAAGTCCTGGATAGACCCGGTTGCGAATACGATAGCGGGCAAAACCATGTAACCGGGCCGGTTGCGATGGGAAAACACTGCCGGTGACGGCTCGCATTACCTCCGGAACCTGGAGCGTGCCATAGGCGAAAATCTTGAACATGACGGCAGTACGTTGAGCAAAGAACGGAAGCTTAACCGGCCGCCGGCCCTGATCCAAGGGACTGCGCCCTTGGCCCAATGTCGTTGGAAAAGGAGTCAGGATTTTCTTGTTCGTCTTTGTCTTCGTCCTTCCGGCTCAGTAGGCTTGGTCAATTCCCACTGTGGAGACCGGAATCGCTTAAACAGAAACAGATGACAAAAGCCAGATTTTTACACTGCCCCTTACACGTCCTCACGACCTCCTGTAGCCGTTCCATCCTATTTACTCCTCCCTTCTCAGACTCTTATGAAACCCGACAACTTATCGGCTTGTAACACTCAATCAAGGTTACGCTTGTATCAATACAGGCACATGACTAACATTTTCCACCTCGAAGGTGCAATGGTTTGTGCCGCTTAGAGTGTTATTTCCAGTTGAGCATTACTATAGGAACAACTCATGAACATGAAACCTGAGCTAACGGAACGGCAGCAGAGAGAGCTCGACTATCATCGAGAACATGCGAAGAAACACGGAGCGATTCTTGCCGAGCCGTTTTCGTGGGATGTGCTTCTGAACCCCGGTCGTCGATGGTGGAACGCCTACTGGCAGATGTACGCCTACCTTGTGAGTTGCGATCTCAAGGGCAAGGATGTACTGGTTGTAGGATGCGGCTTCGGAGACGACGCTCTACGGCTCGCCAAACTCGGTGCAAAAGTAAGTGCTTTCGACTTGAGTCCGGACGTGCTCCAGATCGCGAGGACCCTCGCCGCTCGCGAGGGCTTGGAGATCGCCTTCGACGAAATGCCCGCTGAACGAATGAGGTACAAGGACGCCAGTTTTGACTATGTGATTTGCAGAGATATCCTCCACCACGTCAACATCCCCGAAACCATGAGCGAAATTGTTCGCGTGGCAAAGCCAGGGGCTCAGTTCATTGTGAACGAGATTTATTCACATTCTATAACCGAGAAGGTCCGCCGCTCCTCTCTTGTTGAGTCGTTCTTGTATCCGCGCATGCGACGATTGATTTATGGTCCCGAGAAGCCCTATATCACGGAAGATGAACGGAAACTCAATGAAAGCGACCTTGCCGAGATCACCAAGCCTCTGCAGGCGCGGCGTGTTGAGAAGCACTTCAACTTTCTGGTTACGAGAATTATCCCCGATCAATCTGAATTGTTTGCAAAGATCGATCGCATTCTGCTCATTCTATTTAAGCCGATGGCGCCATTTCTGGCCGGCCGGATACTTTTCAGCGCTCAAATCGTAAAGTAGTGCCCCGCCCCCTGCTTGCTGCAATGCCCGACTCGTCGTTCCAGCCGACCGCCTTCGGCGGACGTTGGTCTCCAACGGGAAAAGGGGCAGTCCATGTGGGCTGGAAGAGCGAAGCAAATCCCGGCAAATCAGGTTTCACTCCCATTGGCCGTTGCGAATCGATGCCCAATCTATTAACCCGGCCTATAAATATAGGCCGGGTTAATCCGGGGCAGGGATGCCCCGGCGCGGCGATAAGCCGCGTGAGTCCAGGCCGGGCGTGTACCGGGCCTGGGCGGCGGCCCGAAATACCAGGAGGGTATTTACGGGCCTGATTAATAACAACCGGGAGAGCAAACAAAGGCCTTCTCAAATGCTTTCCTGATCAGTTACCGGGGAGCTAACCCCGACCGGCCTCATCTCCCTCGCTTCGCTCTGCCCAAGGGGAGAGGGGTTTTTTGCGACACCTTGCGGGAGAAGGCTTTTTCAGAGACTCCTCAAGGCTTGACCGCGGCGACCCAGGCGTCGATGTGTTCGGTCGTGATCGCGCCGCTGACCGGCAGACGGTTATGGCCCGCATCGTAGAAATAACTGCGGGGCAGCTCGCCGTACCAGGACGAGTCGATCTCGTAGCGCAGCCGCTGCGCATTGGAATCGCTGAAAATCCACGATTCGACCTGCTTCAGCTTGTGTTTCGCCAGCATATCACTCACTTCGCCGGCAAATTCGGCTTCGTCGGTGGAGACCATCACCAGATCCAGCTTCGGATGCTTTTTCATCGAGGCTGCCAGGGCGTCCAAATCTTTCATGCAACTGGCGCAGTCCAGGGACCAGAACATGAGAATGAAAGGTTTTCCCTGGCGGGTTTTCAAGATATCGCTGAGACTGCCGGCCCTGAATGGCTGCGTTTGATTTTCGGCGAATGACGGAGCTGAAAATAGCGTCAGGAACAGGCAAAGCAGAGCGAATAATTTTTTCATATGGGTATTCATAAGAATCGGAAGGGATAAAAGCGGATCGATTAATCGATGCGGATCAGGCGGTAACCCTTGTCTTGGCTATTCCACGATAGAAAAATCGCTTGGCCGTCGGTCAAGAGGAACGGAAAATCGACTTCGGCGTCCGATTCCACCGTTGCGACTGCCTCGGACCATGTTTTTCCGCCATCCCTGGACTGTTTGACCATCGCCCGATTCTTCCGGCCGTCGAACTCGTTCCAGGCGAGAATCACCCGATCGCCCGCGGCCAAGACGTCCGGATGTCCCGGCAATCGGTCGGGATCGCCCAAGGCCATGGGCTCTGAAAAGCTGCGGCCCCGATCGTCGGAATAAGCGTAAAACAGGCCCTGGCGTTTCGTTCCCTGGGTAAACCATGCGACGTGGTAGCGGCCGTCCCGGCCTATGGAAAGTGCCGGTCCATGAACCGGGCACGCTTCGATTTTCCAGCCGTCATTCGTGGCTCGTGTCGCCGCCCACTCGGCACGGCCGTCCTCGGGCTTTAGAAGGCCATGATCGCGGATGTTGCCGGGATAAATGAACCGGGTGATCAAAACCGGCCGCCCATCGGTATCGAAATCGACGGCGAGGCGGCAGCAACTGCAAACGTCGTCCACGATTTTTTGATTGGATTGAAGGGGCTTTCCGTTGGCGCCCAGGACGGTGTGAAAGATGTCGTTGCCCCGTGCTTCGTCGACGCCCTCGCGCTCGTCGTGCCAAAACGCGTGCAAATCGCCGCGGGGATCAACCGCCAGTACGGCCTGAAACGAGTTGGCTGTTCTGGCCATGTCGCTCAAGGGCTCCGGCGCGGTGAAATGCCGCCCCTGATCTTCGGAAATGCTCAAATAGGTGGTCCAGGGCTGCAAGCCGAAGGCCGGGTAAGCGACGTAGATTCGGCCGGCGGGATCGACGGCGATCTGCGGGCGGTATTCGCTTTGCGTCCTGATCGGCACGCGCTCCGGGTTGATTGCTACCGGGGGACTGAAGGTTTTGCCGTAATCGCTGGAAAAATCGACGTAGACGCGGTCGGTGGTGGGCACGACGCGCCACAGCCGTCGGTCGGGGCCGAAAGCCGCCGAGACCGGAAGCTTTATGTCCATGCCGCGATAATGTTCAAATCCGTCCGAAATCGGCTTTGTTCGCGAACCTATGGACGCGCAACCGGACAAGACCGCCACGGACAAAGCCCAGAAACACAGCGAGGCCAGATGATTGCGGACGCCGGAGAAAGACCTCGTCCGAATCGCTCTTCGTTTGAGTCCGATCGACAACACGCTTGAAATCAAACCCCCGGTTCGCAAATTAGCCGCCCCATCTGCACGTAACCCTGGTTCGACCGGCGATGCGGTAACCCGGTTCCGCCGGGTAACCGTTCAACTCGGTCGCGATGAGGGACATCGTACGAAAAGCCATGTTTAAGGTTTCGCTGCCCGCAACAACACCAGCCGGTGAAACATTAAGGAAGCTCTGAACAAGTGGATTCCGGTCATGCCCTTCGGCAGGCTCATCACGAACGGAATCAATACGTTACCGTTCGTCCTGAGCCTGTCGAAGGACTTAATCAGAGATTCCTTAAAGAACTTGGCCGCCGTTATCGAAGTCCTTTGGCTGCAAAGGCCGATGGTCAAAGTTACGGCATGCATTTCTTGCTTCTTGCTCCACGAGTAAAGAAAAACTCTTTGCTTCGGTAAATGTTGAAGTGTGTGTTTTCGCAGATCGCCAAGGCTTTTGTAAAAGGCCGGTCAAATGGGCGGAGCATCACGCAGAAATCGAGCCAAGCATGCCGAACCCGTTGCGCGGCGCAAGGTTGCTTGGCGCTCGGTTCCGAAGCCATCCGTAAAACTGCGGCAAATCACGCAGTCAGGTGTTTGAAATGACGCACACATATTTTCTTGATGTCTCTGACGAGAGAGCGTGGGCTACATCTCGGTAGGGCTATCCGAGCAGGGCGCCCAATTCTTCCGGATCGACCGGCTTTACCAGGTGATGATCGAACCCCGCGGCTTTGGTGAGAGCTCGGTCTTCTTGCTGGCCATAACCGGTTATGGCGATGATCAGCGCTTCGCGCGTCTCCGGACGTTCACGCAGTCTGCGGGCTACTTCGTAGCCGTCCATGCCCGGGAGGCCGATGTCCAACAGCACGGCCTGGGGCCTAAATTCGGATGCCAAATCGAGAGCGGCCGGCCCATCGAGTGCGGTTCGGACGTCATGGCCTTCGAGTTCCAGTAATAAAGCCAAACTTTCGACGGCATCCGTGTTGTCATCGACCACGAGAATACGCTTGGATTTGGTGTCTTGGTCGGTCATACATCAGTTCCTTTTTGTCACAGTTCGGAAATGCCGGGTAACACAATACGATCTAACCGGGGGCTTTCATAGGTCGAGCGACGCGTCTACACAAATAAGACGTGAATAGCCGGAGCAATGGGGAGCCGAACAAAGGGGAATCTTTGTCGGGCCGGCAAGTCTTATGAAGAGCGGGAATTTCCCCGGCAAGGCGGCCAAGATACCGTGCTTCTGGAAATCAGTCCGTCGACCATGGGAAGTTCATACAAGAAGAAACAACAAGAAGAGAACGGATATGTTTTTGCCATTTTATTTCCCCAGTAAGGAAGCGCTCAAGCTCGTCATCATAGGCGGCGGCTATTCAGGGCTGTCGGCGCTGATTACGATCCGTGAATACCGTTCCGACGCCGAGATCGTCTTGATCGATCGCCGGCCTTATCACCTTAAGATTACCCATCTGCACGAAAGTTTTCGCCGTCCTCTGACGGACTTCAAAGTGTCTTTCGCGGCCTTGGAGAAGCGGTTCAATTTTCGCCATGTCATGGCGGATCTGAGATTCGACGATACGGCGTTGAAACAGTGGCAAAGCGACCGGGTCATACCGGTCGGGCAGGAGGAGATCGGGTTCGACTATCTTCTGATCGCCACCGGAGCGGGTTTCAAGAAGCTCGAGAAACCTAGCCGAGTGATCGATCTCGACGATTTCATCGAAAAGCCGGGGCCGGAGGTCCTGCAAGAGAACTTGGCGGCTGCGAACTCTTCCGCTCCGTGGATTACCGCGGTCGGAGGCGGTGCGACCGGCATCCAGTATCTGTTCGAGATCGCCAATTTCGTGCGGGAGCGCCGCATTCCCTGTCGGCTTCGTCTGGTGGACTCCGAGCACAGGGTGCTGACGCAGTTCAATGCGAAATTGGGGCAGTATGCGGAGGCTCGAATGGCGGACCTCGGAATCGAGCATGTGACAGGTCGTTTTTTCCGCGCTCAGGAGGCGGATCGTGTCGTGCTCGAGGAGGTTGAGACGGGCGAGCTGTCCGAACTCGATTCCCAGCTGAGCCTGCTTTTCGTCGGCAAGAGCGCCAACATCCGTTTGCACGCCAATTTTTTCGGCCAAGTCGTTGTGGACGGAGACATTTTGGACCGGGTTTTCACCGCCGGCGACTGCTCGTACTATCGCTCATTGGGATCGAACGCCATGACGGCTCAGTCCGCCGTGCGCAAAGGCAAGTTGGCCGCTCGAAACATTCTCAGGCATTCGGGGCTCGTCAAATTGCTGGAGCCGTATCTGCATCGCGATCTGGGCTATCTGGTCAGCCTGGGGCCTCAGGATTCCGTGGGATGGGTGGCGTTGGAACGCAATGTGGTCGGGGGATTTCCCGCAGCGGTCGTGAAAGAAATCGTCGAAGCGCAATACGATCTATTGCTTGCGGGCATCGATACCTATGTGTTGTGACCGGCTGGAGGAAAGGTGGCAAGGCGTATATTTGCGGCGCTGTTGTCAAAGCGTGAGCAGGTGAACTGGATTCATATGGGATATCGGTGCGTCCAATAATGACGCCAGAAAATTCAGGAGGCGCAAATGATGTTTGGCTCAAGTCAGCCCGTAAAAGCCAAGGCGACCACGGTCATCAACAAACCCGTAGAGGAAGTTTTTCATTTTATAAGCGACGAGTTCTTCGAAAATTACCCGAAGTGGTCACCCGAAGTCGTCGAATTGAAACCCTTGTCGGAAGGGCCAATGCGTCTTGGCACTCTGGCGCGGCAGGTTCGAGTCGATCATGGGCACCGGACCGAATCCACGTTCAGGGTGACTGATTATCAACCGAACAAGCGGCTTTGCTTCAGCGGAGTGTCCAGCCCTTTCCGCTGTGTCTATGATTTCGAGCAAAAGAGTACGCAGTCGCCATCCACGCAGGTCGCGTTTACCTTTGAGTTATCGGAGCTCGAGCTGTTCATGCGTCCGTTCGAGAAATTGATTCGAGTCGCCGTGCAGGATGGTGCCGAGCAGACGGTGAAAAATCTAAAAGGCCTCATCGAGGGCCATTCGTGAGTCAAAAGGAATTTGGCGAGGTTTTTCGATCAACAATAAGCGGAAGCGAGAGATTGAAGTGAAGAATTAGGAGGAACCGATTATGGCCTTCATTGTGGAAAAAGATCCGGGACTGATCCCGCAGGTGCTGGCTAAGATTCTTGATTCGTGCGTCAATGGCGTAACGCTGGCCGACCCGGATTTGGACGATATGCCCGTCGTTTATGTCAATAAAGCCTTCGAAGAGATAACGGGATATGACCAGGGAGAGATAGTGGGGAAAAACTGCCGGTTTTTACAGGGAAACGATAGAGATCAGGACGCTCGTACCCAGATCCGCGAAGCGCTGGCGAACGCTCAGCCGGTTGAAGTGACGCTCCGCAATTATCGAAAGAACGGCGAGCTCTTTTATAATCATCTCGCACTCACGCCGCTCTTCGATCGAGACGGGAAGGTGATTTATTATCTCGGGATTCAGTACGATGTGACCAACCAGGTACGGGCCGAGGAAGAGATCAAGCGCCTGAGCGAAAACTTGGAGAATGTCTCTAGGCTGACGAAATAAAAAAGCCGGCGTCTTTGCCGTGTGAAAGACGCATGAGCGATAAGACGGTGTGGTCAAGAAGTTTCCCGGCGCTGTTCGCGTTCGGCCGCAAATGTGCGTGTCGCTAGGCCGACGCCGTAAATGCAGATTATGAGCAAGTTAAGGTTTTGATATGGCGGTTATTTGCACGAGCGTTTGCGTCAACTATACGCCCAAAGAAATGTACGATTTGGTGAACGACGTTCAATCCTATCCCAGCTACCTTCCTTTGTGCAGCAATGTAAAGCTGCATTCAAAAACACCGAATGCCCTCAGGGCTACCATCACGCTGTCGAAAGGCAAGATCAAGTTTTCCTTCACGACGGAAAATTCGATGGAGGACAGCAGGCATATCCGGATGAATCTGGTCGAAGGGCCGTTCAAGCACTTGCGCGGGCATTGGCGTTTCGAGCCGAGTGCGACCGGCGGTTGCGAGGCGACTTTCCGCCTAGATTTCGAGTTTGCCAACGCCTTGCTGGGAATGGCCTTCGGCGGCTTTTTCAAGGAAGTGACCGAGTCCTTTGTCGAAGCTTTCTGCCGCCAGGCGGCCAAGAAATATGGCGAGCGGGAGACTCATCCGCCCGAGTCTCTTCATGGCCATGGAAAGCTCACATAAGAGACAACGGCACCTCGCCGCATGCGCGGTGCAACCCGGTCCTTGAACCTTAACTGCGCGGTCCGGCTGAAAGTCGGCGATCCGGAACCTCGAAGCGGTAAGTTTCGCCGTGACTCAGATATCTCACCCGATCATCGAGACCGGCGGCGGTTACGGCCTTCTTGAAGTCTTCGAGCGGTGATTTGAAAACCCGGTAATCGTTGTAGTGGATAGGAATCGCCTCGCGAGGGTTAACGATTCTTATCGCTTCAATGCCCTCCTTAGCGTCCATCGTGACCAGGATGCTCATAATCCGGGTGCC
Source organism: Methylocaldum sp. GT1TLB (assembly GCF_051027445.1). Taxonomy (NCBI): domain Bacteria; kingdom Pseudomonadati; phylum Pseudomonadota; class Gammaproteobacteria; order Methylococcales; family Methylococcaceae; genus Methylocaldum; species Methylocaldum sp. GT1TLB. The sequence continues at coordinate 4,276,434 of NZ_CP194898.1, forward strand.
ACCGAGATGAAACAGTCCCAGATCGATGTCCGGATGGCGAATGGAATTCTTGGCGGTGTCGACATGAGAACGGAACTCGATGAGTGCTAATAATGAAAAGACCTCAACGGGGCTCTTCTTATTTTAAAAAATGCTTGAATATATCGAGTCGAAACTATAATATGACTTCACTGCCGTCGTGTCCCCCTCAAGGCAGTAGCTAGATTCAATACCTCAACGAACTAGCGAAGGAAGACTTATAGGGTCGGCCCGAGCCTCCTCAGCCGACCTTTTTTTTGTGGTTGCAAATCGATTCGCGAAATCCTCTGGTCGAAGGTGCTGATTCGTGGAGGGCAATCAGGCATGATGGGTCGCTTCTCAGTGAAGCTGAATAATTTGCTTTTCTGGATAAAGGCCAAGATGGATGAACGGATGGTCCTGCTCATGGCCGGCTCTATCGTCATAATGCTCTATGGCGACGTCGTTCTGGGTTGGATCGGATCGTTATTGCATTACGCGATCGAGGTATTGGAACTGGGCCTTGAGCACCTGATCGAAGCGACATTTCATGTATCTCAACGCACAGCACAGATCCTGACGGCCTGGACCGGGCTTTTCCTATTCCTGCTGCTCGGCTGGTTCATTTTTCGTAAGACTGTAAGCCTGTTTCGCGAATGGATTGCGCTAAGGTCGGACCGCTTGAATCTACATCAAACCCGAATATCGAACCGGCAAAGACTGGCCATCTGTGCCAGCCTGCTGATCGCCGTCATTCTTGCGATCTACTTTCAGTTCTGATCGAAAGGCGCACGGTGGACCGAGCAAAAATCGACCGTTCGCGGACCGGTTAAACCTGATCCGCCTACGTCCTTAATTTCCTACCAAGTCCAGAAACGCCGCTTCGTCCAATACCTCGACACCGAGTTCCTGGGCCTTAGCCAGTTTCGAGCCGGGATCGGCTCCGGCTATCACGTAGCTGGTGTTCTTGGACACGCTACCGGTGACCTTGCCGCCTAGAGCCTGAAGCCTGGCTTTTGCTTCCTCTCGACTCATGGAGGACAGCGTGCCGGTGATGACGAAGGTTCGGCCCTGGAGCGGTTGCTCGGTTTTTACCTCCGCGACTTCTTCCCAATGCACCCCGGCATCGAGCAGAGCTCGGACCACCCCGACATTGTGCGCTTGCCGGAAGAAGGTATGGATATGATGGGCCACGGAAGGGCCTATGTCGGGAACATTCTGCAGTTCTTCCTCGTCCGCGGCCACGATGTTGTCGAGGGTGCGAAAGTGAGCCGCCAAGGTGTGCGCCGTGACTTCGCCGACTTCCCGAATGCCCAGCGCAAAAAGGAAGCGGGACAGGGTAGTATGCTTGCTCCGTTCCAGCGCATTGATCAGGTTCTCCGCCGATTTTCGCCCCATGCGCTCCAGTGCCGCCAGCTGTTCCGCGGTCAGTCGGTAGAGATCGGCGACCGTCTCGATCAGCTTGTTTTCGAGAATCTGATCGACCAGCTTGTCGCCCAGGCCGTCGATGTCCATGGCGCGGCGCGAGGCGAAATGCTTGATGGATTCCTTGTGCTGCGCGGGGCAAAAGAGGCCGCCGCTGCAACGGGCGATGGCTTCGCCGGGCTCCAATTCCACCTCCGCGCCGCACACGGGGCAGTGGCTAGGCATTTGGAAGACCGGGGCGTCGGCCGGGCGGAGTTCCGGCAGGCTTTTCACCACTTCCGGGATCACGTCGCCGGCGCGCCGGACGACGACGGTATCGCCGGCCCGAATATCCCGCCTGTGCACTTCATCCGCATTGTGCAGCGTCGCATTGGTTACGGTGACGCCGCCGACGAAAACGGGTTCGAGCCGCGCCACCGGGGTCAGGGCGCCGGTGCGTCCCACTTGAACCTCAATGGCGATGACTTTGGTGGTGGCTTCTTCCGCGGGGAATTTATGGGCGATGGCCCAACGCGGCGCGCGAGCGACGAAACCTAATGCGCTCCGGTCCGCCAGACGGTCCACTTTGTAAACCACGCCGTCGATTTCGTAGGGGAGATCGTGCCGCCGGGCCAAGAGGTCCCGATAGTAAGCAAGACAGCCGGCTATGCCTTGGACCACGTGTAGTTCCGGACTGACGGGAATGCCCCAGGACTTGAACCGGTCCATCAACTCTTTCTGGGTATCCGGCAGCTGGTCGCTCGGAAAGATGCCATAGCCGTAAGAAAAGAAGCAGAGGCGGCGTGAGGCGGTAATCTTTGGGTCGAGTTGGCGGAGGCTTCCGGCGGCGGCATTCCGCGGGTTGACGAAGACCTTGTCGCCGTTTTGCCGCGCCCGCTCGTTCAAGGCGAGAAAACCCTTTTTCGGCATGAACACTTCGCCCCGCACTTCGAAGCGTTCCGGCCAGCCGCTGCCCCTGAGCCGCAGCGGAATGTCGCGGATCGTGCGGACGTTGTGGGTGATGTCCTCGCCGGTCTGACCGTCGCCGCGCGTGGCCCCGCAAACCAGGACGCCCTTGTCGTAGATGAGGCTGACCGCGAGGCCGTCGAGCTTCGGTTCTACCAGATATCCGATGTCGTTGCGTCCGAGTCGCTGGCTCACGCGGCGATGGAAATCCTCGGTGTCCTCATCGCTGAAGGCATTGTCCAGCGACAGCATGGGGATTTCGTGGCGTACCGCGGCAAATGCTGCCACCGGCGGAGCGCCGACCCGCTGTGTCGGGGAATCGGGGATGGCAAGTTCCGGATACTGGCGCTCGATCGCCAAGAGCTCCTGCATCAGGCGGTCGTACTCGGCGTCGGAAATCAGCGGCGAATCGAGCTGATAGTAGCGTAGATTGTGGAATTCGATTTCTTTGCGCAATTCGTCCGCGCGACGTTTAATCTCTTCCGGCGCGTTCACGGCTACTCGTAAGCTTCTTCCAGGCGGTTGCGCATCTGGGCGATTTTTTCCCCGGTCAGCGGACGGCGGGCGTCGTCCCACTCGATCCCGTCCAATCGAACGGCCAGCTCATGGCAAGTGTTGACCAAATCGTCGAACACGCCCAAGGGATCGTCGACCGTGGCGGGTTGAAAGAACAGGACCACGCCGGGGCACTCGAACGACGCCATGTCGTCGACGGGGAAGGTGCCGGGTTTCACGAGGCTGGCCACGCTGAACAGAGGTTTGCGGAATTCGCGGTCATAACGGTGAAAGATGCCCATCTCGCCATGGACCAGGTCGAGGTCCAACAGAGCATTCTTGAGTTCGTCACCCGCAAAAACGAACTCGTCTCCCGCCACCACGCTGAGTTGTATCAGAAACGGGGCGCCCAAAGCGGCGGTTCTGTCCGCTTCTCTCTGCGTTGTTCGCGGCGGTTCCTGCGGCGCCTCGATCACGTCTTCCGCCTCGTCTTCGAAATCGAATTCATTATCGGAAAAATGCCGCTCGTTTCGATTCAGGACGCGAACGCTTTCGAATTCTTCCTCATCGTAATCAGGCGACTCCTTATCGATCGAAGGGTCGAAATCCAGTTCGTCGAACTCGCCGCGCCGTTGTAGAAAATCCAGGACTTTTTGCTTGTGGCGTCCCCAGACATAGATGCCGGCGATGACGATGACGCCGATCACCAGCAGGACCAAACGTACGGTATCTCTATCCATCTCCTTTCCTCAAAGGCACTTGACAGCCTGCAAACAAGGAAGCCGCCAATGGCGGCCAAGTTATCTCGTGCGGAAAACCGGCCCGCACACGGCACAGGAACTCAAACCGCCGACATTTCCACCGCCGCGTCGATATCGACCGCGACGATGCGGGACACGCCGGGTTCTTTCATGGTAACGCCGGCCAGATGCTGGGCGATTTCCATCGTCACTTTGTTATGCGAAATAAACAGGAATTGTACCTTTTCGGACATTTCTTTGACCAACTGGCTGAAACGGCCGACGTTGGCGTCGTCCAGCGGAGCGTCCACTTCATCGAGCAGGCAGAAGGGCGCCGGGTTGAGCTCGAAGATGGCGAACACCAGCGCTACCGCCGTGAGCGCTTTTTCGCCGCCCGATAGCAGGTGGATCGAGCTGTTCCGCTTGCCGGGCGGCCGCGCCATGATGCTGACGCCGGATTCCAGCAAATCGCGTTCGGTGAGGTCCAGGGATGCCTGGCCTCCGCCGAACAGCTTGGGAAACATGCGTTGCAGGCCGGCATTCACCTTGTCGAAGGTCTCTTTGAAGCGGGCTCGGCATTCCCGATCGATTTTCTCGATGGCTTCTCTCAACGTGGTCAGCGATTCGATCAGATCCTGGTGCTGCTGATCGAGAAACTTCATGCGTTCTTCTTGCGCCAGGTATTCTTCCATCGCCGTCAGATTGACCGCGCCGAGCCTGATGATTTCTTCCCCCAGTTCGGCGACTCGCTTCTGCCAGATCTTTTCATCCGCGTCCTCGGGCAATTCGGCTAAAACCGCGTCCGGTTCCGCGCCCAGTTCATCGAATTGCTCCTGCACCGTCTGTCGGCGCACTTCGTTGGCCTGGAGTTCCAGCTTGGTCTGTTCGAGGCGCTGTTTGAGGCCGTCCAAGTCCCTCTGATTACGGACCCGAGCTTGGTCGACGCGGCGAATTTCGGCTTCCAGGTCGCCGACGCGCTTGCGTAAATCCGACAGTGTCCGCTCGACCTCGACGCGCTGCTCCAGCAGTTCTTCCAACCGGGCTTGTTCGTCCTCGACCGGTGTTTCTGCTTCGTTCATCTGTGCGCTGACGGTTTCCAGCCGTCCCAGGGACTGGTCGTACTGATTTTGGGCCCGCTCAAGGTGTTTTCGGGTTAAACCTTCAGCCGACTTCAGGGTTTCGAGACGGGTCTTGAGTTCGTGGACCCGGTCGCGCGCCGCTTTCAAGGACGCATCGGCGTTGCCGAGAACATTTTCCAGCGCCTCCCGCCGGGCGGCATGATCCGCGGTTTTCGGTTCCAGCTCGGCAAGCCGTTCTTCCGCCTCGAGCAAGGCAGTCTTGGCCTCGGTGGTTTCTTCGACGATTTGAGACTGGTGTTCTTCCAGATCGTCCAGCTCGTATTCGAGCTGCCGGAGACGCTTCGCAGCCTGCTCGCAGCGTGCCGTGGCGGCGCTCAACTCGGCCTTGAGACGGGTTTGATCGGCGCCCAAAGCACGCTCCTGAGACTGCAGGCGCTCGCGCTCGTGCTCCGCATCCTTCACTGCTTGATCGGCTTGCGCGAGATCGTGCTCCAGTATCCGGCTTCTTTCGAGCAGGCTGTCGCGCCGGGTCTTGAGTTCCCGCAGGTCGCGCTCCCGCTTGATCATGCCGGCCTTTCCGTCCTCCGGCTTGTGGACGGCCAGCCAGCCCCGGCCGAGGCGGATGCCGTCCGGAGTCACCACCGATTCGTGGTCCGCCAGCCGCTCGCTCACGGTTTTCGCTGCCGCAAGATTTTCCGCGCAATATACGGCACCGAGCAGCGGACCGAGATCCCAGGGCGATTGCACTTGTCCGATGAGTTTCTCTGCGGCCGGCGTGGCAGCCCCATTCGGCGAGTGGGTTTCAAAGAAGCTCAGCGACTCGCCGGGAAGTTTGTCCAGATGCGGCCAATAGACGGCCGGTCCCTCGACGCACAGGGCTTCGAGATGGCTGCCGAGGACGCTTTCGACCGCCGTCTCCCAGCCGGAACGCACGTCCAGGTGTTCGGCCAGGCGCCCGGCACGATCGAGATCGCGTTCGGCCAGCCATGTCCTGACTGCGGCGCGGTCCTTGCCCATGGCGTGCTGTTGCAGCGTTTCCAGCGAGCTGATCTGGCCCTGTATGGCATGCACTTCGGCACGGCTGGCGTTCAGTTCGTCCTGGCAGACTTTCGCTCGCTGGCGTTCCTGCTGAATTCGTTCGACCAGGCTTTGCAGCTGCTCGTGCAGCGCCGCGCGTTCGGCTTCCAGTTCCGCCAGATCCTGTTGCAGCGCTTCCAGCCCCTCGGTTTGCAGCGTGTCTTCGAGCTCGTCGCGCTCGGTTTCCAGCCGCTCCCGCCGGGACTGGAATTGTCGCTCCTGTTGTTCCAGTTGCTTGAGCCGCGATTTCTGAAGCTCAGCCTGGCCTTTGCAACGGTTGATTTCGCCGCTCAGCGATTCGAAGGCCTGGCGCAGGTTTCTGAGCGCCCGGTCCGATTCGTCTCGGTATTTGACCGCTTCGATTTCGGCGGCCAAACCCCGATCAAGGTCGGTCTCGACTGACGCGAGCTCTTCCCGCACGGCTTCGAGTTGGTGTCGATCGTTTTCCAGGTCGCGCAGCGCCTGTTCTTTTTCCCCTTGGAGCCGGGTTTGTTCCTGACGCAGGGTTTCGCGCGTCTTGTGCGCGTGCTTGATCGCCTGGTCGAGCCGGCTGACTTCGGAGCCCAGCTCGTAAAAGCGGCCTTGGTGCTCGCCGAGTTGGTGTTGCAGCGCTTCGTGCTGGTCTCGATATTGCTCCAGCGTTTCGTTCAAGCCGTTGCCTTCGCTGACCAGTTGTCGGAACAGCTGTTCGGATGTTGCCAGGGACTTTTGATGATCGCGCAGGAGCTCGTCGTATTTGCGCCAGCGGATGGCGAGCAGTTGCTCTCTGTAGCGCCGCTCCTCCTGCTTGAGGCCCGTGTACTTTTCGGCCTTTCTCGCCTGCCGCCGGAGATTGTCCAGTTGTTTCGCCACCTCGTCGCGCAGATCCTGCAGCCGGTCTAGGTTTTCCTGGGTGTGACCCATGCGGAGCTCGGTTTCGTGACGCCTTTCCTTGTACTTCGAGATGCCCGCCGCTTCCTCGATGATCTCCCGCAGTTCGTCGGGCTTGGCTTCGATCAGCCGGGAGATGGTGCCTTGCTCGATGATGGCGTAGCTTCGGGAGCCGAGCCCGGTGCCGAGGAACAGGTCGGTGATGTCCTTGCGGCGGCAGCGGGTGCCGTTCAAGAGGTAGGTCGATTGCCCGTCCCGCGTGACCTGGCGCTTGATGGAAATTTCCGGGTATCTGGCGAATTCGCCCGGCGCCTTGCCTTCGCTGTTGTCGAAGATCAGTTCCACCGAGGCCATGCCCACCGGCTTGCGGGTGCTGGACCCGTTGAAGATCACGTCGGCCATGGTGTCGCCGCGGAGATGCTTGGCCGAGCTCTCGCCCATCACCCAGCGCACCGCGTCGATGATGTTCGATTTGCCGCAGCCGTTCGGTCCGACGATGCCCACCAGATTGCCGGGAAGCGGAATCGGCGTGGGGTCGACGAAGGACTTGAAGCCCGCGAGTTTGATCTTGTCCAGCCGCATCAGAGGGTGTAAATGAGTTTTGCAGTACGAGACGACAGCAGGAAAATGATGGTGGGCGCGATGGCGGGCAAGTCCGTTAGTCTGGTTTGTAATGGAACCGGGCGCTATTATAGCGGACTAAGTCACGGCGTCATTCCGTACTTGTTTATGTCCTGTCTGTGTTCCGCCACTACTGCGCATCGCGCATTTCTGAAGATCCTTTACCGTTCTCCTATGCCATCAATACCTAGCAAAGACCTCGAAACCTTCGATAATCCGCAACCCGGCCGCAATTACACTATCCGCATCGAGATTCCGGAGTTTACCTGCTTGTGCCCCAAAACCGGCCAGCCGGACTTCGCCACCATTCTGATCGAGTACGTGCCGAACCGATCGTGCGTGGAGCTCAAATCGCTCAAGCTTTATATCTGGTCTTTCCGCGAGGAGGGCGCGTTCCACGAAGCGGTGACCAATCGAATTCTCGATGATCTCGTCAGGGCCTGCGCTCCGAACTTCATGCGCGTGACCGCCCGCTTCAATGTACGTGGAGGTATCTACACCACGGTTGTCGCCGAGCACCGCGATCCCGCTTGGGAAGCGCCGCGGCTGGTCAATCTGCCGTAAGCGACGGATTGCGACGCCGGGCGATGAAAAGCACATTCGCGAACGGCGTGCCCTCGCTCATCGGAACGGCCTTCACGGAGAATCCCAAGGCTTCGAGCAAGCCTTTCCATTCCGGTTCGCTGCGGTAATGATAACGCTGCCGAAAATGGCCCCGCGCCAGCGCGCACAGCCGCTCGGCCGTTCGGGTGGCTTGAAAGCTTAGGCCTGAACCGGCATCCGCCTCCCGCATGACCAGCGCACCGCCATCGGGCAGTACGTCCGCTATTCGCTCGAGCAGCGCCTCCTGTTCCTCCGCCGCGAGATAAAGCAAAAGGTCCAGCAGAACAACCGCTCGGCAGGCGGGCAAGGCTGCGGTGCGCACGTCGGCGACGGCGATTTTCGCCTCGTCGCCCAAGGCCAGCCTGGCGGCGGCTACGTCGTTCGGACGCAGATCGATGCCGAAAAATTGCGCGTTGCTCAGCGAAATCAGATCGAGTCTCCGAGCTTCCGACAATAGGCTCATGAGAATGCCTCTCCCGCAGCCGAGATCGAGAATCGCGCCGGTCCGGGGAAGCCAATCGGGATTGGAAAGGAGATAGGCGTACACGGGATCGTGCCGCAGCTTGCCGCGCACGAATCCTTCGGTGAAGCGGCCCGCCGCCCGATAGCGGCGGGCGGTTTGTTCGGCCAAATGGCCGAAATCGACGATCACTGCGCGTTTTTAAATGCTCAACAGCTCGCGCTTGATGGCATTATCGAAATTCTGAATCCAGCCGTTGTAATTGCTGTGAATCTTGGTGCCGTCGTAGTTCAGGTTGTTGCTGTTCTTGTAGCGGATATTGTATTTGTCCTTGCTGTAGGTGATGTCCACTTCCGCCATATGGGAGCGGATGAACAGCGTTCCGATGAGCTGTCCCGGCTTTACTTTTCTGACCTGCCAGCCGAGTCCGGCACCTGCCCGAATGATGGCTTTCTCGACGTCCTCGGCGGTATAAGGCTTGTTGCCCGTCACCATGACCGGCGCGTCGTAGACGTTGTATACCGGAGAAGTCCGGCAACCGGCCAGGAGAACGAAAGCGGCGACGAATAAGGCGACGAGTACGGGTTTGAGTCTCATTGTTTTTTCTCTTTTTGTTGGTTGACGGAAAATCCCAAGAGGACGCTAAGCACGAATCGCTGTTCCGACGATCCTTTATCCCCCAGATCGATTGTGCAAAGGATCCGCGTTCAGGGCAACAATCGTTCACATTAAGTCAGCGTCGATCCCGAAACTTCTATGTGCGTAACAGCTTTTTAAAGCTTGGAGTCGTCATAGCGGAACGGGAATCAGGTTCAGCCGAGCGACTTCGTCCAGCAATCTCGGCAAGGCTTCCAGTACGACGGGGCGGCCGTTCCGGTCGCGGGCCGAAGAGCCATCGTGCAGCAGCAAAATATCTCCGCCGCGGAGGTTTTTGGACAAACGCCGCACGATCTTTTGAGGGTCGCCGAACACGGCATCGTAGCCACGGCGTGTCCATGAAACCAAGGTCAGATCCAAGCTGCTCAGCACGGGTTGCAGCCACGGGTTGCGCATGCCGACGGGGGCCCGGAAGTAGCGCGGTGAGGCGCCCGTGAGAGCTGTTAACGCCGCTTGCGCTCGCCCGATTTCCGCCTTGAAACCGCCGACGGCGCTCAAGGCGAAGGTATGCGCATGGCGGTATGTGTGATTTTCGATGCGATGGCCTCGCGATACGATGTCGCGAACCAGTTCCGGATACTTTTCGGCTCTGGCGGCGATGCAAAAAAAGCTGGCTTTGGCTTGGTAACGATCCAACAGATCGAGCACTTTCGGCGTGGTTTCGATGTCGGGGCCGTCGTCGAAGGTCAGTGCGATTTCCTTGCGTTCCGCTCGTTCGGCGGGGAGCCGGGTGAGGTTCGGGCCGAGCAGCGGGCTGGTAGGCCAAAAGCTCGCGCCGAATACGATCGCGTGATTGGCTGCGAGGGCCTCGACGAGCAGCGTCGATCCATCGGGCGCAAGAAGCGCGGCGGACCCGCCGATGACTTGAAAAGCCGCGGAATAGCGCAGAAAAGGCGAGGGAAGCCAGTGGCGGACGGAGTGCATCGGCGTTATGTGTATCGAGTCGGAGAGCAAAGCTTGAGGATTAAAACCGATTTTCTTATCCGTGGGGAGATGCCCGCCGCTTGATCAACGATATTCCGGGGACCTCCATGCTTGCCTGGCCGAGCGGATCAGGCTTACGCTCTCGTCAAGAAGGTCTCGAAGCTTGTCTATATCTCTAGAGAAGACCTGCTTTTCCGATTGATAGAAATGAATAGACGAAAACTGATCAAGCTCTTGTTGGGCTTGGCATGTCTGGTGGGGTTCGGTTTGGCGCGGGCGGCGAATTCCGCAGCAGTGATTTTGGACGATTTCGAAACGCTGAGCGGCTGGACCGCCGTGGCCGCGGAAGGCACTCATGTGGAATTGGCTCAGGATACCGGCCGGACCGGCATGGGTCTACGCCTCGATTTCGATTTCAGGGGCGGTACGGGCTTTGTTACCGTGCGCAAGAAGTTCTCCATCCCGCTGCCCGAAAATTACGCATTCACGTTTTATACGCGGGCGGAAGCGCCGGCCAACAATGTCGAGTTTAAGATCATCGACCCCTCCGGGGATAACGTCTGGTGGCGACGGCGCTTCGATTTCAAGTTGCCGGTGGACTGGCAACAGTACCGCGTGAAAAAACGCATGTTCGACTTCGCGTGGGGACCGTCCAATACGCCACTCAAGCAGGTTGGATTCGTCGAGTTCTCGATCACGTCGAGCACCGGCGGCAAGGGATCGATTTGGCTCGACGATTTCCGCTTCGAGAAGCGCGAGCCGATTACCGCCTACAATCTCACGCCCAAAGTCACGGCCTCGACCACCGCCAAGGATCACGACCCGGAGTCGGTGCTGGACGCGAAGCCCGAAACCTCATGGCAAAGCGGCGCGCTCGCGGAAAGCCAGTGGCTGCAGGTCGATTTTCTGAAGCGCCGCGAATATGGCGGCTTGATCATCGAGTGGGACCGCGACGATTACGCCACCGCTTATCAGGTTCGGATTTCCCAAGACGGCAAGCTATGGCAGCCGGTGTACACGGTCAGTCTGGGCAACGGGCGCCGCGATTACATTTATATGCCCGACGCCGAATCCCGCTATTTGCGGCTGGAGTTGCAGAAAAGCAGCCGCGGCCGGGGATACGGCATCAGCTCGCTGACCATAAAACCGTTCGACTTTTCCGCCTCGCCGAACGCATTTTTCGAAACCATTGCCCGTGAAGCGCCCCGCGGTATCTACCCGAAATATTTTTACGGCGAGCAAAGTTATTTCACCGTCATCGGCGCCAACGGCAGCGACAAGGAGGGTTTGCTGAACGAGGAAGGGGCGCTGGAAGTGGATAAGAACGCATTTTCCATCGAACCCTTCTTATACACCAAAGGCAAGCTCGTTACCTGGAACGACGTGTTTCCGGTACAGGAGCTCGAGCGCGGTTATTTGCCCGTGCCCTCGGTGACCTGGCGGTCCGATTCGGTCGAAATGAAGACGACGGCTTTCGCCGCCAGCAAGCCCGGGCAGGCGCTTTATGCGCGCTATCGGGTGGAGAACAACGGCAGCGAGCGTGAGCAGTTGAAGCTCTTGCTCGCGATCCGTCCGTTTCAAGTCAATCCGCCCTGGCAGGCCTTGAATATGGTGGGGGGCGTGGCGCAAATCCACGATATCGCGCTGGACGGGCGAATCATCCGGGTCGACGAGAATCGCTCGGTAATCCCCTTGACCCCGCCTCATCACTTTGGTGCGACGACCTTCGACCAAGGTTCGATTACCGATTTCTTGATGGAAGGCAAGGTGCCGCAGCAGACCGAAGCTCACGACCCCTTCGGCTATGCGTCCGCCGCCTTGGAATACGAGCTGGATTTGCCTCCCGGCGCGTCGCGGGAGATTTATCTGGCGATTCCGTATCAGAATCCGGAGGCCATTCTGGAGGCGGCGAATATAGTGGAGGGGAACGGCAGTGCCTTCGGTCGGGCCCGGTTTCGGGATGCCGTCAACTTCTGGGAGGCCAAGATCGTCCGCGCCGATCTGATCGTTCCGCCCGAGGCGCAAAAGCTTCGGGATACGGTGAGGAGCAATCTGGCCTATATCTTCATCAACCGGGACGGCGCCGCGCTTTATCCCGGTTCTCGCTCCTACGCCCGCTCCTGGATTCGCGACGCGGCCTTGATGTCCGCCGCCTTGCTCGGCATGGGGTATACCGAAGAAGTACGGCACTTCATCGAATGGTATGCCGGGTTCCAGTTTCCCAACGGGAAGATTCCCTGCTGCGTCGATCACAGGGGGCCCGATAGCGTCCCCGAGAACGACAGCCACGGCGAGTTCATTTACGTTGTCGCCGAATACTACCGTTACACGCGCGATATCGGTTTTGTATACGAGATGTGGCCGACGATCGTGAAATCGGTGCACTATATCGAGCAGTTGCGCAATCAACGGAAGAGCGAAGAGTACAAGTCCTCCGATAAATCGATGTTTTTCGGCATGATGCCCGAATCCATCAGTCACGAAGGTTACAGCGCCCATCCGGTACACTCCTACTGGGACGGCTTTTGGACCTTGCGCGGGCTCAAGGATGCCGCCGACTTGGCCGTGCTGGTCATGGACGAAAACAATGCCGCGCATTTTGACGCTTTGCGGGACGATTTTCGCAGCGACCTGTACCAATCCATCAAGCGCACCATGGCCAAGCACAAGATCGCCTTCATGCCGGGTTCGGCGGAGCTGGGCGATTTCGACGCCACCGCCACGGCCATGGCGGTCGCGGTCGGCGGCGAGCAGACCAATCTTCCGATAGAGGCGCTGAACAAGACCTTCGACAATTTCTACGACTATTTCAACAAGCGGCGCGACGACAAGCTGGAATGGATCGCTTACACGCCGTACGAAGTGCGTACCGTAGAAGCGCTGGTCCGTATGGGGCGGCGCGAGCAGGCGCTGGAGCTGTTGAATTTTCTGCTCAAGGATCAACGTCCCGCCGACTGGAATCACTGGGCGGAGGTCGTCTGGCGCGATCCCAAGCATCCCAAGTTCATAGGCGATATGCCCCATGCCTGGATCGGGGCGGAATTCGTGCGGGCGATGCGCGCTCTGTACGCGTATGAACGTGAAAGCGATCAAGCATTGGTTCTGGCGGCAGGAATTCCGAAAGCGTGGCTGGAGGGTGGCGGCGATGTGGGCGTGAAGCGTTTGCCCACGTGGTATGGAACCTTGAACTATACCTTGCGCCAGGAAGAACCCGATAAATTGCGGCTCGTGCTCTCCGGCGATCTCGCCCTGCCTCCAGGCAAGATCGTTCTCAAGGCACCCGCCGACCAGCCCATCCGGTCGCTTACCGTCAACGGAAAACCGGTCGATACGTTTACCGCCGATCAAGCGGTGATCGGCGAGTTTCCGGCGGAAGTGACGGTGAACTACGGGGCGGCAATTACGCAGCAAGCCAATTGATTTCGATTTTTGACCTAAGGAGTCCGCATGAGCTTCGATCCTAACCAGGCCGGTCTCGATCGACCGAACGATTCGGTCCCGGCGTCGCGCCTTCTGTCCAACGGACGCTACACGGTATTGCTGACATCGGCCGGCACCGGGTTTTCGATGCTTGGCGGCCACGCGCTGTCCCGCTGGAGCGGAGACCGCGTCGAAGACGGCGAGGGATGGTTCATTTACCTCCGGGATTTGGATAGCGGAGACTGGTGGTCGCTCGGTTTGCAGCCGACGGGGATGGAAGCCGATGCACGGACCGCTCGTTACGAGCCGGGCCGGTTTAGGCTTCAGTGCGAGAACAGCGGTATCGAGGCCGTTTTGGATGTGTGCGTCAGCCCGGACGACGATCTGGAGCTGCGCCGAGTCACGCTGCGAAATCGTTCGAATCGGCCCAGACGGATCGAAATCACGAGCTATCTCGAAGTGGTCCTGAATCATCCTGCGGCCGATGCGGCGCACCCGGCTTTCTCCAAGTTGTTCGTGCAAACCGAGTTCGTGGCGGAACGAGAAGCGCTGCTCGCTCGTCGCAGGCCGCGCAGCGCTCATGAGGTTTATCCGTGGTTGGTCGGCGCGGCGTTCGGGCCGGGTGAATTGGAGTACGAGACCGACCGGATGCGCTTCCTCGGCCGGAACCGGACGCCGGCGGAGCCGCAGGCGCTTCGTGAAACACAGCCGCTGTCCGGCGGGATCGGCAACGTGCTCGACCCGGTTTTCGCTCTGCGGCGCTGCTTGGAACTTGCTCCCAACACGCAGGGAGATGTGGTGTTTCTGTTCGGCGCGGCCGAAGACAGGATGCAGGCGCTGAAACTCATCGAGCGTTGCTCGGCGGAAAAAGCGATAAATACTATCTACGCCCGCGCGGCCGAAGGCGAGCGGGAACTCGTCCGGCGGCTCGACATGACCGGAACGGAGGCGGAGTTTTTTCAAGCCCTCGCCGGTGCGTTGCTTTACGGCGATCCGAAGCTTCGGGCTCCGGAGTCGGTGCTGCGGAGCGCCTGCGGTCCTCTTGCGCGGCTCGACCGCTACGGCTTGCCGTTCTACCGGCCGATCGTTCTGGTACGGGCCAGTGACAGTCGCGAGGATTCACGGGTTGCCGAACTCATCAAGGCGCAGCGCTACTGGCTGGCGAAAGGCTTACGTTTCGCGCTGATGATCTTGAGTCCGGACAAGGGGGCCGACTTCGGTGGGTTGGGCGGGCTTGATCAGGACATCTTTATTCGCGCGGAAAAAGACATTGCGCCGGCCGATCTCGAATTGCTGTGCGCCGTTGCGCGCCTGGTGGTCGATGAAAGCGCGCCGTCGCTTCGATCGGAGCTTCCGGTTCCAAGCGCGAGAGCGCGGCGCGCCCTTTTGCCGCCGGAGACGCCGAAACTCAAGGCCGGGCTCGAAGCGCTTCGATTTTTCAACGGATATGGCGGTTTTGCCGCGGACGGCACCGAGTACGTGGTTCGTTTGGATTTGACCGACGGCGAGTTGCAAGGGCCGCCTCTTCCATGGATCAACGTAGTCGCCAATGAACACTTCGGCTTTCTGGTCAGCGAGCGGGGAGCGGGATATACCTGGCATCGGAACAGCCGCGAGCATCGGTTGACGCCTTGGTTCAACGATCCCGTCAGCGATTCGTTCGGCGAAGCGTTATATCTCCGGGACGAGGAAACCGGCGCGTTCTGGTCTCCCTTGCCGGGGCCTTGTTCGGCACCCGCCGCTTACGAGGCGCGCCACGGGTTCGGGTACAGCCGGTTTACCAGCACCTACGATGGTTTGGATCAGGACGTCGTACTGTTTGCGGCCCGCCACGATCCGGTCAAAATTTTCCGATGGCGTCTGACGAATGGGGGCGCTAGCCGCCGCCGCTTGTCGCTGTTTTCATACCAGCGCTTAATTCTGGGCGGAACGCCGTCCGACAGCAGCCGGTTCGTGATCACCCGCCATGATCCGGAGACGTCGGCGCTGTTCGCTATCAATCGCCAAGCCGGAGAGTTTTCCGACGGCGTCGCCTTCGCGGCGGCGGTAGGGCAGCCGGGTGCCATGTATTTCACCGCCGATCGGGAGAGCTTCATCGGGCGGAACGGCAGCCCGGAAGCCCCCGCGGCTTTGCTCGCACGCGCATCGCTCGATGGACGGAATGGCGCTAATCTCGATCCGTGCGCGGCGCTTCAGCTTCAAATCGACTTGGAACCGGGGCAAACCTTCGAATGTGCGTTCCTGCTGGGCGAAACCCTCTCCGAGGACGAATCCCGTTCGATCATCGAGCGATACCGGCAAGGAGGCGCCATCGAGAACGCCTTGGCCGAAGCCCAAGGTTTTTGGCGCGATTTTGTCTCCGGAATCCAAATCGAGACGCCGTCTCCCGAGATCGATCTGATGGTCAACGGCTGGCTGGCATATCAGAACCTGAGCTGCCGGATCTGGGGGCGCTCCGCGTTCTATCAGTCCGGAGGCGCCTTCGGTTACCGCGATCAGCTTCAGGATGCCTCGGCGCTGATCTATCTGCGCCCCGAGCTCACTCGAGCCCAGATTCTGCTTCACGCCGCTCATCAGTTCGTCGAGGGAGACGTGCTTCACTGGTGGCATCCCGAACCCCTGGAGCGGGGATTGCGCACCCGATTTTCCGACGATCTGGTCTGGCTGCCATATGTCACGGCGTTTTATATCCGTCACACCGGCGATTGGAGCGTGCTGGACGAATCCGCGCCGTTTGTGACTGCCCGTTTACTGGCGGAGGGGGAGGACGAGGCTTATCTGAAACCCGACGATGCCGGTCAGGTTGCGGACATCTACGAACATTGCTGTCGAGTGCTGGACCGCTCCCTGACCCGGGGCGCGCACGGTTTGCCCTTGATGGGCACGGGCGACTGGAACGACGGCATGAACCGGGTGGGCCGCGAAGGGCGCGGCGAGAGCGTGTGGATGGGATTCTTTCTTTACCACGTTCTCGAAGAATTCCTGCCCATCTGCGAGAAGCGCGGCGACCAGGCGAGGATCGAAGCTTACCGGGCTTATCGAGAGCATCTTTACCAGGCGCTCAATGACGCGGGATGGGATGGCGACTGGTATCGACGCGCCTACTATGACGACGGTACCCCTTTAGGCACCAAACACGGCGATGAGTGTCGAATCGACGCCTTGGCCCAGGCGTGGGCGGTGATTTCAGGCGCGGCGCCGGCGGAGCGGGCGAATCGAGCTTTGGATGCGGTCGAGGAGCACCTGATCTCCGATCATAATGGTCTCATTCGTTTATTGACGCCGCCCTTCGTCAACACACCGCATGACCCGGGCTACATCAAGGGCTATGTGGCCGGCGTGCGCGAAAACGGCGGGCAATACACCCATGCCGCGTGCTGGGTGGTGCGCGCCGTGGCAGAACTCGGCCGGAACGACCGGGCCGCGCGGCTATTGGAAATGCTCAGCCCGGTGAGCCACGCGCGGACGCAGGAAGAAACCGATGTTTACCGGGTCGAGCCCTACGTAGTCGCCGCCGACGTTTACGGCGAACCGCCGCATGTGGGCCGCGGCGGTTGGACGTGGTACACGGGGTCCGCAGGCTGGATGTACCGTGTCGCCTTGGAATCGATTTTGGGATTTCGGGTGAAGGAGGGCGCTTTCATCGAGCTCAAACCCTGTATACCGGCCGAGTGGCCGGAGTTTGTGATCCGCTATCGGCATCCGGGCAATCCGACGCGCTATACGATCAGGGTAACGAATCCGAATAAAACGCCTCGGCGTGTTCTCAGTGCGGATCTGGACGGACGGCCGATGCCGGTCGAAGGGGAAACGGCACGAATTCCTTTGCTATCGGACGGGCGGTCTCACGACGTTGTCGTGATCTTAGGCTAATGCCTGCGCCAGGCTGCGAATCAGGCATATGGCGGCTTCCTCGACGGTGCGGCCGAACGCGATGACGCCGTCTTCATGGCCACCCATGGCGATGACCGGGCTTTTCGAAGTTCGAACCAGAAACCCGACCTCATGGGCCATCTCCGGCGTGCCGTAACCGACTTGCCGGTCAGTCACGGGAATGGCCAAGGCTTCGGCCTTTTCCCATAATTCGGGCGAGTGGACATGCAGTACGCAATCGATCCCGCTTCCGCTTTGGTAAACCGCAGCATGGGTCAGGGCTTCGGAAGAGGGCGCTATCGGTCCTTCGGCGATGATGAGGTTTTGCTCCAGATCGAATCCGGTGACGAGACAGTAATGTTCGCTAGTGAGCTTGGGCTTGCCGCCGGTCTGCGTTCCGCTGATAAGGAAGGCGGTTTCACCGCGGCGAAGGCTGACGTTGCCGTAGGCCAGGCCGTCATACCGACGAGAGTCCTGCCCGGTGAGTCCGAGACGATAGAGGATGGTCCGCCAGGCATTCAGTTCGGCGACGATTTCCGAATCTACCGGCGGAGCCGTCGTGTAATCGAGGCGATACTTGACGACGCCTTCTCTGTCCTGTTTCTGATCCATCTTTAAATCCATAGCCTTGGCCGAACATATTTATTACTACAGGCCGGACGAAAAAGCGAAAAACGGCAAAATCCGCTATGCGTCCAAAGAACGAACAGATGAAAAAATATTCGCGCGTTTTATAATAGAAAGCTTGCATCCGATCGGCGGGGCGAGTTTTTGGATCGAATCTTGAAGGGAAGCGGGACCGAGCCGGAAATTCCTCGGCAAACGGAGTATAATCCGGGCAGATTTTATGTGCGAATGTGGCGAAATTGGTAGACGCGCTGGATTTAGGTTCCAGTGGGGCAACCCTTGAGAGTTCGAGTCTCTCCATTCGCACCAAATGTTCAGTAAGCACCAAGAAGCCAAGCTTCCTAGCATAAATATCCGATTACGGATATCAGAGTTCGGCGCATCAGCCAGCAATTTAGGCGATTGTGCTTTTCGAGCCAGTCCCTCCGATACTTTTTTCCATTCTTGAGGTAACAGCGACATGCAAGTTTCTGTCGAAACGACATCTGAATTGAGCCGGAAAATGACCGTACAGGTGCCGGAAGAAGAGATCCAGGAAAAAATAGCCTCACGCCTCAAAACTTTGGCGAACAAGGTCAAGATCGACGGTTTCCGTCCCGGCAAAGTGCCTCAAAGTCTGGTAAAAAAGCGCTATGGACAGCAGGTCCGGGAGGAGGTCCTTTCGGATCTGATCCAATCGAGCTTTTATGAAGCCGTCCGGGAGGAGAGGCTCAAACCAGCGGGAGTGCCGCAGATCACCGCTCGCCGAGTCGACGAGGGCAGTGGGCTGGAATATGAAGCGAGCTTCGAAGTGATGCCGGAGTTCGTGCTGATGCCGTTGGAGACATTGGAGGTCAAGCGGTTCGTTTCGGAAGTGACCGAGCCGGATATCGATGCCATGATCGAACGTCTCAGAGAGCAGCGGAAGAGCTGGCAAGAGGTCGAGCGCGCGGCGGCAACGGGGGATCGTGTTACGATCGCCTTTGAAGGCAAGATCGGCGATGAGTCGTTTACCGACGGAAAAGTTGAGAATCTGCCCGTTGTCCTGGGCACGAACCAAATGATTCCGGGATTCGAAGATAAGTTGGTCGGCGCAGTGGCCGGGTCGACGCTCGAATTCGAATTGCCGTTTCCGGCCGACTACCCCAACCAAAAGCTGGCCGGCAACACGGCGCAATTTGCCATCGAGCCGCTGAAAGTCGAAGAAAGCTTATTGCCCGAGGTGGACGCGGAATTCGCAAAATCCTACGGCATCGAGGAAGGTGGCGTGGAAGCTTTCCGCAGCGATATCCGCGCTAACATGGAGCGCGAGATGAAGCGGGCGCTGCAGACGAGAACGAAATCCTCGGTGATGGATGCTCTGTTCGCCAAGAATGCGATTGCTCTGCCCAACGCCTTAATCCAAGATGAGCTTGAGCATTTGTTGGCGCCCTACCGGCAAGCGGCCCAGAAAAGGCGGCAGGATCTCGATGAAGCCAAGCTGAAGGAGCAGCTAGAGCCAGTGGCGAGACGAAGAGTCGCCTTGGCGCTGATCCTCGGGAAGATCATTGAAACTAATAATCTTGTCGTGGATCAAAAGCGGGTGCGTTCGACCGTCGACGAATTGGCCGCGAGTTATGAGAGCCCGGAAGACGTGGTGCGCTGGTACTACGCCGAGCCGGAGCGGCTTCGCGAAGTGGAAAACGTGGTCATGGAGGATCAGGTGGTGGATTTGGTATTGGACAAGGCAAAGGTGACCGAGGAAAAGATCGCGTTTCAAGAGTTGATGCAGCAGGTTACCGGCAGTTCCTCACAAGCGGCGTAACTTTAACCCGAGAGATCTCATGATGTTTACCGGCGATTTTGATAAAACCGTCAATACTCGGGCGACGGGGTTGGTGCCCGTCGTTATCGAGCAGTCGGCGCGTGGCGAACGGGCGTTCGATATCTATTCCCGCTTGCTCAAGGAACGGGTGGTTTTTCTGGTTGGGCAGGTCGAAGACTACATGGCCAACCTGATCATCGCTCAACTGCTCTTTCTGGAATCGGAAAATCCGGACAAGGACATCCATCTTTATATCAATTCTCCCGGCGGCATAGTCACCTCGGGACTGGCGATTTACGATACCATGCAGTTCATCAAACCCGACGTCAGCACCCTGTGCATCGGTCAGGCGGCTAGCATGGGAGCGTTGCTGCTGGCGGGCGGCGCGCCCGGCAAGAGATATTGTCTGCCCCATTCGCGAGTCATGATCCATCAGCCTTTGGGCGGCTTCCAGGGACAGGCCAGCGACATTGACATTCATGCCCGCGAAATTCTCGCGACCCGCGACAGACTGAATCGAATATTGGCGAAACATACAGGTCAGCCGTTGGAACGAATTCAAGTCGATACCGATCGTGATAATTTCATGAGTGGAGAAGACGCAGCGCAATATGGTCTAATCGACAAGGTGCTCGCTAGCCGAGAACCGGGTTCTAGCGGTTAAACGCATTGGAATTCGAGTTCGAAGGACTAGTGGACGTATGCCGGTAGCGGTTGGTTCGCGTAGGTTGCTACAACAGTCATCTGACGAATAAGAGGTTTGCGATGAGTGATGATAAGCACGGCAAAGACGGGGGCGGGAAACTTCTTTACTGCTCGTTTTGCGGAAAAAGCCAGCATGAGGTCAGAAAGCTCATTGCCGGTCCGGCTGTGTTCGTCTGTGACGAATGTGTCGAGTTGTGCAACGATATTATTCGCGAGGAGCTTCAGGAAAATGTTGCCGCTAGCGTAGATAAGTTGCCCAAACCGAAAGAGATCAAGGCCGTACTCGACGAGTATGTCATTGGCCAGGAGAAAGCCAAGAGGATCTTGTCGGTTGCGGTCTACAACCACTATAAGCGGCTCCGGGTGCATAACCACCTGAAGAAGAACGATGTCGAACTGGCCAAGAGCAATATCCTCTTGATCGGCCCAACCGGATCGGGAAAGACCTTGCTTGCCGAGACGCTCGCCCGGCTGTTGGACGTGCCGTTCACGATCGCCGACGCGACGACGCTGACCGAGGCGGGTTACGTCGGGGAAGATGTCGAAAACATCATCCAAAAGATCTTGCAGAAATGCGATTACGACGTGGAGAAGGCCGAGTCCGGTATCGTCTATATCGACGAGATCGATAAGATTTCCCGTAAGTCGGATAATCCCTCGATCACCCGCGACGTGTCCGGTGAAGGTGTGCAGCAGGCTCTGCTGAAGTTGATCGAGGGCACTGTGGCCTCGGTACCGCCACAAGGCGGACGCAAACACCCTCAGCAAGAATTTTTGCAGGTCAATACGGCGAATATCCTCTTCATCTGCGGCGGAGCGTTCGCCGGACTGGAAAAAATCATTCGTTCACGCTCCGAAAAGGGCGGCATCGGTTTTTCCGCGGAGGTCAAGACCAAGGACGAACGCCGCAATGTCGGCGAAGTTTTGGCGGACGTGGAGGCGGAGGACCTGATCAAATACGGCCTGATTCCGGAGTTTGTCGGTCGTTTGCCGGTGGTGGCGACTCTGGAAGAATTGGATGAGCAGGCATTGGTTCAAATTCTGACCGAACCGAAAAATGCTCTGGTCAAACAATACAAGAAGTTGTTCGAGATGGAGGGTTGCGATCTGGAGATTCGCGAGGACGCCTTGCGGGTGATCGCGCGAAGGGCAATGGAACGGAAAACCGGCGCACGCGGTCTGCGAACGATTCTCGAACACGTGTTGCTGGATACGATGTACGAATTGCCTTCCGCCGAACATGTTTCCAAAGTTGTGATCGATGAAAAGGTTATTCGCGGCGAATCGGACCCGTATCTGATTTATCAAACCGAAGAAAAGCACTGTGCTTCGGTAGAGTGAAATATCTTCCGAGTGCTATCGATGCCTTGCGGCGAGCGGGCGTCGGTAGCCGATTCAGGGTTTTGTTATGCGGCCAATTTTCAGATCTTGATCGATGGCCGAACTTCACTGTCTGACTAATGGCTGATAGCTTCTCAGTCTTAAAGCTCGTTAGGGCAGCCTTCAAGTTGAATTTGCGTTCTTGCTCGCCTGTCGGCACAAACACCTGTTTGCATTCACTGATCCTAATGGTAGCGGTCGCTTATTTCAGCGCGTAAGCGTCACCGCGCATTGATCTACGCATTTTGTATAGAAAATCGTTCGGATTCGGGAATCTCGACGATACATTCGCATCTAAGTAGTTTTTCGTACTTACCCGGACGGGATCGCAGAATTTTTGCTGATCTCTTCATCTGAAGTTTTTGGCCAAATCAAATAGTCCCCGATTTTATCGGGCTTAGTCTTGTTTTTTGCCCGAAGCTTACCTATATACTCAGTAACAACGCGTACTCACTAATATCCATGGGTGGCTAATGGAAAATACCTCGCTTGAAAATCGTGCAAAGCCGGAAAAGATGGTACCGGTGCTTCCCTTACGGGACGTCGTAGTCTATCCCCACATGGTCATACCGCTCTTCGTCGGCAGAGAGAAGTCGATTCTGGCCCTAGACTCTGCCATGCGGGACAACAAACAAATCTTGCTCGTAGCGCAGAAAGAAGCCGAACTGGATGATCCCAGCTTCGATGACCTGTACCAGATCGGCACTTTATCCAACATCCTGCAATTGCTGAAGCTTCCGGACGGCACTGTGAAAGTGCTCGTCGAGGGTAGCGAGCGCTGCAACGTCGATAAGTACCGTGTCGCCGACAAGCACTACGTAGCCGTAGTTTCGCCGCAGCTGGACGAGATCAACATCACCGATCAAGAAATCGATGTGTTGATGCGCACCGCCATCAACACCTTCGATCATTACGTCAAGCTCAATAAGCGGATACCGCCCGAAGTGTTGAATTCGCTTGCCGGCATCGACGACCCGAGCCGGTTGGCGGATACCATCGCCGCACATATGACCATCAAAATCGAAGACAAGCAGTCGATTCTGGAGATGAGCGATGTGACGGCCAGGTTGGAGCGTTTGATGACGCTCATGGAAGGCGAGGTGGATATGCTGGAGATGGAGAAGCGTATCCGCGGGCGGGTCAAGCAGCAGATGGAAAAAAATCAGCGCGAGTATTACTTGAACGAGCAAATGAAGGCCATCCAGAAGGAGTTGGGGGAAATGGACGATGTGCCGAACGAATTCGAGGAGCTATCGCGCAAAATCGAAAAGGCCGGCATGCCTGAGGCGGCTCGTACCAAAGCCGAGACGGAGTTGAACAAGCTCAAGTTGATGTCGCCGATGTCTGCCGAGGCTACGGTAGTCAGGAATTACGTCGACTGGATGGTCAACATGCCGTGGAAGAAGCGCACCAAGATCAGTCACGACTTGCAGCGTGCCGAAGAAATTTTAGAAACCGAGCACTACGGTTTGGAGAAAGTCAAAGAGCGTATCCTCGAGTATCTGGCCGTTCAGCAGCGCGTCAAGAAACTAAAAGGCCCAATATTGTGCTTGGTTGGACCGCCCGGTGTGGGCAAGACTTCGCTCGGTCAGTCGATTGCTCGAGCGACCAACCGGAAGTACGTTCGCATGGCCTTGGGCGGGGTTCGTGACGAGGCCGAAATTCGCGGCCATCGCAGAACTTACATTGGCTCGATGCCGGGTAAAATCCTGCAGAACCTTTCCAAGGTAAAGACCCGCAATCCGATGTTCATGCTCGACGAGATCGACAAGATGGCGATGGATTTCCGCGGTGATCCTGCTGCCGCATTGTTGGAAGTTTTGGACCCGGAGCAGAACCATACTTTCAACGACCATTACTTGGAGGTCGATTTCGATTTGTCCGAAGTAATGTTCATTGCAACGGCGAACACTTTGAATATCCCGGCGCCGCTTCTGGACCGCATGGAAGTGATCCGCATCGCTGGCTACACCGAGGATGAGAAAGTCAACATCGCCATGCGCTATCTGATTCCAAAGCAGGTCAAGAACAACGGGCTTAAGGACAGCGAAATTCATATCACCGAATCGGCGGTTCGAGATATTATCCGCTTCTATACTCGAGAAGCCGGTGTTCGTAGCCTTGAGCGCGAAATAGCCAAGATTTGCCGCAAGGTCGTCAAGAGCTTGGTCCTCAAACCGAGCACCAAGAAACTGAACGTGACTCATCGTAACGTGGATGACTTTTTGGGCGTCAGGCGTTATCGCTACGGACGAGCCGAGGAGAAGGACCAGGTCGGGCAGGTTACCGGCCTGGCCTGGACCGAGGTGGGAGGCGAGCTTCTTACCATCGAATCGGTCGTTATGCCCGGAACCGGCAAGCAAACCTATACCGGAAAACTCGGCGAGGTCATGCAGGAGTCGATACAAACCGCTGTCACGGTAGCCCGGAGCCGAGCAGAAACGCTGGGTATCGATCCGGCGTTTTATCAGAAGCACGATGTGCATATACACGTGCCGGAAGGGGCCACGCCCAAAGACGGTCCCAGCGCCGGTATCGGTATGTGCACGGCTTTGGTTTCCGCATTGACTCAAATCCCTGTGAGATCGGACGTTGCCATGACGGGCGAGATCACGCTTCGCGGGGAGGTTTTGCCCATCGGAGGGCTAAAGGAGAAACTGTTGGCGGCGCATCGGGGCGGTATTTCGACCGTCTTGATTCCGCAGGAAAACGAGAAGGACTTGGCTGAGATTCCAAAGAACATTAAGCAGGATCTCAAAATCGTCGCGGTTCGCTCTATCGATCAAGTCCTCGAGACCGCACTAAAACACATGCCGGAACCGTTGAAACCGCCGGTTACTCCCGAATCCGAGGGTGTGACTAAATCGACGGGTACGGCAGGCATGATCGTTGCTCATTAGTCCTAATTGGAGGGAGTTGCTTTTTGCGTGTTCAGAGAAATGCGACGGATCGCTAAAATTCGCTGAATCCCAGACGCTATGCGGCTTGACAGTGCTTTTTGTCTACTGCTACATTTCGGCCGGCGAGTTCACGCGTAGCCAACAGCATATAGGAATGGACGAAGTCTTGCGGCCATGTGAAGAACTTAGATTCAACATCATCGATCAAAGGGGGAAAGAATGAATAAAGCGGAACTAATTGATGCGATCGCTAAGTCGGCGGACCTGACGAAGGCCGATGCCGGGCGCGCACTCGACGGTATGATTGACGCTATCACGATAGCTTTAAAAAACGGCGAAACCGTTTCACTCGTGGGTTTTGGTTCCTTTGGGGTTAAAGAGCGTGCCGAGCGTCAAGGCCGTAATCCGCAGACGGGAAACACGATTACCATCAAAGCTGCAAAAATTCCCTCATTCAAGGCTGGTAAAGCACTTAAAGATGCTGTAAGCTAGTCGACTCTTTCGGGTGCTTAGCTCAGCTGGGAGAGCATCGCCCTTACAAGGCGAGGGTCGTAGGTTCGATCCCTACAGCACCCACCATAAATTGGAGCGGTAGTTCAGTTGGTCAGAATACCGGCCTGTCACGCCGGGGGTCGCGGGTTCGAGCCCCGTCCGCTCCGCCAAATTTCAAAAAACCCGCGCCCCTGAGGCAGCGGGTTTTTTTTTGAGGGCAGGGGGCTGCCTGTCTTTTCGTTTAATGATTGCTCTTAAAGCCGTATCAGGTTCTGCATATGCTTCAAGCGATTCGTGATCGTGCCCAAGGTATCTTCGCATGGGTAATGTTGATTCTTGTCGGTGTGCCGTTCGCTCTATGGGGAATTCAGAATTATCTGGATTCCGGCAAGGAGCAGCCACTGGCTGTCGTCGGTGACAGGGATATTTTTGAGCGCGAGGTAAACCAGGCCTATCAGCAGAGTCTTGCGAATCTGGTGGGTTTGGCGGAGGTCGACGATAGGCAGCTCAAACATGAAGCTTTAGAGCGGCTGATTCGAGAAGAAATCATTGCGCAAAATGCGGAGGCTAAGGACCTTGCCGTCAGCGACAGCGCCGTGCGCGACTTCATCCAGACGCTCCCTTATTTTCAAACCGAAGGCAAGTTTGATAAGGAAAAATACAACATCATGCTGTCATCTCAGGGCTTGAGTTCTGCCCAATTCGTTGCGCAGGTCAGAAGAGCTTTGTTGATGGAGCAATACCAGCGCGGATTGCTTGACAGCGCATTTGTAACCCCGAATCAAATCGCTTCGCTCTTTCGGCTCAGAAATCAGGAGCGTGAGGTCGAATATCTCAAAATACCTTTGAAGAAATCGGCTCGCACTATTTCCGATGCGGAAATCGAAGATTACTATCGGAAACATCTTCAGGCTTACCAAAATCCCGAGCGTGTATCGATCGAGTACATCGCCGTTCGTCTTGACGATATCGCGAAGGAGACCCAAGTCACCGAAGACGACCTGCGCAATCTGTATGAAGAGCAGAAGTCTGGTTTCGCGTCCGAAGAAAGGCGCAAGGTCAGCCATATCCTAGTCGCGGTCGATTCGGAAGGCGGTGAAGCCGCCGAGCAGGCGGCTTTGGCCAAGATCAATCAGATTCAAGACCGTTTGGCTAAGGGCGAAGATTTCGCTAAGGCCGCAAAGGAAACGTCGGATGACCCGGTATCCGCTCAGAACGGCGGCGACTTGGGTTTCATTACCAAGGGGGCCATGGAGCAAAATTTTGCCGATGCGGCATTTGCTTTGAAGCAGGGTGAGTTATCCAAGCCTGTCAAAACATCTTTCGGCTATCACTTGATCAAAGTAACCGAGTTGTCTCCGGCTAAGGTCAAGCCATTCGAGGAAGTAAAAGACGAACTGCTGAAAACGTTCCAGCGCAATGCGGCAGAAAACAAGTTTTACGAACAGGGACAAACGCTGACGGAGCTCAGCTATGAACATCCCGACAGTCTGGAGCCGGCCGCGAAAGCCCTCAATCTGAAAATCGAGAGCACCGGATACTTTAC
Organism: Methylocaldum sp. GT1TLB; assembly: GCF_051027445.1. Classification (NCBI taxonomy): domain Bacteria; kingdom Pseudomonadati; phylum Pseudomonadota; class Gammaproteobacteria; order Methylococcales; family Methylococcaceae; genus Methylocaldum; species Methylocaldum sp. GT1TLB. The sequence goes on from NZ_CP194898.1 coordinate 4,303,053, forward strand.
GCGTGAGGCAGGAGACGGTATCGCCGCCGAGTCCACGGTAAGAGCAGCCGCGTTCAGTGAGGACGTTCTGAACGGACGGAACAGCGATCCGGTCGAATTGGGGAGCGAGAAAGCAGTCGTTTTGCGGATAAAAGACCATCAACCGGCGTCCGATAAGCCCCTCGCAGAAGTGAAGGAAGATATCGTTGGCAAATTACGTGCCGAGGACGCAAGACAGGAGACCCGCAAGCAAGCGGAAGAACTTTTGCGCCAAGCGCAGCAGGGTGCTCCGCTTACGGGTTTGGCCAAAGAGCACGGTATGCAGGTTTCCAAGGAGTCGAATCTGCGCCGCGATGCAAAAAATGTACCGCCAGTGCTGACGAATGCCGTATTCAAGGCTGCTCGACCGTCAGCCGAGCAGCCCGTTATCTCAACGGTGGAACTTGAAAACGGCGATCAAGTCGTCTTTAAGCTGATCGCCGTCAAGGATGGCGCTTCGCAAGGAGATCCCAAGGAAGCGGACGCTGCTCGCCAGTTCCTCGCCAAAAACGCCGCGCAGCGCGAATTTTCGTCCTTTGTGGCACAATTACGTGAACTCGCCGATGTTTACGTCAAGCCCGAGGCTGAAAACTGATCCGGATCGATTCGAGCTATAGCTGCGAAATTTTGAAGCCTTTCGATTGCAACAGGTTTAGGAGGCCGTGTTCACCGACCAGGTGGCCGGCTTCCAAGACAACGAAATAAGTCCTACCATCGGCCGCCAATTCCCCGATTTTCTCCGCCATCGCTGCGCTTCGATCGGTGAACAAGAGCTTGAAGAGCTTGTCCGAAGCCGGAAGACTATCGAAGCGGCGACGCACGATCAGCTCAACGGTCGAGGAATCTCCGCTCGTCCAGGCTTCGATCATCGATTTGAAATAGTCGTCCCCACGTTCAATCTCATTTAGCGATTGCAGGAGTATTTGCTCCTGTTCAATCTCGGACAAGCCATCCAACAGTTTCGCTTGTTCATCTACCGAGTCTAATTGAAGTACCGGCTTTCGCATCTGCGCATCCTTGACAAAGCCTTTTTCGATGCTGAGCTCTTGCGTATAGCCCGCCTGTTTAGCGGCTAGGCTCATCAAACTCAGTGACGCCATCCATGGCTTCTGGGTGAGAATCGTTTCCTCTGCCATGCCCAAAGCCTTGGAGAGCTTGAGCACTCTTTCCCAGGTGGCGGCTTTGATGTGGTCTCTTAAATCGGAATTGTCCGTGTACGCGCCTCGGTTTGCGGCGATGGGAAGTAGTTCGGCCTGAGGCAGCGCAGCGACATCGGCTCCGACGATCAGCACATCCGACCCCGAGAGGGCGTCCGTTATCGCTTCCGGGAGGGGATACATATCGCTCGCGCCATAAGGAAGGGCGCCCATGAGGTAGACCGTGCCTTCCGCAATTGTCGCCTTCCAAAGAAAGTGCGGCTTGTTATCGCTGGCTGCTAGTTGAGACAAGCCGGGCGGCAGTTGAGCCGACGTCAACTCCTGACATGGTCGGTCTTGATAAAAGACCTTATCTTTCTGATCCAGACACTTATAAACATCGGCGAATATCGAGGTCGGCAGCAACGCGAGCGCGAAGACCAATAGGTTGGAGCGGGTTACGAGATGGAACATAGGCGTCATTCTTCCCAGTGATCAAAAGGTCGGCGAAGCGATTCGATGACATCCAAAATGTAGCTCAAGTGTCCAGCTTGACAATTTTTGACCGAAGTATGGGAGACGAAGACGGGGCGAAGGTATGTTGTGACGGAAAGACCGACCTGGTCACGTGAACCGTCGTTCCGTTGAGGGCGGGATGTAGCCGTCGCGTGTCTTGAGTCTCGATGATGAGCCACTATGGTGAACTCTTGAGTCCCGGTTTCGATCAAAAATTAATAGCGCAAACGACGAACTCTGGTGGCGCTCTTGCTGCCAGCCCGGACGTGAACAGCGTATAAGGAGGAGTATGAAAATCGCGCAGGTAGCGCCTTTGTATGAGAGCATACCGCCAAAACTTTATGGCGGCACCGAGCGCATCGTGCATTATCTTACCGAAGAGCTAGTAGGCGCCGGACATGATGTTACGCTCTTCGCCAGTGCTGATTCGGAGACGAGCGCCAAGCTCGAGCCGATTGTTTCCAAGGCACTGCGTCTCGACCAAGATGTACTAGATCCGTTACTACCCCATCTCTTGATGTTGGATCGGGTGCGCAGAGCGGCCAGTGAATTCGATGTCATTCACTTTCATACCGGTTGCCTTCATTTTCCGGTATTTCGCGAATGCTCGACCCCGCACGTTACCACCTTACACGGACGCTTGGACATCAGAGAGTTAGATGCCCTCCTCGAAGCCTTTCGGGACATGCCGTTGATCTCCATTTCGGATTACCAACGCACGCCGGTCGGTTGGGGGAATTGGGTAGCTACGGTTTATCACGGATTGCCGGAGGAGCTTTATACGTTCCGTGCCGAGCCGGGCACCTATCTGGCATTCTTGGGGCGTATTTCCCCGGAAAAGCGCGTCGACCGAGCGATCGAAATTGCAATTCGTGCCGGCATGCCGCTCAAGATTGCAGCGAAAGTCGATAAGGCCGACCGCGAATATTTCGACCAGGAGATCAAGACCCTTCTCAATCATCCTTTGGTGGAGTTCATCGGCGAAGTCAACGAGCGAGAAAAGAATGAGCTGCTCGGCAATGCTTACGCCTTGCTTTTTCCCATCGATTGGCCGGAACCTTTCGGGCTCGTGATGATCGAGGCGATGGCTTGCGGTACGCCTGTGATCGCCTTCAGGAACGGTTCGGTGCCGGAAGTTATGCGGCACGGAACGACAGGTTTCGTTGTCGAGAATCTTCACCAAGCGGTATCGGCAGTCGAACGGGTAGGCGAGATCAATCGGGCAATGTGTCGACAGGCGTTCGAAAATCGCTTTTCCGCCCGCCGCATGGCGAGCGACTATATTCAGATCTACCGACAGCTCGGTGAAAAGTGTAAGCAGAAAGTCTCTCCAGCGCTAAAGGTTCTCGGTATGGACGTCATCGAGAAGGACCTCGGTCGCCTTTCTATGCTGGGCAAGCAAACGATCTAGTTTTTCGATTCCTCGAACGGGTGATCCATGGACGATCCGGCTTCCACCGAAAACCAGTGGTATGTCGCTGCCACCGCACCACGGGGCGATGAACCCTCTCGAGTCTTAAAAGCGGAAGATATGTTCGGTATCTTCGATCGTCACGGCGATATTTATCAGGTGAGTTCGAGCGAGCAGGGACTTTACCAAGGCGGGACACGCTATCTTTCTCACCTGGAGCTGCGAATCAACGGACAACGCCCCTTCTTGCTCAATTCCACCATCAAGAAAGACAACAGTTTGCTGGCGGTCGACATGACCATGCCCGATCTCTATGAGAGCGAAGTCCTAGTCATCCCGAGAGGCAGCGTGCACGTGTTCCGATCGGTGGTGTTGTTAAGCCAGGCTAGGCATGAGCATTTGCGTTTGGTCAACTACGGCGATCGAACGGTAAATTTGAACGTCGAGTTTCGGTTCGCTGCCGATTATCGCGATATATTCGAAGTGCGCGGTGTCCATCGACCGGCCCGAGGAACAATGCTGACGCCGGACATTAAGGACGATGCCGCGATACTCGGTTATCGCGGATTGGACGGCGAAATGCGCCGAACTCACATCCAATTCCATTGGCGACCCGATCAGCTCAATGCCTCGAGTTGTAGCACAGCGCTTCGGTTGGGAATACGCGACGAGATTCATCTGCACGTCTCGGTAAGCTGCGCTTGCGACGATGCGAGCGTATCGCAAGGTGATTATTACCACGCGATCGATAGGATAGGGGCGGACACTGCAGCCTCCCGGTCGAGCGTCGCCCACATCGTGACTTCGAATGAACAGTTCAACGATTGGCTCGGTCGGTCTGCCGCCGATCTCGATATGCTGGTCACGGAAACGTCTCATGGACCTTATCCTTACGCCGGAGTCCCGTGGTTCAGCACGCCTTTCGGTCGCGACGGCATCATCACCGCGTTGCAGACGCTGTGGGTTCGGCCGCAACTCGCGAAGGGCGTAATCACCTATCTTGCCGCGACCCAGGCTGAATCCTTGGAACCCGAACGCGATGCCGAACCCGGCAAGATTCTTCATGAAGCGAGATCCGGAGAAATGGCCGCTTTAGGAGAAATTCCGTTTAAGCGTTACTACGGTACGGTGGACGCCACGCCGCTCTTTATCGTTCTTGCCGGCCACTATTATCGGCGTACCGGCGACCGGGCTTTCATGGAAACGATTTGGCCTCACATCGAAAGAGCCCTGGACTGGATCGATCATCATGGCGATTGGGACGGCGACGGCTTTGTGGAATACGCCCGACATAGCGCAAACGGGTTGATACAGCAGGGCTGGAAGGACTCCAACGACTCGGTATTTCACGCCGACGGAAACCTGGCGCCGGCACCGGTCGCGCTTTGCGAGGTGCAGGGATACGTCTATGAAGCTAAACTGCTGGCGGCCGAACTGGCCGAATTGCTCGGCCGGGGAAAATGGGCGCAGCGGCTGCGGCAGGAGGCTGCAGCGCTGAAAAAACGCTTTAATGAAGCATTTTGGCTCGACGAACTCGATACATTTGCGCTCGCACTGGACGGCGACAAACGCTGTTGTGCGGTGCGAACCTCTAACGCAGGCCATGCCTTATTCAGCGGGATTGCGGCTCCCGATTATGCTCGTCGCACCGCCGAGACGCTGTTGGCGGTGGAATCTTTCAATGGATGGGGAATTCGCACGGTCGCAGAGGGGCAGAGCCGCTACAATCCGATGGCGTATCACAACGGTTCGGTTTGGCCCCACGATACTGCCATCGCGGCCATGGGCCTGGCGCGTTACGGTTTCAAAGACAAATCCTTGAAGATTTTGACCGGTTTGTTCGAGGCCGCCGTGTTTCTCGATTTGCATCGCTTGCCTGAGCTTTTCTGTGGGTTCTCCAGGCTTCCGGGGCAAGGCCCAACTCTCTATCCGGTAGCCTGTTCTCCGCAGGCCTGGGCCAGCGGAGCGGTATTTCAGCTCTTGCAAGGCTGTCTCGGCTTGAGCTTTTCACCCGAAAAACCGCAGATCAGGTTTTATCATCCGCGACTCCCGAATTATCTCAACTGGCTCAGGATCAGCAACTTGCGTTTTGACGATGGCGTCATTGACTTAGCCTTGACTCGCCATGCCCACGATGTGGGCATCAATGTAGAACGCAAGGAAGGCGATATCGAAGTGACCGTCGTGGTCTGATGCGGATGCCTCGCATCCCGACGGAAGTTTAACCACAACAGTGGGCGGCTAATACACCGAATTTAGGGCCTAGCCAGAAGCTGCTTCAGCTCTCCGGCATTATGTTGTGCGAAGTTTCCGAAATTGTTATTGAAAATGACGTGTGTTTCTCGCGCCTTTGCGGCGAGCTTCTCGATGGACCCCGCCAATTCCTGCAATTCGTCGGCCGAATAGAGATAGTTGAAGCGATCGGCGGACGACTCGAGCCCTTTCTGACTCCAGGTCTCGCGGTTTCGGCCGTGCATGCGGACCACCGCTATTTCCGGGGAGGTGGTTTCCCAAACCGAAGGAATGCTGCTGGCAAATCCCTGCGGCTCATCCACGACGACGTGCGTCAATCCCCGGCTCCGTTCGAATTCGAGCACGTCCTCGCGATGCCTATCGTCAAACCAGGATCGATGACGGAATTCCACGGCAATGCGAAATCCTTCCATTACTCGGGCGCAAGCGGCGATATGCTCGAGATTGCTTTGCCGATAGACGAACCACGGCGGAAACTGAAACAGTACGACGCCAAGCTTGCCTGCATGTTTTAAAGGTTTAAGGGCTGAGCGAAACCGTGACCAGAGTTCGCCGCGGAGTTCCTCTGGCAGGTCGCCATAATAAATGTTCTTTTTTTCGACCGGCCCCAGGGCTGCACGAATATCCACTGGAAGCACTTTCGGCGGCGTTTGATGTTGCGTGAACAGCCGAAAGCTTTTGACATCGAATACAAAGCCCGGCGGAGTCCGTTCGACCCATAGGGCCGCATTCCGCTCCGAGGGCAGGGCGTAATAGCTGCTGTCGACCTCGACCAGAGGAAACTGACTGGCGTAATAACCCAGCCGATCCGCAGGCGTCTTGATGTGGGCCGGATAGAACAAGCCGGAGTCGATCAGATTTTTGTCGGCCCAAGAGGCGGTGCCTACCAGAATCATCGCTTCCCTCGACTTTGAATGGCATGAGTCGCGCCAATTACGGCATACGACAGCAAATATCCGCTTTTACCGAAATGCGGTAATGTCGGCTGAAGCAGGTATCTCGATATTTCGACAAGTATTCCGGTGGAAAGTCATCCCTTCGGCGCCGAGGCGACGCGATTTTGCTCAATGCCGCGCTGCCATTATTCCGGATGCCATGATCCTGACTATCAATATAACCATTGGCGGATCGCGGCATATTGAAAGGCAAGGCTCTTGTGTACCAGCCTGAGCACTCCCCTGTGCCAATCGACGACGGTTTTTTCGAAAAACCAACGCGGCAACAGGCGGAAGGCCTGCAGCGCAACCGTCCCATACTGGGTGGCCAGAGAAAAAATACTAGTGTCCACCGTGGAAAGTAGCGCCATGGACCGAACGCATGCCTTATCGCTGGTGCGCCAGTAGGAAAAGATGCATTCTCTGAGCAGTAACGCCTCGGGCGTCTGGGCCAGAAACGCTTCGCGCAGTTCTTCCGCCAGGGTGCGCCGGGTCAATTCAAGACGGCCGCAGCGGCGAGAATAACGTCGCAGGGCCGTTGCGATATCGAGATTCGACTCGCTAAGCGCATCCCGCAAGATCAGCGCATCCTTTACCGCCGCAGTAATCCCCGAAGCGGTCAGCGGATGGCAGCAGCCTCTCGCGTCCCCGACCAGTGCGGCATTACCTCGTACGCTGGCATTCGGGACGATGCAGAAATTGGCTGCCGCCAAAGGTTTGCTCGTGGCCAGGACGCGTTCGATATCGAGCCTGAACAAGGGAGGGAAGAGACCGAGGTGCGTCTTGATCGATTCCTTCGAATCGGCGCCTTTCAGCACCTCGAACATGACCCTTGCCCGTCCTCCCCCGATCGCATAGGCATAGGCGACGCCGGCGGAATTCAGAAAGATATTGCCGTAGCCGTTATTGGGCAGATGGGTGTCTTCCACTTCGATGCCCATCATGCCGGAATAGCGCCGAGTCTCGTGAGAAATTCCGATCAATTTGCGCACTCTGGACATCGGTCCATCGGCGCCGAGGAATAACTGAGGGCGAATTCGTATTTCCTCGCCGTCGTTACTTCGTACCATCGCCGTGAATGACCCGTCGGGATTTTCCTCTATCCGTGTGACCCGTGCGCCTATCCAGGCCGTAACGCCGGGAAACCGCTGTACGGTTTCCAGCAGATGATCCTTCAGGATCCGGTGCTCGATCGCCCGTCCCAAATGGCGAGTTCCCGGCTTTTCGCCGTAGCGTAAGGTCACCGAGCTTGCGGGGTCGTCTTTATCGGCAGGGAAGATCGCGAAGCCTTTTACCGGCGAACCGGGCATCGATCGGTCGCTCAGCAAGCCGAGACGACACAGGCCATCGATGCCGGGCGGATGGATGAGCTCTCCGGCGAGGCGCCTGCCTTGGGCCGGGCCGGGTTCGATGATCAAGATGCGCAATCCCAATTGCGAGAGTGCCGCAGCGGCCGCTGCGCCGCCTACGCCGCCTCCGGCGATCAGCACATCGATATGTTCCTGATAAATGACTCGTCCTTGCATAATGCTTTTCCGATAATTGGTGAGAGCAGCCCGGGCGGGCTGCGCCTCGAATGTTGAACTTCACAGAATCCACCGACGACAATCCCTTGCAGTGCGATTTCAAGGTCCCGCTGATATTTGCGAGGGCCTTTTATCGGACTTTCGGTCCGAATTTCGGAGCTGAGCCGGAAGATTACATCTTCCGACGCCAAGTCGAAAAAATGCCCTGAAGACTCCGGCTATGGCGGGCTCGTCAGGCGCGCATAACGGGCCATCGCCCAAGTCGGGAAGTAGGTGTGATAGAGGCGATAATCCAACATCGCCGAGCCGAAGAAAACGCCGTTAACCGCCTGCCGCGGCCAACCGCCGTCCTCCAGTTGCCGGCTCATCAGCCATTCGAATCCACGTTTGATCGATTCATTATCGTACGGCAGGATGTCGAGCAGTGCGAGCAAGGCCCAACTCGTCATGACCACCTGACTTTGCTCGTGCTCGACGTAGCGGCCTTGGAGACAGCTCGAATAGTGCTCGCCCCAGCCGCCATCGGGCCGCTGCTTCCGGACCAGCCAGAGGGCGGCACCCTGAATCGCGGGGTTCGAGGCGGGAACGCCGGCCGCTCGCAGCCCCTTGGTCGCATGATAGACGGCATAGGTGTAATTGATGCCCCAAAACCCCGGATAGGATCCGTCGGCAAGCTGACGCCGGCGCAGGAAGGCTACGGCCTTGCGTATCGCTCGCTCGATCTCTCCGCCTGGGAAATCGGAATAACGCTTGCGATAATGCGCGAGGGCGGCCAGCGCCGACCCCGTGCACTCGATATAGGAGAGTTCGGTCATGCACTGGCCGAACATTTCGGACGGATTGACCATTTCGAGCAGCTTGCCGCCGCGCCGGCGTTCGTAGGTTCCGAAACCGCCGTCCGCATTCTGCCGCGACAGAATGAAGATCACCCCCTGGCGGAGGCGCTCGGGCTCGAGCGGCGACGCCACCGTGTACTCGGGATGTGCGTAGAGCGCGAGCAGGGCGCTCAAGGCTTCCGCTGCGCAGTCGCTCACCGGCCAACGGTGTTGCCCGTCGGAAAAGCACCAGCCGCCGAGTGCCGGGTCCCGCCAGGCGCCGTCGTAATCCGGAAGCTCCTCGGTTATCTGGGCACCCCAGAGAAAATCGTGAGCCCGCTCGAGCGCTTTTGCCGTCCCTTCGACAGCCGACGGTCCCTCGACCAGAGCCTGGACGGCGAATGCGGTATCCCAGGTGTTGGAGCGAGCTCCCGCATAACGGATGCCTTCCTCCTCGTCCTCCCAGCGCCAGTCCTCGACGCCTTCGAGGCTGGGCAAAAGGTCCGGATGGTTCGGATCGCGAGCGAAGATGGCCAGACAGTTGAGGAGTCCGCTCACGGGAGATATCCCCTGATAGCGTGTAACCCGCTGCTCGTAAAGTATCCGGTCGAAGCACAGGTCGAGGCCTTTCCGCCGCAGCGCCCGGCTATGGCGACGCTGGTAAGCGGCTAGCAGCTTGTAAATCAGGCGCAATACCGGGCTGATGGGGACATAGACATCGCTCGCGGCCAGGGTGTCTCGCAGAGCGGCGAAATCTATGGTTTCGTAAGGCTCCGGGTAGAGCTCCCGGCGCAATTCGCTGCGTAGCGTGCCCGGCAGGTTCGCGCGAAATCGCATGCCGCAAAGAAAGGCCATCCCGAGGTAAATCTGACGGGTGTGGCAGTAATAATGTCGCGGGTGTATCGGCAACCATTCCGGCATCAAGAAAAGTTCCGGCGGGACGGCATTGAGTCCCTCGTAGGCATAGAGGTCCAGCATGGCCAGCCAGAACTTGCCCCAAGTGGGAATACCCTTTACGCCATCGGGCTGGGTATGCAGCCAGCGGCGCGCCTTGACGAGCGTCGGCGAATCGGCGGGAACGCCGAGCAGCCTCAGGGCAACATAGCCAAGAGTGGTAAAGAAGACGTAGCCAGGCGATTCGGGGTGCATGCCCCAGGAGCCGTCATTCATCTGGTTACCTTCGAAATGAATGACGATGCGTGCTTTTTCCGCGTCGCTGTAGGGGCGGGCCGCTATGGTACGCACGATGACGGCCTGGGCGAGAATCATGGTGCACCAGACCATTTCCCCTTCCCAGTCGCCGCAGGGCCGCTGCAGATCCAGCAAACGCCGCTGTGCGCGGCGGCTGGCTTCCCACGCGCATCTGAGAGGCGGAACGGGCGTTTCCGTCCCGGTGTGCCCGCCGGCGGTTTCATTCCATTGATGCTTCACGAACGTTGTCCAAGACAAATCATTGACCGGCAAAGCACAAGGACCACGTTGTCTCCTTCGGGCGCTTATCGATGGCGCATGGAAAAATACGTTACATCGCGTTGATTGTGCGGGAATATCGCTCCTGCGTCTAGTTGCTTCGGACGAAGTCACTCGATACGGTTCCACTAAACCCCGAATAGTACCGTGCGCGCCATGGCGACAATGCCTTTCAATTTTTTGCCGATGCCTCGGCTTGTATGAATGGGAGCGACCCCGGGGAGCGGCTGACCTTTCGCCAGTTTGCTCAGCCTCTGCTTTACGGAAAGATCCAGTTTGCCGTCGGCCGCCAGTTCCATGAACATCGCCTTGACATTGCCGAGATCGAAGAAGTCGCGCTGCCAGCACCACTGATATCCTCCGCCGTAGCGGAACCAGGAACCGCCGATGCCGGCGACTTCGTAATCGCTGCCGTCTTCCCTTTTCACCGGCGCGACTTGGCGCCAGATGCCGATCACCTCGCCCTGTTTTTCATCGATCAGGATTTTCTCGTAGGGGTAGCGCCATTTCTCGAATCCCTCCATGTGCGCCCCGAGCGCCCACTCCTCGATCTGCTTTCTGCCTCTGGCGATGAATTCTCGGTTTGGTCCCATGTTCCAGCCGTATTCCGCATCCTCGGTGTACATCACGCCGAGGTGCTTGATCCAGTTGCCCTCCCGCTCGGCTTGACGATTGGCGGCAAGCCAGCGTTCGACCATTTCTTCCAGCTCTTCACGAGGATAGGCAGGCATTTCGGCTCCTTTCGGGGTAGTCCTTGCACGAATAAGGTTTGATGTACATGAAAAAAATGATTTCATGAACACCTTGATCGCGAAGCATGATACTAATCTTTTCAACCGGCGGACGATAACGCCATCGACTAGGACTCGGCAATGGCCAAAGGGCAACTCAAAGAGCCCCCGAAACTCTCGGGCGCGTTCCCGCTCGCGGGGCATATTTTCAGTTTCGGCAAGAATCCGCATGCTTTCATGATGCGGCTGCGCCGGCAACTGGGAGACGTGGCCGAATTCAAGCTCTTCCACCAAAGTATGGTGCTGCTGACCGGCACGGAAGCCAGCGAGGCTTTCTATCGCGCTCCCGACGAGGTGCTCGACCAGGGGCCCGCCTACAAGATCATGACTCCGATTTTCGGCAAGGGCGTGGTTTTCGACGCGCCCATCGCAAGAAAAAACCAGCAGCTACTAATGCTGATGCCGGCACTCCGGGACAAGCCCATGCGGACCTATTCCGATATCATCGTCGGCGAGGTCGCGACTCTGCTCGATCGCTGGGGCGATTCCGGCGAAATCGATCTGCTCGAGTTCACCAAGGAACTGACGATTTACACGTCCAGCCATTGCTTGCTAGGAGCCGAATTTAGATACGAGCTGAACCGAGAGTTCGTCGAAATCTATCGCGACCTGGAGCAGGGTATTCAACCCATCGCCTACGTCTTTCCCGATCTGCCGCTGCCGGTCTTCCGCCGCCGCGACAAGGCTCGGGCGCGGCTTCAAGAATTGGTGTCTCAGATCATGGAAAAGCGCGCGCAGCAGTCGGAGAACCGAACCAATGTCTTCCAGATGCTGATCGACGCGAGCTACGAAGACGGGAGCAAACTGACCGCACACGAGATTACCGGCATGCTGATCGCCGCCGTTTTCGCGGGCCATCACACCAGTTCCGGAACCGCCGCCTGGGTGTTGATCGAGTTGCTCCGCCACCCCGAGCACATGAAGGCCGTCATTGCTGAAATCGAGGAACGATTCGGTATGGACGGCGCGGTCGATTTCGAGTCGCTGAGGCAGCTTCCCAAACTCGAAAACGTGATTAAGGAAGTTCTGCGCCTGCATCCACCGCTGATCATTCTCATGCGCAAGGTGATGCAGGATTTTTATGTCAAGGACTACGTCATCAAGGCCGGCAAGTTCGTCTGCGCGGCGCCCTCCGTTACGCACAGAATTCCGGAATTATTCCCCCAACCCGACCGGTTCGATCCGGACCGGTACTCGCCGGAACGAGCCGAGGACAGGGACCTGTTCGGCTGGCAGGCTTTCGGCGGCGGGCGTCACAAATGCTCGGGCAACGCCTTTGCCCTGTTTCAAATCAAAGCCATCTTCTGCGTGCTGCTGAGGCGTTATGAGTTCGAACTGGTGAACTCACCTGAAAGTTACCGGGACGATTACCGAAAAATGGTGGTCGAGCCTGCCTCCCCTTGTCTCGTTCGTTATCGGAGACGGCAGGTTTCGGCTCTGAACAGAGCCCGAAAAGAGACTGCAAGCGTTCGAAGCAGCACGCTCACCGGGCGTTTTAGGATCGTTGTCGACCGCGATCTATGTAAGGGTCATGCCCATTGCGTGGCGGAAGCGCCAGAAATCTTCCTGGTCGACGAAAAAGGCCGTCTTGAGGTGCTCGAGGAGCGGCCATCGGTGGCGCTGATCGAGAAAGCGAGGGCTGCGGAAAAATACTGCCCGAATCAGGCGATAAGAATACTGAACGACTCGGAATCCTGATTCGAGGCATGACCAAGCTCGTACCCAGCGAAGTTCCGGTGAAAGCGACAGGCGACCCTACATCCCGTGTTGTCGAACACATTCTCACCCATTATCGGGGGCTGTTCGCGACCGTCGTCCTTTTGCCGGTTTCGGCGTTGTATGGCGCGTATGTCTCGGTTCGCGACCGCATCGCCTTCCGCCTCAAGAGCGCTCCCGCGAAGCATGATCAAAAGGTAAAGAAGGTGATCGGGCAGATCGAGGCATGGAAGCGGGACGGTTGCCGGGAAAAGCTGTGCACCGCGCGCTCAGGCTGGAAATCCATGAGCGAGTTGGTGCCCAAGTACAAACTTTTCCATCGAAAGATCGACATCAGTCTTTACGACATCCTCGAGATCGACGAAGAACGCATGCTTCTCAGGGTGGAGCCGCTGGCTACGATGGGCCAGATTTCACGATGCCTGGTGCCGCGCGGATGGACCTTGCCCGTAGTACCGGAGCTGGACGACCTGACGGTGGGCGGCTTGATCATGGGCTTCGGGGTGGAAAGCAGCAGCCACAAATACGGGTTGATTCAGCACATCTGCGAATCCTTCGACATTGTGACGGCCGAAGGGAAGCTGCTCCGGTGCAGTGCGTCGGAGAACCCGGACCTCTACTACCTGATCCCTTGGAGCCACGGCACGCTGGGTTTTCTGGTCGCCGTTCAACTCAGAATAATCCCTGCTAAAAAATACGTCCGGCTTCACTATCGTCCCGTTTACTCACTCGACGATATGGTCGACGTTTTCGAAGCGGAGAGCAGGAATAAGGAGAAAAATGACTTCGTGGAAGGGTTGGTCTACAGTCGCGACACCGCAGTCATCCTGTGCGGCATGATGACCGACGAGAAGGGGGCCGACGGACCGTTGAACGCCATCGGACGATGGTATAAGCCATGGTTCTACAAGCACGCACAAACCTACCTCACGGAACGAAAAGAAGGGTTCGAGTACGTACCGCTCAGGGATTATTTTCATCGACATACTCGAAGCTACTTTTGGGCGATGGAAGAAATCATTCCCTTCGGCAATCATCCGCTTTTCAGATGGCTATTGGGATGGGCGCTGCCGCCGCGGATCGAGCTATTGAAGTATACGGAAACGGAAACGACCCGAAGGCTTCGGGAAAAACATCACGTCGTTCAGGATATGTTGATGCCGATCCGATACTTGGCCAAATCCATTCAATATTTCGACGATCATTTCGAACTCTATCCATTGTGGCTTTCGCCCATGGCGGTCTACGAGAACGAGCGGAAGCTCGGGTTCATACATCCCTTCCGAGGCGAGGGTGACATTCTGGATGAGCTTTATGTCGACATCGGCGCGTATGGCACACCGAAAAAGGACAGTTTCGACAACGCCTCAGCCTTGCCCTCGCTCGAAAAGTTCGTCCTGGACCATCGGGGTTATCAGGCGCTGTACGCCAGAACGACCCTGAGCCGAGAGAATTTTAGAACCATGTTCGATCACAAAGACTACGACAGACTGCGGGAGCAGCTGCCGTATTGCAAGCTGGCCTTCGATGAGATTTACGACAAGGTATCGTCAAAAGGCCGGACCTCGCCGGTCGAGCTGAGGCGTATGAATAAGGTGAGGCCACGGCATCCACGGTAATTCGGCTTTCAAAACGCCGTTTACTTGAAGACCAGGCTCTTTACCAGAGAACGCCTGTTGCATTCGGTCGTGCAGAGAACTGGATGAGTCCCGATGTGTAAACGTCGATCGCTTCAGGAGAATTACAAGGCGACTAACGCCATGCGCTACGGATGAGGTCAAATGGCTGCGTTTTCGGATAAAAATATCAAGGGCCTGGCAGTCACAGGTGTTAATTATCGGCGCTACGAGGGAGGCAGTGATCCCAGTTTCGGTGTCCAAGTTACCGCCGCCGGCGTCAAAACGTTCTTTTATCAATACACACTTCACGGGCGCAGACGTTTTCTTCGCTTGGGCACTTACCCTGTACGACGCTCTATCCTGGGAAGAGATCCGGACGATTTGGAACACGGACGGCTTCCATTTGCCTTATCGCTTGGCGATTCGTCTATTGTTGGCCACCGGTGGACAACGGTCAGGCGAAGTAACCCGCGCTGCCTGGTCGGAATTCGACCTTGATGCCGGTCTATGGCTGCTTCCTGCTGCTCGTGTGAAAAATAAACGTGATCATCTCATTCCGCTCACCCGACTCGCCCTAGATATTCTGAATGACTTGCGCAGCATCTACCCTGAAAGCAAATGGTTGTTTCCCGGTCGCCACAATCCGTTATCTGTGAAGCCTTGGAACGAGTCCACTTTACCGCATGCCGTGCAGGACTTTTGTGAGGAAACCAAGATGCTGCCCTGGACCCCGAAGGATCTGCGACGTACCGTAAAGACGCGGATGGGCGAATTGGGGATCGATAAACTGGTGCGGGACCGAATTCAGAATCATGCATTGAATGATATTTCGGCGAAGCACTATGATCGATACGACTACGTTGCAGAAAAGCGGGCTGCCCTTGAAGTTTGGTGCCGCCAGCTCGAAGAGTTAACCACTCGAGGTAGTGCCTCTCACCAGGTGGTCGAATAAGACTGTACCGGCTCCGACGTGTCCCGCAACTCATCGCGGGCTGCTTGCACATCCTCGGGACTGACGGGTTTCATTCTGGTGCGCCGTTCCGGAATGAACCGCCCCGGTTTTCCCGGAGACAGTTAATGTTGAGTCAGGCCGCGATGACCGACTCGGCCTATTGGCGATAATACGCCTGTTCCAACTCCGCCGGAGGCCCATGGCCGATCGGCTCCAGCAACCGACGGTGATTGAACCAATCCACCCATTCCAGGGTAGCGTACTCGACCGCATCGAGGTGTCGCCAAGGCCCCCGGCGATGGAGGCCCTCGGTTTTGTATAGCCCGGGGCGCGCATCAGGCGCTCGACCGTGCAGCGGGCCACCCGAATGCCTTCGCGCTCGGGTTGTCGCCAGACTTTACGGGCGCCGTAGACCTGGAAGTTCTCCTCGTATACCCGGCGGATTTCCCTCGAGAGCTTGATGTCACGCTGCGCCCGTGGCGGCAACCGGGCTGGGTCCACCTGTCGCGTCTTGTGCTCGTGGTAGGTCGATGGGGCGATCGGCAACAGGGCGCGGATCGGCTCGACCCCATAGGCGACCCGGTGTTTGTCGATGAACGCCACCCTCATTTCAGTCGGCGGTCGAGCTCCTTAAGCGAAAAAAGCCGCCGCCTTACGCAGAATCTCGTTGGCCCGTTTAAGCTCGCGGTTTTCCCGCTCCAATGCCTTGAGCCGATCGTGCTCCGAACCGCACACGCGCCCTCTTGCCCGGAGTCGCGTTCCGTCCGACGCACCCACTTGCGCAACGTTTCCGCGGCGCCGCTCCTCTTGCCCGCGATCGAGCAGATGGCCGCCCACTGCGATTCATACTCCCCTTGATGTTCAAGGACTAGGCGGACCGCCCGCTCTTAGGTCTCTGGTGAAAATTTCGATGACTTTTTCATGACTCCATCCTCTCGAGAAACGGAGTCTCCGGAAATCCCGGGGCGGTTCAGTGGCCCGCAATTTCCGGCCGTTCTCTCGTTGCCCATGCTGTTATGTCACAGAACGGCCTCCATTTTGTCACGCATCGGTAAGCAGATTGAAACGTGGTACGCCTATGATCCAGCGCGACCTTCACCGTGCGCCACACGTTTCTTGTGATCAACCCGACGGAGACTAGATATGAATGGCCTATGGCAAAGAAGAACTGCCGCGATTATTTCTATTGAATTGATACTGTCACTCGGGACATCGACCCTTGCATGGGGCCGCAATGACGACGCGAGTACTTCCACTCGTGCCGGTATTGTCCTTACCGAGGGAGAGTTCCTGCCGACCGGCAAGCGCATCACACCGGATGCCGCCCCTCATGCCCTCTTTCAGCCGCTCAATCCCGGCCTACCCACACGTCCCGATTTCCTGGCCGATCACGCCGTCGATACGACCGTCAGCCCCGACGGCAGCACTCTGCTGATCCTGACCAGCGGCTATAACCGCAATAACAGCTCCACCGGATCCCGAGTGGCAAAAGAATCCATGGAATATGTGTTCGTCTTCGACATAACCGGGCTCGCACCGGTTCAGAAACAGGCGATCCTGGTGCCGAACACCTTCAACGGTTTGGCCTGGAATCCCGGCGGACACGAGTTTTATGTGTCCGGTGGTGTGGACGATACGGTTCGCGTGTACACGCGGAATGCGGGGCAGTGGTCCGAGGCCGCGGAAATTCCGCTGGGACACGCCAACCAGGGTGCTGGTCTGAATATTCGGCCGATGGCTGCGGGCTTATCCGTCAACGCCAAGGGCGACCGGTTGCTGGTGGCCAATTACGAAAACGATTCCGTGAGTCTGGTCGACCTGAGCACGCGCACCAAGATCGGCGAGCTGGATCTTCGCCACGGCAAGACTGATCCTTCCCGAGCCGGCACCCCGGGCGGAACTTATCCCCTGGCGGTGTCTTTCAAGGGAAATGAGAAGGCCTATGTTTCGTCCCAGCGCGATCGCGAACTGGTCGTTCTCGACGTGGACGACAGCACGATGGCCGTGCGCGGACGCATCAAGACCCAGGGGCAGCCCAGCAAGATGACTTTGAACAAAGCCCAGGACCGGCTCTACGTCGCCAGCGACAACAGCGATACGGTGCTGATCATCGATACCGTCGAAGATCGGATCATCGAGGAGATCCTGACCACCGCACCCGAGCAGGTTTTCCCCAAAGCGAAAAGATTCAAGGGCGCAAATCCCAACAACGTTGCGCTTTCGCCGGATGAAAAAACCTTGTTCGTCACGAACGGCGGCACCAACTCGGTGGCCGTTATCCAGCTCGAAGGCGGCGGAGCAGAGAAAACAACTAAGGCGGAGGACAGCGACGATGCTGGGGATAAGAAGAGCCGGCTAATCGGTCTCATCCCCACCGGATGGTATCCGAATGCGGTCGGCGTGAAACCGGACGGCAGCACGCTCTACGTGGTGAACGGCAAAGGGGTCGCCGGACCAAACACCCAGGCCTGCCGCAACACGCTCTCCACCGCGCCGGGTTCTCTTGGCGCCTGCAACGCCGCCAACCAGTACGTCTGGCAACTGGAGAAAGCGGGCTTTCTAACGCTGCCCGTTCCGGAGGGCAAGGATCTGGCACGGCTCACCTGGCAGGTCGCGTACAACAACGACTTCCCCACCGTTCACGAGCACGCCAGATGGGAAGACACCATGGCCTTCCTGCGCAGCCGGATCAAACACGTCATTTATGTGGTCAAGGAGAACCGCACCTATGACCAGATCCATGGCGATCTGGAAAAAGGCAACGGCGACCCTGACCTTGCAATCCTGTCTCCCTACAGTCCCAACCACAACCGGCTGGCCCGCCAGTTCGTGACGCTCGACAATTTCTACGACAGCGGCGAAACCTCGGGCGTCGGCTGGAACTGGACCACGGCGGCGCGGACTACGGACTTCACCGAGAAGACCCAGCCGCCCAACTACGCCGGGCGCGGCCTGAGCTACGACTGGGAAGGGGCCAACCGCAACTTCCCGGTGTCGTTCACGCCGGAGGAACGACAGGCATCCGGATTGACCGATCCCGATATGCTCGCCGGCAGCGCCGACGTGGCGGCCCCGGACTCACGGGATGGCGAAGCGGGCACCGGTTATTTGTGGGATGCCGCCCTGCGCGCCGGCTTGACGATACGGAACTACGGGTTCTACGTGACCAACCTCCCCGGTGCCCCGGTGGTCGACAAACCCTTCGGGCAAGGCGTCAAACAGGCGGTGGCTCTGAAGCAGGCATTGAAACCGTACACCGACGAATATTTCAGAGGTTACGATCAGAACAACTCGGACTTTTACCTGTTTAAGGAATGGGAGCGGGAGTTCGACCATTACGTCGAGAGTGGCCAGCTTCCCAATCTCTCTTTAGTCCGGTTGCCCCACGACCACTTCGGCAATTTCGCTACCGCCCGGTTCGGCGTGAATACGGTGGAAACCCAGATGGCGGACAACGATTACGCGGTGGGCCGGCTGGTGGAGAAAGTCGCGAAGAGCCGCTTCAAGGACGATACGCTGGTTTTCGTCATCGAGGACGATGCGCAGAACGGTGGCGACCACGTGGATGCGCACCGCAGCATCGCCTATGTCGTGGGTCCTTACGTCAAGCAGGGTGCGCTGGTATCCACCCGCTACACGACGGTCAGCATGATCCGAACGATCGAAGAAGTTCTGGGCCTTCCGCCGCTGGGCATCAACGACGGTCTGACCGCGCCGATGGCGGATCTTTTCGACAAAAAACAGGAATCCTGGAGCTACCAGGCCGTGGTCCCGGAAATTCTTTACAGCACCCAGCTCGAATTGCCGCCACGCGATGCCGCCCTGATCGCCTCGGCGCCCAACTGCTCGGGCATGCCCAAACGGGATGCGACCTATTGGATGGCTGCCATGAGTCAGCAGGACTTCTCGGTGGAGGACCGTCTCGACGTCGACGCCTTCAACCGCGCGCTGTGGAAGGGTTTGAAAGGCGAAAACGCGCCTTACCCGGCAGACCGCGACGGCGCGGATTTGCGCGAAAATCGCGCGGCGCTGCTAAAGGAGCATTTCGCGGCAGCGACCCGGCACTGTGAGGCCCTTCCAGTCGCTTCAAATCATTAGCCGTTGGCCGCGCATCCGGTACGCAGCGATGACAGGGGCAGGCCCCTGTCATCGTTCCGGTTTTTCTCCGGACGGTGACCCGCGCCCAAGAGTCAATGTTCGTCGGGGGGAGATATTAACCCGGCCTATAAATATAGGCCGGGTTAATCCGGGGCAGGGATGCCCCGGCGCGGCGACAAGCCGCGTGATTAATAACTTCCCCCGTACCCACCACAACGTTATTGGAAATTCACATGCAACCCAGAATAAAGATCATCGCCGGCCTAGTGAGCGGCATCCTGTCCGTCGGCCTTCTCGGTTTCGGCAATACCGCTCGCGCGGCGTCCCCCGACCTGTTGACCCGCCCCGCCGGCCCCAGCCCCGACGGTCTGACGGGCATCACCCCCAATAACTGGCAGGTTACCCCCGCCGGGGAGAAGATCCGGGTCGGCCACGTGCCCCTGGGCATGATCCTCAGTCCGGACGGCAACGACCTGCTGATCAGCAACAACGGTTACGGCCAGCACTCCCTCATGCGCATCGACCGGGCAAATCTCGCCATTCGCGATAACCTTCCCTACGACGCGCCGGAAGGCCTGTTCATCGGACTGGCCTACAGCAAGGACGGCAGGCGTATCTATGCCTCGGGCGGCCATACCAACCTGGTGCGCGTCTATGAGGTGACGGAGAGCGGCATCGCCGAAACCGGGCAAATCCAGGTGGATTCCCGCCGCAAGGGCGGCTTCATCACCGGCATTGCCCTGTCGGCCGACGAGAGCCGGCTGTTCGCGGCCAACCACCAAGGCGGGGACGTGGCGGTTTTAGACCCCATCGCCGGCACTGTCACCCACCGCATCCCGATGGGTAAAAGCGCCGACCCCTA
The DNA here is from genome assembly GCF_051027445.1 of Methylocaldum sp. GT1TLB. Taxonomy (NCBI): domain Bacteria; kingdom Pseudomonadati; phylum Pseudomonadota; class Gammaproteobacteria; order Methylococcales; family Methylococcaceae; genus Methylocaldum; species Methylocaldum sp. GT1TLB. The sequence continues at coordinate 4,323,171 of NZ_CP194898.1, forward strand.
CAACGCCAGCATGTTTCCCTACGGTGTACTGCTCGGGGCCGACGGCAAGAAGCTCTATGTGTCCAACTGGAAGGAAGGCAACGTCGCCGTTGTGGATGTGAATAACCCGGATTCCGCTGCCGTGACCAAACGCATCGCGGTGGGCCAGCACCCTAACGCCATGGTCTTCAGCCCCTCCGGCGACCGGCTGTACGTGGCCAACGCCAACAGCGACAACGTTTCCGTGATCGACACCGCCACGGATGCCTGGCTGTTCGACATCGACGTGCAGCCCTACAAGAACGCCCCGTCGGGCAGCACACCCAATGCCCTGGCCGTTTCCCCCGGCGGCGAGACCCTCTACGTGTTGAATGCCGGCGAGAACGCCGTGGTGGTGGTCGATCTGGAAGATCAGAAAAAGGATCCGGAAAAACGCTATCGGGTAAGGGGCCGCATCCCCACCGGCTGGTACCCGACGGCGCTCAGCATCAGCCCGGCCGGCGACAAGCTCTACGTCGCCAACTCCAAGGACGTGGGCTTGGGCCAGAACGCCTATCCTCAGACCTATATCGGCGACCAGATGATCGGCTCGCTATCGGTGATCGACGTCCCTGACCGGGGCACGCTGGAACGCTACACCCGCCAGGTCAACGAGAACAACATGGTGGCCCGCGGCAAGGCCGTAACGGCGGGCGGCGAACTCGGGGAAGCCCATGCCCACTCCGGTATCCTCAAGCAGCTACCCATCCAACACGTGGTTTATATCCTCAAGGAAAACCGCGCCTATGACCAGATCTTCGGCGATCTTCCGAAGGGCAATGGAGACCCCAGCCTGCTCATGTTCGATGATCGGAGTGCCCCCAACCATCGCCGTCTGGCCCGCGAATTCGTGCTTCTGGACAACACCTACTGCGATGCGGAGATCAGCAAGGACGGCCACGAACGCTCCATGGGCGGAAACGCTACGGACTATACGATGAAGGTCTGGCCGAGCGACTACTCCGGCCGCGGCACCCTGATCAACCGGGCACTGATCGCCATCACCAATGTGCCCGGCGGCTACCTGTGGGACGCTGCCCGGGCGGCCGGCATCAGCTACCGCTCCTACGGCGAGTACGTGATCAACGGCAAGACATACCCCGACGGCAGTTACGAGCCCGCCACCACCCGCATGCCCGCCCTGGTGGACCACTTTTCGCCGATGTACCGCACCTACGACCTGAAGCATATGGACATCAAGCGGGCCGAGGTGTGGCTCGAGGAGTTCGAGACCCATAAGAAGAACGGCGGCTTCCCCAACCTGTCCATCATCAGCCTGCCCAACGATCATCTCGCCGGCACCAGCCCGGGTTATCCCACGCCCCAGGCCATGATGGCGGACAACGATCTGGCCCTGGGACGCATCGTCGACGCCATCTCCCATTCCCGATTCTGGCCCAACACGTTGATCATGGTCATCGAGGACGATACCCAGGACGGTTTCGACCATGTCGATACCCACCGCACGCCGGCCTTGCTCATCAGCCCCTACGTCAAGCGCCAAGCCGTCGACAGCACTCACTACAGCACCGTATCCATGATCCATACCGCCGAGGTATTGCTGGGTCTCAAGCCCATGAGCCAGTTCGACGCGGCCGCCAACACCATGGATCGCAGTTTCACGACCAAGCCCGATTTCACGCCTTACGAGCATGTCGTACCGGCCCAGGATCTCTTTGAAATGAACCCCGCCTTGGCTTCCCTGCAAGGGGAAAAGCGCCAGCTCGCGGAGCGTTCGATGAAACTCGATCTGGCCGAAGTGGACGCCGCAGACATGCGCGAATACAACGAGATTCTTTGGAAGGCGATCAAGGGCAGCCAGCCTATTCGGCCTCTGAGCCGCCAGCCGCGCGAACCCGGCATTCGGGAAGTATTGCTGGTCTCACGGACCGACTAACAACGTCAGCCACACAAGCCGACCCTCGCGCAGGGTCGGCATTCTTGCCCGTGAACCAGATCCCAACCGAAGTTCCTGTTCTGATGCCCGCAACGGGCGCAATCGACCGCCCCGTATCCGCCTTGTGAATCCCTGTCCTGCTTCGTCGGAACCGATTCCTATCCCTATCCCGGAAATGAAGCCGCGGCGCTCCTTTTCATTCTGCGCGCATGTTCCCTCGTCCTGAGAATGCAATTAACACGAATTTGTAACCGAGTTGTAAGCACGTTGACACGCTAAGCCGGTAAGTTCCACAGGTGCCGAATCTAAGGACATTTTGCCCGCACGAGTAGCGGCATGGATGCGCTGGACAAACGCCGCGTTGGCATTTTCGACCGGATCGATGCTGGGGAGATCCGTTCACCTCTAAGTACATTCCGCAAATATTTGCGGAATCTCGACTGATTGGCTTGATTGGCGGGGTTGTCCTGCAGGTTGCCTATGCCGCAAGACTTCCCTGAATGTACTTAGAGCGTTTTCCATCCCGGTGTACGGATTCGTGCCAGGAGGGGAGAACGTAGGTCGGCAATCCCTTGCCGACAAAGCCCTTCGCCGAGCCGATACGTCGGCAAGGGATTGCCGACCTACATATCCGAATCCCTTCACCGATTCGGAAAACGCTCTAGGCGGCTGATGTCGTGCGCGCCGCTGGAAGGACGGACAGTCTGCGTTCCGGTGAGTGCATTGGCAGGACGTGCGTGTACTGAAGCCAAGACGAGACGAACAGACAGATACCTTACGGTATCACTGTTCCGGGAACCAACAAGTAGAAAAATGCGATGAACTTTGTGCGTTCTGGTTTGGCGCTGGCCATCCTCGTGTGCGGTTATGCACTCGCAGATCAACCGCCGACGATTCCTGCCATCGTAGTCACCGCGACTCAAAGCGAACGGGATTCCTTCCTGGTCCCACAGGCCATAGCGAGCATAACTCCGGAATTCATCGACCATTCGCTGCAATCCATGACCCCCGATCTGTTCCGATTCACGCCGGGGGTATACATCCAGAAGACCAACCAGGGCGGCGGTTCGCCGTTCATCCGCGGCCTGACCGGCAAACAGGTGCTGATCCTGGTCGACGGCGTCCGGCTGAACAACTCCTTCTATCGGTTCGGTCCGCACCAGTATCTCAATACGATCGATCCGAACATCATCGAACGCATCGAAACCGTGCGGGGGCCTTCCTCGGTACTCTACGGCACAGACGCGCTGGGTGGGGCCATCAACATCATCACGCGCAAACGCTCCGACTTTTCCAAACCGCTCGGCTATAACGGCCTGCTCTCCGCCCATTACGAAAGTGCCGCCGACGCCGGCGTGTTCCGTGGCGAGGTGGAGGGCAACTGGAACCAGCTCGGCTTGATCGCCGGGGCAACCGGCAAGCTGTATGACGACCTCGACGGAGGCGGAAATCTTGGCCGACAAGTTCCCAGCGGGTACGACGAAAGCGACGCGGACCTGAAACTGAACTACCGACTGGACGAAAATCAGGAGCTGATCTTCGCCGGCCAGTATACCCGCCAGTTCAACGTCCCCAAGACCAGCGAAGTGACCCTGGGCGACAAGCTGAAATTCGATTACGAGCCGCAGGAACGCCGCTTCGGGTACCTGGAATACCGGGCGCGTCAGCTTGGGGTCTTCGACGGCGTACGTATCAATGCCTCCTACAACAACCAGCGCGAAGGGGAACAAGTGATCACGAGGCGCAACCCTGCCATCGAAACGCTGGAACTCACGGATGTCGACACTGTCGGACTCTCCCTGCAGCTGAAGAATCGGATCTTCGGCGACCATGACCTGACCTACGGGGCCGACTACTACCATGATGATTATCAGACCCGGAAAGTCGAGCGAAACCGGGTGACGGAGTCGGAACGCAAACTGACGCCCGGCACGCCGGATGGCGCGACTTACGAACACTGGGCTTTATATCTTCAGGACGAGGCGCACCTCCTGGATTCGCTTGAAGGCGTATTCGGCGTGCGCTACAACCGATACGAAGCCCGCGGCGAGGTGACCGATCAGAGCCTCCGCTTCGAGACGGATGCCGTAGCCGGCAATATCAACCTGGGTTACCGGCTCACGCCCGCTCTCAACCTGGTGGGCGGGCTGGCGTTCGGCTTTCGCGCACCCAACATGGAGGACTTTTTCGGCCGGGTGGACTTCTTCAGCGAGATACCCAATACCTCGCTGAAACCGGAAGAATCCTTCTCCAAAGAAATCGGCCTCAAATATCGCGATGAGGTCCTAAGTGCCGAGATATTTTACTTCCATAGTGACTATGAAGGATTTATCGATCGGGTTACCGTAGGCCGGCGGGCCGACGGCGCGCCGATCCAGCAGCGCCAAAACATCAATGACGCCGAAATCCAGGGCGTGGAGGCCAGTGCCGAATATCCCTTGAATGCTCAATGGCTGGTCGGCGCAACCCTGACCTGGACCGAGGGACGTGACGCGAAAACGAAGGCCCCGCTGCGACGGATTCCCCCGCTCAACGGTGCGGCCCGTCTGGTCTACTACCCCATGGATCGCCTGTGGATCGAGGGTTCGGTCTGGTGGGCCGACAATCAGGACCAACTCGCTAAGGGAGACATCGAAGACCCGCGCATCGGTGCCGGAGGAACGCCGGGATACACTGTGTTCAACCTCAAGGCGGGTTATACGCCGCATCCCCAACACGAGCTGTTGCTGGAACTGGAAAACCTGACCGACAAGAAATACAAGTCGCACGGATCCGGCATTTTCGCTCCCGGACTCAACGTTTTGGCGACCTACCGATTTAGGTTCTAGCCCGCGTTTGTTCATCATCGCGTTGTGGGTATTGATGCTCCTCCCGCCATCGGCCGCTCAACCGATCCTGGTGCATGCGACGTTCAAAACCGCGGTACGGGATTCGGTGTCTAGGTCTCGATGTGTCCGGAAAATTCGATCGCAAGCCATGAACACTTGGACGATCACGCTCGGCGTGCCCGAACACCGCTTCGGAGCAGGATGACAACCAGCGCAGCCGCGCTGAATATCGCCCCGGCAACGAAGGTGAATGCGGCGCCGAACTGGTCCCACAGCAGTCCGGCTAACGCGCTGGCCAGGAGCATGGCGAGTCCGCTCATGAGGTTGAAGAAGCCATAGGCCGTGCCTCTCAAGTCCGCTGGCGCGGTATCGGCCACCATCGTCGCCAGCAGCCCTTGGGTGATGCCCATGTGCAAGCCCCACAGGGAGATGCCGAGCCAGACCCAGGTCCAGTGGTCGCTGTAAGCCAGCGCGACGTCGGCACCGACCAGGACGACCAAACCCAGCGCAAGCAATTTAGCGTGGCTCATGCCGTCCGAGAGCTTGCCGAAGGGATAGGCCGACAGCGCATAGACGACATTCATCCCGATCAGCACCAGTGGGGTGAAGGCAATCGGCAGCCCGCCCTGTTGGGCACGCAGGATGAGGAAGGCTTCGGAGAATCGCGCCAGGGTAAACACCGCCCCGATCCCGACCACCCACCAGTACGCTGCAGACAGCCGGCGCAGGTTTTCCCGTCGGATCGGATTGATGGCACGGTGTTCCGACTTGTCCCTTTTCGGCTCCTGTACGCCGAAGAACAGCAGCGCGACGGCGAGAAACCCAGGAATGATGGCCACCCAGAACACGGCGCGGAAGTCGTTCGCCCAGACAAGCATCAGCCCCATGGCGAGGAGCGGGCCGAGGAAGGCGCCCACCGTGTCGAGCGACTGGCGCAGGCCGAAGGCCGCGCCGCGCACCTCGGGCGGCGCGATGTCCGCCACCAGCGCATCGCGGGGCGCCCCGCGGATGCCTTTGCCGACCCGGTCCATCAGCCGCGCGGCGAGCACTAGACCGGAACTCGTCGCCAGCGCGAACAGGGGCTTGGATACCGCGCCCAGACCGTAGCCGAGGACGGCCAGGGGCTTGCGTTTGCCCCAGTAGTCCGACAGGGCGCCGGAGAAGACCTTGACGATCAGCGCGGTGGCTTCCGCCGCCCCCTCGATCAGCCCTACCACAAACGCGCTTGCGCCCAGGGAGGTAATGAGAAAGACCGGCAGCAGGCTATGGATGAGCTCGGACGAGATGTCCATGAGCAGGCTGACGAAACCGAGAGCCCAGATGGCCGCCGGGATGCGGGCGCCCGACGGCGATGCTATTGCGGATTGATCGAGTCGATTCATTCGCTGATGTGTTCAAAAAGGGATCACGCCACGGAATACGAGCGATAACGGGACGTTCATGCGGCTATTCAAGGATATTCACCTGGCCAGTCGTCGGTCCGCGACGGCCCCGGATCCGGGGCAGCACCCACTCGTCCCACGGGTCCTTCTGGAGGTGGACTTCGTAGTACCGGGCCTCCTTCTCCCATCGGAGCCAGAGCGAGTCTTCGGCCGTGATGTCGTTACTCATGGCGGCCCGTTGCGGACTTAGGAAAGGATATACAGGCTGATGAATTCACCTGCAAGATCGATTCCTGATCAAACTCTTCCCGATAGCGCTTCGCACGATCATTTCCGCTTATTTATTCAGCAGAACTTTCCGTAATTGATGCCAAAAGTGAAAAGTCTTTGCCGCCAATTCCGGCCGAATCAGGGCTGACTAGGCAGCAATCAGGCCATCTAACGCGTCGTAAACTGGAAAGTTTGATGCCCCGGAAGAATCGAGGATTCCGGCTTACAACCCCAGCAGAGATCCTTGGAAGCCACACATTAGCGACAGATTAAGTGTCGTCATATCGCAGCGTCGTTCCCACTGGGCCGACTTACAGTCATCTTCGAAGGTTTGGGCGATTCCTGGCGGCTAGCTCTCTGCTGACAGTAAACCTGAAATCCACCTTGCTGTTGCCAACCCCCCATACGGCTAAAGCCGAGGCAGTTCTGATCAAGGATCCCGATTGGTTCGCACCCCAACTTATCCATTCCGAATTCCGCAATGTTCTCCTCGGCGCAGTTCGTCGCGATAATATCGCCCGGAGTGATGCCGATAGTTTTTTGGCTCGAGCGCAAGAAGTCATTACGGTACCCGAAGCAGCCATCGACGGACCTGCGGTGTTCGATCTTGCAATTGAAAGTGGCTGCAGCGCATACGATTGCGAGTTTGTGTGGCTCGCCCGCTATCTGCGAATCCCGTTGGTAACGGCAGACAAGAAAGTGCTGCATGCGTTTCCGGGACAGGCGGTAGCAATCGACCAGTTCCTGGGTACAACGGCCCCGTGAAGTATTGAAACGGGACAACGGTGGATGCCACCCCAACAGAAGTGTTCGGGGCATTGGGTCGAACGCAGAAACCAGCGGTGAGGACACCCGGACAACGTCTCCAGTGTGATGAAAAATCAGAATGTTAAACGTATTTAACTTTCGCGATACCTTGATCGAAGGGTATCGCACCTTCTCTCGCAGTTTTGTTCGAATCGAAGTCACCGATATCCGCGATGAAGTCGAGCGGCAATATGCAGAAGGCCGTTATTGGCCGGAGCCACTCATCCAGATCAACCCGAACTATCAGCGCAAAGGGACTGTCCAGCAACTCGCTGCAGAAGGTGTACCTGCTGCGCCTGCGCCACCAGTTCGGCTACGTGTGCCGCCGAGAACCCTTCCAATGATGGCCGGGGAAACCGTGGCGTTGGCATTGCGAGGCAGCAGCCAGTCGCAATGGCACAGCGACGGCAGCGTGGCACGTCCGCTCGAACGCACCTCCAGCGGGACGGGGTAGGCTCGAAAAAGTGGACGCCATCAATCCCTTAAAGTGGCTGAGGGAGGTACGAAATGGCATGGTTGCCAAGACAGTCATTCACAGCAGAATTTCGAGAACAGGCCGTAAAGTTGGTATCGGACAAAAAGCTGACGCTGCCGGAAAGAGACTTCCCGTTGGAGTTGATGTGCCGCGTGTTCGAGGTCTCGAACAGTGGCTATCACGCCTGGCTGAAGCGCAAACCCTCGAAGCGGTCGCAAGAGAATGCGCGCTTGGAAGTAGCGATCCGGGCGGCTCATACCCGGAGCCGGGAAACTGGCGAGAATTTGCTTCCAGAGATAGTCGGTCTTGAGTCCTCCGGGTTAGGCCGGATGGAATCCCGCGACATACCGGCCTTCGTGCGTCCGATTATGCTGCGCTGATCGGACCTGCTCAGACTGTATCGATGGAGTCCAAGGCTGCCAGCGTCTCGGGGGGTAGTTGCAGTGTTGCCGCCTTGAGATTCTCCCGGAGGTGGTCGGCCGACGTGGTGCCTGGGATCGGCAGGATGTTTGGAGAACGTTGCAGCAGCCACGCAAGCAGGACCTGCATGGGCGTAGCCCCTAGTGAGCTTGCTGCTTCCGCCAACGCCGAAGACTGCAATGGCGCGAATCCGCCCAACGGAAAGAACGGGACAAACGCGATGCCCTTGGCGGCCAAGTCATCGACGAATGCATCATCGGCGCGATGCGCCAAGTTGTATTTGTTCTGAACGCAGACGATTTCGGTCATGGACTGTGCCTGTGCAAATTGCCTCGCGGTGACGTTGCTCAGGCCAAGGTGGCGGATAAGCCCCTGTTCTTTGAGTTTGACCAAAGCGGCGAGCGGTTCCTCGATGGAGCCTTCCTGTGGTCCGTGGATGCCAGGGGCCCGCAGGTTAACCACATCCAACGCCTCCATACCGAGGTTACGCAGGTTGTCGTGGACCGCCGAGGCCAGTTCTTGGGCCGAGTAGCCGGGCCGCCACGATTTATCATCCCCCCGGAGTATTCCAATTTTGGTGATGATCACCAACCCTTTGGGGTATGGGTGAAGGGCCTTTCGGATGATCTGGTTGGTGGTATTCGGACCGTAGAAGTCTGCGGTATCGATGTGGTTGACCCCGAGGGCGACTGCTTCGCGCAATACAGCCACGGCGCCGGATACATCGCGCGGGGGCCCGAAAACCCCAGGACCGGCGAGTTGCATGGCACCATAACCCAGTCGATGCAAGGTCATGGAAGTACCTGGGAGGGTGAAGATGAGGTGGTCAGTCAATTTCATGGTTTGCTCCAGATGGTTGTGTAAAGCGACACATCCACCATGAAAGTTGAAAGCCATTCAGGGCGGACGCAGCCAAAGTACAGGCGTGAAAGCGCCTGCAGTTTGTCGTGGGTCCGCTTTGAATGCGGCTGAAAATACTCCCAACTGGGAGCGGTCAGGCTAACCATCTGACCGGCTTTCATTCTGACGATTCAAATACTTGCGGAAGACATTCGTGATGTCAATCGTTTGATTCAGGGAAGCAGTTTGAGGCTCTCCCGCACCACGAAAAGTGCGGGAGAGCCAATTTTCAGTCGGCGTTGACAATCGCGGGTGTAATCGAGGACCGCCATAAGGCGCCTGCGAGATCTTTATACGCGGCGCTACAGGCGGAAGATATTCGCCTGTTGACCGAGGCGGATGCGCTGCATGGCACGCTCTGAGGCCCAGCGACGCGTAAGTTGTACGAGCGCATGTACCAGGTGTTCGGCGAGTTGGGGCGACACTTGGGAATACAATTCTCTTGAAACCGGGCGCTACTCGGTCGGCATATGATTCGAACGTACGACCTTCCCCTTAGGAGGGAAGCTATCATTTTTTCAGACTTGGTAAATCAGTAACTTAGGCACATGCTCCCCGCGTGAACCGGACTGAGAATGCCACGAAATGAAGAAGCTTGACTGGGGTTTGTCACGTTTTAGTCACGTGACCAAAGCGCCAAACAGGACTGACACTACCGATAGCCAACATCAATTTTCATCGGCCAACAGCCGGGCATCACATTCGTTGTCGCGGCTGCTTTGATTCCGTAACGGATTCAAGAACGGATGGATGGAACCGTATGTCGATTCCTTGCCGTGTCGGGTGCTGGGCGCAGATCCCGATCGATGAAGTGACTGGCGAGCCCGGGCTTGTGAACAAATGCCGTGAGCGACCGGCCGGTCGCCTGTAAAGGAGGTCCCAATCTTAAAAAATCGGATTTTTGAAATCATTACAACAGAAGTCGAATTTTCACCCAAGCTACCGATCCCGTGAAAAGATCAATGACAAAATCACCATTGGCCAAATCCTGAAAAGAAGCCGATAGCCGGGTTTTCAATGGTACCGAGAACCACACCACGATCAAGCAAACGATTCTGTTCCTCGCACGATGTCTCCGGCAGAAGCGCGCAAGAATGACATGCCGCCAGGTTGCAGCTGTCTGGACCTTGTCCTCGGCTCTCAATGCACACTGGATCGGATGAGCACCAGCGAGACTTCTCCATGGCACGTTGTATCACGCTTCCCAAGCGATCTGGCTGGCCCATGCGCACTAAGCCGCCCATGGTGCCTTCCGAATCGCCAGCAGCCGTGTAGATCAGGATCCCCGCCATGGGATTTTCACCTTCGGCAGAATAGATTCGTTCGCGCAACGATGCCGAACCGTAACCACAGTCCTGCACAAGTTGATTGATCAGCAGGTGGGCAAAGGTATGCAAGAGCACAAATCTGGGGGTGATCAGCCGCTGTTCCCGATGGCGTCTTTCTGCCAGCGTATCCATGTTTTTCCGCATAAGGGACAGTCGACCATCCAGTTCCATTCTATGTCGCTCCAGCCATTGCTGTAAGCGGGACTCGGAAAACTGAACGAAGATACCCTCCCCACGCACTACTATGGCCGGCAACCACTTCTTGTGACCTGCCATGAATAGAGCACGCTTTTCATCAGGCGTGAGGCCAGTGGAGTAAATACGGGAAAAGCCTTCGAAGGCCCGCGTTTCCCGAAGCTTATTCAGAAGCGCAACTCGACTGAAGGCACTCTGAACGAATGTGTCATACTTCGTAATATCGGTGCCGCGAATATCCAGATCCGTCTTGGGGTAGCCCACTTGAAGGTCGCGGGAGAACACGCTGAATTCCTGCTGACGATAGCCTACTTCTTCGTCATCAGGGTTGGCGGCTCTTACTTCTACGCCATTTCCGGAAAAATGCGACCTGAGCGCATCCAAAATGAATGTGGGATCAGCATTCCAGTTCAGACTCTTCACCGCAGCCGCGACAGCATCCAGTGACAGCTGGCGATCTGATGCTGATTTGATGCACTGGTCCAAGAACGCGCGTGTTGTGCGATTATCCAGAAGGATACCGTGCAAAAGATGACGATTGGCCGCCTTGGCCAGAGTGGCAGGCTCCACTATAGATTCGGGGTAATACTTCGCAAGGGCATTGACAGCGGCTCGATGGCTCACAAGACCGTTGTCTGAGTCCAGAGCGCTCTCTCGCAGACGGTTCTTGACGTCGCGATCATCGAGAAGGTCCAAGACTTCCTGAGTCAACGACTTGTCATCAATATCCGGGATATAGATCGAACTGACCACCGAAGGGAAATAAAGATTGGTGGCGCTCTTAAGCACCACATGGAGAGGATGCCCACAACCGGCAGCAGGTCGAAGATCGGTTCCAACCGCCAGCACCGGATTGATGCCTGAACAGCTGACGTTTATCTCACTTAACGCCTTGCTCCACTCTTCGCCCGCCTGCGGATCATTGTGCACAAATGCTCCTGCAAGCGATCGTTTAGCGAGTTGATTAGCTCCAAAGCGTACAACCTGAACTTTCCCGTCCTTATCTTTCTCCTCGGCCTGAACGGAGACGCCCGCTAGCGAGGCGCTACCAGAACTGGTCATGCGCAACCATCTATCAATTCCGTCAGGTTTCCAATCCATGCTGTTGCCATTAAATATCCATTCCACCCATGGAAAATCCTGGATATGCCCTTTTGCACAGGCAGCGACAAAACGCACTTGAAATGTCTTACGCTTCGGGTGCATCTTGCCGGCATCCGAACCGGTCGAAATCGGTCCTTCGCATATCGGCGCATCCTTGTCATGATAGCGCCCTAGATGCATGCGGCCGCACCTTGGGCAAACATGCCAGAGCGGAAAGCGCAGGAAAGGCAACTTAAGATTGATATTACGCTGCTGACCGCCATGACGGTTCGGTCTTCGGAAATCTGGTGGCTGGACGAAGAAGTCGACACCTAGGCGTCTGGCCAGTCGTTTTTCGTCATCTATAATGAATTCCCGATGATCCGGGTTGTTCTCGTCAAAGGGCCATGCGTCCAGCCCGGCGTGAATCAGTGAAACCGGGCCAGGAAAATCCACCATTGCACCCGGTCCGAATGGTGCAATGGCCTGCGATTTGCGAACAGGACGGCTCATGTCATTACTCAGTGTCTTGTCGTTGTTCGACAGCGCTGTTGAACCAGTCGGTCACATCGGCTTCGCAACTTGAATCTACCTCCCGCAGCGAAGAAAGGGTCGGCCAACTGTGATTGTTCCATTCGGGTAGCGGATTCGAACCTGCCGGATACATCAGCGGTGGATGTTCGGGCATGCTGCCGAAACTTCCGTACTCGTCTGGATTCCAGTATTGCCACTCAGTTAGCCGCCTAGCCAAGCGCTCCATTACAGGCTGTGTTTCCGTATCGTGAGTCACAAAAGCCACCCGGTTCCTGATCATGTCCTCGATGATTTTGCGCAGCTGCTCCCCCTCCGCCAGTGGAAATGGCGCAGGATGTTCACCTTCTCGCTGCTGTTCACCAAGCTGTCGAACTGCTGCGACAACCAACCCATGCAATGCACGGTCAACAGCAGGCAGACTGAAAGGGGTAACGCTGGTCGGTTCTACTTGGGCGTAAAGTTGCTGGTGATAGCTGCGGAAGCGTTCGTAGTGGCTGCGATCTCTGGGCTTTCCTTGGCCATAGAGCACCACAACCAAGCCCGGCTTGTCCCTGTCTCGTCCAACACGGCTGGAGACTTGGATGTACTGGGAGGTTGTCTTTGGCTGGCCGACGATAGCCATCAGAGACAATCTCGGGATATCGATGCCCACCTCGATGATGTTGGATGCGAGACAGACATCGACCGGTCGGTCACTGGTTGCATCGTCCTTGCTTCGCAGCTTGCCCGTGCCGTAGGGAATTTCCAGCCTTGCCAGTTCCTTGGGGATGTCATCACTGCGGATACGACTGGTCAGTTCCGTGGCAAATGGACTGCGAATCTTTCCATAGTCGATTCCGTGTCGATCAATGATGACGCGCAGATACTCTCGCACATCGGCCACAAACAGCGTGGCTGCGCCACCCAATTCGCGTAGCGAATTGAAGAAGCAGAGCAATGTCCACCATGGGTCACGAGCCGCATCATCGGCATCCATGACGGCCGCATACTGCATCAGCGTAGCGAAAACCCTCGCTTGCGTAGTCTGCAATGACACATGGCCCGGTGCCATTACCCCAGCGTAAAGGCGACCGGGCTTGCTTCGGTCTTCCCTCGCGAAGAAGGAATCTCCGGCTTCCAGTCCAGAAGGAGGAAACAGCACCACGCTGTCGCGAGCATAAAGATGACGGATCTGTTCGCCAGCGCGACTGATGGTGGCCGTCGAGGCGATGATCTTGGGACCAATCCTGCCGATGCCATGCTCGCGGCATAGCCGGTCGATCACCGTTTCATAGGCCCCGACCATGGTACCCAATGGTCCGGAAATGAGGTGAAGTTCGTCCTGGATTACGAGAACAGGTGGTTCCTTGTGGTGCTGCCCGTCTTGCTCGATGCCAAAAAACCTTCGCAATTCCGGCTTCCACGCCAGCATGGCGAACTTGTCCACGGTACCGATCAGCAAGTTGGGTGGGGCCTCTATCATGTCCTCGTCGATAACCATGACTGGAAGTGGCGGGGCAGGTCTCCCGATGGGAGAAGCTTTCTTGCCAAATTCACAGGCATGGTCCGGACAGCGATAGACAACAGTTTTCGATGTGCCGACACCATCTCGCTCATATCCGTTCACTGTGATTGTATTGTCGCCCCTTTGCCTACGCATTCCTTTGGCAGTACTTCGTTCCCATGGTCCAAAGGCTGCACCGCACCACGGACACTTAAGCAGTACGAAAGGGTTCTCTGCTGCTGAATCCTTCTCAAGCCTGCTCAGGGCGCGCATGGCGTCTTGCCGTGTGTTGGGCGTCGTTGCCGTGCCGACCCACAGCCCAAGTCGAAAAGGTTTTTCACCCAGGGTTGGGTCGCGGCGGCGAAGATATTCCATGGCACAGAACAGCAATGCTGCTCGCTGAAACTGCTGTGCTGTGAGCAGGCGCAGGGTATAACGCATGAGAACATCGACTCCACCCGGCTCGCGCCCTGATAGCCTGTTGAAAAGGATTGTGAAGGCCGTTAGGCCAAGGTAAGCTTCAGTCTTGCCTCCGCCCGTAGGAAACCAGATGAGGTCCACGGTTTCGCGGTCTACATGTTCAGGATCGCAGATACCTCGGAGTGACATGAGCAGAAAGGCTATCTGGAAAGGCCGCCAGAATCCTCGGTCGTGGTTGGGGTCAGCCGGGTCAGGATTCTCTATCGGTGACTGCCACTGTCCATTTCCAGTCGGTGCCGGTCGTCGAACCTTGACGCCTGCCCTGAGCTGAGCAATGAGCATGGCATGGTTCGCCAGCCTGAATGCATCACGAGCACGCCTTGCCTGCTCGGTCTCCTCGGACAGCAGGCGAAGGCCATCCTGAATTCTGGACAGACAGGTTCTGCAGCGCCTGATCAGTTCGCCAGCCGTCCGTTTCAGAGCGTCGGGGACTGGAGGCACATTCGGTCGCTCATGCTGCAGCTCATCGATCCAGCCTGCATAGGCATCGACCAGTTCATTCAGTTCTTCTCGGCCGGCATCGTTGGGATCGAGTCCGGCCAGCTTGCGCATGCTGACCTTGATGCGCCGTATGACGCCGTTTTCCCTAAAGACCTCAGGTTCTGCCGTTGTCTGTGGTGTTTCGTGTGCCGGTAGTACGTCGCTCCAGATCTCCCCGGTTCCTTCGAGCGGATTGCCGTGCCAGTCAGCTGCGCACCCGTGGCCAATTGCATATGTCTGGGACTCTCGATAAAGTAGGCGATTGATGGCCTCATCCGAAAACGGGTCTGCAATCGTTGCGTCACCATGCTCCGGATACGGAATGATCCAGTTGTCACTGGCGACTCCTCTGATACGCAGACCAGATTGGAAGACGCAGTGACCGTCCATGCCACTTCCGCCATCCTGCCTCCGATTGACTATAGAAACTGTCACCAATCTCCTGGCGGTGCTCTGCATGTCTCCTGTCCAAGGCCGTGAAACAACCACGACCTCGACGTTCTCGACGCCCGGTAGCCACTTCCGACGATTCACAGTTCCATGACCAAGTAACTCGTCCCGGCTGAACTCCACATACGGGAATTTGCCATTATCATCGAGTAGCGGCACCCGAAACCAGATCGAGCGTTCAAATTCATTTCCTCCTCGATCCCCCACCTTCACTGTGGCATGCCGATAGGTTGCTGTGGATTGCAGTGAAAATTCGTTAGCTCCCAGCCGACCAACACAAACCAACTCGACCATGAACCCATTGACTTCCCGCTCGAGGTCGGCCAGGAAACTCAGACCGATAGCAGACGGGCGAAAGGCATTGGCCAACGTAACATCATAGTCCTCGGACTCATCCGCCAGTCGGTTATTGCGTGCCAGCAACTCCTCGTTTGCATTGAGCAGGGCTTCTTCGATTTCCGGTGTTCCGGCGCTCTCTTCATGACCCTCTTGCTCATCGTTTGATTCAGCCACCTCGGCTTGCGGTAGACCCGCCGGGTAGAGGATGCCGGCGCCATAACGCTTGTTGGGTGGATCCTGCCAGAGGATCTCTTCACCGTTGATCTGGCTCTTTCGCTTCTTATAGAAATCATCTTTCGTGAGTTTGCACAGATTCGCCGGGTCAAGTCGAATTTCTGGGTTCTTTACCGGGTCAGGCCCGACGACTTCAGCGCGCAGTCGCTCAAGCAGCCATGTTCGATTGGCGAGATTTTCTGTCAATGACATTTCACTTTCCTATGCTCAGGGTCAGGCCGGCTTCGAGCATCCGGACGTATTCTTTGCGGCAGGCTTCCTGCATCAGCAGGGTGAGCCTGATTCTGGCTCTGGACATCGCCACATAAAGCAGGGAACGGGATTGCTCATCCAGTCGAACAATATCCGTCACGATGATCGCAGGTGCCTCCAGCCCCTTAAAGGCGTGCACACTGGCATACCGGACACGAGTAACAGGAACATCAGATTCGCGCAGGGGGATGTACCTGCCGGGCTGGTTTGCCGAGTTCTTGTGCGCACAGCTGCGGTCATCGGCATTCAGGGACAGAACTACGATTTCATTCACATGAAAGATCGTGCGCAGTTCGGCCACTGACTGATCCAGCTTCAGACACTGGTCTTCCGCATTACTCCAGAACAGAGGATCGACACTGCTTCCCTCCATTTCATGCAGGAACCGACTGTAACCGGGGGAGACATTGCAGGCAAGCGTCAGGGTCTCCACTATCGGGCCAGCATTTCGACAATTGACGCGCAAGCCAAAGCTGGCGTGATTAGGTGCACGCTGCCTGAGCACCGCAAGTGCCTCCGCCGAGGCGTCTTTTCCCCCATTTAAATAGATGGCCTGGCGTTCGAAATCGCCAAAGAGCACCCATTGCCCACCGGCCAATCCCCCCTTCACCAACAGATCCAGCACATCGAGATATTCATCAGCCAGGATGTCCTGTGCCTCATCCACCAAGAGCAGATCAAACTGGTGCCAGCCTTGGCCATCCGAAAGCAGACAATCAATCACATGAATGGGAAGTTTGTACCTCCAGAAATTCTGGTCGTTGCGAATGCAGGCGTAATCACCCGCCAGCTCGCGCAGCAAACCATGCAGATGGACACAACGCAGATGTCCTTTCTTGCCTTGCACCATGTCTTGGGACAACGGCTTCAGCCATTCACCGAGCAGTCTGTTGTAACAGAGAAGAAGAACGTTCTTCCCTTCAGTCACGGCACGTCTTGCCGCCTCGATGGCGAGCAGTGTCTTGCCCGTACCTGCCAATCCCTTGATGATCATTCGGGGGTTTTCCTGCACAGCATCCAGTGCGTCATATTGTTCCTCAGTCAGCCGCAAAAGAGATTCTTCGATACGTTGTATGTCACTGCGGGGCTGAACGACGCACTCGAAATTGCCACGCAGCAAGCCAGTCAGCCGGCGAACCTGCTCGACTGTCGGGCGACTTCGCTGTCGGTCATACCAGCCGCGTCCACCTGGTCCGGAGCCGATATGGCGGTGAGCCTTTTCAATGACACCAGAAATGATCTCCGAGATTGGCTTGCGTCCCAAGGTTCGAAGGTCAATCACCTGCCAAGGATGCCATTCGGGCGATTCTTCATTGAAACGAATGCGCGTGAAGGCAACAGCGGACCAATAGAGCAGGCCCGTCAGAGACGGATCTCGTTTCTGGATATAATCGCGCATAGAGTGCATGGCGCGCGATGCTTGCCGGAAGGGACCTTCGACGGATGTTCCGTAGGGATAGACCCACAGGCCATCTTTCCGGGAGACGTCACAGCCCTTCACCTCCAGACAGATAGCCCCCAGCCCCGGCGCGAGAATGACCATGTCAATCTCTCCTTCGGCCTTGGTCCGGTGTCGCCGCAACTCGAGAGAATGCAGGACGACCCAACCCTCGGTTCCGGGATCATCTCTGAGCTTGTTGAAGAGGATTGCTTCACCAGCCGGTGCATCGGATGGGATGTCCGGTGGGATCATCCTTGCCATCGCCCACCTCGCATGGGTCTCAGCTGCATGACGCAAGAAGACGGAACCCATGAACACCGGTCATCTACAGCCGCCACCTGGCTGATCCGAACGCTGATGCCGTTATCCAGGCCGAGGATTTGGCCTTCAGAAAGAGATGAATGCCGTTTCAGAGCATCCGCTATCTGTCTGGTCAGTTCCTGACGCAGGTTTGCACCGGCACGATGGCGAATGCCCCGAACCTCCTGGAGCGTCCTCCAGTGATTCTCGACAAACTCATCGAAATCCAGGGGGGTCGCGAGCATGCCCTGTCGGACCAGTACTGAAAGCAGCACCCGCAATTCATTTCGGCTTCCAGGACCATAGACCGATCCATTGGCCCAGTTGCGGATACTCTGAGCCAGTGACAAGCCACGAGCACCATCTGCCTGCATGATCGCGGCGAGCTGCTCGGGGCTACTTGTCAGCAGGAATCTCTCAAGCGCCGGTCGCCAGTCGCATGACTCTTCCAGCTTCTGGTCGAATCCAGCCCTTGCCGAAACCAGGTCGAGCAACTTTCCTGTGTCATTCGGCTGCATGACCACACAGTCACCTTCGCAGACTTCATCAACTGCGATACTTGCCAGATACTTTTCATCTTCGGTCGCGTCATCACGCCAGACAAGCAAGTGGTTTTCTGTCGGGACAAACAGTCCCTGTCCATCCATGAGCAGTACGTAACGCGATTTGACCTGATTCGGGGTGGGTGATCGTTGACCATCGTGTGACATATCCCAGAGAGCCTCGCTCATTTCCCTGTCGGTATCCTGATCATCGGCGCTTTCAAGAGCGGAGATGTCATTGCTGGAAAGAAGGATACGGCTTTTGGTCAGTCGGCCCCTGAAGATGGAACTGTCCGGTGGGGTGAGTCGGTCTCTAAGCGAAAATCGTTCTCCTGGGTATAGCAGCACTTCGATTTCCCGGATGCGGCCCATATGGAAAATCTCTGTGTGGATGCGGTTTGAAAGGTAGTGACACGTGCCCGGAATAATGAGCATGTCGAATACGTTTTCCAGAAGTTGCTTGCGGGATTCGATGACTGTGATACCGGAGGGTATTTCAGAAGCTCCTACTTCCGTCGCAGCTACTCCCGCTCTTCCTCCGCCAGTCATCACGACGAGAAGCCCAATTTTTTTGTTGTCTAAAATGCCGATCCCTCTTAAACGGTCAGTTATCCAGTGACTCTTCGGATTCTCCGGCCGGGACAGTAGCCGGTGAATGCTCCTTTCAAGGCTTGTCGCACCGTCGATAAGACTCGGGATGCATAAAGCAGCCTGCCTGAATGCATCAAGCTGTTCAGCAAGTGCAAGTTCGGTACTGTCAAATGGCAGAAGAGTAAACAGGATATGAGTACGCAATCGCCATAGTTTTCGCACGAGTTCTACCTGACTTGGATTGCGCCGGTCAAACTGGCCAAAAAGGTCTCGGCACGCATCCAGTACCCCAGAAATCGGGTGACAGGGAACATGAATTTTCCGGATGTTCAGAGCAGTGGCATTTCTGAACCGGTGAACAGTCTGCTGGAGAAGACTATACCCCATGTAAGTCATTCGTCAGGAAGGACAAAGGCTGCAAGCTCGACGCTTGGTGGGAAGCGAGCCGGTAGATCCTTCAGCATCTCGCATGAAGGGTGCCGTGCAGCATTTTGCGCTTCCAGCAACAGGTTATGGATCTCCGGAGAATACTCGCCTCGATCCAGCAATATCAGAATGTTGCCGGTGTTGATCTCCCTGATCTGATCAAATGCATTCTTTCCATCGAGAATGCTCACGGGCGCTACCAGATCTATTGGCTTGTGCGGCGAGGTGATGCGCAGCTTTGCCAAACTCCTTTCGTTGGAGCTGGACATACAAAGGACATCGTGGAAGTCTGAAAAGGGCGAGTCGCCCGCGGTCAAGCCTAGATTATCAATTGCGGTAGCGAATCTGGCCTGGCTGGTTACCACGCATGCTTCGGCACCTGCTGTCCATAACCACCGTGGGTTTGTTTTCAGGCCAAGACCTTGCTGGAAGCTCTGTGCGGAACCAATTGCGAGCATGCCTCGCTGGGTAGGAAGACATTCTTGGCTGAACAGGTATTGAGCGAATCTCTGCTTTGAGAAGTACCAGACAGCATTCACATCCCTCCGTCGCCCTTTCCTGATTCTTACTGGCACAAGATAATCACTCTGGTTTTCCAGAATTACGCCCTCGTATCGTGCTCTTTCGTTGGGGATACCCCAGAATATCGCGCTTCCTGCCGGCAGGTTCCTCAGATCCTCCCAAGTTAAACCACTGGTGAATTGCTGCGATCCGGCGAGAAGGCACCCCAGCGCTGCGAATGCGGCAGCAAGATCACGCGCTGGCAGCACTGCGACTGTGAGCAGACGTGCATTGTCAAGTTGCCACTTCCTGCACCACCAACCCAGCCATATCTCCGCTTTGGCCCAAGCCGGAATCGGTAACCTTCTTCCGTCATCGAGCAAGAAAATCTGATGGCGAATGCCCATGGATTCAGGAAAATCCATCGCTCCCTAGCGCTTAATGCCTGTTCTTTATATGTTATCCAGCAGGAGCGAAGCCCTCACTTTCCAGCCGCTCGCTTACCTTCATCAGGCAGGCTGCCTGTAATGGAGTCGGAATCCAGCCTGTCCTAGAGGCATTTCGGACCAGATCGGCTTCCTTTCCGTAAAGTGGCGAATTATGTCGCGCCCAACTGGCCAACTTTGTCCAATAACCGGTGCCGCGCTCAATTACCGCCGATACGGCATATATGCCCGAATCAAGCTTCCCCTGACAGGCTTTTTCCCTGCTGATATTTCTTGCCTCATCGGGCGATATGAGTTCCCTGGATAGTGCCTCGCACAATCTCACTGGTAAATCGAGCACCTTTTGCCAGCATTCCTTCTTCTTGCACCATTCCGTAATATTCATTTGGGCGATGGGAGGGCTGGTAATGGCATCAACAACTGCCTTTGCAATTTCCTCAAGCTGACCCTTCAGTGCATCGGTTAGTCCCTGCTGTGCCCATATGGTTTTGAAGTCAAGCGCGTACCCCGGCTTCTGCAATTCGATCATGCTTGCCAGCTTGGCAATCGAATAGGTGACGATATTTGCCCTGTATCCGCCTTCATACCAGCCAGCTGCACTGACAAGTTTCTCGACTGCTCTGAATAGGATGGCACGCGCGACCACCTCCTTGAAGTAGACGTCATTGTCGAAGACATGACCGTCTTCACCCCATGCCTTGCCGATATGCTCGGCAAAAGCAGTAAAGTTCTTCTGGGCTCCTGTGCTGACAACATGGGGAAGTTGTCGCCACGAGTTCTCGAATTTTGCTAGGTCAGTCTTGACGATTAGTTGTGAGCGAGGGTTTGTTCTCTGAAACTCCTTTTTCCGAGCTTGGGTCAGACTCGAGTGAGCATTCTGATACTGGCCACGCGCCCGCTCGTAGAACCAATATGTGTGATACTGCGCCCCTTCAGCCGCAGGCGCAGGAATACGACGAGAGAGGCGCTCCATAGCTCGATGATAAGGATGATTGGAAAAGAAATCGGCGTCACTGACCTTGTTTTGCTTGTTGGAGAACATCGCGATGCTCTGGATCATGTCGTCCAGCTTCTCGGTATCCCTAGCAGTCACCACTGACAGTTTCATCTGAACGTGAATCTCGCTCAGATCGGCATTCCCTTTCCGTCGTGCCACATACAACGAAGCTGTTGTCTGACCACCGTTCACGATCTGAAAGTACCTAGCCGAAACCAGTCTGTGCCCTTGCGCAGTTTCTACTATCTCTGCAGAAGTAGCTGTTGCAGATATTCCGTTGTTATAAACAAAGAACCGTTCGGGCTCCTTCAGGATAGTGCCCTGAATTCCCTTGTTGATTTTGCCAGTAGCACTAAGAAAGGACCTGACATTGCCCTCCAGCAATTTGCTACCGTAGTTGTCATAAAGTTCGGCCAGCGCATTACCTGGGATCACTGCAAGATAACCTTGATAGTCTTCTCCCTTGCTTGCCGGAAGACAGGGAAGCCCCCCTGGTACGAACTCCGTAAAATCGATCTCAAGCTCCTCAGTCCCAAAAGTGGACAAGGATACAGTGTGGAGCCTGCCGATGTCCCAGATATGATATTCAACAGGTAGACCATCGATTTCGCCTTGAGTGAGATCTTTCAATCGGCCACTCAGGTGTGCATCAGTAAACAGGTAGAATCTGTAACGCGTCAGCGCCGGGTGCTTGTCGGAAAGCATGCCTGCGAGTTCCAGGCCATCTTCCATGCCGGAAGGAGTGTTGCTCCAGATTCGACCGGATAAGGAATCCTCAACAAAAGCCTGTAACTGACCGAACAGGGATTCTGCCCGAGTACGAGTAATTACTTCCCGCTGAATACCGCCAGAAAAATCCGCAACAACAAGTCGGACGGAATCATCCGATTCATCAAACTCATAGCCGTCGACTCTTAATTTGCGGTTCTTAGATCCAGTACCAAAAAAATGGCTGGGAATGAAATCATGGAATTCCTCTGCCTGAGTCAGGCGTTCGCCAACCTCACAGACGAAGGCGAAGCATCGATCTGCCTCCGTCGGCTCGTCAGGCAAACGAACCTGTATCGCGCTCAGCAGATCTTCGCTGAAATCGTCCAGGTCCATTCTCTCCCCCATATTTGTTAACTAGTCCCCACCAAATTCATGTACATGTATGTTACATAATTATTCTAGATGAGTATTCTCGCCACATGATGGCAACTCATATCCCTTCTCAACCGGCCTTTGTGTTCCAACTGTGGAACATCGAAGGCAAGAATTTAGCGGTTGAGTGCGTCAAGATCGTATAAATTCCGAGGGCGAACTCCGGCTCGGTTGTACGCTGGTTTACACGAGCAGTGGCGCCAAATCGGCGTTGCTCGACAGGTTTTCATCATGTGCTTGGGCAAATAGCGGTGTTGCAACTGCCACTCTTCAATTCTGCTCCAATCGAAAATAGTTGAACCGGAGCAGCGGTTCAACTATTCCGTGAGCACCGCCCTGATCAGGCTGCCGATTCCGGCCTCATTCGCGAAGATGCCAATCACGTTGACCCGCCGCCGCAATTCCTGTTTTAAGTCGCTTCAGGATATTCGTGGAGTGAATCTTGATCATGTGAGCGCCCGGGAACTCCAGAGGGGGCAGCACATCGGTTTCCACCTGATCCATCAGGTCCGCAGCTTTCGGGAAAAGAGGACGCAGTTGATCCGCGAGCTGTCCGTGCCAGTCGAGTCCTCTCCATGGTGGGCCGGACGAACACCTCGTGCACCAAGGTGCCGACCAGCGATTGGATTACTTTGGACAAACAGGCCAAGCGGTTGCACAGGAAGTAGACCCGCCGTGTGACCTAACCACTCCAGATATGCATGCTGCCTTCTCGTTCTTTCATCGATGTCTCCCGGGTCAAATTGAAAGTCGCAATCTCAACCTTACCGGAATTTGATGGCCACCCATCTTGTGCTCACAATTTATACTGCCTCAGTGGGCTCTCCGCTTGGGGGCAGCGAGAATTTGCGTAACTCGGTTAGGCACGACGTTCTGCCAACGGAAAGCCGGGGTAAAATTCTATAAAAATAGGCGGAGTTTCACACAGCAAGGGACGGGGGTTAAACCCCTGCATCGCCCATCATCATTAAGGGATGATTAACCAAAATCACCGAGCTCTCGCATTTTTAGTCCTCCGTTGGCTCGAGATTCTTGCAACAAAAACGAAATAAGAAAAACTTAACGATGCCAGTAAATCGCATACCTGTTGTTGACCTGTTTGCCGGTCCCGGAGGATTGAGCGAAGGTTTTTCGTCCTTAACTGACGCGGGTGGAGAGCCGTTATTCGATGTTCGAGTTTCGATCGAAAAGGATCCACACGCCTTTGAAACACTCAAACTGCGTTCCTTTTTCAGGGCCTTTCCGAGCGGATCGGTTCCAGACTGTTATTACGATTACATCAGGGGAAGCATAGGAAAAGAGGATCTGAGCACCAATAAATTGGTCAAGGAGGAATGGCTGCGGTCCGGGTATGAGGCTCGCTGTGCCACGTTGGGAGAAATCTCTCCTAAGATTGTCAACGATTGGATTCGGGAAGCGATTGGCAACCAAGATCCATGGGTGCTGATCGGTGGTCCGCCCTGCCAAGCATATTCCGTGGTTGGGCGTGCTCGCATGCGCAGGGGAGATCCTCATGCATTCGAAAACGACAAGCGCCATTTTCTGTATCAGGAGTACCTCAGAATCATAAAGGAGTTCAAACCAGCCGTTTTCGTTATGGAAAACGTCAAAGGGATTCTCTCATCAAAGCACGGGGGCTCGCCGATATTCGACAGGATTCTTGATGACCTGTCCCATCCAGAAAAGGATCTCGAATACGAAATCCGGTCTTTCGTACGGGAAAATGGTAACAGCAAACCAAGCGACTTTGTTATCGAAGCTGAATGGTACGGAATCCCCCAAAGGAGGCATCGGGTCGTTCTCTTCGGGGTGCGTCAGGATTATGCTGCAAGACAACATCACCCTCTGGTTAGGCGTACTGCTGTTGTTCCTATCGAAGCTGCCTTATCCGGCATGCCCGAGATCCGAAGCCGTTTGTCGATCAGATCTCGCAAGACCGATTCATTCGAGAACTGGCTTCAGACTCTCAAGGACGCACCCAGCACTTTAGAACGATGGCAAGACCCGCGTCGATCCGAGATTGAGGAGCTTATGGTCGAGGCCATTCAACAGGCCCAATTCATCGAATCCAGCGGTGCTGGATTTATTGAAAACTCGGCATGGTCGGACCGACATATGCCTGCGGAGCTAAGTCATCTGATTAGGGATTCGCGATTGGGCGGGGTATGTCAGCATGAAGCCCGAAGCCACATGCCAAGTGACTTGCATCGTTACCTGTTTGCGGCCTGCTATGCAGAAATCCACAAAAAATCCCCTACACTTGCTCAATTCCCTTTAGATCTATGGCCGGAACACAAAAACGTCAACGCGGAAGAGGTTCCCTTTGACGATCGGTTCCGAGTCCAGTGTCGGGGAATACCGGCCACGACCGTAGTGTCCCATATTGCAAAGGATGGGCATTACTACATTCACCCTGACCCATGCCAGTGCCGCAGCTTGACTATACGCGAAGCTGCTCGATTGCAAACTTTTCCAGACAATTATTTCTTCGAAGGCCCAAAGAAACATCAGTACACTCAGGTTGGCAATGCGGTACCACCGTATCTTGCGAAACAGATAGCCGATGTCGTCGCTGGATTTCTCGCCGCCCCAGCGAAAAAGGACATTACAGCAGCCCCTGTGCTCCATCGATCGAGAAGTATCAGAGAGGAGTGCCTGGCAATTCCCTGAACGATTCGTTGCCCAGAATCCACGCTTTCAGTTCGTCACCAAGTTGCAAGACATGTTCTTTCGACTTGGTAACACATTCCCAGATGATGAGAACCCTCCAGCCATTGTTGAGCAAACATCCAATGTTCTGCCGATCGCGCTCAAGATTGCCACTCAGCTTTTCTCGCCAGAACTGTTCATTTGATGCTGGCATTTTCGATAATTTACAGCCCGGATGCTGATGCCAAAAGCATCCATGGACGAAGATTACAGCTTTATACTTTGGCAACACAACGTCAGGACTACCGGGCAGATCGCGCCTATGCAAGCGAAACCTGAAGCCGTTGAGGTGCAACAAAGATCGGATAAGCCTCTCTGGTCGGGTATTCTTGCCCTTGATGCCTGACATCATCCGGCTTCGAGCTTGTGGTGAGACAATATCCATCGACTAGGTGTTTACCGAATAATTGTCCTGTCTTAGTAGGAGCGCATTAAGCGGCTGAAAATTTCTTTCCTTATCATCAGGCTTAGACCCTCGGATCTATCAAGGAATTATGCTCGAAAGTTGTGGATGGGGTGTGAGGTCGGCGGCGTATTCTTGATGGTCTTCGAGGTCATCAATTCCTACAAGAGGAGCGAATACGCCATGAGTGAAGATAAGATCATTCCGCTGAAGAATCCAGGGGCACCGACGCCGGTGCCGGATGCCTTGACGGAGTTGTTACGGGAAGGCGCCCGGCGAATGTTGGCGGCGGCGATCGAAGCGGAGGTGGCGGCCTTCCTGGAGCGATCCAAGAATGACCGCCAAAAGCAACGCTAACCACCAGGGCAGCATCGCGGCCAACTCCACCAAATCGTCAAAAGTACTATTACGGCGCCGTCCCGCATTGTTGACTCCATTTTCCTTGAAGAATGAGTTGTTGATGTTTCTTTCAGGGAATTTTAGTCGTTTCCGGATGCAGCGATCGTGTGACGGTTTCAATCAGTCACTGAGTAAGCTGCCGGCAGATAGCAAGTTTCACGGAAGGCGTCAAAGACAATGAAGATCAGGGATTGTCATTGCATTGGATGCAGCTGAAATCTTGTCCTCCTTAAAATTGAATATAGCTTCGAAATGCCTGCGAACGGCAAGGCGGGCCTTGGAGTTTTCACCATGAAGCTTCCGATCTTTGGATGGTTCATGCACCGGTCGCCAGCAGCCCCGGCTGCGCTGTCGCCTGAACCAACTGATTGCCGGCCAGCCGGCGCTTTGCCTGTCTTGTCTCCCCACGAGCTGCTGTTCAGTCGCCGGCAGCATGTCAACCTTATCGAGGAGTTGGCGGGCGTAACTCGGCATCATTTCCAGGCCTACTACGTCGCTGCCATCAACCGATTTGCCGAATTCGTACAGCAGCTTCCCGCCTCGGAAGCTCACCATCATGCCTATGCCGGCGGCATGCTCGATCATGGATTGGAGGTCGCCGCGATCGCGCTGAAACTGCGACAAGCCTACCTGTTGCCGCCCGGCGCTGTGCCGGAGGACATAAACCACAAGCGCGATTTGTGGACCTATGCCGTTTTTACGGCGGCCTTGCTGCACGACCTGGCGAAACCGGCCGTCGACCAAGTCGTTACGGTATTCGACGAACGCGGCAAAGACTTCGGGCCGCGGGACCCCTGGACAGGCAGTCTGACGGACGATCCCCGTGCTCGGTGGTATCGCGCGGAATTCGTGCCGAAGCGCCAGTATCGATTACATGAAAAAGCTTCGCTGCTATTGGTGAATCGAATCATCCCCGCTGACGGCTTGGCTTGGCTCGCCGGCGACCGCGAGGCGTTTTCGGCGTGGCTTTCCTGTATCGGCGGAGATACGGCGGGGGCCGGAGCGATCGGCGAGATCGTCAATAAGGCCGATTCCGAATCGGTGGCGCGGAATCTGGGAGCGGAGCCGGGACAGCGCGCAGCGTCCGGTTCCGTCGTTCCGTTGCATGAGAAGCTGATCGCTGCCTTGCGGTTTCTGATCGACGAAAAGGAACTGCCGCTCAACCGAAACGGCGCGGCCGGATGGCGAGTCGGCGACGATCTCTGGATGGTCAGCAAGCGCACCGTCGACGCCATACGTTTGCATCTCGTGCAATCCGGACACACCGGCATTCCGACCCAGAACGACCGTATCTTCGATGTCTTGCAGGAACACAGTGTTCTGGTGACCTGCAACGATCGCGCGATCTGGCTTGCCGTGGTCAACGGCGATGGTTGGGCGCATGAGCTGACACTGATTCGAATTCCGGTTTCCCGGCTTTGGCCGAATCGGGATCGCTGGCCCGACGAATTCCAGGGTACCGTCACGCCGGTTTCCCCGCGTCGATGCGAGGCGCCGGTGCAGGTGGATAAAACACCGGAAGGCACGGTTTCGGACAAGCCTCGATCCACTCCAGCACCGGATATCCCGGAATCCGTGACTGCCCAGATGAATGCCGGCACCAACTCACCCGGCTATTCGGCCGATCATCAGAACTATGAGGTAAAGTTACCTTTGTCTTTCGCTTCTCCCGATGATCTCGGCGAAGCCTTCCT
The DNA here is from genome assembly GCF_051027445.1 of Methylocaldum sp. GT1TLB. Classification (NCBI taxonomy): domain Bacteria; kingdom Pseudomonadati; phylum Pseudomonadota; class Gammaproteobacteria; order Methylococcales; family Methylococcaceae; genus Methylocaldum; species Methylocaldum sp. GT1TLB. Next base: position 4,350,618 of record NZ_CP194898.1, read on the forward strand.
ATCCTGGCTGGTTGCGGGAATTGCCAGCAAAAAGCTGGATTACAACAATCCGGGCACCCGGATTCATGTCGTACCGGAAGGCGTGTTGCTGGTCAGCCCCGGTTTATTTCAGGATTTCGCCAAAGAGCCCGATGCATCCGATGGCTCCTGGGACAAAGTGCAGAAGCGTTTCCTGAAGCTGGGCTTGCACGAACGGACCGCGAACGGCATGAACGTCCACCGCTATATCGTGACCGGACAGAACCGTTCGACGGCGATCAACGGGATTCTGGTGAGGGACGTGGGACGAATCTTCAGGACCACCAATCCCCAGCCGAACCCGCATTTACGGCGAGCGTCTTAATGAATCTACTGTTTGGATTGAATGATCCGCGGTCGATTTGCGCTGATCAGTTCGTCGGACATCCTCGCCAAGTTTTTCCGCCTGGAGGAACGTCATATCACCGATCTTCTCCGGCTCTTCCTCCTGCACGCGGGGGCGGAGCAGGAAGTACACGTTGCCCTCGTCGAGTACGGTCGACTTGCACCCCTGTCATAAGCCCCTCCGGAATTTGATATATCGCAACTCATTGGGCCGGATGATAGGGCCGGTGTTGCTAGTAGGTCCGCAAACGAAATCGTACCGCTTCAAGCCGGTCTAATATTGTACCGACCGAATTCGGCCTATCTCGAACGCAACGATGATGCCTACTCTGGTTCTGGTGGCGCTCACCGTGTTCTTCTTGGCCGGCTGCGATTCCCTTCCGCGCGACAGTGCCGGGGCGCTAAACCGCGTGCGCGGTGGCGAATTGCGTGTCGGCGTGGCGGACAACCCACCCTGGGTACGCTTCGAGGGCGGCTGCGTCACGGGACTCGAACCCGAGCTGATCGAGGCTTGGGCGAAAGGCCTCGGTGCCCCCGTGACCTGGCGGAGCGGCGCAGAAGCGGAACTCATTGAAGCGCTGCATCGCCGAGAGATCGATGTACTGGCGGCGGGGCTCGACAGCAAGACGCCTTACAAATCCAAGCTCGGTCTTACGCAGCCTTACATTGAGATCGAGGATCGATACGGAACCGAGAAGAAACACGTGCTCGCCGTGACGCCGGGCGAGAGCGCGCTGCTTTTTTCGCTGGACCGATTCCTTGCCGCCCAGGACAAAGCCATGTTGCGACGCCGTGCTCAGCAGGAGAACGCGCAGCCATGAGGCCCCTCGATGCATTTGACCTGCCGCCCGAAAAGGAACGCGACCTAAAAAAGGCGCGGCGGTTGGAAACGTGGACATTGATCTATATCGCCTCGTCCACGACCTTTCTCGGTCTCACCATGGGCACCTCGCAAGCCATGCGGACGAGCTTCTTTGAAGACGCGTTTTCATCGGTGCCGGCGATCGCCTTTCTCGTCTGCACGCGCATCGCGCGCCGCAGAGCGAACGAGGATTTCCCTTACGGTTACCATGGCGTCGTCTCGATCGGCTATCTCACCGCCTCGCTCTCGCTCGTCGGTCTGGGCGGGTTTTTGCTGGTTGAAGCCGTGACCAAGCTGATCGCTGTCGAACGCACGACGATCGGTGGGATGACGCTGTTCGGTTACACGGTCTGGGCCGGCTGGCCTATGCTCGCGGCAATCGCTTACACGGCGATACCGAGCGTCTTTTTCGGTCGCGCGAAACTCAAGCTCGCACCCCAAATCCATGACAAAATCCTTTACGCCGACGCGAAGATGATGAAGGCCGACTGGATGGCGGAGACGGCGACGGCCGTCGGCGTGCTCGGTGTCGGCCTCGGTCTGTGGTGGCTCGATCCGGTGGCAGCCGCGCTGGTTTCCGCCGATATTCTCAAGGACGGCGTGGTCAACGTGTACGTGGCCGTACACGACCTCATGGAGCGCCGCCCGATGAAAACCGATCGCTCGGGTCCGGAGCCGCTCCCCGATGAGTTGCGCGCATGCATCGAAAGGCTCGACTGGGTCGCCGGCGCCACGGTCAGGCTGCGCGAGGTCGGGCACGTATTCTTCGGCGAAGTGTTCGTGACGCCGCGCGGTTCGCCCGAGGACTTGCCCGCGAAGATTCGTCACGCTGTGGCGGATGCGAAGTCGATCAACTGGCGGCTCCACGACGTGACAATCACGGTGCTGGACCGGCCGCCTGAGTGAGCCTGACGCTTGCCGGAGGAGGAGATTGCATGTCGAGGGCAGCGCCACTTTCGGAATTTCGGCGCCCTCGCGCAATTTTCGCCCATCCTAGAAATCTAGGATGCGGCCAGCCAGATACGTAGGTCGGCAATCCCTTGCCGACAAAGCCCTTCGCCGAGCCGATACGTCGGCAAGGGATTGCCGACCTACGTTCTCCCCTCCTGGCACGAATCCGTACACCGGGATGGAAAACGCTCTAAGTACATTCAGGGAAGTCTTGCGGCATAGGCAACCTGCAGGACAACCCCGCCAATCAAGCCAAACAGTCGAGATTCCGCAAGTATTTGCGGAATGTACTTAGGTGCGGCCAGCCGGCTTATGTCCGTCTGCTGTTGTTTTTCCGAGATGATCAGATCAAATCAAGTCATGCTCGACGGCATACCGGATCAGGTCGGCGTTATTTTTGACGCTGAGTTTCCGCATCAGGCGCGTTTTGTGGGTGCTGACGGTTTTTTCGCTGAGGGATAACGCGTCGGCGATGTCCTGAACTCGCTTGCCCGAAGCGAAAAGACGGAGAATCTGCCGCTCTCGCTGCGAAAGTGCCGCGTGAGGAAATTGGTCCGGCACCATAGTGAAAACGATTTTTTCCGCCAGCGAAGACTCTATGAAGCGTTGACCGCTCGCTACTCTTCTTATGCCGGCAACCAAGATGCCCGGTTCGCAGTCCTTGGTGATGTAACCCGCGGCGCCGGCTTTGATCGCTTCTGCGGCGATCTGTTCCGAGGTATGCATGGTCAGGATCAGTATGGGAAGCGATGGTCTGATCTGCTGGACGCGTCTAATCAAGTCGACGCCTTGAGTGCCCGGCATGGACAAGTCCAAAACCAGAACGTCGATATCGGTACAGCGGCACTTGTCCAAGACTTCGGACGCATCCGCGGCTTCATCCACGACCGAGAAATTGACGGTTGAAGACAAAATATGAGTTATTCCATGGCGAATGATAGGGTGGTCGTCGGCTACCAGGATCTTGATCATCAATCATTCCGATTTTCAAAAAGGAGAACTTCTAGGAGGAAGCCGAATCGCAAGCCGGGTGCCTTTCCCGGGTGTACTATGGATGTCGAACTTGCCGCCCAATGCCGACACCCGTTCCCGTATTCCCAAAAGGCCAAAGGACTTGGGTTTGTGCTCGGCCGTCACATCGAAGCCGCAGCCGTCATCCTGTATTTCGACGCGAATATGATCATTCCGGGAAACCAGGAGTACGGAAGCGTGGCGGGCATTGGCATGCTTTGCCACATTGTTCAGCGATTCCTGGGCGATACGGAATATCGCGATAGCCAGTTGTTCATCAAGGACGATATCGCTCATTGTGGTTAAGACACATGGGATACCGGTGCGGGTCTCAAACTCTTTGACCAGCCATTCCAGTGCGGCTGCAATGCCGAAGTCGAGTGCGCTGGGGCGCAAATCGGTCGATATGTTGCGTACGACCTGAACCGCTCTATTTACCAGGACGCCCAAGGCCTGGATCTTTTTTGCCAATTCGGAGTGGTTTTGAAGAAAGTTCATTCGTATGAAGGAAATATCCATCTTCATGGCCGTCAGGATCTGGCCCAGTTCGTCATGGATTTCCCGAGCGATCCGTTTTTTCTCTTCTTCCCTCAAATTTTCCCTGTGAGCGGCCAGGCGTTGCAAAAGTCGCCGGGAGTCGCGGATTTCTTGCTCCCGTTCCCGCAGCATGAATTCTGTTTTCTTGAGGACCGTGATGTCTCGGCAGTTCAACAGCACGCTGTGCACTGTGCCATCGGGCGAGAGCTCAGGTACATGGCGGGACTGAAAGTGCTGTTCGCCGTCAGGGGACGGCAGGACGAACTCGGCGATTTGTTCCTTACCGCTGGCGAAAACGTTTTTTAGCGGCGACTGTAGGCATCTCACCAGATCGTCAGGTAATTCGAGGTCTTGATACGTCTTGCCCGGAAAGCTCGACGCCGGTCGGCCCAGAACGCGTTCTATGGCCGGGTTGACATAAATAAAGCGCAGAGCTCGATCGAAGCGAGCGATGATATCCGGCGAATTTTCCACGAGTGCCCGGAATTCTCGCTCGCGCCTATCCAATTCGCTTTTTAGGTACGCTCTCTCGGTAATGTCCCGTGCAATGATCAGGAAATGCCGCTCGTCCTTCGATTCGAGTTCGTCGATGGCCATTTCAACCGGAAAGAAGGTGCCGTCCTTACGCTTGCCTTGCCAAGAGCGGAATCCGGAGCCGTGAACTTTGCGCATCTCGGAATTCCGATGATTTTGGATAGGAGCGTAGTGTTTTTCGGCCTGTGTTTCCGACATCAGTTGATCGGTGCTGAGCGGCAGCACTTCGTTCAATCCGTAACCGAACATCCGGGTTGCAGCCGGATTGACGATCTCGATTCGTCCGTACCGGTCGGTGACGATCACTCCTGATGGCACACGGTCCAGAATTTCGTGTAAATAGAGCTCGGCTCGCAGCAAGCGTTTCGACAGTAGCCGCATCCGATGTCCGAATAGAGCGAAGAGCCCTAAAGTGGCTATGACGAGAGTGAGATTCACTTGAGGATTGACTGGAGAAAGCGAGTTTCAGGCATGTTCGGAGTTATAGCTCGCGTTTGCTTGCTTGCGATAGGCGATGGAGAAACGTCTGTGGACGTTGATGGATTGCCATACGGTCGAATATCGGCCGTCAGGCCGACGCGGTCAGCGGCGACAGCGATTTCGGAACCGTAAACTCGAGCGTTTTGCCGGTCCGCAGCATCGCTTCGACTTCATCGGCGGGCGTCGGTTTACTGAAGTAATACCCCTGTATTTCGTCGCAATGGCGGGTCTTCAGGAACTCGGCTTGTTCCGGCGTTTCGACACCTTCTCCGATCACCCCGAGATTGAGGCTATGGGCCAGAACGATGATGGCTTCGACGATGCGTGCATCATCGGGATCCTTGGCTAGATCGCGTATGAAAGACCGGTCTATCTTGAGATAGTCCAGCGGAAACTGTTTCAGATAGCTCAAGGAGGAGTAGCCCGTTCCGAAGTCGTCGACCGCCAACGAGATACCGAGTTGCTTCAACCGGCCCAGCACATCGGCCGCTATGGACCGGTCGCGCATCAGCATGCTTTCAGTGATTTCCAGTTCTAGGGTCTGCGGCGGAAGACCCGTTTGTTCGACGACGGCGGTAACGACCTCGACCAGATCCGGCTGTGCGAATTGGCGTGCCGATAGATTGACGGCCATTCGGTTGAAGGCCAGCCCTTTATCGCGCCATACTTTTGCTTGCGCGCAGGCAGTGCGGAAAACCCATTCGCCGATCTGAGCGATCAGACCGGTTTCCTCCGCGATCGGGATGAATTTGGCCGGTGCAATGAAGCCTTTTTGGGGATGCTGCCAACGTATCAGCGCTTCGACACCGCAGATTCGACCGGTGACAAGACTGACTCTGGGCTGATAATGCAAGGTGAATTCGCTTCGGTCCAAAGCCGTGCGCAGGTCGTTGACGATGTCCAGTCTTTCCCGAAGACAAGCGCCCATTTCGGCAGTGTAGAACCGGAACTTGCTCCGTCCTTCGTCCTTAGCCTTATACATGGACATGTCGGCATTGCGCAACAGTCCGTGAACATCGTCGCCGTCGCCGGGATAAACGGTAATACCGATGCTGGCGCTGATAAGAATATGGTGGTGCTCGATCCTGCAGGGCTGCGCAATGGCGTCCAGCAGTAATTGCGCCTTTTGCGCCGCGCACGAGGAATCGGTGATGTGGGGCAGGAGTACCGCGAATTCGTCGCCGCCCAGCCGCGCTACGGTATCTTCCTCGCGCAGGGCTTCTCTAAGGCGGCCTCCGATCAGCTTTACCAACTCGTCGCCGAAATCGTGTCCCAAGGTATCGTTCACATCCTTGAAATTGTCCAGATCGACCAAAAGCACTGCGACCAAGCTGCCATTGCGGAATGCTCTCAGCATCGCCTGCTCCAGCCGCTCGCGAAACAGGAAACGATTGGGCAATGCGGTTAGAGGATCGTGGGTGGCCTGAAATTTCAGCATCGTCTCGTACTGTTTCTGATCGGCGATGTCGCGAGCCACCGTCGACCAGTAAGCGACCCGCCCGTCGTTCCCCTTGTGGGCTATGATGACCTGGGAGAGCGGGATTTTGTTGCCGAACCGGTTGACCAGTTCCGTTTCGCCCCGCCAGACGCCGCTCTTCTCCGCCTCCGCAAGTCCTCCCCTCAGTAACGTATTGAATACTTGAGGCGGGTGAAACTGTTCGATATGCAGGGCGGAGATGTCTTCCTCCCGGCCGAGTCCCAGCATCGCGCGTCCGGCCTGATTGATGTAGATCGGTTTGTAGTCGGCGTTGACGATACCGATAAGATCCGAGGTCCCTTCCAGAATGGCCACGAGTCGGTCTCGCTCCTCCTCGCGTTGTTTTCGTTCTGTGATGTCGCGTACGGCGACGATGGTCATCAATCCTTGTTCGGTATGCAATGGACCGAGCGTTACTTCGGCGGGAAAATCGGATCCGTCGTTGCGGCGTCCCCATACTTCCCGTCCTACCGATAAGGTTTGCTTTTCCTCGCGATGAGTGTGCCATCGCGCTGAGTGCTTTGCCCGGCAAATCTCAGGAATCAATGTTTCTATCGACCGGCCGATGAGTTCCGCTCGCGGACAGGCGAAAATGGCCTCCGCTTTGGCGTTGGCCATGGCGATGCGACATGCGCTGTCGGCCAGCAAAACCCCGTCCGGCTCGAATTCCAGCAGATCCTGAAAACGTGCCTCGCTTTTCCGAAGCGCCTCGCGGGAGGCCTGGAGCCGCAGATAAGGTTCGTGCACGCCTTCGACGAAGATTCCCCGGTAAACGAGAAAATAGGCGATCGCTTTGTAAACATGACCGACAAAATTGCACAGATCGTCGACCGCCCGATATCGCGAGAAACACAACTCGCTCAAGGCCGTAACCGCCGAGGCGCCCATCAAATACGCCAGAACCCGGGGCTGCGGTCGGCGCAAGCGATAGAGCAGAACGAGAGTGACAGTGAAATAGATGAGCGTCAGTGCATATTCCGCCTTCATTTTGAAAGGCGTTAAGCCTTGTCCTGACAGAAACGTCCGCGGCCAAAAATCTTCCCGGAAAAGGCCAAGCCAAACGATGAGCGAAGCGAACGCCAGGCATCCGGCCAGTATGGCGCATCGAAATGAAAGCCGCTTCATCGGGCGCCAAGGCAGCAAGCCGGCGGCCAGGAAGGTAACGGCAGCCAAGTAGCGTGCGGCCAGCCAGAAATTGATGGCTTTTTCCGGGCTGCTCGGCGTAATGAAATTCGGCATTCCCGGAAACGACAGTACGTGCATCAGGTCGAGCAATCCGACGGTCAGAAAGCCGCAGGCGAGGATCGGCAAAGTCAACGGACGATTCTCCTCGTATGCGTTCCAGCCGATGCCGAATACCATTGCGGCGATCACGATGGCGGGAATCTCCACAAGCGTGTGAAGAGCGGAATAATCGGCGAAACGGACGCCGTGTTCCTGTACGCACAGCCAGAGTCCGAAGGAAAACAGGCCGAGAGGAAGGAGCAGCAATACAATCTGCCTTACCGTCTTCTCCGTATCGGTACCGAATACGAATACCGAGTGCCCGGACCGATCAAAGTCTATGTCTGTCATAACTTCCGTTTCCGAGAATGATGCTAATCACGATGTAGGGTTCTAAAGACCAATCGTTCAGAAAATACCGCGGTGATGGCGATGTTCGTGTATGGAGCGAGTAACTTACCGGCTCGCGCCATAATCCAGGATCGCTGACGGGATATCCGAAAGCGCGATGCTGCGTTCCGCCGCTCCGAGTCGCACGGCCTCTTTCGGCATGCCGTACACGACACAGGTTTCTTCGTCCTGAGCCAAGGTTCGGCTCCCGGCCTCGCGCATCTCCTTCAGGCCGCGGGCGCCGTCGTCGCCCATGCCGGTCATGATTACCCCGAAAGCATTTTTTCCGGCGGTATTGGCCACGGAGCGGAACAACACGTCCACCGACGGGCGGTGCCGATTGACCAGCGGGCCGTCAATCACGTCCACGTAATAAAGAGCGCCACTACGTTTGAGCAGCATATGGCGGCCGCCGGGTGCTATCAGTACCCGGCCGGGCAAGACCCGGTCGCCGTTGGCGGCTTCTTTGACTTCGACCGCGCTGAGCTTGTCCAGGCGGTTGGCAAAAGCGGTGGTGAATTTTTCCGGCATGTGCTGAACGACGACGATGCCGGGACAGACCCGAGGCAGAGCCGTGAGCACCGCTTCCAGAGCCTGCGTGCCGCCGGTGGAGGCGCCCAGGGCGACCACTTTGTCGGTTGTCTGCGTGAGAGGGCGATGAGAATAGGACAGCACGGCATCGGCTGTATGCTTGGGTTCGACCTTGTGCGGCAGGCCCGCGAGCGTCAGCCGCTTGAGATCGGCCAGGGCCGCGGACTTGACGGCGTGGATCAGTTCTGCGGCGATGCTTTGCAGATGTTGCCTGATTCCCAGCTTGGCTTTGGCGACGACACCCACCGCGCCAGCGGACAAGGCTTGCAAGGAGGTTTCTGCGCCCTTCTCCGTGAGCGAGGAACAAATCACGACCGGGGTCGGGTGTTCCATCATGAGCTTCTTCAAAAAGGTGATTCCGTCCATGCGGGGCATTTCCACATCCAGGACGATGACGTCCGGCCACCGCCGTTTCATTCGCTCCATGGCGAAGAGGGGATCGGAAGCCGCGCCGATGACTTCCAGGGCGGGATCCTGGCTCAAGATATCACTGATGACCTGGCGCACTACGGCCGAGTCGTCCACGAGCATGACGCCTATTTTTTTCATTTAGATTCGTTCTTTCTTCTCGCCGTGGAAAATTCGATGAGCTCCTGGCGATGTTCGAGGCGGGTCTCGCCGCTCCAAAGTTCGAATGCCAGTTTCCTATACCCAACGCCACCCAAGTGTGCCTCGTCGATCCGGGAACCAAGGCGATTTGCCAGGTTTCGTGCGGCTTCCACGTTGCGTGCGCTCACGTTCAGGACGGCGGGTACGGAACGGTTGGAAAACATGTTTCCGCCGCCGAACAATCGAGCGCGGTATTCGGACGACGGCGCTCCGGCGCGCAAGATTTCCCGGCGGAAGAGTTCCATAGCCTCGTCGGCATAGCGTCCGTCCGGTTCCGACGCCCGCCCGTGGCCGCGGGCCGGCAACATGTAATGGCACATGCCGCCGAGGCAGAGGCGCGGATGCCATAGAATCACGGCCACGCAGGAACCGAGCAGGGTAACCAGGCGCACTGCTCCTTGCCCGAAGTAGAAGTCGCCCGGACGCAAATGGATTTCCTGAAATCCGGGGGGCGAAACGGCGATGCATCTCATGGTTTGCGGTAAATGGTAGGGGCGACGGGTTTCAGAGTTTCATCGACACCGTTCAGGGTTTCCGCATGGCCGACGATAAAATGGCCGCCGGGTTTCAACGTCTGGATCAGACGGGCCACTATCCGTCGTTTTGCCGCCAGGTCGAAATAGATCATGACATTGCGCAGAAAGATGGCGTCAAACTCGCCGATCTTGGGGAGCGGTCCGTTCAGATTGATCTGAATGAATCGCATGCGGCTCTTCAGAGGGGTGTCGATGAGAAAAGTGCCTTTCTGAGAGCCGACTCCCTTGAGGCAATAGCGGGTCAAATGATCCTTGGGGATGTGTCTGGCCCGCTCCATGGGATAATGGCCGAGCCGGGCTTTTTCGAGGACGCGCCGACTGATGTCGGAGCCCAATACTTCCCAGGAACCGCTACCCAATCGATCGGCCAGCACCATGGCGATGCTGTAAGGTTCTTCGCCGCTGGAACAGGCCGCACTCCAGACCCGGAAGGTTTGAGCCCGGCGGTGGGAGCCGAGGATGTGGTTCTGCAAAAAATCGAAATGCCCCGGTTCGCGAAAGAAATAGGTCTCATTGGTGGTCAGTAGGTCGAGCGCGTGCTGAAGCTCCTCCGCCTCCCGTCGGTCGGTCAAGAGGCGAAAATAGTCCCCGTAACTGGTCAATCCGTGCTGGGCGAGACGCCGGGCCAATCGTCCACATACTAGGGCTTTTTTCGCCGGCGACAGATGGATGCCGGCGATGTCGTAGAGGAGCTTTTGGTATTGACGGAATTCATGATCGCTGAGGGTCAAAGCGTCCATGGTTCAAGAACGGTCGTTTTTCGGATAGACGATTTTGGTTTTGCGGCTCGCTCCTGCCGCCGGGAAGTTCGATGGCCGATCCAGACCGACCGGGCCGTCTTGCCGCCTACTCCCCGTTTCCATGGTCTCCTTGTCCCATCTCGGCGAGCAGAGCCATCTCGTCCACGGACAGCACCTTGGCGAGATCCAGCAAGATGACAAAGCGGCCGTCGAGTTTGCCCATACCGGCGATGAAATCGGTGCGGATCTTCGCGCCGAAGGCCGGCGCCGGCTCGATTTCGGCCGGCGGAAGCTCAACGACCTCGTTCACGGCATCGACGGTCACCCCGATGTCGTGGCGTTCTTCCTCGTGTTGCACCTCCACGATGACGATACAGCTTCGCCGGGTCACCTCGGCCAGGCCGCGGCCGAAGCGCGCATGGAGATCGATGACCGGCACCACCGCGCCGCGCAGATTGATGACGCCGCGGATAAAGGTCGGGGTCATGGGTACCGGCGTGACGTGGCCGTACTCGAGGATTTCCTTGACGTGAAGAATATCTAGGGCGAACAGCTCTCCGCCCAGTTGAAAAGTCAGGTATTGCTGTGCGCTGTCCGATTCGTGGTCGATCTGCGGCGACGACTTTTGGTGCGCAATGATATTCGCCATAGCGGCTCCTCGTTATTCGGATGCTTGTCTCAAAATTTTTCGAATTCGTGCTGGCTCATGGCGTAGGTTTCCAAGAGACGTGGCGCTTGGGCGGGTTTGGGTTGACGAACGGAGGGCTTGGCCGGCGCGTCCCGGTTCTCGCCTTGTGCCAGCCTGAAGAATTCCATGAGCTGTTGCAATTGCTCGGCTTGGCTGCTCATTTCCTCGGCGGTGGCGGCAAGCTCTTCCGAGGACGAGGCGTTCTGCTGCGTGATCTGGTTGAGCTGCATCATCGCCGTGGCGATCTGGTTCACGCCGGCGGATTGTTCGTTGGAAGCCGCGGTGATCTCCTGCACCAGATCGGAGGTCTTGGCGATGGAGGGCACGATATCATCCAAGAGCTTGCCGGCTTTCTCTGCCAGTTTCACGCTGCTGTCGGCCAATTCCCCGATCTCCTGGGCGGCGACTTGGGAGCGTTCGGCCAATTTCCGCACTTCCGCCGCCACCACGGCGAAGCCCTTGCCGTGATCGCCGGCGCGGGCGGCTTCGATAGCGGCGTTCAGGGCTAGGAGATTGGTTTGATAGGCGATGTCGTCGATGATGCCGATCCTCTTGGCGATCTGGCGCATCGCTTCGACCGTGGACTGAACCGCCTCGCCGCCTTCCTTGGCCTCGGTGGAGGCTTTGCCGGCCATGCCGTCGGTGACCCGAGCGTTCTCGGCGTTCTGGTTGATGGAGGCGGACATCTCTTCGACGGCGGCGCTGGTTTCCTCGACGCTGGCCGCTTGTTCGCTGGAGGCTTGGGACAGGCTCTGGGCGGTTGCCGAGACTTCTTCCGAGGCGCTCGACAACTGGCCCGCCGCGCCGCGCACATCGGTGATGATGGCCGAGAGCTTATCCACCATGAACTTCATGGCGGCAACCACGCTGGTGGTATCGCCGTGCCGGGTCTCGACAGTGGCGGTAAGATCACCACCCGCCACCCGGCGCGCCACCTCCGCGACATAGCCGGGCTCGCCGCCAAGTTGCTTGGCGAGGTTGTTGACGAGCCACAAGCCGACCAGGGAGCCGATGAGAATGCTCGCGACGATCGTACCGATGGCAAAACTGAAGACGACGCGATAGCTTTCTTGCGCTTTGTCGAACTCCTGTTCGGCGACGGTCAATTGCAGATTGGACAGATCGGCGATCTTATCGGTGACCGGATCGATCACAGCGTAGAGCGGGCCATCGAATTCGCCGAGTTGTCCCACGATATTTCCGGTCTTGGCATCCAGTACCTCGAGCAGACGATCGATCTTTCGGTCGGACTCGCTAAACATCGACTTGACCGCGCTGACCAGTCTGCTCTCCTCTTCGGTCATGCGGGTAGCGGCGTAGGCGTTCCATTCCGTCCGGATGCGTTCGTTGGCACTGCGTATCCGCTGCCGGGCGTCTTCTGCGGTAATCAATCCGGCATTGGCCTTGTTGACCGCATCTATGATGTGGACGGCATAAGCGTCGGAAATCCTCTTCAGCTTTCTGAGAGGCACGACGCGGTCGTTATAGACGGTATGGAGCCCGGCGTTGCTTTGCTTCATGCCGGACAAACCGTTCCAGCCGATCATGATCTGAAAGGCGCAGAGCAGGAAAACCAGTCCGAGTAACCGGGTTCTGACGGTGAATCGATGGAATGCAGTCATTTTTGTTCTTCCTTTTTGTCGTGTGGGAAGTGATCGTTGTGTGTTTGCGTATTGCCTTCTCGTGCTTCCGAGCTGTCGTTTGCCGTTGGCTAGAGAAGGGTTCGCTTTCAGGCTGCTTTTTGAGCTTCCAGACCGGCGGCATACTGGATCAGCGAAAGCACATCCAGAATCAGCGCCACTTCGCCGGAGCCCAGGATGGTGAAGCCGCTGACGCCGCGCACCTTGCCGAATAGCTTGCCGAGCGGCTTGATCACGGTCTGGAACTCGCCCATTAGTTCGTCTACCAAAAGCCCCGCCTTTTGCCCGCCGAAGTGCGTCACGACGATGTTCTGACGGCGGGAGGTTTGGCCGTGTATCTTGAAGTGTTCGCGCAGGTTGAGGATGGGCAATACCTCACCCCTAAGATTCACATAGCAGCCGTGGCGCTGTTCCCGTTCATCAAGCTCTACGCATTCCGATACCACTTCCAGGGGAATCACATAGGAGCAGCCGGCGACGCTCACCAGGAAGCCGTCGATAATCGCCAGGGTCAAAGGCAGGCGAATGCGTACGGTCGAGCCTTGGCCCTGACGACTGTTGATTTCCACCATGCCGCGGAGCGCTTCGATATTGCGCCGCACGACGTCCATGCCGACGCCGCGTCCGGACAGGTTGCTGATCGTGTCGGCGGTGGAAAAACCGGGCTCGAAGATCAAGTTGTAAATCTCTTGCTCGCTCAGGTTTTGGCCGGCGTTCACCAGTCCCCGCTCTATTGCCTTGCTCAATATTTTGTCGCGATTCAATCCTCCGCCGTCATCGGTCACTTCGATGACGATGCTGCTGGATTCGTGATAGGCGTTGAGCCGAACCGTGCCCTTTGCCGGCTTGCCGGCAGCGACACGCCTATCGGTAGACTCGATTCCGTGGTCGATCGCGTTGCGCACCAGATGAGTGAGGGGATCGCCGATCTTTTCCACCACGGTTTTGTCCAGTTCGGTTTCAGCGCCGCTGATCTGGAGTTCGATGTCTTTGCCGAGTTCTTTGGAAACATCCCGGACAATGCGATTGAAGCGGTTGAAGGTTTCGCCAATCTGCACCATGCGCAACTGAAGGGCGCCGCCGCGGACTTCCTCGACCAGGCGCAGAATGGTGGAAAGCGCTTCTTGCAGTTCGCTGTCGTTCGTTCTCTGCGCCAGCAGGGATGCCGTCGCGCCGGCAATGACCAATTCGCCCACCTGATTGATGAGTTGGTCCAGCTTTCCGGAATCGACACGGATGAATCGGGATTCGCCGATTTTTGCGTCGCGGATTTTCTTTTGTTTTTCAAGAGCCGCTTCGACGACCGGTTGTTGCAGCATGCCTTCCTGCACCAGTATTTCGCCCATGGGCGGATGTCTTTGGGTTCTGGCGTCAATCTCGTTTTGCAGGGCCAGCGCTTCTTCGATTTCCCGAGGGGTGACGGCATCGGCTTCGATCAGGATCTCGCCCACCTTGTCCGCTTCTGCTTTGAGAGCTTCGATGCGTTCGATGGCGACTTCGGCGAAAGCGGGCGGCGGGGTGATGCGGATATGGCAATCCTCCCGTACGAACTCGAAGACGTTTTCGATGGTTTGTTTGTCCGCAGCGCTTCTGAAGTCGATTTCGAAACCGAGGTAACAGCTCTCCGGATCCATGAGCTCGGCGGGCGGAAGCCGTTCCGTCTTGGTTGCGAGATGAACGATTTCCCCGAGATTGCAGAGGTAGCGTATAAACGATGCCGGGTCGAAGCCGTTGCGCAGGACGTTTTCGCCGAAATCCACGACGATGCGCCAGCAGTCGCCGGACACGGCAGCTTCGCCGCAAACCTCTACCGGTGCGGGCGCTTTGGCCGGGAGGCGACCGGCATCGTTGCTAGCATCGGATGTCTCAAGATAGGCGCGTAATCGATGGAGCAGCCCGACGCCGTTGGACGTTGGGTCGACGTCCGATTGGGAGCCCGCCGCTGCAGCCTCGATGAGCACCGAGATTTCGTCGCACGATTGGAGTAAGAGATTGGTCAAATCCGGCTGAGTCAGGATTTCGCCGGCGCGCATCCGATCCAGCACGTTTTCCACGACATGGGTGAAGGAGACGATGCCGTCAAGACCGAACAAGCCTGCCGAACCTTTGATGGTATGGGCAGCGCGAAAAATCGCGTTCAGGATATCCGGATCGTCCGGCGTCTGTTCCAGCCCCAGGAGCCCTTCTTCCATTTCTTGGAGTAGGGCGCGACCTTCTTCGATGAAGACCGGTAGTGCTTGATCCAGGTTCATGACGACCGTCCTCCCGCACCGTGCGCGGCGGTGATGACCAGCGGATCGCCGAAGAACCCCGCCAGGTTATACAGCTCGATCAATTCCAGAACAGCCGGGCTGTGCGAGGTCAGGCGAAGATTGCCGCCGGTACGATCGGTTTCCCTCTTGGCCAGCATGAGAAGTTGAAATCCCGCTGTGTCGATTTCGCTGATGCCGGATAAGTCGATTTCCAGTTCGTTTCCGGATTGCAGCATCGTCAGGAGTGGCTGTTTGATCTCCGCGGCATGATAGATGGTCAGTTCGCCGGAGAGACGCAATGCGCCGCCGTCTTCTGTGAATTCGATGGCCATGGCTAACGCTCTCTTAGGGTGCGATCAATTTCGATACGGCATCCAGCATTTGGGCAGGCTGGAATGGCTTGACGACCCAAGCCTTGGCGCCGGCCGCCTTGCCTTCGGCCATCTTGCTTTCTTGAGACTCGGTGGTGAGCATGATCACCGGAGTGAACTTGTAAGCTGGGAGCTGTTTCGCTTCTCTGACGAAGCTTATTCCGTCCATATTGGGCATGTTGACATCGCTGATGATCAGGTGGATTCGTTGCCCGTTCAGCTTGGTCAGGGCGTCTTGGCCGTCGCGGGCTTCGACGACGTCATAGCCCGCTCCTTTCAGGGCGATGCTCACGACCTGGCGAAGCGAAGCCGAATCGTCGACGATGAGAATGGTTTTGGCCACGGAGCTACTCCTTATGGATTAAAAGAAGGTAATGTTTGCGGATCGATCGGAACTGACAGGCTGTACGCCGGGGTGGTGCCGGCGTTGCTCTTCGGTGGTATAGGTTTGCGCCAATTCCTTGAGCCAAAGCTTGGCATCGATCGTTTCTTTTCCGGATGCTTCGGAAATACATGCATGGAGCTTTTCCAAATCGTCGCGCACGTGCCCCAGAATTTGGCTAACCCGGTCCTGGAATTGCAGCGAAACCAGAATGTCCGATAGCTCGTTCTTGATCTCTACGCTTTTTCCTTGAAGGATCTCGGCGGATTGGCACAAAGCGCCGCCCGCCTTGCTGAATTGGTCGAGAACACGGTTGATCGCGGTCTCGGAATCGGTCAGCAATTTCACGTCTTGATTGGCAGTTTTTTCGGAAAGCTCCAATGCCGAGGTGATGGCCTCGTTGATGACATTCACCCGTTCGCTGATCCGTTTTCCGGTTTCTCCGGAAAACGTCGACAATTTCCGTACTTCATCCGCGACGACCGCAAATCCTCTTCCGGCCTCCCCCGCGCGTGCGGCTTCGATGGCCGCGTTAAGGGCCAGCAAGTTGGTCTGCCCGGCGACATTGGCGACTTCCGCTGCCATCTGTTTCAACTCTTCCGTGAAGTGGGACAGTTGCAGGATTTCGTGCATCGCCATCCGCCTCATGTCGAGAGCGGTCTTTAAAGAGGCGAGAACTGAGTTCAATTCGTTTTGGCTCTGCGTTAGAAGCGAAACCATGCCGCTGTCGCCCGCTTGTCCACCGATATCCAAGGCCGCTTCTTGCGAAGCGATCACCGTGGTTTGTAGGTCGTGCGCAATATCGGCAAAGCGGTCGCTGAGTATGACTATGGCCTCTTCCATCTGCGACCGCCCCATCTCGATCTGGCCGGACCACACGGGCAATACGGCCGTACATAATTTGTCCAGACTGTGGATGTGTTCGCGCTGCTCTTTCCGTTCGGCCAACAGAATGGCATTGCTTTCGCTTATCGCCGCCGCTAACCCTCGCTCGGATTGCGCGGCGAGCAGACGAACCGGCAGCAGCGCCATGAGTAGCAAGATGCCGCCTCCGATCAGGCTGCCGGCGCTCCAATTTCCTATCAGCGTCGTTATGAGAAAACCGCCCATCCCAAGGCAACCCGCATAACACCATAAGGCTTTGTTCGGTAAATGGTCGGAGGTGGAGAATTCGCGGGTGGCGTATAACTCCTTTTCACTGTGCATCTGTGTTTTCACTCCTGGTGGTTTTCGATTTCCGAATTACCGTGTCCGTGTTACATGCCGGCTCTTGTCACGTCCTAGAACCGTTTTCATTAGTCAAAATAAAGCTCGCACCCTCGGTAACTGCATAGCGGTTAAAGAGGGCGTTATTTGGGTAAGGTTGTTATTTCAGTGCTGGGGATAAGAGGATTCGCGGCAAACTGCCACTATGTATCCCTAAAGGTCGACACTATCGGCACTCCTTATCGAGTCGGATATGTGGCCATGCGTGCATATGACACGATTGTCTATGACGCTGAGCACAGCCGTTTGTGTCGGCGGGAAGAGTCCAAGATGGCCCGTGCTGGGGCTGCTGTTCGAAAATTTTCCCGGTACATCGACTTGCGGCCGCAGCCTTGATTTCCGTGACGATTCCGGGGCTATATTCAAACTAATCAGACCAGGCGGTCGTAGCCATTAGCAATTGAAACTTTCCCGAGCATTTTTCCAGCGAATGTAAGTCTGGTACGGATATCACAGAATGAAAGTAAGAAAATTCTGATTTTTTTGTAGGAAAAACGGAATTAGATGTAGGGGTGTCGGATGCTTGCCGTCTCGAAGGTATGGTTCGCCAAAGCGTGCAGGCTAAGGGAGGGAGAGAGGGGGTGAGTCCGTCAAGGTGGTGTAAATTCCGGGGGTGAACTCCGGTTCACTCTCACAACTGGATTGCAGCGTGCGTCCATCCAAAATCGCAGCCTTCGGCTGCGGTTTTCGCCCCTGAGCCAGGCGCAAACCTTCGCGGAGATCGTGCACGATCGCGTCGAAGCAGCCCGCCGCGAGCCAACGCCGGGTCTGCCGATAGACGGCTCCCCACGGCGGCAAGTCATGCGGCAACATCCGCCAGGGCTCACCAGTCCGCACCAACCAACGCAAGCAATTGACGATTTCGCGCAGATCGTGCTGGCGTTGGGGCGCGGCCGCCTTCATCAAGGTTAAATAAGGGACCGCGAACGTCCATTCGTCGTCTGAAACATCGCTGGGGTAAGGTTTTCGAGTAAGCATCCCTGCAGTACCTTGCCCACAGCAAAAAGTTCATAACACGCTCTGGAGTGTCAGACAGGAAACTGACACATTATTCGACAATAAGCACGCAAATCAGGAAAGCCGCGGGCTGTAACGTTTCTTTCACAATCTTATCCACGGACTTTTCCACCCGAACTGTGGATAAACGGATGCATTCCGAGGCTCTTGCCTTCCTCACTTTTTTATGTCAAATGGTTGTGCGAAGTCTGGGCGAATGGACGTGAGAATAACTGGGGTAGGCTGATTCCAGCACGGTCGATGCGTCTTCGTAGATTCGGTCCTGGTTACCCGCCTCGTGATACCGACGGAGTAGTGTGAGCAGATCGATGGCGTCCTTGGGATCTTCTCGGCCACGGTCAACCCAAGCAAAGAGTTTGAGGATGGCAATCCCAGCGACGGAAGCTACCGATACGATAAGTCTAGGTTCAACTTCAACTGGCACCGCGGATACCAAGGCATCTCGGTAGCCGGCGACATTCATTAGGATACTCATGTCCGGCGGCCAAGCGATGGTATTTTTTTCGACTTCGAGCCCACCAAACGGGATTAAATCCACGACGAATTTACGCCTACAGCCTTCTGGTTGGTAAAGCAGCCGCTGCATTACCCGTTCCATTTCTTGAAAACCGGAGCCGGTGACAAGATACCTCTTGATTGCCTTAAACTGGTCCCAGTTTTCAACCGCAAAAGCAAAATCGATATCGCGGGTAGCACGTTCAGCCTGCAGCCCGAATACGTGCTCAAGCAAGATGATTCTGGCGGTTGCTCCTACCAGGAAGGCTTCCAGACCCAGAGCAACTGATGCATTCTGAATTTCTCTCAGGACCGCGAGGGTAATGGGGTCGATCGGGCGCTCAGCCCTGGGTGCCAGAACCATTGATGCTCTGCTCATAAATCATGCGCGCCGTTTCAAGATTCCGCGGATCGAGGGTGGCGAGAAGGTCCGCATAGACGAGGATCGGTGGCACGGTTTCGGACAGGGCGCCATCGGCTGGAAAATTCCAGAAGGCATCCAATACCTCGATTTCACCTTTGGGATCGGCACGCAGCTTGTTTTCGACCACTAGCTTCGTGAGATTTTGACGAACGTTTTCGGGTCGGAAATATAGAGTGAAGGTGTTGGGCCTCAAATAGCCGGTCAGCTTGTCGGCCGCGACTTCGCCGCCCCATTGGGCTTTGTACCGGGTGACATCGACTTGCCGCCACCAGTCCGGAGTCGAAGCCTGAAACCGTCTTGGGTTTAACTTCGGACGGAGCTTGATGGGGTAGTTGGTCACCCATTCGTCAATCAATCGCTTGCGCTCCAGAATGCGTCGCTCGCCCATTCCCTTGCCAATTATGGCGTAACCCCTGTTATTCAGATCTAAAAAAACCTCTCCCACCGCCCCCAGCGCAACGCCGGCCGCTCGATTGATCTCGCGATAAGGTGCATTGACCAACTCGGGACGGCATAGCAGGACGAATATCACTCTAAGGGCAGTTGCAGTACCTGCACGAGGTGGTTCCGCAGTCGTGATATCCATCCCCTCCTTGGCTCGAGGGCGCAGTCCTTTCACGAAGATAAACAGGCCTAGGTCATGAAGATAGGCGTTGCCGTTGGCATCGATGAACTGCACGTCCAGTTCACGGCATTTGTCGGCCATTTCAGCGGTGATCCGCGGGGCCACGAGTAAGCCGGGCTGCTGAAATGAATCGAATCGGTTCCTGACTTGGCCGATCGCGGTAAAGCGATCGATTCGTTTGATTTCAGCCCTATAACGATGGGGCTGACCGGCTACGTCGATTTCCACGGCTGCATCGACTCTGACTCCCTGTTCCAATAAGGGCTCCGCGGCGATAATTTTCCCGGTCAAGCCAGTGGTTTCCTGCAGTGCGGCTAAGGCACGCTCCAGGAGGGCTTGCTCTTGGTGATGCAGGGATTCTTCTCGATAGCGAAGCGGCATGTTCATATTTCATCATTTGTTCACGTAACGTGAACATTATAAGACAGCGAACACAAGATCAAGCGAAATGTTCACGTAATGATCATGTTCACGATGCATGAACATGATCATTACGTGAACGTCGCGGGCAATCAGAAGACGGAGTATCTATGAACTGAAAATCGCGTCGGCGCCCGCCTCGATAGAGCCAAGCATGAGTTCAGATAGATTTCCGATAGCCACGGAAGAGCCCTATATGGCCAGAAATAGAGGCTGCTCTCATTGTCTGAAATTCGGCCATTTGCGGCCATTCAGTCTGTCCAATACCTGTCGGTCACGAACGACTGCTTTCCTCAACGTCGAGCGAGCAGCACGTGCCCGAATGAGCCACTCGGCCAGGGACTCCGAACAGTAGCAAACCGAGACAAAGCGGATGTTTGGTTGTGACAGGAAACCGTCCAAAGCTAGCGCAATGATGACGCGCTGCACGAGGGGGTGTCACTTTCGCCGTTCAGTCTTTTTCACGGGCCGGCCTCCGCTCGACCGACGCGCCTCAACCTTACATTGCTCACGCCCAGCAGGCTTTCCCTTTCTATGGTGGACAAATAGGGCGTGGCGGGGGCGGCTTACTGGATCTAGCGAGAAGATTGGACGGCGCCTACAGTCCGGGCAGCCAGTTGTGCGCCTCACTCTGGCAATGCGGCACTAGGCATAGTGACCCAGTGATTGTGGAGGCGTCTTCACCACCGCTTTAACCAGGGCTGGATGGCTTGTAGCTTTCGGGCCACCACCCCGTAATCGACGGGCATGGTTCTGAGCTGGTCGAGCTTCGGCACGTCGGGCGGGGTTTCCACGCCAGGGTGCAGTGGAATTTGGGCGCAGTCGGCGAAAGCCAGCTTGCGCTCGGTGTCCGGAGACAGGAGGTAATCGACGAGCTCGCGGGCGGCCTCCGGGTGCTGCGCGCCCCGGATCGGCACGACGGCGTTGGGCAGGATCAGGCAACCCGGTTCGCCCTCGCCCTGGTCCGGGCAGATCATCTCCACGGGTTTACCCTGGCGCATGCGGTTGACCGCGTCATCGCTGTCAACCAGACTGAACTCGAATTCCCCGGCGGCCACCAGGTCCGCGCTTTCGCCATTGCTGGTGGAAATCTTGGTGCCGTTCCTTTTGAGGGCGTCCATAAACCCTTTGGCGCGCTCATCGCCCCACAGCGTGAACAGGGCCGCCACATGGGTGGCGGTCGTGCCGAACAGGGGGTTGGCAATAACGCCTTTGCCCGCCCACTTGGGATCGGTATAGGCGGCGAGGCTTTGCGGCTTGACGCGGGCCTTGTGGTGGATGATGAACACCCGCGCCCTTGCGGAAAAGCCGGTCCAGTACCCTTCGGGGTCCTTGAAGACCTTAGGGATGCCTTCGCCATTGGGGGACCGGTAAGGCGCCGAAACACCCCGCTGCTTCAGGACTTCCGCCCGGATCGGTTCGTTCGCCCAATAGACGTCCGCCTGCGGGTTGTTCTTCTCGGCGAGCAGCCGGTTCATGACGCCGGTACCCTTGGTTTCCTCGGTGTCGTACACCGCTTTGACGCGGATGCCGGTATCCCGCTCGAAATCCTTGAGGATCGGTTCCGAGAACACCTGATCCTCGCTGGCATAGACCACGACCGTGGCTTCCGCGCCCACGGCAGTCCGGGCGAGCGCCAGGCTCAGCAGCAGCGATAGCCATCTGTAGGGTTGCATTGTCATCGTTGCCTCCTTAAGGGTTTGGCGAAAACAGCAGTTTCAGGCCGATGAACAAAGTCAGTTCCGGCTCGTCCCGGAACGAGCGGCCGGCGGACACCATCAACACCCGGCCGGGGGCCATGACCCACTTTCCGCCCAGGTTGAAGCCGGCGTTGGGCTCGCCGCCGGGGGAAGGGGACGTAATGGCGAACACCTCGCCGCCGAGCTTGAGCCGCTTGCCCACGGCGTGCTCCAAGGCCAAACCGAAAAACCAGTAACTCTTGCCCTCGCCCCCGGCCCACAGCTTGTAACGCGCATCGCCGTAGATCACGGTGTCGCCCCACTGCTTCTGATAGAGCAGCGGCAATTGCAGGTTCGCCCGTCCCGCGCCGAGGCCTCTTTCCTCGTCTCCCGTGGGCAGGGTGAGCTGGGGGTTGATGCCGAAATACCCCGCTTCGGCGTCGAGGCCGAAGCGCCGCTTGTACTCGAACAGCACATCGCCCACGCCGGAGCGCAATCCGCCTTCGGCGGGGAGCCTGTAGGGCGCGGGCAGCTCGATGCTGAGCTGGGTGTAAGGGTCGTAGCCGTAATTGACGTCCACGCGCACGAATTCGCCGATCGCCGAACCATCCCGGCTGCGTTCCATGAACCAGGGCAGGTTGATCTCCCACTGGCCCGGTTCCGGCGGGTCGGGATCGTTGGTGAAGAAGGGCGGGCCGCCGAAGGCGGAGGCCGATCCGGCCAAAACCAAAGAGAAGACCCACCGAGTGGACGCCGGCGTGCCACGGCCCATCGATTATCGGGCGGTCACCACCAGATCGTCGAACGAACTGGCCGCATCCGCCTTGCTCCAAAAGCCGATCCCGCCCGCCTTCATAAAGGTTCTATCGGTAGTCTCCAGATATTTCCGGTCGTTCAAATAGGCTTCGATCTTGTCTCCCTGCTGAACGATCTTCAACCGGAACCATTCGCCGGATTTCACGCCGGAGATGTTCGCGCTGTCCAGTTGCTTGCGCCGCCCGTCCTTCACGAAGTACAGGCGGATGTTGTCTTCCAGGGGGTTATAGCGGGCGACGTAATAGTTATTGGCGTCCTGCACCCGCCAGATGAGACCACCCCCCTGATCTTCCTTGCCGCCGTCGGCGCGGAGGCTGACTTCGATGGCGCCGTCCCGGAATTTCACCGCGTTCGTCCAGCACAAGTTAAAAACATCCCCGGAATCGTCGTGAATCTTCGTGATCGCCAGAACATGGGGCGCGCTCGGCGCCTTGGGATCGGCCTTGACTTGCCACTCCGCCGGGGGACCGCCGGGATTCGTGGCCGCGATGGTCCAGCCGGGCGGAATGCCGCCCGGCGTCAGTTCATCGAAGCTCAGCCGGGATACCGCGGGACTCGTAGCCGCTTTCTCCTCGGCCGAGACCAGACCGGTGAATGTGCACAGCCCGAGGCACACAGCCAAATGGATGAGTTGTTTTGTCGCCATGATCAAGGGTTTCTCCTCTGGGTTTCCAAGGCGGATTGGAGCGCCCGCGCCAAATCGACCGTGGGGCCGACGCCCCAGTAGTGCAGGAAGACCGTTCGTGGCGATTCCATGGTCATGTGGCTGTGGATCGCTACGATCTGGATGCCGGCGCGGCGCAGCGCTTTGAGCACCGGCTGCAGTTCGTCCTCGCACATGACGAAGTCACCGTCGACGACCGCTTGCTCGTCGCTGCCTGCGAACGCGGCCCAGGTGTTGACGCCCATCGTGCTGCCGAGGGTGTTACCTTCCATGGTCGTGGTTCGCCCGAGGGTGATCTTGAAGACGCCTCCGGCCAACTCGCCTTTGGCGCCGATGACCGCCTCGATTTTCTTGGGATCGAGCGAGGTTTGGGCGGGGTCGATGGCAGCGAAGGGTACCTCGCCTCGGCCGCCGCGGGTCTCCTCGACTTTGGCGAATACCTCGCCCACGGCGGCCGCCAGCTTTTCTTCATCCCCCGTGCCGCCGATGTGCATGAACATCACCTTGGGGGAATCCCAGAAGAAATGGTTGTGCAGGGCGGTGATTTCGAGGCCGTTGTCGAGGGCCACGCTCATGACCGGATTCACCTGATCTTCGAGCAGGACCATGTCGCCCATGACCAGGGTTCGGCCCCCCGCCTTCATGAACGCGGCCCACGAGGTCAGCCCCAGGGGCGGCGTCATTTTGACGCCCGCCGCGGTCACCCGGAGATCGGCGCGTGGCTGGCTGACTTTGAATACGCCCTCCTTTTCGTCCAGTTTCCCTTTGACGCCGGTCAGCCGCTCGATTCTTGCCGTATCGAGCCCTTGCCCGCCGCTGGGGGCCTCCGCCGCAGCCGGGCCGGGCAAGAGGTTCAAGAGCGTTATCATGAAGATGGCGGTCAAGCGGTAAATCGTATCTCTGTTCATGGAGAATACCTCGATCGGTCTCACAGTGTGTTCACCGTTTGCCGGCAATAGGCATAAAGGGCCTCGTAGACGATGAATTCCTTTTCCAGAATCTCCCCATCATCCTTCAGTCCCAGGTGCTGAAATCCCTCGGCGATGGCCTTGAGCCCCGCGGCTTCCGGCCGCCCGTAGAGGTCCTGTTTCACGTCCGCGCCGTGCACGATTCTCGCGAGCAGGGCCACGGCGGGATCGTCGATCCGGTACTTGGCCACGACCGCCTCGAAACTGCACCGGCCCTCGTGGTGCCCGAGTTCCACGCCGGGGACATCGAAAGGAATAGCGCCGTGTCGCTCGGCCACCGCCAGGACCTGGTCGGCCGGAACGAACAAGAACTCGGCCTCAGGGTCAATGAACTTTTTGATGAGCCAGGGGCAGGCCACCCGGTCCACCTTAAGGAAGCTCTGAATAAGTGCGTTTTATTGGTGGCTCCGATAAACCGGCCGGGGCTACCAGCCGAAAAAGGTCGTTTTTCCCTCCCCAATTGGCGCCCGCTATCGGCGCTCTTTCCGCCCCTCGCCCCCGGTTTTCCGGGACGATGCACGGATTGATCCCTAGGCCGCCATCAACTCCTCCCGCACCTGGTAGAGATTGCCGAGGGCAAACAGCAGGTAGAGTTGCTGCCCGTTTTTGAAGAGTCCCCGGTACCGGACCTTGGTATAGCCGAATTGGCGTTTGACGATCCGGAATGGGTGTTCGACCACCGCCCGCAGCGCGGCCAGCATGCGGTTGTGAAGCGCTTGTTCCGCAGGCAAGTCCTCGCCCTTCTTACGCTTGAAGGGAAACGCCCAGACCGGCTCGCCCTCCTGGCGTTCGACCTCCAGATTGCGGTCCTTGCGGGTATAGGCCCGATCGCCCAGGACGACCTGCTCCTCGCCGTGCAACAGGGCATCGGTCATGACCCCGTCCGCCACCTTGGCGGTGGTGACTTCCATCGTGTGCACCAAGCCTGAATCAGCATCCACGCCGATGTGCGCCTTCATGCCAAAGTGGTAATTGTTACCCTTCTTGGTCGAACTCATCTCGCCATCCCGCTTCCGCTCGCGGTTCTTCGTGGACGGCGGGGCGGCGATCAGGGTGGCATCCACGATGGTCCCTTGACGCAACAATAAGCCCTTTTCCGCCAATAGTGCCGCCGTTTCATCGAATAGGGTTTGCGCCATCTGATGGGTTTCCAACAGGCGCCGGAACTTGAGGATCGTGGTTTCATCCGGCATGGCGTCCTCGCCCGCATCCAGCCCGGCAAACTCGCGTAGCATCGGAATGTCATGCAGCGCCTCTTCCATCGCCGGATCGGAGTAGCCGAACCAGTGCTGCATCAGGTGGATGCGCAACATCGTCTCCAAAGGAAAGGGACGCCTGCCCCGGCCGGCCGTCGGGTAGTACGGCGCAATCCGGCTCGTCCACAACCCCCAAGGAATCACCTGCTCCATGTCCTGGAGAAATTTCTGACGCTTGGTCAGCTTCGGTTTCTTCACAAACACGGTGGCACTGAGTCCGAGTTGCTTCATCTGGTATCGACCTGTCGAAAATTGGACGTTGGGCGTTATTTTATCGGGGCCAGGGACTTATTCAGAGTTTCCTTAACGTTCTCGCGCGTGATCCACTTCATGATGTTTGACCTCCAGTGAGTTATGGAAGCAGTTTTTTATCGGCGCCTTTCTCGGTATGCGTGAGCACGCCTGCCGCGGCGAAGGCCGCGTAAACAGGTAGCACGCGCCCATGGCATCCAAGAGATCCACGATGAGGACCTTGCGGACGGGTTCGTCCACCTCTTGAGTTCTAACCACTTCGCCACGCGCGCTATCCCGTTGACCGATGCCATTCCGTCTTATCCCTTTACACCGGCCGATTCCGCCGTCCCGTCAGTACCCGAGGCGAGGAGTCCCCGGCGAACCTGGTCGAAGTGGGCGCGGATTTCCTCCACCGACCCCTGGCGGACGATGGCGCCCGCGCGCATCACCACGATCCGCTGGGCGATGGCGAACGCCTCGTCCAGATTGTGGGTGACGTAGAGCAGGGTGAATCCGAGTGCTTCCTGGAGCGCCAGAATCTCGCGGCGCAGTTCGAGGGCCAGTTCAAAGTCCAGGCTGGACAGGGGTTCGTCCATGAGCAGCAGGCGGGGTTGGGTGACGAGGGCACGGGCCAGGGCGACACGCTGCTGCTCGCCGCCCGAAAGTTCGCCGGGGCGCGCGTCCGGCCGCGATTCCAGGCGCACCAACCGCAGGGTTTCCCGGATGCGCCGTTCCCGCTCCGCCCTGGCAACGCCCTGCGCCTTCAGGCCGAATTCCAGATTCCCGCGCACCGTGAGATGCGGCCACAGGGCCAGGTCCTGAAACACCATGCCGAGACCCCGCTGTTCGGGTTCCAGGTCAAGGCGGCCGGCTTCCGCCGCGACCGCCCCGTCCAGCAGTACGGCGCCCCGCTCGGGCACGCGGAAACCGGCGGCGAGGCGCAGCACCGTGGTCTTGCCGCAGCCGGAAGGGCCGAGCAGCACGACCCGCTCGCCGGCTTCCACGTCCAGGGAAAAATCCCGCACCGCCGGCTTGCCCCGATAGGACGCCCAAACCTGCCGGAACTCGACGGCGCTCATGGCGAGTGCGCCTCTCTGCGAAGGCCAAGTCCAGTCAGGATGAGCGGCGGCAGTGCCGCGGCCACCAACAAGGCGCACAGCGCCGCCACCAACCCGAACGGGCTGTTGGCCATCACGGTGAAGATGCGCACCGGCAGGGTGTCCCCGCCGGGCGGGTACACCAGCAGGGCGAGTCCGGTATCGCGCAGGCAAAAGAGGTAAGCGACCAGCCAGGCGGTCAGGAGTCCTCGCCGGCTCAGGGGCAGCGCGATGAACAGGATCCGCCGCCACCAGCCAGCCCCGGCCACGGCCGCCGCCTGCTCCAGGGACGGCGGGAGGCGCGCCAGAGCGCTGTGGGCGATGCCCCCGGACAATGCTCCATACTGGATGAGATACCCCAACAGCAGGAGACCCGGCGAGGCGTAGAAGCCGGCAGTCGCAGGTTGGTTCCACAGTCCGATCAGGCCGATGCCTACAACTGAGCTGGGCAGGATCAGGAGCAGCAGGGCGGCGAATTCGGTGAGGCCTGCGCCGCGCGTCCGCTCGCGCCACAAAAGCCCCAGAAAAAATCCGAAGGCCGTCAAAAGGCTGGCCCCGAGCGCAGCGTACAACAGGCTGCGCCCGAGGGCATCGCCCGCCCGACGCCACGCGTCGCCGAAGTCCGCCGGGGCGGCTTGAAGCAGTAGTGCGCCGAGCGGCAACACCACGAGCATCAAAAGCAGACTGGATACGCCGACCGTCCATAGCCATTTGCAAGCGCCCAGGCGGATGGAAAGCGAGGTTCCCGCCGGCCGAAGATCGGGTGCCGCGAAGCGCCGCGAGCGCCATTCCGCCGCCAGCGGCAAGCCCACGACCAGCGCCAGCGGAGCCGCTGCCGCGATGGCCGCGTCGAAATCGTAGAAGGCCGCGAACTGGGTCAGGATTTCCACCGGGTACACGTCATAGCGCAGGAACATGGGCACGGTGAGTTCGCCCAGGACCAGCAGAAACACCAGGACAGCGCCGAATAGAACGCCCGGCCCAACGGCCGGCAGGGTGATGCGGCCAAGCACTTTCGGCCAGGCGGCGTACAGCCTCGCAGCCTCCTCCAGGCGGGGATTGACGCTATGGAGGAGGGTCGCCGTGAGTAGCACGATCAGGGGCAGAAACACCGTGGCCAGCGTTACGGCACAGCCCGGCAGTCCGAACAGCCATTCTGAGAGAGTTCCGGCCACTGAAGCGGGCAGCAGGCGGGCGAGCCAACCCTCCCGCCCCAGCAGGGCGAACCAGCCGAGCGCGAGGAAATAGGGCGGGAGCAGCAGGGGCAGGATGAACCCCGCGGCGAACAGGCGCCGCCCCGGCAGATCGGTCTTGCCGAGCAGCAGGCCGAGCGGCACGCCGAGTCCCAGCGCGCCCAGGGTGGCCAGTCCCGCGAGCAGCACGCTCCGACCGAAGAGCCGAGGCAGGCGGGGCGATGCCCACAGGTCCCGATAGCGATCCAGGCCGAACATTCCGTCCACGGTGAGACTCGATGCGAACATGACCACGAGCGGCGCCAATCCCAGCCCCAGAAACAAGGTTGCCGCAAGGGTCAGGGTGAGGCGTCTCGAACCCATGGAACCGGTGGTTTAATGCCTGACGGCAATACCTTCAGGCATTTTGGAGAAGGGAATGGTCTTCACCGCCTCGTCCCGCTTGGCGTCGATCACCCCCTGAACCGGGTCGAAAGGCGGCGGTGCTTCCGCGCGGGCCGGCAACATGGCGCACATCAGGAAAAGGAAAGTTCCTAGCGTAATCCTCGGAAAGACGATGCGGTTCATAACAGCACTCCCGCCTGGGCCAACCAGGGTTTGAGGAAGGTGAACAAGAAACCGACCAGGCCGCAGACGCCGATGACCGGGATGACGCCGACCCGGCAACGGAACAGGATCAGCAGCGCACCCAGGCCTACCAGAGCCGAAACGCCATCGAAGCGCCCAGAGAAGCCCTGCGGCCAAAATACGTGGTAGGCGAAAAACACAGCGAGGTTGAGGATGACACCCACCACGGCGGCGGTAATGCCGGTCAGGGGCGCGGTGAACTTGAGATTGCCGTGGGTGGTTTCGACCAGGGGGCCGCCCGCCAGGATGAACAGGAAACTGGGCAGGAAGGTGAACCAGGTCACCACGGCCGCGGCTGCGGTGCCTGCCAGAAAAAGCTGATCCGGTCCGAACAGTTGCTTGGCCCAGCCGGCGACGAAACCGACGAAGGTCACCACCATGATGAGCGGCCCCGGCGTCGTTTCGCCCAAGGCCAGGCCGTCGATCATTTGATGCGGAGCGAGCCAGTGGAAATGCTCGACCGCGCCCTGATAGACGTAGGGCAGCACCGCGTAGGCACCGCCGAAGGTGAGCAGGGCCGCCTTGGTGAAGAACCAGCCCATCTGCGTGAGCGCGCCGTGCCAACCATACTGCGCGTATAGGAAGCCGATCGCGCCACTCCATAGGATCAGGCCCGCTAGAATGATCTTGAGCAAGCTGGCCCAGGTGAAGCGGGCATGGGCGGGAACCGGCGTATCGTCGTCGATCAGCGCCGGACCGTAGCTTTGCTTGGCCGCACCATGGCCTCCGACCACAAATTTGCCGGGTGCAAACTTGCCGCCGATGCCGCCCAGAATCGCCGCTACCAGCACGATCAAGGGAAACGGCGCTTTGAAAGCAAAAATGGCCACGAACGCCGAGGCTGCCATGGCCCACAGCACCCAATTTTTCAGCGCCCGCGAGCCGATGCGCCAGGCTGCGAACAAAACGATGGCGGTCACCGCCGGCTTGATGCCGTACAGCACGCCGGCCACGGCGGGCACCTGGCCGAACGCCAGGTAAATCAAGCCCAGTCCGATCAAGATCAAGAGCGAAGGCAACACGAACAGCCCTCCCGCGATGATCCCGCCCCAGGTGCGGTGCATCAGCCAGCCGATATAGGTCGCCAGTTGCTGCGCCTCCGGCCCCGGCAGGAGCATGCAGTAGTTGAGTGCGTGCAGGAAGCGTTTCTCGCTGATCCAGCGGCGCCGTTCGACCAATTCCGAATGCATGATGGCGATCTGGCCGGCAGGGCCGCCGAAACTGATGAAGCCGAGCTTGAGCCAGAACAGGAAGGCGGCCCAAAAACCTACGGCGACCGGGCGAACATTGTTCTTAGTGGGTGCGGTGACGTGGGAAGTTTCGCTCATGGCGCGGAATCCTTTTCAAATGCGGCCAGTAGCCCGTCAAACAGAACGCTGGCGGCCGTGAACAGTTGATCGTCATTGGCGCTGGTTTCACGCAGGCCCGCCAATACGCGCTCAATGCCTTGGGCCTCCGGAGGTTGGATGCCGCCGACGTCGAGGAAGTGCACGATGCCGGCGAGTCGCGCGAGCGGTGGCGACTCCAGGCCGAATCCGGCCAGGAGGGTCTCGAAGGTCACCTTGCCGCCCACATGGGAAAAGGCGGCACCGTCGAAGTCGAACCCCAACGCGTCCTCCGGGCAGTCGGCGGGTGAAGCCAACCAGAGAATGCGGGCGTCCGGGTCGATGAAGCGGCGAATCAGCCAGGCGCTCGCGAGTCGATCCACCCAGGGGCGGGCACGAGTCGCCCACACGCGGCCGCGATAGTCGGCAATATCCAAGCGTGGGATCGCACCGGCCGCCGCATGCGGTTCGTCGGGGGACAGGCAGCGGCTGACCGAACTTTCCAGCTCCTGCAATGCGGCATCGGCTTGTTTCTGGGCTTCCCCCGGGACGAAGTCGATGGCGGCCAATTGTCCAAATGTCCTGCGGAGCTTTCTGGCTTGTTTCAGTGTCGCCGGCGCGGTTTCGCTCGTCAGCCGGGCGCGGCACTGGGCAATCTCCACCAGCAATTCGCCGAATTCGGATGAACGATCAAATAGCCTCGAAAAACCGTCTTCACCTTTTCCTTCAGTCTTCAGCAAATAGGCCGTGCCGCCGTTCTCACGGAGATCGTCGGCGACCTCGGCCAGAATCTCTCGACAGCCGTCCCGTTCGGGCAGCAAATAGACGCCATCCCGGAGCACCGCGGCGCCCGAGGCTTTGAGCGCTCGCCAGGCCCGCATTCGGGCCGTGGCGTTCTCCGTCGGCAGAGTCAGTATGAGCAAAAGCCAAGACATGTGTAGCATTCTCTACAGTAATGTAGATTATGCTACTCATTAAGCTGAAGGGCTTCAAGTTGCGTAAACGCCTTTTAAAACAGGTTTCTCAGCAATAAGACCAAGCCATAGCACACGCTGGTAGCTATCGCCGCGAGGCCGAGTGCCAGCCAGAAATTCAGCGACCGTTCCAGCAGCAGGGGCAAGATCCAAAAGAAGGCCAGTGAAGGTATCACCAGCCAGACGATTTGCCGCGAAAGCTCAGTTATCAGTTCGGTGTCCCCGGTGTCGACATAGAGCCAGATGAAGGCCAGAATCGATGTGATCGGCAGTGATGCGATGAGGGCGGCAACCAGGCTGCTACGTTTCGCCGTTTCGGAAATTACTGCGATCAACAGCGCGGATATCAACACTTTGAGGTACATGGCCGTTTGTGTTATTTGCTTGCCGGCTTGCAGCGGAGGTTGGTACGCCAAGATCGTACCCATTTTCTCGTTATGGTTTGCGCTTACGCTCGTAGGTGTTCATACCGACTCGTCTGCATTCAAGTCCTTCTGAATCTTTCAGAATAAATCAGACGTCTCGGAGCGGGCGTGCTTTATTCATGCCTATCAATAGACCGTAGCGCATTCGAAGTCGTTGGCCCAATCACCATGGGAATATGAAAGGGGACGCATGTCATGAGAATAGGCTCTGCTCTCTCCGAACATACGAGGGCTTACACTGAGCGGACTTTCAGGGCGAGTCTGCTCATGCTATCCGTGGTAATCGACCGCTCGGAGTTCAGTCCATCTACCGTACGCTTAACAGGCAGACCTCGCCCTCTGCCGAACCGACGGCCAGCATGTTGCCCTGAGGACTCCAGGCCAGCCGGGTCAGCGGATTTTTCAGGATACAAAGATCCTTCATTATGCCTTCGGGGATATTCCACAGGATCAACATTCCATCCTGCCCGACCGTGGCGAGAACATCCCGCTTCGGATGAAACCCGAGGTCGGCGATGCGGTCGATGTGGCGGCTGAGCACAAAGGGCTCCCGATTGGCCGGACCCGGTCCCGAGAAATTCCACAGCACCGCCTCACGGTCCGCGCCGCTGGCCAGATATCGGGATGAGGCATCCCAGTCCAATAGGCTGATCTTGCCGGGATAGCCCGACATGCCGACGTTCTTGGCGGTCTTTACATTCCAAACCAACAGGCTGGCATCCTGGCAGCCGGCAGCGAGGTGTTCGTCGTTCGGCGAAAGGCTCAGGGAGAGAAACGAGCCTTTCCACTGGAAATGCTTTTTCGCTTGCACGGCGTCTATCCGCCACAGCTTGACCCCGCCGTAACACGCGGTGGCCAATCGGCGTCCGTCGCGCAGCCAGGCCAAGCCCGTCACCGTGCTGGCATGATCGCCGTAGACTCGACACAATTCGCCGTCATTCTTCCACAGCTTCACGAACTTGCCGGCCGCCGAGGCGAGGAGATCGCCGCGCGGCGACCAGGCCACGTGTTCCACCCAGCCGCTGCCGCCATCCAGTACCATGGCCTCTGCACCGGTACCGGCATCCCACACCCGCGCCTTGCCGTCCTGTCCGCCGCTGGCGAGCCAACGTCCGTCGCAGGACCAGTCCAGCGCCAGCGTTCCCAGGCCGTGACCGGGCAGTTCATGAACGACCCCTCCGGTTTCTCCCACGAGCAGCAGGATCGGACCGCCGGCCGATGCCGCTGCCAGCGTAGATCCATCAGGCGACCAGGCCAGAGCGGTGATGTAATCGTCGCCCACGACCCGCCATTGCGGCTCGATCAGCTCGAACGGTGCTTTCTCATTCAAGCCAGACATTGCCGAAATCCCTCGTTCAAAGCGTGCCGGTCCAGATTGCGGCCGATGAACACCAGCTGGTTGCGGCGCGGCTCGTCGCCCCAGGGTTTATCGGCCTGCATGTTGAACAGCATATGCACGGCATGGAACACCAGCTTCTTTTCCATGCCTTTCAGGCTGACGATGCCTTTGGTGCGGAAGATATCCGCCCCTTTTTCCCGGAGCAGCTCGCCGATCCAGTTGTTGAAGCGGCTGTAGTCCAGATCGCCGGGCTCGCTGATGCCCACCGACGTCACGTCATCGTCATGTGTGTGCCCGGCCTCCCATTCACGGGTCATCACCGGTTCGACCCCTCGATCCCCGCGCAGGAAGGTCATGCCGAACTCATCGGGATGATGCTGGGTGAAGCAGGCGTAATGCCCGTCCCGCTCGACCGAAACCCGAATTTGCTTTATGCCGCCGGCGCTCAGATCCAGCTCGTGCAGGCATTCCTCCGTTAGGCCGGCATCGGGCGCGAGCCGCTTGGGAGGGTCCGAGAACAACCGGACCATGCGCTCTTGCAGACCCATGAGGCAACTGTCGCTGGCATCGGCCACCGGCAGCCAAATCAAGCGGATGGCGGGATCGGGGCCGTCTTGGATAATCCAGCGGTAATCCCCGGCGGCGAGATGGAACAGCCCGGCCCATTCGAAGGGATATTCCGGATCCAGGAAACCGGGCTTGACCGTCAGCGCCCGATCGAGGTCGAACCCGCCGACGTCCAGTACCTCGGCCAGATCCACCTGGCCGTTCACCGTACGATGGATTCGGGCCATGGCATTCATGCCCCGCACCCGCTTTTCCAGGGCGGCCAGCTCCGGTTCCGAGACCAGGTCGGCCTTGTTGAGGAGAATCACGTCGGCGAAGGCGATTTGTTCCTTGATCTCCTCGCTGTCTTCGATATGCAAGTGCACATGTTTGGCGTCCACCACGGTGATCACGCCGTCCAGCCGGAGCTGCGAGGCGATTTCCTCGTCGACGAAGAAGGTCTGGGCCACCGGAGCGGGGTCGGCGATCCCCGTGGTCTCGATCAGGATGGCGTCGAACTTGTCGCGCCTCCGCATCAGATTGCCGAGGATGCGGATCAGGTCGCCCCGGACCGTACAACAGATACAACCATTATTCATCTCGAAAATTTCTTCATCGGCATCGATGACCAGGGCATTGTCGATGCCGATTTCGCCGAACTCGTTTTCGATCACGGCGATGCGTTTGCCGTGGTTTTCGCTCAGGATTCGGTTCAAGAGGGTCGTTTTGCCTGCACCCAGGAAACCTGTCAGCACGGTGACGGGGATGCGGTTCGAAGTGATGGCGGTCATGTCATGGCTCCGTTTTGTTGGGGAGATGAGTGGTGTAGATCGCGATCGATCCGCGCATAGGCAGAATGGTTGTGGATGGATTCGAAGTTCTCCGCTTCGACCGTGTAGGCCAGGATGCGGGGCTCCGCGTCCATCCGGGCGGCCACGTCGCGCACCATGTCCTCGACGAACTTGGGATGGTCGTAGGCGTATTCGGTGACATACTTCTCGTCGGGACGCTTGAGCAGTCCGAAGATCGGGGAGGAGGCTTCGGCCTCCACCCACTCGATCAGTTCCTCGATCCACACGAAATCAGCGGTCGTCACGGTCACGGTGACGTGAGAGCGCTGATTGTGGGCGCCCCGTTCGGCAATCGTCTTGGAACAGGGACAGAGGCTGGTGACTGGCACCGTCACCCGGATATGCGTCGTGACTTCGCCTTCGGCGATTTCGCCGACCAGGGCCACTTCGTAGTCCATCAAGCTGCGCACGCCGGTGACCGGCGCCGCCTTTTCGACGAAATACGGAAACCGCATTTCGATGTAGCCGGACTGGGCTTCCAGTCGCCGAATCATCTCGGCCAGCATGTCGCCGAAGGACTCCACGCCGATTTCGCGTTCGTAACCGTTGAGTATCTCCACGAAGCGGGACATGTGGGTGCCCTTGAAGCCGTGGGGCAGGTTCACGTACATGTCGAAGCGGGCGATGGTGTGCTGCTCGCCCTGGCTGAGGTCCCGGACCCGCACCGGATGCAGGATGTCCTTGATCCCGACCCTGTCGATGGCGATGCGGCGGGAGTCGGCCCGGCCCTGCACGTCTTCGATGCCGATCGGAGCGCTCATCGATCCTCCTCCGTATAGCGGACGCACAACGTGTCGGTTTCCCACAAGGTCACGGCGCTGACCCGGGCGAATTCCCCGTCGATCCGTTCGGCGAGCCGGCGGTAAAACCAGCCGGCCAGGTTCTCCGCCGTCGGATTGATCCGGTCGAACGGCTCGATCTCGTTGAGATAGCGGTGGTCCAGGCTGTCGGCAAGCGTTCGGGCTTCCGCCTTGATGGTCTTGAAATCCAGGGCGATGCCCAGCTCGTCCAGGATGCGCGCGGAGACCTCCACCTCCAGCTTCCAGTTATGCCCGTGCAGGCGGCGGCAATCGCCGGGATAATCGCGGAGCGAGTGCGCGGACGAGAACTGGACCTGCACGCGAAGCCTATAAAGGCTGCGTTTGCCTGAGGCGGCCGCGGCGAGGGACGAGTCGTTGCTATGGATGTCCATGGGTTGCGATAGGATCGTTAGTCAATGCAGGCGGATCGCATCCGGAACCGCGATGCCACCCACGGCCGCCATCAGTTCCTCGGCGAGTTCGTGAACGGCGCCGACGGCGATGAAAACCAGACGTCCCAGGCGATCGTCGGAGGCACGCTCCGGCAAGGCAACCGGCGGATACAACCGGCCCATCGCGGCTTGCACGATGACGGGCTCGGTCCGGTCGGACAGGCGAACCACGCCCTTGACCCGCACCAGACGGGAACGATGCCGGGTCAACAGGTCTTCCAGCACGGTTTGCAGCCGCGGCCAGGGAAGCGGGGCACTCAGGTAGAGGGACACGCTGCGGAACCCGTGATCGGGCAAATCCTGACCCGGAGGCAGTCGGCGATTATCTGGCGCAACCGCCGCCAGGACGGTTTCCGGATCGACGGCGCCGCGCACCGCGACGAACCGGGGCGTGGCCGGAGCAAGCTCGTCCAGCCGGGCCGCCAGGTGCGTCATGTGATTCTTGCTTGCCCGATCGGTGTGGGTGAGCACCAGGACATCCGCCCAAGCCACCTGGGCACGGGCCTCGGGAAAACGGTCCAACTGTTCCTCGGCTGCCGGTACCGACACCGTCGCGATCACCGCTTGCAGATGGTAGCGGGAGGCCAGCCAGCGGTCCCGCAGCAGCGTGTCCAAAATGGGTTCGGGGCTGGCGACGCCGCTGGCTTCGATGACGATCCGGTCGAACCGAGGCGAATTGGGGTTTTCCCAAGCCAGCCGGAGGTTTCTGAGTACCGGCGCCAAGGCGCCCCGCACCTGGCAGCACAAGCAACCGCCGGACAGGGTCATGAGCGGGATGTCCTGGCGCCCGATTAAGACCTGGTCCACCGGGGTGGCGCCGAACTCGTTGATCAGCACCGCCGTGCGTGGCGCCTGACTGAGCAGGCGGTTGAGCAGCGTGGTCTTGCCGCTGCCGAGAAAGCCGGTCAGAACAATGACGGGTAGCGGGGTGTTGGGGTTTAGCGGCATGTTTGCACCGCTGCTGGCCGGTTCGAAACGGGAACCGCCCGAAAACGTTCCGCATCCTTGAGGGCGAAGTCCACGTCGTTTACTTTGAAGTGATCGAGGGACAAGCTGTAGAAGCGGTCGAAATGAGCTTTGACGGAGCGCTCGATGCGGTGGTCGTATCCGGGCTGAACCATCTGAGCCATCCCATGGACCCGCTCGACCACTTCGCCGTCCCGCACCACCACGCGCCCGTTTTTCAATACCAGCGCGGCGTCGTCGAACATGGCGCGCGGGTCGGACCGCGGCCGATAAACGGCGATATCGGCGACGGCGCCGGGGGCGAGATGGCCCCGGTCGCCAAGTCCCAGCAAACGGGCCGGGGCGGCGCGGGTCATGATCGCGATTTCAGGGAGCGAAAACTCCCGCTTCAGCTCCGGCAAGAGGGTCAGCGCCAAGGCTTCCTGATTAAGCCGTGCCATGCAGGACTGGCGATAGTCGGCGTCCATGAGCAGGCGGATCAGTTCCGGATAGGCGGTGAAGGGCGCGCCGTTGGGATGATCGGTGGTGAAGAACACCCGCCAGGGATCTTCCGCCAGCAGGAAGATTTCCAGGCCGATGGCCCACTGTAAGGTGTTGACGAAGCTTTTTTCCCGGTAGCGGTAGGGCACGATGCCGCCCGCACCGTCACATTCGGCGTCCCACATCACCCATTTGCCGGGGCTGGCATCGTCCCGGCGGCTGTATTGAGCGGTGACATCACCGGAAATCGTCACGGTCCGGCCGAACAGTACCTGGCCGACGTCCATCGTGATATTCGGATGGCGGCGGAAGGCTTCCATCAGGCGCGCCGCGCCCGAGGAAAAGCCTTTGGCGCCCTCCTGTCCGTAGCCGTAGAACTGGATGTGCGCCAAGTGCATGGGCAAGCCTTGCGCGGCTTCCATGGTGGCGACGGCGGTGTCCACGTTGCCCGGCATCCCCAGGTTGTTGCAGTGGACATGGACGGGATGCGGAATGCCCAGATCGCACACCGCACGCTGCAGGGCTTGCAGGATATGCCGGGAACTCACGCCGTAGAACGGCACCACATCATCCAGATCAAAACACCGCACATTCCATTTGAAGGCATTGGCCCCGCCGGCGTTGATGACCTTCAGGCCCAGGCAGCGGGTGGCGTTCAAGGTCCAGGCCACGTAATCGTCGACTTGCGCCTGGCTGGCCTTGTCGCGCAGCAGCCGCAACAGGAAATCGTCGCTGCCGAGGATGGCCAGGCCGGCCGTGTCGATGATCGGAATATCCGCCATTTGTAAGTGGGCATCCAGGGCGTTGGCCGGCAACACCGCCGGTTCGACCACGGTGGTGTAGCCCATTCGGGCGTAGCGGTAGCCGGTGTCCGTGCTCGACCATTTAGCCGTGCTGAACGGGTGGCCGAACCGTCGGGCCATGACATTGCGGTGCTGTTCCGGCAGCAGCACGCGGGCCGTGTTGACGTTGCCGCCCGCAATGTGGCTGTGGATGTCGATGGCCCCGGCCATGACGATATGTCCGGAGATGTCGTGAACCGTGTCGACTCGCGCGCCGGGACCGGGGTCGGAGACGATAAGGCCGTCCCGCACGAACAAGTCGCGGATTTCTCCCGCGAGCCCTTGGGTTGGGTCGTAGATCTCGCCGCCCGCCAATTTGATCAGCATGGTTCGGCGCTCACAGCAGATCCAGGGTCAATAGGAGACGGCGCGGTTCCGCCGGCGTCGGCTTGGGCGAGCGGTGCACCAGCCCGTGGCCCTTGTTGCCCTCCCACTTGCCGCCTTTCATCAGCCCGACCGCATAGGGCGGCATGGCGTGGATCGCGGTTTCATCCAGAATCAGCCCGGACTCCTCGTCGGGCAACCCTTGCGCACCGGGTCCCAGCTTGGTCCGGTCCACGCAGTCATCCGGCAGCCACTGGGTGCCGACGCCGCCGTAGGTGCAGACCAGACGAGCGGGCACATGATCGACGTGGAAGCGCGGACACATGGGCCTGGCCAGGGTACGAAGGCGGAGTCCCGCCCGCCCGGATTCGAACAAGTCGCAATAGGCGCCGGTCAAGCGGGCGACATCGCGCCACCAGTCGTCATGCCCCGAAATGTGCTTGCACTCCGGCAACAGCGAGCCGAAATCGAAATGCTCGAAACGAATTTCTTCGGCCAGTTCGATTTCAATCGGGCTTCGCAGGAGTTCGATCACAAACCTCCGAAGCGGCTCCTCGGGTTGCCTGTGAATCAGGCACAGGCTCACCCCGTGCTCGTAGATGCGGGCGAGGTCGGCCAGATCGTTCGACTGGACGGCGAAAGAAACCCTTTGAGCGGGTTCGATCCGGTGGGCGGATGCGGTCATGGAACCTCCTTATCCGGGTAACAAAAGATTTTCGAAAACGACGATGCCTTGCATGAAGCCGATGCCCAGGCCGAAGGTGGTCGCTTGTCCGACCAGGCCGGGCAGGGTGGGAATTTCGTGCAGGGCGGGGATCAGGTCGGAGCCGGCGATATAGATGAAACCGCCGGCGGCGAGGGGCAGCAGCAGGATCAGGGACGATTCGGCCGCCTGACCCAGGGCCAGGGTGAAAACGACGCCAGCCATTACCGTCAGCGAGCAATAAAAGTTGTAGAGCACGGCCTGCCGCGGGGTGTAGCCGCCGTAGACCAAGGCGCCCACGTCGCCCAATTCCTGGGGGACTTCATGGGCCACGATGGCGAAGGTGGTGGTGAAGCCGAGGATCGGATCGGCCAGGAAGCTGCCGGCAATCAGGATGCCGTCGACGAAGTTGTGGATGGCATCGCCGATCAGGTTCATTCTGGCCAGGGGCCGAATATCTTCGGAGCCGGTATCGAGCGCGAAACGATGGTCATGGCGCCAGCGCACCGCTTTCTCCAGCAGGAAAAAGACGAATACGCCGACGAGGGCGGTCATGCAGACCGTCGACACCGAGCCGTGGCGCGCGGCCGCATCGGGAATCAGATGGATGAAGGCATCGCCCAGCAATACGCCCACCGCCAGGGAGACCAGATTAGGCACTATGGCCGCCAGCCGTTCCGGCTTTATCCACAGGACGAACAACCCGCTGAACGAGACCAGGCTGACCGTCAGTCCCGCAGCGAAGGCATAGATCGCGGTGACCCAGTCGTTCACGCGTCCGCCTCGTCCTGAGGCCACGCCGGGAAACGGTCTTCGCAGGCTCGCCAGACCTCGGAGCCGACGTCAGCCACCGTGACCAGCGTAGCGGATCGCGCCATGGCGGAGAGGCTTGCGCCGTCCTCGCCGCGAAAGGTGAATGCCGCGTCGGTGGGCAACGGTCCTGCGATACCTGCGGACCGATCACACGCATTCTTGTGTTTCATTCTGCGGGCCTCCATGCCCCCGAATTCGCTCCGGGCGAATTTGTCGATCGCCGGGTAGCCGAAGCGCCTCTCGTGCGGCAGTCGTCCGACCTCGCGTCGGTCGTTGACGATCACCGCCACCAGGCGCTTTTCCCGATTGGACAGAAGGTGATTGAGCAGGGTTGTCTTGCCAGGTCGAGCGAAACCCGACGATACGGTAACGAGCGGTTTGCGCGGCAAGTGATCCGAGTTGGCTGTACGCATCGACGACTGAAGAGTCATATAAAATGTTATAGCGTTACATTATTTGGAAATGAGGCGCACGTTACTCCGTTGGTTCCGGGACTTAAGGGCTTGTTTGCGTCAACAGCTGAAACGATCGCCGCTTTCCACGCAGCTGTTCGGCGGGGATGACCCGGTTGCGACAGCCAGCGTGGTAGGTATGGGAGGATGAAACAGTTCCATGGGCGGCGAAACAGGGGTTGACATCATGGATCGATCACGTCCTGCCCAGATCAATTATGTGACTATATAACATAACTGATCTGGGCCGCAAGCTCATGGATCTATGTTGCGGCTACTGGCCGGCGTCAAGGCGGATGTCATCCTCGGATGACTCCGCCGAGGAGGGCCTCTGCATTCTTGAGTAGCCTGGGCCAGGAGTCACTGCTGGCCTCGACCGTGACATGAACCAGCTCCTGGTGAACGCGTAATAGCCCTCTGAAGTACTCCGGGTGAATATCCTCTTCCATGGCCAGGTTGCCGATGCAAGCGAACTTGCCTTTGCCGACGCGCCAAATGTGAAGATCGCAAATTTCGGCCTGGATCGGGCTTGCTTCTATGATCGCGCGGATTTCCGCCGTCACCGGGGCGTCCATTTCGCCATCGAGCACCGGACGGGTGGGCTCCTCGGGTTTTTGGCCGCGGGCGACCGCTAGCATCGCCGTTCCGACCCATACGATCCACGCTGAGATGGGGACCCGGCCCTTCTGATGCGTTCATCAGAGACCTCCCGTCTCATCGTTCGGGAGGAGTTCGTAGCTGACGACCCGGTGGACCGGATCCACCTGGAGGCGAAAGGCCGGCCCACCGAGGACCCGCAAGGCGTCCTGCACGGTGAGCGGTCCGAGATGGCGCTGGACATCGGGAACCGTCAGATTCAGCAGAACCTGCGCCTTTGGGCCGTGTTCATCGGGATCGGCAAGCCGATACCCGGAATGCCGCAACAGATACTCCGCCGCGTCCCTGACCGTAAAAATGTCCCGCGGGAGGCGGACATCGATGACCATGAGAAGCGGATTGACCTGTTCGGCGCTGGGCCTCGCCGTCACCACCGAGTAGCGCCCGGTTTGGACCCGGATCGGTTCGAGGGTCTTCACCGGACGGTTCCCGGAGACTGCCGGATTCACTTGGGTGTCAGAACGATTCGCTACCGGTTTTGCAGGTGGTCCGGACGGACGCTTCGTGTGTCCGGCACAGCCGGATAACATCAGGATGAGCGCCAGGATCGGAAGCAGTATGGGGTAGGGGAGCTGTCGCATCGGCGGTCCGTATCGATGATGTGGCGCCGATGGTGCAAGCATTATCCGGTGGACTCAAACGGAAACCGTTCATCGATTTGTGGGCGGTTTGGCTACAGGCGTTTCCATATTCCAATTCCATTTGTTGGAGGACGGGTACCCTTTCCATTCAAGCCCTGTCCGGTCCTTTTTCCCTTCTTTTCCGGACCTTTTGGCTCTTTACCGTTTGTTTTGTCGAACATCCTATTGGTCGGTAAGGTGTGATTGTATTTTCAAGATGGGTGAAGCCTATGCCTATTTCGGTCAGACTCGATCCGGCGTTGGAGGCGCGGCTGGATCAGGAAGTCCGGCGCCTCGGCGTCACCAAGTCGGAATTCGTCAAGGATGCGCTTGAGCGGGTTTTAGGGCTCAAGAGCCCGGCAAGCCTGTTGCAACAGGTCAGGAGCGGCACTCCGACGGGCGTTCCAGCGTGTCGGAAGACGTCTCAGCCAAAGTGAAGGCCAAGTTGCGCGCGAAGCGTTCTGATTGATGCCGGTCCGCCAGTGTACCTTTTGCGGTGAGCGAAGCGCGTTTTCAGGAATGACTGGTTATCGGCAACTTGTGGTCGCACAACATCTGTCCCCACATTGAAATTCTTTTCGGTGCCACATTTGAAGAATCGCTAAAAAGCCTTCGCGAGAGTCAACGGGATCCAGTTAAAGCCTCGGATCGACCGGTTCCGACTCCAGCGCCAGCACGCCGAACACGCATTCGTGTACCCGCCTTAGCGGCTCTCCTGCGACGAAGCGTTCTAAAGCCTCCAGCCCCAATGCAAACTCCCGGACGGCCAGCGCCCGTTTGCCGGACAGGGCGCGTCTGCGTAGCCGCTGGAGATTGGCCGGTTGGGTATATTCCGGACCATAGATAATGCGCAGGTAATCCCGGCCGCGGCATTTCAGTGCCGGCTGAACCGGTTTGCCGGAAAGCTTCGGTATGAAGTCCACCGGTTTGACGACGATGCCTTCGCCCCCTTCATCGGTGAGTCCGAGCCACCAGTCCTCCAGACCTGCACGGGCAGCGTCGTCGCTCAGATCGATGATCCGGAACGGCGTGGCGAGCAGGAAGCCGTCGCCATGCCGGGAGAGGCGATGTAAAGTTTCCATGTGCCAGACATGGGTGCGGTCGGCGTGTACTTTGCCTTCGGAGGCGAGCAGATGGAAGGGCGCGAGGCGAATGTCGTCCAGCGAATGGACATGCCAGCAGCAGCGCCGGTAGGCATCGACGAAACGCTGGGCATCGCGGGCTCGTTCGGTATAGCGGTCTCGTAACGCCGAAACGTCGAGGCCCCGCGTTTCGGCGGCGGCGATCCATTCCAGGGCCGGACGCAACATCGCCTTACTGGCGGCCCCTACGGCACCGTATTGCCGGGTCAGCAATTCCTTGGCTTTGAGCGACCACGGCATCAGTTCGCAATCGAGAATGAACCAGTCGGTCTGGAACTCTTCCCAGAATCCTGCAGCGCTCAAGGCTTCGCCCAGACGATCGAGTACCCCCTTTTCCAAGTCGGGCTCGTTGAAGAAGCGCCGCCCGGTGCGGGTGTAAACGATACCCCGGCCTTCGCCGGCCACTCCGAAACGGCGCAAGACCGCCGCTTCATCCCGGGCAATCGCGACGACAGCACGGGAACCCATGTGCTTCTCCTCGCACACGACGGAACCGACACCGGCCTTACGATAATAGTCCAATGCCTCGCGCGGATGTTCCAGGAAGCCGTCGAGTTCGCTGGTCTCCGAGGGAGACATGGTGGGCGGCAGATAGACCAGCCAACGTGGGTCCGCCGCGAAGCGGGTCATGACTTCCAACGCCGCCGCGGCGTTTTCGGGGCGAGTCGTAACGGTATGTCCTAACCGCGGATGGAGAATGCGTTTGCCGGACACGTCGGCGTAATCGAGCAAATCGTCAGCCGCCTGTTGCAGTGAAAGTGTTTCGGTCTGAGCCGAAAGCAGCGGGCGAACCGGTTCGTAGTAGGTGGCCATCGCCGGCGCGGCGACCAGTTCCTTTTCCGGCCAGCGCAGGGCCGTCAGTTCGCCGCCGAACACGCACCCGGTGTCCAGGCACAAGGTGTTGTTGAACCATTCGGCGCGCGGTACCGGTGTATGCCCGTACACCACGGCGGCACGTCCGCGGTAATCGGCTGCCCAGTTGTAACGGACGGGTAGTCCATATTCGTCGGTTTCGCCGGTGGTCTCGCCGTACAGGGCGAACTCGCGAACCTTGCCGGACCCACGGCCGTGCATGGTTTCGGGAAGACCGGCGTGGGCAACCGCCAGCTTGCCCCCGTCAAATACGTAATGGCTGACCAGGCCGTCCAGGAATTTTGCGACCGTGTCCCGGAATTCCGGAGTTTCGCTTTCCAGTTGTGCCAGCGATTCAGCCAGGCCATGGGTCTTCTGGACCTGACGGCCGCGCAACGCCCTGGCCAGCTTCAAGTCGTGATTGCCGACTACGCAGTAGCCGTTGCCGTTTTCCACCGCCCCCATCGCCAACCGCAATACGTCGGGGATGTTGGGGCCGCGATCCACCAGATCTCCGACAAAAACCAGCTTGCGTCCTTGCGGATGAAATACGGCGATATTGTCGCCGTCGCGGCGCACTTCGTAACCCAAGCGGGTGAGCAGCTGCACCAGTTCGTCGTAACAGCCATGCACGTCGCCGATGATGTCGAACGGTCCCGTCTCGGTCTTGCGGTTGTTCCACAGGGGTTGACGGTGAATCTCCACGCTGTCGGCCTCTTCTGGAGTGCGCAGCCGGTACACGTAGCGGAAGCCTTCCCGTTCCAATCCGCGCAGCGAGCGGTTCAGGGCGGCGGCCTGATTGCGGACGACGTGGGGACCGAACGACCGGTCCGGCCGTTCGGCGTTGCGCTCATGGCAGACATGCTCCTGCATGGCCATGACGATGGCCACGGGCAAGCAGTGGTATTCCCTAGCGAGCACCACCAGAGGCTTGCGATCCTCGGCCCGGACGTTGGTGGCGTCCACGACCGCGAGACGTCCCCTTTTCAGGCGTTTGCCGACCACGTAATGAAGGATGTCGAAGGCATCGCCGGTCGCCGACTGGTCGTTTTCATCGTCGGCCACCAAACCCCGGCAGTAATCCGATGAAATCACCTCGGTGGACAGAAAATGCTTCCGGGCGAAGGTGGATTTACCGGATCCGCTTGGACCGATCAACACCACCAGGGACAATTCGGGAAGCGTGATCTTCATGCCGCCTCCCGCTCGAACACAGCCATTTGCGTCGGTGCACCCAACTCGGGGTCGATCTCGCCGATAGGTTGGAAACGCACTTGATAGCCATGATGGTCGGCCACGCGCCGGCCCCAGGACTGGAACTCCGTCCGCGTCCACTCGAACCGATGGTCGTGATGGCGCAATCGTCCCGCCGGGAGGGTTTCGTAGCGGATGTTGTATTCCACGTTAGGCGTGGTCACGATGGCGATGCGCGGCCGGGCACAGCCGAACAGCACTTTCTCGAAAGCTGCCAGACGCCCCAAGTCCAAGTGCTCGATCACTTCGATGGCCAAGGCGGCATCGAACCCTTCGATGCGCGCATCTCGGTAAGTCAGCCCGCCGTGAAGCAGCGTAATCCGATCCCGTACCCGCGGCGGCAACCGGTCCAGGTTCAGACGCTTCGCGGCGATTTCCAACGCGCGGATCGACACGTCGAGGCCGACCAGTCGGCCGATGCGACTGTCCTTCAACAACCGGGATAGCAACTTCGCCTCGCCACATCCCAAATCGACCACGGACTCTGCTTCGGCAGCATGCAGAACCTCCAACACGGCGCGAATACGAGCCTCATTGAG
This sequence comes from Methylocaldum sp. GT1TLB, assembly GCF_051027445.1. Taxonomy (NCBI): domain Bacteria; kingdom Pseudomonadati; phylum Pseudomonadota; class Gammaproteobacteria; order Methylococcales; family Methylococcaceae; genus Methylocaldum; species Methylocaldum sp. GT1TLB. Next base: position 4,395,393 of record NZ_CP194898.1, read on the forward strand.
GGACAGGGGGGACTCGACCGCCGCCTCTTCCGAAGTGATGAAGGCCATATCGTTCACCGCCATATTTCCAACCTCCGTGACCGGACCATTCGGTTCGATGCCGTCGTCCTCTTCGGGCACATCGAGTCGGGAAAGGGCTTCCAGAGCCAGGCTGCGCTGGTGACGCAGATAGCGGCGGGCGATCAGTTCCTTCTCCGGGTGCGTGGCCAGCCAGCTTGCACCATGGCGCAGCAGTTTTTCCAGCTCATCCTGACCGACCCAGTAATGCTTCGTGTCGTCCAGGACCGGCAGCAGCACATACAAATGCGACAGGACGTTCTTGACGGTCGTGCAGGCGGCAAGGGTCAGCGCCACATAAGGACTGTCCCCCCACTCCGGGAAATGTTCGTCGAGGGGCAATCGGGTCGCTTCCACCTCATAGCCGAGCGGCTCGAATAGAGCGTGAATCAATCCGGTTTCTCCCCGGACCGATACGGCAGGCAGCTTTACATTCAGCGATAACCGTTGCTCCACCAGGTCCGGCCGGGCATTGCAGCGGCCCTGCAAGGCCGAGGAATACACCTCGCCGATGGCCACCGACAGGAATGAAGAAGCGGTATAGGGGCGATCGTTGACGTATTGGTCCAGCAGCCCGCGGCTTGCCTGCGTCTTGCCCCGCACCAGCCCCACCGGATCGACCGCCACCAACAAGCACGCGGTGCAGCGGTCGGGTGATGCCTCTGGATAAAACACGTGGGCCTCGCCGAAGCTGAGGGAAAACGTCTGCACCCTGTCCGGATGCTTATGCAGCAGAAATCCCAGATCCGTTGCGGGCGACTGGGTGTTGGTGAGGGTCAGGAGCATGAAGAGCTTCCATGGTGAGGGGCATGATCACATCCATCCATCAGGGCGGAAGCGGAAAACGTCGACGCCAAAATCGACCGTATCATCCGTGTAACGATGGAGTCAGCGATTTGAGTTTAGCACGCGAAAGTGCAGAACGAGGTTTCACGGGGGGGCGACAGATTAAGGGCAACTTGAAAGGCAGGTATGCCTTTTACAACTGTCACTCAGATTTGGATCGTTGAGGTCCGCCCTTGACCAAATTTACAATTCGAACAGGGCTTCGTGAAGTCGACATTCTAGCTGGCTGATGCTCAAACGCGAACGGTAGAAATGGCCGTTAAGCAATCATTGGGCGCGCTATATATCTGTCCGGCGGCAGTTCGGCCGAAGCAGCCATTCGGCTCGCTCAATACCGCTTATTCATGAGCGTCCGCTTCCTTTGAGGCCGAGCGAGTGCTTCGTGCCAACCCCTGCGGTTCGACCATACGTGGACCCGATGGCGGCTTCCGAGCGGTCTTACGTACCCGCGCACCATTGGGCAAGTCTCGGCCGAAAGCGAGCGTTCGGCGCAAATTGGCAGGGACGTGGGCCGTGAGCCTCAAAGTGCCGCGAGCATTTCCACCAAAGCTCTGAGCCCGATCACTTCAACATCCGCCTTGATGGGATAGCGGTCGCTACCTCCATACACGACAATACGTCGATCCGGCCGCAGATCATCGCAGGCGATCTGGAAGCCTTTTTCCAACTTTGGAGACAGACCTCGCTTGATTTCGATAGCCCACAGGCCTTGGCCCGGCATCTCCAGTAGCAGATCGATCTCGGCGCCGACGGCGGTGCGGTAAAAGCTTGGCAGTGTTTGCTCCGGTGCAGCCGCGAGCAGATTTTCGATGACAAAACCTTCCCAACTCGCGCCAACAGCGGGATGGCCACTGAGCGCGTTATAGTCCGTCAACCCCAGCAGGGCATGGGCTATGCCGCTGTCTCGAAGATACACCTTTGGGGACTTGACCAGGCGTTTGCCAAGATTGGCGTGGAACGGCCGCAGGCGGCGGATCAGTAACAGATCGACCAGTAAATCGATGTAGCGTGTTACGGTTTGCGCGCTGATCATCAGGGAGGTGGCAAGGCGCGAGGCATTCAACAGGTCGCCCTGCTCATAGGCCAACATCGTCCACAGGCGCTCGAGGGTCTCCGCCGGTACCCGTGGACCGAATAGCGGAATTTCCCGCTCCAGATAGGAACGGATGAAATCCCTGCGCCAACGCAAGCTTTTCCGATCGTCCGCCGCGAGAAAGCTGTTGGGAAATCCACCCCGCACCCATAACCGAGCGACGTCTTCGCCATTGCCGGCCGAGGTTTCCAGAATATCGAATGGCCCCATATTGACGTAAGCGATCCGGCCCGCCAAGCTCTCGCCGGATTGGCGGAGCAAGCTCAGGGAGGCAGACCCCAGAATCAGGAAGCGCCCGGTTCGATAGCCGCTGCGGCGTCCCTCATCGATCAGTCCGCGCAGGCTCTGGAACAAATCCGGCATTCGATGGATCTCGTCCAGAACAACCATGCGGTCCCGGACGTTTCGCAGGAATAATTCCGGATCGGTCAATTTGGCGCGGTCTTCCCGTGACTCCAGATCCAGGTAGACGGAAGGACGCTCCTGCGCCAGGGTCAAGGCCAAGGTGGTCTTGCCGACCTGGCGGGGGCCTATCAAGGCGACGGCGGCCTGGTCGCTCAGGGCTTCTCTTACGATGGGCAGAATACGGCGAGCAATCATCCTTGCATATTATCCATCATGTGGATGATATACAAGGTTTGATAAACTATTGGCGAGCCATGATCTGACGAGATCAGTTGGATCGAAGCCGCTTTCTAGTCCCCAACAACTCAAACTCGCCTCCTACGACCGGTTCTTTCCCAACCGGGACACCATGCCGAAAGGCGGCTTCGGCAACAATACCTCGATCCTGGTGCATCGCAATGAACTGAAAATCGCGTTGGCGCCCGCCTCGATAGAGCCAAGCATGAGTTCAGATGGATTTCCGATAGCCACCGAAGTGCCCTATACGGCCAGAAACAGAGGTTGCTCTCACCGTCTGAAATTTGGCCTCAACGACCATTCGTCTTGACCGATACCGGTCGTTCACGAATGTCCCCTTCCTTCAAACTCGAGCGAGCAGTACGCGCCCTTAGGATACAGTCGAGTAAATTTCTTGAGAGACCGTGTATGGACCGGAAATTAAAGGGAAACCCGCCGCTCACGCTGTGGAGTGCCCAACTTTGCCGAATAGTCCCCTTTGTACTTGTAGGCACAAGATGGCCGCGGTTATGGCTAGCATCCAACGTCCACCCATCTCGTTAAAGATCATCCACGTCAACGTCAGGGGTTCATTGCGCACCACATGGGCCTGTTGCGCCATGTCCTGAAGCTGGATTTCCAGCGTTCCCAGCAATACAAAAGGGCCGGTGAGGCCGACGATGAATATCGACGTCGGCACACCCAATACCAGCAACACCGCGCGTTCGACCCAGCGCCGCGTGGGCCAGGCCATCAGGAGGGACCCTTCGATGACCACCGGAACCAGGGTATGCATCAGATGGGTTCCGGTCGTTACTGCCAGGCCCGCCGGAATCTGTTGGCCGCCGCCCAAGGGCAACGGCTGCAACAGCCAGGCTTCGAGCTGGATGAGGACATCGTGATTGTCCGCGACCAGTTTGAGCGACGGTGCGTATTCGGGGGCAACCGACAGGATGACGAACCGGAACAGCGGCAACATCAGTTCCGCCAAGGGTGCGCTGAGATAGATTCCCAAGGCCGACAATCCGAGCCAGGCCGCCACGGCTTTCGCGGAGAGCTTGAGCCAATCAGCGCGCTGCATCGGCGGATCGCAAGGCGCCCGCCGCCCACCCGGCGAAGAACAGGCAACCGATCACGATGATCAAGGTCGGCGCGAGATAGGTGTGGATCAACTGGAACCAGTCGCGATAATGGGCGATGACGAAATACAGCCCGCTGATCCGGATCAGGTTGAGGCCATACATCAACGAAACGCCCAAGCCGATCCCGATCCATTTGCGCGTGATCGTAGAAGGGAAAGCCAAGATGGCCGAGATCACCAGAAACAACGCGCCCGCGCCGTCGCAGCCTCGGACGATTTCCAGGTCGGCCTGTGGCGACACCAGCCGATTCTGAACAGCCGACACCCGTTCCGTGGGCGCGAGCAGATTGATCAGGTCCGCGCAAAGCGTACCCAATCCCCGGTGATACAGCTCTCTGAACACGTCATCGGGTATTTGGAAATAGGCGTAGTGGAACGCCCCATACCATCCGAGGAAGAGCAGCAGTTGAAACCACCCAGGCGAATACATTGAACGTTCGTGAGACCGAAGCGTTGTCATGGCAAGACTCTAAGAAGAAATGGATCGGGAGCCTGAATGGCGTCGCAGATGTCACCGGCGAACTGGCACTCCGCAGGGGTGGAATCATCGATGCGGTTGCGTAAAGCCTGCGACTGGTGACTCGCATTGGGGCTGTCCAAGGACAGGGGGTTGTAGAGGTTCGTCCGATAGCTCAAGGATAACGCCGTCCGGTTAGTTGCTTTAATACGGCAATGGACGCTATCGAACTCACACCTGCGTGAATTTCCTCCGCTTTAATACACCCTCGATAACCGACGCAACGTAGCGAGATCGGGTTGTATTATCGGCACGGCACCGGTTTAACAGTTCGATTGCCATATCAGCTGCTTCTTTGCCTTGGCTTAACGAAAAAAGCGCCATTGCCGGTTCAAGGTAATCTGGATATCGCTTGAGCAATACTCGACATTCGTCTGGGTCAAATGCATCACCCCGATCAGCCCAGGCAATATACCTCGTCCAAAATAACACCTCGGGGCACTCGGGGAATCGCTCCCTTGCTGTGTTTAGAAGCTGAGCCAGCCGGGTGCCCGCATTTGCAATGAAGGGCTGAGACAGCCGATGAGCCAAAGAAAACCCATAGTCGGTTGACTGCCAATAAAGCACTAAAAGATTTACTATTGCGACTAAATCATTGGCATCGTGAGCTAACGCGCTTTCGTATTCATCCGCAGCTCGTTCAATCTGCCCGTTCCGATCCGCCTCTAGTGCTTTAGACAAAGTCATCGGAGTGCTCCAGCAGGGTTTATGCCCGCGTTCTTAACCAACGTAGAGCTTATCTACCAAAGCCTCAAGCTTTTTACCGTCTTGATTCAGATCGTAGTTCTCATCGTAACCGCAGACATCAAGCTTATCGTTACATCTATCCCTTAATTCGTCTGCTTGCTCCTCACTTACTGCCCCTCCTTCCACCGACAGTTGCTCTAATACTTGACGCAATTCAGGTGTTAGTTCGAGCGTTGCAAGCATATATCGAACATCTTCGCAGCTTAGCGAAATCATGGGGAACTCTCTAACTGACTTCTTAGTCGAGCAGCTTTGCTCGTAGATGTTGGATTAACAGATATTATTTTTCCTGTCTGTGGGTTGACAACAACTTCACCCATCTCACCTATAAACCGTTGACTTTGCCGACCTAGTTGATCGATTTTCACATCACCGATCTTCAATGGGTTTTTCAATGCATCCAAGATTCCCTGTGGCGAAACCCCTGCTCGGTCACTACCATTTCCTATTGCACGATCAACCCCATGTCCTGTAAAGCCCTCTACCTTCAATCCAGTCTTAGCTACTATCCCCTTTGCCAGCCCGTTAAGTAAATTGCCAACCTTACTTGTCGGTAAGGCAAAGCCAATCGCAATGTCCAACGCCTCCTGTTGAAACTGAACGATTTGGGCTTGCGATATGCGCGCTCCTTCAGTGGGACTGAGTCCGCTCGGATCCACCAAGGTAATCGGATTCCCCCCCGACATAGGCATACAGGTTCAGTCCGCCCTCGAAGCCGATGGGGTCTTCCGAGATGAACCGCCCGACACTGGCATCGTAATACCGCGCCCGCATGTAGTACAGGTTCTGGCCCTCGGCCATCACCCCGACCTGGCCGGCGTATTGGAACGGCTGTGGAACCGTTTCGGTCTGCGCCATCAGCCGGCCGTAGGGGTCGTAGGCGTAGGTGTTGACCGTCTCTTGGCTGGCGTCGGTGAGCGCCACGGTGTGCCCGGTGCCGTCGAAGTGGTAGACGTAAAGGGCGTTGGTTTGGGCCTCGATCAGCGCCGTCAGACCCAGCCCATAGATGTAATACCGGGTGATCTGGTTGCTGGCGTTGGCTTCGGCCAAAAGATTGCCCACCGCGTCGTAGACGTATTTCGTGACGGTGCCATTCCTTGTTGCCTTGATCCGATTGCCGATCCCGTCGTAGGTGTAAGCTTGTGGTACCTCGGGCCGATCAGGTGGTAAAAGCCGTAGCTGTCCTGTAAGCCGCCGCCGATGATCATCTCGGGGTTGTGGTTAGTTCTGTATAACGCGTTGGCTACGGCATGCGGTCGTTTTTAGGGGCTGTATTTTTGGTCTTTGGCCTAATTGTTTGCAAGCCATATAAACCAAAAGCTACTACGGCAAAATAGGCAATAAATCTCTGAAAATTGACAGACCCACAATCCTTAGTGCCAACAAAAATCCAAGATATATCATTAGGGAAGAAGCCGTCCAAGTACTCGGTAAGTTCGCTTTCACTAAATAACCTAATCTTATTTCTAGTTGGATTCGGCTGATCTATTATGGCGTATTCAACTGAAGGATGACTTGTCGCGACTTTGACATAAACCCTGGCGGGATCATAGCTATATGCCAGAATTCTGTTCACTCTTACTTCCTCCCCGTTTAGAGTTTTCAACTTATACTCAGATGGAGAGGGCAGTCGTGGATCCCGCGGAGACAATCCTAAATATGGAGTAAGCAATCCAAAGCCGTCAGAATCTACAAGCCAAATAACCCCGTTTTCCCAATCAGGTTTAACGCCATATGGTAGCGCCGGCACGGGCGAATATGACCACGTTAAACCACAATATGCCGCCCGATTTTCTAGCGAGACGATATAGCCAAGTAGCGCAATAATGCCTATAAAATAAAATCTTGCAATCTTTCCTGAAAAAAAAACGCAACCGAACAGTGCAACGCTGATTATGATTGCGATTACTAGATAGAAAATTATCATCGTCTCTACTTATATGGATTTTTGTAGGTATCCTGCCAGGAAAACGGGACATAGGCGTATGGGGTTCCAAACTCCCCACGAGGACCAGCTCCATCGGATGAGAATTGCGTAGGATCCCAAAAACCATCTCTAACGCCCGCTGTAAAAGTTGTGGTGCAGGAATTGCCGCTACATACGGTATTATAATCTACGGGCGTTTTTCCTACGTGATATACCGACCATGTCATATCAACCTGATAGTTCCCAGATAAACTAGAAGTTGCTCCTGTTTGTATCCTGTTCAAACGGTAAAGTTGCTCAGGGCTATTTTTTATTAGCGTTTGGGTATTCTGCCCTAAATCGGCCGGGGCTCCGTTTCCAGTTAGGTAGTAACTAAGAGCCTCGAAAGTATTGTCAACTGTGACAAGCCCAGTCGGATCCACCAGGCTGATCGGATTCCCCCCGACATAGGCATACAGGTTGAGTCCGCCGTCGAAGCCGATGGGGTCTTCCGAGATAAACCGCCCGACACTGGCATCGTAATACCGGGCGCGCATGTAGTACAGGTTCTGGCCCTCGGCCATCACCCCGACCTGCCCCGCGTACTGGAACGGCTGAGGAACCGTTTCGGTCTGCGCCATCAACCGGCCGTAGGGGTCGTAGGCATAGGTGTTGACGACTTGTTTGCTGGCGTTGGTCAGCGCCACGGTGTGGCCGGTGCCATCGAAGTGGTAGACGTAGAGCCCGCAGGCTGGGTTGGCGCTTTGCGAAAACCCGGCACAGCCGAGCCTTGAAACGCTGGGTTCGTGCCTTAACCCAGCCTACGCGAGCTCCAAAGCCATCCGCATGTTTAAGTCCATGTTAAAACTGGCGGCGAGTAAATCCAATTCCTTCCGCTGCTTCCTTTGGAACAAGAGATCAAGCCAAAAAAAAGCGATCAATCAGATCTTCAAGCATTTTTCCCTCCGGTGTCAGGTCGTAATTCTCATCGAAACCAACCTTAGCAAGCTGCTCGGTAAACGCATCTCGAAACTCTTCCACCGAATCACGTGGGAGCCTCAGAACCACGCCAACGTCACTGGATTGCGCTACCGCTCGCAAAGTATCGATCTGCTGCGACTCCAGGAAGCCGGCGCTGCAAAGATAATCCATCTCGGTACGAGACAACTCAATTGTCACGGTTTCTAAAGTCATAGTTTCAGCCTTCAGTTAGCACCAGCTCCTGATAGCGGATTGGTCGAGACGACCTTTCCTGTTTCTGGATTGACGACAACTCGTGCGTTCTCGCCTTGATAAAATTTGAATGGTCGCCCTTGACTATCTATCCCCTCCTTGACCTTTGTTGGATTTTTCAGTGCGTCTAGAATCGCCTCCGGCTTGGTACCAGCACGCTTGCCGCCGTCACCTATCACCCTGTCTATCCCATGTCTAGTAAAGCCGAATATCTCAGCGCCATCTTTTGCGACAACCCTTCCAACTAAGCTACCAACCTTGCTAATCGGTGCTGCAAAGCCTATAGCAATATCAAAAGCATCTTTTTGAAATTGAACGATTTGAGCTTGCGATAGGCGCGCTCCTTCAGTGGGACTGAGTCCGCTCGGATCGACCAGGGTAACCGGATTCCCCCCGACATAGGCATACAGGTTCAAGCCCCCACAAAACCGATGGGGTCCTCCGAGATGAACCGCCCGACCGTCGCATCGTAATACCGCGCCCGCATGTAGTACAGGTTCTGGCCCTCGGCCACCGACAAGAGCACCTTGCCTTGTTATGTTTCTTTGTGGCTTATGCAAGTTGTGCTGGAATTCGAATCAGTTTCCCAAAGTCAGTTTTCCAGATATCAAGTTCATAGAGGTTTCCGTCCTGATCGAGATTCAGTGAGGCAAGAACCTCGACGCCGTCCTCGTCCGTAAATTGACATTCACTTGCCCGTCTCCCAAATTTCCGATCTTCCACCTGCGATCCGTCAGGAAACAGTCGTAAACTCCCCATGCCGCCGTCTTCCATCTCGGAAACTCTTAGTTTCGCCCGCCAATCTTCACTCAGCACACCGATCTGAGCTTTCGAGAGCAGAAATTCAAGAAGCCTAACTTCATCTTTTGATGGACTACGGAGCACCATGAATCCATTCTACGTTAAGGTCCAGCCGAGCCTTGAAACGCTGGGTTTCGTGCCTCAATCCAGCCTACGGGGCTTATAACTTCTGCCACAAACTCTCCTCTATGGTCACCAAGTCACGCTGCTCTCCTTTCACATACTTCAGATTGAAGCTATCAATGGATGATGGCCAAGGTTCGTCATAACTATAACCTTCAAGCATATCAAGAACTCCATCCTTAACATAAAGCAGAAAACCTGCCCCGCTCGGCAGATCTGGAATTTCTCCAATTACATCACCAAATTTAACGTCAAGCCCTACTGTGCGACGCACATCTTCAGGCACGGCCAAGGTCGTATAGAAGCCAAATCCCGTAAACTCGCGCTTTACTACTGTGCACCGTGCAAGTTGCTGTCGTAGCTGATTGAATAACGGAAAATCACCATCAAGCAGCTTCTCGAGTATTGCTTTCTCGAATCTAGATAGTTCATTTTTCATGGCACGAACGCGGTCCCAATCTTTACAGCTCCATCAACAATATTTCCTCGAACGGTAATGGTTTCAGTGCCAACTTTTACGGTCGTTTCAAAAACTCCCGTTAGCCCCTGAGAACGAACGGCGGATTCGGTCGCCTGCTGGATAGCATTGAAAGCCTTCTGTTGTGAGCCAAACTGGTTTACCACACCGCTCAAATTGTGTCGTTCTTGCCCAAAAATATGCTTCAACTTGTTAGGATCTACACCCCTCGCAACATCGTCTAAGTGCTTCGCCGCAGCTCCGCCCAGAATTCCCAACAAACTCCTGCCGCCGCTATACAGGAGCTTGGCCGCTGCGGCACCGCCGCCAATCAGATCAAAGGGGCCAACCGTCGAAATCGCGCAGCCATTGCATTCCGTGGCCGCCAACCCGCTTGGGTCCACCAGATTGATGGGATTCCCCCCGACATAGGCATACAGGTTCAGTCCGCCGTCGAAGCCGATGGGGTCTTCGCTGATAAACCGCCCGACCGCCGCATCGTAATACCGCGCCCGCATGTAGTACAGGTTCTGGCCCTCGGCCATCACCGCGACCTGCCCCGCGTACTGGAACGGCTGGGGAACCGTTTCGGTCGCCGCCATCAGTCCGTAGGCTGGGTTGGAGCTTTGCGAAAACCCGGCACAGCCGAGCCGTGAAACGCTGGGTTTCGTGCCTCAACCCAGCCTACGCGGGCTTCACGTCGTAGCCATATTGCCGGGTTTTGTTTTCGGTGTCGTCATGACCAACCGGTGTATTCTGGAATGATGCACCTCTTTATGTCGGCAGCATTACACACATTTGCATTGGCGCATCTCACATGTTAGTTCACGCTAATGCGCCGTAATTTTGCCGAAGGCGTTCTGCATATTCTGGTGGAACAACCCGTTCACGAAAACAGTTTGGCATGGCAGTTTTCAGAGCCCATTCGACATCATGCCCTAAGCCATGTTGCACAGACTCTCGGCAACCTAAGATGCAAACTTCCAAGCTACGCTCACCCCAGACTGCCCATTTCCCTGACTGTGCCAGCCACACAACCTTCTCGGAGTTTGCTAACAAGGAGTCGGCTGGGCTCTCGTCAGGGTACTGGTTAAGCAAATTCCAATATTCGTCAGCTGACGCAGACACCGGAAGCACTGCCCAATTGAAGAAGCCAAACTCATTCTTGTAGTAATCTGTTGGATCGGGGTCGAGAACTGCTACGAGCAACGAAACATCACCACAAGAACGGCAGAGGGCCTGAATTGCAGGCCAAAACGTCGCAGACATTGCCCAATCAAACTCTTCAAAAGCGAAACGACTGAACCCCTCACGAAAAACTTGCTCGGGAAGTCTCGCTTCTATCCGACAACACTTTTCGACCTCCGCCTTGTACGCTGCAAAGGTTTGATCATCCGCGATAAACGTACTGGTCAGCATCACGGCGCTCCCTGTTCAAGTCGAATTTTTAGATCAATAGAACTGCTGCCGGGCTTGTAATAATCCGCAGTTGGGCTGCCGGTTGACTTAGCTCCGTCGCGCAAAATGTATTTCGCACCATCCTTCTCAAGGATGATGGCTTTGCCATCCTTGCTCACAGATCGCGTGAAACCCGAATCGATGAGATTTTTCTCAAACTCCGACTTCGTTACGTCGGTTGCTCGATTCGCGTAACGACTACCCGCACGAGTCACGTCATAATAAAGTGACGATGCTCCCTTAGCCAATCCATTAAGCAGATTGCTAACTTTACTAGTCGGTAAGGCAAAGCCTATAGCAATATCAAAAGCATCTTTTTGAAATTGAACGATTTGAGCTTGCGATAGGCGCGCTCCTTCGGAGGGACTTAGCCCGCTCGGATCGACCAGGGTAACCGGATTCCCCCCGACATAGGCATACAGGTTCAAGCCCCCTTCAAAGCCGATGGGGTCTTCGGAGATGAACCGGCCGATGTGGGCATCGTAATACCGCGCCCGCATGTAGTACAGGTTGTCGCCCTCGGCCATCACCCCGACCTGCCCCGCGTACTGGAACGGCTGAGGAACGGTCTCGGTCGTCGCCATCAAGCGGCCGTAAGGATCGTAGGCATAGGTGTTGACCGTCTGTTGCCCGGCGTTGCTGAGCGCCACCGTGTGGCCGGTGCCGTCGAAGTGGTAGACGTAGAGGGCGTTGGTTTGGGCCTCGACCAGGGCGGTGAGCCCGAGGCCGTGGATGTAGTACCGTTTGATGGTGTTGTTTTGGTCGGCCTCGGCCAGGAGATTGCCCGCGGCGTCGTAGACGTATTTCGTGACGGTGCCGTTGCGGGTGGCCTTGATCCGGTTGCCGACCCCGTCGTAGGTGTAGCTCGTGGTGCCGCGGCCGGTCAGGCGGTGGGCGGGGTCGAAGCTGAAGGTGGCGGCGCCGTTGCTTTGCAGCTGGCCCTCAAAGTCGTAGCTGTAGGGGGTGGCGGCGCCGTCGAGCTGGGTGCCGGTCAGCCGGGTCTTGGGCGTGTTGTAGCTGTAGGTCCGGGTGAGATTGATGAGCTGTTCCGGGAGCCTGGGTTCGGTCACCAGGGCCTTCGTGCGGTTGCCGTTGGCGTCGAGGGTGTATTGATAGCCGGCCAGGGTCTGGGCGTTGGCGGTGTGGGTCAGTTGGGTCAGGCGGTCGGCATCGTCGTAGCCGTAGGTCGTCTGGCTGCCGTTGAAACGGCTGACTTGGGTCAGCCGGCCGGCGGCGTCGTAGGCATAGCTTTCGGTCTGGTTGAGCCCGTCGAGGGTGACGGTCTGCAGCCGGTTCAAGGCATCGTAGGTATAGCTCACGGTCTGGTTGCCGGGATAGGTGAGCGTGGTGAGGTTGCCGGCGGCGTCGTATTGGTACTGGACCGTAAAGCCGTTGGGGTCGGTGTGGGCGGTGAGGCGGCCGGCGGCATCATAGGTGTTGCTGGTCGTCCCGCTCGGATCGGTCATGCCGGTCAGGCGGTCCAGCGCGTCATAGGTGAAGCTGACCGTCTGGTTGCCGGGGTAGACGATCTGGGCGAGCTGGCCGCTTGGGGTGTAGCTCGTCGTGACGGTATCGCCGTTGCGGTCGGTGTGGCTATTGAGACGCCCGGCGTTGTCGTACCCCGAGGTGTTGAGCTTCCCTAAGGGATCGGTGCGCTGGATGAGCAGACTCCGTTTGTCGTACTGGAATTGGGTGACGGCCCCGGCCGGGTCGGTGAGGCTTAAGAGCCGGCCGATGGCGTCGTACTGGGTGGCGACAGCAGGATGCGTGCCGGTCTTCGCGGTGGCCGGATGGCCGTTGCCGTCGTAGGTGTAGTGGGTGACGGCGTTCTTGGCGTCGGTGCGGCTTTGTACCAAGCCGGCCGCGGTATAGGCGGTGGCGCTCTGTTGATTGAGCGCATTGCGCGCGGCGATCGGGTGGTGCTCGGCATCGTAGTCGATCTCGGCCGCGTGGCCGAGGGCGTCGGTGACCCGGATCAGTCGCTGCTGGGCATCGTAGGTGGAGCCGGTGGCCTGGTTCAGGGCGTTGACCGTCTGGACCCGGTTGTGCTGGCCGTCGTAGCCGTGCTGGGTGACCTGGCCCAGGGGATCGGTCTGTTGGACGACATGACCCTGGCCGTCGTAGCGGGTCCGAACGATCTGGCCCAGGGCGTTTTCGACGGCGATCGTGCGGCCGGTGTCGTCATAGGTGTAGGTGGTGCGATGGCCCTCGGGGTCTTCCTCGGCCGACGACCGGCCGGTGTAGTGGAATCGGTACAGCGCGGAGCCGGTCTGCCGCGGAGAGGTCTGCTGGATGACCCGGTGGTGGTCGTCGTAGACGTTGCTGACGATGACGCTGTTGACCGGATCGGTCACCGTCACAATCTGGTGATTGGCGTCATAGCCGTATTGCCACAGCTGGTTCTCGGCATCGCGGAATTGGGTCAGGTCGTCGCCGGTGTAGCTGTAGCTGACGCTCCGGCCCTGGTTGTCGGCCACCTGGGTGAGCCGGCCGTTCGTGTAGGTCAGGGTCAAGGTGCGGTTGTAAGCGTCCTTGACCTGGGTCAGCCGATCGTTGCCGTCATAGGTGAAGCTTAAGGTATTGCCGTCGACGTCGGTCAGCCGCTGGATTCGGTTTTGAGCGTCGAAGGCCAGCACGGTGCCGAAGCGCTCCCTGAGTTCAAAGGTGCCGTCGGCCAGCTGGACCAGCTGGGTGGTGACGCCCGGCGGCGCCACGTAGCTGCCGTCCGGCAGCTGCCGGTAGCTCAAGGATCGGTCGCCGAGACGCACGCTGACGCTGGTGTCCAAGAGTTGATCGGTGGCCCACTGCGCGACCAGGGCGCCAACGGTCCAGGCTTGAAGACTCGGCTGGGTGGGCGCCATCAGGTCGCGGGTCACAACCGCGGCGACGATGAGGGCGGCGGCATCCCGGGGGCTCCTGAGGCCCAGGGCAGTCTTGACGTCGCTGTGCCGGCTGAGGCGGAGATGATAGCCGTGGGTCCAGCCACGGCCGAGGCCGGCGCTCGCCTGATTGACCTGCTGGCTGTTGTAGTAGCGGGCCAGGCTCAGGCCGCGCGCGCCTGCACCGCCCAGGCGGAGATCCGCGGCCTGGTTGAGGTAGGCGCCCGAGCCCAGATCGACCGGATCGGCGCCCTTGGGGGTCGGGACGTTCCCCGGCGGCACCTGCACCGGGGCGTAACTCGCCTGCGCCGCCGGCGTGCTCACGGGCCCCAGAAAGGAGCCGTAGCCGCCCTGCAGGCCGCCGCCGATGATCATCCCGAGGCTCCGCTGGCTGCCACTCACGCGGTAATCGATGTAGCCCTTGCCGTGCCAGGCGTTGAGCGCCACCTGGCCGTTTTGCGGCAGAATCAGCGTGGCGCCGGCGTTGACGGCCGTTTGCAGGTCGGCGAGATCGTTGGCGCTGTAGCCGCTCAGTTGGCCTTGAATACTGCCGAAATTGCCGCTGTTGGCCAGAAAGAACTTCTGCCCGCTCTGGTTGTTGAGGGCGAAGATCTTGACGGTGGACAGGGCCGCCTGCGCGGCGCCCTGCGATTGCTCCAGCACGCCGTGTTCCAGCGCGCTGGCGATCAGGCCGGATGCCTGGAAGGCGCCCGATACGGCGGTGCTGCTTTGCGGCAGGACCGGGGAGAACTGGGCCTTGACGTCGATGAAGTAGCCGTCCTCCTGGCCGACGATGCCGAAGCGGTGATGCTGAAGGATCCGGTGGTCGCTCACGGCGCCGAGCAGATCGGACGCCAACTGGGTCTGCTGCATCCAGCCGAGGCCGATGACGTTGAGGGTTTCCGAGAGCACCTCGCGCGAGCCGTTCGCCGCCCCGTGCAGGGTGAGCTGGTCGAGGTAGCGTTGCCGCTCGGCCAAAAGGCTGCTGTCGCGGTCGCCGCCGAAGGCCGAGGCCAGCACGTAGGCGCCGGTCCGTTTCAACGTGAAGGTCGCGCATTGGTCCGCGAAACGGGCACCCGTGAAGCACGGGTTGCTGACGCTGGCGCTGTAGGGGTGGTCGACGGTCAGGGTCAGATGGGTCAGGTCGCCGGAGGGCGTGCCCTCGGACAGCAGCAGGGTGTCGTCGAGATACAGCTCGGCCACGGGGGTACTGACCACGGCGCCGGTCAAGGCCACGGTCTGCGAGCCGATGGAATTCCCCTGGTAGGTATAGTTGAAGGTCAGGCTGGCATTCTTGCGGCCCGCGCTCTGGCCGACGCCGGTGAACTTGACCTTGACCTGGACGCTGCCGTTGGCCGGAATGTTCTGCGTGCCGCCGCCCGAAACGAATTGGAAGGCGCCGGCGCCGGTGCCGGTGATCGTGCTGGTGACCTGGATGACCACCGAATTGGGATTGCCGGGCGTCCAGGTAAACGTCGGCCCGTCCTGGCCCGGCGCCACCGTGCCGAAATCGGTCGCGCCGGCCGGCGGCGGATCGATCGTGGCACTGTCGCCGGCATAGCTGAGACTCAGTTTTTTCCCGGCGATCTCGGGGATGTTCAGCGTCGTATCGAGGCCGCCGTGTTGCAGGCGGACGGTGTGGATGTAGCCGGAGGGAATGTCGGTCCAGGGGCTTTGAGTCGGGGTGCCGGGAAACGGCAGCGCAGCCGGCAGGCTCGCGCTGTCGTCTGGGAGGATGCTCAAACCGCCGACGATGTCGCGGACCCGCGCATTAGGGTAGTTTTGCTGGAGATGCGCGGCCAGTTGCGTGGTCAGCGTATTCAGCGCGTTGCCGAGGGCGCCGGCATCGAGGCTCTGGATGGAATGGCTGCCGGTGATGCCGCCGGCCGCGCTCAGTAACGCCGCCGGGTCGTAGCCCATGGCGGCCGCCAGATCGATGCCCGCCAGCTTGTCGCTCGGTTTGAACGCCGGGTCCAGGGCGACCGTGTTGCCGTTGATCGTCGCCACCACCCAGACCCGATCCAGCGTGAAGCTGGTCCCGTGGTTGACGGCCGGAATGCCGCCGGTGGCGATCATCGTGCCGATCACACCGGCATTGGCCTCGGTGCCCAGCCAATGGGCCAGGTCCAGGCCATCGGCGGCCGACACCGGGATGGTCATGCTGCCGTACTGGAACTGGGCGGTGAACCCGGCGGCCCGGAGCAGCGCCACCAGCAGGGCGGCCTGGTCGAAATCGTTGCCGCTGCGTTCCTTCAGCGTGAGGTAGGGGCCTTTCAGCGCGCCGTAATACGGCACGTAGGCGAAATGATTGCGGACGAACTGGTAAATGCGGCGCGAATCGTTGTCCAGGGCCGCCGCCAGCTGGCTGAACTCGGTGGCGGCCGACACCAGGCCCTCCGCCGCCGCGGTGATCTCCGCGGCCGCGCGGGGCGCGGCGGTCGCGCCCAATAGGTGTTGCCGCTCAGCCTGCCGGTCGCGCTCCTGCGCCAGGGTCTGTTCGCGTTTTGCGACCACGCGTTCGGCCGATTCCGGCGAGACGAGCTTGGCGCGCTGGTCGATCCAGCCCTCGGGCGCGGCGAAAGACTCTGCCGAGACCAGCCCAGCCAATGTGACGAACGCCACGAACGGCACCCAGAGGGCCATCGGGGCCACCCCGCTTCTTCTGGTTTCCGGCTTCATGTCAAAGGCCCCGGTTTTTCTGGTTCAGTCGAGCGGCGATGCGCCACAGCGCCACGGCCATCAGGAGCAAACCCTCGGCCGGCACCGCGGGCACGCTCGCATGGGCGGTGCCCGAGTTTTGCTGGTTTTGCAAGGGATCGGTATTGCCCTGATATTCAGCCAGGTTGGTGATCCCGTCGCCGTCGGTATCCTGCGCCGCATCGGCGGGATCGAGCGGGTTGAAACCGTACTGCGCTTCCCAGGCGTCGGGCATGCCGTCGCCGTCGTCGTCCGGGTCGGCGAAGTTGGCGATCAGATCGCCGTCGGTGTCCGGGCTGTTGCTGACCCCCTGGCTGGTAAAGTTGCCGGCCTCGTCGTACTGGAAGGCCAGCGCCGGGCCGTCGGACCGGGTTGCGCTCACGAGCCGGTTGAGGTCGTCATAGGCATAGTTGATTTCGACGGCACGAACGCTCGGCAAGGCCAGCCCTGACAGGAGACCCGCGCACAGCGCTAACCGAAGGTTCCGGTGGCGATCCGTGGACCGGCACTGGGGATTGAAGGCCAGGACGATTCGGTGAGATCGCCGTTCAGGCCCTGAAGAGGAGTGACGCGTTGCGCGCGTGTCTCGTTCCATAACGCCTTACCTTAAGTTTTTGAACCGGTATTTCGAGGCGCCATGGCAAAACAAGGGCGACTAGGCCCAACCCCCCATAAAACGCATCGTTTAAGTTTTGTGTGAATCGCCGGTCGACGAAGGCGGCGATATCGTTACCGGGGTTGACCCCTCCGGCCGATACCCCTTGTCCGTTGAACCGCGGCGGACGGCGCTCGTACGGTTCCCACCGTTCGGTTGCGTCCGTCACCCGCAATTGCGCCAAATTCACCGCTAAAGGCGATCTTAAAAGTCGCCGCGTTACAGGGTTGTGTCAGTGGATGGTGAATATTCACATCCATTGCTGTGACATAGTTCACTGATTTTTCCCAGGCGTTTTGGCTTCCGCACATGGGAATACGTCGCTCTTTCCTAGAAGTAGCCTGTGTATCTGATGGCCCACGGGCTGGTCGTGGCCGTTACCACTCCCATCTTTTGATGATTGTGTCCGCCAGTCGAGGCAATCATATTTGCAAATAATCCCGGTCCGCGGCGAAGGATTGCAGGCCAGCCGGATGGATTGCAGGTTCTCGGATTTTCCATTGCAGGTCACTACAGTTAGAGTCGATTCTGCCGGCCGAATTCGCCACCCGCATCAAGCGCGTCGGCATCGTCAACGCGATGGACGACGAAAACTTCGCGGCGGCCGTCAAGGCGACCGGACGCAAGAAATTCATCATCGCCGGCGTCACAACGATGTGTGCACGGTCTTCCCGGCATTGAGCCTGGTACGCGAGGGCTATGAGGTTCAGGTCATCGCCGATGCCGGCGGTTCGCCGAGCCAGATCGGCGACGACATGGCTCTGCGCCGCATGGAGAAGAACGGCGTCACGCTGTCCAGCACGAACCAGGTGATCGCGGAACTTGCGGGCAACTGGAGCACCCCCGAAGGGAGCGCGATCGTGCAGCAGGTGGTGATGCCGGCCCTACAAGGCTGAGGGAGACGAACAACGCTTACTCAGCGGGGGATGTTGGTAGTTGACCTGGATCAGTGCGCCGAACGTCCCGGCGCCCCCTGAGGTGACTTGGCTACATCATCACCGTTTCCTGCCTTCTCACGCGCAAGGTCGGAGGCTATTTGGGCCAGCCCGCCCATGAAGAATCGTTTGAAGTGCTCAATGGCAGCGTCCGGTTGATTGGCGATAGCCTCTTGTGGTGCCGCGTGTTCCAGCATTTTGGAGCTCCCGAGCAGAAGCAGGGCGAACGGCGCGATGATGGCGAGTCTGCTGCGCGCGACCGCAGGGTGGTCGGGAGGTACCCCTAGAATCTCGCTGATGAACGCGGTGGCGATTTGCATTTTGGGGAGGAGTTCCCTCTCCAGGAGGATTGGAAACGCGGTGGAGGGGTGGAGTATTTCCCGACCCAGCACGCGCAGGGCCCAGTTGGAAGACATCGGACCAAGAACCGCCCGTAGCATGCCGTCGATGAAGACGCTCAGCTTGTCTTCCGGACGCCCCGGGGCTTCGGAGATCTTCTTCAGGAACTCCAAATCCATCAACCGGTGATGGGCCTCCACTAGGACTTCGGCGTAAAGGCCATCTATGCCGCGGAAGTAGTAATTCACCGCTGCCGAATTGACTCCTGCTCGTTCGGCGATTTCCTTGCCGGTGGCGTAGGCAACCCCTTTTTCGGCAAATACCTCGCCTGCAGCCTCGAGGATCTGCCACCTTGTGGCTACGCCATCGTCCCGGTGACCGGGCAATTTTCGATTTCGCTTCTCTTGTTTCATGGAAAGAGCATACCGGGAAAAGCATGTCTTATGAACGTAAATTTAAATTTCAAATTCGAATTTTACAAAAGTGGTGGCTGCACCCATTCTTATGCCATGAACACGAAAGCTCGCATCATCATTCCGACAGCTCTCATCCTGGTAACTCTAGGCGGCGGATGGTGGCATATCCATCGCCCTTCCGCAGAGGGCTTGCTGACCGTGTACGGCAACATCGACTTTCGCCAAGCCTCCGTACCGTTTAATGGAACCGAGCGAATCACCGAGATCCTAGCGGAAGAAGGCGATGTGGTCCGCAAAGGGCAGGTGCTGGCCCGCATGGATACCAGCCGGCTGGTGCCCCAATCGATCCAGATCGAGTCCGCGGTAGATGCTCAGAAAGCGGTCGTGGAGCGCCTCCGAAACGGCAGCAGGCCGGAGGAGATCGAACAGGCTCGGGCGAACCTGGTATCCGCCAAGGCAGACGCCGACAACGCCAAGGCTCTCTACCGGCGGCGGAAAAATCTGGTGTCGAGTGCGGCCATCAGCAAGCAGGATTTCGATGCGGCAAAGTCGGCCGCCGATGTGGCGGCCGCGAAGGTGGAGGTTACTGAGAAGGCACTCAGGCTCGCGGTCATCGGACCACGCCTGGAAGACATCGCCCAGGCCGAAGCCCAGCTCAAGGGCTACGAGGCGCAGCTGGCACTGATTCGCCGGCAATTGGCCGACGCCGAGTTGCGGGCGCCCTTCGACGCCGTGATCCAGTCGCGGCTGATGGAGCCGGGAGAGATGGCGTCCCCGACGAAACCGGTGTTCTCGTTGGCCACCATCGGGACAAAATGGGTGCGGGCGTACGTTCCCGAGCCGGAGCTCGGGCGTGTGCATTCCGGATCCCGCGCGAAAATCCTGGTCGACAGTCTTCCCGATCATCCGCTCGAGGGTTGGGTCGGCTTCATCTCGCCGGTCGCGGAGTTCACGCCGAAAACGGTGCAGACCGAAGACCTGCGCGCCAGCCTGGTTTACGAAATCC
This sequence comes from Methylocaldum sp. GT1TLB, assembly GCF_051027445.1. Classification (NCBI taxonomy): domain Bacteria; kingdom Pseudomonadati; phylum Pseudomonadota; class Gammaproteobacteria; order Methylococcales; family Methylococcaceae; genus Methylocaldum; species Methylocaldum sp. GT1TLB. The sequence goes on from NZ_CP194898.1 coordinate 4,415,320, forward strand.
GGGTGTTCGTCGAAGATCCCCAGAACGTGTTGCGCCTGGGCATGCCGGCAACAGTGAAGATTCCGCCGGATGCAGACGGACCTGCCCGCGACCGGGCACGGCAATGAGCCTGCAAGGCCTGACGCATCCGGTGGAAATTCGCGGGGTTCACAAGACATTCCAGCGTGAAACGGGCGAGACCGTCAAGGCCATCGACGCCTCGTCCGACCCGCAGGCCATACAGGACCGCATCGGTTATATGCCCCAGCGGTTCGGCCTCTACGAAGATCTGACCGTCCAGCAAAATCTGGATCTGTATGCCGAACTGCACGGCATCAGCCCAGCGGCGCGCATGGCGGTCTATCCCCGCCTGCTGCAGATGACCGCCCTCGGCCCGTTCACCGGTCGCTTGGCGGGAGCGCTCTCCGGCGGCATGAAACAGAAACTGGGCCTCGCCTGCACTTTGGTCCGTCCGCCCGACCTGTTGTTGCTGGACGAACCGACCGTGGGCGTCGACCCGTTGTCCCGCCGAGAGTTGTGGGAAATCGTGCGGCGTCTGGTGCGTGAGGAGGCGTTGACGGTCATCGTCAGCACTTCCTATCTCGACGAGGCCGCGTTCTGCGACCATGCCGTGGTCCTGCATCAAGGCAAAGTGCTCGCGGAAGGGACACCGGAGGAGATCACCTCTCGGGCGGAAGGGCGCGTGTTTTTCGCCACCTCCTCCGAGGGCTCCACGGCCCGCTCTCTGCAGGCACGCCTGTTCAAGCATCCAGGTGTGGCGGACGCCGTACCCGAGGCAGGGAAGGTTCGGGTCGTTACCCGCTCGTCGCGCGTCCCTCAAGATGATGGCGGAGAGGGCGGCCTCGAGTTTGAACCCGCAGCCCCGCGCTTCGAAGACGGCTTCATGGCGCTGTTCCGAGCCGCGGTCGGCGAGATCCATTCCCCATCCATCACGCTGGGCCGCCCTCCCAGCGAGGCGGTCGGCGTTCCTTCCGTGGAAGTTCTCGATCTGGTTCGGACCTTCGGCGACTTCGTCGCCGTGAACCATGTGTCCTTTCAGGTACGGCGCGGGGAAATCTACGGACTGTTGGGGCCGAACGGGGCGGGCAAGAGCACCACCTTCCGCATGCTATGCGGGCTGATCCCGGCCACTGGCGGGCGCCTCCGGGTAGCGGGGGCCGATTTGAGGACCGCCCGTGCCGAGGCACGGGCGAAACTGGGCTACGTCGCTCAGAAATTCTCGCTCTACGGCGACCTTTCCGTGGATGAGAACCTGGATTTCTTCGCGAGCGCCTATGGTCTGCGCGGTTCCAGAAAACGCGACCGCATCGCCTGGGCGAAAGACCAGTTCGATCTCGGCCCGATGTCGGCCTTGCCGGGCGGAAAGCTGCCGGGGGGGTACAAACAGCGGCTGGCGATGGCCACGGCGCTGCTGCATGAACCGGAAATCCTGTTTCTGGATGAGGCGACCAGCGGTGCCGATCCTCTGGCTCGCCGCGAGTTTTGGGGCCGGATCACGGCCCTGTCGGAACAGGGGGTGACCGTCGTCGTCACGACCCACTTCATGGAAGAGGCCGAATATTGCGACCGTGTGATCATCATGGATGGCGGCATCGCCCTGGCGGAAGGCTCGCCGGCGGCGATCCGCGCCCAGGGGGAGCCCCGAAGTGGGCAGCTTCCCACTATGGAGGATGCCTTTATTGCCATCGTCGAGCAATCCCGGCACAGCGTAGGGAAGGCGGCGCAATGACCGGCCAGGAGCTGATGGCGCGAAGCCGTGCCCGGCGGGTATGGGCATTGATCCGCAAGGAAACCTGGCAGATCCTCCGGGACCCCAGCGCCATCGCCATCGGCGTCGTCCTGCCGATCGTGATGTTGATCCTGTTCGGCTACGGGCTTTCCTTCGATCTCAAGCATCTCCCCGTCGCAGTCGTCGTCGAGCACGCTTCCGAAGAGACCTCCGCCGTCAGCGCGGCGCTGAGCCTTTCGAGCTATTTCCGGGTACACCCGGTCAATACCATGGCCGAGGCGGCGAGGCTGATGACCGAGCATCAAGTCAGCGCCGTCGTTCGCTTTCCGCCCCATTTCGCACGGGATGTGGCGCGCGGCGAAGCCGATCTGTTGGTGGCGGTCAACGCGACGGACGCCAACACCGCCCGCATCGCGATCAGTTACGCAAGGGGCGCGGTAGCGACCTGGCTGGCTCGCGAGATCGCCGAAGGCCGCGCCGCTGCAGGCGGCTCTGCTATCGCCATCGAGGGCCGGCTGTGGTTCAACGAGGCCAACGAGAGTTCCTGGTTCCGGGCCTGATCGTCCTGATCATGACCTTGATCGGAGCCTTGCTGACCTCCCTGGTCATCGCCCGGGAATGGGAGCGCGGCACCTTCGAGGCGCTGTTCGCGACCCCCGTTCGTCCCGTCGAAATCCTGCTGAGCAAAACCGTGCCCTATTTCGTCATAGGCATGTTCGGGCTCGTCCTTGCGGTTGCCGGCAGCCAGTTTTTGTTCGCCGTCCCCTTGCGTGGGTCGCTTTGGCTGCTGGTGCTGGTCTCCTCGCTCTACCTGCTGGTGGCGCTCGGTATGGGACTGGTGATTTCGTCGGCGACCAAGAGCCAATTTCTCGCCAGCCAGATCACCTTTCTGGTGACCTTCCTGCCAGCGACCCTGCTGTCGGGCTTCATCTTCGACATCCGCAGCATGCCCTGGGGCGCCCAGATCGTGACCAGCATCTTTCCTGCCCGCTATTTCGTCAGCTCGCTGCAGACCCTGTTTCTGGCCGGGGACGTGTGGCCCATCATCCTGCCCAACGCGCTCGTCCTCGCCGGCATGGCCGCACTGCTCATGGCCATGGCCGCCAAGGCGACCCGCAAGCGCATCGACTGAGGTTGCCATGACCGACTCCTTATTTCGCATCCTCGCCCTCATCCGCAAGGAGCTTCTGGCGATCCTGAAAGATCGCAAGAGCCGGGTCACGGTGTTCGTGCCGCCCATTTTGCAGTGCCTGATTTTTGGCTACGCCGCCAGTTACGATCTGAACCATGTCCCCTATGTGCTGCTCGATCGCGATCACAGTGCGGCGTCGCGGGCCTTCATCGCCACCCTCGATGGTTCGGGCACTTTCGATCGTATCGCCACGCTGCAAAACGCTTCCGACATTGCCGACCCGATCACGGATCGCCGCGCTGTCCTCGCGGTGATCATCGACCGGGACTTCGAGCGCCAATTGATGGCGGATGGTACCGCCAAGGTCCAGGCGATCGCCGACGGGCGCAACACCAACACCGCCGGAACCGCGCAAGGGTATGTGAGCACCCTGGCCGCGAACTTCGTGCAGAGGTGGCGCCAGGAGAACGGCGTTACGCCGCCGCCCGGCATCAAGGTGACGCCCCGGGCGTGGTATAACCCCAACCTTGAGACACAGTGGATCATGATTCCCTCGTTGATCGGGACGATCACCATGATGATGACGATGAGCCTGACCGCCATGTCGGTGGCTCGCGAACGGGAGGCAGGCACTTTCGAGCAATTGCTGGTGACGCCTTTCCGTCCCTACGAGATCATGGTCGGCAAGGCATTGCCCTCGATGATCGTCGGGCTGATTCAGGCCACCTCGATCCTGCTGGTCGCCCAGCTATGGTTCCAAATTCCCTTTGCGGGCTCCTACTTCGTGCTTTACCTGAGCCTTGCCGAGTTCCTGGCGGCATCGGTCGGGATCGGCTTGTTCCTCTCCTCCATCGCCCGAAACATGCAGCAGGCCATGATCGGTACGCTCGTGGTAATGATGCCGTTCATGCTGCTGTCCGGCTTGACCACGCCGGTGATGACCATGCCGGACGCATTCCAATACCTTACCGCCGTGAACCCGCTCCGTTATGCCATCAGCATGACGCGCCAGATCTATCTGGAGGGTGCCGGCATCGTCCAGCTGCTGCCCGAAATGCTGGCACTTCTGATGATTGCGGCCGTGACGCTGCCCATCGCCGCCTGGATGTTCCGCAACAAGCTGGCTTAGTGCGGACACAGTAAAACGGCAGGCGATGGTCTGGATGAAAAAACGCACAACAGATACACAACGACATTGAACACCAAGCTCCAATTTTCACTGTCACTATTCGCAATGAGCCTGGCGGCATGCACGGTAGGTCCAGATTATCGGGCGCCTGTTCCGGCCGTTCCGGATCGATGGCACGCAGATGAGAAGATCGGCGCCGATCTGCTATGGGCCAAACCGGAAAATTTGAAGGCATGGTGGCGAGCCTTCGGCGATTACGAACTGGATCGCCTCATGGATCGAGCTTTGGCGCGCAATCTCGACGTGAAAATCGCACTGGCCCGAATCGAACAGGCCCGAGCCGAACGGAGCAGCACCCGCGCAGAACTGTTTCCGTCGGTCGATGTGACGGGGGGCGTGCAGCGCCAAGATAACCCGATGCCCGGCCTGAGGCCGGGCATACGCTACAACCTGTTCGAGATCGGCTTCGATGCCTTGTGGGAAATCGATCTGTTCGGACGCCAGCAAAGGCGCCTCGAGGCGGCCTCGGCGGAGCTGGAAGCGGCCGGTGACCAATACGCTCAATCCCTGGTGACGTTAAGCTCCGAGCTGGCGCGTAGTTACATCGACTACCGCAACGCTCAGGCCCTGCTGGCCATCACCCGATCGAACCTGGACAGTATGCGGCAGACCCTGGCGCAGACCGAAAGGCTGCTGCAAGAGGGCATCGGAACCCGCCATGATGTGGTGCGCGCCAAAGCCCAAGCGGAGACCACCGAGGCGCAGATTCCCACCCTGGAAGCCGGCAAGACCGCTGCCCTGCGTCAATTGGAAGCGCTGACGGGCCAGCAGCCCGGTGCGCTGGCCGCCGATACCATCCGCCATCGGCCTGACCTGCGCGCCGCCGAGCGCCAGTTGGCGGCCGCTACCGCGATGCAGGGGGCGGCTATCGCGGAGCTGTTTCCGAAAATCTCGCTGTCGGCGTTTCTCGGATTGCGAAATACCGATATCGAAAGTTTGTTCAAGTCCGCGGCGTTTTCCTATGGCAACGCCGCCAACCTGGTGCAGCCCTTGCTCAACTTTGGCCGCATCAAGGCAGGAATCAAGCTGGCCGAGGCCAAACAACGGGAAGCCTATTTTGCTTACGAAAAGGGTGTGCTGGAGGCGCTCAAGGAAACCGAAACCGCGCTGACCCGCTACCTCAAGGAAGAGATCCGACGTCAAACGCTGGCACGCGCGGTGGAGGACCAGCAAGAGGCGGTGCGTTTATCCCAACTGCGCTTCGAAGCCGGCGTCATTTCCCTGCTGGACGTGCTGGTTGCACAACGCGCCCTGTATGCGGTGGAAAGTGAACTCGCTAATTCACGAGCCCTCACTGCCGTTAATCTGATTTCTCTGTACAAATCTCTGGGAGGCGGGGCTAACGCCACGCCGCCGCTGGTTGCTGCCGACGGCAAGAAATCATGAGTTTGTGAGTCATCGGCGCGGCTGGCTCGAGAGGGGTAGGGTAACGCATTTTGCTGGCCGGTGGTTCTTTATCAGCTCGGCATGTCCGGCTGAGCTTAACCTCAACCTGGCGTCAGACCAGCCGGCTTAGATGCGTCAGAGTAGAGTCGATTTAAGCCTTTTCTGATATGCCCGACGTGTGCTCTAAGCTTCAACCTGACACCCCGTACCCTTGGCGTCAATGCCGTTAAGTTAAGACGAATGACGTCACCCCGGCAGGGAAGGGTGGCTTCGGTGCTCCAATCGCAAACGGCCTGGCCGGGAGCGCCGGCCACGCCCTTCCCGAAGACACCGTTTGCGATTGGATTGCCGGGGCCCAGACGCTATGGATGGCAAAGGCCTCTCACGTCCTTGTGCACTGGATTCATGCCGCACAGTCCCTGTGCGGCACCCTACGGGCGCTTCGCGTGCAAATCGGCCTCGCCACGCTACGCCGTCCCGCTTCGCTCGCGAGTCCTGGGCAGTCCTTCCCTGGCCTGCCCGCTCGCCGCATTGCGCCTCGCCCTGCCGATTTGTCCGGCACAAATTTGCCAGGAGCAAATTTGGACGTGCGGAGCACGGTCCGTAGGACGAACCCCAGGGATGGGGTGAGCAATCCCTGCCGGAATGACGGCTTAACTTAACGGCATTGACCCTTGGCGTACAGGTTTTTCCGTTTTCTGCACCGGCCCCATAAAGCGCTGGGACTGCAATCCGCGCGATTTCAGTTAAGGGACGATCATCCCAGCCGGCTTTTAAGCCGGGTCAGCATCTCCATCCGCTCATGCAGGACGGCAATAATGCGCGGTGGTTTTTCTTCCGGATGGATATAAAAAATATAGTGGTGTTCACAGCGGCTCACCCTGACCTGGGGATACCGCTCGGAAAAGCTGCGCGAAGGCACGGTCCGGGCGGCGATCTCCCGAAGATGCTTGTCCAGCAGCCCGGCATAGCGTAGGGCTTGTCTTTGACGCCATTGCTCTAGCGTGTAACGGGCAATCTCCCTGAGGTCTTCCTCAGCGGGGGCGGTTAATTCATAAGGGAGCATTCCCTTACCGCGCTTCCCGATGGATTTCCTCGAAGATCTGTTCGACCGATTTGTGGACGGCGGCGTCTTCCGCAGCCTTGATCCGTGGTTCCAGGAAGGCTTCCAACTGGCGAAGCGCTTCGTCTTCATCCGCTGCCGCGATATCCGGTAACACGCGCTCCAGAACATAATCCTTGATGCTCTGACCGCGCAAAGCCGCCACAGCCTTGAGCCGTTGATGTTGTTCCGGGGTCACTTCAATCGATAAACGCATCATGTCCTCCTGCTGGATTAAGGCACTGTCTAGCTTAGCGTGATAAACAACATTAGCACAAATGAACATTTGTTGTTTAGATTATTCCTGAGCAATCCGCCGCCCGTTTTCCGGCGGATCCGCGCCAGGTGCCTATCGAGGGCCTCTTAAGCCGCTTGCCGGCACACATCGAGACCCAATACGCCTCTACGCCAGCACTGAATTTAGCATGCGACAAGTTTCCCGATCGCGAGCGATGAGAGACCGCAGGCCTTAAGTGCCGGCCAGGTAATCGCGGACCATTTGAATCAACAGCCAGCCGAGCATCAAGATCACCGTGACAAAGATCATCGCGCCGAAGAACTCGATCACCCGGAGGATGCCGACCTACACGAGCATGACGGCGTGATACGGCAGAGAGAGGACTCTAGCGACCGCGCGAGCGCCGGTTCACGTCATCCGCCCCGCCCGAGCGATGGGCGCGACCGCCGCGATCGCATCGGTGCGCGTGGGCCAGACCAGGCGTGGACCCTTCAGCGGCGACTGTGCGCGGCGCGCCGTTCCCGACGGAAACGGGACAACGTTCGCCCTGTTCAGGCCTGGCTTTTTCGCCATGGTTTACCCCTGTTCTATGATCGGCGCTTGCGCGTGGGTGACCGGACCTTTGAGGCAGGTCGTCATCACTGTGGCCGCAGCCCCTCCCACGTCGCCGGCTAAGAGGCTGACCCCGACGAGGATGGCCAATTGCTCGCGGGCACTGCGTTGCATCGCCATGCCCGCTGACGCGCTTCGGATGGCGCTGTGGCGCCGGCAACCGCCGCGCGGCCAACTGCTGCATCATTCCCAACCGGGCGTGCAATATGCCAGCCGGGTGTTTCGGGGCCTGCTACAGGCGTATGGCATGACCGGCAGCATGATTCGGAAAGGTGGTTGTTGAGTGGGGTGTCCGCTGCTACTTGACCAGGTCAGCCTATATTGCCGAATAGGAAGATAGACAGAAGGATAGATCAAGAAAATAAAGGATACTTTGTCAGGCAGGGGACGTGTGGTACACCGTAACGGATGATAAACAAAAACCGTTTAATTGTTTGGTGGGCATAAAGGAGAGACCGATGTTAAGCATCGAGAAGGCAAAACGGGAGGATGCTCGGGCGGCCTGGGAGATAAGGAATACTGCCATCCTCAATCAATGTGCTGGCCACTATTCCGGCGATGCCCTAAAAGTGTGGACTGGTGGTATGTTAACGGAGGATTTCATAGATCACGTCGAGAAACATTTCTACGTGGCGAAGTATCACCACCAAGTGGTTGGCACGGGCATGATCAATATCGATACCGGAAAAATTGACGCCGTATTTGTCCATCCAAACCACATGAGAAAGGGCATAGGAAGGGGGATTGTCACATTCCTTGAGGAGATCGCCTTAAGCCATGGGTTGGAGACGCTAAATTTGGAGTCGACGTTAAACGCCGCGGCGTTTTATCGAGCATGCGGTTTTAAAGGAGATGAGATTGCTACCTATGTCTCACCACGAGGTATATCACTAGACTGCATCCCTATGATCAAGGATATCTCGCCCAACAACCGCTTGCAGCCGACGTCGGCGGCTGAAGCGGGGCGATAGGCGCCAGAAAGATGTCTCGCCTTTGCATCATTTTTGACCTTGACGGCACGCTGGTGGATAGCGAGGGCCTGTGTAATCAAGCGTTCTTGGATCTGCTGCCTGAGATCGGTGAAACCCTCGAGTCAATGGTCGAACGATACCGGGGGACGAAACTGGCGCTGATACTCGCTGATCTTGGGGCTCGCATCGGTCGACCGCTACCTCCGAATTTCGAGGCGACCTATCGCGCTCGAGTCAGCGAGCTTTTCCGGACCGACCTGCGCCCTACACCCGGCACTATCGAGATGCTTGAGACGCTCAGCTATCCCAAGTGCGTTGCGTCCAGCGGCCCTCCGACCAAAATCGCCGAAGCCCTGCTTTCAAGCGGCCTTTCGAGATACTTCGGTGACCATGTGTTCAGTTCCTATGAGGTGGGTTCGTGGAAACCGGATCCGGGACTGTTTCTCCACGCAGCACGGTCAATGGGATACTCTCCCAATCAGTGCATCGTCGTCGAAGACAGCCCCGTCGGCCTACAAGCTGCGGCAGCCGCTGGAATGACGGCGATCCACTACTTGCCTGGGTCACAATACAGCGAAATGTTCGGACAGTCTCATGCAGTCGTTGGCCGTATGGCTGACCTTCCTAGGCTCATCGATGCTGCATCCCAGGGCGTCTAACCTGGGGTTCGAGCGGAACACAGCGGCTGGCGCCGGCGTGCCCGCTAAACTTCGGTTTAGAGCCGGAAAGGAGGAGTTACGCCTATGCGCCACCCAGTAGTTGTTGCTGCCACCTGGATGGTTGGCGCTTTACTCTCATTTTCCGCGATGGCCGTTGCGGTACGCGAACTTTCCGCTAACTTTGGCACGTTCCAACTTCTTGCCATCCGCAGCCTCATCGGCTTGGCTGTTATCTCGGCCATACTCACTAGACTCGGTTGGACGCAGGTCTCGTTTCGGAACGTTAGAATACATCTCGGGCGGAACTTCGTTCACTTTTGTGGGCAGTTCGGTTGGTTCTATGCCATTGCGTTTATTCCGCTGGCGGCGGTGTTTGCCATTGAGTTCACCGTGCCGCTCTGGACGGTGGTATTCGCGGCACTACTGCTGGGTGAGCGTATCTCCCCGAGTCGGGGGCTGGCGGTTGTTCTAGGCATCGCCGGTGTTTTGGTTATCCTTCGTCCCGGCTGGTCGATCGTTCATCCGGCGGCGCTTGTAATGCTGGCCGGCGCCTTTGCGTATGGACTGTCTCATACGCTGACCAAGAAGCTGGCGGGGCGAGATACACCGCTGTGCATTCTCTTTTACATGATGTTGATTCAGTTGCCTCTAGGTTTGGTGCCAGCGGTGTTTACTTGGGTTACCCCAGCAGCAGCACATTGGCCTTGGCTCATCGTGGTCGGCATTACCGGGCTCAGTGCGCACTACTGCATGGTGCGGGCACTTTCCCTGGCGGATGCCTCGGTAGTGGTGCCCTTAGATTTCCTGCGCTTACCACTCATAGCGCTGGTTGGCTACGCGCTTTACGGTGAGCGTGTAGATGAGTATTTGGTTTTGGGCGCGGGCTTGATACTGACAGGTAACTTTATCAACCTGGATCGGGAGCGGAAGAAAATTAAGCCGCTAGAGCCCATTCCGCAACCACGAGCCTGATTTTGCTCTAACGAGTGCGTCAAGCCGACAAACAAGCCCTCCATGGCTACGCCGTTCGGGCCTTGCGGCTTACGTTGGCTTTATTGCTTCGGTAATTAAAAGGCGATTTTCAGCAAGCACAGATCAGCGCAAGTGACTGATCTACAGTGCTACTGGAATTAATTGGGAATTCATCATCATGAGGAGGGATGAATTGTGTATCAAATTTCGATTGTCATCTTTGATGAGTTTACGGATATCGATTTTTTCTTAATGAGAGACATCCTGGGACGGACAAGAACAGACTGGAAGGTAAGAGTTCTTGGAACAAAAAGCACCCACACGTCTACGCTGGGTATGACGGTAAAAACCGATGGCCATGTATCAGAGGCAAATGCCTCTGACGTGGTTTTGTTTGTTAGTGGTTATAAGGGTGTGCCAGCCGCATTGGAAGATGAAGAATTCATGTCTTCCTTCAAATTGAATCCACAAAAACAACTCATCGGCTCCGTCTGCGCAGGCTCTTTCATTTTATCCCGACTTGGTTTATTGGAGGGTATCAAAGCGACAACGCATCCAGATGCTAAGCCGGGTCTTGTGGCTATGGGTGTCGATGTTCAAGACAAAGCGCTGGTAGTAGAAGGCAATATTGCTACGGCAGGCGGGTGCTTATCTGCGCTATATCTGACAGGGTGGTTGGCTGAACGTTTGTGTGATGAATCCAAGCGGCGCGAGATACATAGGCAGCTCGTTCCGGCAGGGCAGGCCCGCATTTTTGAGGAGCTCATTAAGTCATCCATTGAGGCTGCGAAGGTAAGCGAATCGCATAACACAATGCTCCAGCCGGCGTCAGGGCGCGACGCAGCCTTTCTCGGCTGAGCTTGGCGTTAGGCACCAAGAAGGTTTGGCCCCTGTCATGGCGGAACTGATCGAATTCGAGACTAAGCGGCTTCGTTTGCGGCAGTGGCGGAAAAGTGATCTTGAACCTTTTGCCGCCATCAATGCCGATCCGCAAGTGATGAAGTTCTTTCCCAAACCTTTGGAGCGTCGGGAGAGTGACGAGATGGCGGATAAGATCCGCTCGCTCATTGAACTGCGTGGCTGGGGATTTTGGGCTGTCGAGGTTAAAGGCGGTGAACCTTTTATCGGCTTCGTCGGACTGCATGTGCCAGCCCCGGCATTGCCATTCTCGCCGTGTGTAGAAGTTGGTTGGCGGCTTTCAGTAACCCACTGGGGCCGAGGGTACGCATCCGAGGCCGCCCATGGTGCGCTGCAGATAGCATTCCTGAGGCTCGGCCTGCCCGAGGTTGTTGCCTTCACCACCGTGGGCAATCAGCGGTCTCGCCGGGTCATGGAGCGTCTTGGCATGCAGTATAGCCGCGAATTCGAGCATCCGGACATGCATGATGACAGCATGCTCAGGCCCCATGTACTGTACAGGCTTCACGCTGCGTGCTTCAGGAAGGCCGCCAGCAGGCAAGAAATTGAAGAGAAAGGCAAAAGAGCCTAACTACCGCTTTCGGGCACCACCGGGGTCAGGTCTTCCACGCCCACACCCTGTCATCTCCCCCCTTGGCAAGACCTCTCCGCATCGAGTTATCCGGCGGCCTCCATCACATCACGTCCCGTGGCGATAGGCGCGAGGACATTTATTTTTCCGATATCGACCGCGAGGCTTGGCTGGCGTTGCTGGGGCAGGTTTGCGCGCGGTTCAATGGGGTTTGTCATGCTTATTGCCTGATGTCCAATCACGATCATCTGGTGATAGAAACGCCGGAGGGCAGTCTCGCCCGAGGCATGCGCCAGCTCAACGGGGTTTATACGCAAATGGTAAACCGAACGCACGGGCGCGTCGGGCATGTTTTTCAGGGGCGATACCAGGCGATTCTGGTGGAGAAGGACAGTTATCTGCTGGCGTTGGCGCGTTATGTCGTGCTGAATCCCGTGCGTGCCGGGATAGTCGGCGATGTCGGGGATTGGCCGTGGAGCAGTTATGCGGCTATGGTCGGCTTGGCGCCCTCGCCCGCCTGGTTGCAAACCCATTGGCTACTGGGCCAGTTTGGCCGGCAACGCAAGCGTGCAATCGCGGGGCATATTGATTTTGTGCGGGCTGGCGTTGGCTTGCCGAGCATTTGGGATCATCTGCAAGGCCAGATTTATCTGGGTAGCCCTGAATCCATCGAGCGCATGCAATCCGGCCTTGCGCCGGATCAGCCGCTGGATGAAATCCCCCGCATGCAACGGCGGCCCTTGGCGCATTATCGAACGGAATAGGCCGGCGATCCGCGCACCGGCATGGCGCTGGCCTATCTCACCGGCGATTATGCGATGAAAGCCATCGCTCGGGAATGCGGAGTTCGTCGATCTCATCCAAGACCACGGCATTCGGATCAGCATGGGTGGCAAAGGCCGCTGGGTCGACAACGTGTTCGTCGAACGGCTGTGGAAAAGCGTGAAATATGAGGAGGTCCGCTTGCATGCTTACGACACGGTTTCCCAGGCACGAGAAGGCTTGCAGCGGTATTTCAAGTTCTACAACGAACGTCGACCCATTCATCGCTTGACGGCAAGACCCCCGATAGCGTGTACTTCGATCCGCTGCCCATTCAACAGGCAGCCTAAACCGCAGAAGCCCACTTAGGATCGGGAAAATTCTGTCCAGAAAACCGGGGCCACCGCTGATTTCCAGTTCGAGCCCATCATTTCAAAAAATCGAAGCCGGGCTCATAGGGCAACAAAAAGCAGGTTTTTCCACAGCTTCGTTAGGCTGCAGGCTGCAACTGAAGAGAAGGTGAAGTATGCGAGCCTTTGCACAAAAACAGAATCAAGCTCAAAAGCCGGCATCCTCAAGCCTTGCCCGGCCTCGGAAGACGATACTTGGGCCGCATCATCATGAGCATCATATCCTCTTTCTGCAGCGCGCGATCGGGAATCAAGCCGTACAGCGGCGGTTAGAAGCAAATACGGTGAATGTCGAAGGAGACTCGACTACTACCAAAATTGCCCGCTTCGGTCACGATTTCAGCCGGATACCCGTATACGCTAAAGTGCCCATGAAGACACAGACAAAACTGACGTTTAAGACTCCAGAAGACGTATACGAGCAGGAAGCGGACCGGATTGCCGATCGGGTGATGGCAACGGCAGCGCACTCCGTCGTTATCGGCGCGCCACCAGGTATCCAGCGCTTCGGCTACGGCTTTTCAAGGCTGCGGGTGCATTCCGGCATCGGCACTGCTCCCGGGGAACTGGACCACCCACCCCTCCGCATCAGCGCGCGCATACCCACCACCTTGCCCGCCGCGACACCCGCATGGACAAGGAACGGCGAAATAAACCTCGGTCCCGCCGGTCTGTTCATGCCGCCGCGGGAGCAACTCCGGATGCTGCGTCACGAAGCCTTCCACCGGCTGCATCAGCGCATCGCGCCCGTCAGCGATGCACCGGAGGCGCGCCTGCGGGCCGAGCGGCTCGCGACCCAAGCGGAGACGGGCGCGGCGCTGCTTCCCGTTGCGTTGCCACCCGCGCCCGCGCTGCTGGCCTTCCCGCCGCAGAAGTATACGCCGTGGGACAGGGTCTGGATCGGCAACGACGCCATCATCGGCGAAGTGACGGAGGGAGGGGTCGCCGCGCGCATCTTCCTGAGCTACAAGGACCTCGGGATCACGAAGGCGCCGGAATCGCAGACCTACCACTGCGGCAAGCACGATCCGGCGCCGATCCCGACGCTGGTCAAGCGGATGCGAGCCGCCGCAAAGCAGGCCGCCGTGCTCAACGGCAAGATCACGGACAGCACCTACTCGCTGAGGACCAGCGTGATCGCCATCTCGAAGGGCGCGAACAGCGCATTCCGCGTGTTCGGAGGCCAGGGCGTGCTGGTGATCAAGCAGGAGGATTCCTGGGAGGGAACCATTGCCCACGAGGGCTCGCACGGGATCTTCGCCTTCCACCTTGGCGACCGCGTCCCCAAGGGCGCGCCCGACCTGCTGGCCAAGGGAGTGGCCGAGCTCTTCCTCGAGCTGCAGAACACCGCGCCGGTTTCGCTCCCCAGCGCACCGTTCGATGCGAAGCACCTGCCTCCGCTGAAGGACGACGGCAAGACCACGACCCATCCGGCGGGGCTGGTGATGGTCGCCGACACCCTGTGGGCTGGCGGCGGCGGACATCCTTGGGACAACGCGGACGAGTTCTTCGCCAGCGCGTTCGGCATGTATCAACAGAAATCGCTGTTCGACCAGATTGTGCGGCACTACGGCAAGGCGGATCCGAAGATCCCGCCACTGGCGAAGAAGCTGTCGGCCCTGCTCGCCGCGGTCGGGGACCCGAAGGCCGTCGCGGGACTCAAGGTGCCGTCGAGCACGAAGGCGGTCGATGCGGAGCTGAAGCGGATTCAACCCACGCCGGAGGTCGTCGCGGGGCTCGACGCCTCCGTCGACCTGCTGCTCGATCCCACCACGCTGCGCGGACCACAGACGATTTTGTGCCCCGGCGCTAAGCCGCCCACGGCCGGAACAGGGGCGGCCAGCCAGAAAGCGACAGGGCCATGAAAGCCATGCTACCCAGAGCGAGCTAGGGATTTGCCCTCACTCAACAGCTTGTTCCTGCAACGCAAGTGTCCATGCGGCTCCAGGGGCGACTTTTCCAGAGTTCTTGGGCGGAGTACATAGCCACAGCCACGACTGCGCCTAACAACGGCATCAACCCGACGCCCCGACGCTGGCTTTTTGGGAAGTAGTCTGTGGTCCTGCCCCGTCCTTCTGTTGCCGAAACCGGGCACGTCGACCGTGGTATCGAGTTTCACCGTCGCGCCCAGCGGCCAAAGAACGCCGAACAGCCGTTCGTCCGCCTCCTGATCAGGCGGCGAATCCGGGCTGTCCAAGGTTTCATCACCGCTCGCGCCCGATGCACATGTTTCTTCCACCGGCACGCGAAAGCTCGTCGCGGTGGCTTCGGCCCGCGGTTCCAGATCGATGGGATCGGGCTCCGGCAGGGGCGATTGCTGCTCGGCCGGCAATTCGTCGATGGCCGCCAGGGCCATGGTTGCCAGCGTGGCGCGGACCTCGACGACCAGCCGTCCGCCGGCCAGATAATTGGTCGGATAGATCCGGGAGACGCCGAACTCACCTTCGTAGCGGCCCTCGTCGTACTGGTCCAGCAAGGTATCCTTGACGGCGAATTCGCCGATCTCGGTCACCAGCCGTCCGACGGAAAAGGTGCCGTTACGGCCATGGATGGCGCGAATGTACAGGGTTCCGCTGAGTTTGATCACGGGGATAGCCTCCGGTTGAATGAAAAACGGAGGCAGCCCCGCGACGGGTTGCCCCCGTCGGGTGGATGAAAACGGCTTACGCTGCCGTCGGCTCGGAGTGAGCGGACGCTTGGCTCCTGGCGGGCGCCTGATAGACCGGCTGACCGTCGACCTTGGCCCAGGCGATATAGAGCAGCCGGGCCTTCAGGCTGACGCCGGTCTGCCCAGCCTGAAACCGACCAGCACAGCCTGGCGCGCCTGGATGGCCGGCATCAATTGGCGGACAACCGCTTGTGCATCCTGGCCGTTCACCCGGCAATCGAAGCGGGTATATTCGACGGCATCCGCCGCGCCGTGCAGAGCGGATACCTCGACCGCCAGAAACGGCTGGCCGCGTCTGATCGGGGCCTCACGCACGCGGTTCAGATAGCCGACGCCGGTGATATGAAGGTCGAAGTATTTTTCGTCGGGTGGGTTCATGGGGTTTCTCCTATAGGCATGAATGAACCGGAGAAATCCCGACCCGACCGGGGTATGGGTTCCCCCGGAGAAGGTAGAAGATGCCTGCGGCGCTCCCGAAGGAGCGACCATCGTTCGAGCAGGCCCGCGATGGTGAAGGGTGCGACTGAGCCGCAGTCGCCACGGTTGAAACTCCTCCAGAAGCTGCCGAAAACCTACTGCGCGCCGCCATGACTGCGTTGCTCCAGGGCTCAAAATGCTGATGAAAAACTTCCTTGTTTTTCACCCGAACAGGCGCGCTTTCGCGCGTCCTACTTCTCTCCCGGAGAAGTAGTCATGTACTCTATGTACACTCCGGTTTTTCGCCCTTCGCGCCTTGTCCTGCCGGCGCTCGTGACGGTTTTTACCAGCTTCTAGGCCAAGGCCACGAACAATACGAGCATCATTAATACCGTCGCTTTGACGATATGGGTCTGGACCTGCATCAGCGACAGCCGCTCGCGGCGCCAGCCGATGTAATGCATCAGACTCACCCAGGCGGTCCACAGCAACAGCGCCACGGCCAGCGTCTGTAGCACCAAGGCCCTTACTGCTCCGAGGCCTATGCCGGCACCGCTGGCGAATGCCGCCGAGGGCGAAAGCGGTGCGTGGGGCGACGGGGTTATCCCGATCGTGGTCTCCGGTGCCGGCGTGGCCGAGCCGGTGGAGGGTCCGCCGGACACGCCCGTGACCGCCGAGACATCGAATCCGCCCAAAGCCGAAAGATACGTGGCGATCGATGTTCCGTTGCCATCCCGGACCGAGCCGGTTCCGCCCGAACTCAGGAAGCGGCGCAGCCCGCCGACGCCGACCAGGTGAGCGCCGGCAAGGAGGCCGGACGGTGTGATCAGGACGCCGCCGACCGTTTGTCCCAGATAGCCGTCGAGATCCAGGTTCTTGATCTGCGACCACTGGGCGGCACTCTGTAGGCGGTCACCGCCTGAGTCTGCACCGAAGGGCGGCTCAGGAAATCGGCCGTATTCCGGACGCCGTCCTTCCCGGTCCAGCTTCCCCGCCAGTCATTCTTCGCGGTGCCGTCGGGCCGGTAATAGCCGGCTTCGGCCAAGGCCTGCTCGCCCATCTGGTAGAGACCCAAGTACCCGTCATCATTGCGGGCACCGGGGTTGTTTCCGGACTCCACCCTCGCCAGGTGGCCCAGATAATCGGCATAGTTCCCTGCCGCCAAAACGATGCCTGACATAACCGCTAATGTGACCAACGCCGTGCGCCAGGCTTTCGGATAAGGATGGCGTTTTACGCCCACGTCACGGCTCCCGGCGACGCTCATCGATCGATTTCGCGCAGGCCAGAGCCGCATCGGTGACCGGCGTATGCGATCCCAACCGACGCGAGCGGCCCTGTTCATTCAAAACCAGCCCGTAATCCAGGGACGGCAAGACGATGACGCCGTACAGGGATTCGGCGTCGCAGCGGTGCGGCCTGCACAGATCGAACAGGACAACGTTTACCCCGTCGTGTTCGAAAATGCGTACCGGACGCGCGGGACCGCTGAGCTTTCGGATCCACGGGGCCTCGTTCCGGCTGAGCGCGGCGTGTTGTCGGCCGATCGCGGGGACCGACTCGATCAGGTGCCAGGGCAAACCGGCATACGGCGGATCCCCGGCGTAGCGCAAGACGCCGCCCCCTGGACAGGCGTCGCGCCGGGCCAATTCCTGTTCGGTCGGCAGCAGGTTCACGCGTTCATCCCCAGACTCATTGGCCGCCGCCGCGTTGGACAGAGAAATCAATGCAAACGGCCATTCGATGCGCCAGAGCCTCATCAATCATCTCCTTCAACGCGGTTCATGCGATTTTGGATCAAGGCCTTCACGCGTCCCGGCCACGCGATATCGACGAACCGCACGGGTCTGCCGTCGGTGCCCGCCGAAGCCAATTCCAAGGTGCCGATGTTCACCAGACGCTCGAACCAAGATTGGCTGAGGGTGATCGAGCGGATGTCCTGAAACCGCAAGCCCACGGTATCGCGGGCAACCGGCTTCGACCCCGGTCTCGGAAACCACATAGGCGGCCGACAGCCATTCGGTCCACAGCCAGAAGAGCAGGGCACCGGACAGCAAACCACCCATGAGTGTCAAGCCGTTGAGCGTCCAGGTCAGCCCGGTGTTCAGCGCCGAAGGATCGACCGGCAATAAGCCCAGGAGGGAACTCAGCAGGCGGTGCGGAATAAATGCCAGCAGCACGCCGATGCCCAATACCGGCAGCCAAGCGGCATTCGCTCGCAACACGGCGGGTCGGAATACTCGTGCGGCTCTTTTTTCCGAATCCATCTTCATCGAGTGCCTCTCGGTTCGCTGCAACAACCCGCCAGGACGCGCGGCTTGCGCCGTCGGTTCGTTTGATCGGCGTGCCGAAACGGCTTCGGCACGCTGAAACTCCGGTTCGCACCGAAGGATGAAACCGCCGTCGGGACAACTTTCCACCGCATAGCGCCTCCCCGATTCGTCCGACAGCCATTCGCGCATGCGGGTCGCGAGGCCGAACGAACGGAACGGCAGGCCGTCGAGGTTGTAGATGACGTCGCCGATCCGCATCGGGGTTCCCGTTACTCTTCGCCGAAATCGCCGGGCGTCTCTACGGGCGCACCGGCACGCGGCCGATACGTGACGGATTCGATGCACACCGGATCGATGGCGATGCGACTGGCCGTCAGCCGTAATGCGCGATGCTCGGTGCCCTCCGCGTCCTCCCAGGATTCCTCCCGCAGCTGGCCGTCGACCTGAATCCGGGCGCCTTTGCGGAGCACTTTGACCGCCGATTCCACACGGGCTCCCCACACGCTGACGCTGAGCCAGAATCCGCCCTCATCCTCGAAGGAACCATCGTCTTGCGGCACGCTGCGATCGAAGTAGACGCGCAGATCCGCCACCGACCGATCCTCGCCATCGACTTGGACGGTGCGAAGCACGGGCGCCTGACCGAGGTTGCCGACGCCCGAAAATTGATTGCTCATGCCCTGGACTCCTGAGGAATGCCGCTGCTTGCAATGAGCCATAGATGCCCGAATTTTCGCCCGATGACCACCCAAAACCGATCATTCGCCGGTGACCGGTTTCAGTCCCTGGAAGGCTTTCAACTGATCGGCATAGCGTTCCAACCGCCGCAGCTCGGCGAGGCAAACCGAGTGCGACAGATTCAACTCGATCAGTATTTGATGAAACCGGAAATACTGACGTCGTACCGCCGGAGATTGGGCTCGCAACAATTGCAGTCCGGTCGCACTGTCCAGCTGCAGATAAGGTTGTTGTCCTTTGACGCCGGATTTGCGCCAGCGTAAATAGACCGCACCGGTCTTGAGTTTTTGAATGCTCAGATGTATCGGCCGCGAGGATGTGGCAGAAGGCGCCGTAGCGCTGGGTAGCGAGGATCGTGAGCGGGTCACGCTCTTGTAATTAGCTTTTTTAAGCAAGCCAGATCCCCCCACAAGGGAGGTGACAACGCATGCTGAAGTCGACCAGGTCGAAGGAAAACAACCAAAGCCCGACCCGATTCCAAATCTGGTTGATCCGCCCGATGGCCTTTAGAAAAGGACGCCTATTGTCGAATTGGCCCGAATCCTTCTTGTGCGACATCATCGATCAAAACCCGAATTACCTTTCTGCGTGCATCGATATCAGGCAAGTCCTCCCAGGCGGCAAGATGCCCATGAACTATGCGGTCATAGATTTGGTGCACGCGCACCCGAGGGAATAAACCGGCGTCGTAACGGCGTAACTGCCAAAAGAACAGCAGCTTATCTGGATCGTCGAAGCCCTCCCTTACGCAACCTGGGATAAGCCGGAGCCACGACAACAGCGGTTCGGACGTCCTATCGTGATAGCGGTGTTCTATTACTCGCGCAACGAGTGATACGCCGTGGCCGAGACCACCAGCGGCTTGCAGTGCAAATCGTCGTCCAAGCTGTATGGCTTTGACGCGACTGTCTGCTTTTCGGTGGCGATGGAGGGCCTGACCAATATCTATGAGCGGCTTGCCTGACAACCATTCAGGTAGCACTTCCCGTAGCGCATCTTGCCAGCGTCGTTCCCAGTCCGGCATATCTTCTGTGTATTCGGTTCGCCCATCTCGCCTCTGGCTGCGTCTTGGGATGATACGAATGAAGTTGGACGAACTAGGATCCACGAGACCGAAGAGCATCCCAGGAGGTTCGAAAAGCAACCGTTTATGAAATTCAAGCAATTCCGCGAACGACCACGAGAGCAGAATCTCAGCATCGGGTAGAGAGGCGGCGATGGCGGCGAGGGTTAGAGGAGATATTCCGGCTTGGCCCGCTAGTTCTCGCCATTCCTCTATATTCGGTTCATCCGCGTCGGCAGCCTTGTCAAGGGCGATACCTATGGACATCAGGAGGGTGGCTTGCTCCTCCGCCCGTTGGTTGCGCTCGGATCTTAACGCATTGCCCAACGCCGATCCGAGGACCGCACGGAGAACGCTATCATTGAGACCGCCAATTCGGCGGACAAGGTATTGGCTAATATCCGAATCGGCCCCTACCTGCACAATTCGATCAATTACTTGCGTCAACGGATCAACCACATCCAAGCACTGATCCGGCAATCCAAATAGGCCCATCACCTGTTCTAGGCCATTGAAACTAATGCCGCTATTGTCCTGGCTGACCGAGAACACTTTGCCGGGAAGATCAATCACAATTCCATGAGCATAGTATCCAGCTCGACCTGCTCGGCCGGCCGCGTTTAGAAGCTCGTGAACGGCAAGCATTTCTGGGCCGTCCTCTTCCCACCTATCATCTCCTGCGATAATGACTGCCTCCGCAGGAAGGTTGATGCCTTGCGCTACTGTTGGCGTAGCGACCAGTGCCAGCAGCCCATCGGGTCGACGAAATGCCGACTCCATGGCGAGTCGTTCAGACAATAGAAGTAGGCCATGATGTATGCCTATGCGCTTTCCCGCGGGAAGCTCTACCAGGTTAGCGTTACCCAGTTCTAGGGCGGCCGCTGCAAACAAATCTTCTTCTTGCTGCAGCAAAGTTATTGTGGGTAGACCCGCTTGCTCCAGACTGTTTGCCCCTGCTTTGGCAATGTGACGGGTCCCGTCAATTCTCTGACTGAATACTATGGGTCTCATGCCTGCGCATGTCATTGCGCCAAGGAGCTTGCCTCCTACTTCGTTACGGTTTGCCGAGAGACCCCAGTAGTCGCTCACACCAAGCGGAACGCTTTCCGAAAGTAGAGGGAATTTGGCAAAGGTGCTTGTTCTATTCCAAACCTGGGTATGACAAAAGAGACCGACTGGCGTCGCCGAAATGTCTTTTCTATCTGCTTTACGTGGATTACGACCTCCCCGGGCTGCCTTCCTTCTATGGAGTTCAACATTGAGCGAATTGATCTCCGAAGCTTCGTACGCCACCACGCCGCGCACCTGGCGTGTGGGCTTCCACGCAAGATCGAGGACCTTGGCCGTTCTCCCCGTCACCGTTTCCAGCCAACGCACCAGTTCTGCACCATTACGAACCATCGCGGAAATCAAAATAATATCGGCTTCAGGCGAGCGCTGAACCAGCGACAGAAGTGTCCACATTGCGTCGATCGCTCGGCGGCCCGGTTGACGGAGCGAGCCATCAGGGTTAGGGCGTTCGCACAATTGATGACACTCATCGACAACAATTAGGCCGATATCGCGGTGTTCCGCCGGTTCGTACGCGAGATATGCCAGACACTGCTCCGGTGTCTGTACGAATACCCTGGCTTCCGCTTTCTCGCCGAAGTCTTCCATGAACCGTCCGCGCACGACCTTTTGCGCAATCGAACGGACGGTACGGGAAATTTCCGTAGCTACCTGGTCTACGAGGGCCCTCGTGGGCGCTAAATAGACAACTGTTCGCCCCCTCATTAACTCAGTTGCGATGCGGAGCTCGGTAAGGGTTGTTTTGCCAGCGCCTGTCGGGAACGTCAGGACGAACGATGACCCGGCCTCAAGAAATCCCTCATCGATTGCTTTGACGTGGTTGCGCCAAAGAAATGGGCGTTGCGCTCCAAAGTGGTTTGCGAAACTAGACCATGCCCAGTCATCTATGCCTCCAGGAGGTGAAATTGCTGTCACAGTCGAGGTGAGCAAGACTTCGGCGGCGGCTTGTAGCAATCTTGCGAGATGATATGGACCGGCTAGCGGCAGTTGTAAACGAAGGATCGAATTGCCGAACTGTATAGCTTGGTTGGCACGTGACAACCTTTCGATCACGCCATTGATCATGGCGAGAGGATCGTCTGCCGTAAGTCCAAGTGCGGAGCGTGCAATGAGTTGAACCGCGCGGGCAAGGTCAAGCCACATAACATCTGCGGCCATGTCTAAGTAGTCAATAGAGGTTTGAGGCAAGCTCCGAAGAGGCATGTCTGCGACCCAGAGCAGCTGCTGCCCGTCACCGGATGCAAGCGCGGCAATGAAGTCCAATAACTGATTGGCTATCAAACTGGTATCGGTAGAAATGAACGCCTTTGTGGTCTCTGCCGCATCAGCTTGGTGCCCACCGATCAAGAAGAGCAGAGTCGCCGCAACCTCCGGCGCTACTGCATGATGAGATAATGAGGGTGGTGCGGCATTGTTAGCCGACAACCGCATTTGCAAGCGTTCCGCTTGATTTAGCGTGAAATGAGCAGAACCTGCGACGAAAGCACAGGCCGGCCGGTGATTGTCGTCGCGAGGAAGAAATATCGTGAGGCCCTCGTAGGTCTCAGCGAGTCGTCGGAGTTCCTGAATCATGTCCTGCCAGTCGGTGGGCGCTTGCCCAGTGCTTACGTCTATCGCACCAAGACGGGCAGAAACCACAAGTGCATAGGCATCGGTAAGATCTTGGGGGAGTCTTTCTAAATCCAAGCCATCGAGTGGAGCGGCCGATTGGATGAAGCTGGTAGTTTCCGCATCGAACATGGTTATGCTCCAGAGGCGAAAGAACGAAGTTCGCTCTCCACTTTTTCGGCAAGCATCGTCATCCAATCTCGCATAGCAGGTAACGGTACGGTTTCGCCCCGGCGTATTTCTTTGGCGCCGCTGACAATCTCATCGAAGCCCTTGAAAAGGACTGACGTTTGATTATTGGGGTTGACCGTAACGCGCACACGGTAACGGCGCTTCCCTGCCCAAGAGATATTTCGGATCAATTTCACTGCTTCAGCCATTGGGATTCCACCTATGCCCAGCGTCGCGATTATGGTCGATCGGAGCTCGTCCCATCGTCCCCCTTTTTCGTAATCCGCAATCTCCGGCCAAACGTCCTCCCGGATGGTTTTACGCGGATTCTCGGTAGCTTTGTCCTCACAAATGGTAAGCGCGGCTACTGCGCTTGTTGAACGATGGACGATGATACTGTCTTGGCCTTTTGCAGAGGCCTGCGAGTGGGGAAGTGATACAAGATCACCATTCTGTAAATCGAGATGTGCCGCGAGCCACATCATGAGTTGAAATAGGAATCCATCGCGGTGGTAAATGTCGGCTGGATGAAGGCGGCGCTGGATGATGTCTTCGATATCATCGTTTTCAAATTTGATTACATCGACTGAGAAAGAATCACCGATTACCAATCGGCGAGCGATTTCGTATTCTTGAACCAGAATGATGGCGATTGCCTTTGCTAAAGCATTAATGTCTGTGACCTCGAATATTAACCCCTGACAATAGGGGTCATCGAACGGGACAAGTCGCAGCATAGAATCCCCCCTTTTTGTTCTTCCCCTCGAAGTCCTTTGCGGCGGTTGCAAATTTTCCGGCAAATCAGTCTTGTTTACGTGCTTTTTCTGAGTACCAAGATCGCGAGTCTCGATTATCTGAAAGATGAAGTTTTGTACTCCCTAGGATGTCCTTGGAATTGCTGGTTCTGATGTTATCCGCGAGCTATTCGTCCGTTTGCTCCCGAATCCGGCGCCTTGGTCGGCTTCAGCCTACGACTGCGCATGATTCTTCTCGAAGGTGTCCGCCGTCACGAGGTAATTATCAAGCTTAGCTTCGACTACGTCTTTGGTGTTCGGCACGATCTAGGTGATCGCTCGGCCGCCGTGCCGATCACCAGGAGTTCATCGATATCGCGGTAGCACTCAACGACTCGGACCACGTTTATGACTCGCGGCGCATGGCACGGGAACTGGGGCGCTACCAGGCACGTTGACCGATGCACGAGGCTGCGGTGTGGGTGCGCTATCGGCGCCCGTATCGGGTGACGACGAACAGCGCGCACAGCCAGCCCGTGTTTTCGAATCGGCTGCAGAGGGATTTCCAGGTGGCCGCGCCGGACCGGGTATGGGCCTCGGACATCAGCTATGTTTGGACTGCCGAAGGCTGGTTATATCTGGCCGTCGTGATCGATCTGTACGTCCACAAGGTCGTGGGTTGGTCTCTGGGAAAGCGTCTCACCAGCGCCTTGGCGTGTGACGTGCTTCGGATGGCCTTATGGCGCCGGCAACCGCCCCGGGGTCAACTACTGCATCATTCCGAAAGGCGTGCAGTATGCCAGCCGACCGTTCCGTGGCCTGCTACAGGCGTATGGCATGACCGGCAGCATGAGTCGCAAAGGCCATTGTTGAGATAATGCCGTGGTCGAGAGCTTCTTTGGTACGCTCAAATCCGAACGGGTCCATTGGCGCCGCTATCAGGCCCGGGAAGAAGCGCGCCGGGATATCGTCGAGTACATCACGATGTTCTACAACGGCCGTCGACCGCATTCGTCCCTGGGTTATCGCAGCCCGGATGACTTTGAGAAGAACGGCCATTTGGCCAATGCCGCTTAACTGGGTGTCCGCTATCACTTGACCAGGTCATCGGGAAGCTTTCCAATATTTCACCACTCGTTAGCAGCCACTCCTCGACGAGATCCCTGACTGCTTGATTATTCGCTCGCGAACCAATATCCCTAGCGAGAGCGCACCTTAGCTGGGGATAACGCGCTCAACAATCCCAGAGCTATTTTGCTCGACCTTTCCATCGATTGAGAGACAGAAATCTACCCGATACTCAGACGGGACGACGCTCCAAGGGTCGGAGTAGTGAAGTCCATAGCTGCGACATTTCGATTGGTCGAGAAGGCCATTTCGAATCTTTCAACCGATAAGCTTTCGAACGGTATCGTACTCCCTCGAAGGAGCGCCTAAATGGCTGGTTGAGGCCACCTTTGTTTCTGGGAATGTGACGATGCTTACGTGCATTTACGGCCTCTCTGTGGTGACGCCCAACTAGATATAGATCCTCTAAATGTCGTAAAACTTTACACCTCAGAGAGGTACGAATCTGAATGCGGGTGACGGAAAGCTTGCAATTGAAGCAATTAAGCCCTTTAAAAGCCCCCTAATAATAGCAAATACCCCTTTCGCTCACCCCTCCGCCACCTCCTCGATACACTTTTCGGTATCGTTCCGTGGATTATTCACTTCCGTTCTCACGGGATACGCCCGCATCAGTTCCGATGGGAAAGGCTTCAGCAGGCTCTGCAAGTGCTCGGCTTGTCGAGGAGCGGCGGATAGCCACAGCTCGTATTCCTCTTCCGGCAAGATAACCGGCATCCGGTCGTGGATCGGCCGGGTCAGGTCGTTCGCCTCGGTGACGATGATGGTGCACGGTTCGACTGCCGTCTCGCCCCGCTCCCAGCGCTCCCACAGCCCCGCGAACGCGAAAAGCGCCGATGTAATAGGGGGCGTCTCAGAAAACGGATCGCAAAGTACGCTAAGCGTGCGTGGAGGCTGGGATCCAGCGGTAGAGTGTGGGAATGGATACACCAAGGTTCTTGGCTACGTCCTTGGGCGGAACGCCGCTGGCCAGCAGCTTCTTGGCCGACGCAATCTTGCTGTCGGTCATCTTGGGCTTGCGGCCGCCCTTGCGCCCGAGCTGGCGGGCCACTTCCAGCCCGGCGCGGGTCCGTTCGACGGTCAGCTCGCGCTCCATCTCGGCGAGGCTGGCCATGACGTGGAAGAAGAACCGGCCTGACGGTGTGCCGGTGTCGATGGCGTCGGTGAGACTCTTGAACTGGACGCCCTGCTGGTGCAGCTCGCCGACCAGATCGACCAGCTGCTTGACGCTGCGGCCCAGCCGGTCGAGCTTCCAGACGACCAGCGTGTCACCCTCGCGCAGCATTTCTAGTGCCTTGGCCAAGCCGGGGCGGTCGGCCCGCGTGCCGCTCACCTTGTCCTCAAAGAGCTTCTGGCAGCCGGCATTGGTCAAAGCTTCCCGTTGTGGCTCCAGGTTCTGATCCTGCGTCGAGACGCGTGCGTAACCGATCAGCATGGCTGGTCTCCCGTCCGGTCAATGCGTTCCTGCATCGCCTGCAGGACTTCTTCGTGCGTGTAGAGCCTGGCGTTCGGATCATCAGCCTCGCGTAGAGCTTCCTCGACCTCGCGGGACATGCGCTCGTAATCCTCAGACCACAGCGCCTGCTCCATGCGGAGCGATGCCTGGCCGAGCAGGTGCACAGGCCAAGCAGCCGCCTGTCCTGGGTAGCGCCGATGTGCTCGCGAATCCGCTCCTGGATGGCCTCAACAGCCCGGTGCGCCTCCGGTGACGCGTACCCTCGTAGTCGGGCGGGAACCCAGCTTCTTTGGCGATCCGCGCCCAGGCGCTGGCCAACGCCTCGATACTGGATGTGTTCATGGTGTCCGTCATGGTTCGATCCCATAGCGGTTTTCGTCGTCGGCATCCTGGCGCACGGCGGATAGTTGCTTCAGCAGCCCCGGCAGCGCCGTTTGCACCGTGTCCCACACCATGTCGAGGTTGATGTCGAAGTAGCCGTGGGCGATGCGGTTACGCATGCCGCGCATGCTGCGCCAAGGCACCTCGGCGTGCGTGTTCGCAAACTCGGCGTAGCCGTCCATTACCTTCGTAGCGGCTTCACCGATGATGATGAGGCTCATGATGACGGCCTGCTGGGTGCGCTTGTCCGCCAGAAAGTCATCTTTACTCAAGCCTTCGACGAAGCTGCACGCATCCGTCGCGGCCTGCCGCATGTGGTCGAGGTAGTCGGGCAGGCGGCTCTCGCTCATACCGGCTGGGCTTCCGCGAGCACCTTGGCCCGGACCTTCGGCGGCAGGTCGGCCGGGGTCAAGAGATCAACATGGACGCCGAGCAGCGCTTCCAGCTCGTCCTGCAAACCGCCCAGATCGAACAACGTCGCGCCGGGTAACGCGTCCACCAACAGATCGAGGTCGCTGCCGTCCCGGTCGGTGCCGTGCAGTACCGAGCCGAAGACGCGCGGGTTCGCCGCGCGGAAGCGGCTCGCCGCTTCGCGGATGGCGCTTCGTTTGAGGTTGAGCGCAACGGATGGTCGCATGTGACACCTTTCCTTATCTCAACTCGTTGAGACGGTAAGAAACCGATAATAGCATTTCAAGAACGATTTTCGAGAACAGCAAAGCGGGACTCGGGCGAACTGCTATTGGCCGACGCGCTGTCCCGGTGTCTCCGTCTCTCGGAGGAAATCGGCATGGTCGGCGTTGTGGTTGATGCCAAGCACGAGCACGCCAGGCGCTATTATGAGCGTTTCGAATTCGAACGATTCCCCGATGCCCCGCTCACCTTGTGGTTACCCACGGCAGCCATCGCAAAACTGTGAACCGGCACATCGAATAAGTGTGGACGCGAGGGGTTATTAACCCGGCCTATATTTATAGGCCGGGTTAATCCGGGGCAGGGATGCCCCGGCGCGGCGACAAGCCGCGTGAGCCCAGGCCGGGCGTGTACCGGCCTGGGCGGCGGCCCGAAATACCAGGAGGGTATTTACGGGGCTGATTAATAATTCAATTGGCGCCCCGGATACGATTCGAATGTATGGCCATCCCCTTAGGAGTCCCGGTACGCTGCATTAAAGAAAGCGCAAGTTGATCGCAAATTTGACAACCTTTCCCGTCACCACTGTTTTTGAAGCGCTGTGCAATGTAGGCAGGCTGAATTTCATAAATCAGGAAACTGCGTTCAATCAAGTCTGGCTTCCATTATCGTTTGGACGAATTTGAGAGGACCGTAATGAGCGAAAAAGCATTGGTAACCATTACAGATGCCGCAAAGATCATCTCCGTGAGTCGCGCAACGGTCTACAGAATGATTCAGGCCGGCGATTATGATCAGCAAATTGCACAAGGAAAGAAGTCCAAGGAAGACGTACCGCAAGCGATTCGAGGCTATTTAGGGTGTCGATTCCCCAGAATGATCCGTTTGGGGCCTCGTTGCGTGCGCCTGAACCGGGCGGAAGTGGAGGCATGGATAGCTTCGAGAGCCTCCCAAGGCGTGTAACGTCATGCACTACGGCGATGGGATGAGAACTGCGGTGGGCTACGAAACTAGTCGTAACTTATTGATTTGGCGGAGAGGGAGGGATTCGAACCCTCGTGCCGGGTTTCCCCGACCATCCGATTTCGAGTCGGCGCCGTTATGACCGCTTCGGTACCTCTCCCCGGAAAAGGCTGATATGATACGACACTCTTGTTGAGAACTAAATGGTGGGGGACATGAATTTGTCTGAAGTCATGCCCTTCGGCCTAAACCTGAAAGACACCTTGGGCCGAAGTTTAGATCATGCGAAAAATGTAGACGATAAAAACAAATTCATAAGGGGGCGACAAAAAAAATCAGCATTAAAGCAATCCAACGTTTTCCGTTTCCTCGCTTATCTCTTCTTCACGGCTTCTTTCTCGGGGTGTACTCAAGAAACATCCCGGCCTTTAACCCAGTTGGAACGGATCAAGCAATCCGGTGAACTGCGGGTCGTAACCCGGTACGGGCCTTCCACTTACTATGAAAGTGTCAATGGAGCGGTTGGTCTGGAGCATGACTTGGCCGAGCTATTCGCCAGGCGCCTCGATGTCAAAGTGAAATTTATAGTGTCGGATTCGGCTAAGCAGGCAATCCAGACTCTTGATGACGGAGGCGCGGATATAGCGGCAGCAGGGCTGCTTATCGATGTGGTAAGGAAAAAGAAACTACGCTTTGCACCGCCTTACCGCGTTCTTACCGAACAAGTCTTGTACAGTGACGGTCGTCCGCGCCCGAACAGCATCGCCGATTTGGCCGGAGGCGTGTTGGAGGTTTCGGCGGGTACCAGCCATGTCAACACTCTCAAAGCGCTGAAGCGCAACTATCGAGACCTTAATTGGCAAATCAATTTCGATCAGGACGTTCACGAGCTTCTATTTCTCGTCAGTGAAGGATTGGTCGACTACACCGTCGCTAATTCGGATCAGGCGTTGATCATGCGCCGCTATTATCCGAAGCTGCAAGTCGCCTTCGATATCGGCAAAACCCGGGAGCTAGCCTGGGCTTTGCCCATGTCAGAGGATGCCAGTCTGTACGACGAAACCGTTCGGTTTTTTCGGGAGATCAAGGAAGACAAGACGCTGGATCAGTTGATCGACCGTTATTACGGCCATGCGGAAGCATTCGACGTGGCTTTGGACAGTTCTCTACGTCGCGATTATTTGACCCGTCTGCCCAAATTCAAGCGATGGTTCGTGCAGGCGGGCAGACGTTATGACATCGATTGGCGCCTTTTGGCGGCCATTGCTTATCAGGAATCGAAATGGCGCAGCACGGCCGTCTCCGCCGAAGGTGTGCGCGGCATGATGATGTTGACCGGCGTCACCGCCAAGGAGCTGAAAGTAACTGATCGATTTAATCCGGTCCAAAGCATTTTGGGCGGCGCGTCTTATCTTCGGCAGACTTTGGCTAACATTCCGTCGCAGATCGAAGACCCGGATCGTACCTGGTTTGCCTTGGCGGCCTATAACCTGGGTTATGGCCACATCGAGGATGCCCGGAATCTGGTTGCGCGGCGCGGTGGCGATCCCGACAAATGGATCGAAATCAAGAAAGTGTTGCCTCTGCTCGGGAAACCGAATTGGTATCGCAAAACCAAGTACGGTAAAGCGCGTGGCGCCGTGGCCGTTCATTATGTGAACAGCATACGCCGGTACTACGATCTGCTGGTTTGGCTCACCGAGGAAAATGCAACCGGCAAGATGGCGATGGGACCGGAAAAGTCCCGGGCCGAGGGCGTTTAGCGTCGTTCCTGAAAAAAGCGCTTGAGGAGGGTGCCGCACTCCTCCTTCAAGACGCCGCCCTGATATGCGACCTTATGATTGAGGAACTCGGTATCGGCTAGCTGCAACGCGCTGCAAACGGCGCCTCGCGTGGGATCCGGGGCGCCGAACACAATCCGTTTCACCCGGGCGTGAATGATGGCGCCCATGCACATCACGCAAGGCTCCAGCGTCACATAAAGAACGGTATCGACCAGCCGATAGTTACCAAGATTCGCGCCGGCCGCCCGAAGCGCCATGATCTCGGCGTGAGCGGTAGGATCGTTCGTGCCGATCGGGCAGTTCCGGCCTTCGGCGATCAATGCATTGTCCTTGACCAGCACTGCGCCCACCGGCACTTCGCCCATGTCGCCGGCCTGTTCGGCAAGCGCCAGGGCATGGCGCATCCAGTCTTCGTCGCTGGGAGCCATGGACAGGGGATCATTCCCACTCAATGGTGGCCGGCGGTTTGCCCGAGATGTCGTAGGTTACCCTTGATATACCGGGTACTTCGTTGATGATCCGGCGAGAGACGAGATCGAGAAAGTCGTAAGGCAGATGCGCCCAGCGGGCGGTCATAAAGTCTATCGTTTCAACGGCGCGCAGCGCGACGACGAAATCGTAGCGGCGTCCGTCGCCCATGACGCCGACCGATTTGACCGGCAGAAATACTGCGAAGGCCTGGCTGACCTTGTCATACAGTTCGTGCCGGCGAAGCTCTTCGATAAAGATGGCATCGGCGCGGCGCAGCAAATCGGCATAGTCCTTCTTGACTTCACCCAGAATGCGCACACCCAGGCCGGGGCCGGGAAACGGGTGGCGATAGACCATTTCATAGGGCAGGCCGAGTTCCAATCCGATCTGTCGGACCTCGTCCTTGAACAATTCCCGCAACGGTTCGACCAGCTTGAGATTCATGTTTTCCGGCAGGCCGCCTACGTTGTGATGGGATTTGATGACGTGGGCTTTTCCGGTCTTGGAGCCGGCGGATTCGATGACGTCCGGGTAAATCGTGCCCTGTGCCAGCCAGCGGGCATCGGTGATTTTGCCTGCCTCTTCGTCGAAGATTTCGACAAACAGTCTTCCAATAATTTTTCGCTTTTGTTCCGGATCGTCGACGCCTTCGAGCCCTTGCAGGAATCTGTCCTCGGCATCAACCCGAATGACTTGGACGCCCATATGCTGCGCGAAGGTCGTCATGACTTGATCGCCTTCGTCGAGGCGCAGGAGCCCGGTATCGACGAATACGCAGGTGAGGTGATCGCCGATTGCCTTGTGCAGGAGCGCCGCGACAACCGAGGAGTCCACGCCGCCGGAAAGCCCGAGAACCACCCGGTCGCTCCCTACTTTGGCGCGAATGGTCTGCAAACTGTCCTCGATGATATTGCGCGGCGTCCATAGGGCTTCGCAGCCGCAAATATCCAGCAGAAAACGTTCAAGGATGCGC
The DNA here is from genome assembly GCF_051027445.1 of Methylocaldum sp. GT1TLB. Classification (NCBI taxonomy): domain Bacteria; kingdom Pseudomonadati; phylum Pseudomonadota; class Gammaproteobacteria; order Methylococcales; family Methylococcaceae; genus Methylocaldum; species Methylocaldum sp. GT1TLB. The sequence continues at coordinate 4,446,503 of NZ_CP194898.1, forward strand.
TTCCCCTGTCGGGTATGGGTCACTTCCGGATGAAACTGGAGGCCGTAGTAGCCGCGCGCGTCGTCGGCCATGCCCGCAATGGGGGCGCTTTCGGTAGAGGCGATAAGTTTGAAGCCGGACGGTAATGCCGTTACCTGATCGCCATGGCTCATCCAAACATCGAGCAGACCGTAACCTTCCGGCGTCGTGTGGTCTTCGATGTCGTATAACAGGCGGGAGTGACCGTGGGCGCGAATCTGCGCATAACCGAACTCGCGGTGGGTGCAGGCTTCCACCCGGCCGCCCAGCTGCTCGGCCATGGTTTGCATGCCGTAGCAGATGCCCAGTACCGGCACGCCCAGATCGAACACGATGGCGGGGGCGCGGGGAGTGTCCGCCAGTGTGACGGTTTCCGGTCCTCCGGAGAGAACGATGCCCCGAGGCTGATACTCACGAATGAATTGCTCGCTGCAATCGTACGGATGAATCTCGCAATACACGCCGATCTCCCGGATGCGGCGTGCGATCAATTGTGTGTATTGCGATCCGAAATCGAGAATTAAAACTTTTTGGGAGTGGATATTCAAAGCCATGGACATGTACGTTTGCCTTTCTAATCGAGCCAGTAATTGGGTGCTTCCTTGGTAATCGTCACGTCGTGTACGTGGCTTTCCCGAACCCCGGCGGTAGTGACTCGAACGAAGCGGGCATTGTTGCGCATGGCTTCGATGGTGTCGCAACCTGTGTAGCCCATGGCCGAACGTACGCCCCCGATCAGTTGGTGAATGATGGCGATCAGGCTGCCTTTATAGGGGACACGGCCTTCGATGCCCTCGGGGACGAGCTTTTCGGCATCGGTGCTTTCCTGGAAGTAGCGATCGCTCGAACCCTGCTGCTGGGCCATGGCGCCTAACGAGCCCATTCCTCGATAGGATTTATATGACCGCCCCTGGTACAACTCCACTTCGCCGGGGGCTTCTTCGGTGCCGGCGAACAGTCCACCGATCATGATCGAGTAGGCGCCCGCGGCCAATGCCTTGGCTACATCGCCGGAATAACGGATACCGCCGTCAGCAATGAGAGGAATCCCGGATCCCTTCAGCGCTTCCGCGACATTGGCCACGGCCGTTACCTGTGGGATGCCTACGCCGGCCACGATGCGGGTGGTGCAGATGGAGCCGGGGCCGATGCCTACTTTCACCGCATCCGCTCCCGCCTTGACCAAATCTCTTGCCGCTTCGCCGGTGGCGATGTTTCCGCCGATCACCTGCACTTGCTTGAAGTTCTGCTTGACCCAGCGCACGCGGTCCAAAACGCCTTGGGAGTGTCCGTGAGCCGTGTCGACTACTATGACGTCGACGCCGGCTTCGACCAGCGCGGCTACTCGCTCTTCGGTGCCGGGACCGGTGCCGACGGCGGCGCCAACACGAAGGCGCTCCTGCTCGTCTTTACACGCCTGCGGATAGTCTTTGGCCTTTTGGATATCTTTGACAGTAATCAGTCCCCGAAGCTGAAAGTCGTTGTTAACGACCAGCACTTTTTCGATCCGGTGTTTATGGAGGAGGTGGATGGCTTCCTCCTTGCTGGCGCCTTCCTGCACCGTGACCAGCTTTTCCTTTGGCGTCATGGCCTTGGTGACCGGCTCGTCGTAGCGGGTTTCGAACCGCAGGTCGCGGCTGGTGACGATGCCCACGAGATTTTCACCGTCCACAACGGGCACGCCGGAAATTCTTCTCGAGCGGGTCAATTCCATGACTTCGCGAATAGTGGTATTCGGAGAAACCGTGATCGGCTCTTTGATTACCCCGCTTTCGTACTTCTTGACGCTTTGAACCTCATAGGCTTGACGGTCGACCGTCATGTTCTTATGGATGATGCCGATTCCGCCCTCTTGGGCCATGGTAATGGCCAGGCGGGATTCGGTTACCGTGTCCATGGCCGCGGATAGCAGAGGAATATTGAGGCTGATATTGCGGGTAAGTTGGGTTTTTAAGCTGACGTCGCGCGGCAGTACGGCCGAGTGAGCAGGAATAAGGAGGACATCGTCGAATGTGAGCGCTTCTTGAACGACATGCATGGTTTGCTCCCGCCAACTAAAATTTACAGATTCTATTGTAGATATCTATATGTTGCAATATCAGGTCTAGGTTTGAAGATGGAGCTCGAATACCTCGCGGCGTGGTTCTAATGTGAGTGTTGCGAAAACACAGGGGCTCTTCGGTTGAGCTCCATTTCCGAATCGGGATCGATTCCCTGTCCAATCAACGCGAAAACGGTCTGTGCCATGGCAGCCTGTGCTATGGGCTCAAAAAATGCGGCTTTCAGAGTCCAGGCGAACGCGGCGGTAAACACGTATTGCCACAGGCCGATGGATACGGGCAGCGCGCCGGCGATGTTCTTGATCGGGATCAAAAGTACCGCAAAAGCGACTGCAAAGCCCAAGAGCTCAAAAAGGCTCAAGTAAAGACGGTTCTTGAACAGTGCCGAAAAGTGCTGAATGTGAGCCGCCAGCGCATTTCGAGCCGAGCGCCGAGGATCGGCCGTATTCGTGAAGAAAAGCCAAGCCAAAATCGCTAGATCGTTGGCGGAAAAAATCCGACCCGCGATCCAGGTTAACGCTTGGGAGAGTCTCGGATTGTTCATCTTGTCTAGAGCGGGACCTAAATAGGTTTCCGGAAGTTTTTGCAGGGTTTCCTTAACGGAGAGATCCAGTTCCATCAATCCGGAAGCGCTGGGAAAGCGCCGTGCTACGAGCTGTTTCGCATAATCGATCTGGGCTTTGCCTTCCGGAATGGATTGTCCCTTGGACTGCTCGGCCAACAAAGCCAGATTTCCCGCCTTGATGTGATAAAGAAAGGTTGCGCGAAGCTTATACATTAAAAACGCACATCCGATGAATCCGGCGACGGCCCCGGCCGAAGCGAATGCGGTTGGATTCTGGCTCAGGGAACCCAGACCGATAGCGGTACCGGCACCGGCCGCCGTCATAAAGACATAGGCAAACGCTATCGCTAAGCATGCCAGCAGTCGATAAAGGACGAACGGCATTGATTTTTCAATGGTCCGCGTCGCGGCCAGCAAATTGAGGTCCGGCATCTCTTCCTCCAAGGTGGTTTTTGATTTTTGAGTTTTCTCGGGCAGGTCAAGTAGTTCGAATCTTAAGGAAAAACGGGGTTGTTTTTCCATAAAGTAAAAATCCAGTTGTATCGGTGATTCGTTAAGATTTGCTCATCCGTCTCGATTTGCGCGGTGTCTTTGTCTTGGTCGTCGGCAGGCCGGTGTGCTGGGTTCGGAACGGCAGCGCCTTGCGGGCGATTCGAGTGCCTTCATGTTGATTTCCGATGCCTTCGGGCTGCCATGTCGGTACCAGATGATGCTTGCCGTTTCCGATCAGGTCTGCGCGTCCCATGCGTTTCAGGGCTTCCCGGAGCATCGGCCAGTTGTTGGGGTCGTGGTATCGGAGGAAAGCCTTGTGCAGGCGCCTTTGCTTAAGATTCTTGGGAACAAACACCGTTTCGCTGGTGCGTGTGACGCGGTGCAGCGGGTTCTTTCCGGAATGATACATGGCGGTTGCGGTGGCCATGGGGGAGGGGAGGAAGGCCTGAACCTGATCGGCCCGAAATCCATTGCGCTTGAGCCAAAGTGCGAGATTCAGCATGTCTTCGTCGGTGGTACCCGGATGGGCGGCGATGAAGTAGGGGATCAAGTATTGCTCCTTTCCGGCCTCCTTCGAGTATTTGTCGAACAAAGCCTTGAACCGGTCGTAAGTGCCGATGCCCGGTTTCAGCATCTTGGACAAGGGGCCCGGTTCGGTGTGCTCCGGCGCGATCTTCAAATAACCGCCGACATGATGGGCTGCGAGTTCTTTGACATATTCAGGCGAAGTCACGGCGAGGTCATATCGCAATCCCGAGGCAATCAAGATCTTCTTGATGCCCGGCAGTGCGCGGGCGCGGCGGTAAAGCCGGATTAGCGCCGTGTGGTCGGTATTCAGGTTTTTACAGATGCCGGGGTATACGCAGGACGGCCGGCGGCAGGCAGCTTCGATCGCTTTGTCCTTGCAGGCGAGCCGGTACATGTTCGCGGTCGGTCCGCCAATATCGGAGATGACTCCGGTAAAGGCCGGCGAGGTATCGCGAATGGTCTCTATTTCCCGGATGATCGAGTCTTCCGAACGGCTTTGAATAATGCGCCCTTCGTGTTCCGTGATCGAGCAGAAGGTGCAGCCGCCGAAACAGCCGCGCATGATGGTCACCGAATGCTGGATCATCTCGAACGCGGGAATCTTGCCGGTTCCGTAAGACTTGTGGGGAAGGCGCGAATAGGGCAGGCCGTAGACGCCGTCCATCTCCTTGGTGCCGAGCGGAATGGGCGGCGGGTTGATCCAGACGTCGCGGTCCCCGTGTCGCTGCACGAGCGCCCGAGCGTTACCGGGATTGGTCTCCTGGTGCAAAACGCGCGAGGCGTGAGCATAGAGGACGGGATCGGCTTTGACCGCTTCATATGCCGGCAGGCGGATGACCAATCGATCGCCGGAAGTTCGGCGTTTGGTCAGGCGGATCAGCGCTTCGGACTTACTGCCGGAAGTTTCCTTCGTACATCCGGGTGATTCCCCGTGATAAGGATTCAGTTTGGGAGCCTGATTTCCAGGCGCATCCACGGATGTGGAGTCGAGTTCGGTCCATCCTGCGGGTGTCTGTTTGCGGATGAACACGGTTCCGCGAATATCGGTCAATTGGTCGATGGATTCTCCCGCTGCAAGCCTGTGGGCGATCTCCACCACCTGGCGTTCGCCATTGCCGTAAACGAGAAGGTCCCCCTTGGCATCGAGCAAAACCGAGCGGCGCACGATATCAGACCAATAATCGTAATGGGCGATCCGGCGGAGGCTCGCCTCGATCCCGCCCAGAACGATCGGCACATCCTTGAAGGCTTCTCGGCACCGCTGCGAATAGACAGTGACACAACGGTCCGGGCGTCTGTCGGGGGCTCCGTCGGGCGTGTAAGCGTCGTTCGAACGGACGCGGCGGTCCGACGTGTAGCGATTGACCATGGAATCCATGTTGCCGCCGGTGACGCCGAAAAACAGGTTGGGCTTGCCGAGTTCTCGAAAATCGTCGGCGGATGTCCAATCCGGCTGCGCGATAATGCCGACTCGAAAGCCCTGAGCCTCCAGCAGCCGGCCGATGATCGCCATGCCGAAGCTTGGGTGATCCACGTAAGCATCGCCCGTTACAATAATGATGTCGCACGAGTCCCAGCCCAAGGCGTCCATGTCGCCGCGGCTCATGGGGAGTTGCGGCGCTGTTCCGAAGCGCTTGGCCCAGTATTTTCGGTAAGAAAAAAGATCGGGAGTAATGTTCATCGCGAACTAGCGAAGAAGACAAATGAAAGGAATCGAACAGGAGAGAATCGAGAGCACGACTCCCCGTACAGTACCTGAGAATTTAACTGGGGATTCTAACGCGAAAATCCCGCCTTAGGCGCTAAAAAGCCGATCGGCCGGCTTTTCGTTCACAAAAATCCAAGAACGAAAGATGGGCGAAGCCTGTAACGAAAATCGAATGGTTTCTAAGGAAGAGGCTAAGGTCTTAATGGCGCGCGTGCCTTGGATTCGCGGATAACGCCCAGTCCCCAGATGCCCCATGATGCCGTTTTAAGCATCAATAAAGGAATAGCGACGGCTTTGAGCCCCCAAAGAACAACGGCTAGCGCGCTTGCTCCGGATAGGCTCCAAGCAAACACACCCCAACGTCCACCGACGACGACTCGAAGAAGACGCTTAGATGTATTTTGCAATTTGCTCATAGATAGATGGCATCCAGCAAGCGGGGGCAGTGTACCATGCGGCATCGATCGGTAGAGTGGCGGTAAAGTAGAGATCCGCAAAACGCCTACTGAATGCGTGCTCAAGAAAATCCTAGCAAGCGAATTTAATATAAGCAAATAAATTGTTAAGAATACGTAATCAATGCTTATTTCCTTCACGCATTAAAAAGCCACTGCCTGAGAGCGTGGCTCCAGGCAGTGGCTGTAGACGCAAACAGTGCTTAGAAAACTAAGCTAAGACGCCGTTAGCGTTGTGCCGGTGGTATATCCGGGCAGAGGTCTTTGCCGATCAGGTTCGAGATGCTCGCAAACACCTGCAGCAACACGCCCATGATGGCCAATGCCAGCCAGCCGAAGATCACGAAGCCGTAGTGCAAGGGCGCTACGAACAACTCTTCCATAAACCAGAAGGTGTGACCCCATTCGTTCAAGCCAACGTTCGGCAGAATCATGAACGGACCGGTCCACAGAATCAGGTACGCCAGCGACAAGCCTTTCGACGTCGAGAAGTACGGCAGGCGGGTATGCGCATACAGGAACGCGCCACCACCCGTGATGATGTAGATCGGATAGCTCAGGTAGAACTCGATGATGTGCGACGGCGTGAAGTCGGTGTCGCGAACAATCGTCTGGTGCCAGGTGCCGTCCTGCTCGGTGAAGTAGCTCGCACCCCAGTAAATGGCCCATGCATACGCAAACAGCCAAATCAGGTGCGTCATGTTCCGGCGCAGTTCTTCCCGCGGCGCCAGTGCCGCCAGGTTGCGGTCACGGGTCTTCCACAGGTAGCCCCACAGAATCGAGGCGGTGACCACTTCCAGTACGATTTCGGTGTACAGGAAGTTCATCCAGTACGTCTCGAATTCCGGTGCGAACGAATCCAGACCGGCAGACCAGCCGTAGACCCCTTCATACCACCGAACCCAAAAATAAAAGACCGTGTACAGCATGAACGCAAAAGTCAGCCACTTTACGTTAAGTAAGGGTTGCTCTTTTGCTTCCACGCCACCTGCTGTTGTAGCAGCCATAGTTTTACCTCCATTGCTTGTTGTTAATTACCAATGAATGCCAGAGTACGTACGTGACATCTCTGACCCCGATTTAGAGTAAAGCTGCACAAAAAAATTCCGATCCGTAGGAAGAAATTTTTAACTGTGCGGCTTCTGCGTTGAAAATACGGAGAAGCCCTTCGAAACCCTAAATACAGGGCCTATCCCGATACTTTTCGGCGTACGGCAGGTTTGTCGGAACGCCCAACCGCAGCCAATGGTATCGAGTCAATACTGTATGCTCGGCTCATAAGTGATGTCAACTAGGATGTGTCAATTATTTTTCGACGAAGTTGATGGCAGGATTTGGTGCCGATCGGATCGGGCTGACAGGCTCGGATCGTCGATTTTTACGCTGAGATGTTGCGGGGTCTGGCTGGGTCGCCCAGCTTTATCACCAGCGGCAATCAGATAGACGTCCATGACACCGTAGTAGCTGATCACGAAGCGTTCGAAGAATCGAGCCAGCGGGCTATGGATGTTTTCTCGTTCAGTGATGGTCAATACGGTGCCGTCGCCATCTTCCGCAAGTTCGTAAATCCAAGTACCGTTTGAAAAACAAGCTAAAAGAGGTGATCTGCCAGCGTGGCGACGGGCTCGACTCGTGTACTTTGCGTATTCGGTTTGTCCATTATGCGGAAGTGGGCGGGTTTTTCGTTCCGTGATCAGGATGATAAGATCGGCCTAATGTAAAGCGGATTGTTTGTGGCTCATTCATAAGCCAGCCATGAGAAGGGAGGCGCTTGATCGGCGAGGCGGTAGTACCGGCGCAGCTATTGGTACTGATGCAAGTCCACCGCAAGACCGTCGATCCGTGTTTTATGAAATCCGTCAATCATGCGACCACAGTTATTCCCTCTATGAAGCCCCGTTATTCCTATTCGGCGGGATCTCCTATTCCGCATGGAGTTCATTTGCACAAAGGCGGGGTGAATTTCTCCCTGTTTAGTCGGCATGCGACCCGCGTTTGGTTGCTTTTGTTCGAAGATGTGCATGCCAGCAAGCCGTTTCAAGTCATCGAGCTCGATTCGCAACATCATAAGACCGGCGACATGTGGCATATCTGTGTCCTGGGGGCAGGAAGGAATCTAGTTTACGCCTTTCGCGTCGATGGGCCTTTTGCACCTGAACAAGGACATCGTTTCGATTCGACGAAAATGCTGCTGGATCCATACGCGACGGCGCTTGCCACGCCGCTACAGTGGAATTTTGCCGGTTTTTCTCCTCATGCCAAACCAACTGCGCTCGCTGATTCCGAGCGAGAAAACCCGGTGGCCGCCAAAAATCTTGTTACCGGCAACGGCTTTGACTGGGAGGACGATCGACCACTTTATCATCCATGGTCTAGCCTGGTGATTTACGAAACGCATGTACGCGGTTTGACGGTGCACCCATCGTCCGGCGTCAGGTCGCCGGGCAGTTATCTTGGTCTTATCGAAAAAATTTCGTACTTCAAACGGATCGGGATCACGGCCGTTGAGCTAATGCCTTTGCAGGAGTTCAATCCTAATGAGGTTACCGCGGTTAATCCTCTGACCCGAGAGAGGCTCCGCAATTACTGGGGCTACAACACTATCGCTTTTTTCGCGCCTTTCGAGGGGTATGGCAGTCGTCTGTATCCCGGCTGTCAGGTCGACGAATTCAAGACGATGGTCAAAGCCCTGCACAAAGCCGGAATCGAGGTGCTGCTCGATGTTGTGTTCAACCACACGGCGGAAGGCGATGAAACCGGACCGACGCTCAACTTCCGCGGTCTGGACAACAGCATTTATTACTTGCTGGAAGACGATAAAAGTCGCTACAAGAATTTCTCCGGTTGCGGCAATACCATGAACTGCAACCATCCCGTGGTTCGCAACTACATTCTCGACTGTCTGCGGTATTGGGTCGTGGAGATGCACGTGGACGGTTTCCGCTTCGATCTGGCCTCTATTTTGGGGCGAGACCGCAACGGCCATCTGGTGGCCAACGCGCCGCTCTTGGAGCAGATTGCCGAGGACCCGATTCTGCGCGACGTAAAGCTGATCGCCGAGGCTTGGGATGCGGGCGGCGCCTACTTGGTCGGACGTTTTCCCGGAGAGCGCTGGTCGGAGTGGAACGGCCAATATCGTGACGACGTGCGGCGCTACTGGCGCGGCGATCTCGGCACGGCCGGAGCTTTTGCCAGCCGATTATGCGGCAGCGCCGATCTTTACGAGCATAGCGGGAAGGCGACGGTTAACAGCATCAACTTCGTGACCTGTCACGACGGGTTTACGCTGAACGATCTGGTGAGCTACGAGTACAAACACAATCTGGCCAATGGCGAAGAGAATCGGGACGGTTCGAACGATAATCACAGCGCCAACTACGGCGTGGAAGGTCCGACCGACGATCCGATCATCAATCGAATTCGGCTCAGGCAGATGAAGAACTTCATCGCCACGCTTTTCGTTTCCCGCGGGGTGCCGATGATTTTGGGCGGAGATGAGTTCTGTCGCACTCAACTAGGCAACAACAACGCTTATTGCCAGGACAACGAGATTTCCTGGTACGACTGGAGGTTGCTGGCGCGGAATCAAGAATTCTTCGAATTCGTGCGGAATATGATCGCCTTTCGCGCGCGCCACCCGGTTCTGTCGTCGGAAAGGTTCTATAGGCCAGAAGACGTGAGCTGGTTCAATCCGTCCGGGCAGGTTCCCGACTGGCATTCGGAGAGCGCGGTGGGATGTCGGATTTATGCGGAAAAAGAAGGAGGGCAAGACCTTTGTCTGCTCTTCAATCCGCTGACCTATGCGACAAACTTCGTACTGCCGGATCTGCCGCACGATTCGGCTTGGCTTAGGGTGATCGATACCAGTGCCGCGCCGCCTTTCGATATCTGCCGGCCGGGCGACGGCATCCCGTTCGGCGGAAACTCATCCATTCCGATCGAGGAGCGCAGTATGGTCGTGTTGCTCGCGGAGCGTAATCGCTAGTCTGAAAATGAAAACGGCCGGTTGTCCCGGCCGTTTTACGTTTCTAAGGCATGTACGAAACATTCACGGCGTTACCGTTTGAGTGGCCGAAAACTGATTTCCTTTATTGTCTCGAATTTCGGCTTTCAACTCTCCGGCCGTTTCCGGCACGAAATAGAAGCGGAAATTCGGGTCGGCGCTGATGGCGATATCGGTCTGTGCCGTGAGAACCGGTTTGTCGTTGAAGCTGACTTTTAGTTCTTCCACGAAGTGAGCCGGCTTGATCATCCGGGTCAATTGATCCATCTGCAGGCCGGTGATGTTCGGATGACTGATGAGCAGTTGAGCCAAATTCGGCTGTTGCAAGGCTGCTTTTTCATTGTCCAGCTTGAACTTCATCTTGCCCATGCGTGCCATGGCTGCCTCAAGATCGGTGCCTATGGGGGCCGAACAGCCGCCGCTCGCTTTGACGAACACTTTGTTCATATGGAGCTTGCCGTCATTGGTCTCGGCGATGGCGCGAATATGGGTGTAGGCGTTGACGCGTACCCGCATGGCCAGGTCGGCTTTTCCGCTTTCCGGTGTGAAGTGGAAGTTGGCGGAGAATGGAACCGGGTTGTTGTCGATGATCAAGGTCACGGTCTTGATGTATCGATCCTTGGTCTGCGGAATCTTGCTGTTGATCTGGATCGGTACCAAGGCCGGATCTTCTGCGCGATAAGGGGCGGTCAATTCGATGATTTGGTTGCCCTCTTCGATTGCGCGGTCGCCGAAAAATTTTTGTCTGAGTCCGCCGTTCCAGGCCGCTTCTTCCTCGCCGGCGGCGAACGCGGAGCCGGTTACTGCTAGTAAGTAGGCCAAGGCCAACCATAGACCTTTGTTTAACGCTATCAATTGTTTCATTGAGTTACTCTCCGGGTAAGTGTTCGGGGATTTAGTCGTCTTCCCACTCCAGTTCGGCGAATGCAGTGGAAATATTCCTCTTATGGAACTCGTCGAACAGTTGCCAGTCATCGCGGGCCGATAAACCGACGTTCTCCATGGCATCCTCCATGGTTTTGTCATCTTTGATGAACGCTCTGATCTCGGACTGCAAAGTCTTGAGATAGCGCTCCTCGGGCTCCAATGCTCCAGGCCAATCGGCCGAAACCGGGCCGTGTCCCGGTATTGCCAGCTTGGCATCGATCGTTTTGAGTTGCTCGATCGTCGCGAGCCAGCCATTGAGGCTTCCGTCAACCACGGGTAAATGCCCCATGAACAGGAGATCGGCAAGCCAAAGGGTCTTGGTTTGAGCATCGTAAATGCTGAGATCGTTGTCGGTGTGGGATGTCTTGTGTGCCCTCAAAAGCAGCGTTCTGGCGCCGAGCTCTAGCACGAGCGTGTCCCGAACCGAATGATCGGGCGGCACGAAGTTCTCGATCTTTAAACTGAAGCCGAGATCGCGCTCGGCCTTTTCTTGATAAAAGGGCGCGCGCATGGCCATGGCTTCGGCAAGCTTGTGATGGCCGATGAAACTGACGCCGGGCTGTTTGAATGCGATATTGCCGTAGATGTGATCCGGATGGACGTGGGTGTTGATGACGTAGCAGATCGGAATCGTGGTGATGGATTCGATGGCGCTTCTCAAGGCATGGCCTTGCTCCGGGCTGCCCCCGGTATCAATCACCGCCACGCAACGCTGGCCGACTATGAAGCCGATATTGGCGATCTCGCCGCGGTTGTGGCTATCCGGCAGTTCGTGGACGCCCTGGTGAACGTAAATGCCCGGCGCGACCTGCTGAAGCGAGAGTTTGGGGATGTCGGTCTGGGCGGGGGCGTTTAGCGCGGTGAGCGACAGGATGAGCGCAATGACTGGAACTTTCATTAAGGTCTTGTGTCTTTTTCGTTGGCGATCAATAGATCGAGCAAAGCGCGGCTGGCCCGCGACCGCATTTTCGCTTCGGGCGCGATGATGTTCAACTGCCAGCGGAGGCCATCGGGCGGGTTGATCCGCCGTGATACCAAGCTGTTATTTTCATGGCGCATGGCCTGAATGGAGGCAAAACCGATACCGAGTCCGGCCCGGACAGACTCTTTCACGCCCGCGACGCCCATCACCTCGATATTGACCGGCGCCGTAATATGCGCTTCGGCCAACGCGGTTTCGACGACTTGCCTCGCACCCGATCCCGGTTCGCGCCAGATGATTTGGTAGCGGGTAAAAACATCGAGAGGAACGGCCTCCGGATAAATTTCCGCGATTTCATGATTCTGGGGGACGATCAGCACGATTTCGTCCTCTTTCCACGGCAGCATGCGGAATGGCGCGGATAACTGCTCGGTCGCGACCGGGCCTTCGATGAAAGCCAAATCCAACTCCGGAAGATTTTGCACGATTTCTTGGGTATTGCCGGTATTGATATACACATGCACGCCGGGGTAGTCGGTTTGGAGTCTCACGACGTATTCGGGTAGGTAATAGCTGGCGATGGTCATCGTCGAGCCGATGCGCAAGGTTCCGACGTTGACCTGCTGTAAGCGGCGGATGTAGTCCTTCGCCTCGCGATAGTCGCGTTCCATGCGTTCGGCGTATTCGAGTAGACCTTGGCCTGCCGGTGTCAAAACGATTTGATGGCCGACTCGCTCGTACAGCGGTTCTCCGACGGCATCCTGAAGTAACTTCAGCTGCCCGGAGACGGCCGGTTGGCCTAGATTCAGCTGTTCAGCGGCTCGAGTGATGCTTTTCAGCTTTGCCACGATCGCAAAGGTCAGGAGAGACTGCAAGTTCATACATGATTCTGCATAAATATGCGTAACATCATGAAAAGTAATGGAAAATTCATGAATATCGATTTGAATTTGATGGACCCATCCGCTACAGTCGCGTACACCGATTCGACTACCCGCTAGAACGCGTTGTTTCTGCCGATGTTGAGGGCGCTGGGCCCGAGAACGGCTGTTTCCGAAGCACTATATTAAAGGTATGCACCGTATGACCACAGCTCCGGTTGCTTTTAAGAAAGTCAAGAAAAATAAGAGGATGGCGCCCAAGGGGCGCCCGATCGACCTCAAGGCCTTGGAGGAGATTCGTGCCTTGCTCGGCGAAGCGCCGCGTCGCCGGGATTTGCTGATCGAGCATCTGCATAAGATTCAGGATGCCTACAAGTATATTTCCGCAAAACATGTCGTTGCCTTGGCCCATGAGATGAAGCTTTCTCCAGCCGAGGTGTATGAGGTCGCTACCTTCTACCATCATTTCGATGTGGTCAAAGAGAACGAGACGCCTCCGCCGCCCTTGACGGTGCGCGTTTGCGAGTCGGTTTCCTGTGAAATGGCCGGCGCCAAGCCGTTGCTGGAAGCACTTCAAAAAGGGCTGGGAGAAGGGGTCCGCGTGATTCCGGCACCATGCGTCGGACGTTGCCAGCATGCGCCGGTTGCCGTGGTGGGGCAAAATCCGATCGATAATGCCAACGAAGAAACAGTACAGCAGGCGGTTGTCAGCAGGGCGGTCGAAGCCGAGGTCCCGGCTTACATCGATTATTCCCAGTATATCGCTCAGGGCGGATACCAAACCCTGAAGGCATGCATCGAAGGCAAGCGCAACCGCGAGTGGGCGATTAATGCCATGGAGCATTCCGGTTTGCGCGGTCTGGGCGGCGCCGGTTTTCCGGCGGGACGCAAGTGGCGGATCGTCAGTAGCTATCCGGGGCCGAGGCTCATGGCAGTGAACATCGACGAGGGCGAGCCGGGCACTTTCAAGGATCGCCATTACCTGGAAAGCGATCCTCACCGTTTTCTCGAAGGTATGCTGATCGCCGCGTGGGCGGTCGACATCAGCGAGATCTATATCTATCTTCGCGACGAGTATGCCGCCTGCCGCAAGATTCTTACCGAAGAACTGGCCAAGCTGCAGAGCAATCCGCCTTCCGCAACACACCTGATTCCGCCGATTCATCTACGGCGGGGGGCCGGCGCCTACATCTGTGGCGAGGAGTCGGCAATGATCGAATCCATCGAGGGCAAGCGCGGCATGCCGCGGCTCCGTCCTCCCTTCGTTGCCGAAGTCGGTTTGTTCGGCCGTCCCACGCTGGAGCACAACATGGAGACGGTGTTCTGGGTGCGCGACATTCTGGAGAAGGGACCCGAGTGGTTCTCTTCGTTCGGGCGGCACGGCCGTAAAGGATTGCGTTCGTTCTCGGTCAGCGGGCGCGTGCAGAAACCGGGGGTTCATCTGGCCCCCGCCGGTATCACCGTGCGCGAGCTGATCGACGAATACTGCGGCGGCATGCTGCCGGGACACGAGTTCTACGGCTACTTCCCCGGCGGCGCTTCCGGCGGAATTCTGCCGGCATCCATGGGCGATATTCCGCTGGATTTCGACACCTTGAATCAGTACGGCTGTTTTATCGGCTCCGCTGCCGTCGTCATCCTGTCCAACCAGGACAGCGCCAAGGCGATGGCGATCAACGCCATGAAGTTTTTCGAGGAAGAATCGTGCGGTCAATGCACGCCTTGCCGGGTCGGTACCGGCAAGGCGGTCAGGCTCATGCAAAAGGACCAATGGGACAAGCCCTTGCTGGACGACATCTCCAAGGTGATGACCGATGCATCCATCTGCGGCCTTGGTCAGGCGGCGGCAAATCCCTTGCAGTGCGTGTTCAAGTATTTCCCCCAAGAGCTTGAAAAGTAAGCGAGCTGAAATCCGTAGGAACGAGATATGGTTGCCAATCCCAAAGATTTAAAGACAGCGAAGACCGTCGGATTCAAGCTCGACGGCGAAGACATTCAGGCTTTCGAAGGCGAAACTATCCTTCAGGCGGCCAAGCGGCAGGGTAAGGAGATCCCGCATCTGTGTTACAAAGACGGCTACCGGCCGGACGGCAATTGTCGCGCCTGCGTGGTGGAGATCAAGGGCGAACGTGTCCTGGCGCCGTCCTGTTGCCGTTATCCGCAGGAAGGGATGGATGTATCGAGCACGAGCGAGAGGGCTCGCACTTCTCAAAAGCTGGTGCTGGAGCTTCTGCTCTCCGATATGCCGGAGCAAGGCAAATCGCCTTATAACCCTCATTCCGAGCTGGATTTCTGGGCAGACAAGCTGGAGGTCGGGAACCCTCGATTCCCCGGTCGAGGGCAGCCGGCTCCCGATTTTTCGCACCCCGCCATCGCCGTGAATCTGGACGCCTGCATCCAGTGCACGCGTTGCGTGCGGGCCTGCCGCGAAGAGCAGATGAATGACGTGATCGGCTACGCGTTCCGCGGGCATCACTCCAAGATCGTTTTCGATCAGGACGACCCGATGGGCGAGAGTACCTGCGTGGCCTGCGGTGAATGCGTGCAGGCGTGCCCGACCGGTGCCTTGATGCCGTCCAAGAATGTCGGCCTGGTCGAACCCGACAAGAAGATCGATTCCACCTGCCCTTACTGCGGCGTCGGGTGTCTTCTGACCTTCAACGTCAAGGACAACAAGATCCTTTACGTCGATGGACGCGACGGCGATACCAATCACAGCCGTCTCTGCGTCAAGGGTCGGTTCGGTTTCGATTACGTCCACAATCCCTTGCGCCTGACCAAGCCTCTGATCCGCAAGGAAGGCGTGGCGAAGACCACGGAACTGCTCGATCCTAAGGACATCGAGCAGGTCTTCCGTGAGGCGACCTGGGAGGAAGCACTGGATTTCGCCGCTTCCGGACTCCGCAAGATTCGTGACGAGAAGGGCCCCCAAGCTTTGGCCGGCTTTGGCTCGGCCAAAGGCAGCAACGAAGAGGCTTATTTGTTCCAGAAACTGGTGCGTACCGGCTTCGGCACCAATAACGTCGATCATTGCACCCGCTTGTGTCATGCCTCGTCGGTTGCGGCTTTGCTGGAGTGCATCGGTTCCGGCGCGGTATCGAATCCGGTGGAAGATGTCGCGAAGGCCGAGGTCATCGTCCTCATCGGGTCCAATCCCACGGTCAATCACCCGGTTGCGGCCACGTGGTTCAAGAATGCGGTGCGGAACGGCACCAAGCTCATCGTGATGGATCCGATCCGCACGGAAATTTGTCGCTTCGCGACCTATTCGCTGCAGTTCCGTCCGGATACCGACGTGGCCTTGCTCAACGCGATCATGCATACCATCGTTGCGGAAGGCCTATACAACGAGGAATACATCCGAAAGCACACCGAAGGCTTCGAACAGCTGAGAGAGCACCTGAAGGACTACAATCCTGACCTGATGGCTCCCGTGTGCGGCATCCCAGCGGAAACCATCAAGGAGGTGGCTCGTCTTTATGCCAAGTCCAAGGCGGCGATGATCCTCTGGGGAATGGGGGTGTCCCAGCACGTCCACGGTACCGACAATGCCCGTTGCTTGATCTCTCTCGCTCTGATGACCGGCCAGATCGGCCGTCCGGGCACCGGTTTGCATCCGCTGCGCGGACAAAACAACGTGCAGGGTGCGTCCGATGTGGGGCTTATCCCCATGGTCTATCCGGATTATCAGCCGGTCGGCGATGCCGAAGTCCGCGCAAAGTTCGAAAAGCTGTGGAGTACTCAACTCGACCCCAAGCCAGGCCTTACCGTGGTCGAAATCATCCATGCCATCCATGATGGCAAGCTGAACGGTCTCTATATCGAGGGTGAAAACCCGGCCATGTCCGATCCCAATCAGAACCACGCCCGCGAAGCCTTGGCGATGCTGGAGCACTGCGTGGTGCAGGACATCTTCCTGACCGAAACGGCCGGCTTCGCCGACGTGATTCTGCCGGCCTCGGCTTTCCCAGAAAAGACCGGGACCTTTACCAATACGGATCGCCGTGTTCAGTTGGGACGGCAAGCCATCGACCCGCCGGGCGACGCTCGACAGGACTGGTGGATCATTCAGGAAATCGCGCGGCGTATGGGGTTGGACTGGAATTACTCCGGCCCTAAGGATGTGTTCAACGAAATGCGCCAGGCGATGGGCAGCATCGCCGGTATTACCTGGGACCGGCTGGAGCGGGACGACTCCGTCATCTACCCGTGCGAGCAAGAGGGTGATCCCGGTGAACCGGTCATTTTTGTGGATGAGTTTCCGCGCAAGGGCGGCAAGGGATTGTTCGTTCCTGCGGTATTCAGCCGCGCGAACGAACTTCCCGACAATGACTATCCGTTTGTCTTCATTACCGGCCGGCAGCTCGAGCACTGGCATACCGGCAGTATGACCCGGCATGCGAGCGTTCTGGATGCGATCGAGCCCGATCCGGTTGTCTCGATTCATCCGCTCGACTTGGAAGCCTTGGGCGGCAAGCCAGGCGAATTGATTACCATCGAATCGAGGCGCGGCAAGATCTCCGCCTATGCGAGGGTCGATACTGGGTTGCAGCCGGGAAGCTTATTCATGGCCTTCTGTTACAACGAAGCCTCGGCCAATCTGATCACCAACGAGGCGTTGGATCCCTACGGTAAAATACCTGAATTCAAGTTCTGCGCCGTCAAAGTTACACCCGGCGGCAAGTTGTCCGAACGGATCAGTTAATCGATAGATTGATCTAGGGCAGCCCTGACGGCGGATTTGTCGTCAGGGCTTTCTTGCGTGTTGCCCAAAAAACCCGTCTAACCGTGCTGTGCCGGGCTTCGCAGCAGTTCTTGCATTATTGACTTTTAATCCGAAATACTTCAACTTACGCACGCAGACGGGCTTGTCGGGGAATTTCCACGAGTACCTTAGGGAATGTTTCCTTACGCAACATAAAATCCGTCCTATTGTTTTTAGGGTAACTTATCGTTAACAAAACGTACTCTGTGTATACAGAATACGAGGAGGAAAAGAGATGAAAAAACCCGTGAAAAGTTGGCTGGTCGCAACGTCGGTCGCATCGTTGCTGGCAGCCCCGGGGATTTCCCAAGCCAATACCGAAGTCGAAGCCCTCACGAAGGACCCCAAGAACTTCGCGAGTTGGGGCGGGGATTACTATGGCATGCGCTACAGCGCGCTGGACCAGATCAATAATAAGAACGTAAAGGATCTTCAGCCTGTCTGGACTTTCTCGACCGGCATGCTGCGTGGTCACGAAGGTGGCCCTCTCGTCATCAATGATGTGATCTATATTCAGACGCCTTACCCGCACAAGGTTTATGCGCTGGATCAAGGCACTCAGTCCGTAATCTGGGAGTACTCTTACTCACCCGATAAGGATGTCGATCCCAACCAGGTTATCTCGGTCATGTGCTGCGACGTGGTAAACCGTGGTCTCGCGTACGGCGACGGCAAGATCTTCCTGGCTCAGGGTGACGCTACGCTGGTTGCCTTGGACGCCAAGACCGGCAAAGTGGTGTGGAAGACCAAGAACGGCGAACCCAAGCTCGGCATGACCAGCACCAACGCTCCGCTGGTGGTAAAGGATAAGGTCATCACCGGTATCGCCGGCGGCGAGTTTGGTGTGCGCGGTTTCCTCGCGGCTTACAACATCAAAGACGGTACCTTGGCTTGGAAAGCCTACAGCATGGGTCCGGATTCCGACATCAAGGTCGATCCGGAAAAGACCATGACCTGGACCGACGGCAAAATGGCGCCGGTCGGCAAGGACTCCAGCGTGAAAACCTGGGAAGGCGATCAGTGGAAGCTCGGCGGTGGCACCACCTGGGGCTGGTACAGCTACGATCCGAAACTCAATCTGGTCTACTACGGCTCCGGCAACCCCGGTACCTGGAATCCGAGTCAGCGTCCCGGCGACAACAAATGGTCGATGACCCTCTGGGCTCGCGATGCGGATACCGGCGTGGCCAAGTGGGTTTATCAGATGACCCCGCACGACGAATGGGACTATGACGGCATCAATGAGACGCCCTTGATCGATCTGAAAATGACCGACAAGAACGGCAAGGAGCACGACAAGTTGATCGTCCACTTCGATCGTAACGGTTTCGGCTATACGCTCGACCGTGAAACCGGCGAGCTTCTGGTTGCCGAGAAATTCGACAAGGCCGTCAACTGGGCCAGCCACGTCGACATGAAGACCGGCCGTCCGCAGGTGGTCGACCAATACAGCACGCACAAGGGCGGTCCCGACCACAACACCACAGGGATCTGCCCGGCCGCTCTGGGTAGCAAGGACCAGCAGCCGATCGCGTTCTCGCCCCGGACCAATTTGGTCTATATTCCGGGCAACCACGTGTGCATGAACTACGAGCCTTTCGAAGTCGAGTACACGGCAGGTCAGCCGTACGTCGGCGCGACTCTCACCATGTTCCCGGCCGGTGTTGACGCCAAGACCGGCGAGAAGAACGGTTCGCATAACCTCGGCGTATTCACCGCCTGGGATCCGACGACCGGCAAGATCGTTTGGGCTAAGGACGAACCGTTCTCCGTATGGAGTGGCGCGGTTGCAACCGCTGGCGATGTCGTGTTCTACGGCACCTTGGAAGGCTACTTGAAAGCGGTTGACGCCAAGACCGGCCAAGAACTTTACAAGTTCAAGACCCCGTCGGGCATCATCGGCAACGTCAACACCTGGAGCTACAAAGGCAAGCAGTATGTTGGCGTTATGTCGGGTCTCGGTGGCTGGGCCGGTATCGGTATGGCCGCTGGCCTCGAAGGCGAAAGCGAAGGGTTGGGTGCTGTAGGCGCATACCGTAGCCTCAGTAACTACACCAAACTGGGCGGTGTATTCACCGTATTCGCTCTGCCTAACAAATAAATCTAAAGCGTTAGTTGTATAGTACGCCCTGGCTGATTCGTCAGCCGGGGCGTTCTTTTTGTAGTGGTTTTGAATGCCGAATTTTTACGTTTACTCTTGGTCTTAAAGACGTTTGTTCAAGCTATAAAGGAGTCCTTCATGACCGTTAGGTGCGATACCCGTCGGGCAGTGGTGCTTTTGGCGTCATTGTTGATGCCTTTTTCCGTGGCTCAAGCGGATAAAGATGCTTTCAAGGTTTGCGCAGACCCGAACAATCCACCTTTCTCAGATAAGAACGGTCATGGTTTCGAGAACAAAATTGCCGAGCTGTTCGCTAAGGAGTTGGGAAAAAAAGTCGAATACACCTGGTTCCCGCAGCGGATCGGCTTCATTCGGAATACTTTAAAAGCGCAATTGCCGGACTCCGACGAATACAAGTGCGACGTGGTGATGGGCGTGCCTACCGGATATGAGCTCGCCGCGACCACCAAGCCTTATTACCGTTCGACGTATGCCTTGGTTTACCGGAAAAATCGCGGCTGGGACGACATCAAATCGCCCGAAGATCTTGAACGTCTTCCGGACGAACGGAAGAGCAAGCTGCGCATCGCCATGTTCGATGGAGCGCCAGGCACAACCTGGCTATTCAATCATCAACTCGCCGATCAAGGGATACCTTATCAAAGCATGTCGGGAGATGCGTCGGTCAATACCGCTCAGATTCTTGCGAAGGATTTCTCTGAAGGGAAAATCGATATGGTCATCGTTTGGGGGCCGATCGCCGGTTACCTCGTCACTCAAGGGAAACCCGGGGCTTTCGGGATGATACCCATGAAGTCGGAAGAGTCGGTCAAATTCGACTTCCCTATCTCGATGGCCGTCCGCTTTCCCGACAAGGAGCGGAAAGAGGAGTTGAACTCTTTGATCGAACGAAACGCGAAGAAGATCGAAGCGTTACTACACGAGTATCGCGTGCCCTTGGTCGATCAGAATGGAAACCTGATCGAAGCGGCAAATAAAAGAAAAAAATAAGATATGGCGGGAGGGGCAGGGCGGTGAAGCCTTGCCCCTGCCTCGTTATGACGGTTCCGGTAAACCGGGGTTTTTCAGCTTTCTCGCCGCATGTGCGGGAAGAGAATGACGTCGCGGATCGAGGGCGAATCGGTGAAGAACATTACTAACCGGTCTATGCCGATGCCCTCGCCCGCGGTCGGCGGCAGCCCGTATTCCAAAGCGCGGATATAGTCCGCATCGTAGTGCATCGCTTCTTCGTCCCCGGCATCCTTGTCTGCAACCTGTTTTTTGAACCGCTCCGCTTGATCTTCCGGGTCGTTCAGCTCCGAGAAGCCATTGGCGATTTCCCGTCCTCCGATGAACAGCTCGAATCGATCGGTCACGAATGCATTCTGATCGTTGCGGCGGGCCAGGGGCGATGTTTCGGTGGGATATTCCGTGATGAATACCGGACCCATCAGTCGATGCTCTACGGTTTTCTCGAAAATCTCGGTCTGGAGTTTGCCTAGACCATCGCCCGGGGTGACGAGATAACCCAGGCGCTCCGCAACTTGGGCCGCCCGATCGCGATCGGCGAGATCCTCAGCCGTCAGGTCCGGATTGTAGCGAAGAATCGATTCGAGTACGGTCAGCCGTTCGAACGGCTGCGCCAAATCGTAACTTTGACTCTCGTGTACGACGGTGGCGCTTCCGAAGAGCTTAACGGCTAGGCCGCGCAGCATTTCCTCGGACAAGTCCATCAAGTCCCGGTAGTCTGCATAGGCCTGATAGAACTCCAGCATCGTGAACTCCGGATTGTGCTTGGTGGACAATCCTTCGTTGCGGAAGCTGCGGTTGATCTCGAAAACCTTTTCGAACCCGCCGACGACGAGGCGCTTCAGGTAAAGCTCCGGCGCGATACGAAGATACAAATCCATATCGAGCGCGTTGTGATGGGTGATGAACGGCTTGGCCCGAGCTCCTCCCGGAATCACTTGCATCATCGGGGTTTCCACTTCGAGGAAGTCCCGCTCGAGCAGAAACTGCCGAATAAACTGAACGATGGTGCTGCGCATCTTGAACACTCGCCGCGAATCCTCATTCATGACGAGGTCGACATAGCGCTGCCGGTGGCGGGTTTCTTCGTCCGTTAGGCCGTGAAATTTCTCCGGCAAGGGGCGCAGTGATTTGGTAAGAAGGCGAATGCCCGTGGCTCGTATGGACAGCTCGCCGGTCTTGGTTCGAAACGCCGTTCCCTCGACGCCGATGATATCGCCGATGTCCCAGTGCTTGAAGGCTTCATATTCGCCTTCCGGCAGGGCATCCTTCTGCAGGAAAATCTGAATGCGGCCGGACATGTCCTGAATATGGGCAAAGCTCGCCTTGCCCATCAGTCGCTTACCCATGAGTCGCCCGGCGGCTTTCACCCGGATGTTGCGCGTTTCGAGGGTGGCGCCATCCTCGTCCCCGTATTGGTCATGAAGTGCCTGTACCAGTGTGTTGCGCCGGAAATCGTTGGGGAAGGCAATGCCGCTCCGACGCAATTCAGTCAGTTTTTCCCGCCTCTGAGCGATGAGTTTGTTTTCGTCGAGTTGTTCGGTCATACCGTTTCTTGTTACGAAAATGTTTCAGGGAAAGCTCCGCTTGAGCGGAGTAAACCAGGCTGTTTGCGGCGGGCCGGGCATACTCCGACCGCCTTTAAGCCTCACAGGCCGCTTTTCAAGCTGGCTTCGATGAACATGTCCAGATCGCCGTCCAGCACGGCTTGCGGGTTGCCGGTTTCGACCCCGGTGCGCAAATCCTTGATCCTTGATTGGTCCAGTACGTACGAGCGAATCTGGCTGCCCCAGCCGATGTCGGACTTGGAATCTTCCAGTTTTTGCTTTTCCGCGTTGCGCTTCAGCATCTCCATCTCGTAGAGCTTCGCCCGAAGCTGTTTCATGCACCGGTCGCGGTTGGCGTGCTGGGACCGTTCGGTCTGGCACTGTACCACGATGCCGCTGGGAACGTGCGTGATGCGCACGGCGGATTCGGTTCGGTTGACGTGCTGTCCGCCGGCGCCGCTGGCCCGGTATACGTCGGTGCGGAGATCGGCCGGATTGATTTCGATATCGATCGTGTCGTCCACTTCGGGCGAAACGAATACCGAGGAGAACGAGGTATGCCGACGATTGCCGGAGTCGAACGGTGATTTTCGGACCAGACGGTGCACGCCGGTTTCGGTTCGCAGCCAGCCGTAGGCATATTCGCCCTCGAAGCGGATGGTAGCGCTCTTGATGCCGGCAACGTCACCGGGCGACTCTTCGATCAGTTCGGTCTTGAAGCCGCGGCGTTCGCCCCAGCGAAGATACATGCGTTCCAGCATTTCCGCCCAGTCCTGGGCCTCGGTGCCGCCGGACCCCGCCTGAATGTCGAGGAAGGCATTGTTCGGGTCCATTTCGCCGGCGAACATGCGCCGGAACTCGAGATCGGCTACCAGCTTTTCGAAGCGTTCGAGATCGGCAGCCACGGTGTCCACGGTTGCTTCGTCGTCTTCTTCCACCGCCAGTTCGAGGAGTTCCTCGGCGTCGTTCACGCCCTGCTCGATGCTGACCAGGTTGTTGACGACCGACTCGAGCTGCGTGCGCTCGCGTCCCAGATTTTGGGCCCTTTCGGGGTCGTCCCAGATCTTTGGGTCTTCCAGTTCCTTTAAAACTTCGTCCAGCCGCTCCCGTTTGGTATCGAAGTCAAAGGTACCCCCTAAGAGCTGCCTGGCGGCTCTTCAAGTCTTTGATTTGGTTGTAGAGGGGATTGAGTTCGCGCATGGTGAATGGTTTTCAGTATCCGGCGAAAAAACCGCGATAGTACTACAGATGAGCGAGAAGAAAAACGAGCGGAAGCGTGCGGCTCAACTCGGCATCAGTCCCAGCGCTCGTCGCGCACCTGAATCATGCCGTTTGCGATGCGGACCGGAAAGCACGGGAGGTCCTCATAGGCCGGGGGCTTGAGGACTTTGCCGGTCTTTAGGCAGAAGCGGGCGCCATGGCGAGGGCAGACGATTTCGCAGCCTTCCAGCCGGCCGCTCGCGATCTCGGCGCCATCGTGGGTACAGACATCCTCGACGGCATAATACTCGCCGTCGATCATGAACACGGCGACGTCGGTTCCGTCGACATCCACGACGACATGCTCGCCGTTTTGAAGACTGCCTTCACGGGCGACATCGATCCAGTCGGACATGAAACGACTCTCTCTTTATTCGGTACTGACGGTGTCGGCTTCGTTCTTGAGAGCCGCTTGCAACGAATGCCAGGCCAGGGTGGCGCATTTCACCCGGGCCGGGTAGGCGCGTACGCCCGACAGGACCGCCAGTTTGCCGATTTCTTCCAGGTTCACGACGTCGTCGTTCTTGCCGGTGGTGATGCGATGGAACAGATCGAACAAGTGCTGGGCCTCGTCCTCGGTGTGGCCTTTGACGATTTCGGTCATGAGCGAGGCCGAGGCCGTCGAAATGGCGCAGCCCGAGCCTTGGAAGCTGACGTCCTCGATTACGCCGGCGTTGACTTTGACGTAAAGCGTGATCTTGTCGCCGCATAATGGGTTGAACCCCTCGATCTTGCGGTTGGCGTCTTCCATCACCCGGAAATTGCGCGGGTTGCGGTTATGGTCGAATACGACTTCCTGATAGAGATCCCTGATCTGATCCAGCATTAGCCGAACACCTCGATGACTTTTCGAATACCGTCCACCAGGATATCGATTTCCTCGAAGGTATTGTAGAGCCCGAAGGAGGCGCGGGCGGTCGCGGGCACGCCGAAGAAGTCCATCACCGGCATGGCGCAATGGTGTCCTGCCCGGATGGCGATGCCGAGGTGATCCAGAATCGTGCCGATGTCGTGGGGGTGTATGCGCTCCAGCGTAAACGACAGGATGGCGCCTTTCCGTTCTGCGGTGCCGACGATAGTCAATTGCGGAATTTCGAGGGCCCGTTCCGCGGCGTATTGCAACAGCCGGTTCTCGTACTCGGCGATGGCATCCATGCCTATGGTCTCGAGATATTCCACCGCCGTGCCCAGGGCGATCGCGTCCACGATGTTCGGCGTGCCCGCTTCGAACTTGAAAGGCAGGGTGTTGTACTCGGTTTTATCGAAAGTGACGCGGCGGATCATGTCGCCGCCGCCCTGATAAGGCGGCATCGCCTCGAGCCATTTTTCCTTGCCGTAGAGAATGCCGATGCCGGTCGGACCGTACAGCTTGTGCCCGGACAGGGCGTAGAAGTCGCAGTCCAGGTCCTGGACGTCCACCGCCATGTGAGGCGCCGCCTGCGCGCCGTCGAGAAGCACCGGAATGTCCCGGCTATGGGCCAATTCGATGATGGCTTTGACCGGGTTGATCGTTCCCAGCGCATTGGACATGTGGCAGACCGAGACCAGCCGGGTGCGCGGCGACAGGAGTTGCTCGAATTCGTCCAGCAGAAGTTCGCCGGTTCGGCCGATCGGAGCGACCTTCAGCTTTGCGCCGGTTTGTTCGCACAGCATCTGCCAGGGGACGATGTTGGAGTGATGCTCCATGGCGGTGATGAGGATTTCGTCGCCTTCTTTCAAGGTGCTGCGGCCGAAACTTTGGGCAACCAGATTGATGGCTTCGGTGGTGCCCCGCACGAACACGATTTCGTGGCTGTGCTTGGCATTGAGAAACTGCTGTAGCTTCTCGCGCGCACCTTCGAAGAGATCGGTCGAGCGCTGGCTCAGGGTATGCACGCCGCGGTGAACATTGGAGTAGTCGTTCTCGTAAACCCGGCGGATGCAATCGATAACTGCTGTGGGCTTTTGCGTGGTGGCGGCGTTATCTAGATAGACCAGCGGTTTACCGTTCACCGTTTGGCGGAGAATCGGAAAGTCCTCGCGAAGTTTCGCGACGTTATAACCGACCGAGTTCGGCCGAGTTTTCAGGCTGGCCGCGCTTGGAGCGGAATGTGCTGGATTCTGTGTCATAACGGCTTGGGAAGCGGAAACCTTGTTCATAGCCAATCCTTTCGGATGTCGGATTGCGGCAGAAAAGACAACAGTTCGCTTTGAACCAGTCGTTTGAGACTGCTTAACCGTATCTTTTCGACCATTTCATTGGCAAAGGCGAAGGTGAGCATATTGCGCGCCGTCGGTTCATCCACGCCGCGCGATTCGAGGTAAAAAATGGCCTCCGGATCGAGTTGCCCTACCGTCACGCCGTGAGCGCATTTCACGTCGTCCGCGTGAATTTCCAGCTGCGGCTTGCTGTCGATCTCGGCGTCTTCCGACAAGAGCAGGTTGCGGTTGCTCATTTCGGCGTCGGTTTTCTGGGCTTCCGGGTGAACGACGATGCGCCCTGCAAAGACGCCCCGCGCGCGATCCCCGGCGATGCCGCGGTAGGTTTCGCGGCTGGTGCCGCAGGGTGCCCGGTGATGGATCAGGGTCTGGGTGTCCAGATGCCGCCGTCCGGTCGCGAGGAACAGTCCGTCCAGTTCGCACTCCGCCGCATGGCCCAATTGAGCGTGAATCTCGGTACGAGCCAAAAGGCCGCCGAAAGCAAGATGATGCTGGCGGAGTCGGGCCGAGCGCGCCTCTCGCGCGTAGATGCCGCCGAAGTGATAGCTCTTGGCGGTCTCGCTCTGAAGCTTGTAATGGTCGAATCCCGCATTCTCGCCCACCGAGATTTCGGTGACCGAGGCCGTGAGATAGCTTGAGTCTCCGATACCCGCGTACGTTTCGACGAGGCTGGCTTCGGCATTCTGCTCCAGCGCGACGAGATTGCGGGTCACAGACAGTCCGTCCGGGCGTGTCGAGAAATGGATCACCTGCAAGGGTCTGTCCAGAACCTTGCCGGCCGGGATGTGCACGAATGCGCCGTCTCTGAAATACGCGGTGGTGAAGGCGATAAAGCCGTGAGCTACTTCCGGAACCACTTGGTTGAGTAAGCCCTCGATCAGATCGGGATACTGTTCCAGCGCGTTGGCCAGAGATGTCGCGATTACGCCCTCGGGAAGGTTGGCAGTCACGGAATGTTCGGCGGAATAAACGCCGTCGACGAAGACCAGCAACCACGCACCTTCCAGACGGAGCCGCGCCAGAGCGTTCGTATCCGTCGCGCCTGCGGGCGCGCCCACAGTCGGCACGAACAGCTTCTTCTCCAGGGTGGCGACATTGGTGTATTTCCACTCTTCCTCGCGCGGCGAGGGAAAGCCGCTGGCGGAGAAGCGGCTTTGGGCCTCTTCCCGCAGCCGGCGCAGCCACGGCAGATGCTCGCCCGGCAGCTTCGATGCCAATTCGCGATAGTGTTCGACGTAGTGCTGAGCCGCGCTCATATCAGGCACCCGCAGACGTCAGTTGATCGACCCAGCCGTAGCCTTTCTTTTCCAGTTCCAGCGCCAGGCTGGCATCGCCCGATTTCATGATCCGGCCGTGGGCGAGCACGTGAACCTGATCCGGCTTGATGTAGTTCAGCAGGCGCTGGTAATGGGTGACCAGGATGAAGGAGCGATCCGCCGAACGCAGGGCATTCACGCCGTCCGCCACCAGCTTGAGCGCGTCGATGTCGAGCCCGGAGTCGGTTTCGTCGAGAATGCACAGGCTCGGTTCGAGCACCGCCATCTGGAGGATTTCGTTGCGCTTCTTTTCGCCGCCGGAGAAGCCTTCGTTGACGCCGCGGTACAGGAACTGCTCGTCCAGATTTACCGCCTTGATCTTCTCCTTGACCAGTTTCAGGAAGTCCATGGCGTCGACTTCGCTCAGGCCCCGATGTTTGCGGATGGCGTTCAGGGCGGCCTTCAAGAGATAAATATTGCTGACGCCGGCGATTTCCACCGGGTATTGAAAGGCGAGAAAAACGCCTTCACGGGCGCGCTCCTCGGGTTTCATCTCCAGAAGATTCCGACCGAGATAGCTCACGGTTCCATCGGTGACTTCATAACCCGCGCGACCGGCCAGCACGTGGGACAGCGTGCTCTTGCCGGAGCCGTTCGGTCCCATGATGGCATGGACCTCGCCTGGTTTGATGTCCAGGCTGATGCCTTTGAGGATGGGTTTGTCGTCGACCCGGACGTGGAGATTCTCGATTTTGAGCATAACTGACTTACCTGAGGTTTATTCTGTTGGATGGATCGACCGGGATACTAGCCTACGCTGCCTTCCAAACTGATTCCCAAGAGCGCCTGGGCTTCCACGGCGAATTCCATGGGCAGCTCCTTGAACACTTGCTTGCAGAAGCCGTTCACGATCATCGATACGGCGTCTTCGGCGGACAAGCCGCGCTGCATGCAGAAGAACAGCTGATCCTCGCTGATCTTGGAGGTGCTGGCTTCGTGTTCCACCTGAGCCGTGGGTTGCTTGACCTCGATGTAGGGGAAGGTATGCGCGCCGCAACGATCGCCGATCAGCAGCGAGTCGCACTGGGTGTAATTGCGCGCATTCTCGGCGCTTTTCAGAATCTTCACCAGTCCGCGATAGCTGTTCTGGGCGCGGCCGGCGGAAATCCCCTTGGAAATGATGGTGCTCTTGGTGTTCTTGCCGAGATGGATCATCTTGGTGCCGGTGTCGGCCTGCTGGCAATGATTGGTTACCGCAACCGAATAGAACTCGCCCACCGATTCGTCGCCGCGCAGGATGCAGCTCGGGTATTTCCAGGTGATGGCAGACCCGGTTTCCACCTGGGTCCAGGAAATCTTGGATTTGCGGCCCCGGCAATCGCCCCGCTTGGTGACGAAGTTGTAGATGCCGCCGCGGCCTTCTTCGTCGCCCGGATACCAGTTCTGCACCGTCGAATATTTGATCTCCGCGTTGTCCAGGGCCACCAATTCCACCACCGCGGCATGCAGTTGGTTTTCATCCCGCATCGGAGCGGTGCAGCCTTCGAGATAGCTGACGTAGCTGCTATCTTCGGCAATGATGAGAGTGCGTTCGAACTGGCCCGTTTTCGCGGCGTTGATGCGGAAATAGGTGGACAGTTCCATCGGGCAGCGCACGCCTTTCGGGATGTAGACGAAGGAGCCGTCGGAGAACACCGCCGAATTGAGCGCCGCGAAGAAGTTGTCGCCGGGCGGCACTACGCTGCCGAGGTATTGGCGCACCAGGTCGGGATGGTTCTGGATCGCTTCCGACATGGAGCAGAAAATCACGCCCGCTGCCGCCAGCTTTTCCTTGAAAGTCGTCGCCACCGATACGCTGTCGAACACGGCGTCGATGGCTACGCCGGCCAGCCTTTCCTGCTCGTAAAGCGGGATGCCGAGCTTGTTGTAGGTTTCCAGCAGCTTCGGGTCCACCTCGTCCAGGCTCTTCGGCTGTTCCTGGGACTTCGGCGCCGAGTAGTAGCTGATGGCCTGATAATCGACCGGTCCATAGTGGACGAAAGCCCACGTCGGCTCTTCCATGTTCAGCCAGTGACGGTAGGCTTCCAGCCGCCATTCGAGCATGAACTCGGGCTCGTTCTTTTTGGCCGAGATGGCGCGTATCACGTCCTCGTTGAGGCCGGGTGGAAGGGTATCCGCCTCCAGGTCGGTGACGAAGCCCGGCGCATAGTCCTTTTTGATGAGTTTATCCAGGGTTTTCGCTGTCGCAGACATGATGTTTACTCCGCGCCTTTATCTCGGCTGATAGTGAAGGGTGCTGACCGGGATATGGATTTCCTCGGACGCTTTAGTCAAGGGCATGACCATATCGGCCAGGCTGACCGACTCCAGGGCGGTTCGGATCGCCCGGTTGATGACGCCCCAATGGCCACGAATCTGGCATGACGACGACTGCTGGCACTGATCGTGGTCGAGGCCGCATTCTGTCAAGGCGATCGGTCCTTCGAGGGCGTAAATGATAGTCGCCACGCTGGTCTTGTCCGGCGATCGGGTCAACTGATATCCGCCTTTGGCGCCGCGCGTGGATTTGAGGATGTCGGCCTTGGTCAAACTCTTCAGAATCTTGCTCACCGTCGGGATCGCGACTCCGGTCGAATCGGCCAAATCGGTCGCGGCATAAGTGCGTTCGGGTTCTCCGGCCATATGTCCCAAAACGATGATGGCGTAATCGGTTAGTTTGCTGATGCGAAGCATGGCGCTACCTTTCTAATTAAGGACCATTTTAGTCCTATATAAATCCCAAGTAAAGTAGTAGGCTTTTGTTGAACCCGGCTGTTTTCTGGACCTCGAAGGATATACAGATTGCGGTTGCACAATGTTGGAGCTCAAGGCGCCATCATTCGGCGTTATACTGTTGCGAACCCGCACGTAATTGCGCCATTAAGGCACTTTTATTGCCAGCAAGGAAAAAATGAGATGAACAAAGTTTGCCCAACCTTGGGGATTTTTTTTCAGTTTGCTGTAACCGTTTTAGCTCTCGGCACCGTTGCTGCGTCCGCCGTTCAGGCCGAAGCTCCTGAGCTCATCCCGGATACGCCCGCCGTCCACATACAAAGTCTTCTCAAGGAGGGTACGCATCCCAAGCTGCGCTGGGGCAAGTTTCCCGACTACAAGGCGCAACTGGAGCAGTTGTATTACCAGAACGGCCTTACGCCTTTATGGCTGAACGAAGGAAGGCCGACGCCGCAGGCAGAGACGCTGGTGGCGAGCTTGGCGGAGGCGGACAGCAAAGGGTTGAACGCTGCGGATTATGACGCCGAGCTGTTGGGCAAGTGGTTGAGCGAGTTCGATACGACGGCCGCAAATCCGCGGGAAGTCGCTTCCTTTGATGTGGCTCTGAGCCTCGTGGCCATGCGTTACGTATCGAATCTGTATGTCGGGCGCATCAATCCGAATAACATCGATTACGGACTCAACGTCGAGCCCAAGAGGGTGGATCTGCCGAATCTGATTCAGAAAATCGCTCAGAGCCAGCAACCGGCGGCGATGATCGATGCTTTGGAGCCCAAGTTTCCTATCTATGAGCGGCTCAAGGCGGCGCTGCCTCAGTATCAGCGGTTAGCAAAGGAAATGACCCCGGTCCAGTTTTCTTTTCCGGCGAAATTCAGTCCGGGAGATCGCCATAAGGATGTGCCGGCGCTGAGACATTTGTTGCTCGCTCTTGGGGATTTGAACGAAATCAAACAGGGTTCCGCCGGCTCCCTGGTTTACGGACCCGAGCTTGCGCAAGCGGTCAAGCGTTTTCAGCAGCGCCACGGGTTGACGGCGGACGGCATTATCGGAAAAGGTACGCTGAATCAGCTTAATTTCCCGCTGGCCGACCGATTGCGGCAAATTCAGCTCGGGCTGGAGCGTCTTCGCTGGTTGCCCGAACAAATCCGCGGCAACTATCTTGTCGTCAACATTCCGTCATTCCAGCTGTTCGGTTTTCGAAACGGCTCCGCTTTCGGAACGTCCGATCTTCAGATGAACGTCATCGTCGGGGAGTCCGTCGACGGACGTCATACGCCCGTCTTTCACTCGGATATGACGTATATCGTCTTTCGGCCGTACTGGAATCTGCCGTACAAGATCACGGTCAAGGAAATGCTGCCGCAAATTCTCAGTAACCCCGGATACTTGGCGAAGAACAGCCTGGAGCTGGTCCCGAATTTCTCGCCGAATGCGCCCGTTTATGAGCCAAGCTTCAGAAATATCGAGATGCTGACGACTGGTACTCTCAAGTTGCGGCAGAAGCCGGGCCCCAAAAACGCCTTGGGTTTGGTCAAGTTCGCGTTCCCTAACCACAATAACATCTATCTGCACAGTACACCGTCCAAGGGATTGTTCAAGAAAGCCAGGCGCGATTTCAGCCACGGCTGTATCCGAGTGGAAGATCCGGTTGCTCTGGCGGAATTCATTCTGGCAGACCAGGGTGAATGGACCCGCGAACGGATCGAATCGGCCATGACTAGAGACAAGCCGAAAACCGTCACCTTGAAGCAGGCCGTACCGGTTTACATCTTCTATTCGACGGTGTTGGCGGACGAGTCAGGCACCGTGAGCTTTTACGATGACATCTACGGCCACGACCTGATTCTCAGCGACCTGCTAGCGAAGGGCTTCCCTTACCCCTCATGACGAGGAGGGGAGCGAGCGGAGAGAGCGCTCTAAATCGGATTTGGAGCGCTGAATCTATTATCGGGCAAGGCTACCAGGAACGAACTCTGCCGGTATCCAAATGAACGAAATCGGAGCGGCGGTAATAGCCGACGCCGCCCTGTTGTAGGGCGAGCGCTGCCTTCTGGATCGTGCGCGTACTGATATCGCTCATGCGAATATCGATCGCCTTGCCTTCCATGTGCAGGCTGTGTTCGGCCACGCCATGGCTGGTCTTGCGCAGCATCCGGTTCGTTTCCGGAGAACGGTATCCCGAGACCACCTGAAACGTGCCGCGGCTCCCGGTGAATACCGAAACCGCATAGAGCAAATCGATCAGGCCGGAATCCATCGGATGGACGCTATCTGTACGATGGTCCCGCAGAAAATAGTTGAACTGCCTCAAAGTTCGGCGGTCGTAATACTGTTGCGGGCTACAAAGGAGCGTCAGTTCTTCGCCGGTATTTAAATTATGAAATGAGAGCTTGCGATCTTTACTGAAGATTTTCGCAAGCGCATCGGTCGAGGGTAAAAGCAAAGCTCCGACAGCAGCCATTCCGGCACGCGTCAAAAATGCTCGCCGGGATATGCTGGCGTCGGATATTCGATGCCTATTATGAGAATTTGTGTTAGTGCTCATATGCTAAGTTCCCTTTTTTAAATAAGGTCTTCGCATAGGCATCGAAGAATTCTCCGTAGTCCCTTCTCCGCCACCAATGCGCGGAGGCGGGGAACTCGTCGATGCCCGGGTGAACGGCAACCCGCCCACCGAAAAACGCGAACTTTACTTTTCGTGCCTTACGGAATCAAGCTTTAAAACTACCTCCTCATTTAAAGCATAAATCGCGCCATTCGTGAGTAGCCGCTAAGTGCCTGTGATTCAAAGCTCGGCGGCTCTGTCGATACTGTCCCGGTCTGGTCGTTAAATGCTTCTTTTCTCATAAAGAAATATTGATGGCATCAAAATCCGCTGCCCGATCATGGGCAGTCCGACCCGAATCAGTGCTTTCACGAACCAACTGGCACGTCAAAAAACCGGCGGATTTTGCAGCGTCCAATTCCCCTTCAACGTCCGAGAGGAACAGGATGGAGGCGGGCGGCAAGCCAATCTGCCGAGCAATCTCCCGGTAGGAATCGGCATCTTGCTTGGGGCCGATCCGAGTGTCGAAATAACCGGAAAACAGCGGCGTCAAATCGCCGTATTCGGTGTGTCCGAACAGGAGTTTTTGGGCGTGGACGGATCCCGAGGAAAATACATAGAGATCGATGCCCTGAGCTTTCCATTCCCTTAGCTTGCGCACGGCGTCCTCATAGATGTGACCGCAATAATCCCGTTTGCGGTATCCCTCTTCCCATATCATCCCCTGCAATGCTTTGAGGGGCGGTGACTTTCGATCCTCATCGATCCAGCGAATCAGCTGTTCTGCGACTTGTACCGTGCTCAACTCCATTCCGCAGAGTGAACGCACCTCGTCCAACAGCTTCGCTACATCCGGATTATCGGCATGATGAGCGACGAAACTCATCATACGCTCGCGGGAGTAGGGGAACAATACATCTTTGACAAAGGATATCGATGATGTAGTTCCCTCGATGTCAGTCAAAATCGCGCTAATCATACGTACCGGGTCAAAAATTGTTCGAGTTTGGGAAAGGTGTCGGCAATATTGGCGCCGGTGAATCGAGCGACCCAGCCTTCTGGAGAAGTGAATAAGCGGATTGCCTTCAGATTCGGATTCTCGCCCATGTCGAACCAGTGCTTGACATGCGCCGGGACGCTGATGAGGTCGCCTTGCTCGCACAGCAGCACGTATACCTTGTCGTTGGGATGCAGATAAAAGAGGCCTTTTCCATCGACGAAGAAACGCACCTCGAAATCGTCGTGAGTATGTTCGCTGAGAAACTTGGTGCGCAGTTCCGCCTTCTGCGGATGGTCCGGGCGTACGCTGATGACGTCGACCGAGCGAAATTCGTAGCGGTCGATCAGCCGATCGATGGATGGACGATAGGCCGCGATAATGGACTCCTGATCGGCGTCGGGAGACAGTTCCTGGTCGGCGGTCCAGCGCTCGAACAGCACACCGATTTCCCAAAGCTTCGTGGCGATGGTTTCCGGTTCTCGGATCACCTCGGCATTTTCCGGCCGATTTTCGGGATGAATGGTCAGTAAGCTCATGGCGTTCTTACTCCGTGTAAGCGACTCTCGATATCAAATAAAAATTCCAGCGCGTCGACATGACGCAGAGCGTCCTTCACCGAGGCTCCCCAGGTATAAAATCCGTGACCTGCGATTACATAACCGTAGATGTTGCCATGGAGTTCGATGTATTCGTCCACTTTCAGCGCCAGCCGCGGAATGTTCTGATCATTGGGGAATATCGGGATAACGATTCGAGTTTCATGCGTGTCGATTCCCGGCAGGGCTTTCAGCAGTTCGTAGTTCTCCAGCACCAGTTCGTCGCGGAAGAATCGCGAAAGCAAGGTGGCGCTCGGGGTGTGCGGGTGCAGCACGGCACCGACATCCGGATAGCGGCGATAGATCGAGGTATGCAGCAAGGTTTCGGCGGAGGGTTTTTTTCCGTCCAGCGATCGGCCTTCGGCATCGATCAGCATGATGTCGTCGGGGGTCAGTTCGCCTTTGTGGCGTCCGGATACGGTGATGGCGACGCGTCCGTCGCCGAGGCGGGCGGAAAAGTTTCCGCTGGTTGCGGGTGCCCAGCCCCGGCCGTGAATATAGCGCCCGGCTTCGATCAGTTCACGGGCGCGCTGCTGGAATTCGTCGTGCATGGATGATGTCTGCCGTGCAGCAAAGCTCGCCATTGTAGTCGTCCCGATGGGCCGGCTCAATCCGGAAGATTTCTCAGAGATTGTTGAGAAAATCTGCTTCGCAGCCCGAGTTCGCGACGAAGGGGTATGAGAAATGTGGGCTAAATACAGGTCCAAAGCCGCTCGCGAAGTCCGGAGAATCGTCCGGGAACGCGCTTGATGGCGTCTTCCAGAATTTTCTGCGAGCCGTGTATTTCCGCTCGATGCCGCGCTCGGGTAACGGCCGTGTAAATCAACGGGCGGTCCAGTACCGGGCTTTCAAGGTCCGGTAGCGCCAGCACGATCTCGTCGAATTCGGAACCCTGGCTTTTGTGAACGGTCATGGCGTACACGGTTTCGTGTTCGGGAAGGCGTGTCGGCGAAAATCCCCGGATGTGGCCGTCCGCATCCTCGAAAAAGACCCGAAGTCCTGCGCCGGTTTCCAGCGCGATGCCGATATCGCCGTTGAACAGCCGGAGGTCGTAATCGTTGCGGGTCACGATCACCGGACGACCGGGATACCATCGGCTTCCCCGGCGCAATCGCCGTTGCACGTAAAGTTGTTCCTCGAACCTGCGGTTTATGCCCGCCGCTCCGCTATCGCCTTCCCGATGAGCGGTCAGTACCCGAAAACGGCCGAAAAGGCGCAGAACGTCCTTTGCTTCGTCGCCCGAGTCGACGGCTTCGAAGAAAGCTCGATAGCCGCCTTCCATCCTTCGGACCAAATCCACTCCGCCGACCCGTGTCCGCTCCCAATGAATCTCGGGGTGGCGGCCGCCGGCGAGCAACGCGACCGCTTCTTTCGCGCGCCCGGCATTGATCATTCGCGCCAATTGGCCGATGCCGCTCTCCGACCCGAAGCGATGGCTGTGGGTGAGGAGCGCGATACAATCGGACAGGGCCGGTGTGAACAGATCGCCCGACGGAATCTTGACACCCGAGGCTGCGTAAAGTTGATCGCAAAATGCCGGGCTGTAGCCGGACGATTCGCACAGATCGCCGAACACCGCGCCGGGTTCCACCGACGCCAATTGATCCTTGTCCCCCAGCAAAATCAGCCGCGCGCCTTTCGGCAAGGCGTCGATCAGCTTGGCCATCAGCGCCAGGTCGATCATCGATGCCTCATCCACCACCAATACGTCCAGCGGCAGCGGATTTTTCCGGTTATGGCGAAAGTAAACGGAGTCGGGCTTGGTGCCCAGCAGCCGATGCAACGTGGAGGCGGTTTCGGGGAGAGCGTCGAGTACGGCTTGCGGCACCGGCAGTTTCGCTTTCTGTTCGCGTATGGATTCCTGAAGCCGCGCCGCCGCTTTGCCGGTGGGCGCGCTCAGCGCGATGCGCAGCGGCTTTTCTCCGGCCTGGGATTGGAGTGCGGCGAGTATGCGAACCACGGTAGAGGTCTTTCCCGTTCCGGGGCCTCCGGAGATGACGCAGAACCGCCGCAACGTCGCCACGGCCGCAGCCAGCTTCTGCCGATCGGGCACCTCGGTGTTGTGCGCGAAAAGCCGGTCCAGTTCGGCGCGAAGCTCGGCCAAATCGATTTCCGGGCATGGGCTCTCTGCGAGAGATATCAAGTTGTCCGCCAATGTCTTCTCGTAATGCCAGTAACGCGTCAGATAGAGGCGGTTGTCCGCGTCGAGGATGAGCGGCGCGAAGCTGCCGGGAGCCCCGACCAGCTTGGACTTTCGGAGCAGCGCCAGCCAATCGGCGAGACCGGGCAGCGTAACGATGCCCTCGCCGTCGTCGGGGGCTACCTCGGAGCCGGCATAGTCGCACAGACGAATACAGATATGACCTTCCGCGACGGCCTGGTAAGCCAGCTGTGCCGCCCAGATGACCGCTTCGTCGGGATTGCCGTCGAGCCGGCCCAAGTAAGTGGCGAACTGCTTTCCGAGCGTCGAAAGCTTCAAGAGTTTCTGGGCGGCCGAGGCCGGTGCGGCCGGTAAGGAACGTGCGGAAGAACGCAACGAGGCAGCGCGGGCTTCGGAGTTCATGACCTTATTATTCGAAATGGGGAGATGGCCTATTTTCGCCGTATTTTTCTTTATGAACAGTATCGGCGTTGGCCAAGCGACTAGACGGGGGTGTTGTCGAGCCGCAGTTTTGCGCTACGACGTCCCCATCAAGAGGCTGTCCAAAGCCTCGATCAATGCCTCAGTCGGCTTGTCCCAAAAGATTCCGGTTTTTCTCTGCGGCGCGATACCCCTCAGAAATAGGTAATACGCTCCGCCAAAATGGGTTTCATAGTCGTAGCTCGGCAGCCTTTGCTTGAGATATCGGTGCAGGGCGACGGTGTAGATGAGGAACTGGAGATAATAATGCTCGCGCGCCATGGCGGCGGCGAGGCGGTCCGGAGCGTAATCGGCATGGGTGTTGCCGAGCCAGTTGGATTTCCAGTCGAGCAGGTAATAGCGGCCGGCCGCTTCGAACACCAGATCGATAAAGCCTTTCATATAGCCTTCGATATGCTTGAAGTCGAGCAGCCGGGCGGCTTCGGCATAGCGGCGGTCGCGTTGAAATCGCGGATCGGCGAGAAGTTTCCGCAAAGCTTCGGAATCGCCCCCCCGCAACGCATAAGTGAATTCCATTTCGACCAGGCGCTTTTCTTCCGGCACATCGGACAGCTTGAGCCCGCTGTCGTCGAGCGGTGTTTCGAGGGCGGTTTCGATGGTCTGCCGTACGGTCGGCGTCCAGCCATCTCCGATGCCGTGAGCTTTCAATTTGCGGCGGACGAGTTCGGCTAGCCGTTCGGAATCCCGGCAGGCAAAATCCCACTCCTCCAGAATCGCGTGCAGGCAAGATCCGGCCCGAGCGCCACGCGGAAAGGCGAATATCGAATCGCCCGGCGCTTCCGGTAACTCGGATTCCGGCAGAACGTCGTAATCCGGCGCTTCGCTGTGCCGCCCGGTGGTCAGGGCCGAAAAGCTGCTCATGCGCCAGTTCGGGTAAAGCGGCGGACGCCGGAAGGGGCGAACGGCCAGGGTTGAATCGTCCTCCCGTTCCGAGCCGCGGTAGCGGACCGGACGGGTTTCGACGGAGCCTAGGCTAACGCAGCCGGGCGCCCGTTTCGCGAGGCCGCGGATGTCGGCGGCGATAAACCCGGTATCGGCTTCCAGCAGTCTTGTCTCCAATGCCGCCAGCGGATCGTCCTCCGGCGCCGTCGAGCCGCCGTGCAGCAGCCAGGCCATGGCGGTCGAGTGAAAGCCTTCGCTTTTGTCCCGCCCGTTCCGGACATTGCCCCAGACGACATAGCAGCGGTAAACGGCGCGCGTGAGCGCCACGTAAAGAAGACGCAGATTTTCCGACATTTCTTCCTGAACGGCCTGACGGCGGTTTTCCTCCAGCTTCGCCGAGCCGAGGTCCAGTACCGATTCGCCGTCGGCGTGCAGAAGCACCGACTGAGCCTTTCGCTGCCGCAGCCGTCCGTCCCAGAGAAACGGACAGAATACGATCGGGTATTCGAGCCCCTTGCTGGTGTGTATGGTCACGATCTTCACGCGCTTGGCGTCGCTTTCCAGTCGCAACAGCGCAGTTTCGTCGTTCTTAGAGGGACTCCGGATAGCGCGGCCGAACCAGCCCAGCAGCGTATCGATACTCGATTTTTTGCGGCTCTCTACCTGCAGCAGTTCGGCCAAGTGCAGGAGATTGGTCAGCCGCCGCTCGCCGTCTCGGAATTGCGGCAAATGATCGGTGATGCGGGCGTCTTCGAACCAGCGGCGGAACATCGGCATGAAGCCTTCGCTCAGCCACACGTGATGGTAGGTCTGAAAGCGGTCGAAGATCGCTTCCCAAGCATTCTCGTCCTTTTGCAGTTCGAATATCGCGTTGGCAGTATGATTCATGAGTTCCGTCGCCAGCGCGGCCTTGATCAGCGGCTCCCGCCCGGGTTGGGCAACGGCCTGCAAGATCCGCTCGAGTTCCGCCGCTTCGGGAGTCGAGAACACGTTCTCCTGCCCCTGGCGCACGCTGGGTACGCCGCAGGCCGACAGCGCGTCCTCGATCAAGCGCGCCTGGACGTGGGTGGAGACCAGTACGGCGATGTCGCCCCCGTCGAGGCTTCGCTCGCCCAGGCGTGCCTTGCCCTCGCTTGCGGCGTTGAGCAGCCGGGCGATTTCGAAGGCGGTCGCCAAGGCGGTCAATCGGCTTGCCGCGCCTTTCGAATAGGGCTTTTCCTTTCCTTTGTCGTCTTGCTCCGGCGGCAGCAAAAGAAAGCGGAACGGCTCATCGCCGTCGCCTTCGATATCCAGAACGGCACGCAGCCGCGCGGCGGGCCTTACCTCAGGGTAGGGGATCTCGTCGAGCAGGAACGGCTTCGGATGGCCGACGAACAAGGCATTGACCGCGGCGATGAGATCGCGCTCGGAGCGCTGATTGGTCTTCAGCGTGCGGCGGGTGATGCGTTCGTTGCTCCGCGCTTCGAGGTAGCTGAAGATGTCCGCGCCGCGAAACCCGTAGATCGCCTGCTTGGGATCGCCGACGAAGAACACCGGCGAGCCTCCGTCTCCGTAGATGCGGCGGAAGATGCGGTATTGGATCGGATCGGTGTCCTGGAATTCGTCGATCAGGGCGGCCCGGTAGCGGCGGCGGACGGTTTCCGCCAGGCGTTTGCCGTGTTCCGAATCCAGCGCGCTGGCCAGTCGGTTCAGCAGGTCGTTGTAGCAGACGACTTGCAGCGCGCTCTTGCGCTGGTCCAGTTCGGCGTCGCAGAACTCGATCAGGCGCCGCTTGAGGCACTGAAGCCGGATTTCGAAATTTCGGCGCAGGGCCTCGTCCGCCTCGACCACGGACCGGCAACGTTGAAAAAAAGGATGCCGCGGTGGCTCGCAAGCTTTCTTGACGGCAGAGGCAAGGGCTTCGGGCGTCAGACGTTGAAGACCTTCCGGCAGATCGAGCAAGGGCGGGACTTCGGGTAAAACGACCGGCTGCGGAGTCTGTTCCGATGCCGGCCATCGGCCGAAAAATTCGGCCGTTTCGGCTAGCCAGTTCCGCAAGCTTTCGGGTTTGACGCGGGTTCGGTTGAAATTCGGATAATCCAGCAGCAGCGCCTCGATGGCAGTCCTTTCGGCATGCCAGACTTCCGCCGCTCCGAGTACCGCCTGCCCGAACCGCGCGATGTCGTCCTCCTCGTCAGCCGGTTCGACGGGCCCGGCGATTTTCAGGAACGGCTTGCCTACATGGGGCTGAATTTCGCTCAGCCAGACATCGGGCGATTGATTTGTTTGGGCCAGATAATCGGCCCAAGCTGCGGAGGCGAGATAGACCTCCCGCCGCCAGAAATCGTCGACGATTTCCCGCAGCAAATCGGTTTCGTCCGGCATCAGCTCGCAATCGAAATCCGCTCCCGATTCGAAGGCGCTTTCGTTCAAGAGGCGCTGGCAGAATCCGTGGATGGTGTAGACCGCGGCCTCGTCGAACCCGCTGATCGCATAGCCGAGAAGGCGCCTGGCGATCTCGGTCCGGTCGCCGTACAGTTCGAGGATGCGGCGGCAGAAATCGTCGTCGCTTTCGCCGGTTTCGAAGGCGGAAAGGACCTCCCTCAACCGCCTGCGGATACGATCCTGAAGCTCGGCAGTCGCCGCCTTGGTGTACGTCACCACCAGAATCTGATCGACGCTGAGGCCAAGCTCCAGAATCAGCCGAACGTAAAGCCCCGAAATCGTCCAGGTCTTGCCCGTCCCGGCGCTGGCTTCGACCAGATTCAGCCCGGCGAGCTCGGCGTCGTAGATGTCGAACTCTGGGGTATGGTCGGTGGATAGCTGGCTGGAAGGGAGCATGGGCGATTTCGTTTAATGCCGTAGAGCGCGGTGAGGAACGAGCCGCATCCTACGCCACGAAGCACTTCTCCGGCAATGACGAGAAAGATTGCGGCTAGCCTGAATATTTCATCAGGACCTCAGTGAAGGTAGGAGGCCGGTCGCGTTCTGGGTTCGGGACCAGAAAAAGGCGTGTTGAGTGCTCGTTTGGGGTGAAAGTCTGAATTTCAGGCAAACGTCCCCCTTACCCCCAGAGAATCAACGTGCCGGGGAACCCACTCGGCCCGGCTCAGCCGGGGGCAAAGCGCTCGGCGATGTGCCAGAACAGCGCCTGCCAGGGGTAAGCATTCGGCAACAGGAAGCGAATGCGACGGGTATTTCGAAGGATCACGCCACCGATTTTGAGGAGCTTGCCCCTGAGAGTGGAACACTGCGCCCGAGCGAGTTCGGTACCGGCGAGGCCGAGGCGACGAAGGGCTTCCAACAAGAGGTAGCCGAGCGAGGCGAGCAGCAGCCGGAATTGGTTGGCCCACCAGACGTGACAACTGGTGCGGTCCGCGAACAAGCCGAGTTGCTGTTCCTTGATCCGGTTTTCCATGTCGCCCCGCGCACAATAGACGTCTTCGTACAGCGCTTGGGAGTCGCCCGCCAGGTTGGTGACCCGGAACCTTGGATTTTCGCCTTGGGGTCCATGCTCGGCTTTGAGGATCACCTGGCGGGGGTGTTTCCAGGTGCCGGCGGTATAGGCAAACTCACCGAAGACCCGCTGTTTTTCCGAGGTGGCGGCAAATTGGGTTTGCGCTGCCTGGCGCCAAGGCGCCGCAAGCTTCAAAAGGCGGTTGTTCTTGGCCAGGCCCACGAGATAACCGACGCCGTGGCGTTCGCACCAGGCCAGAATCCGCCGTCGGCAGAAGCCCGAATCGGCCCGGAAGATGATTTTCACCTCGGGCCAGACGGCACGCAGCCGTTGCACCAGAGCTTTCAGGATCGCCCCGGCGTGCTTGGCCGCGTCGATCTTCGAGGGCCTGAGATAGCTGACCAACAACTGATCGCCGCAAAAGACGTAAAGCGGCAGGAAGCAATAGTGGTCATAGTAGCCATGGAAGAACCGGCCTTCCTGATGCCCATGGACCGGATCATCGGTCGCGTCGAAATCCAGGATGAGCTGATCCGGCGGCGTCGGAAATGAAGCGATGAACTGCTCGACAAACACCTCATGGATCGCCAGGGCCGCCGCCCGATCCATCCGGTTTTCCAAGCGGCACAAGGTGGGGCTGGAGGCACCGGGCGACAGCCGTTCACAGGCCGTCTGCAACGCCAGGTCATGGCGCCAGGTGTCGTGATCGTTGAGGTCTTCATAGCCTTGGCACAGGCCATAAACCCGCTGTCGCAGCAGGTGGAGCACGGCGTGGGCACACCGGCTGGGATCACGCGGGTCCTTCAAGCGTTGGGCCACGCTGTCCAGCAAACCCAGCTTGCGATCGACCTGCCGCAACAGCAGCACTCCGGCATCGCTGGTCACAGCGCCCCCGTCGAAGGCCACATCGATGCGGCGGCGTGCCACGGGCGCAAACAGCTCGATTTGTCCGGTACAATGTGTCACGGCGGAATCTCCTCACAAATTCGATGTCAGCAGTTGAATTTTAAGGGCTTTTCGATTCCGCCACCCCTCCTTTCATGAAATATCCAGGCTAGAGCATTTTCATACCTACTGTACGGGCATTCGCGAGTAGGTCGGGAATCCTTTCCCGACACCACGTCTCGGCCGAGCGTCTTCGTCGGCAAAGGATTGCCGACCTACGAGTGCTTGAATCCATTCACCCGAGCCGAAGGCGCCAACGACTTCCGCCAAGCCTGTTTTGCCGGACGAGCGAGATGAAAACGCTCTGAAGCAACCGTTTGCGATTAGAAGGGTCGTCTTGGTGTCCCCAAGACGACCGGGAAAGCTGACGCCGTGTGGAAGGAGGGTAGTATTTGCCTTTAACCGCCGGAGTAGTGTTCGACGATCTCGACGCGCCGGTTTTTCGCACGTCCTTCTTCCGTCTTATTCGAAGCGACAGGCGCTATCATGCCGGCGCCCGCGGGCGTCAGGCGGTCGCGAGCGATGCCATGGGCCGACACCAGCGTGTCCGCCACGGCCTGGGCTCGTTTCTGGGAAAGCGACAGGTTGTAGTCGAATGCGCCCTTGCCGTCGGTGTGTCCGACGATGAGGACCTTTAACTTAGGGTTTTCTTTCAGAAGCGCCGCCAATTGCGCGATCTGCGGTTCCGATTCCGGCTTGATCTCCGCCTTGTCGAAATCGAAGTAGATGCCGTAGATCGCGATGCGACCGTCGCGCTCCAGCGCCTGCTGCATTTCGCTGGCCTTGACCAGCGCGATCTTGTCGGCCTCCATCGGCTTCGATTCGACGACCGTCACTGCAACATGCGGCGTCAGAGGCCGGGATTTGGTCGCCTTCGTCTCGACCCCAAGCATCCCGACGGTAACCCGGCCTTCCGGCGCATCCCGCTCCGCCAGCAAATAGACGGTGGTATCCCAGGTCGTCGGCATGCCGATCTGGCCGTTTCCGGCTTCCCAGAAGGTGGGGACCGACCCGCCGGGCGAACATTCCTTCGCGCCCTTGCAGAAGAGACGAATCGTGAATCCCTTCGAGCTCAATGCCGCCTCGTAATTGCGCATGACCTCCAGGATCGAGCGATCCGCGGGGCCTTCATATCGAATCGAGGTGAGCTTCCCGGACACGCCGATCTGCCATGCCTCGGGCTTGTCTTTTTGGCCACGCTCCAGCGGTTTGAACGGCAGCTTCAATTCTTCGTAGGCTTTCGTTTCGTAAAACGTGACAACCGACCCCTCGTAACGTCCGACCAGGGCATGGTCGGCGGAACCGGCCAAATCGGTTTTCTCGGCTTGCACCGTCCCGGCAAAGAGGGCCGGAACCGCCAAAAACAAAAACGAAATCCCCAATGGCAATCTCATGAGTTCACCTCGATTTTTCCGCCCGATCGGGCATTTGTAATTATCCGAGTTTCCAGCGCATCCGCCGGCAAAAATGGCCGCCACCAGCATGAAATCCAAGCCTTGGTCGGCGCCGTCCTCGTCCGGTTGAAAACAAGATTAGATCATTTGTGCGGTGACTGATTGTTCAGCGGCAGTTCGTAGGATGTGCCGACGATAGGAGGCGCATCGTTCGCGGTCGATGCCTGTCCTGAGCCTAGTCGAAGGGCGGTTCGTGCCTCACCGCATCCTACGGTACTTAGAGCCTATCCCAATAGGCGATAATAAGCGTCTTTAACCGGTAACCGAGGAGAAGACCCATGGGACTCATTACCGAAGACGATGGCTGGCGGATTCCCGACGCCTTATGGGAAAAGATGTCACCCCTGCTTCCGGTGCACGTGCCCAAGCCGCATCCCCTGGGATGTCATCGTCGCCGGGTCGACGACCGTGTGGCGATGAATGCGATTGTGTTCGTCCTGCGTACCGGGTGTCAATGGAATGCCCTGAATGCGACGGGGATCTGCTCCAGCAGTAGTGCCCACCGCCGGTTCCTGGAATGGGTTGAGGCGGGTATTTTCGAGCGTTTCTGGCAGGAGGGGTTGCTCGAATACGAGCGGCTCAAGGGCATCGACTGGAGTTGGCTATCCCTGGATGGCGCCACGACCAAGGCGCCCCTGGCCGGCACAAAAAAACGGGGCCAAATCCGACGGACAGGGGCAAACAGGGGGTCAAGCGCAGCCTGTTGACCGAGGCGGATGGAATCCCACTGGCCGTAGTGGTCGAGGGTGCCAACCGCCACGACATGAAACTGGTCCGTTCGACGCTGGCGGCGGTTCAAGCCCAGCGGCCCGAACCGACCCCGGAACAGCCCCAAGGATTATGTTTGGATAAAGGGTATGACTATGACGAGGTGCGGGATATTGTCCACGCGTTCGGGTTCACGGCCCACCT
This sequence comes from Methylocaldum sp. GT1TLB, assembly GCF_051027445.1. Taxonomy (NCBI): domain Bacteria; kingdom Pseudomonadati; phylum Pseudomonadota; class Gammaproteobacteria; order Methylococcales; family Methylococcaceae; genus Methylocaldum; species Methylocaldum sp. GT1TLB. The sequence continues at coordinate 4,490,402 of NZ_CP194898.1, forward strand.
TCGAACCCGCGGCGAGGAGGCCCAAGCGATCAAGCGGGACGCGGGATTCGCAGCGCGGCGCTGGGTCGTAGAGCGCACGCACAGTTGGATGAACCGCTTTCGGCGCATTCTCATCCGCTGGGAAAAGCGGGCGGATACCTATCTCGCTCTGTTGCATCTGACACTGGGCATCATCACCTGGCGAGCCACCGGCCTATTGGGATAGGCTCTTATTACAGGTTTCTAAGGGCTAACGCCTTGCGTGGTTGGGGTAAGCGTTAATTGTTTGACTTCGGCTTCTTTAGGGATATTAAGCCTGTCCACTTCGCCTAAAGAAATCTGAAGCAAATAACAAAAGCCTGACCTTTTTACCATTATGTGTATTACTCATGGTGATGGGTACGGGACTACTTGCAAAACTTTAACAAGCCGTGACTCCACACGCTGTCTTAGCACTTCATCGCTCTGACACTTCCTAAGAAACGTCTCAACAGCAATGACGACGTCGTTAATGAAAGACTTTGTCCCGATTAGAACAAGTCTCGGTTCCACATTGGGATCATATTGATGCTTACCCCCATCGTGGTATGCAAACTTTATTGTGTCAGGATCTTCGTCATGTAACTCTGCTTCTGCTCCGTATGTGTGGAGGAAGGCACAACGAGCTGCATAGACATCTTTGCCACGATACTGATATGGCTGCTCTGGATGTGCTTTAAGGTATGTATCTACCCATTCTTTGAAATCAGTGCGAGTGACCTTTTGCTTGTCGATCGGTCTTGCAAGATTGGCGAGGGCATCAATGCAAATATAGGCCATTGCGACAGACGCGGTTGTAATACCGCATTGATCACAGCGCTTTAGCTCCGTCACTAAACCAGTGATGGATTTCCAGTTGTCTCGTTGGCTATCAGTCACGACTTTTCTTCAATACACAAATGTTCCTGATTAGCGACGAAGTTCAGTACAGGCTCACATAGTGAGCCGCTAGGGTCCTTAGACTATGGGCATCTATCACAAGCGGGGTGTCCCATGCCTATGAACCGGGTGCAATTTCAAAAGGGTTTGTCGTTGGCCGAGTTTCTGACGCAATACGGCAGTGAAGCGCAGTGCGAAGCGGCACTGGAGGCCCTGCGCTGGCCGGACGGTTTCCGCTGTCCGGTCTGCGGCGGCGCGCGCCACACGGTGTTCGAACGGACCGGGCGGAAATACTGGCAATGCGGACACTGCCGGAGCCAAACGACGCTGATCGCCGGGACGATCTTCCAAGCGACCAAGCTGCCGCTGACCACCTGGTTTCTGGCCATGTATCTCCTGACCCAGGCCAAGAACAATGTCTCGGCACTGGAACTGATGCGCCATCTCGGGGTGTGTTATCGCACGGCATGGCTGGTGAAGCACAAGTTGATCCAGGTGATGGCGGAACGGGAAACGGATCGGCAGCTGGCCGGGCGGGTCGAGATCGACGATGCCTACCTGGGCGGTGAGCGGCCGGGGAAACCGGGGCGTGGCTCCGAAAACAAGTTGGCCTTTGTGATGGCGGTACAAACCACGGACGACGGGCGTCCGTTGTTCCTGCGCGTCGATCCCCTGCCGTTCACGCAGCAGGCTATCGCGGACTGGGCCAAACGCGCCTTGGCCCCGTCGACCTACGCACTCACCGATGGCCTGAGCGGGTTTCGGAGGCTGCACCAGGTCGTCGCTTGCCATCATCGCCTGATCCTGGGCTCTGGGCGGCAGTCGGCGCAACATCCGGAGTTCCATTGGGTAAATACGATGTTGAGCAACCTGAAGACAGCCATTTCCGGCACCTATCACGCGTTCAAATTCGAGAAATACGCCCAGCGGTACCTGGCCGAGTTCCAATACCGCTTCAATCGGCGTTTCAATCTCAAAACCCTGCTTCAACGGCTGGCGCGCGCCGCGGCGTTCGCTAAGCCTCGACCCGAGTGGCAAATTCGCTTGGCTGAAGTTCATCGCTAATCAGGCAAATGTTTGAGCCCGTAGGCTGGGTTGTAGCTTTGCGGAAACCCAGCATTCCCATACCTCAAGATGCTGGGTTTCGCTCCTCAACCCAGCCTACGACCGGGGTCTAAAAATCACCGAGATGCCTCTTTCGTCATCGCCGCCAACATCGGGCTTATAAGCTCGACAGCCAATGCCTCGAAGCTCTCATCCAACGTGTCACCGCCCCGGTAAACCGTTTGGTAATAGGCATTCATGCTTTCTCCGGCCTGAAACTCCGACCCTTCCCAGATGCCCCGGGCCTGTCTTCGAGCATTGAACCGGATAGCCTCCGGATCGCCGCCAAGTCTGGCGGGCGGATCGTGTATGCAGCGGGTGTAGGCATAACTCGATTTGGGGAAGAAGGGCAGCGGGGCGGACAGTCCTTGCCAGTAGGCGTTCAGGAGTTTCGCAAGCTCGTTTTCGGGCTCGGCTACGGCCTGGAACGTGAGGGTTTGCTTAGGGGTATGCAGCAGGGATTGGAGTGTCACGCCTTCGGGGGCGATCAGGCAAAGCATCAGGTGCCGGAGCCAGAGGTCGAAGAGCTGGCGGGGGCTCGGCTCTTCGAAGCTGTAGTCAGTCAGGCCGCTAGCGCCGACTTCGGCGAGGGAGCCGAGCAGGCGCAGGCCGTTCGCTTCGAAATCCACCGGCAGAGATTCGAAGCGCGGTTTGACGAGGTCCGGGAGCAGTTTGACGGCGAAACTTTCGACCAGCCGTTGCTCCTGGCCGTGCAGCGCTTCGCCGAAGCGGCCGTGGGGCAAAAGACCCTGGGCGTCGGCGAGCAGCAGCGCGCTCTGCGGTTTTCGGTCCTGCGCCAAGGCGTTCAGCAGGTTCTGGCGGACCTGGTTTCTCGTTCGGTAATCGAGCGCAAAAGGTTCGCGCACTTCGAATTCCGCCGCAGTGTCTTCCAGAACCAGGTTCAGCCGCCGCCGCAGGAGATAGCGGACGGGGTTGCTGAAGAAATAAGCGAGGCTTTCCGGATCGACGATGCGCCATTCCTCTTCGGGCTCAGACAGCGGGCCGGAAAATAAGGGCGCGGGCCCCTTGTCGCCCCGGCCGATCAGTCGGGCCGCGGCAAGCCAGGTCGACGAAAAGCCCGGCAACCGGGGATCGTCCTTGAAATAGCCGGGATCGAACGGTTGCAGCGGGTGCTGGGTAACGAGATGGGACTCGATGTCGCCTTCGGCCAGCTCGCAGCTTTGTTTCGCGACGTCGATGAGCTCGGACACCAGCGGGGAGGGCGGCAACTCGGTATTATCGCGAACGCTGCGGCCCACATAGCTCAGATAAAACACCTCGCGCGCCGACAGCAGCGTTTCCAGAAAGAGATAGCGGTCGTCCAGCCGGCGCGAGCGGTCTCCCCGGCGGGGATGCTTCGCCATCAGGTCGAAGTCGGGGGGATGGCGCTGACGCGGAAAGCTGTCGTGGTTCAGGCCGAGCACGGCGATGACCTTGAACGGCAGGCTGCGCATCGGCACCATCGCACAGAAGGTGACCGCGCCGGTCAAAAAGCCGCCGGTGCTCGATGGCTGACACAGGCGATCCGCGAGCCAGCGCTTGATCACCCGTATCCCGACCGGCTCGCGGAAGCCGGCTTGTTCCGAGAGTTCCCGCAGCAGATCGAGGGTGCCGCGCAGCTGGAGCAGCAGCGTTTCGTCCTCGTCCCGCGGATCGAACAGCCGATCGATGAACGCGTTCAATCGTTCGATCCACTCCGTCACCGGCTGCTTCGCCTTGAACCGGTCCGCCCATTCGAACAGGGTTTCCAGAAATTCCGCGAACCGCTCCAGGATCAAGACCCGGCTGCCTTCGATGTCGTCGTAAGGCAGGGTTTCGACGAACAGCGGAAAGCCGTCGCCCGCCAGTTCCTGCGGCAGGGCATAGCCCAGCATCAGGCGCTTCAGGCCGTCGCGCCAGGTGTGGCGGGGAATGTCCGGCAACCGGTATTCGGTCTTGTGGGTCCCGTCCCGTCCCCAGCGGGTGCCGACCGACCGCGCCCAATGATGGATCATGGGGAGATCGTCTTCGCATAGCCGGAAACGGCGCTGTATGGCGGGTTGCTCCAAAAAGCCGAGCGTCGTGTCCGCCGCGAATCGGCTCTCCGGCAGATCGAGCAGCGCGAGAAAATTCTCCAGGAGCGGCTGTTCGTGGGTCAAACCGCGGTCGGCGATGCTGAAGGGGATCATCGGGGCGTCGCGGCTTTCGGCGAATACCGCTTCGATGTACGGCGTGTATTGCTCGATCTCCGGCGTCAGCACGGCCACGTCGCTCGGCTTCAATTCCGGATCGGCGTCGAACAGCGCCAGAAGCTGATCGCGCAGGACTTCGACTTCGCGCATCGGGCTGTGGCAGGCATGGACTTGCAGCGAGCGGTCGTCCGGCCGTACGGCCAAGCGCCCGGCACTTCGGCGATCGATCAGTTCGAGGATGTCGGCCTGGAGTATGTGCAGCAGCGAATCGCGCGGCGGTTCCGCCCGAAACAAGCTGTGCAGCTCGGAATGGTCGGCCACGGAATCGAAAAATTCGCGGCCTTGTTTCCCTAGCGATGCCAGCAAGGGATGCCCCACTTCCAGGTACAGATCTTCCGGCGAGCGTTCTCCGGCCACGCGGCCGATTTCCCGTTCATCCCGGATTTCGCCCCAGTATTCGCGGCAGGGATTGAGCGCGTATAGATTGATCTCGGTATGCCTGGCGAGCGCATTCAGCACGTCCAGAAAGGCCGGCGGCAGCGAGGAAACGCCGAAGATGGCGATGCGCCGCGGAAGCCGATCGGCCGCCGAGTCGGATTCGAGCGCCGTCAGCAGTTCGTTCATGAAACGGGCGCGATGGGGCGCAGCTTCCCCCATGCTCAGGTCGCGCCACAGTAGGGCTTGCCAGTCCTCGTCGCCGTCCAAGGCGAGCGTTTCGCCGCGTTCCCAGGCGGCTATCCAGTCGGCCCGGTACATCAGATATTGATCGAACAGATCGGCGATCCGCTTAGCGAGTTGGAACCGGCGGAGTTCGTCTCCGTTTTGGAGATACCCGGACAGGCGCGGAGTTCGCTCCAGATTCGCGGTTTGTCCCAGCCAGTCGAAGATGCGGAAGGTGAGTACCTCGGAAGAGAATGCCGAACGCCTCGGGAGTTCGCCGAGGAATTGCCGAAGCAGGTCCCAGATGAACGAGGCCGGCAGCAGAAAACGGACGTTGGCGCAGATGCCGAGATTGTCCGCAAGGCGCAGGGACAGCCAGCGTCCCATGCCAAGGCTTTGAACGATGACGATTTCCGGTTCGAAGGGGGAGGCCGGCGGTGTGCTGTCCGCCGTCAAGAGTTCGGCGAGAAATTCCAGCTTGTCGGATTGGTAGAGGCGAAGCACGGGGCGGTCAGTTAGGTTTCGTTCTTAATACCCTCACCCTAGCCCTCTCTCAGCGGGAGAGGGAAAGATCGGTATTGCCATGCAAATAGCGGATTGCGCTTGGGCCCGCCTCGTGGGAAAGGCTCCGGCTTACGAGGTGCAGCGCCGTAGGCTGGGTCCAGGAACGAGACCCAGCATTTTCAGGAGATCAGATGCGAGATCGAACTGGGATTACGCAAAGCTCCATTCCAGCCTACGGACTTTGCCATTCCTGCGGCGCGGGGATGCCGGTTTACGCCTTGCCCAGATGAGGCCACTGATAGCCCTTGAGCAGGCCCTGCCAGTAAATCACCGGAATGATGTAACGCTTCAACAGATACATGCTGTAGCGCTCCTTGCCCTGGTCGAAGGGAAAGGTTTCCTTGGGCTTCAGGTCGTAGTCGAATTCGGCCAGGATCAGCTTGCCGTAACCGGTGATCAGCGGGCACGAAGTATAGCCGTCGTATTTGGCTACCGGCTGTCCGCCGTTCATGACCGACAGGAGATTCGCGGTCAGGATCGGGCTTTGCGCCCGGACTGCCGCCGCCGTCTTGGACGTGGGCAGGCTGCTGGCATCGCCCAGGCTGAACACGTTGGGGTAGCGGACGTGCTGCAAGGTGTCCTTATTTACGTCCACCCACCCGCCTTCGTTCCCGAGCGGACTTTTCTTGAGGAAGTCGGGAGCGCTCATGGGCGGAACCACGTGGATCATGTCGTAGGGCTGAACGACGCTCTCTCCGGTATCGAGATTCTTGAACACGGCCTCTTTCGACGCCGGGCGCAGTTCCACCAGATTGTGCTTGAAATGAACTTCGATATTGCGCGGTTTCACCACCTGTTCCATCAGGCTGGCGGCGTATTTGGGCGCGCTGAAGATGGTGGGCGTGGCGCAGTAGTAGACGACGCGGGATTTGTCACGCAGGCCGTGCTTGCGGAAATAATCCTCCGCCAAATACATGATTTTCTGCGGTGCGCCGGCGCATTTGATGGGCGGCGGCGGAAAAGTGAACACGGCGTTGCCGCCCTTGAAGTTCCGGATGTTTTCCCAGGTGGTGTTCACGGTGTCGTAGCTGTAATTGCTGCACACCCCGTCCTTGCCTACCGCTTCCTTTACGCCCGGGATCTTGTCCCAGTCGATCTGTAGCCCCGGACAGACGACCAGGTAGTCGTAGCCGATTTCCTTGCCGCCCTCGGTTTTCAGCGAATTGTTGGCGGGATCGAACTCCGCGGCGGCATCGCGTATCCAGGTGGCGCCTTTGGGGATCAACTCGGCCATCGGTTTGACCGACTGCTCGCGAGTGACGACGCCGCCTCCGACGAACGTCCAGAAGGGCTGGTAATAATGCTTCTCGGACGGCTCGATGATGGCGACATCCGTTATCCCGGCATGCAGCAGACGGGCGGCGATGCCGAGCCCGGCGGCGCCGCCGCCGATCACTACGACACGATGATGAATCTTGCTATCCATGGGGTCTTCCTCTTGGGTGGATGAGTTTTAGAATTTATTAATCGAGATTTCTTATTTTCAGATTCATTCTCAATGATTTGGCTTGTCCGCCCAATTCTGCCTTGCATGGAGGTCCTTTGACAATGTATTCCGGTTTTGGACCGGCTGTCGGCCTGCGCGAACGTCGCCCCGCCCGGATTAGGTAAGTCTTTGTAATGGCTGAGGCCAATTTAACCTGCTATCTTCATGTGGCGGAGGAACAACACGCTTTGGGAGTTCAGTCGCGCTTTAGTTTGTTCATCAATTACAAGGAAACAATAATGTTTAAGAAACCGTCTGTAATTACCGTTTGCGTCGCTACCGGGATGATCTTTTCGGCCTCTGCTTCTGCGGATATCGTGATCAAATCGGGAGTAGGGCGCACTCAAACGGTTATGGAAGCCTCGATTCATTACGACGATTTGGGAAATGACGATATCGATTGGCCGGCGATAGCGCCGAATTACGAGGGAGATACCCAGCTCGGAGAAATGGCCGTAAAAGTAGATAACAAGACTACGTTGGTATGCGCCGTCTTGGGGAAAGGATACGATCTACAGGTTTTTACGGACGGCTCCGGAGCGCCCGTCATGCTTCCGACAGGACAGCCTCTCGTGGTGCCCGGCCATCTTCGCCATGTCATCACGTGTACCGATTCGTCGGGTTCGGAACTGTCGCGGTTGAGCACCGATGGCGATACGCCTGTCAGCTTTTCTCCGGTAGCATATCCTTGTAAATGGGCGGTCACGGAAATCATGTATGTCAAGGCGCCCGTGCTCACGGTGGGGCCAATTACCGCTCCCGGAAATACTGGAATGTTCAGTGGCGTTACAGGCGGCACCCTTACTGTAAAGGGTACGATCAATGCCTGTACCGGCCAAAATGTATTCACGAGTATTACCGGAACGCTTGCCAATTAAGCATGGATTACTAATCTCGATTTCATAATGCCTAAGGGATCGGCTTAGCCGGCTGATACAGATTATGCCGATCCCCCCTTTTCTGGCTCTGTATCTGAATACCCGTTCCCTTGCCGCAGTTGCTCTCTCCGCGTATCGGCCGTAGTGCTGCCGGCGTTGATCTCGCTCTTGGAGCATTCAGCCATCAGTCTCCTTTCGTTTCCAAGCGTCCGAATTTTGGCGCCTTGCTGGCTTTTGTCTTGCCGTAGTGCGACGAAAAGCGTTCAGGGCTTGCTAATGCCTTGTCGGTGCTAAGCTTTTTTTGTGGGCATCATTGTTGCTGAAGGCAGCAGAAAACTTTGGAAAACCGCGATGGCGCAACAAGACAAACTGGATTTAGGCGAAGAAAAGAAGAAGTCATCCAAGAGCGTTATTTTTATCGTTCTCGGAGCGATGCTGGGAACGCTCCTTGCCGTGTTCGCAGCGCTTTATTTTTGGGGGATCTTCCCACCGAAGCAGAACGAGAATGAGGCGGCTGCGGAATCCCGTGACGGCGGGGCGCTCGCGCTGCCGATGATCTATTTCGCTATCGACCCGGCTTTCGTGGTCAATTTCAAGAGCAATCCGGATGCCCGCCTGCTCCAGGTTGGCCTTAGCGTCGCTTCGAAAAATCAAGCCGTGATCGACGCGGTGAAAAAGCATTCGCCGATGATCCGCAACAACGTGCTTTTGCTGCTGAGCGGCCAGGAGCCGGCGGGGCTCAAGACGGCCGAAGGCAAAGAGGCGCTCAGGGGCAAGCTGCTCGAGGAAATCAACGCGGTAGTTTCTAAGCAAACGGGCCACAAGGAAGGCGCCGAAGAGGTTTTTTTCACCGGATTCATCATGCAATAGCCATGGCCGTTCATGATCTTTTGACTCAGGAAGAAATCGACGCGCTTCTGCACGGCGTCGACGACGGAGATATCGGAACCGAATCGGAGATCGATTTTCGAAGCGGCGAGGTACGGACCTACGACTTCACCAGTCAGGACCGCATCGTGCGCGGGCGGATGCCCACTCTGGAGATGATCAACGACCGCTTCGTCCGTCATTTCCGCATCAGTCTGTTCAATTTGCTGCGGCGCTCCGCGGAGATTTCGGTATTGGGCGTTCAGGTCCTGAAGTTCTCGGAATACGTGCACAGCCTGTTCGTTCCGACCAATCTGAACGTCATCCGGCTCAACCCCTTGCGTGGGCGTGGTTTGATGGTCATGGAGCCGACCCTGGTGTTCACCGTCGTGGACAATTTTTTCGGCGGCAGCGGTCAGTTCTACAACAAGATCGAGGGACGCGAGTTCACGCCGACCGAGATGCGGGTCATTCAGATGCTGCTCGAGCTGATTTTCAAGGACATGAAAGAAGCCTGGGCGCCGGTCATGCCGATCGAGTTCGAGTATCTGGGTTCGGAAGTGAACCCGCAGTTCGCCAACATCGTGAGTCCCGCCGAGGTCGTCGTGGTCTCCACCATACATATCGAAGTGGAAGGCGGGGGAGGCGATCTGCACATTACCCTGCCGTATTCCATGATCGAGCCGATCAGGGAACTTCTGGATGCCGGTATTCAGGGGGATAGAAGCGATGATTCGGACGACCGTTGGCGCACGGCTCTGCAAGCGGAAATCCTGGATGCCGAAATCGAGATGCACAGCACCTTGGTCGAAAAGACCTTGTCGTTGGAGGACATGTTGCGGTTGAGAGCCGGCGACGTGATTCCGATCGAAATGCCGGAGACCATTACGGTCGTCGTCGACGACATCCCCGTGTTTCGCGGCAAGGTCGGGATCTCGCGGGGCAATTACGCGGTGCAGATTCTGGAGAAGATCAGCCGCGCAAGCGGGGATAAAGAACGCTTAATCGGGGTATTGGGAAGCGGAGTTGAACGAGCATGAGCGACGAATTGGAAGAATCGATCGAAGGCGCTGACGGGGGCGACGAATCCGAGGATCTAGCCGACGATTGGGCCGCCGCCCTGCTGGAGCAGCAAGAGGCTGCCAAAAAAATGGCGGAGCCTCCCCGCCAGCCGGCGGCTCCGAAACCCGAACCCGCGACCTTCGAAGATCTCGGGAGATCTCCGCCGGCGGCGGACGTGGCAAAAATCGAGGACATCAACCTGGACGTGCTGCTGGACGTTCCGGTGACCATCGCGATGGAGATAGGGCGCACTAAGATCAACATCCGCAATTTGTTGCAGCTGACCCAGGGCTCGGTCGTCGAGTTGGACCGGCTGGCGGGCGAACCCATGGATGTGCTGGTGAACGGCACGCTGATCGCTCACGGCGAAGTGGTGGTGGTGAACGACAAGTTCGGTATTCGTCTCACCGATGTCATCAGTCCCGCGGAGCGGGTGAGAAAGCTGAAATGAAGGCCCATGTCTTTGCGGTGGTTTCGTCGCTGATGTCGCCGGTTCTGCTGGCCGACACCGCTTCCGCCGTACCCAAGGCCTTGCCTTCGGTGGATATGGCGAAGAGTCTGACCGGATTGCTGGCGGTATTGGCGGTCATTTTCACTCTGGCCTGGCTGCTGCGGCGATTCGGCAGCTTTTCCCGGCTCGCGCCGGGAAGCTTTCGCGTGTTGGCCGCGGTTTCGCTGGGATCTCGGGAGCGGGTCGTGTTGTTGCAGGCAGGTGGGAAACAACTGGTGCTGGGGGTAGCGCCAGGACGGGTCGAGACCCTGTGCATCCTGGAAAATTCGGAAATCATCCCGGTCGAGAGCGGAATGCCGTCGGCCGGGGCCTCGTTCGCCGAACGCTTGCACGAGTTGACGGGGCGGCGATCATGAACCGTCGGCCGTACTTCGCTCTGACGTTTCTCGGGATGTTCGCGGCTCTATTTGCGTTGTCGATTCCCTCGGCGCAAGGCGCTCCCGGCATCGAGGCTTTCACCGTGGCCGCCAACGGCCAGGGCAGCCAGACCTACACGGTCACGATACAGGTTCTGGCGCTGATGACGGCGCTGACCGTGCTGCCCTCGCTGTTGCTCAGCATGACCTCGTTTACCCGCATCATGATCGTCCTGGCGATCTTGCGGCAGGCACTAGGCGCCGGTCAGACGCCCAACAATCAGGTACTGCTCGGCATTTCGCTGTTTCTGACCCTGTTTACCATGCTGCCGGTGTTCGAGCAGGTGAACGAACAGGCCCTGCAGCCTTATATGAAAGAACAGCTGGCGCCGGGCGCGGCCCTCGAACGAGCCGCGGTTCCGTTCCGCCAGTTCATGCTCAAGCAGACGCGGGAAACCGATTTGGAGCTTTTCGCGCGCATATCCGGCAAGCAGGACATCGCCAGTCCCGAGGCGACGCCATTTTCCTTGCTGGTGCCGGCCTTCATGACCAGCGAGCTGAAGACGGCTTTTCAAATGGGATTTCTTTTGTTCCTGCCGTTTCTGATCATCGATCTGGTGGTGGCCACCATACTGATGTCGATGGGCATGATGATGCTGTCGCCCATGATCGTTTCGCTTCCCTTCAAGCTTTTGCTGTTCGTCCTGGTGGACGGTTGGGCGCTGGTGGTCGAGACGCTCGCGGCGAGTTTTTTCGTCGAGTAGGTCTTTACAGCAGGTATTAGAGCGTTTTTCATCCCGGTGTACGGATTCGTGTGGGGTGGGAAGAACGTAGGTCGGCAATCCCTTGCCAATCGCAAACGGCATCTCTGGGAGCGCCAGAGCTGCCCTTCCGACAAAGCCCTTTGCCGAGCCAGTAGGTCGGCAAGGGATTGCCGACCTACCTATGGCGCTCCCTTACACCGAATCAGAAAATGCTATAGGGAAGAGATGCCGGGATTACCCGTCATTCCGGCACGGATTGCTCGCCCCTTCCCTGGGGCTCGTCCTTCGGACCGTGCTCCGCACGTCCAAATTTGCTCCAGGCAAATTTGTGCCGTGCAAACCGGCAGGATTGCCGATTTGCACGGCGAGAGCCGCTCGGAGGGTGCCGGGCAGGATGGCCCGGCATGACAAACCGGCAGGACAGCCGGTTTGCACGGCGAGAGCCGCTCGGAGGGTGCCGGGCAGGATGGCCCGGCATGACAAATCGGCAGGATTGCCGATTTGCACGCGAAGCGCCCGTAGGGTGCCGCACAGGGACTGTGCGGCATGAATCCAGAGGCCAAGGATGGCGAGGCGTCTACGTCCCTGTAACCTGGACCCCGGCATTCCTTGCCGGGGTGACGATATGGTTTGACTTTCATTACGAACAGTAAATGACACCCGAAACCATTGCCGCCCTGGGCCAGCAAGCCATGACCGTCACCATGCAGATCAGCGCGCCCATGCTGCTGGTGGCCCTTGCCGTCGGACTCGTGATCGCCCTGTTCCAGGCCGCCACCCAGATCAACGAGATGACCCTTACGTTCGTGCCCAAGCTCATCGCCATGGCCATCGTGCTGATGCTGGCCGGACCCTGGATGCTGCAACTGCTGATCGATTACACCCGGTCGTTGATTCGCAGCATACCCAGCCTGATCGGTTGAAGTCTGTGCAGTTCAGCGAAAGCCAGCTCCTGACTCTGGTCGCCGCCATCGCATGGCCTTTCTTGCGCGTTAGCGCGCTGTTTCTTGCGATACCGGTCTTTACCGGCCATATGGTGCCGGTCCGTGTCCGCGTCATGCTGGCGGCGTCCGTCACCTGGCTGATCTCGCCGATGTTGCCGGTCATGCCCGATGCGGAACTATTCAGCTTGTCCGGTTTCTGGATCGCCGTTCAGCAATTCCTGATTGGTCTCGCAATCGGTCTCGTTCTGCACCTGGTTTTCGAAGCCGTCGTTTTCGGCGGGCAGAGCGTCGCCTACAGCATGGGACTGGGTTTTGCGTCCATGGTCGATCCGCAGACCGGCGTGCAGGTTCCGGTCATCGCCCAGTTTTACCAAATCTTGGCGACGCTGCTGTTCCTGGCCATGGACGGACATCTGATACTGATCCGGCTGCTGGTCGACAGCTTTCAAATGCTGCCGGTCGGGTTCGAAGGTTTGAGTGCCGACGGAATGCGGCGGCTGGCGCTCTGGGCGAGCCGCTTGTTTGCTGCGGGAGTTCTGTTTTCCTTGCCGCTGGTAACGGCCTTGCTGTTGGTTAATCTGGGGTTCGGCGTAGCCAGCCGTGCGGCGCCCCAGCTCAATATTTTCTCGGTCGGATTCCCGGTCAGCTTGGGGTTGGGACTGTTTCTGATCGGCATCAGCCTGCCGGACGTTTTAAGCCTCTTTTCCGGCTTTCTCGATGACGGGTATCAAGTGATGACTGCGATTCTGCAGTAGGACTAATTCGATTCGGTATTCGAATGGGCATTAATCGTAGGGTGGGTTAGCGCAGCGTAACCCACCGATCCGAGGTCGCTCGGTGGGTTACGGCCTCGCGGACTAACCCACCATCGATGGGTTTCGCTTCGCTCTACCCATCCTACAAAAATGAATTCCTGTTGAAAGCGATTTGGAATAACCCACCCTTACAAAAGTTAATTCCGTAATTGAAAGCGATTTGAAATAAGGTGTCATGGCCGAGGAATCCGATCAGGAACGAACAGAGGACCCTACCAGTAAACGCCTGAGCGATGCTCGGAAAAAAGGTCAGATTCCGCGTTCCCGCGAATTGAACACTCTTGTTCTTCTGCTGACCGGTTCGGTAGCGATATTCGTCTTTGGCGGCGGCATGGCGCAAAGCCTGTGGCAAATCATGGAGGGAGACTTTCGTCTGAGTCGCCGCGACCTTTTCGATCCTGCGGCGCCGCTTGCCCATCTCGGCCGAGACTTGCTGGCCGCGGGCCAGGTTCTGCTCCCGATCCTCGGTCTTGCCGTTCTGGCTGCCCTGGCCGCTCCCATGGCGCTGGGCGGCTGGAATTTCAGCGGCGAGAACCTGATGCCCAAGCCGGAAAAGCTCAATCCCATGAAGGGCCTGGCTCGCATGGTCTCGGTTCAGGCCCTCGCGGAAGTCGTGAAGTCGGTTCTGAAATTTCTCTTGATCGGTTTTGTGACCGCCGGACTGCTGACGGCTTATTTCGACGATCTCGTCGGTCTCGGTCGCGAGGCTTTGCTTCCGGCGGCGAATCAAACCGCGCGCCTCGTCATGACGTTTATTTTGTGGCTATGCGCTTCGCTGGGGCTGATCGCGATCGTGGACGTGCCCTTTCAGCTCTGGAACCACAAGCGCCAGCTGAAAATGACGCGCCAGGAAGTCAAGGACGAAATGCGCGAAGTCGAAGGCAAACCGGAAGTCAAAAGCCGGATTCGCAGCTTACAGATGGAGCTGGCGCGGCGCCGAATGATGGACGAGGTGCCGAAGGCCGATGTCATCGTGACCAACCCGACCCATTACGCAGTGGCCCTGAGATACGACCAGTCCGGCATGAAAGCGCCCAAAGTCGTCGCCAAGGGCGCGGACCTGGTGGCGGCCCAAATCCGGAATTTGGCCGTGGGTGCCGGTGTGCCGCTCCTGTCCGCGCCGCCGCTCGCCCGCGCGCTCTATGCGTCCACCGATCTCGACCGCGAAATTCCCGCCGGTCTCTATTTCGCGGTTGCCCAGGTTTTGGCTTACGTCTATCAACTCAAGGCGGCCCGGGTTTTCGGCGGCGACATTCCGACGCCGCCGACCGAATTCAAGATCCCGGAAGAATTCTTGCGCAAGGCTGCCGACGCGTAAGCCGCATACTGCCTGTATTTTTTTTCGGAGGGTCCGGCTCTGCGGCCGGTCGGCACGAAACGTGATTGCTGTCGCTGTCACTGAAGGTTACGCACGGGTTTCGTCATGGCCGCAACAGTTTTGGAACGAATCAAAGTCGCCGGCAAACTCGGCTTGGGGGCTCCTCTCGTCATTCTTCTCATGATGATGATGATGGTGCTGCCGCTGCCGCCGTTCATTCTCGATCTGCTGTTCACCTTCAACATCGCATTTTCGCTGCTGATCCTGCTGGTGACGATTTATACGCTGCGCCCGCTGGATTTCGCCGTGTTTCCGTCGGTCCTGCTGGTCGCCACGCTCCTCCGACTGAGCCTCAACGTGGCCTCGACCCGCGTGGTCCTGCTGGAAGGGCATAAGGGTCCCGACGCGGCCGGCAAGGTGATCGAGGCATTCGGCGAATTCGTGATCGGCGGCAACTACGCCGTGGGTCTGGTGGTGTTCATCATTCTGGTCATCATCAATTTCGTGGTCGTTACCAAGGGCGCCGGGCGCGTGTCGGAAGTCAGCGCGCGGTTCACCCTGGATGCGATGCCCGGCAAGCAGATGGCGATCGATGCCGATCTCAATGCCGGTCTTATCAATCAGGATGAAGCCCGGACGAGACGCCAGGAGGTCTCGCGCGAGGCGGACTTCTACGGATCGATGGACGGTGCCAGCAAGTTCGTCCGGGGCGATGCCATAGCCGGCATCCTCATCTTGCTCATCAACGTGGTCGGCGGGCTGATCGTCGGCATGCTGCAGCACGATCTGGCGTTTTCCGAAGCCCTGCACAATTACACGCTGCTGACCATCGGCGACGGATTGGTGGCTCAGATCCCCTCGCTGTTGCTGTCGGTCGGGTCGGCCATGATCGTGACCCGTGTGTCCAGCAGCAACGAGAACATCGGCGCCCAGTTCAGCGCTCAATTTTTTGCCGATCCGAGGCCTCTTGCGCTTTCCGCCGGCGTGGTCGGACTCTTGGGCCTGATTCCCGGCATGCCGAATCTTGCCTTTTTGCTCCTGGCCGGCGCCATGGGCGCGTCGTCCTATTCCATTTCCAAGCGTCAGCGGCGCGAGCGCGAATTGGCGGAAGCGCGCGTCGCGGCCAGGCCCTCGGCCGCCGCGCCCGAAGTGAAAGAGCTCGGCTGGGACGATGTCGTGCCGGTCGATCTCATCGGGCTGGAAGTGGGCTATCGGCTCATCCCTCTGGTCGACAAGAATCAGGGCGGGCAGCTCATGTCGAAGATTAAGGGCGTGCGCAAGAAGCTGTCCCAGGATCTCGGATTCCTGATCCCCTCGGTGCACATCCGGGACAACCTGGACCTGACTCCCAACGCCTACCGCATCAGCCTGCTCGGCGTCACCGTCGGGGAGGCAGAAGTGTTTCCGGATCGCCTGATGGCCATCAATCCGGGGCGGGTTTACGGAACGCTGAAGGGCGTCGAGAGCAAGGACCCGGCTTTCGGACTGGAGGCCGTCTGGATAGAACCGGATCAGCGCGACCACGCCCAGACGCTCGGTTATACCGTGGTCGATCCCGGTACCGTGGTGGTCACCCATCTCAGCCATTTGTTGCAGTCCCACGCCCACCAGCTGCTCGGACATCAGGAGACGCAGCAGTTACTCGACCTGCTCGCCAAATCGATGCCGCGGCTGGTCGAGGATCTCACGCCGAAAACCCTGCCTCTCAGCGTCATCGTCAAGGTGCTGCAAAACCTTCTTCAGGAGAACGTGCCGATTCGCGATATGCGGACCATCGCCGAAACTTTGGCGGAGTTCGGCGGCAGAAGCCAAGATCCCGGCGTTTTGACGGCGGTGGTGCGTGCCGCACTCGGACGGCTAATCGTCCAGAAAATCAGTGGCATGGAGAAGGAAATCCCGGTTCTGACCCTGGATCCGGACCTGGAACAGTTGTTGCAAAAAATACTGCAAACGGCCGGACACGAGGGCGCCGGCATCGAGCCGGGCTTGGCGGAGCAGCTTCACAAATCCTTGGACGAGAAGACGCAGAAGCTGGAAATGGAAGGACATCCCGCCATTCTGCTGGTGTCCTCGCCGGTGCGGCCCTGGTTGGCGCGCTTCGTGCGCCATTCCATCCCCGGGCTCAATGTTTTGGCTTACAACGAGATCCCGGAAGACCGGCAAGTCAGGGTGGTGGCCAGCATCGGCCAGCGCGGCTGAGCCGCCGCGCACAGTCCCGCTGCACTTGCCGGAGTCGTTAGCAAAGTTTTGGGGACAGCTTCCGAAAGACTAGGACATAGGCATGAAGATCAAACGATATTTCGCACCCGATATTCGTCAAGCGATCCGCATGGTCCGCGAAGAGCAGGGGCCGGACGCCGTGATTTTGTCCAACCGCAAAGTGGATGGCGGGGTGGAGATCGTCGCGGCTCGGGACTTCGACGAGCAGCTGTTATTGGATCGTGCGAAATTGGAGTCGCGCGGCGAATCGGAGACGGGCGACGCCGAACCGGTCGCGAAAGCCGAAACGGATACCCGGCGGCGCGCCGAGGACGCCTTTCGCGAGGCTCTTGGAAAGAGCTCGGCCGCACTGGGAGCCGGTTCGGCAGCGACGAGCCTTCGCAAGCCGGCTCCTTCCGTATCGGGCAAAGATATTCGCACAAATCGTCACCCCGGCAGGGAAGGGGCGAGTACTCTCTGCCGGAATGACAATCTTGGAGCTTGTGTAGATACCCATGCCATATCAGGGCGGAGCGAACAGGGCGGTCCTGCGGTCGAACCCGCTGCCGGAAAGCCGGCTTCCCGGCCCGAGCGAGAATCTTCTGTCGAAGCCGTCGTTTCCCAGCCGGCTCCTGCCAAACCGAGCGTCGATGCCGACGCGCTGAAGGAAATGCAACGGGAACTCAAACAGATGCGGCGCGTGATCGACGCCCATTTGAGTGAAACCGGATGGCAGGCCGCGGCGGGCCGAAATCCGACCCGACTGGATCTCTTGCGTCGTTTCGGCGCGCTCGGGTTCTCCAAGAAACTCAGTCTGGAACTGGCCGAGCGCTTGGGCGGCGTCGCCGACGCCGACGTCGCGTGGCAAGCGAGTCAACATGTCTTGGCACGGCAGATCCCGCTGGCCGAAGACAACCTGCTCGGTTACGGCGGCGTCGTCGCCCTGGTCGGGCCTACGGGCGTCGGTAAGACGACGACGATTGCCAAGCTGGCGGCCCGGTTCAGACTCAAGCACGGACCGCGCCAAATCGCGCTGATCACCACCGACAACTACCGCATCGGGGCTCATGAGCAGCTCGGGACTTACGGCCGCATCCTCGACGTACCGGTCCGGGCGGCTTCCAGTATCGAGGATCTGCGTCAGCTGCTGTCGAGTTTCTACGATAAGCGCCTGGTACTCATCGACACCGCCGGCATAGGGCAGCGCGACCGGCGCCTGGCCGAGCAAGCCGCACTGTTCAGCCGCGCCGACATGCCCGTCAAATCCTATCTGGTCATGTCCGCGGCCAGCCAGCTACGCGTGATGCAAGAGGCGGTGGAGGCCTTCAAGGTCTTTTCCCCGGAAGCCTGCATTCTGACCAAACTGGACGAAACCGGCCAACTCGGCGCCGCGGTGTCCACGGTGGTGGAGAACCGCTTGCCGGTGTCCTTCGTGTGCGACGGACAGCAGGTCCCGGAAGACCTGCACGTGGCGAGAACTCATCTATTATTAAACCGGTGTTTTGCCGAAAGGTCCGAAGCGGAGACTGTCGGCGCTCCGATGCCTACCTACGAAGACTGGATAGTCCATGCGAATGTTTGATACTGATCAGGCCGACGGAATTCGACGTATGGCACAGCCCAGGCCGGTGCGTGTCTTGGCGGTGAGCAGCGGCAAGGGCGGGGTCG
The DNA here is from genome assembly GCF_051027445.1 of Methylocaldum sp. GT1TLB. Classification (NCBI taxonomy): domain Bacteria; kingdom Pseudomonadati; phylum Pseudomonadota; class Gammaproteobacteria; order Methylococcales; family Methylococcaceae; genus Methylocaldum; species Methylocaldum sp. GT1TLB. The sequence goes on from NZ_CP194898.1 coordinate 4,508,666, forward strand.
GCAAAACCAATGTCGCCGTCAATCTCGGGGTCAGCCTATCCGAGCTCGGTCGGCACGCGGTTCTGCTGGATGCCGATTTGGGACTCGCAAACGTCGACGTGCTCCTAGGTTTGCAGCCCAAATTCAATCTGTCCCATGTGTTGAGCGGCGAGCGCAGTTTGGACGAAATCCTCGTAGAAGGGCCGTCGGGGCTGAAGATCGTGCCGGCCTCGTCCGGTATTCAGCGCATGTCGGAGCTTACCACTGCGGAACAGGCCGCCGTGATTCGCGCCTTCGGGGAGATGAACCAGGACATCGACGTGCTGCTGGTCGACACGGCAGCGGGTATTTCGGGGGGGGTGGTCAACTTCGCGCGCGCCTGCCAGGACATCATTCTGGTGGTGTGCGACGAGCCTACGTCGCTTACCGACGCTTATGCCTTCATCAAATTGCTGAACCGGGACTACGGCGTTCATCGGTTCCAAATCCTGCCCAATATGGTCCAGGACTATCAACAGGGTCAGGCGTTGTTCGGCAAGCTGTGCCGGGTGACGGACCGCTATCTCGACGTGACGCTCGATCTATTGGGCGTGGTTCCTCGCGACGAGCAATTGAGAAAGGCGGTTCAAAAGCAAACTCCGGTGGTCGTCGCCTATCCGCACAGCAAAGCGGCGCGGGCGTTTCGCGCCTTGGCGCTGAAAATGGATGCCTTGCCGATTTCCGGCCAAGCCAGTGGGCGGCTGGAGTTTTTCGTAGAGCGGATGATTCAGTACCACAGCGCAGCAGCCTTATGAGCGGCATCGCCTTGTACGCATCGGTACAGGCGCCCGGATTGGACGCCATCGTGGGGCAACACGCGTCACTGGTCAAACGGATTGCCTACCATCTCATGAGCCGGCTGCCGTCCAGCGTGCAAGTGGAGGACTTGATCCAGGCCGGCATGGTGGGCTTGCTGGAAGCAGCCCGCCAGTACGATCACGCTCAGGGCGCGAGTTTCGAAACCTATGCCGGGATCCGGATCCGCGGCGCGATGCTGGATGAGCTGAGGCGCTACGATTGGACGCCGCGCTCGGTTCATCGCAAGGCGCGTGATGTGGCTGAAGCAATGCGGAGCATCGAGGCCAGGACCGGGCGCGACGCCCGAGATGCGGAAGTCGCCGAGCATTTGGGACTGTCGCTCTCCGAATACCATCAGGTTCTTCACGATAGTTTGAGCTGCCGCATGTTCAGTTTCGAAGAGTTGTTGGAGGCCGGCGATTCGGCTTTGGACGACTGTGCGGATTCGGCCGCGCCTCCGGTCGAGGTATTGACCCAGTCCGGATTTGCCGAGGCTTTGGCGAACGCGATCGCGGGATTGCCGGAGCGCGAGCGTCTGGTGATTTCGCTCTATTACGAAGAGGAACTCAACCTGCGCGAAATCGGCGAAGTGCTGGGGGTCAGCGAGTCCCGAGTGTGTCAGTTGCAAAGCCAGGCCATGTTGCGCCTTAGGGCGAGAATGCAAGGCTGGCTGGATGCGGAGCAATCCGCCGGAGCCCGTTCGAAGGGAAGGCGAAAAGCCGCGCAAGTCTGAGGCCCCGATGAATCGATAATAAAAAATGGTTAACCGGAACGAGGTGAGCGTCCTTGAACAAGAACATGAAAATCCTGGTTGTGGATGACTTTTCCACCATGCGAAGGATCATCAGAAACCTGCTGCGGGAGCTCGGGTTCAACAATATTTTCGAAGCCGACGACGGGCAGAGTGCTCTGCCCAAATTGCAGTCGGGGGGAATCGATTTTCTGATCACCGATTGGAATATGCCCGGAATGACGGGTATCGATCTGCTGCGCGCCGTACGCGCCGATCCGAACCTGGCTCAGTTGCCGGTGTTGATGGTGACCGCCGAGGCGAAGCGTGACCAGATCGTGGAAGCGGCGCAGGCCGGCGTAAACGGCTATGTGATCAAGCCGTTTACCGCGGCCACTCTGCAAGAGAAGATCGAAAAGATCTTCGAACGCCTGGAAGCCTGATCGAATCTTTGGGGGCGGCTAATGACTGACAAGCAACCGTCCGCCGATGCGCGGATCGAACAGGCTCGCGCACTTCTGGCGGCATTGGAGCGCGGCGACGACGAGTCGGCCGACCGTATTCTCGATGATATCGGCCGGGTCCGGGAAACCCTGATGTTTCAGGAAGTCGGCAAGTTGACCCGCCAGCTCCACGACACGCTGGCGAATTTTTCCCTGGACGAAAGAATCGCGGATCTCACGGAGAACGAAATTCCCGACGCCAAAGAGCGCCTCAATTACGTCATCACCATGACCGAGCAGGCGGCGAACACCACCTTGAATGCAGTCGAATCCATCTTGCCGTTCGCCGAAAGTCTTCGCGAGCAGTCGAACGAACTCAGCGCCCAGTGGCAACGCTTTCGCCAGCGGGAAATGCCTTATGAGGAATTCAAGTCCCTGACTCAAGACCTGGCGCAGTATTTCGACATTTCCGCGGGGCATTTGCAGACCATTCAGCATAGTCTCACCGAGGTGCTCATGGCGCAGGGGTTTCAGGATCTCACCGGCCAGATCATTCGGCGCGTGATCAAGCTCGTTCAGGATCTCGAGCACAGTCTGGTCGAATTGATCCGGATTTCGGGACGGCGCTTCAAGCCCTCCGGCGATAGCGTGCCGGAAACCAAATCGGAACCACTCGGCCCGGCTGTTCCGGGGGTGGACAAGAATACCGTGCAGAATCAAGACGACGTGGACAGTTTGCTGTCGAGTTTGGGTTTCTGAAGGTAAGGCGCAATGGCGATCGATCTCGATGACGAAATCGTTCAGGATTTCTTGGTAGAAGCCGGGGAAATACTGGAAAAGCTCAATGCTCAACTGGTCGAGCTTGAGCAGTCACCGGACGATTACGATTTATTGAACGCCATTTTTCGCGGTTTTCACACCGTGAAGGGTGGAGCGGGGTTTCTCAATCTTGTCGCCTTGGTCGACGTTTGCCACAACGCCGAAGACGTATTCAACGTGCTTCGACAAGGCGAGCGGCGCGCCGACCCGGCCTTGATGGACGTCATTCTGGAAGTATTGGACGTCGTCAACGCCATGTTTCGGGACATCCGCTCCGGACACGATCCCGAACCGGCCGACCCGTCGCTGATCGATCGGCTGAAAGTTCTCGCCCAGCCGGGAAGCGATTCTACTCTTGTCCCGCCGGCTCCGGCGTCGGTGGAGCCCGAATCCGTTTCGGCGGCCGAACCCGAGAGGCTTCCGTCCGCGATGAATGTTGTGGAACAGGCGCTCGCGGCGATGCTGGAACCCGGCCAAGACGACGATCCGGCCGGGGCGGAATTCGAACCGTTGCCGGATGCGGCGGAGGAGCCGAGCCGGCCCTCGCCCGTCTCGGCGGTTGACTCGAACGGCTCGACTTCGGATGAAATCACCGAAGAAGAATTCGAGCGTCTGCTGGACGAACTTCACGGAAGGGGCAAGCATGGCGGTGTGCCCGATGCGGCGCCGCTAAACGCTCCGAATGCCAAATCGCATGATGACATCACCGAGGAAGAATTCGAGCGCTTGCTGGATGAACTCCATGGCAAGGGCAAGCACACCGGCATGCCGAGCGCCGTGGTTCCCGAGGCGCCGAGACCTGTAGCCGAGAGCGATCGCATCACTGAGGAAGAATTCGATCGCCTGCTGGACGAGCTTCATGGCAAGGGCAAGCATGGCGGTGTACCGAATCAGGAGAGCGCGCGTCCAGCGGCTCTGTCTTCGGCACCTACGGAAGCGCGCAGCGCGACAAGGGAACCGGCCAAGACCGTCAAACCACAGGCGGCCGCGGCAGTTGAAACCACGGTCCGCGTCGATACCCAGCGTCTCGACGAGATCATGAACATGGTCGGCGAGCTGGTCTTGGTTCGCAACCGCTTTCAAACCCTCAAGATCGCGCTCAATGACGAAGAGATTGCCAAGGCGGTCGCCAACCTGGACGTGGTGACCTCGGATCTCCAGCTGTCCGTCATGAAGACGCGCATGCAGCCCATCAAAAAGGTATTCGGCCGCTTTCCCCGCGTGGTGCGGGATTTGGCCAGAAGCCTCAACAAGGAGGTGCAGCTCGAGTTGCGCGGCGAAGAAACCGATCTCGACAAAAATCTTGTCGAGGCCTTGGCAGATCCATTGGTGCATTTGGTTCGCAACGCGGTCGATCACGGCATCGAGACCCCCGGGGAGCGGATCGCAGCGGGTAAGCCGCGCGAGGGCTCGGTCGTTCTGACCGCGTCTCAGGAGGGCAATCATATCGAATTGACCATCGAGGACGACGGCAAAGGCATGGATCCGGACGTGCTCCGGCGCAAGGCCGTGGAAAAGGGACTGATGGACCAGGAGAGCGCCGCCCGCCTGGACGACAAGGATTGTTACAACTTGATTTTCATGCCCGGCTTTTCCACCAAGTCCGAGATTTCCGATATCTCCGGACGAGGTGTCGGCATGGATGTGGTAAAGACCCGAATAGCCCAGATGAACGGCTCGGTAGCCATCGATTCGAGCAAGGGAAAGGGCAGCCGCATCACCATCAAATTGCCGCTGACTTTGGCCATCATGCCGACTTTGATGGTCAAGCTGAACAATCAACCATTCGCTCTTCCGTTGGCGAACGTCGTCGAAATCCTAGACCTCGACCTCACGAAGTCCAATACGGTCGATGGGCAGTTGGTGGTGCTGGTCCGGCAGCGCGCGTTGCCATTGTTTTATCTCAAGGAATGGCTGGTTCCGGGCTACCGGCATGATAGAAATCAGGACGGGAAATGCGGCCATGTAGTGGTGGTGAATGTCGGGGGACGACATGTCGGCTTCGTGGTCGATCATTTGGTCGGACAGGAAGAAGTCGTCATTAAGCCTTTGGGGGCGAAACTCCAAGGGGTATGCGGAATGGCCGGTGCGACGATTACCGGCGACGGAAAAATCGCCCTCATTCTGGATGTACCCGGTTTGATGAAACGGTACGCCTCCTTGCATTAAGCCTAGGACAACTAAGAGGTTTTCATGACGATCAGGGTTTTGGTGGTGGATGACTCGGGCTTCATACGCCGCAGACTGACCGAAATCCTCAACGCCGATGGCGACATGGAGGTCGTAGGAAGCGCCGCCGACGGCGCCGAGGCCGTGCAAAAGGCGGCATCCTTGAATCCGGACGTCATCACCATGGACGTGGATATGCCCGTAATGGATGGTATTACCGCGGTGCGCGAGATCATGAAAGATCGGCCCACGCCGATTCTGATGTTTTCCGCGTCCACCAAAGCGGGCGCCAAGGCTACCTTGGATGCTCTCGAGGCCGGCGCAATGGACTTCATGCCCAAACAATTGCAGGAAATCAGCGGAGACCAGGACTTGGCCAAGCGCATTTTGCGGCGGCGCGTTCGCGATTTGGCCGAGCATGCGGGGAGGCTGAGGCGGCTCCGTCGGCCATCGAGGCCTGTCGCCGCTCCGGTCGTTGCCCGGCCTCCGGCCGCCAAAGCGCAACTTCGGGATTTCCGTTTGCTGGTCATCGCCGCTTCTACCGGCGGCCCGGTGGCTATCCAGAAAGTTCTGACGCAAATTCCGGAGACCGCGTCGGTCCCCATTCTTTTGGTCCAGCACATGCCGGGAAATTTCACCGGCAGCTTTGCCGAACGCCTGGATCAGCTTTGCCGAATTCGGGTCAAGGAGGCCCAGAACGGCGACGAACTGCGACCCGGTGTCGCTCTTCTGGCGCCCGGCGGCTTTCAGTTGGAGCTGAGCGAGCACGGGGCGCGGAAAACCGTCGTCGTTCGGGAGAGCGGAAGCGGGGAACATTTTCGTCCCAGTGCCGATGTCACGTTTAGCTCCATAGCCAAGAACATGCCCGGCAAGGTTCTCGCCATCGTGCTGACCGGCATGGGATCGGACGGAAAGCTCGGAGCGGAAAAATTGAAAGCCAAGGGCGCGGCCATCTGGGCCCAGAACGAGCAGAGTTGCGTCGTTTACGGCATGCCGAAAGCGATCGTCGAAGCTAACCTGGCCGATTGCATCTACGATCTCGATGAAATGGCCGGCGAATTGAAGAATCTTTAGGCATGGACCCTTTAAGCATTATCGGAGTCACTCTCGGGCTCGCCGCCGTTCTAGGCGGCAATTGGCTCGAGGGTGGGCATATCCAGTCACTGCTGAACGGCCCGGCGATAGTGATCGTGTTCGGCGGTACGCTGGGTGCGACCATGCTGCAAACGCCGCCGGCAGCGTTTTTCTATGCCGTCAAAATGCTCAAATGGGTCTTCATGACGCCGCCGATAGATCATAAGGAACAAATCAAGAAAATCGTCAGCTGGAGTGCCTTGGCGCGGCGGGAAGGTCTGCTCGGCTTAGAGACCTTCATCAGCGCCGAGAAAGAACCGCTGGCGAAGAAAGGGCTTCAGTTGCTGGTCGACGGCAACGAGCCCGAGGCCATAAGGGACAGCTTGGAGGTGGAAATATACGCTCGCCAGCAGCGGGATTTGGGCGCGGCCAAGGTATACGAGGCGATGGGCGGCTACGCGCCGACCGTGGGAATCATCGGCGCGGTCATGGGGTTGATTCACGTGATGCAGAATTTGTCCGACCCCAGCAAGCTGGGGAGCGGCATCGCGACGGCATTCGTGGCGACGATTTACGGCGTCGGTCTCGCCAATTTGATCGTTCTTCCCATCGCCAACAAACTGAAATCCCGAGCACAGGCCAATAACCAGGCGCGGGAACTGATTCTGGAAGGAATCATTTCGATCGCGGAAGGCGAGAACCCGCGGAATATCGAAATGAAGCTGACCGGTTTCCTAGACGGATGACTAACGTATGTCGCGGCGGAAGCATTCGGAAGAAGAGCATGTGAACCTGGAGCGCTGGCTGGTTTCCTATGCCGATTTCATTACACTTTTGTTTGCGTTTTTTGTCGTCATGTATGCAATTTCTTCGGTCAACGAAGGCAAGTATCGGGTGTTGTCGGAGTCGCTTTCCGCGGTGTTCAAGGAGCCGGGGAAGGAGCACAACCTCGGGCATACGCTGGAGCCGATTCAATTCGGCCAGTTGAAGAAAGGACAAGACCTTTTGGGCGAACCCGCGGCGTCGGACGGTTCGGCATCGTCCCAGGACAAGACTCGGCCGATGCCGGAGAATCTCGATGCGGAATACGCCCAGCTCGAGAGCCTGGCGGATCAGATCGAAGCGGCTTTATCGCCGTATATTCAGGACGATTTAGTTGCCGTCAAACGCCATGAGCTGTGGGTGGAGGTCGAAATGAAGAGCGGGATGTTTTTCTCCAGCGGCAAAGCCGAACTTTCTAAGGAATCGCTGCCCATACTTTACCGAATGTCCGAAATTTTCCGCGAAATCGACAACACCATTCACGTCGAGGGTCATACCGATAATCTGCCGATCAACACTCCCGAATTTCCTTCCAACTGGGCCTTGTCGTCCGCCCGCGCCGCCGTGGTGGTCAACCAATTGATGAGCAACGGCATCGATCCGCGCCGCATGGCGGCGATAGGCTACGGCGAGCATCATCCGATTGCCGACAACAGGACGGAGGAAGGACGCTACCAAAATCGGAGAGTGGTCATCGTTCTGATGTCCCACGGAGCGGCTCGTTACAAGCTTTCTTCCGGGGACCGAATTGAGGATTTCGGCGCTTCGCAAAAGCCGGTGTCTACGGAAGCGCCCATCACTCCGACGGAGGTTTCGAAGCCATGAGAATCTGGGCCGTATCCAACCAGAAAGGCGGCGTCGGCAAGACCACGACAGTCGTTACCTTGGGGGGGATTCTCGCGTCGCGGGGGTACCGAACTTTATTGATCGATCTCGATCCGCACGGTTCGCTGACCAGCTATTTCCGAATGAACCCGGATCAAATCGATGTCAGCGTCTACAACCTGTTTCAAGACGCAATTGCCAAGAAAAGCTTGCTTCCGGGTCCTTATATCGCCTCTACGGATTTCGAAGGGCTGTCGGTACTGCCGGCCTCGACCGCTATCGCGACCGTAGAGCGGCAGGGGGGCGCCGGCGGCATGGGGCTGGTAATTGCCAATAGTCTGGCAGCCGTTCGGAAGCAGTACGATTTCGTGCTGATCGACAGCCCACCCATGCTGGGTGTGCTGATGGTGAACGCACTAGCCGCCTGCGAACATTTGTTCATTCCGGTGCTGTCCGAGTTTCTCGCGCTCAAAGGGCTGGAGCGCATGCTGCACACCCTGGAAATGATCGGTAAGTCTCGGAAAACGCGATTGGATTACACGGTCGTTCCCACTTTGTTCGATCGGCGTACCCGCGCGTCGATACAAACCCTCAGGGTGATGCGCGAGCGTTATGGGGATCAGGTCTGGGATTCCGTGATTCCGGTCGATACCCAGGTGCGGGAAGCGAGCGACGCCGGAATTCCGCTGTCTTATTACATGCCCAAGGCCAAGGCTGTCATCGCCTACACCGAACTGCTCGAGCATATGTTGTCGCAAAATCGATCACGCTCGGTCGAGCCGGCTTTGGCAACCGCATGAAAGCCGATCGCCTAGCCCGAAGCACAACGGGATGGCAGGATCAAGTACTCCTTTTCTATCTGCGGAGCCTGCTGAATCAAACCTACGGCCAGTCGGAAGCATTGCCGGCCGAGCGCACGGATTCCGATTCGGTAACGGCATCCCAGCCCGTCCTGTCTGCTCCCGCGGCTTTGCCCGACTGGGCGCAATCGGAATTTCAAGTGGTTTATTTTCGAATCGGTCATGCGGTTCTTGCCGCGCCGTTGACCGAGGTGAGGAGAATCGAACGCCTTGACGATTCGACGCGAGTGACGGTCTTGCCGGGAAAGCCAGATTGGTTTCAAGGGCTGACCCGATTTCAGGGCGAGATCATTCAACTGGCGGACACGGAGCTTCTCATAGGCGGCAAGCGTTCCATCTCCTTAGAAGACTCCCATCGTCATGCCTTATTGCTCAATGAAGGGCGGTGGGGGTTGGTGTGCGGCGAGATCGTCGATATGGTCCGGCTGCGCGAAAGCGATGTCCGCTGGCGCGTAAACCGATCCCGGCGAGCATGGGCGGCCGGCACGATTATCGATCGCTTATGCGTGCTGGTGGATCCGCACAGCCTGATTCCGGCCGGCCGATCCAAAAATCTGAGAGTTTTACGATAATGCTAGAGGCGAGAGGGTAATATGAGCGAAGCGTTGGCAAGACGCAGCGACCCGGTGAATCAGTGGGTCACATTCCGTTTGGGCGAAGAAACTTACGGCATCAACGTAATGCAGGTACAGGAGGTGCTGCGTGTCACCGAAATTGCGCCGGTTCCGGGAGCGCCGGATTATGTGGTGGGTATCATCAATTTGCGCGGAAACGTGGTGACGGTAATCGATACCCGGCGGCGCTTCGCGCTGCCTCCCAAGCAGCCGGACGATGCGTCGAGGATCGTCATTATCGAGGCGGACGATCAAGTCATCGGTATTTTGGTCGATAGTGTCGCGGAGGTGGTCGAACTCAGAGCCTCCGAAATCGAATCGGCTCCCAGCGTCGGCAATGAAGAAAGCGCCCGATACATTCAGGGCGTGACGAGTCATAATGGCGACTTGCTGATTCTGGTCGACCTGAATCAGTTCTTGAACGACGAAGACAAGGCGCAGCTCGATCTGCTTTGATCCCGCCCACCCTGGGAGGGAGAGCTTTTTCGAAGAATGGCGAGATAGGGTTATGGTCGAGATTCATCCCGTCGAACACGTCGGACCTTTGCCGGCGGCGAACAAGGTCAAAGGCGACGAGAATCGCAAACAGCAAAAGCCCGATTCACAAGAAAAGAAAAAACCGGGACCGGCGAGTGATGATTCGCTGCCCCATATCGATGAATACGCCTGATGGATTGGCATCTCCCCTATTTTATTCTGGTCGGGCTGATCGTCGCGTTGGTGGCGGGAATGCTCATGCTGACCCGTGCTTGCCTGGCCCTCAGGCGCGATTATGCAACGCTGGCCGCGCGGCTCGTACAGCAGCAAAACGACTTGATCGGGCTGTCGGCGGCCGCCGTGCAAGTGGATCGGCGTATGCTGGATCAAGAACGGCGGCTTCGAGAGTGCGACGAGAGACTGGCGTCGCTCTCGTCGCAGGATACCGGCTACCAATCCTATCGATCTGCAATCGAAAGACTTAAGGACGGCGTCGCTCCCCAGGAGTTGGTGTCCCAGTTGGGTCTTTCCCTATCCGAGGCAAACTTGCTGGCACATCTTTATGCGCAGCGACAGGGTCAATAAGTCGAGCCGACTGTCGAGAACGATTCTCACGCTTCTGAATCGAATACCAGGAGCTCGATTCGAAGATTATGTGTTGCTCAGACGCAAAACCGTAGCGCGATCGCAACTAAGCGTAGCGTTCTGATTGGCGTTTTATGATATAGTCGCGACGATTTCGATTTCGGACTTATGGGAAAGACAATGTTTCTTCAATTTTTCCTGGGATTGTTTCTAATTGCTTTGGCTCCGCTGTCTGTTGCAGCGGAGGCTCCTACGGAAGCCAAGAAAACCGTAGACTTGCTCAACAACACGTTAATTGACGTTATGAAGGATGCGAAACAATTGGGATATCAAGGACGGTACAAAAAGCTAGAGCCGGTGGTCAAGCAGGTGTTCGAGTTCGAGGCTGTTTCCCAGATCGCGCTTGGAAATCACTGGAAGAAACTGGATAAAGAACAGAAAAAGGCTTTTATCGAGAAGTTGACCGATCTAAGTATTGCCACTTATGCCGCGCAGTTTAACGGCTACTCGGGGGAAGAATTCAAATACGATTCCGCCCAAGACATGAAGAGCGATCGCGTGCTGCTACGCTACTTTCTTACTTCGCCGGATGAAAAGCCCATCAAGTTCGAATACATCGTGAACCAGTTCGGCGGGCAGTGGCACATCATCAATATCATCGTGGACGGTATCAGCGATTTGGCGCTCAAGAAGGCTCAATATACCAGCGTCATCGACCGCGAGGGATTCGACAGTCTTCTGAACAAACTGTCCCAGAAGATCGCCGATTACTCGAGTAACAATGCCACGTCCGGATAATGAGGCGCGGCCGCAGGCCGTGCAAATGCGTCCGAGGCGGTTCTTTCTTATCTTGGATTACAGTTCGTAACAAAAAATGCCCGTCACGTGAGTGACGGGCATTTTCGTTTGTCCCTAAGGCGTTTCAGCCACGCAACTAGAATAGAGTGCTTTTCCTGTTTCGGCTTCAGAACAACGGTTCTCGGTAGACCAGCAATATCGCGCCGATCAGGAACATCGCCACGATGGATATAAATCCCGCAATCTTTCCGTCCACATACCCGCCGTAACTCACGTTGGGTTCCGCCAAGCGCAGTTCCAGCCAGCGCCCGCTCGCCATGATGACGGCCAGGAGCCCCATCGCGGTGTGCGTGGACTGGATGAGGTATTCGCTCTTCAGCTCGAACTCCGCATGGGCATGGGTGAGCAGCAAAATGCCGCCGAACGCGCACAAGACCGGGAACGTATAGCGCAATCGGTCGGCGTTCCGATTGGTGCGCGCGCGCATCTCCATAACCCCCAATGCGAAAGCCAGAAGGGTGGCGATACGATGCTGGAACACCTCGCCGTTGCCGAAGGTGCTTTCCCAAAAGCCGATCGGGCCTAAGGGCCAAGTCTCGGCGTCGCTACGGAAGAAGAGAAAAATGCTCAATCCTACGAAGCCCAGCGGCCAATACCTCGCCCATTCGAACCGCCTGTAGTAGGAAAGCATAGCGACCAATCCCATCAAGGTCAGGAAGACTCCGGACACGTTGTGATTGTAATCCGACCATTCCGTGGCCGCGGGTGAGGGAACTTTGTCGACCACCGCCACACGCCCCGGCTCACCGGCCAGGAGTTGCTCGTGCGTGGGCGAGGTCAGGCGCGGCATGCGCGGGGTGAACATCTCGGCGACTTCGGAGACGGTCGCGGAGAGTTCCTTGATATCTTCCGACGGCGGCTGCGAGGACAGGGTGGCGGCGATGAAAAGTATCCCTACCAGTATGAAGGTCTCGGCCTCGATGTAATGCGGAACCTTGTTATTCAATCCTTCGGTTTGGCGCTGTCTCAACCACTGCCGACCGGCCCGGTGATTCAGATAGGCGAAGCCGAGCGCGACCATGAGAAGAACGACTTTGGTGACGACCAGGCTGCCGTAACCGGTGCCGAAAAGGCCATCCCAGCTGCCGACGTAAGTCCAGGCCAGGGGAAGCCCGGTCAACAGAAGAACGACGACGGAACTGACGCCGAGCATCGCGAAACGGGTGATCGCGATGGGCCATAGTGCTTTTGCCTCTTGAGATTCCCGGCTCATGTGCCAGAGCGACAAAAGTTGCGCAACGCCGCCGAACCACACGGCCGCCGCAAACTGGTGGAGAACGGTCATGGTCATGAGCTGCTCCCGATATTCGAAGCGGCCCACGCCATGCACCAGCCAGGCGCCGGCAATCACCATGGGAATCATCGAAATCGCAGCGAGATTCCACAAAAACCGCTTATCCGGTATTTGGCGCAACTGGCCGGCGATGTAGATCAGACCCAAGGCAAGCAGGAAACGTATCAAACCGGCCTGGAACTGAACGGTGCCCATATAAGCGTCGGCCGGAAAATCGCCCAAGACCGATGCCAGAACCACGGCTTTGATGATCAATTTGAGCCCTTGGGTGATAGCTAGGGCGATGGCGCCGGCGCGCAGCAAGCCAACGGCTCGGCGGACCACGGATTCATGCGCGGCGAATCCGGGCGACCATACTCTGAGGATAAACGCACTCCAGAGCAGGCTCCCCACTACTAACGCGTAGCTGATCAAAATCAGCCCGCCGAGGAAATCATCGATGAAATTGGCCAAACCTTGCATGTACATAGGGGTTACCGCGGTTCAGAGACGTGGAAACGAATGACATTTTCCGTGAAGTGTCCATCCGCAGCGAATACCTTGTATTTCAAGGCATATTCGCCTGGCGTCAGTGCGGGCACCTGGATGCGCATCTCGCCCGGTTTCTTGCCTTTTTCGATTTGTACCGGATGGAAGACATCGCCTTTGCTGACCAGAAAAACTCGGGACAAAGGCAATTCCACATTGGAATTGAAAAAGAGTACTACCGTCGTCGCGTGATTCGGCTGAATCGGGTTTTGGGTCAGAGAGGATTCGGTGACGACGGCGTGCGCCCAAGGCCGTTGGCCATAGGCCAGCAGCAAAGACATGGAAAACAGCAAAACGGCAAATTTACGGCTGCGAGAAGAGAGTGGTTGGTGCATGGTGGTGCCGGTGTTGGTCGTGGATGATGGAAATCAGCCCGCTTTGGACTTAAGTGCATGGCTGGTAAGGTTTTTCCCAAGGTCCCAGATGGCTCCGGGAACCTTGTGGCAATCGGCGATGACATCGTCGAGAGCAGTGAGGACCCACTGCGTATCGTTTTCGTTAATCACCAACGGAGGGAGAAACTTCACCACGTTCATGCCATGCCCGGCGACTTGGCTCAAGATACGATGGTTCTTGAACAGCGGAATCGTGATCATTTGGCTAAACAGCCCTTTATTGGCGGTTTCCAGGAGGTTCCATGCGGCCTTTAAGGAGAAGCTCTTGGGAGAGCCGAACTCCAGAGCGATCATCAGTCCCTTTCCGCGGACTTCCTGGAATAACTCGTACTTGTCGACCAGGTTCTGCATTCCGGCCAGAAGTTTTTCCCCGAGATGTTCGGCATTCTCCAGCAGCTTTTCATCATCGATGACCTTGAGTGCAGCGAGCCCCGCCGCCATGGCCATATTGTTCTTGGAGAAGGTTGAACCATGAACTACGGCGCGATCCATACGGCTGAAGACGGCATCCATGATGCTCTTGGTCATCGCCACGGCGCCCACCGGGATGAAACCACCGGACAGTGCCTTCGCCATCAGAATCATGTCGGGTTTCACGCCCCAGTGCTCGATAGCCCAAAACTTGCCGGTGCGGCCGATGCCGGTTTGGATCTCGTCGGCGACAAAAAGCGTTCCGTATTTGGCGCACAAGCGAGCCGCTTCCGGCAGGTAGTCGTCGCTCGGCAGGTTGACGCCTTTTCCCTGGATCGGCTCGACGATAAAGGCCGCGACATCTTTGTTGCGCAAGGCCTCGTCCAAAGCCTTGATGTCATTGAACGGAACCGTGACGCATTCCGGCAACAAAGGACCGAAACCTTCGCGGAAAATCTTTTCGCCGTTCAGTGAAAGCGCGCCCATGGTGAGGCCGTGGAACCCGTGATCACAGTAGACGATTTTTTCCCGCCTGGTCGTATAGCGGCTGAATTTGATCGCCGCTTCGACGGCTTCCGCACCGGAATTGCAAAAGAACATCTTGCTGAGATTGTCCGGGCAGCGCTTCAGAATTTGCTCCGCGAGGAGACCGCTCAGCACGGATACGTCCATCTGTACCATGTCTGGCAATTCGCTTTGCAGTACGTCCTGAAGCGCCTGAATGATCTCGGGATGATTGCGGCCTAGGGCAAACACGCCGAAGCCGCTCAAGAGATCCAAATATTCGTTATTCTGATCGTCATAAAGATACGGGCCACGGGCTCTGGTGTAGATGCGGTCATAGCCGATGGCCTTGAGCACCCGCACCATTTGGGTATTCAAGTAATTTTCGTGGAGTTCGAAGTTCTTGCCGCGATGGGTGGCCAGCAAATCCGCAATGTAGGTGGACATCAAGACCTCGGGAATTATCTAGGGCTAAAAAGACGCTCGAATTTTACACGGATCAACGCCGGTGGGAGACTCTCAGCGTACTGAAGGCGGGCAGCACGACCAACGCGCAGATCAGGGTGAGCATGAGGCCGATGGTCAGGATCATTCCCATGCTGGCGGTGCCTTGATGAGCGGTAAAGGCTAGGCTGCCGAAGCTGAATACGGTCGTCAGCGAGCCGTAGAATATTCCTTGTGCTTCGCTGGTACTGAGCAGGTTTTCATCGTTCGAATGCAGATAGTGTAGACGGTGTGCCATGTGAATGCCGTTGTCGACTCCCAGACCGAAAAGCAAGGGCAGGGCGATGATATTGGCGAAGTTGAACGGGATATCGAACAGCACCGTCGAGGCGGCGGTAAATAGGGACGCCAGCAGCAGCGGCAGCAGGACCAACAGCGTGTCCTTCAGATTTCGTACGATCAGCAGCAACAGGATCGTGGTGGCGACGAAGGCAATGCCGAACGCTTGCTGAAAGGCGTTGATGGCCTCGTTCATGGATTCGAGATAAGCGACCGGCACGTCGGTTACATTCTTGTCGACTTTTTGCGCCTCAAGGATGAATTCGCGCAAGTTCTCGAGATCGTTCAAGTCTTTATTCGGGAAGATTTGTAGACGGTACAGTCCGTCGGCGCTGACCCAGCGATTTTTCAGGTCGGGAGGTAAGGTCCCCATGGAAATCGGATGGGCCTGAAGGCTTTCGCGAAGATTGGCGATGGTAGCCGGAAGCGGGCCTAAAATGCTGTCCTGAAGCCGGCCGAGCATCGCTTGACGCGTGCTTTCGTCGGCGGTTTCCAGGCGGGCGTGCAACTGCGTCAGAGCTTCGTCCAAGGCTTTGATTACGCCGTTTTCACCTGCCGCAGCACGGTCCCGCAACACCTGATGAAAATTCTCGATGACCTGGGGATCGACTTTCTCTCGCGTGGACGGGGGGAAGCTCTCGAGTTGAGGACCCATGATGAGCGACAAATCGCTGATAATCGCGAGCTTATCGTCCTGATTCTCCGGAATGAAGTCGAAAATGCTGACAACCTTGTCGACTGTTGGCAAGGACTCGAATGCGGCTTTCTTGGCTTTGACCTCGGCTTCGCTCCGTGCCAGGGAAGCCAATGTCATGGGGGAGGTGTCTTCGAATTGCAGCAGATATTTAAAGGTCTTGACCGATTCCGTATTGGGATCGCGCAGGTTGATCGGATTGAAGTCCACGGTGACGTCACAGAGGAGACCCACGGAGATCAAGCCAAGAACAACCGTGGCCGTGCGAATCGATGGGGCATAGCGGATCGGCCAGTTCGAGGACAGGAACGATGCGCCTTTCTTTTCCTTGCGCCGACGTGGCGGCCTCAAGGGCATGATCTTCAACAGCGCCGGCAGTATGGTGAAGGTCGTCGCCAGAGCGATGAACATGCTGGTGCCGGCGATAATACCGAGTTCCGCGACTCCGGAGTAGTTGGTGGGGATGAAGGCATAGAGGCCGGTTGCCGCGGTGATGGAGCAGAGAACGAGCGAGGAGCCGGTGGATGTCAAGGTTTCCCGCAACGCTTCCCGTTGGGAGACGCCGCGCAGGACCAATTCCCGGTAACGCAGACAGAAATGGGAGGAATACGCATCGCCCATGCCGATGAACAAGACTGCGAAGCCGATGGAGATCAGATTGAGCTGGCCGATGGCGACGGTAGCGAAACCGAGCGAAAAAATCAGCCCCATGGTCAACGCGACGAAAGTGGCGAACATCAGCTTGAAGGATCGGTAAGCGACCCACAAGGTGGCGGACACGAGAATAAGGGATGCGACGCTGGCAATCGAAACCCCGGTTCCGACGGTCTGCATTTCCTCGTGCTCCAGCACCACCTCGCCGGTTTTGCGGACGCTGACATCGGCAAGATCGCCCTGCAGTACTTCTGCCAAAACTTTATCGATAGCCCCGATTGCTTTTTCGGCGGGCAGCAATTCCTCGAAATTGAGGACCGGCGTGATATTAATAAACCGCTTGGTGACCCCGAGCCCCTCATCTCGGGTGAGCATCAATTGCTGCCACGACAGCCGGTAAGGCTTGCCTTCGCTCGTTGCAACGACCGCCTCGCGAATTTTCTCTAGCAAAGGATTCAGTTCGATTTCGAAGCCTTCTTCCGAAGCCTTCAAGGCCTCGCCCAAGATATCGAGGAGACCGCCGAGACTGTTGTTTTCGGAAATCCGGCCGATAAAAGGTTGGGCATTTGCGAGTTGGGCGGACAAATCCTCCAATTCTTCTAAATCCAAATATAACAAGCCGTTCCTAGCGAAAAATTCTCCCTCGTCCGGAATATGGACCGACTTGATTTCGGTCCTATTTTGTCTGAGTTTCTCGCCGATCAGTTTGACGGCGTCGGCGGTTTCCTCCGGCGTTTTTCCCTCGACCAGGAGAATGATGGTACTGACATCCTGAGGGAATGCTTTTTCCAGCTTGATGCGGTTTTTCTGGAATGGCAGCTCCGTCGAAATCATGTCCGCCGTGTTCGTGTCGAACTTCAGGTTCTCCATGGTGTACTGGAGCGTAAAGCCGGAGGCGATCAGGAACAGCAAAGTGACTAACCACGGCCGGTTGAGGAAGTTTTCTTCCCACCAGTGGACGACACGAATAAAAAGGTTCTCGGCGGTTCTGCTCATCGACGTTTTAGTTGCGAGAATTAACGGTCGGCGGACGGCGTAAGAGAGATGTCGGTTCTCAAAAGATGCGCCGTTCGGCGAAGTGTATTTGCGGCTGCGTAAAAAGCCTTCCCCAGTCGGGCCAAGGCAACGAATTCGGCAGGATGAGCCAAGGCATATCTCAGGAGCTTCGGAATGTTGACGTCGCCGCGTTCATCTACGGCGACGGCCACGGAGTTGGGAAGGTTCATGCATGCCGGATCGGCGATGGCTCTAACTGCTAGAAAAGGTACGCCCCGGGCGTTTGCGACCGAGGCTACGGAGGCGCTTTCCATATCGAGTGCAACTGCGCCTTTGCTGGCATGAAGTTCTCGTTTTTCCGCCGCGTTCGCGACGACCTTGGGGCTTCCCAGCAGAAGGCCCGTCGTGACCGGCAGCATCGGGGCTAAGGCTTGCCGAACCCGGTCGTGCCATTCGGGGCAGACCGCATGCTCGATGCCGTCCGGGCTTAAGATTCGATCGGGCAATACCAGATCGCCTGCATTCATGGAACCGTCGAGGGCCGCCGCACAGCCCCAGCTGATTAAGGCATCGACCTTGTGTTCGAGAAGTCGGAATGCGGCACTGCGCGCATGATTCGGACCGGAGCCGGAGACGGCCAACCGATGACCGTCCGGCAGTTCCAGCAGGTCGTCAAAGCAGACGCGCTGCCGGACGAGGGTACGAGCCTCGGCCGGCAGCGCGATCACAAACCCAAGGGACTTCACGCCGTGCCGTAGCGCTCGTTACGATAACGCGCCAACGCCCACAGCGGGAAAAATTTGTCGTAGCCGTGGTATTTGAGATAAAAGACCCGCGGGAAGCCCGGCGCGGTGAAGCATTCGTCCTTCCAGAAACCATCGGCGTTTTGCGTTCTGACGAGGTAATCTATGCCGGCCTCGACTTCGGGCGAATCGGTATCGCCTGCCGCCATCAGCGCGAGCAAGGCCAATCCGGTCTGAAAGGCCGTGCTGGTGTGAAAACGGCCCCGCCGTTCCGGGCTGGCGTCGTGATAGGTCAAGTTGTCCTCGCCCCAGCCGCCGTCCGGGCGTTGTACGCTCTTCAGCCAAGCGATGGCTTTCTGTATGCTCGGGTCGGTCTTGGGGATGCCTGCCGCCTCGAAGCCTACGAGTACCGACCAGGTGCCGTAGATGTAATTGGTGCCCCAGCGACCGAACCACGAGCCATCGACTTCCTGTTCTTTTCTCAGATATTCGATCGTACGATCCAGCGCCGGTTTAAGATCCGGGCGTTGTTCCAGCATCTTGCCCAAGAACATCGCGCAGCGTCCGCTGACGTCGGCGGTGGGCGGATCGAGCAGGGCGCCGTGATCCGCGAACGGAATGTGATTCAGGTAATAATGCGTGTTGTTCGCATCGAACGCACCAAATCCGCCGTTGTCGGATTGCATGCCGGCAATCCAGTTGGTGGCGCGGCGAATGTTCTCGTCGAACTCGTGGTTTTCGGCCTGAGCCAAGGCTTGGGCGACTACGGCGCTGTCATCCACGTCGGGGTAATAAGTGTTTTCGAACTGGAAAGCCCATCCGCCGCCTTCCAAATTCGGCCGGTTGATACGCCAGTCACCCGGCTCGTCGGTCAACTGCTTGCTCGCCAGCCAGCGTAGCCCGCGAGTTAGTGCGTCGTCGATCTCGGGATCCTTCTCGAACCTGTTGACTTCCTGCAGTGCCAGGCTGGATAGCCCGGTGTCCCAAATCGGCGATACGCACGGCTGGCAATAAGCGCTGTTTTCGCCGACGACAAGCAGGCGTTCGATGGCCTCCTTGGCTATGCGGCGATGCTCGTTTTCCGGTGGAAAACCCAAGTAGTCCATGGCTTCATAAGCGTTGACCATGGCGGGGAAGATGGCGCCCAAACCGTCTACCCCGTTCAATCGTGCCATGAACCAATCGCGTGCTTTCTCGGTGGCTTTTCGCCGCATCGCTTTTGGGATGAGCGGTTCCATCAGGCGGCCGATGCGTTCCAGCGCCAGAATGCTCTTGCCGAGCGGCGTCTTGACGTGGCTGAAATATCCTTTTTCCTTTTCCGGATCGACAGTAAAGAGTTCGCGAATGCCGATCTTTCTTGGGTTGCGCGCTTTAACCTTGTAGCTGCACAGGATGAACAAGGGAACCATCACTGTGCGCGACCAATAGGAGACCTTGTCCAAGTGGAACGGAAACCAGCGCGGCAGCAGCATGATTTCCACCGGAATGAACGGCACGGCGCGCCACGGCACTTGCTCGAACATGGCCAGCATGATGCGGGTGAAGACGTTGGAGCGTGCCGCGCCGCCTTGGGCCAGAATCCATGCTCTGGCTTTCTTCATATGCGGAGCGTCGATGTCGTCGCCGGCCAGTTTCAGTGCGTAATAGGCTTTGACAGTACAGCTGATATCGCCAGGACCTCCGAAGAACAACGGATAGCTGCCGTCTGCCTGCTGGTTGGCGCGCAGGTAGTTGGCGATCTTGGCCTGTAATGCTGCGTCGATTTCGTCCATGTAGTGCATCATCAAGATGTACTCGGATGGAATCGTGCAGTCCGCTTCGAGCTCGAACACCCAGTAGCCGGACTGGTGCTGCAATCCGAGCAACTCCTTTTTGGCGCGACGGATAGCGTTATCCAAGGGCGATTCGTTATAAGGCTGGAGGAAAGCCGTATCGAGAGCGGAAAGTGCAGTCGCTTCTTTCAACATGAGCAAGGAATCCCCTGTTTGTGGTTGGCTTCTCACGTGTCGGTATGGTGACCGAGGGCCGGGAGCTGACGGCTGCTACGTTGCAAGCCGGATCCTGCAAGGAAAAATGCGGTATTGAGCAGGATATCGCTCGAACGCAGCAGACGACTTGTCAGAACGGTCGCTTTCACTGCCCGGCGTGTAATCTTGACTTGCGATGAGTCGCTGAAATAAAGGTTTTTGTTGATTTTGCGCAGGGTCAGCACTGCCATCCCCAGCGCCCACAGACAGAACTCGCGAAGACCGGTCTCGCGCGAGGGTATATACAAGGTATAGGCAAGCGCATTCTTCAGATGTCCGTGTGCAATTCCAATCAGATGCTTGAATCCCTCGCAGAACTTGGGGTCGTTATGGCCCGGTTTAAGCTTGCGTAAATCGAATCCGCACTGGCCAAAAATATCGCGTGGCAGCCAACAAACGCCGCGGGCATGGTCATCCCAAAGGTCCTTGAGGATGTTGGTCATTTGCAGACCTTGCCCGAACGATACCGCGAGCTTCATCATCTCGTCGCGATGGGCGGCGATCTCGGGGGAGTAGTGACAGAAAAGCTTGGTCAGCATTTCCCCGACCACGCCGGCCACGTAATAACAGTAGTTGCTCATTTCCTCCATGTTTGCGAGACCGTATCGCAGGTCTCGGTCCTGGAATTCTGCCATGCCATTCGCCATGATTTCGACGCAGGAGGCCAGTGCTTCCCGTTGCGGCGGATCGAAGCTGTGAGTAATGGCGATGACCCGGGGAATCAAGTGGATAAGTTCGTGCTCGGCCGGACTGGTGACTGTCGAAAGGCGAGGGCCGAGTTCGTCTCGAAGCAGTTCGGCGGCCTCGTTGCCTTGGACCACGCGCACGAATTGCTGACAGAACTTGCGCTTTTCCGTGGATGAAAGTGCCGTCTCATCTTCGATGGTGTCGACAATGCGACATAACAAGTAAGCATTCGAGACCGGCTTGGCTAAGACCGGCGGCAATTGCGGGATAGTAAGCGCAAAGGTGCGGGAGACACCTTCCAGTAGGTGAGACTGCAACGCGTCGTCGTCGCTCATCACGCTTGGATCCGAGGAAAAGCTTCCGCTCGTGCGGACGAGTGTTGCTCCGTTCAAGTTCTGAAATTCCAACCAGTTTCTAGATGCGATGTTCCGGCCAGTTCGTCTTGAGATAAGGCAGCAACGGTTCGCTGGGAAAGCAGCAAATTCTAGCCGGATTGCCCCGATCGTCAAGATGTGTTGTATTTTAACGAAATTTAGTTGAGGAAAATACAACTACAAGCTAGGATGTTGCATTGGAATTAATGCCTGGACCAACCCGAATTAACCTGCTTATCAACATGACAGGTGGTCTGATGAATTCCAAAGTGCATTGGTCAGGAATTTAGTTATGGTTTATAGTCTGCGGCGCTGTGCTCGTTGTGGTGGAAACACGAATACAGGCTAATTTTAAGTGAATCGAACTTGTTAAATCGGGGGAAGGTGAATGAGCGTTCCAATAAGGCAACAACTCAGCGTAGCTAAGTATCTTCTACAACAAAAATTAAATGGAAACAAACGTTATCCGTTAGTGTTGATGCTCGAACCTCTGTTCCGCTGCAATTTGGCGTGCGCCGGTTGCGGTAAGATCGATTATCCCGATGATATCCTGAATCGTCGGCTGAGCATCGATGAGTGTTTGGCAGCTGTTGACGAATGCGGCGCGCCCATCGTTTCCATCGCCGGCGGCGAGCCTCTGTTGCATAAGGAGTTGCCGCAGATCATCGAAGGCATCATTCAGCGTAAGAAATACGTCTATCTCTGTACGAACGCGCTGCTTCTCAAGAAACGAATCGACGATTACAAACCCTCCCCCTACCTTACTTTCTCGATACACTTGGACGGCAATCGCGAACGCCACGATGCTTCAGTCTGCCAGAACGGCGTGTTCGATCGGGCTACCGAAGCCGTGGAAATGGCCATTGCGCGCGGGTTCCGCGTCACCATCAACTGTACTTTGTTTCAAGGCGAGAACGCCGAAGAAATTGCCGGATTCCTCGACTACTGCAAGAAACTCGGAGTCGAAGGCACGACCATCGCGCCGGGCTTCAGCTACGAGCATGCGCCGTTGCAGGATATCTTCATCAAGATGCGCGACAGTAAGGAATTGTTCCGCAAGGTTTTCAAACTAGGCCGCGGCCGCAAGTGGAAGCTGAACCATTCGAGCCTGTATCTGGATTTTTTGGCGGGCAACCAAGCCTACAACTGTACTCCTTGGGGTAACCCCACCCGCAATGTATTCGGCTGGCAGAAGCCTTGTTATTTGTTGGTCGACGAGGGTTACGCTCCATCTTTCAAGGCATTGATGGAAGAGACGCCCTGGCATAAATACGGCAACTCCAAGAATCCGAAATGCGCCAATTGCATGGCCCATTGCGGATACGAGGCGAGCGCCGTGGAAGATGCCGTCAGAAATCCCTTGAAAGCGGCGTGGGTTGCTCTATTCGGGCCGCGTAGCGATGGACCGATGGCGCCCGAGCCGGTGCCGGAGTACGATGTGGAAACGGTTGGCGCCAAAGCGCGGCCGGCCATCCGCATCCAAGCCATCGACTGATTTCTCTTACATAGGCCGGCGGCACAGGTTTGAGCCAAAGTGCCGCCGGCCTTTTTCTATTTCTTCTTCTTTAGATTTGTTTATCTATCCTGACTCATTCCTGCGAGGCAGTTTTTGCCGCGGGCGCAGAACGCCGCCTTCCCTTTGCTTACAGCCAGCGCGGTACTCGGCGTTGGTATTCCAGATAGTTCTCCGCGAAGAGGCCGGCTAACTTGGTTTCTTCGTAAGGAATAAAGTGCCGGTCGATCACGAAATAGAAGCCTATCGGAGCGATAAACATCGATAGCGAGCCGACAAAAAAGGCGAGTCCGGTTAAGGCCGTTAGTATCCCTAGATACATGGGGTTACGGGTCCAGCAATAAGGGCCATCTTTGGCGAGCGCCGTAGGATCGTCGGTGGGGATGAATGTGGTTCGGATAAGGCGGAATTGAAACAGCGCCGAAGCGCTAGTGACGATGCCTACGGCGATAAGTATGATTCCCAGGCTGGGTATGCTGAAGGACGGGAATCCGGAGGTTATCGGGACTAAGCCGAAACCTAGACCGACAAGAGCCAAGGCGATGACGGGAGGCGGAAAACGAAGGATCTGCTGCATAATCGAAATGCCTCACAAGATTGACGGGTAGGCGGATGATACGTTAGGCCTCGACTTACTGAAAAGCCTATCCGTGATTCAAGGTTTTCTGTCATCAAAGAGCCGGGGCCGCGCGCCTCAGCGCGGGAATGGGTCGAGCTCGTTTAATCGCCAATGGATGTCCGTTGCCCGCGCGCAGAGCGCGGCGCTGATATTTTCGCCGAGATCTAAACTTCGAAGGGACCACTCATCGGGATTACCGCACGATTCCGGAATCGTTTCCCAGCGTGGAACTTCGCCGGAAGCGAGGACGCATCGGGTAAGTCCGAGTCCCAAGCCCCGGCCTACCGCTTTGATAAACGCTTCCTTACACGTCCAAACATTGAAAAATGCGGCCAACCGGTGAGAGGGGGGCAGCGAACACCAGCGGTTGCGTTCGGAAGGAGCAAAACAGCGCTCAACCAGACCTTCTATGTGGGTAAGCGGACGCCTGATTTCAAGATCCACCCCAAGTGGCATGTCCACGCCCACGGCAACGAGGGCCTGGTCTCCCGAGTGGGAAAGATTGAATACTAGCCCTCGGTCGGGTTCTGTCCCTGCGAGACGGGGTTTGCCGTGTTGGTTGCGTTCGAACTGGACGGTATGCGGTGCAATGCCTAAATAGCAAGACAGCAAGCATCGCAATGCCCCTTGCGTGGCAATGAAGCGCTGCTTATGAATATCGGAGCGGAACTGCGAACAGCGATCACGTTCGGCTGGAGCGAGCGCCTTCCAAAACGCATCACGATTAACGGGCATAACGCCGAGATTCAGGTGCCAAACGTGGATTTCTTTGCCTTTAGGATGCGCGATGGCATCGATTCGGGAATTCATTATGTGCAAGTTGGTCGGGTAAAGCCGCGTTACGGAGTAACCAGCGGCTGGAGTCCATCTATAACCGTTTCGAACTTGATTTTCGCGTATTGGAGTTCGCTTTCTTCGAACGGTCCGGGATTCGGGATGGCTTTCACGGCCGGCAAAACTTAAAATTCGCTCCTCATTGCGAACTCGTCGGCTCGTTTTTTAGATGTCAGCCGTACGATTGGAATTCCGAAATCTTAACGTAAAGCATAGATTAAGAAAAAATGAGCCTATACCGGACTGAATTTCGGTTGGGCCGTGCTTTTGGACTGAGGCGGCTTGATCGATGAGAAGAGCACTCATTACCGGCGGTAGCGGCGCCATCGGCGCGGCGGTTGCTCGACAATTGGCCGCTGACGGTCTGCATGTGGTGGTGCACGGTTTTGGAAATCGCGACGGAGCGTGCCGCGTGGTCGAAGACATCATGGCGCAAGGCGGATCGGCAGAAGCCGTTTTCTTTGACGTTGCCGATGACGAATCGGCTAAACGGGCTTTGGAGACGCTCTTGGAGGCCGGCCCTATCCAGGTCTTGGTGAATAATGCCGGCATCCATGACGACGCGCCGCTGGCGGGTATGCGCAGGGAGCAGTGGAGGAACGTTCTCGAGGTTTCATTGACCGGTTTCTACAATGTCACCCAGCCCTTGCTGCTGCCTATGATCCGAACTCGGTGGGGGCGCATTATAAGCGTCTCGTCGGTAGCTGCACTCATGGGGAACCGGGGGCAGGCCAATTACGCAGCTGCGAAAGCGGGATTGATAGGTGCCTGCAAGTCGTTGGCTCTGGAAGTTGCATCTCGCGGAATCTCGGTGAACGTGGTTGCGCCGGGAATTATCGAAAGTCCGATGATTTCAGAAGCCTTCAATCCCGAATTGATCCAGCAACTGGTGCCCATGAAGCGCGCCGGAACGCCAGAGGAGGTGGCGCATCTGGTCGGCTTTTTGGCCTCGGACAAGGCGTCCTATATTACGGGGCAGGTGTTCTCCGTCAATGGCGGCATGGCATGAATCCGGATCGGACCGGCGGCAGAAACGCGGCATATGCCCTGGTGATTCCGGCGTTCAATGAGGCGGCGACCATCCGGGAGGTCGTGGGCGCAGCGCTTCGGTACGTGCCGCGCATCATCGTCGTGGACGACGGCTCGACCGACGGGACTTCCTCGACACTGGACGGGCTCGATATCGAATTGCTCCGGAACGAAACGAATCAGGGCAAAGCGGCTAGTCTTTGGCGTGGCTTACAGCACGCATTGCGAGATGAAAGCATCCTTGCCGTAATGACGATGGACGGCGACGGTCAACATGATCCGGCTGAAATTCCCAGGCTGCTTTCGGCGGCGTATCGGTTCCCGCACCATATCGTGATCGGATCCAGGCTGTGGAATAGGGCAGCCATACCGTCGGCACGCTACCGCGCCAACCGTTTCGCCAATTTTTGGATCGCTTGGGCTTCCGGGCAACCGATAGAGGATAGCCAATCGGGGTTTCGGATTTATCCCGCCGATTTGATCCGCTCGGTGAAATTGTCCTGTACTCGAGAAAGGAGTTTTGTATTTGAGAGCGAAATTCTGATCGAGGGGGCTCGCATGGGGTTTTATGCCATGCCGGTGCGGGTCAGTACCGTTTATCGCGCTAATGCGCGTCCCAGCCATTTCCGCCCGGTGACGGATATCCTCAGAATTACGCGCATGGTGGCGTGGAAGCTGATCACGAAAGGACTTTATTTAAAGGGACTTTGGCGCAGCTTGACCATGCGCCCGATAAGCTGCGAGCAGTGTGGCTCGTAGCGGATTTTACGGAAGCGGAATATCGGATAATGGCGATCGATTCGGTTCAGGGTGGTGTTCAGACGACCGAGCAGGTGCTCTTTTTTACCCTGGTACAGGTCGCAATCATCATTATTGCGGCGCGCGTGGCGGGCTATTTGGCCAGGCGGGTCGGCCAGCCTCGGGCCGTGGGCGAGATCGTCGCCGGGCTCTTGCTCGGTCCTTCGCTATTCGGCGTGCTCGCGCCGGAAACGTTCCAGCTGATATTTCGGACTGCCGACACGACGCCTATCAGCATTATGAGTCAGATCGGACTGATTATGTTGATGTTTCAAGTCGGTCTGGAATTCGATTTCTCACAGCTCAAATCGCGACAAAACCAGCGGGCGGTCGGCCTAATCAGCGTGATGGGAATTGCGGCGCCATTCACGCTCGGACTGGTATTCGGCTATGGGTCCGCTCCCCATCTCGCCTCCGGAATTTCGGCGTCGGCGTACGCCTTATTCATGGCCACTGCGTTTTCGATTACGGCGGTACCTATTTTGGGGCGCATCATGATGGAGTTCGATCTGACGCGCACGCGGATCGGGGTAATCACCATCTCGTCGGCTGCCGTCAATGACGCGGTCGGGTGGACTTTGCTGGCGTTCATATCCGCTACGGTGACCGCGCATTTTTCCATTATCGGCATGTTGGCGCAGGTCGGCTCGCTTCTGCTTTACGTCATTGTGTGCTGGTCTGTGGTGCGGCAAGCTCTGCGGTTCATCGTACGTCGTTTCGAATTCAATCATCAGGCGTTGCCGCAAGACCTGATGGCGATTCTCCTGGTTATTGTGTTCACTTCGGCCATGTTGACCAGCAAGCTCGGAATTTTTGCCATCTTCGGCGGATTCATGATGGGCGTGCTGTTGCATGATCAGCATGAACTCGTGGAGGCATGGAAGCATAAGGTCGCGGATTTGGTGACGGTGTTTTTCCTGCCGATCTTCTTTACGTATACCGGCCTGCGTACCGATGTGGGAGGATTGGAAACCGCTGAGCTCTGGTTTTGGTGCGCAGCGCTGGTTTTTCTAGCGGTTTTGGGTAAATTCGGCGGCTGTTACGTCGCGGCTCGGATTTCCGGCCTGAAGAGACCGGAGGCGCGGAACATCGCCATCATGATGAATACGAGGGCGCTGATGGAGCTTGTCGTCATAAATTTAGGATTCGAGCTCGGCGTGATTCCTCCTCAGGTCTTCACCATGCTGGTGCTCATGGCGATCGCCAGTACGATCATGACGGCGCCGGGGCTCCGTGCATGGCTGCCGTCCATCGGGCACGCGATCCCGGCGGGGCGGGATGCGTGAGCCGTGAGCCGGTTTTTTATGGCCGCGAGCGGCGCTTCTCCAAACTTTCCCGCCAGGACTGCGACAGCGCCTCGACCCGGAGGGCTTTCTCGATAATCTCTTGTTGGCGCGGTCCTTTTACGATAGCGAGCATCGCATCCTTGATATTCAATTGCTCCTCGTCCTCCCGAAGGCGAACAATCGTGTCGCCGGAACGCACCTCGCCCTCCTCAAGTACTCGAAAATAAAATCCGGTTCGGCCCGAGCTGAGAAAAACATTTACAAACGAGGGATCGCCCATTTTGATCCCCAGTTTGAAACAAGGGACGCGCGGTTGGGTGACTTGAACCACAATCTTGCCGATTCGAAAGACATCGCCGATGTGAACGGATTCATCGGGCATTCCGCTGACAGTGAAGTTTTCGCCGAACTGCCCGAAAGGCAGGGACGGCTTCTCCAATTCTCGTTCCCAAAAGCGGTAGTTTTCTACGGTGTAAACATATATCGCTTTGTCCTTGCCGCCATGGTTCTTGAGATCGACTTGTGCATCGCCCTCTAGCCCGAAGGCGCCGGCTTTGACCGGACCCTTCGTGGGCTCTTTGTAAATGCCAGTGAAAATCCGGCGGCCGTCATGTTCGACCTGTTTCGGCTCGGCTAGGCTGATTGCCAAGAGTTCCATCGGCACCTCGTTGAAAGTTGGACTGATGCTAATCCGATCCCGGGACGCTCGCTCGCCTTACCGGTCCGAAAGATCGCCTGTGGCTCGGAGTCGGTCCCAATTCGCGTAAGCGAGAGATATGGACCGCCGTGGGATAGCCTTTGTGGACGGCGAAGTCGTAGCCGGGATGCAGGCTGTCGAGAATTTGCATTTCCCGGTCCCGAAACACTTTGGCCAGTATCGATGCGGCAGAAATCGCCGGCACGGTGGCGTCTCCACCGATAATGGCTTCGCCCGGACAAGGGAATGCCGGATATTGGTTGCCGTCCACCATAGCCCAATCCGGTTTTATCGGTAGAGCGTCAAAGGCCCGGCGCATCGCCAAGAGCGACGCCTGGAGGATGTTGATTCGATCGATTTCGCTTGCTTCGGCTCGGCCTACTGCCCAAGCGAAAGCTTTGGTCCTGATGGCTGCGGCCAGATCTTGGCGGCGCTGCGGCGTCAGCTTTTTGGAATCGGCCAGCCCCGAGATGTGAAAACGATCTTCGATGATCACCACCGCCGCCACTACCGGTCCGGCGATACATCCGCGGCCCACTTCGTCGCAACCGGCAATCAGTGCCATGGCATTCGATTCGGAACGAGCCTATCCGCCGTCTATCAGCGGATGATGCTCCGGCCGGTTTGCTTGAGGAAGTCCACCATTTTTTGAATCTCGGGCGTTTCGGAAGTCATCTCGTCGAGTTGCTGGATTGCCTCGTCGAGTTTTAGCCGGGACTTGTACACAGTCTTGTAGGCTTTGCGAATCTGCCGAATCGATTCGGGATTAAAACCTTGTCTCTCCAGTCCCACCGTATTGATCCCGTGGGGTTTCGTGGGGCAGCCACCAACCATGACATAAGGCAGAATGTCGCGCGTAATGACGCTGCCCATGGCGGAAAAGCTGTGTTGCCCGATCTTGCAAAATTGGTGTACCAGCGAAAAGCCACCCAATATGGCGTAGTCGTCCACGCGGACATGGCCCGCGAGCGAAGCGGCATTGGCCATGATGACATGGCTGCCTATGACGCAGTCATGAGCGACATGGGTGTATGCCATCAGCAAATTGTCATCACCGATACGGGTAGTTCCTTGATCTTGAACAGTGCCGCGATGAATCGTGACGTACTCGCGAATGACGTTGCGATCGCCGATATCGAGATAGGTGACTTCACCATGATACTTTTTGTCTTGTGGGTCTTCCCCCACGGAAGCGAACTGAAAGATCCGGTTATGTTTTCCGATACGGGTCGGCCCTTTGATAACCGCATGAGGACCAATTTCGGTGCCGGAGTCGATTCGGACATCGGGTCCGATGATCGCGTAGGCTCCTACACGGACGTCGTTCGCTAGCTCACAGGAAGGATCGATAATAGCTGTGGGATGAATCAAGACTCCTGCTCCGCCGCCGCACACATGATTTCCGCACTGGCTACGAATTCCCCGTCGACCTCGGCACGGCAGGAAAACGCCCAGATATTCCGCTTGTGACGCAGATAAGTCGCTTCCAGCATCAGACGGTCGCCTGGAACGACCGGGCGCTTAAAACGAACCTTGTCCAGGCCGACAAGGTAGTAAACCATCCCTTTTCCCAAGACATCCGGTGCGGTTTCCGATGCAAGCAGGCCGGTCGTCTGAGCTAGCGCCTCGATAATCAAAACCCCGGGCATGATGGGCAGTTCCGGGAAATGTCCAGTAAAAAAAGGTTCGTTATAGGTCACATTCTTGAAAGCCAAGAGCCGCTTGCCGGGATCTACCTCAAGAACCCTGTCCACAAGAAGAAAAGGATATCGATGAGGTAGATACTCTTTTATTTTTTGAATATCCAAAGGCGCTTTTCCTTTTTCGGGTATGGATGAGATTACAGCTCAGCCGAATTAATTTTTATAGCTATCTCTGAGTTTTTTCTCGACCTTGCTGGTCACGTCAACCGTTTCGCTGGCAAATACCACCCCATCCGTCAAAAGGAGGTCAAAGCTCTCGTCCTTGGCCAGGGATTGAATGGCTTCGAAGATCTCTTTCTGCAATTGGGTCAATTCTTCGTTACGGCGGAGATTAAAATCTTCTCGAAACTCGTCTTGCAAGCGCTTGGCTTCGCGCTTACGGCTGATGATTTCTTTATCCATTTTTTGCCGTTCGGAATCGCTCATTATCGCGGCATCCTTGGCGAGTTTTTCTTCCATCGATTTGATCGCTTTCTGCTCGGTAACCAGTTTCTTGTCGCGCGGTGCAAATTCCCGTTCCAGCTCTTTCTTGGCTTTTTCCGCCTGCGGTGCCTTTTCCAATAACCGAGCGACATTGACAAATCCAATTTTGAGTTCGGCGGCCTCAAGGCTCATGCTCGCCAATAAGCCAAGCAGTGCAAAACCAATGCTTTTCTTTAACATGTTCTAAGTCTCACTTCGAAAATTCGGTTAATGGAAAGGTTATTGATGGAAGAAATATTGAAGCTTAATAGTCTTGGAATTGAAATTCGCCGAGTTGTCTCTCACGGATTATACAAGAACTGTTCAGCGCCCAGCGACTCTCGACATCGTCTTGTGCCGTGGCGGGATCGTCAGAATCCGGAGCCGAACGAGAACTGAAAGTTTTGAACATCGTCTCTGCCACTAGCGTTTATAGGTTGCGCGATACTGAAACCCAAAGCGCCGAAAGGTGACAGCCACTTGGCCGAAAGTCCCGCGGAGTAGCGGATTTCACCTAAATCATAGGTACCGTCAAAAACATTGCCGGCATCGATGAATGTCCCCAGACGGAGGTTCTTGCTGTCTTGCATGAAGGGCACCGGGAAGAAGAGTTCGGCGGTGCCGACCAATTTGCTCGATCCCCCGAAAGGGAGGTTGCCGCCGAGCCCCTGGTTGTTGGGCTTGGTGAGCGGACCCAGTGTATTGGGTCGAAAGCCCCGGACAGACTGAGGACCTCCCGCGAAATAATGTTCGAAAAACGGCAGGCTTCCGGTATCGCCGTAACCATCGCCATAAGCGATTTCACCCTCCAGCATGAAGGTCAGATCCTTCGCGATCGGGAAATAGTGCTGAAGCTTATAGCTGGCTTTATAGTAATTCAGGTCGCTGATAGGCACCGATGCCAGTATTGAAAGGCGCTGGGATCCACCCTTCGTCGGAAAGATGGCTCGGTTCAGGGTGTCGTGAACCCAGCCGGCCGCCATCGTCAAGGTGTTGTACTTGTCGCCGTTTTCTTCGATAAAGTCGAGAATCTCCTGCGACGATCTGGATGCGGCATCGAGCTTCGTGTGTTCAAGATCCAGGTTGAAGCGCAGACTGTCGAATTCGTTCAGCGGAATACCGAGGTTGGCCCCCGCGGAGGCGACGTCGGTGTTGTAACGAGCAAGGTACATTCGCGACGCATCGGTGTTTCTGTAGCTGAGATCGAAACCGCTGCTGATGCCGTCCAGGGTCATGTACGGATTGAAATAACCGAGTCGATAAATCGTATTGACGCTGCTGTTGTTGAATGTGAAATTGATCCTTTTGCCGGTGCCGAAGACATTGTCCTGAGTAATGTTGGCATTAAAAATGATGCCTTGCGCCTGGGAAAAGCCGACGCCCGCCATCAGGTTACCGGACGGTTTTTCCACGACATTGTAATTGACGTCTATCTGGTCGGTGGTTCCGGCGACGGCCGGCGTTTCGACGTTGACCTCCTGGAAATAGCCCAGCCGCTCCAGTCGGGTTTTGGATCGCTCGATCTTGCTGGTGGAAGCCCAAGCCGCCTCCATTTGGCGCATTTCGCGCCGCAGTACTTCGTCCCGTGTCTTGGTGTTGCCGTGAAAATTGACGCGGCGAACATAAACCTGTTTGCCGGGATCGACGAAGAAGGTAATCGAAACGGTTTTTTGCGCCTCATTGATGTCGGGCACCATGTTGACGTTCGCAAATATATACCCTTCATCGCCCAAGCGATCGGATATTGCCTTGGAGGTTTCCGTAGCCAGCTTGCGCGAGAAGGTATCGCTCGGGCCGATCTTGACCAGTGGTGTCAACTCTTCGGGCGGAACGATCAGTTTGCCTGTCAGTTTGACTTCGTTGACCGAGTAGACCTCGCCCTCTTTGACATTGATCGTAATATAGATTTCTTTCTTGTCGGGCGTAATGGAAACTTGGGTGGACTCGATTTCGAAGTTGATGTAGCCCCTGTCCAAATAATACGATCGCAAACGCTCCAGGTCGGCGGAGAGTTTTTGCT
This sequence comes from Methylocaldum sp. GT1TLB, assembly GCF_051027445.1. Lineage (NCBI taxonomy): Bacteria > Pseudomonadati > Pseudomonadota > Gammaproteobacteria > Methylococcales > Methylococcaceae > Methylocaldum > Methylocaldum sp. GT1TLB. Next base: position 4,540,809 of record NZ_CP194898.1, read on the forward strand.
TCGAGTATTGGTCGTTCTTGGTGTAGAACGAAAGCAGGTTCGGCGTGCTGAGCTCGAATTGTTCCAGGAGCTCTTCATCGTCAAAGGTATTGTTGCCGACGATATTGATCTGTTTGATCTTGGCGACCTTACCTTCGGAAATCTTGATGTTGACCGAGACTCGGTTGCGCGGAAGGTCGGTCACAACCGAATCGATTTTCAGCCCGTATTTTCCGCGGCTGTAATACTGTCGGCGGAGTTCCTGTTCGACTTTATCGAGGATTTGGCGATCGAATACTTTTCCTTCGGAAAGTCCTACGCCTTTTAAGGCTTTTGTGAGGTCTTCCGTGCTGATGTCCTTGTTGCCTTCGATCTTCACATTCGCGATGGAAGGACGCTCGTCGACGACGACGACCAAGACGTTTCCGTCCTGTTCCAGTCGAACATCCCTGAAGAAGCCCGTCTTGAACAAGGCTTTGATGGATTCCGCCGACTGCCGCTGGTCGAAAAGGTCGCCGACTTTGACCGGGAGGTAATTGAACACAGTACCGGCTGAAACTCTCTGCAACCCCTCGACACGTATGTCTTCGATCACGAACGGTTCGAGCCCCCAGGCAGAGAAGGAACAGAAAATCCCTAACAACAGCAATTTCGCTAGTTTGTAGCGGTTCATGGATTAGGGGAGTTGGGATCGCAGGGGATGGTTGGTATAAGTAGCTCGGAAAATCTAATGGATATGGCCCATTACACGCTTGCGATCAAATCCATGACGATCCTGGCGAGTTCAATCTTCGCTGATGGAAGGGAATCCAAAATCCTTGAAGTCCAAGGCGATGACATCAGGCTTCCCGCAAGTCTTTCTCCACCTGCTCGATACTGATGTGCCGGATATTCTTGCCTTTGGCATAGTAAATAACGTATTCGCAAATGTTACAGGAGCGGTCACCAATGCGCTCCAGCGACCGGGCCGACCACATGATATCGAGCGACACCGGAATGGCTCGGGGATCTTCCATCATATACGTGATCTGCTGGCGCATGATGCTTTCGTATTCCCGATCCACCATCCTGTCTTCCTGAACGACGCGCAAGGCCTCATCGACGTCCATGCGCGCGAAAGAGTCCAACGCCTCTCGAAGCAATCCGCGCACATGTTTCGCCAGTTGCTCGACCTCGGTCAACTGGTTCTTCTTCGGATAATGGCTGGCAAGATCGATAGACAGCCGGGCGATGCGCTTGGCTTCGTCCCCGATCCGCTCGAGGTCGGTAATGGTTTTGATGACCGCTACCACTAACCGCAAGTCGCGGGCGGTGGGTTGGCGTAGGGCGATGATTTGAGTGCATTCCTCATCAATCGAAACTTCCAGGGAATTAACCTTGTAGTCGTCGGTGATGACACGTTCGGCCAGCTCTACATCGTTATTCACGAGTGCGGTTACGGCCGACTCGACTTGTTCCTCGACCAGCCCGCCCAGGGTGAGCACCCGATTGCGGATGTCCAGCAGCTCGTGGTCATACTGCTTGGAAATATGCTGATGCAAGTTGTCGGTATCGAAGAAATTGGTCATCGTGCTGGGTGATCGGGGTTATCGACGGCGGAGATGTCTCCGTCCCGCATTCTATCAACTCATTCCGGCGCATGAAAGCTCGTGCGCCACGGTCTGCCATCCCTAAGCGCCAAATGGGAAAATCCAGTTTTCATCGGATATGCCGCGAAATGTAGCCAGTAATTTCGGCCCGATCATGGTAGAGCTGCTTGAACGCGAGAGAATAATCGTTAAGTGTTCTTCCTAATCGTGCTTCGATGATTTCGCGACAGCGCTTGACCTCTTCGTAACGCTTATTCATCGGCAGCTTCAGGTTGAATATGGCTCTTCGGCATAAGCCCAGAGCAGTCCACTCGCCGATCAGGGCAGCGATTCTGGCAGGCTGTTCCACCACGTCGCAAACCAGCCAGTCTACCGGCTTGGGAGGACGATAACGAAATGCGTCCATCCGCAGGTGTTCCACCAGACCGGTGTCCAGCAAGGCGGGTTCGAGTTTTCCGTTATCGACCGCGGTGACTTTGATATGGTGCTTGACCAACTGAAAAGTCCAGCCGCCCGGTGCTGCACCGAGATCGACCGCCGTCATGCCGGGGCTAAGGCTCTCTTTCGGATCGTCGAGAAAAGTCAGAAAGGCTTCTTCCAGCTTGAGCGTGGATCGGCTTGGTGCACCGCGGGGAAATTTCAGGCGGGGAATGCCCATTAACCAGGGACAAGAGTTGCCGGGTATCGAAATACCGACATAGGCGGCGATAGAGCTAAGAAAAAAGAGGTGCAGGCGGGGATCTGATGGGCTGCCGAGCAATCCGCTGTCTTTAAATGCGCGATCGAAGGGTGCTGCGAATTTGCGCAAGAAGACCGCGAGCGATTTTGCTTCGTTGGTGTCCGCGGTTTCGAGGAATGCCTCTGAAAACCGGTCTCCCAAGTGCCGGGCCGCTTGCAGCAAGGGCTGCGTGCGATCGGCGACGGGAAGCTCGGTAAAGGGACCCAACGCAAAAACCAGTTGCCGTGCAAAGATTAGATCTTTGAGCCGAAGACCTCTGTCGTGTAGCGAAACGGCTTCGGTGGCATGCGGTATGAATGCCACGAAGCCGCTGTCGGGCTTCGCCTTTACATAGCCGGATACCCCGAGTTCGCCGGTTCGCTCCAAAATTTCGGCGGCGCATTCCTTTTCAAATCCGCCGCGGCAATAGAGTAGAACGGAGCGGGGAATATCGGTGTTTAGGGTATTCAAGCCCAAGTTGCTTCTAATTGCCCCAAGGATGTTCGATAAGTTTCTTTTCCCAGTCCAGGGACGTCTTTACGATGAACGGCAGGTCGTCGTAGCGCGGTGTCCAGTCGAGCAATTCCCGGATCTTTCCGACCGCCGCCACCAACTGAGGCGGATCCCCGGGACGCCTTGGCATTTCCTCCACCGTGATCGGCTTTCCGTTTACTCGATTCACCGCGTTGATGACCTCTCGGACACTATAGCCGTGTCCGTAGCCGCAATTCAGCGTGGCCGAGTCGCCGCCGTTGCGCAAATAGGTCAAGGCTTGAATATGAGCGTCGGCGAGATCGCTGACGTGAATGTAATCCCGCACACCGGTGCCGTCCTCGGTCGGGTAGTCGGTACCGAAAACGCATAATTTTTCCCGCTTGCCGACGGCTACTTCCGCCGCGACCTTGATCAGCAAGGTCGCTTTGCGGGTCGATTGGCCGATCCTGCCTTCCGGATCGGAACCGGCCACGTTGAAATACCGCAGGATGACATGTTTCAGGTCCGTTGCCGCCGAGAGGTCCCGAAGCATCCACTCGCTCATCAGCTTCGATGCGCCGTAGGGATTGATCGGTGCGGTCGGCGACGACTCGGATGCGTAGGGTTCGTTAGGAATGCCGTATACGGCGGCGGTCGAAGAGAAAATGAAATGTTTAACGCCGGCATCGCGGGCACATTCCAGTAGATTGCGCGTCTTGCAGGTATTGTTGCCGTAATATTTCAGCGGATCGGATACGGACTCCGGAACGATGGTGTGGGCGGCGAAGTGAAGTACCGAATCGACCTCGTAGTCGCGCAAAATTCGCGATACCAAGTTCGTGTCGCCCGTATCGCCCTCGACGAAATCTCCATACAGCACGGCTTCCTTGAAGCCGGTGGAGAGATTGTCGAGCACCACCAGGCGTTCCCCCATTTCACCCAATTGCTTGACCAAATGGCTGCCGATATAACCGGCACCGCCCGTGACTAAAACGCCTTTTCTTTCCATATCGTGCTCCTCGTTGGTGGATTGGTGGGGTTTGTGATCATGGTGAACGGCGCGCTTCTCAGGATCCGATCGCTTGATGGAAGCCGTGAAAAGGTTCTACGTCCACGGTTTGGCCGGCTTCGATTCCCGCGTTTTCGACGGGAAGAACGATGAAGCAGTTGGCCGAACTCATGGAGGTCATCTGTGAAGCGCTTTGACCGCCCAGGCCGGTCACGGTGAAGATGCCGTTCGGGTCGCGGCGATAAATGCCGCGCTGGAATTCCAGTCGCCCGGGCTGTTTATGAAGACGATTGGTGCAAACGGCCCGGAGCCGCAAGGGTTCGACGATCGATGCGCCCATCAGGCGCAGCAGTGCGGGGCGAGCCAGTTGTTGAAACGTCACCATCATGGATACCGGATTTCCCGGCAAACCGAAAAAAAAGCTCGAATTGATCCGGCCGAAAACGAAGGGCTTTCCGGGTTTGATGGCGACTTTCCAGAAATCGATGTGGCCGATTTCTTTTACGACTTCAGTGATGAAATCGGCATCGCCCACCGAGGCGCCACCGGAGGTGATGACGGCATCGGCTTGGTTCGATGCTTCCAGCAGAACGCGTTGGATTTCTTCCTTGTTATCTCCCGTCACGCCCATATCGATCGTTTCGACCCCCAACCCGGCTAACAATGCATCCAGCACATAACGGTTGCTGTCATGAATTTCGCCGAATGCCAGCGGTTCGGTGATAGGGCGGAGCTCGTCGCCGGTGGAAAAAAAAGCGACGCGCGGTTTGCGGCGGACGGAAACCGAGGGACTGCCGATCGACGCCAATAGTCCCAATTCGGCGGGGCCGAGACGTTGTCCCTCGTCAAGAAGCCGGTCGCCGGATTTTATTTCTTCCCCGCGAGACCGAATGCATTCGCCCGGCTTGGTTTTTTCGGTGACTCGAATTCGATCCCCGTCGCGGTGCGCGTGCTCCTGCATGATCACGGCATCGGCGCCTTCCGGGAGCGCGGCGCCGGTGAAAATCCGCACGCACTCCCCGGCCGAGATCGGAGCCGAATGAGGCTGGCCTGCCCAAGCGGTACCGACGACGCGAAGCACGGGTGTTTCCTGGATTTCATCGGCTCTTAACGCGTAGCCATCCATAGCCGAGCTGGAAAAAGGAGGAAGGTCGGTCGATGCGTAGACCGTTTCCGCCAAGATACGGCCGAGCGCCTGTTTCAAAGGGATCTGTTCGATTCCCGCCGCGGGCGATATGGCATTGAGCATCCGATTCAGCGCTTCGTCCAATGCCAAGGGTTGCGACTGTTTCTCGGAGCAGCAATCACACTCGCGCATGGGCAAGAAATTCCTGGTAAATGAAACGGGTAATTTGTTCCGGATCGTTGATATCGAGTCTCGGTATGTTGGGCTCAACCGCCGGTTCGGCGTCCGTTGCGATCGCGATGATGGTGTCGTCGGCGGGAAACAAAAGAGGTTTGCCGAGAGCAGGACGGTGCAACTCGATTTTCGGGAAGCGTTCTCGCTTGAATCCTTCCACCAAGATCAGGTCCAGGCCGGTCTGGTCGAAATAGGCCAGTTCCTCGGCTAGCGTCGGTTCTCGGATTACCCGGTGTTCCGTGATGATGGCGCGGCGGTGCGACGAACTCAGCATGACCGGGTTTGCTCCGGCCCTCCGCAACTCGTAGCTGTCTTTGCCGGGATAATCTATTTCGAAGCTGTGATGACTGTGCTTGATAAGTCCGACGCTAAGCTCGTTCAATCGGAGCAGCGGGATGATCTTCTTTAAAAGCGTGGTCTTGCCGGTGCCGCTGAAAGCTGCAAAGCCTAGTATCGGCACCTGCGCATTGCGGAAATTCAGCATTCAGATGGAGCGATAGACGGATCGCAAATGAGATGAGAGGCAAGTCGACGATTTTGCCGGGCGCCAGTGCACAGACTCTCACATTCCAATGGGTGTCCGCTTCGGAAATGCGATTCAGGGTCTGTTTTCCTCATCGCCCGGCTAGGACACACGATAGTAATCTTTGTACCACCCGACAAAATTGGAAATCCCGGTTTCTATGGGCGTTGCCGGCCGATAGTCTACATCACGGATAAGATCGTCCACATCCGCGTAGGTGTCGGGTACATCGCCGCTTTGCATGGGAAGAAGGTTTTTTTCGGCTTTCTTGCCGAGGCAATCCTCCAGAACTTCGATAAAACGCATGAGTTCGACCGGCTGGTGATTGCCGATATTATAAAGGCGGTACGGCGCCTTGCTGGTGCCGGGATCGGGGTGGTCGCCGTTCCAATTCGGGTTGGGCGCCGCGATGTTGTCAAGAACTCTGACTACGCCTTCCACAATATCGTCGATATAGGTGAAGTCGCGGCGGTGATGTCCGAAATTGAAGACGTCTATCGGCTTACCGGCCAGGATGTTCCGGGTGAACATGAACAAAGCCATGTCCGGGCGGCCCCAAGGGCCGTACACGGTGAAAAAGCGCAGGCCGGTGGTAGGCAAGCCATAGAGGTGGCTGTAAGTGTGCGCCATCAGTTCGTTGGCTTTCTTCGTGGCCGCGTACAGGCTCACCGGGTGGTCGACGTTGTGGTGGACCGAAAACGGCATGGCGGTATTGGCACCGTAAACGGAGCTGGACGAGGCATAGACTAGGTGCTCGATCTCGTGATGCCGGCACGCCTCCAACATATTGCAGAAACCCACCAGATTCGCATCGATGTATGCATGAGGATGCGTCAGCGAATATCTCACCCCGGCTTGAGCGGCAAGATTCACCACGCGCTGCGGCCGGTGATCCGCAAACGCCTGATTCAGACGCTCGCGGTCTTCCAGGGCGATGCGGATTTCCGTGAAGCCGGGGTGACTTTTGAGCCGGGCGAGCCGCGCTTCCTTGAGACCGACATCGTAGTAATCGTTGACGTTATCAATGCCGATAACCTCGTCCCCGCGTGCCAATAGCACCTGCGCCAGCGCCGCGCCGATAAATCCCGCCGTTCCTGTGACCAATACTTTCATTGGCGATGTCCCTGTGAATTATAAGTAATCATCTACGATGTCGTGGGGCAGTGCGTACTTGACATCGAACAAGACGCCGTCGGGTTTTGCCAACGCCCGAATGGCTTGGACGCCCATGGCTTTGAATTCCCGGTGGGCGACGGCAATCACGACGGCATCGTACTTTCCGGCCGGAAGCTCCCTGACGAGATCGATGCCGTATTCTTCCTTGACTTCCTCGGGATTCGCCCACGTATCGTAAACATCGACCCGAGCATTGTAGCTCTCAAGTTCTTTGATGATGTCCGTTACCCGTGTGTTCCGAATGTCGGGGCAATTTTCCTTGAAGGTCAATCCCATGATGAGAATGTTTGATTGACAGACTTGAAGGCGCCTCCGAGTCATTAGTTTGACCAATCGACTGGCGACATACTCGCCCATGCCGTCGTTGATGCGGCGACCGGCCAGGATGATTTCGGGGTGATGCCCGATTTCTTGGGCTTTATGGGTCAGGTAATACGGGTCGACACCGATACAGTGCCCGCCGACCAGACCTGGACGGAAGGGAAGAAAGTTCCACTTGCTTCCGGCGGCCTCGAGAACCTCTAACGTGTTCAAGCCCAACTTGTTGAACAAGATCGCCAACTCGTTGATGAGCGCGATGTTCACGTCTCTCTGCGTGTTCTCGATGACTTTCGCCGCCTCGGCGACTTTGATGCTGCTGGCTTTGTGAGTGCCGGCCGTGATGATTTTTCGGTAAAGCTCGTCGACGAAGTCGGCGACTTCCGAGGTCGAGCCCGACGTGACTTTCTTGATGGTGGTCACGCGGTGTTCCTTATCGCCGGGATTGATGCGTTCGGGGCTGTAACCGCAGTAGAAATCCCGGTTGAAGCTCAATCCCGATCGAGCCTCCAGGATCGGTACGCAGACTTCTTCGGTTGCTCCCGGATAAACCGTGGATTCGTAAATGACAATATCGCCTTTCGAGAGAAGCTTGCCGACCGTGTCGCTGGCTTTTTCCAGGGGAGTCAGATCCGGACGTTTGTGTTCGTCAATGGGGGTCGGGACGGTAACGATATAGACGTTGCAGCTCAAGAGATCGGCGGGATTGGCCGTATAGCTCAGTCGTTTTACGCTGGCGAGTTCTTCGGCGTCGACTTCGAGCGATCGGTCGAGTCCGTCTTTCAATTCCGCAATGCGCTGGGCGTTGATATCCAGGCCTACGGTATCGAAGTGCTTGCCGAATTCCACAGCGAGCGGAAGTCCTACATAGCCCAGTCCGATTATGCCGATCTTCGTTTCAGCGAGCGAGCGCATCATGCCTCCAAATGAGTGAGAAATCATGGAAATTCAGCGAAAGCTTAGATTATATTTTGGGAGTCTTGTGACGACTAAGCCTTGACAACGCGCATTCAGTCCCATGGTCGGCCGGTATCGGATTTAAAGCGAGACGATTTCATGAAAGACGGAACTGTTTGCGACGCCGATAACGCAATGTCGCCTTCAATTCTAAAGGACGGTCATCGAAGCGGGAAGTTTTTCGAGTCGTTCGATAAGCGCCCTGCATTGTGGGGATGCAGATGAAATTGGGAAATGACTGGCGACGTTGACGTATTGTTCTTGTTCGGCCGTTTGCGGTAAGCATCGTTTCCGAGCGGTAGCCTTAAAAGGCCGGCATGCATCGTAAGCTCGAATTCCTGAATGAAAAATCCAAAATCAGGTGCGCTTTTAGTACGAAGCGAATGTGTTAAAGTTGTGGCCCGATTACGACCGCAAGCCGAATATCTATCGGCTTGTCGACTTGGGGTTTGGAAGATCGCGGAGACAAATGCACTTTAAGGTCTCCGCCGAGCGTAGCCCGGACTAGTCTCGAGTGCATTCGTCTTTGGGGTGAGTGTTGAGGCATAAGAGAAATCCGTGCGCTAGGGGGCGAGCATAAATAAGAACAGTTCACTCGATATTCATCGAGTAAGCCAGCACTGATTTGCCGCGCAATCGCAGTCTTGAACATTGCTTGAGTATGACCTCGATACAATTTTTCTTCGAAATTGATCGGCCGATTCTCATCCCGTAGCTCTGTCGGAATAAGGCAGCTTCGTACGCTCTGGCAGCAACTATCTGATTAGGAATCGGCAAGATTTATGATCCGCGTTTTTCGCCATTATATTTCAAGCATTTATGTCGTTATTTTCCTGCTGGACTGCGGTATTTTCTTTTCGGCCTTTTATATGGGGTCGGTTCTACGATTTTTTCCGGATTTCCAAAGCAGCCTTTCGGCGATCGAACTGACCAATCCGTCCGCGCTGTTCTGCACGTTCATGCTGGCAAGCACTACCGGCATGGGGCTTTATCAACGAGCACAGCACGGAGGCGATGCGGGTTTGCTGCTTCGCGTATTGGCCAGTTTTGTGCTCGGTACGGTTCTGATGGGTTTGGTCTTTTATGCCATTCCGACGATTTTCGTGGGGCGAGGCGTATTCGGCTATGCATTGCTATCGGCCCTGGTTTTAACGCTGTTCTCGCGTTTCCTGTTTCTAAAGTTCGTGGACCGGCAGGAGCTTAGGCGCCGGGTGTTGGTTTTAGGGGCCGGTTACAACGCGAACATGATTCAAGAGTTCGAAAACAAAGCGTCCAATCCGAGCTTTCGTGTTATCGGCTTTGTGCAAATGGGTGGAGATGTCAGTCGGATAGAACCTCACCGCCTATGTGCGTTGGAAATGCCTCTCAACGAATTCGCCATCGCGCACGATATCGATGAGATCGTTGTCGCGCCGGATGATCGCCGGGGAGGGCTTGCCGTAGACGAGATTTTGGACTGCAAGATGAATGGTCTGGAAGTGGTGGATCTTTTGCACTTCTTCGAGCGCGAGGCGGGGCTGATTCGAGTCGACTGTCTGCATCCCAGTTGGCTGGTTTTTTCCGACGGGTTCCGGTACAGCGGCTTTCAGCAGCTTTCCAAGCGCGCATTCGATGTATTGGCAAGCCTTGCTTTACTCGCGGTAAGCTGGCCCATCATGTTGCTGACCGCTTTGGCGATTGTGCTCGAGAGCGGTTGGCGTGCGCCGGTGTTTTACCACCAGGTGCGCGTTGGGAAAAATTGGCGGTTGTTCAAGGTGATAAAGTTCAGGAGCATGCGCACCGATGCCGAAAAAGACGGCAAAGCGCGCTGGGCAACACGGAACGACGATCGTGTCACCCGGGTGGGGCGATTTATCCGAAAGACTCGCATTGATGAATTGCCGCAGCTGTTCAACGTCCTGAAAGGTGAAATGAGTTTCGTCGGACCTCGTCCGGAGCGGCCTGAATTCGTAGAAAAGTTCGCAGAAACCATTCCTTATTATTCGGAACGCCATCGGGTGAAGCCGGGCATTACCGGCTGGGCGCAACTGTGTTATCCGTATGGGTCGAATTATCAGGATGCCATCGAGAAGCTGCAGTACGACTTGTATTACGTCAAGAATTACAGTCTCTTTCTCGACTTTCTTATTATGTTGCAGACGATCGAAGTGGTTGTTTGGGGTAAGGGCGCTCGCTGAATGCCCGCTTAGAAAAGTTGGTTCCGGATATTCTGACTACGCTTATTCGCGGAACATTCTTATTTAACGCAGAGGACGCATGACTGTCGGCGCCGCCAGCTATCTGGCAGGTTTCTTCGCTTATCTTTTTTTAAGCGCGTTATTGCTCGTCAGCTGGCGCGGCAATGTTACCGGACGTTGGCTGGTCCTGGCATCATTCGTGACCACGGCCTGGTCCGGCGTTCTGGCGATACAGGAAATCTTTCACTTTTTCCCCGCGGCAGTCGTTTGGTCGGTCGAAATCGTCCGCACCTATGTCTGGCTGCTCTTCCTCAGCAAGCTGTTCAACCCGCTTAAAGATGCCGGCGCCGACTCGAATTCGACAACGTCGAGAATCATCAATCGGGGCGTTCATCTGGCGGTAGGGTTCCAGGTGGTTTATGTCTGGATTTCTCCGGGGTTGGAACGATATTATCCGGACGTTTTTCAGCCTGCGTTTCAGCTCTGCGGCCACGTCGGCTTGGCCTTGATCGGTCTGGTATTGGTCGAACAATATTTTCGCAATATCCGGACCGATCTTCGGTGGCGGATCAAATTCCTCTGTTTCGCGTTGGGAGGAATGTTCGCCTACGACTTTTATCTTTACTCGGACGCCTTGTTGTTCCAGCGCATCAATCCAGATCTATGGCTGGCGCGCGGCGCTGTCTCAGCCCTGTTGCCTCCCCTCTTCATCGTTTCTGCCGCCCGTAACCCGCAGTGGTCGGTGGATGTGTTCGTTTCCCGTCAGGTCGTCTTTCATTCCGCGACTCTGCTCGGGGCCGGCATTTATTTGTTGCTCATGGCGACTGCCGGATATTACATCAAGATTTACGGCGGGGAATGGGGAACCGTCGCGCAAATCGTTTTCCTGGTCGGGGCGTTCTTGTTGCTCGCATTGCTGCTTTTTTCGGGGCAGATGCGGGCCCGCACGAGAGTTTTTCTAAGCAAGAATTTCTTTAACTATGCCTACGATTACCGGGAGGAGTGGCTTCGAATCATTACGATGCTCTCGGATACCGGCTCCGGGTTAGCGCTCGAAGAACGCATAATCGTGGCTTTGGGGCAAGCCGTGGAGAGTCCTAGCGGTGTGCTTTGGGTCCGGGAATCGAACGGGCATTTAGTCTGGCGGGCGAGCTTCGGAGAACCGGAGCTCGATGTCCCTCTGGTCGATGGGGGCGATGCGGTAATTCGCTACATGGAAGATAAGGAGTGGATCGTCAATTTGCCCGAGATGGTGACGATGCCGGAGGCTTATGACGGACTCAACCGGCCTATATGGCTCGAACCCGCTTCCGACGCATGGTTGCTGGTGCCGTTATTTCAGCAGAAACGGTGTATGTCGGGACTGTTGCTGCTGACTCGTCCTCGTACTCCGATACACTGGAATTGGGAAGTCATAGACCTATTGAAGACCTCCAGTCGGTTGGCTGCAAGCTATCTGGCGCTCGAGGATGCCGGCCGGGCTCTGGCCGAAGCTCGACAGTTCGAAGGTTTCAACCGGCTTTCCGCTTTTATCATCCATGATTTGAAAAACCTTATCGCGCAACTAAGCTTGGTGGTGCGCAATGCGGAGCGACATCACAACAATCCCGAATTTATGCGAGATGCCATCAAAACGGTGGATCATGCGGTCGGGAAAATGAGCCGGCTGATGTCCCAATTGAAAAACTCCGGCTCAGCGCAGTCGGAAAAGGTGATTGACCTCGGGGCGCTTGTTCGTGAGGTGCTGGAGTCGCGGAAGGCTCAGGCGCCAATTCCCACGTGTGATATGTTTAGGCAGTCGATCCTGGTTAGAGCCAATCGCGACCGCCTGGCGTCTTCTTTCGAGCATATTATCCAGAACGCTCAGGATGCCGCCGGCAAGAACGGTCGGGTGCATATTCGAATGAAGATGAGTAAGAGCGGCCATGCTGCCGTTGAAATCGAGGACAATGGACGAGGCATGGACGAAGAGTTTATCCGTACTCGCCTGTTCAAGCCTTTCGAAACCACGAAGGGAGTGACCGGAATGGGCATCGGTGCGTACGAGAGCCGCGAATATATACGTTCTTTGGGTGGGGAACTCAGCGTGACAAGCGAACCGGGCAAGCGCACGCTGTTCAGCTTCTCGATTCCCGTCGTTTCCAATTCCGACGAGCTTGCCTTAAACGAGGTGAATTCCGCTTGAGCGAGCAAACTCTGTTGATCGTCGAAGACGATCCTGGGCTACAAAGTCAACTTCGCTGGAACTTCGAGCAATACAAAGTTCTGATGGCGGACGACCGAGAATCCGCAATCGCGGCGGTCAAGCGTAATCAACCGGCGGTTGTTACGCTGGATCTCGGATTACCCCCGGATCCGGGCGGCGTGAGCGAGGGTTTCGCGGTGCTCAGCGAGATTCTGTCCATCGCGCCGACAACCAAGGTCATCGTCATTACCGGTAACGATGACCAAGTCAATCCGGTCAAGTCCATCGGGCTCGGCGCTTACGACTTCTATCAAAAGCCGATCGATCCGGAAACCTTGTCTTTCGTGGTGGAGCGGGCATTTCGCCTTTACAGCCTCGAGGAAGAAAACCGGCAGTTTCGGCGGATGCACATCACTAACCCGTTGGAAGGCGTCATCGCGGCCAGTCCCGAGATGCACGAAGTTTGTCGCATGATCGAGCGTCTGGCGCCGACCGATATTACTGTGCTGCTGTTGGGTGAGAGCGGTACCGGCAAGGAGGTACTCGCACGCGCGCTTCATGCGTTGAGCCCGCGTTCGAAAAAGCCTTTTGTTGCCGTCAATGCGGCTGCGATCCCGGATAGCTTATTGGAAAGCGAACTGTTCGGTTTCGAGAAGGGGGCGTATACCGGCGCGACTCAACAAACCAAGGGCAAGTTCGAATTGGCCGACGGCGGAACCTTTTTTCTCGATGAAATCGGCGATATCCCTCTATCGCTACAACCGAAGCTCTTGCGCGTGCTGCAGGAACGGGTCGTCGAGCGGGTCGGAGGGCGGCAGCCGATCAAAGTCGATGTGCGCTTGATTTGCGCCACCCACCAAAATCTCTCGAAGCTGATCAGTGAAGGGAAGTTTCGAGAAGACCTTTATTTCCGCATCAACGAAATGATCATCAACATTCCGCCGCTCAGGGAAAGAACCGGAGATGTGGCGGTTTTGGCGCGCGCTTTCCTGGACAAGTTTGCGCAGCAAATGCGTCGTGCAAACATCCTCGGTTTCAGCGATGGAGCGCTGGCCGCCATGGAAACCTATCATTGGCCCGGAAATGTTCGGGAGTTGGAGCATAAGGTCAAGAGAGCGGTGGTGATGGCCTCGGGTCCTCTCATTGATGCCAAGGATATGGAGCTTGCACCGGGCGAATTCAAACGGCGCTTATGGAGTTTGCGGGAGGCTCGCGACATGGCCGAACGGCAAGCGATTTGCGCTGCCCTGAGCGAAGCCGGCGAAAACGTCACCAAAGCGGCTGAAATCCTCGAGATTACACGCCCAACGCTTTATGCACTCTTGAGCAAATTCAATCTTAAGATTTAGGAGGTTGATATGGCCCGCACGCTTCAGGCGCTTATCCTGCTAACGTCGGTCATCGGTCACGACTGGGCGAGAGCCGAAGTGGACCTGCTCAAGCAGGCTCAGGATTACATCCAAAAGGGTGAGATTAAGGCGGCGGTCATTCAGCTGAAAAACTTGCTGCAGAGCGACCCGGAAAATGCCGACGCGCGCATATTGATCGGGGAGTCGTATCTCAAGTTGGCTGATGGCCCGTCGGCGGTTAAAGAGTTGGAAAAAGCCCGAGACTTGGGGGCGTCAAAAGAAAAGTGGATCATTCCCCTGGCGCGGGCCTATCTGTTGCAGGACAAGCCGAAAGCCGTTCTGGACCAAATCAAGCCGGAAGACGATTTGACCGGTACGATTCGCGCTCAAGTGTACGGCATTCGTGGTTTGGCTCAAATCGCCCTGCGCGAGCCGGAGCAGGCAAAGGAAAGCTTCGATGCAGCCCTGAAGTTCGACTCGACGGCGAGCGACGCCTTGTTGGGACTTGCCATGCTTGAGGTGCAGCAAAAACAGTACAAGAAGGCGATCGAATACGCCAATCAGTCCATTGTCAAGGATCCCAAGAATGTAAGCGGATGGATTATTTTGGGAGAAACCAAGCGGCTGGATGGCGACCTGACCGGGGCGGCCGATGCCTTCACCAGGGCGCTTGAGGTCCAGCCTTTCGACATACGGGCACGGCTCGGGCGGGCTACGGTTTATCTCGCCTCGGGTAAGGCGGACGATGCGCAAAAAGATGTCGATGCGGTTCGAAAAGCGGCGGGAGATGTGCCGTTGGCGCTGTATCTTCATGCGGTCATAGCCTTTCAGAAGAAGGAATTTCAAGAGGCCGAAGACGCCCTCGTCAAAGTAACCAACGCGCTTCCGAATCATCCGCCCAGCAGGCTGCTTTTGGGCACGATCGCTTACCAACAGGGGAAATACGAGTCCGCGGAGAACAATCTTTCTCAATTTCTCGGAGCCGTTCCAAAGCATCTGCCTGCGGCAAAGCTGCTGGCCGCGACACGGATGAAATTGGGACGCGCCCATGACGCCATCGAACTATTGAAGGGAGTCGAGGATCAGGCATCCAACGATCCACAGTTTCTCGCTCTTCTCGGCAGCGCTTACCTCCAGGGCAAACAATACGACTCAGCTACGGAGTATCTGGATCGAGCCTCCGAACTCGCTCCCGACGTAGCGGCGGTCAAAGCGCAGTTGGCCCTAGGGCGTATCGCGTCCGGGCAAATGGAACAGGCCGTGGTCGATCTCAAATCCGCCGTCGACCTGGATCAAAACCTGTTGCAAGCGGACGTCATGTTGGTCCTAGCCTTGATCCAGCAGAAGAAGCCGGATGAAGCGATCGAGGCGGCACGAAAACTGATGAGCAAGATGCCGGGCGACCCAATGCCGGATAATTTGCTTGGCACCGCCTATATGTCCAAGGGCGATACGGATAAGGCGCGCGAGCACTGGACGGCGGCATTGAAGCTCAATCCCGATTATGCTACCGCCGCGCTTAATTTGGCGAAGCTTGAACTCAGGGGCAACAACCATGATGCCGCGTCCCAACGTTATCAACAGATTCTCCAACGCGACCCGAAAAACTTGGCGGCGCTCATCGGTCTGGCTCAGATCGCCGAAATGCGTAAGGACTATCAAAATATGGAGAAACATCTCAAGGAGGCCCGCGAAAGAAATCCAAAGGTGTTGCAGCCGTCGGTGTTGCTGTCCCGATACTTCCTGGCACAGGGTAAGCCTTTGCAGGCGTTGGAGGTTGCTCGCGATGCCGAAGCCAATAATCCCGATCACCCATTGGCGCTTCAAAGTCTGGGCTTGGCTCAATCGGCCAACGACCAGGGAGCAAGTGCCATCGCCACGTTTAAGAAATTGGTGAGCAAGGTTCCGGGGAATCCGGAATATCGCCATCAATTGGCCCAAGTCCTGTATAAAAAGGGCGAAAAGCAAGCGGCTAGGGTCGAATGGGAAAGTGTTTTGAAGCAAGCTCCCGATTATATGCCGGCCCTCTTAGCTAAAGCGGAGTTCAACCTTCAGGACAAGAATTACCGAGAAGCATTAAAAATAGCGGAAGATATCAAGGCCAAGCACCCGAAGTTAGCTGTGGGCTTCCAAATGGATGGCGACATTCGGTTCGCTCAGAAGCTGTTCAAGGAAGCGCTCGCGTCTTATGAAAAGGCTTTCCAATTGGCTCCGAACTCGGCCTTGGCGCGGCGGTTGTTTCAGACGCGCCATGCTTTGGGGCAGGATACCGAGGCGTTTGACGGGCTGACTCATTGGCTGCAATCGTCCCAAGACGACGTCGAGTCCTGGATGATGCTAGCTATGGCTTATCAGGAGGCCGGGAGACGGAAAGAAGCCGTGGAGGCTTACGAAAAAGCTCAAAGCCTGAAGCCGGAAAACTCGCTCGTCCAAAATAACCTGGCCTGGTTGTATCAAGAATTGGGCAGCGACAAGGCTTTGCCTTTAGCCGAAAAATTGCTCCCGGCATCCGAGAATCGTCCGGAAGTCATGGATACGGTCGGGTGGATTTTCGTCCAGAACGGAAAACAGAAAGAAGGCCTGAATTTACTGCAGGACGCTGCCGTGCATGCACCCCATGTGGCGCAGATTCGTATTCATTTGGCTGAGGCTTTGGCTAAGTCTGGGCGGAAAGACGAGGCACGCAAGGAACTGGAGCGCCTGTTGAAGGAGAAGAAAAATTTTGCTGAACGGGAAAAAGCCGAGATCCTGCTCAAGGGAATGTAGTGTCGCAACCGAGCGGGTAAAAAAAAGCGCGACACTTTCTCGGTGCCGGAATGTGCGTTGCCCGGGCGAGAGCGATACGGGCCGGCCCGAATGTTGCCCGAGAGAATTCTTCTGCGCTGTGGCTTTTCATGCTAGGGTCGGTCGTGGCGAGAAATCAAATCTCACCCTTTAACTATTGCTAGAACGTTAAGTGGCTCTGCTGATGCAAAAAAATACGTTAACAACGATTCTCTTCGTACTTATTCTTTCTGCCCCTGTCACGATTTACGCCGCCGAGAAGGCCTATGTCACCGACAGATTGGAAGTTCAGTTGCGCCGGGGTCAGAGCTTACAACACAAGATTGTAAGAATGGTGCCTTCGGGCACGGCGGTTAACGTGCTCGAGAAAAATCCCCAGACGGGTTATTCCTTCGTGCGGTTGGACAGCGGTGAGGAGGGATGGATACTCAGTCGGTATCTTTCTGATCAGCCAATCGCTATCAACCAGCTGGACGAAATGACCAAAAAACTCGAGACAGCATTGGAAGAAAACAAACGGCTGAAAAGTGAACTGTCTACCGTAACATCAGGGAAACAAAGTACCGATAAGACAGCCCAACAACTTCAAGCAGAGACTACCCGCCTGAACACCGAACTGATGGCGATACGTCAGGCCTCTGCCAATGTTCTCCAAATCCAGGCCGAGCGCGATATGCTGCGGGAAAGCGTTATCAAGCTTGAACGGGAATTGGATACGATTCGCCGGGAGAAGCAGGCTTTGGATGAGGATCATCGTCAAGATTGGTTTATGATCGGCGCCGGAGTGCTTTTCGGGGGCATCGTGCTCGGAGTGGTCCTGCCGCGCATGAGCTGGCGCAAGAAAAGTGCTTGGGGTTCGTTCTAGCGCCTGTAATGATTTCGGCTTAACGGATTGAATTACAGAAGCAGGCAAACCTGTCGAGACTACCCACGTTTGCGCCGAATGCTCGATTCTTCGGATCATCCTTGAAAGTTCATAATGGCCTCTAAGCCGCCAGTCGATTTGTTACTGTGTTACAAGCCGTAAATCGGCTAAGTCCTGTTGTTGGAGATTACTGATGAGCGATAAAGAAACCCGTTCCTTTTCATCCCAGGTCGTCGACGGCATGGAACGGGCGCCGAGCCGGGCCATGCTGCACGCGGTCGGTTTTTCGGATGACGATTTCAAAAAGCCCCAGATCGGCATCGCGTCCACCTGGAGCATGGTGACGCCGTGCAATATGCACATCAACCGTCTGGCGGACGACGCAGCCCGCGGTGTGGATCAAAGCGGCGGCAAGGCCGTGATCTTCAATACCATCACCATTTCGGACGGCATCTCGATGGGCACGGAGGGCATGAAGTACTCGCTGGTGTCCCGAGAAGTCATCGCCGATTCCATCGAGACGGTCGTAGGCTGTCAGGGCTTCGACGGTGTCGTGGCCATAGGCGGCTGCGACAAGAATATGCCGGGTTGCCTGATCGCGCTGGCGCGCCTCAACCGTCCCGCGGTATTCGTCTACGGCGGCACCATTCTGCCCGGCTGTCTTGGCGATAAGAAGCTCGACGTTGTGTCCGTATTCGAGGCGGTCGGTGCCCGCGCCAATGACAAGATCGACGACGCGCAATTGAAGGAGATCGAAGCCAAGGCGATTCCCGGCGCGGGCTCGTGCGGCGGCATGTACACCGCCAACACCATGGCTTCGGCCATCGAGGCGCTGGGCATGAGTCTTCCCGGCAGCTCCGCCCAGGCGGCTGTTTCGCCGGATAAACAATCGGATTGCGCAAGGGCCGGCCAGCAGGTGCTCAAGCTCCTGGAACTCGGCATCCGCCCCCGCGACATCATGAGCAAACCGGCTTTCGAGAACGCCATTACGGTCGTCATCGCGTTGGGCGGGTCCACCAACGCGGTGTTGCACCTCTTGGCCATGGCCAACGCCTGCGGCGTCGATCTGACGCTGGACGATTTCACCCGCATCGGCGAGAAAGTACCCATGCTGGCCGATCTCAAGCCGAGCGGACGCTACGCCATGGCGGAACTGATCGAAATCGGCGGCATCTTACCTTTGATGAAGATGTTGCTGGACGCGGGGCTTCTGCATGGCGACTGTCTCACCGTCACCGGCAGGACGCTCGCCGAAAACTTGGCCGATGTGCGGCCTTACCCCGATGGGCAGGAGATCATACGTTCTCTTGGCAGCCCGATCAAAAAAGACAGCCATTTGGTGGTTCTGAAAGGCAATCTCGCACCCGAGGGCGCCGTCGCCAAGATTACCGGAAAGGAAGGGTTGTCCTTCACCGGACGGGCGCGGGTATTCGATTGCGAAGAATTGGCCCTGAAGGCGATTCTCGATGGGACGGTCCAGAAAGGCGATGCCATCGTCATACGCTACGAAGGACCCAAGGGCGGTCCCGGCATGCGCGAAATGCTTTCGCCTACTTCCGCCGTCATGGGCAAAGGCTTGGCCAAGGATGTGGCGCTCATCACCGACGGACGGTTTTCCGGCGGCACCCACGGTTTCGTCGTCGGTCACATTACGCCCGAGGCCTATGCGGGCGGCCCTCTGGCGATCGTTCGTAACGGCGACACCATTACCATCGACGCCGAAAGGCGCGAAATCACATTGCACCTCGGCGAGGACGAAATACGCTCGCGGCTCGCGGAGTGGCGCCAGCCCAAGCCGCGTTATACCAAAGGGGTGCTCGCCAAGTACGCCAAGCTGGTATCGTCCGCCTCCCAAGGCGCGGTAACCGATATGAATCTGGAGGACATCTAAGGCCGTGAACCGGGCCATTCCGGAAACGCTCGAAATGATCGGGGCGCTCATCGAGCGCCCCTCGGTCAGTTGCACCGATCCCCATTATGACCAAAGCAATCTTGCGGTCATCCATCTTTTGGCGGAGTGGCTGGGCGGACTGGGCTTTTCTGTCGAAATCCGTGCTATCGGCGATCGCAAAGCCAATCTGATCGCAACCCTGGGCAGTCGCGAGGATCCCACCGGACTAGTCCTGTCAGGCCATACCGATACAGTTCCTTGCGATCCCGAATTATGGTCTTCGGACCCTTTCAAGGCCGTGGAAAAGGATGGTCGTATTTATGGCCTCGGCAGCGCCGACATGAAATCCTTCTTTGCGCTGGCCTTGGAGGCGGCAAACCGCTTCGAAGCCAAGGACTTTCGACATCCTTTGGTCATTCTCGCGACCGCCGACGAAGAAAGTTCGATGTCGGGAGTGAAATCCCTGGTAGCGGACAATGTGAAACTCGGGCGTTACGCCGTCATTGGGGAGCCTACCGGTCTCAAGCCGATCCGCATGCACAAGGGCGTCATGCTCGAATCCATCGTGGTGAGGGGAAAGGCCGGGCATTCGAGCGATCCCTCCTTGGGCGCGAACGCGATCGATGGCATGCACGCCGTACTGTCGGAATTGCTGGCTTTCCGTGCCGAGCTCAGGGCTCGGCACCGCAATCCGGCGTTCAAAGTGGATTATCCGACGCTGAATCTCGGTTCTATCCACGGCGGAGACAATCCCAACCGCATTTGCGCGCACTGCGAAACCCAGATCGACATTCGCCCGTTGCCGGGAATGGAGCTCGAGGATTTGCACGAGAAGCTGGTAAAACGGCTGGAGCCGGTATTGGCCCAAGCCAATGGGCTTTCCCTCGAAATCCGCCGCATGTTCGAGGGATTGCCGCCGTTCGAGAGCGATGCCAACGGGGAAATCGTCCGGTGTTGCGAGGAATTGAGCGGCTACGATTCCGGTGCCGTCGCGTTTGGCACCGAGGCCCCGTTTCTGAAACGGCTCGGGCTGCAAACCGTCGTCATGGGGCCGGGCCATATCGAACAGGCCCATCAACCCGACGAGTATCTTCCGATGACTCATATCCGTGCAGGAACCGATATCCTGAGCCGTTTGATCGAACGGTTTTGCATCCGG
The DNA here is from genome assembly GCF_051027445.1 of Methylocaldum sp. GT1TLB. NCBI lineage: Bacteria > Pseudomonadati > Pseudomonadota > Gammaproteobacteria > Methylococcales > Methylococcaceae > Methylocaldum > Methylocaldum sp. GT1TLB. Next base: position 4,561,322 of record NZ_CP194898.1, read on the forward strand.
CCCGAGGCTTGAGCGGAAAATGCCTTCATCGACTTCTCCCGACGTTTTCGTTCGCTGGTTTCGCGATTCTTCGCCCTACATCCATGCTCATAGGGGAAAAACCTTCGTCGTGTCGTTCGGCGGGGAAGCCGTTGCCGATAGCGGATTCCCGAACGCGATCCACGATTTCGCCATGCTCAACGGACTGGGTGTGCGCCTGGTTCTGGTGCACGGGATTCGCCCCCAAATCGACGCCCGTCTGAGATTCCGTGGCGTCGAGGCGAATTATCATCAAGAGCTTCGCATCACCGATAAAACGGCGCTCGAATGCGTCAAGGAGGCTGCGGGAACGGTTCGGGTGGAAATCGAGGCATTGTTGTCGCAAGGCCTAGCCAATTCGCCGATGGCCGGTGTGCGTATCCGGGTAGCCTCGGGCAATTTCGTCGCGGCAAAGCCGGTGGGCGTTCGGGATGGCGTGGATTTCCAGAACACCGGAGAAGTGAGGCGCATCGATGTCGACGGGATTCGCGGAGCACTGGACCGGGGCGATATCGTGTTGCTCTCCGCGATCGGTTACTCGCCCACCGGCGAGGTGTTCAACCTCAATGCCGAACAGGTCGCAACATCGGCCGCCATCGCCCTCAGGGCCGACAAGCTGCTGCTGTTGACGGAACAAGACTGCATCTCCAGTTCCGACGGGAAGCTGATTCGGCAGCTTACCACCGGCGAGGCCGAGGAATTGCTGAAAGACGAAAGCGCCTTAGCGAACAAGGAGGTTATTCCGCACCTCAAAGCTGCGGTCAGGGCGTGTCGCGAAGGTGTACAGCGCGCTCACTTGCTCGATCGCCACATCGATGGCGGAGTACTGCTCGAATTGTTCACCCGAGACGGTATCGGAACGCTGATTAGCCGAACGCCGTTCGAAACCATGCGCCCGGCGAAGGTTCAGGACGTTGCGGGGGTACTCGATCTTATCGCGCCGCTCGAGCAAGCCGGCGTACTGGTGCCGCGCTCCCGCGAACGGCTGGAAACCGATATCCACGATTTCGTGGTGATCGAGCGGGACGGACTGATTATCGGCTGCGCCGCGTTGCATGTGTTCCGGGAAGAACGGATGGGAGAATTGGCCTGCCTCGCGCTCCATGACGACTACCGCGGCGAAAAGCGGGGCGAGCGTTTGCTCGAATATCTGGAGGCGAAGGCCCGCACCCTGCATCTGAATCGGCTATTCGCGCTAACCACTCAAACGGCGCACTGGTTCCGGGAACGCGGTTTCGAACCGGCGAACACTGCCGATTTGCCCGAGGCGCGTCGGGCATCTTATAGCCTCCAACGCGCCTCCAAGGTATTGATCAAGCCGCTCGAGCTTTCGCGATCTTGAGTTATTAATCAGGCCCGTAAATACCCTCCTGGTATTTCGGGCCGCCGCCCAGGCCGGTACACGCCCGGCCTGGGCTCACGCGGCTTGTCGCCGCGCTAAGAAAACCCTGCCCCGGATTAACCCGGCCTATATTTATAGGCCGGGTTAATAATCGTCCGGGTCTTGCCGAGCGAGTCTTATTTCTCGCGGATGAGGTCGTAGATATTGAGGTAATCCTGTCCCGGATTCTTCCACGAGAAATCGTAGCGCATGGCGTTCTTCATCAGTTCCCGGAAGTGATCGGGATAGTCGTAGTAACAGCTCAACGCCCGTCCGAGCGCCGATTCCAGCCCGCTGTAATCGTAATCCCTGAACACATAGCCGTTGCGCTCGTTCAGCGGTTTGTACGAATAATCCTTGTCGAATACCGTGTCCGCCAGGCCGCCGACTTCCCGCACCACGGGCACGGTGCCGTAGCGCATGGCGATCAGCTGGGTGAGACCGCAGGGTTCGAACTGGCTCGGCACCAGCATGATATCCGCGCCGGCGTAGATGAGATGCGACAGTTCCTCGTTGAAGCCGATTTCGATGTGACAATCCGGGTTATCGTTCAGTTGGTGTTTCAGGCTCCAGAAATAGCTGTTGATCTGTCCGTCCGGACTGGAGCCCAGCAGCACGAACTGGCCGCGCCGGTGCAACGTATAAAAAATGGCGTGGCGGATGAGTTCCAGCCCTTTCTGGGGGTCCAGCCGGCCGACGAAGGCGACGATCGGTTTTTCGTTGTCGGCGATCATCAGGCGGTCTCGCAGCGCCTTCTTGTTCTTGTATTTTTCCTCGATGTTGTCGACGCCGTAGCGCTGCGCGATATGATGGTCGATTTCCGGATTCCACACGTTGTAATCGATGCCGTTGACGACGCCGCCGTATTTTACGTGGTGGATATGCAGCGTGGGTTCAAGGCCGAAACCCTGGCCCTGGTCCTTGGCTTCGTTGGCATGGCGCGGGGAAACGGTCGTCACGAAGTTGGAATAGACCACGCCGGCTTTCATCAGATTGATCGCATGGGGATTGAAATTGTCCCGCAGCCGGTCGTAATGGAAATAGTATTCGGGCCGGTTGAGGCCGGTCGCGTGGAGCACTTGCGCGCCGGTGACTCCCTGGTGCTTGAAATTGTGGATGGTGAAGCACACCCGCGGGTGGGTCATGCCGAGGAATTTATAGATCTCGAACAGAAACACCGGCGCCAGCGCCGTCTGCCAGTCATGGCAATGAATGATGTCGGGATTCTTGCCGGATTTCCAGAGAAACTCCATGGCCGCCCGCGTGAAGAACGCGAAGCGCAGAACGTCGTCGTTGAAGCCGTAAATGCAGCCGCGGTTGAAGAAATTGTCGCTGGAATGCGGCTCGATGAAGAAGCACTTGCGGCCATGCACGAATCCGAAATAGACGGTGCAATGAATGGCGCCGCCGTACCAGGGCACCCACAAGTCTTTGTAGGTTTCGCACAGGCCCCAGATATGGTCGTAACGTAGGCAATCGTATTTGGGCAGTATGATTTCGACGTGATTGCCGCGGATTTCCAGTTCGTTGCCGAGTCCGAACACGACATCGGCGAGGCCGCCGACTTTGGCGACGGGCGCGAGCTCGGGCGTGATCTGAACGATAAACATCGACGGAATCGCTGAAACAGGCTGGTGTGGCATCGGTTCGGGTTCAGGCGCGAGCTGAGCCTGCGACGCTGATCGCGGTTCCGGTTCCACCGGCACGGATTCCGGTTCGGGCGGGGGCATTTTCTCCAAGGGACGGAACTCTTCTGGCGTCGGCGTCGGAGCCGGAATTGCACTAGCTGTCTCTGAGGGCAATAGCTCCGCAGTCTCTAGGCGTTCGGGGGCTATCGGCTCAGGTGCTGACAGCGAATCGGCGGCAGAAATCGGAGCGGGCGGTATTTCGTCAGAGTCCTCTGATTTCTTTGAATGTCGTGACCATGCCTCAGCTTCCGTAACTTTCGCGGGAGATTCGGCTGAAGCGAGTCCGACCGGCTTCTTTTGATCCGCCCGACCGAGCTTCGCGCTAACCAGCTTCACTTCCGGTTCGGCTTTTTCCGGCTTTTTCCCTGAAGCTTTGGGCGCGATTTTTTCGGCCGGCGCCATGGCTGCCGCGAGGGAAACGGTTTCTTTCTCCGGCTCGTGGCGAACTGCTTTCTCGGATGCCGGAGTCTTGGACCTCGTAGAAGGCTTCGCGCGAACAACGGAGGTCTCCGACGGCGAACGCGCGTTTGCAGCTTTGGATCGAGTGGCCTTGGCTTGGGATTTTTCCTTTGTCGCGGGCTTCTCCATGGCTTTTCCGGGTTTTCCTTTTTGGGACTCGGAAGCGTTTACTTTCTTATCTTGAGGCGGGGTCTTTTGGGTCATGAGGTTGCGTCCGGTTGCCTAACATGAACTCGACAAGGCTAGTTTAAGCGATCCAGGGTTTCGAAAAAAACGCCATGTCGGCTCAAGTTAGGAGTTAGCCTATTTACTCGGGTGGCCTGTGCGTCGCGAAATCGGGGTGATGACGGCCACGGATTATTGGATGGAATGATTGCCGAAGATCGGCCTCTCCACCGGTCAGCCCGCATTTTGCGTTACTTTGGTTGCACTTTCGATGCGGGCAGAGAGCGTCACTGCGTTACCAGGACCCGTCCCATTCCCGGTGTCAGCTCGAACTGGAAAGGCGTCGGCAAGTAATCCAGGGGCCATTCCGGCGAGACATCGAACAGCGGCGGTTCGCTTTGAACAAGATGGTACAGATTGTCGGAGAAGAAATTCTGCCGATTCCAAGCGTCCTTGTTCATAATGATCAATGCCTCGCTACGCTTCCGGCTGGCGGTTTTTCGCATCAGCAAGATTTCCGGATTGGAATGGTCGAGCACTTGCGTGGCGCTCTCCTCATCGAATATCTGATGCCGACTCTTGATTCCATTGATCTGTTTGATGTAGCCGGTCAAATCGATATCCGTTTTTTCCCAGTCATCAGGCGTGGTATCGACGACGTGGAGCGGCTTTCGGAAGCCGAATTCGAATCCCATGGGTATCATCACACCGGCGGAAAACAGCGCCGAGAAGAAATAGCGCTGTTTGACCGCATCGACATTCTGCTGGAACTCCGCGAATGCGCGCGCCGTATCGTGGCTTTCGGGGAAACTGACGGACGGTACGATTTCACGTGTGAGCCGGTATTGATCCATCAGCCAGGAGCCGGAAAAATCCCACCATTTCGAGCTGTTGAAGATAAAGTCGAAACCGGCTTGCGCGGTTTCCCGGGTTTGATCGGCACTACAGCCCAAGGTCTCGGCCAGGAATACGGTTTCGGGGTGCGCCCGTTTGGTTTCTTCGATGAGCCGTGCCCAGAAACGGCTGGGTAACTGGTAAGCCGCATCGCAGCGCAGTCCCTTAAAGCCCAGGCCGACCAGGTATTCGACGATTTCGCGGCAGTAACGGTACAGACCTTCCGGATCGGACGTATGCTGATGATCGAATTGCGCGAGATCGCGCCAGACGACCTTTTCTCCTTCATGCATACAGAACGGGTGGGCGATGCGCCTGCCTTGTTTGACGAACCACTCCGGATGCTGCTTGAGCAAAGCCGAATCATAGGCACAATGATTGATGACCAAATCGACGATCATGCCGAGCCCCAGGCTTTCGGCTTGACTTGCGATCTCGCGCAGTTGTTCTTCCGGCGATTTGGAAGAGCGGGCATTCAGCAACCACGGATCGATTTGAAAATAGTCCTTGATGGAATAAAGGCTGCGGGATCGTCCGAGCTTCTGGACGGGATTGACGAAGATCCAGTTGAATCCCATATCCGCCGCTCTTTCCAGATGCGGCTTCCAACGATTCAAAGGACCCGCGAGCCGCGGGAAGAGGTTATAGATTTTCATGCGTTTTGGAGAATTGCTCGGCGCGAGGTAAATAATCTAGGTCGGGGGCGGATGGCCCTATATCGAATAGACCGCGGTAAACGCAGCGGGGTTCATCCACCCTCCCAGGCTCGGGACTTCCCGGAAGCCCTTTTGCTGCGGTTTCGGTCGCCGGGTTTGGAAAAACTAAAGCATTTTCATATCTACTCTACCGTACGGGAACTCGCGAGTAGGTCGGGAATCCCTTCCCAATCGCAAACGTCGCTATAGTCGCGACTCTTCCAATCGCAAACGGCGTCTTCGGGAAGGGGCTGGCCGGCGCTCCCGGCTAGGCCGTTTGCGATTGGAAGGGTCATCCCAGCGCTCCTGGGATGACCGTTTGCGATTGGAGCGCCGAAGCCGCCCTTCCCGACGCCGCCGTTAGGGCAACGGGTTCGTCGGCAAAGGATTGCCGACCTACAAATACTTGAGTCGATTTACCCTAGCCGAAAGCGCCAACGACTTCCGCCAAGCCCGTTATGCCGTATGAGCGAGATGAACGCGCTCTAAAGGAACGTCGGACAAGCTTCGATAACTTTCGAATGTCGGCTTAGAAAAGGGATGCCGATTGGCATCCCTTGTGGCGGTTTGCTCGACTTCGGGAAAGCGGCGGAGCCGACGCGTCAGACCATGGTCCGGGCGATTTTGAATGCCTCGCGGAAATCGTAAAAAACGGGCTCTTCCTGGGTCAGGAGCGAGCGGAGCAAATGCTGTTGCAGCTTGTACTTGTAATCGCCGACCGCCAATGCACCGATGCCGACGGCACCCGGAGAGTTGACTGCATGCTTGAGCGGAGTGCCCAAATCGGTCCGCTTGACGCCCTCGATACCCAATGGCGGAACCGCGTTCACATCCGCCGCAACCTTGAGTTGGTTCGCTTCCGCCAGGGCGCTGGCTTTTAGAACCTGCACTCCGGCCTTGGCCGTGCAGAACACGACATCCGCCTTGTGAAGCAAGTGGGCCTTGTCGGCCTCGGATGCCGCACATGTGCCTTCCAGGCGAGTTTGGAACAGGCGCCCGTAGGTATCGGCCTTTTCCAGTGCATTGTCGAGCGACGCGTGATCGATGATCGTCGTTTCCGCTCCGCACAAAGCGGCAATAACCCCGGTAGCTATGCCTACCGGGCCGGTGCCGCCGAACACCACGGCATTGCACCCTTTCAGCTCCATGCCGTGTTTCTCCTTGAGTTGTTTTTCAGCCACTGCGACTAAAGCCGCCGCCGTGGTAAAACCTCCGCTGGGGTCGGCCAGGACGGAAAACTGGAAGGGCGGCACCATGGCCTTTTGGGTAGCTTCCAACATACTCACGGCCAAACCGATATCGCGTCCGCCGATAAACATGCCCGTTCTTTTTACGCCTTCCGGTCCGCGCGAAAAGATGGCGTCTTGCGTAAGGCCGTTGATTTCCTCGAGCTTTACGTTGTTGAGCGGAATAATCATGTCGAAATCCGCATCGACCGCCATATTGATATCGAACGGGCTGTTATGGGGCATCGGATCGAGCATGTATAAAACACTGCGTTTGGACATGTGTTGGCTTCTCTACGTCAGTAATAAAGATACTTGGTCTTAGGTAGCTTAGTCGTCATGCATGGATTTCATGACGGCAATGCCGCGCTCGACAACCGTTTTCCAGGCTGCTTCGAGTTCGGGATTGAATTTTGGATCGCTTTCGGCGACGGTCGATATCAGGGCAGAAACCCAAAAATCATAAAGATCAGGTTCTATATTAAGTCTGCTTCTGGAATGGGATTCACCGAGCTGAATCATCTTTTCCGCCGTGACGGGGCTAGGCTCGTGAAAAAACAGAATCAAATGCCTGATGCCGTGATCCAGCAAACGCCTCTGAGCTTCCCAGTCGGCTTTCCGAAATTTTTCCGCAATTCTGGGCGATGTTGCGATAAAGGCATTATAAAAGTCATCTATAAAGGTCCCGGTTAGTCGGCATCGTGTATAGCTTTTGTCCACCATTTCCTTGAGCAATCGATCATTATCGGCATCCGTGATTTTAATGGCTTCGGCGGTATTATTCATTATTATGCTCCTCTTGGCTGATCCAGTTAACTATTGTTTTTATATGGATAATTAAATACCCTCGAACCCGATAATTGTCCCTAGCCATCGGATGGTCGAATAATTAATTACCAACCGGATAATGGCCACTCAGTATGTGGCCATTGAATCCATAGTAAGAAATAGCATATTAATGAATTTCTGCTTTGACGCTTTAAAGCTTCTTTGCGTATTCCCGAGCCACTTCGAAAGCATCGTTATAATCTAGGAAAACCGGCTTATCCGATTGTCGCAACTGAAAGCGCATTATATTCAGCAGTTTGTGCTGGGTTTGGTATTTCACGTTACCGATAGCCAAGGCTCCAACGCCGACGGCGCCGCTACGGGAACCCTCAATTTCCGTGCCCTTGTGGTGAGGGCCGAGACCGGCGATTCCGGACGGCGGAACCGCATTGACATCGGCGGCGACTTTGAGTTGCGGAGCAGAGGCGACCAATTCCGCGCTCAGCACTTCAATTCCGGCTGCGGCGGTAGCAAATACCACATCGGCGGTTTTGATCAGCTCCGGTTTGTTGGCGTCTGCATCGCCTTGAATATCGGTTTGACCGTTACCGAATTCGGCATTGCATAGTTCCGCGATCTTCTGGGCTCTTTCCAGCTGGCGGCCGATGATTTTTACGTTGGCTCCGGCCTTGGCGGCCAACACCGCGGCAATCTGTCCGACCGGACCCGTGCCTCCCAAAGCGAGTACATTCTTGCCCTGCAAGTTGGTTTGATGGCGCTTTTCCAGTTCCCGCTCCGCCATGGCGACCATGGCTGCGGCCGTGGTGAAGGCGCCGCTAGGGTCTGCAAACACGGAGATCACGAAGGGCGGAACCATGGACTTCTGAGCGGTGCGGAGCATGTCCATGGCCATTTTTACATCTCTTCCGCCGATGAAAATGCCGGTTCGTTTCACGCCGCTCGGACTTCTGGAGAAAATCGCATCTTGCACGAGGGCGGTGACTTCGCCCAGTTCGATATGGAGGTACGGAATGGCGGAAATCCAGCCGGCGTCCAAAGCCATATTGACGTCGAACGGGCTGAGATTCTTTTCGGGGGTGAACATATGCAAGATGAACGGTTTTTCCATGCGTGGGTCCTCTGTAATTTTTTTAGTGAGACAAAGGTTCGGTCTTAAATGTCTCGCCGAGACGGGCGCGGACTGGCCGCGCCAGCATAACACAGTTCAGGCGTCGGGAAACCGTCGTCGGGCGATGGGGCCTAAGAGGTGCGGGCTAGCGGTATTTCAGCAACTGCGCATGTACTGCTGCGGTCCGGGCGACGGTTATGCGGCTGGGCGGGCAGGACGCGTAAAATTGCCCCTTGGCGTATTTCCGGCGATAACGCCGTTGACAGTTCCACGCTTAGGTCGTTAGCGGCAAAACAGGTGTTTCGGTCTATTTCTTTCGGGCGCAAACAAATGACCGGCAAGAGCGATAACGACGCTGGCGTCAGCTTTCCGGAGACGCGGCGGATGTCGCCTCGACAATCTTTTTGAGCTTCCATTCGCGGTGCTTGTTCATGATGTCGACGACTTCCAGGGGATCGTCAGTAATCGAGATTTGGGTCAAATCGGCTTTGTCGACCAGTTGATTGGCGAGGACCGTGTTATTGATCCAATCGATCAGTCCTTTCCAATAATCCGAACCGAACAAAATCAAAGGCACGGGATGGATTTTGTGCGTTTGCATCAGAGTGAGCGCTTCGAACAGTTCGTCCAGGGTATTGAATCCGCCGGGAAAGCAGACATAGCCCATGGAATGTTTCACGAACATGAGTTTACGCACGAAAAAGTAGCGAAATTCCAGCCTGAGGTTTTGATAAGAATTCGATTTCTCTTCGCCGGCGATGTTGAGTCCGATCGAGCGCGCTTTCTTGAGACGGGCGCCTTTATTGGCAGCCTCCATGATGCCCAGTCCGCCGCCGCTGATGATCGCGTAGCCGTGGCTCGCGAGAACCTCGGCCACGGTTTGTGCGGCCTGATAGTACGGGCTGCTCGGCTTGATCCGGGTGGAGCCGAAAATCGATACGGCAAAGCGAATGTCGGAAAGCTTGTCGAAGCCTTCGGTGAACTCGCTGATGATTCTGAACATGCGCCACGATTCGCTGCCTTTGAGATCTTCGATCATAAACCTGTCCTGGAATTGAAAAGGGATGGGGCTTTAGAAGTATGGCAGCGAATGGCGAAATTTCACCGATATCCCATAGCAGGCATCAGCCGGGATTTTCGTGCAAGTGCTTGTCGCGATGGAACGTTTCGGTCCGAGCGAAGGCCGAATGCGGAGGCTTTTTCCGTTGATTAGCGGCGCATCCGGCCGAAGCCCTCAGACCGTGATCAGAAGGCGTACGGAATCCAAGCGCAAATGCGCTCCTTGGATGCAATTGTTCATCTCGATGGCGTATTCTTTGAGCTGATCCAGCTCTTCCTGGCGCACGTTCGGATTGACCCGCCGCAGGGCTGCAAGGCGCTTGAGCTCGGTCGTCATCGTATCGAGCATTCTTTTTGCACTTTCGCCGATGACGCCGGGCATCTGCGCTCGCGCCTTCTTTTCGGCATTCTGGATTAACCGATTGATGAGCTTTTGTCGGCTTTTAACCAGTCCCAGCGCGTGTTCGCGATCGAACTGCTGGGGCTGTTCGGCAAGACTTTCGAAGGGTAGGACACTGAGATCGTTGCCGTCCTGGTCGAACAGGAAGCGCAGCACCGTGGGCGGAAAGAATCGGCCGATCTGCAAGCGCTTCGGTGCGGTGCATTCGACCAGATAGACGGTTTCGAGCAGCAGTTGTCCGGCCTCCAGTTCGGGGTTCCGGACCAGACTCAGCGCGGCGTTGCCGTGCTCGCTGTTGAGGATGAGGTCCATGGCGCCCCGAACCATCGGGTGCTCCCAAGTCAGGAACAGCATGTCCTCTCGCGCCAGACCGATACTCCGGTCCAGCGTGACCGTCACGCCGTCTTCGGGCAATTCCGGGAACTGGGTGCGCATGTGCTCGCCGGGCCTGAGGATGTGGCAATGATCCGAATGTTCCTCGACGGCAACCCCGTAAGCGTCGAACACATCTTCCAAATAAGGCCAGAGATCGTTTTCGCGATCCGTTTCTTCGATGAGCCGGACCAGCCGCTCCGCGGCGTCCCTGCGGCACGAGTTCAGTTCCAGAAGCCGATCACGGCCCTGATGCAATTCCTCCTGGATCGCATCGGCCAGCTTCCGAGCCCGCTCGACCAGTTTCATTTCGCCTTCGGGATCGGGCGCCTGCAACAAGGCGACAAGCTGTCCTCCGAGTCGGCCGAACACGGGAAGTCCCGCCGGGCTGGGCTGGCTGAACGCATTCAGTCCCTCGTTATACCAGCGGAACAAGACGCTTTGAGCACTGCGCTCGAAATACGCGACGTGTATGCGAATGGTTTCGGACTGCCCAATGCGGTCGAGGCGGCCGATTCGCTGCTCCAGCAGATCGGGGTTGAGCGGCAAATCGAACATCACCAGATGATGGGCGAATTGAAAATTTCGTCCTTCGCTGCCGATTTCCGAGCATACCAGCGCCTGAGCGCCGTTCTCGGTATCGGCGAACCACGCCGCTGCCCGGTCGCGGGCGACGATGCTCATCTGTTCGTGGAAAACCGCCGCGCGCACGCCCCGGACTCGAAGCGCGTCCTCCAAATCGGTCGCGGTTTTGGCTTTTGCGCAAATTACCAGCACCTTGGCCGACTTGAGATTCTTTATGGTTTCGACCAGCCACTCCACCCGGCTGTCCAGACGCCACCACTCGGCGTCATCCTTGCGACACCGGGCGTACAGGGTTTCCGGGTGCAGAAGGTCCTCGATCTGGGGTTGAGTCTCGGTCAGCAGCCGGCTGTAGGCCTCGGGCAGCGGCAGGGGATGAGCGATCAGCTCCCGCCCGGGAAAACCCTTGACCGTGGCCCGGGTATTGCGGAACAGGACCCGGCCCGTGCCGTGGCGGTCCAGAAGGAGCTGAATCAGCTCGCTGCGCGCATTCTCCGTGCGTTCCGGATCGTCCAGCCGGTCCAGTAAATCGTCCGCCAAATCCTGCGAGATGAGGGATTTCAGTTGGCTCAGGGTCTCCCGGTCGAGCTCCGGATCGTCCAGCAGATGGTTGATCACGTCGGCCAGCGATTCGTACTGCATTTCCTCGAACTGGAACCGGTCGTAGCTGTAGAAGCGGTCGGGGTCGAGCAGGCGCAAGCGGGCGAAATGGCTGCGCTTGCCGAGCTGCTCCGGTGTCGCCGTCAAAAGCAGGAGGCTCGGCACCGATCGGCCCAATTGCTCGACAAACTGGTATTCCGGACTGGCTTTCTGTTCCGACCATTGCAGGTGGTGCGCCTCGTCGACCACGCACATGTCCCACCCGGCGGCGAGCGCGGCTTCCTGGCGTTCTTCGTCGTCCATGAAGAAATCGAGGCTGCACAGTACCAGTTGTTCGCTCAGAAAGGGATTGCCGTCTTCGACTTGCCAGAAACGTTCCTCGTCGAACAGGGCGAAGCGCAAATTGAAGCGCCTCAGCATCTCCACCAGCCATTGATGCAGCAAGGGCTCCGGCACGATGATAAGGATGCGCTCGGCGCGTCCGGTCAATAGCTGATGGTGGATGATCAATCCCGCTTCGATGGTTTTGCCGAGCCCGACCTCGTCGGCCAGCAATACGCGCGGAGCTTGGCGATGAGCGACTTCGTGGGCGATGTATATCTGGTGCGGAATGATGCTGGTGCGCCCGCCGAACAAGCCTCGCACCGGAGACTGCTCGAGTTGGCCGATTCTTCGCAGCGTTTCATAGCGCAATCGAAACAGCCCGGAAGGGTCGAGTTGGCCGGTGAAAAGCCGATCCTGAGGCTTGTTGAACTGCATAAAATGGTTGAGATCGACTTCGTCCAGGGTTCGCGAAGTGCCGTCCTCGGCCACGCCTTCGTACGTGATCAGGCCATTTTTTTCCCGTACTTCCGTAACCTTGAGTTTCCAGCCGTCCGCGCTTTCGATGGAATCGCCCTTGGAAAATCTCACCCGCGTCAACGGCGAGTTGTCGACCGCATAAGTGCGGCGTTCGCTGCTGGCGATAAAGAGCAGAGTCACACGGTTGTTTTCGACGTTCAACACAATGCCCAAGCCCAGCTCGGGCTCGGTCTCGCTAATCCAGCGCTGTCCAGGGACGAAAGTCGGCAACGTTATTTCTCCTCAAGGCGTAACACGGAATCACAATTATAGGATTGTAACAGGGCGGTCCGAATTGCCGGTTACGGCTCCTGCCTCCAATATGAGCGGGAACGGGTGCCCAAGTTTCCGACAAGTTTCGGAGTTTGACGACGGCGACCCGAAGCGGCCGTGAGCGAGTGACCGAAGGTCGTTCTGGCCGCGGCGGACGCTTTTTCGGAGATCGTGAACGGAAATAGCGTGAAGGGCGGGGCTTTTGTTGTTCGATTCGGATGTTCTTACCGAGAGGGCAGGCGGCCGGCCCCTCCTACTCGCCTTGCTGGGCATCGCTTGGCGCGGCTTCGTCCGACCGTTGTCGAGGCTTGCGAACGACGGAAAAGTGCGACCTGGCGATGGCCCTGCTATCGCCGGCGCGCACTCTATGTTCGACCGTGTAGGTGCCGGACTTCATATACGAAGGGACGGTCAGTTCATTCGTGGCCGTGTTGGTACCGGTTCTTGCCAGCTTGAAATCGGAGCCTTCCTGGCCGATTCGCCTGCCGCCCGCCTTCAGCGCCCAGCTGAGTTCGACTTCCGCATCACGGGTGCCGGCGGGAAGCGTCAACTCATACGTCGTGATGAATTCCACCCGTTCGCCGGGGTTGACCTGGCGTGGAGTCGACCTGGCGCTTTCGATCTTGACCGCTGTTTTATCCGCTACCGGAGCCGGTTGTTCGGCTGCTCCTGCATTCGTCGCCTGAGCACCCTCCGCCGTGGCCTCTTTTGCTTGGGCGGCCTGGGCTTTGCGCGAAATCAGTTGTCGCCTGAGGGTTTGCACCTCTTCGGTATCGCCCAGCGTCGCCGCGGCTTGATCGATATAGACTTGCGCCTTATCCCATTCTTCTCGATTGAGGGCTCGCCATGCGCGTCCGACGGTTCTGCCGGCGGCTTGCTTGCGCCGGTCGCTTTCCTCCGCGTCGGATATCTCGGCATCACCCTGTGCTTCAGGGGTTTTTGGAGCACTCGGCGATTGAGCGGCTTGCTTGTGATCGGGAGAAATCGCCGCAGTCTGCTCGGCGGACTTTTGTTCGGCACTGGCTTTGGAACGCCCCTTTTCGGCTTCGGCTCTGCGGGTGTCGAGCTCTTGGCGCAAGCTTTCGGCTTCCGGCAGAACAATGGCGACTTCGTCGATACGCGTCTGCGCAAGCTTCCAGTCCCGGCGGTCCATGGCTTCGCGGGCCGGCTGGGCGAACCGATCGACGATTTCTTGGATGCCTTGCTTTGCCTGCGGCTGGTTGGGATCTAACGCGAGCACCGAGCGATATTTGGCGAGGGCATTGTTGTCTTTGGGGCTGATGAGGCGGCCCGCCCTGATGTCCTCGCCGGCCCGAGCCAATAGCTCGAACAGCGCGTCGATCTCAGCCGCGTGCTGCTCGGAGCCCGCTTGGGCACCGGCATTTTTTTCGACGGCCGATCCTTCGGGCGGCGAAGGCGGAGTGGCCGGAGCGATTTCTTGCGGCGCGGTTTCCGCGGATTGATCAATACCGGCCGGATCGTTTTCGCGAACGGTTTGCTCGGCGTCCGACGATGCGGTTGCTTGCTCGTGCTCCGAGAATAGGCCGCGACTCAGCCAAACGAGTCCGGCGGCGACGATCAGCACGATTGCCGAGATGGCCGGAATGCGCGAGCGAGCGGCATCGGATGTCGGCCGGCGCGCCGGCGCATCGGCCGGGTTGGCGGCCACGGTTTCGGCTTTCACCTCCGGCTGCTTAGGCGCAGGCGCATCTTCGACGGGAAGCTCCGGCGCCAGGGAAAATTCCCGCCGCCATGCGGCGATACTCTGCGGGCGCTTAGGCGGATTCAAGCTCAGGGCGTGGTCGACCGCGCGAAGCAAGCCTTCGCTGTAGCGAGGTCCGCCGACCTGTTTGGCGGAAACGAAAATTTCTTTCGAGGCCAAGATGATGCTTTGGCTGCGTTCGAGCGCATCGGGCGGGGCAATGCCCGCGATGCTCCGATAGAGCGTCGCACCAAGGCCGTAGATATCGGTCCATGGCCCCAGCTGATCGCCTTTCCCATAGTACTGTTCAATGGCGGCGTAGCCGGGGGAAAGCATGCTGGGGAGGGCCTGTGTTTTTTCTCCCAGCGACTGACGCGCAGACCCGAAGTCCAGCAGCACGGGACTCCCGTCCTTCCGGAGCAAGATATTGGCCGGCGTGATGTCGCAATGGATAAAGCCGGCGTTATGTATTTTCTCCAGGCCATTCAGGATAGGGATCAAGAACCTGAGGAGTTCGCCTTGCTCCAGGGTCCTGCGGCGCTCGAGGACGGCGTGCAGGCTTTCGCCCTCCTCGTAGCTCATCACCATGTAGGCGGAATTATTGGCGACGAAAACGTTGAGCACCCGGACGATGTTGGGATGCTCCACCTTCGCCAGCATGCGCGCCTCGTTGATGAAAAGCTCCAGTCCCGCGAGATACTGCTCGCCGCAATCCTCCGTGGCCGGCCGGATCAAAGCGGCGCCGTCTCGAACGGCAAGCTTTACCGGGAGATATTCTTTGATGGCAACGTGACGCTCAAGAATGGAGTCGTGGGCGAGATAGGTGATTCCGAAGTTGCCCTGACCCAGAACTTGTTCTATGGAAAACCACTGCAGGCGATAGCCTGGATTGAGTGCATTCTGGCGCATATTCTGTGGCATAGCAGTGCAGACGAAAGCGGGGCTAAGCGGCTTCTTGCGAGGCGTGAGACGAGGATGGCGGGCGAGTAAATCGAGTAGCCCCCGGAATCGTCGGGTTTTACATTGTGCCGATTGGAAAAAGATAAGGCAACCCGGAATGGCGAAAAGTCAAGTGTGGCGTGGCGTACAGCCCGTTCTCCGTTGTGTCTCAAACGCCGGCGAGTAGGGCGCAATAGCGGTCCCGCCTATTGCGCCGCAGAAGCGATGATTGGAAAAGCCATCGTAAATCCGATGTTCCCACGGTCTGCTATTGTTCCCTGGGTTATTGGCTTTTCGGATGATGAATCCCGATGCCTGATTATCGACGTTATCGTGTACCCGGTGGAACCTATTTCCTCACCGTCAATCTGCTCGAACGTTACCCGAATGATTGGCTCGTCCGGCACATCGACCTGCTTCGATCTGTGATACGGGCGGTTCGAATCAAATGGCCATTCCATATCGACGCCTGGGTAGTCTTGCCGGATCACCTGCACGGCGTGTGGACGCTGCCACCCGGCGATGACGATTTCACCAATCGATGGCGATTGATCAAACAAGGCTTCTCCAAAGCCTTGCCATCGACCGAACGGCGCTCAAAGGTTCGCGTTGCCCGTGGCGAACGTGGGATATGGCAACGCCGGTTTTGGGAACACGCCATCCGCGACGAGGAGGATTATTCGGCTCATGTGGATTATTGCCACATCAATCCGGTGAAACACGGTTATGTCCAATGCGTGTCGGAGCGGCCGTATTCGACGTTTCACCGGTACGTCGAACGAGGTGTGTATCCGTTAAATTGGGCGGGTGGGCCGGAATCCGATATGGATGTGGGCGAGCGGGTTTGAAACCCATTCGGCGCATTACGCTAAAGCTAATGCGCCCTACGCGGGCTGGTGTGCGTCTGGCCTTTGTGGGTAAACAGCGTTCATGGTTGGAGACGTGCCTAACGTTAAAGCTCAGCCGACGTCGGCTGGAGCGACTTGTTGGGTGTATGCTCTGAATTCATTGACGATGCTTCTGATTATTGCCGAATCCTTATACTCAATAGACTGATCAAGGACTGCGTTTGGAAGGCCCTGAGTAGCAAAATATGGCGCCTCAATGAATGGGATGTTTTTTGCCGAGCAAGCCTTTTTTACCTCGGTTCTCGAAAATTCGTATACAGCACTCTTACCTGTAGAAAAAATCACAGCGCCGACTCTACTTGCCACATTCAATCCAAATATTCCGGATACATGAGACAGGATTTCATTTTCTTGTACAGCCGCCCTTAACGAATCTTTATTTTGTAGAGCATTAGGGATCGGTTTGGGTAGTGCGTTTGTAAAAAGAATCGGAGACATTTCGGCCTCAACGCAACTCTGCCGAAAATGCCCCTTCCAATCAGTTAATCTTTGAATGAAGCCATATGCTCGATTCCAAAACGCGGACCCCGATGACACAGTTTCATCATAGAGGCTGATTCCTGGAATAATTTCTGCTGATCCATTGTTTTCCCTCCCAAAAACCAAAATCAAAGGGAATTGCTCTTGTTCGGTACGACCAACTGCAACTACTGCGTAATCTATGGGCAAGATTTCGGTCATAGATTGCTTACACCCAACGACGGAGTTCAGGCGCGCCGCTTTTCGGCGTCGCCTGGAACGATTTATTAGCGGTCACGGCTTGACCTCCGTGACGATAGATTCTGGCGGCAATAGACCGAGTGGCGTGTAAAAGTGGCTTACAACGAGCGCCCAAACGCCCCCACTCGCGATCTCAAGGTGGGACATATCTGTCGCGGACAAGACCAACCCTGAGGTGATATGCGCGAGGCCCTTGTTTGCCGTGTGTAGAATCCCTGCAAGTGCTGCTTCTGCTTCAGATTGCCCTCCTTGATACCGAGATATTGCCTCTTGCGGCGTAACCATTGGCAATGGTCCGTTTGAATTGGAGAAGTGCTCAATTACCACATCGTCTTTCTTGGTCTTTTTAGGATCTCGGCAGATGAGCTTTGTCGAGTCTCTAGGATCTGCTTTCAGGCCAAGAAAGTCCAAAAGTGCACGACAATGAATGAGACCCGCTTCAAGCACAGGATTTGTGAATGCATTCGAGTTACCCGTTATCCTGAGCTTTTCATCGAAGTAGATCTTCATGGACTTTGGTGCATCCCAGGAGCTTCGAAGGCGGACAGCGATATTTGCTGCATCTACGGCCTGTAGCCGATATGGAATGATGCGATTGATTATGTCGTCGTGACTGAACATATTTGACCGCTAACAAGTGAATAATTGGACCTGTATATCACGCGGTTCCAAGGTGATATACAGAAGACTGATCCCTGATTATGTAATACGGGAGCCACGATTACTCAGGTAAAGTCAAATCATCACTGTAAGCATAAAACGTCGCGAAACTATGTTTAGTAAGGCGGAATAGCCTACCCGCGTATTCCAATCGCAAACGGTCGCTTCGGGAGCGCCGAAGCGCCCCTTCCAATCGCAAACGGGCATCCAGGGAGCGCCTGGATGCCCCTTCCGCCGAATGATTCACTTCCAATCCAGCTTGTCGCTCCAGGTCAGGTTGTCGTCGACCCAATAGCCGAAAATCCTTTTGTCGTCGCCGGGGGCGGGTTTGAGGTCGAGGACGAACAGGGCGCGGCCGACGCTGCGGCGGCGGTAGCTGGGTTTGGTTCTTCTCAGGAGCTTGAGGAGCCAATGTCCGGCGTTCTTTTCCACGACCTGGTCGCGCCAGGTGCCGAAATTGATGTAGGTATAGTTTCGGCCCTTGTCGACATCCGGTTCTTCTTCCAGGGGATTATGGGTGTGGCCTTCGCCGTGGATGTGGAATCCGTAGATTCGATTTTCGGGCAGGAAAGCCGGGAATTTCTTCATCTCTTCGAAAGTGACCGCCTCTTCCCGGTGGTGGCTGCGGAACCAGGCGAGTATTTTCATGAACCATTCGATCGCCTTGAGTTCGAGCGTGCGGTGCAGCTTGCTCGCGACACCTAGCCACCAGCGCAGAAATTTCAGGCCGATGCGCCGTTTCCGGGGGGAGCTTTCATAGGTGAAGTCCCAGCTCAGCCACTCGGATACCGAGTCTTGCAGGAGCTTTTCTATGGTGCCGGCGAGGTCGGGCCGCTCCTTGAGCTTCCGGGTTTCTTCGATGATGCGTGAAACCGCCGCATAGCTCGGCCGGTAAAGATCGAGTTCGTCGAGGACTTGTTCCAAACGGGTCACCCCGAGGCTTTTCGCTTCCGCCCGTGCTATGCGTTTCCTGTCCTCCTCGGCCAAGGCTTGCTTCGCTTTCCAGATGAACCCGGACAGAACGCCCGCCGCGACCGTATCGCCGAAGCAGGGATCGGTGAACGGCCGATAGCGGAGTTGCCGCCAGGTCTCGATCTGCCAGCCGTTCTCGATGGACCATTCCGGAAGGGCGCGGCAATTGTCCCCATCGCGCCACTGGCCGTGGGTGACGAACAGGCGGAAGCCGAGGTCCGCATAGTAGAACGGAAACCAGGGGGCGCTGTCGGGACTCTTGAACAGGTTTTCGTCGCCGTACATCCGTCCGACCTTCAGTCGATAGTCTGCCGGAATGTCTTTCAGCGTCCAGCCCAGGCATTCTTCGTAAAAGAGCTTGAGCGCATCGGGCGCGGACAGGATTTCCTTGTCGTGATTGCCGAGCAGCACCAGGACGTCGACCTTTTTGACGCCTTTGGCCGTGAGCGTGGCCGGCAATTCCTGGAGCATTCGGAAAAACTTGCAATGCCCGCCGGCATGCCCGTCGTGCTGGTCGACGATCCCTTGCATGATCGTTTTGACAATGGCGGGAAATTCCGGATGATCGCGTTCCCAGGGGTAGACTCCTCGCTCCGCCCAGTGCTTGGTGCGGATCATGTCCACCACGTCGCCATCCAGGACGAACACCAGTTCCTCGATTCCTCGGTCTTCGCACAGGAGAGTGATCTCACCGAAGAAATCGTCCCAGTCGTCGCGGCTTTGCACGCCCACCGTGCCGTCGGTGAAATGCACGTCGCTGATGCAGACGCACAGGCGGTTCGGCCTGTTCGGGTCGCTGATATCGATTTCGTGAAAGAATTCGAGCGCTTCGGATTGGCTCATGATCGGTCCTCCGGGGTTTGTTGTTATTCGTTTTCAGTCCCTGAGGGATGGCCCTGGCTTTCCCTGGCGCGGGCGGAGCGGTTCGGGGCTATCCGTACACGTCGTACAATTCGCCGAGAACGAACCGGGCGAAGCGGGCGACGACCTTGAGTTCGTCGGTCACGGTTTGGGTTTCCGTCGCCCGGATGCCGCCGAGCCAATCCTTGACGCCGCCCATCGACAAGCACAGCGTTCCGGTGCCGAGCGGACTCCCGTCCGCCGCAAACAGGTGCGCGGAAACGGTGGACAAATCCCGCCACATGTCGGGACCCGGATCGTCGTGCAGAATCTGCTCCGCAACTAGCCCGTAACGCCGGTTTTCGCTCTCGAAGCGGAGTTCGTAACCGATGCGCCGGGTTCGATTCGGCAGGCTGGTCAGGGAAAAGCGGCTATCGGCGAGCAACACCATCGGCCCGAAAGCGGGGCTGCTCAGATGGCCGGTGATCCGCGCGGCGTGCTCGGGATCGGCGAGAAAAGCCTCGAGATCGGCGATGTGGATGCACAGCTCGATCTTCAAATCCTGTTTCGATTCCGGTTGCTGCGCCAAGGAGATTTTTCCCTGAAAACACTTCCGGAAGCGGATTCCGGGCACGGGATCTTTCATGCGCGAGGGATTGCTCTGCGCTTCGGCGGTCGTTCCGGGTATCGCGCGCAGATAGGATTTTCCGTCGGCATAGCCCATTTCGATCAAAGTGGCGTGGTCGATCTTGCCGAGATATAGGTCCGGGTCGAGCGGCAAGGGATATTCCGGCTTGACGACATGAACCCGGATCGCACGGGTTTGGCCGTAGGGGCTGTCGCCGTGTTCGATCCGCCGGTTGATCTCTCGGACGGCCTCCAACTGGCTGTTCAGGGCGGCGTTGGCGCTCATTTCCAGCATCTGGACGTACAGATGCAAGGGGCCGCCCCGATAGGTGCCGGTATTGCCCAAACCCCACAAGACCCAGATTTCCTCCGCGCCGTTTTTCACCGTTTCCGTCAGGTTCGCGTCCTGCACGAAGCCGGTATCCAGGTAGATGCCGCCGTCCTTCCGCACCGGGGGAAAAACGCCGGGCAGGGACATGCCGGCAATGATCATGTCTTCGTCGATGTCCCGGTGGGATATCACCTTGACCGCCTTGTTCGCGTAATCCAGGACGTTATAGCTGGCGGAGAGCGAGTCGACGGCGCGGATACGGGCGGTATCGATGCCGAAATGTGGCAGCACTTTGGTGCGAAACCCTTTCGAATCCCCCAGTCCTTCCAGGTTTTCCACATTCAGATAATCCTTGAGCGGCAGGAAGGCGATGGTGTCCTTGAGATTGAGCGTGCGCCAGCGCTGGCAGATTTCGGCCGGCTTCAGTCCGGACAGCAGCATGGACATGTTCAGGCTGCCGCCGGACGTGCCGTCGAAGTATTGAAACTCCAGGCCCGCCTCTTCCAGAGCGAGCAGGATGCCCGCCTGATAAGACAATCGAAGACCGCCGCCCGGAAGGACCAGTGCCCGTTTCGGCTGTCCGGACTTCAAGGGGGCGGTTAGCGGAACCGTGTTGGCTGAGTTCATGGCCGGCCTCCTCAGCAGTTCAGGTTGCCGAAGGTCTGTCCGACGATGGGAGCGGTGGGGGCGGGCGGCCAGGTTTCGTCCAGGGGCAGGTTGATGACGCTTTCCATACCCTCGGGTGCGGTCGTCGGCGGCTGGTCTTGGTGCAAGAACCAGCAATCCATATGATCGTCCAGAGTGCCAACGGCATTGGGGATGAACGCCGTCATCAGCGGCTTGTCTGCGATTTCCAGGGTTTTCAAGGGTTCCGCACGCGGATGGTCGCCCAGCACCAGTCGGGCTTTGGCCCAGTTGAACAGGCATAGGCCCGCTTTACCCTGGAAATAGATGTAGGACTTCATCAGCATGCCGCGGAACGCGCAGTAATTGACCGTGTTCATGTTCAGCGGGAGGGGCGTAGACGAGGGCCGGCCGATTTCGATATAGGTCACCAGTTTGCCGTCGAGATCGTACTGGCTGCTGACGGTGTCGTCGCCGATCTTGAAATCGAGGTTGGCCTGATGTTTCGGCATGCCCCAGATTCCCTTGCCGCCCTTTACCGAAATCTTGGTGGATACCGGCAAGTCGACCACGTACTGCCCGCTGCCGAACCAGTTCATGAACAGCAGCGGCAACAGCGACGGCGCGGGTTTCAGGCCATGGGTGCAGGCGATGCCTATGCTGTATTCGACGTAGGTGCCGATATTGGTGCCGAGATAATTGATGACGGTGACGACCAAAAAGCCCTTGCTGCCCACCCGCAGCGGATGGACTTCCGCCGGCAGCAGAGCCTTCGCCTTGTCCGGGTTGATCGGAAAGACCGCCATGAGGACGGGCGAGGGCGCACATTGAACGGGCAGTTGGAAAGGGATGTTGTCGACCAGGGAGTGTTGCCCCGAGATGGCTTTGATGCGTTTTGGAATACCCATTGTGATTACCTTGTTGTTGTTCGTTATTTGGCTAGTTCTTGAATCATTAGAGGAAATACGTCGGTGGCGGCGTTCTTGCCCATGAAAACATCCAAATGGCTGTATTCGGGCAGCACGTGCAGCGCGTGAAAACCCGGCCGCAGCGCGTCGAAGTATTGCCAGGATTTTCTCTGGCTTTCCGGCAGGAAACAGCGGTTCTTCTCGCCGGCGAAGAATACGAAGCGCGCGTCGGTTTTCGGCGGTGAAGCGGCGAAATCCGACGGCAAATCCGGCAGGCCGTCGACCGAGACCAGGTTGCCTTTTTTGACGCAACGGGCCATTTGCTTGAAAAAGCGTAGCGGCACGTTGCCGAACTCCTGATTGATCCAATCCTCGTGGACCAGGTCGGTCAGGTTTTCGTGCCGCCACAGTGCGGGAAATCCGCTGCCGTAGGTGAAGCTGACCATCTTGCACACGGTGCTGTCGCACTCGTGGTGGACCAGCTTCACCAGGCCGGTAATGGTTTTGGCGATCAGGGTCGGCGCCTCGACGCCCCAATGCGGATTGACGTAAGGGGTTAGTGCGTTGACCACGGGCACGGCGAAATTCAGCTTGAATTCCGACCAGTCCGGGACCACCGGATGCAGCGACACGGCGTTGCTGACGATGGTGGTGACTTCCGGCACCAGTCCGGCGATAGCGGACATGGTAAAAGTGGTCGAGCCTTGGCAGTGGATGATGGCCTTGACTTTCCGCTGCCCGGTCTCTTCCAGGATCTTGCGCACCGCGTGAGGGTGGTCGTAGAGGGCGGCGTGATCCAGAGTCCATTCGTTGGGAGGGAAGTCGATGCTGGCGCGCCAATTTTCCAGCCAGACGTCATATCCGGCTTCCACCAGCGCATCGACGACGGTGGGCTGTCCGGGCGCGCGGAAAATGTTCGCTCGCACCCCGGCGCCATGCACCACGATGACGGGCTCCCGCGTGGGAGCCCGGTCCGCCGAGCGGACGTTGATGAGGTTGAGGGCCAGCCCGTCGCCGGCCGTGAACGGTACGATGCGTTCCGTCAAAGACATGGGACGCTCCTTCCCCGAAGGCGGGGTTCAGGGTTGGATGAAATCCGCGATGCGTTCGGCCAGCGCGGCAATCGTGCGGGACGGGTTGAGGCCCACCGCCCTCGGAATGATGGCACCGTCGGCTACGTACAGCCCCGGATAGCCGAATACCTCGCCCTTGTGGTCGACCACGCCGTCGGCGATGCTGGTGCCCATGCGGCAACCCCCCAAAGGATGCGGCGTAATGAGATCTTTTAGGATTTCCCAGGTCGCCGGGACGATGGCCGTGCCCCCGGTGGCTTCCGACAGCGTCTTGTGCATGTCGATCAGCGCCTGAACCGCGCCCTCCGATTTCTTGATGTTCCATTCCAGGTCCATCTTGTGGCGGAACGGCGGAATCCAGCTGCGGGAAAGTTTCAGCACACCGTCCGAGGCGTCGACCGCCTGGCCGAACCAGGGCATGACCGCAGACAGCGGATCGCTGCCTTTGTTGAGGGATTTCAGAACCGAGAAGAAATGGCCAAAGTGGTGATCCTTGCTCAAATCCTGAAGGGAATCCTTGAGCAGGTTGGGGAAACCGCCATCCTGCACCCAGAAGCGTTGTTTACGGAAAAAGCCGTCCAGGAAATCGATGGCGCTGGTGATGGTGGGGCCGCGGGTCGGCGAAATTTGGCGGTTCTCATAAATTGCCGGAGTCAGAAAATCGCCGTTGGAACTCCAGCCGACGCCGAGCATCGGGCTCAGCTCGGGCAGGGTGCCGTACTGATCGCGGCAGCGCAGCAAAAGCTCGTTGCTGCCCATGGTACCGGCCGCGACGATCACTTTCTTTGCGTTCAAATGGCCGGGAACCAGTTTTTTCTTCTTCGTGTCGATCACGTCGAAGTCGACCCGGTAGCCTGTGTTGCCGTGCAGGGGGGTGATGCGCTGAACCAGGTGCAGGGGCTTGACCTCCGCGCCGTGCTTTTCGGCGAGAGGGATGTAGTTCAGGTCCAGTGTGTTGCGGGCCTTGACCTGACAGCCGATGTCGCAATTGCCGCAGTGAACGCAGGTCCCCTGTTCCAGGCCGAATGCGTTGACGTGCGATTTCGAGTGCTTGTCGTCGAAGGCGTCGGGCTTGTCGTAGCTGAACTCGGGATCGAAATTGACGGCCAGCGGCATTTTGCGAAAACGCGCCCTATAGCCGCAATTTTCCGCCGCTTCTTTCATGAGCTTCATTTTCGGCGGCCATTGATTGTCCGGCACTTCCTGGACGTTGAGCATCTTGCCGGTTTTTTCGTAATAGGGCTTCAGTGCGTCGTAAGTGATTTCCGCCGGCCAGCCTGATTCGAACGCGAACGGTTCGGCCTCGACGAAGATATTCGCGTAAATCAGCGAGCCGCCGCCGACGCCGCAGCCCTGGGCTACGGCCATGTGCTTGTAGAATCGGATGTCGATCCAGCCGTTGTCCTTTTCGGGTTCTTCGTGGGACCACCACCAAGCATCTTTCGGCCCGCGCGGATAATCCTTCACATCCCAGCGGCGGCCGCGTTCCAGAATGCAGACCTTCATGCCTTTTTCCGCCAGACGGCAGGCGGTGACCGCGCCGCCGAAGCCGCTGCCGATCACGATCACATCGTAATGCAAAGTGTCGTCGACATTCTTGTCGAAGACCTGCCTACCGAATTTCGGGATGACGTAGGCATCCCACAGCTTGCCGGCGAAGAATCGGCCGAACTTTTCGACCGCGGCGGCCTTTTCAGCCAGGTTTTCGGCGTTCGGCACTTCGATGGTCGACAACAGGTCGGCCAACTGTTTGATGCCCAAGGTCAGAATGCCCGCGCCTATGACCGGGCCGGTCTTGTCCTTGCCCCGATGCAGCGTGGTATAGAGGGTCGTGGTGTCGGACCACAGATCGAAACCGGAATCGTCCCTGACGTCTTTATGGCCGGCGAGGTAGTAGTCTTCGCCCTGATTATGGAAGGCCAGTTCGTAGACCATATAGGTCATGTCGGGGTTGTCGGTGGGCTTGAACAGGTTGAAGACCCCGGTGGGTGCCTCGATGCCCATGCCGAGCGGCGGGAAATCGATGGTGCCTTTCAGAGAGCCTAAATGATCGGGATCGCTGACGAAACGGTCCAAATCGTCGATACCGACCTCCGCGTGCATGGCCAGAGTGGTCCCGTCCTGTTTTCCCCGCTGCGCGCCTTCCGCGGTATCGCTCGCCCCCAAAGCAAAATACCCCGACATGGTTTCCTTAAAGGTCAAGGATAAGATCGTCATCATTATTCTCCTTCTCGTTATGGATGATGAATGTATTGTTATAGGTCGGCCCGGAAATGCTTTTTCGGCATTAAGGGTAATCCGATTTAACCCCCGAGTCCGTCACACGATCTACGATTCGAAACTCTCCTGAAAAAAATGAATAATAGTCCGGCTTACGAAAAACGACATCTAAATATTGAAGATAATTGGCCTGACAAGGCAAAAGGCCTTTGTAAACAACGAACCCTTGGTTTGTGCCAGTGCTTTTTATCCCTTATCCCACCAGACATTAAATATCAGCCGGAAGCGGTTTGGCGCGAGCGGAACACTGAAAAGTGCGGCATATCTATGAGCCGCATGAATTCTGTCGGCTTGCGGCCGCTTCCATGCTAAATGGGCTATACGCTTGTGAGTAGGCTTCAGCCCGCGATTGGCAGGCGCACCGGATCACGGGCTGGCCCGCAAGAGCTAACCGTTAGCGATGCGCTGTTCAAGATAAGACGGGGTCGCCGGCGTGCATTTCCTTCCCTAGATCCGAGGCAATGCCTTTATTAACCCGGCCTATAAATATAGGCCGGGTTAATCCGGGGCAGGGACGCCCCGGCGCGGCGACAAGCCGCGTGAGCCCAGGCCGGGCGTGTACCGGCCTGGGCGGCGGCCCGAAATACCAGGAGGGTATTTACGGGCCTGATTAATAGGTTAAGCCATCATGCCGGCAGGGAATCACGCCGGACTATCCTACGCCCATTGGGAAAATGCGCAAATCCGTTCCCGGCGGATTGGTCCGCCACAAATTTGCCAGGAGCAACCATTCGGTCGGGAGCCGAATGGGGCAAACGAAGTTTGCCCAGCGGGCCAAAGCCGGGGACGGCTTTGGTCAATTGGGAAGTGCGGAGTTCGGTCCGAAGAACGAGCCTCAGGGACGGGGTGAGCACAAAACCGTCGGGAATTGGTTTTGGACTGCCCGCGGCGGGGCAAGATTCGTGGAATGCGGCTTTATTGCCGCTGCATCCTCAGTTCACCTTTTTGAAGAAACGAGTTTCCTGAACAATCGTGCTTTAAAAGTCCCGGAAGCGAGGCGAATACTCGTCTCGTTCTAATGGTAGGGGATCTATTGCCTCCTAAATCCGTAATGGCTCACACGGAATTAACCTCGTCGAATTCGATCGAGTTTCTGTTTGTTATGCCCGTGTTTACCTTAGTGATTTAGTATTTAAACGAATATTTAAATACTATTGGAATTTCATCAACTATACTTTTTCGCTTCTCCCTTTACCGATTCCGCACCATATTATCGGGTGCTTTGCAGTCCGGGTGGTGCCAGATTCGGGTTATGGTCGATAACGTACAGGAACCGGACCAAGGTTCCCCGTTCGGCATGGTCCTTGAACCAACCGTTTTCGGCCATACGGGCTTCGCAAAGGAATTCGTTTCCT
Source organism: Methylocaldum sp. GT1TLB (assembly GCF_051027445.1). NCBI lineage: Bacteria > Pseudomonadati > Pseudomonadota > Gammaproteobacteria > Methylococcales > Methylococcaceae > Methylocaldum > Methylocaldum sp. GT1TLB. Next base: position 4,587,810 of record NZ_CP194898.1, read on the forward strand.
TCGGCAGCGAACTCGGGTTGCAGTGTCCGGGAGAACTCGTAGTTCTTTATCCAATGATTTCGGATGTTTGCGGTGAAGTCATGCTGGGTATAGCGGAACGACAAGCCTTGTAAGGTTTCGGCCATGCGCGTGTGACCGGGGAGCAAGATCGTGTCGGGATCGTTTTCTTCCTTTGCCTGAAAGGCGGCGACGATCATCCGGCCGCCGGGGGCCAGTTTGGCGTTGAGCTTCGCCAGCGTGGCACCGTAATCGCCCATGAAATAAATGGAATCGATCGCCAGGATGACGTCGTAATCCCCGCCGGGGAGCTCGTCGTGGATCAGGTCGACGCATCGGAAATCCAGCGCGGGCGCTTTTCCCTGCGTTCTGCGTTGCGCCTGAGCGATGGCGACATCCGAATAATCGACTCCACGTATGGTGCAGGCGGTGCGCTGATGGAGATACTCCGTGATGTATCCGTTGGAGCAGCCGACTTCCAGAACCTTCTCACCCGGCTTGAGCAGCGAAGCCAGGAAATCCATCTCGTCCGTGTCCATCATGCCGTGCTGGCACAAGTCCCGGCCGTAAACCGCCTCGCAGAAGCGCGAATGGGTCGGGCTTTCGGCTGCACGCCGAAAATATTCGTTGTACCAGGCTTTCGAAAACATCTGGGCCTGACCCATGTCGGCCGTGTGGTTCATCAGTTCGCCCATGCTCTGATCCATACGTATGCTCCGGTGTTATTTAATTAGTAAATTCTAATATATCAGGCGTGCTCGGGATTTGTCCCGAGAGCGTTGCCCCTTGATGTCGGCAATGGCGCTAGAACTGGAAAAACGGCCACTCGGGTTCGAGTCCGAGCATGATTTGTCCGACTGCCTCCAGCTTGCCCGCGTTGATGAAGCCATGCTGGGTGATGACGTGGATGTCGCGGAAGTGCTTCGAGAACTCATATTCTTCTCGGACTCCCGAGGCTCCCACGATCTCGTGGATGAGGTCCACCGCTGCCGCGGATTCGAGAACGGCGTGGGTCATCGCGAGTTGCATTTTGGCTTTGAGCTCTATCGTGACGGATCTCGCAGCGACGGCTTCTTTCCAAGCTTCCTCGAACGCCTGGTAGAAATAGAGTCGGCCGGCACCGAGTTTGGCTTCGGCTCGTGCGAGCTGTGATTGAACGACGGCCTGATTCTTGAGCGTCTTCGTTCCATACGCGGGCGTCTTTCGGGTGATGAGCTCGACCGCTTCATCGATGGCCGCGCGTGCGATACCGAGCGCCGGCGGGACGAGGGCGGCGATCGCCGGCCAGACCGTCAGCCGGTAAAGAGATCCCTGATAGGCGCTGCCCGGTTTCTCTAACGGTCGCCATGGCGCGGCCCAGTGCTCGGGGATGAATACGTCCCGCATCTCGACATCATGGCTGCCGCTGCCGCGCATGCCCATCGTGTTCCAGTTGTCGACGATTTCGGCTTCGGACGCGGGAACCGCGATCAACAGCATTTCCGGATTGCCATCGGCGGCCACGCGCAGTTCGCCATCATCGTAGATATTCGCAAAGCCGAGAAAGGCCGTTGCATGGTGCGCGCCGCTCACGAAGGTCGTGCGTCCCGAGATGCGATAGCCGCCCGCGACCGGAACGGCCTTGCGCGCAGGGTTGAAGGAGCCGACCGGAATTGCCTCGAACCCAAAAATCTCCTGCGCGGCCTGGTCGCCGAACCATGGGGCGAACATATCGTGGGCAACGGCGATTTGCAGATTCCAACCCGCCGCACTGTCGATACGGGAGACTTCCTCTATTACGCGAAAAGCAGAGATCGGCTCGACCTCAAGTCCGCCGAATGCCTTCGGCCGCCACAATCGATAGAGGCCCGCCTCCTGCATCGCCTTCGCCACCGGTATTGCCAGTTTGCGCTCGCGTTCGGCCGCCGGTGCATATTGGCGGATGATCGGTTCGATCTCTCGAACCGTTTTCAGCAGGGAATCGACTGTGGGCATGAACGCCTCCTCTGTTTGCGTCTTATCGAATGCGGGCGCGGATCGACCGCTTCTCCGAGCCGCCGGAGTATATCAAAGGGTAAAAGGGCGGACGGCAAGGCGGTACCTCGGTGAGCGGAACGGTGGCCGATCAGGAGCGACGGAGCGAGGCGGTGAAGCTCGCGGGATGTGGCTCGTTTTTCACCCACATCCCGCGACTCTTGGCTGGAAGTCGGACGACGGATCGTTCGAAACGCTTACGAATTACAAATAAGCGTCACCATAGGAGGTGGATTTTTCGAAGTTCTCCCACACATAGGCCGGTTCGACCAGGCTCTTGGTCGGAATCGGACTGGTGATGACGTCGAAAACGCCGGATGCGGTCCTGCCGAGCGTGTCCAGCGTACCCATGATCAAGCCGCCGGCGCTCCCGACGACGGGATTGGTCTTCTTGCTTGCGCCTACGATATTTTTCGGAACTTCCCCAATCCCGGTAAACAGATTTGCAAATCCCCTCGTGAACTTATTGCCTACCTCGGAAAAGTAGCCGTCCGCGTGACTGGCCGGTGCATGGGCGGCGATCGCAAGAGCTACGGTCAAGGTAAGGGATTTTACGTTGCGCATGGTTGTTTCCTCAGCAAGTCTTGTTGTTATGTAGTTTCGTGACGAAACTAAAGTGTAGGGGGGCGGAATTGCTTAAGTCAACAGCCATGACAACCGGCCTGGTCGCCCCGTGCGAAAGGCTTGCAAGGCCGGGCTCAGCCTTCGGCCGATATGCTGGATTGATACCGAAGCCAGTTTTGGTTCGTGTCCCGGTCGAGTTCGTCAATCCGACGATCGATGGCGCCGATGACGTAACGCGAATACGGGCCGAGATGCAGGTACATCGCCATGAGACTGACAGCGAGACGCAAGGCCTGCGGGTTGGTTTTGGCGCAGTTCATGAAGGTCTGCCAGAATGCGTCGCGCAATTCCGGCAATTTGTTGAAAACCTTGTTGACCGTTTCGACGGCGCCGACTTTTCGCCGGGCGTCCCCTTTGGGTAAGTCGCGAGGACGATCGGATCGGTCCAGCAGGCTGACCAGCCGATTGATCCGTCCGACGTAGGCGACCGGGTCATACACGCGCTGGAGAATGCGCCGGTAGTCGTCAAGCACATCCCGGAGCGGGCGCAAGGTGTCGAAATTCAAACCACTGGTGCATTGGTCGCCGGCGTCCACGTCCGGCATGATGTCATGGCCCGGATGGAGGCGACCCTCCCGCTGTAGCCGCCGGGTCAGCTGTGTATTCGGCAATGCATAAAGAAGCCCCACCATGCACACCGGAATCGCCGCCGCCTCGATGAAATCCGCCATGGCATCGGCAATCGAGTGCTTTTCGCTGTCGAATCCGACGATGAACCCGGCAGTAACCATCATGCCGTAGGAGTAAATCTTGTGGATGCTCTCGACCAAGTCGCGGCGGGTGTTCTGCCTTTTCTTGGTCGCGATCAGAGTCTCCGGGTCCGGACTCTCGATGCCGATGAAGACGAGGAAGAAGTTCGCCCGTTTCATGAGTTCGAGAAGCTCGGTGTCTTCGGCGAGATTGATCGAGGCTTCGGTCGAGAATTCGAAAGGAAAGTCATGGGCTTCCTGCCAGGTTATGAGTTCGGCCAGGAACGCCTTTACCACCTTCTTGTTGCCGATCAGGTTGTCGTCCACGAAATCGACGTGCCCCCGGTAACCCATTGAATAGAGTGCATCGAGTTCGGCGAACACCTGCGCCGCGGTTTTGGTGCGCGGCACCCGTCCGTAAAGCTCGATGATGTCGCAGAACTCGCAGGTGAACGGACAGCCCCGTGAGAACTGCAAACCAACGTAAAGATAATGCTCGAATTTGAGCAAATCGAAACGCGGGATCGGGCTCTTCGTGACATCGATCTGGAACTTGGGGGCGGTGAACATCCCCGATCGTTGTCCACTCTCCCAGGCATCCACGAACGTCTGCATAATGCCCTCGGCTTCTCCGAGAACCAGGAAGTCCGCCGAACGGTAAACGTGCGGACTCGAGGTCGCATCCGGCCCGCCCACGACCACGGGCGTGCCCATGATGTGGGCTCGTTCGATCAAGTCGAGCGTATCGGGCTGCTGGGTAATCATGCCCCCCGTCATCACCATATCGGACCAGGCGATATCCTCGTCGCTAAGCTCCTCGGTGTTCCGGTTGACGAGACGGATATTCCATTCTCGAGGCAGCAATGAAGCTACGGTAACCAAGCCAAGCGGAGCGGCCGGATAACGTGCGCCCACCAATTCGCAGGCTTCGGGGTAATTCCAGAACGATTCCGCTTTGAAGCGCGGATAGATCATCAAAACATTGCAGGAGGCCACTTCCTTCATGATGTTCTCCGATCCATGGAAATTAGCAGGGGGCGTGGGATTTGACCCAACAGTGCGCTTCTGAAAGATGCCTGTCAAGGTCCAGATTCGGTCTGTTCGCATGACGTAAGTGGCTTCCTGTCCGGCGTGTGTTACAGCTGAAAGTAAGACAGAACGCCCGCGCCTCATTGTCTTGACAAGCGTTCAAGCTGGGTAGAGTGGGAGGATTCAGCTCCGGAAAACGTTTCGGTAGAGTGCGGCGGCGAACGAGACCGACATTCGCAAGGTCTGCAGATGCCGGTTTGAGCTCGGATTCTGCACGGTTGCATTCTGGATGACGGACTGACTCGTCCAATCGGAGCAAAAAGCAAGAATCTCTTTTCGTTGGCTTATTGACGGATGATGTTCTTAAGCACAAAATCTTACGTTTGTCTTACATTGGGTATGTACCATGGAGACCACCAAACTTTCGAGCAAAGGCCAAGTGATCATTCCCAAAGGGTTTCGAGCGGCCCACGGTTGGGAAGCAGGGCTGGAGCTGGTTGCCATCGAGGTTGGCGACGGCATTCTGCTCAAACCTAAAGTGCCTTTCGAGGAAACCGTTCTCGACGAGGTTGCGGGCTGCTTGCGGTTCGAAGGGAAAGCCAAGAGCGATGAAGAAATCGATCAAGCGATACGCCAGCACGTAAGGAAGGAATGGCGTGATAGCGATTGATACCAATATTGTCGTACGACTTCTCACCCGGGACGATCAGGCTCAATACCAGGCCAGCTACCAGCTCTTCCGGACGGCCGAGATCTTCATACCCGATACGGTGATCCTGGAAACCGAATGGGTGCTGCGTTATGCGTACGACTTTAAACCCGCGGAAATCTGCTCCGCATTCAAAAAGCTATTCGGGCTCAAAAACGTTCATGTAAACAATGCCCAGCTTGTCGCGCGGGTGATCAACTGGCACGAAGCCGGTCTGGATTTCGCCGATGCTTTCCACTTGACGAATAGCGAGCGGTATTCGTCCCTGAAAACATTCGACGAGCGGTTTATCAAGAAGGCTGGCGGCTTGTCGGATTGCTTGGTGGGAAAGCCCTGATTCGCCTGTAGGCTGGGTCAGAGAAACAAGCCCCAGTTTTTATAGGCCGCGAACGCAGAGTGAAGCTGGGGTTCCGCAAAACGGCCATTGACTCATGCGTTGGCAGCAAGCGAGAAATGAATCGGAATTGGGCGACTTTCTCCTTGTTCCAGGCGCTCGGCAATGACGCGCAGGGCAAGAGCTTCAACCTTGACCATGGCCTCCTCGGCATTTGCGCCATAGGCGAGCACGCCCGGCAATTCAGGAACTTCGGCAAGCCAACGGCCATCCTCTTCTTGCTCGTGTTCGATACTGAAATTCATGGATTTTCCGGTTGGTAAACGTAACTGAACTTAGTCCTACTATAGATCGCGAAAATTAAGGCGGTTTACCCACGTTCATCACTGATACCGCAACGCCTCGATCGGCCGAAGTTCGGCCGCCTTGCGGGCGGGATAAAACCCGAAGAAGATGCCCACTGCCGCGGCGACGGTGAAGGCGAGCAGGATGGACCAGAGGGTGACGACCACGGTCATGCCGCCCAGGCTGGCGGCGAGCCAGGCCCCGGCGAACCCGATGGCGGCGCCGATCAGGCTGCCGGCCAGGGAGATGATCAGGGCTTCCAGGAGGAATTGCAGCAGAATGTCCTGCCGCCGCGCGCCGATGGCGAGGCGGATGCCGATTTCGCGGGTCCGTTCGGTCACCGAGACCAGCATGATGTTCATGATGCCGATGCCGCCCACCAGGAGCGATACCGAGGCAATGGCGCCCAGCATGACCGACATGGTGCGGGTGGTTCCGGCGGCGGTTTGGGCGAGGGCGGTCAGGTTGCGGACCGTGAAATCGTCTTCCTGGCCCGGCCGGATGCGGTGCCGGGTGCGCAAGAGTTCGATCAGGCTTTTCTCCGCGCGCGGCATCGCTTCGCTGGAGCGGGCTTTCGCCATGATGAACCGGACCATCCCCGGGAACGGATTGCCGAACAATTGGCGCTGCGCCGTCGTCAAGGGCACCATCGAAGTGTCGTCCTGATCGCGTCCGTCGAGACTCTGCCCTTTGGGTTCCAGGACGCCGACAACGAGGAACGGGCTGTTCTTGACGCGGACCGTCTTGCCGACCGGGTCCTCATTGCCGAACAGGTTTTGAACGACGGTCTGCCCGAGCACGATCACCCGCGTCGCCGAGCGTACGTCGCTGTCGGTGAAGACGGTGCCGGAAACCGGATGCCAGTCGCGCACTTCGAAATAGGCCGGGGTGGTGCCCATGATGGAAGTCGCCCAGTTGTTGGGGCCGTAGATCACTTGCGCGATGTTGGAATAGGCGGGTGCGACCGAGGCGATCTCGGGCAGTTCGCCGATGGCCTGGGCATCGGTGACGGTGAGGGTGGGCACGGTTCCGCCGCCCATGCGCACGCCGCCCGAGGTCGACGAGCCCGTCAATATGATGAAAAGATTGCTGCCCATCGAGGCGATCGCTTCGCTCACCATGGCCTGGGCGCCCTGTCCGATCGCCATCATCAGCACCACGGCGCCGACGCCGATGATCATGCCGAGCATGGTGAGCGCGCTCCGCAGCCGGTTGGCGCCCATCGCCTGCAGCGCTTCTTCCAGTAGGGTGCCGAACATCATGAATGTACTCCTCCCAGAATCTCTTCCACCGGACCGTCCTCGGCGATATGCCCGTCCACGACATGAATCAGGCGCTGGGCATGGCGCGCCACGTCGGGCTCGTGCGTCACCAGGACGATGGTCAGGCCCTCGTTTCGATTGAGTCGTTCGAATAAAGCCATGATTTCTTCGCTGGTATGGGTGTCCAGATTGCCGGTGGGCTCGTCCGCCAGAATCAGCTTCGGCGAATTGGCCAAAGCGCGGGCGATGGCTACCCGCTGTTGCTGTCCGCCCGAGAGTTGCGGCGGCCGATGGCCGACACGGTGGCCGAGGCCCACTGCTTCGAGCAGCTTCCGCGCGCGCGCCTCGCGCTCTTCGCGTCCCACGCCGGCATAGAGAAGCGGCAACGCGACATTGTCCTCGACCGTCTTCCGGGGCAGCAGGTTGAAGCCCTGGAAGACGAAGCCGATGGTGCGGTTGCGCAATGCGGCCAGTTCATCCGGCCCGAGTCGGGCGGTATCGGTGCCGTTCAACACGTAACGGCCGTCGCTCGGAATGTCGAGGCAGCCCAGGATGTTCATCAAGGTCGATTTGCCGGAGCCCGAAGGCCCCATGATGGCGACGAACTCGCCGGCATCGATCGTGAAGTTCAGACGATGCAGCACGGGTACGGTTCCGGAATCGCCGACAGGATATGTCTTGACCAGATCGACGACTTCGATGAGTGACGGAGGCATACCCTTAATGCATCCTGACCCTAAAGGAGCCGCCGGTACCGCCGCTGCCTCGGCCCGAATCGGCAGCGTCTTTTCGCTGGTCTTCGGTGACCAGCGGATCGTCTTCCTTGAGATCGCCTTCGACCAGTTCCACGAACTTGCCGTCGGTGATTCCCGTGCGCACCGGGACGGCCACCGGATTTCCTTCTTCCAAGCGATAAACCGCCTTCCCCTTGGGCTTGGGGGTTTTCGTGTCTTCCGCGCCTTCCGTCGGCTCGTAGCGTAGCGCGGCCACCGGCAGCCTAAGTACATTCTTGCGCTCGTCGACGACGATGGTGACGAAAGCCGTCATGCCGGGCATCAGGATCTCGTCAGGATTGTCGACATCGATTACGACGTTATAGGTCACGACGTTTTGGAGAACCTGCGAGTTCAGACGGATCTGGCGCACGGTTCCGACGAAATCCCGTCCCGGAAACGCGTCGACCGCGAAATGTACGGTTTGGCCGACTCTCACCTTGCCCACGTCCGCTTCGGCGACCGTGGTGTCGATCTGCATCTTCTTCAGGTCCTGGGCGATGGTGAAAAGGGTAGGGGTCTGGAAGCTCGCGGCTACGGTCTGGCCCACATCCACGTTCCGCGACACCACAACGCCCGATACCGGCGAGACGATCACGCTGTAGCGCAGATTGGTCTCGTCGCGATGCACCTGAGCGGTGGCGGCGGCCACTTGCGCCCTGGCCGCACCCAACGCCTGTATCGCCGCATCCAATTCGGCGCGGGAGATATAGTCCTGCCCGAACAGGGCGCGAGCACGCCGCTCGTTGGCCTCCGCCAGCTGCAAAGATGCGCGGGCATTGGCCACGTTGGCGCGGCTCTGATCGAGCTGGGCGCGGAACAGGGCCGGGTCCAATTCGGCAAGCACCTGGCCTTCGCGGACTCGATCGTTAAAGTCGGCGTGGAGCGTCTGGACCGTACCGGACACCTGGGTGCCGACGTTGACCAGCACCACGGGATTCAAGGTTCCATTGGCGGAAACGGTTTGCTGGATATCGCCCCGGGCGACCGGAGCCGTGCGGTAGGCGGAGGCATCGGCGGCATACCGGTTCTTGTTCCACAGTACGAATCCGCCGGCGACCAGGGCCAAGATGAGCAACAAGATGAAGAGTTTCGAACGCGACATCATGAACCTTGATTAAGGGAAATTGGTCTTTTTTTCCACCGCCCGCGAACTGGCGCCGATCTCGGTCGGATCCAGAGCGCCTATCGCCTGCGCGAGGCGGGCTTTGCCGATGTGCCAGTTATAGCGGGCCTGGACGTGCTGCAAGCGGGCATTGGCAAGATCGGCTTCGGCGTTCAGAAGTTCCAGAATGCTGCCCGCTCCGGCTTTATAACGGCCCAAGGCTACCTTTTCCGCCTGGGTCGCGCTTGCCAAGAGATCGTTCGTGCTGGACAGCGTTTCCCGCGTGGTATTCAAATCGAAATAGGCGCGCCACACGTCGAGAGCGATCGTTTGATCCAATTGATCGCGGGTGGCTTCCTGGACCGATACCTGTTCCTCGGCGCTCCGAATCTGGTAGGTATTGGCGAATCCGGTGAATAGCGGCACGCTGAGTTGCAGACCGACCGACCAGCTTTGGAAGCTTTGCGAGATGCTGGAATCGCTGTAGGCGTAATTGCTCACCAGCGAAACAGTCGGCAGGCTCCCCGAGCGCGCCGATCTTACATTCGCCTCGGCCGCTCGGACCTGGGCCTCGGCCGCAGCCAAATCCGGACGCAACGCTTTCGCTTCTTCGATCAAGGCTTGCACGTCGCGTTCCCGTTCCGCATCCGGCTCGATGAAGGCGGGCGGCTCGATGTCCAACGACGCATGGGGCTTGAGGCCCATGGCGTTGGCCAGAACTCCCAAGGCATTCTGCGCGTCGCCGGTGGCTCTCTGGCGGTTGAGTTTGGCTTGCGCGTAGGCGGTTTGAGCTTGCAGCTTGTCGGCGAGAGCTGCCGCGCCGACCTCGTAACGAAATGCCGCCGCTTCGAATGCTTCCTCGCTGGACCGTTCGGAAGCTTCGGTGGCTTCGAGCGCCGAGCGGGCCGCGAACAACTGGTAATACGCTTGCACTGCGGTGAATAGCACGTTCTGCAGCGTCGATGCGTGGCTCCAGTTGGCGGCATCGAGCGCCGCCCGCGCATTTTCCAGTCGCGCGGATCGGCCGCCGAAATCGAACAGCAGATAGTTGAGGCTTACCGAGGGCGTGATCCGGAATTGTTCCCTGCCCCCGAAGGTTCCGCCACTAACCCCCGTTCCCAGGGGGAAGCCTTGCAATTGGCTTTGGGATACGCTTCCGGAGCCGGTCTGGCCGTATGAGGCCGTGGTGTTCAGGTTGACGGTAGGGAGGTAGGCGGCTTCCGCCACGCCGAACTGGGCCGCCTGAACCCGTGCGTTCGCCCAGGCTTGGCGGGTTTGCGGATTGTGGCAAAGCGCCTGGTCGATGATTTCGAGCAAGGACCAGGCTTGGCCGGCGCGTGCATCCGCCGGGCAGGGATCGCCCAGTCCGGGTTTCCGGACCGATCGCGCCGGAGTCGGAGCCACGGCTTTGCGAGTGTCCAGGGGATCTTCGAGGAACGGCGGACGTTCCGCCGCCGGCAAATCGTCGGCCAAGAGCATGCCGGCCAACAATAAGAATCTCAGCCCGGACGCGGGGCGTGGTCTGGCATTCATGCGTTCTTAGCGTTCGGGTTTTTCGAGCAAGCGCCGGCGTCCCTCACCCGATAATTCGGGCGCGGCCGTCAAGATCACCGTGTGCAGCGTGGTTTGCAGGGCGGTCATAGCATGGTCGCTCCGCTCCAATGCCGCTTCGAGAAGGTGCCGGTCGAACGGCTCGGCTTGGAGCGTCCGTCTGACCTCGTCGCGGGAGGCGCGCACCGCCTCGATGCGAGATACGAGTTCCGGCCGCTGCGCATCCAGGATGCTGCGGAACGTCGAGGCATCGTGCTCCGGCAATCGTGACGTGAACCGTTCTTCGAAAGATTCGATCGACAACCACGGACGCCGGTGCGTGTGTTTATAGGTGCCGACGCCGAGCCAGGCTGACAGAAACACGTTGAGTAGGAGCGAGCCCAGAAGAATCCAGGCGGTGGTTCGGGACGACAAGCTGAAAGGCTTCATCGATCGCTGAAATCCTCTTGCATGGGGGTAAGGGCAGCCGTGTTGAGCCAGTCCTCGGAGGTCGTGCCGTTGATTCCGCCGTACCAACCCAAAAGACAACCCATGATGAGCGCGAGACCGAAGGTGGCCACGCCCGGCCAATACGACGCAAACGGCCAAACGACGATGTCGGTCGGCGGCGCGATAGCGGAAACGGGCTGCTGCGGCAATGCGAGGGCTCGTTGGCAGATATGTTGCGCAAGCTGCTCGGATGGCGTTTCGATGCGCCAGAGATCGAGCAGACGGTCGATGCGCTCGGCCTCGGTGCGTTCTGCTCGAAAGTGCGAAGAGCCCGCCAGCCGGCGCCAGATCCCATGCGGCTTTGTCGGCCAACGCCGGGTATCGGCGCCGAAGGCGGCGAAATGATGTTTGAGGCGGGTCAATAGCATCGGACTCCTCCTAAGTTCGGATCAATGGGGCCAGACGTTCGCGTAGTGTGCGGCGCGCCCGGACCAGCAAAGCTTGCAAAGCGCCCACCGAGATCTCGAGAATTTCGGCGGCTTCGGCATTGCTGAACCCCTCGTAATAACACAGAACCAGGGCGCTCCTCTGGCGCATCGGCAGTTCCTCGACCGCCGAGGCGATCTGTTCGGCCTGCTGTTGCTGAGTCAGCACGGATTCCAAATCTGCGGCTTGGATAAGCGGTTCGTCGTCGCCCCAGGGCTCGTATCGGTCCCTGCGGCGGCGATCGATGCACAGATTGACGACAATCCGTCCCAACCAGACGGCGAAAGTGCCCTTTTGCGGGGACCACGCCGCGGCGTTTACCCAAACCCGCAGAAAGGCTTCCTGCACAACTTCCTCGGCCTCGGCCGATACTCCGCTGATCCGCCGCGCCAGCGCATACATTCGGGGCGTGTGGCGGTGCACCAGTAAGGAAAAGGCGTCGTGATCGCCTTGAGCGACCCGACTCATGAGGATTTCGTCGCGGATCGATGCGGTATCGCCGTTCTGCTCCTGTCGGCGGGACTGAAATCCGGTTCCGGATGTCATGATCGAGCAGGACAAATCGTTCACGACCAGTTGCTGTTTAGGTACGCCGATTCGATCGGAACGGCGGTGAGTGGATCGGCGTCCCCGATAGGCGAGCATCGTAGGTCGGCAATCCTTTGCCGACGCATGTATCGGCAAAGGATTGCCGACCTACCAAAAGAGATTGGTACCGGGGAAATTCGCGAAAACGCTTTCATATCTCTATATACGCAGGTACGGGAAAAAACCTGCGCGCGCTGAAATATCGGAAAACGGGGGCAGGACGGTCAGAAGAACTTCTCGTGCAGAGACAGGATGACTTCCATCACGATGAGAATGACGATGTACCACTCCACGCGGAGCGTCTGGCGGCTGTTGACCAGGTCCAGATAGGTTTCGGCGGTGCGGGAGATCAGTTCCAGCTTGCGCGATAGCGCCAGATCCCGATCACGCAGTTCGTATTCGTAGGCCAGCCTCTCATAAAGGCGGTCGAGTTCGATGTCTTCCCAGGTGATTTCCGGCTTTTCGGTGACTTCGACGCGGCCCACGGTCCGGGTCAAAATCAACAAGACGTTGCCGATTTCGTTGAGTATCTCTTTCTTGTCCCGGGCGGGGCCTAGGCCCTGGCTCAGGCGTTCCGCCAGCCGCTCGACGCGGTCGAAGACCTCTCCGACGCTGCGTTCGTAATAACCCAGCACGCAGCTTTTCGCCAGCACGTGGGCGACGACTTGCAGTCGGCCCGTAGTCGCTTCGGTAAGACTCAATCGCCCATTTGTATCGAAGCGCTCGGGCCGGTCGGGATCGATGATGATGTCTACCTCGTCCGATTCGGGGTGCGCAAACGGATTTTGGACCGACGGTGCCAGGCGCTCGAGGATTTCCGTTTCTTCGGATCGGGTGAGACCGACGAGCACGACGACGCCGAAGCGAAAAATGAGGCTGTAACCCCTTGGACCCACCAGCATGGTCAGCGGTCCCACGGCGAGCCGACTGCCGCGCTCCAGATCCCGAATATCGATGCGGGTCCCGAGAAACCAGGCCCGTGCGCGTAAAAGTTGGGCGGCTTCGGTCGCCTTTTGAATGTCCTCCGTTTGCACCGGCTCTGGTCCTTATAGGCTATTCATCGCGTTTCGAAGCGGTATGCCGCTCGCCGAATTTTTCGGCGACCTGCTTGTAATAACGGTCGTGCAGCGCCAGGTTGCCGCCGCGCATTTCTCCCAGCCGCTGCACGAGCAGATGCAGCCGATTTAAACCCTCCCGGTATTGCGCCGATGAATCGTCGCACAGCTCGATCAGTCGGCCGACGTCTTCGATCTCCCGCCGCAAACGCACTTCCTCGGGAACATAGCCGGCGTTCTTGAGAACCCGGTACGCCATGCGCAGATCAGCAGGCACCAGGGCCAGTTCCTCTTCGTCGGGTACGGGTTTGCCGGCGCCGGGCAAATCGTTCAAATCGCCGCGCGCGATGGCCTCCCGGATTTTTTCTTCCGCGATTCGATCGAGAAATGCGAGCGTACTCATGGGGCTATGGAAAAACCTTAGTGATGCCTCTCGTGAATTTCCCGGTGCAGTGCCTTGTATTCCTCGGAGAGTTTGTGCTCCGGCGCGTAATGGATCAGCGGCTTGGATTCGCTATGGGATTCGCGCACCTTCACCGAGGGCGAAAGCTTGGTCTGCAATACCGGATGGCCTTCCGAGATCAGCTGGTTGACCAGTTGCTGAGGCAAATTGGCGCGGCCCTGGAACTGGTTGACGATGATGCCTTCGATTTCCAGCGCGTCGTTGTGGTCCGCCTTGATCTCGCCGATCACGGCCAGCAGGTTGTACAGCGCTTCCCGCGAAAAGGCGTCGCAATCGAAGGGAATCAGGCAGCGCCGGGCGGCGATCAAGGCCGATCGGCTGTAGAAGTTGAGTACCGGCGGCGTGTCGATATAGATGCGCTCGAATTCGCCGAGAGCATCCAGCGCCTCGCGCAGCTTGTAAATCTTATAACGGGATTCGAGCCGGCTCTGCAGCGGTTCCAATTCGGGATGCGAGGGCACCACATAGAGGTTAGGGAACGGCGTTTCGTGTATGGCGCTATCCAGCCCGGTGTTCGGGCTCTTGCCGAACAGGTTCAGGCTTAAGGTGTCCTTGAAGAAGTGGGCGATGCTGGCGTCCGGATCGGCCACCTTCTGGCCCAGCAAATAATGGGTGGAGTTGCCCTGGATATCGAGATCGACAACCAAGGTTTTCTTGCCTTCGGCGGCGCTGATGGCGGCGAGATTGCAGGCAATCGTGGACTTACCGACGCCCCCCTTTTGATTGAAAATAACGCGGCGCATAGGAATTCTCTTGATGAATGGGTAAAAACTGTCCAGAAAAGTATAGAGAACAATAGCATCCGATAGCTAGGGAAACCCCGAACAAATGAGGAAGCCGTTTGTGTCCGGCCCGCGTCTCGCACCCTTCCAATCGCAAACGGACCTTTAGTCGGTCCCTTCCAATCGCAAACGGACCTTTAGTCGGTCCCTTCCAATCGCAAACGGTGTCTCTGGGCGCGCCAGAGCTGCCCTTCCGACAAAGCCCTTCGCCGAGCCGATACGTCGGCAAGGGATTGCCGACCTACATATCCGAATCCCTTACACCGATTCGGAAAACGCTCTCTGGGAGCGCTAGAACGACCCTTCCAGGAGCGCCGGAGCCACCTTTTCAATCGCAAACGGTCGCTCGGAAACGCCGAAACCCGATCAAAGAACCGCGAGCCGATAAACGAGACCCGCCATGGCACAAATACCGATCAGAGGAATAACGCCCAGCTTGAAGCGGAGCAATGCGATCGCCGAGGCTAGAGCGATTCCCACGGACAGCCAATCGACAGGGCCGTTCAGGCCGTTCGGCCAGAACAGGTGATAGGCGAAGAACACGGCAAGATTCAATATCACGCCCACCACGGCGGCGGTTATGCCGGTCAGGGGCGCGGTGAACTTGATGTCGCCGTGGGTCGCTTCCGCCAGCGGCCCGCCCAGCAGAACGAGCAGAAACGACGGCAGAAACGTGAAATAGGTCGCGATCACCGCCCCGGCGGCACCTCCGAGCAAGGGCGCGCCGTCGATCAAATCCTTACTCCAGCCGGCCAGGAAGCCCACGAAGGTAACCACCATAATCAAAGGACCCGGCGTGGTTTCTCCCAATGCCAGCCCATCCATCATTTGGGGAGCGGTCAGCCAGTGGTAATGCTCGACCGCCCCTTGATAAACGTAAGGCAGCACCGAGTAGGCGCCGCCGAAAGTCAGCAGGGCGGTTTTGGTGAAGAACCAGCCCATCTGAACGGCATCTCCCTGCCAGCCCCGATCCTGATCCAGGAGCGCCAGGATTCCTCCCCACGAAATCAGTCCGACGATCGCCAGGGCCATCAGCCTCGGCCGGGACAGCCTGGCGTGATCCGGCGTCGGCGTGCGGTCGTCTATGATCGATGGACCGAAGTTCTTGTCGGGGTTGCCGTGATCATCCGCGGCCCGGAAAAATCGCGGTGCGAGACGTCCGCCCAGGGCACCCAGCAGGGCCGCAGCCAGAATGATGGCGGGGAAAGGAACGGAGAGCACCGAAATGGCAAGAAAGGCCAGCACGGCGATGCTCCAAAGGACGCCGTTTTTCAGTGCCCGTGAACCGATGCGATAGGCGGCGAAAACCACGATCGCCACCACCGCCGGCTTGATGCCGTAGAGCACGCCGGCAACCGCCGGCAGACTGCCGAAAGTCATGTAAATCCAGGACAGCAGGATCAGAATGGCCAGAGAGGGCAGGATGAACAGGACGCCGGCGGCGATTCCGCCTCTGAGGCCATGGAGCAGCCAGCCGATATAGGTGGCCAGTTGCAAGGCTTCCGGCCCCGGCAGGAGCATGCAGTAGTTGAGGGCATGAAGATAGCGCCGCTCCGAAATCCAGCGCCGCCGTTCCACCAGTTCCTGGTGCATGATGGCGATTTGCCCGGCTGGCCCCCCGAAGCTGATGAAGCCCAGTTTCAGCCAGAACCGCAAGGCTTCGCCGAAGTTGACGGTGGGATTTTCGTTTGTAGCGAGGTATTCGATCGGGCCGTTTTGCTGATCCATTATTATCCGAGAAACGGCAGTTGGACGTGACGGAGTGTGCGGCGGGCGGGTCGCCTGGCAAGGCGCGACGCCGCCGCGGGGTAGTCTCCCGCAAGAAGGAGCAACGCCGCCAGGTGGCCCGCCCGCCGTGCAATCGGGTGCGTAGCGGCTTCACCCAAAAGGTGAGATTGATGCAGGGCGGGACGTTCAGGATTCATCGGGCTTTTCTGGTGCATCGAAGCGGTCAACTGCCGTTTCTAGGATTATTGGTGCCGAAACCTTGGGCGACCCAATAACGGCCGCGACATATTTTAACCGTCTATCAACCGGCGCAGCAGTTCGAATCCTTCTTCCCAATCGTCCAAGCCGCTCGATGCATTGATATGTCCGCACGGCGCGATCTCGACAAGTTGGCTGCCCCAAGCCGCCGCACAACGCCGAGCGTAATCCGGGCTGCCGTAGGGATCGTCGGGACTGGCGACGACCGTACTCGGGAATGGGAGGCTCATGCGGGGCACCGGCGAAAAGCCTACGGCTCCACTTGGAAAAGTCGCCAAAGAGGGATCGGGAGGTGCGACCAGCAATGCGCCATGAATCGAACGCCCCATCTGCTGGGCCCAGTGGGCAACGAGGAGACACCCCAAGCTGTGTGCAACGAGTACGGTGTGCGGTCCGGATTCCGATACGGCGATTTCGAGTTGCTCGATCCAGTCGCCGCAAACCGGATTATTCCATTCTTTTTGTTGAACCCGGCGGAACTCGGGATGCTTGATTTCCCATCGGGTTTGCCAGTGTTCGGACCCGGAGTTGCCGATACCGGGAACTATGAGTACCGGGTTTTGAATGCGAACCTCAACTATCGGTACAACGTCTCGTCGGACGGGCGCAGGTCGATAAGCCATGTCGATGATCCCCGGCTACCGATTGACGGCTTCCAGCGTCGTTTCCCGCTTCGTGTTGCCGTCGAATGTCCTAAGGCGCTTCGGCTGTAAGTAAACTTTATCGCCTTCGCTCAAGCCTTTGCGGCCGAACTGGTCGCGGGTCAGTTCGACTTCCACGGACCCGCGATCGTCGATGCGTTCCAGTTCGATGCGCACGGTGGCTCCCAGCGGACGGATATCGCGTATCTTGGCGGCGATGGTGCCGGTGCCGCCGCCGTCTCGCAGGATCTCGATTTCATGGGGCCGTACGTAGAAGATCGCCGATTCCGGATGATCGGAGCCGCCGGTGAGGTCCACCTCCGTTTCGCCAATACGGGCATGGCCGTCGTGGATGCGGCCGTGGAACAGGTTGACGTCGCCCAGAAAGTGGTAGACGAAGGGCGTTTCCGGGTGGTCATAAACTTCGTCGGGCGTCCCGATCTGCTCGACCCGGCCCTCGTTCAGCACCACCACGCGGTCGGCCACTTCCAGAGCCTCTTCCTGATCGTGGGTGACGAACACGCTGGTGACGTGCAATTCGTCGTGCAAGCGTCGCAGCCAGCGGCGCAAATCCTTGCGGACCTTGGCGTCGAGTGCGCCGAACGGTTCGTCGAGGAGCAGCACCTTGGGTTCGACCGCCAAGGCTCGGGCCAAGGCGATGCGCTGGCGCTGGCCGCCCGACAACTGGCCGGGATAACGGTCGGCCAGCCAGTCCAGCTGCACCAGGTTCAGCAAGTCGTGTACCTTGCGCCGGATTTCGCTTTCCGAAGGTCGCTGACCTCGCGGCCGGACCCGAAGACCGAAGGCGATGTTCTCGAATACCGTCATGTGCCGGAACAGGGCGTAATGCTGAAACACGAATCCGACTTGCCGTTCCCGTACGTGGCGGTTGGTCGCATCCTCGCCGTAAAACAGGATAGAGCCCGAATCGGGTGCCTCCAGCCCCGCGATGATGCGCAGCAAGGTCGTCTTGCCGCAGCCGGAAGGCCCCAAGAGCGCCACCAGTTCGCCGCTGCCGATGTTCAAGGTAATGTTCTTAAGAGCCTTGAATCGGCCGAAGGATTTTTCCACGTCGTTGATTTCTATGCTCATATCGGAGTGCTCCTGGATTTTTGTAGAGCGGCTTAGCAGGGATGGACCTTCTGATTCGGCGGGTTACGCTGCGCTAACCCGCCCTACGACCTACCATCGATCGACGGTCTGCTGTTTGATGCGCCATTCGAGAATGCTCTTGGCCGCCAGCGTCACCAAAGCCAGCAGCGCCAGCACGGAAGCCACCGCGAACGCCGCGGCGCTGTTGTATTCGTTGTACAGAATCTCCACGTGCAGCGGGATGGTGTTGGTCATTCCCCGGATATGGCCGGACACCACCGATACCGCGCCGAATTCGCCCATGGCGCGCGCGTTGCAGAGAATCACGCCGTAGAGCAGGCCCCATTTGACGTTGGGCAGGGTGACGCGCCAGAAGGCCTGCCAGCCGGAGGCGCCCAAGACGATCGCGGCTTCCTCTTCCTCGGTGCCCTGCGCCTGCATGAGCGGAACGAGTTCGCGGGCTACGAACGGAAAGGTGACGAAAATCGTGGCCAGGACAATGCCGGGGACGGCGAAGATCAGCTTGATGTCGTGCTCTTGCAGCCACGGGCCGAGCCAGCCCTGGAGTCCGAACAGCAGCACGTAGATCAGTCCCGAGACCACCGGCGATACCGAGAACGGTAGGTCGATCAGGGTCATCAACAGGCTTTTTCCCGGAAATTCGAATTTGGCGATAGCCCAGGCGGCAGCGATGCCGAACACCAGGTTCAGCGGCACGGCGATGGCCGCCGCCAAGACCGTTAGCCACATGGCGGAAAGCGCATTGGGCTCGATCAGCGCGGCTCCATACGCAGCCCAGCCTTTGCCGAGGGCTTGGGTGAATACGACGGTCAGCGGCAAAAACAGAAAGCCGAACAGAAAAGCCAGGGCCAAAGCGATCAGCAGCCAGCGGACGAGCGCCGGCTCGCGATTCGTACGGCTGGCGGTACGGGTTCGGCTGATCGATGAAGGGAGGGCAATCGAAGACATTTGGTATTCCTTGCAAATGTTAAGCGCGGCGCAGTTGGCTCCAGCGCTGGAGCCCGTTGATGGCCAGCAGCAGGCCGAACGACACGATCAGCATGGACACGGCCAAGGCCGTGGCGCCGGCGTAGTCGTACTGTTCCAGCTTGGTGATGATGAGGAGCGGCGTGATTTCCGAAACCATAGGAATATTGCCGGCGACGAAAATGACCGAACCGTACTCGCCGACGGCGCGGGCGAAGGCCAGGGCAAATCCGGTGAGGAGCGCCGGCAGCAGCGTCGGCAGGATAACCTTTTGAAAGGTCTGCCAGCGATTGGCGCCGAGGCTGGCCGCGGCTTCCTCCAATTCGGTCTCGAAATCCTCCAGGATCGGCTGAACCGTGCGGACGACAAAGGGCAGGCCGATGAAGGTCAACGCGAGAATCACGCCTAGCGGCGTGTACGCGATCTTGATCCCCAAGGGAGTAAAGATCTGGCCGATCCAGCCCTTGCTCGAATAAAGTGTCGCCAGCGCGATGCCGGCCACGGCGGTCGGCAAGGCAAACGGCAAGTCGACGAAGGCGTCCACGAGCTTTTTGCCGAAGAAGTCGTAGCGGACCAGAACCCAGGCCACCAGCAGCCCGAATACGGCGTTAATGCAGGCACCGGCCAGCGCGGCCCCGAAAGTCAGCTTGTAGGAAGCCAAAACCCGTGGCGCGGCGATGACGGCCCAGAATCCGTCCCAGCCCAAGGTGACGCTTTTGAGAATGGTTGCCGACAGCGGCACCAGCACGATGAGACTCAGGTACGTTAACGTGAATCCCAGAGTTATCGAAAAACCGGGCAATACGCCATGTCTTTTCAGCATCGCCGAGCACACTCCCACTAGCTCTCAGGTTGTTTTCTTGTACGATAACAGTAAACGTTTATTCTTAAAACGAATAAAAAGAAGTTTGCTTGTAACTAAATATTATTAAACGCCTGTGCGGTCGATCAACATTCATCCGATGCAATCGGCGAGGCTCCGCTCCACCCCCCGAACGGCATTCCGTTCGTAGTAGCTTCCTTTGACCAAATCGGCCTGTAGCAGCTTCGCCACATCGGCATCGGCCTCGCTGTTGACGCCCTCGATCAATAACTGCGTATCAAGGCGGCGAACAGCCGACAGCAGGGAAGAGCGCCGTCGGTAATTCTCGGCATCGCGGGCCAATTTCGGGAAAAATCGGGTGTCGAACCGCACGAAATCTGGCGTGAAGCGGTAGAGGAATTCGATGCAATACCGCTCAAGGAAGCTTTCGCCGGCGCGGTCGTCGAATTTGATCGCGGTCGAGTAGCCGCGGTCGCGGTAGTTTCTCAGCCTTTCGAGCAACAGAATCAGATGGCGGTCGTAAATGGGGCTGATCTGCAGCGTGATGACCACGCGGCGGGTCGAGAGGCCGCAGCGTCGGATGATCTCTTCGAAATAAGCGCCATGGTCCCGTTTCACGGCGAGGACATGGCGCGGGTGCACGTGCAGGAACAGGTGTCCGTCCTGGTGGGCGACCGGCAGGTAGTTGAGCATGTGAACCGTGCGGGTCAGACGGTCGAGGTTCACGATGTTGAGAGCTTTATCCGCGGCCGGGCCGTGAAGCGGCCGATTCGAACCATTCGTCTCGTCCGGCACGAACGAGGATGCATCGTGGCCGATAACGAGCACTGGCGATTCGGCAAGCCGCACCGGTTGGAGAATACTGCCGACATGCAGATCCCCGAGATATCCTTCGACCCGCGTGCCTTTAAGCCGGAGCGGCGGACTGTTAAGTCCTTGCTCTTCGGCGAAGCGCTGATTGAAATATTCCACGAGTTGTCGCAGAGGCATGGGAAAGCTCCTTTGCATAAGGAAGCTCTGAACAAGTGGATTCCGTTCATGGTTCGACAAGCTCAGGACAGGCCTGTCGAAGGACTTAATCAGAGATTCCATAAAGTAACCACAGAGGCGGCAGACGGTCCCGGTCTGCCAGCGGGTTTAAGGCTCTGGAACCTAACTGTCCTTTCCTGGAATGCTTAGCGTCCTGAGCCGTAAATCTGATCGAACACGCCACCGTCCGAGAAATGTGTCTTTTGGGCTTTGTTCCAGTCGCCGAAAACGTCGGAGATCCTGAACAGTTCGATCTTTTTGAATTGATTGCCGTATTTGGCCAGGATCTCCGGATCGCCGGGCCGATAGAAATGCTTTGCGGCGAGATCCTGGCCCTCCTTGCTGTAGAGATATTCCAGATAGGCTGTTGCGAGCTCTTCCGTGCCGTGGCGCTTGGCCACCTTATCCACCACCGTAACCGGCGGTTCGGCCAGAATGCTGAGGGACGGCGTGACGATCTCGAACTTCTGTCTGCCGTGTTCCGTGCTGCTGGATCGGCTGTATTCCTTGAGTATCAAATGGGCTTCGTTTTCCCAGGTGACCAGTACGTCGCCGATTTCCCGCTCCGCGAACGTAACAGTCGAGCCGCGCGCTCCCGTGTCCAATACCGCCGCATTCTTGTAGATCTTCTGTACCAGGTCCTTGGCGGCTGCCTCGTTTCCGTGCTTTTTAAGTCCGTAGCCCCAGGCGGCGAGATAGATCCAGCGGGCGCCGCCCGATGTTTTCGGATTGGGCGTGACCACCGAAACGCCGGGCTTGGCGAGGTCGTCCCAGTCCTTGATGCCCTTGGGATTTCCCTCGCGCACCAGGAACACCATGGTGGAGGTGTACGGGGCGCTGTTATTGGGCAGACGCGACTGCCAGTTTTCCGGAATCAGCTTGGCTTTCTGATACAACTGGTCGACATCGTAGGCCAGGGCCAGCGTCACCACGTCCGCGTCCAGCCCGTCGATTACCGCGCGCGCCTGCTTGCCGCCGCCGCCGTGGGATTGTTTGACGGTAACCGTGTCCCCGGTCTTCTCGCGCCAGTACTTGGCGAAGGCCGCGTTGTATTCTTCGTAAAACTCGCGGGTTGGGTCGTAGGAGACGTTAAGCAGGCTGACATTAGTGGCTTCGGTTACGGCGGAAGCGGCCAGCGCCGTGCCGAACAGCAATGCGCGCAGCGTGTTCGTAATATTTTTCAATTTCATGAATTAACTCCTTGGGTCAAGAGGCAGGGGAAAATGATCAGAACACCAGCTGGAACCGGGTTGCGAAGACTTTTTCCGTGGGGCGGTCCCTCCCGCCGGCTGCGCCGCCGTCGAAATAAGTCTGCTCGTAGTCGGCCATGAGCCGCGCATTCCGGGTGAGGAACCAGTTCACGCCCACCGCCCAGGCGGTCGCCTTGCTGACGGATCTGGATGGATTGACGTACACAAACGTATCGTCATCGATATCCAGTTCGCTCCAGCGCGCCGCCACTTGCCACGCGCCCCACTGGCCGTTAAACGGATTGAAGGCTTGCCGCGGTTTCACGCTCTGAAACGTGTTGTCCTCGCCGGTGATCACGTAAGACGCCTGAACCTGCCAGGCGGTGTTGTCCTGTTGAATCCGTCCGGTTTGGCCGTTTCGGCTCCCCAGCAATTGATGCGACGACAGGACATACTCGCCCATCAACCCATAGGGCCCGTAGAACCAATACGCCTGCGGGTAAATACGGTAATGGTCGCCGTCGGCGACGAGCGAGCTTGTGCCGGTTGTCAGCTGGCCATAATCCAGGATCCTGTTCTGTCCGATCGCGCTGTTTATGTTGACCAGCGCTGCCCGTTTGGGCAGTTCCCAACTGCCCGCTATGCCGATTCCCAGACCCTCGAGTGGGGCGATCCCGCTGTGCTGGAAGGGGTGTGACCAGAGCCGTCCGGCAAACTCCTTGTCGTCGTCGATATCCGTGTCGATGGAGCCGTTATCGCCCGCGCCGTCGAAAACACCGAGCTGGTAGCTGAAGAAATTCTTGAAATCCACTGGTCCCCCATACTCGACCTGGTAGCCGGGCTTGGCGAATTCGCCGTGGAGCATCACGCCTATGTCGCGGTTACTGGCGAGATAAGTCGGGTAGGCGCGCTCCAAAAACGTACCGTCGGAGTCGCCTTGCAGCCGTTCCAAGCTGATGGGCGTTTTCTGTTTGCCGAAGTTGAGGCTGGCGAAATGGAAATAGTGAGCATCGATGAAGGCGTCCGCCAGAATGGTTCGGCCGTTGCCAAAATCGGGCATGATCTTGAAGTCCAAGTACTTCCACAACGTACCCTCCAGCCAGATACGGGCCTGCTTGAGCTCGAACCTGTCCGCAAGAAATCCGGTGCTGGCACCCGCAGGCGTCCGGTTGTCATCCATAAAGAATTTGTAGTCGGCCTGCACCGAACCCCTCAGGCGCACGATATGTTCGTTATCGGGCGAAACGAATCGGATGCCATTGGATCCGGCCTCGAGCTTCGGCGTCTTTTTTGCGTTTTCGATGGCGACCTCGTCGGCCACCTCGAGCTTGCGTTCCAACACTTTCACCTTTTGGTTCAGCGCCTTGATATCCGGTTCGGGCGCCGTCGATGCGGCCGTAGGCTGCTTCGAACGCAGCTTCTGGTTTTCCGTCTCCGAGGCTTCGAGTCGTCTTTCGAGTTCCAGGATGTGGCGTTCCAGCTTTTCGAAACGCTGTTCGGCAGTAATGGCCGAAGCTTCGGGTGCGAACCCCAGCCAGGCGCTGCCCACCCCCGCCGCCCACAGTAAAGACCATCGGTTTTGCATGATCGTGACCCCTTATCACATTCAGGCAGTTCCGGTGATCCGGTCAGCGTGCCGAGTCGTATTTTTCTTGTTGAACCTCCGGTGAACCGGTGGGCTGATTTCGATAATGGAAAAAAGAATGTGTACTGCTGATCGCTGTCTTAGTCCGCGGACGCGGCGGGACAGGCGAGATTGAGGCGAAGCTTTTCCTTGCGTTCGATCTGGACGATGCGTCCGTCATGCACGATGATCTCGACCGAGCCAAAACGTAGCCCCTGCAAGGCTTCCAGGATCTTTTGGGTTGTCAGCGATGTTTGTGAAGCTTGATAAGGCAAACGGTTGTTGAGCGTCATAGCGCAAGCCTTGGCTATTTTCCTGTTTAGTCTTTATCCTACGGTTCCGCGTTCGGGCGCCTTGATTCCGTGTGCTTTGTGAGGGACAAGGCCATGCTTCCGAATCGTCGTTGGAGGCATGTTAACAGCGAAGGTTAAAACGAAAAAGAATAAAAAATATAAAACTTATAACTAATGATAATAATAAAATCCAAGCTGTGCGGCGGCAGTCGAGGCAGGCATGTGAGGAAATGAGGCAAGCAGACGGAACAAAGAGCCGAACGTTTCCGGCGAATAGATCGGCCGCGAGGTTTTGATTATTTGTTTGATCGCTCCTTCATCTCGGTACCTTGTTCCATAAGTTTTTGGATATGTTCCTGCATCATATCCGGATCGTGCGGGGACGTCCGAATCTGGAGGAGTTTGAGGTGCTCCAATTTGAGACGCTCCCGCTCCTCGTCAGTCTTGGCATCTCGAATCTGGTGCATCAGGTCGTGCATTTTCAATAGATACTCTTGCCGCTCTTTCAGACGTTTTATCTGTTGTTCTCCTCCCTGGATTTCAGGCGAACCCGCCTGTGGTCGAGCCGGTTTTTCTTCCGCCAGAAGGAGTGGATTCAAGACGCACAAGCCCAGGATAATCGCCAGGGCTTTTCCTGTCTGTTTCATGATCATGCTCCGTTTTTCGGGGATGTCGGCGTCGTTTCATCACGTCTTCCTGACTTAGACGGCGCCGAAACGGCGCGATTCGATTTTGACGAATGTTTGAAAAAGTTCTTTTAGGGAAAACCTGGGAAGGCCCCGATGATTTTGTCGAATGTCGAATAATTATCGAGCCGATACTGGCATAATAGAAATCTGGAGACCATGCGCCAAGGCGGCTCTTTTAGGGCAGTCGATTGCCGAATTTCATCAGTCGGTCATAAAACAAGCAAAACATCCACATCGATGACCAAAAACAAAATCGGCTCGAACGGATTGGCCGGAACTCCACGATAACCCACACTCGCATTCATGCTGACTCAGTCCTTATCGCGCGCTGATTATTCCGGCTCTCTGATCTTGTGCGTTCTTGCGTTGGTGAATTATCTGCTGTTTTACGTGATCAATATCACGCTGGCGCGCAACCTTTCGGTTCGGGATTTCGACGATTTCAGCGTAGCGCTGTCCGCCATCACCATTTTGTCCACCGTGGCCACGCTCGGACTCGACAAGTACGCATTGCGCTGCATTCCGGTTTATCGGGAGAGAGGAGATTGGACGCGCAGCTTGGGGTTCTGGACCTTCTCCCTGCGTACGATCGTACTTTTCAGCCTACTCCTCGCCTTCATTGGGTTGATGCTCGGCATCGCCTCGGGAGCGAATTCTCCCATCGCCCTGGTCATTCTCGTCCTGTTCTTGCCCGCCATCGCCCCCGCCTTGTTTCTGGTCGAGGTGGTTACGGCGAACGGCAGGCAAATCGAGGCGGTCATGATCTACCGCTTGCTTTTGCCGACCAGCTTTCTTTTTTTCGTCTACCTGATTTTTCTATTCGATTTGCCGATGACGGCGGTCGGCGTCGCCTGCGGTTATGGCTTGGCCTGGCTATGGACCCTGAGTGCGATACACCAGTTGGCCCGGCTCACGATGCCGGAAGATACGTGGCGGGCTCGGCCCGACTTTTTGAGGGCCAAATGGGTGCGGCGGGCGGTGCCGCTGTTGCTGAACAGTTGGATGTTGAGCGTGATGGCCGGATCGGGAGTGATCGTCTTGGAACTGCTCTATCCGTCCGATGCGATCGTGGGCACCTATGCCGTCGCCGCGCAGACCGGCACTTTCATCGTGCTTCTGGCCAATACGGCGAACCGGTTTTATCTGCCGCTGACGTCGATGTTCATGGAGCGCGCGGACGGCTTGTCCTTGCGGCGTTTGATGCGGCACAGGCTAATGGTGGTGGGCGGGCTGGCGATCGCTTTTCTGACCGTCGTCGTGGTGCTCGGACAAACCATTCTCGACTGGTTCGGCCCCAATTTCAGCCATGGCTACGAAGCGCTGTGCGTGCTTGCGGTGGGCGCCTCGGTCAACGCCATTTTCTCGGATTCGCCCTATTACCTACAGTTTATGAAGCAGAGCCGCAGCGTATTCGTTTCCACCAGTTATGCGGTAGTCATCAATCTGGTACTCGGTTTTTATCTGTCCGAGCGATTCGGCGCGGTGGGCGCGGCTTACGGCTACTCCTTGTCGATGTGCTTTCTGTTTGTCCTCTTGCGTTATCAGACGCGTCGACACTTGAATGCCGTTGGCGGACAGATCGCTTTTTGAAGCGAGCCTCGCTCTCTGGGCTAGAATACGCAGCCTGAACGACCGGCTGCCGCCGAATCATGGGCCGGGGGACAGAATCAGAGCATGGGTATCTTCGCGCCTTTGAGAATCAGACCGTGAAACCATTTTCCTATCGCTATGCCCAAGTAAGGGGCTGGGCGCTGCTCGGCCTTTTGCTGTTGGTGCTCGTCCTCCTCGGCGGCATGATTTGGCGCAACCTGGAGCGGTTTGAAACCGTGCGCGCCTACGTCGGCTACGCCCATCATATTCAGGAGGTCGCATTCAAATTGCAGGACGCGCTGACGGGGTACTTTACGACCGGGTCAAACCGCCGCTTGCATGCGCAACAGCTTTCCGAGCTTTCCACCCGGCTTGCGGAACTGGCGCGGCATGATTATCACGTCGCGGCCGATACGCCGAACAAACTGACCGAAGTCAGCAGACTGATCGTCGAAATCAGCCGGGAGCGCTTGCCTCCGGAGAGCCAGGAAGCGCTCTTGCTGCGCGCACTCAAAATAACCAGCGCCATGCTGGACCAAGAGACACTGGAGCGGGAAAGATTGGTGGAGGAGATCGGCCAGGCGACCCGTACCGAAATCTCGCTGGTATTCGGAGTACTGGCGGCCATTCTGCTGTTCGGGGGAGTGTTCTTCCGCCGCCAAATCCTGGCGCCGCTGAACAATCTCAAGGAACTGCTGCTGCGCCTCGCCCACGAAGATTTCACGCCGATCGAAACCGCGCGGATCGACCCGCTCTTGCTGCCGGTGTTCAATAGCTATAACGATATGGTCAAGCGTCTGGCCGAGCTGGAGGAAGTCAAGCGCCACCACGCGGAATCCCTCGAAGCGGAGGTGCGCGCGGCCACGCGGGCCTTGCTGGAGCAACAGGCCAGTCTGTCCCGTACCGAACGATTGGCGGCGGTCGGCGAGCTGGCGGCCGGTATCGCCCACGAATTGCGCAACCCTCTCGCCGGCATCCAGATGACCTGCGTCAATCTCCGCAACGAGATCGACGATACCGAACAGGCGGAGAGGGTCGATTTGATCATCGCCGAGCTGAAGCGGATGGGACGGCTCCTCAACGAACTGCTCGATAATGGCCGACATACCCCGGCGCCCGTTGCCGAATGCGACGTCGGCGTGTTGATCCGCGAATTGGTGACACTGACCCGTTACCAGATCCAGCCCAACATCAGGCTCGATTGGAGCGCATCGAACGATTTGGTCTGCCGGCTGCCGGGATGCCGTCTGCGCCAGACCTTGCTCAATCTGATTCTGAACTCGGCGCAGGCTATCGGAGATCAAAACGGAACGATAGAAATTTGTGCCTGTCGAGGGGAGGACCACGTTCTCCTTACGGTGACCGACGATGGGCCTGGGTTTCCCGAGGAGATCCTGCAAACCGGCATTCGTCCTTTCGCAACCGGGCGGCCCGGCGGTACCGGCCTCGGTCTGGCCATGGTTCAGCGGTTCGCGCGCGATCTGGGCGGGCAGCTGGATATTTCGAATGTCGAGCCCCGTGGAGCTCGAGTGAGTTTAACGCTTCCTTGTCAATGGGTCTGAGTTTGTCGTGCTGAATACCTTGCTGATCATCGAAGACGAAGCCTTGTTCGGCTCCGAACTGACGCGCCACTATCGCAAGGCGGGTTGGGAAGTGGAATGGGCCAAAGACCTCAAGGATGCGAAAGAGTTGCTGCTAGAACAGGGATTCGAGCCGATCTTGATCCTGTCCGACATGAATCTGCCGGACGGCAACGCTCTGGATTTCATGGAATCGCTTCAAGGGCAGATCGCCAATACCGAATGGCTGCTGCTCACCGGGTACGGGAGCGTGCCGGATTCGGTGCGGGCTTTGCGCCTGGGTGCGTACGACTTCCTCGAAAAACCGTGCGAGATGTCGCGGCTCGACTTGGTGATCGCCGCCGCCGCCCGCAGCGCCCAGGCCCAAAAGCGCCTGGCTCAGCAAGTCCGCCAGCGCTATCGCCGTTATTCGCCGGAGGCCTATGTCGGCAAGAGCCGAGCGGCGCAGCGGGTGCGCGAGATGTTGACGCGCTTGACCCAAGTGCCTTTCAGCGCCTTGATCATCGGCGGCGAAACCGGCACCGGCAAGGGCCTCGCGGCCCGCATCCTGCATTATGGCGGGAAACGGGCGGAAAACCCGTTGATCGAACTCAATTGCGCGGCGCTGCCGCGCGAGCTCCTGGAATCCGAATTGTTCGGGCATGAGGCCGGCGCATTCACGGGCGCCCTGTCACGGCACCGGGGATTGATCGAACAGGCCGAAGGCGGCACCTTATTCCTCGACGAGATTGGCGAGATGGCTCCGGATCTTCAGTCCAAACTCCTCAAGGCGATCGAGGACCGGAAAATCCGCCGGCTGGGCTCGGAGAAGGAAATCTCGGTCGATGTGCAAATCCTCGCGGCAAGCCATAGGGATTTGGAGGACATGGTCAAGCGCGGCGAATTCCGCGGCGATCTTTACCATCGCTTGAGCGTGTTCAAGCTCACCCTGCCGCCCCTCAGGGACATCAAGGAGGACTTGGAAGATTTGGTGGAGCTTTTCGTGGCCGAGTTCAACGCCAAGGCCGGCAAGCACGTCAAGGTGGTTCCGGAAGCGGCCTGGGCGGAATTGCGGGCGCACGACTGGCCCGGCAATGTACGGGAATTGCGGAACGTCATCGAGCGTTGCGTGCTGTTCGCCGAGGGGCCGCTGTTGCCGGTCGAATGGTTGCAGCTGCGCCGGCACGGCGAAAAAGGAATGCCGGGCATCGATGCCGCGAGCGCGGACGGATTGTTCATTCCGCTCGACGGGAGCATGGCGTTGGACGATATGGATTGCTACATCATCCGAACCACCCTGGAGCGCCACGACGGCAACGTCACCGCCGCCGCCCGCGCCCTCGGCACGACCCGCGAAACGCTGCGCTATCGCATCCGGAAGTACGGGCTGAAAGAATCGAGCTGATCCGGCTATCGGCTTTCAGCACCGGCACGAGGCTAACGCGTCCCAGTGCCGGTACAGGACCTCGCATTTTGCCGAGCTGACTGGTTTTCGTTCCGTTTCCGGTTTCTGCTGGCCGGTTTGCCGGAGCACTCTAAGTTCGATTGTACGGTGAGGGAGCCGACGTAGTGCCGGCTTTCGGCAAGCGTCTTGAATCCCTCTCGATTCCCCTGTGCAAAAGAGGGCGGGCGGAATGGTTTTCATCCCGCCCGTTGCCGTGTCCGCACAAGCATGATGAAAACTCTCGCCCCGAACGACTGGGAGAGGTTCATTCGGTGACCCGGATGCGGTTCAAATACACCGCCTAAGCGGGTGGCCTTGAACCAGTCCACACTTAAATACCTCGCCAAAATAAGTCATTTATATTAAAAATCAATAAGATATAATTTTTCTGCATCTGGCATGGAAGTCGCTTCACCGGACTCGGTTAATGCAGTTTTGTGAGTGCGACTATGGTTTCGAGCCAAGCTTTGCGCCGGGTGCCCCGAACCGGTCTGCCGGGGTTTAGAGACCATTGGCGATCGGATCTCGTATCCGGCTTTTTGGTGTTTCTCATCGCTTTGCCTCTGTGCCTCGGCATCGCCATGGCCTCCGGATTTCCGCCCATGGCGGGGGTCATCAGTGCCGTGATCGGCGGGGTTGTGGTGTCCAGGATCAACGGCTCTCACGTCACCGTCAACGGTCCCGCCGCCGGACTCATCGTAGTGATCCTCTCGGCGGTCCAATCCTTGGGCCAAGGCGATGCCATGGCGGGTTACCGCTACACTCTCGCCGCCATTGTGATGGCCAGCGTTCTGCAAATTCTCATGGGCCTCTTGAAAGCCGGGAAGCTCAACGCCTATTTCCCGGCCGCGGTAGTGCACGGCATGCTGGCCGCCATCGGGATCATCATTATGGCCAAGCAAATCCACGTGATGCTCGGAGTGAAACCGGAAGACGGCGAAATACTCTCCGCGATCGCCGGGATTCCGCGCAGCGTGATGGCCGCCAACCCTGAAATCGCCCTGATCGGATTGCTGGGGCTGGTTATTTTGATGATCTGGTCGTGGGTCAGAAATCCGTATCTCAGGATGATCCCGGCCCCCCTGATCGTCATCGTCGTCGGCATGGCCCTGGGCCGGTATTTCGACCTGGAGCACGAACATGTCTTCCTGTTCCTGCCGCACCACGAGTACACGATAGGGCCGAGGTTCCTGGTCTCGATTCCGGAAGACGTTCTGGCGAGCTTTTACTTTCCGGACTTTTCGAAGATCGCGACGGTCGAGTTCTGGGGAGCCGTGATGTCGATCGGCCTGATCGGAAGCCTCGAATCGCTCCTGAGCGCCACGGCCGTTGACAAGCTCGATCCTTACAAGCGCCGTTCGGACCTGAACCGGGATTTGACCGCGGTAGGCGTGGGGAACCTGCTATCCGGACTGATCGGCGGGCTCCCGATGATCGCCGAGATCGTCCGTTCGTCGGCGAATATCAACAACGGGGCGAAGACCGGCTGGGCCAACTTTTTTCACGGCCTCCTGCTGGGCCTCTTCGTGGTGTTTTTTCCCCATGTCATCCATGAGATTCCGCTGGCGTCTTTGGCGGCGCTTCTGGTGTACACCGGCTTTCGCCTGGCTTCGCCCCGCCAGTTCGCCAAGACCATGGACATCGGCAAGGAACAGTTGGCGCTCTTCTGCGTCACGATTGTGGGCATTCTGACGACCGATCTATTGGTGGGGGTTGCAATCGGCATTGCCGCCAAGCTGATGATCCACATCTTTCGCGGCGTGGAACTCAAGCACCTGGCCAGGCTCGATTATGCGTTGAAGCAAACATCGCCCGACACTTATCACATCAGGATCGGCGGCTCGGCGATCTTCTCCAATTTTCTGGCGCTCAAGCGCGTGGCGGCGGAATTGCCCGCCGGTCAAACGGTGATCTTCGATCTGGCGGACGCTTACCTCATCGACCATACGGTGATGGAGTTCCTCGATCACTTCCGCCACGACTATCGCGACCACGGCGGCGAATGCCATCTTGCCGGTCTCGAAAACCACGAACCCTACGCCGACCATCCCTTGGCCGCACGGCGAAGGCGGCGGCCCATGGGGCGCCGGATCGTCTTCAAGATCGTCAAGAGCAGCTGATCCGGGAACGAAATGACCGCCATACCCCTCGCTCCGCTATCGATTCCGTTGGTCCGGTTCGCCGAGCCTCTTACCAAGGCGCTGGAAACCGAATACCAGGCCGAACGCATCATCGCGGCGCTGCGCCGCTGTCCTCAACGCAGGATCGAATTGGATTTCACCGGGCTTACCGATGCCAGTTTGGCGTTCTGCGACGAATTTTTCCGGCTTGCGGAGCGCGAACTTCCGGAAACCTGGCTGGTGCCCCGGCATTACGTTCACCCGTATCCGTGTCTGGTTCACGAACTGGTGAGCCGTTTGGAGCGATTGCGTGAAAAGACCTGGATCAAAGGGTGCGAATCGTTCATGACCGGAGCGGATCCCGGTCAGCGAGGTCATCGAACTTCCGCTGTTTGAGGCTCCGATGCTCGTAAGCGCCCGCCCTAGAGTTTTTCCCCGCGGTTTAGCGGTGCGGATTGGGAAATGCGTGGGTCGGCAATCCTTTGCCGACAAAGCCCTCGTCGACCCAGTGTGTCGGCAAAGGATTGCCGACCTACTGCCGCACCGACCGGAAAAACGCTCCGATTGCGTCTCTTATTTCAACGCGGGCAATGCGCCTTTGCGAGTGCCGATGTAACCGATCACCGCGCGATGCAGGGCGTGCCACTTCTCGTTCAGCTTCGCGATCACGAGATCCTTGTCGTGCCCCATGTAGTTTTTATTTACTTCCTCGCCGGCGTGCTGGAAATTGCTCATGATGTAGGAGAAGCCGTGGGCATTTTCCACGATCTGTAAACCGGCCGCTTCCGCGCCCATCGGCGTGGAAAGGATGCGCGCCAAGCGGCGATTGTCGACGTTGTAGGCCCAGACGTAGTTATTGTTGCGGCGGCTGGTGTCTTCGCCGATAAAAAGCGTGCGGCTCGCGGGCGAAAACTTGAGATTGTCCGGTCCGCAAACCTTGTCCTGCTCGCAGCGGTTGCCTTCGGCATCCTTTCTGTCTTCGCCGTTGTCATTCTTGCCCAGCCACCCGCCCAGGAGCTCCGGTACGGATCTCATGGCGGACGCCACGAAGCGGCTATCGATCCCGGCTTCATGGCCGTCGGTCAGCTTGAGCTCGTAAACCGCCCCGCCGTCGTTTTGAGGCAGGCGAATATCGCCGGTGCCGTCGGCCATGCCTTTTTCGATACGCGAGATGGCGACATACGCCTTGCGTCCGCTCGGATCGTGGGCGACGCCTTCCATTTTGGAGAATTCGGTCGTGGCTCCGAGATAGGCCGCGTAACGGCGGGTTTCCAGAAAAGCCGCGGCTTTTTCCATATGGGGCTTGAGCCGCAGCCATTCGGTGCCGGTGTAGGTGGTGACTTTCTTGTAGCCATGCTCATGGGGGTCGGTATTGCTGGCGTCGAATATGTCGGCGAACTTGATGCCGTTATCGACCAGGGCCCTGATTTCGGCATCCGCGGCCGAGCCCAGCTTGATCCAGGTCAGCTTCGCCGCTCCTCCTCTCGACGCCGTGGTTTGTTTCCATTTGGCGGCGTAAAGCGTGCCTGACGACAGATCCTCGGGGTGGTCGGCGATGAACATGAACAGCCCGGTATTGACGCCGTCGTCGCCCATGTAAGCCGTGCGCCGGTCGGGCATTATTTCGGCCAATTCCCGCGAAAACCGGCCCAGGACGTAGTGCTTGACGGCCGATGCGGTTCCGTTGGCGTCGATCTTTACCTCCGGCACCAAACCATAGTGATAGGCATTGGCGTGTGCGGCATCGCCGAAGTAATACCGGCTGAACGAGTCGATGTCCGTGGTGTCGTCGCTGTCCTCGGTCTTGGCGCCGCCGCCGCGAACCTTGGCGTCCGGTTCGTATTCTTCGCTGCCGAGATGCGTGTTCCAGGGCGAAAGCGAGGCGGCGCAGGCTATCCAAAGACCGTTCACGCTGCCGAAGCTGATGTTGTGGTAATCCGCAACCGTCAGGGCGCCGGTGGATTTGTTTTGATCGAGCTTGGCAAAGCTCGCGGTCGCCGGCAGCTTGCTCCAGAAGCGTCCCGATTGCCCGGCGGGCGGCAGTTCCTTGTATTCGTACTGGGTGACCAGGGCCAGGGCTTCGTTTCGAAGAGGATCGTGGGCCTTCATGCCCGGTATCGCCATCAGGGAGTTGCCGTCCGGCGAATCCGAGGCGATTTGTCCGTAGGTATCGGCCAGCGGGTGATCATGGTAGTCGTACAAGCCGCCCACGGTATGCCCGGCGATCGAATCGGCGGTGCCCATCAGTTCGTGATAACTCAGATCGTAAGTCCGGCTCTTGCCGTTCCGGTAAATCACTTTCATCCGGGCTTTGCTGTAAATGTCCGTTTTCTCGTCGGCGGTGACGGGAGCAGGCATCCCGATGAATTCGACCGATTTGACGGTTGGGGCGGCGTCGGCCGAACCGGCGAAAGTCAGCAGCGAGAGCGCTGACGAAACGGCTACGGTGAAAGCGTTCATTCTTGGCGTTATTCGAAAAATGTTTAACCCTAGTCGACGAATGTTAAATTCTTGTGACAATACGCCGAACAGGTGAGGCATTTGCCCTATGGTCCAGGCATTTCCCGCAAAAGGCGCGCCATAATCCGTTTGCGCATGCGATTTCTGGCTGATCCGGTATGTGGAATGAAACGTGCTTGTAACAATCCGCGGCTTGCTTCGGCAAGCCGTCTGATTCGCCTTTTTAACCGACTGATTAGGGAGTAGATTGCTCATGAAGACATTTATCGGTGTGATCACAGGGATTCTTTTCTTTTTCGGCGGGACTGCCGCGCAGGCCGCCCTGCTGGAAGGCCAATCGGTTTATTTCCAGTTTGCGGACGAGGACCTGGATTACTTCGGGACACCGTCCATCGACGGCGATACCCTGAGCTTCGCCTTTTCCGATCGTTCTGCCGCCTCGGCTTCCCAGCGCCTAAGGGAAACCATGGAATTTCAGGTCATCGCCAAGGACGGATTTCTGATCAATCAGTTTCACTTGGCCGAGGGCGGCGACTACGCACTCGCCGGAAAGAACAGCAGCGCTTCGGCCAACAGTCGGCTCCGGCTCGACGACTTTACCAACGACGAACTGTTCCGCGACTCGGGTGAAAAATCCTTCCGCCTCGGCGGCAGCGGCGGCGAAAAGGCGGGCAGCTGGACCACGCTGTTCGAGCAGTCGATTGCCCGGAGCGAAGAACTGGACATCCTCTTGACGACGATGCTGGGGGCCGTTCCGGTGGGCAGTCAGGGTGAGGCCTGGATCGATCTGAACGCGATCCGCGTGACCATCGGCGCGGTTCTGTCCGGCGGCGAACCGGCCCCGGTGCCTTTGCCCGCGGCCGTGTGGCTCTTGGCCTCCGGACTCGCCGGTTTGAGCGGCGTGGCGGCCGCCAAGAAGCGCCGCAGCGTGCTTTTACACGCATAACAAACATCATCGGCCGATAAGCGCCGCGTGTATCTCGGGTACCGGAGGAATTCGGCCAAAAGTAGCGCGGGCCGGGCCCATTCCGCTCTTGGCCGCGATGCGGGAACGCATCGCAAGATCCACACGCCGACCGAGGCAAAGGGATTGTACCTGCGGTCGCTTTCGTTCGATATGCTTGAAATCATCCTTGCTCGCGCCTGCGGACGCGCGGGACTGCCGTTTCTGGGCTACCGGTAAAGTGCTTCGCTTTGGATGAATCGCCGGACCGGCTCGGGAATCAAATAACGGGCGCTCTTGCCGGTTTTTACGGCTTCCCGGATGCGGGTCGCCGAAATATCGAGCTGGGTGACATCGACGAAATGGATTGCTCCCGCCGGCTGAGGGCGCATGGCACCTGGCTGTTCGGTACGGCGTTCTGCGATGCGCGATGCCAAATCGCCCGCAAAATCGGGCGCCGCGCCCGGCCGTTGCATGACGACGATATGGGCGAGATCGAACAGCTCCCGCCAGCGGTGCCAGCGGGGAAAGCCGAGGAAGGCATCCAGCCCGACGATCAGGCACAACGGCCGAGCGCCGATCTCCGCTCGAATGGACGCAAGCGTATCCACCATGTAGGACGGCCCGGGCCGGTCTAGTTCCCGTGTATCGATACGGAAGCCGGGCTCGGCGTCGTGCAGGGCCAGCTCCAGCATCTTAAGGCGATGATCGGGTTCGGCCTCCGGCGCAGCGCGGTGGGGCGGCAAACGGCAGGGGACGAAGCGGACCTCGTCCAGTTCGACCGCTTCTTTGACTTCCAGGGCCGTCCGCAGGTGGCCGTAGTGGATGGGATCGAAGGTTCCGCCGTATATGCCGATCATGAGCGCTCTTGGGGGGGAGAGGCCGCAGCAGTAGGCCGGGAACCCTTTCCCGACATATTCGTCGGCAAAGGATTGCCGACCTACGATACTAATCCGCCCTAGGTGTTGCAAGTCAGGCGCGGATATGCCCATCGCCCAGAACGATGAATTTCTGGGTGGTCAATCCTTCCAGTCCTACCGGGCCGCGGGCGTGCAGCTTGTCGGTGCTGATGCCGATTTCGGCGCCCAAGCCGTATTCGTAACCGTCGGCGAACCGGGTGGAGGCGTTGACCATTACCGAGCTGGAATCCACTTCCCGGAGAAAACGGCGCGCGCGGGTGTAGTCCTCGGTCACGATGGCGTCCGTGTGTTGCGATCCGTGCCGATTGATATGATCCAGCGCCTCGTCGAGGCCCTCGACCACGCGGATGGACAGGATGGGCGCGAGATATTCGGTGTCCCAGTCTTCCGCGGTTGCCGGCGTACAGTCCGGCAAGATTTGCACGGTTCTAGGGCAGCCGCGGAGCTCCACGCCCTTTTCCCGAAAGAGGTGCGCCAGGTCCGGAAGGAGAACGGGCGCAATCGGGGCAGCGATCAGCAAGGTTTCCATCGCATTGCAGACACCGAAGCGCTGGGTCTTGGCATTCAGAGCAATCTTGATGGCCTTGTCGAAATCGCAGCGGTCGTCGATGTAGACGTGGCAGATGCCGTTCAGGTGTTTGATGACCGGGATGCGGGATTCTTCCGTGATGCGCTCGATGAGGCTCTTGCCGCCGCGCGGCACGATCACGTCCACGTGGCGTTCCATGCGGATCAGCTCGCCGACCGCCGCCCGGTCGGTGGTTTCGATCAGTTGCACGGCGTCGCGGGGCAGTCCCGCTTGCTCAAGACCGTCCCGTATGCAGTCGGCGATGGCCTTGTTGGAATGTATGGCTTCGGACCCGCCCCGCAGGATGCAGGCGTTGCCGGATTTGAGGCAAAGCGCCGCGGCGTCCGCGGTCACGTTGGGGCGGGACTCGTAGATGATCCCGATGACGCCCAAAGGCACCCGCATCCGGCCGACCTGAATGCCGGAGGGTCTATAGGTGAGGCCGGTGATTTCGCCCACCGGATCGGAAAGCGCGGCCACTTCGCGTAGACCTTGAGCCATGGCGTCTATGCGCTTTTCGGTGAGGTCCAGCCGGTCGAGCATCGCGCCGTCGAGTCCTCTGTGGCGTCCGGCCTCGAGATCCTTGTGATTCTCCGCCATCAGCAATTGGGTATTGCTTTGCAGGGTGTCGGCGATGGCCAGGAGAGCGCTGTTCTTTGCGGCGGTCTCCGCACGGCTCATCGAGCGGGCGGCCTCGCGAGCCTGCTCGCCCACCCTAAGCATGTAAGTTTGAAGGTCGTTTAACATGGGTCGTTCAAGGAAAGGTGAATAATCGAAAGCGGTGAGCTATGAAACGTCAATGAGGCTTCGCCGTAATGCGTGTTCCCGAAGGTGCCGTGAGGCTTACGCAGACGGACAACAGTTCTTCCCAGGGGTCGCCCGTTTCCATGCCTTTGATCACTCTGTCAGCCTTGGCGCTGAGCAAGAGGGTCCGGTGAATGCTGTCGCGGTTCAGGCGCTGCAGTGCCTGGAGCACGGTCGATTTTCGTTTGTCCCACACTTGGCATTTCGCCAATGCCGATTCGGTCGGGGTGCCTTGGGCGACCAGAGCCATGATGTTGCCGATCAGGCGAACGTCGCGGGTGAGCGCCCATAGCGCGACCGCAGGCGCCACGCCTTCCGCCTTGAGTCCCGTGAGTACGCGGTAGGCTTTCTGAGTGTGACCGCGCAAGACTTCTTCGGCCAGATCGAAAACATCGTAACGGGCGCTGTCGGCGACGGCCTTGACGATCTGGTCGTCGTCGATCTTGCCCTTGCCGTACAAGATGTGCAATTTTTCGATTTCCTGGGCGGCCGCCAGCAAATTGCCTTCGACGCGGGCGGCCAATATGCGGATGCCCGAGCGGTCGGCCAACAGACCTTTCGCGTTCAAGCGCCGGTCGAGCCAGCGCAGCAATTGCTCGCCCTCCAGGGGCCAGACCTGGACCACCACGCCGATGCGGTCGATGGCCTGGTACCAGCGGCTTTTTTGTTCGGCGCCCCCGATTTTCGCGCTGCTGACGATGAGGACTGCGTCTTCCGCGGGCCGCTCGGCATAACGCGCCAGGGCTGCCGCCGCCGCTTTGTCCGGCTTCGCGGGAAGGCGCAGGTCCAAAATGCGCTTTTCGCCGAAGAGAGAAAACGAATCGGCGGCCTCCTGCAAGCTGCCCCAGTCGAAGCCGGTATCGGCGTAGAACAATTCACGGCTGCCGTACCCGGCGGCACGCGCCGCCTGCCGTACCGCGTCGGACGTTTCCGCGAGTTGCAGGGGCTCGTCTCCGCTCAGGAAATAAACCGGAGCCAGACGCTTTTTCAGTTGCTCTCCCAGCTGCTCGGCGGATAGTTTCACGACTTGTCCGCAGGCGGGCGGCTCAGTGCGTAAGCGACGCGGCGAAATAGGAGTTGGGCGGCCTCGCGCTGCATCTCCTGTTGGATTTGGTATTCCTCCTGGGTTTGACTGAGCGGGGAGGTCTGATCGTTGAAATAATCCCGTTTCAGCTCGAGCTCCTGGCGCGGCAGCAGTATCTCGCCCTGTGGCGTCGAGACCTCGTAGACGACCCGATAGCTCAAATCGAACAGGTTGGCCCGGCCTTGCTTGCTCAGACCGATCGGGCGGCGGTCCTGCCTCGCCTGGACGATGTGGATCACCGCGCCGGCCTGGCTGGGAGCCGCCGCGAGGTTGCCCCCGGAATAAGACAAAATCTGCGAAAACTCCTGAACGAACAGGTCTCCGCGCCCCAAACCGTCGATGTAGAAGGTTTTAGCGACCATCGTGGCCGGCAAGCTGCCGCGGAGATGGAATCCGCAAGCCGAGAGCAATAGGGCGAAAATTGCCGAAACCGCCGCTTTTGCGAGAGACCGTCTTGTCATTGGCTACACCACGATGTTGACCAGCTTGCGCGGAACCACGATAACCTTTTTGACCGGTTTGTCCTCGACGAAGCGCTGCACGTTGGGATCGCCGAGCGCGGCGGCCTCGACGGCGTCGTTGGCGGCATCCACCGGCACGGTGATTTTGCCGCGCAGCTTGCCGTTCACCTGAACCACCAGCTCCACGGTGTTTTGCACCAGCGCCGATTCGTCCGCTCTTGGCCATGCCATGGTCGCGACCGTTTCGGGATGTCCGAGCTCGTGCCACAAGCGGTGGCAAATATGGGGCACGATGGGAGACAG
The DNA here is from genome assembly GCF_051027445.1 of Methylocaldum sp. GT1TLB. Classification (NCBI taxonomy): domain Bacteria; kingdom Pseudomonadati; phylum Pseudomonadota; class Gammaproteobacteria; order Methylococcales; family Methylococcaceae; genus Methylocaldum; species Methylocaldum sp. GT1TLB. Next base: position 4,626,654 of record NZ_CP194898.1, read on the forward strand.
CATCAGCACCACGAGCTCCAGCGTTTCCTGGCGCACCGCGCGTCCCCGATCGCTCGCATCGTCGAACTTCGCCAAGGCGTTGAGCAGTTCCATGTTGGCGGCGATCGCCGTGTTGAAGGTGTAACGCCGGCCGATATCGTCGCTGACCTTGCGAAGGGTCTCGTGCGTCTGGCGCCGCATGGCCTTTTGCGCCTCGTCGAGCGCCGTCTTGTCGAGCCTAGGGGCGGGGCCTTGGTCGACATGGACGGCGACCTGTTTCCAGAGGCGCCTCAGGAACCGGAATCCACCTTCCACGCCGCTGTCCGACCATTCCAGCGACTGCTCGGGCGGGGACGCGAACATCATGAACAAGCGCGCCGTGTCCGCGCCGTAACGATCGATCAGCGCTTGCGGATCGACGCCGTTGTTCTTGGACTTGGACATTTTTTCGGTGCCGCCGATCGTGACCGGCTGTCCATCGGCCTTCAAGCTCGCGCCCAGCGGCCTTCCCCGCTCGTCCAATTGCACGTCCACTTCGGCCGGGTTGTAGTAGTGCTTCTTGCCGTCGGCCTGCTCCCGGTAGAAGGTCGGCGCCACCACCATGCCCTGGGTGAGCAGATTGGTGAAGGGTTCGTCGCTGTCCACCAGGCCCACGTCGCGCATCAGCTTATGGAAGAAGCGCGCGTACAGAAGATGCAGGATGGCGTGCTCGATGCCGCCGATGTACTGATCCACCGGCAGCCAGTATTTGGCGCGTTGATCCAGCATGGCGTCGTGGCTGTCCGGGCAGGCATAGCGGGCGTAGTACCAGGACGATTCGACGAAGGTGTCCATGGTATCCGTCTCGCGCTCAGCCGGGCCTCCGCATTTCGGGCAGGTTGTTTGATACCACTCGGGCATTTTCTTGAGCGGAGAGCCCACATCGATCTTGACGTCCTCCGGCAGTACCACGGGGAGCTGATCTTCGGGTACCGGCACGTCGCCGCAGCTCGGGCAATGGATGATCGGGATCGGGCAGCCCCAGTAACGCTGGCGGGAGATGCCCCAGTCGCGCAGGCGGAACTGGGTGCGCTTCTGGCCTAGGCCTTTGGCTTCGAGATCGGCGGCGATGGCGTCGAAGGCTTGCTGGAAATCGAGGCCATCGTATTTTCCCGAATTCACGCACACGCCGTACTCGGCATAGTCGTCTATCCACTCGCCCTCCGGATCGACCGTCTCATAAGCGTCCGATTTGGACGCGATGACGGTTTTGATCGGCAGTCCATATTTATGCGCAAACTCGAAATCCCGCTCGTCATGCGCCGGCACCGCCATCACCGCGCCTTCGCCGTAGCCCCACAATACGTAATTGGCGACCCACACCGGCAGTTTTTCGCCGGTTAATGGATGAATGACGAAGCGGCCGGTCGCCATGCCTTTCTTTTCCATGGTGGCGAGCTCGGCTTCCGCCGTGCCGCCGTGTTTGCATTCCTCGATGAAGGCTTCCAATTCCGGATGGCCTTCCGCGGCTGCCAGGGCCAGCGGATGTTCCGCCGCCACGGCGACATAAGTCGCGCCCATCAGGGTGTCGGGGCGGGTGGTGTAAACCTTGAGGACGTCGCTGCCGTCCTCGTAGGGAAAATGCACTTCGCAGCCGTGGCTCTTGCCGATCCAGTTGCGCTGCATGGTCTTCACCTGTTCGGGCCAGCCCGGCAACTGGTCCAGCCCGGCGAGCAGTTCCTCGGCGTAGGCGGTGATGCGCATGAAGTACATGGGGATGTCGCGCTTTTCCACCGGCGCGCCCGACCGCCAGCCGCGGCCGTCGATCACTTGTTCGTTGGCCAGCACGGTCTGGTCCACGGGGTCCCAGTTCACCGGGGCGACCTTCTTGTAGATCAGGCCTTTTTCGAACAGCTTGGTGAACAGCCATTGTTCCCAGCGATAATAATCGGGCTTGCAGGTGGCGATCTCGCGGCTCCAGTCGATGGCGAGCCCCAGCGACTTGAGTTGCTTGCGCATGTAATCGGCATTGGCGTAAGTCCACGCCGCCGGAGCGACCTTGTTCTGCATCGCGGCGTTTTCCGCCGGCAGTCCGAAGGCGTCCCAGCCCATCGGCTGAAGCACGTTCTTGCCCTGCATGCGCTGATAGCGGGCGATCACGTCGCCGATGGTATAGTTGCGGACATGGCCCATGTGCAGCCGCCCGCTGGGGTAGGGGAACATGGACAGGCAGTAATACTTTTCCCTGGCCGGGTCTTCGACGGCGCGGAAAACGCCCTGGGCTTCCCAGGCGTCCTGGGCTTCTTGTTCGATGGTCTGCGGCTTGTAAATGTCTTCCATACGCGGGGATTTCGGTCGCCGAATTAAACCTTGTAGGATACTAAAGCACTCGCCGGTACCGCAAATGGGCGCGGGCTTCGTCGGCGATCCTCGTTTTGTCCTGAAAACCGGATTTCGTAGGGTGGGTTAGGCGCGCATAGCGACAGATTTGGTATTAGTCACTGTGCCGCGAGCGCGCCGTAACCCACCAAAAGGTGTGGTCCACGCCCCCCCCGGTGGGTTACGGCGCGCGGAAACACCGAAGGAACTTTGCGGACTCGGTGCGATGCGCGCCTAACCCATCCTACGAAATCCGTACTTCGGAACAAACACGAGTTGCCGGGACTCCTGAACGGGATACTCCGAATAAGCCTTTTGACAGATTGTCTTATGCCTGTTGTACGTAGCACACTTTATGGATTCGTTTTCCGGACATCGTCCGACAGCCTTTTCGGGAGAAAAACATGCGCACATTGATCGCGGGCTTGGTCTTATTACACGTGCTCTTGCTGAGCGGATGCGGATACAACACCCTGCAGCAGCAAGACGAGCAGATCAAGGCGAGCTGGTCGGAGGTCGTAAACCAATATCAGCGCCGGGCGGACCTGGTGCCCAATTTGGTCAACGTGGTGAAGGGTTACGCCGGACACGAACGGGAGGTGTTGACCCAGGTGACCGAGGCGCGTTCCAGGGTCGGGTCCGTTCAGGCCACGCCGGAACTGTTGAACGATCCGCAGGCCTTCTCCCAGTTCCAGGCGGCTCAGGGCGAATTGTCCGGCGCCTTGTCGCGATTGATGGCGGTGGCGGAGAACTATCCGCAGCTCAAGGCGGACAGTTTGTTCCGCGATCTGCAGGCGCAGCTGGAAGGTACGGAGAACCGCATCACCGTGGCGCGCAATCGCTACATCGCGGCGGTTCAGGACTATAACGTCACGGTCCGCTCCTTCCCCACCAACATTACCGCGCGGATTTTCGGCATGGAGGTCAAGCCGAATTTCACGGTGGAAAACGAACGCGAAATCTCTCGGCCGCCCACGGTCGATTTCGGCACGCCGGCCCCGGCCCCCGCTCCGGCCCGGTAGGCGAACGTCGATATCGATGCCGAACATGCTTCCGGTTTGGATTCTTGCCGTCCTTCTGGCGTTTGTCGGGTCCGAGGCTAGGGCCGAGGTTGCGGTGCCGCCGCTTCAGGCGCGAGTGACCGATCTGACCGGGACCTTGAAGCCGGACGAAAAGGCGGGACTCGAAAGCCGGCTGTCAGCCTTCGAGGCTGAAAAGGGCAGCCAAATCGCGATCTTGCTGGTGCCCACCACCGAGCCCGAGACCATCGAGCAATATTCCATACGGGTGGCGGATGCCTGGAAGCTAGGCCGCAAGGGGATCGACGACGGCGTCCTGATCCTCCTGGCCAAGCAGGACCGTACCGTTAGGATTGAAGTGGGGCGCGGGCTCGAGGGCGTGATCCCCGATGCCGTCGCCAACCGGATCGTGGAAGACGTGATGCTCCCGTTTTTCAAACAAGGCGATTTCTACGGCGGCCTGTCCGAAGGCATCGATAGCCTTTTCGCCCTGATTCGCGGGGAGCCTCTGCCCGCGCCAGCCGATGGCGAAAGAGTTCCGGATGAGGATCTGGGCGGCGTTTTCGGGCTTTCGATTCTGGGCGGCATCTTCGGTGGGCGGATACTCCGGTTTCTGTTCGGCCCCTTTCTCGGCGGGCTCATTGCCGGCGCGGGCGCCGGACTGCTGGTCGCCTTTTTCGGTCTGCCGATCCTGTTTTCGCTTTTCGTCGGCTTCTTCGTGTTCATGACGGTGTTCGGAGGCATGGGTCGGGTAGGGCCGGGCGGCTGGTACGGCGGGCCCGGTGGATTCGGCGGCTCCTCCGGAGGTGGCGGTTTCCGAGGGGGCGGCGGCGGTTTCAGCGGCGGCGGAGCTTCGGGGCGCTGGTGATGTTCAAGCATTTCGGTCGTATCCTAAAGCATCTGTGTTACGGACCCTGGCGGCTTCGGCGGGTCCTGCCGCGCCACGCGCTTAAAGCCATCGCCGAGGAGATCCGTGAAAGCGAGACGAAGCACGGCGGAGAAATCCGCGTCGCCGTGGAAATTTCGCTCGATTGGCGGAGATTGCTGCGGCGGGAGACGCCGAGGGAAAGGGCCTTGGAAGTGTTTTCCGATCTCCGCATCTGGGATACGGAACGGAACAACGGCGTTTTGATTTATCTGCTGCTCGCGGATAGGGACGTGGAGATCGTCGCCGATCGCGGTATCGACCGGCTGGTCGGAGCGGAAGCTTGGGAGCGTATCTGCCATGAGATGGAAGCGGCTTTTCGGAAAGGCGACTTCGAAGCGGGTATCGTGGCCGGGGTTCAAGCCGTGGGCTCTCATTTGGAAAAGCACTTCGCGGGACCGGATCTGCACGGCGACGAGCTCGCCAATCATCCGGTCATTATTGATGGTTGAGTTTGCTCGGCCGCTCCTGTTTTGAGTTAAGGCTCAGGCTCGTCGTTCCGGCAGGGAATGCCGGAACCCAGACGTTCGGGACGACTTGCGGAGTAACGTCCTTGTCGACTGGATACCGGCACTCCCTGCCGGTATGACGGCTTAGTTCAACAGCATTGTCCCGCGCCGGGTACGGACTTTTTCCGGTCAACCGGCTAGTTGCCGATTACTATTAACGGATCACTTCATTTGCCGGAGACCACTCATGACCGACGCATTGTTAATCGCCAAAGGCCGGGATTCGCTTTCACTGCTGCCGTCCATGGCCAACCGCCACGGCCTGATCAGCGGCGCGACCGGCACCGGCAAGACCGTTACGCTGCAAGTTCTGGCGGAGCGTTTCAGCCGCATCGGCGTGCCGGTGTTTTTATCGGACATCAAAGGCGATTTGTCCGGTTTGAGCCAGCCGGGCGTGGCCAGCCCGAAGATGGCCGAGCGGCTATCGTTGCTCGGCATCCAGGGCCATGAATTCGCCGGATTTCCGGTGACCTTTTGGGATGTTTTCGGCGAACAAGGCCATCCGGCGCGGGCGACCATTTCCGAGATGGGGCCCTTGCTGCTCTCGCGCATGCTTAATCTGAACGAAACCCAGGAGGGCGTGCTCCACCTGGTTTTCAAGATCGCGGACGACAGCGGAATGCTGCTGCTCGATCTGAAGGACTTGCGCGCGATGCTTCAGTTCGTGGGCGAAAATGCGGGCCAATTCACCACCTCGTACGGCAACATCTCCGCCGCCAGCATCGGCGCCATCCAGCGCGGTTTGATGGCCTTGGAAAGCCAGGGCGGAGACCGGCTGTTCGGCGAGCCCTCCCTGAACATCGACGATCTGATGCAAACCGCGCCGGACGGGCAGGGCGTAATCAATATCATGGCCGCCGACAAGCTCATGCAGGCACCGAAAGTCTATGCAGCCTTTCTGCTCTGGCTGTTGTCCGAACTGTTCGAGCATCTGCCGGAAGTGGGGGATCGCGACAAACCCAAGCTGGTGTTTTTCTTCGACGAGGCGCATCTGCTATTCGACGACGCTCCGGAGATTTTGCTGGACAAGATCGAGCAAGTCGTGCGCCTGATCCGCTCCAAGGGCGTGGGCGTTTATTTCGTGACGCAAAATCCTCTGGACGTTCCGGACAAGGTTTTGGGACAGCTCGGCAATCGCATCCAGCACGCGCTTCGGGCCTTTACGCCGCGGGATCAGAAAGCGGTTCGTTCGGCGGCCGAAACCATGCGCGACAATCCGGACCTGGACGAGAAGACCGTCATTACCGAGTTGGGCGTCGGCGAAGCCTTGGTTTCATTACTCGACGAAAAAGGCCGTCCGCATATCGTCGAGCGGGCCTTCATCCTGCCGCCTCAAAGCAAGATCGGCCCCATCGATGCCGCTCAACGAAAGCAACTCATCGGCGAGTCGCCCATCGCGGGCCATTACGAAAAAGCCGTGGACCGGGAGTCGGCCTACGAAATGCTCAAAGCGCGTGCCGCCGAGGATCTCCAGCAAAGGACCGAAGAAGCCGGCCGTCCTGCTTCCGGTTCGGCAGCCGGAGGCATTTTCGATACGCTCGGGAGCATTCTGGGCACTCCGTCGCGCGGTAAGGGCAAACAACGGCAAACCGCGATGGAGGCCTTCGCCAAAAGCGCCGCCCGAAGCATAGGCAGCGAACTCGGCCGGCAGCTTCTTAGGGGCGTGCTGGGGTCTTTGACGGGAAGAAAAAGGTAGGGTGGACGTTATCAGGTATACCAAAAGGTAGGATGCGGTGAGGGACGAACCGCATCGTTCGCGATCAATGCGTTTCGGGCACTCAGTGCATCTTACGAACTCGTTATCGGGCAGGCGGCAATAAAAATATCGGCTTGCGGCTATTCTTAACGACGGCTCAGTTTACATGTGGGTCCCGGTCGGCCAGTTTCGGCCGACCGGGACTTCTCGCGAGGCGCCGAACGAACCCGCGTGATCCGTGCGGCCATAGAAGAGTTGACGAGGAGTTAAGATGTTTTACGAAGTGAAGCCTTTGGTGCTGATTCTGATCGGGGCCGCCGTGGTCATGAGTCAGACCGCCTTGGCGATACCGTTTGCCGTACTGTTGATCGTTCTCGGCGCATTCATTATGGGCATGCGTTTCATCTATCGCTCCGAAAGAGTCAGTAGAGCAAAAACCGCTTCACGGCAACGAAAGAATTTCTGATTTACCGGGCAATCGGCATTTCGTTCCGCAGAGCCGCAGAGACCGCGGCTGTTTGGTGGGTTAATTCCAAATCGCTTTCAATAAGGCATTCATTTTGTAGGATGGGTAGAGCGAAGCGAAACCCATCGATGGTGGGTTACGCTCCGCTAACCCACCTACAATTAATGGTCACTCGAATGCCGAATGGAATAAGATCCATGCCTAACCCGCGCGCTTTCGAAACGGTGTACGATTCTGCCACCGGTTTAGGGCGCCGCCATTAATCTCGCCAGTCCCTTCCGCATTTCCTCCATCAACAACATTCCCAATGCAAACGGCAGAGTAAACAGCCAGACGTCGAGCTCTATGGGCGCGGTGCCGAAGATGTTGTTGCCCCAAGGCGTGTAATCGATGAACAGGATCAAGGCGATTTCCAGCAGAATGCCGACCAGGATTAATCGGTTGTTGAAAAGGGGAGAGCGGAACAGGGGGCGGTCCGGATGTTTGCACAGAAAGACGTTCATCACCTGCATGACGATGATGGCCGACAGACAGGCCGTGGTGGCTCGGAGATAAATCGGGTTGTCTCGGGCCAAGGTTTGGCCGTACTGCCAGCCGGCTCCATGGAGCACGTAGAAAAAGGCCGCCATGGCGGCGAGGGCTTCGAGAACTCCGAGGAACAGGTAGGCACGCGTGAGCAACGGCCAGGTGAGCAGTTTTTCCCTGGCCGATCGGGGCGGCTTTTTCATGCAGACGGGGTCCGGGCGATCCGCTCCGAGTCCCAGGGCCGGCACCATATCGGTGCCGAGGTCGACCGCCAGAATCTGGATGATGGTCAGGGGCAGCGGAATGCTGAACAGGGCGAAAGCGAGGTAAGGCACGAGTTCGGGAATGTTGGACGTGAGTATGTAGGACATGAACTTGCGGATATTGCCGAATACCGCCCGCCCTTCCTCTATCGCGCTGACGATGCTCGCGAAATTGTCGTCCAGGAGAATCATGTCGGCGGATTCCTTGGCCACGTCGGTTCCGGCAATGCCCATGGCGATGCCGATGTCGGCGGTCTTGAGCGCCGGGGCGTCGTTGACTCCGTCGCCGGTCACCGCCACTACGTGCCGTTTGCGTTTCAGGGCGTCGACGATGCGCATCTTCTGGTCGGCGCCGAGCCGGGCGAAGATGACTTCTTCTTTGTCGAGCGCGAGCTGTAGCTGCGTGTTGGAGAGCCGCCGCAATTCGTCGCCGGTGATCACGTGGGGGTGATTGCCGCGGAGCAGACCGATTTCCCGGGCGATCGCCTTGGCGGTGTGAGGGTGATCGCCGGTGACCATGATGACCTTGATGCCTGCCTGAAGGCATTTTTCGATGGCGGACGGTACCTCGGGACGGGGCGGGTCTTCGAGGCCGACCAGGGCGGTCAGTATCAGGTTCTCTTCCAATCGATCGTGATTATAGGTATCCGAGATTTCGCGATGGGCAAAGGCGAGGATGCGAAGTCCGCGTTCCGCCATCGTTTCTTGGGCATAGACAAACCGGCGGCGCATTTCCTCGGTCAGCGGCACGATTTCTTCGCCGATCTGCACGTCGGAGCACAGCGGCAGCACGGTTTCCAGGGCGCCTTTGGCGTACAGCCGGTTCCCCTCCGGCGTGCGGCTCAAAATCGAAAGGCGCTTCCGGTCCGTGTCGAAAGGGATCTCGTCGATTTTCGGATAGGCGGCGGTATCGTTCAGGAACCGTTCCGCCATCCGCACCAGCGCGATCTCCATGGGATCGCCGAGTAGCTCCCGCTTTCCGTCGCGGCTCGTTTCCTTGAGGTTCTGGCAGTTGCGCGCGCACTCCCAAAGTCTCGGGTAGGTTGCAGCGAGTTGTTCGTCGATATCTTCCGGATGACAGACTTCATTGCCGAAGAAGATTTGTCTCGCCGCCATGCGGTTTTGCGTCAGGGTGCCGGTCTTGTCCGTGCAGATGACGGTGGCCGAGCCCAATGTTTCGACCGATGGCAGGTGGCGTACCAAGGCATTGCGTTTGGCCATGCGCTGGGTGGCCATGGCGAGGGAGAGGGTAACCGTGGGCAGCAGGCCTTCCGGTACGTTGGCGACGATGATGCCGATGGCGAAGATGAAATCCTGCCAAAACGACAGGCCGGCCGCCCGCCCGATGAAAAAGAAGACGATGCCCAATGAGACGGCAAGCATGCCGACGATCCGGCTCAGGCGGAGGATTTCGTTTTGGAGAGGGGAAACGGGTTCGCCTGCCGTTTGAGTGAGGTGGGCGATCTTGCCGAATTCGGTGTGCATGCCGGTGTGGAAGACCACCGCCCGGCCTTCGCCGGAGACGACGGCGGTGCCCGCCAGCAGGACATTGCGAGCGTGAATGAGCTCGTCCGTCGCCGAGGGCTGCGCGTCTCTGGCTTGGGGTAAGGCTTCGCCGGTTACCGTGGCGTTGTTCACCCTCAGGGCAAAAGCCTCCAGAACCCGGCAGTCGACGGGTACGTTGTCGCCTTCCTGCAGCAGGATCACATCGCCCGGCACGATGTCCGAAGCATCCGCAAGGCGCACGCTGCCTTCGCGCATCACCTTGATTTGCAGCGGCAGGAGCTTTTGCAGCGCGGCGATGGCTCTTTCGGCCCGGTATTCCTGCCAGAACGAAAACAGCCCGTTGACGAGGATCACGCCGATAATGGCGAAACCCAGAGTTTCCATGCCTTCCCCCGGCGCTTTCCAATCCCCGAAAAACGCCAATGCCGCGGCAAGCCAGAGGAGCAGGGCGAAAAAGTGAGTGAACTGCCTGGCGAAGCGTAGTGCGACGGATTCCCGCTCGAACTCCGTAAGCCGGTTGGCACCATATTCACGGAGCCGGCGGGCCGCTTCGGTTTCACTTAGCCCTTCGGGTTGAGTATGAAGGCTTGTCAAGGCCTGATCGGGTTGGAGATGATGGATTTTCATGCCGCCTTTTGGGGTGAACCGATCCAGCAAACGCCTTGGCCGCCGTAGGCAATTTCGCGGATTTTCGTCAAGCGGCCGAAATATGTACAGAAAAAGAACTTATATGCTATAAACCCCGCGCTATCACGCCGATGTTTCAATACGCGGACAGTTAGAACCCACTCAACTAAACAGTCGGTTTACAGAGTATGACCAATCAACAATTCGATAAGACTCGCTTTTCTGTTCTGAGAAATGGTTTTTGCGCCTTCTCTATCGCCGTGGCTGGGCTATTGGCCGGCTGCGATGCCGGTCCCGGCGGCAGTTCTTCTGCGCCGGCCATGTCGGAAGCGAAAATCAGCGGGAACGTTCAGGATCAACACGGTCCCGTTACGGATGCCAAGATCGAAGTGCGGGACAAGAACGGTCAGTTAGTGACGACGACGGAGGTTACGAGCACCTCGAACCAGTACTCGATTACCGTCCCCGCGGGCACTGCGTATCCCATCGTGCTGACCGCCACTCCGAACAATCCGGCGCCGGGTCGCGGTCCGGTCAAGGCCGTGGTAACCAGTTCACTAGCCGACCGTATGGACATCACCGACGTCACCACCATCGTGGTCGATTCGGCCATGACCTTGGGCGGCTTGACCGAAGCGAACATCGCCAAGGCGTCCGGCGGCGCGATCGGCTTGCGCCAGCGCCAAGGCGCGAGCGCGGCAGCGGGCGGCGGCGGTGCGGGTCCCGGCCAGAGCGGCGGCGGCGTCAGCCGTGGTGGGCACGGCGGGCATGGCGAGCATGTGCCTTCCGGTTCCGGCGCATCTCCGTCCGACAGCAGCTCCGACCAACAGCAGCCGGCGCAGCAGTAATACGGTGTAATCGACTTTAGCCTTTCGGCCGGGATGCTTTAGCTTTTTTAAAGACTCCCGGCGATTTTCCCGAAGCCGGCAGATGAGCTCGACGAGCCGTCTGCCGGTTTTCTTTTTGGTCGCGGCTCGGACCTTGTTGAAACGGGCAGGCCGCGATTGGAAGGGTCGCGACTAAAGCGACCGTTTGCGATTGGGAAGGGATTGCCGACCTACCTATCGGGCTCTCTGACACCGACCAGAGAGGGATACGGGAAGCGGGAGTCCCTACAAGCGTATGGGCTTTTTGGGCAGCGTGTCGGTAGGTGAGAGTTCCGGCAGCACGGGCAAGCGGACCACAAATTCGCTGCCTTGGCCAGGACCGGGACTGGAGACGCACACGGTTCCTCCGTGCAATTCCACTAAGCGGCGGACGATCGTGAGACCAATGCCGAGACCGCCTTGGGATCGATCAAGCGTGCGCTCGGCCTGGGTGAAGAGATCGAAGACCTGGGGCAGTATCTCGGCCGGTATGCCGAGACCGGTGTCCCGCACGCGAAGCTCGATGTCGGAGCCGTCCCGATTTGCGGTGAGCCAGAGGGCGCCCCCTTTCGGCGTGTATTTGGCGGCATTGTTCAGCAAATTGCCCAAGACTTGGATCAGCCGGATGCTGTCGCCCTCCAGGTATACGGGAGCGGAGGGGAGAGTGACGGTGAAGGCGTGTTTCCGTTCATCAAGGAGAGGTCGCGTGACCTCGATGGCGCGGGCCACGATATCGCTCAGCTCGATCGTGTCTTTTTTGAGTTCCACTTTGCCGCGCGTGATGCGGGAAACGTCGAGAAGGTCATCCACCAACCTGACCAGATGGGCCGTCTGCCGATCGATTACATCCTCCGCCCATTGATGTTGCGGATGTTGCGGACCGATCCGCCGCAGGAGTTCCACCGCATTTCGAATCGGGCCCAAGGGGTTGCGCAGTTCGTGGGCCAGCATGGCCAAGAATTCGTTCTTGCGGTGGTCGGCTTCTTGGAGTGATGTTTGGGCCTGTATCAGATCGTCGATATCCGAGCATGAGCCAAACCACTTGATGATGTGGCCGGCCTCGTCGCGGATCGGTTGGGCGCGACACATCACCCACCGGTACTCGCCGTCTCGATGGCGGAGCCGATGCTTCATCTCGTAAGGTTCGCCGGTCTGGAGGCAATGCTTTCGGCGTTCATTGACCAGTTCCACTTCTTCGGGATGCAAAGCCCGCATCCAGCTGAAGCCCTTTTCTGAGTCGCACGGCTGTCCGGTGAATTCATGAAAGCGCGGGTTGGTGTAGTCGACCCGCCCATCCGGACAAACCGTGAAGACGATATCCGGCACTGTCTCGGCTAGGGCGCGGAATCGCTGCTTGCTTTCGCGCAGCGCCCGCTCCACCCGCGCGCGCTGGACGATCTCCCGCCTTAAGGTTTCATTGGCTTGCACCAGTTCGGAGGTGCGCTCCTGCACCCGCGTTTCCAGTTCGGCGTAAGCTTGGCGCAATGCTTCCTGAGCCCGCTTCCGCTCGATAATCTCATGCCATTTGCTCAAGGTGCACTTGACGATATGCGGCATGGCGGACAGGGTGGCCTCGGACTTGACGAGATAATCCAGAGCCCCGGCCTTCATCGCCTCGACTGCGATCGCCTCGTTCCCGTAGCAGGTCATAACGATGACCGGATAAGACGTATTCGAGCCTTCCTGCGGCAAAAGCTCCGTACCTTTCCCGTCGGGCAGCCGCAAATCGGTGATCACGAGATCCGGTAGGGCGACGGCAAGCGCCTCCCGCGCCTCGCGGAGATGGCGTACCACCGTCAGACGAACGGGTTCGCCTTGAGCCTCGAATGCTCTCTGTATGAGCTCGGCGTGGCTAGTATCATCCTCGGCCAAAAGGATGTGAAGGATGGTGTCGGCTATCGGCGCAGCTGCGGATGGCTCAGGTTTCATGAACAGTTCGGTCGGACCAGGGGTAGTGATTCCAGGCCAGCCAATAAAAGCCCAGATCTTCCATCATCCGGGTGAAATTCTCGAAATCGACGGGCTTGACGAGATAGCTGTTGGCATGCTGGCCGTAAGCTCTGGCGATGTCTTGCTCGGCTCGTGAGGTGGTGAGAATGACGACCGGCAGATTCGCAATGGACGGCGATGCCCTGATTCTACCCAGGACTTCAATGCCATTGATGCGGGGAAGGTTGAGGTCCAGCAGGACGACGTGCGGCCTCGGGCTGGTTTGCGGATCGGCATACGCGCCCTGTCGCAGCAGATAATCCAAGGCTTCCGCGCCCTGGCTGACATGATAGATCCGGTTCGCCACGCGGTGTTCCTGAAAACAGCGGATGACCAGTTCGGCATGATCCGGATTGTCTTCGACCAACAGGATATTCAGGACTTCTCCCTTCATGCTGGATCCCTCAGGGAAAAATAAAACGTGCAACCCAGCCCTTGACCTTCCGAGTCTACCCAGAGACTTCCGCCGTGCACCTCGACGATTCGCTTGACGATCGCCAGTCCGATTCCGGTACCCTCCGTATTGGGATCGAGCCGCTCGAACAGGCCGAAGATCTTCGTATGGTAGCTTGGCTCGATTCCGATACCGTTGTCACGTACAAAATAGACGATTTCTCCTTCTCTTGCTTCCGCGCCGATCTCGATCAAGGGTTCATCCTGGTCACCCATGAATTTGACGGCGTTTTCTATCAGGTTGAGCCACACCTCGAAGATCCGCTTCGGATCGCCGACCGCGTCGGGCAGACCGCGGCTGATCTCGGTCCGCAGTTTACGCCCGGGAAGCCGGTCCCTGACAAGCTCGACCGCCTCATGGACGAGAGCGCGCATCGAGACCTTTTCGCGCGGATTCGCGACGCGGCCGATGCGAGACAGCTCCAGCAGATCTTCCAGCAAGGTCTGCATTCGGCTCGCCGCCGCACGGATCCGCCGGATGTCTCCGCGCATACGCTCGAAATCTCCCCGCGTCGCGCTTTGTTCCAGCATGCCTGAAAATCCCTGGATGGTAATCAAGGGACTCTTGAGATCGTGCGAGGCGGTGTAAATGAACCGCTCCAATTCCGCATTTTTTTCTGTCAGCTGTTCGAGGAGAGCAGCCTGTTGTTCCTGGGCTTTTCGGCGTTCGGTCACATCGCGAATGATTCCGGTGAACAGGCGATGGTTGCCCAGAGGGGTTTCGGCGACGGTCAGTTCGATGGGAAAAGTGGATCCATCCCGACGCAGCCCGAGGACTTCGCGGCCGATGCCGATGACCCGGCGTTCCCCCGTTCTGAGATAGCGGGCAATGTAGGCGTTGTGTTCGTCGCGGTAAGGGGAGGGCATCAGGAGAGTGATGCTCTGGCCTTTTACCTCCGCTTCGGTGTACCCGAACATGCGCTCGGCCGCGGGATTAAAGGTCTCGATGAGCCCCCGCTCGTCGATCACGATGATGGCGTCGACGGCGGTCTCGAGAATCGCGCGCAAGCGCACCGTCTGGTTCGCCAAGGCTTTCTCGGCGAGTTTGCGGCGACTGATGTCGTGAACCGTAGCCAATACGAAACGACCTTGCTCGGCCTCTAGGAGAATTAGGCTTATATCCGCTGGAAATTCGGTTCCATCCTTGCGCAAGCCGAAAAGATCCAGTCCTTCCCCCATGGGGCGGGAGCGGGGATGTTCGGCGTAACCCGCACGCTGTTCTCGATGCCGCCCGCGAAACCGTTCCGGCATGAGGTCTTCGACCGTGAGTTCCGCCAGTTCTTCGCGGGCATAGCCGAAAAGTTTTTCCAGCGCGGGATTGGAAAAAAGGATTTTTCCCTTGATGTCCGTAATCGCCATGCCATCCAAAGAGGACTCCAGCCATACACCGAAGTTCTTTTTTTTCAGCAGGAATTCCATCATGAAATGCCCGGAAAATGGTAAGAAACCCTTGATCGGTGAATCGATCAAGTGATTTTAAGCCGGTTGCAGTAAGAAAATTCTTATTTTTTAAAGGGTAATCAGTCCGTGGCGCAAGGCTAGATGGGTGAGTTGCACGACATTCGCAAGCCGGAGTTTTCGCATGAGATGCGTTTGATGCACGCTGATGGTCTTGGGGCTGGTGTGCAAGAGTTCGGCGATTTCCGCCACGGAACGACCCTGGGCCAGATGGCGGAAAACCTCGAATTCGCGCGGCGTCAAGAGCTCTACGGGCTTTTGCGATTGAGTCGACGCGGCTCGTTTCAGATGTTTGTCGAAGAAAAAGTCGCCGCTGAAGACGATCCGTGTCGCTTCCACGATCAATTTGGCCGCGCTCCGCTTGCCGAGATACCCCCGGACGCCGGTTTCCCGCGCGCGCTCGATGAGCACTTCGCTTTCATAAGCGGAAAACATCAGAATTCTCGCACGGGAATCGCGTTTCAGGATCTTGCGGGCTGCTTCGAGTCCGCTGATGCCGGGAAGGGCCACGTCCATGACGACGATGTCCGGCTGGTGTTTCAGATAGGCCTGATAGGCCTCTTCCCCGTCTGCCGCTTCGGCCAGGACGGTGATATCGGGCGCTTGCTCCAATAGGCGCCGGTAGCCGCTGCGCACTACCGGATGATCGTCGACTAGCAGTACGGAGATCATGGTCTGGCTTGGCTAGGAATTTCGATCGCTACGCAGGTTCCCTGTCCGCTCTGGCTCTCCAGGCTGAAGAGTCCTCCAAGCGCCTCGACCCGTTCGCGGACGCCCATCAATCCCAGTCCCCGCTTCGTTTCCCGGGACGATAAACCGACGCCATTGTCCTTGATCAACAGGCGGACGGAAACCGACTCGCCGGGCACAGGTCCAAAATGCCGCTGACACGATTCTCCCTGGCACGCGATACTCTCGCAGACCATGACTTCGGCTTGCGTCGCCCGGGCATGCCTGCCGATGTTATTCATGCACTCCTGGACGATTCGATACACCGTAATCTTAAGCGTTTCATCCAGGACGCCGAGATCGCCGATGATGGTCAGTTTCCAACTGATGTCGCGATAATGCGATCGGTATTCGTTGACTAATTCTTCGAGGGCTTCGGCCAGTCCCAGTTGATCGAGCAAGGGCGGACGCAGATTCTCGATCAGGCTGCGGACGGTGTCATGAAAGCGGATCAGCAAGGCTTCGACGGTTTGAGCGCTGTGATGGATCTCCGGGTGGCTTCGTTCGCTGAGCGAGGACATCATCGCGAGGTCCGCCTGCATGGCAGTCAAATATTGCCCAAGCTCGTCGTGCAGTTCGCGCGCTACTCTCTTGCGCTCCTCTTCCTGGGCCTTGAGCAATTTTCGGGTCAGCTGGCGGTTTTCATTCAGCAACCGCCGGGTTTCCTGCTCGGCTTTACGCCTTTGCGTTTGCTCGCGCGACTGGATCAGAGCGAGTGCCAGGCTATGCGCGAAAGTGGTGGCCAAAACCTCGTCCTCCTCGGAAAAGGGCTCCCCGTTGAGTTTGTCACAGAGATAAACGCGGCCGTACACCTTGCCATCGTCGGCGATCGGCACCGCGAGAAGGCTCTTCATCGGCGGATGGCCGGGCGGAAATCCCGCCGATCGCGGATCACGGGTCAGGTCGTCGAGCCGCAACGACTGGTTTGTTTGAACCACTACGCCGAGCAGTCCTTTCCCTTCCGGCCAGCGGCCGATTCGTTCGATCTGTTCCTGGCTGACGCCGGTGACGAAAAAGCCGTCCAGCTTTCCGTTTTCGTCAATAATCCCGACGGCGCCGTACCGTGCGCGCAGCAGAGTCGCCAGCACGTTGATGCCGCTTTGCGCCATGTTTTCCTCTCCTTCGACATGGGCCATCAAAGCCATCAGCGTGCGGGACGCCTGATTCAGTTCGCCGAGTCGCGTCGACCACAGGCGAAGCTGCCGCTGCTCCTCTTCGAGTTCGGCCGACAGCTTTTGATAGTGATCGAGCAGCAACTCGAGCAAACGCGGACGGGTAACCGCTCCGACGAAGGCGCCGCTATCGTCCGTAACCGGCAAGATCCAGTGGTTCTCCCGTTCCATGAGAGCGAGCGCCGCGACGATGGATGTATCCCGTCCGATGGCCGGCGGTATCGTTCTCGGGAGTAGATCGGCAAAGATTCGGTGAGGCGATTGGGCGATTTCTTCACTGGTTACAAAGCCCAGAAAACGGTCGTTTCCGGAGGAAAAGACGGCGAAGAGGGCCGGCGTGGAAGTTGGGCCGAGTCTGGGGCGTTCTTCGTCAGTGACTTTGATCAGCCCGTCCGCCAAAGCGTCCAGGATGGTCGGTTGCACTAAAACGTTTCCTCCAGGTGCAATTCCGTTTCGACATCGAGGTGAAGAATTTCGGTGTCGTCCATGAAGGGCTTGATTCGCTGGAGCACGAATTCGATGAGTTGTTCCTTGGGGACACGCCGCAGAACCGCTTCGCGTACCAGAATGTCGCTGATGACCTCGTCCTCCAATTCGAGGTGAGCGAACGGATAAGTCATTAAAAGCTCCAGGGATTTTCGGATGGCTTTGCAGCCTATGGTAGCGCGGCGCCCCAACACCAAGCCTTCGTGAACGGGCGGAATCTTGAATTCTCTGATGCGAGCACGCAGGGTATATTTGGTCGTCAATTTATTGTCTTGCACTGCTGGTCTTCTGTTTGCTAGTCAACCGTTATAAGACTCCTAGCGCGGAAAAGTCACCCCTTCCGTCTAAAGAGACTTAGATTAAGTCAGCGACTCCAGAACGTAAATCTTCGGGATCGATAACTTTCATCATTCCAGGGCCGAATAGGAATAGGGTGAAAATAAGCAAGGGGTTCGGTTTCTATTTTCGGGATGAACATCCGATGAAGCGTTCAGGAATCCCTTGAGCCTAAGAAGGATTTTTCGATATTAAATACCCACAATATCGCTAACGAGAGGCAATCAACAGTTCCGTGACGGCAGATGTTAATACTCATAATCGTTCGGTGTCCGCCTCGGAGTCTTCTATCTTGCTTGGATCGAGCTCTCGCAATTTAGTTTAGTGCGACCAATGGCGACTGACATCCGACGAGGTTTTGAGCGGCCTGAATGAATAGACGTCGAGCTTATTCCATTCGACATTCGAGTGAACATTCATCGTAGGATGGGTAGAGCGAAGCGAAACCCATCGATGGCGGGTTAGCCCCTCGGCTCCGCTCGGGACAGGCCCTTCGACAAGCTCAGGACAGGCTCCGCGTAACCCGCCGAATAACCTACAAAAACCAATTTTTTATCGAAAGCGACCTTGGAATCAGAGGTCGAATCATCGAAGAAAATCCGCGTTGTTGGCGGGAGCAATCGGGCAAAAAAGGAGCGGCAGTGAAAATAGCTGCCGCTCCTTTAAAGTACGAAAGCGTGGCTGTTACTGTTTTACGGCATTGAGATGGGTCATCGCTTCTTCGGCCGCTTTTCCGGCTATATCGGCATGCCCCATCTTGCCGTGTTCGATCGCGCCGTCCAGGCTTTTGATTGCCGCATCCAAGTGTGGATTGGGGTTTGCTTGATTTGCCGCCGTGGCGTGAGTTTTCGCGGCTTCCGCGTGCTCGGCCACACCTTTGGCATCGCCCTGTTTGCCGCTATCGACGGCGGCTTGGGCATGCTTCATCGCTTCCCCTTTGTGATCTTCGGCGGCAACGGCGGTGAAACCTAGCGACAATGTGAACAGGCCGGCGAGTAATCCGGACAAGATTTTTCCACGCATAACCATTTCTCCGTTAAAGGGTTGTTCTTCTTGAATGCCCCAATATGGGGCGGGTTACAAATATCACGACGTCAATTTCAAGTCCATCGTTAATACGAAAAACGGCAGCCACGAATGGAATGCCATCCGGTCTGCCGTTTTGTCGCGACAGCATGAAAACTATTTTTTGGCCTGTTTGAGATGGGTAACCGCTTCCTCAGCGGCCTGCCCTGCCATATCGGCGTGGCCCATTTGGCTGTGCTGAATCGCGCTGTCCAGACTTTTCATCGCAGCGGTCAGATGCTCATTGGGATTTTGCTGCATGGCGGCCTCGACATGGGGTTTTGCGGCTTCGGCGTGTTTGCCTACGCCTGCGGCATCGCCCTTCTTGCCGCTGTCGGCAGCGGCTTTTGCGTGCTTCATCGCTTCCTTGACATGGCTTTCCATACCCTCCGTTTCGGCCTTGCCTTTTCCTTCGGTTCCGGTCATCCCGGTACCGCCGGGATAGGGTTGACCGCCTCCGCTACTTTCGCCGGTCGTCCCGCGAACGCCTGTTCCGCTTTGGCCGGTTTCGGTTTGCGACTGCGCATAATATGCGGCGCTGTCTCCGGATCGTTCTGCGGCCGCAGCCGGACTCAGTGTTTGCGTAGTTATGCCGGCAAGCAGACAAAGCAAAATTTTGGAATACATTGCTTTTTCCTCCGTGAAAAATGTTCGGACGGCTAAATCGCCGTATCAGCGGGCGTGGCACAGGCCATACCTATACTCCACGGTCATTGGGGAGCCCTCGGTTGCCGCTTTTCTCGGACGAGAAAGGAATGCGGCAGGAATCAAGGGCTGATGCGCTTACTCGAAATCGCCGCTCCCGGTTTCGGGTTCGGGTTCGGGCATTTCTTCGGGCATCGACGGTTCCTCGGAACCCGGCGTCGGACGTTGGGGAGTTTTGCGTTGGCTCGGTTCAGAGGTTCCGCTCTCGGTGCCTCGGCGTTGGCCCGATTCCGGCGTGCCGCGTTCGCCATTCTTGCGTTTGCCCGTGCCGGACATTCCTTTTTCGTTATTCCGGCGCTTGCCGGCGCCCGACTGGCCGTTATCGTTCCCTTCCCGTCCGGCCGCCTCTCTGACGATCTCTATGACATCGCCTTTCATGGTGCCGTTTTGGAATTCTGCCTTAACGTAAGCGGCGATCCCTATGGGTCGATCCGCGGCAAGGGCCGGATTCAGGCCGAGCAATGAGATAAATGCGCCTAAAAGTAAGCCGATTAGAAATTTCGAGCGCATGGCGTGCCTCCTTTGCACCAAAGTTCGTTCCATGTTCCCGGCGCGACCGGGAAAGTCATTGTTAACACACGGTAGTTTCCCAGTCTCTAGGGAAATTTACTAAGAACCGTGGGCTAATCCTGTAACTCCGGAAAACTCGTCGAGATGAAGTAAGAGCCTTCCGGCGTTAACGCTTGATGTGGCTCTTGATCATGATGCAAGTGTTGGCCAGATAGCTGAAGTCGTTGGAGGCCAGGAAATTCAGGACCTCGGCATTCTCCGCTCCGGGTTGCAGCCACACGTTCCTTAGACCGAGATCGAGACATTGCTTCAGGACGGACAAGGTAGCCTCGGGCGGTATGACGAAATTGACCAGGGTCGGTGTGCCGGGAAGTTGCGCAAGATCCGGATATGCGGGATCGCCATCCACCGACGCGCGATTCGGGTTGACCGCATAAACTTTGTATCCTTTGCCTTTCAGATCGCGATAGATGGCATGGCCGAATTTTCGTTCGTCGTCCGTCGCGCCTACTACGGCGATGACGGTGTCCGGTGCATCCAAAAGGTCGAGCAGAGCGTCGGGTGACAATGCCGTTGTCTCACTGAAAATTACGAATCATTAAACTGCCGATCAATGGCAGGCGCTTCGGAAGCCGGCAAACGCACGACCACGTCGATCTTTTCGCCGAATGTGCGCGAGACGATCTTTCCTCCGGCTTTCTCGACATGATAAGCGAGCGGCTGAAGTTTTGGATAATCGATCCTCAATTTGAGTTCGGCATATTCAACATAGGGCACGAGGGAGGCTTTCTCCAGGGCAAGTTTGGCCGTGCCGCCATAGGCGCGGACCAACCCGCCGGCTCCCAGCTTGATGCCGCCGAAATAACGAACGACCGCGACCAGCGCATTGACGAGATCGAAGCCGGACATATGCGCGAGTATCGGCTTTCCGGCCGTTCCGCTCGGCTCTCCGGCGTCGTTGAAATGGGCGATGATGCCGTTCTCGGTCTTGATCCGATAGGCGAAGGCGAGATGGTGCGCCGTCGGATGAGCGGATGCGATTTCGTACAGCCGCGACCGCAGCTGCGACTCGTCGGTGCAAGGCAGGGCGTAGCCGATGAAGCGCGAGTGATTGACGGTGAAGCTGGCTTCCGAACTTTTTTCGATGAGATACATGGATGAGAAAGATCGAACCGGTGAGTCTAATATCGTGCCCCAAACCCATCATACCGTAGCCGGCTTTAAAGCTTTAACAGAGAGACTTCCATGAAACCGGTGTTTCATCCCGCGCTGGTGAACGACGTGTTCGGCGATCCGGCGGTTTATGTCGATTTTCTGTTCGAGAAGCGTGCTCTGCTGTTCGATCTGGGCGATTTGCGAAATCTGGCGACGCGGAAAATCCTCAGGGTTCGGGATGTGTTCGTTTCCCATGCTCACATGGATCACTTCTTCGGTTTCGATTGGTTGCTGCGCCTGTGCCTAGGGCGGGAAATCCGCATCCGGTTGTTCGGGCCGGCCGGTTTTCTCGGCCAGGTGGAAGCCAAGCTCGCGGGTTATACCTGGAATCTGGTGGAAAACTACGACACCGATTTTACCTTGGATGCGACCGAGGTCTTGAGCGAAACCGAGGCGCGAAGCGCCCGTTTCCGCTGTCGGGCCGAATTTCGCCGCGAAAATGAGCACGAATGGACTATCAGGGACGGCGTTTTGCTCGACGAGGAGAACCACACCGTCCGGTTTGGCCTGTTGGATCATAAGATCCCGTGTCTCGCTTTTGCGCTCCAGGAAAAGCTGCACGTCAATATCTGGAAGAACCGCCTCGACGATCTGGATCTCGAGCCAGGGCCCTGGCTTCAAAGTTTCAAGCGCTCGGTGCTCGACGGATTGCCCGGCGATACGCCGATCACCGCCCGGCGGCGCGGACGGGGCGAAATTACGTTCCGCCTGGACTATCTGGCCGGAACCATCGCCCACATCTCGACCGGACAGAAAATTGCTTACGTGACCGATGCCGTCTATCACGACGCCAATGCCGAGCGCATCGTTCAACTGGCCAAGGGCGCCGACCAGTTCTTCATCGAAGCGGTTTTCGGCGAAGAACTCGTCGAGCGCGCCGCGCAGAAATACCACCTGACCGCCCGCCAAGCAGGCAGCCTGGCTCAGCGCGCCGGGGTCAAGTTTCCCGTGCCGTTCCATTTCTCGCCGATCTACCACGACCGCGAGTACGAACTCAGGGAGGAGTTCGAGCGGGCGTTTCGTGGCTAGACCTATTCACCCTTTTTGAAACAAGTTCCTTAAACTCTCCGGCCCGCCTCGTTTCTAAGGGATATACCCCACAGTCAAGGAGGAAACATGGCTGTCAAGCTCGCGGTCATTTACTACAGCGCCACCGGAACCACTTACCGATTGGCGCGCGGTATCGAGGAAGGGGCTGAGCAATCGGGCGCCGAAGTGCGTTTTAGGAGGGTGCAGGAGCTCGCTCCCGAGGATGCCATTGCGTCCAACCCTCTTTGGGCCGAGCACCGGCAGGAAGCTCGGGATGTGGAGGAGGCGAGCCTGGACGATCTGGTGTGGGCCGATGCCATTGTTTTCGGGACACCGACCCGCTACGGACTGCCTACCGCTCAACTCAAGCAGTTCATCGACAGGACGGGACCTTTGTGGACTCAAGGACAATTGGTGAACAAGATCGTCTCCTCGTTTACCAGTACCGCGACGCCTCACGGCGGGCAGGAAACGACGATCGTCGCCCTCAACAATACCTTCTATCACTGGGGCGCCATCATCGTCGCGCCGGGCTACATCGATCCCATACAGTTCCAAGCCGGGAATCCTTACGGTGTATCGTTCACGAGCAACAACGGGCAGCTCAAGCCGGACGATGTGGCCATGGCCGCGGCAAAATTTCAGGGCAGGCGCGTGGTCGCGGTAACGGCGCAGTTCCTTGCTGGTCAAAAACAGTAGTAAGCCGACCGGAGCCGGTTAAATGGCTCAGCGAGCGGTTGGGGAAACAGCCATGGTGAAGCTTCACGACAAGGAAACCGGCGCGTTCGTCGGAGAAATCAGCGACCAACAGCTTCAACAGTTGATGGATGTATTGGAGGAAGAAAGCTCGATCGACAGGGACTATTTCGTCAATCGAGCCCAGCTGGAGTTTTTGGAGGAACAGGGACTCGATAGAGCGTTGATCGGTCTGCTGCGGACGGCTTTGGGTAACAGGGAAGGCATGGAGATCGTTTGGGGGAAATCATGAATCGAGGGGTCGCTTGGGCGTATCGCAAGCCGCCTTCGATACGGCTGCGATTGCCGCGGTGACTTTTCAACTCATCAAATCGTGCGACTGGTGTTCCAGTTCCAAGGAGGCAGTATGCAAAGCAAAGCTAAGATTCTCGGCCACCCGGCCCATCCGATACTGATCGTATTTCCGCTCGGGTTGCTGTCCACAGGTGTTGTCTTCGACATCATTTATCTGATGACGGGTTCGCCGAGTTTTGTGACGGTCGCCTTCTGGATGATCGCGGCAGGAATCATAGGCGGGCTGATTGCTGCGCCGTTCGGCTTGATCGACTGGCTGGCCATACCGCCCAATACCCGCGCCAAGTATATCGGACTGATGCACGGTGTCGGCAATGTGGTGGTACTGCTGCTTTTCATCGCCAGTTGGTGGCTCCGGCGGAATATCGATTTCCCCGGAGCTTGGGCCTTCGTTCTGTCGTTTGCCGGTTTCGCATTGGTCTTGATCACCGGATGGCTGGGCGGCGAATTGGTAGACCGGCTGGGCGTCGGTGTCGACGACGACGCCGATCTGAACGCGCCGAGCTCTCTGCACAAAACGCACTGATCAGATGGGACCGGGCAAATCTCAATACCGGCCCTGTCGCTTGTCCAAACTCAGATCGCCGGGGCCATGGGCAAAAATGACCATGAAGCCTCCGGCGATCGCTATGTTCTTCAAGAACATGATGGTTTGCACCTTGTCGCCGAAATTAAGGTGGAAGAGCAAGGCCGCCGCGATGGAGAAACCGGCGAGGGCTAGGGCAAACCACCGCGTGTACCAGCCGATCATGATGGCTATCGCGCCTCCGATTTCCAATGCGATAACCAGCGGCAGCAGCATGCCCGGTACCCCCATCGATTCCATGTAGGTTTGGGTTCCGGCAAAACCGCCGATCTTGTTGAAGCCCGACAACAGAAAGATGATGGACATGAAAATTCGTCCGATAAGTTCTGCGTAACGAGACATATTCGCGGACATGCGGCCCCCTTTGAATTAGTGCGTACGTTGCCAGATAAGCTCTCCGTTTCGATATACCACTTTAATGCGGTGGAGTGGAATAGTGTGCGTTTCACCTTCGGAATCGGTGAGTTCGAATACGCCGGGGCGATCCCCAGGAAAGTCGATCCGTTTTAACGGTGTCACCACAATCGTCTTTTCGATGCGGTCGTAGTAGCCGATAGCGAATTCGGCCCGCGCGAAGTCTTCATCCCAGCGGATGCGGTTGAGTAGATCTCGGATGGGAAGCATCGCCGTAATCTGTCGTTTCGATCGCTCTTTATTAATCAGGCCCGTAAATACCCTCCTGGTATTTCGGGCCGCCGCCCAGGCCCGGTACACGCCCGGCCTGGGCTCACGCGGCTTGTCGCCGCGCCGGGGCATCCCTGCCCCGGATTAACCCGGCCTATATTTATAGGCCGGGTTAATAGACCGTTACTCGGGTCGTGTGGCGGGCAGAACTTTCGCGGCCGATTAAAATTAAACCTGTTGAATCGAATTTAGTGAGTAACCCCATGCAGAAAGCCTTGGTCGAGGCGCTGGATCGGGCGCCGATGGGCGTTGCGATTATGCGGGATCGGCGAATTTTATGGGTGAACGAACGTTTGGCCCAGTGGTTCGAATTGGCGCATCATTTGGACGGATGGGCCCCGAAGACTGCGGAGGATATCGGGCTGGCCGTTCTGTTCGCTGGCGACGATAGGCTTTGCGTCACGCGCGGTGGCGAGCAGTTTTGGCTGCAGCGCGAGTGCGCCGCTCTCGCTGACGGCAGCGAGGCTTATTTTTTCCATGATGTGACCGAAAACGTGCGGATCGAAACGGCTCGCGGCCGTCTTCAAGAATTGGTCAACACCCTGCACACCAAGGACTCGGAAACGGGGCTTCTGAACCGGAACGCGATTCTTCAGGCTTTGGAAGGTCACGTGAGCCGCAGCCGGCGCTATGGCAACGCCTTGTCGGTGATTCGCGTCACCCTGCAGCCGCCCCGTGGCGCATCGCTGCCGGAAACCACGCTGCGCGAAATCGCTCAGGAATTCAATGCGCAGCTGCGATGGGCCGACCAAATCGGCCGCCTCGATGAGACGGCTTTCCTTTTGATTCTTCCCGAAACCGTCCGCACCGATGCGGAAGCGCTTGCCACCAAGTTCGGCGCAGAACGCGTGGCCTTGGCCGGCGCGGAAATGTGGCGGATCGATTGCGCGGTCGCCTCCTGGCAAAAAGGAGACGACGCGCGAAAACTCATGCAGCGTCTTCATTCCGAGCCATACGGACCGAAATTATCGTGACAGCGACCACTTTGCGAGCGATAAGGCTCGGCGGACCCGGCGAGGAAATCGATCGGAAGAGTTTGGCCGCCATCGTTCGGCGCTTCCAAAACCTGCATCGGCTTCAGTTGCAGCGCATTCAGGAATATCAGACGCCGCGTCAGCGGGATTTTCTCGATTTGTTGCCGCTCTTGTTTCACTGCAATCACCCGATGCTGCCCGGTTACGTCTCGTCCGAGACGCCGGCCGGCATCCAGGACTATGTTCCCGCCCGCCGGACGCTGCTCGCCGTCAGGCGGCTGACCAAGAGTTTCGAATACAAGCGGCGCGCGCTGACCGAATATCCGATCCATGGCATATACCTGATGGGCAGTGTCAGCAGTGTTGCCTATTCCAGGAAAAGCGACCTCGATATCTGGCTGTGTCATTCGGGCTCGTTGGACGAAAGTCAACTGGACGAATTGCGTCGCAAAGCGGCCGGCGTGGAAAAATGGGCCCAATCCCTTGGATTGGAGGCCCATATCTTCTTCATCGATAGCGAACGGTTCCGTCTCGGCATCGGCACCCCGATTTCTTCCGAAAGCTGCGGCAGCGTGCAGCATCATCTGTTGCTCGAAGAGTTCTACCGCGCCAGCGTCTGGCTGGCCGGTCGCGCCACCGCCTGGTGGCTGGTGCCGCCCGACCAGGAGGCGCGGTACGGAGAATATCTGAACCACTTGAGAGAAAAACGCTTTGTCAATGAAAACGATTTCATCGATTTCGGAGGGCTTGAATATATCCCGCCCGACGAATTTCTCGGCGGCACGCTGTGGCATTTGCACAAGGCGATCGATGCACCGCACAAGTCATTGCTCAAGCTATTTCTGATGGAGAGTTACGCCAGCCAGTATCCCCACACCCGATGGCTCTGCGCCCGGTTGAAGGCGGCGGTGTACGAGGGGAGTCTGGATGACCGCGAGCTCGACTCATATATCCTCATGTATCGGGACGTCGAGCGTTATTTGTTGGCGGGGGGGGAGCGCGAGCGGCTGGAGTTGGCGCGGCAATGCTTTTATCTCAAGCTCAACGAATTGGTGAGGTTTGGCGGGGGCACCGAAGCGGAGAAACGCCGTCGGCAAGAGATTCTGACCGCCATGGTCCACGCCTGGGGATGGCCGTGTCAACGCATCCGGGATCTGGACGAGCGGCGTCACTGGACCGTGGTCAAGGCTTTGCAGGAGCAAAAAGTCATCGGCCACGAATTGACCCGGAGTTATCGAACCGTGAGGCAGTTCGCGGCGGAGCATTCCGAGATCGCAGGTCCGGCCGGAGAGGAAATCAAGCTTTTGGGGCGCAGACTTTCCGCCGCTTTGGAGCTTAAACCCGGTAAAGTGGAAAGGCTGAGCCTCGATAGCGGCGACTGCATCGAACCTAAAGATTTCTCAGTGCACGAAGTCCGCCTGGCGGACGGCGAAATGGGATGGATCTTATACTCCGGACGGGTGGCATCTGCGGATGCGGGCAAGGCGCCATATCTGAAAAAGGCGCGCAGCCTGGTCGAACTTTTGGCCTGGCTGTCGTTCAACGGACTTTACGATCGGAGCGCCAACCTCTTTCTGGAAACCGTCGAAAGCGCATTGACGCTTTTGGAACTCAAGAACAATTTGCGTGCGTTGAACCGTTTTCTCGCGTCGCACCAGAGCGAGCCGGAACATCTGGACGACTACGGCCGAGCCCCGCGCGTGATTGCCGCAGCGTTGTTCGTCAACCTGGGGATCGACGTCGATGCCGAGCGCCGCGACGGAATCAGACTGGCCAGCGATCGTCATGATGCGCTGAGTTATGGCTACGAGCGGACGAACCTGATTCATCAAGTCGATGCCGTCATTTTGACGTCGTGGCGGGAAACCCTGGTCAAGCGTTACCAAGGTTTGGTCGGATTCCTCGATTGTCTGGCGGATCTCATCAACGAATCGCTTTCCAATGAATCGCACGTCGAGTGCTTCTGTTTCGTTGCCGGGCGGGCCCGAACCATCGCCCTGAGAGTTCAGGAGCTTTATCGGGATTTGAGGGCGGCGTTTTCGAGTCCGGACCGATCGCTACGCTATATCCTGCGGGGCGGTTCGGAATTCTACCTATTCGATAATCAGGGGACGAGCGTCCGTTTTTGGGGCGTACCCGACGTGGATCGCTTGTATAGCGAGCTGTCCGCTCCCCGATCTATGTTTTCGCCGGTCATTTTCGATCGCGCCGCCCTCGAAAATGACCCTTTGCCTTTGATATACGCTCATAATCGGCCGGGAGTTATTCAAATCTTTTGCCAACCGGAATCCTCGCAGGTAAAGGTTTACATTCTGGACGAGCGGGGTTCGTTGTTCTACCGTAGCCACGAGGCGGTCGGACCCCAGCTCTTGCTGGGGCCTTATGCCTCGTTTCTCGGCGACATCTTGCAGCGCTATGTACTGGCCGCCGGCGGGATCGAATATTACGTGGTGGAACATCAGGCGTTCGGCGGATACAGCGTGAAATCCGCCGGTTTCCAGCCCAACCCGGACAGTCGCATGCTGGAAATTCGAGTATTCGCTCAAGAGACCGCGCCTGGCCGCGTGGCCTACACCATTTTCTGCAACGACTCGGAGTTTTCTTCCATGGATGCGGGACAGGACGTATTTTCCATGGCGGCGGCCCATATCATGCGGCTTCGTCAGAGCGGGGAACGCTATCCCATCTATATCACCGACATCGACTTGCCGCTTTCCATTCTGGGCGTGGACACGCCGGAAGAGCTGCAAACCGTTCACTTTCTCAAATTCAAAGAGAAGGTCGAGGAACGCTTGAATGCCTGATTATCTGTTATAAAAAAAAGTGTTTCTATTCTTTTTTGTAATTTGAATCCCGTCTAAAATGGGCCGTTTTTCAACGGCAACGATCTTTCCCGAGGCAAAAAAACGGTTATGGGTGGACAAGCTTGGCTCGCGGTCGGCGTGGTTTTGGGGTGCTTAAGCTTAATGCTTTTCACGTCCGCCGCGCCTGAGCTGATACTGCTGGGCGGAGTCGTGATGCTACTCGTATCCGGTGTACTGACGCCGGATCAAGCCTTGAGCGGTTTTTCCAACGAAGGCATGATTACCGTCGCGCTGATGTACGTGGTGGTGGCGGGTATCCGGGAGACCGGTGGCGTCGATATGCTGGTCCAGCATGTGCTCGGGCGCCCGAAGTCCCTGCGGGGGGCGTTGCTGAGGCTGATCGTGCCGGTCACGTCGGTTAGCGCCTTCATGAACAATACGCCCTTGGTGGCTGTTTTTCTGCCTGCCGTTCTCACCTGGGCCAAGCGCCTGCAAATCTCGCCTTCGAAACTGCTGATTCCGCTGAGTTACGCGGCGGTCGTCGGCGGAACGATCACTTTGATCGGCACCAGCACCAACCTGATCGTCAACGGGCTTCTACTGCACAGCAATAGGCCGGGGCTAGGATTGTTCGACATCGCCTGGGTTGGTATTCCGTGTTCGATTCTCACGATGATCTACATTTTGTTGTTGGCGCCCAAGCAGTTGCCCGAGCGCAAACCCGCCAGCGCCGTGTTCGAAAATCCCAAGGAATATACGGTCGAAATGTCGGTCGAGGACAATGGAGCCTTGGTGGGTAAAACCATCGAAGAGGCCGGTCTTCGCCATTTACAAGGGCTCTATCTGGTCGAAATCGAACGTGGCGATGAAGTGTTGGCGGCGGTCGGACCTTACGAGCGCCTCCAGCCCGGCGATCAACTGGTTTTCGCGGGCGTGAGCGATTCGGTGGTGGAATTGCAGCGGATCAAGGGTCTGCTCCCGTCGGCCGACAAGTCGTTTACCCTGGAGGACAGAAAGCACCGCGAGCGCGTATTGGTGGAGGTAGTCGTTTCGCCGCAATGCGCGCTGGTAGGCAAAACCATCAAGGAAGGCCGTTTCCGCATGGTCTACGGCGGCTCGGTGATCGCCGTGGCGCGCAACGGTCAGCGTATCTCCGGTAAAATCGGCGAAATTCGCTTGGAGCCGGCGGACACGCTGTTGCTCGATGTCCGCCCGCCTTTCCTGGAGCGGCATCGGAATTCCAACGATTTTCTTCTGATAAGTCAGGTATCCGAGTATTTGCCGGTTCGTCACGAGCGTGCAGGCATGGCCTGGTTGATTTTGGCCGCCGTGGTGCTGAGCGCTTCTTTCGAATGGTTGAGCATGCTGAAAGCGGCCCTGCTCGGTGCGGCCGCCATGCTGCTGACGGGGTGCTGCTCCGTGCCGACCGCCAGGAAAAGCCTGGACGGTCAGGTGTTGCTTGCCATAGCGGCTTCGTTCGGTCTCGGCAAAGCCCTGGAGGTATCCGGTGCGGCATCGGGAATCGCGCAGGGTTTTCTGAATCTCGCCGGAGACAATCCGCTTTTGGTGCTGGTGCTGTTTTATTTCTTGACCGTCGTGCTGACCGAACTGCTCAGCAATAATTCGGTAGCGGTATTGATGTTTCCCCTGGCTTTGGCCATTGCCGACAAACTGGATGTCAGTTTTTGGCCGTTCATCGTTGCCGTAATGGTCGCGGCGTCCATGGGCTTTTCTACCCCGATCGGCTATCAGACCAACTTAATGGTTTACGGTCCCGGCGGTTATCATTTCAGCGATTTCGTTCGCTTCGGCGTTCCTTTGAACATTCTGATGGGGATCGTGGCGCTGAGTATCATTCCCTGGGTGTGGCCGTTTTATCCATAGCACCGGCCGCACGTTTCATTCGGTTTTTTCTCATGACGTTTCGATACATCTCTTGTCTGCTGATCATCTTAAGCTTTACCGGCTGCGAACGAGCGGCCGAAACCGAGCTTTCCGGGGCGATTCAGGGTACGACCTACCACATCAAGATGGTGATGGATAAGGTCGAGGCGACGCCGGAACAGGTCAAGACCGACGTCGAAGCCGTGTTCAAGCTGGTCGACGAAAAACTGTCGAATTGGCGCGAGGACTCGGAAATTTCCCGAGTGAACCAGCAGAAAACGACCGACTGGATTTCGGTCTCTCCGGAAATCATCCGGCTGGTGGCGATCGCGAAGGAGGTCAACCAGCGCTCGGCAGGCTGCTACGATCTTACGGTAAAGCCCTTATTCGATCTGTGGGGTTTTTCCAAGCACGAAAACCGGGTGCCGGAACAGGGCGAAATCGACCGGACCTTGGCTCATGTGGGCATGAGCAAATTGGAAATCGATGCGGAAAACGGGCGTATCCGCAAATCGGATCCCGAACTCACCATCGATTTGTCGTCCATCGCGCAGGGCTATACCGTGGCCGCCGTGGCCGATCGGCTCGAAAGCCGGGGGATTCACAATTATCTCGCGGAAATCGGCGGCGAGATGAAGGTCAAGGGGCGCAAAGCCAACGGGGCGGCTTGGCGGGTGGCTATCGAAAAGCCCACGCCGCTGGTGCGGGAGGTCCAGCGCATTCTGGACATCCATCAGGAAAACGGCGCGGCCGTGATGACGTCCGGTACGTACCGAAACTTTTTCGAATCGGGCGGGCAAGCTTA
Organism: Methylocaldum sp. GT1TLB; assembly: GCF_051027445.1. Taxonomy (NCBI): domain Bacteria; kingdom Pseudomonadati; phylum Pseudomonadota; class Gammaproteobacteria; order Methylococcales; family Methylococcaceae; genus Methylocaldum; species Methylocaldum sp. GT1TLB. Next base: position 4,657,327 of record NZ_CP194898.1, read on the forward strand.
CTCCCATATCATCGATCCGAAGACCGGTCGTCCCGTGACCCACAATCTGCTGTCCGTCACCGTTCTGCATGACGATCCGACTTTGGCGGATGCCTGGTCGACGGCTCTGTTATGCGTGGGTGAAATCGAGGGAGCCCGGATTGCCGAAACGGAGGGACTCAAGGCCTTGTTCATTTACCGGGACGGTCAGGAACTCAAGGAGCATATGAGCAGCCAATTCATGAGTGCTCCCGCGCCTTAGTTTTTTTAGATCCCTGAGCCCCGCCGCTTCGGTTCGGAAGTACGTTCCGTGCGCGGTTCGGCCATCATGTGCTCGCCGAAATAATACAGGATGTGCGAGGCGCCCAGGTAAACCAAGGCGAAGACGAAGATCTGGCTGATGGGCAGGTCGTTGAGCATGGCGTACAGCTCGACGCCGCCTGCGGTCAAAAGAAAGATGAGTCCCATAAGCAGCGCTTCGACGCGGCTCCCCCGGCGATAACGGAAGTACCACAGCACTATCTGGCTGATCAATAGATAGCCGACGACGATGAATAGGTTGTTCCGCATAGGGCCGTAGAATCCCTCCGCTTCCGGAATGACGAGGTTGAGATTGCCGAGGACAGCGATACCGCCCAGGATCGACAACCAGACGGCAAAATGGAAATTGAGGGTGATCGCGCGGTTCATGGATTTTTCCGATCGCTTGTTGAATGGCTCGTTCCTTCGAGAGAGCGGGAAGGCGATGAGTTCCCGACCCTGTCAAGACGGTGGAACCACGTTTGCCGTATCGTTGCGGCCGCGTCGTTTACTCGGGTTCAGTGTGGTTTTTTCGTAATAGAGCGGGAAGCACGATCAGGAGGCCGAGGAGCGTAAAGCTGAGAATCACTTCCGGCGACCAGATATCTTTGATGTCGCTGATTTCGCCCAAAGCCTGTCCCAAGTTGACGTAAACGAAACTGCCGGGAATGACGCCGATCAGCGTGGCGAGGAAATAGGTGCGGGCAGTAATGTTGGTTACGGCCGGCGCCAGATTGACCAGCCAGAACGGAAAAAGCGGAACCAGTCTCAGGAAAAGCAGATAGCGGAAAGCGTCGCCCTCGAATCCTTTCACGATTTTCGTAGCCATCGGAGACTTCGACAATTTGGCGCGGGCAAGGTCGGCAAAAACGAAGCGTGCCGCCAAAAACACCAGCAAAGCGCCCAGGGTCGACGCGATCACCGTCACCAAGGTGCCCAGCCAACGTCCGAACAGCAAACCCATCGTCAGCGACAGTATCGCTCCAACCGGAATGCTGAATGCCGTCGAAGCGACGTAGAGGGATGCCGAGGCGAGCAGCATGAGTAGGTAATGCCGCTCGGTAAATTCTATGAGCCGATCACGATTTTCCTTGATGAATTCGAGGCTAAACCATTGATTTCCTCCGAGAGCGAAGAAGGCGGACAGCACGGCGACGAACAGCAGGACCAGTCCGATTCTGCCGTAGAAGCGCTTTAGTTGGTCGGGCATGACGCGTTCTCCGGGGGAAGCCGAGGTCAGTATACAGGCGGTCGGAGTAACGCGAAAATTGGGCGACAGACTGCTTCGCCGAGTCCGTTTTCAAGGAAGCGCTACTGAACTCGACGGGCATTCGCGAACCATTTTTTTCAGGCGCGATGGCCGAAAAGAATGGTATCCGTGTTTCCGCCGGCCCGCCCGGCGGTCGGGCAGGCCGGCAAGTGAAATTACCGCTTCATTCCGTTTTTCAGCGCGTTGAACAGGGCATTGCCTGCAACCGTGTTATCGCTGCCTACCAAAACCATGATCATCAAACCGCCGTCCGTCTTCAAACATTCAACCACTCCGGTGATATGTTCGCTCCATGAGCGGACCGAGTCCTCGTCCTTGCTGATTCTGCCTGCTTTCTCGGCGTTTAATATCGATTCGCCCTTGTTGACGCAATCGGCTTGACTCATGGTTCCTCCGTCCAGGTGATCCCACCACATGCTGGGTGCTGCTGCGGAGGCGTTGAAGGGCAGGCTGCTCATCAACAAGCAGGCGAAGAAGGGAATAACGAAGTTTCTTGTGGACATGGGAAAATCCTCCTTGGTTCTGTCCGGTGAGGGCCGAATCGGTCGGTGACCCTCATTCCTAGAGACTTATTAACCCGGCCTATAAATATAGGCCGGGTTAATCCGGGGCAGGGATGCCCCGGCGCGGCGACAAGCCGCGTGAGCCCAGGCCGGGCGTGTACCGGCCTGGGCGGCGGCCCGAAATACCAGGAGGGTATTTACGGGCCTGATTAATAAACTACCACCGCCCCGGTGGTTTCTATCCTGGGCAGCATTCGCTCGGCAGTCTCGGGAAGTATGCGGCGCCTTGCCTAGCATCTTAATTAAGCCACCGAGGAGTATTTCATTGCAATGATGAACGCTCGTTCTATTGATCAAAATTCTTGAGGAATAGATGACTGAGACCATGGATCGCATCGTTATTGACGGTTCCTACGGCGAAGGCGGCGGGCAAATTCTTAGGACCACGCTCTGCCTGTCCACCATTACCGGCCGTCCGGTACGTATCGAAAACATCCGTGCGAGGCGGAAAAAGCCGGGATTGGCTGCCCAGCATCTGACGGCGGTGTTTGCGGCGGCTAAGCTTTGCGATGCCGAGCTGAGCGGGACCGAATTGGGTTCCAGGACTCTGACGTTCACGCCGCGGACAAAGCCAAAGGCCGGCGACTATCTCTTCGATGTCGCGAAAGCGAGGCAAGGCGGCAGCGCGGGAGCAGTGTCGCTGGTACTACAAACGGTGCTGCTGCCTTTGGCGTTGACCGAAGGCGGCTCACGGGTCGAGTTGCGGGGCGGAACGCACGTGCCCCTGAGCCCGCCGTTCGATTATCTTCATGACGTGTGGCTCCCTTATTTGAAGCTCATGGGCGTACGCGCCGAACTCAGTCTGGAACGATCCGGCTGGTACCCGGTCGGAAAGGGTGAAGTGCTGCTGGAGACGAGAGGAACCGGAATAGGAACGAGAAAGAGGCTGCACTCTCTTAATGTGCCGGATCGAGGCGAACTCGTGGAGATTTCCGGCCGGGCGCTTGCCGCCAATCTTCCCGAGCACGTGGTCAAACGCATGGCGGACCGAGCAGAGACCATACTGCGACGAAAAAACATGTCTTGCGAGATCGACGCGGTTTCCGTTCAGGCGGCCTGTCCGGGGGCGGGGATTTTCCTCGTCGCGCGCTACGAGCGTTCTCTGGCCGGTTTCAGCGCCTTGGGCGAGCGGGGGAAGCCGGCGGAGCAAGTCGCCGAAGATGCCTGCGCAAAACTGTTGGAGCACCATCATACGAATGCCTCGGTGGACGAGCATCTGGCGGATCAATTGGTGTTGCCTTGCGCTCTGGCCGACGGCGAGTCCGTTTTTTCGGTCGATCCGATGACCCGGCATCTTTCGACCAATGCGTGGGTGGTGGAGCGTTTCGGTATCGCCGAAGTCGAATTGATATCGACCTCGGCCACCGCCGGTTTGGTGCGCGTCTTTCCGAATCCGTGAGTACCCGCTATGCCCATCCGTAACGCCGACATTGCCGCGATCTTCGAGGAAATCGCCGATCTTCTGGAAATCGACGGTGCGAACGTGTTTCGGGTCCGCGCCTATCACAACGCGGCCCGCATACTCCAGGAATTGGGCAAGGACGTTCGCGCGATGGTGCAAAAGGGCGAGGACCTGACCGAATTGCCGGGCATCGGCGCCGACTTGGCCGGCAAGATCAAAGAAATCGTCGACACTGGCCACTGCAAGACGCTGGACGAGCTTCACAAACGGCTGCCGCCGGCCATCGCGGAACTTTTGAAAATCCCCGGATTGGGTCCAAAGCGAGTCAGAGCGCTCTACCGCGAACTCGGTATTCAAACTCTGGCTCAGCTTCGGCGTGCGGTACGCGATCATCGAATACAGGCACTTCCCGGCTTTGGTGAAAAAACCGAGATGCACATCGCCGACGCGCTGGAGGCTCATGGTGGCGGAGCCGGGCGTTACACGCGCGTCGCCGCCGAGCAATACGCGGCGCCTTTGCTCGATTATTTGAACGGGGTTCCCGGCGTCGAGCGGGTTGTGATTGCCGGCAGCTATCGCCGTGCCAAGGAGACGGTGGGCGATCTCGACATCTTGGCGGCGGCGGAATCGGGAAGCCCCGTAATGCAGCGTTTCGTCGAGTACGAGGACGTTGCGGAGGTTTTGTCACAAGGTCCCACGCGCGGCAGTGTGTTGCTGCGCGGCGGACTGCAAGTGGATTTCAGAGTGGTTCCGGCGGAAAGCTACGGCGCGGCTCTGCATTATTTCACCGGCGGCAAAGCGCATAACATCGCCATTCGGCATTTGGGGCAGGAGAGGGGCCTAAAAATCAACGAATACGGGGTGTTTCGAGGCGACGAGCGGGTTGCGGGCGATACCGAAGAATCGGTCTTTGCCGCTGTGGGATTGCCCTTTATCCCGGCGGAATTGCGGGAAGATCGGGGCGAAATCGAAGCGGCCCGAGCGGGTAGTTTGCCGAAGCTGGTCGAACTGTCCGATCTCAAGGGCGATCTTCACGCTCATACCAAAGCATCGGACGGTCACAATACTATCCCGGAGATGGCTGAAGCCGCGAGAAGCCATGGCCTGGAATATCTCGCCATCACCGAGCATTCCCGCCGGCTGACGGTAGCCCATGGGCTGGATCCGATCCGCTTGCTCAAGCATATGGACGAGGTCGATCGGCTGAACGAAACCCTGGACGGCATCGTTCTCCTCAAGGGCATCGAAGTAGACATATTGGAGGATGGCGATCTGGATTTGCCGGACGATGTGCTCAGCCGGCTCGATATCGTCGTCGGTGCGGTACACAGCCGATTCGATCTGCCCCGGAACAAACAGACCGAGCGGATTCTTCGCGCGATGGATCATCCCTATTTCACCATTCTGGCGCATCCCTCCGGGCGATTGATCGGTCGCCGAGAGCCCTATGATGTCGACATGCTTCGCATCATCCGCAAGGCCAGAGAGCGAAGGTGTTTTCTCGAGCTCAACGCTAATCCGGAGCGCCTCGATCTTGCCGATACTCATTGCAAATTAGCCAAGGACGAGGGTGTGCTGATCAGTCTCAACTCCGACGCGCACAGCACCCTGGACTTCAGGAATCTGCGCTACGCCGTCGGACAGGCCCGACGCGGCTGGCTGGAGTCCCGTGACGTGCTGAATTCCCGCAGCTTGAAGGAACTGCGTCTGCTGCTTCGCCAGACCTTTTAGCGTCCGAAACGAGGCGCATCGTCTCCCGAAAAGTGAGAGCTCATGACAAAGCGGTTGAACTTTTATCCATAGGGGCGGTCACAACGATTAAGTGTCAGGAACGACGCGAACTACTCATCTCCTCCCTTTGAGTAGTGTCATTCGCCCGGCATCCCCCCCAAGCCGGGACTTCGCTCCGAGGTATGTCCCCCCATTTGCCTCGGAGCTTTTTCTTTTTATGGGGCTTTGGCCTCTTGCGATTGAGGTATCTCCAGCCAGCGGTCCAACACGGACCAAGCTTCCTCCAATCCAAACCGCTTGAGTGCCGAAAAGAGCTGAAGGCTGACCGTTAATCCCTCTTGCGCGTTCAATTCGGCTTCAACCTTGCGCAAGGTTTGGAGCGCAGCCCCCCGGCTGAGTTTGTCCGCCTTGGTCAAGGCGATGTGCAGCGGAAGCTTCCAGTGATGGCACCACTCGATCATGCGGTGATCGAAAGGCGTCAGAGGATGGCGGATGTCCATCACCAGAAATACCCCGCGTAATGATCGGCGCTCGCTGAAATAAGACTCCAGAGCCTGGCGCCAGTTCTTCTGGATCGCCTCGGGTACCTGGGCATAGCCGTAGCCGGGGAGATCGACCAATCGTCTCTGATCGTCCACTTGGAAAAAATTGAGCATCTGGGTCCGCCCCGGCGTTTTGCTGACCCGCGCCAGCGATTTCTGCTGCGTGATGACATTGATCGCGCTCGATTTTCCGGCGTTGGAGCGGCCCGCGAAGGCGATTTCGAAGCCTTCGTCCGGTGGCGCATTTTTTACGCTCGGCGCACTCGTCAGGTACCGGGTATTTTGATAAGCGGTTTTCATGAGAATCGAATCGGGAAAGCTGTTGACTTTTGTAGTCTACCTGTATTTGATTGGCGCTCTAAAAAACGAGCCGCAGGTCGGCGTGAGAGAACTTTATTTGGTTTGCCAGAGCGAGGAGTCAATGATGGGGAAGTGTGCATTATGGGTTTGTTTCATTTTGTTGAGTGGTCATTCCCTCGCTTATGCTCAAGGAAATGCGGCGGCAGGAAAGGAAAAATCGGAGCCCTGTGCCGGTTGCCATGGTGACGACGGAAACAGCAATGCGCCTATATTTCCCAAGTTGGCCGGTCAGCATGCTTCATATCTTGCGAAGCAGTTGCACGAATTCAAAAGCGAGAAAAGAGCCAATCCGACCATGACCGCGATGGCCGAGCCTCTGTCCGACGCGGATATAGACGACATCAGCGCTTACTATGCCCAGCAAAAGACCACGCTGGAAAAGGCAGAGGCGCCTAATCCGCTAGGAGAGACGATTTACCGCACCGGCAATGCCTCGTCCGGCGTTCCGGCTTGCGCCGGTTGCCATGGCCCGGACGGCGCCGGCAATCCGTCCGCGAAATTTCCTGCTCTGCGCGCCCAGTACGCCGCTTATCTCGAAAAGACTTTGAGTGATTTCAAGGCAGGTGCTCGAGCCAACGATGCAAATTCTATCATGCGCGCGATCGCGGCTAAGTTGAGCGACGAAGAAATTACCGCTGTGTCCAGTTATACGTCGGGATTACGATGAGATCCGCCAGTCGAAATCGCTCATTTTTCGGTATTGTCGGCACATTTTTTATGGTTTTCGGTTTAAAATCCCTACCATTGGGCGAGTCCGGGCGAAAGTTCGGCTCGATTCTCGATCATTTTTGCGGTTCGGATCATTTCAGAGCGGAGCTTGTTTAATGAAATCGGCGTTGAGTTTGCTGGCTTGCTTGGTGTTGTTTTCGGCTACGGCTTTTGGAGCGGCTAAGGCGGAGGAGTTCAAACAAGGCGTCGATTACGAGTTGGTGAATCCGCCGCAAACAACTGTCGATCCCTCCAAGGTCGAGGTCATGGAGTTCTTCTGGTATGGCTGCCCCCACTGCTATCACTTCGAACCGGATTTAAATGCCTGGCTGAAGAAGAAGCCGGATAACGTGGTTTTTATTCGACAACCTGCCGTTTTCAATGCACGCTGGGCGGCTCACGCCAAGGCATACTATACGGCCGAAGCGCTCGGGGTACTCGATAAGGTCCATGCCGATTTGTACGACGCCATCCAAAACAAGAAGCAAGCTCTGGAGAGCGAGGCGGAGTTGGCCAAGTTCTTCGCCGATCATGGCGTCGCCGACGGCGATTTTCGCAAGGCCTATAAATCGTTTGCCGTGGATACGAAGATGAGGCAGGCCGAAACCATGGCGGCGCGCTACGGTGTGACGGGAACGCCCAACGTCATTGTCAACGGGAAATACCGAATCGCTCCTCAGCAGGCCAAATCGTTTCCTCGGATGATCGCTATTATGAACGATTTAATCGAAAAGGAATCCAGTGGGGCAAAGGGTGCCCAATAATTGTGTTTACATGAAAGAATCAACATTATGCAGCCGGGGTTACCGGCGAGCAGGTTGGGGGTATCGTGTCACTTAGTACTGTCATGACATCTCGGGCTGTTGCGAGTTCTTTGGAGGCTACCGCGCCGATTAACAAGCGGCGTGTCAGATTCGCAAGTTTCAATATTCAAACGGGCATCACAACGTCCAGTTATAGGGACTATATCACCGGAAGCTGGCGGCACATCTGGCCCTCTCAGAAGAGACTTCCGAATCTGATTCGAATCGCTCATCTTCTCAAGCCTTTCGATATCGTTGGTCTTCAGGAAGTCGACGGCGGCGGCGCACGCAGCCATCACATCGTTCAAACCCAATATCTCGCGGAAACCGCCGGTTTTGCCTATTGGCACAACCAGGTCAACCGACGCATCGGCAATCTGGCCCTGCACAGCAATGGGCTGTTGAGCCGCATCAAGCCCGACTTCATTCATGACTATAAGCTCCCTGGCCTGCCCGGTCGGGGCGCCTTGCTGGCCCGCTTCGGGGCGGTGGGCGACGATGCGTTATATCTGTGTATTCTGCATCTGGCGTTGAGCAGGCGTGCCCGGCTCAAGCAGATCGCGTTTATCAGCGAATTGATCCGCGATCTGTCGTATGTCGTTTTGATGGGAGATCTGAACTGCGAGCCGAATTCGCCGGAGCTCAATCTTTTAACTTCCGCAACCGAGCTCTGCGACCCGATGTGTGAGTTGAAGACATTTCCGAGCTGGCGCCCGCATAAAATGCTCGATCACATTTTGGTAACGCCGAGTCTTCAAGTGACGAATGTCCAGGTGATCAATTTTGCCTGCTCGGATCACCTGCCCATCGCGATGGAAGTCGAATTGCCCGATCAGTTGGCGGTCGCTGCCTGAGAGGCCGCACCGGAGGTAGGTCGGCAATCCCTTGTTGCGGGCTATGTGTGCATTTTGGATGTAAGCCGCAGGTCGACAGCAGGTTTGTCGGCACAGGATTGCCGACCTACGACTTATTTTGGCCTGACTTCTGGGGGGCGCGCCGAGTTCTCAATTCGCACCGCTGCGGCGAAAATTGTACTAGCCCATCCCATCCGCACCCGAGACTGTCGCATTCATCACAAATAGTCCTTCGTAAGCTCGCTCGTCTTTCTGGGTGACGGTCAGCGTCAGCAGACTCCCGCAATAGCCGAGCCAGCCTCCGGCCGAGGCGAAGCCGCCCGCGACGCGGTAAATTCCGGGCGTCAGCGACAGGAACGGCAACGTTAGCCGTAACTGTCCGCCAGCCGGTTTAAGTGAACCCCGGTTGCCCTCCATTTCGGAATAGATGGAAGCGAGCAATATGCCGGTCTGGGTCCAAAATTGGAGCACCAAGCCGGCGGATTCCACCGGTACCGCGGCAGCATAGCTCAGTTCAAAATCCACGGATTGCCCGGTGAAAACCTTCACGCTGTCCGTGTTTTCCTGTCCTTTGACTGCTAACGTTCGTATCGAAGCCGCTCCGGTAAAATCCGCCGGCATCTCGGGAGCGTTTTCCAACGGCTTGAGTTGCCGATTGAGATAGCCTATCGATTCGTAATACTTGAGAAACAGCTGGTCGGTTTCCCCGAACGCCAGCGCCTCGCCATCGAAGAGGAGCAGGCAGCGGTCGGCCACATGCCGAATATTCATTTCCGAGTGGGATACGAATAGAATCGTCGTCCCGTTGTGTTTAAGGCTGTTGAGCCGCTCCAGGCAACGCAACTGGAAGGCGACGTCGCCAACGGCCAGGACTTCATCGACGAGCAGGACATCGGTCGGGACGCAGGTGGCGATCGAGAATTCGAGTCGTGCGTACATGCCGTCGGAATAATGCTTGACCGGCGCGTCGATCGACTTTTCCAGTCCGGCAAAGGCTACGATGTCGTCCAGTTTGGCGTCGGTTTCCCGTTTGTCGAGTCCCAGTTGCGCACACTGGATATAAATGTTTTCCCGGCCGGTCAGCATGGGCTGAAGCCCCGTGCCGAGGCGGATCAAGGACTTGATCTTACCGCGCATGGCTATGCGGCCTCGATCGGGCCGGTAATCCCGATTCACCAGTTTCAGCAGCGTGCTCTTTCCGGCTCCATTGGGGCCGATGATTCCGATGCATTCGCCGACCCGTCCGGCAAAGGAGACATCGCGTAACGCCCAAAACTCTTCGCTTCGCAAACGCTCCAACGGTTTCAGGCGGAGCATGCTCCGGGATGCGTCTTGGAAGCCATAGAGCAGATCGGCTTTCAGTGACCGGCGAAATTTTTTTCCGACGCCATCGAACAGAATTGCTGGCTGAGACACGGTTGGTCTGGATTGTGAAAACAAGTAAGGCGTCAGCGATTAAAGGCTTGATGTAAGGCTGTAAACGCGATGCTTAAGCCGGCTGTCCGTTTAGTGCGTACGGCAGGGACCCGGTCCGTAATAGCGTTTCAACCATCGACTCAACCCGTCGAGGCCGGGGAAGAGCATCCGTTCGGTGACGTTGTCCTGATCGAGTTTGTCCCGTACTTCCCATTTAATTTCTTTCGGGATGATGATGCGGTAATAAAGGGCTGGATGATTCAAAAGAAATTCGCTGAGGACCAAGGTTGCGCCGGGCATTGCCGACATGATCGCGCCTTGGTTGACGATGCGGGCGTCCAGCGATGGCGGCTCGAAGAACAGCACGAAGCGGCCATTCTCGGCCAAGCGGTCGAATTCGTCTAGAGACTGGATGAATTCCAGCATTTCGACCGAGAACAAAAATGCGGATTCGCGGTTGAGCACTTCGCGAAGCTTTTCCGGCAACAGGGATCGGGCCTCGACGACATTGATGCACCAGATCGCAGCATCCCGGTCGTAATATTGCTCCTCGGCAGTGGCAAAATGCACTGCGACCTTAGGCGAAATGGTCCAATCCAGAAGGCGGGTCGGTAAGCCGTAGTGCTGAGCAACGGCCAACTGCACCCAGAGCGTTTCCGCCGGTATGGATCCGGGCTCCGCATATTTCCGGAAGCCCCGCAACATCGGCTTCTCGACGTTGATGTAATCACCCCCGAGCCGCAACAGGCTGTTTTCGAGTCCCCAAGAGGCGTCGGCCAAGCCTCGGTAGACGAGATCCGATCGATAACGTTGAAGAGCATTTTTCGGGATGTCGTACAGAGCCCGCATCAGCTCGGACCAATTCGCGACTCGAATGTCGTTCATGACGTTTTCCATGTCGGGGGGAGCAGGCGATGGTCAAGAGATATCGATTCGTATCGTAGAGCACATTCTAGTTCGATGTACCGACTATGGGGTACACTTCCTTACGCCCATCTTGCAGATCGCTTAGGGCACCTTGGTGTAGGGCGCATTAGCTTTAGCGTAATGCGCCGAATGGGACGGCTCCCCATGCGGCGGAATACGCGAGTACGCTATTCCGCCCTATACCAGCTTCGACAGGGCTCAGGACACGCATCGTTCTTCGCAGGCCCAGCCCATCCTATACCGGCCATCATTGGAAAACGGAAAGCCGCACAAAACAGGATTCCACTAAACGGCCGGAACAATAGCATGCCGCGCTTGTGTATACTCTACGAAGCAGCAAGATGCGTGTGTCTCAACGGGGGGAATCCGGATGGCTGCTCTGTTGGTCGCAAAACACATCTCTTTTACTGAGCCGCGCTCGAAACAAGCTCTTCCTCCACCGGCTCCATAGCCTCCCCGGACGGATTCTGCTCGATCTGAGCGACCACTTCGCTGGAAGCGAACATCAATCCGTTGCGATAGTAATGGCAGGCGGCGGCGAAGTCGTTTTGCTGATGCAGCACGTCACCCAAGAGCTGGTAGGCTTCGACGCTGGGTTCCACGTTGAGGCTTTTTTCCAGGTAGTCTTTGGCCTTATTCCAAAGCTTGCAGTGGATGGCGAGTTTGCCCAGTACCCTGAACAGAACGGCATCTTTCGGATGCGGTCCCAGCCAGGTTTCCGCATGCTTGAGCTGCTTTTCCCGGTCGGATAGCTGGATGCAACCGTAGAGAACTAGAAGGGTCTCGTCCCACTCGTCGCCGAGAGCGCGGCGCAGCTCGTCCTCGATTTCCTCGCCGGCACCGGCTTCGATCATGGCGGCGAAATAGAGGGACTGAATTCCCGTGGATGCGCGAATGTGCTCGGGAACGGTCGCCCAAACCTCCCGCAAGGCGGTAACGTCGCGAGATTCGGATTTTTGTCTGATCAGAGCGCTGTAGGTTTCCGTTTCGAGCAGTTTGACCTCCGCTTCCATCAAAACCTTGTTCTTGTGCAAGGCGGGAAGCAGGCTGCGCAAACTTTCCCAATCTTCCATTTGGGCATAGGCTTGGTGAGTCAGCCTCAAGACAGCGGCGTGGCTCGGGGCGATCTTGTTCAGATGAGTCAGAGACTCCAACGCTTCCTCGAATTGCTTGTTGGACAACTGCAATTCCGCGCGGGTCAGGCCGACCGCTAGCTCCGACTCGGGCGCGATTTCACGGGCCAGCTTCAAATATTCGTCCCGCTGTTCGACGGCGCCTCGTGCATGTGCGGCCCGTGCGGCGGTCAGATAGTTGATGAGCGGCGCGCCGCTGTCTGCGGCATGGCGGATCAGATTCCGCTCCGCCTTCTCCCAATTGCCCTCGGCCGTTTCGATGAGCCCTGTGATCAAGGCTTCCTGGGAACGCTTGTTACGAAGTTCGCCACCGCGCTTTTTGAGGACTTTGGGAATGCTCATCGCCTGCAAGACGACGCGGACCAAAAAGTAGAACAGAACGAAAGCGACGATCAAAGTGACCAGGATCACGAGTAGCGAGGATTCCAGCACCCAGCGATCGTAGCCGATGATGACATAGCCCGCGTCGCCGGCGATCAATCGGCGGTGAACGAAAAAGCCCACTCCGACGGCGATCGAGACGGCGATCAGCGCATAGATGAAGGCTTTTTTCACGGCTGTGCTCCCGCAGGTTGTGCCTCGCCGGATTGCTTTTCCCCAGTGGCCTTCGTCTCGGCCTGCTCGGCTTCCAGACGTAGCTTTTCGATGTTCCGCAAGAGAGTTAACGACTTGCTGATATCCGGGAATGGCATGCGAATCGGCTGGTCCGCCAGTGCGCTGATTTCCGCGGCGACCTCCTGGGTTTTTTTCGCGTCGGGATCGAAGTGCTCGTTCAGCCACTCGCGCGCGGAGGCCAGATTGGCTTTGTACATCTCTTCGTCGCCTCGGAGGAGCGCCGCTCGGCCCGTTTCCAGCTTGAGCAGCAGAACTTGACGTAGCGCCTCCGCCTGCTCCGGATGGAGAACGGCATTTACCGGCCGATCGGTGCGGCGTATCGTTACCAGGTCCTTGATATTGTCCAGCGCGGAACCGAGCGGCCCTTCACCTTCAGCCCCCGCGGCGGGTTCGGCCGTTTCGGGGGTGTCGTCGTGTTCGCTGACTTTGCCCGCATGGGGTAAGAACAGGGGAATATCCTTGGCCTTGCTTTCAAGAGCCAGCAGTCTGGAGGAAAGTCCTACGATATCCGGAGCGTTGAGCCGCCGGAGAGTTTCGATTTCCTCGGCCAACGCTTCCCGGACTTTGAACACCGCCGGATCGCCGCTGTCGTGCAGGCGCTGGTCCGCGGCCTCCATGGCAGCAATTACGGCTTTCACGTCGCCGATCAGGTGAAGTTTTTGGTTGGCGATGCTCAGAAGGTACTCGGCGTCCGCTACCAACAAATCGCCACGGGTCTTGTTGAGCTGTCGTTGGATGCGCTGAACCGATTCATTCAGTTCGTTCCGCGTCAGGTTCAATCTCTCGTTGAGCTGGGCGGACTGATCGCCGATCAGCCGCTCGAATTTCGAATCCTCCGTCGTCACCTGAGATTGAAGGGTGGCGAGCTGGGAGTGCAGTGTGGCCATCTCGGATTGCATCGCGCTCAACTGCCGCGTGAACTCCATGATTTGCTGGTCCTTGCTGGTCAATTGGCCGCCCAGACCTTCCTGCTTGGAGCGTAGCTCTTGAAGAAAGTACCAGCCCCCGGCGGTAAGACCCAGTATGCCGAGCAAGATGAGATAACCGATCCACGCGAAGCTGCGGGATTTCTTGGGGGGGGCGGCAGATGTCTTTACGGCCTCGGTTTCCGCTCCATTGGCGGGCTGGCCGGTGGCCGACATCAATTCGTTATTTACGTCAACCAATGCTGTATCCCCGTAGTATTGAACCTTAATAGCTTTTATTGGAGAAAGGACTCGAAATCAGCAGGCCGATTATCGGCTGGCCGGGCGGTCTTGAGCGGTTCTCTTCGTTTCGACATGACGAATTATCGTCTCCGCTATGGCTTGATCGCAGGCCGGCTCCGCACTGATCACATGACGCCAGCCTTGATCGCGAGCCAGTTTTTCGACGCGCGAGCCGAGCACCACGAGCGGGGTATGCTCGGCGAACTCGTGTATGGCCTCGCCCAAGAGCTGCGTAAGATTATTCAAAGCCTCTCCGCTGGTGATGGTTACAATGTCGATACCGCCTTGGCGCCACAGGTCAATCCAATAACCGATATCCGTCGCGGGAAGAATTCTGCGATAAACTTCCGCGTAGGCAACTTCCGCACCACGAGCCCTGAGTGTTTGCGCAAGATGCTCCCGTCCGCCTTCGCCCCGGACGATCAATATCGATTTGCCGGATACATCAGTCATTTCCGGCGACGCCAAGAGCGACTCGCTATTAAACTGCGGTTTAGGTATCAGGTCTACCCGAATTCCGGCCTTGGTCAGCGCTTCCGCAGTAGTCTGGCCGATAGCCGCGATTCGCGCCGGCCGCGGCGGATTGAACGACCCGCCGTGAATCGCCAGAGTGAAGCGGACGGCGTTGGGGCTCGCGAATATCAACCAATCCCACCGGTTTTGCCGCGATAAAAGTTCCGCCGCTGCGGTAGGATCGCCGACAGCGACGATTTCCAGCAACGGCAGCCTCATTGCATGGCCGCCGGCGGCTTCAATTAGAGCGCACAGGCCATCGGCTTGTTCCCGCGGTCGGGTGACCAATATGCCTATGCCGGCTAGAGGGGCATTCGTCGAGCTTGCCATGTCAGGCATAGAGTGCGTTCAGGATGCGATCGGCCCCGCGCGATAATAAATCTTCGGCCAAGGCTATCCCTAAGTCCTGCGGATCGGCGTAAGAACCTTCGATTTCGCCTTGAATCAGTGATCTTCCGTCAGGCGTGCCGACCAGCCCACGCAGTCTCAGATGTTCCCCGGACAATTCCGCGTATCCGGCAATGGGCACCTGGCAGCCACCGTTCAGGCGCTCGTTGAGCGCTCGCTCTGCCGTGACGCAGATAGCCGTTTCCTCGTGGTGCAATGCTTTTAGACACTCGTTCAGCCAAATGTCATCCCGGCGGCATTCGATGCCGATGGCGCCTTGGCCGACCGCGGGGAGGCTGGTCTCAGTCGAAAGTATTTCCGTAATCCGATGGCTCAGGCCGAGCCGTTTCAATCCCGCTGCGGCAAGGATGATGGCGTCGTACTGCTCGGTCTCGAGCTTATTTAGGCGGGTGTCGACATTGCCCCGAAGATTGAGCGTTTCGCATTCGGGGAGACGGGCCTTGATCTGGCATTGCCGGCGAAGGCTGGAGGTACCGATCTTCGCCTGTGGCGGCAGCGCATCGATGGACGGATAACGCAGGGAAACAAAAGCGTCGCGGGGATCCTCGCGCGGCAGAATGGCGGCGAGATGCAGGCCGTCGGGCAGTTCCGCCGGCACGTCTTTCATGGAGTGGACGGCCAGATCGGCCGTTTCTGCCAGCAGCCCCTCCTCCAGTTCCTTCACGAACAAACCTTTGCCGCCCACCTTGGCCAGCGGGGCGTCGAGCAATTTGTCGCCGCGCGTGACCATTTTCACCAATTCGACTTCGATATCGGGGCATGCGGCCCTCAGGCGCGCCGCGACGTGTTCCGCCTGCCATACGGCCAGGGCGCTTTTGCGGGTGGCGATGCGTATACGTTGTGGCATCAGTATCGACCGTGCGTAAATTAAGCCATTGTATCAAATCAGCCGTCCTCACCAATCGTAGCGAGTTGTTTTAACTGGCTTCTTACCGAAGGCAGGTGCCGACGGCTGATTTCCAAGGCCTCGGGGATGCCGCGCAGACGAAGCGCCGTGCCGCCGGGGGACGATTTTTCCAGTGCGACGATATGGTCGATTGCCACCAAGGCGTTGCGGTGAATCCGAATGAAGCTCTTTCCGAATTCTTCTTCCAAAGACTTCAACGAATCGTCGATCAAGGTTTCTCCGTCGGGGGTCCTCACCGTCGTATATTTTTGTTCGGCGCGGAAATAAAGCACCGTGTCGACCGGAATCAATCGTATGTCGCCATGACTATAGATGCATAAATGGCTACGGGTCGATTGTCCTGCAGGTAGGGCGGTCTCGAGTTTATTCCATGCGGTTTCGGTAAATCGTTCCGCCTTTCGCAAGGCGGCGGCCAGACGGTCCTTTCGCACCGGCTTGAGGAGATAATCGACCGCGCTGACCTCGAATGCCTCCAAAGCATGTTCGTCGTAAGCCGTCGTAAAGACCACGGCCGGCGGCTGAGGCAATCGGGCGAGTTCGCGTGCGGTTCCGATGCCGTCGATCCACGGCATTCGGATATCCAGCAGAACCGCATCCGGCTGGATCTGAGCGGCGAGCCTCAAGGCCTGTTCGCCGTCGGCCGCTTCTCCGACGACGATCAATGACGAGTCGATCTCGCCGAGCAAATCCCGCAAACGGCTTCGAGCCGGCGCCTCATCGTCGGCGATCAGGATTTTCATGATTCTTCGGAAGATAAGGAAAGACGATTCGAACTTGGTAGCAATTGTCGACCACGCTGGTGAGGAGGCGCGCCTCCCCCGGAAAACAGGCTTCGAGACGAGCGCGGAGATTGGTCAGAGCGATCCTTGCACCTTGACGCGAGCGGCGCGCGTCCGCTTCCGGCAGGGTGTTTTTTACCGTCAGAACGAGATGCCGTTTCGTGAGTTGACCGCCGATCTCCACTTTGCCGCCACGCTGAGACGGCTCGACGCCGTGATAAATCGCATTTTCCACCAGCGGCTGAATGCTCAGGGGAGGGATCAGTGCGTCCTCCGGAGCGTCCTTCAGACGCCAGTCGATGCGCAGACGTTCGCCGAGACGCTGCCGCTCGATGTTGAGATATTGGCAAGTCAGGCCCACTTCGTCTTTCAGCGCCACCCATTTGGTCTCTTTCTTGAGTACCGCGCGGAACAACTCGGCCAAATCCAGCAGAAGTTCTTCCGCCATTTTCGGATCGTTCCGAGTGAGGCTGGCGATGGTGTTGAGACTATTGAACAGAAAGTGAGGGCGCATTCGCGCCTGTAGTGCATCGAGCCGGGCTTCACCTTCGGCCCGGATTTGCAGACGCCAGCGCGATTGGATATAGAGGTAGCGCAGCCAGGCCGCCGTAATGAGACTGCTGGCCCCGAGAATTTTCAAATAGTAGACAACGTCGAGGTTTTCAAAGGAAATGGCATGTCCCGGATTCAATGGGCCGTCGTGGCCTAGCCAGGCAATCAGAAATGTCGCGGTCTGGATGACGGAGAAGGTCGCCGCTCCGCACCAGAGGGCGTCTAGTCGGGCGAGCCGCGAGCGAATACTGCAAAGGACGACTCCGCTGGTCAGCGCGATCCAGACGATGAATAGCGAGCGCAGCCCCAGGTCGGACCAGAAGCCGTAATCGGACGACGAATCGGCGAGCGTCAGAACGAAAGCCAGTAATTCGGCCGAAACGACTAGCATCAGGGCGGTCGAGAGGCTGCAAAAATCGGGAAGAAAGGACTCGGCCGCCCGGCTGGTTGCGGCCCCGGTACCGCGGATGGTCGGCGATGCTTCCCGTCGGCCGGAACTGTCCTTAGGCCGTATAGACTTCACTTGCTCGGTTTTCCGCCGCTGCATCAATGATCAATTGTCCGACGAATGTTCAAAAAGTCAGGCTGTGGAGTTCGTTGCTCCATAAGAGTGTAGAGGTCCGGGAAAAGCTTGCTGGAGGAAAACATCGGAATTTGCTGGATAAGTGGCTCGAAGCGGTCGAGAGGGGCGGTCGCAAGCGTCCTGAACGGCATTTGCGATAGGCTTGCGTGCTGCGTCCGAAACGATGGCGCACAGGCTCGCCTTGCTTTTGGATACACTCAGTCCAGTCGGCGCACTCGCCGCTTCCAAATAACACGATCAGGACGGCGAGGACTGCTCTGTGGTACCGTTATTGGGTTCCGCTATTTTTTACGGGCGTGCGGCACCTGGTGCCCAAGTGGCCCGTATCTTGCCTTTCGGAAAAATTTTTGTATCTTACGCGCGCTATGACTCAACTCATTCAAGTCGAACAACTTTATCGCTATTACGGCGATCACTGCGCCGTCAACAACGTTACGTTCAGCCTGGAAAAGGGCGAAATTCTGGGATTTCTCGGCCCCAACGGGGCGGGCAAGTCGTCCACCATGCAGATGATCTGCGGCAATCTCGCGCCTACCTCCGGGCAGATCCTCATCAACGGGATCGACATACTGGACAATCCCAAGGAGGCCAAGCGGGAGCTGGGCTATTTGCCCGAAATACCACCGGTTTATCGGGAGCTGACGGTGGACGAATACCTGGACTACTGCGGGAAACTGCATCAGATTCCCCGGGAAAAAATCCCGACAGCGGTCGATAGCGCCAAAGAACGCTGCGGCTTGACCGACGTCGGCGAGCGATTGATCGGGAATCTGTCGAAGGGTTATCAGCAGCGGGTCGGTATCGCCCAAGCCATTCTCCATTCCCCGTCGGTCATCATTCTCGATGAGCCGACCGTGGGGCTGGACCCGATCCAGATCCGGGAGATTCGCGAACTGATCGGCGAGCTCGGCAAGCAGCACGGGATTATTCTCTCGACGCACATCCTTCCCGAAGTCCAGGAATCCTGCACCCGCGTGCAAATCATTCACAAGGGCAAGCTGGTGCTCAGCGACAGCATCGAGGGCCTGGAACAGCAGATGCGCGCGTCCAGCGTGGTGCTGGAAACCCGTTTAGGGGCCGATCTCATGAGGCTCTACGCCATCGACGGCGTTCAAAAGATCGACGACCTCGGCGAGCGGCGCTATCGAATCTTTCACGACAAGGACAAAAACCCGGCCGAACGGATCTCCGAAGCTGCGGTATCGCTGGGTTGGGGACTGCTGGAACTGACCCCCGAACGGCGCAGCATGGAAGAAATCTTCATAGACATCACCCAACACACTCCCGTTATGGAGGAGCAAGCCGCATGATGGCCTTAGTCATCGCGGGGCGAGAGCTCCGCACGCTGTTTCTTTCGCCTTTGGCCTGGTCGATCCTGGGCGTGATCCAGATCATTCTGGGCTACATGTTTCTGGCGCAGCTCGACTACTACGTGATGCTGCAAGCCCGCATCGCCGGCATGGAGGATGCGCCCGGAGTCACCGACCTGATCGCCGTCCCGCTGTTCGGCAATGCCGGCGTCATTCTCCTATTGGTGACGCCGCTCCTGACGATGCGGCTGATCAGCGAGGAGCGCCGCAACCGCACGCTGAGCCTTCTGTTTACCGCTCCGGTGTCGATGACCGAGATCATTCTCGGGAAGTATCTCGGCGTGTTCGCCTTCCTGCTCATCATGGTCGCGATGATCGGTCTGATGCCGCTGTCGCTGCTGGTCGGGGGCGGACTGGACATGGGCAAGCTGGCGGCCTGCATCATCGCCCTCGTGTTGCTGCTGGCCGGGTTTGCCGCCGTGGGGCTATACATGTCGGCGCTCGCCAGCCAGCCGACCATCGCCGCCGTCAGCACGTTCGGGGCATTGCTGCTGCTGTGGATCATCGACTGGACCGGCAACTCGGCGGGCGGCGTGCTCGAATATCTCTCGATCCTGCGCCATTACGAGAGTTTGCTGAAAGGTCTGGTATCGACGACCGATCTGATTTACTTCCTGCTCTTTACGCTCACGTTTCTCGTTCTGAGCGTCCATCGTCTGGATAACGATCGCCTGCAAAAATGAAGATCAACCGCAAGACGCACCTCGAACTACGCCTGCAAAACCTTCTCTTCACCTTGCTGTTTCTGGCCGTCGTCGGCCTTGTGGCCTGGCTGAGCACGCGCTACACGGCCCAGTTCGACTGGACCGCGGGCGGCCGCCACACTCTCTCCGAGGCCAGCCGCAAGGTCTTGGACCTGATGAAAGAACCGGTAACGATTACCGCGTACGCTCGGGAAAACGCCCAGCTGCGAAACCAGATTCGCGATCAGGTCGGACGCTACAGCCGTTACAAGAACGATCTGA
Organism: Methylocaldum sp. GT1TLB; assembly: GCF_051027445.1. NCBI lineage: Bacteria > Pseudomonadati > Pseudomonadota > Gammaproteobacteria > Methylococcales > Methylococcaceae > Methylocaldum > Methylocaldum sp. GT1TLB. The sequence continues at coordinate 4,677,215 of NZ_CP194898.1, forward strand.
CGCTGAATTTCGTCAATCCGGATACTCAGCCCGATAAAGTCAGGGAACTGGGTATCACCATGGACGGCGAAATGATGGTGGATTACCAGGGCCGCACCGAAAAAATTCAAAACGCCGAAGAGGCCACCTTGACCAATGCCTTGCAGCGCTTGGCCGTGGCCAAGGAACGGCACGTGGTCTTCCTCGAGGGTCATGGGGAACGGTCGCCGCAAGGCCAGGCCAACCATGATCTGGGCCAGTTCGGCGAAGAACTGGAGCGGAAAGGCATCACGGTGTCGATGGTGAATCTGGCGGTGACGCCCGACATTCCGGACAACACCAACGTGCTTGTCCTGGCGGGGCCGCGAGCGAACTTCCTTCCCGGTGAAATTACGCTGGTCCAGAACTATGTGAAAAACGGCGGAAATCTGTTGTGGCTGACCGACCCCGGCGAACTGCATGGCTTGGATCCGCTCGCCCAGCAGCTGGGAATCAAGTTCCTGCCCGGAACCGTGGTGGATGCATCCACCCAGCTCTTCGGCATAGACGACCCCACTTTCGCCCTTGTCGCGGAATATCCGGCGCATCCGATCACGTTCAATTTTCAGACGATGACGCTATTCCCGGCCACGGCGGCGCTGGACAAAAGCGCAGACGGAGATTTCCAGCGGGAACCTCTGCTCAGCACTCTGGCTCGCTCCTGGACCGAGACCGGAGCGATCGAAGGAAAAATCCAGTTCGACGCGGACAAAGGCGAGCGCAAAGGCCCGCTCCAGATCGGTTACACCTTGACCCGCGAGATAAAACCGACGGATAAGACGGAGCCGGCCGCTTCGGCAAGCAAGTCCGAAGCAAAGCCGTCTGAAGCTAAGCCGAACGAAGGATCGAAGGCGGAACAAGCCGGACAACCGGAAGCCGGGGCGGCCAAGGATGCTGGTGAAAAGCCGTCCGAACAGCGAATCGTCGTGATCGGCGACGGCGACTTCCTGTCGAATGCCTTTCTCGGCAACGGCGGCAATCTGGATCTCGGCCTCAACATCGTTCATTGGCTGAGCCAAAACGAGGCTTTGATCAATATTCCAGCCAAGACGGCGCCGGACCGGAAGCTGGAACTGTCGCCCGTCGCTTCCGGCGTGATCGCCATCGGTTTCCTGATCGCCTTGCCCGCCGGGCTGATCGGCACGGGAGCTGCCATTTGGTTTAAACGCCGGAGACGTTAATGAAATCGAGACTGATCCTGAATCTAGCGCTATTGATCGTCATAGCCGTCCTTGCCGCCGTTGCATTTTTCGAGCCCGGCAAGGAAAAGCCCGAGACTACGCCTCTCGCGGCTATCGACGAAAATGCTCTTACCGCCATCACCTTGCAGAATAAGGACGCCATCACCTTCGAAAAGCAAAACGGGCACTGGCGCTTGACCAAGCCGTTTTATGCCCCGGCCAACGACATTCGCGTCCGGCAGCTGATCGGTATCGCCGAGGCCAACAGCGAAGCGCAGTACCCGGTAAGTGCCGACGACCTCCCCAAATTCGAGCTCGACAAGCCGAAAGCCACGTTGATTCTGGATGCGACCACGATGAAGTTCGGCGGCTCGGATCCCATCAACATGCGGCGTTACGTACAAATCGGGGATACCCTGCACCTGGTCAACGACGATTTCTTTCATCACCTGACCGCATCCGCTACGGATTACGTGGACAAGAAGCTCCTGCCCGAAGACGCGAAAATCAAAGAGATTTTCATACCGGGCTTGAAAGCTACCTTGGGGCAGGACGGCAAATGGATTCTGGAGCCGCCGGCCGAACCCAATCAAAGCATTTCGGATCTCCTCAACGCCTGGAATACGGCGAGAGCCATCGATGTGAAGCGGGTGGAACAGCCCGCTCAAGGCGATGTAATCCGAATTACCCTGGCCGAGGGCAATCCGGTCGAGTTCTTCATCATGCAGCGGGAGCCGGATCTCCTTCTTGTCCGACCGGACCTGGGGCTTCAGTACGAAGTGACCGGAAACGCCGCAAAACAGCTGCTCAGCCTGCAAAAACCGGAACTCAAGCCCGAGGAGCCGAAACTGTCCCCAGCCGAAGACGAGGAGACCGAGGAAGAATCTCCAGCGGACGCGGAAGAACAGCAAGAACCGGCAGAGTCGGCAGAGCCGGGCGAAGAAGGGGAAGAGGCGGCGGACTGACGCTTCTTCAAGCTGTCGGACGCTGCCCGATAACGCCGCCATGCCCGAACTGCCGGAAGTCGAAACCACGCGGCGCGGCATTTCGCCTCATCTAACCGGGCAGACCGTTCAGGCGATAGTCGTTCGCCAGCCTCGGCTACGCTGGCCGGTTCCGCCGGATCTGCCGGAAAAGCTCGATCGTCAGACCATTCGGACGGTCGAGCGCCGAGGCAAATACATCCTGATCGGCACAAACCGCGGAACGCTGATCGTTCATTTGGGCATGTCCGGAAGCCTCCGCATCCTCGCCCCGGACAGCCCGCCCAGAAAGCACGACCATCTCGACTTCATCCTCGCCAACGGAACCTGTCTCCGCTTCCACGATCCGCGCCGTTTCGGCTGCGTCGTCTGGACGGAAGACGATCCTTCGACTCATCCCCTCCTGGCCGAACTCGGGCCGGAACCCTTAAGTGAATACTTCGATGCGCCCTATCTTCATGGAAAAGCCCGTGGCCGCAGCGTGTCCGTCAAATCCTTCATCATGGACAGCCGCATCGTGGTGGGTGTGGGCAACATCTACGCCAACGAAGCCTTGTTCCGGGCCGGCATCGATCCGCGCCGACCGGCCGGCCGCATAGCTCTGCCTCGCTACGAAAAACTGGTCGTATCGATACGGGAGGTCCTTTCCGAAGCGATAGAACAAGGCGGAACCACGCTACGCGATTTCGTCAACGAAACCGGAAGTCCGGGGTATTTCCAGCAAACTCTGCAAATTTACGGACGGACCGGCGAACTATGCCGCCGATGCGGCGAGCTTATCCGAACGCAGCGGCTAGGGCAGCGCTCAACTTATTGGTGTCCGAACTGTCAACATTGAGATACGCGATCGTGCATTGAGAACCGTGCGCTCGTTCTTCCGCGCAAGGAAGATTTCGTAGCGCATACGTACCGATATCTCTCGAATGGAAAGGAGGCAGCCCATGCAAATCGGTATGATCGGTCTGGGGCGAATGGGTGCCAACATGGTGCGCCGGCTGATGCGGGGCAATCATTCCTGCGTGGTTTGGGACAACTCGCGAAAACCCGTTGAGATGTTGGCTTCGGAGGGTGCCATAGCCGCCGACAGCCTGCGGGATTTGGCGGACAAACTGCTCAAGCCGCGCGTCGTCTGGCTAATGATTCCGGCGGGCTTCGTCGACGATTTGATAGACAAGCTTTCGCCCTTGCTCGAAAGCGGAGACATCCTGGTCGACGGCGGCAATTCTCACTATCGCGACAGCATGAATAGAGCGCTACGCTTGAAGCCGCGCGGCGTCCATTACCTCGATGTTGGCGTCAGCGGCGGCGTATGGGGCCTGGAGCGGGGTTACTGTCTGATGATCGGCGGCGACGAGGAGCCCGTTCGAAAACTGCATCCGATTTTTCGGGCTTTGGCACCGCCCCAGGATGCGGCCCCGCGTATTCCGGAACGCGAAAACACCGGGTTGGCCAGCGCCGAGCAGGGGTATCTACATTGCGGTCCCAATGGAGCCGGCCACTTCGTCAAAATGGTTCACAACGGCATCGAATACGGTCTCATGGCCGCTTATGCCGAAGGCTTCAATATTCTGAAGAACGCCGGAATCGGCTTCGAACGCCAATCCCATGATGCCGAAACCGCGCCCTTGCGCAATCCCGAGTATTACCGTTTCGATTTCGATCTGCCCGAGATCGCCGAATTGTGGCGGAGAGGCAGCGTGGTTCGGTCCTGGATGCTCGATCTGGCGGCATCGGCCTTGCTGCAATCACCGGATTTGGAGAGATTCTCGGGACATGTGTCCGATTCCGGCGAGGGGCGGTGGACGGCGTTCGCCGCCATCGACGAAGGCGTCCCCGCTCCCGTGTTGAGCGCCGCGCTGTTTCAGCGGTTCTCGTCCCGCGGACGCAGCGAGTTTGCCGACAAGTTCCTGTCCGCCTTGCGCTGGCAATTCGGAGGACATCAGGAAAAATCGTGATGCGAGCGACAGCGCGACTTGGCGGATTGGCCAGGCCGTTTGCGATTGGAAGGGACCGACTAAAGGTCCGTTTGCGATTGGGACAGGATTCCCGACCTACTATCCCCTGGACCGCTAAACCGATCCTGAAGATGCTCTGGCTCCTTGGTGAGCCGCTCGACGGCTCAATGTAGTGTGGCGGGTGGGACCGCAGGCGATCCGGGCGGCACGCCGCAACCATGTCTCGCCTCCTTCGCAAAGTAGGAGGCGAGAAATACGTTCAATCGCGCGGTGCGTGTGCGCCTGGGAGATCAGTAAGGACTCTGGCCGGTAACATTGCCGGCGGGGCGGTAGTTGCAGACCCACACTTGGGCGTTGTTGGTGCAGACTGCATAGCCGCAGCCGACTTCGGTGGTTGCGGCCCACACCAACTGGGTATAGTGGCCGCACATCCTGCCGGGGGCGCAGCTGTTGGTCTCGTAGTTGTAATTGGCCTTTTCGGCTGCCCACGAATTGACAACCTGAGCCGGGGTAAGCTGCTGCGGTTCGGTGCGGCCATCGGACCACATCACCGGGCCGGCCCAGTAGAGGTTTTCACCCAGTTCTCCCTGATCACTGGCAGGGCTGTGGGGCAGTTCGCGCGGACAGCCCTGCTGCTCCAGCGTGGCGGCGTAGTCGGTGGCGATGGTGGCGAGCTCGTCCGACCAGACGAGCGGCGGCACCCCGTCGGCGGAGCGCACCTGATTGTGGGCGGTGATCGTGGCCACGGCATCGGCGGGCTGAGCAGCGAGGCCTGCGCCGCTCCACAGGATTAAGGCGGAAATGATGAAAGGCGGGTTGCGAAAACGGCACATGACGTACTCCATTACGTGAAGGATGATTACCAACCGTACCGCGACTTGGCCGTCGCTGAGCACGATTCATGGGCAGTATCTGCCTTGTGACAGAGGGCAATCACGGATGTTCCGATCAGTGACGGATTTATCGCGTTTTACTCTCCGTGATGCCTTGCGTCACGACCGTCCGCTGCTATCCGAGCGCCGATTCGGTGCGGGAGGGCGTGACGCTCTGGGCGTTACGTCAATCGAGAAAATTCTCGACATCACGGCATGGCTAAGAGCACGAAGAACGAAGCTGCTCTGAATCTCCCTGCGTCGACGGCGATTGAGCCAGGATGAGATCCCGCAGCGAACGGCGGGCCGAAGCGGTCGTCGCCGAGGCATTTTCCAAATCCTCCGCGATTTTCGCGAGTTCCGGCAACGTGAAAGCAGCATGGGACGAAAGGGCGGTATCCTCGCGTTTCGTGCGCATGGCCGTCAGAATGTCCCAGACGGTGATTCCGGCGATATCGCGGGCCGGAATGAAGCTTTCATCGCCTTTTCCCGCTTCCACGACCAACCCGCCGGCTTGCAGTATGTCCAGGCTGTCTTTTACCGTTTCCCACGGCAGTGACAATCGCTCCGCCAACTCGTCGATGGTCCTGGGTTTATCCGCATGAACGAAACGCTCGCCGATCAAGTACATGACGGCGAGTCCGACCCTCTCTTTCAAGCGGTTGCTGAGCTGAAAGAAACGGCTTTTTCCCAGCACGTAATGGGGATGCTGGAAATAGAAGGCGGCTTGCCCGCCCAGCAGGAGGATCAGCCAGCTGAGATCGAGCCAGATCATGAACAAAATGACGATGACCAGGCTCGAATAAATGGCGTGGTAACTGGTCGAGCCGACCACGAACTTGGCGAACAGCAGGCCCGCCAGCTTCCATACCACGCCGCCCACGGTACCGCCGAATAACGCGGCCCGCCAAGGTACCCGCGTGTTCGGAATGTAAATGTAGACGAACGCAAACGCCACGATGATCATCAAATAAGGGAGGAGCTTGCCGCCCAGATAGAACAGGGTGCCGAAAGGTTCTTGGGCGATCAGTCGCCGGACTGCGCTGGCATGGGGCATCGAGGCCGTGAGACCGATGGCCGAAAAAATCAGCACCGGACCGAGCAGAATCACACTGAGGTAGTCGCTGGCCCGGCGGGCGAAGCTGCGGGCCTGTGTGACTCGCCAGATGTGATTGAATGCGGCTTCTATTTTTTCCAGCACCGAAATAATGGTGTAGATGAGCACCGCCAAACCGACGAAGCCGAGCACGCCCACGTTGACCTTGGTCACGAAGCCGAGAATGGCTTTCGTCAAATCGCCCGCCTTATCGCCCAAAGGAGCGAGCATTTGCAGCAAGAACGGCTCGAGCTGATTGTTGATGCCGAAAGCCTTCAGGAGCGAAAAGCACAAGGCGAGACCCGGCACGATGGCCAAAAGCGTGGTGTAGGCGAGACTCGTGGCGCGATAATCCAAGCCTTCGCTACGAACGGCTCCGACTAGCGCTTTGATCCAGGCGGACACCAAAGCCGCCAAGCCGCGGAGCCGGTGGAAAGAGTCGAGTTTTTGGCGCGCCTGCTTGATGGGGTTGAAAAGCTTGATTTGCATGCTGACCACGATCTTTGTTAGGCATTAGACAGTTTGGAGCAGCCGGAAACAGTGATATGGCAACTGGCCGCGGCAATATTATCGTGCGGATAGCCGCCGTTCTGCTCGCAGTCATGCTGTCGCTCGTACCGTCGTCGACACTCCGGCAGCCCCCGGAGCGAGTTTCGTCCGGCGATGCGATGCCTTTTTCGTCTTTCTCGAAAACGCTGCGAAAAATTGCGGACAGGTTTCCGGAGGACCGTTCCGACCGGTCCTTATCTTTTCCGTTCGATCACGGGATTCATCCGGACGTCCCCATGGAAATCTGGGAATTCACCGGCCAAATGAACACGCCGGACGGTCACCGATACGGCTTTCTACTGAGCTTTACGCGGTTCGGTCTTCAGCCGGAACAGCCCGAAAGGCCATCGGCCTGGGCCACCCGCGACGTGTATCGGGGGCTGTTTGCATTTCTCGATGCGAGCAATGGCCATTATCGGGCATCCGAGCGTTTTGCAAGAGCGGCACTGGGCATGAGCGGGTATGATCCCGTTTCCGGGCTGGTCTGGCTGGACGACTGGAAGCTAAGGGTGCCGCTGGGAGAAACCACGTTCTTCGCCTTGCAGGCCGACGCCGACGGGACGCAACTCAACCTCCGATTGGAGGCCCGAAAGCCCGCTGTCGTGCCGGCTGGGCAAAGCTTCCCGGCTGCTGCGGGAGGCCGTCTTCGCGCATATTTGCTTAGCCGTATGGCGATATCCGGAACGGTTCGGTTGGGCGAGCATCGACATAAGGTAACCGGCGAGGCCTGGCTCAGCCGCAGTTGGGGAAAACTAGCCCCGCCGGGCGGACAACTGGTCCTGAACCGCTATCAATTGCAGCTCGACGATGGCCGTGAGCTCCTGCTTTTCCAGCTGAGGCGCAAGGACGGCAGCGCGCCGCCAGTGTCGAGCGGGCTCTTGATCGAATCCGATGGCCGCGCTGTTCCGATTTCCGGAAACGACGTTCGGCTCGAACCCGCCACTTACTGGTCTAATCCCTCGGGAGTTCCTTATCCGGTAGGCTGGATCGTGAGGCTGCCGAAGCTCGAAGCCGAACTGCGCCTTTCTCCCTTAGTCGAAGATCAGGAAATCGTCCGGTCCGTTCGCGCCTGGTCCGGCGCGGTCTCGGTGTCCGGAACCGGGCCTCGCGGTAAAGCGCTTTCAGGGCGGGGTTTCGTCGAATTGGCCGGCTATTGACGGCTCGATTCCCAAAAAAAGGATTTTTCCGCTAAAAAAACCAGCTTGTGAGTCGAACATGCCGAATGCCAAAACATCGTCCGTCGCTTCGATCGTCTTTACGGCTTTCTTGCTGGCGGCCTGCGAATCGAGGGAACAGACGAACGCCGTCAGCTATTCGCCCGCCGGACCCGTTCCTGCCGAACAGCAGCGTCCGGGCGATCCGAACAAAGGTTACGAGGCATTGCTCAACGCGCCGTACATCACCTGCGGCATGCCTTATTCGGCCTACAAACAGACGGCCTCGGCGCCCGAGCCCATGACGCTTATTCTGGGGAGACCCGGCCGAAACGCCGAGTTGCCTTACAACCTCACGGCTTACACGACACCCAAGGGCGTGGAGCTCGTAGTGAACAATTGCCTGTCCTGCCATGCCGGTTTCTTCGCCGGAAAGCTGGTCATCGGCCTAGGCAACGAAAATCTCGATTTCACCGAGGACCGTACGGCTGCCGCAGAAGGCGTCGGCGCATACGTGGAGGACGAGGCCGAAGCGGCGGAATGGCGGCGCTGGGCGGACCGAATCCGTGCCATTGCCCCTTACATGATCACCGACACGATGGGCGCGAATCCGGCCATCAATATGACGTTCGCGCTGATCGCTCACCGGAATCCGGAAACGCTGGCATGGTCGCCGGAACCGCTGATCGAGCCGCCGCCGAAATCGGTCGCGCCGGTCAGCATTCCGCCCTGGTGGCGCATGGCAAAGAAGAACGCCTTGTTCTACAACGCCGAGGGCCGCGGTGATCTCGCACGGGCCATGATGGTGGGCGCCATATTCTGCGCCGATGACGTCGATACCGTGCGAAATATCGATGCCTACGCGCCGGATATTCTGGCTTACTTTGCATCGCTCAAACCGCCGCCGTGGCCTTTCGGTCTCGACGGCAAGCTGGCCGAACAGGGGCGCGCCGTATTCGAGCGAACATGCTCCGGCTGCCACGGTACCTATGGCGAACAGCCGATTTATCCCAATCTGGTGCTGGGACTCGACGAAATCGGCACCGATCCAGTGTTGGCGCAACACGCTGTCGGCGGCGCATCGGACCGGTTCATCGCATGGTTCAACGGCTCCTATTACGGCGAAACGGCTCGCGCCGCCCCGGCGCCGGGTTATTTCGCTCCGCCTTTGGACGGAATCTGGATTACCGCTCCTTACCTCCACAACGGATCGGTGCCGACCATCGAAGCCTTGCTCGACAGTTCGAAACGGCCGAAGTATTGGACGCGGTCGTACGAGTCGTCCGCGGCCGATTACGATCCGGTCGGCCTGGGCTGGCGCTACACGGCGCTGGGGCAGGGGAAAGCCGGTACGGACGACCTGCGGGAACGGAAAAAAATCTACGATACGACCTTGCCCGGCCACTCCAATGCCGGCCATGTTTTCGGCGACGGCTTGAGCCCGGAAGAACGCAAGGCCGTGCTCGAATACTTGAAGACACTATAGAAGCCCGGAACTTGCTTATGGCTGAAACTGCCGAAGTCTCGTCAGCGAAGGATTGCCCGCCTGCAACGGCTTATTTCGAGATATAGGTCAGAATGTCGGGATGCTTCTGATTGTTTTTCGAGTCCAAAAAGTGCATTACATACGAACTCGAACGTCCGCCCGAATCATCGGCGGACTGCCGGCGGGGTGTGCCGGTTCGGGAAATGGGAAAAAACAATCAGCAAGAAGGAAGTGAAGCCATGAAACTCTATTCCATCGGCCACAGCAACAGAAGCTCTGACGAACTGATCGATATGCTCAAGAGGCATGGCATCGGGTGTCTGGTCGACGTACGCAGCAGGCCCGGTTCCGCGCGTTTTAGACAATTCAACCGTCCTACGCTGGAACGGGCTTTAACGCAGGCCGGCATTCAGTATCAATGGGAAGGCGACAATCTGGGCGGATGGCGATCGGCGACACCGGACGATGTAAAACACAGGGTCTTGAATCCGGGATTCCGGTCGTATGCCGCCTATATGGAGACGCCGGATTTCCGCGAAGCCGTGGAACAAATACTAAGGCTGGCACGAATCTGCCGGACGGCGTTCATGTGTGCCGAGAAAGATCCGTCGTGCTGCCACCGCTCTCTGATTTCCGATTACCTGACGGTGCGCGGACATATTGTCGAACATCTTATCGTGCCGAACGAAAGCTGTAGGCACGACCTGCATTCCGCCGCACGAATCGTCGGCTCGCGACTGATCTATGATCGAATTCAGCAAAACCTGGAGTTGTTCGCGCCGGATGTTACGTGAGTACACCTGGCGGCCGAGGCGCATAAATGGGCAAGAGCGCTTATCCGCCCCGTCGAATCTGCTGCCGGATCTGCGCCAGATAGCGCCGAAAGAACGAAAACGCCGCATAGAGCAGCACCGCGTAGAGTATCCACTCCTGTAGCGAGACGCCGGTCGGATCGTCGTCGAACACGACGATGCCGACCAGGGCGACCAAAGAAAGGGCAAAATAGTTGTACATAGGAGGTTCCTCACAGAATGTATGAAACGCAAGTCGTTTTCGGTAAGCAGGACATCTGGGGAAGGGGAGTCTCCATAGAACCCGAAGCCGATCTTTATCGTGTTGAAACGGCCTTGCCCCATCCTTTGACCGCGAACCGGAAAAGCCCTTTTTTGACAAGATATGTCGAAGTTCGCATCTTAGACAAATTGCCCGCTGGGTTATTCCTGCACGGGATGACACCGACAAACGTCATCGCGCCGAATCGAACATCAATATGCAGTAAGCCGCATGGAAAAACGCTTTGCTGAGATTGCCCGCCCGCCGGTTCTCCTGATCCACGGCGGCGCCGGCTCCCCGGAATCGGATCCCCGACTAAGCGAGAAACGCTGGACTTTTATCGGCGATTTGGCAGCGTCGGCATGGGCCGAGATTTGCCGAGGCCAATCCGCCGTCGATGCCGTGACGGAAACCGTCAAGCGCTTGGAGGAATCGGCTCTGTTCAACGCCGGCTACGGCTCGGCCTTGCAAAGCGACGGACTTGCGCGTCTCTCGGCCTCGCTGATGGACGGCGAGCGCCTGAAATTCTCGGGCGTCATGCTTGCGACTCACTTGGTCCATCCCATCAAACTTGCCCGGGCGCTCCAGAACCGGGCGGAATCGGTGCTCGGTCCCTTGGGAGCCCAGCTTCTGGCCCGGGAACTCGGCATGCCGCCGCAAAACCCGGTTCCCCCGGAGCGGGCGCGGCGCTGGGCGGAGTATCTGGAGCGGCAGACCGGGCCCTCGGTCGGCGCCGGAACGGTGGGCGCGGTGGTCCTGGACCAGCGGGGCCGTCTGGCGGCCGCCACGTCCACCGGCGGCGGCCGGTTCAATTTTCCGGAACGAATATCCGATTCGGCGACGGTGGCGGGCAATTATGCCTCCGGCTACGCCGCCGTCAGTTGCACCGGCATCGGAGAACAAATCGTCGATGACGGCGTTGCGGTGCGTCTCGAAACGCGTGTTCGGGACGGCCGCAACATCGTGCAAGCCTCGGAAGCGACCTATCGTGAAGCCGTCGAGCGGAAGCGCGAATACGGTTGGATCGCCGTGGACCACAGCGGGGCGTGGAGCATGTGCTGGACGACCGAAACCATGCTCTGCGCCGCGATGAGCGCGGACCGTCCGAGTGCTGTCCTGGGTCGGCCATGATCTCGCCCTTTCGTCTACTCCGCCGGCGGCGGCGCCGCAAGTTGCTTCAGCGGGGGCTGATATCCGAATCGACCTGGCTTTGGTCGCTCGCGGGGCTTCGAATTTTCGATCTCTTGAATAACGAAGAACGGGAGCGTCTGCGTCAACTGTCCACCCTTTTCGTTCACGAAAAGATTTTCGAACCGGCGGGCGGGATGATTCTGGACGACCGGGTGCGCACCCGAATCGCCGCGCTGGCCTGTCTCCCTATTCTCAATCTGGACTTCGACTGCTACGACGGATGGCGTACGGTGGTGGTTTATCCCGGCGGATTCATACGCCCTCGCTCGGAATTCGACGCTATCGGCGTCATGCACGAATGGGAAGATGTGTTGACCGGTGAATCCTGGGAGCGCGGGCCGGTCATATTGTCGTGGGCGGACGTGCAGGGTTCCGGACATTGCGAAGGCTATAACGTCGTCATCCACGAAATGGCTCATAAGCTGGACATGCTCAATGGCGCAGCCGACGGTTTCCCGAACTTGCATCGCGGGATGGCGCGGCGGGTTTGGACTGACGCGTTCACGGCCGCGTTCGAAGATTTCAACGATCGCGTGGACCAGGAGGAGAAGACTCCCATAGATCCTTACGCGGCCGAAGCGCCCGGAGAATTTTTTGCGGTGCTCAGCGAATACTTTTTCGAAGCGCCAGACTTGGTGCGCATGGAATATCCGGAAATCTACGACCTCCTTGCGCAATTCTACAGACAAGACCCGGCCGCGCGATTTCGTTCATCATTACCGGCAGACCCATTTCAGACTCGCGATGCACAAGCGCCGCGCGAAAGCCGGCAAACCGGCCATAACCCGCTGCGCGAAGCGCTTGCCGACGCCGTATCAGGAGACGACCATGGACGTTTTGAAAACGATTAGCGACAAACAGCTCCTCCGGCTGATGGGCGAGGCCGCAGCCTCTCCCAGGCTTCGGAAAAACCTGAACATTCACCGCGATCTGGAGGACCTGATCCAGCGCCTGTTCAACGCCATGGAGCCCGGAACCTACGTCCGCCCTCACCGCCACGCGCGCCCGGACGGATGGGAACTGATGCTGGCGGTGCGCGGCGCGTTTTCCATCATTACCTTCGACGAAAAAGGAACCGTCCTGGAGCGCATCGACCTGAGCGCCGCGGGAGGCGATATGGCGGTGGAAATTCCGCCGTACACCTGGCATGCCGTGGTCGTTCTGGCACCCGAGACGGTCATGTTCGAGGTCAAACCGGGCCCTTACCGCCCCGTCGAGGACAAAGATTTCGCTGCTTGGGCTCCGGAGGAAGGCGATCCGGACGCGGAGCGGGTCGTGGCCTGGTATGAAGTCGCCAAGCCTGGAGATCGCCTGCGGTTCCAGGAATCGGCGAAAGCGCAATGAAGATGCGGAGAGGATTAGAGCGTTTTTCATCCCGGTGTACGGATTCGTGTAGGCGGGAAGGACGTAGGTCGGCAATCCCTTCCCAATCGCAAACGGCATCTCTGGGAGCGCCAGAGCTGCCCTTCCGACAAAGCCCTTTGCCGAGCCGGTACGTCGGCAAAGGATTGCCGACCTACATATGGGGCTCCCTTACACCGAATCAGAAAATGCTCTAGTAGCTCGGCACCGATAAGAAATAGAAGCGGTCTCCGGACTTTTTTGCGCCACTCAAGATCTATGTCGTAGTTTGAGGGCACGCCACAAAACGTCTTCGAATTTCGATAAGGAGAATATCGTGATGTCACGTTCGATCTACCGCGCCGCCATTCTTGCTACTTTAGTCATGTCTGCCCTCGTAGTGCAGGCGCAGGACCTCGAATCGCCGGTATCGAAAGATCAACATCTGCCGGAAGAGCACTCCGGTTCTGAACAATCGGCCGCCGGTCAACCCGGCAAACCCGACGAAGTCACGCGCACGATCGAAATCAAAACCCTGGACAGCATGAAATACGATCCCTCGTCGCTTACGATAAATCGCGGAGAAACATTGCGCCTGATCGTTAATAACATCGGCCGACTGACGCACGAGGCAACCATCGGTACGGTTGCGGAGCAGGAATCGCACGCCGGGGAGATGCATGCCGCTCCCGACACGCCCCATGACAGCCCGAATTCCGTGACCGTAGAGCCGGGCCAAACGAAAGAGTTGGTTTGGCGGTTCGATCGACCCGGCCGATTCGAGATCGGCTGCCATGTTCCGGGACACTACCAGGCAGGGATGATCGCCGAAGTTACCGTCCGCTAGAGCCTCGGGAGAGCGCCAGCAATGACCACGCAATCAGTTATCACAACGCAACGCGCTCTATCTGCCCGTGCGCGAGCCTACGATAAGCCGACCGCTGTCGGCGGCGCGACGGGGTTTTGGTGCGGTGCTGAATCGACCGGCGGGTGCGTTCCCCCCGAGCTCTTGTGACGCTTTAGTCCAGCCGGCGTACTCGCTACGCATTCGGTCCTCAGCGACTCCGCACGGCAATTCCGTGCGGGTCGGCGCGCTCCTCATCGTCAGTATCGTCGACGTTCGAGACGGGGGCGACTAGCTTCAGCATTCCGCTTTTGCCGCCTCGTTTGACCTCGATCACCCCTATGCCGGGCGTCTGTCCCTGAGCGTTATTGAGCTCCGGATTGTTGCCGGTGAGCGGGAACGGTCCGCGCAGCGTCGCGTACACCCGATCGCCGCTCGGCGATATTCCGAGAATGTCCGGTGCCGGGTCCCGCGATACGACGCCAGCCAGTTTTATCTCGTTCACTACGTCGTCAGTTTCGGTATCGACCACGATGATCTTGTTGGCGGCGCGGTCGGCTACCCAAAGGTAACGTTCCTGCCGGGTGACAAGCAGCCCATGCGAATCCACGTCTTGTTGTCCGTGATCGAAGACCACCGTCGGCGCAGGGGTGTCTGGCTTCGGATACGGATTTGGCGAAGGCGAGAACGCGCTCACCGGCAGAGCATAAAGTACGGATTGGAACCCGAGTTCGGCTCCACCGCCGCCGCCCGAATTGAAGTACATCTTGTTTCCCGTCTGGGCCGCCAGGAGACCGGCGGGTTCGATGGTCGAGGTCGTATACTCACCGGCGATAGCCATCGGCGTGGCGCGCGGATCGATGACAAACAGACCGCCGCCGCGAAGCGTGACAAACGCCAAGTTACTGGTGGAGTCCGGCAGCGCCAGGATGGGGGCGTTGTCCGGCCGAACACCGTCCTCATCGGCGGAGCCGAACTGTTTGAGGGCTCCGCTCGGCGTCGTCCCATCGGCAAGATTCAGAGTGGCGCTATGGTCGAGGGTAAAGGTGTTGGCTGCGTAATCGGTGTTGATTCTCTGTACGAGTTTGCCGTTCTGGTTAGCGACCAGAATATAGGTCTCATCCGGCGAAGGGACGGCTGCGTGAGCTTGCTTGCCTACATCGACCAGGAAGACCGGCTTTCGTGTTGCCGCCTCGATGATGAGGACATGTCCGGTGGCCACAAACGAGATGATGGCATGCGTGTGGGGCGCATTGAAGGTGATGTAGTGCGGTCGACGCGGTGTTGCCGTGTCGTCCAGCCGCTGTGCCAATTTCGCTAGTTCGAAGACCTCCGGTTTTGCCTTGGACGCCGCATTCCGGGACAACTTTCTGCCATCGAATATGTACAGCTTGCCGCCGATGTCGTCATCGGGAATGGTGCTAGGCGGGAAACCCGATTGGTCGATCATCCAAACCTCGTGATTCGATTTGTCGGGTGCAGAGACTCCAGTGGGAGAAAAGGCAGATAACGTTAGAAACAAGGCGACACCGAACGTGGTGGGGGGGAATCTATGGCGCATGGCGTTCTCCTGAACGGAGGCTGGTCATTTTTCCTTTTGAGAACCGAGGTTACTCATCTTGAGCGGAGGTGAATTTTCGACCCGATCTAATTTCTAACGACAACTTGCCGTCGCACGGGTTCACCCGAATCTGGGACGTTCCGGGTTTGGGTGTTTCGAATCCTGAAATATCCGTCCGTGGCGTATCGCGGACGAGACGCTCGCCCCGGTTACGGTAACGGAACCGACGAGCCACTTTGTGAAGGGCAAAATCAGCAAATTTCCGCTATGGGGGCCATCGACGGACTCCGGACCGAGGTAAATCGGAACTCCATGTCCCCGTATAGATGCAAGACGCTTCCTTGGATAGAAGCGTGTTACCATCCGGTCTCGACACCACAGAGAAGGGAACCAACGTGAACTCGGGAAAAGTGCTAGTCACCGGAGCGACCGGCCATCTCGGCGCCAATCTCGTACGCCGCCTGCTGGCCGACGGAGACGAAGTCCGTGTCCTGATTCGGCAGGGCCGCGACAACGGGGCCTTGGCGGGACTCGACGTCGACCGAGCCTATGGCGATTTGCGGGATTCCGAGGCGGTCGACGCGGCTGTGCGCGGCTGTTCCCGCGTCTATCACTGCGCGGCGCTGGTCTCGACCATAGCCGGGAATGGTGCCCATAAGCGGGAAGTCTTCGATACCAACGTCCTGGGCACGCGGCACATTCTGCAAGCCGCCGTCCGCCACAGCGTCGACAAGGTCGTGGTCTCCGGATCGCTCAGCGCCACCGGGTACGAACCGGACCGCCCCAGCCACGAAGGCATGCCGTTCTATCCCTTCGATCGCCATCTGCCCTACGGTTTCACCAAACATCTGGCGGAGCACGAGGCCTTGCGCGCCCACGCGGACGGCCTCAGCGTGGTCGTCGCCACCTCCTGCGCCATCGTCGGTCCGCATGATTACAAGCCGTCGCGCATGGGACGCGTGCTCATCGACTACGCCCATGGCCGGCTCAAAGCCTATATCCCCGGCGGCTTCGAATTCGTCTCCACCCGCGATATCGCCGAGGGCCATGTGCTCGCCATGCGGAAAGGCCGTTCCGGGCAGAAGTACATCATCAGCACCGCTTACGCCAGCGTGGACGACCTGATGGCTCTCTACGGGCAGGTGACCGGGCGACCGTCCCCTGGGCTGCGCTTGCCCGCACCCGTCATGGCCGCGCTGGCGGAAGTGGCCGACAAGACCTGGTTCCGGATCTTTCCCAACTCGCCTCGGCGATTCACGCCTGCCGCGGTGCGCCTGCTCTCGATGCGGCGCCGGGCGGATCACGAGAAGGCCAGACAGGAATTGGGTTATCGGCCCACCAGCCTGGCCGAAGCGATTCGGGAAGCCTACGAGGATTTCGTGCGCCGCGGTGTCATTACCCCGGTGAAATGAAGCGGCTTTTGGCCACCGTTATCCACCCTTGGTCACGTGGAGAGTACTGACGATGAGGAATGCGCAAGACACATCCCGGCAATCGCCGCCTGATTTCGCGGAAGCCAAAAATTCCCGGCAAAAGGCCCGTGCCGCCGGCCTCGATCCGGACCGCTGGTACGCGGTGGAATACGACAGCGCCGTCAAGAAAGGGGAGGTGAAGGAAGTCGTGTTCTGGAAGAGGTCCATTGCCCTGTTCCGCGGCAAGGACGGCGGGCTCGCGGCCGTGCAGAACCGCTGTCCGCACCGCCAGCTCAAGCTCACTCACGGCGTTGTGGATCGCTGCCATCTGCGCTGCGCCTATCACGGCTGGACGTTCAACCGGGACGGCTGGCTGATCGATTATTCCCATGACAGCTTCGGCAGACCGCTCATCAAAAACCGGTTGCGCACCTACCCGGTAAGCGTCCGCTACGGCCTGATCTGGCTGTTTCCGGGCGATCCGGCCCTGGCCGGAGAGCGAAAGATCCCCGAAATTCCAGAACTTACCGGAGACCATCCATGGGCCAATTTTGCCGTGGATTTCATCTGGCGTACCCACCATTCCATGGTGATCGACAATATCTGTGACTTCGCCCACGCGTTCCTGCATCGGAAATACCGTCCCTTCGTCGACGCCAAGCTCACCCATCACGAAGCCGACGAGGACCGGGTTTACCTGACCTACGACGCCCACATGGCCGCTGGGCGGTTTTCAGGAATTTTCGTCGATCGTAACCGCGTCAACACCCGTTCCATCGAACTGTGTTACGAGTATCCCTACCAATGGACTAACACCGGCGACAGCATCAAGAACTGGTCGTTCCTGCTGCCTATCGACGAACGGACCACCCGCGTGTTTTTCCTGTTCTATTTCGACAGCGTCAAGATTCCGCTGCTTTCCGTGAAAACGCCGAAGTGGCTGACCCAGATGGTGCTGAACGTCGCCAAACCTCTGGTGTTCAAGCCCATACTGCTGGAGGACGGAATTGCCCTGGAAGCCGAGCAACAGGGCTATGAGCAGCATTGGGATGCACCGCCCATCGAGCTCAACCCCGTCGTGCCGATGTTTCAGCAGTTGACGGCGCGGAAGTGGGAGGATTATCTCGCCCGCGCGGCGGCCTCGGCCCGAGGCGGCAATCCGGGCCATCGAGAGATTCCGATATCCGGCGATTGACGCCGAAATCGCGCTTGGGCCTTTGTATGGCCGGTGGCTTCATCGCTCGGTTCTCGTGCAATATTCGGGGAATCTGAGATCGGTCAGAGCGCGTTCCATAACGGTTCCGTTACTCCCAAACTCCGGGGATCATCAGCTTCTGCCAACCGCCCAGAAACATGATCCACACGACCACCGTAAGCCAATGAAACAGCATCGGTACCCAAATCGATCCCGATCTCAGGTAGGTGAGGGTGCATACGATGCCGAGCAGTGTCGCCAGCACCAAAAAAACCGGGTCGAGAAACACCGCTCTTCGTGACACCAAACCATTGACTGGATGGGAGGCCACAAAGGCAACGAGACTGACCGAGGACCAAACGAGTTTTGTTCTCGGAGAAGCCGCTTCAACCGGATGCGGCAGTAAGACGGCACGATATAAGACTTCCTCTACAAGACTCGGCGTCACGAGCAAAACGACGGGCGTTGAGGCGATTACCCAGGCGGATGCCTTCATCAACTCCAAACGACAAAATCCCGTCGCCCATCCGATCAGCAGAGCGCACAGCGCGTATACGCCGAATAACCCAAGGCATCCGCGCCAAGTCCGGCGCTCGGGGAAGGTCTTGAATGCCAGTCTTATGCTTCGCAAACGCACGTTCAACATCGCTCTCGGGCCTTATTCCTCGATGATACCCTGTGCGGGCCTGCTTAGCGGCGACGGTTGCCGCGCTCATCATCGACGCCGTGGCGATCGTGATGCCGATCAGGGACCATGCTACTATCGCTGCGATGTTCGGCAACACGCCCTTCGGAACATCGGTCTTGATACTCTTGCCGTGCAAATCTGCAGGACTCTGCGTTGAGCAGCCGGTCCTGCTCGACCTCAATTGAAAAAGATGGGGAATCGCATGAAACGAATGACAGTCTTCGCCCTCTTAGTGTGTGTTCTGACATTTGCGGCTTCCGGTTCGGCCGAGGTCGTGCCGTCGACCGCAGGACGCATACATCATGTCGTGATCGTCTGGCTCAAGGATCATGGGAGCTCAGCGGCGCGCCAGCAGTACATCGAGGCGACCAAATCGCTTTCGAAGCTGCCGATGGTGTCGAGCTACCACGTGGGAGCCGCTCTGCCCGGCAAGCGGGATGTTGTCGACAGCTCGTACGATGTGGCTATCGTGGCCACGTTCGAGAATGCACAGGCGCTCGACGAATACTCGCGACATCCGGACCACGATAAGGTGATCAACGAAAGAATGAAACCCTTGGTGGACAAGGTCATCGTGTATGATTTCATCGAGGCCCCATGAGGCTTCCTAAGCATCGAGCACGATTCCCGCTCGCGCATGACCGGCTGGCCTGGCGAACGGGCAGCGAGCGTCTTCGAAGAGTTGTTAGTGACGGGAAGTGCAGGACATCGACTTCGGGTACGGCCGGATTGCGGTGTGCTGCCTGAGGATGCCTATCAAGTTGTGCAACCAGACAGGGCTCCGAGGCTGTTGATTCTCCATTAAAGATGGAGGCAGGACTCAAGTGCGTCAGGGATTCTTGCGATCAGCGCGATCCAGGATGAATCGCGCCGTCATTAAATCCAGATGGCCGCCGCCGCCGTTTTTGAATAGGGTGATGTCGGCGGGAGACAGTCTGCCGGGATGGATGCCGCGGCATAGCTCGAAGTGATCGGCCAAGATATCCGTCACGGATATCACGCCGTTCCGGATGGGGATGCAGAGTTCGCCGATATGGGCGACAGTGGTCTCGCGGGAGTCGACGAATATCTTGGCTCGCCGGATGGCAGTGTCGTCCGCCTCCCGCATATCCGGAGTAAACGCGCCGACCAAGTCCAGGTGGGTTCCGGGCTTGAGCCATTCGCCCAGGATGAGCGGAGCGGTGGCCATGGTCGCGCAGGAGACGATATCGGCGTCGCGTACCGCTTGTTCCAGGTCCGTCGTGGGGTGTATCGAAGTCCGTAGGCCAGCCAGGGAATCCGCTAATCTTACCGCACGGCGCGGCGTGCGGTTCCAGATCCATACCGACTCGATCGACGGGCGGACGGCCAGATGCGCTTGAATCAGATGAGGCGCCATGGCGCCGGCGCCGACCATGAGCAGCCTCTTGGCATCTTCGCGGGCCAGGTGCTTCGCGCCCAGTGCGGAATCGGCGGCCGTTTTCCACAAGGTGAGAGCGGTGCCATCGAGGCACGCCAAGGGTCGACCGTCCTCGGCGCCGAACAGAACGTAAAGGCCCTGTACCGAGGGGAGTCCACGGGTTTGATTGTCCGGGAAGACCGTCACCAGCTTCGCTCCGACGCCGAGTTTGCTTTGCCAGGCGGCCCGTACGAGAAAGTGCTGCGTTTGCCCGTCCGTATGCGATCGGCTCAGCAGCAGATCGTCCATCGCATCGATCTCGCTGCCGTGGGCCGCTTCAAGCCAGGCCACTAGAGACGGATAATCGAGCCGGTCGTTTATTTGTTCGGCGCCGATCCATTTCATCCAGGCTCTCCGAAGAATGTTCCTGTAGCGAAGCCTACCACGAATGGCTTGACTTGAAATTCAGTATGATCCCGCCGGGAACGCTATCCGGCGGTTCAGCTGTCTTATCGACGTATTGATGAGGTTTTGGTTTTCGGAGCCGGGCTATGTCTACCATCGTCTCTCACGCGGCGGTTCCGATCGCGCTGAGCGCCTGTTTTCCGGATGGCATTCTATCGCCTGAGGTTGTGCTATTGGGTGTCGCCTGCTCGATGATTCCGGATCTGGATGCAGTCGGTTTTGCGTTCGGGGTGCGCTACGGTGATCCGTGGGGACACCGCGGCATGACTCACTCCATCTCCTTCGCACTATGCCTCGGAGCGTTATCGATGGCCGTTCTGCCCGGTGAACACAAATCTTGGCCGGTTTTCGTATTCCTGTTTCTTTCGAGCTTATCCCATCCCGTCATCGACGCCCTCACCGACGGCGGTCTGGGCGTTGCGCTTTTCGCGCCGTTCTCGAACAAACGTTACTTCTTCGCCTGGCGACCGCTCGCCGTGCCGCCCATAGGAATCTACGCCTTCTTTTCGGCCCGGGGATGGCTTGTGCTTAAAAGCGAGATGCGCTGGATTTGGCTGCCCTCGGCCTTGTTATTCGGTGTGGCGCGGGTCGTTAAAGCGCTCTTGTGATCGTTTTGCCTTTAGGCGACATTTAACGGCTCCCCGTCGTGAAATAGAACCAGCTGGCCGCGGCGCAGTTTGGTCCAGATTTCGTTGTCGGTAAGCGGGAGAGTGGCGATGACAGTCACTTTGTCGTACGGTGTCGTGAGTTCGCTGAAGTCTACCGTGATGTCCTGATCGACCAGGTGGGCGCAGCCGAACGGCGCTTTGCGCGTGATGAAGTGCAGATTCGTGGAACAGTGCGCGAAGAGGGAATCGCCGTCGGAAAGAAGATAATTGAAATCGCCGTGTTCCGCGATCTCGGCAGTGATACGCTCGACCACGCCATAGACCTGTTCTCGGCTCGGGGAACCATGTGGGAACGCCCGACGCAACGCATTCAACAGATAGCAGAAGGCTCTTTCGCTGTCGGTATCGCCGACCGGCTGAAAGACGTCATCGGGGCGCGGCGGATCGAAATGTTCCAAGGTGCCGTTATGGGCGAAGATCCAGTAACGGCCCCACAGTTCTCTTCGGAAAGGATGGCTGTTCTCAAGGGCAATTCGGCCTTTGGTGGCCTTCCGAATATGGGCGATGACGTTGGTCGAATGGATCGGGTAATGGCGCACCAGATCGGCTATCGGCGATTCGACTGTCGCTTTGGAGTCGACGAATAAGTGGCAACCGCGGCCTTCGAAAAAGGCGATGCCCCAGCCGTCGCGGTGGTGATCGGTCAATCCGCCGCGTACGTGAAATCCCTCGAACGAGAAACAGATGTCGGTCGGAACATTGCAGTTCATTCCCAAGAGCTGGCACATGGTGGATACCTACGCGATAGTGATCGACGGGCTCGGGTTTTAGTATGCCAGAACGGCAGCAAGCAGGCGGCAAGGGGGGGGCGTCTTGTAGCCCAACTGGATTCCGGTATTAGGCTGCCGTGAGTTCAAGCATCTACCAAATCCTTCAAAGAAAGCCCCTCGGTGGCTTGTGCGCCGCACGTGTGCAGTCTTTCCAATAGATGATCCACGGCGGGGACCGAGAGAGTGTTCTTGTCGATGGACGACGTTTCAGCCGGCGACGTTCGTATCGCTTCCAGAATTTCGGATACCGTGATGGCCGACAAATCACGGGCGGGAACAAATCCTTGATCGCCTTCGACCGCGACCAGAATCAAATTCCGTGTTTTCAGCGCGTCCAAGATTTTCTCGATCATGAGATCAGGGAGACCGAGGTGCTGGCTTAGGGCGTCGGTCGTCCACGGCTTTTTTCCCTGATGAAAGTGTTCCGCGATCAGGTACATGATCAAGAAACCGAGGCGTTCGAAGAGCTGATAGCTGAGTTTGACGTCGCGCTCGGCCAGATGGATGTAGCGCGGATGCTGGTGATAAACCGAAATCTGAGCGCCGATCAATAGAATGAGCCAGCTTACGTAGATCCAGATCATGAATACGATGAGGATCGCGAAGCCGGAGTAAATGGCGGCGTACCGGGCTGAGTTGGCGACGAATTCGGCAAACAGCCAGCCCGCTCCGCGCCAGCCGATGCCGGCCACGATGCCTCCGACCAGAGCCGAACGAAAGTTCACGTGGGTGTTCGGAAGAAATCGATAAGCAAAGGTAAAGGCACCGATGATGAGGAGGTACGGAAGAATCAGTCCCAACAGGTAATACAAGGTTCCGAAAGGTTCCTGACTGATGATTATCTGCGCGATTTCGGTGCTGGCCATGGATGCTATGAGTCCGAGAGCGGAGAAAACCAGCACCGGCCCCACGAGAAGAACGCTGAGATAATCGCTGAACCGTCTGTGAAAGCTGCGCGATTTCTTGGCCCTCCACACATAGTTGAAAGCCTCCTCGATTTTTTGCAGCAGAGAGAGAACCGTGTAGAACAGCATGGCGAAACCGACGAAACCCAATACGCCGACCCTAATGTTGCTGACGAATCCAATGATGCGGTTAACGATTTCCCTCCCTTGCTGGCCCAACGGCGCCACCAGTTCCAGCAGGAGCGGCTCCATTTGGTTGTGTACGCCGAACGCGGCGAGTACCGAAAAGCTGACCGCCAGGAGCGGGGTCAACGACAGCAGGGTCGTATAGACCAGACTCATGGCGCGGTAGTCCAGGCCGCCTTCCTGTATGTCTCTGATCAGCCTCTTGATCAAAGCTTTTACGTAGGCGAACCGGTTCCGTAGCGAAGACTGGTCAATCGATACCCAAGGCCAGCTTTTCATGACGTTTGATCCAGGAGGCTGTTTGCTGCAAAGGGCATTGATAATGATTTTTGGACAGAGCGGCAACAGGAATGTGCGCGGACGCCGAATCCCGGATTCAGCCCGGCAGGGTCGTGACGAAGGTATCGCAAGCGCCGCGTCCTTTGTGGGGCAGGGAAGGAGGCCACCTTTTTCCGCGTCGTTGAAGTCCCGTGGACGGGCCGCTCCGACGACCGTGAAACCCAGGCCTGAAAAGCTACTGAGATGAATCGGTGGAGCGCGCGAGCAACTTGCCCAGGATCTCGAAATCCTCCTGGAGGGTGGCGGCGATCCAATCGAAACGCAAGGCGGCGGCAGGATGATAAGTTACGAAATAGCTTCGTCCGTTGCGCGGCTGCGTGGTTCCATGCAAGTCGGAAACGGTCGCGGTATCGCCCAGCATCTGACGTGCGGCGACTTGGCCAAGCAGCACGATGACCTTGGGCGAGATCAGCTCGAGTTGACGCTCCAGCCACAAATTCGTGCAGGTTTTCAGCTCGTCGCGCCGGGGCGTGCGGTTGTTCGGCGGACGGCACTTGACGCAGTTGGTAATGAACAGCCTGTCGCGGGCGATGCCCTGACCTCGAAGGAGCGTGTCGAGATACCGGCCTGCGGGGCCGACAAACGGCCGGCCAGCCGCATCCTCTTTGCCGCCCGGGCCTTCGCCCAACACCATGATTTCGGCATTTACCGGTCCTTCGCCTGGGACCGCGTGTCGGCGGCTCTCGTGAAGCCGACATGCGACACACCGGCGAATGCCGCCGGCAAGATTTTCGAGTTGTTCGGACGAGTCTTTCAAGTCCTCTATCGCCATATATGCGGAATCCACGATCCACGGGTCTCTACTTCGCAGACACAGCCCCAACGCATTAAGTTCATCATCCAGCCAATTTGCCTCCCGGTTCGGAGGGAAATGGTGCCTGAACGCTGGGGGTATATAGAACATCGGCTTTCAGTCTGTGGTCTACCGGATGAGTTTGATCCGCAAATTTGTTAATCTGAGATTTGCTAGCTCAGCGCGGATCAACTCGGTTCCGTTCCGCGCATAGACCAGGAATGGTCGGCTACCTCGCAAACCGGGGATCTCTCCAATAGGCGAGCTTCCAAGGAGTTGGCTTGCGAGGTGTGATTTCAATCAGGACGACGAGGTGGCACATGGCTAATTTAGGAAAGGGCAGCATTTCTCCTATCGCGCGGCATCCCGCGGCTCGGGTGTTTGAAGAGGACACCGGCGATGCATTGGCAGGCCTTGACATGGCGGGTTTGGAAACGGTTTTTCGAGGAGGCAAGCGAAAATCGTTCGCCGCCAAACAAATCATTTTCAGAGAAGGCGATCCGGCCGATACCGTGCTGGCGATTGTGCAGGGCTTAGTAAAGCTTATCAGCTATTCGCCCGACGGGAGGGCCCGTATCGTTCGGCTTCATGCCAAATGTGCATTTCTCGGTCTCGGGGGATTGATCGAACCGACGTATCAGCATACGGCGGTGGCGGTCGATCAGGTGGAAGTGATTTGTGCGCCGTTGCGAACGATTGCCCAGCTCAAGAAAGATAATCCTTATTTGTATTGTCGGCTCATCGAGTGCTGGTACCAGCATCTGAAGAGTGCCGACATCTGGATTACCGACTTTTCCACCGGATCGATAAAGGCGCGCGTCGCCCGGTTGGTGAACTTCCTGGCGGCCATTCAAAACGATACTTCGACATCGACTGCGGTAACTCTGCTGACCTGCGAGGAAATGGCTGCGATTCTCGGCGTTACGGTTGAAAGCGTCAGCCGAGTTCTGGCGGAATTCAAGCGCTCACGCATGCTTCGCGCCATAAAATGCAAGCCGGCGAAGAGATACGAAACTAACATCCCCGCTCTCAAGCATGTAGCGCAAATCTGAGTGCTTGGCAGTCTGAATAATCCGCCTGCCGCAGACAGTGTCGGCGGGCGGATTGGTTCAGTCTCTCGTAATACTACGAAATAAGCGTTGCCTTAGATGCGGGCTGGCGCCAAGAACCAGCCCCGCAACCAAGGCCGCGATCGCGATATCGCTGGTTCGAATATTGGCTGCACCGAGCGCATCAGTTACGGTAGCGCGCAGTGTGTCGGGAATGGCGGAGGGAGGCTGGGGCGCGGCCGCAAGGGAGGCTCTCGACGACGACGGCGGCAACGGCGCCGCTCTGCCCTGTTTGGTAAAAGATCGCGCAATAACCCATAACGCGATGAAAGCGATCACGATCATGGCGACGCCGACGATTACTCCGGCGACCCAAGGCTCCAGCATCGCCTCCAGCGATAAATAGACGCCAAGCAACGCGAAAACCAAGCCGCCGAATGCGGCCAATGTGGCGAAAATTGCCAGGGAGAGCAGTACCGCCGATCGGCTCAGCCCCTGCCAAAGCTTTGCTTTTTCCGCAGCGACAATGTCTGTGAATGATCGCATCACGGCAGCGGCCCGCCGTTAGCGACGGGTACCAAGCAACGTGCCGATCGCGAAGCCTGTGCCGAAGGCCACCAGGAGACTGGCCAAGGGGCGTGACTCGACATATTGCTCTACGCTTTCCTGGGCCGCCATCGCGTGGCCGCGAGCACGTTCACCGACCTCCCGAGCTCTTGCGTAAGCGGTTCGTCCTTGCTCGACGCCCAAATCCTTCATCGCAGCCATCAAGTTGCCCATGTCGGCTTTGAGGGTGGCCAAGTCCTGCTTCAGATCTTTGGTGATGTCTTCCGTTGTTGCCATCGCTGACCTCCAGCTGTATCAGGGTTGTTTCGTTGCCGACCGAAGGGCGGTTTTGCTGCAACTTAATCCCTTCAAACACCGCCAGCATTTAGAAAAATCAACTACAGCCTCGATTCTTCCGCCGCAGCGCTGAGTGGTTTGTTGGCGTTTTACCGGCTTCGGAAAAACGGCAAGAGATAAGCCGGTCGACTTGCGGATATAGATCGTCTCATAACCGACCGGGTACCTGCGTTGGACCCGGAAATGAAGCCGAAAGTTGCTTTAAGATGGCGCGCGCGTTGTGGTTTTCGGCCTAACTTTATTTACAAAACAAAAGCTCGTGGCGCTTATTCGGGCTGGGCGAAGTTTCTTTAGAACGGAATATCGTCGTCGAAGTCGTCCATGCCGCCGAATCCGGGCTCCGGCTGCGGGGCTTGCTTCGAAGATCCCGAAGATGGCGGCGCATAACGATCGGATTCTCCGCGCCCGCCCGAGCCGGCCGAAGGACCACCTGCGCGGTCCAGCATCTGCATCTGATCGGCGATGATTTCGGTGGTATAGCGGTCTTGGCCGTTCTTGTCCTGCCATTTGCGCGTGCGCAGACTGCCCTCGATGTATACCTTGCTGCCTTTCTTCAAATATTCTCCGGCGATCTCGGCCAGCTTTCGGTAGCACACGACCTGGTGCCATTCGGTGCGTTCCTGTTGTTGGCCGGTCTGCTGGTCTTTCCATGTTTCGCTCGTGGCGAGCCGTAGACTGGTAACCGCGCCTCCGTTGGGCATATAACGCACTTCAGGATCGGAACCTAGGTTGCCGATGAGTATGACTTTGTTGACGCCGCGAGTGGCCATATTAAGGTATCTCCGATCGATGATACGGTTGAGAATTTAAACAGATATTAGACTTGCCGCTATGGCTGAAGTTCTTAATTTTTAAGTAAAAATTACAGGTTTCGTCAGATTTCGAAAGGCTGTCGGAAGCCTTGGCATGCTCATGCAGCGACTTCCTGCAACAATCCGCTCAGCGCCATGCGATCCAGCTTCTCTTTGTCGATTTTCAGGTAAGCCACGCCGTCTTCGGCCAGGACTACGGCTTCGGCAACTCCCGGCACTTGAAGCAATCGTCTGGACAAACTGGAAGCTTGGTCATGACTCAATCCGCTCACGTTAACCAGGAGGCTGCTCAAACCTCGGGGAGCTTTCATACCGATGGCAAATATAAACCATAGCAGAGCGACGGCGGCGCAGAACAGGAAGACATAAGGTATTCCATAGCGGCCGTAAATCCAGCCGCCACCGGCTCCGCCCACGAAGGCGCCCAAAAATTGAGCCGTGGAATAAACGCCCATGGCAGTACCCTTGAGGTCGAGAGGAGCGGTCTTCGACACCAACGAAGGGAGGGTGGCTTCCAAAAGATTAAAGCCGGTGAAGAACAGGTAAAGAAGCCCGGATATGATCCAGAAATCGTGTTGAAGCCAAGCAAACCCCACGTCCGAAAGGACGATTAACGCGATGAAGGAGACGAATACCGCTTTCATCTTGCGTTTCTTCTCCGCGAGAATCACGAAAGGAACCATGCTGGCAAGGGCAAGTCCAAAGACGGGCAAATAGATGTGCCAGTGGTTGGCCGTTTCCAGCTGTAGCGAATCGCGCAAAATCAGCGGAAGAACTACGAAAGTAGCGGTCAACACGAGATGTAGACAGAAGATGCCTAGGTCTAACCGCAGAAGTTCGCGATTTGCCAGGACTGTCTTCAAAGATGCCGGACGCACTTCCGTATCCCGGTGAAAACGGCTCACAGCCGGCGTCGGCACGACGCTGTACAGCACCACGATACCGAGCAGAGCCAATGCCGTGATAATCCAGAAAAGACCGTGAAGCCCCACCCAGCCGGAGAGGACCGGGCCGATCACCATAGATAGCGCGAAGGACATCCCGATGCTGATGCCGATCAAGGCCATCGCCTTGGTGCGGTGTTCTTCGCGGGTAAGATCGGCGGCCAAGGCCATGATGACCCCGGCGACAGCGCCGGCCCCCTGTAGAGCCCGGCCGGCGATGATCCCGTAGATCGAATCGGACAGAGCAGCGAGCGCGCTGCCGGCGGCAAAGAGCAGCAAGCCGACTACGATCAGGCGCTTCCGCCCATAACGGTCGGACCAGAGGCCGAAGGGAATCTGCAAGATCGCTTGGGTCAAACCGTAAGCACTAATGGCGAATCCGATCAATTGCGGCGAAGCATCCGGAAGCTCGCGGGCGAATACCGAGAGAACCGGCAAGATCAGGAACATGCCCAGCATCCTCAGCATGTAAATGGCGGCCAGAGACAAGCTGGCGCGCACCTCGGCTCGGGTCATCGGAGTGTCGAGTTGCAAGGTCGGATTCAAGCAATATGCTCCTTTGCGAGTGGCGGGAATCGGCCTATAGTAACAGGTTCTGTTTTGCGCTTGAATTTTGCATGGACACGATTCAGATCCGTGGAGCCCGCACCCACAACCTCAAAAACATCGACCTAGACCTGCCCCGTGACAAGCTGATCGTCATCACGGGATTATCCGGTTCC
Organism: Methylocaldum sp. GT1TLB; assembly: GCF_051027445.1. Taxonomy (NCBI): domain Bacteria; kingdom Pseudomonadati; phylum Pseudomonadota; class Gammaproteobacteria; order Methylococcales; family Methylococcaceae; genus Methylocaldum; species Methylocaldum sp. GT1TLB. The sequence goes on from NZ_CP194898.1 coordinate 4,705,728, forward strand.
GGCAAGTCTTCGCTAGCGTTCGACACCATTTATGCCGAAGGACAGCGGCGCTATGTGGAGTCGCTTTCCGCTTACGCGCGGCAGTTTCTGTCGGTGATGGAAAAGCCCGACGTCGACCACATCGAGGGCTTGTCGCCGGCCATTTCCATCGAGCAGAAGTCGACTTCGCACAATCCCCGTTCGACCGTCGGCACCATCACCGAGATTTACGATTATCTCCGGCTCCTCTACGCCCGCGCCGGCATGCCCCGGTGTCCGGAGCACGGCATCTCGCTAGAGGCGCAGACCGTCAGCCAAATGGTGGACCACGTTCTCAGCCAGCCGGAGGACAGCCGCTGGATGCTGCTCGCCCCGGTGGTCAGCGAGCGCAAGGGAGAGCACGCTCAGGTGCTGGAGGACTTGCGCAGCCAAGGCTTCATCCGCGCCCGCATTGACGGCGAGATTTACGAGCTGGACGAGCCGCCCAAGCTCGACCTCCGCCGAAAGCACAGCATCGAAGTGGTGGTCGACCGGTTCAAGGTGAGGCCGGACCTGGCCGTGCGCCTCGCGGAATCGTTCGAGACGGCGCTACGGTTGGCCGAAGGCATCGCATTGGTGGCGTCCATGGACGATTCGGAAACCGAATTGGTCTATTCGGACAAATATGCCTGCCCGCATTGCGGCTACTCCCTGAGCGAACTGGAGCCGCGGATCTTTTCCTTCAACAATCCGAAGGGAGCATGCCCGAGCTGCGACGGGCTGGGCGTCAAACAGTTCTTCGATCCTCACCTGGTCGTCCAGAATCCGCAGTTGAGTCTGGCGGGCGGCGCCGTGCGGGGCTGGGACCGTCGAAACGCCTATTACTACCATTTGGTTCAGTCGCTGGCCGAGCACTACGGTTTCGATCCGGAACAGCCATTCGGTCAACTGTCGAAATCGGTTCAGGATATCGTTCTGTACGGCAGCGGAACCGAAACGATTCCATTCAAGGTTCTGACCGCGCGCGGCGATACGCTGGTCCATCGGCATGCTTTCGAGGGGATCATTCCGAACATGGAGCGGCGCTATCGCGAAACCGATTCGATGATGGTACGAGAAGAACTGTCCAAGTATCTTTCCAGCAAGCCTTGCCCTGAATGCGAGGGGACCCGCCTGAACCGTGCGGCGAGACATGTGTTCGTAGTCGATTCCTCTCTGCCGGAGCTGACCGCCTTACCAATCAGGCGCGTACTCGAATTTTTCGGCGAACTGACGCTCACCGGGCGGCGGGGTGAAGTGGCGGCCAAGATCGTCAAGGAAATCACCGCGCGTCTCCAGTTTCTGGTCAATGTCGGGCTCGATTACCTGACCCTGGCGCGCAGCGCCGATACCCTGTCGGGCGGCGAGGCCCAGCGGATTCGCTTGGCGAGCCAGGTCGGAGCCGGCTTGGTGGGCGTGATGTACGTCCTGGACGAACCGTCGATCGGCCTGCATCAGCGCGACAATCAGCGGCTGCTCGATACCTTGCTGCGTTTGCGCGACCTGGGCAATACCGTCATAGTCGTGGAGCACGACGAGGACGCCATCCGGATTGCCGATCATGTCGTGGATATCGGGCCGGGGGCGGGGGTTCACGGTGGTCGAATCGTGGCCGAGGGGACGCCAGAAGCGATCATGGCAAACGACGATTCCCTCACCGGCCAATATCTCTCCAACCGTCTCGAGATCGCCGTGCCGGAGCGGCGTATTCCGCCCGATCCGGAGCGCGTGCTCCGGATCCGGAATGCCCGCGGCAACAATCTGAAGGGTATCGACGTTTCGTTTCCCGTGGGGCTTTTTACCTGTGTGACCGGCGTTTCGGGGTCCGGCAAATCCACTCTGATCAACGATACGCTGTTCCGCTTCGCGGCTCGCGAGCTCAACGGTGCCGCCGCGATGCCGGCATCGAGCGACGGCATCGACGGACTGGAGCATTTCGACAAGGTGGTGGATATCGATCAAAGCCCGATCGGTCGCACGCCGAGGTCCAACCCCGCGACCTACACCGGGTTGTTCACGCCGATCCGGGAACTCTTCGCGGCGACCCCGGAGGCGCGGTCACGCGGCTATTCGCCGGGGCGGTTCAGTTTTAACGTCAAGGGCGGGCGATGCGAGGCTTGCGCCGGCGACGGCGTGATCAAGGTGGAGATGCACTTCCTGCCCGATATTTTCGTCCATTGCGATGTTTGCAAGGGAAAACGCTATAACCGAGAAACGCTGGAAATCCGCTACAAGGGCAAGACGATAAACGAAGTCTTGGAAATGACGGTGGAAGAAGCCAGTCAGTTCTTTTCCGCGATTCCGGCCGTTGCCCGAAAGCTCGATACTCTGATGGAGGTGGGGTTGGGCTACATCAGCCTGGGGCAGAACGCGGTGACGCTTTCCGGCGGTGAAGCTCAGCGGGTCAAGCTGGCGCGCGAATTGTCGAAGCGCGATACCGGCAAAACGCTTTACATTCTGGATGAGCCGACGACCGGACTGCATTTTCACGACATTCGGCAACTTCTGGGCGTTCTGCATCAATTGCGCGATCACGGCAACACGGTGATCGTGATTGAACACAATCTGGACGTGATCAAAACCGCCGACTGGCTGGTCGACTTGGGACCGGAAGGCGGTGAAGGCGGTGGTTTAATCGTGGCGGAAGGCACCCCTGAACAGGTTGCCGAAAACAGGGCTTCCTATACCGGGGCGTTCTTGAAGAAAATCTTATCGAAGTCGGTACCGCCGAACCGAGCGTTTGGCGAAGCGGTTCACAAAATCAGTCGGAAGACTGTGCGGCCGTGACCGTAGCGACAACATCAGGAGAGTTATTTATCGTAGGTGATGAGGTGGAGGCGGTGGTAGCTTGCGGATCAGAGGCGATTAGCCAGAAGATGATTAGACCTAGCGCCAGGGCTGTTACAACAACCATATGCTTTTCGCTAAGTGCTTTCACTTAATATCTCCCTTTGTATGATGAAACTCCGTTGCGAAGCTTATTGAGTTTGCGTTACGGCAACGTGACGTGGATCTTACGCAAAGTTGTTCAAGACCTCTGTAAGTGAAAAATGATAACGCTGTCACCATGAGCTTACAAACGGTTTTATACGGATTTTAAAATGGCTGTCGTTGGCTTTTCTCGAAAAACAAGCAGTGTGCGTTATGAATAAGTCCTCCAATACGAATCCAATTAGTTTTGCCGCGGTATGTCGTCAGCTCTTGGGTCCTTTGACCCGGTATTTGATATCAAAATGTCAAAAGGTCTATTTTCGCGCCGTGGAGTCGACGGGGCATCATAAGCGAGACATCCTCGTCAGTCGTGTGGAGAATGCGCGGGACAGTTTGGAAGAAGCCAAGGAGCAATTTCAAAGTGCGCTGGATAAGTTCAGCGCACTTACGGACTTTCAGGGTGGCGAGCTCGAAGACTTATATCGACAGATTAAAGTCGAGTTCGATTACAGTAAAGCCAAGGCTCTAGCAGTCAAAGACCGGATTGCGGCGGTGCAGGACGTGGCCGAGGCTCTTTTTGCGGAATGGGAGGATGAGTTGGATCTGTACACCAACCGCAGCCTTCGAAGCAGCAGTCGGCAAAAGCTTAAGCTCACTCAGCAGCATTACGGACAACTGATTTCCGCGATGCGTCGAGCCGAGGGCAAAATCGAGCCAGTACTGAGCGTATTCCAAGATCAGGTGTTGTTTTTGAAGCATAACCTCAATGCAAAAGCGGTTGCGTCGCTGGAACATGAATTGGCAGCGATGACCGTTGGGGTTGCCGGCTTGATCACAGCCATGGAGCGTTCCATAAACCGAGCGAATGATTTCGTGTATTCGCTGAACGGTCAAAAAGCACTCCCTGCCAGTTGAACCGTTGTTTAGTGCCGAGCAGCTCGTTTCAGAAAAATTCTGATCGACTTTCTTGATACACCGGTGCTAGCTTTGCGGATGCCTTCAAGTCATCTTGATGGCCGATTGTGTCAATTGCAACAAAGTGTTGTTTTGGTGCAATTAGCCGTAAGAGCGCACCAAACAGGTGCAAAATCTTACTGATGCGTTACTTAAGTAACTGAGGGCACATTATTTTCGCCTTGGTATGGACTTTGCCTTAAGACTATCGTTCCAGAAAACATAAGAGAAAAAGCGATATGTATAAGAATTCATCCAAGATCCGAATGGGGCGTGTGGCTTTAGGCGTTCTTGCAGCGGTTTTCGCTGCCTCCGTTGGGGCTGAGGAAGCGAGCGAGCCCACCGGGTTGCTCGGCTATATGGGCGCCGATGTCAACGATACCCAATTCATGAAAAACTTGGGGCTGCAATTTGGTGGATGGATTAACGCCGGTATCACTTACAACGCGAATGAGCCCGCCGGAAGATTTAACGGGCCGGTGACGTTCAATGACCGTGCCTCCGAATTTCAACTGAATCAGCTTTACTTTTATCTGCAGCGTGCCGTCAATACAGAGGGCGATTCCTGGGATTTCGGCGGACGCTTCGACTTTATGTTCGGCACCGACGCCCAATTTACACAGGCTTACGGTTCGCCCCGCGGACATTGGGATCTCCGTCTGATGAACGAGGAGCGCTTCTATGACATCGCGCTGCCACAGGCCTACTTTGAAATATTCGCGCCTTTCGGTAACGGCATCACTGCGAAGATTGGGCATTTTTACACCATCATCGGCAACGAAGTGGTGACGGCACCGGATAATTTCTTCTACTCGCATGCTTATACGATGCAGTTCGGAGAACCCTTTACCCACACAGGCGTGTTATTAAGCTATCCGATTGATCAGAACTGGACGATAACGGCGGGGGGCGTGACCGGCAGCGAAACCGCCGGTTGGGATGGTGCCTGGGACAAAGGTCTTGGTAATTGGGCATTTCTCGGTGGCGTGACTTGGGCCAGCGATGACAAGGGCAGTTCTGTAGCATTTAGCGCCACCAGCGGCGAGATTTCCGAGCAAGACGCAAACAATTGGAGCATGTACAGCTTAGTGATAAAGCACGACATCATGGAAGGCCTACACTACACCTTCCAGCATGATCATGGATGGGCAAATAGCGTCGTCGGGGCGACCGATCGGTCTGGCAGTAATGGGACCGATGCAGAATGGTATGGGATCAATCAATACCTCACCTACGATATTTCAGACGATCTTGCTGTCGGGCTGCGCGCTGAATGGTTCCGCGATGACGACGGCTTCCGCGTGGTTTCGCCTGCGCGGACATTGGGGGCGCTTCCAGCATCAAGTTATTATGCATTCACGGCCGGTTTGAACTGGAAGCCGGTGAATTGGCTGATGGTGCGTCCGAACGTTCGGTACGATTGGGCTGATAAGGCAGACGCGTACGACAATGCTGGTGGAGCGGCAAGCTTTGCCGGTAAGAAGAGCGATCAATTCCTCTTTTCCACCGACGTGGTCATAACGTTCTAATATATCTTGGGAATTTCGTCGTGAAGGACAGGGACGTCCTCCTTCCGTACTTCTGCCTTTCACTCCGAAGAACACTCCGTTCTAACGGGGTCGACCGTTAGCCTTCTAAAGCTCAAGCGGCCCGCTGCTATCGGAGCGGATAAAGCTTATGCGGCCTTGCGCGGGTTATGGTCTGATACCGTTTTTTCGTGCTGCAAGCATTGGCGGATAAGCTGTTTGGCCTGAACCGCACACTTGCCGCACTGATCGCACGCACCTAATTTGGAGCGCAGACTGCGCATGCTTGTCACGTCCTGTTCCTGAACGGCCTTTCGGATTTGTCCGTCGGTGACTTTCTTGCAGATACAGATGTACATAACAAGACCAGATGAAAAAACCTGATCTAAATACTAGTACAACTGATAATTATTATCAAATAAGATTTGATTTGAACTGTCTTGCCCATAGGTGGGCGAGTGATAGGGCAGGCTGGATGTGTAGATTACATCTGTGTTTGCAGGTAGTTCTGTAGTCCGATTTTTTCGATGAGGCCGAGCTGAATCTCCAGCCAATAGGCGTGGTCCTCTTCTGTGTCCTTGAGAAGCGTCAGAAGGATATCCCGCGTAACGTAATCGCCGACGCTTTCACAAAACGCCATCGCTTCTTTGAGTTCGTCGATTACTTTGTATTCTAAAGTCAGGTCATTCTTGAGCATGCCTGGAACATCCTGACCGATCTGCAGTGCGTTGCGCTTGCTGAGATCCGGCACACCTTCGAGGAATAGAATTCGGTTGATCAATCGGTCGGCATGGGACTGTTCTTCCTGCAATTCGTGATGAATGCGTTCATACAGTCGGTTAAATCCCCAATCCTTATACATCCGGGAGTGAATTAAATACTGATCGATGGAAGTCAGCTCGCCGATCAGCAAATGGTTTAAGCGCGCGATAACATCGGCATTGCCTTTCATTTTGTTCTCCGTTGTGCAGCACCAAATCCCGCTTCGGATTAGACAAGCCCACCGAAGTGAGTAAATTGAAACAGAATTACGTATACTAGTCACCCTTTAGCGCTCCGGGGATGTGCTGCCGGTTCGTCGGCGGCGCAGGGTGTTAGACAATTTCTGTGATAGACGCATGACCCAAATAGAATACGAAGTCCGCGAACAGGATCTGGTTGCCTTCAACGAACATCAATTGCAGAACTCCGCGAGTTGGCAGAAAACCTTGCGTCGTCACCAGGCGATCTTCCCCGGTATCATGGCGCTCATCGCGCTGTTCTTGTGGTTTTACTATCAGGATACGCTTTCCGCGATCTACGTAGGTGTGATCGCTGCATTATGGGGCATTTTGACCCCCCTCTATTTCAAGGGAAGCCTGCGCAGACAGGTCCGGAAACTGTACTCGGATGAAGAAAGAGCTTGCATCCTCGGTACATATACCTTGCGGGCCGAGCCGCATGTTTTGGTAGAGGTCAACCGGAACGGCGAGTCTCGGATGAAATGGGCCGATATTCTTCGCGTCGAGATGACCAAAAAATACGCCTTTCTTTTCGTAGGCATTGACACGGCTCTGATCATCCCCCGTGCTACCGTCAAAAAAGGGGACCTCCATGAGTTTGTCAAAGAAGCCGACCGGCGAATCGAGCAGGCTGCTTAATTCCGCGCTGCCTTTCCGGCTAATGACCGGTGCCGGCTTGGCACCCCATTGGCATGCTTAATTTCAAATCGGTCGCGTTAAGGCGAGGCCAGCGTCTTCTGTTTGACGAGGCTTCCTTCACCATCCATAGCGGTGAGAAGGTCGGTATCACTGGCGCGAACGGAGCCGGTAAATCCAGTTTGTTTCGTCTGGTTCTGGGCGAGATTCATGTCGATGCCGGCGAAATTTCGATGCCGCCGAATTTGGATATCGCCCATGTGGCCCAAGAAACCCCGGCTAGCGATCAGAACGCCTTGGACTATGTCATGGACGGTGATCGCGAATTGCGTCTCATCCAGGCTGGTCTTCACGACGCGGAGAAAAGCGGCGATGGTGAGAAGCTGGCACTGCTCCATTCTCGCCTAGACGCGATCGGAGGTTATGAAGCCAAGGCGCGCGCCGCCAAACTGATGTCCGGTCTCGGGTTTTCGCCGGGCGATGAGGCCAAGCCGGTAAATCGGTTTTCTGGCGGATGGCGAATGCGCCTCAACCTCGCGCAAGCGCTGATGTGTCGGTCGGATATGCTGCTTCTCGACGAACCGACCAATCACCTTGACTTGGATGCCGTGATTTGGCTTCAAGAGTGGCTGTCCCGATATGCCGGTACTCTGCTTTTGATTTCTCATGATCGGGATTTTCTTGATGATATCGTCGATCATGTGCTTCATATCGAGAACCAAAAGGTTACGCTGTATTCCGGAAACTATTCGGCATTCGAGGCGAGACGAGCGGAACTCTTGGGGCAACAACAAGCGGCCTATGAAAGACAGCAGCGCGAAGTCGCGCGTATTCAGTCGTTCGTAGATCGATTTCGTGCGCAAGCTACCAAGGCGCGCCAGGTGCAAAGCCGCCTCAAGGCGTTGAGCAAGCTGGAATTGATTGCCGCGGCGCATGTCGACTCGCCTTTCAAATTTTCTTTTCTGCCGCCGGATAAGCTGCCTTCGCCTTTGTTGAAGCTGGATGAGGCTGGCGTGGGGTACGGTTCGACGCCTATCTTAAGCGGCGTTAATCTGACGTTGAATCCGGGCGAGCGGATAGGCCTTTTAGGCACAAATGGCGCAGGCAAATCCACCCTGATCAAATTATTGGCCGGTGTTTTGAGCCCAAGCTGCGGAGAGCGTTTGGAAGCGCAAGACCTGAGGGTCGGTTATTTTGCACAACACCAGCTCGAACAGTTGCGGGTCGATGAAAGTCCCCTTAAGCATTTGCAGCGACTTGATCCAAATGCGGCAGAAAAGGATTTGCGCAATTTTCTTGCCGGTTTTGGTTTTTGCGGCGACCAGGCGTTGGCCGCAGTCGCGCCGTTTTCCGGTGGCGAGCGTGCCCGGCTTGCATTGGCTCTTTTGATTTATCAGAAGCCGAATCTTTTGTTGCTGGACGAGCCCACCAACCATCTCGATCTGAACGCACGTGACGCGCTTACGCTGGCCTTGCAGGATTATCAGGGAGCGATGGTGCTCGTTTCTCACGATCGCCATTTGCTCCGAACGGCTGCCGACGATTTCTGGTTAGTCGCCGACGGAAAGGCTGAGAAATTCGCTGGTGACTTGGATGATTACAGGCAGTGGCTGAGCAATCGACGTGCCATATCGCAAGCTTCGGCCGAAAGCAAGGCGGCACCGTCCCGCAAAGATCAACGGCGCCTGGATGCGGAGCGGCGGCGTGCGTTGAGACCCTTTCAGCAGGCGCTGGAACGGGCTGAAGCCTCTTTGGAGAAATTGACGTTCGAAAAGCGGCGTCTCGAAGAGCGGCTGGCAGATCCTGCGCTGTACGAGGGTGACTCGAAGGCGGACTTACAGTCTTTGCTCCTTGAAAAAGCTGAAATTGACCGCCTACTGGTGGAAACCGAGTCCGCCTGGTTGGAGGCAAGTGAGGTGTTGGAATCGGTCTCGGGTGAAACTTGAGCGAGTTCGAATTTGCTGCCGAAGTGTAAACATGCCGCTGATAAAGCTGTTTCTCGATATCTGTTTTTTTAAGAAAGGACCTCGGGATGTTCCTGCGTCGAGCTTGCTGTTAGGGCTCGCGGTTCTCGCCTACTTGATCGTAGGTGTCGTGCTGCTCGGATTGGAACGCGATTGGAGCGGAGCGGTCGTCGAGGCCGTGGTTGAAGCTTTAATGCTGTTCGGCTTTCTTTATATGGCACTCTATCTGAGCCAGGGGATTCCCCGCCTGCAACAAACGGCGACCGCTTTATACGCATGTGATGCTTTGATCAGCACAGCCGCTGTTCCGCTCCTTGCCTGGCTGCTGGTGACACCGGAAGCCAAAGGGGTTTACATTTTTCTGACGCTTCTGATGCTTTGGCACTTGGCGGTAATTGGGCATATTTTGCGACATGCTTTGGCCATTTCATTCTTTTTCGGCTTGGGGTTGGCTTTCGGGTACGTAGTCGTAAGCTATCAAGTTATGATGATCCTGTTTGGTCGAACCATGTGAGCGCAAGCAGAGAATAGGAGACTGGTGATGACGTACCGGCAGATTTTATTGGCAGCCGATTTTTCCGAGCACGGGGAACAGGTGATCCAGCAGGCTCAGGATTTGGCGAAAAAGTACGACGCCAGACTTAGCATTATCCATGTCGTGGAAAATATGCCGGTCATGGATTCGTCTTATGGGCCGATTGTGCCGTTCGACATCGATCTGACAGATCAGATGATGGATGCGGCGCGGAAGCGTTTGGCAGAGATCGCCGATCGTTTGGCTATCCCTCAAGACAATCGCTGGGTTGAAATCGGAAGTCCCAAGGTGGAGATTATCCGCATTGCCAAGGAGCTGCAGGCAGATCTAATTGTCATCGGATCGCATGGCAGGCACGGCATCAGTCTGTTGCTCGGTTCTACGGCCGCCAGCGTGATTCACCATGCTGAGTGCGACGTTCTGGCTGTTCGTCTCCGGGGTTAGATTTTGATTTCTCATTGATTGACAAGGAGGTCAAGGATTATGAATTTGTTTAATCGCTGGATGTGGTTGCTGCTGGGTGGTGCGCTGCTAATCGCCAGTGATGCAGTCATTTCAGAGGAGTTTAAAGGAGGGCAGGGCATGTCCATGAAGATCGAATCGTCAGCATTTATGCATAACGGCGATATGCCACAGCGCTTCACTTGTGACGGTCAAGACGTGTCGCCGCCGTTGTCCTGGTCCGGGATTCCCGAGGGCGCGAAAAGCTTGGTGTTGATTGTGGACGATCCCGATGCACCGGATCCGAAGGCGCCGAAGATGACATGGGTCCACTGGGTGCTCTACAACATTCCGACAAGCTCGAGCGGTTTATCGGAGGGAATTTCGTCGCAGTCTTTGCCCGCCGACACTGCCGAAGGAGTCAACGATTGGAAGCGGACGGGCTATGGCGGGCCATGCCCGCCAGTAGGGCGGCATCGGTATTTCCATAAGCTTTACGCACTCGATACTGTTTTGTCTGGACTGCATAAGCCCACGAAAGCCCAGCTCGAAAAAGCCATGCAAGGACATGTTTTGGCGCAGGCCGAGTTGATCGGCGTTTATCAGCGTATTAAATGATACTGGCCGACGAATCTTCTTATTTTTTCCAGTATGCCGGCGTAAACAAAATCAGCGCCGTAAAAACCTCAATGCGGCCGAGAAACATGGCCAGGGTACAGGTCCATGTCTGGAAATCCGTTAGCCCCGCGAAATTGCCGGCTGGCCCTACCTGGTTTAGTCCGGGACCCATGTTGTTGATGCAGGCAATGATGGCGGAAAAGGACGAGACGAAATCTAGGCCACTGATGACCAGCAACAAGGTCAGAATCACGACGCTCATGAAATAGACGAAGATGAATCCGAGTACCGCGAGAATAATATTCGATGGAATGACCATGTTGCCAAGCTTGAGGGGGTTCACGGTCGTGGGATGCGTCAGTATGAGCATCTGCAGCTGACTTTGCTTGACCAGAATTAGGGTTCTCATCATTTTGATGCCGCCACCGGTGGAGCCGGTGCAGGCTGAGACGGAGCTCAAGAAGAGCATCCATAGCGGCGCAAATAATGGCCATTGGTTGAAGTCGACGCTGGCGTAGCCACAATCGGTAGCTGCGGAGACCAGATTGAAGCTCGTGTGTCGAAAGGCTGTCCAATAGTCAGCATAAGTACCCTGCTGCCAAAGATAGAAAGCGACACCCACGCAGCTGGCGATAATCAGGATCAGAAAAGGCGCCACCTCGATATCATGCTTGTAAGGGGCAAAGGTCCTGCTATGGATCGCCAGGAAGTGCGTGGCAAAATTGATTCCCGCGAGCAGCATGAAAATGGTGAGGACGCCCTCGATTTGCGGCGAATCGAAATAGCCTATGCTGGCATCGTGTGTTGAAAACCCGCCTAGCCCCATGGCGGAAAAGGCATGACAGATTGCGTCCAGCCAGTTCATCCCAGCTAGTTTGAGCGATCCGATACAGATGACGGTAATGCCGGCATAAACCAGCCAGAGGTTTTTGGCTGTCTCGGTAATGCGAGGAGTGAGTTTGCTCTCCTTCATGGGGCCTGGGGTCTCGGCCATAAACAACTGCCGTCCGCCGACACCGAGTACCGGCAGAATTGCGACAACTAAAACGATGATTCCCATGCCTCCCAGCCATTGAAGTTCGTGTCGCCATAAGTTGATGGCCGGAGGCAGTTCATCCAAACCAGTCAGGATTGTTGCGCCGCTCGTTGTGAGCCCGGACATGGCTTCGAAATAGGCGTCGGTGAATGACAAATCCTTGAGGTAGGACATCAGAGGAAAGGTCGCGAACGCCGCCATTCCCGTCCAGGCGAGCACCACGAGCAAGAACCCATCCTTGGCTTTCAATTCGCGCTGGAATTTTCTCGTCGTGAGCCATAAAAGTCCGCCGGCGGCTAGAGTGAGCAGCATGTCTTCGATAAACAACGAAACCGTCCCGTCACGGTAACTTAACGAGGTCAGGATAGGTAACGCGTAAGTCACGCTGAAAACCATCAGCATTAGGCCGAAAACTCTAGCGAGGGATAAGAATCGATTCATCTGACAAGAACCCTATAACATCAAACCAAAGGGTCACTAAAAGAAACTCTCGACCCGCAGTCGAAAGAGCGAGGAATTGCGCTTGTCTGCAATCGATTCCACCTTAGATATCGCTAGATTGACCCTGAAACATACCTCGATTGGCTGTTTCGTTGAAAGGCGGGAGTTTTGGTGTAAAGCTGACTGAAGGGAGTCAGCCATGGCTGGCGATTGTGTGGAGTATCGTAGAGCCGTTGATGATGGATTGAGTCGATAGATACAGCATGAGTCAGCCGTTCACGGAAAGCGGGTTTGGTGCCTCGGGCCGGAATCGAACCGGCACGCCGGGTTAGGGCGCGGGATTTTAAGTCCCGTGTGTCTACCTATTCCACCACCGAGGCAAATAGACTTGAATCCTCATCGGAGGGGAGTGTCGCTGATAAGGTCGTATCTTGTCGCTAACCGAGTCAGCTCTACGTCGTTCTTGACAGACAGTTTGTCATACGCCCGATACCGGTATGTATTGACCGTTTTGGGGCTTATCGTCAGCATGTCCGCCATGTCCTGAATCGACCGGCCTTGAAGTGTCATGATGACGACTTGCAGTTCGCGGTACGATAGATCGTTAAACGGCGACGAGGATTGATCGGCCAGTTTGGCCAAGGCCATTTTACTGGCAACGTCCTGACTAAGATATCGTTTGCCCTCGGATACCGTCCGAATAGCATTGATCAACTCGCTGATAGGACAGCTCTTCGAAACATAGCCGTGAGCGCCCAAATTTAGGAGTTGGTGCGGGAATGGTCCATCAGCATACACACTCAAAGCCACAATTTTCACCAGTGGATGTTTTTGACTGATCTTTCGGCATGCTTCAATCCCGCCTATACCCGGCATATTGATATCCATAACGATCAAGTCGGGACTCAGCCGGTCAGCTTGCTCGATGGCCTCTTCGCCCGAGCACGCTATACCGATTACCTTCATGTCCTCGGCTTCGTTCAGTAAGTGCTCGATGCCCGCTCGAACCAGTTCATGATCATCTACCAGGAGAATGCCGATCATAACGTCAATGGCTAAAACTGGACTAGAGCGCTTACCTTAGAATATGGCGGAGAGGGAGGGATTCGAACCCCCGGACGGGATCAACCGTCAACGGTTTTCAAGACCGCCGCTTTAAACCGCTCAGCCACCTCTCCTCGATTCATCAAACATTCTCCTATAAGGATAACGTATAAGCCTCTTCGGTTCTATCTTTACGCTTTCCAGAGACATTTCCCGTTGCTTGCCTTATCGATAGCATCAAGTCTGGCGGCATGCGCTTGGAGTTCCGTTTCGCTGCAACGGATTATTTTAAGCTGAGGGCGATTTATTGAGAGGGTCAATTTTGGCGTTTGCTGTAATTTGTCCGTACCCTCATCTGTCGATTCCGGCTCCAATACCAGTAAAGTCTGGCCACCGGTCATGGCGAGATAGACTTCGGCTAGGATCTCGGCATCGAGTAGAGCGCCGTGCAGTTCTCTGTGTCGATTGTCTACACCATATCGTTTGCACAATGCGTCCAGATTGTTGCGCTGTCCGGGATGTTTCTTTTTGGCGAGCACCAACGTATCCAGAACGGTGCAATATTCCGCCACGCTGGCAAAGCCGCTGGATAGCAATTGCAGTTCATGGTTGAGAAAGCCCACATCGAACGGAGCATTGTGGATAACCAGTTCAGCGCCTTTGATATAAGCCAAAAGGTCCTCGGCGATATCGGCAAAGCGAGGTTTATCGGCTAGAAATTCGGCGCTCAGTCCATGTACCTCAACGGCTCCTGGATCAATGTTCCGCTCTGGATTCAGATAGACGTGAAAGCGATTTCCTGTCAGCCTGCGACTGATGAGTTCCACGCAGCCGATTTCAATGATGCGGTGCCCTTCTGCAGGGTCGAGCCCAGTTGTTTCAGTATCAAGTACGACTTGTCGCATGAATTGTTTTCGCCTGTTCTGGCGCTGTAGGTTTTAACAGTTCGTCTATCCCTCGGTTGGCAAGTGCGTCGGCGCGCTCATTCTCGATATGCCCAGTGTGTCCCTTTATCCATTTCCACTCGACGCTATGGTCTTGTTGAGCGGCTACGAGACGCTGCCAAAGATCGACGTTCTTGACCGACTTCTTTGCTGATGTTTTCCACCCTCGTCGGATCCAGTCCGGTAACCACTCGGAAATGCCCTTGAGAACATAAAGAGAATCCGTCGTTATGCAGACCTTGCTGGGTCTTTTCAAGGCTTCCAATCCTTTGATTGCCGCCATGAGCTCCATGCGGTTATTCGTAGTGTTGGGCTCTGCTCCGTAGAGCTCCATCTCTTTGCTTTTGTACTTCAACACTACGCCCCACCCTCCGGGTCCCGGATTGCCGCGGCAAGCGCCATCCGTGTAGATGTTAACTGTGTTAGTCACGGTGCCTCTTACTGTAAAGTTTCGAGCATGTGGCTGGGCACTAAACCCGGTGCGCTGACCCATTTTGGCGTGATTGGTATCAACGTGTAAGTTCTTTTAACCGCCTTTATGCCGAATGCGAATGACAGATTAGCGCGAGATTTGCTGAAAAATGAGTTGGGTCTTTGTATCACTTTGGACGACGCAATGCTGAATGCCGCACTGTATTCAGCATCGAATTTTAGAAGGCTCAACCAGTCTAACAAGCGGTAGCAGCTGATAAAGTTGAGCTGCCAAAATGATGAGCGTCGCGGAAGATATTGAAGGATGCCGTGCACGCTCCAGGGATTAAAGCCAAGGACGAAGAGTCTGCCATTAGGTTTTAGCACGCGTTCAACCTCGTGTAAGACTTCGTGCTTGTTGATTTCGAAGTCGATGACATGAGGCAAAATTAAGATATCTATGCTTGCGGTCGCGACGGGTAGTGCGTTTGGATACCCCGTGATTACCTGTTTGGTATAAGGCTCGCCCCGATGCTCAGCGCTAACAAGGACGAAGTTATGAATAAATATTTCATCAATATATAAATTCTCGCATCCTAGTAAGCCGACTTGTAAAATTTTTTGATTGTAAGTAGGATTCAGCGAACTTTGGAGGTAGGATGCCTCGATGGTTTGTAGTATTTGCCCTAGGGTTGTGGCGTGATACCACTCCAGAAATACCTGGCGAGGGTGAGGCGACGGTGTGCGTTTGGTTTTCATTGACTAAACTGCTGGTATGCCGCTATAAATCACCCGAATAGAACTCTGAGGTAGACACGATGAGACGGCCAAAACGCGATGTAAAGTTGCTCTGTTATGCATCAGCTTTTGCCTTGTCTCTAAGTGCCTGTACGCATCACGCCGGGAAGACGAAGACGGACAACAGTTTTACCGACAATTCTCAATCGGCGTCAACGCCGAACAGCAAAAATTCCCGCGTCTTTCATATCTCTAAGAATACCAGCCGCTGGTTTAGGAAAAAGGACAAAGCCTCTACCGGTCGTCATAATGGCAAGAGCCTGGCCGAATATGACAGTTTGTGGGATCGATTGTTCGATTCGTACAATTTGCCGCCTGTTGAGCACGAGGAAATAGATCGTGAACTCGAATGGTTCGTCAATCATCCGACCTACGTGGATCGTGTACAGAAAAGGGCCGAACCTTTTCTCTATTCTATCGTGAAGCAGTTCGAAAAGAATGATATTCCAGGCGAGTTGGCGCTTTTGCCTGTCATCGAGAGTGCATTCCAGCCTGATGCAGTGTCTCCGGCTAAAGCCGCGGGCCTATGGCAATTCATTCCTTCTACCGGGCGGCTTTACGGCTTAAAACAGAGCCGTTCATATGATGGTCGACGTGATGTGTACGCATCAACTCGAGCGGCGATCAAATATTTGAAGAAACTTCATTCCGATTTTAATGGCGATTGGTTGCTTGCAATAGCGGCTTACAATTGTGGTGAGGGTGCAGTTGCCAGAGCCATTCAGAAGAACGAGGCCAGAAATAAGCCTACCGATTTCTGGTCGTTGGATTTGCCGGGAGAAACACGCACCTATGTCCCGCGTCTCTTGGCTGTTGCGAAGTTATTCGCGGAGGCTGAACAGTACGGCATTGACTTACATCACATTCCCAACGAAGCCTTGTTTAAGCCGGTAAAGATAAGCACGCAACTGGACCTGGCGCTCGCGGCTGATGCGGCCGATATCTCCTTGGACAAGCTTTACGAGTTGAACCCCGGTTTTAAGCGCCAATACGCCGACGTCGAAGGCAGTTATAGGTTGTTTATCCCTGCCGACAAGAAAATCAGCGAATTTAAGCGAGAATTGGAACGGCTGGCGCAACAAAGCCAACCTCTAGATGGGGGGCGCCCATCGATCGCTGACGAGCTGATCGCTGCGCGGGACTCGAAATTGGCAAATGCTGACGTTGCTTGGGAATCCGGCAGGGCACATGGCAGTTACTCCGATAAGAACGGTAAGTTCCAGAAGGGACGAAAAGGCAAATTAGAAGAAAAAGAACGCCGTGGTCGGGGCGTCGTATCTTTGGCATCCAAGCCTTCTGGCAAAGTAATCAGGAAAATCAGAGGCGAGGACAGCGTTGCGGCAGTTTCCGCAAAAGGAAGATCTGCTGAGTCTCTAAATAAGCGGTCGACTTATACCGTTCAGCCGGGTGACACGCTTTGGTCTGTCGCAAGGAAACATTCCGTTGATGTTGAGCAATTAGCTAAGTGGAATGGTGTATCGGCAAAGACTGGCGTCAAGGCTGGCCAAAATTTAGTGCTTTGGAACAAGGACGCCGCCAAGAAGCTGGCAATCGCTAGTTCTGGGATTAAATCTTCGCAGTCGATCAGTTATACCATTCGGCAAGGCGATACGCTGTTTTCCATCTCGAAGCGATTTAAAGTCAGTGTGGCTGACTTGCGCAAGTGGAATGGTTCTAAGATCGAGAAACACATTCAACCGGGCACAAGTATCATGGTCCAGGTCGAGAGGGACTAGCAAAGATATCTTGGTTTTGTAAGAGTGGCCTCAAAGTGGAGATCAGGAACGGATCTCCAGCTTTTCCGGCAACGGCACATGGCTGGTAACGTAACGGTATTTTCCTGAAGCCTCCGGCGGTATGTTATCCACCATATTGACCTCTACACGTACATCTCGTCCCATCCGGCTCTGCAGGTGTTTCACGATTTCATCCTTCGCGCTCTCTTGCCAGATGGAGCCCGGAACGACCATAACATCTAGGCGATTTGTTGAGGGTTGAATGATCTTGAATTCGTGAACCCCTTCGATTGCACGTAGCACATAGATGACCGCTAGGGCGTGCATGATCGTTCCATCGGGGCGAACTACGAAATCGGTGGTTCTGCCCATGATTTCCGAGATCACATGTAAGCCACGACCTACGTTGCACAAATCGTCGGTTTGTCGTGCCATATCGCCGGTGCGGTAACGGATAAACGGTTGAGCCTCCGAACATAGGTTTGTGACAACAACTTCTCCAATTTCTCCAGGGGCGACGGGCATCCCGTTATCGTCCAAAATCTCGACAATGAGGCTTTCGCTGTTAACCAGCATTTGGCCTTGCGGCGATTCGAGCGCAATCAACCCACCGTCGCGGCATCCATATTCATTCGATACAGGTTTATCGAAGACTTCCTCGATTAACGCTCTCTGTTCAGGAAATAGGGGCTCTCCGGTGGTGCACACAACTTTGAGGCGTGACAACTTCGGGACCCTGTTCCGGCTCTTTGCGTAGGATGCCAAGAGACTCAAACTACTCGCGTAGCCATAGATGCAGGCGGGATTAAATGATTGAATTATTTTGAGATAATCGCTCATCCTGCTCTCCGACATCTCAAAGGCATTCAGAAGCAATTGATTAAAGAGTCGATCCCTTATTTTTTTAACAAGATCTGTTTTATTGAGTTCTACCGGCGCCCCCCATAAAAACACTTCGGGTTCACCAACTTCTATCTTCCACCATCGGCGTGCGCGCATGCGCGAGGCGGCGTCAGCAGCTTGCCGCTTTCTGCCGAAATAAAAGATCAACGGTTGGCCACTTGACCCTCCTGTATTGTAGCGATGCGCGCCTCCCGGAACGTTTTTCCAAACTATGCGATCTCTGTTAACGGACGCGTCCGCCTTGTTCATTGTCGGCAAGCGGCGAAGATCGTCGAAGGTTAGGTCGCGACTGGCGGTTAAGTCGAGGCCCGACGCACGGATTCGTTCCGCATGCCAAGGGCTATGATCATCGGCTATGTGCAACAAGGCCAGCAATTTCTCCATCTGCATCCTTTCGACCGCTTCACGCGAAAGCCACTGTGTTTTTTCCAATTCGGCTAGATAGGTAAACGTGGGGCGGCTTACCATCCGTTCATGAACAGGGTAGACCAACCATTTGACGAGGTTTGGATGCATCGTAGAAGAGCGCTGTATAGGAGTAATTATTAGTGTGGACTGCCGATTGCTTGCGAATCGCGTCCAAATGCCCTAAGTGTATAAACACGTTTGGCCTAAAAGTCTCGTGGCCCACCGGATTGCCACGAGAGGTTATTCCGCGTAGGAGCGATTCTTGTAAACCAGGCCAGAGTGAATGGCAAGCTCTTCTTTTCTCACTAAGCGCATTGACGAATAGTGCCTAATCATAATAGAAACAGAACCTGAGCCGATCGATTCATCGGATAATTGTTAGTGGCGAATTCTTTCCTTACAGATTTGAATGCGACTCAAGAATTTGTGTCTAGCCGGTATCGGAATTTTCAGTACAAGCTTAGGCTTTAGCGCCAAAATTCATGCCGACGAACTGCCCGATATAATAGAAAAGATTAAACCGGCCATCGTCGGGATCGGAACTTATCAAAGAACGCGAACCCCGCCGGCGATCTTCCGGGGGACTGGTTTCGCGATTAGCGACGGCTTGCACATCTTGACGAACGCACATGTTCTTCCGGAAGCGACTGACAGATCAAAATTCGAAATGTTGGCTGTTTTCACTCGCGACGGCGAAAAGCAAAGCGTGCGACAGGCTATTGAAATTGCAACGGATGAGTCTCATGACATTGCTGTGCTAAGAATCGGCGGGTCGCCTTTGCCATTTATGCGATTAGGAGACTCGAGTAAGGTTCGGGAGGGAGAGTCATACGCCTTTACGGGATACCCGATCGGCATGGTTCTGGGACTTAATCCGGCTACACATCGAGGAATCGTTTCTGCCATAAGTCCCATCGCGATCCCGGCACATACGTCGCAGCGGCTGAACCCCAAAATCATCCGTCGACTTTCCGAGCCCTACGATGTTTTTCAGCTCGATGCGACGGCTTACCCGGGAAACAGCGGGAGTCCGCTGTACGATGTCAAAAGCGGCAGCGTTGTTGGGATAATTAACAAGGTCTTTGTCCAGGAGACGAAAGAGAATCTTCTTGAGCGGCCGAGTGGAATTAGCTATGCAATCCCGATTCGCTACGCCGTGAGCTTATTGAACGAGAATGGCATAAAACGGTAGAGACTCTAAGGTCGTGGGGCGCGTTCAAGGGAGATTTTCGCGGCATTTTCCGGTCCTAGAGAATGACAAATGACGATAATTCAATTGGGAGAAAATCCTTTTGCATAGACACATGACTACAGATCAATTGTTGCAGGTTGTATTGCTGGCTTTAGATGATGGCAAGGGTAAGGACATTAAAGTAATAGACGTTCGGAAAAAAACCGGCATTGCAGATTTTATGGTAATCGCTAGCGGTACTTCGGAACGGCACGTGAAATCACTGGCTGAGCACGTGATTGACGAGGCGAAAAATAACGAGGTCCAGCCGCTCGGCGTCGAAGGGCAGGGTGGTGGCGAGTGGGTCTTGGTGGACCTGGGGGATGTGATCGTCCATGTGATGAAGCCTCAAACGCGAGAGTTTTATCAGCTCGAGAAATTCTGGCAGGCTGATTATTCGCCGCTTTATGCAGTGGCCAGTGCGGCGCATTGAACGACTTCGATGTGGTCGTTTCGCCTGTTGAGAGATGTCATGAAGTAAGCAGATGACGAGGGGGAAATCAGTGGGATTACCGGTTTACCTCGTTCTGGGCTCGATTTTCAGACCCGTTTTGATACGGTTCGGGTGCATTGCCGTTTGTGCATTGTGCGGCGAAAGGGGACAGTGACCGTTTGAGATCACTAGGACGACGTTTTTTCGAAGATGTCGATCGCAAGCTTTCGAAGCGTTGAGAAAGAGGATCTAATCAAGCGCCATCACCTCTACCCGAGCCGTTCCTTTTATGCCAAGTGCTTTGGCGGCGGCATGGGACAGATCGATTAGTCTACTCGTGATGAATGGTCCACGATCATTGACGATCACCTCCACTGATCGTTTGTTTGTTAGATTGGTCACTCGCACCCGTGAAGGCAAGGGAAGTGTGCGATGCGCGGCGGTTAGTGCGTTGGGGTTGAAGCGTGATCCCATAGCTGTCCGATGCCCAGATTCCCATCCATACCAGGATGCCACTCCTTTGGCTTTATAGCCTCTGGCGCTTTTCAACGGGTAATACGTTTTTCCTTTTACCCGATACGGTTGGTTATAGCTCTGTTTTCGGGGGTGTCGCTCGGTGGTCGCAATATTTTTCTCGGATTTGAAAGGCCGATAATCCGATTGTGTGGCGCACCCCGGCAAAAGCATGGCTCCCAGCAAAAACCATCCGATCTTTGATGCCGTCATTCCAATTTGTCTCATTGTTATAGTTCTAATTTTCAAGTCCACGTCTCTATATGCTATAGAAGTTCTCGATATCGCATGGCTACCGGCATAGGCTGATTACTGCGTAGCCGGTCTGACATCGTAGGCATTGACACTCATCGGCGCCGCCAGCCTAATAGAATTTAGTCTTCAGCTTGCCGCATGGCAAACGCATACTCGGTTACCGGCTTTCCGCCGATGAGATGTTCTTGAATGATTCGCTCGAGAACTTCTGGCGTACAGGAGTGGTACCAAACGCCCTCCGGATAGACAACTGCAATCGGCCCATGACGGCACACCCGCAGACAATTGGCCTTGGTACGCTGGATTCCGGCCGAGCCGGTCAGCTTTAACTCATCCAGTCGGCGCTTTAAATATTCCCAGGATTCAAGCCCCTCTTCTTTGCGGCAACACTTTGGCTTGGTCTGATCACAGCAGAGAAAGATGTGTCGCTTGGTTGCGGAGATCGCTAGGACTTGAGCGATAGTACGCAAGTTTTTATCGATGTCGCTTTCAGTCATTCGTTTCTTGGCTTAAAGAGATCGCAAAAAAAAGCCGTCGCAGCTATTGATTTATATCACGCATCCGGTCCATGTTGCGGATACCTTGCCTGTGTGCGCGTTTTTCCGAGTGTAATTGTCAACAAAATTTACGGCCTTATGGCTTTGTTTTAATTCACAATTTTGTCAAAAACCACTGATTCATTTGACGTTAAGAGCCTGTTGGCTTCGGTTTTCATTCTGAGTGTGTCAAGAATTTTTACATATTAAGAGCAGTGCGTAACGCCAGAAGCGTGGGATGAAAATTTACATGGCCTGCGAACCGGCAAAATATGAAGGGTCAGGCTTTGTTAATTTTGTTAATGGCCAAAAGATTCATCAATCGTTTGGCTTCCGCTGCCAATTCGGATTCTTGCTTTATGCGCTCCCGTAAGCGACTGACCGCCGTGCTCAAGGTCGATATATCGCGGTTGAGGAAGTTGCCGACCTCAGTCAAGGTGGCAGCGCCGAGTTCCAATGCTAAGTACGCGATCAGCGCACGAGCCGCGGCGCCCGCTCGGCCACGGTCTGCACCGCTGATCTGATCCAAATCCATCTTGCGAGCCGCACAGACTACGCTAATGATCGATTCAAGTTTAATTTGTGCTCGTGATGCCTTATCGGACTGCCTTAGCGCATTCTCGGCGAAATATTCATCCCCGAGTATGCGCCCCTCCACAGTGCGCCTATGGAAATCTTCCCGATGACCCTCGTCCAATCCTCCCGCGATGAAACGTGCGTAACGCTCCCGTGCTGTCGCCACATCTTGAGCCAACTGGGAATAGATCCACTCTGTCGTAAGCCAGCTAACGCGATCTAGGCCGAGGTAAGCTCGATGTCCGCTCCAATGATACTCGGCAGGATCGTGGACTAAATTTGCCCGGACTGGATTGAGATGGATATAGCGAACAAGTTCGAGCAGATAAGCATCGGCATCGATCAGGATCGCCTTGAATCGGCCCTGGAACAGATGGCCGATCCGGTTTTCGCGCTTGTTGATCCACCGCGTGTAACGAAAAGCCAGGTGTTGCATGGTTTTTGAAAGCGACACATCGCCGATTTGAACCGCCAAGTGGACATGGTTCGGCATCCAGCAGTAGGCGTGAATACGGTGACCGAAACGGGAGACGCCCTCGCCAACCAATTCCTCGAAAACGTCTCTGTCCTCATCGTGAAAAAAGATAGGCTGTCCGGCATTGCCGCGGAGCATGACGTGATAGACAGCGCCGGGGATGTGGATGCGGGGTTTTCTGGCCATGAAGCTAAGCCTTATCGAAAACTACGGTAACAATAGCATGCAAACCAAATAATAAAAGCCTGACCCCAGCTCTGACATCAGATCCCCGCATATATACTCGTTGGTCTCTTTGGGGTGGCACACTTGATGCATTCGACGTTTTGTGGAGAGATACTACAACGAGAAATGACTATGAAAATTCTAAAAATTTTATTTGGCGGGCTCCTTCTTATAGGGGGAGTTGATGCTAGTGCTACGCCGGCGTTTACCTTGAATTACGACAGTCAATACGGCAGCACTGAAAATACCGGATCGAAAGCGAGCGTGGGCTTTACGTTCACCGACATTGCTCCGCCTCCTGGTGAGTTCAATTTGTTATTGGATATAGCGAATCTTACCCCCACAAACATAGGTTCGACACTTATGGGATTCGGCTTCGACCTGCCAACGGGTGTGAGTGTTGTAGCGGGAACTTATGAAGATCTATCGGGCTATTTCCCTAATCTGTTATTCAATGTGACCTTAAATCCGTATAACCAAGTCGATATCGCTATCGCGTTGAACAGTAATTTCTCGGGTGGAAGTCCGAATGGCGGGCTTACCGAAGGCTTAACTGCGCAAGTCTCGCTTGATTTCATCACAGATCCTATTTTGGATGGAGCTGGCATCACTAGCGCATTTATCAACACTTTGGATGACTGCTATGCGAGCACAAGCTGCTACGCACGTTTTCAGGAGGTTGGTTCAAATGGACAAGGTTCTGACAAAGTGCTCGGTGACATATCGGTTCCAACTACGCCTCCTCCTCCACCGCCCGATATAACCGTTCCAGAGCCGAGCGTCTTATCACTCTTGGGAGCCGGTCTGCTTGGTCTAGGCTTTAGGAATTGGAGAAGAAAAAAGGCATAGCTCTGAAAAGATCACAAAGACTTCTGATCAGGCAAACTAAAAAGCCGTCCCATTGGGACGGCTTTTTCTTTGAGGTTTGCTGAAGAATATCCGTTTTTTGGCAGAAACCTTTTCTGTCAACCCCTAGGCAATCCTGCAATTCCTTTTCATTTGTAAATCTGAATCGACGTTTGATTGGTGTTACCCGCCGCATCGGTGCCAGTCAGCGTGATCGTGTGCGTGCCCTTCGCGATGCTGCGGGTGTTCCAGTTATAAGAGATCGAGCCGCCGCTGGTTGAAGCTCGCACGGCGCCGTCGATGGCCAGCTTCAGCCCCTGCAATTTGACGTTATCGCTGCCAGTGCCGGTAATTTTTGTCGAGTTACCGACCTTCACGCCATTGGAGGGGCTGGTGATTTTAACCGTGGGCGGAGTTGTGTCGACGCTGTTAGCCGAGGTGGTCGCCGAGGCGGTATTGGAGAAGGCGGAGTTGCCGACGCTGTTGTAGGCGTAGACACGGTAAGAATAAGTGGTGCTGGCGCTGAGGCCAGTATTGGTGAAACTCGTGACGTTGCTGCCGAGCGAAGCGACTTCGCTCCAATTGACGCCATCCAGCGAGCGCTGCACCTTGAATCCGGTTTCGTCGCTAGACTTATCCGTCCACGTCAAGGCGATACTGCTGGATGATTGAGTAGTCGCCGCCAAACTTGTGGGGTCAGTCGGAACCGTGGGCGTCGTGGTGGTCGTGGTCGAGGACCGGAAACTGGCGACGGTGGCGCTGGTGCCATTCATGGAACGGGCGGTGTCCTGGTAGTTCGCCACCCCGGTCGGCTGGCCATTGTAATAAACGTTAGGATTAGAAAAGTGCGATATTCGTGGCGAACTGCAACTGTAGGACATGACATCGTGGAACACGCCGCAGATCCGGTAACCATAAGAGTAGGGGTACACGCCGGCGTAGGCGGAATTGTCCGGGTCGTGCATGTTGCCCTGATTGTGGCCCAATTCATGCGCCAGGGTATCGTTGCCGAGGCAGTTGTACTTGGAATCGTCATGCACGACGGCGAACGCATACGGAGCGAACCAGGAACCCAGGCTATTCATCACGTAGGCGATGCCGCAGTAGTTGCTTTCAGCAGTTATAAGCGCCACCTGATCGGCGCCGTACTGGTTGCGTAAGGAGTGTACCTCATCCATTTTGCCATCGCTGGTGCCGGTGACATCCGACAAGCTGGTCGACATGTTGCCCGTCTCGGTATAGCTGACTTCGGCCATGTTTACCAAGTTCAACTGCATGTCCACCTGGCTGTTCAGGTAGGCCTGATTGGCCTTGGTAACGGCGTTAATAATCTTGGCTTCTATGCCCGAGACGCCGCCAGCATTCACGCGGGCCTGAGGCGTGTAGACCACCAGCAGATCGATGACTTGGCCGGTGCTGGCGGCTGCGGTGGACGGGCTAGTCGAGGATGTCGTTGTACCGGCCAATTCACCGGCGGCATTAATATCCGGCGCGAGGGGTTCCGAATGCGGAGCGGTCTTGTTGGGATCGATCTGGCGGACGGCATGCGTTTTATTGCCGGCGTAGGCGATCTCGAACATTCTGCCGTCGTCCATCACGACGGTTCCGAACATCGCCTGCCCCCGAACGGCGAGGATCACCTCGCTGCTGCCTTCTTGCCCTTCGATATGACCGACCCAGGACAAACGGCCGTCGATGTCTTCGATACGATCGCGGATGGCGGTAACCGTGGTGTCGTTGAGCAGTTCGAGGGTGAGCGTATCGGCCTTCACCGCGTTGAAGTCGATGGCTACGCCCCGGCTGCGGCCCTTGATGGCTTTGATCTGCGCCTTGGCCTGCGTGGGCAGGGTCAGATTCGTGTCGCTGAATAAGCGCTGCGGCGGCGCCGCATGGACGACACCCACAATAGACGTTAAGGCTGCAAATACGCCAGCCAGTCCGAGGATATTTTTGCGGCGCGCAGCGGTGAACTTAGAATGCTGAGTCTTGTTGCTCACGTTGTGGTCCCCTAAGAGTCGAGTTGACGGCGATGGTCTCTGGGAACCCGCGGGGATGAGACAAACCAAAGCAACCTTTGGCTTGAGCTGGCAATCCCGCTGTCATAGGAGCCTGGCTCCCGTAGACCGGTAACTTTGCGCCACCACCTTTCGATGGTTTTGCCTTTTTCAGATCAAGCGGCATTAGGTCAGCGGCTCGATTTTTCTGTAGAAATAAGATTGGTCTAAATCTAGGGAATTTGTGTGATTGAGTCGGCAAAAAAGTGTTGTAGATTGTTTCATGTAGGCATTGATTGTTGTTTTTTATCAGTGGCCGTAATCGTTCGCCGGGTGGCTCCTCACCTTCGGATAAACGATGCATTGCTGCCCGTACCCCCCTTGGCACAGGTTAAGCGAATCGCAGCTTCTTTTGAGTTTGTAGCGTTGCTACGACACCGGAGTGGCTGACACGTCAAACGTTATCCGGTGCCATGGCGGTTTAGCACGCCGTATGCCAATCCGATGTTCGTTGGTGATCGGTCTGGCGAATCCTTGAATCTCTTGTATGCAGAGCAGGACTTGAGTCAGAAAATGACCGGTTCCATGGAGTGGCCGGGCAAAACATGTCTCCATTTGGCAACAGCCATGCGGCATGTGTCACTGGCCATTTCCAGGAAAAAACGAGAAAAACGCGTTATCCAGCGGCGATTTGTCCGATTATTCCGGCTGGCGACACTAGGAAGATCGTCTTGGAATGGCTAAGAGCGGAGCGGTTTGCAGTCCTGACTCGATTCACCCGAACTGTCATACGGGCACCCTTTGATGGATACGTATGATAGTTCGGGCTTAGAGCGTTTTTATCTCGCTCGTACGGCAAAACAGGCTTGGCCGAAGTCGTTGGCGCCTTCGGCTCGGGTGGATGGATTCAAGCATTCGTAGGTCGGCAATCCCTTCCCAATCGCAAACGGTCGCTTTGGTCGCGACCCTTCCGACGAAGACGCTCGACCGGGACATGGTGTCGGGAAGGGGGGCTTCGGCGCTCCAATCGCAAACGGTCATCCCAGGAGCGCTGGGATGACCCTTCCAATCGCAAACGGCCTGGCCGGGAGCGCCGGCCACGCCCTTCCCGAAGACGCCGTTTGCGATTGGGAGGGATTCCCGACCTACTCGCGAGTGCCCGTACAGTAGGTATGAAAATGCCCTAAGTACATTCCGCAAATATTTGCGGAATCTCGACAGATTGGCGGGGTTGTCCTGCAGGTTGCCTATGCCGCAAGACTTCCCTGAATGTACTTAGATAACGAATTTTTGCCTCAGTGGCAGATTCCAGCCGGTGCTACTCGATCAAGATCAGATAAAGCGTAACGCTACGATATTCGACATTCGATCAAATGCGGCGACCAAAGCGATATCGCCGACGCTCATTATCGGCGTCGTTGTCGGTCCTTCCCGTAACGCCATTGACAACCGACGCTGTTGCCGTTGTCACGACTTCACTGGGGCTGGACTCGGCTATGCCGTTATAGGCCGATACGCGATACGAGTACTCGCCGTTCGGGTTGAGTCCTGTGTCTGAGAAACTGGTGATGTCGGAGCCGAGTAACGCTACCTCTTCCCAGTTGACTCCATCGCGGGAGCGCTCCACTTTGAATCCCTCCTCGTTATCCGAGTTATCCATCCAGCGAAGATTGATTCCATCGTCGGATTGAGAGAAAGCTGCCAGCCTGCTTGGAGTCGCCGGAGCGGAAGCGGCCACTTTACTGGCACGCCACGCGGCAACCGTGGCTCGGGCTTTCTCCATCGACCAGGCGGTCGCCGCGGCCTTTGAGGGATTTATGTTCGGATCGATTCCTGTGGGTTTGCCGTTGTAGTAAACGCTAGGATTGGCGAAATTCGAAATGCGCGTTGCCCTGGTGCAGGCGTAAGACATAACCGTCCGGAAACCGCCGCTTTGGCACAGACGATGCCCATAAGAGTAGGAATAAATGCCGGCATAGCTGGAGTTGGCGCGGTCATGCGCGTTGCCCTGGTTATGGCCCAGTTCGTGCGCCAGAGTTTGCGCGGCGAGACAGTACGCTCTTGAGTCGTCATGCACGACAGCGAACGCATAAGGTGCAAAGGAGCTACTCAGCCGCGTCATTTGATAGGCGATACCGCAGTAATTGGCGTCGGCGGAAACCAGGGTCACTTGATCAGCACCGTATTGGTTGCGCCAGGAATGTACGACGTCCATCTTGCCGTCCGTTGTGCCGCGAAGATCATTAAGCGTGCGGGCCATATCGCCGCTTTCCGTGTAGTTGACCTCGGCCATGCGCACCAGGTTTAGCTTCATATGAACTTTGCTGTTGATATAGGCTTGATTGGCGGCCTCGACGGCTTTCACGATCTTGGCCTGAATGCCCGAGGTGCCGCCGGCATTGGCGCGTGCCTTCGGCGTATAGACGACCATCAGGTCCACGATCGTATCGGTGGTCGTGGCTGCGGCCATCGGCGGCTCGATGGCGGCCGTCTCGGCTTCCGAACTGACCGGCGCGTTGGCTAGATCTGGGTCCATTTCAACATCGGGAATCGGGTGTTTGTGAGGCAGAATCTTTCTCGGGTCCACCTGCCGGACGGTATGAGTATCATCATCGTTGGCAAGGATCTCGTAGATTTCACCATTCCCCCGCTTGATGGTTCCGGACATGGCTTTTCCGATCACAGCCAGAATGACTTCGCTGTCGGGTTCGCCCTGCAGATGACCAACCCAGGCGGAATGCCCCTGAACATTGTCGACGATACGGTCTTTCTCGGCGACCAGAAGCGTGTCATTGAAAATATTCAGATTTATGGCATCTGCTTTGAGTCTGTCGAAATTAGGCCGGACCGAACGATGTCTGCCTTTTTTGGCTTGAGGAGGCAGATAGGTGTCCGGTATGGCGTTCCAAACGTCCTGAAATAAGTCTTCAGGCAATTTTCGTTCGGCGACGGCCGTATGGCTTACCCCCGAGAAGGCCAGAGACAGGTATAACGGACTCAAGATCAAGTGCTTCTTCATTTTTTTAGCTCCTCTTAGTACTACAGTCGCAGTTATGGTGGACGACCACGACAGCGGCGTCGGTAATGGCACTGCCTGGCGCGCCACTGATGACGGCGCCGCCAGAGTGACCAGGCCAGCACATGCGCCGCCTCGGGACGCCGGGTCCAGAGCACGTGGACCAGCAAGCGGCGGACTTCCGGGGCAGTAAATGGGATCAAGCCGGCCTCAGTGCCCCTTTTTTCGCTTGGGTGCTCATAGCCACCAAGAACGCCTGGGCCAGCAGCGCCAAGGTGATATGCCGATGCCAGGCGTCCCACGTCCGTCCCTCATACTCGTCCAACCCACAGTCCTGCTTGGCCCTCTCGAAGCCCACTTCAATGGTCCACCGTCGCCCGGCGACCTGAATCAGGGTCTCCAGCGTCGTGCCCTCCCGCGGGGCAAACGCTACGTAATACGCCAGCTTGCTCGGATCCTCAAGACTCCGGCGCACCACCAGCCAATGGCCCCAGGCCCGCTCCTCAGCGGTCGGTTGCCACCGCCACAAAGGCTGCCACGCCCAGTCGTACTCCCGTGGCCCCTTGGCACCGTCTCCGGCCGAGTGCCGCTGCCACGCCGAAGCGGGTAGTTCGGCGGCGAGTTCCTGCGCCGGCCGATACACCGGACCATCACGCCACAACGGCACGTTACAGGCCACCCCCAGCACAAACGGCTGGCGCCGTTGCTCCAGCCAAAACCGCAGCCGCCGATCGCCCCCATACACCTCATCACCGGTCACCCAGCGGCACGGCACACCGGCGTCCAACGCGCGTTCGATCATCTCCAACGCTAACCCAGGCTTGGTGCGAAACGTCACCCCTTCAGGCACGTGCGCCTCGGCGCGGCGATGGGGGGCGGCGGCCCACTCCTTGGGCAGGTACAGTGCCCGATCGAGAAAAGCCGCCCCGTGCACACTGGCATAAGCGAGAAAAACGCCGACCTGGCTGTTCTCGATGCGGCCGGCCGTGCCACTGTATTGGCGCTTGACTCCGACCGAGTGCGTGCCTTTCTTCAAAAAACCCGTCTCGTCCACCACTAACACCGCCTCTGGATCGGCCAACCGCTCCACCACGTAAGCCCTCAGGTCATCCCGTACCCGATCGGCATCCCACTCAGCGCCATTCAACAGCCGCTGGACGCCATCCGGGGTCCGCTCCCCCAAGTGCTCCGCCAGCTGCCAGCCGTTCTTGCGCGCGACCGGACTTAACAGCCCACGCAGATACCCCAACGCGCGTTGCCGCGGTTCCGCCCGCCGAAAACGCGAGCCAATCCGCGCATGCAGTGCGGTCAGCTCCGCGTCCCACTGTCGTATCGAGTCTTGCATGGCAGTCTCCTCAGTCGATTACCATGCTTGTTAGACCTAAATAAATGCGGCTGTAGTATTAGAGCGTATCCCAATAGGCCGGTGGCTCGCCAGGTGATGATGCCCAGTGTCAGATGCAACAGAGCGAGATAGGTATCCGCCCGCTTTTCCCAGCGGATGAGAATGCGCCGAAAGCGGTTCATCCAACTGTGCGTGCGCTCTACGACCCAGCGCCGCGCTGCGAATCCCGCGTCCCGCTTGATCGCTTGGGCCTCCTCGCCGCGGGTTCGAAGGTGGGCCGTGAACCCGAACGCGTGGACAATATCCCGCACCTCGTCATAGTCATACCCTTTATCCAAACATAATCCTTGGGGCTGTTCCGGGGTCGGTTCGGGCCGCTGGGCTTGAACCGCCGCCAGCGTCGAACGGACCAGTTTCATGTCGTGGCGGTTGGCACCCTCGACCACTACGGCCAGTGGGATTCCATCCGCCTCGGTCAACAGGCTGCGCTTGACCCCCTGTTTGCCCCTGTCCGTCGGATTTGGCCCCGTTTTTTTGTGCCGGCCAGGGGCGCCTTGGTCGTGGCGCCATCCAGGGATAGCCAACTCCAGTCGATGCCCTTGAGCCGCTCGTATTCGAGCAACCCCTCCTGCCAGAAACGCTCGAAAATACCCGCCTCAACCCATTCCAGGAACCGGCGGTGGGCACTACTGCTGGAGCAGATCCCCGTCGCATTCAGGGCATTCCATTGACACCCGGTACGCAGGACGAACACAATCGCATTCATCGCCACACGGTCGTCGACCCGGCGACGATGACATCCCAGGGGATGCGGCTTGGGCACGTGCACCGGAAGCAGGGGTGACATCTTTTCCCATAAGGCGTCGGGAATCCGCCAGCCATCGTCTTCGGTAATGAGTCCCATGGGTCTTCTCCTCGGTTACCGGTTAAAGACGCTTATTATCGCCTATTGGGATAGGCTCTTAGTAATGGAAAGCAGATGCGAGCGGTTTCTCGAAATCTCCTCCTCTAATTCTCAGGAAGTCAGTCCCGGTGTCCCTTTTCAGGGCGTCACGAATCAGGCCGCGTCGGGAAGCCTGCTGCTACAGAGCGGTCTTTTGTGGAATGAAATCGACCGGAATCCTGAGGCAGGGAGTTATTCCGCTAGGTTTTGCCGTTTAAGGTTCGATTGACAATCCCGCCTGCGCGGGATGACTGCCGTCGAACCTTGGCTTCGCGTTGCTACCTTTCGCTGCTCTCAGGTCGAACCGCTTTTGGCGGAATGATCGGCGGGGGCATCGAGGTTTCGGTTGAAATCAGTGGCGAATAGAAGATTCGATTCTTTTTCTTCATGACTACACGGCTTACGGTAGTGGTTATGGTCACGTAGCCTGACGATCGCCAGAGCCCCCAATAGCGCACGGCATTGGCTTGTTATCCGTGGTGCCTCGATTGTGTTTATCGTCCCTAACGATTTTCTTGTGTAACCCTTGTTCGGCACGCTTCGGCTTCAGGCATTATTTGGGCCATATTCATAAGCATTTAATAAGTAAACAAATGCGAGACATTGGCCGATATTTTCGGGCTTCGTATGTCGCTCTTAAGAAACGGGCAAAATCGTTCAACCGCTTCCAAGAAGTCAGTAAAGAATGGTCTGTGGAGGTTCACCGAGGGAGGTCTATGAGGCTAGTCGCTATTGCGCGACACTGTTGTAAGAAAGCGAAAATATCGCTGTGCCAAACTAGAAATTTATAGAGTCGCGCTACTGCGTCGAACATGGCATGGAATCGCGCTTGATTACGGTGAAAAATCTGGGATTCGAAAGTACCGTATCGAGCTAAGTGACAAGGTATTGAAATGGGCCGCAACTAGCCCCTATAGTGATTGGATCAATTTTTTGCGGGGGATACTTGTGAGGAAATTCGCTTTTCGCGTCCTGATGTGGCTGATGATCGCAATGCTCGTCGGGTGCAATACCGTATCGGGCTTCGGCAAGGACGTCCAAAAGCTCGGCAGGAAAATGGAAGAGGCTGCCGACCGGCGTAACCGATAGCTCGTCCAAACTCCCAAAACTGGCCGGCCCGACAAGAACATAATCCCTTTCAAAGTCGTGTTCTGCTGCCGTTAGTCGTGGCGAGCGCGGTATAATTTGTATTTTTCGCTGCAATTTTCGATGTCTGAATTTCTTTCGGAATTAAGCCGCCGCCGCACTTTCGCCATCATCTCTCACCCGGACGCCGGTAAAACCACATTGACCGAAAAGCTCCTCCTGTTCGGAGGCGCGATCCAGTTGGCCGGCTCGGTCAAAGGACGCAAGGCGGCTCGTCACGCCACCTCGGATTGGATGGAGATGGAAAAGCAGAGAGGAATCTCGGTTACGACCTCGGTCATGCAGTTCGAGCACAAGGATAAGATTTTCAATCTGTTGGATACTCCCGGACACGAGGATTTTTCCGAGGATACTTATAGGACGCTCACGGCGGTGGACTCCGCCCTGATGGTGATCGATAGCGCCAAGGGTGTCGAGGAAAGGACCATTAAGCTCATGGAGGTCTGCCGGTTGCGGGATACTCCGATCCTCACCTTCATTAACAAGCTCGACCGCGAAGGGCGGGAGCCCATCGAATTGTTGGACGAGATCGAACGCATTTTAAAGATTCAATGCGCGCCCATGACTTGGCCCATCGGCATGGGCAAGCGCTTTAAAGGCGTGTATCAGTTGTATGACGACGCGATTCAGTTGTTCAGCCCGTCTCACGGTGATCGCATCGTCGAAGGGGAGGTCATCCAGGGATTGGATAACCCTCGGTTGGAAGAGATACTCGGAGATCAGGCAGACGAGTTGCGGATGGAGATCGAGCTGGTGCGCGGCGCCAGTCACGAGTTTGACATCCAGTCCTACTTGGCCGGAAAGCAAACTCCGGTATTTTTCGGCTCGGCGATCAATAATTTCGGCGTTCTGGAGCTATTGAACGCGTTTGCAGACTATGCGCCACCGCCTCAAGCGCGGCAAGCCCGCGAGCGCGTCGTGGGGCCCGAGGAAGAAAAGTTCACCGGCTTCGTCTTCAAGATTCAGGCGAATATGGACCCGGCGCACCGCGACCGCATCGCTTTTATGCGAATCTGCTCGGGCAAGTACGTGAAGGGCATGCGAATGCACCACGTCCGCATCGGCAAAACGGTCCAGATCGCCAATGCCATCACGTTCCAGGCCGATACCCGAACCAATGTCGAAGAGGCGTATCCGGGCGACATCATCGGCTTGCATAACCATGGCACGATCCAGGTGGGCGATACGTTCAGCCAGGGGGAGACGCTCAAATACGAAGGGGTGCCTTATTTCGCGCCGGAGTTGTTCCGCCGGGTGGTGCTGAAAGATCCGCTCCGCGCGAAGGCCCTGCAAAAGGGCTTGCAGCAATTGACCGAGGAGGGCGCGACCCAGCTCTTTCGGCCGCTTAAGAATAACGATCTTATTCTGGGCGCCGTGGGTGTCCTACAGTTCGATGTGACGGCCTTCCGGTTGAAATCGGAGTACAACGTCGAATGCGTTTACGACAACGTACCGGTCACCACGGCACGCTGGGTCGGGTGTGATGATCCGAAGAAGCTGGAGGAATTCAAGCGCAAGGTTTTCGACAATCTGGCCGAAGACGGCAGCGGTTATTTGGTTTATTTGGCCAGCAGCCGAGTCAATCTGCAGCTTACCCAGGAGCGCTGGCCGGATATTCGCTTCAGCGCAACCCGTGAACTGTAAGGTGCTGCGTAACCTTAACCGATGGTGCTTTCGGCGCTGTCGGTGTTTCCCAAATTGTCCGCCCAGGTGACACGAATCTTGTCGCCCGTTTTTCCGCCACGGAATCTCACTGAGATGTAGGGATCTCTGGATACGGCTGTGCTTAGCTCACAGCTTGCGACCAAGCGTTGATTGTGCTCTATTCTGACTTCTCGAATGAAGTGAGCCGGAATGGTTCTTTCCGTCAGCTCATCCCAGCGGCGTCCGGTTTCCATCGGATGGGTGATAAGCATGCGGACGGTGGTTAGGCCTTCTTCCTGCTTGGTGCGTATCTTGATGCTGGACATTTTAGTGACTCAGGTCGAACGGGGCCAAAGTTAAGGTAATCATTAGATCGCTTGGATTCAAGCAGGGATACGAAATGACGCAATCCAGACGCAACTTCGTTCGAATGCTAGTAGCGGCATTAGCATTACCTTGGGAAGTCGTTTTTGGGGTGGCGAAATCCAGAGCACCTCAACGGATGGAGAACGGTTTCAGCCGACTGCTTTCGGATATGTTGGCGGGAGCGTCGTGGGCTGAAACCAACCGAATTGCCTTCGAAGTGCCGGAACTGGCCGAGAACGGCGCGATCGTGCCGATTTCAGTCGATAGCCGGCTGCCGAACACCTCGCGCATGCTCATTTTCGTAGAGAAAAATCCCACGCCGCTGGCGGCTCAGATTCGCTTCGAGCCCGGAACCGACGGATTTGCTTCCTTGCGCGTAAAGATGAACGAAACAAGCGCCATATTGGTCATCGCCGAGTCCGAGGGGAAATTTTTCGGAACGCAAAAGACGGTAAGGGTCATGGTTGGCGGCTGCGGTTAATCTGCCGATGTCTTATGCCTGAACGAAATGCCTCAGGATGGATGTTAAATCGGCCATTCCCGCCACTAAGTTTGCTTCGATTTCCATCATTGTAATTTCGGCTGCCGTTTTTCCCGCCGCCCAATTGGCAATCACGGCGCAGCAGGCGTAATCGATGCCGAGTTCGCGTGCCAGGGCGGCCTCCGGCATACCGGTCATTCCGACGAGATCGCAGCCGTCGCGTTCCATGCGGTTGATTTCCGCCGCGGTTTCCAGCCGCGGCCCCTGGGTACAGCCGTATACGCCGTCATCGATGATACTGACGCCCGCCACTTGAGCTGCGGTCAATATCTTTTCCCGCAACCATGGACTGTAGGGGTGAGTGAAATCGACGTGGGTTACCAGTTCGAGATCAGTCTCGAAAAACGTGTGTGGCCGTCCGTACGTGTAATCGATGATTTGGTTTGGAACGGCGATTTTTCCCGGCACCATATCGGCGCGGATTCCTCCTACCGCGGCTATCGCCAGAATGCTGGCCGCACCGGCTTCTTTCAGCGCCCAGATGTTTGCGCGGTAATTGATCTTGTGTGGCGGAATGATGTGCGGGTTGCCATGGCGCGCCAGAAACACCAGTTCTTGCTGATGAAAATGGCCAAAAACCAGTTCTGAAGAAGGATCTCCATACGGCGTGGCGATTCGCTCACGCCGGACAATCGTGAGATCAGGGAGCCGTGTGAGACCGGTTCCCCCGATGATGGCCATTAAAGTCATGACAGCTCCCTTTATCAATAAACGTGCTTGCAGGCGAAGATGCCCGGCCAATTGCGAAGATAGCTTTTATAATCCATGCCGAATCCGAACAAATAGCGATCTTCGGCTTCCAATCCGATGAAATCGGCTCGGCAAGGTTTCTCCTTATTCAATTTCTTGTCTACGACAACAGCCGTGTACACGGCTTCGGCGCCTTCTTCGAGGCAGTATTTCCGAATCTCAGCCAGGGTGATGCCCTCATCCAGGATGTCGTCGATGATCAGTACTGTCCGATCACGGAGGGGAATGCTAGGCTTCAAGAGCCAGCGAATTTCGCTGCCGCGGGTTTCTCCCTGGTAGCGGCCGGCCTTAATGGAGTCGATTTCCAAGGGGAAGCGCAGACGCAGGGCAATCTCTGCGGTGGGAATGATGCCGCCGTTGAGAACCGAGAGCAACAAAGGGGTCTTATCGCCGATGAGTGTAGTGATCTCGGCCGCCATGCGGTCGAGGGCCGAGTTGACCTCGTTTTCCGAAAAAAGGCAGTCGGCTTCGGCTATTACTCGTTCGATTTCTTCCGATTTGTTCATGCGAGTCCCGGTTGTTCGTTGATAGATGCGATCAGTTCTGTGGCGCGCTGCCAGTCAGTGCTCGCCAATAAGGCATTACGATCCATGGAAAAACGTCCCCGCATGCGCTGGAGGCGGGGCTCGCGTTCTGTGCTGGAATGATTCGTCAAGGATTCGAGGACTTCGCCGGCGGCGTCGGGCATGTTGCAGACCAGTACCATGTCGCAGCCCGCTTCGAGCGCTAGCCTGGCGCGGTCAACATGATTTCCGGCAAATGCTGCGCCGGCCATGGATAAGTCGTCGCTGAACACGGTTCCGTCGAATCCGAGCCGGCGGCGAAGAACTTCTTGAATCCAAAAAGATGAAAAACCGGCCGGCCGCTCATCGATTTCCGCGTAAATCACGTGGGCCGGCATGATTCCCTCCAATCCGAATTCGATGAGGGCGCGGAATGGCAGTAAATCGCGGTTTTCGATTTCGTCCATGCTGCGGTGGTCGATCGGCAGTGCCAGATGGGAGTCTTCCGCCACGCCGCCATGACCGGGAAAGTGCTTGCCCACGGATGGCATTCCGGCTCGTCTCATACCTCTCGCAAAAGCCCGGGCGAGTTGTGCGGTTTCGAAAGGATCGCGGGAAAACGCGCGATTGCCGATGATGTCGCTGACGCCCGAGTCGACATCCAAAACGGGCGCGAAACTGAAATCGATATCGACGGCCCGAAGTTCCGCCGCCGTAAGCCAACCGGCCGTTTCGGCCGCTGCTTCGGAGTGGTCCGGTTGCCCATTTGCTATCTCGTGATAACGGGCGGCGGGCGGCAATCGTGTAAATCCTTCGCGGAAGCGTTGTACGCGACCACCCTCGTGATCCACTGCGATCAGAATTTCGGGGCGTAACGCGCGAATCTCCCCCACGAGATTCATGAGTTGCCTCGGCGACTCGTAGTTCCGACTGAACAAAATGAGCCCGCCTGCGGCGGGGTGGGTCAATTTGTCCTTTTCATCGGGGCTTACGGTTAGGCCCTGTAGATCGAGCATCACAGGCCCTAGCGGCTTAGATGATTTCATGGGCGTCCGCCGGAAATACTGAAGGTCCACGATTTTAAACTATAATCGAGCGAACGCGACGAGACGCTAACCGAAAGCCACTGGAGAACCTCGTGGGAAGATCAAAAATTCTGGCTTTGTTTCTTCTTTTATTTAGTCCGTTTGGTTATGGCATGAGCGGCGAAGGAGACGGTGGAGTCGAATATTTGCCTTTAGAATCGGTGCTGGTAAATCTTGAGGGCAAACGCCATTATCTTAGAGCCGACATTCAACTGTTGATCGATAGCAAGGAGCATGCGGAAAAGATCAAAATGCACATGCCGCCTATTCGTCATGCGTTGATTATGCTCTTTTCGAATCGCAATCCCGAGCAGCTTTCTGCTGTGGACGAGCGGGAGAAGCTTCGTCAAGCGGCGTTACAGGATGTCACCAAAACCCTGGAAAAATATGGCGCAGGCGAAGGACTAAAGGATCTCTTTTTTACCGATTTTCTTATCCAGTAGTGGAGTTCTTCTATGCCTTATCTGACGATACAGACTAATCGGGAAGTTTCTCCCGACCAGCGCGAGCCGCTGCTGACGGCGGCTTCGCGCCTGTTGGCCAAAGAGCTCGGAAAACCAGAGTCCTACGTCATGGTGAGTTTGAACAGCGATGTTCCTATGCTGTTCGGCGGCACCGGCGAGCCGGCAGCCTATGCGGAACTCAAGAGCATCGGATTGCCCGCCGGCCAGATCAAATCGCTATCCCGTTCAATTTGCAGTTTGCTGGAACAACGGCTCGATATTCCTCCAGCGCGGGTCTACATCGAATTTACCGATATCAAAGGCAGTCAATGGGGCTGGAACGGCGGGACGTTCTAAACCTTTGGGCCGTTGCCGCTAATGTCCGGCGGCTTCATTGCGGCGTTGGATTTCCTCCATGGCCTTGAGTTGCTCCGGTGTGGCCTCTTTTTGATACTTGGCCTTCCATTCGGCATACGGCATGCCGTAAATGATTTCTTGCGCCGCCGGATAATCGATGTCGATACCGCGCTCCTTCGCCTCGGCGCTATACCATTTGGCCAGGCAGTTACGGCAAAAGCCCGCCAAAATCATCAGATCGATGTTTTGCACGTCGGAACGATCGCGCAGATGTTGCAGCAGCCGTCGGAAAGCTGCTGCTTCCAGTTCGATTCGGGTTTGTTCGTTCATAGCTCTGAGTGCTTGGATGTGTTTGAAGATTGGACCGAGGAACCTCGGAATAGCTTCCGTCCGGAGTGCCCCTGGTAACTTGGGGAACGCTTCTCGCTTCCGGAATGGTGCTTGGCCATGCATACGCTTTCGATGTGTTAAGCTTCGGTTTGCCGGTTTGCAAAGTATTGTCGGATATAATGTTCTGTGAAATAGTATTTATTATAAGGGAATGAATAGGTAAAGCCGCAGGCGCCGTCCGACCATGGATATTCAAAAAGCCGCCTCTATTTCTGCTTACGCGCTCGCTGAAATCAAACGGCAGCGGGAACTTATAGCCGTCCAAGGAGTCACTTCGGCTGACCCAAGGATAATGGCTGGCGTAGAAAATGCCAGTATTAATATGGGAGACAATAGCGCAGGCGGCGTCGCGTCTTCAGATGAATTGAAAGCCGTCCTGGATCGCCTCAACCAGCCAACTCAACTCAGGAAGGAAGCTGAGGAACAACGAACTGCCCAATACCAAACGATACTGAGCGCGAGAACGAAGCACGCGCTAAATGCCTATCGCGCACAATTCGATTTGCCGCAATATGAGGCAAAAAGCGCTCTCAGCCAGATGTTGGGTGTGGACGTCTACGCCTGACTCCTAATCTCTTTTTACCTATGCCCGAACTATGAAATTGCTGTTCGATTTTTTCCCGATTTTTCTCTTTTTTATCGTTTTTAAGATTTCCGATATTTACGCTGCAACTCTCGCCGCTATCGTAGCGACTGCGGTACAAGTGGCGGTCACGTGGTTAAAGACGCGTAAAGTCGAGCCTATGCATTTGGTCTCGCTGGCAATCATCGTTATCTTCGGTGGTGCAACCTTATTCTTGAAAGATGAACTTTTCATCAAGTGGAAACCGACTGTACTCAATTGGCTGTTCGGCATGGCCTTTCTCGGTAGTCAACTATTCGGCAAGCGAACACTGATCGAGCGCATGCTAGGTAATCAAATTGAACTGCCGGATTTGGTTTGGCGCCGATTGAATCTGAGTTGGGCCGCGTTCTTCGTCGCGCTCGGGGGTGTCAATCTTTTTGTTATTTACAATTTCAGTACAGAGACTTGGGTCAACTTCAAGCTCTTCGGCCTTTTGGGGCTAACGTTCGTGTTTGTCATTGCCCAGTCCATCTATCTATCTCGTTTTTTGCCCGAACCCAATCCGGAGGAGTAGTTTTTTGCTCTACGCCATTATTTGTGAGGATGCTGAGGGAAGCCTGCCAAATCGTCTCGAAGCGCGTCCTGCGCATCTCGATCGGTTGAAAGCGCTGCAAGCCGAGGGGCGGTTGATTTTGGCAGGTCCCCATCCGGCTGTCGATTGCGAAGATCCGGGCGAAGCCGGGTTCACCGGCAGCTTGATCGTTGCCGAATTCTCCAGTCTGGCAGCTGCTCAAGCATGGGCAGATGAGGACCCTTATCGTCTGGCGGGCGTGTATGCTCGGGTGACGATCAAACCGTTCAAGAAGGTGCTTCCATAATGATAAGTCGAGTCGAAAAAATCAGGAGCCGACTGGAAGAGGTGCTCTCGCCGGTACATTTGGAAGTTACCGACGATAGTATGGCGCACGCCGGCCATGCTGGTGCCATGGAAACCGGCGGTGGGCATTTTTACGCCACTATCGTGTCTGAGATGTTTGAAGGAAAGAGTTCGGTTCAGCGGCACCAGTTGGTCTATCGCGCGCTGGGCGACTTGATGCAGAAAGAGATACACGCTTTCAGTATGAAGGCTTTTACTCCACTTGAATTTCAA
Organism: Methylocaldum sp. GT1TLB; assembly: GCF_051027445.1. NCBI lineage: Bacteria > Pseudomonadati > Pseudomonadota > Gammaproteobacteria > Methylococcales > Methylococcaceae > Methylocaldum > Methylocaldum sp. GT1TLB. The sequence continues at coordinate 4,745,380 of NZ_CP194898.1, forward strand.
CAAAAAGGAAATGCGTAAATGAAGACATATTCACTTGTCGCCGCTATCGCCAGCGTATTGGTTATCGCGGGATGCAATAACGTTGGCACTGATGGCCAAAAGGGTGCGACAAGCACGGCTGAGGCCCCAACGGCTGAAAACTCAGTCGCCGTAGTCAACGGCAGACCGATCAGTAGAGCCGCAGTCGATATCTTATCGGCGGAACTGGCTCAGCGCCGCGGGGACAACGGGATATCGGAAGAAAAAATCATCGATGAACTGATTAAACGAGAACTATTGCGCCAAGAGGCCGAGGCCCAGCAGCTGACCAATGATCCGAAGTACGCCGCGCGCGTGGAAAATGCCGATCGAATGGTTTTGTCGCAAATTGCCGCGGAACATTTCATCAACAGCGCTGCGATTTCCGACGAAGATTTGAAGAAAGAATATGACCAGCGCGTTGGTTCGATGAAGTTGACGGAGTACAAAGCCAGGCACATTCTGGTGGATACCGAGCAGGCGGCGAAGGATGTCATTAAGCGACTACAAAAAGGGGAAAAGTTCGCGGATATCGCGAAGAAAGTTTCCAAGGATCCTGGCTCCAAGGGAAGTGGTGGCGACTTGGGCTGGTTTAACCCGCAGCAGATGGTGCCGCCTTTCGCAAACGCGGTAGTTGCTTTAAAGAATGGCGAATTGACCCAAACGCCCGTTCAAACTCAGTTCGGTTGGCACGTGATCCTGCGTGAAGATTCGCGCGACCAGCCGCCACCGCCCTTTGATGCCGTCAAAGACCAGCTGCGATCCATGATGCAGACACAACGGCTGCAACAACACATTGGAGAGCTGAAAAACAAGGCGAAGATAGAGCAGTTCGAGCAGCCGAAACCGGCTGAGAAACCTGCGATCGATTCGCCGCAGCAGCCCGGTGCTGGCACGGCGCCGGAAAAACCGTCGGAAAGTCCTGCTGCGGATCCTTCGCAACAGCAGCCGGAAGGTGGTCCTCAGGAAGACCCCGCTGAATCGCAAGAGCCGGCCGAATAAACTCGCGCTATCCGTTAGAGCCGGAGGTGTTTTCTGGCTCTAACCCACATTTCTTCCCTTCGTCGCAGCGGTGCGTGGCGCAGCGCAAAAACGGTACGCTACCGCGCGCGGAAGGTGGCGATTAAGCGTCGGTTCGCGATTGAAAGATCGGCTCCGACGTTCCCGAAGATACCGTTTGCGATTGGAGAAGTATGGGAAATGCTGGCTAGAAGCCGGCAACGCACTGTTGCGATGTTTCTTGAAAGCTCGGTTCGACAAAGCCGTTGCTGACTACGCAATTTCGACCATTGTTTTTGGCTCGATACAAAGCTATATCAGCTGCTTCGATAAGGCGGGCCTCGGTGGCATCGATCCCGCTGACCCTGGTTGGGTCCAAAGTGGCTACGCCGATAGACAAACTTATCTTCAGCGCCTCGCCATCCTTATCGTAGAACTCGCGATCGGCAATGCGTTGGCGGATTCGTTCTGCTACATCGGTGGCAGCCCGGTTGCCCGTTCCTGTCGAAAGAAGCGCAACGAACTCCTCGCCGCCATAGCGCGCTAACACGTCGTTGTTGCGCAGCATGGAGCGGATGGTCTGTGCCACGTCGACCAGCACCCGATCACCGCTTTGATGCCCATAAGTATCATTGATCGTCTTGAAGTGATCGATATCCAGAAATAAACATGACAGACATTCGCCGCTGCGTAGTGCCCGGTCGATTTCTTCACTGACGCGTTGTTCGAAATATCGCCGGTTGTTGACGCCGGTGAGCGTGTCGATAAGGCTGGTTCGTCGCAGCAGTTCGAAGTTCAAGGTATTTTCCAGGCATACGCTGAGCACGCAGGCCAGCCGATCCAGAAAATCCGTTGCCATCTGCTCGGAAAAGCGCATGGTGTCGGTACTGGCGAGATTTAAACTCCCCATGAGTTTGCCTCGACGATAGAGAGGCAAGAGTGCAACGCTGGACGAAGTATCCGGAAGGCGTGGGAAGAATGCGGCACATTTTTCGGGTTTGTAGCACCCTAGGTAAGGTCTTAAGGTCTTGCGGAACGTACGGTCCAGGATTTCGCCGCTGGGCAGCAATATAAGATTTGGCTGCTTGTCGACGTTTAGACCATCCTCTCTGAGGAAGCGCTCGAGTTCGCCTTTTTCGTCGACCAATACGAAGCTAACGGCGTCAAGCTCGAATAGAACGCGAGTGTCTTCCAACACCTGATCGACCAGTTCACGCAGAGAGTTCAGCGTGAGCAAGGTCATTTCCAGCGTTTGGAAGCGATGCAATTTAATCTGGTTCTGCCGAATGCGATCGACGAGGTTACCCAGGTGGCTTTGTAGGACGCATAATTCGGTGTAAAGCTCGTCCAAACTTAGGATCCTTAGTCGGTGCGATGACGCTTACTTTTCAGCATAAAAGCCTAGCATAAGTTTTGGATCGCCATTTTTGATTCGAGCAGGTATCAAAATAAGCTGGTTTGCACAGGCGCATCACTAGGACGCTTGAAGAGATCCGGGTTTAAACGGATTTCGGTGGCGTTAAGCCCGTGTTTCTTGAGGGCCACGAGGAATCGATTCCGGATGAGTTCGGCGTAAATCCCTGACCCGGAGTGGCGAAGGCCAAAACTAGATTCATACGGTTTACCGCCATGGATATCGCGCAGTCGCGCCAGAACGTGCTTGGCTTTTAGCGGGACATGGGTTTCCAGCCATTCGCGGAATAATTCTTTCAGTTCGAGAGGAAGGCGCAGCACGATGTAATCGGCGCGGATGGCGCCATGTGCGGCTGCCTGAGCAAGGATGGCTTCGAGCTCCGCGTCCGTCAGAACCGGAACCACCGGGGCCACCAGTGCGGTCACTGGCACACCAGCGTCCGCTAGAATGCGAACTGTTTGGAGTCGGCGTTGCGGGCTCGTAGCCCGCGGCTCCATAATTCGGGCCAACCCCTTGTCAAGCGTGGTAATCGAAATCTGAACTTGGGCCAGATGCTCGCGCGCCATTGCCGAGAGAATGTCGAGATCGCGTTCGATGAGTGCCGATTTGGTCGTGATATTAACCGGATGGCGGCATTCGTAGAGTACCTCGAGAACTTCCCGAGTAATGCGCCATTCCCGCTCGATAGGTTGGTAAGGATCGGTGTTGGCGCCTAAAGCGATTGGAGATGGACGATGGGATTTTTTCGCTAGCTCCTTGCGCAGCAGACTCGCCGCATCGGATTTGACGAACAGCCGGGTTTCGAAATCCAGTCCCGGCGACAGTCCCAAGTAAGCATGGCTAGGCCGCGCATAGCAGTAAATGCAACCATGCTCGCAGCCCCGGTAGGCATTGATCGACTGATCGAAAGGGATGTCGGGCGACCGGTTATGGGTGATAATGCTCCGAGCGCTATCGTGTGTTACGGTGGTTGCTGCCGGGGGCACATCCTCTGCCCACCAGTCGTCGTCGATTTTTTCTCGGACGGTCTCGGAATAGCGGGATTCCCGATTGCTTACGGCCCCTCGGCCTTTTGTCGGCGAATTCGGAACCCGGATTTTTTGGCATTCATTGTCGCTCATACTCGCCTCCAATAGTACCATTCTCACTGGCACCGAATATTTCCAGATTGGTCTCGCCATGACTACGACTAACCGACCCAGTTGTAGCGACAATGATGAGCACGACGCACTTCATGTCGATGATGCCTTAGAGCGCATACTGAATGCCGTTTCCTCGGTCAGGGGTTACGAACAAGTCAGCATCCTCGAGGGCGTAACGAGAGTTTTGCATGACCCTGTGGTCTCGCCTTTAGATGTTCCATCTCATACCAATGCGGCTGTCGACGGCTACGCCATACGAGGAACGGATTTGCCGGGCGCTGGAAGCATCGTGAAAATGGAGGTGGTAGGCGTGGCTCTGGCGGGAACGCCGTTTGTTGGCGCCGTGCTTCCAGGACAAACGGTGCGCATCATGACCGGTGCGCCCATGCCGGCCGGTGCGGATACCGTGCTGATGCAGGAGCATGTCGATGTCGACGGGGATCGGGTCTGCATAACCGGTGGGCGGCATCGCATGGCGGATAATGTCCGCATGGCGGGTGAGGACGTCAAGCGGGGCGAAACGGTTCTGAACGGAGGACGCTATCTGACCCCACCGGATATCGGGCTGATCGCCTCGTTAGGCATAAGTGAAATCAAGGTCAAGCGGCGACCTCGGGTAGCGCTCTTATCGACCGGAAACGAAGTGCATCAGCTAGGAAGATCCTTAGAGGCCGGCGGCATATACGACAGCAATCGCTATACGCTCCACTCGGCACTAAGACGGTTAAGTGTCAAGGTGATGGACCAGGGCATCGTGCCCGATGATCCCGAGCTACTAAGCGAAGCTTTGATAAGGGCTGCATCCGCTGCGGATGTGATCATTTCCTCGGGTGGCGTATCGGTAGGTGAAGCCGATTTCGTCAAGGAGGTTCTGTCTTCGATAGGCAATATCGGTTTTTGGAAGGTTGCCATGAAGCCGGGACGCCCCGTGGCTTTTGGTAGTATCGGCGCGTCGACATTCATCGGGTTGCCGGGTAACCCGGTCGCCGTGATGGTAAACTTTTACCAATTTGTCCTTCCATTACTGGAAAAGAAAATGGGAATTCTGGAGCGGCCGGTTATTCCCACACTGAAAGCCAAGTGTCTCGAGCGGCTTGCTAAAAAGCCGGGCCGCACGGAGTACCAGCGGGGCATTCTCGAAAGAACCGAAACCGGTGACTGGGAAGTGCGTACGAGCGGCAAACAGGGTTCCGGCATTCTTCGCTCCATGAGCCTGGCAAACGCCATGATTATTCTGGCGCATGATCGCGCTTCTGTGGAGCCCGGTGAAATGGTCGATGTTTTACCGTTTGCCTGCTTGATGTAGGTTGCGAGAGTTTCTCAATGTTTCGGGCCGTTGGGTCCAAGCGGGCAGGCGTGTTTGGCTCGGGAGTGACTATAAACCTACGGCTAGGCTTTACGCGAATCCACCGCCTTGCTCGAATGCCAAAAGCCGAGGCCGATTCCGTGCTGTGACTCCCGCACGATAACCACCGAATAGCGAGCCAACCTCACCAAGTTTCCATGTTCGAGCGTAAAGACCAACCGAGCCGGTTCACCGATGAGCCGTTTCAGCGGTTTGGTAGTCTCAATGAAGACGCCTGAACGGCTTATGTTCTTCGCGACGCCACGCAATGGGGCGCTCGATGGCATGATTAGATAGGCGGAAATTCGCGAATCCAACCGCGGGGCACGCCGACGTTCCTTTTCCGAATTTGTTTTGCTTCCTAACATATGGGGCGACCGGTTGTCTTAAAAGTAGAGTCGCTCACAAACGCTGCACTATCGCGGCAATTGATGAGCGGGCAATATTTTTGTGCCTCGGATCTGGCTACCGGACGATAATACCAGGTGATCAAAGCTCATAAAATCGCTAGCCGAGCAGTTTTTCAGATTAGCTTTTCTGGCGTAATCGGCTCGTAGTCTGTAACATTTTCCGATTAGACTTTTTTTTCTAACAATACAACGTTGACCTCGTTCAGAAGGCAAAGTCAGAGTTGCACAGTTCTGTAATCACTGGATCAACGGTTCAACAAACATGCCAGAAATTCTTTCGTTTCAAGCAATCTAAAGGTCGGAATTCAATAGATGACTTGTCGCTTGCTTGTCTGCATTCGAAAAAATTAGCTGGAAGCCCTTAATCAGTGGAGGAACCTTTCCTATGTCCGCCGTGAGTCCGTCTCACCCATCGCAAAACCTTAAGAGCGTCAACGATATCGATCCCGAAGAAACCCGCGAGTGGTTGGAGGCCCTGGAGGCCGTTATCGAGACTGAAGGTATCGAGCGTGCGCATTTCCTGATCGAAAGCTTGGTCGATCAGGCACGCCGCGCGGGGGCGAACCTGCCTTATAAGGCGAATACGGCGTACATCAATACCATTCCGCCCCACATGGAACCCCGCTTGCCGGGCGATGCCGGTTTGGAGCAGCGCATCCGCTCTTATATCCGCTGGAACGCGATGGCGATGGTTGTCCGAGCCAACCGTAAAACCAGCGAATACGGTGGACATATTGCCACCTTCGCTTCAGCTGCGACGCTTTACGACGTGGGTTTCAACCATTTTTTCCATGCCGCCAATGGGAACCACGGCGGGGATCTGATTTACTTTCAGGGGCACGCCGCTCCCGGCATCTACGCCCGTGCGTTTCTGGAAGGACGCCTGAACGAAGAACAGCTGGACAGTTTTCGCGCCGAAATCGGCGGCAATGGTCTTTCCTCCTATCCACATCCCTGGTTGATGCCAGATTTTTGGCAGTTTCCGACGGTATCCATGGGGCTTGGTCCGCTGATGGCGATTTATCAAGCGCGCTTCATGAAATATTTGGAGGATCGGGGGATTCTGGCGACCTCGGGCCGCAAAGTCTGGTGTTTCTGCGGCGACGGCGAAATGGATGAGCCGGAATCCATGGGAGCCATCGGACTTGCCGGCAGGGAGAAATTGGACAATCTCATCTTTGTCATCAATTGCAATCTGCAGCGGCTCGACGGGCCAGTGCGGGGCGACGGCAAGATCATCCAGGAACTTGAGGCGGAGTTCCGCGGTGCCGGCTGGAATGTCATCAAAGTCATCTGGGGTTCCTATTGGGATCCTCTGCTGGCCAAAGACAAAGACGGCCTCTTGAAGAAGCGCATGGAAGAGGCCGTGGATGGCGAGTATCAAGCCTACAAAGCGAAAGGCGGTGCCTACACCCGCGAGCACTTCTTCGGCAAGTATCCGGAGCTGAAGGAGATGGTGGCCAATATGTCCGACGAGGACATCTGGCGCCTGAATCGTGGCGGGCACGACCCGCACAAGGTCTACGCCGCTTATCATGCGGCGGTAAACCATACCGGACAGCCGACGGTGATCCTGGCCAAGACGGTCAAGGGTTATGGCATGGGCAGCGCGGGCGAAGGGCTCATGACCACGCACCAGCAAAAGAAAATGGACGAACAGGCGATCCGCCACTTCCGGGATCGTTTCAATATTCCCATTCCCGATGACCAGCTGATGGAGTTGCCGTACTACAAGCCGCCGGAAGACAGTGCGGAGCAGCGCTACATGCACGAGCGTCGAAAGAGCCTGGGCGGATACGTGCCGCAACGGCGACGCGACGCGCCGCTTTTGCAGGTGCCGGAGCTGGATGTCTTCGAACCTCTGCTGAAGGGCACCGAAGATCGGGAAATGTCGACTACGATGGCGTTCGTGCGCATCCTGACGCTGCTGTTGCGGGATAAAAAATTGGGTAAGTACGTCGTACCCATCGTACCGGACGAGGCCCGAACTTTCGGTATGGAGGGACTTTTCCGCCAATACGGTATTTACTCTTCCGTCGGGCAGTTGTACGTTCCTGCGGATGCCGGCGGAGTGATGTACTACAAGGAGGACAAATCAGGGCAGATCCTGGAAGAGGGCATTTCGGAGGCGGGCTCCATGTGCTCCTGGCTCGCGGCCGGTACGGCTTATACCAACCACAACATCCAGATGATCCCGTTCTACATCTACTACTCGATGTTCGGATATCAACGGGTGGGGGATCTGATGTGGGCCGCGGGCGATATGCAGGCGCGCGGCTTCTTGATGGGAGGAACTGCTGGACGTACGACGCTGGCGGGCGAGGGTTTGCAGCATCAGGACGGGCATAGTCACGTCAGCATGTCGGCGATTCCAAATTGCGTAGCTTACGATCCTTGCTTTTCCTACGAACTGGCCGTGATTATTCAAGACGGCCTCAGGCGTATGTATCAGGAGGGCGAGAGCATCTTCTACTACGTCACCGTCATGAATGAAAATTATACTCATCCTGACATGCCGGCCGGCGCGCGCGAAGGGATCGTCAAGGGCATGTATAAGCTCAAGGACGCCGGCGAATCGGCTCAAGCCCAGATTTTGGCCAGCGGTACGATACTCCGCGAGGCCATCGTCGCGGCGGAGTTGCTGGAGCAGGACTTCGGCGTAAAAGCGAACGTTTGGAGCGTCACCAGCTTTACCGAACTGCGCCGTGACGGACTCGACAAACAGCGCTGGAATCTCCTGCATCCGGATCAGCCGCCCCGCGTCAGCTACGTGGAGGATTGCCTGGCCGGAACCCAGGGGCCGATCATCGCGGCATCCGACTATATTAAAATGCTCGCCGATCAAATCCGGCCCTTTGTTCCGAGATCCTATACGGTGCTGGGTACCGACGGCTTTGGTCGCAGCGATCAACGTTCCGAATTGCGGAGATTTTTTGAGGTGGATCGGCATTACATCGCATTTACGACACTAAAAGCCTTAGTCGATGAGGGCGGCGTGGCGACTTCTACACTGACGGAAGCTATGGCTAAATACGGCATCGATCCGGAAAAGCCCAATCCAGTGAAGGTGTAAAGGAATCGCTATGGCAGTGCTAAAAGAAGTCGTAGTTCCCGATATCGGGGATTTCAAGAACGTCGAGATCATCGAAGTGCTAGTTAAGCCGGGGGATGTAATCAAGGCCGACGATTCCTTGATTACGCTGGAAAGCGATAAAGCGGCGATGGAGGTGCCTTCGCCGTTTTCCGGCGTGGTGAAAGAAATGCAGGTCAATGTCGGTGATCGGGTGAGCATGGGGTCGCCGATATTGCAGTTGGAGCTTGCTGATCGGGCCCAGCCGGAACGGGAAGAGAAAGCTCCGCCTGAGGCGGAAGCGGAAGCTGGAAAGATCGTCTCCGGCGAAGCGGCGCCCAAGCCCGTTGCCGAGCAGCCCGCGCCTTCCTCAGTAGCAGAGCCGGAAGCGAAGCCGAAGCCCGCGCCGGCCATCGCCGAACGAGCTTTAAAAGTTGTTGAAGAGCATGCGCATCCTCCTCATGCGAGCCCATCGATTCGGAAGTTCGCCCGTGAATTGGGGGCTGAGCTTCAGAAAATTCAAGGCACCGGGCCAAAAGGCCGTATTTTGAAGGAGGATGTTCAGGCATTCGTAAAAGCGAGCCTGAAGCGGGTCGAGCAAGCGATGGCTGGTGGTGTTTTCGCCATTCCGCCTCAGCCGGAAATTGATTTCGCTCAGTTCGGCACCGTCGATAGACAGCCGTTGTCCCGCATCAAGAAGCTTTCCGGCCCGAATCTGCTTCGGAGTTGGATGAGCATTCCCCATGTGACGCAACACGATGAAGCCGACATCACCGATCTCGAAGCCTTTCGCCAGTCGCTCAAGAGCGAGGCGGAAAAGCAGAATGTGAAGCTGACCTTTCTGCCATTCGTCATCAAGGCCGTAGCGGCAGCGCTCAAAGAGTTTCCGACGTTTAATTCATCCCTCGCAGCCAACGGCGAAGAGCTGATCCTTAAAAAGTACTATCACTTGGGCGTGGCGGTGGATACTCCGGAAGGCCTAGTGGTGCCCGTAGTTCGGGATGTCGATCAAAAAGGCATTTTCGACTTGGCTAGGGAATTGGCAGAACTCGGCGCGAAAGCCCGTGGCAAGAAACTGCGCAACAACGATCTCGAAGGGGCGTCGTTTACTATCTCGAGCCTCGGCGGAATCGGCGGTACGGCTTTTACGCCCATCATCAATCCGCCTCAAGTGGCAATACTTGGTTTGTCCCGAGCGCAAACCAAGCCCGTTTACCTGGACGGACAGTTCGTTCCGCGCCTGATGTTGCCATTGTCCCTGTCGTACGATCATCGCGTCATCGATGGAGCCGAGGCGGCACGATTCACGGTTTATTTGGCTGGATTGCTGGCCGAACTGCGGCGAGTCCTTTTATAGAAGCCGGGATGCTTTGAGGCTTGCCGGCAAACCGGTTCGATACAACTTGCGATGGAACGCTAATCTGCAATTTTTTCTTAATAGAAGGTATACGTTCGATGTCCGATACATCTAGTCTACATGCCGAAGTTGTCGTTTTGGGCGGCGGTCCGGGTGGTTATACCGCCGCTTTTCGAGCCGCCGACTTGGGCAGACAGGTGGTTTTGGTCGAGCGTTATCCGGTGTTGGGGGGCGTTTGTCTAAATGTCGGATGTATTCCTTCGAAAGCATTGCTGCATGCCGCCAAGGTCATTCAGGAGGCGCAGGAATCTTCAAGTTTTGGACTGAATTTCGGTTCGCCGAACGTTGATTTGGACAAGCTGCGCGACTGGAAGAACAAAGTCGTGAAGACACTTACGACGGGGCTTGCAGGCTTGGCCAAGCAGCGCAAAGTTACCATCGTCAACGGCGTGGGCAAATTCTCTTCGGACCGAACGCTACAGGTTGAAACGGCAGATGGCACAAAGACGGTCAGTTTCGATCACGCCATCATCGCAGCCGGCTCGCAGCCGGTACAGATTCCGGGTTTCCCTCACGACGATCCGCGCATGATGGATTCCACGGATGCCTTGGAACTCGCCGAAGTGCCTAAGCGTCTTCTGATCATCGGCGGCGGCATCATCGGCTTGGAAATGGCCACTGTTTATCATGCGCTTGGTTCGAAGATCACGGTTGTCGAACTGATGGACCAGATCATTCCGGGCTGCGATGCGGATCTGGTTAAGCCGTTGTATCAGCGCATCAAGAAACAGTACGAGAATATTTTCCTTAAGACGAAGGTAACGCGCATCGAAGCGAAGTCGGAAGGATTGCAGGTTTATTTCGAAGGCGGTGAAGGCGCCCCCGAATCAGACTTGTTCGACCGCATCCTGGTCGCCGTAGGCCGGAAGCCAAACGGAAATCTGATCGGTGCGGAGAATGCCGGCGTCAAAGTCGACGACAAAGGCTTCATTCCGGTAGACACCTGTCAGCGAACCAATGTGCCTCATATTTACGCCATCGGCGATATCGTGGGCAATCCGATGCTGGCACACAAAGCGACTCACGAGGCGAAAGTGGCGGCGGAAGTCATTTCCGGAGAGCGCTCGGCGTTTCAGGCGTTAACTATTCCCTCGGTAGCTTACACCGATCCAGAGGTGGCCTGGATGGGACTTACGGAAAATCAGGCAAAAGCTCAAGGGATTGCCTACGACAAAGCCGCATTTCCCTGGGCGGCGAGCGGGCGGGCTCTAGGCATCGATCGCAAAGAGGGCGTAACCAAGATTTTGTGCGATAAAGAGACTAAGCGGATTCTGGGGGCAGGGATCGTCGGGCCTAATGCGGGGGAGCTTATCAGCGAGGCCGTTCTGGCGCTCGAGATGGGCGCCGATATGGAAGATATCGCCTTGACTATTCACCCGCATCCGACCTTGTCGGAAACCTTTGCGTTTGCCGCCGAGATGCTGGAAGGCAGTATTACGGACCTTTATATTCGAAAGTAGGCCGAATTCGCGCCGGAGGAGAGCATCCAGAGGGCGCTCTCTTATCCGCGCAACGTGTTCCTTCGGCGCAAAATTTTTCAGTCGGATGACTGCGAATCGGGTTGAGGCTCGAGACGTCCTGGATCTCTGCTCCGCTTGCCTCCGTTCCATGGCGCGACTTTGAACAGTAGTAGCATGCCTGGAAGGGTGAGCGCGAAGCAAACCCAAAAGAAGCGTTCCCAGCCTAGCGCTTCGATGTGAAGCAGCGAAATGTTTCCCATCTTAATGTCCCCACCTTCGACGAGAAAGCCGGTGAATGCATTGGCCAGCGTCCGTGGCGTTGCGGCCAGGCTGGTAAACAGCGCGAACTGGGTGGCGGTGTACGCCGGATTGGTGGCGGTGGCGATGTAGGCAACGAACGCGGCCGTGCCCAATCCGACACCGAACGCCTCGGCGCCGATAACGGCAGCCAGGCCAGCCAAGGTATGGCCGGCCGTGGCAAGCCAGGCAAAGCCGAGAATCACCAGCGCCTGTAAAACGCCAAATACCCAAAGAGACCGATGTATCCCCAGGGAAATCATCCATATTCCACCTAAAATGCCGCCTGCAACGTTAGGCCAAAGTCCGGCATGCTTGGCGATCACGCCGATTTCGGTCTTGCTGTAGCCCATGTCTAAATAAAAGGGCGTGGCCAGCGCCGTTGCCATGCTATCGCCCAGCTTGTAAAAAAAGATGAATCCCAGGACCGTTAACGCGCCGCTCCAACCCTTTCGTTGAACAAATTCACGAAAAGGATCGACTAAGGCTTGACGTAGCGTCGGAGGGGCGTGGCTGGAAAACTCCGGTTCGGTTCCGATGAGCGTCAGGAGAATGCCGGGGAACATGAACAGGGCCGTGATCAAGTAGACGGCGTCCCAAGACAAATAATCAGCGAGGATCAGCGACAGAGATCCCGGTACGAGCCCGGCGATTTTGTACGCATTCACGTGGATCACATTGCCAAGTCCTTGCTCTTCGTCCCTGAGAATCTCTCGCCGAAAGGCATCGATTGCAATGTCCTGGGTTGCTGAAAATAGTGCTACCGCTACCGCCAGCCAACGAATGGTCGCGATGTCTGGAACGGGAGCGAGCCAACCAAAAGCGGGAATCGAGAGCAGCAGTGCAATTTGGGTAATCAGCATCCAAGTCCGGCGTCGCCCCATTGGTAGACCGTATCGGTCACAGAGTGGCGCCCACAAAAACTTCCAGATGTAAGGAAATTGAACGAGAGCCAGCAACCCGATCTCTTTGAGGTCGACACCTCCGTCGCGTAGCCAGGCCGAAATCAGGCTGATCAGCACGAATAGAGGCAACCCCGAGGAAAACCCCGTGAGGACGCAGATCAACATCCGTCTGTTAAATAGCGCGTCACGCCAGGAAAGGGTAGTCATAATCGATGGTGAGTGGCGCATGGTCGGAAAAGCGCTCTTCCTTGTAAACATGGGCGGCGAGGATTGCTTCCCGGAGAGTGGGGCTGGTCACGTGATAATCGATACGCCAACCCACGTTCTTGGCCCAAGCCTGACCGCGATTCGACCACCAGGTATACTGTTCAGGCTCCTGATTGACGACACGAAAGGCATCGACCCAGCCGTCCTCCTCGAATACGACATCCAGCCAAGCACGCTCTTCGGGCAGGAACCCGGAGTTTTTCTGGTTGGATCGCCAATTCTTGAGATCAATGGGTTTATGGGCGATATTCCAGTCGCCGCAGAAAATATAATTGCGCCCGGACTGTGCGCATTCCCGAAGATACGGCAGGAAGCGGTTCATGAAATCGAACTTCACCGCTTGCCGTTCTTCGCTGGACGATCCGGAAGGCAAGTATAGGGAAACGACGCTTAGCGGGCCGAATCGGGCCTCGAGATAACGCCCCTCGGCGTCCATGTCAGGCCAGCCAATGCCCTGAATGACTTCGTCCGGTTCCCGTCGGCTATACAATGCCACACCGCTGTAGCCCTTTTTGACAGCATCCAGGTAGTAGCACTGGTACCCTTTAGGCCAGTAGATAGGGTCTTCCAGTTGGTGTGTCTGAGCCTTGGTTTCCTGTAGGCAGACAACGTCGGCATTCTGTTTATCCATCCAGTGGAAAAAGCCTTTGCGCGCTGCTGACCGCACGCCGTTAACATTGAGGGAAACTATACGCATTATGGTTTATATCTCAGATAGGTATATAGCCGCTAGAGTGCTGTCGCCGAAAATGGAAATAAAGGCTGATGCGGGTGGGCCGATGTTCAGTTGGAAGCAGGACGATCCGCGCTAAAGAGTGCGTCCATCTTGCAGTGAAGAGCCGTTTTAAGTACCATGAAAAATTTGTCGTCCCTTTGTTCTGATTTCCTGGAGAAAGCCTCATTATGAAGCCGGATATTCATCCCGAATACAAGTCCATCGCCGTCCATTGCAGTTGCGGCAATACCTTCGAAACCAAGTCGACGCTTGGCAAAGATTTGCAGGTTGAAGTTTGCTCCGCTTGCCATCCATTCTATACAGGCAAGCAGAAGATCGTCGACACTGCCGGTCGTGTTGACAAGTTCCGACGCAAGTACGGACGGGGCTGATTTTTCAGCCTCGTTTGCGTCTTTCGAAATCGGCCTGGCCGCCCCTCGTTTAACGGCAATGAGCAAGGAATGCTCTCCGTTTTGGGCCGGTCAAAACCGGATTATCGATCAACCGATAGATATTGGTCTTTGATTGTCGTTCTCGTGAGGCTTCGGCCGAGTCTCACGGCGAAATGCCGTTAATCAGTTTCTCGACGTCCTGGAGAGAGCCGCCAGGCACCGTCTTTTCCTTTCGATTGATCCGTTGCCCCTTCAATTCCGGCGGGAGTACCGCCAATTCGACGCGGACGCCATCGACAAAAAAATCCAGCGCCGGATACGTCATGCCCCGCCTGTGTCCCAAATTCAACGAAAAGGCCCCTTCCTTAAATGGTATGCGGGCTTCAACCAATTTCTTGATGATCTCTTCGGGGCTTTCGGGATATACATACAAGATGATCGGGCTGTATTTACTGGCGCTGCCATCCAACGCGCCACCGATCAATCGCGGCGAAAACTCTTCCAGGAAACGCATGGCCTCTAATGCGAGTTTTCGAAGACGAGCAATGTGCAGCGGTTGTGTTTCAGCCCGATAGAGTCGATGGTATTCCTCTAACGCCTGGTCGATTTCCTCGTTTCGGGGAAGGCTTCGTGAATTCGCTATCCCCAGGCGGGCGGCAGCCTTGTTTTTTGCCGGAAGATAATCGTTTACACCCTCTTCGGCGATAATCCTCGCAGCCTCCTGAGCGATCAATAGGCGTGCTTTATCTCTCGTAGACATGATGGAGATCAAAATAGCGATTCGATTGGTTTTTCGGTCGTCGTTCGAAGGGGAGGGGGCTTCGGTAATTCCGGCTCGGCCTCGTCTTCCATGACTTCAGAGGGAGGCGGTTCGCTTACGCGCGGCGCAGCATAGTAACGAGGGGCGCGTTCCGACGGGAAAACCTCGAAGATAGCATTAGCGCTGCCGGGCGGAGCAAGCATTCCCGTGCCCGGATCCATCCGAGCGATGGTCAACCCGCTTGGAAGCGGAAAAGTCTGCTCGGGTAAATCTTTGAGGGCTTCCTGCATGAAATACATCCACATGGGCAGTGCGGCTTTGCCGCCAGTTTCACCTTTTCCCAAGGATTTTGATGAATCGAAGCCGACCCAAGCGATGGTCGTCAGAGAGGGAACATAACCGTTAAACCAGGCATCCCTATATTCATTCGTTGTGCCGGTTTTGCCGGCAATATCGTTACGCCCCAGTTCCATTGCACGGGTCGCGGTCCCGGTTCGTACCACGTCTTGCAGCATGGAGTTCATCATGTAATGGACCTGGGGAGATAACGTGCGAGGCGCAAAATTCGTTTGGTGATCATCGGACTCGGCACAATTCGCACATGCGATTTGCGGCGTAGCTCGGAAGATCGTTCTATCGGCTTCGGTTTCGATGCGTTCGATGAAGTACGGTTCGACGTGGAAGCCGCCATTCGCGAACACGGCATAGGCTTGCCCCATCCGGAGGGGCGTTGCAGTGCCGCTTCCTAAGGCTAGCGGGAGAGATCGTGGCAGCTCTTCGGGCTGAAAGCCGAAGCGCATGGCCATATCTATGGCCTTCTTGAGGCCGATGCTTTGAAGCAATCGAATGGATACGAGGTTTCGTGATTTGGCGAGTGCGACTCTGAGTCGCGTGGGGCCGTAAAATCGGCCCGAGTAATTCTGAGGACGCCAGAATCCGTCCGCCTGGGACGGGTCGGAAAAGACAACGGGAGCGTCATTTACGACACTCGCCGGAGTATATCCGTGGGTCAATGCTGCCGCGTAGAGTATTGGTTTAAAGCCGGAGCCGGGCTGTCTTTGCGCCTGAGTCGCTCTGTTGAACTTGCTGAGAGCAAAATCATACCCGCCGCTCAGCGCGACTACGGCACCGCTGGTCGGATCCAATGCGACCAGCGCGCCGTCGACTTCCGGCATCTGGCTAAGTTTCCAATGGTCGTTGCCGTCTTTGCGAAGCCTGATGAGATCACCGGCCTTGAGTATCTCTTTGGTGCTTTTGGGCAGAGGACCTTGTGCATTCTCGGAGATATACTTGCGTGCCCATTTAAGGCCGTCCCAGTCCAGTTCGATGCGCTGTTTGTCGCCGAGATAAATTTCTGCCGAGCTGTCTTTAACAGCTAGGACCAGCCCGGGTACCGTTTCTCCCGCTCTGGGGATGCTGGATAATCGCTCGTCCCAGTCCTTGGGGCGCTTGTCCTTCTTTAAATCTACTCGTTGCTTAGCGCCCCGAAATCCGTGACGCTCATCGTAGTCGTGCAGCGCAAGGCGCAGCGCCCTGTCTGCGGCTGCCTGCAAGCGGCTGTCGATCGTGGTGTATATCCTGTAACCGCTGGTGTAAGCGGATTCGCCATACTGCCGATACATCTCGTTGCGGATCAGCTCTGCGACATGGGGGGCATTTAACTCGACGGGGGTCGTATGGAGTTTTGCGGTGACAGGCCGGTTGATCATGTCCTGGTAAGTCTGATCATTGATGTAGCCCAGTTTCCGCATCCGCTTTAGGACATAGTTTCGCCGGCTCGCCGCCCTCTCTGGATTGGTTATCGGATTGAACGCGGAGGGAGCCTTCGGTAAACCCGCAATCGTCGCGATTTCATCCAGGTCGAGCTCGTTAATCCCTTTGCCGTAGTAGACCTGAGTCGCAGCTACGACGCCATACGCGTGGTGGCCGAAGTAGATCTTGTTCAAGTACAGCTCCAAGATCTGTTCTTTCGTCAATTCCGATTCGATTTTGATCGCCAGCACGATTTCCTTGAGTTTGCGAAAAAAGGTCTTTTCGCTGCTTAAAAAGAAATTGCGGGCCACCTGCATGGTGATCGTGCTGCCACCTTGCTTCTTCTTGCCCGTCCGAAGAAAGGAAAACGTCGCTCGCAATAAACCTTGGTAGTCCACGCCCGGATGGTCAAAAAACCGATTGTCCTCGGCCGCCAAGAAAGCCTGAATGACTTTTTCTGGCACTTCGGAAAAGCTGACCGGGCTGCGCTTCATTTCGCCGTATTGCGCGATTAGGAGGCCATCTTTGCTGTAAATGCTCATCGGAGTCTGGTACCGCGCATCCCGCAAAACTTCTATATCCGGGAGTTGCGGTTCGATGAACCGATAAAGCAAGAACGCGGCTAAGGCCAAACTCGCGAATCCGGCAAGGAGGAAAAAAAAGATTAGCTTCAAGAGGCTCACTGAACGGGAGCGCGCTTGGCGTCGACTGTTGCGGGTTCTCACTCGACAATCAAAAAGGTGTTTTCAGGCTGCGGCTACAAATAGTAGCTCCGAAGTGCACGGTTGATCGGTGTTTGGCGTGTCATGGGCAAACTTCTAATCCCTACTATACTACAGTACAGAGTCTAGCGGGCGATGAGAAACGCCATTAAGACACGGTATCGCTTGCATGAGGTCAAGGCCAGTTTAGGAAGTCATCGATGTTTTTTTTGAACCACAAGAGACCGCCGCTACTTGGCATCGATATCAGCACGGCGGCCGTAAAGCTGCTGGAACTGAGTAGAAACGGACAGAACTATCGGGTGGAAAGCTATGCTGTCGCGCCGTTGCCGTTGGACGCCGTGATCGACAAGAACATCGCTAAGGTTGAAATCATCGGCAATGTTATCAAATCGGTCATCAAGCAATCGGGCACCCGATTGAAGCACGCGGCGGTGGCGGTACCGAGTTCTTCGGTAATAACCAAGATGATCTCGATGCCCGCTTCTCTAAGCGATGACGAGTTGGAAGCGCAAATCGAACTGGAGGCGGATCAATACATTCCCTACTCACTGGACGAGGTGAGCCTGGATTTCGAGGTGCAGGGCAAAGCCGAGAAAAATCCGGACATGGTCGATGTGCTACTGGTCGCCTCTCGTAAGGAGAATGTGGAGGATCGTGTGGCGGCTCTGGAGATGGCCGGACTCAAGGCGGAAGTCGTGGATGTGGAATCGTACGCCCTGGAGAATGCGTGCAATCTTATTTTGGATCAACTGCCCGGCTACAGTTCGGATCAAACCATCGCCGTGGCTGATGTCGGGTCGACCATGACGACCCTGAATGTGATCCATAATCGCCGCATCATTTATACCCGCGAGCAGGGATTCGGCGGCAAGCAGTTGACGGAAGAAATCCAGCGTCGTTACGGGCTTTCCTATGAGGAAGCCGGTTTGGCAAAAAAACACGGCGGTCTTCCAGACAATTATCAGCTCGAAGTGCTGGAGCCGTTCAAACAAGCGATGGCGCAGCAAATCGGCCGCTCGCTGCAGTTTTTCCTGTCTTCAAGCTCGCATCGCACCGTCGACGGGCTCGTGTTGGCCGGAGGGTGCGGCTCGATCCAAGGGATCGATCGTTTCGTGGAAGGCATTCTGGGTATCCCCACTACTTCCGCCAACCCGTTTGTCACCATGTCTCTCGCGCCGCGCGTTAAACCGCAAAGTTTGAGCAATGATGCTCCGGCACTTATGACTGCTTGTGGATTGGCATTAAGGAGTTTGGACTGATGGCTCGAATCAACTTACTTCCTTGGCGTGCGGAACATCGCAAACAACGGCAAAAGGAATTCGTCGCTATTACCCTGGCCGCGTTGCTATCGACCGGGGCGATTCTGTGCTTCGTTCATTATTTCATCGGCAGCATGATCGATTATCAGAGCCAGCGTAATCAATACTTGGAGTCCGAGATCGCCCTGCTCGATCAGAAGATCAAGGAAATCGAAGAGTTGGAAACCAAGAAAAAACGGCTGATCGCCAAGATGGAAGTCATCCAGCGATTGCAAGCGAGCCGGCCCGAGATCGTCCATTTGTTCGATGAGTTGGCGCGTACCATTCCCGAAGGTGTTTATCTAACGGATTTAACCCAGTTGGATAGCAATCTGACGATGAATGGAATGGCCCAGTCCAATGCCCGAGTTTCCGCTTACATGCGGAATTTGGAGTCTTCGCCTTGGATGAGGGAGCCCCTTTTAAACATCATCGAGACCAAGCAGGAGGCTAAGGAAAGCAAAAAAGCACAGGGCAACCGCTTTACGCTTCAGGTCAAGCAGGGAGGAGATAAGGCGGACAATCAGGAAAGGAAACCGTCATGAATCTTTCCGAAATCAATTGGGACATAGAAAACGCGGGCGCGTGGCCGCTACCGATCAAGGTGGCGATTATTACCATACTATGCCTAATTCTGAGTGGCTTGGGGTACTACTTGGACACTCAGGATCAAATCGCGCAGCTCGAAACTGAAGAAAGCAAGGAACTGGAACTCAAGAACAAATTTGAGCAGCGGCAAAAAAAGGCCGCAAATCTAGAAGAATACAAGGAGCAAATGGCGGAAATCGAGAAGAGTTTCGGCGATTTGCTCAGGCAGCTACCCGATAAAACCCAGGTTCCCGAATTATTGGTCGACGTTTCTCAAACCGGCTTAGCGGCCGGATTGGAGTTCGAGCTTTTCAAACCCGGCGCCGAAATCGCCAAAGAGTTCTATGCGGAGTTACCCATAGAAATCCGCGTGATCGGCGACTATATGGAGTTCGGTGCGTTCATCAGCGGACTGGCGTCGTTACCGCGAATCGTAACGATACATAACGTGAAGATCGCAGCCCACAACAAGGATGCGGGAGCAAAGAAATCCGCAAAGGACCCATTGGTCATGAGCGCGCTGGTCAGGACTTATCGCTACCTGGACGAGGGGCCTGCTCCAGCGAATCAAGTTAAAAAGCCACAACAAAGAAAGTAGCACTATGGGTGGGCACTTGAAGTTTTTGGTACCGCCGTGCCATCCACGACTCCTCGTGTCGTGGATGCTCGCTATCGGACTAACCGGATGCGCCGGGGACGATTTGACGGATTTACAGGCCTACGTTGCAGAGGTCAAGGCACGTCAGAAAGGATCAGTCGAGCCGTTGCCGGAAGTTAAGACAGTAGAGCCATTTGTATTCAATGCGGAGGATTTGCGAAATCCTTTCGTTATCGATGAGAAGGCTCAGGAGACTGAAGAGGAAAAAATTGCGAGTAGCAT
Organism: Methylocaldum sp. GT1TLB; assembly: GCF_051027445.1. NCBI lineage: Bacteria > Pseudomonadati > Pseudomonadota > Gammaproteobacteria > Methylococcales > Methylococcaceae > Methylocaldum > Methylocaldum sp. GT1TLB. The sequence continues at coordinate 4,765,234 of NZ_CP194898.1, forward strand.
CCGGCCAGATATCAATCGCCCTAAGGAGGAACTGGAATCCTACGAGCTGGATACGCTACGCATGGTCGGAACGGTCGATCGGCAAGGTTCGCTGTGGGGATTAGTGAAAGCTACCGACGGAACGATTCACCGGGTGCGCGTCGGTAATCACATGGGAAAAAACTTCGGCAAGATCGTCAACATCAAAGAAAACTTGATCGAATTGGTAGAAATCATATCCGACAGTCCCGGGGCATGGCGTGAACGTAAAGCGTCTCTTGACTTGGCGGAAGTGGGGGAGAAGAAATGAGAGCGGAAATAGGTAACCGTATCGCGTCGGCCGCACGGCAGCGATACAAAAGAATGATGGGTCTTATTCTGATCGGTTTGTCCCTGCATCTGCCCGTCAGTCAGGCGGAGGGGCTTGTACTTAAGTCCGTGGATTTTTCGATCCTGCCTGGGGATAACTTACAGCTGCTTTTGGGTTTAAGTGGGCCCGCCAGAGAGCCGAGAATCTTCCATACCGAAAATCCCGCCCGCATTGCACTGGATTTGCCCGGCGTAACGAACGGTTTGGACCAGAAATTAGTGCCGATCAATGTGGGTGGAGCTCAAAGTGTTCAAGCCGTGGAATCGTCCGGTCGTACCCGCGTGGTCATCAATTTGACCAACATGATGCCCTACACCAGCCGGCTAGACGGTGACAATATTCTTATCACACTGCAAAGCGGCACTGCACCGATTGCCGCCGCGAGCGCAGCATCGACAAAATCGCAGTTTATGGATCGGCCACTCGGCGGAAGCGATAGGCGGATTGAAAACATTGACTTTCGTCGTGGCGAAAAGGGTGAGGGACGACTTCTAGTGACGCTGAGCGATCCTAAGTCCTTGGTTGATATCCACGAAGAGGGACAAAAGGTCATTGTCAGATTTGCCGACACGGGTCTGCCTCCGCAATTGGAGCGCAGGCTCGACGTCATGGATTTCGCTACTCCTGTCCGTTCCGTCGACGCCACGACGGAAGGTGCCCATGCGAGGATGGTCGTAGCGACGGTTTCCGACGACTACGATTATTCCTCTTACCAGACCGATAACGTCCTGACGGTGGAATTTCGTCCGTTGACCAAAATGGAAAAAGAGGAAATCAAGAAAAAGAATTTCTCGTACTCGGGCGAGAAGCTGACGCTAAATTTCCAGGACATTCCGGTGCGGTCTGTTCTTCAAATTCTGGCTGATTTTACCAACCTGAATATTGTTGCCAGCGATACCGTTCAGGGGAATGTAACCCTTCGGCTCAACGATGTTCCGTGGGATCAGGCTTTGGAATTGGTCCTCAAGTCCAAGGGATTGGGGAAACGGCAAGAAGGAAACATCATCCGCGTCGCACCGTTGGAAGAAATCAATAAACAGGAGAAGGAGGAACTCGAAGCTCAGAAAGTCGTGGAAGATTTGGAGCCGCTGCGGACGGAAATCATCCAGATCAACTACACCACGGCCGAAGATATCAAGAAAGTTTTAGTCGGCACCACTGAACGGATTAGCCAATCCATGAGTCAACCGGCCGGCATCGGCGGTGCGTCGGCATCCACAGCCGTATCGACACTGGATGTGAGTCAATCGGTTTTATCCGGTCGGGGTAACGTAACCGTCGATCCGCGGACCAATCAGTTGATCGTGAAAGATACTCCGCGCAATTTGGAGCGAGTCCGCGATCTTGTTCGCCAGTTGGACAAGCCAATTCGGCAGGTACTGATCGAATCTCGGATCGTCATTGCCAGAAACGATTTTCTGAGGGATTTGGGTAGTCGGCTTCAGGTCAACAGGCTGGTTAAAGGGAGAGGCGCCGATTCCTTTTCAGATGCAGGTTCGGGATCAAGCGGCGTCATTTTCCAGCAACCGGCCGCCGGCGGGGAGAAGTCGACCAACGCCGACGTGCTGGTGGATCTCGCGGCTCAGGGCGCGGCAACCGCCGCGACTGGTGGCGCGAGCGCCCTTGGATTCACTCTCATCAAAGCGGGCGATTACTTGCTTGATCTCGAGTTATCGGCCGCACAGCGTGAGGGGCGTAGCGAAACAGTCTCCAATCCTCGGCTGATTACCTCGGACCAGACCAAGGCGGTCATCAAGCAGGGTGTCGAGATTCCTTATCAAACTACGGTTGTAGCGGGGGGAGGAGCGTCGGCCAACATCACCTTCAAGCAGGCAGTGCTTGAGCTGAATGTGACGCCGCATATCACGCCCGACGATCAAGTGTTGATGGAATTGTTGATCAAGAAAGATGAACAAGGCCAGCAAACGCCAGTTGGCCCGGCAATCGATAAGCGCGAGATCGAAACGACGGCACAAGTTGCCAACGGGGAAACCGTGGTGTTGGGAGGCGTTTACGAGGGCTTGAATCGGAATAACACCGACAAAGTTCCGTTTTTCGGGGATCTGCCGGGAATCGGATATATGTTCCGGAGAAATAATGTCGAAGATACAAAAAGGGAGTTGCTCGTTTTCATCACGCCGAAAGTTCTCAAGCAAGATCTCGCCCTTCGCTGATTTCTGCTGACATTGGAAACAAAGGCGCGGCCTTAAACGGCGGCGCCTTTTTGTTTTCAGGCCGGCTGTGAGTGTTACTGCCCGGTATTTTCGACACACATGGTATGATGACCCGATTTCTCACCTCGGGCAGCATGAGACATACGCACAATATTTATTTGATCGGGCCCATGGGAGCGGGCAAGACGACCATTGGGCGACTTCTGGCCAAAGCCTTGGGTGTCCGATTCGTGGATAGTGACAGGGAGATAGAACATCGCACCGGCGTCTGTATCCCTATGATTTTCGAGTATGAGGGTGAGGAAGGCTTCAGAAGGCGAGAATCCGAAGTTTTGGCCGAGTTGTGTTGCGAGGACGGAATAGTGTTGGCTACCGGGGGGGGATCGATTCTGTTGCCGAAGAATCGAGAAGTGCTGCATGGGCGGGGATTCGTCGTATATCTGCAGTGTTCGGTCGAAAAGCAGCTTGAGAGAACTCACAAAGATTCCAACCGGCCGCTGCTCAAGACCGAAAATCCTCGCCAGCGACTACAAGAGTTGTTGCGGGTGCGGGAGCCGATTTATCGCTCTTTGGCCGATTTCATCGTGGATACGGGAACGCATTCCAGCCGCAGCGCCGTCCGCCAAATCTTGAAAGCCTATAACCGAGCAAACGCGAATTCATGAAAACCCTGACTGTCAGCCTGGGCGAACGCAGCTATCCAATTTATATCGGTTCGAGAGTTCTGGAGTCCGGCGAACTCCTGTCTAGGCACCTCAGTTCCAGCCAAGTCATGGTGGTTACCAACGAAACGGTTGCCCCCCTCTATTTGGACCGGGTCAGACAGAGCCTAGACGGCAAGCAGACCGCCGAGGTGGTTTTGCCGGACGGCGAGTCTTATAAAAGCATCGAATCGGCAATGGTCATCTTCGATGAGTTGCTTGTCCGAAAATTCAGCCGAGACGCGTCTCTCATCGCCCTAGGGGGCGGGGTAATCGGCGATCTGGTGGGTTTCGCCGCCGCGTGTTATCAGAGGGGCGTGCCGTTCATTCAAATTCCGACGACTTTGCTGGCGCAGGTGGATTCTTCCGTAGGTGGAAAAACCGCAGTCAATCATCCGCGCGGCAAGAACATGATCGGGGCTTTTTATCAGCCGCAATGCGTGCTGGCCGATACTTCGACGCTCGATACATTGGCTGACCGGGAGTTTAGCGCCGGCTTGGCCGAGGTGATCAAATACGGTCTTATCCGCGATTTCGAATTTTTCGTCTGGCTGGAAGCCAACCTGGAGATGCTTTTGGGCCGCGATGCCGACGCCCTAACCTACGCCATCGCGAGATCCTGTATCAACAAGGCGGAGGTTGTAGCCGAAGACGAGCGGGAGTCCGGGGTGAGAGCAACACTGAATTTGGGGCACACCTTTGGGCATGCCATTGAAACAGGAATGGGTTACGGAAGCTATCTGCACGGCGAAGCAGTAGCGATCGGAATCTGTCAGGCCGCAGATCTCTCACGACGATTGGGTTGGCTGGATACTGATAGCGTCGAGCGCATCATTTCGTTGCTTAGGCGGGCACGGCTGCCGGTGACGCCGCCAGCGGATTTGGATGTAGACCGCTATTTGGACCTGATGGCTGTCGACAAAAAAAACGTGGCAGGTAAGCTGCGGCTAATCTTGCTGGAAAAGATCGGGCGGGCAACTTTGCCTATAGCGGTCGATCTCGAGTTGCTTCGGGCCACCTTGAGTGAATATGGGCGCGGCTGAGCTTTCACTGCCCGCCAGCGGTCGCGAGAGCGCTCATGGCGGGCAATCCTTATCGCTGATTTCTGCGGCACGCATACAAAAGTTCGACTTGCTTTCGCACTTGGCGGTTAACTTGGCTCAGCCCATCGTCGTATGCGGACCGGAAGGCATCGGCAAGACAACCTTCTTGCGTCTTCTCAAGACCCGCTTGGCGCCACTTGCAACGGTTTGCTATTTGACGTCAGCGCCCGGCGTGAGTTTTGAGCGCATCGTCGATGAGTTGTCCCGCGCCTTAAATCAGGAAAAATCGAGATCGACATCGTCGGGAGCGGATTTGACCGATTTGCTGGAAAGCTATGCCAAGGAGCGTCGAAACGTGGTGCTGCTGCTCGACGATGCCGGCGCGCTAGTGTCGGGGCTTTTAGACGCCTTATGGCAGTTAGCTGGCCGTTATCCTTCCTTGTGCTTGGTATTCGCAATGCGCACCGAAGAGATGCCGCAAAAATCCGACACCGACAAATCCGCTCTTGGCGATGCGTTTATATTGGAGATTCCCGCACTATCGGAAGAGGAATGCGGACTCTTCGCGGACCAAGTGAGGGTGACGTTGCCTGTATTGGTCACCGAGCACGGAATTACGGAATCCTTCGTAAAACGGCTGCATGCCAGAAGTCGAGGAATTCCTGGCAAAGTGATCGAAATTCTGGGATCTCCCTACGGATCGGCCACAGCGGCGATATCGACTAAGGTCGGTTGGCTTACCGGCGCCGGCTTATTGGTTGGCGCAACGGCCTACGCGTTTTTTTTGATGTCCTCGCGGCAGATCCCGGAGCCGGACCAACAGATTTACGATGGCCCTGTTGTCCAAAATCCCGAGATGGTCTCCGTTGTCTCTCCCGACTCCGAAAAGGCCCAAGCTGTCCAGCCCCCGAATCTTGACGAGCCGCTTACAGATCCACAATCGTCATCTGTGCCTTTGCCGCTAGCCGAGAGCGAAAAGTCGGAGAGCCTACCGATTCGCGAATCGGTAGAGATGGCAGCGACACGTACGTTCGAAGCGGAGGCGAAGAAAACAGTTGAAGCTCATAAGCCGATAGAACCGGACACCCAGCGTGAGCCACTACCGCCTTCGGTCATGGAAGAACCGAAAAGCATGTCGGAGGCGCAGATCGAGATGTCGCCGGACCGTTTGCCGCCGGCCGGCGCTGTAACTGAAGCTGAGGCGAAGAGGGGCCAATCGGGTGCGCAAGAGAGCGAGCGTTCGAGATCGCCAGAGATCGTTATGGAAGGTCTTAAGAGTGCCGAATGGCTGATGAATCAAAGTCCCGAAGCCTACACCTTGCAGATCGTCGCCGTTTCCCGATTGAACGCGGTGCGTAAGCTGGCCAAACAATTTCCGCCGGGCAGCGAACTGGCCAGTTTTCGTTCCCGCAAGGGAAGCAGTGATCTCTATCCGCTGTTTTTCGGAATCTATCCGACTCTGCCTGCGGCCAAGGAAGCAACGGCGACTTTACCCCTTTCCGTCGGTCAGCCTTTGCCCAGACAGATGAAATCTATTCACCAAGAGATTCGGCGAATGATGCCGCGGCATGCGGAGCTTAGCTCGTCGGTTGATTCTTCGGCTCGTTGAAATTAATCGAACGGATGTTCTAAAGGCGTGTTATGAATTCGGCGTGAATGCCATGTCTTGCTCCCGAGTGTCGATTTTTACGCCCATTGCTGTAACCCGATCTTTCTGCCATTGATTTGCGTGATGCCATGAATGCACCTAAAAATGATTGTCTTATCCGTGCACTATTGAGACAGCCCACCGAAAGGACCCCGGTTTGGATGATGCGCCAAGCGGGCCGCTATTTGCCCGAATATCGTCGCGTCAGGGAGCAAGCGGGCAGTTTTATGAAATTGTGCAGCACGCCCGAACTGGCTTGCGAGGTCACGTTGCAGCCTCTCGCGCGCTTCCGTCTGGATGCCGCCATTCTATTCTCCGATATTCTCACGGTGCCGGATGCCATGGGTTTGGGTCTGGAGTTCGTCGAAGGCGAGGGGCCCCATTTCAGAAATCCGGTCCGCAGTGCTGCGGATGTGCGCCGGCTGTCGGTTCCTGATCCGGAAACCGATTTGCGGTATGTCATGGATGCTGTACGCCTGATTCAACAAAATCTGGACGGCAGCGTTCCGCTTATCGGGTTCTCGGGTAGTCCCTGGACTTTGGCCACCTATATGGTCGAGGGCGGCGGCGGGCAGGAGTTTCGCAGGGTCAAGGGATTGATGTACGAGCAACCCGTGGTTCTCCATGATCTCCTGGAAAAATTGGCCGACGCCGTAGCGCTGTATATCAATGCCCAAATCGCCGCAGGCGTCGATGTGGTCATGGTGTTCGACACATGGGGTGGAATTCTGCCGGCGGCGCATTACGAAGAATTCTCCTTGGCTTACGCCAAGCGCGTACTCGACAAGCTGAATCGGCGCCACGGCGGCAAAATCATACCGACCATCTTCTTTACCAAGGGCGGCGGACAGTGGCTGGAAGCCATGGCGGAAACGGGATTCGACGCCTTAGGATTGGATTGGACCACACCCATCGGAGAGGCGCGTCGACGAGTGGGGCACAAGGTCGCGCTGCAAGGCAATTTGGATCCTATGGCTTTGTATGCACCGATCGAGGCCATACGCACCGAAGTAAAGCGGGTCTTGGAGCAATACGGTCACGGAGAGGGACATGTGTTCAACTTGGGACATGGGATATTGCCCGATGTCGATCCCGAGCACGCCAAGGCGATGATCGAAGCCGTGCACGAATTCAGTCCCGCATTTCACGGACGTTGATTTATGTCGGAGCACAACCCTTGGAAATTGATTCGGCGTCGGGAAGTCTACGAAAATCCGTGGATTCGTCTGGACGAGGACGAGGTGATCAATCCATCCGGCGGGTTGAGTATTTATGGCAGGATCCATTTCAAGAGTCAGGCTATCGGCATCATACCGATAGACGCCGAAGGCAATACTTGGCTGGTCGGCCAATATCGCTACGTGCCCGATGCCTATTTCTGGGAAATTCCCATGGGCGGTTCGCCCGAAGGTGAAGACATTCTGGAGACCGCGAAACGCGAGCTCAAGGAGGAAACCGGCCTGATAGCCAAGGACTGGAGTGTTTTCATGCACTTGCATACCACGAACTCGGTTACCGACGAGGAAGGCTATGTGTTCCTTGCGGAGGGTTTGGTGGAGGGCGAACCGGACTTCGAAGAGACGGAGGCTATTACAATCAAGAAGCTGCCTTTGCTGGAGGCGGTGCGCATGGTGATGGACGGCACAATCACCGACTCGATCAGTGCCGCCGGCCTGTTAAAACTTGCTTGCCTCAGAAATTTGCTTCCTCCCGCCTGCCGTTAGTTAAACCGGTCTGCCAATAGGTCCGCTGTTCCACCATCGGGTTACGGCGCCCGAATGGTCCGGCTTTTGCCTGTATTATCGATAAGCGACATAACCTTGATCGAATTGGGGCAAAAGCTCTGATCGATCACGGTAAGGAGAACCGCAACCGCTCGTCGTCGTCCAATGGATAATCCGTTTTTTCTCCCGGCATACCGGAGGCGTAGGCTTACGGACAGTTGCTATACTCGAGGAGAAGTTTCATGATCGGCTTGCAACACATGTGGATTCGTCGCTTTTTTGGGGTAGATCTTAACTCTTTGGAGGTCTAGACATGATGGCGCCTGAAAACCTCGACGCGAACTTGATTACGGATGTAAACGTCCAGGAATTCTTCAGGGAATCGGTAACAACGGCTTTATCGAATCAAAAAGTCGATGCCGGAGAGGACACCGTCTACTACATCGTCAACTTGCTTGCCTATTTCACCCAGGCGGACAAGCTGTTTTCCCGTACCGCCGAAGGCGTCACATTGCAGCCACTTGCCTTGATCTACGCTGAAGCCGTGGAGGCGGCGAGCATGGAAGAGAGGCATCAAATTCTGCGCAGGCTCGGAGACGTGGCGCTATTGATATCCGGCTTGTTTTCCTCCAGCCTCAATCGAAAGCTCGTCGACATCGACTATTACATCGCCATGGGGGGTACCGCCTATGGATATCTGTGCGACCTTAACCGAGGCACCTTACGAGGCAAAGCTTTCTGCGCGATTTTTGGCGAGCTTTCCGAAAAGTTCCAATCGTTCGTGGACGTACTGTCGGAGGTCGGGGAAAGAACCCCGTTGAATTCGTGCACCGATATTATGAGGCTCTACGAAATCTGGCTTCGAACCGGCAGCAAGCGCGCGGCTGACAAGCTGAGGAAACTGGGCATAGAGCCGGCCCAAGGCTCGATCAGTCGCCGGCACAACTGAAGGAGGCGCCACTTCCTAGAAACGGCAGTTGGCCGCTTTAGAAGGAGTAGAAAAGCCGCATGAATTCTGACCGTCCTACCTTCTACCGATCTCACCGCTTAGGTGAAAAGGCTACGCACCCGATTGCACGGCGGGCGAGCTGCCTGGCGGCGTTGCTTCTCATCGCGGGAGACTACCCCGCTGCCTCGTCGCGCCCCTTCGACGGGGCTCAGGACAGGCTTGCCATCCGGCCCGCCGCCGCACACTCGGACGCGTCCAACTGCCGTTTCTAGGATTATGCGCCTGAATGTCCTGCAGAAGCTGCTGGAGCGCATCTATCGCATCGAGGTTGATCTCGATGTGGAGGATTTCTTGATTACCGATCCGGACCTCGCGCGGCGTTTGGACACCAGCATCAATCCTCGCGAAAGCAAAGAGAAGCTCTTGGTCTCGCAACAAGATGACCATCTGGATCTCGCACTTTTCCTCGATGCCTCGGTATTGGCCCGCCTGACCGATGATGATCCGCTGGTGAGTCTTCATTCCGAAAATTTCATCGATTTCCTTTTGGCCGTGGAAGGCGTCAGTCACTTTCTTTATCTCATATGGAACGCTGGCGTCGAGCGCGGCGTGACGCTGATGGAACTGGAGATGCAGGCCGAGGTGGATAAATTCGTAACCGCCACATCGCTATGGAAGCGGCAGGGCAAAAGTCTTGTACCTTCGGAACTTCGATATTGCCTATTCGAGGCCCCGGCTTACGACGCGGCATTGGACCAGGTTCAGCGGCAGCGCTATGAAGATGCCAACCATTATGCAGGCAAGTATTGCCTTCGATTGGAAACCCGTTATCTGAAAAAAGCGCGGGCAGGCGAGATGATGGAAGAACTCCGCCGGTTTTATCGGCTTACTCAAGGCGAAAAGATTCGGCTGATCAATTCGATTGCTTGATGGGCGCTTGCTTAGAGATGGCCCCAGCCGAGTTTCGACTTACCCGTACTTTTTTTATTTGGATAATTGGCGGGTTAGAAAAAGCTCGCGCGGGCCTTATTCTAACCAAATCGGGAGTTCCCCGGCTCTGTCGGGGGGATAATACTTACTTCTCAACATCATTCGGGTGTTGAATGACGTGTCCTCTTGCTTTTCTTTGGCGCTGGGTTAATTTCCGATGCGTCAACCGCAATCGAGGTCAACTTTTCTGCCTTTTGAATGCCTATCTTCACTACAGGAACAATCGCAGCAGGGAGAAGATTGCTTTCGGATTGCCCAACATTGGCAGCAGATAGCCCGAACTCCATATATAAGGACCAAATGCCTTCGTGGATTCCCTGTTTCTTAATTAATACTTCGGCAATCTCTTTGTGCGAGAACGCGAACCGAGTTGGTTCCTCTGTTTCAACTTGCTTTTCTGTGCTCATTAATTTACCGTCCTGGCGTACCCGACTAAATTATCCGGAACAATGATCGGCTTATCTTCTGGTTCGTTAGTAATCGTTGCGGTAGTGCTCCGCAAGACCGCAAGTCCCCGAAGTAGTTGCACGGGTGTATCGGGTGTATTCTGAAGGGCGGAACGCAAGCCGAAAATGGCCGAGAGCTTTTCATCCGTGCCCAGAGACCTATGACACATTAATGGAACTTCTCGGTTACGTTCGCTAGCGTCAAACGTCTCTACCGCTCGTTGAATTGCTTGTTTGACGAACTCATTAAGTCTAGTCTTTTGTAACCTAGCAACCCGAGCTGCTGCTTTGTGGAGTTCGGGGCCGATCCGAACGTTAAATGATCCGCTATAGGGCTTTTGTGGTTTGACGCCTTGTTCTTCGCACGTAGCAATGTAATCGTCTACTGCCTCATGGAATGCATTTAAAAGCTCAGGTACGGTTTGGGCTTCGAATGTAACAAGTGGATCGATAAATTCCAACTTCCCATATAAGCATCCGTCCTCGAAGCTAACGTTAACGGAACCATAGTAGCCTTTGTAGCGCAGCATATTCATCATAAATACCCCGCGTTTTTTAATTTCTCTATGACCATCTCCAAAGCGTAGCGTTTAACGATTGAACCTGGATGCGGTTTATGTAGATTGATCATGTCATTCGGATTGCCGTTGTCAAACTTGACACGAGATCCATCCCCCTGTCTTTGCCGATATCCAAAGTGTTGCAAGACGCTCACGAGTTCCGTCCACGTGAAGTCTGAAGGGACCGCGATCAATCGTTCGATGAGTTTTTCTTTCTTACTCACGACTCGAAACAGAGTTTAGTAACCGATGGTTACATTAGCAACTGTAATTTAGTTGCACGGTTGCTAATCACATCGCTTTGAGCAGCATACGCTAGTCTGGCTCATCTTCGAGCTTCTCTTTGGAAAAAACAAAAAAGCCCGGTTCATTGCCGGGCTCATTTCTGCGTTACTTCTCTACATTGCATCTACGGGCGTTTTTGCTTGCCGTTTTTGTCGGATGCTTTCGAGTTCATAACGTCTTGATTTTTTAAGTGGTGCCGAGGGCGAGAATCGAACTCGCACTTGGTTTCCCAAACCAGATTTTGAGTCTGGCGCGTCTACCAGTTTCGCCACCTCGGCGCGAAAGCAGGCGAATTATAAAGAAATCTCTCTTAAAAAGCCACATACTGCATTCTTTTCTCCCCGACTGTTACCATCTGTCGATGCGTAAAAGTGATTTCTTTTTTGAGCTTCCCGAGGATCTGATCGCCCAGTACCCGCTACCGGAGCGTAGCGCCAGTCGGCTGCTGTGTTTGGATGGAACGACCGGCGAAATTGACGATCGTATGTTTATCGAGCTGCCGGAACTGCTTCGTGCGGGCGACCTTCTAGTCTTTAACGATACCAAAGTCATGCCGGCGCGGCTTTTTGGCCGCAAAGCGTCCGGAGGCAGGGTGGAGGTTTTGATCGAACGGGTGCTCGGTCCGAGTATGGGCTTGGCCCATGTGCGTGCAAGCAAGGCTCCGAAAGCGGGAACCGAAATTCTTCTCGAAGGCGGTTTTCGATGCACAGTTCAAGGACGGCAAGACGATTTGTTCCTGCTGATGCTTCTCGACGGTCGAACCGTCGATGAAGTCTTGAGCGCCGTTGGGCATATTCCTCTGCCGCCTTATATCGACCGGCCGGATTCGGTATACGATTGGGAACGTTATCAGACCGTGTTTGCGAAGGCGTCCGGTGCCGTAGCGGCGCCCACCGCCGGTCTGCATTTCGATGAAGCGATGCTGGAGCGCCTGGCTGCGAAGGGTATCGAGCGGGCTTTTGTGACGCTGCATGTGGGCAGCGGCACGTTTCAACCCTTGCGGGTGGATGAACTGGATCAGCACAAAATGCATTCGGAGCTTTGCGAGGTCGGTTCGGACGTGGTGGAAAAAGTTAACGAGGTTCGGCAGCGCGGGGGGCGGGTGATTGCCGTCGGAACAACCGTAGTGCGGACATTGGAGTCGGCCTCGCTTAAAGGGTCCCTGACTTCTTACAAAGGCGAGACGAATTTGTTTATTCGTCCGGGCTTCCACTTTCGTTGTGTCGATGCCATGGTTACAAATTTTCATCTTCCGGAATCCACCCTGTTGACCTTGGTGTGCGCTTTTGCCGGTTATTCCGAGGTTCTGGCGGCCTATCGGCACGCCGTAGAGCGCAAATACCGGTTTTTCAGTTACGGCGACGCGATGTTTGTCACGCACAAGCCGCATGCGTAACCGATAATACCCAGACCATCAATTTTTATGCGGAACCGGAATGGTCGCGAAGACGTCCGAGCTTCTTAAGCAGTTCAGCCCCGGGCGAATTCTGTTACCGGTCGTTTTGGGATTGGGTATCGTCGGCTACACGCTGTATGGCGAATGGGTCAAGAGCGGCCTTCCGATGGGCGAGGTGCTGGATCGTTTCGCCTGGACTTCGCGTTCGGTCTTCTGGATTGCTTTGGCGCTCCTGATGATGATGCTGCGCGATTTCGGCTACATGTGGCAATTGCGGATATTGACCGACCGTAAGCTGGAGTGGCGGACCTGTCTCGAAATAATCCTCCTTTGGGATTTCTTCGCCGCGGTTTCGCCATCCATGGTCGGCGGAGCCGCCGTTGCGGTGTTTATGCTGGTCAAAGAACAGATCAGCATCGGTCGCAGCACCGCGATCGTATTTACCACGGTTTTTCTCGATCAGGTGTTCTATACCTCGCTCCCTTTCTTCGCGAGCCTGTTCGTTCCTCAGGCCGACATTTTCGCGCCCTTGCACTACATTCGGTCGGAACTGCTCGGAACCAGCATGATGGTCGGGTTTTGGGTGGCTTGGGGTGGGCTGGTCGTCTACTTGATACTGCTTATTGCGGCATTGTTCGTAGCGCCGCACTGGATCAACTGGTGGCTGACCAGGCTGCTCATGCTACGGATGTTCCGCTTCTGGCGCTCGCGAGGCTTGCACATGGTCAACGACCTGCTCACGGCCTCGCGTGATTTGCGGGATAGGAAATCGATTTTCTGGTTTCAGGTTTGGGTGGCGACATCGCTTGCATGGATAGGCCGATATCTGGTCTTGAACTGCGTTCTTGCGGCTTTTTCCCCTGTGCCGATGACATTGTTCGATCATCTGCTCGCCATTGGTCGACAAGCCGTGTTATGGATAGTCATGGTTCTTTCGCCGACTCCCGGCAGCGCCGGCGTCGCCGAACTCGGTTTTTCCTGGCTGTTCGGGGATTTCGCCCCGGCTGGCGTGGCCCTGGGTCTGGCCATTCTGTGGCGGCTGATCAGCTACTATCCCTATTTGATCATCGGCGTGCCGGTCATGACGCGTTGGGTTAAGCGCGTGTATGGCTCCGATGTCCGGCAGCCGCGAATCGGTATCGATTGAGCCCTTTATGTTCGAATTGCATCCTCGTTTGTCGCAGGATTGTATTCAGTTAGGCCATTTTCCGTTGTGCCGGCTTTTGCTGATGAATGAGAACCGCTATCCGTGGTTCATCCTCGTTCCGGAGCGGGAAGAGCTTAGCGAGATTTATCAGTTGACGGATGAGGACCAGGTTCAGCTTATGCGGGAATCGTCCCACCTCTCCCGTACGCTGTCGGAGCTGTTTCGTGCCGATAAGATGAATATCGCCGCCATCGGCAATCTGGTGCCACAGCTTCACCTTCACCATGTGGTGCGCTATCGAGGCGATCCGGCGTGGCCCGGTCCGATTTGGGGTCGCTTCGATCCGTTGCCTTACGACGCACCTACTATCATGGAGATCAGGCGAAAGCTCGGAGCCGCGCCTTTGCAACATTTTGTCTTTTTCGATTGAGACCATGGACTGCCGGACCGGCTGCGGCGCCTGCTGCATCGCCATATCAATTTCCAGCCCGCTTCCCGGCATGCCCGAAGGCAAGCCGTCAGGCGTTCGGTGCATCCATCTGACCCCTGATTTTCGATGTGCCATTTTCGGGCAGCCCGGCCGTCCGGCTTGTTGCGCGGGACTGCAGCCGTCGCAGGAAATGTGCGGCAACAGCCGGGAAGAGGCGATCGCCTATCTGACCTGGCTGGAAGATGCGACGCTCCCGTAGTCCGCCGGCGAACCAGAACTCGCACCGTTCGCAACAGTCAATATCCAGGGAGTGAACGGAGGAGATCAGGCATGGAGGTTCTTCGCACGGATGTCGCCATCATCGGAGGAGGGCTTGGCGCCTGTGCTGCCGCCCTGGGCGCGGCCAGGGTGGGATATCGGGTCGTTCTGACCGAGGAAACGTACTGGATCGGCGGTCAGTTGACGAATCAGGCGGTTCCCCCGGACGAGCATCCGTGGATCGAGGAATTCGGCGCGACGGCCAGCTATAAGGCGCTGCGGGAAGGTATCCGCCAATACTACCGCGCGCACTTGCCGCTCACGCCGGTGGCAACGGCGGCGAAGCATCTCAATCCGGGCAACGGTTGGGTCAGCCGACTCTGCCACGATCCGCGCGTCGCGGTCGCGGTTCTCCATCAGATGATCGCCCCGTATCAACTCAGCGGCAAAATGTTCGTTATGCACCCCCATTGTCCGATTGACGCATGGACCCACGGTGATCGGGTGACCGGGGTGGTCGTCAGAGGTCTTGAATCCGGACGTGACACCCTGATCGAAGCATCTTATTTCATCGACGCGACTCCGCAGGGCGAGTTGCTCGCCCTGGCCGGAGTGGAACATGTGCTGGGCGCCGAATCCCGCGCCGAAACCGGCGAGCCCCACGCGTCCGAGATGGCCGATCCCAAGGATCAGCAGGCGATCACGGTTTGCTTCGCCATGGAGTACCTTCCCGGCGAGGACCACACTATCGATAAGCCACGGCAATACGAGCTGTGGCGTGATTACCGGCCGCCGGACTGGCCGGGGCGATTGCTCGGCTGGACTACGAGTCGGCCCGAAACCCACGAGCCGTTGACGCGTTTCTTGTTTGAGGCGGAGGACGGACGGCCCTGGTGGCACTTTCGTCGAATTTTGGATGTCACCAACTTCGAGCATGGCTTCGCGCCCAGCGACGTCAGCGTAGTCAATTGGCCCCAGAACGATTACTGGTTCGGACCGGTCTGCGGCGTCGACGAAGTGGAGCAGGCACGAAATCTGGAGGCCGCGCGGCAACTCAGCCTCAGTTTGCTTTACTGGCTCCAGACCGAAGCTCCGCGGCCGGACGGAGGAATCGGATATCGAGGGCTCCGCCTTCGCCGGGACGTGGTCGGCGGAACCGTCGACGGACTCGCGCCGGCGCCTTACATCCGGGAGTCCAGGCGCATCCGGGCCGAGTTCACCGTACTCGAACAGCAGATTGCACATCCGCTCCGACCGGACGGTCCCGAATTTTTCGACGACTCGGTCGGCATCGGATGTTACCGCATCGATCTCCACCCCCGTACCAGCGGCGCTGGTTATCTGGACCTCGGCTGCTGGCCATTCCAGATTCCGCTCGGATCGTTGCTGCCGGTGCGCGTCGAAAACCTATTGCCCGGCGGCAAGAACCTGGGCGTGACGCACATCACGAACGGAGCTTATCGGGTACACCATGTCGAATGGAACGTGGGCGAGGCGGCGGGGCTGCTGGCGGCGTTCTGCCTTGAGCGCAAGGTTCCGCCGCGCTTCGTGAGAAGCCGCAAGGCACTGCTGGAAGATTTCCAATCCCTGCTTCGGCGGCAGGGAATCGGGCTCTCCTGGCCGTCGCTTTCGCCGCTTTGAGGTTTGGGTTGAGATGATTTTCGGAGACAGTCGATGGATCAGCAGAACCGACGATTCCGCATCGGCATTTCAGGATCCTACGGCGGGATGAATCTCGGCGACGAGGCCATTCTGGACGGCATAGCGAGCCAGTTGCGCCGGTCCATCGAGGCCGAGATCACGGTTTTTTCGCGGAACCCTGAGGATACGCTGAGCCGGCACAAGGTCGAGCGTGCTGTCCCGGTCCGGAACCTGACCCGGAAAGAAGTCAGCAGGGAAGTGGAGGGGCTCGATCTGTTTATCCTCGGTGGAGGCGGCATTCTTTACGATCGCGACGCCGAGACCTACTTGAGGGAAGTGTTTCTCGCGCATGAATTCGGGGTTCCTGTGGTCGTGTACGCGGTGAGCGCGGGGCCACTCACGGATTCGAGTGCGCGTAGCGCGGTACGTGAGGCTTTGAACCACGCGGCCATCATCACGGTGCGGGATCGCCAAGGTTATCGGCTGCTCGAAGACGTCGGGATCGATCGCGAGATTCATCTGACCGCCGATCCTGCTTTGCTCACACGTCCGGATCAGCTTCCTCTTGAAGTCCTCAAATCGGAGGGTGTCGAGTTCGAACGCCACCTGGTGGGCTTTTCGGTCAGAGAGCCGGGTCCTGCGGCTCCCGATCTCGACCCGGAGCATTATCACGCGCTGCTCGCCAATACCGCGGATTTCATGGTGGACCGGCTCGATGCCGACGTCGTTTTCGTTCCGATGGAACGGACCGACGTCCAGCACAGCCATGGGGTGGTGGCGCACATGCACAATTCGGAACGAGCGGAAATTCTGAGACGGCATTACTCTGCTCAGCAAACGCTTGGTCTTCTGGGGCGTTTCGAGTTCGCCGTGGGTATGCGGCTCCATTTTCTGATCTTCGCTGCCCTTCAGGGGACACCTTTCGTGGCGCTTCCCTACGCGTCCAAGGTCGTAGGTTTTCTTGACGATCTGGAGATGGAAACGCCGCCGTTGGGCGATGTCGGGATCGGTCAGCTCATCGCCAGGATAGACCGTTGTTGGGACACGCGAGATGAAATTCGCGCCAGGATCAAGCGACGGCTCCCCGCCCTCCAATCCCGTGCGCGAGAGACGAATCAGCTTCTCGTCCGTCTTTTGACGGGATCGGGCTAGCTGCTTCGGCGTTGAGTGATACTCGGTCGATTCCCATAGTCATCTGAAACGATCAGGGGTTATTCACCGGCCGCATATCGAGCTGCATGCGGCCGCTCCAGTCCTTCGCGAACTGCCAGGCAACTCGGCCGCTGCGGGAACCGCGTTGAAGGGCAAAACGAAGAGCCTCGGTACGCACCGCTTCCCAGTCGTCCAAAGGGGTGTGGAGCTTGTCCAGCCAGTACCGGACGATGTCCAGGTATTGATCCTGATTGAACGGATAAAAAGACAGCCATAAGCCGAAACGTTCAGACAGCGAGATCTTTTCCTCCACCGCTTCGCCCTGATGGATTTCGCCCTCGATATGGCGGGCTTGAAGGTTTTCCTCGTGGTACTCGGGCAGCAGATGCCGCCGGTTGGAAGTAGCGTAGATCAATACATTCGCCGGCGGGGCGCTGAACGAGCCTTCCAGCGTGGATTTCAGAGCCTTGTAGCCCGCATCGTCCGCTTCGAACGAAAGATCGTCGCTAAACAGAATAAATTTTTCCGAGCGCGGATAGAGCAGCTCCAAGATGTCCGGCAGCTCGACCAAATGCTGCCGATCCACCTCTACGACACGCAGACCTACGGAGGCATATTCGTTGAGAAGAGCCTTGATGAGCGAGGATTTGCCGGTGCCCTTCGAGCCCCAAAGCAAGGCGTTGTTGGCCGGCAATCCCTGGATGAATTGCCGGGTATTCCGGTCCAGCTCGCACTTTTGCCGGTCGACGCACAAGATATCGGCCAGGGCCAGCCGGTGAGGATTTCGGATGGGTTGCAAAGGGTTGGCGTGACCGGCTCCGCGCCATCGGAAGGCGATGGCACCTTCCCAATCGGGTTCCGCCGGCCCGGAAGGCATCCGTCTTTCGAGACGATCGAGCAGTTCGGATGCCCTGGCGATCAGTTGTGCGAGTAATTCCATAGACGGACGGCTGGTTTAAGGCTGGTCTTCTTTGGGGCGGCGTTTCGCCGCCGGTTTATCCTGCCCCGAGGCTTTCGGTTTCCCGAACTTGCGTTCGCCGGACTTTGCCGGCTTCTTGCCCGGTTTCCGACCGCCGTTGTCCAGCAATTGCAGATTGAGGCGCTGGTTTTTTACCCAGGTTTTCTTCAGTAGCCTAAAGAAATCGTCCGGGAGATCGGCCGGAAGTTCTACCGTGCTGTAAGTATCGAATAGTTTGATCTGACCGATCAGCTTGGAAGAAAGCCCGGTTTCGTTGGCAATGGCGCCGACGATATCCTTGGGCTGCACGCCGTGCTCGCGGCCGACGTCGATGGTGTAGCGCAGTGTTCCTCCTTCCGGGCGTGTTCTTTCCCGCCGGCGTTCACGAACCGGTTCCGGAGCCGATAGTTCCGGTTCCTCGGTAGCTTCCAGCGGACGTTCGCGATGCATCAGATAGGCGAGAGCGGCGGCGATATCGGCGGAATCGCCTATTTCGTCGGTGACCAATTTGTCCACCAGTTCCCGGTAAAAGCTCACGTCCTCGTCGTCCAGAGTTTGAACCAACTGAGCCTTGAACTGCTCGATGCGGCGGTCGGCGATGTCCTGCAGGGTAGGCAGCCGCATTTGCTGTATGGGTTGTCTAGTGGTTTGCTCGATGGCGCGCAGCATTCGCCTTTCGCGCGGAGCGACGAACAGAATGGCCTTGCCTTTGCGCCCGGCGCGCCCGGTGCGCCCGATGCGGTGAATATAGGCTTCGCTGTCGTAGGGAATGTCGTAGTTCACGACATGCGTGATCCGCTCCACGTCCAGTCCGCGCGCGGCGACGTCGGTGGCGACGACGATGTCCAGGGCATTCTTCTTCAAGCGGTCGATGACTTTCTCGCGCAAGACCTGGCTCATATCCCCGTTCAGGGCCGCGGCCTCATACCCGCGAGCCTCCAGTTTCTCGGCCAGCTCCACGGTTTCGGTCTTGGTGCGGACGAAAATGATCATGGCGTCAAAATCTTCCGCGTCGAGAATGCGGGTTAGGGCTTCCAGCTTTTGCACGCCCGAGACCAGCCAATATTGCTGGCTGATGGCCTCAACGGTGGCAGTCTTCGCCTTGATTTTTACTTCCGCCGCGTTGTTGAGATGCCGGTCGGCGATTTTGCGGATGACGGTCGGCATGGTGGCCGAAAACAGCGCGATCTGGCGAGTCTGCGGCGTTTGTTCCAGAATCCATTCGACATCCTCGATGAAGCCCATGCGCAGCATTTCGTCGGCTTCGTCGAGTACCAGCGTGGTCAGATTATCCAAAGACAAGGTTCCGCGGCGGAGATGATCCATTACCCGGCCCGGCGTGCCCACGATGACATGGACGCCGCGGGCGAGTTGCCGCAATTGCGATCCCATGCCCTGGCCGCCGTAAACGGGCAGAATGTGGAAGCCTTCGAGATGGCGGGCATAGGTTTGGAAGGCCTCGGCCACCTGGATGGCGAGTTCGCGGGTGGGCGCGAGCACCAGGGCTTGTGGCGAACGCTGGGACAGGTCGATCCGGGTCAGGATGGGAATTGCGAAGGCCGCGGTTTTTCCTGTGCCGGTCTGGGCCTGTCCGAGCAAATCGCGTCCCTCCAATAGGTGAGGGATGCTTTCCGCCTGAATAGGCGACGGGGCTTCATAACCGATCTCTCGGAGCGCCTGAAGGATGGGCTGGGCAATGGCTAATTGTTCGAAGGACGTAACTGAATTGGGTAATGTCATGTGTTCGATAGAGCTAGTGGAGCGATGTTCGATGTACGATACTCTGGGTTTTCGGAACCGGCGTTTCGGCTATTAACTCAGGAGAGGATTGATGATTAAGCTTTGCGGTTTTCCTATCAGCAATTATTACAATAAGGTCAAGCTGGTTCTTCTGGAAAAAGGCATCGAGTTCGAGGAGCAGGCGGCCAATCCGTTCCATAAGGAAGCAATTTTGCAATTCTCGCCCGCCGGTAAGATTCCTTTTTTGTTAACCGATAAAGGACCGCTCTCGGAGTCCCAGGTCATTCTCGAATACTTGGAAGAGGCGTTTCCGCAAAATCCGCTTTATCCATCCGACCCTTTCGAGCGTGCCAAGTGCCGGGAGTTGATTCAACATTTCGAGCTGAATGTGGAACTCGTCGTCCGGCGCCTGTACGGAGAGGCATTCTTCGGCGGTTCAGCCTCGGATGAAACCAAGGCCGAGGTCAAGGAAAAAATCGGTATGGGCATCGATGCGTTCAATCGCCTCGCGAAATTTTCTCCTTATGTAGCCGGCAAGCGTTTCACGGCGGCCGATTGTGCCCTCTGGCCCAGTTTCGGTTTGCTGTCATCCGCCACGCAACGCATTTACGGTGAGGATTTCTTGCAGAAAGTCACCGGCGCCGCCGATTATATGGGCATGATGGAATCCCGTCCGCACGTTAAGAAAGTGGCGGCGGATCGAGCCGCCGCCATATCGGCCTTCTTTGCGAAGAAATAACCATATTACAGCTTCGAATCAGAGCTTGTGAGAAACCGTCGCGAGCGGTTCGAGTCCGTGCCGACAAATCGGCAGGAATGCCGATTTGCACGGCAGTTGCCGCCCATAGGGTGCCGGACACGGAGGTCCGGCGTGAAAAGCACAGGCGTACAGGCCCTCATCCCGGCCCTCTCCCATAAGGAGAGAGGGGGATTCAAAGAATCGCTACGCGATGCCTTGGTTAGATCGAGTACGTTGAGCACCGCAGGCGCGGACTCGAATCGCGCAGTAGGTTTATCCACAAGCTCTCAGCCCATCAAGGGTTTGAAGCGGATCCGGTGCGGATTTTCCGCTTCGTCGCCTAAACGACGCTTGCGATCGGCTTCGTAGTCCGCATAGTTGCCCTCGAACCAGACCACCTTGCTATCGCCTTCGAAGGCGAGCATATGGGTGGCGATGCGGTCTAGGAACCAGCGATCGTGCGAAATGACCACAGCGCAGCCCGGGAATTCCAGCAGCGCTTCCTCAAGCGCCCGCAGGGTTTCCACGTCGAGATCGTTGGTCGGCTCGTCGAGCAACAGCACGTTGCCGCCGGCTTTCAGCAGCTTGGCCAAATGAACTCGGTTGCGTTCGCCGCCCGATAGCTCGCCGATGCGCTTCTGCTGATCCGAGCCTTTGAAGTTGAAGCGGCCCACATAGGCGCGGGACGGCGTCTGATACTTGCCCACCGTGACCATATCGAGGCCGTCGGAAATTTCTTCCCAGACGGTTTTCTTGTCGTCCATGGCGTCGCGGAACTGCTCGACATAGGCGAGCTGAACCGTCGGACCTACGCGGATATTGCCGGTGTCGGCCGTTTCGGCACCGGCCATCATGCGGAACAGGGTGGTTTTGCCGACGCCGTTGGGGCCGATCACGCCCACGATGCCGCCCTGCGGCAGCCGGAAGTTCAGGTCCTCGATCAGCAGTCGGTCGCCGAAACCCTTCGAGACGCCCTCGAATTCCACCACCAGTTCGCCCAGGCGTGGCCCCGGCGGAATATAGATCTCGCGGGTCTCGTTACGGGCCTGGTATTCGCTGGACGACAGTTCCTCGAACCGCTGTAAACGTGCCTTGCTCTTGGCCTGCCGGCCCTTGGGATTAGCGCGCACCCATTCCAGCTCTTCCTTCATGGCTTTCTGGCGGGCGGTTTCCTGCTTCTCCTCCATTTCCAGGCGTTTTTCCTTCTGTTCCAGCCAGGAGGAATAATTGCCTTCCCAGGGGATGCCGTGGCCGCGGTCCAATTCGAGAATCCAGCCGGCGACATTGTCCAGGAAATAGCGGTCGTGGGTAACGGCGATGACCGTGCCCTGAAAGTCGTGGAGGAAACGTTCGAGCCAAGCCACCGATTCGGCGTCTAAGTGGTTGGTGGGTTCGTCGAGGAGCAGCATGTCGGGATTCGACAGCAGCAACCGGCACAGGGCGACGCGGCGGCGTTCGCCGCCTGAAAGCTTGGTGACGTCGGCGTTCCAGTCCGGAAGGCGCAGGGCGTCGGCGGCGATTTCCAGCTTGCGTTCGAGTTCCCAGGCGCCGGCAGCCTCGATTTTGTCCTGGAGTTCAGCCTGCTCGGCGAGTAATTTGTCGAAATCGGCGTCGGGTTCGCCGAAAGCGTTGCTGACCTCGTTGAAGCGGTCGACCAACGCCTTGATTTCAGCCACGCCGTCTTCGACATTGCCGCGAACGGTCTTGGTCGGGTCGAGCTGAGGCTCCTGCGGAAGAAAGCCGATCTTGATTCCAGGCTGCGGCCGGGCTTCGCCGTCGTATTCCTTGTCCACGCCGGCCATGATGCGGAGCAGGGTGGATTTGCCGGACCCGTTCAGGCCGAGCACACCGATCTTTGCGCCGGGAAAGAAGGACAGCGAGATGTCGCGCAAAATCTCGCGTTTGGGCGGCACGATTTTGCTCACCCGGTTCATCGTGAAAATGTACTGAGCCATTTTGACAGGATTGTGTTGGCGGAAAGGCGTTATTATTTCATGGTTTGGCGAATCGATCACGGCATGCGGCCTTTTGACTGTTGAGGATACGAGATGAATGCCCAAGACAAGACGCAGTTGGCGGGCTTGAGGTCGCGCATCATTCGCAATATCGGCGCGGTCGAGCCCGAAGCCTGGAATGCGCTGACCGACGGCGCTTATCCCTTTCTACGGCATGAATTCTTGCTCGCATTGGAGGAATGCGGTTGCCTGGGCGAGCACGTCGGCTGGATTCCCTACCATGTGGTGATCGAGGATTCCGAGCGCCGCCTGGTAGGCGCCCTGCCGGCGTATCTCAAACTCAACTCGTTCGGCGAATTCGTTTTCGATTGGGCCTGGGCGGACGCCTACGAAAGAGCAGGCATGCCCTATTATCCGAAGCTGGTCGTGGCCTCGCCGTTCACGCCGGCCACGGGCCCGCGTCTTCTGATTCCGCCCGAGCGTTACTCGGATAGCTTGGCGGAAGCCGCGGTCGAGTCCGCGATCGAGGCGGCGCGTGATGCGGGAGTTTCCTCGCTGCACTGGTTGTTCACGCAGGACCGGGTATTGCTGCATTCGGAGCGCGTGTTGAAGCGGCTCGGCTGTCAATTCCACTGGGAAAACCGGGGCTACCGGGATTTCGAGGACTTTTTGTCGGGCTTTACCGCCAAGCGGCGCAAGGAAGTGAAGCGGGAGCGCCGGCAGGTGCGGGACGCCTCGGTGGAGTTGCGAAGAATCCGGGGCGACCGAGTGGAGCCCGACATTTGGCGTACGGTGTACGAGCTTTACCGGTCCACCTTCGCGAGACATGGCAACTATCCGGCACTGACGCTCGAGTTTTTCGAAGCGATTGCCGCAAAGATGGGAGAGCAAATCCTTTTGGTTCTCGCCGAGCGACACGGACGAATCGTCGGGGCAGCATTTTTTCTCGTCGGTCGCGATGCATTGTACGGTCGCTACTGGGGATGCACGGAAGATGTGACCGCTCTTCATTTCGAGGCTTGCTATTACCAGGGCATTGAATATTGTATCGAGGAGGGCCTCCGTCGCTTCGAACCCGGCGCTCAGGGCGAACACAAAGTCAGTCGAGGCTTTCTGCCGACCGAGACCTGGTCGGCCCACTGGCTGGCCGACGTCGGATTCCGCGACCCCATAGCACGCTTTTTGGAGCGGGAGATGGGTTTGGTACGCGCCTATATGTCGGAACTAAATGCCCACTCGCCTTTCAAAAATTTCGACCATGCTGACCGTTCTGAATCCCTTTGATCGAAACGAGCCGTTTCCGCCGGTGGAAACGGCTCTGGATGAACCGAACGGACTCTTGGCAGTGGGCGGGTGTCTCTCTGCGCGGCGGCTGGTGAATGCCTATCGGAGCGGCGTTTTTCCGTGGTTCGGCAAAGACGAACCGATTCTCTGGTGGTCGCCGGATCCGCGGTTGATCCTACGTCCCGAGAACATCAAGATTTCCCGGAGCCTTGGCAAGCGGCTCAGGCGCGGTGAATTTCATTTCAGTTTCGATGTATGTTTCGACCGCGTCATGGATGCTTGTGCGGAGCCGCGAGACTATGCGAGTGGAACCTGGATAACAGGGGAGATGAAGCGGGCTTATTCCAATCTTTTTGATCTGGGCCTGGCCCATTCCTTCGAAGCGTGGCAGGAAGAGGCTCTCGTTGGCGGACTTTACGGGGTTTCGGTCGGCCGGGTGTTTTTTGGAGAATCGATGTTTCACCATGTCACTGACGCTTCCAAGGCTGCTTTCGCTTTCGCGTGCGACTGTTTGAAGCGGTGGGGTTATGTCCTGATCGATTGCCAGGTCTATACCCGGCATTTAGCCAGTTTGGGAGCGGAAGAGATTCCGCGCTCGGAGTTTGTGAAATTGTTGCAAATTTATTGTGAACAGCCGGTTTCGAGCGAGGCTTGGAAGTCGGCGGGCGGGGTTTTATGAAATCGATACCGCTCTACATCAGCTATGAGCACGATTGTGATTACCTGCCGGGAAGGCAGGCGCAGATGGCTTATGTTTCGCCACGGGAGGCATTGGATGTCGATATTTATTCGTGGCTCGCAACCAGAGGTTTCCGTCGAAGCGGCGACATGGTTTACCGGCCGCACTGCTCGAATTGCTCGGCTTGTGTGCCGGTACGCATACCGGTCGCGCGATTTCGGCCGAATCGCGGGCAGCGTCGGATTCAGCGGATGAATGCCGATTTGGAAATTGCTCTGAAGCCGGCTCGATTCGAAGAGGCGCACTATCGACTCTTCCTGCGGTATCTCAATGCGCGGCATTCGGATGGCCATATGGCCGAATCCTCGGCGGAGGATTACATTCGTTTTCTTGCGTGCGGATGGGCGGAGACCGGTTTCTACGAGTTTAAGCGCGGGGATAGCTTGTTGGCGGTAGCTGTCACCGACTGTTTGGCCGATGGCCTCTCGGCGGTTTATACGTTCTTCGATCCCGATTTACCCGCACTCAGCCTGGGCAGCTATGCCATTTTGTGGCAAGTAGCGGAGACCAAACGACGCGGATTGGATTGGCTATATCTCGGATTCTGGATATCCGGTTGCCGAAAAATGAGCTATAAAAATTCGTTTCGTCCTCTACAGGCTCTGGTGGGCGAAGACTGGGTACTGGTGGAAAAAGGCGAGAATATCGTGCTTGAAACTTAATATGGTATTATTTGACTTTTACTGTTCGTATTCACTTTTGAGAGAGGTTTATGTCGAAAGAAGATCACATCGAAATGGAAGGCAAAGTGATCGAAACTTTGCCCAATACGACTTTTCGCGTCCAGTTGGATAACGGTCATATTATTACGGCACATATTTCCGGCAAAATGCGCAAGCATTACATCCGCATTCTGACGGGTGACCGCGTAAAAGTGGAAATGACGCCGTACGATTTAACGAAAGGCCGAATCACCTTTCGTCAGCGTTAAGAACTCAGACTTCCGCTGCTTCGTGCACGCCTTCGATGGTAAACGCCAGTTGGCCATCTTCCACGCTGATTCTCACTACTCCGCCCTCGCTTAACTTGCCGAATAGGATTTCATCGGCCAAGGGCTTTTTGATGTTTTCCTGAATAACCCGGGCCATGGGTCTCGCCCCCATAGACGGGTCGAAGCCGTGTTCGGCCAGCCATTCCCGCGCATCGGGCTCCAAAACCACCGACACCCGCTTTTCCGCCAGTTGCGATTCCAGTTCGAACATGAACTTGTCGACGACTTGGCCGATGATGTCGAGGTTGAGCGGCTTGAACTGAATAATGGCATCCAGCCGGTTGCGGAACTCGGGCGAAAACATTCGCTCGATGACCTTCATGCTGTCGGTGGAGTGATCCTGCTGGGTAAAACCGATCGACGGCCTGCCGCCCTCGGAGGCTCCGGCATTGGTCGTCATGATCAGGATGATATTCCGGAAATCGGCCTTTCGTCCGTTGTTATCGGTCAAGGTGCCGTGATCCATGACCTGCAGCAACAGGTTGAACACATCGGTATGGGCCTTCTCGACCTCGTCGAGAAGCAACACTGCATGCGGATGCTTGTTGACTTCTTCGGTCAACAAGCCGCCCTGGTCGAAGCCTACATAGCCGGGCGGGGCACCGATCAATCGGGATACGGTATGCCGCTCCATGTATTCGGACATATCGAAGCGGATGAGCTCGATGCCCAGTACCTTGGCCAACTGGCGGGTGACTTCGGTTTTTCCGACGCCGGTTGGGCCTGCGAACAGGAAGCAGCCGATGGGTTTTTGCACTTCACGAAGTCCCGCTCGCGACAGTTTGATCGCGGAGGCCAAGGTCGAAATGGCTTCATCCTGGCCGAATACCAGCATCTTCAAATTCTTTTCGAGATCCCGCAGTTTGTCCTTGTCGTTGGTGGAAACCGTTTTCGGCGGAATGCGCGCGATTTTCGAGACGATATCCTCGATCTCCAAAGTGCCGATCAGCTTCTTCCGGCGGGAAACCGGCAACAGCCGCTGGCTGGCCCCTGCCTCGTCGATCACGTCGATAGCTTTGTCCGGCAGGTGACGGTCGGTAATGTACCGATCGGATAATTCGGCTGCCGTGCGGAGCGCTGCCAGTGAATATTTCACGTCATGGTGTTTTTCGAACCGCGACTTGAGTCCGCGCAGAATATGGTAGGTCTCGTCGACAGTAGGCTCATGGATATCGATTTTCTGAAAACGACGGGCCAGAGCTCTGTCTTTTTCGAAAATACCCCGATATTCCTGATAAGTGGTGGACCCAATGCAGCGCAGTTCGCCCGAGGCCAATACCGGCTTGATCAGGTTCGAGGCGTCCATCACGCCGCCCGACGCCGATCCGGCTCCGATAATGGTGTGAATCTCGTCGATGAACAGAATCGAATTGGGCTCTTTCTTGAGCTGTGCAAGCAGTGCCTTGAGGCGTTTCTCGAAATCGCCGCGGTATTTGGTTCCGGCAACCAAGGAGCCGAGATCCAGCGCATAAATCGTGCTTTCCGACAGGACTTCCGGCACCTCTTTGTCGACGATCTTCTTGGCCAGTCCCTCAGCGATCGCGGTCTTGCCGACGCCGGCCTCGCCGACCAGCAACGGATTATTCTTGCGACGCCGACACAGGACCTGGATGGTGCGTTCGATCTCGCCCTTGCGTCCGATCAGCGGGTCAATCTTTCCGCGTTTCGCCAATTCGTTAAGGTTGGAAGCAAATTTTTCCAAAGGATTGGCGGCAGCGCCTTCACCTTCGTCGCTTTCCGAAGTGGTGCTGCTTTTCGGACTCGCATCCGAATCTTCGCGAACTTTCGAAATGCCGTGAGAAATGTAATTGACGACGTCCAAGCGGGTCACGTCCTGCTTGTTGAGCAGATAAACGGCTTGGGAGTCCTGCTCGCTGAAAATAGCGACCAGGATGTTGGCGCCGGTGACCTCTTTCTTGCCCGAGGACTGGACGTGAAAGGCCGCTCTCTGGAGGACTCGCTGAAAGCCGAGCGTCGGCTGAGTTTCGCGCTTCACGCCAGGCGGGATGAGCGGCGTCGTTTCATCCAGAAACTCGGTCAGATCCTTTCTCAATTGATCGATGTTCGCGCCGCAGGCGCGAAGCACTTCAACGGCTATCGAATTGTCGAGCATCGCGAGCAAGAGATGCTCGACGGTTATGAATTCGTGCCTTTTCTCGTAGGCCGATCGGAACGCGACGTTTAATGAATATTCGAGTTCTTTGCTTAACATAGAATCAGGGCCTGTTCAGGCTTCCTCCATTGTGCAAAGCAGAGGATGCTGGTGCTGCCGAGAATAATCGTTCACCAGCTGGACTTTGGTTTCTGCAACGTCCTTGGAGAAGACGCCACAAACGCCGATGCCCCGCGTATGAACGTGAAGCATAATCTGGGTAGCTTTTTCCTCGCTCATGCCGAAGAACGTTTTCAATACCAAAACGACGAAATCCATCGGAGTGAAATCGTCGTTCAACAGAATCACTTTATAAAGCGGTGGCCGTTTAAGTTTTGGCTTCGCTTCCTGTACGACAACATCGTCTGTGAGCTTGTGATCAGGATGTTGTGCCATTTCTCGCCCTTGAACTGCAACATGTCTAGACCACGGCTACTATAGCATCTGCGGGCTCCGTTGTATTAGACCGCCCTTGGTATAAATGATTTCCCGTCACAACCATTCGCCATAGGTTTCACGATCGCGTTAAAGCGTTACGACGATCCGGAAAAGGAAGCTTTCTGGGGAGTATCCACATCTCGTACATCGAGACCACCCACATGAATACGAACGCCATAGCCAAACCAGCGCCTCCAAGAACGACCAGGAGGGCGAAGTGTGGGTTCAGTTTAGTCAGCCACCAGGATGTGATGTCAAGCAGTAAGAAAGCGTAAGGCATGATGATCGCCGCGCCCTTCAGTTTCACGGGAACTCCCGTGGATAAGGCGAAGATCAGTCCGACGAACATGAAAATGAATGAAATGCCGAATAAATGAATATGCGACACGCGCGTCAATGACGAGAAAGTCGCGCCCTCGTCGGATGCGGTCCGCGCTTTGATGGTCGCGAATTGCGTGAAGTCGGGCAATCCGCCGGCTTCCGCATTGTGACAACTGACGCAGCGTTGCTCGAAGATGGGCTTTATGTCGCTTTCATAAGCTTTCTCGCTGGCGCCGTCGCGCACCCATTGGATGATCTTGAAGCGTTCTTCGTCCGGCGCCATGGGCTTCATGGAGCCGTTCAGCTGGCTTTCAAGTACGGAACCGGAACGATTGCCGTAATAGCTGTAGACGATATCTTCGATGGAAAGACCGAATTTGCCGTCAGCCATTCCGTGGGTAAACAGGATCTGGATCATTGCGACGGCATAGCCGATTGCTATGACCGTCAAATAACCGGAAAATAACAGCTTTATCGCTAATCCTAAACTGCTTAGGTTGAACGGCATGATTCAGCTCCAGCCGGAAGGGGTAAGTTAGAGGGTTTATCCTAGCCTGCCCACCGGGCATCGACAAACCTCGCAACATTCTAATTCTATATGTTATATGGCCGTTTTTCTTTTAGCACACGCGAACCGGCTAGGCAATTTACACATCAGTTAAAAGTGCATGCACCAGCTCGAAACCGAATTCAGCCGGAATGAGAGGCCGCGAGTCACCGTCGCGGCCATCGTCGAGCGGGACGCGCGTTTTCTCGTAGTCGAGGAGCGAGCCGATAACGGCAAGCTTGTGATCAATCAGCCCGCAGGTCATGTCGAAGCAGGAGAGAACGTCATCGAGGCCGCTATCCGCGAAACCTTCGAAGAGACCGCATGGCATTTCAGACCCGAGGCACTGGTTGGGATTTATCTATGGCGCCGGGCTGCGGGAGACGCCAGTTTTCTTCGAATCGGAATTGTCGGGTCGGTTGATGGTCACGATCCGGATAGTCCTCTCGACGAGGGCATCGTGAGCAGTTTGTGGCTGACCCGCGAGGAACTTTTGAGCGAGAAAATGCGTCTTCGAAGTCCTTTGGTGATGAAATGCATCGACGATTATCTCGCCGGGGAACGCTATCCCTTGTCGGTGCTCAAATCCTTGCTGAGTTGAATTCATGTCCCAGAAAGTCGTCGTCGGTATGTCAGGCGGAGTGGATTCCTCCGTCACCGCTTTGTTGCTCCTGGAACAGGGCTATGACGTGATCGGTCTTTTCATGAAGAATTGGGAGGAGGACGATCATACCGGCCTTTGCACCGCTCCACAGGATTTCGCCGACGCGAAAGGCGTCTGCGACAAACTGGGCATCCCGCTGCACGCGGTCAATTTTGCCGCCGAATATTGGGACGAGGTGTTCGAAATCTTCCTGAGCGAGTATAGAGCTGGCCGCACGCCCAATCCGGATATCCTCTGTAATCAGCAGATCAAGTTCAAAGCCTTTATGGATTATGCGACGGATTTAGGCGCCGATTTGATCGCGACGGGGCATTACGCGCGGGTCGGACGTCGGGACGGCGGTTACACTCTGCTGAAAGGGATCGATCAACAGAAGGATCAAAGCTATTTCATTTACACCCTGGGGCAGCCGCAGTTGGCTCGCGTGTTGTTCCCGATCGGGGGCATGGAAAAATCCGAGGTCAGAAAGCGCGCCGAGCAGGCGGGATTATCCAATTATCAGAAGAAAGACAGCACCGGCATTTGCTTCATTGGCGAGCGTCGTTTCAAGGAATTCTTGCAGCGTTTCTTGCCTGCTCAGCCGGGCGAGATTGAAACGCCCGACGGTCAAATCATCGGACGCCACGACGGGTTGATGTATTACACCCTGGGGCAACGGCAAGGACTCGGCATCGGCGGCATGAAAGGCGCCTCGGAAGAGCCATGGTATGTATTGGCCAAGGATTTGAAGCGCAATGTTCTGGTCGTTGGTCAGGGGCATGATCATCCGATGCTGTTCCATGCCGGCCTGGAAGCCGGAAGCTTGAGCTGGGTGCGCGGCAAGGCTCCCGATACGCCTGTTCGATGCGCTGCAAAAGTCCGTTACCGTCAGCCGGATCAGATCTGTACCGTCGAAGCTGTCGACGAACAGAGAATCCGCGTCGTCTTCGATCGACCGCAGCGCGCCGTGACTCCGGGCCAATCGGTGGTGTTCTATCAGGGCGAGGAGTGCCTGGGCGGCGGGATCATCGAGCGCGCGTTAGATGCCGCCCCGACCTCGACGTCGGTTTTTCGGGCTGTGGCCTGAGTTTCGCAATCTCACTATAAAGTTAAGGTTTTCTGAATGACGTCTCTCACCTGCCTTTCCCCCATCGACGGGCGCTATGCCGACAAAGCGGACGAGTTGCGCCCGATCCTCAGCGAATACGGCCTCATTCGTTTCCGGGTGCTGGTGGAAGTTCGGTGGCTGCAAACTTTGGCAGGAGAGCCGGGCATTGGCGAGGTGCCTGCGCTGAGCGATAGCGCCAACGATCGCCTGGAGGCTATCCTGACCGGTTTCTCCGTAAGCGATGCGGAACGCGTGAAACAAATCGAAAGGACGACCAATCACGACGTCAAGGCGGTGGAATATTTCCTCAAGGAAAAGATCGCCGATCATGTGGAATTGGTTCGGGTGAGCGAGTTCATCCACTTCGCCTGCACCTCTGAGGACATCAACAATCTGGCGTATGCCTTGATGCTGAAGGAAGCTCGGGACAGCGTTCTGCTGCCGCAGATTCGGCAACTGGTTGCCGCCATCAAAGAAAAGGCGGGGATCTATGCTGGCCAGCCGATGCTGTCTCGTACCCACGGACAATCCGCTACGCCGACGACCATGGGCAAGGAGTTCGCCAACGTGTCGGCCCGCCTCGAAAGACAGCTGAAGCAATTGGAGTCGATCGAACTATTGGGCAAGATCAACGGTGCCGTGGGCAATTACAATGCCCACCGGGTTGCCTATCCCGAGATCGATTGGCCGATCTTTTGCCGAAACTTCGTTACGTCTTTGGGTTTGACGTTCAATCCTTACACCACCCAGATCGAACCTCACGATTATCTTGCCGAGTTTTTCCACGCCCTGTCGCGTTTCAACACTGTGCTGATCGATTTCGACCGCGACGTGTGGGGTTATGTTTCGCTGGGCTATTTCCGCCAGAAAACCGTGGCTGGCGAAGTGGGATCTTCGACCATGCCGCACAAGGTCAATCCCATTGATTTCGAGAATTCGGAAGGCAATCTCGGGATGGCCAATGCGGTCTTCGGTCATCTTTCTGAAAAATTGCCGATCTCGCGCTGGCAGCGGGATTTGACCGATTCGACCGTGCTGCGGAACATCGGCGTAGGGATCGCCCATACGCTGATCGCGCTGCAATCGACCCTCAAGGGGCTCGGGAAGCTCGAACTCGACGCGGGCGTACTGGAAGCCGATCTTGCCGCCAATCTGGAAGTGCTGGCGGAGCCGATTCAAACGGTCATGCGCCGTTACGGCATCGAAAAGCCTTACGAAAAGCTGAAGGACCTGACCCGGGGCAAGCGCATCGAGCCGGAGGCGCTGTCCGAGTTCATCCTCGGGCTGAGCATTCCGGAAGACGCGAAGCAGCGCTTGCTGGCGTTGACGCCCCGCGATTACACCGGCTATGCGGAAGTTCTGGCCAAGAACTCTTGAGTAACAAACAAACGATGTTCAAAAAAGCATTACTTCTTTTATTGATCGTTCTTCCGGTCTTTCCGATAGCGGCGGAAGAGGCGCCGGTCCAGCGGCTCCGGAATTTCCTGGCGAAAGCGAATACCCTACAGGCGGAATTTTCCCAGGTCGTGATCGATGAAGCCGGCAGTCCCCGCCAGCGCACCAGCGGCGTGTTCTATCTTCAGCGTCCCGGCAAGTTCCGCTGGGATTACAAGAAGCCTTACAGCCAGGAAATCGTTTCCAATGGCGGCAAGGTCTGGTTCTACGACGTCGACCTCGAACAGGTAACCGCCAAGCGCCTCGACGATGCGATCGGTTCCACGCCAGCTCTGCTGCTGAGCGGCGAAGTGGCGCTGGAAAAGAATTTCAAGATCGAGAATCAGGGCATGGACGAGGGCTTGTTCTGGATCAAGCTGGTGCCGAAGGCCGAAGACAGCGGATTCAAATACGTCCTGATCGGCCTGGACGGCGACACGCTCGCGGGGATGGAACTGAGCGACAATTTCGGCCAGCTCACCCGCATCTATTTCACCGGGGTGAAAACGGGACTCAAGCTGGACCGCAGCCTGTTCGAATTCCGTCCTCCGCCGGGAGTCGACGTGTTCGAGGAAAAATAAACGCGTGAATACGGATCTTCAGAGACCTCTGGCCGACCGGATGCGGCCCCGCTGCCTGGACGAGTATATCGGCCAGCGGCATTTGATATCGCCCGGCAAGCCTCTTTATGAGGCCATCAAGGCCGGCAAGCTTCATTCGATGATTTTCTGGGGGCCGCCCGGCACCGGCAAGACGACCTTGGCGCGGATCGTCGCCCGTCACGCCGACGCGGAATTCCTGCCGATCTCGGCGGTACTGGCGGGCGTCAAGGAAATCCGAGAAGCGGTGGCCGAGGCGAAGCGGCTTTTGACCGACCATAATCGCCGTACCATTCTATTCGTGGACGAAGTGCACCGTTTCAATAAATCCCAGCAGGATGCCTTTCTGCCCCATGTGGAAGACGGCACCATCTATTTCATCGGCGCCACGACCGAGAATCCGTCCTTCGAGCTGAACAACGCCTTGCTTTCGCGTGCTCGTGTTTACCTGTTGAAGTCCTTGTCGGAAGACGATTTGCTCGACCTTATCGAGCGGGCCTTGCGGGATGGCGAACGAGGCGTCGGCCGGCCGGACCTCGGATTTCCCGAGGAGCTTCGCTGCTGGTACGCCAAGGCGGCCGACGGTGATGCTCGAAAAGTCCTGAGTCTGCTGGAGATCACTCTCGATCTGTTGGAAGTGGGACAAGACAAAATCACCCCGGACATCGCACGGGAAGTGCTCGCCGGCGGCGGAAACCGGCGATTCGACAAGCAGGGCGAGGATTTTTATAACCAGATTTCCGCGCTGCACAAATCGGTGCGGGGCAGCGCTCCGGACGCGGCCTTGTACTGGCTGTGCCGCATGCTGGACGGCGGCTGCGATCCGCTTTATCTCGCACGCCGCATCGTCCGTATCGCCAGCGAGGATATCGGCAATGCGGACCCGCGCGCGCTGGAGCTGTCCCTGAACGCCTGGGATGCTCAGGAGCGTCTCGGCAGCCCGGAAGGCGAACTGGCCCTGGCTCAAGCGGTTCTGTATCTCGCTTGTGCCCCCAAGAGCAATGCGGTATACGTCGCCTATAATACGGCTCGTGCCGATGCTGCCAAAACCGGCAGTTTGGAAGTGCCGACTCATCTTCGCAACGCCCCCACGCGCTTGATGAAGGAACTCGATTACGGAAAGCATTACCGTTACGCTCATGATGAACCCGAAGCGTATGCGGCGGGTGAAAATTATTTCCCCGAAGGGTTTCCGCCCCGTGCATACTACAAGCCGGTTTCGAGAGGGCTGGAAATCAAGATCGCGGAAAAATTGGAACGGCTGAAGGTTTTAGATAAGGCGGCTCTGGATAAGACTTAGTTACTATCGGATGAGTTTTATGGTCGACCACCAAGCGGATCATGACGAGGGGACGGAACCGATGAGTGGCAGGGACGCGGAAAAGGAGCGCAGGCGATATTTTCGGATAGAAGACGAGATTATTCTTTTTTTCAGGGAAATAGCGCCTGATGAGATTCCTGATAACCGAAGTCCGCGGGACTTTCCCTTGGATTCTTTCGCCCTTTCAGCCAGCCTGGATTTACTGACTCAGGAGTCCCGAAAGCTGCTGCGGCGAATAGAAAAAGACACTCCGGAAATCGGCGATTTCTTGAAGGTTCTGGAGCGCAAAATCGATCTCATCGCCCGGGCCTTCCTGAGCTACGAGGCCAACTTGCCGGAGCAGACCACTCAAGGTGTTAGCCTCAGCGCTTCCGGTTTATCCTTCGATGTGGAAAAGCCCTATGCTCCAGGTAAAGTGCTGGAAATCAAGATGGTCTTGCCGCCTGATCTGATCGGGTTAACTGCGTACGGTCGTATCGTTTATTGCAAAAAGAACGGGCCCGATTCCGAGCTGCCTTACCAAATTTCCGTGGATTTCGTCGGCTTGCGCGACAGCGATCGGGAGCTACTGATTCGCCACGTCGTCAGACGGCAGCTGCAGCAGCTTAGAAACAAGAAACAGCCATCGGAATAAGCGCTTCCGCGCCCCGCTTTATTCATGCAGTACGATGCGCTGACTAAGACCCTGCTTCATTTGCTGTCCGATAATGGCTTTCACTCCGGAACGGAACTGGCGAGTCGCCTCGGTATCAGCAGAACGGCAGTCTGGAAAGCCGTTCGTGCTCTGCAATACCGTGGGATTGAAATCGCTGCCTTGCCGGGCAAAGGCTACCGGGTGACCCAGCCCGTTGAATTGCTCAGCGAAACAGTCATCCAATCCTCGTTGAGTCCGAGCGCCGGCCGGCTGCTCGGCGGTCTCGACATCTGCGACGAGATCGATTCGACAAATACGCATTTGATGCGCCTCGCTGCGAAAGGTGCTCCCTCGGGGGCGGTATGCCTCGCGGAAACGCAGACGGCCGGCAAGGGACGAATAGGTCGTTCCTGGCTTTCGCCCTTGGGAGCAAATATTTATCTGTCGGTCTTGTGGCGTTTCGACGATCACTCCCTCGTGGCAGGCCTTAGCCTGGCTGTCGGGGTGGCCGTGATTCGGGCCCTGGACCGTATGGGGATCATTGGGGTCGGACTCAAGTGGCCGAACGACATCTTGTGGGAAGATCGCAAATTGGGGGGGATCTTGCTGGAGGTCGCCGGGGAAGCCCATGGCGGATGCGCCGTGATCGTGGGCTTGGGGCTGAACCGCTACATTCCCCCCGTCGTGGGGCGCGGGATAGATCAGGCGTGGGTCGATCTTGCCACGGTGGCCGGCGCATCGGCTCCCTCGAGAAACCGCCTGGCCGCCTCGATTCTGAGCGAGCTTTTGCCTTTGCTGAACGATTATCGGCACACCGGACTTGGGCCCTATCTTGCTGAATGGCGTCGCTATCATCATCTGACCGGGCGCGAGGTGGTCGTCCGTCAGGGCGATGCGGAAACCGCCGGCACAGTTGCGGATGTTACCGGAGAAGGGTTGCTGGTCGTGGTGTGCAAGGACGGGAAACGCCGCGAGTTCGCATCCGGTGATGTGCGGCTCCGGATCGCCGGCTGAGCCGGAGACTGTCATGCGGCTTCTGGTCGACATCGGCAACAGCCGAGTGAAATGGGGAATCGCGCAAGACAATCGGATTGTTTCGGGCGAATCTTTCCCTTCGGCTGGCGAATCGCTAGAAGAGTCATTCGACCGCCACTGGCTGACTCTGCCCATACAGCGCCGCATATATATCTGTAACGTTGTCGGCGGCGAGGCGGAACACATCGCAACGGCCTGGACGCAAAGACGCTGGGGAGTTTCGCCAAACTTCGTCAAACCGGCCGATCGAGGCTACGGTGTGGTGAACGGTTACGAAAAGCCGGAAAAGCTAGGGGTCGACCGTTGGGTGAGTCTGATTGCCGTGCGGGAGTTCAGCAAGGGGCCGGTCTGTGTCGCCGACTGTGGTACCGCGTTGACCTTCGACGTACTTGATGCGCAAGGCCGGCATCTCGGCGGCCTCATCGCGCCCGGCTTGGCGATGATGAAACGGGCGTTGGCGCTGGAAACGAAGGGCATCGGAGAAATCGACTGCGGCGATCCCGAGGTTTTAGGGCGGAGCACAGCCGCAGCCGTAGAAGGCGGAGTATTAGCCGCTTGCGCGGGACTGATCGAGAGATCGGTCGGAAAAGCGGAGAAAGAATTGGGGCATGTACCCGATTTGGTCATTACCGGCGGCGATGCGGATAGGATTGCCGACAAACTCGACGGCCCGTGTAAGGTTGTTCCGGATCTGATTTTGCGGGGATTGCTCCGCATCGCGAGAAGCGTTTCATGAAGTATGCTTTTTATAGTCTGATTCTGGCGAACGTCGTATTTTTCCTGTGGGAAAGCAGCATACTCGGGCGGGGAGTCAGTAGTGCGTCGTCCTATCAGGAATTGCGGCTCCCCCATGCCGTGGAACAAATAGCTTTGCTCAGCGAGCGCACTGGGTCGCCCGAAAAAGCCCCTGACCTGGTTTTGGCCGAGGTGTCCACGACCGAGGCTAAGCCGGAACAGATCAAGGGGGCGACACCGGCTGTCGAATCGGAGCCGGTCCAGAAATCGGAAGTACCTACCGAAACGCCGCCCATGTTGTCGACACGGGCCGTGGAATCGGGCTGTTTTCAGTGGGGCCCGATTACGGACGAGACGCGGGCGCGCGAAGTCTTGAATCTGGTTAAGCCTGAGTCCGATCAGGCTAGCCTTATCAAAAAACCTTCGGATCTGACCGACGGTTGGTGGGTGCTGTTTCCCAAGGCTCACGATCTGGATACCGCCAAGGCGAACCGGAAGATGCTGCTCGAGAAAGGAGTAACCGACCTTTGGCTGTTCGACAAGGGCGCTTTGCAAGGCGCGATATCCCTTGGTCTTTTTAAAACCAGAAACCGAGCCGAGCAGGCTCAGAAGACATTCACGGAACAGGGCATCATTACCGAGGTAGTGCCCCGCCAGGTGCGAAATGAGGCTTATTGGGTTCGGATTCCATGGACTCGTCCAGCATCGGACCTGGACGACATTTTGAAGTCCGCGGATGCGAAGGGCGCAGCGGGGTTATCCCCGGCTCTCATTCCCTGTGATTGATCGGCCGCTATCCTCGATAAATCCGCTGGAGGCAGTGCCGAAGGTCGATAATCCTTCCCCGACGGATGTGTTTCATTTCTGGAAAGGCGTAGGTCGGCAATCCTTTGCCGACGCCTGAGATGTGGCTCGTTTCTCGACAGCTTACATAAGGCAGCGATCTCGTAAGCGGATTCGCCGACCACATCAACGAGTGCCTTGAGCATTTTTCACCACAGTTTAGCGGTGTGGATCTGAAAGCCGTTGCGCATGCCCTTTCTTACGCCCTCGTGTCCCCCCTCTCTGGCTAGCCCGTTTTCCGAATCGGTGTAAGGGATTCGGATATGTAGGTCGGCAATCCCTTGCCGACGTATCGGCTCGGCGAAGGGCTTTGTCGGCAAGGGATTGCCGACCTACGTTCTCCCCTCCTGGCACGAATCCGTACACCGGGATGGAAAACGCTCTAAACCCGTAATGGCGTGAGCACTTCAATTATTCACACCTCAACATCCGTCCGCTAAGGCTTACATATTTTTCAGCTTTGGCTGACTTGTCACGCTTGAGTTACAGCCGTCAAACTTGCGCGCAAGTACGAGAGCCGCTGGGGGCTTGATCGAGCCTTTATTCGGATTTCAGACGAAAACAAAAACCCGACTCTGAGGCAGACTGTTCGGGTGCGCCATAGGCATCGTCCGGAATGGCCATGATGACACCGCGTCGCCCCCTCCTATTCGCCGGTTAAGCCCTTGGCTAAGGTCGTTCGTTTTTCGCCAACTGATGTGCGCGCTGTAGGCGGGCGGATGTTCGAGATTTGATAGCCCATGTTCTGGGCTTCGGGGCGTTTGCTGGATTTAGGCTGACACGATCTACACATGAGCGCTCGATGCAGAGCGAAGTGGAATAGCCTTCGTTTCCCGGATTTTCTATGGTTGCGAAAACGGGGCAGGGGGCGACTTCAATTTTTAAGAACCAGGAGCAAGCCATGCAGCGAACAATTGTGCCACGCGTAACAAAAACGCCGTTTCGATCGGGTTTATACAGCGTTCTGGCCGTTGTGCTGTCGATTCCCGTATCCGGGTGGGCGGCCGGATGGACGCAAGAGTTTGGGAAAGTCATGGGAACACACTCTACTGTGGGTGCCTTCTATGTCTGGTTGGATCCACTGGCCGCCGATAACGTCAACAACTGTCCAGCCTATATTGGTCCGATTGTAAGTGGATGGGTCGGACAGAACTTGGCGGTTTTTAGCATGCTTTATCCGACGACTGGGACACCCAGCGAAGCGCAGAAAGTGATGATCTCCCAGCTCTCGCTAGCGGCGGCAACGGGGAAGCGCATCAAGATTTACTCGTCCTCTTGCAATAGCGGCACCCATAACAATGTTGATGCCATTTGGGTTAACTCAAATTAGCTGACGTTATAAGAACGTGGTGACCACATTGAAAGAGCCTCGTGCGCAGAGCGCGCGCGGTCTGACCAGCCAAACTGCAAAGAACGATAGGGGAAGGCAGGGGGGATAAGCATTGGACATGAATAAGCGACCACGACCGATCTTGACAATCGCCTGTCCAGCGGTGTTCGCGATAGTAATACATCACCCGGCCTTCGCCGATCCGGATCTCGACCGCGCCGAAGCCATCGGCTGGTTGATCCAGCACCAGAACGGCGACGGCAGTTGGGGGCAGGGCGGGGCCCAGGTGGCCGCTACGGCGGAAGCCTTGGCCGCCTTGAAGAATTCTGGCGCCGACAAGGGATTCCATTACGCCCGCGCACTGGCCTGGCTGTCGAATCAAAAGGCCGACAGCGTCGATTCTCTGGCCCGCAAGGTGATCGCCCTCGAAAACGCCGGCATCGACACCCCTGAATTGGGTCTGACCGCCGCCTTGTTGGCGCTCCGTAACGGCGATGGGATTTGGGGCGCCTATAGCGGGTACGACGGCGGATTCCCCGATTCCGGGCTGGCAATGGAAGCTTTACGCTCAGCCGGCGTCACGGCGCCCACCGCCGCTTATTTCGATCTGACCACCTCGGGACAACCGGCCGGGGACAGCGGCTGGTCGTACTGGGGTGGCTCCCTGGGCGTGAACAAGACGCCCGCGATCCTCCCGACGGCGGCGAACGTGGTGGCGCTCAGCCATTTCTATCAGGACGGTCAAACCAGTGTGGGCTCGCAGGTATCGCGCGCCGCCAACTGGCTGCTCGCCAAAAAGCAAGTCGACGGGAGCTTTGCGGATCATAGCGCCGACACCGGCGTGGAGCGGTCCACCGCCACCGCTTATCTGGCCTTGCAGGCGGCTGCGGCCGCCGGACTCGCGCCGGCCGGTACCGATACCGCTTTGGCGCAAGCCGCCGCCTTCCTGCAAAATCGGCAAGCGGCCGACGGCAGTTGGAACGGGGACGCCTACGAAACGGGACTCGCCTTGCGGACCTTTCCGCCGACCGTGATGGCCGACAGCGACGGCGACGGCATTCCCGATGCGGTCGAACCCTTGGTGGGCACCGACCCCAATCAGGCCGACGGCTGGAAGCTGCTGCCGCAAAACGGCCTGACCGCAACGCCCAATCCCACTAAGCTGCGCGGCAACCCGATTGCGACGGAAGCGCTCGCCGAGGCCGCTTTTTCCTATCCGCTGTCGGCGGCCGGCGGCACGCCCGGCTACACCTGGTCGCTTGGCGGCGGGCATCTGCCGCCCGGCATCGCGGTGAGCGCCGCTGCGCCTTGGTCTCTTTCCGGGACGCCCGCGGCGGCCGGTTCCTATCCCTTCGTGTTGAACCTCAGGGACAGCCAAGGTATTTCCGTGGCGGTGCCGGGCTACTTGCGCGTGATCGCCCAGAACGACACGACAACGGACACGGACGGCGACGGTGTCCCGAGCTTTTTCGAGCTGCGCGACGGCCTGAATCCGCTTGCCGCCGATACGGACCTCGACGGCACCCCCGACAGCATCGAATGGACCAATTATCCCGCGTATTGGGATACGGATCAGGACGGCATGCCCAACGTCTGGGAATTGGCCCATGCGCTGAACCCCTATGATCCGAGCGACGCCGCGCTCGATCCCGACAACGACGCGCTCTCGAATGTCGGGGAATTCACCCACGGCAGCGATCCCGACGTGGCCGACAGCGATCACGATAATCTGGCCGACGGTGCTGAAGTTCAAATCGGGCGTAACCCGGTCGTCAACGAGCCGGCCGTGATCAGCATCATTTCCACGCTGCTGCTATAGCCGGCGGGGCGAACACCCCCGATCAGGGGGCGCCCCGCTCGCCGGCGGCTGTGTACGGATGCGTTCTTGGAGACCATAACAAATGCAAAATAAAGCGCCGTGGGGGACGTTTCGACTCTCGATCATCGCCATCTTGGTCGTTGTAATGATTGCGGCTTTGACCTGGTTTGCCGGTGGTGAAAAATCCGTCGATTCCGAAACGTCGGCATCGAATGCCGAATCGATAAAGGCCAAGCCACCGAAGCAATACTCGCCGCGCACCGGCGCGGCGATGCCGGATTTCGATTCTGCCGCGGAGACTATTTCGGCTGCTTACATTGGGGACGGTGAGCCCGGCGATACCGAAAACTGGTCGAAAGGCATCGCGAGTGAAAACAGCGATACCCAACGGTTGCTTACCGAACTCGCGCAAGCCCCAAGCGATAGGGAGCCAGAGTTAAGGACGGAGTTGGAGCATAAACGAGACGGCTTCCGTGCCTACCGTTCTGAAATCGAAGGCTGGCTGGCCGGCCGAGGCTTGGAAAATTCGGGGCTCGCGGAACAGGTACGCGAGCGCTTCGATCGGCTGGATCGCGCTCTGGACGCCGCACTCGGTGCCCAGACCGCCGGCGAACGGCATCAGGCCTTGGCGACCCTGCAAGGCCTCCTGCAGCAACTCCAAGCGCCGCCGGTTGAGGTGCAGACCCAGCCCCAGCCGACCTTCACCCAGCAGGAGCCGACAAAACTCACGACCGACGATATCCCGAACGCCCCTCCGCCTGCCTATGCCGCACCGATAGGAAATGCCGGGGCTCGTGTCGAACCTTCGGGCCATTCGAAGAAGCTGGCCGAGTCCGTCGACAAGCTGATGGATGCGTTAGGGATAGGCACGGCTCAAGCCGCCCCGCCTTCGGCCGCGGCGCCCGAAGCGGTGGCTTGCGGCTATCAGGCGGCGGATCTCGGCAACGCCCTGCCGGAAATCAATCTGAACGATCCGGACGTGTTGGCCCTCGCCGAGAAATTGCAGTATTCGCCGGTCAAGATTTACGAATACGTCAAGAACCAGATCGAATTCCAGCCTTACTTCGGCTCATTGAAAGGTGCTTCCGCGACCTTGGTGAGCGGCTCCGGCAACGCCACCGATCAAGCTTCGCTGTTGATTGCTCTGCTGCGCATCGCCAAGATTCCGGCCCGGTATGTCTACGGCGAAGTTGCGTTCCAATACAGCGATCCGCGTATGCTGGACTGGTTGGGCGTAAAGGCTGTGAATGGAGCTTGGTCCAGGTTGGGTGTTGGGCAGATACCAAAGGAACTGCTGCCGTCCGGCCGGATTAGCTTTTCCCACGTATGGATCGAAGCCTGCGTGCCCTATGGCAATTACCGCGGCTCGCGCAACGACAATAGCGGGTTCCATTGGATTCCGCTGGATCCGAGCTTCAAGGAGATGACCTACACGAACGGCACGACCGTTGCCGATATTCCAGGCTTCAGCTTCGACTACAACGCGTATTTGAGCAAGCGCACGACCGTCATGCCTCAGGAAGCGCTGAAGGATCAGATGGAAGCGGCGCTGGGGACATCGCTCGTGCACGGCGGCGGATATCGGGGCGCCATCCTGCAACGGAACATCGACGTGTTGCCCAGCACGCTGCCTTACGACGTCCTGAATTTTAAGGATTGGGGGAGCGGCCAGTCCGAAACCGCGGTGTTGCCGGATACCCACCGCTACTTTGCCCAGTTCACGGTGCTGAATCAATCCGGCACTGCCTTGGCGCCAACACTCAATCGGCCGATGGCCGAACTCGCTTCGAGCCGATTGACCCTGTCCTTCGTGCAAACCAACGCATCGAATACCGCCGCGGGCAACGTCGCGGCCTGGCAGTTCGGAACGGCGATGGAGGTGCCTTGTGCGACTACCTCCAATTATCAGCAGACCTTGGTCCAGCCGGTTTTCAGGCGGGACGGCGTGGATATTACGCCCGCCGGAACCCGCACGGCTGTGGGTTTCTGCACCCGCAGCAACCAACTGACAATACGTCTTTCGCTCAATAACGTCACGATCAATCAGGTTCAATACTGGAACATCGGAGCGTACAACTACCATGCGCTTCAGGTCTACGCCTTTCATGCGTCCGACGACCTGATCGAAGCGCGCTCGGCGAAGCTACTCGACGCCGTCGAAACCACTGCGAATCCCAACACTCGGATGGACGACACGCTCGGCGAATACCTCCACATTGCCGGGCTGAAATATATGGACTACATCA
Organism: Methylocaldum sp. GT1TLB; assembly: GCF_051027445.1. Taxonomy (NCBI): domain Bacteria; kingdom Pseudomonadati; phylum Pseudomonadota; class Gammaproteobacteria; order Methylococcales; family Methylococcaceae; genus Methylocaldum; species Methylocaldum sp. GT1TLB. The sequence goes on from NZ_CP194898.1 coordinate 4,807,738, forward strand.
CCGAGGCGGGAAAAACCGTGGGACGGCTCTACGGCGAGACCGGCGACAGCGGCAATCACATCGGGCTCACGTCCACGGCGATGAAGGTGGAGTACGTGTTCGACCTGCCCTTTGCAGTCTCGCGCAAAGGACTCCTGGTCGATGTGCCGGGCGGCAGCCTCCGCTCTCGGAACATCGTCACCGGTGCCGCGAATTACAACAATTACTTGTTGGCGGGTTATTCCGCTTCTGCCTACGAATCGTACATTTGGCAGGAACAGGCCCACGTGGACGCCGTCAGCACCATCCGCGGCCTGCAGTTCGCCAATGATACCGGCCTGCCCGTAGTGGCCCTGACGGGCAGTGCGGATGTCGATACCCAATTGAATATCGGCTGCGCGACTTCGCCGATCAACCTGAACTATTCAACTGCTGTCAAAAACAGCTTAAAGAATCTGTTTGCGCAAGGCTATTTCAAAATCACCCTACCACGGTGCCTGATCAATTACGACGGCTGGGCCGGCGCCGTGTGGGTGGCGGAAAAGGCCACTCTGGACGGTAATCAAAATCTGCAATCGGCTAGTACCAGCTACACGATTTCCGGCGATTACACCACGGCCCAAGGCGGTTATTCCCTAGCAAGGCCGATTAGCAATTACTTTGATCAAGCGTTGGGCACCGGCTTTCGATCGGTCTTTACGCCCACGATTGCGACGTCCCTGACAGTAGGCCCAGTCCCTAACAGCAACATCAAAATCGACACCCCGCATTTCGGACCGGGCAGCAATACGGGCTATGTAGCCGGAAAAACAAACGTTGGCGGCGATCCCGTCAACCTGGTCTCCGGCAATCTCTACCATCCGGAGCGGGACTTGGCCATCCGGGGGCGAGGGGGACTCGACATCGTATTCGAGCGCACCTATAACTCGAACGTCCGCAAGGACGGCCCCTTGGGTTTCGGCTGGACGCACAGCTTCAACCATCAGCTGCAGTTCTTCGATGAGAATGCGAACGGGACTGTCGACACGGTGATTTGGGTCGACGGCTCGGGCTCGGCGAGCCGTTTAAGCGTCGCAGGCACGGCCAGCGGCGTGCCGTTGAATGCGACCTTAACGCCTCAAACGGGTCTCCGCGTCACCGCGAAACGGGAAGCCAACGGCGAATACAGCCTGAAGGAAAAATCCGGGCTGGTGTTCTATTTCCAGAACATCCCCGGTACGGCCGGCCAGACGGCGAAACTGGTTCGCGTGGTCGACCGCAACAACAATGCCTTGAGTTTCGGCTATAGCGGCGCGAATCTCTCCACCGTCGTCGACGGGATCGGGCGCACGCTTCGGTTCTGGTACGACAACGGCGGGAGCCATATTACCCGCATCACCGACTGGGCAGGGCGCACCTTCCGCTACACCTATGACGGCCGCGGCGATCTCGTCAAATTCGAAAGCCCGGAGGTCGTCGCGGGGCGTCGCGGTAGTTCGACGGCCTACACCTATTACACCGCCGCCGATGGCACCAATCTCGATCATGCCCTGAAGACCTACACGCGGCCGAACGGCAACGGCATGAGCTTCGAGTATTACGCCAACGGCAAGACCTTCCGGCATACCGACAGCCAGGGACATACCTACACCTTCCGGTACAACAAATTCCGCCGGGAAACGACCACCGTCGACGAGCGCGGAGTGAGCCAGACCTATCTTTTCAACGAATGGGGGCAACAGCTCCAGCACCAGCAAGGGGACGGCTCGCGGCTGGTCTACGAGTACCAGGATACGGCCAACCCCCTCAACGAGACGAAGCGGCGCGATGCGCTCGGCAATACGATCCGGTACGCCTACGATGCGTCGGGCAACGTGACCACGATGACCCTGCCCGACGGCAGCACCGTAACCTACGAAGGCTACAACGCCTTCCACCTGCCGACCAAGACCAAGAACGCCAACGGCCATTACACGCTGTACCGCTACGACGCCCGCGGCAACCGCACGGAGGTCATCGCCTTGAAAGCGGGCGTGAATACCGATACCCCCACGCCCGCGCAAATCGCCGCGTGGACGATCCATACCTACGACGGGGCGGGCAACCTCACGCGCACGAAGCGCGTGCGGGATTTCACCACCCAGGAAGGTCCCTACGTCGAGTTCGGATACGACGCCTCGGCGCTCAACCCCACATCGATCAAGCGCTGCGGCTTGCAGCAACTGGGTGAAGCCACGTTAGCCGACCGATGCACCAACGCGAGCCAAGCCTTCGATGCCTTGGGGCGTCCGACCGTCGCCGTGGACGCGCGGTTCTACCCGGCCGAGACGCGTTACAACGACGACGGCCAGATCACACGCGCGACCGATGCCCTCCGGCAATGGCGCGACTTCGCCTACGACAATAACGGCAACCCGATCGGCGCCAGCCTGATCGCCTTCGACGGCAACGGCGTCTACGGGCTTCTCCAGCAGGACGTCGTGGAATACGATGCCCTCGATCGGCCCGTGGTCCGCCGCAATACCGCCGGGCACGCGACCCAGTTCACCTACGACGAAGTCGGCAACGTCCTCAAGATCACCAACCCGGACGGCTACAGCGTCCGGTTCGAATACGACGCCCTCAACCGGCCGACCCGGGCCTTCGACCAACAGGGGAACGCGGTCGTCACCGAGTACGACATCGGCGGACGGCCCATCCGGGTGACCGATCCCAACGGTCTCGTCACCCAGTACGCCTATTACGACCAGACCCAGAACGGGCGGCTGAAGCGGCTGACCGGCCCCGACGGGCGTTATACCGACTACTTCTACGACCAAAACGGCAACGTTACCCGGACCGTGGACAACGGCGGGCGCGAGACTCTGACCGAGTACGACGTGCTCAACCGGCCGGTCAAGACGATCGGTCTCGTGCACGACGCCCTCGGCCTGACCGCTATCCGCCAGGTCACGGAAACCCAGTACACAGCCTTGGGCGATGTGCAAAAAATCCGGGCCGGCTATCGCACGGCCACCGGCAGCGAAACTCTGACGGACCAGGCGACCTACGGCTACGACGACTTCGGCCGGGTGATCGAAGCTACCGACGCCAACGGCCACACCACCCGCTGGACCTACGATGCCTACGGCAACCCCATCCGTCGCGTGTCCCCCAACGGCCATGTGGTCGAATGGGAATACGATCATACCCGCAATGGGTTGTTGATCCGGCGGACCGCCAAGCTTTCCGACACCGATCCCGCGCCGCATATCACCCAGTACACCTACGATGCCCTGGGCCAGGTACTGACCGCAGAAACGCCGGAGGTCACCTACCAGTACACCTACGACACCGCCCATCGCCTCGCCACGGTGACCGACAGCCGCGGTCCCAAGACCCTGACCTACCGCCATAGCCCCGGCGGACTCCTCGACAGTCTCGAAGATAGCGAAGGCCACCGCCGCGATTTCCTCTACGATGCGGTCGGGCGCTTGAGTGCCGTGCAGGCGCCGGAGGGCGAGCGGGTCAACTTCGTGTTCGACGGCGGCGGACGGCTTTTGGAAACCACCATGGCCAACGGCTACGGCACCCTCTACCGCTACACCCCCGAGGGTTACCTCGGGGAACTCGTCAACCGGGCGGCGGGCGGCACCGAGGTCAGCCATCATACCTACCAGTACGACCCCCTCGGCCGGCGCACCGGCCACCTCGAAGCCATCGCCGGGGCGGAGACCGATTACACCTACCAGTACGATGCCCTTGACCGGCTGCGGGAAGTGCGGACGAACGCGGGCGCGACCTTGGCCGAAGCCTACGCCTACGATGCGTACGGCAACCGGCGCGAGCGGATAGCCCCGGATGGCAGCGTCCAGCGCTACGTCTACGACGCCGCCCAACAGCTCCGGGAAATCCGGAGCGGCTCCGACACCGGCGCCATCCTGGCGAGCTACACCTATGACTTGACCGGCAATCTGATTCAGCGGAGCGGCGGAGGCACGACGCTCGACCTGGCCTACGACGCCCTGGAGCGGCTGGTGGCCGCGAGCGGCACCGGGATTGCGCCGGAAACCTACGCCTACGATCATCACGATCGGCGCATCGAGACCGCCGTGGACGGCACGCCCCGGCGCTCCGTCTATGCCAGGGCGGAAGTTTGGAGTGACTACGGCAACACCTGGACCCAGGCACAGGCCTTGTACACCTACGCGGGGCTCGATCGTCCGCTGATCCGGACCGGTGCTGGCGGCACGGCCTACTACCACGCCGACGCCCTCGGCTCGGTGGTGGCGGTGACCGATGCCGCCGGATCGATCACCGCCAGCGCCCGCTATGCCGCCTTCGGCCAAACCCTTTCTGGCGGGGCTCTCCCGCGCTACGGCTACGCGGGCCGCGAGCCCGACGCCACCGGGCTCATCTACTATCGGGCGCGGTATTACGACCCGACCCTCGGCCGTTTCACCCAGCGCGACCCGGCGGGCTTTGCCGACGGGCTGAACCCGTATGCGTATGTCGGGAACAATCCGGTGAGTTTTACCGATCCGTTGGGGTTGGCGAAGTTGGCCCCGATCGCGAGCTCGAATGTCTCGGGGTATCCGGGGAACGGGGGTGGAAATGCGGCACTGGTTGGGACGACCATCGCGGCTCAGTTGCCGAGATTAACGACGTCTCTACCGATCGTCGAAAATGCAATTACCCGATATGCAACGCCGATCCTACAAGCTGGCGCGAGAGCCCTTGCCACCGGTCCCGGAGCGGCACTGGTCGGCATGTTATTTCCGAGCAGCTTAGGGAACCCTGAAGAAAACTGGAGGCCGAGCGATGTGGGGTTCTTGCCCTTTACGTCGAATGCGAGGGGTTCGGTTTATACTGCGGAGGAGGTTGCAAACAAGGGACTTGGAGCGAATCCATTCAAAGGTAAATCATTTGAAGAAATCGACCAGCTGCTTACTGAACGAGGATTCAACAAAGTCGGTGTTGATCCGGCTTCCGGCAAAGGTTCATATTTTCATCCCGAGAGCGGCCGTAAGTATTACTTAGACAAAGGTGGTGAGTATAAGGAAGGAACGGAACTCCCACACGTCGATGTTCATCGTATGCGTGATGGCGTCAATCTGGAAAAAGAGGGTAAGCGTCGCTATCCACTCGGCGACAGTTTGATTCAACCGAAACCTTGAGGTGGTTATGCTGACTTTTGAGTTGGCCGACAATGGTGAGCGGCTTGAGGTGCATGGTGATCGGGAAGGGTTGCGGCGTCTTGCGGAAATTTTGACATCGTTGGCCGATGAAAAAAGACCGGATCACGCACACTTAATGACCGAAGACTGGGGCGGAAGCGGGCTAAGCAATGACATTCAAGGGCTGAATAATACGCTGCTCCATCATGTAAAGGTTTTTGTATGGCCAAAAACCTGATGTTGCAAAGCCCGCGTAGATACCGTTAATTCCGTCAAACCCCATGCAGGGCGGGATTGAATGGCTGACCGGAGCGGAGCACGCCGAGGGCCACGTGCAAGAGCTTGCGCATCATGGCGCCGATGATAACCATCGGCGGTTTGCCGGCGTTGGCCAAGCCCGCGTAGGGCGGAATAGCGTACTCGCGTATTCCGCCGCATGGGGAACGTTCCGTTCGGCGCATTACGCTAAAGCTAATGCGCCCTACGCGGGCTACGACGCCCTGGACCGGCTGGTGGCCGCGAGCGGCACCGGAATCGCGCCGGAAACCTACGCCTACGACCATCAGGACCGGCGCATCGAGACCGCCGTGGACGGCACGCCCCAGCGCTCCGTCTATGCCGGGCTGGAGATCTGGAGCGACTACGGGAGCACCTGGACCCCCCAGGCACAGGGCCGTAGGGCGGGTTAGCGTATTCGCGTAACCCGCCGTTCGAGTTGCGCCGCAAGCAAAAGGTGGGGTCAGCAAATGGACCGGGTCAGGCTTTTATTATTTGGTTTAGATTTCCTTAAGGGAAGTGATTTTGGGTACTGAAACCAAAGACGCCGAAGTCCGACAATAACAGCCTAACCCCGTCACAGCTTTTCTACGGCTTCGCTATACGTAAAAAGAATGGACCGGGTCAGGCTTTTGTTGTTTGGTTCAGATTGCCTTAAGAGAAGCCCGCGTAGGGTGGAATAGCGTACTCGCGTATTCCGCCGCGTGGGGAACGTTCCATTCGGCGCATTACGCTCAAGCTAATGCGCCCTACGCGGGCTGGCATCGTCGGAGCAATAATGAAGGGAGTGGCAAAGGGGACAGCCAGCGAATCGCGCTTCATTAACGGCGCGAAGGTAACCGACCGCGTAACGGGCAATGTTCTTGAGGGTACGGTCGATCTGAAACCGACACTCGACCGCATATCTGCTGGTAAGACCTTCCCTCATCGCAATGATGGTGCTGTGTTTGGCAACAAAGAGGGATTGCTGCCGCAACAGCCGGCGGGGTATTACAGGGAGTATGTCCATCCGACGCCCGGCGTGAATGGTCCAGGGCCTCAACGCATTGTGACTGGCCAAGGTGGTGAGATCTTCTACACGCCGGATCACTACAGGACGTTTATTCGTGTGAATCCATAGAGGGTATAGACATGGCCAACACCGAAATGACATTTGCATTCATAGAGTCGCCGGAGTCCCTGTGTGGGCAAGAGGACTATGTCCTGAGGATTCCGGCTGGGATTCGCTCCAAGGCCGATTTGCTCACTGCGTTCGCAGATGCTGGCCATTTTCCTGATTACTTCGGCGGCAACTGGGATGCGTTGCTCGACTGTTTGCGTGACTTCAGTTGGATAAACAATAGGAGGGTTGTGGTTGTGCATAGTGATCTTCCGCTATGTGACAACCCAGCAGAGTGCCGCATTTACCTGGATATACTCCAAACGGTGCTTGTTGACTGGTCAGAAAATGCCAAGGCGCCTACTGCGGAGTCTCCGCCAGAGTGGCCATACATTGACCACGAACTGAGAGTTATCTTCCCGCCTCAAGTTAGAGACGTAGTGGCGAGTCTTCTTACTTCAAAGGGTTGATCGGCGGGGTTGTCGAGCCCGCGTAGGGCGCAATAGGGTACTCCCGTATTGCGCCGCATGGGGAACGTTCCATTCGGCGCATTACGCTCAAGCTAATGCGCCCTACGCGAGCTATCGATGCAAGAAATACTCTGGAGCGGTTTGATATTGGTATTGATTCTGCCGAAAATGGCGTCTTTCTTCCAAATAGCTCGGTAGGGCGGGTTAGCGTACTCGCGTAACCCGCCGTTCGGGTCGCTCGGTAAACGGCGGGTTACGGCGCGCATCAATGTGTGAAAGGGTCAGGCTTTTTGTGTTTGCTTCAGATTTCCTTCAGGGAAGTGGCCTTGGGTACGGAAACCAAAGACGCCGAAGTCCAGCAATAACAGTCTGACCCCGTCACGGGCTTTTCTACGGCTTTGCTATACGTAAAAAGAAGACACCGACCATGAAAGCGCTTAACAAATGCTATAAAACAATATTCGTGTCGCTTTTGTTTCCGGTCTCTGCCATAGCGGGCGGGGGAAATGGAAATGTCGAGATTGAACACGTCGGCGGCTACGGAAACGGAAGACTCGTATATTTTTATACGACCAACCATCTAAATCCGCCGGCATGCAACACATATAAGCGACGGTGGGTAATGGATCTCGGAAATCCGGCAGGAAAGGAACAATACGCTCTTTTGTTGTCGGCGCAAGTCTCCGGAAAGCAGGTGACGGTTTACGGCACCAATCAGTGCGACCTCGCGGGGGACTCTGAAACGGTATATTGGGTGGGATATCCGGTGGATCATTCCACAAAACCGTAACACTGAAATGATCGAGAAAAAAGACAGATTTATTTTTCCCAATGCGGTTGCGGACGTCAGTCTATTCGTTGGTCAGCCCGCGTGGCTCGGGCGGGTTAGCGTGCTCGCGTAACCCGCCTTTTGGGGGGTATCCCCTACAAGCTCTGCCGCCACAGCCCTGGCGGGCTCCTCGACAACCTCGAAGACAGCGAAGGTCATTGCCGCGACTTCCGGTGTGACACGATCGGGCGTCTGAGCGCCGTCCAATAGCCGAGCGACTGCAGAAGAGCATAGTAGGATCAATTCTCGGTGGCATCGGGTAACTGGCGTTCCTACCGTAAGAGAGTAAGAAAGGGGAGGGAAAAATGAAGATACTCATAGCAATTGCGTTGTCATTGGTGGCCACATTGGCAATTGGCGGTTCCGAAACAGGAACAGTCAGATTCGAACATGGCCAGTACGCTTCCGGTCCTAATTCTGCCGGCTACACGTTTTTCTATCTTGATGACGGCACGAAGGTCGCGCCACCAGGCTGCGCAACTTTTGCCGGTGGCGAAAGGTGGGTAATTAATAACGATTGGCCCGCGGCAAAAATCCAGATGAGTGTTCTGTTGGCGGCAGCGGTTTCCGGTAAGAGAGTTACCATTTATGGCAGCAACAACTGCAGCGTTTGGGGCGACACCGAAACTGCGGCGAACATTTTCATCGTCGACTAAGATTTGGCTAAGAATAACTTACCGGAATCAGATCTCTTACAGAATGTCGCGATAGATCCAACTCGTGTCGGGTGCAATAGGATACTCTCGTATTACGCCACATAAGAGGCGTCCCGTTCGGCGCATTACGCGAAAGCTAGAGCATTTTCATACCTACTGTACGGGCACTCGCGAGTAGGTCGGGAATCCCTCCCAATCGCAAACGGCGTCTTCGGGAGCGCCGAAGCCGCCCTTCCCGACGCCACGTCCCGGCCGAGCGTCTTCGTCGGCAAAGGATTGCCGACCTACGAAAGCTTGAGTCGATCTACCCTGGCCGAAGGCGCCAACGACTCCTGCAGGCCTGTTTTGCCGTACGAGCGAGATGAAAACACTCTAAGGGGCTACTCGGTAAACGGCGGGTTACGGCGCATCGAATCCAAGCGTGCCCAGCAGGGGTTCCGTTGTGCGCGCCTAACCCGCCCTACAAACCCCGGGGTGAGGTACGAAACTAGACCTCGATCAAGCGTCGGCTGTGCCGGGTTTCCGCAACACTTCAACCCGACCTAGGCCAAGCTTGGCAGGCTAGGCGCTGCATAGTTTCTACAGGCTAATCGACGCGCGCTGCGGCCGTGACCCTCGGATTTTCCGAATACCGCAATGCGATAAACAGGAAAAACTGGGTTCCGAAGATCAGATTGGCCAGGACGAGGTGAATCGGCTGTACGAAAGCCGGAAATCCGAGGCGATCCAGTGTTACTCCGGTTCCGATGGCGGCTACCACCAAGGCGCCTAGGGCCAAGCCGAAACTTCGCAGCAAGTGTCCGCGTTCGAGGCGTCGTGCCAGATTCCAGACGAGCCAGAGATTTGTGAAGAGAATGACGGAGGAGAACGAGCGGTGAATGTAGAAAATGATCGGAAACTCCTCCCTCCAAAGGTGGCGCTCGGCTTGATCGAAGGTCGTGGCGATGACATCCACCGACTCCCGGATCTGGGTTCCCATGGTGATTTGCAGCAGCGTCATTCCCATCGCTACCGCCAAGACCGTTTTGAATCTTGGCGGTAGCGCGCCAGTATCGAGCCTCCGTATCGTGTCCTGCTGCGATCTCGCGATCGCGTAGATTAGGAGACACACGATCACGAAAGCGGTCACCATATGGGCGGTAATCATGACCGGCCGCAGATTGCTGGCGACGACCGCAGATCCCAGCCAACCCTGAAACCCGACCAATAAGAATACGGATAAGGCGAGTAAGAAGACCGCCCGGTCTCGTTTCAGATATGGAATTGAATAGAGCAAGGTCAGCAGAATAAGCACTCCGATACTCACGCCGATCAACCGATTGACGTATTCGGTCCAGGTCTTGAGCGGATTGAACTCGGTATCCGCATAGCCGCGCTCGGCGTAAATTTCGTGGTAATTCGGCGGCAGCTGGGATTCGTCGGTAGGCGGGATCCAGCGGCCGAAGCAGGTGGGCCAGTCGGGGCAGCCCATGCCGGCACCGGATGCCCGTACGATGCCGCCGACCAGGATCAGGAAATAAACGGCGGCGATCGTAATCAGGCCGATGCGGCGGAACCGTTTGGAAATCGCCGAGTCGGTCGCGTTCGAATGAAAAACGTTCTGGGGATTGAAGTCGGAAGAGACCGTATCGTTCATGACTGATATTTCGACAAGATTGGGACGTTACGTTTGTACGATGCCGGACGGCGAGCCGATACCGGCGTTCGGAGCGTTTTTCGCCGCAGTATAGTGGCGTGAATCGGGAACTCGGCACGCACACCCAGAATGCATGCGCAAACAAGCTTGTAGGTCGGCAATCCTTTGCCGACGACGATGTCGGGAAGGGATTCCCGACCTACGACAGCTTACGGCGCTACATCACATCGGAAGATGCTCTAGCGAGCCGGCATGACCGAAAAGGATTCCGAAATGCTGAAACTGCGGCTACGAGAACTTTCGGATAAATCCTGATAATACAACCGAATGCGATAGTTTCCGACCGGCAGTCGACCAATTCGATAGGTTCGGTAAAGCCTGGAGCCGGGGAGGGTGCTTTCCTCCGGTTGAAAGGTATAAAGGCACTGCCCGTAGTGGTTGACGACGATCTCGATTTCGTTTCCTTTCATCTGGGCATCGACACGGTCGTCGTTGCAACCGCGCCGCGGGTAATAAATCAGGATATCTTCGTTGGCGCGAGGACTATTGGGTTCGATAAAAAGGGTCTCGCCCTGCGCTGCGCCGGGTCCCCGGAAATATTCTTGGGCGACCGCCGGGAGAGGAAGAAGGCTCAACAAGAATGCCGGTATATGGCGGCGAACTCGGGATAACCGCGTCCATCGAAGCGTGGAAAAATGGCCGTTAGTCATTGCGCATGCCCAAAACTCGGGTTTCGCGGTAATAGCTGCTTCCCCAGACATATACGTACATTGCGCCGCTGACCAGGGTCGTCAAAAATACGATCGCGGTCAGGCCGGTGATGAGGCTGGCGGGCAACGACACGAAGCCATGGTGCAGGAGTATGATGAATACCAGAAAGAGCTGAAGCAATGTATTCACTTTGCTGATCAGGAGCGGTTGCCCTTCGAAGGGTCGCAGCAGGAAGTAATACAGCACTGCACCGGTGAATATCACCAGGTCGCGCAAGACCACGGTGGCCATGAGCCAAAACGGGAGCAATCCCATAAAGCTCAGCACGATATAAGACGACACCAGAAGCAGCTTGTCGGCCAAAGGGTCGATATAGGAGCCGAGACGGGATTGCCAGTGAAAATGTTTGGCTAGAAAACCGTCCAGAGCATCCGATACACCCGCAATCACGAACAGCGTCAGAGCCCAATCGAAGCGCTTTTCCAGCATCGAACTGATGACGGGATAGACGAGCAGAATTCGGCAAACCGAAATGATATTGGGTATATGACGTGCTTTCATTCGGCTAATCGGTAGGTTAACCCGGAAAACTGCCGGTCCTCGTTAGCGACGGGTCTCAACACCCGCCCTAAAGCTAGGGCCTCCTCCAACGACGCCCTGTCGCCGAGTACGTATAGCTTAAACAAGGCATGATCGGCGTCCACTCCCATCCACTCCAGCCTTTTGACCTGAGACAGCCGGCTCAGATAGGCGGTTGCGCGATCGGTCGCATCGAGAGACGACAGGCCGACGATTTTCAATTCCAGAGTCGTTTCCTGCGTGGTACGCGGAATGAACCGTTCGGCCAGGCGGGAGTAGACTCCGGATGTACCCGACCGGAGTGCTTCCTGGAGATCGGGAAAGTTTCCCTGCCAAGTCTCGTCGAGATTTTGAAGGTAAATTCGCCAAGCGGCATCCCAGGTGCCCTCCGGTCTATGCGACAAGCGTCCGGCGAGCACGGCATCGGTCTCGTATCGAGCGGACGCTTGCTTGACTCGCTCTCCGTTACCGGTTTCCAGGTCGTCGATGCTGAGACTCTGTTGGTCGGTCAAATCCCACAAAGGAACCGTCACGGGCAATCCGCTTTCCTCCGCTGCGGCACGTAGCGCGCGGTCGATCTCCGGCATTTGATCGGCCACGAAAATCGATTTTTCCGCATTATCCTCAATCGAAAGCCATACCAGCACTTCGGGTCGCTGTTCTCCCCAAGGACTGATGTTCGATTTACGCAAGGTGTCGTTAATGCGCGGCGAATCGAACTCCACGCGCAAATAGTCGAGCGGCGCATCGGTGTCCGACTTGGTTATGTACTCGTATTGCAGAACGAAATGGTCGGGTTTTTCCAGCATGGAGCGTACGGCCTTGGACTGCATGGCATCGGTCCTGACCAATCGCTTGAGGACTTGCTCAAGAGCTTTGCGGATGTCTTCGTTACGTGTCGATTCATCTTTGCTCTGTACGGCGACGTCCATTCGATACAATCCTTTTATTTCCGCGGCCATAAGGTTGGGACAAACCATTATGAGCCACAAACTGACTAGGGCGACGAGGCGCACGAAGATCCTCCCGCAGGTTGGCGAAGAGCGTTGTACAATATCACAATCCCTTAGAGCAGCTAAAACACTCTATGTCCGTTCGACCAGTCTGGATTTCACTTGAATGGACACTGGTTTTTGGCTCATTAGAGTTCTTTTTTCCGAATTGATATCCCGGAGATTCAGCTTGACCGATTCCAAAACCGAATCCCTCGATTACAAAAGCGCCGGTGTCGACATCGAGGCCGGTAATGCACTCGTAGAGCGAATTAAACCGTTTGCCGCAAGAACTCGCATTCCCGGTGTGCTGGCCGGACTCGGGGGATTCGGCTCGCTGTTCGAGCTTCCGGTAGGCCGTTACAAGCAGCCGGTTTTGGTCGCCGGCACCGACGGGGTGGGCACGAAACTGCGATTGGCCATCGATAGCGGACAGCATGGCGGCGTCGGCATCGACTTGGTTGCAATGTGTGTCAACGATATCGTCGTTCAGGGCGCCGAGCCTTTGTTTTTTCTCGATTATTACGCCACCGGCAAACTCGAGGTGGATGTCGCCGCCTCGGCGATCCAAGGCATCGGCAAAGGCTGCGAATTGGCCGGGTGCGCCCTGGTGGGCGGCGAAACGGCGGAGATGCCGGGGATGTACGGCACAGGCGATTACGATTTGGCCGGCTTTTGCGTGGGCATCGTGGAGAAGGACGAGATTCTCGACGGAAGCCGGGTCCGTCCGGGCGACAAACTGCTCGGCCTGGCGTCTTCCGGACCGCACTCGAACGGCTATTCCTTGATCCGCAAGATCGTGGACCGAGAAGGCCGCCGCCTGGATGAATCATTGGACGGAAAGTCCTTGGGCGAATGGTTGCTCGAGCCGACCCGGATCTACGTCAAGCCATTGCTGCAACTCATGCGTCAAATCAGGGTTCATGCCCTGGCCCATATCACCGGCGGCGGAATCACGGAAAACCTGCCGCGGGTCTTGCCGGATCGCTCGGAGGCGGTGGTCGACCCGTTCGCCTGGCCGAGACCGGCCGTGTTCCGCTGGCTGCAGGAAAAAGGCGGGGTAGAGGACGGCGAGATGCTGCGCACCTTCAATTGCGGCATCGGCATGATCGTCTGCGTCGCGCCGGAAGACGAAGAGAACGCCCGTGCGCTGCTCACCGCTGCCGGCGAGACCGTGTATACCATCGGCGAGATCGCATCGGCTGATGGCGGTCCTCGGGTCAGGTACGTCCAGCCATAGTACGCAATGCTACTGTTCAGGAAGATTTATGGAACTTAGTGTCGTTGTGCCGGTTCACAACGAGGAAGACAACGTTGAACCGCTGATCGCCGAAATCGATCGAGCCTTGATCGATGCGGGAAATTACGAAGTGATTTTCGTGGATGACGGCAGCACCGACAATACCCTGACCCGCCTTGACGGTTTGCGAGCGCAGTACCCGCGGCTGCGCGTTCTGTGTCACCGACGCTGCTGCGGGCAAAGCACCGCCTTGCTGACCGGCGTTCGCGCAGCCCGCGGACGAATCATCGCGACCCTGGACGGCGACGGGCAAAATAATCCTGCCGATATACCGAAATTGATCTCGGCCCTGAAGTCTATGGACCAGGACGGAATGAAGGCCATGGTGGCGGGACTTCGCAAGCGCCGCAAGGATACCGGCTGGCGGCGGTTTTCCTCCAAAGTTGCTAATGCCGTGCGCAGTTCGCTGCTTCACGATAATACGCCGGATACGGGATGCGGGCTCAAGGTGTTCTCGCGCGAGTTGTTTCTTTCCCTGCCGTATTTCGACCATATGCACCGTTTCCTTCCCGCGCTTGTTCAGCGGGCCGGAGGAAAAGTCGTGTCGGTGGAAGTCGATCATCGGCCCCGTGTGCGCGGTGTGTCCAAATATGGCACCTGGCACCGGCTATGGGTTGGCATTGTCGACCTGTGCGGGGTGATGTGGCTGCAACGGCGCGCACGCTTTCCTGAAGTGAAGGAAGTGGGCGGTTAAAGGTCTTTATCTCCCGGGCGAGATGGCGTAAGTTTTTAGATTTAATTCGCATAAGAACAAAGGAAAATAATATGAGACCGAATCCCGTCCTACATGCAGTTGTCGTTTTTTCCGTAGTCTGGGCCGGAGTGGGCCGGGCTGAGGAACCGAAGATGCCGCCTCGCCAAGTGCTTTTGGAGAAAGCCCTCGAGCTGCCAACCAATAAGGTCAATTCGCGGGTCATTCGGGTCATTTTCCCGGAGGGTTACAAGACACCTTTGCATACGCATGAAGGGCCGGGGCCTCGTTACGTCGTGAAGGGCAAGGTGAAAATCGAGGAAGGCGGCCAGGTTCGCGAATACGGGCCCGGAGAGGTGTTTTGGGAATCCGGTCAATGGATGACGGCGGAAAATGTCGGGCAAGGCGAGGCCGAGGTCATCATCATGGAATTGGCGGCGCCTAAGTAAGCAAGATATTTGCCCATGGGAAGCGGAACGATCCGGTGGGCACACGTCATCCAAGGGGCGGCGCAGCTATTTTGGATTCAGGCCGCTTTGCTTCTCCGGCGCAGAAGGAGGAGCAGCATCCAAAGCGGCACTAATCTGCAAATTGGTTAGCCAACCGTGAACACGGTTGACCAGAAATTCTCCGATGTCTTGCCATCCGTGATCGGGCTCATTCAGAACCAGCAACCGATAGGACGGATTGGTTTTCATGGCGGCCCGCTTGCGGGACGCTTCGTCGTCCATTGGCACCGATATTCGGCTGCTTAGAATTTCAAGTATAGGCAAGCGGATGGCGCTCAGGCTATCGGGGGAGATCGGCGGTGGATCGAGCTTCCGCACGGGGGCCGGGTCGATCAGCACCGCGGCCTTCACGGCTCCGTCGGGCGAATCGGCGAGATAGCTCAATGCCGTCCATGCTCCGATATCGTGGGCCAGCAAGGCGATATTCCCGATTTTTTTCTGCTTGAGAAACTCCACGCTGGATTGCAGCCTTGCGATTGTTTCTGCAAGAAGATTCGCATGGCCTTGCAGATCGTCGGCGTCCGATATGGGCATCGCCAAAGACAAACTGCTCCAGCCGTGTACCGGCAAGCCTAGTCGGAGCGGACGAATAAGATCGGCCGCATCCTGATTCGAATGTCTCCCATGCAGCAGGATGACGCCGCCGCGTACGTCTTTCGATACTGCCTCTCGGTATAGTCCCTGAAATCCCAGATCGGACGCTTCCAGCCGAATCGCTTCGTCCGGGTGTGTACGAGTCCCGATATCGTCGGCGATTTGACGCTCCCGATGCACATCCGTTGCCAAGGTCTCGCTACTCGCCAGACACGCCGAAATCGAGATAATCAAAATTTGCTTACAGAGGCGGGTTTTTGAACACAAATTGTTTCCTCGAAAAAGGCCAAAAGGTATGAAGCGTTCAGCGGTCCGGCGATTTCGATTGGTGTAAACTGGCCGGAGCCAATGCGCTACGAAGCCGAACAATCCTCTTCAGTGTACCGGAGCGTCACCCATGGAAACACTCTCTGAAACCATCGATGGTCTTCCCAATATCTCGGGGTCGGAATCTTTGATCGAACAGGCGATTCGAAACCGGCCGGACACGGTCTTCCAGAATTCCAGTCCAATCGAGTTCGGCCGCATCAAGAGCGCCGCCGCGATCGCGCTGCACATGCATCAGCCTTTGATTCCGGCCGGTGGCGGGGATCCGTCCACCGCCAAGATCATCAGCAATCTCAAGCACATGATGGAGAATCAGCATATCGGCGATAACCATAACGCCCCGGTTTTCCACTGGTGCTACAAGCGCATGGGCGAGTTCGTGCCGCAACTGATACACGAGGGCAAGGAACCGAGGGTCATGCTGGAATACTCGGGAACCCTGTTCTACGGCCTTCGCGAGATGGGCTTGCACGACGTGTTCGACAATCTCAAGACGATCACCGTAAATCCGGATTACCGCCGTGCCGTCGAATGGCTGGGCGCGCCCTGGGGCCATGCCGTGGCCCCGTCAACACCGGTTCAGGATTACCGTCTGCACGTCAAAGCCTGGCAGCATCATTTCGCCGCCATTTTCGGCGTTGAGGCTTTGACGCGGGTGCGGGGTTTCTCGCCTTCCGAGATGGCGCTGCCGAATCATCCGGATGTCGCCTACGAATTCGTGAAGACGCTCCGGGATTGCGGCTATACGTGGGTTCTGGTGCAGGAGCATACCGTCGAGCGTCCCGAAAACGGCTGGGGACCGGAGCACAAGCATTTGCCGCATCGGCTGGTTTGCACCAATTCGGAAGGCGAAAGCGTCAGCATCATCGCGATCATCAAGACCCAGGGCAGCGATACCAAGCTGGTGGCGCAGATGCAGCCTTACTACGAGGCCAGAAGCCTGTCCCGCTGGGATCTGGCCGGAAAATCGGTCCCGCCGCTGGTGACGCAAATCGCCGATGGCGAGAACGGCGGCGTGATGATGAACGAATTTCCGCCGAAGTTCATGGAGGTGGTCCGCGAGGCCAGCGGGTCGGAAACGCCGCTCATGAACGTGACCGAATACCTGGAATTTTTAGCCGACACGGGGATAGCAGAAAGCGATTTCCCGACGGTACAACCCTTGTTTCAAAAAATGATTTGGGACCGTTTCAAACCCGGCGACGGTGCCGAAAAGCTGGAAAAAATCATCGAGGAGATCAAGAAAGAAGATCACCGGTTTCACATGGAGGGCGGCAGCTGGACCAGCGATATTTCCTGGGTGAAAGGCTATGAGAACGTATTGGGCCCCATGGAAGAAGCCAGCGCACTGTTTTACGAGAAGGTCCTGAAAAAAGGTGCGCCGACCGACGATCCGCGTTATCGGAATGCACTGTTCCATTTGATGACGGCTCAAACCAGTTGCTACCGGTACTGGGGGCAAGGTCTGTGGACGGATTACGGCCGAGAGATTTGCCGACGGGCGACGGAGATCTTCAACAGCGATTTCTGAACGAGTTTCGCGAGGCGCGAAAGAAGCGGGCTGTACAGCCCGCTTTTTGCTTGGACCGATCAAATCGGTAACTCGGAATTCGGCACGCCTATGGAAAAATGTTGCTGAATGATTTTCCAGTTGCCGTGTTCTTTCCTGAACACCAGGCTCAAGCGGAACGGTACATCACCGTTCGCGAAGTGCCAAACCGCCTGCTCGGCGGCCCAGGCAACCGCGCCCCGGTGCCCGACTTGGAGATTGACCGGCGAAACCACCGGCAATCCGCCATTCTCGTAACCGATAGACGCCAGAAAATCGAAAATGCCTTGCCACCAGGCTACGATCGCGTCGTGGCCGACGAAGACCTCGGGGGTATCGGTGCCCAAGGCCAAGGCATCCGGCGAACGCGAGGTGATGAATTCCATGAAGTCGATATCGCCGGTCGTGGATGCATTATGGAACTGCATTATCAACCCTTTGATCTCGTCGTCGACGGCATCGGCGCGAACGGCTTGCGGTGCGGCAAAAGCGAGCATGAATCCGCATACGGTGGCTATTAATGGAAAAATGATGAATTTCGAGCGCGATGAGTTAGTCATTCCTGTAGTCCTTCGATGTAATGAAATCTATGGGAAATTGAAGGCTGGCTTTGTCCAATTCCTTATGCGACGCCTCCCAAGCGACCTCCCTTCGATTCGGATTCTAGAGGGCTTGATCTCCGCCGGAAGTGAACTATTCACGCGAATCGAGGCGCTTGCTCGCCGCCGGAAAATCGGTGCGGCGCGCTGGCGGGATATGAATCGATTTGTCGAGATAAGATGGAACAGCGGCCGATAATCGGCTTATCGGCCATGATGGCAGGAAAAGCGAAGGAGGCGGAGAATAGATCTCCGCCCGTGGCTTCGTTGGATGTGAGAAAGTGTCAGGCCGAGCGCCGCTCCATCCTGTGGATCACCTCTTTGATTTCCTCGCCGCTGACGACTTCCCGTTCCTGCAATATCTTGGCGATTTCATCCAAAGTTGTGCGTCGCTGCGTGAGAATTTCCCGCGACCGGCGCTGCCCCTCCTCGACCAGTTCCCTGACTTCCGAGTCGATTAGCTGCGCGGTCTCTTCGCTAAAATTCCGCTCCTCGGTTCCTTCGATATTGAGATATGCGAGCTGCTGCCTTTTTCCGTAGGTGAGCGGGCCGAGTTTCTTGCTCATGCCCAATTGGCAAACCATGGCCCTCGCGATTTCGCTGGCTTTCTCGAGATCGTTGTGAGTGCCGCTGGATATATTGCCGAATACCAACTCTTCGGCCGCGCGTCCTGCAAGCAGGATGGCGATCTTGTCGCGGAGTTCGTCCTCGGTGGCGAGGAATTTTTCCTCGATCGGCAATTGTAGGGTAAAGCCCAAGGCGGCCGCGCCGCGTGGAATGATGGAGACCTTGTGTACCGGTTCGCCGGTGGGAACGACCTCGGCCACCAGTGCGTGGCCGGACTCGTGATATGCAACTCGGCGCTTCTCCGGTTCGCTGAGCGTACGGCTCTTTTTCTCGGGGCCGGCGATGATTCGGTCAATGGCCGCCTCGAAGTGCCTCATGCCGACCGCTTCCTGGTTTTCGCGCACGGCGATGATGGCGGCTTCGTTGCAGATATTGGCGAGATCCGCGCCAACCAGACCAGGCGTCCGTTGGGCTACGACCCGGAGATTCACGTCCGGCCCCAACTTGATATTGCGGGTATGCAGCTGGAGTATGGCAACCCGGTCGTCCAGGCCCGGCTTGTCGACCACGATCTGCCGGTCGAAGCGGCCCGCGCGCAGCAGGGCTCTATCGAGGATTTCCGGGCGGTTGGTGGCCGCCATGACCACCACCCCGATCGATGGATCGAAGCCGTCCATTTCCGTGAGCAGTTGGTTCAAGGTCTGTTCGCGCTCGTCATGACCGCCCATGACCACCGGGCCGCCGCGCGCCCGCCCGATGGCGTCGAGTTCGTCGATGAAGATCATGCAGGGCGCTTTTTGCCGGGCTTGTTCGAAGAGGTCGCGAACCCGCGCCGCGCCCACTCCGACGAACATCTCGATGAACTCGGAACCGCTGATATTGAAGAACGGCACCCCGGCCTCGCCGGCCACTGCGCGCGCCAGCAAGGTCTTGCCCGTGCCGGGCGCGCCGACCAGAAGGACGCCCTTCGGCATGCGGCCGCCCAGTCGTTGGATACGGGCCGGATTGCGTAAGAATTCGATGGTTTCCTTGAGCTCTTGCTTGGCTTCCTCGGCGCCCGCGACGTCCTGAAACGTGACCTTGACCGACGATTCCGCATGAATGCGAACCCGGCTGCGGCCGAAGTTCAAAAGGCCGCGCCCGCCGGTCATGCGGCGCGCCATCCAGGTCCAGAGCGCGAACAGAATGCCGATAGGCAACAACCAATTGAAGATGAAGTTGCCCAACCAGTTGTTGCCGTAGCGAACGGTGTATTTGACGCCTTTTTCTTCCAGGGCCTGCGCCAAATCCTGATTCCATAACGGCACGGTGATGAAACGGCGTCGTTCTTCGCCGGGAGCCTCGGGCTTCAGGTACCCGGTGATCACTTGATCCATCACGACGACGTCCTCTACCTGCTGTTCCTGCACGTATTTCAGAAAATCGCTATATGGGATTTCGTCCTGGCGTACTTCCTGATAGCCCTGCCAGAAATACAAGGTGGCTAAGATCAGAAGGAGATAAAGCCAGAGATTGATGCGCCGTCGCCGCATGCTCTGATAATCGCTCTCATCGCCGGCGCGCGGATTGATTTCCGTATCGGGTTTCCCGTCGAGGTCTGCGCTTCGCAAGTTGTCGGTCAGTTTTTTCCAGAACTCCTGAACACCTTTACCGAGGGAATCCAACAAGGAATCTCGTGAATTCTTATTCATATGAATCTCCCAATGGAACCGCGGGACAGCCGACGGATACAGTTTCGAACCCGATGGGGTGCGATTGGTTCCGCCGGCGGCGTTGACTCAAAAAAGACTCTTTTTGACGTGGTCAGAACTCGGATTCGTCGGGTGCCGTAGAATCCGCTCGAGAATTCGGACCCAGCCACTGATTGACGATCGCGAGATCCGCTGGGTTCAAGGTCCCGGCGGCCTGTTTGAGCGCCAGACTGTTGATGATGTAATCGTAGCGCGCCCGCGCATAATCGCGCTTGGTCCGAAACAGATTGCGCTGTTCGGCGAGGACGTCGACCATCGTTCGGGTGCCGACTTCCAACCCGGCTTCGGTCGCTTCCACGGCACTTTGCGACGACACTACCGCCGCCTGGAGGGCCTCCACCTGACTGATGGCGGACAGAATACCACGGTAAGCATCTTTCACTTGACGCTTGACCGACCGCCGTACGCCGTCCAGATTTTCCTGGGCCGCTTCGTATTCATGGCGGGCCTGGCGAACCCGCGAGTTGACGCCGCCGCCCGCGAACATCGGTACGTTGACTTGCATTCCGATGATTTGATACTCGGTGGGTATGCCGCGCGGCCGGTTGGTATCGGTGAATCCCGCCGAGCCGACCAGATCCATCGACGGAAGATGGCCGGCGAACTGAAGATCGATATCTTTTTTCGCCACCAGGCTGCGGTTCTCGGCTGCAACGATACTGAGATTGCTTTGCTGGGCCAGGTCGCTCCAGTTCTCGATGTTTTCGGGATCCGGGCCCTTCAACGGAATCTTTTCGGCGAGTTCGGCCAGGGCAAGGTCGTATTCGCCGATGATTTCCTGGAGCGCTTCCCGCGCGTTGTCCACCTGGTTTTCGGCCTGTATGACATTAGCCCGGGCCTGGTCGTAACCCGCTTGGGCTTCGTGCACGTCGGTAATGGCGATCAGTCCCACCTCGAACCGTGCCTTGGCTTGTTCGAGCTGGCGCTCGATGGCGCGCTGCTCGGCCAGCGCGAATTCGCGGCTGTCCTGGGCGAACAAAACATCGAAATAGGCACGCGCGGTACGCAGCATCAGGTTTTGTTGCTCCGCCGCGTAATTGGCTTCCGCCTCGGCGATTTGATTGTCCGCCTGGCTCAGCTGGACCCAATAGTCGTGATGATAAATCGGCTGAGTCAGGTTGATGCTGGCCGCACTGTTCCAGAAGCCGACATTCCGGGCACCGGCGATGAAGGCGAGCTGAAACTCCTCGAACTTCGACAGCACGGAGTTGCGGTTGAGCTCGCCGGTCAGCGACAAAGTCGGCAATAGACGGGCGACACTTTGCGGCTTGGCTTCCAGGACGGCGTTGCGGGTCGCTTCCACTTCGCGCAGCCTTGGATCGCGTTGCAACGCGAGTTCGAGGATTTGCAAGAGATCCTGCGCCTTCGCGCCTGCCGTCACGAGCAACAATAGAGCGAGCAAGATGCCTTTTTTCATTGGTAATGCAGCTTCACCTTATCGGTTCCGACACGCTTTTTAAGACGCGCGAGCAGTTCATCGCCGGGATGTACGCGCCATGCTTCCCCGAGCTGAATCGTCGTCTGTGCCGCTTTCCCTCGGTATTCGATATAAATCGGACAGCTGCCGCCTCGGAACGGTGCGAGCAGATCGACGAGTTCGTTGACCCACTGGGCTTCCGAAGGGGCGGTGTTCGGGCCCGACGGCGGCCATTGAATGAAGAGATGTTTGGCGAAGTGCGCGCGCGCCTGCGCCATGGTGAACAGGTGTTCCGCGGTCAGGCGGAGTTGGCCGGCATAGTCGTCGAAACCCAGATTGCCTTCGACGACTAGCAGCGCGTCCTTCACCAAATGCTCCCGGTATTTTTCCAAAACCTCCGAAAACACCGCTACTTCCAGCCTTCCGGTTCGGTCATCCAGAGTGGCGAAGGCCATGCGCTTGCCGTTCTTGTTCTGCCGGGCGCGAAGCTCCACGACGAGCCCCGCGACTACGGCGCGCACTTCCCGGCGTCCTCCGGGCCCCCGCTCGTTGTCGAGCGACAATTTTCCGAGACGGCCGGTAACGAAGTGCTGGATTTCGGCCTCGTAAGGGCCGATCGGATGGCCGGTGAGATAGAGCCCTAGCGTCATTTTCTCGTAAGCCAGGCGCTCGTCTTCCGGCCAAGGTTCGACGGCTGTTGCGACGCGCGGCGTATCCTCGGCCTCTGCCGGGCCCCCGAGCCCGAACAAGTCGTCCTGTCCGGTTTCGGCCATGGTACCGTGTTGTTCGGCCGCTTTGATCGCGTCCGACAGCTCCGCCATATGGCGTGCGCGATTCGAATCGATGGAATCCAGGGTGCCGGAGCGGATCAGCGCTTCGATCACGCGCCGGTTGACCTTGCGCGGATCGACCCGGCGGCAGAAATCGTACAGATCCTCGAATGGGCCGCCGCGTTTGCGCTCCTCGAGAATATCCCGGATCGCCGTTTCGCCAACTCCTTTGATCGCGCCTAGGCCATACAGGATGGTGCGGTCGTTGAGCACCGCGAAGCGGTATTCTGAGCGGTTGATGTCCGGCGGCTGGACGGCCAGTTTCATTTCCCGGCACTCTTCGATCAGGACCACGACCTTGTCGGTGTTGTCCATGTCCGAGGACAGCACCGCAGCCATGAAGGCAGCCGGAAAATGGGCCTTGAGCCAGGCGGTCTGGTAGGACACCAGCGCGTAGGCCGCCGAGTGCGACTTGTTGAAGCCGTAGCCGGCGAACTTCTCCATGAGATCGAAGATGTAGCCGGCGATATTCTCGTCGACCCCTAGCCCGACCGAGCCGGTGACGAAGATTTCCCGCTGTTTCGCCATTTCCTCGGGCTTTTTCTTGCCCATCGCGCGGCGCAGGAGATCGGCGCCGCCCAGAGTGTAACCGGCCATGTCGCGGGCGATTTGCATCACCTGTTCCTGGTATACGATGACGCCGTTGGTGGGCCTGAGAATCGGCTCTAGGACTGGGTGCGGGAATTCCGCCTTGGTGCGGCCGTGCTTGACGTTGATGTAGTCGTCGACCATGCCTGACTGCAGCGGGCCCGGACGGAACAGCGCCACCAGGGCGATGATGTCCTCGAAGCAGTCCGGTTGCAGGCGCCGGATCAGGTCCTTCATGCCGCGTGATTCGAGCTGGAAGACGGCGGTTGTCGAACAGCTTTTCAGCAGCTTGTAGGTGTCGGGGTCGTCCAGGGGAATTTGGGCGATGTCCACCGGCGGCGCGTCTTTCTCGGCCCGCTGTTTGTTGATGGTTTCCAGCGCCCAGTCGATGATGGTGAGAGTGCGGAGTCCCAGAAAGTCGAACTTGACCAGACCCACCGCTTCCACGTCGTCCTTGTCGAACTGGGTCACCAGGTTTTCGCCGCCCGGTTCGCAGTACAGCGGGGAAAAATCGATCAGCTGGGACGGTGCGATGACGACGCCGCCCGCGTGCTTGCCGGCGTTGCGGGTAATGCCTTCGAGCGACTTGGCGAGGTCGATCAGCGTTCGGACTTCCTCGTCGCTCTCGTACAGCTTTCTGAGGTCTTCGCTGTCGGTGAGGGCCTTGTCCAGGGTGATGCCCAGCTCGAACGGAATCAGCTTGGCGATCTTGTCCACGAAGCCGTAGGAATGGCCCAGCACCCGGCCCACGTCGCGTACCACGGCCTTGGCCGCCATGCTGCCGTAGGTGATGATCTGGGACACCCGGTCGCGCCCGTATTTCCGGGCTACGTAATCGATCACCTCGTCGCGGCGCTCCATGCAGAAATCCACGTCGAAGTCGGGCATGGACACGCGCTCGGGATTCAGGAAGCGCTCGAACAGCAGTTCGAATTCGATGGGGTCGAGGTCGGTGATCTTGAGGGCGTAGGCCACCAGCGAGCCCGCGCCGGAACCGCGTCCGGGCCCCACCGGAATGCCGTTTTTCTTGGCCCACTGGATGAAATCGGCCACGATCAGGAAGTAGCCGGGGAAATCCATCTGATTGATGACCGAGATTTCCAGTTCCAGCCGCTCTTCGTAGCGCTTGCGCCGGTCTTCGAGACTCCCGCTCCCGGTGGGCGGTCGGACCGCCAGACGTTCCTTCAACCCCTTGCGCGACTCCTCGGCGAAAAATTCCGCCGTACTCATGCCTTCGGGTACGGGGAATTGCGGCAGAAAGTTCTTGCCTAGGGTCAGTTCGAGATTGCAGCGTTTGGCGATCTCGACCGAGTTTTCCAGGGCTTCGGGGAGATCGGCGAACAACTCCGCCATCTCCTCGGGGCTTCGGAGATATTGCTGCTCGGTGTAATCGCGCGGGCGGCGCGGATCGTCCAATACCCGGCCCTGATGGATGCAGACCCGGGCTTCGTGAGCCTCGAATTCCGACGGGCTGATGAAACGTACGTCGTTGGTGGCGACCACCGGGACGTCGAGCTCGATCGCGAGGCTCACGGCACCCTCGATGTATTCCTCCTCGTCCGGACGTCCGGTGCGTTGCAGCTCCAGATAAAAGCGCCGGTCGAAAATTCCGAGCCAGCGTTCGAGCAGGCGTTTCGCTTCGCTTACGTTGCCCATCAGCAAAGCCTGTCCGATATCGCCTCGGCGGGCGCCGGAGAGCGCCAAGAGTCCCTCGTTTTTTTCTTCCAGCCACTCGGGCATCAGCAAGGGCACGCCTTGATGCTGATTTTCCCGATAGCTGCGGGAAATCAATTCGGTGAGGGTGCGGTATCCCGCGGTATTCTGCACGTACAGCGTCAAAGCATGCGGAGAGGCCGGGTCGGCTTCGTTGTATAGCTGCACATCGGCTCCGGCAATGGGCTTAACCCCTTCGGCCAAGGCCGCTTTATAGAACTTGACCAGGGCGAACAGATTGGACTGGTCGGTCACGGCCACCGCCGGCATGCCCAGCGCCGCCGTGCGCTTGACCAGGGCTTTCACGTCGACCAGTCCGTCGACCAGGGAGTATTCCGTGTGGACGCGCAGGTGAATGAAACGGGGATCGAGCGCTTCGGTCATGAAGTTCGGGTAGCTTGCAGGTTTGTCTAAAAGATCGTTTTCCGTCACTTGTTGCGGTGCGTGATCGGCATTCTCCTAGTTTTCGTGAGAATGTACGTTCTAGGCTCGAACGTGTTCTCGCCAATCAGGCGCATCCGAACTGCTGCGTTGTCATTTTATTCGCACGTGTGTCGACCATTCGTTCATCAGACGATCTTCCATCGTATGGTAAACATCGGCGTCAAAGTCGGCTCGATTTGGCTTCGCGGCCACTGGACCGGATTCGAACTTTGCGGAACCGCAGTAATTCAGGCGTGAGAAACGGTTCAGGCATGTTTGCCAACGCCGAGGATAGGTAATTCAATCCTTTGTTCGGTATGCAAATTCATCCAGGCAAAAACGGAGAGCCTGGTCCCAATCGGGTAAGCCCAGACCGAATTCCTCGAAGAGCCTTTTATTGGAAAGCACGGAATATTTCGGACGCCGTGCGGGAGTGGGGTATTCGGAGCTCGGGATTGGTTCGAGCCTGGCGGCGGATTCCGGCAACAATCCCTTTTCGAGGGAGTAGTCGCGTATATTGCAGGCGAAGCCGTGCCAACTCGTCTGTCCGTCGCAGCTCAGATGATAAATTCCTTGCCGATCGCCCGGCTCGAACCGTCCGTTCGCGGTGGACTTGGCAAGCATCAAGGCGGTGGCCTCGGCGATGAGACGGCTCCAGGTGGGAGCGCCGAACTGATCGTCCACGACGCGGACGAGTTCGCGTTCCCGCATCAGTCTCAGCATCGTGAGCAGAAAGTTCTGGCCGCGCCGTCCGTAAACCCAGGCAGTGCGCAGGATGAAGTGAGGCACGCCGACCTGGCGGATGGCCTCTTCGCCGGCCAGTTTGCTTCGGCCGTAGGCATTTTGCGGGCCCACCGGATCGTCCTCGCGATAGGGCGCATCGTCGTCGCCGTCGCCCGGGAAAACATAGTCGGTGGAATAATGGATCAGGCCGGCGCCGACGTTCAGCGCTTCCTCCGCCAGGATGCCCGGCGCCAAGGCATTGACCCGGAAGGCGAGATCGTTTTCCTGTTCCGCTTTGTCCACGGCGGTGTAGGCACCCGCATTGACGATCAAGCCGGGCCGGATTTGCCGCACCGACGCGCGGATGGAATCGGGATCGGTCAAGTCCAAAGCCGGAGTCGACCGGCGATCCAGCGCTATCGTTTCTCCCAGGCAGGCGAGACTCCGGCGTAGCTCCCACGCCACCTGTCCTTCACGTCCGATCAGGAGAATCTTCATGCTTGCCAGACGGGGAGCAGCTCGCGGGGAAAATCCTTCAAATTCCGGGCGGATTGGTCCTTCGCCGACAAAACGGGATTGTCGATCGGCCAGGTAATGCCCAGATCCGGATCGTCCCAGCGGAGGCTGTATTCCGCGCTCGGATTATAAAAATCGGTGCACTTGTAGGAAAAAAGCGCAGTCTCGCTCAGCACGCAGAACCCATGGGCGAAACCTTCCGGCACATAAAGCTGATGGTGGTTTTCTTCCGAAAGGAGCGCACCGAACCACTGGCCGAAAGTCGGCGAGCCGGTGCGGATGTCGACCGCCACGTCGAATACCTCGCCTTGCAAGGCCTGCACGAGCTTGCCCTGCGGGGTGGGATTCTGGAAGTGCAGACCGCGCAGAATGCCTTTGCGCGACAGCGATACATTGTCTTGAACGAATTCCCGGTCCAAACCGGCTTCCCGATAGCGCCGCCGATTCCAGGTTTCCAGAAAGAAGCCGCGGGCATCGCCGAAGACGTCGGGCTTGATCAGCAACACGCCCGGCAATGGAGTGGATTCTATATTCATGCGGGGCGGCCCAGTTCTAGAAGTCTGATCAGGTATTCTCCATAGCCGCTCTTGTTCAGCTTCATGGCGTGCTTTTCCAGATCGCCGCCGCTGATCCAGCCCTGGCTCCAGGCAATTTCCTCCGGGCAGCAGATTTTCAGGCCTTGGCGTTCTTCTATGGTTTGAATGAAATTGGAAGCTTGCAGCAGCGAGTCGTGCGTTCCGGTGTCGAGCCACGCCACGCCGCGGCCGAGTTTTTCGACCTGAAGCCGTCCTTGCTCCAGATACAGGTTGTTGATGTCGGTGATTTCGAGCTCGCCGCGGGCCGAGGGTTTCAGGTCGGCCGCCATGTCGACCACCTGGTTGTCGTAAAAGTAAAGACCGGTGATGGCGTAATTGGATTTGGGGCGCTTGGGTTTTTCCACGAGATTCACCACGCGGCCACTCTCGTCGAACTCTGCGACGCCGTAGCGTTCGGGGTCCTTGACCCAATAACCGAAAACCGTGGCACCGGTTTCGCGGGCAACCGCTTTTTCCAGATAAGTCTGGAGGCCATGGCCGTAGAAAATGTTGTCGCCCAGGATCAGGCAGGAACGATCCTTGCCGACAAACTCCCGTCCGATGATGAAGGCTTGGGCGAGTCCTTCGGGTTTCGGCTGCACGGCATAACGGATAGACATGCCCCATTGCTCGCCGTCGCCCAATAGACTTTGGAATAAAGGCGCGTCCTGGGGAGTAGTGATGATCAGTATGTCCCGTATGCCCGCCAGCATTTGCACCGACAGGGGATAATAGATCATCGGTTTGTCGTAAACCGGCAGTAGCTGTTTGCTGACGACATAGGTCAACGGATGCAGGCGAGTGCCCGAGCCCCCGGCCAGAATAATCCCCTTCAAGTTATCGGACTTCAAAGATATTCCCCCCTTGCATGCTGTTTGTTGTCGCCGGCAGACCGCTGCACTCAGGACTTTTCGATTCCCAGGCGTTCTCCCCGGTAACTGCCGTCCATGACCCGCTGGCACCAGTTCTGGTTTTCCAGATACCACTCCACGGTCTTGCGGAGTCCGGTCTCGAAGGTTTCGGCCGGTTCCCATCCCAGCTCCCGGCGTATCTTGCCGGCATCGATCGCGTAGCGGAGATCGTGGCCGGGGCGGTCCGTAACGAAAGTGATCAGTTCGCGGTGCGGACGGTATTTGGAATTAGGCAACAATTCATCGAGCAAGCTGCAGATGGTCTCGACGACTTCCAGGTTGGTTTTTTCGTTGTTGCCGCCGATATTGTAGACCTCGCCCGCTTTGCCATCCTCAAGGACTCGTTCGACGGCCCGGCAATGGTCCTCGACGTAAAGCCAGTCGCGCACGTTGGCACCGGTCCCGTAGACCGGCAGCGGCTTGCCGTTCATGGCATTGTGGATCATCAGCGGAATCAGCTTTTCCGGGAATTGGTACGGTCCGTAGTTGTTGGAGCAGTTGGTGGTTAGAGTCGGCATTCCATAAGTGTGGAAGTAGGCTCTGACCAGATGGTCCGACGAGGCCTTCGAAGCCGAGTAGGGCGAGTTTGGTCGGTAAGGGTTTTCCTCGGTGAAGAACCCCTCGGATCCCAGCGTTCCGTAGACCTCGTCGGTGGAGACGTGGAGGAAGCGAAACGCTTTGTGCGCCTTGGGAGAAAGCGACCGCCAATAACGGCGCGCCGCTTCCAGCAATTGGAATGTGCCGAGAATATTGGTCTGAATAAAAGGTTCCGGCGAGTCGATCGAGCGGTCCACGTGGCTTTCCGCGGCGAAATTGACGATGGCGTCCGGCTGATAGCGTTCCAGTAGATAATCCACCAGGCTGCGGTCGCCGATGGAGCCCAAGACAAAGACGTGGGCGGGGTTGTCCTTGATGCTTTCCAGCGTATCCAGATTGCCCGCGTAGGTCAGGGCATCCAGGTTGACGACTTGAAGATTCGCCCGGCGCATTTGGCGAAGCACGAAATTTCCCCCGATGAATCCGGCACCTCCGGTTACCAATATTGTTTTCGATTGTGTCATGCGGCTGGTCCACCCTTACGTTGCATCATTCCTCGTGAGGGATTGTATCCGATGATGGCGATGATCAGAAAAACAATCAGCGCCACGGATGTGTAGATACAAGCGTAAAGATTGAACTGACCGTAGAGCGCGAAACGGATGAGTTCCACGGCTTGGGAGAATGGGTTGTACGAGGCGAGAGTGTAGAGGAGTTCGCTGGATTCCTGGATTTTCCACAGCGGATAGAGCGCGGTGGACAGGAAGAACATCGGAAAAATCACGAAGTTCATGACGCCGGCGAAATTCTCAAGCTGCTTGACGAAGGAAGACAGCAGCAGGCCGAGCGCGCCCAGCATCAAACCGGAGAGGACCAGCGCCGGCAACACGCTCAGATAGCCTTCCAAGGGAGCTCGGATGTCGTAAAACCAGGCGATGAGGAGAAAGGTGTACGCCTGCAATACCGCGACCAGAACGCCGGCCAGGAGTTTGTCCACCAGCAAATACCAGCGGGGCAAGGGACACACCAAGAGGGTTTTCATGCTGCCCATCTCGCGGTCGTAAACCATGGAGAGAGAACTCTGCATGCCGTTGAACAGCAGAATCATCCCGAGCAGTCCCGGCGTGATGTAGACCTCGTACAGAATATACGTTTCATAGGGCGGAATGATCGCGACGCCCAAAGTCGAGCGGAAACCGGCAGCGAAGATGAACAGCCAGACCAGGGGACGAACCAGGGCCGAGACGAAGCGTTCGCGCTGGTGCACGAAGCGCAGCAGTTCCCGCGCCATGATGCCGCGCAAGGCGCGGAGGTAGTGCATGAGCCTCATGCGGCCTCCCGCGTCAGCCTGTGGAACGCGTCGCCCACGGTTTCGGCGCTGGCGGTTTTCAATACCTCCGGGATAGAACCGTCGGCCCGAACGGCTCCCTTGTGCAATACGACCAGACGATCGTTTTCGTAGATCTCGTCGATCAGATGAGTGGCCCAGAGCACGGCGATGCCGCTATCGGAACACAGCCGATGCACGTAGTCGACGATGGCCTTACGGCTCGGAACGTCCAGGCCGACCGTGGGTTCGTCCAAGAGCAGTAGCCGGGGCTCATGCAACAAGGCCCGCGCGATTTCGACCCTGCGCCGGTGGCCGCCGTTGAGCTGCCTAACCTTCTCTTTCCGCCGCTCGAACATACCTTGACGCTCCAGTTCTTCCCGGATGCGCGCGTCGGCGCGGCGGCGGCTCAGACCGTGCAGCGAAGCGTGATAGTGAAGGTTTTGCAGCACGGTCAGATCGAGATCCAGGGTCGTTTGCTGAAAAACGACGCCCAGTTGCGCCAGTGCTCGGCTGAATTCTTTCCTGACATCGTGTCCCGCAATAAGGATTCGTCCTTCGCGACTGTCGTACAGCCTTGTGATCAGGGAAAACAGCGTGGTTTTGCCGGCGCCGTTGGGGCCCAGCAAGATGGTGCATTCACCGGGCGCAACGGCAAAGCTCACGCGGTCAAGCGCCTTCTTTTTGCCGTAGGCATAGGAAAGTCCCGCCACGGTCAGGGCAGGTGTGGGATTAAGAGTCATGGTTCAAGGTTTAACGACGAGCCCCCATGGGTAATGGCCCACGGCGACGGACTTCAGAACCTTGTGCTGTTTGAGATCAATGATCGAAATGTCGTTGCTCACGCCGTTGGTGGTATAGAGCCGGGATTGATCCGGCGAAAATTCGAGGTTCCAAACCCGCTGACCGACCAGGAGATAGTCGACGACTTCCAGCTTTTGCGCGTCGATGACGGCTACCCGGTTCGCCGGTCCCAAGGCCACGTACCCGTAACGTCGATCCTTATCGATACGAATGCCGACCGGCTGGATTTTCTCCTGAGTGACGCCGGGAATCTTGAAGCCGATCTTTTTGACCGGCTGTTTGGTGTCGACATCGAATACGGTCAAGGTGCCGGCAATTTCCGAAGTGACCCAGAGCTGCCGGCTGTCGTCGGTGAATGCGCAGGCGCGTGGACGCGGATCGACCAGCGTGTTGTCCACGATGTCGAGACTACTGCGGTCGATCCAGTGAGCCATATTGGTCGTTTCGCTGGTGCTGACCACCCATTTCCCGTCCGGGCTGACCGCGATGCCTTCCGGTTCAACCCCGACCGGAACGGTTTTGACGGCCTTCTTGGAGGCGATCTCGATCACGGTCACCTGATTGTCGTCTTCGTTGGAGACGTACAGGAACCGGCCTTCGGGGTCCCTCGCGAAGGTTTCCGGATCTTCCCCCGAAGGCAGTTTGCCGACCACTTTCAAGCTTTCCGTATCGATGACCTGAATGGTGTTATCGTCGCTGGCCGCGACGTAGAGCCGGCGTTGATCCTTGCTCAGCACGATGCCCCGAGGGCGTTTCCCGATCTTGACGGTTTTTATGAGTTTTCCTTGCGCGGCATCGACCACGGCCAGAGCATTGTCTTTTTCCAAGGTGACGAAGACCGTTTCGCCGAAAGCGGAGCTAGAGGCCATTCCTCCCAGCAAAAGGGCCGACATCATCAGTTTTTTCATCGATTGTTTCCTCTGGTAAGACTGGGATTTATTGCGCGGCTTAGAAGCGGCACTTCGACTCGGGTTCATCGTAACCCAGGGTATCCAATTCGTTCTTGGGATGGAGAAAGCCTTCCACCGGAGCGACGGCTACCATCGACCGTTCGGAAGCGATCAGCACCGGTTGCCGCAATTGGCCGTTCCAGCGTCGGAACGACAAGGGCACGCCCTTGAATCCGGCCAGGGCGAATTCTTCTCCGAGCATAAAGGTTTTCACCTTGTCGAAATCGACCGATTTGGTACGCGTGGCCGACTCGCCGATGGCCCGAACCGCCAGCCACGCACCGTAATCTTCCTCGGTCATCCAGCGGCCGGCTTGATCGCGGAAACGGTTCTGCAATTGCAGCGCGCCCCATGCCTCGTGCGTCCGGTGCCAAGCGGTCGCCACCAGCCCTTGAGTGCCGGCGACGGGGCGCGGCTGCCAGGTGCGATAAGGAAGAAAATCGCCGAATAAACCCGATTCGTCGGCGACGATGAGTATGTCGTAGTCGACGCCCTGGGTGAAAACCGGTACTTCGGATTCCGGCGTGCGGCGTTCGTCGAAGCTGTGTTGCCAGGTCCTTTCCGCAACGATTTTCGCTCCGAAACGTTTGGCGGCGCGTTTAACCGCTTCGGCGTAAAGCTTGTCGCCATCGTTGGGTCCGGCAGCCAGGAACCACTTGTTCCAGCGCTTCTTCGCCAGGTATTGCCCCAAGGCATCGGCGCGCATCGCTCGGCTGGGCAAAAGGTGGAGTACGTTGGGGCGGCAGGCTTCGCCGCGGAGCTCATCGTCCCGGCTGGCGATATCGTACAGCAGAGCGTTTTGCGATTCGGGCAAAGCCGCCAGTTCGCGGATCTTTGTGGACTCCAGGTTGAGGAGGATGTGTCTATGGCCGTCTGCCAGCAGGGCTTTGAATGCTGCGGCAACATCGCCGTCCGGCGGCACGATGCTTTCACGCACGCTGAAGTTCTGGCGGGTGAAGCGGCCGGTGGTATTGTTGTCCTGAATGCCGAGACGTGCGCCCTGTAGCCCTCCGTCGGTGACCGCCTGCTCGAAAAAAGGCAGGACCGGCGGGCTTTGAGCGTCCTGCGCGAGATAAGCGATGGGCAGTTTATCGAGCTTCGCTTCGGCGCTTGCCTTGGGTTGGGATTTCGGCGCCGGCGCCGTTTTCTTGGCTCCGTAGGCCGGCGTGAAGGCAGCCAGAAGGAGGCTGAGAAAAATAAGCGGTAGTGTTTTTGAAATTGAAAGCATGATTCCGCACCGTTCGACCGTGGGAATTATAACGAAACCGGCTGTGGCCCGGAAAAACGCCAGACCCGATGTCCGTGCGGTCCGGCGTCGGGGCTAATTCAAGTCCCTATGCCGAACGAGAATATCGTACGTATCCGAACGGAAGCGCTCTGCCAGCGCTTCCACCAGATAGACCGAACGATGCTGTCCGCCGGTGCATCCGATGGCGGCGGTCAGATAGCTGCGGTCTTCGTCCGCGAACCGGGGTATCCAGCGTTGCAATAGGGCGACGACGTCGTCCAGGTAGCTTTGAACCTCGGTAATGTTTGCGAGAAACTCGATCACTTCCGCGTCTTTACCGGTCTTGCTGCGCAGGCTGGGTTCCCAATGCGGGTTGGGTAGACAGCGCGCATCGAACACGAAGTCCGCGTCGAGCGGAATGCCGTTCTTGTAGCCGAAAGACAGGAAATACAAGGACATCGAATGCTCCTGCTTCGCTCCGAGACGGCCTCTTATCAGTTCACGCAACTGATGTATGTTGGTGTAAGTGGTGTCTACAAGGAGATGGGCGCGACTCGCGACCGGTTCCAGCAGCTTACGCTCCAATTCGATCGCTTCGCTGAGCGGACGAGCCGAATCGGTTAACGGATGCTTGCGGCGGGTCTCGCTGAAACGCTTGAGTAGAGTGTCGGTCTCCGCCTGTAGAAAGAGAATCTGACACTCTATCCCGAACCTGTCGGCCAGTTCCAAAGTCAGGGGAAACTGGTCCAGACTCGCGCTCTGATTTCGGGCATCGATGCTGATCGCGGTTTTCCGGAACGCTCCCGGGTTGCTGATCACGGCTTGCCGTATAAAAGATTCGAACAGCGAGACCGGCAGGTTATCGATGCAGTAGTAACCGGAATCCTCTAGAGTTTCCAGCGCGATACTCTTGCCCGACCCGGATAAACCGCTGACGATGACGAGTTTCATGGCGACGTTTTGCTCACGCCTATATCAGCCGAAAAAACGAATGTGCTGTGGGGCGAGTGGTCAGTGCTCTTGAACTTTTTCTTTATGTTTGACGACTTGTCGATCGAGCTTGTCGACCATGCCGTCGATGGCGGCATACAGATCCTCGCTTTCCTCCTGAGCGAACAAGCTGGCGCCGTTGACTTGCACCGTCGCTTCCGCTTTTTGAGCCAGTTTTTGCACTTCGAGCACCACGTGCACATTTACGATCTTGTCGAAATGACGTTCGATCCGCTGCATTTTTTCCATGACGTAATTTCTCAGGGCTTCGGTTACGTCGATGTGATGGC
This sequence comes from Methylocaldum sp. GT1TLB, assembly GCF_051027445.1. Lineage (NCBI taxonomy): Bacteria > Pseudomonadati > Pseudomonadota > Gammaproteobacteria > Methylococcales > Methylococcaceae > Methylocaldum > Methylocaldum sp. GT1TLB. The sequence goes on from NZ_CP194898.1 coordinate 4,841,809, forward strand.
CGGTGATGCTGATTTGCATGATGATCTCCCTAGTTTTGGATGATTGTTATCAAAAAACACGTTTTCTTTCGTTGGACGGCGGAATAGCCATGGCTTCCCTATATTTGGCGATGGTGCGGCGCGCCACGTTGATGCCCCGTCCCTTCAGCATGGCTGCGATCGTGTGGTCGCTCAGAGGCTTCAGCGGATCTTCGCCTTCGATGATTTCTTTCAAATATGCTTTGATGGCGGTTGCCGAACATTCTCCGCCGGCATTCGTCGAGACATGACTGGAGAAGAAGTACTTGAATTCGAAGACGCCATTCGGCGTGTGGATATATTTCTGCGTTGTAACCCTGGAAATGGTGGATTCGTGCATTCCCACTTCTTCGGCGATGTCTCGCAAAACGAGCGGTTTCATGGCCGTCTCGCCGTATTCCAAAAAGTCTTTCTGGCGTTCGACGATGCAGCGAGCCACTTTCAGCAGGGTGTCGTTCCGGCTTTGCAGACTTTTGATGAACCAGCGCGCTTCCTGCAGATGGTTCTTCATGGTGACGTTGTCCGCGCTGTTGTCGGCGCGCTTGATCATGCCCGAATAAAACGGATTGACGCGCAGCTTGGGCGAAATTTCGGGGTTGAGAGCGACGATCCAATCGTTTCCCTGCTTGACCACGAACACATCGGGAATCACGTACTGAGATTCCGAGGCAGAGATCTTGCGGCCGGGTTTGGGTTCCAAAGTACGGATCAAAGCCACCACGTGGTTCAGATCCTCTTCGGACAGCTCCAGCGTGCGTCTGAGCTTGGCCAGATCTTTCTTGGCCAGGAGCTCCAGATGCCGGGTCACCAGCGTGAACGCCTCCTTTTTCCACGGAGTGTCATCGGGCAGCTGATTCAATTGGATCGCCAGGCAATTCGCGAGGTCCGGCGCGGCCACTCCGGGCGGATCGAAATTCTGAACCCGATGCAGAACGGCCGTCACTTCCTCGATCTCCAAGCCGTTGATTTGATTGACGAGGCCCTGATGGATGTCTTCCACGCTGACCGTCAGATAGCCGTCGTCATCGATAGCGTCGATAATCGCCGTGGCGATGGCGTAGTCCTGTTCGCTGAACGTCGTCAGCTCCATCTGCCAGTGCAGGTAATCCTGCAAGGACTGGGCCGGCGCCCGCTGAAAAATGAAATCGTCGCTGTCCGAATCTGAGGCCGCGACGGAGTAGCTCTGAAAACTGTCGTACACCTCGTCCCATGAGGTATCGACCGGTAATTCCTGGGGGATATCGGTTTGGGCGTCGAGATTCGACAACTCCTTGAATTCCGGCTCGCTGGACGGGGCAGGGGTTTCTACCGAGTCATGAAACTCCCCGTGGCTGCCTTCGTCTTCCGCCACTTCGAGCATCATGTTCGAGTCTAGCGCCTGTTGTATTTCCTGCTGTAAATCCAGGCTTGACAACTGCAGCAGCTTGATAGCCTGTTGCAATTGGGGGGTCATGGTCAGCTGCTGACCCAACCGGAGTTGCAGAGTTTGCTTCATGAAGCTTTACGTCCAGAAATGCGCGTTGGCAGTGTGAGAGTGAAAAATCAGAACCATTCTAGTGCACAGGTACTAACCATGAAAGGGACTGTCTAAAGGGAAAAATGTTCGCCCAGATAAACTTGGCGTACTTCCTTGTTTTGTACTATGTCTTGCGCCGTGCCTTCTGCGATCACGACGCCTCCGCTGAGGATATAGGCGCGGTTGCATATTCCGAGCGTCTCGCGCACGTTATGTTCGGTAATGAGAATACCGATGCCGCGGTCTCTCAGGTGCTCGATGATCTTTTGGATGTCGATGATCGAGATCGGATCGACCCCCGCGAACGGTTCGTCCAACAGCATGAACTGCGGCTCGCAGGCCAGTGCCCGCGCGATTTCCACTCTTCGGCGCTCTCCGCCCGAGAGTCCCAGGGCGGGCTGGTTGCGCAGATGGCCGATACTGAATTCCTCGAGAAGCTCCTCGATCACCAGCTCTCGCTGTCCGTTGGTCAATCCTTTGCGCAATTCCAATACCGCCCGCAAATTGTCGGCTACGGTCAACTTCCGGAAGATCGAAGGCTCCTGCGGCAGATAGCCTACGCCGAGTTGCGCCCTGGCATGCATGGGGAGATTCGTGATGTTGTGTTCGTCCAGGTAGATTGTACCGCTATCCGGACGTATTACCCCCACGATCATGTAAAAACTGGTGGTTTTTCCGGCCCCGTTGGGCCCCAGCAAGCCTACGACTTCTCCGCTGTGGATTTGCAGCGAGACACCGTTGACGACATTGCGCTTGTTGTAGCGTTTGAGTAGATCGGTAGCAACTAGAATCGCCATCGCTTATTCGGATTTCTCTTTCGGCTGCATTTTTACATGTACGCGTTTGCTGCCGGTGGTGGGGCTGCCGGCCTTGAATAAACCGTTTTTGGTGTCGTACTCGATGATGTCGCTGGCGGTCGAATTCTGTCCTTGCCAGACCAATGCCTTGTCGTAGAGGATCAGTATTCCGGTATCCGGAAAATAATCGGCACGTTGCGAGGTCCCGTGAATGTCTTCCTTGCCGCCTTCCGGGGTTTGTTTCAGCCGGGTGGGATTTCCGGTAACGATAATTTTCTCTGTCTGGCCGCCTTTCTGATAAACGGTCATTTGGTCGCCTTGAACATCGAGGCTGCCTTGAGTGGCTTTCACATCGCCGGTGTATACGGTTTGGCCGGTCTTTTCATCGTAAGTCGCCGTGTTGGCTTCGATATAAATCGGCTGCTTCGAGTCGCTGTCCAATGCGAACGTGTTCTCAGCGGCGAATAAAAACCATAAGGCGATCAGCAGGGTTGAAATAAAACCGACGGTCCTTTCAGGGAACGCTTGCTGAATACGTATTGGAAGGGTCATTCCGGTGCTCCAATCGCAAACGGCCTGGCCGGGAGCACCGGCCAGCCCCTTCCTGAAGACGCCGTTTGCGATTGGATAAAAACGGTAGGTCTCGCATCCGGGGCTGTCGCTCGGGTCTACCGAGTTGCAGCGGCGGCTCTTAGGGGAATTCATGCTTTCTTCGTACATTGGAAAGAATCGTGACTTTTAAATCATCGCCGAAGTGAACTCGTGCGCCATTGCCGGTCAGTTCGTCCGGCGGACTCAGTACCTGTATGAACTCGTCGGTTTCGGCGTAGTTGTTGTCCGGTTGGACTCTGGCGTTCTGGGTGACGATTTTCAGCGTACGGCCGTTTTCGTCCCGCTCGCGCAGAATAAGGACGTTTCCGTTCAAAAATATGGTATCGCTTTCGCCCGGCATGAGGGCGTTATCGGAATGAATGACCCACGGCGGTCCGTCTTTTCCGTAGAGCGTCAGAACCGGCTGTACCAATTCGGTACGGTCTTGATCCACATAATGGGTAAGGTTTACGGCAAACAGCAGTTGCTTCGGTTTGCCGTTTTCGTCCATCAGCGTACGACTCAGGTTTTTTGAATAATAATCGATCGTTCCGTGGGTTCTCGGTCCGGCAGATTCTTCGGCCGGCATAAAAACGCCGGCAAGCCACCAGGTAAACAATGCCAGGGTGGCCAATCCCAGATAGGTTACCAGCGATCTCAGAGCAAAAATGCTCATCAGAAATGACTCTCGATAACGCCTTGCAAGGTGCCTTGGGCTTTCATAACGAGATCGCAGACTTCCCGTGCGGCGCCCGCTCCGCCGGGACTGGGCGTAACCCAGTGGGCATGCTGTCGAATGCTGAAGTGGGCGTCCGCTACCGCCACCGCCAGTCCGACTCGGCGCATGATCGGCAGATCCAGGAGATCGTCGCCGACATGGGCGATTTCATCGGGAGCCAGCGCCAGCTCATTGCGAAGATGCTCGAACGCGTCCAGTTTGTCTTGGTACCCCTGATAGACATGACGAATGCCGAGGCTCTCCATGCGCAGCGCCACCGACTGCGAACGCCGACCGGAAATCACTGCCGTCGCTACGCCCGTCCCCTGAAGCAACTTGATGCCATGACCGTCGCGGGCATGAAAGCTTTTGTATTCCTGGCCTTGCTGGTCGAAAAAAAGCCGGCCGTCGGTCAGAACGCCGTCCACATCGAAAATGACCAGGCGGATGCCGGCCGCGCGAGCCAGCACGTCTTGAGGCGCATGCTCGGGCATCAAACCACCCCGGCTCTCAGCAAATCGTGCATATTGAGTGCGCCGATCAGCCTGTTCTCCTCGTCGACGACCAAGAGAGCGCTGATCCGCTTTTCCTCCATGATGCGTACCGATTCCGCGGCTAACAGTTCGGCCGAAACTTTGGTGCAATATTGTGTCATGGCTTCATTGATCGGCGTGGTGTGAATATCGCCGGCCTTTTCGAACAATCGCCGGAGGTCGCCGTCGGTAAAAATTCCGAGCACTCGATAGTCGCTATCGACGATAGCGGTCATTCCGAGCTTTTTCGCCGTCATTTCCAGAACCGCGTCGCGTACCAGGGCCGTTTCCGGCACCGCCGGAATTTCCGGGCCGGTGTGCATGACGTCCTGCACCCGGGTTAACAGTCGCCGTCCGAGACTCCCTCCCGGATGCGCGAATGCAAAATCCTCCCGGGTGAATCCTCGCGCTTCCAACAATGCGACGGCCAAAGCATCTCCCATCGCCAGCGTCGCGGTCGTGCTCGATGTGGGGGCCAGACCGAGCGGGCAGGCTTCTTCCTTTACGGATGTGTCGATATGCACCAGCGATTGCCTGGCCAGCGTGGATTTGGGGTTGCCTGTCATGCCGATCAAAGGAACGTCGAGTCGTTTGATCAGGTGCAAGATGGCCAAAATCTCGGGGGTTTCCCCCGAATTCGACAAGGCCAGAACGACATCGTGCGCCGTGATCATGCCGAAATCGCCATGGCTGGCTTCTCCGGGGTGCACGAAGAAGGCAGGCGTACCGGTACTCGCCAAAGTGGCGGCGATCTTGCCGCCGATGTGGCCGGATTTTCCCATTCCGGTCACCGCGATCCGGCCCTTGCAGGCCAGTATGAGTTTGCAGGCCGCCGCGAAATGACCGTCGATGCGCCCCATCAAGGCGGCTACCGCCTCGGCCTCGGTCCGTACGACCTTGAGTCCGGCCCGGCACAGGCTGTCTTCATCGTAGGTCGTGGCGAGTGTGGTGCGCTGTAAGCTCGACGTCATGCGTGTGAACTGCTCAAAATGAAGCAATTATGCCATGAATATTGCATACCGATTTCGGGTTTTCCAAGAGCCTGGATATTCGCGATGGGAATGGAGGCATTTGGTGCCGCAAAAGCGGTCACTCCCGGGTGACAAACGCGAGCTTGGTAATGCCTGCCTTGTGAGCGACGGCCATGGCTTCCGCGACCCGACCGTAGGGAACGGCGGTGTCGGCCTGGAACTGCACGATCAGTTCCGGATCGGCCTGTTGCAGATCGCGCAGAAGCTGCTCCATGGCTTCCAGCGGTTGCGGCTGATCGTTCAAGGTGATCTGACCCTGGGCGTCGATGGCGATGGTGGCGAGGTGCTTGTCGGGGGCGGGGTCGGTTTTTTCGGTCTTCGGCAAATCGACTTTCACCGCCTGGGTCAGCAGCGGTGCGGTGACGATGAACACGACCAGCAATACCAGCATGACGTCGACCAGCGGCGTCACGTTGATTTCGCTCATGGCCTCCCGATCGGAAGACGAATCGGTTTTGAATCCCATGGTTACTCGCTCCCGTCGGCTTTAAGGCCTGTCTTCACGGCGAGATTAAGGAAGTCGGTGGCAAAATATTCGAGGTCCGCTTCGCATAGCTTGATGCGTCTCAAAAAGAAATTGTAAGCCAATACCGCCGGAATGGCCGCTGCGATGCCGATTGCCGTGGCGACCAGTGCTTCGCCGATCGGGCCGGCGACCACATCCAGGCTGGCCGATTTGGCCTCGCCGATGTCCTGCAAAGCGTGCATGATGCCCCATACCGTGCCGAACAGCCCGACGAAGGGCGACGTGCTGCCGATGCTGGCCAACATGGACAGCCCTTGTTCCAGATCCTTGCGTTCTCGGCTGATCTGTTGGCGCAGGGACCGTTCCAGAATCGACTCGATGTCGCCGCTCCACTCGAGCATGCGCGAGGTTTTGCTGCGCATGTCCTTGAGAACGCCGAATCCTGCTCCTGCGATGCGGCCCAAGGCACTCGCCGAATGTTCCAGACCCGAGGCAGTGGCGAGATCCGGCGCCGCCCAGAAGTCTTTGCTGTAGCCGCGGTTGCGCTGGCCGATATTCCAGAGCGTCCAGCTCTTGAAAAAGATGATGCTCCAAGTAATGACGGAAAATCCGATCAGCACCCCTAAGGTGATCTGAACGATATCGGTAGAAGAGATCTGAATCATGCGATAGCCTTTTTCATCGTTTTAGTTTGTATTCAATCGGGACGATAACCCAACTGACCACGGCCCGGTCGCCCCTGCGCGCGGGGATAAAGCGCCAGTTCTTGACCTGATCCACGGTCGCGTCGTCCAGAATCTCGTGGCCGCTGCTGCCTTCGATTTTGATCTCGCCCGCCGAGCCGTTCGGCATGACTTGAACGCGCAAGGTGACCTTGCCTTCCCAGCGTCTTTCCAACGCGACACGTGGGTAACGCGTCGGCGGATTGTTCAGGCCCGGCGCCTTGTAAGAGGCTTCGACGAATGGCGCAGGGGCTGGTGCGGCCGGCTTGCCCTGGGTCGACGCGGTCGGGACAGTGGCCGGCGCGCTGGGCGTCGGAGTTTCAGAGGGCTCGGGTGCCGGTGTCGGCCGAGCCACCGGTTTAGGCTTGGGCTTGGGTTTAGGTTTGTCCGGTTTTTTCGGTGCGGGTTTTTCCGGTTTGGGCTCGGGTTTGGGCGGCGGCTGTTGTACCTGCGGTTGGGGCGGCTCGGGACTGGCTTCGGGCTGTGCCGCGACAAGCGAGACTTCCAGCAGTTGCGGTGGAGTTTCCGCCGGTTCCCGGTCTACCGGGGCGGCGAGCCAGGCGGCCCAAACCGCGGCATGCAGTGCCGCTGCGGCAGCGATCGAGAAAGCGGTCTCCAGCCACGAGCGACATCCTTGCTTGGTGTCGGCGGACATCGAAGTCATATACAGATGTGCGAGTGATGGTTCGGTAGAAATTGGAGGGTACAACTCAAATTGAGAATAATAACGAGAATTTTTACTGTGTAAGCATTTTACATACGGATTTTAATCCCAAACGTCTAAATACCGGTGCTATGACCATCTATTCTTAGCAAATATCGGTCCATATCAAGTTGAGTGGAGCGCTGCTCGCCAAATCTAGGCTGTCGGTACAAATGAGCTCATCGCGCATGCCCGATTGTGTGATATGACGCAATCCGGATATCCCATCTTGGGTTTCACGGAGACTCCGTTCCTGGACAGCATCGCGTTGTGGCGGCGTATTTTATAGATCGTTGAAAATAAATGCTAAATGAAAATTGCTCATGTTCGTTTCCGGTGGGGAAGAGCGATTTGGCGGAAAGCGATATCGGTATTTGACACATCGAGGTGTGGCATATCACGCAGTTCTTGCCTGTCGGCAGCGTGCATGGCCGCTGTGGACCGGATGGTTGCTGACGAAAAGGAGTGGCACGAATTTTCCTATTAAAAGGCTCGGTCTTAATAAAAGAAAAAATAAATATGAAGATGCAGGAGGATGTATTGATATCGCCATTTCGTGTTGGGATGGCGGTTTTCAGTCTGAATTTATTGTTTTCCGGATTCGCTGTCGCCGATCATACCGAAGAACATCGTTTGCAGACGATCGAAGTGACGGCCCCCGAAGAAACCGGGGAATCGCTGACAACGCCCAGCGCGGAAACGGCCAAGTACAAGCTTTCCCAGGTTCCGGGCGCAACCACCTTCATCCATTCCGAAGAGTACCGCAGCCGCCCGACGCCGGGTGGCGTGGCCGATGTCCTGAGTTATTCGCCGGGTGTTTTTTCTCAAAGCCGATACGGCAATTCCGAAACCCGTATTCTGGTGCGCGGCGCCGGAACTTCGCTGACTTTCGGTTCGGCGGGGCTGCGCTATCTGCGCGACGGCCTGCCGCTCACCGGAACCGACGGCTTTACCAATCCGGAGCTTCTGGAGCCGATGAACGCGCTTTACACCGAGGTTTATCGCGGCTCCAACGCCCTGCAATACGGTTCGGCCTTCTTGGGCGGTGCGGTGAACTTCGTCTCGCGCAACGGCCGCAATACGCCGGGCATTCATACGACCTTCGTCACCGGTTCGCACGATTACTACCGTCCCCAACTGATGGTCGGCGGCGTGCTGAACAAGGATCTGGATTATTTCGTTTCTTATACCGGGACCTACAACAATAGTTTCCGGGACCATAGCGAAGAGGATATTTCCAGAGGCTACGCCAATTTCGGTTACCGCTGGAACGAGGATCAGGAAACCCGCGTGCATCTGTTCGCCAGCAAGAACCAGCTGCAGCTGCCGGGGTCTCTTTCGTTCGAGCAGTATTATGATGACCCTTACCAAGCCCAGAATGGTCTATCGCCGGGATCGTTCTTCAATAAATTCGAAACCCTCGACGTTCAACGTAACCTCGAGACCTTGCGCGGCGATGTCCGGCATACCATCAAGTTCACGCCAGATGACGTGCTGACGGTGGGGGCTTGGTACGAAAATCGTCGGCTGTGGCACCCCTTATCGCCTTTTAATTCTTTCAACCGAAACTCGCCTTGCCGGGGAACGCCGGATTCGGAGGGCATCGTGACGATCAATAATCCCGCGTGCGGCGGTCTTCTGATCGACTACGGCAATTTGGCGGGCTCGTTCAACCGCAACCGGCAGCAGGACGCCGGCCTCAGTTGGCGTTTCACTCACGACGGATCGCTGTTCGGTTCGCGTAACAGCTTCGTGCTGGGCGGCTTCTTCGGCTGGGGCAAGTCCTACGGCACGGTGGACAACACCCTGCCGGGCGCGGAGATCGGCACCAAGCTGAATAACGCCAAGAGCGAGGCCTTCAACATCGAAATCTTCGGGGAAGATCGTTTCGCATTGACCTCCAGCCTGGATCTCGTGGTGGGCGGTCAATTCATTCATGCCAAGCGGCGCAGCCTGACCGATTTCTTCGTGCCCACGTCACAGATCGGCAACGCCTTCGAGACGGATGCGTCTCGCTGGTACACCGCCTTCAGTCCCAAGGTCGGGCTGCTTTGGCAGGCGACCGAGAAGCAACAGTTCTTCGCCAATTTCAGCCGCAGTTACGAGCCGCCGACCAATACCCAATTGGCGTTCCGGGATCCGCGGCTGAATCAAACAAGCAGCGAATCTGCTCTTGATGCGCAGGAGGGGACGACGATCGAAGTGGGGACCCGCGGCGAGGCAGGCGTCTTCAATTGGGACCTCGCCGTCTACCATTCCTGGATCAACAACGAGATTCTCTCCACGCTGCTGCCCGGTCAGACTCAGACGAGCACCAATAATGCCGACAAGACCACACATACGGGCGTCGAAGTCGGTACGGGCGCTCTCATTCCTTTGGATTTGATGGGGGATGATCTGCTGCGCGTGCGATTGACCTATACCTATCAGCGATTCCTGTACGACAACGATTCCGCCTACGGCGACAATTACATTCCGGGGGCGCCCAATCATTTCGGCGGCGCGGAAGCCGTGTACGAACATCCCTCCGGTTTCTACATCGGCCCGAATATCCGCATGACCAGCAATTATTACGTGGACTACGCCAACACCCTCAAGGCGCCTGCTTATACCTTGTTTGGCGCCCGTGCCGGCTATAAGAATACGTTCAATAAACTCGGCTATCACGTGTTTGTCGAAGGACGTAACCTCACGGACGAAAAATGGGTCGCCAGCACGAGCGTGGCTGATAGGGCAACTCGGAGCGGGACCGCTATCCTGAATCCCGGTTTCGACCGCACGATCTTCGGGGGCATCTCGATAGATTACTGATTGCTTGGCAACCAGCGGCGGAGGAGGCCCTGCTTCTCGCCCGCCGTTTTTCCACCCGAGGTCCCTCCAGGGCGCCTAGCCCGACAGGGATTTCTCGGTTATTTTCCGTTTGAGGTTGTGTTAACCCGGAAAAGGTGAAGATTGATGAATGTGTTTTGCAGATTGGTCGGCTTGCCGGCGTTGGCCCTGGTCAGCCAATTCGTCTGGGCCGGGCACGGGAGCGCCCCGTCCTCCTCTCAACCCGCTTATTGCAAGGATTCGGCGGCCGCTCCGACACCAAAATGCGCGCGGACGCCCAGCGTGGTATTCGATGCCGACGGTCGGTTATGGCTTTCATGGGTCCAGCAAGGGCGAATCTATGTTCAGTCCTCGAAGGATGGCGGCAAGACCTTGAGCAAGCCGGTGGCGGTCAATCGCGAGCCGGAAAACGTTTTGGCTCACGGCGAGAGCCGACCCAAGATCGCGATCGGCCCGAAAGGCGAGATTTATCTCACCTGGACGCAAGGTTTGGAAAAACGTTTCAGCAGCTATATCCGCTTCGCCCGCTCCGTGGATGGCGGCAAGACGTTCTCCAAGCCGGTCACGGTTAACGACAACCTGGACATCATCGGCCATTCTTTCGACAGTCTGGCGATCAGCCGCGACGGCAAGATCTTCATTGCCTGGCTGGACGCGAGGGATGTCGAAGCCGCGAAGGCCAAGAACCAGCCGTATAACGGTTCTTCTCTCTATTACACCTGGTCCGACGACGGCGGCAAGAGCTTCAAGCCGAATGTCAAGGCGGCCGATTACACCTGTCAGTGCTGCCGGCTGCAGGCCGCCATCGACATCGACGGCTTGCCGCTCATCGTCTGGCGCAACGTCTATCCCGAGAATATCCGCGACCATGCGCTGCTCAAATTCGCCGATTGGGACAAGCCGGGCCGGCCGGTTCGGGTGACGCATGAAAACTGGCACATAGAAGGTTGTCCCCACCACGGGCCAGGGCTGTCGATCGCCAGGGATGGACGCTATCACTTGACCTGGTATAGCGCCGCGCCCGACGCGACGGGTTTGTTTTATGCCTATTCCGACGATGTCGGCTCGCACTTTACCCAACCGATCAAGTTCGGGAATCCGGCGGCCATGCCGGCCCATCCGCACGTCTTGAGCGTGGGGCGGCGGGTGGATTTGGTTTGGCTGGAGTTCGACGGCAAGAACAATCAGCTCAAGACCATGCGCTCGACCAACGGCGGAGCGAATTGGACCGAACCGCGCGTTCTGGCCGAAACCGAAAGCGGGGCTGACAACCCTTTCCTGCACGCCAACGGCGACCGGGTTTATGTGTCCTGGGCTACGGAAAAGGACGGGCTCAAGGTGATTGCGCTCGATGGGGCCGGCCGCTAGAACATTTTCATACCTGCTGTGCGGGTACTCGCGAGTGCGGTTGGGCCAATGGGGTCGTCGGCAAAGGATTGCCGACCTACAAATGCTCTACCCATCATCTACGAATCTTTTGATGCGTCATGGCAACCGGGATTTCGTAGGATGGGTTAGGCGCACGTCGATATAAGTTGGCCGTCGATTAGAGCATTTTTCGATTCGGTGTAAGGGATCCCGATATGTAGGTCGGCAATCCTTTGCCGACGTACCGGCTCAGCAAAGGGCTTTGTCGGCAAGGGATTGCCGACCTACACTCTTCCTTCCCGACACGAATCCGTACACCGACATGAAAAACGCTCTAATGCGCTGCGAGTGCGCCGTAACCCATCAAAGCGACGTGCCAAGGGAGTCCTCGTCGAACCTCAATCCAGATAGCGCCGCTTGCCCCATTGGGCGAGGCGCATCAATCGCACCAGAGCCCACCCTGCCAAGATGCGGACAAAGCGGAGAAGGTCCGCCGACTGGCGCAAAAAAGCGCTCCAGGCGAGTTCCAGCTTAGGCCGAAGTGTCGAAAGATCGATCTCCCTATCCGCGATCGAACCGCGCCGGTGCAGCCAGTGCAATAGGCCGGTTACATAAAGCACGAGCGGCATCAGGCCGACACAGAACCAGACGAAGCGGCCCGTCGCGCCGAAAGCCTCGCCGGTGTGCCAGGGCCAGATACGGCTGATAAAAGCTTGCCCACTGCTGAACTTATTAGGATTGCGCACCTCACGAATCTGCCCACTCCAGCGGTCGACCCAGACCAGGGTTGCCGGGTGTCTGATGTTGGCATCCCCGGAGCGCCGCAAATTGATGCGGTAGGTGCCGTTTTCCCCGGCTGGCGTCGCGACGCGCCTCACTTCGGCGTGCGGAAATAGGCCCCGTGCGACCAGAACCGCCTCGGCCAGGCCGACGGGGCGACCATTTGGAGCGCCGGTACTGATGATTTCCGGACCCTCGTCGCCGTGGCCCATCTCCGAAGCCCCGAGCATCGTTTCCAGCAGGCTCGGATAAGCCAGATGGAATCCGGTGAAAGCCAGCAACAGCAGGACAACGGCGCTGAACAGACCGAGCGTGCGGTGCAGGTCGAAAGCGAGTCGTGCCAGGCCGGCGTCGTGTCGGATCACAAAGCTTCGGCGAAGCCGGCTGAATCCCGGCCACCAGAGATAGAGGCCGGTGCTTGCCGAGGCAACCAGTAACAGCCCCAGGATGCCGACGGCGTTCCACCTGAACCGTCCGAAGTGCAGTTGAGTATGGAGGTCATATATCCAGGTCGCCGCCGTTCGGCCCCAGAATCGGCTGGCTACGATTTCGGCCGTGTACGGATTCACCGAGACCATGAGAGGCGCATAGAACTCGCCAAAAGTCTCGTAGGGTTTTTCGTACCAGACGGTGATCATGCCGTTGCGGGAGCGCGGCATTTCCAGTACCCACGCGCCATATCGATCAGGATGCGCCTCCCGCACCGCCGCCATGATGCGGTCCAAGGGGAGGTATCCCCCTTTCGGCTCATCGACCGTCAGCCGAGGATTGAGAAGTTCGTCCAGTTCCTCGCGATAGACGCTGAGACTTCCGCTGAGCCCCAGCAGGACGAATAGAAAACCGCCGCCCAGCGCGAGATAAAGATGGATCCTGAGCCAGGCTGTTCGTGCGAAATTCACGGCGATGGCCGCTTGAGACGATAGAGGGCCGAGATATCCTCGTCGCCGTGGCCGTCCGCGATGAGCTTGGCGTAATCGGTCATGGCCATTTCGGTGACCGGGAGCTTGAGCCCCAGCTTGTCCGCCATGCCCTTGCAGATTTTCAGATCCTTTTGGTGCAGGGCGAGCTTGAAGCCGGGTTTGAACACGCCTTGGGTCATGGTCGGTCCGCGCTTTTCCAGAAACCAGTTTCCGGCCGCGCCGCCGGAAACGACGTCGATGACCTTGCGCATGTCGAGTCCCAGCGCCGCTCCGAATGCCATGGCTTCGGTCACGGCCTCGTTGATGCCGGCCGCCATGATCTGGTTCACCGCCTTGGCCGCCTGGCCGGCACCCACGTCGCCCATGTGAACGATCCGGCTGCCCATGGTTTCCAGTACCGGCAGAATTCGCTCCAAGGTCTCGAGCTTGCCGCCGACCATGATCGCTAGGGTCCCGTTCTTCGCGCCTTCGACGCCGCCGGTCACCGGCGCATCGAGAAAATCCGCGCCCTTGCTTTCAACCAGCCTGGCGGCTTCTCGCGCGGTATCGCTGCTCACAGTGGACATGTCGATCACCACTGTGTGCGGGCGCAGCGCCGGTAACATGCCGTGTATCACCTCCAGCACGTCGGCATCGGCCGAGACGCAAATTAGAGTCACGTCGACGTGCGAGGCGAGCAGGGCGGGCGAGACGGCGCACTGTACGCCCAATTCTTGAGAAAGCGTTATCGCGCTGGCTTCGGTGCGGTTCCAGACGGAAGCCAAATAACGGCCCTTGGCCACGTTTCGCGCCATGTGAGTGCCCATCGCGCCGAGACCGATGAAGCCCGCCCTAATGTCCTTTTTGCCTTCGGTGTTCAATGCCGTTTACTCCTCGAGATAGGTGTAGCTTCGCAAGCCGGCGATCAACTCGCTCTCGAAGCGCTTGCGCTGTTCGGAGGGGATCCGCGCCTCGACCAGCTTCTTGCGATAGGCGCGCTCCAATTCTTCCGGGTCGATATGCACATAGCGCAGCAGGTCGTGGGCGCCGTCGCCCCGCATGGGCTGGATGAAACGGTAGCCGCCGGCTCCATCGAGTTCGACGTTGACCGAATGAGTATCGCCGAACAGATTGTGCATGTCCCCCAGAATTTCCTGGTAGGCGCCGACCAGGAAGATGCCGATGAGATAGGGTTCGCCCGGCTTGTGGGTATGCAGCGGCAGGGTGGCTTCGAGGCTCTGCCGATCGATGTAGGTATTGATCCGGCCGTCGGAATCGCAGGTCAGGTCTTGGATCACCGCGCGGCGCGTGGGTTCCTCGTGCAGGCGCTGCAGCGGCATGACCGGAAACACCTGTGCGATCGCCCAGGCGTCCGGCATGGACTGGAACAGCGAGAAATTGCAGAACACCTTGTCGGCAAGCCGCTCGTTGAGTTCGTCGATCAGCTCGCGATGGGCGCGGAGACGGATGTCGAGGCGCCTATGAACGGCATGGCAAATGGCTGCGTTGAGCCGTTCCGCATCGGCGAGTTCGGCCAGGCTCAATTTGCCCTGCACGTACATCGCTCGGGCTTCGGCGAGATCGAATTGCGCGTCGTGATACACGCCCAGCGGCGACTCCTGGGGCAGGGCGCGGAGCAGGTCGGCCAGGTCCTGCAAGGGTTTTGCCTTGATTTCGGCCGGAGGGCTTCCGTCTTCGGCCACCGATTCGATATCGATGATATTCGTGATCAGCACCGCATGATGTGCGCTCATCGCACGTCCGGATTCGGTGATCAGGTTAGGATGCGGCAAACCGTATTCGGCGCAGGCCTCCGAAAAGGCGCGCACGATGCTGTGGGCGTATTCGTCGATGCTGTAATTGATGGAACAGTCGCTGACCGAATGGGTGCCTTCGTAATCGACGCCGAGTCCGCCGCCCACGTCGGCCCAGGCGAGATGGGCGCCGAGTTCCCGCAATTCCGCGTAATAGCGGCTGGCTTCCCGCAGCGCCGTCTTGACGTCGTTGATGTTCGCGACCTGCGAGCCCATGTGGAAATGCATCAGTTTGAGCCATTCGAGTCCGCCGGCTTCTCGCAATTTGACGATCAGCTTGAGGAGTTCGTTCGCGTGCAGACCGAACTTCGATTTTTCGCCGCCGCTGTTCTGCCATTTGCCGGCGCCGATGCTGGACAGTCTGATCCGGACGCCCAATTGCGGCGCAATCCCCAGATCTCGCGATTCGGAAAGCACCAGCTCCAGTTCGGACAGCTTTTCGATGACGATGAAGACGTTCAGTCCCAGGCTGAGTCCGATCAAGGCCAGGCGGATGTAGGATCGGTCCTTGTAGCCGTTGCAGATTACCGTGCCGGCATCGGATAAGGCCAGTATGGCCAGAAGTTCCGATTTGCTGCCGGCTTCCAAGCCGACTGACGTATGACCATTTTTTAAAATGCCCTCGACCACGCTCCGCTGCTGATTGACCTTGATCGGATAGACCGGTGTATAGCTGCCTCGATAATCGTGCTCGTGGCGAGCCTTTTCGAAGGCCTTGTGCAGCAGGCCCACGCGGTCGCGGAGGATATCGGTGAAGCGCACCAGGACCGGCAGCGACAAGCCTTCCTGGCGTACCGCCTGGGCGATTTCGAAGAGATCCACCGTGCCTTGCACCGGATTCTTGGTCGGACGGACGACCACGTGGCCTTCGTCATTGATGCCGAAGTAGCCTTCTCCCCAGTGCTCGATGGCGTAGGTATCGACCGCCTGCTCTAGACTCCAACTCATTTCGGTGGCCAAGCTCTTTAAAAAAGGTTGAATTATGTGGAAAATCCTCCGATTTTTCCATTGCGAGGAACACCATGCTGAGCGACGAAAACTGGTTTACCGAGGTTTATCCGAAACACGGGAGCGCGCTCTCTTTGAAGGTGACTGATAAGCTCCACGAGGAGCAGACGCCGTTTCAGCGCATCGAGATCTACGAGACTGAATGGCTGGGCACGCTCATGGTCATCGACGGCTGCACGATGGTGTCCGATCGGGATAATTTTCTTTATCACGAGATGATGACCCATCCGGCGCTATACACCCATCCGAATCCGGAAACCGTCTGGATCATCGGCGGCGGCGACTGCGGGAGCCTCAAGGAAGTGCTCAAACACCCGGAGGTCAAGCGGGCGGTTCAAATCGAGATCGACGAGCGGGTGACCCGGCTTGCCGAGCGGTATTTTCCGGAGTTGTGCGAATCGAACGACGATCCGCGCGCCGAGCTGCTCTTCATCGACGGCATTCAGTGGGTAAAGGATGCGGCGGCCGACAGCGTCGATCTCATCATCGTGGACAGCACCGATCCGGTGGGGCCGGCCGAGGGCTTATTCAACGAGGCGTTCTACCGCGAGTGTTTCCGTTGCCTGCGCAAGGACGGGATTCTCGCCCAGCAGAGCGAATCGCCGCTGTTCCACATGCCGCTGATCGAGGCCATGCACAAGACCATGCGCCAGGCGGGATTTCCCGAAACGCGCACCTTGTTCTTTCCTCAGTTCATCTATCCATCTGGCTGGTGGAGCGGGACCCTGGCGGGAAAATCGGGTCTGACCCATTTCCGCGAGGCCGATGCCCGAAACAAACCGTTTGCAACGAGCTACTACAACGCCGAGATCCATAAGGCAGCTTTCGTCGCGCCGGAGTTCTTCAGGGCGGCGATGGCTTGAGCGGACGGCGGCCTGTGTTACGATTTGCGGAAAACGACGGGTTTGAGGAAAAGATCCCATGACTGAGAAAGAAATAAGCGAAGCGCTTTTCAACCTGCGCACCGAGATTGAACATCTGAATACCAGCGACCCGGAAGTGAGGGCTCGGCTGGAAACGCTGCTTGCCGATCTCGAGCGGCGGCTCGAGGCATCGGAAGACGAGCATCACCTGCATTTGGTGGATGACATGAAAGAAGCGATTTCGCAGTTCGAAGTCGAACATCCCCGCATTACCGGCATTCTCAACGACTTGATGGTTGCCTTGAGCAACCTGGGGATCTGATCCTCTTCTGAAACACTCGGCAAAGGCGGGTTACGTTAAACCCGCTTTTGCCCGAGTCTGGCTGTCGACATTCCGCAAATAATCCGACCCTCCCAGCTGCTTCATCTGTCTTAGTATCCATAACCGGCGATGCATCACATAAGCCGAAGGTTTGTCCGCACGTAAACGCACGGGGTTGGGCAGAACGGCGGCGAGCAGGGCGGCTTCGTTCGGGTTGAGTTTCGATGCCGATTTGGCGAAAAAGGCTTTCCCGGCGGCCGAAACGCCGTAAATTCCTTCGCCGAATTGGGCGATATTCAGGTAAACCTCCAGTATCCGCCGCTTCGGCCACATCAATTCAATCAACGCAGTGAAATAAGCCTCCAAGGCCTTGCGGAAGTAGTTTTGCCCCGGATAAAGAAACAGATTCTTGGCGACTTGCTGGGAAATCGTGCTGGCGCCCCGGACGTGCTTACCCTGCTGGTTATGCTTCCAGGCTTGGCCGATAGCGTTCAGATCGAAACCATAGTGCCGGTCGAACAACTGGTCTTCGGCGGCGATCACGGCGACTTTCGCATAAGGCGAAATGTGGTCCCAGGAAACCCAGTTATAGCGCGGCCGGAATCCCGGTTTTCCTTCGATAAGCGCCAGAAATTGCGCGCGCAGCATGAACGCGCTGGTCGGCGGAGGAAGCCAGCGAAGCAGGGCGACGGGGATAACGGTGAGGGCGACGAACGTCAGGATGAACTTGCGAAGAATGTTTCTCAGCGCCATTTCGCGTTTGCGGATTTTTATTAAGATTCCTTTGATGCGGCGCCCCGGACGGACTAATCGGCAGGGGCTCGAATGGGTTGTCAGATCCATTGCAGCCGCTTCAAAGTTGACTCACGCGTCATAGCTGGCCAGAATACGCCATTTTTCCGACCGATTTAAGTGGCGCTTCATCAAAACATGGCTGGCGGGAATGCGGGTGGCGAAGTTCTAGTTTCTATCAGAAACCTCACGTTCAGCCGCGGCAGCCGCAAGATCTTCGATGGCGTCAATCTGGACATCCCCAGAGGCAAGATTACCGCCATCATGGGGCCCAGCGGCACCGGCAAGACCACTCTCCTGAAACTGATCGGCGGTCAACTGCGGCCGGACAGCGGCACTATCACCGTGGACGGGCGCATAGTGCACGAGCTATCGCTCGGTCGTTTGTACGAGCTTCGCAAAAAAATAGGGATGCTCTTTCAGACCGGCGCTCTTCTGACCGATCTCAACGTATTCGAAAACGTCGCTTTTCCGCTCCGGGAGCATACCAAACTGCCCGAGTCCATGATCAGGACTCTGGTCTTGATGAAACTCCAAGCGGTAGGCTTAAGGGGCGCTCGCGACCTGATGCCGGCGCAGCTTTCCGGAGGCATGGCCAGGCGGGTGGCATTGGCGCGGGCTATTACGCTCGATCCCATGATGATCATGTATGACGAGCCGTTTACCGGACAGGACCCGATTTCCATGGGCGTGCTGGTGAAGCTGATACGCGACCTGAACCGGGAACTGGGACTCACCAGCATCGTCGTATCCCACGATGTCGAAGAAACCGCATCCATTGCCGATTACATCTATCTTATTTCCGAGGGCAAGGTAGTCGGCCAAGGCACGCCCGACGCGATCCGTCATTCGGAGTCGCCTTGGGTCCTACAGTTTATGGAAGGTTTGGCGGATGGTCCGGTGCCGTTTCATTATCCAGCGCCCGATTATGCGGCCGATTTACTCAATCCGCCTGCCTGAAATAGACCGTCATTTATTCGGAAAATCCCATGTTAGCCCCATTCCAGCAACTTGGACACGCGACCCTGGGCACGATGCAAAAGTTGGGTCGGGCCAATTTGTTCATCTGCCATGTCCTAACGGGGCTGCCTGAAATACTGAGGCGCATTCGCCTGCTGCTGGCGCAGGTTTATTCGGTGGGGGTGCTCACCATTCTGTTGGTAAGCGTTTCCGGCTTGTTTGTCGGCATGGTATTGGGGCTTCAGGGCTACAATGTACTTTCCGATTTCGGGGCGGAGCAGACCTTGGGCGTGATGGTGGCGGCCTCTTTGGTGCGGGAACTGGGGCCGGTGGTCACGGCCTTGTTGTTTGCGGGGCGAGCGGGTTCCGCTTTGACCGCGGAAATAGGCTTGATGAAGGCGACCGAACAACTTTCCGGAATGGAAATGATGGCGGTCGATCCGTTAAAACGCATTATCGCACCACGCTTTTTCGCCGGCTGTTTGTCGATGCCTCTGTTGGCCTCGCTGTTCAGCATGATCGGCGTCATGGGGGGATATTTCGTCGGCGTCGGGTTGCTCGGGGTGGACGAGGGTGCGTTCTGGTCTCAGATGAGAAGCAGAATCGATTTTTACGATGATATCGTTAATGGTCTCATCAAAAGCGCGGTATTCGGGGTCATCGTCACCTGGATTGCGGTGTTCGAAGGTTACGATGCCGTGCCCACTTCCGAAGGGGTCAGCCGGGCGACCACGCGCTCGGTCGTTTATTCGGCCTTCGCCGTGCTCGGGTGGGATTTCGTGCTGACAGCTTTAATGTTCGGGGGGGATTGATGCAGTCATCGAAAGCAATCGAGATCTGGGTTGGTTTGTTCGTTGCCGTTGGTTTGATCGCTTTGTTTTTCTTAGCTATGCAGGTCAGCAATCTCGCCGAACTGCGGAGCAACGATGACAGCTACAGGATCGTCGCGCGCTTCGAAAATATCGGCAGTCTGCGAGTTCGGGCTCCGGTATCGGTGGCCGGTGTCACGGTGGGACGGGTCAGCGCCATATCGTTCGACAATCAAACCTACGAAGCCGTGGTGGAGATGCGGATCGATCCGAAATACGACACGCTTCCGATCGACACCAGTGCCAGCATACTTACGGCCGGTCTGTTGGGCGAGCAATATATCGGTCTGTCGCCCGGCGGCGCGGAAGAGCACCTGGCCGACGGCGACGAAATCGAACTGACTCAATCGGCGATCGTGCTCGAGCAGGTCATCAGCCGTTTCCTGTTCAACAAAGCGGAAGGCGGCGGAGCGAGTGGCGGGGCTGCCACGTCCTCCGAGTAATACCGGAATTACGCGATGCTCGTTATGGCTGAATCCCCCGTCCCATTCGAATTTATCGATGAAGGTCAAGGCCGCTACAGGCTCGAGGGCGAGCTGAGCTTTTCGACCGTAGCGGATGTGCTGAAGAAGACTTTGGCCGTCTTCCGGGATGCGTCCAGGCTTTCGTTCGATTTGGGGGGGGTCTCCCGCGTCGACAGCGCCGGCGTCGCTCTTATGGTGGAGTGGATGCGGCAGGCGGCGCAAGCCCGGACAGAACTGCGTTATGTGCATCTTCCACAGCATGTCATGGCGATCGCTCGAGTCAGCGGTATCGAGCACTTGATTTCCGTCGACTCAACCGACGCGGTCGATCGATCGATCTCGGACTAGCAAAAACATATACAAACAATGGATAAGCTTCTTATTACCGGCGGCAAACCTCTTCATGGGGAGCTGCGCATTTCGGGGGCCAAGAACGCTGCATTGCCGATACTCGCGGGTGCATTGTTGTCGGAAACGCCCGTGATCATCGGCAACGTTCCGCATCTCCACGACATTACCACCACCATGGAATTGCTCGGGCGCATGGGAGTGCACCTGATGGTGGACGAAAAGCTCAATATCGAGGTGGATTCCGGACCGATCGAGAATTTTTTCGCGCCTTACGAGCTCGTGAAGACCATGCGGGCTTCCATTCTGGTCTTGGGGCCCTTGTTGGCGCGCTTCGGCCGTGCCGAGGTTTCGCTGCCCGGCGGTTGCGCCATCGGCAGCCGGCCGGTGAATCTGCACCTGCACGGTCTGGCCGCAATGGGAGCCGATATCAATGTGAAGAACGGCTATATTCACGCCAGCGCCAAGCGTCTCAAAGGTTGCCGCCTGGTTCTGGATCAGGTTACGGTTACCGGCACCGAGAATCTCATGATGGCGGCGGTGCTCGCGAAAGGGACGACCATCATCGAAAATGCCGCGCGCGAGCCCGAGGTGGTGGATTTGGCCAATTTCCTCAATCAGATGGGCGCGAAAGTTTACGGCGCGGGATCCGACATCATGGAAATCGAAGGTGTCGAATCCCTATCCGCCAACGGGCTGCACTACCGTATCCTGCCGGACCGCATCGAGACCGGCACGTATCTGGTGGCCGCCGCCATGACCGGCGGCCGGGTTAAATTGAAGAATACCCGCCCGGATTTGTTGGACGCGGTCTTGGCCAAGCTTCGCGAGGCCGGGGCGCTGATCACGTGTACCGATTCGACCATCGAACTCGACATGCAGGGCAATCGGCCGCAAGCGGTATCGCTGCGCACCGCGCCCTATCCGGCGTTTCCGACCGATATGCAGGCGCAATTCACGGCCATGAACACGGTTGCCGAGGGCGTCGGCGTGATCACCGAGACCGTGTTCGAAAATCGGTTCATGCATGTGCACGAAATGCAGCGCATGGGGGCCGACATCCAGCTGGAATCCAATACCGCCATCGTTCAGGGCAGGCCGAACCTGACGGCTGCACCGGTCATGGCCACCGATTTGAGGGCTTCGGCAAGCCTGGTGCTGGCCGGACTCGTGGCCGAAGGCCAGACCATCGTCGACCGGATTTATCATATCGATCGCGGATACGAGTGCATCGAAGAGAAGCTATCGCAGCTCGGCGCGGAGATACGCCGCATACCCAATTGAAACGCCCCGCATGCTCACTCTAGCCATATCGAAAGGACGTATCTACGAGGAGGCGCTCCCGCTGCTGGCGCAGGTCGGGATAGCTCCGACCGTGGATCCGGACAAGAGCCGTAAGCTGATCCTGCCGACCAATCGCGAGGATGTTCAGTTCCTGATTATCCGGGCTACCGACGTGCCCACCTACGTGGAATACGGAGCCGCCGATCTCGGAATCGCCGGCAAGGACGTATTGGTCGAGTACGATGCCCAAGGGCTGTACGAGCCGCTGGATCTGGGCATTGCCCGCTGCCGATTGATGACGGCGGCCATGAAGGATTCGGCGCCCGTGCCGAGAGGTCGATTGCGGGTGGCGACCAAATATGTGAAAACTACCCACCGTTATTTCGCCAGCCGCGGCATTCAGGCGGATATCATTAAGCTTTACGGTTCTATGGAACTGGCGCCTCTCGTAGGTTTGGCCCACTGCATCGTCGATCTCGTCGACACCGGAAACACGCTGAAGGCCAATGGACTCGAGCCGCGCGATCTGATCATGGACGTCAGCAGCCGGCTCATCGTCAACAAGGCCGCGATGAAGATGAAGCACCGCGAGGTCACGTCCTTCGTCGAAGAATTGAGGCAAGTCGTCAGCGAACGCAGCAAGCAAGCGGGGTAAGCACCATGTTGGATATCTCGATTACCCGTCTCGAAGCGGGGTCAGCGAATTTCGCGAAGGGTCTGGACGCGGTTTTGGCCTGGGACGAAGCCGAGGACGCGGCGATTCACGCGCGGGTGATGGACATCATCGCGCGTATCCGGAAGGAGGGCGATGCCGCGCTGATAGAACTCACCCGTCTTTATGACCGTTTCGACGCGGTGAACGCCTCGGGTCTCGAACTGTCGCGCGACGAGCTGAAAAAGGCGTGGGACGGTTTGCCCGCCGAATCGGCCGAGGCGTTGATGAAGGCCGGGGATCGCATCCGGCTGTACGCCGAGCGCCAGAAGATGGACTCCTGGCGCTATGCGGAACCCGACGGCACGGTGCTGGGACAGCAAGTGACGCCCTTGGACAAGGTCGGCGTCTATGTGCCCGGCGGAAAGGCGGCTTATCCATCGTCGGTATTGATGAACGCCATTCCGGCGAAGGTGGCCGGCGTGCCGGAGATCGTCATGGTGGTTCCGACTCCGGGCGGCGAGACCAATCCCCTGGTTCTCGCGGCCGCTTATCTTGCCGGCATAGACCGCGTATTTCGGATCGGCGGCGCGCAGGCGGTGGCGGCGCTGGCTTACGGCACCGCCACGGTGCCGCGCGTCGACAAGATCGTCGGCCCCGGCAATATCTACGTGGCTACCGCGAAAAAGCTGGTGTTCGGCCAGGTGGGCATCGACATGGTGGCGGGCCCGTCGGAAATTCTCGTCATCAGCGACGGCGGCACCGACCCGGACTGGATTGCCATGGACCTTTTTTCGCAGGCCGAGCACGACGAGGATGCCCAGGCGATACTGGTCAGTCCGAACCGCGCTCATCTGGATGCGGTGGAAGCGAGCATACGCCGTCTGTTGCCGACCATGGAGCGGGCCGAAGTCATCCGGACCTCGCTGTCCCGCCGCGGCGCTCTGATCGAAGTCCGGGATCTGGACGAGGCGGCGGAGGTGGCGAATCGCATCGCGCCCGAGCACCTTGAGCTTTCCGTGGAAGATCCGGAAAGTTTGGCTACCAAAATCCGCAATGCCGGCGCCATTTTCATGGGCCGCTATACGGCGGAAGCCTTGGGCGATTATTGCGCCGGCCCCAATCACGTGTTGCCCACCTCGGGGACCGCCAGATTTTCGTCGCCTTTGGGCGTTTACGACTTTCAAAAGCGGTCCAGCCTGATTTTCTGCTCACCGCAAGGCGCCGACCAATTGGCGAGGACCGCGTCCGTGCTGGCACGAGGCGAGGGACTGACGGCCCATGCCCGTTCCGCCGAATACCGGATCGTAGAACGCTCATGAGCGATCTCGCGAGCAAGGTCCGTTCCTTGCTGAGACCGGAAATACTGGCTTTGTCGGCCTATCACGTTCCGGATTCTTCGGGTTACGTCAAATTGGATGCCATGGAAAATCCTTATTCGTGGCCGGATGACATGGTCGAGGAATGGCTGGCCCGGCTCCGCGAAGCTCAGCCGAATCGCTATCCCGACCCCTCGTGCAACCGGCTCAAAGCCAAGTTGCGCGAAGCTTACGGGGTGCCCGAGGAAGCCGATCTCCTGATGGGGAACGGTTCCGACGAAATCATTCAGATCATTCTCATGGCACTGCAAGGACGCGACGCGACGGTTTTGGCGCCCGAGCCGACTTTCGTCATGTACCGGCAGATCGCGTCCTGCTTGGGGCTCAAGTTTGTAGGCGTACCCTTGCGGGAAGCGGACTTTGCTCTGGACATGGACGCGATGCGGGCGGCGATCGAGACGCATCGACCTGCCGTGATCTTTCTGGCCTACCCCAACAACCCGACCGGCAATTTGTTCCATACCGACGATATCGCCGAAATCCTGCAAATAGCTCCGGGATTGGTGGTCTTGGACGAAGCCTACACGGCCTATGCGGGGCGCAGCTTCATGCCTCGACTCGCGGAATTCGATAGGCTCCTAGTCATGCGCACACTGTCCAAATTGGGGCTGGCGGGGCTGCGCTTGGGTTTCTTGGCCGGTGCCAAGGCCTGGATAGACGAATTCGACAAGATTCGGCTGCCATACAATGTCAACGTATTGACCCAAATCAGCACCGAATTCGCCATCGAGAAGCGGAGTGTGCTAGAGGCTCAGGTGGGGCTCATTTTGCAGGATCGGCAGTACTTATACGAAGAACTTGGCCGGCTTTCCGGTGTCCAGGTCTATCAGAGCGACGCTAATTTCATCTTGTTCAGGCTGTTGCGGCACGATGCCAATCAAGTGTTTCGGAAGCTGAAAGATTCGGGCGTCTTGATCAAGAATCTGCACCCTTCCGGCGGCCGGCTGGTGGGGTGTTTGCGTGTAACCATCGGAATGCCGGAGGAAAATCGCAAATTCCTTAAGGCACTTGCGAACGTTCTGGCTTCGTAGGGCATATATCCTGTGCTATTGCTTTCTGAGCCTTTCTCAAACAAAATCCTCCCCCCTGGAGAAACGCATTGTCAACTATAACGATTCAACGATATGGAACTGGCGGGTTCCGGAATTAGAACCAAATACAATTGAAAACGATAAGACCTAGCTTAGAGGGGTACTCGGGAGATGTTGGCATGACTACTGAAGGCGTGGATATCGACAAACGCCGTTTTTTAACCCAGGCGGCGGTGGTTATCGGCGCCATAGGCACCGGCGCCGCAACGGCGCCGTTCATCTCGTCGATGAAGCCCAGTGCCAAGGCGGAAGCCTTGGGGGCTCCGGTGGAAGTCGATATCAGCAAGATCGAGCCGGGACAATTGATTCGCGTCTTGTGGCGGGGCAAGCCGGTTTGGATATTGAACAGAACTCCCAACAGCTTGGCGATCCTGCCGACGCTCGACGATCAGTTGCGTGATCCCCGGTCGAAAGAGTCGGAACAGCCGAAAGCGATGACTAACGAGTTTCGGTCCATCAAGCCCGAGATTTTTGTCGCTGTCGGCATCTGCACCCACCTCGGATGTTCTCCCGTCTATCGTCCCGAAGTTGCACCCGCCGACTTGGGGCCGGACTGGAAGGGCGGATTTTTCTGCCCCTGCCACGGCTCTCGCTTTGATTTGGCGGGACGCGTGTACAAGGCGGTTCCGGCACCGACCAATCTGGTAATTCCGCCTTATCACTTTGTAGGCGATACGCGCATCGTAATCGGTATGAGCGGCGGCGAGGAGTAGGCGAGATGGCTTCGGAAAAAGCAAAAGCTCTTTTGAATTGGTTGGACGAGCGGTTTCCGGTCACGAAGCTCTGGACAAGCCAGCTCACTGAATACTACGTTCCGAAGAATTTCAATTTCCTGTATTTCTTCGGTTCCCTGGCGATACTCGTACTCGTCAATCAGATCCTGACCGGGATTTTTCTGACGATGCACTACAAGCCCTCGGCCGAACTCGCGTTCGATTCGGTCGAATACATCATGCGCGATGTCGATTACGGCTGGCTGCTCCGGTACATGCACTCGACGGGCGCGTCGATGTTTTTCATCGTCATCTACGTTCACATGTTCCGGGCGATCTTCTACGGCTCTTTCAAGAAGCCTCGGGAACTGATCTGGCTGTTCGGCATGACGCTTTTCCTGCTCCTCATGGCGGAAGCCTTCATGGGCTATCTGCTGCCTTGGGGGCAAATGTCCTACTGGGGAGCGCAGGTCATCATCTCGCTGTTCGGTGCGATTCCGGTCATCGGCGAAGACCTCGCGATATGGGTCCGGGGCGATTACGTGGTCGCCGATGCGACCTTGAACCGGTTTTTCGCGCTCCACGTCGTCGGGATTCCCCTGGCCATCCTGATTCTGGTGGTGTTTCACCTGGTCGCCCTGCGGACCACGGGTTCCAGCAATCCGGACGGCATCGAGATCAAGAAACAGAAGGCCGAAAACGGCGTTCCGATCGACGGCATACCGTTCCATCCGTATTACACCGTCAAGGATCTGTACGCCGCGGTCATTTTCCTGATCGTCTGTTCGATCGTCATCTTCTACATGCCGGAAGTGGGCGGGTATTTCCTGGAGCATCCGAACTTCGAACCGGCAAATCCGGCGGCGACGCCCGAGCATATTCAGCCGGTATGGTACTTCACGCCGTTTTACTCGGTGTTACGCGCGATTCCGAATAAGCTGGGCGGCGTCATGGCGATGGGGGCATCGATCGTTCTGCTGTTCTTGCTGCCGTGGCTGGATCGCTCGCCGGTGAAATCGATCCGCTACCGAGGGGGGATTTTTAAAATCGCGCTGGCGTTGTTCGTGGTGAGTTTTTTCGGACTCGGCATACTCGGAACCAAGCCCGTCACGCCGACTGCAACGGCTTTTGCTCGGCTGTTCACGATCATTTATTTCGCTTTCCTGCTTTTGATGCCGTTTTATCCGAGTTTTGAAAAAACCAAACCGGTACCCGAACGCTTGGCCGAACCCGTCATTCCGCTAAGCAAGCGCGAGGGCAAGCATTGGCGGATGGTCGAACGCGGCGTGGAGGCAGTCCGGACCAGTGCGTTCTATCGGAATGTGAAAGCGCGGTTAGAGGCTGTTGGAGCCCATCCCTATTATCAAAACGTAAAAGAACGGCTATCGGCGGTAACCGGATGGCTGAAAACTTACGGAAGCAAATAAGAATGAAAACGGCATTCGGCATAGCACTGTTGTTATTTTCTTTTGCTGCGTCTGCGGTAGATCCGGTAAAGCCACTCTTGGACGCCGATGTGGATATTTTCGATACCGATTCGGTTCGGAGAGGAGCCGGCTTCTTCGCCAACTACTGCATGGGTTGCCATTCCGCGAAGCAGATTCGCTACTCGCGGATCGCCAAGGACCTGGAGCTCAGCGAGGACACCATGCGACGCGAGTTCATGTTCGGCAACGTCAAAATTCACGACTATCTCGAGACCGCAATGAGTAAGGAGGATGGGGAAAACGCCTTCGGCGTGGCGCCGCCCGATCTTTCTCTCGTCGTGCGGGCCAAGGGCGGGGATTGGGTCTATAGCTATCTCAAAGGCTTTTATACCGATCCCAAGCGGCCGTTCGGGGTAAACAATCTGGTTTCTCCAGACGTAGCGATGCCCAATGTCTTATGGGAGCTGCAAGGCACCCAAGAGCCTGTGATCAAGAAGATCAATGGCGCAGATGCGGTCATCGACGTTCGGCTGGTCAAGAAAGGCGAGATGCCGCCTAAGGAATTCGACCAAGCCCTGACGGACATCGTCAACTTTCTTGCATATGTGTCGGAGCCTTCCAAGCTCCAACGTCTTCCGCTCGGAAAATACGTCATCTTATTCCTAGTGGTGCTGGCGGTAATCATGTACCGATTGAAGAAAGAATATTGGAAGAATATTCATTGAGGTTTAATGGTAAAATGAGCGGCCGGCCGGTTGGAAACCGATGATGTTCGTAGGCGCTCGCAGCGAACGACTTTTCCCGGCGGAGGCCGGTGCGCCAACCGTTAATTTTTTCCAACCGGAACCTTTTAGTCTTTCTTGAGGTGTTCAGCGTGGCAACCACTGCCAGTCGCAAATCGGTAATGACGCTTTTTTGTTCCCCGACCTGCGCCTATAGCCACAGAACACGGATTGTTTTATTCGAAAAAGGAATTGCGGCGGATATCGAATATGTCGATGCCAATCAGCCGCCGGAAGAATTGCTTGCGCTGAATCCCCACGGGAACACCCCGACGATGGTGGACCGCGATCTGGTGCTGTACGAGTCCCGGATCATCATGGAATACTTGGACGAACGTTTTCCTCATCCGCCGTTGCACCCCATGGACCCCGTATCGAGAGCGCGGGCTCGCATGTTGGTCCATCGTATCGACCAGGATTGGTACCGATTGCTGGACGAAATCGAAAGTTCGGAGGATAAAAAGGACACCAAAGCGAAGAAACTGCTGCGGGACAGTCTTATTGCCGCGGCTCCGGCATTCGCTTCCAAGCCTTATTTTCTCAGTGACGAATTTTCTTTGGTAGACTGTACGCTCGCTCCGCTGCTTTGGCGCTTGCCCACGTTGGGCATAGATCTGCCGAAACAGGCGGAGGCGATTACGGCCTATGCTCGACACTTGTTTGAGCGCGATGCGTTTCAAGCCAGTTTAAGTGAACAAGAGCGGGATTTAACCTCTTTTGCCGAGCCGCTGAGTGCCTGATGACTTCGCTCAAGCCGTATTTGATACGAGCGATATACGACTGGATAGTCGATAACCAATTCACGCCCTATCTGCTCGTCGATGCCGAGGCGCAGGGTGTCGTCGTGCCCAGGCAGTACGTTCAAGACGGAAAGATCGTGCTGAATTTGCGGCCGCAAGCCGTGCACGGCTTGTCTCTGGGTAATCAAGAGGTCGAGTTCGGTGCCCGATTCGGCGGAACGCCGATGCAAATAACCGTCCCGATGCGCGCAGTTCTGGCTATATATGCGCAAGAAAACGGAAAAGGAATGATTTTCGACGATGAGGGAGATGACGACACGCCTCCACCCGCCGATTCCGCGCCTCAGACACCTAGCACGAAGAAAAAGCCGGTGCTCAAGGTCGTCAAGTAACTCACTTGTAGGTCGGCAATCCTTTGCCGACAAACGTGTGCGCTACGACTTGTCCGGCACGTAAAACTTCGTGACTTTGCCCGATTGACCCGCCTCCCGATCGAGGGGAATGATCTTGGCGGTCCCGCGGCGTTCCACCTGATCGATGCGAATGATTTCATGCATCGGAATGAATGAGCGCCGGACATTGGCAAATTCCGTCTTTAGCTTCTCTTCATAAGGATCTACGACCACGGATGTGGTCTCGCCGAAAATAAAATCCTCAATCACCACGAATCCGAACATCTCGCCCTGGAAAACCCGCTTGGCATACATTTCGTAAACCTGGTTCTGATTGATAAAGACGACCTTGTAAATCAGATTATCCGACATGATAGTTAGCTAGGTATTGGGGAGGTGGTTCGGGGCGGACGGGACGTGGGGCTTATTATAAGGCAATTAGCGCACTCGACGTACGTTGCTGTCAGCCTCAAGCATTTCGCGCGGCCGGCTGACTGTATGTTAGTTGCCATCGATTTCGTGGTTTCGCGAGGAGTCTTCATGGTAAGTGTGAAACGGGTCTACGAGATGCCGGCTGCTGGCGATGGAGAACGCTTCCTGGTCGAGCGGCTCTGGCCGAGAGGAATCAAAAAAGAGGCGTTGGCGATGACGGCCTGGATCAAAGAGGCGGCACCGAGCGGCGATCTGCGGCGCTGGTTCGGCCATGACCCTTCAAAATGGGACGAATTCAGGCGGCGTTATTTTACCGAACTGGACCGAAACCCCGAGGTGCTCCGGCCGCTCCTGGAGGCTGCCGCTCGCGGAAGGATCACCTTGCTCTACAGCGCTCGCGACACCGAGCACAACAGTGCGGTGGCTTTGGCGGAGTATCTTTTGAAGCGCTTATCCTCGCCTTTGGCTTAAGGTATCGTACATTGGAGCGACTGATTTATGGACCCTATCCATTTCGATTCCCGCGTTTTGTTCAGCTATGCCTTCCGCGCCTTTTTCCTGCTGGTGGGTGTTTACGCCGTTCTGGCTATCTCGGCTTGGGGGCTTCACCTTAGCGGAGTCCTGGCCTGGCCGGATGCATTGCCCGCCGCGGTTCGGCACGGGCATGAAATGATCTTCGGGTTCGCCGGAGCAGCGATTGCGGGGTTTTTATTGACAGCCGTCGCTACCTGGACCGGCCGGCCTCCGGTTGCGGGAACGCCACTGATGATACTGTGTGTGCTTTGGGGCGCGGCCCGGATAGGCGCTTTCCTTCCAAGTCTTTTCGGCAGCAGTTTATGGGCTTCGGCCAGTGTCCTGTTTTGGGGAGGAATGCTGGCGCTCGTTTCCCGCGAGGTCATCGCGGTCCGGAATACCCGAAACTATAAAGTGCTGGGTTTGCTATTTGCATTTCTCGCAACCGAGGCATATTTCTTCTTCGTGGCATCCGGCGATGTGGCGGGACAGGAGGCCGCATTGCGCATCGGGTTATGTCTCGTGATCGGCATGATCCTGCTGATCGGCGGCCGGATCATTCCCAGCTTCACTCAGAACTGGCTGCGTCTGAATCGTCCTCAGCTCGGGACAAGTTTGCCTCCCTTCGACCGATTCGAGGGCACCACCGTCGCGGTAAGCCTGTTGTTTGCCCTAGGCTTCGTTTTTTGGCCCCACTCGGCGGAAATCGGCTCACTGGGCGTCATTGCGTCCGTATTCCAGTTCATCCGCCTCGCTCGATGGCGCGGTTGGCTGGCCTATCCGGAACCGCTGCTCTGGATTCTGCACGTCGGCTATGCCTGGATACCCATCGGGCTGGCCTTGCTCGGAACGAGTCTGCTGTTCGATCATCCGGGACTTTGGGATAGCGGTCTGCATGCGCTCGGCTACGGGGCTATCGGCACGATGATTCTGGGTGTCGCGGCTCGAGTCGCGCTCGGCCACACCGGACGGCCATTGCGAGCCTTTCCTTCGATGACCGCCGCTTTCGCAATGATGACCCTCGGAACCGTTTTCCGGCTTTTCGCGCAACCGGATGGTCTACCCATGTTAGCCGCGATAGGGTTCTGGGTCGCGGCCTATCTGCTGTTTCTGGTGCGCTACCTCCCCATCTTGCTCGCACCGCGCCTCACGTCTTAAGGAAGCTCTGAACAAGTGGATTCCGTTCATGCCCCTTCGACAGGCTCAGGAGAGCGTTCGACAAGCCTGTCCTGAGCCGAGTCGAAGGGCTCACCACGAACGGAATCAATACATTACCGTTCGTCCTGAGCCTGTCGAAGGACTTGATCAGAGCTTCCTTAACGGTCTCGACTGGGATGTTGGTATTTCCCTGGTGAAGTTTCAATCCACTCCCGGCTATTAAGCCGGGAGATACTGTTGCGACCAAAAACCGGCTATTAGATTCCTTCCTGTTTCAATCCACTCCCGGCTATTAAGCCGGGAGATACTCTGGATCAAATCATGAAAACCGCGACCTAATAAAGTTTCAATCCACTCCCGGCTATTAAGCCGGGAGATACTTCCGGCGTGACGTTCTCGGCCCCATCAACCAAAGTTTCAATCCACTCCCGGCTATTAAGCCGGGAGATACGACGCAGAAACGGCGCGTCGGCAGGCCGAAGAGGTTTCAATCCACTCCCGGCTATTAAGCCGGGAGATACGGTCATTTCTCGCCGATAGATCCAGCCCGATATAGTTTCAATCCACTCCCGGCTATTAAGCCGGGAGATACTTCCTCTACCGAATAATCAAGGATCTTTAGTAGGTTTCAATCCACTCCCGGCTATTAAGCCGGGAGATACGAGGCGTGGCACGGTTTCTTTCTTCATAGAGACAGGTTTCAATCCACTCCCGGCTATTAAGCCGGGAGATACCGATAGCCCCGCGCCTTTGGTTGATGGGGCCGAGGTTTCAATCCACTCCCGGCTATTAAGCCGGGAGATACGTTATTACCTAACTCGTTAACGAGTTTTTCCGTTGTTTCAATCCACTCCCGGCTATTAAGCCGGGAGATACCTATGGGTTGCGCTCAGAATCGCGATGGCCAATAGTTTCAATCCACTCCCGGCTATTAAGCCGGGAGATACATTGCCGCTCGAACCGTTCGGGCAGGGCTTTAAAGTTTCAATCCACTCCCGGCTATTAAGCCGGGAGATACGCGCCGACCACGGCCAAATTAAGCCATGCCATAACGTTTCAATCCACTCCCGGCTATTAAGCCGGGAGATACACCGCCGCTTCTGCTACTGTAGTCGCCGCGTCTGCGTTTCAATCCACTCCCGGCTATTAAGCCGGGAGATACAATAGACCACAGTAACAAAAGAAAAAGCCCACGCGTTTCAATCCACTCCCGGCTATTAAGCCGGGAGATACGAATTTAACGGTCATAGTCAGACGTGGTATCACGTTTCAATCCACTCCCGGCTATTAAGCCGGGAGATACTACTGGTTTATGCTATCTCGGCAAAAACCGATCGAGTTTCAATCCACTCCCGGCTATTAAGCCGGGAGATACACCACCGCCCACGGACGGGCAGAACAGGAGATATGTTTCAATCCACTCCCGGCTATTAAGCCGGGAGATACCCCAATCGAGTTTTACGAACAAATCCGGCTGGAGGTTTCAATCCACTCCCGGCTATTAAGCCGGGAGATACTCGTGCAGAAGCCGCATAACCAAAGCAACATTGTCAAGTTTCAATCCACTCCCGGCTATTAAGCCGGGAGATACGCTGGCGCAAGGGCGGTCCGGCGCAATTTGCCGTGGTTTCAATCCACTCCCGGCTATTAAGCCGGGAGATACTAGGCGGCGGTTTTGTATTACTGCGAGTGCTGGCTGTTTCAATCCACTCCCGGCT
Source organism: Methylocaldum sp. GT1TLB (assembly GCF_051027445.1). Classification (NCBI taxonomy): domain Bacteria; kingdom Pseudomonadati; phylum Pseudomonadota; class Gammaproteobacteria; order Methylococcales; family Methylococcaceae; genus Methylocaldum; species Methylocaldum sp. GT1TLB. Next base: position 4,874,501 of record NZ_CP194898.1, read on the forward strand.
ATTAAGCCGGGAGATACCTCAATCCGACAGGCACCGGACAGCCAAATCTCGACGTTTCAATCCACTCCCGGCTATTAAGCCGGGAGATACGTCTTTCCGGAGCTGGTCCACCTGCTGCATGATGTAGTTTCAATCCACTCCCGGCTATTAAGCCGGGAGATACCATACTCGGAATTTGGTGGGCGCATAGGCGGGATGTTTCAATCCACTCCCGGCTATTAAGCCGGGAGATACTGCTTCTGATCGCGTGGCAACGCTTCGGAAGTTTCACGTTTCAATCCACTCCCGGCTATTAAGCCGGGAGATACCCGGCATGGGCGCCCGAGATCAGCCGTTGCTCAAAGTTTCAATCCACTCCCGGCTATTAAGCCGGGAGATACCGATTACGTATATCGATGACAGCGGCGTGCAGCAGTTTCAATCCACTCCCGGCTATTAAGCCGGGAGATACTTAATATCGTTGATCGATGTAACCACGGTGATCGTGTTTCAATCCACTCCCGGCTATTAAGCCGGGAGATACCAAGCAGCAGCACATTTCGTATTGGCTGAAAAACGTTTCAATCCACTCCCGGCTATTAAGCCGGGAGATACCGGCCGCGAAAACCCTGGGCAGCGACGAAGCCGCACTGGTTTCAATCCACTCCCGGCTATTAAGCCGGGAGATACTTCACATTCCTGGCGCACAACAAGATCAGCGCGGTGTTTCAATCCACTCCCGGCTATTAAGCCGGGAGATACCGCCGACTATTGGCGCTTTACCTCGGCCGACGAGGTTTCAATCCACTCCCGGCTATTAAGCCGGGAGATACGCTCGACATAGTCGACGTTCTGCAAGTTCTGGGTGTTTCAATCCACTCCCGGCTATTAAGCCGGGAGATACCGCGGACGGCGGTCAAGGGCGGGTTACAGCTCGCGTTTCAATCCACTCCCGGCTATTAAGCCGGGAGATACTCGCCGTACCAGACCACATTCGGGCCCGTGATCGTGTTTCAATCCACTCCCGGCTATTAAGCCGGGAGATACACCTGGGACGGGTGAAGGACGTTCCCAACTTCAAGTTTCAATCCACTCCCGGCTATTAAGCCGGGAGATACATTCTGGTGGGCCATGTGACAGTAGCGGAGACCGCGTTTCAATCCACTCCCGGCTATTAAGCCGGGAGATACTTGCGGCGCCCCGGATCCGGCGATCGACGAGATCGTTTCAATCCACTCCCGGCTATTAAGCCGGGAGATACGTCAGGTGGTCACTCATAACAACCGGCTCCAGTGCGTTTCAATCCACTCCCGGCTATTAAGCCGGGAGATACTTGGTTGGGGTGGTTAAGGGAGTCGGTAATTCATGTTTCAATCCACTCCCGGCTATTAAGCCGGGAGATACGCTTTTTCTGAGATACAGCTATAAGCACCAAAAAGTTTCAATCCACTCCCGGCTATTAAGCCGGGAGATACGGCTGGGTGGTCGTGTTGTCGCTCTGGGGCGGGCTGTTTCAATCCACTCCCGGCTATTAAGCCGGGAGATACCCAGGAAATCGCCCGCGTCGTCGAGCCGGAAATTGTTTCAATCCACTCCCGGCTATTAAGCCGGGAGATACTCGGAATCCCGCATGACCTCCACGCGATCCGGAGGCGTTTCAATCCACTCCCGGCTATTAAGCCGGGAGATACGAGTAGAACAGGGTGTGTCCGTCGTGTTCTACGACGTTTCAATCCACTCCCGGCTATTAAGCCGGGAGATACAATCGTAGATGCAGCCGTAGACAAATACATACTCGTTTCAATCCACTCCCGGCTATTAAGCCGGGAGATACCCATGTTTGGCTATCTGGCAACCGAGCCGTCGCTGTTTCAATCCACTCCCGGCTATTAAGCCGGGAGATACGCAAACCGCTTATTTCTATTTCCCGGCTGTAAATGTTTCAATCCACTCCCGGCTATTAAGCCGGGAGATACTCGCTGTATGGCCCCAAAACGACCGCGTTAAACCTGTTTCAATCCACTCCCGGCTATTAAGCCGGGAGATACATTTCTCATTGCGGCAGCTGGGGGAGCACAAATTGTTTCAATCCACTCCCGGCTATTAAGCCGGGAGATACCGCAGAGAATATCGGGCCGCGTGCATGGCACGCTTGTTTCAATCCACTCCCGGCTATTAAGCCGGGAGATACTTGGCTCAAACGGTACTGGCGCGGACAGACGCAAGTTTCAATCCACTCCCGGCTATTAAGCCGGGAGATACTGGCATATCGCCAACGCAGTTGCAGACACGGTCGAGTTTCAATCCACTCCCGGCTATTAAGCCGGGAGATACTCGATCAGGTTTCAGGGGACGAATCGAGCGCCGGAGTTTCAATCCACTCCCGGCTATTAAGCCGGGAGATACTTCCGACAATCGCGGTATGCAGCCTTGGTTTTCTGTTTCAATCCACTCCCGGCTATTAAGCCGGGAGATACCCCAGAATGATGGCCTGATAAACGGCGTTTTCCGAGTTTCAATCCACTCCCGGCTATTAAGCCGGGAGATACCGTTTTTGCTCATCGGTCCAGCCCGTCGCCACCATGTTTCAATCCACTCCCGGCTATTAAGCCGGGAGATACGGAAATGAGAAATACCTATGACAACACAGCTTCTTGTTTCAATCCACTCCCGGCTATTAAGCCGGGAGATACATGGACTCAACGGTATGAGTGCAGAGACCCGAAAGTTTCAATCCACTCCCGGCTATTAAGCCGGGAGATACGCCCGAGGCGAAACAAGGGGAGACGAAAAAAATGAGTTTCAATCCACTCCCGGCTATTAAGCCGGGAGATACGCGCGACGATGTGCCGCTCTATGTAGCGATGCTCGTTTCAATCCACTCCCGGCTATTAAGCCGGGAGATACCGTCGTACAGGAAATCAAGAGCACCGAGGGCGTGGTTTCAATCCACTCCCGGCTATTAAGCCGGGAGATACATGAATTAGCCGAGAAAACGCTAGCCAATCAGTTGTTTCAATCCACTCCCGGCTATTAAGCCGGGAGATACATACATACAATACCTTTACGCGTATATTATCTATGTTTCAATCCACTCCCGGCTATTAAGCCGGGAGATACACCATGGCCAACATAGAGATAAACTCGACAGAATGTTTCAATCCACTCCCGGCTATTAAGCCGGGAGATACCGCCGACCGCTTAAATGTAGGCATTCCCGCAGCATGTTTCAATCCACTCCCGGCTATTAAGCCGGGAGATACATGATGTCATCTATGATGCTCATGTTCTATCCAACTGTTTCAATCCACTCCCGGCTATTAAGCCGGGAGATACCGCCGATAACGGTACGATTGTTGGGGTAGTTAATCGTTTCAATCCACTCCCGGCTATTAAGCCGGGAGATACCGTCTGTTTTCTCCGCTTCTGGTTCGGCGGTAGCTGTTTCAATCCACTCCCGGCTATTAAGCCGGGAGATACTCTACAGGGGGGATGCCTTGAGTTTCGGCCATGTTGTTTCAATCCACTCCCGGCTATTAAGCCGGGAGATACATTCTACCGCCTGTCTGCTTATACCGGATTTCATGTTTCAATCCACTCCCGGCTATTAAGCCGGGAGATACTGCAGAAGCCGCATAACCAAAGCAACATTGTCAAGTTTCAATCCACTCCCGGCTATTAAGCCGGGAGATACGTCAACATCGCTATTTCGCCGGCCGGGAAGTATGTTTCAATCCACTCCCGGCTATTAAGCCGGGAGATACCTTCTCCGCCTTCCGTGCCGCCCACATGATATCGGAGTTTCAATCCACTCCCGGCTATTAAGCCGGGAGATACTGCCCCTATCAGGACTTTCTTTGCGATTATTCGTGTTTCAATCCACTCCCGGCTATTAAGCCGGGAGATACAATGATTGGGTTGTCCTGTCCGTTGCGCGAGATGCTGTTTCAATCCACTCCCGGCTATTAAGCCGGGAGATACTCGCGCTCCGGGCTCTGAACTTTGGTTTAGCTGGGTTTCAATCCACTCCCGGCTATTAAGCCGGGAGATACAACAAGCTGTACGAGATCAACACGGCGGGCGTTGCGTTTCAATCCACTCCCGGCTATTAAGCCGGGAGATACAGGATGCTGGGCGTAGCCATACGCCCCTATCTGAGTTTCAATCCACTCCCGGCTATTAAGCCGGGAGATACGCTGTAGCTAGTGGCGAAGGTATCGCCGACTCGAGTTTCAATCCACTCCCGGCTATTAAGCCGGGAGATACCGATACGGAGGACCACATGAAGCACGTAACCCAAGTTTCAATCCACTCCCGGCTATTAAGCCGGGAGATACCCTGACCATGTTTGTCGTGTGATCGAAGGCGCTGATGTTTCAATCCACTCCCGGCTATTAAGCCGGGAGATACCCACACAAAAATTTTTGTGTCAATACTCAGCGTTTAGTTTCAATCCACTCCCGGCTATTAAGCCGGGAGATACAGCCTTTCGGCAAAGCAAGAATAAATCAGGAAAAAGCGGCAGGAAAGCGCGAACGGGAGGACCGGGAGTGTCAAAGCCGGAAGAAATTTTGAATTCTTGGCAACGAAAGGGAATAAAGTCATAAGTTTATGGTCTGCGCGAATGTCCCGGCATTTTGCCATTGCTTCCAGTTCGCGCATCGGCAGAGCACTCATACGATCAAGGTATCCGTAAAGTCGACCGCCTTGAACTTGCCGAATTCCATGACGTTTTTTTCAAGCGGCTCTACGATGCGGTAAATCCGCAAGCTGTCTTCCTCTTCATTGATGATGTCCAGCAGGTCGTTCTTCAAGATTTCCAGTTGCATCGGCTCGACCTTGCACTCGAACACCGATTTTTGCACACGCTGACCGTAGTTGAGGCAGACCTTGGCGACTCGCCGGAGCCGTCGGCGGCCTTCCGAGGTTTCGGTCGAGACGTCGTAACTGACCAGAAGCAACATGTTTACCTCAGCGGTTCAGGAAGGGAACGTAGTGCGGGATATCGCCGCGTAGATAGCGGGCCAACAGCCTCGCCTGCAATTGCGCCAAGAGACCGATGGATACCTCGGCATCCAGCACCGGATGCTTCAAGGTTTCCTGCTTGCGGGTTTGATACGCGGCGATCACGGTCTTCCGGCCGCTGTCGTTGAGCAGCACCGCACCGCCTTCCCGTTCGTCGAAATCCTTGGGTTGAATCTGGCCGCGATTGATCAGGGTCAGCGCGAGCCGATCGCACAGGGGCGCGCGGAATTCCTCCAACAAATCGAGCGCCAGTGCCGGACGCCCCGGCCGAACCGCGTGAAGGAATCCCAGTTGCGGATCGAGCCCGACCGTTTCCAGCGCCGATCGGCAGTCGGCCAGCTTCAAGGCGTAGAGAAACGAGATCAGAGCATTGAAGCGGTCTCGCGGCGGGCGGCGGTTTCGGGTCGAGAAAGGAAAAGCTTCGCGGGCCGACGGCTTCATCAGATAGGGCAGGGCATCGAAGTAAATGCGCGCGGAATCGCCTTCGAGCCCCCGCAACGTGTCGAGATTGTCCGCTTGGGGGATCTTGCGGATCTGATTGGCGATGAGACGCGCCGCCTGAACCAGTGCGTCCCGCTCCGGCGGGCTGTCGGTTTCCCGTGCACCCCGCATGAGCACCTGGCGGCTGTTGCGCAGCTTGCCGGCGACGGTGGCGCGGGCGATTGCCAGCGTTTGCGACTCGTCGTCGGCCGCCCGATACTGGGCCTGGCGCAGCAGCACGTTGCCGTTGACCGGGCCTTCGAGCCGTGCCTTGAAGCGTCCCGACCGGTCCAGCCAAACGATGGAGCGGCCATCCTCCGCGCAGCGCCCCAGCAGTGCCGGGCTCAGCATTACATGATCGAACAGCACGAAGGCTCCCAAATGATGCAGCGGTACCTGTAGCCGTTTTTCCTCTTCGATCATCACACACACGGTTTCGCCTTCGAGGCGCAAGTATGCATCCGGCGTGGTGATGTAAAGGGTGTTGAGAAGAACGGTCATACGGCGTCCTCTTCAGGCTGGAACAGACCGGCTGCCAATTTCGATACATGGGCAACCGCCCGCAGAAGCTCCGGTTCGCATATCGTCTTGAGAGAGCATTCCCCGCAACGCCGTGAGTCCTCGATAGGAGGTGGGCTGACGCCTGCGGCAAGCATCGAGCGAATTGCTGAGGCCGTCTCTTTCACCAGCGAGCGAAGGGAATCGTCGATAATCACTTCGCGCCGTCGTCGCGATTTTTGGTGAAAGATCGCTCCCTTGGGCGCGAGTTTGCCGGTTATTTCTTCCACGCACATGGCTTGAGCTGCGAGCTGCAGGTCATCGTTTAGCCAGCGCCGTTTGGGACCGTGCTTGTATTCCACGGGATAAATCGTTCCGTCATCTCGAAACTCCAGTACGTCGCATTTCCCGGTCAGCCCCAAGCGATCCGACCAAACGGGTACCGCATACTCGACCCGGACATCGGCTTTGTGTTCATAGCCGGCGTTATCGACCCGTTCGTGTTCCCGCGATCCGCTCACGGTATGCACGTTGTCCGTGAACTCGCCCTCACCGTGAATGAGGAAGCAGCGCCGCGCGCAATAGGCGTATTGGTTGAGAGCGGAGAGGGGGATGAGATCAGGTGGTTTTGTGTCGGTCATTGCTTGACCAACGCCCCGCGTTCAGCGTCCCACATCCAGAGTTCTACACCGGCGGGGATCCTATCTGCGCGGACATTGATTTCGTAATCGTTGAAGCGACGGGGCGATGCCGTCTCAAGTTGTTTCTTCAGCCAAATCTCGATTACTTTGCCTTCCTCCGGGGTCCTGCCAATATCCAGCAGCTTGTGAGCGGGAGCGCAACCGAGCATCGCTTGGCGTTTGCGCTGTTCCAGATTCGAATCGGTGCCGACATGCTTGAACACGTAAAGGCCGCGACACGACATAAAACCCTTGCTGGCGGAACGGTCATGGTCGTACATATTGGCGAGCGCCTCCCAAAACAAGGCCAAATCGTCGTCGCCGAAGCCTGTATCTTGGGCTAGATTGGCGCTGATGAAACCCTTGGCAGCATAGAGACCATAGGGAATCAGGTTTTTGCGGCCCATGGTGCGGAGTTTGTCTTCGGGCTGTTCTTCCTCCCACTGCTGAAATTCCGCCGACGTTTTTGCGCCTTTGACGTCCTCGGCAACGGCCATGCGCGTAATGGAAATATCCAGCGGCAGGACCGGGTCGAGCGATCGGGCGAAAGTGAATTGGACCGGGCCGCGTACCTGACCAGCGTTAGCGCCGGTGCTCATTACGGCGCCGAATGTGCGTACGTCGAAAAAGCTTTGGCACATCCATTTCCTAGCTTCGCCGACCTTTTTCTTGGACGCTCCTTTTTCCGGGATACCCCCGGTTTCTTCATGCGCCTTAAGTATCGGCCGGTTCATATTGGTGGCATGCTCCACCAGAATGGCGTTGGGCATCTGGTTATTTCGCGCTATCTGTACATAGTTCCGCACCCGCCGTTTCAAAGCGACATCCGAAACCAGTCCTCGCATATCTTCGGGATCGATCCTGGGCGCATTGCCCGCATCCGGGTCGCCGTTGGGGTTGCCGTTTTCGCAGTCGAACAGAAACAGGAATTCGTAACGGTTTACGATAGCCATAGTCCGTGATCCTTGTCGTTGTTGTTAGTCTTGTGATTCGGGTGAAGTGCTTTGATCAGTCTCTATGCCTGAATTTCTATTGCCATTGCCTTTGCCGGCATTCAATGCGGCGAGCTGCTGGTAATAACCGAGGGCGAACAGGCTTTGATTTTCCAAGGTCAAGGTGCCTGGAATTTGGTCGCGAATCCGGCTCATTACGTCGGCGATCTGGTTTTCGTACCACCACGCCAAGCCTCCCTCCAGCTTGCTTAAATGATTTTTGGCGTTCGCGGCCAATCGTCCCAATACCAGTCCCGGCGTTTGGCTGGCGGCCGTGTAGTAGCGTTGCACGACACCGGCGCCGACATCGCCCAGAGCGGCTCGTTGCAGTCTAGCGAAGACGGCCAGCAAACGGCCGCAGTGATAGGCGGAGTTTGGATGTTCCGGATTCAAATATGCGCTCATGGCTCGATCTCCTTGTCGGATGTGAAAGGCTTTCAAGAGACCCATGCGGGGATGGGATGCGAGGTTGTGGTTGATGACGTCGATGCGGGCGCGCAGAACCGCTTGCGCCAAAGCGAAGGTTGGAATCGGCGCGCCGGTTATCGCCGCTCGCCAAAGCTGTTGGAGCCAGGGCGAAGGTAAATCCTTGAGATCGCGGACCAAGCTTCCGGCTACAGCGAGAAACTTGGGCGATTTGGCCACACTTTTGCCATCGCGGGTAACGATGGCCAAGTCATCGAACCAATTACCAACACGCTCAGTAAGCTCCTCGAAACAGCCCTGCATTACGTCCCGCACCATGACTCTGCCGGCTTGGCCGGATAGCATCAGGGCGACATAACGATTGTAGGCAAGGTCGGGGCGCTTGCCCTCGCGGATGGCTTCTAGCAGATCGCGGGCCAGGGCTTCGGCGCCTGCGGCGGTCAGTTCCGGTGCTTCGGTTATCCAGCTGAGCGGATTCTCTTCATCAGGTAGTTCGGGAGTCTCGGTGTACCAATAGACGGCAAGAGTGTTGGCGAGTTTGACGCTCTTTTTGGCGATGAGCTGTTTGAGGGTTTCCGTGTAGGCCGTTGCGATTTCCTCGGACATGGCGGCGTTGGCCGATTGATCCAGTCCGTAGGATTGAAATGCGGCTTTGTCGAAACCCACCAGGACGTCACCGGCAGGGAGACCCCCTACGCTTGCCAAGCCGCTGATTTTGGGATGAGTAGGGGCTGGCTCGATCAGTTCCCCGGTAACGAGACAGCGCATCGGCGATGCTTTTCTACCTTTTGCGGTTCGTAGGCCCGAGCGGAATGTCCGCCACCAGTTCCGCCATTCGTCTCGTTCTAAGGGAGTGATGGAGTCGATACGCAGCGTTGCGGTTTCGGTGAACTTGGCTTTAGCTCCGCGCAGTTCTTCCCGAATTGCTGCCAGCGCCTCGGGATTTTCTAGAAGGCTCGCCGCAACAGTCAAATACGGCGCATGCTCCGCGGCCTGCTTAAGTAGATGAATGAAATACGCGTGCTTTGCTTCGAACTTGGCTTTCTCTTTTTCGTCGGCTTTCGGATCAAGATACAGAGCGACAGTAGGGAGTCCTTCGATCAGGAAATGACTGCGTACCTCACCGCCGCCGACCAATTCGGGTTGGGTCAGATTCGGGCAGGAAGAAAATGTACGGCCTCTGCCTTCGCCTAAAGAGACCAGCCCGGTAAATTGCCCTTCGCTCGTGCAGGTAATCAGCCATTTGACGGTCTTTTCGGAAAAGCCTGGCTCGGAGTCACCGGCTTGCTTAAGAACCGAATCAAGCATGTCCGGCTTCCTCGTTCTTACGGACTTCGGAACTGTTATAGGGCGGAATTTCGATCACTCCGCGTGACATTCGAGCGTGGAATACGCTGATGGAGGGTTTTCCGAAAGAATCGTTGGCAAGATTCAAGTCGAATACGTCATACAGCATCCAACCCAAATCCAAATCGAGGCCGATTGCTGGTTTCCGCGGAGAGGTCTCGTCGACGGGTTCGAAATAAGCCGGGAATTCGCGGCAGCCGAAATAGGGCTGGTAAAAGCATTTGCCGGTTCGTGCACGGCGGGCGAATTGTTCGTCGAGTTCGCGAATGTCGTGGGTTTCGTGTCGTAACCGAATATGGGCGTGAATCCGGTAGCGCACGTCTTGAAGCGCCATGGTTTGCCTTTGTGTGCGCCCTTTCTGATCGGTGCCGAGGGAGTCCCGATCGCCGTCCGCCCACAATGGTTCGGGTTCCTCTCTTCGTTCCATCCATGCCCACAGCGTGCGTTCGCTGGGAGCTTTGTCTTTTACTTCATTGCGGCGCAGAGCGACGTATTTCGGAAATGCCAAAACTTCTACCCGCTCTATTTGCCAGTAGAACCCGTAACTCCGTTTGAAATAAATCGCGTCGAAGATGCCGCGGGCGGCGGACGGCGTAATGACGGGGTAACTGAAGCGCTCGACCTTCATTTCCGGCCTGGTGAAGCAAGCGAAATCGCCCCACACTTCCAAGCAGTGCGTTTGTCCACGCATGAGTAATCCCCCCTTTGTCATAATTCGAACGAGCAATGCACTCGATCAATTGTAGTAGTGAGTCTTATTCGGCGGCTGATGACTGATTTAATCGCATGGTTCATGCAATCCACAAATTCAAGCTTTCCGGCGGCATGAAACCCAATTGCGGATGATAGTGCTCGGATTTCGCGGCGATATACCATTCTTCTTGTCGCCCCCGTCGCCCTTTTTTCAGAGTCTGAACTTCCAACAGACTGTCCCATACCGGGCTACCAGATTCGGGGCGAAACAGGCTGACAGCGAGCGGTCGTGCCTTTCTGATGAACTCTCCGGTTAATCCGGTTTCTTCCGCCATCCGGAGGAGTTCTTCGAACAAGGCCATTTCTCCCTGGTAGGGCACTATTACGTTAATGGCATCCTGTTCGATCAGGCGGTAAGTGCGAGCAACATCCGGAAAGGAGCCTTCCCGGACATATTGGAGGAGTTCCTCCGTTTTTTTCGAAGCCTCCGGTTTTCCGATGTCGTAAAGCTCCCGATAGTAGGCCGTGATGAAATCGGGGTTATCCAATGTCATGCCTTCCGGCCCGAACCGCTGTAACAGCATCTTGGTGATTTGCGCAGCTTGGCGGTAACCGCCCGGTGGATAGTTTTCGTCTTCGGGCATGAATATCCGCAGCTCTCCCAAATCGACGAGTCTTCCCTCTCGGTTGCAACGGCCTTCAGCTTGGATGATAGCTTCGAGCGGGCCATAAGCGCGAAAAACCGATGGGAAGTCCAGGTCCACACCGGCTTCCACGCATTGGGTGGCGATCAGGCGTACTGGTTTATCCGTGGCAAGCCGTTCACGGATATCCGCCAACAACACTTGCCGGTGCGCAGGGCAAAGATTTGTGGAAAGGTGAAAGGTATTCGGATCGTCGAACTCTTCCCAAAGCTTACGCGCGTGACGCTTGAGATTGACGATGCACAGGATTTGCTGTTTTTCACGGATTTGCTCGGCCAATTCCGGCCAAACTACGGGCTGGCTTGGATCAGCCCATATTCTTTTAACTCGCTGCATCGGTGTAAATAGGCGCTCCGGTGCCGGAACGACTTTTTGAGGCTGCCAGTCCGCTGGCGCATGCGTTCGAACATGGGCGTGCAAATGCTCGAACGCCGGCTGCGTTGCCGTCGCGAACACGACGCTGCTCTTATGGGCGTGAGCCAAGTGAGTAAGCGTCGCCAGCGTCGGTACTGCCAGCGGCGCGGGCAGCGTTTGGACCTCGTCAAACAGAATCACGGACCGGGGCAGGCGGTGAAGCTTGCGGCAGGCGGACGGCCGGTTCGAAAACAATGATTCCAACATCTGCACGCTGGTCGTAACGATGATCGGCGCATCCCAGTTCTCCGAGAGTTGTCGCCGTCGGCGTTCGTCGGAGTCACCAAATTCCCCCTCCGCATCGGACTCGCACTCTTCCTTCCCCAAACCGGCCAGCGAGTGATGTTCCAAGACATAGTCGGTACCGAAGTGCGGTTCGAACAGACTTCGGTAAATGGCAGCCGTCTGTTCGATGATCGAGAGATACGGGATGACGACGACCACCCGTCGTAATTCGTATTTCGCAGCATGCGCCAGGGCGAAGGCGAGCATGGCGAGGGTTTTTCCGCTGCCGGTCGGTGCCGTCAGTGTGAATAGCCCCGGCGGATGTTCCGCGGCGCTCAGGCAGTCGTCGCGCAGCCATTGTCGGACTTTTGCCACTCCGGGATCGGCCTTCGAACTGCGGCCGAGTTTGTCGATATGGGCCAGCAGAATTTCCAGCGCATCGCTAGCTTGCAACTTCGGCCCGTCCGGCCGGTGGCGCTTGCCGTCCGGTCCGCCTTGGAAATGTGCTTCGGTGTCGAGGAAATCGGCATCGACCAGGGCGGAGAACAGCAGGCGAATGTCGAGCATAAGATCGAAGCCCGATCTGATTTCCGTTCCACAGACAGTTTTCTCGGGCTTTGCCGGAGTCAGACCGTCGGCGAGGAGGCGTGATTTGAGGGTTGCCAGATCCGTTTCACTCAAACTGAGTTGTTGGGGATGGCTTTGAACGAGCTTGGTCGGGTTTAGTTTCGCCAACTCGGACCCGCGCAAGTATTGCAGGCCAATGTGATGACCTTGAATCGCCAGCGCCGCAGCGACGGCTTGATAGTCCTTTTGTAGCGCCAGCCAAGCACCTATCGACCAGTGATCCAGTCCATGGTCCTTTCCTTCAAGCCGTGCCTGAAACCGATCGCCATATTTCCCGAGGTCGTGCAAGAGCCCGGCAAGGCCGGCTTCGTCCGCGAAGCTGGAAGCTTCCGCGAATTTTCCTGCGAGTTTCGAAACGTCCCGCAAATGCTCTGCTAGTGGATGCTTGGATCCGGCCTTGTTATCGCTGTGTGCATAGTAGATCACCGCACCTCCATACATTTACATGGACTCCAATAAGGGATTTGGGCCTTTTACATCGTCTTCGGGCAATGTGATTTCCTTCAGCCCGCCAAACCGAAAACTTTGAGATAACCTTCCCGCGCATACTCGGCGATCTTCTCGTCGGCGGTCATCAGATGCAGCCCCTTGACTCGCGCAATAGCGATAAGAAAACGATCAGCGGGATCGCCGTGGATCGATCCGGGAAGCTGGGTGCTTTCCACCGCGCTTTCGGCATCCAGAGGCAGTGATCGAAGCCCCGGCAGAGCCGTTGCGTGCTCGACCCAAACATTGAACGCCGCCGAGAGCGTAAGTCTGCGTTTGTTCTGCAACATGCCGATTTCCCAAATGGAAATCGTGGAAACGAATAGTCTCGACTGTCGGCGCATGGCTTCGATATGTGCGACCGCATCCGCCGGCAAGCGCTCGGAATTGCCTTCCGCGTACCAAAGCCACGCGTGGGTATCCAGCAACAGTCCGTTCATTTATTTGCCCGGCATCCATCGTTGGGTTGTCCACCCGGCGCGAGATCACGGTAGAGATCATCCTCGTCGCCCGTTAACGCGCTCCAGGGTTCGTCGATAGGGGAAACGACATCGCCCAGAACGGTGACCGTGCCTTTCATGTAACCGAATTGGGTTTCCGACGGTTCTTCGATCGGTACCAGTTTGGCAATCGGTTTGCCTCGCTTGGTGATGACGACGGGCTCATGGGTTTTGCTGACCTCGTCCATCAGTTTCAAACATTTGGCTTTGAATTCCGCTGCGGTGATTTCCATGATTGATACCTCGATACTATATGACCAGTTAATATGGTCATTGTATCGAATTCTCGGCTTGGTATTTATCGTGCCGTTCCGTGCTTGTTTCTTAGTTCAAGCTGCTGAGTTTGATACCGCGTCGGATGTACGTCGGAATATCGTAGTTGACGCGCGCCGAAGCATCCGGCGTTTGGCGGGATAACGGGCTCGGCTGTAAAGGACAGGCGGGATGGCTGGTGGCGGAGCTTGCAGAAGCCCGAGCGTTCCGGATTTTGCGGATGGAAGAGAAGACGTTGAACATAATCGTATCTCCGATGGGTGTAACGACGGAGATACTCTACGACAGGTAGTCGCTCAGGGTGTGAGCCACTAACCCTATCGGTAAAAATTTTTATTCGTAGCGGGCCGCCATTGCCCGAACCGTTTCTTGCAGTTTGCTCCTGAGCGATTCGGGAGCGAGGACTTCGACGTCCGCGCCATGCTTGAGGATGTCCATTATCAGTTCGCGGTCGTCGGCGTAGGGGATTTCGAGGGTGTAACTGCCGTCCGGCTCGAACCGGGTCTTTTGCTTGGGATGCCAGATTTCATGGCTGACCCAGCGCGCGCGTTCGGGCGTAAAACGCAATTCCGCCCAGCGGATTTCGGTGCCGGAGAAGATGCCGTAACCGGACGCCAGTTCTCGATCCAGCTCTTCGTCCGGGATGTCTACGGCGGGTTCGTTCAGCGCCGATGCGGATCGGAGCGCATCCACGGCGAAACTTCGGATCGCTTCACGGAGATGGCACCAGGCGTCCAAATACCAGTTTTCGCGGTAGTGGATCAGGCGCTGCGGCGACACCGTGCGTTCGGATGTTTCATCGGTGCTGCGGTTGTAATGGACAATTCGCAGCCGGCGGCGTCTGAGCAGGGCCGTCGCAACCACTTCGAAATGCTGTAGATCCACCGTTCGCCGTGCGACATGGAACACCCGGACCCGTTTTTCGACTTCCTGCCACTCGTGATCGCCGGCGCCGAGCAGGGCATTGAGGCGAGCGAGCAGCGGCTGGATATGCGGTTCGAGCAGTCCGGGCTGAAGGTCTGCGAGCAGTTGGCGCATGGTGAGAAGAGCGTGAATTTCCGAGGCGTTGAACCAAAGGCCGGGCAGCTCGTAGGCCGCATCGCCGCCATGGGGCCCGAAGCGGTAGCCGCGGGTTTTTCGGTCCCAAACGATCGGCGCGTTGAATCGACTACGCATATATTCGATATCACGCTTGAAAGTGGCTGCCGATATACCCAATTCTTCAAGAAACGCCTTTTGAGAGACGTTTTCCCGGTCGCGGATCAGTTGATCGATTTTGTAGAAGCGTTCGGTGCGGTCCATGTTCTTTTCTCGAAGCTGGTTGCGCACGAATCTTAACCCAGGAAAAACGCGGATTCGCGCAGCTCTTCCACATGTGGTGGGGGAGCGTTGATCTTGACATGAAATATTCGACGGCTATGATTAGCACTCGTTTTAGTCGAGTGCTAACAAAGCTAGGGTCTGGTCGACCGCTCGTCAGTCAATACATCATCAGTAGGAACAGGAGAGTATGATGAAAATTCGTCCTTTGAATGACCGTGTTATCGTGAGGCGCCTCGAAGAGGAGCGGACTTCGCCGGGCGGAATCGTGATTCCGGATACGGCTGCGGAAAAACCGATGCGCGGTGAAGTTCTTGCGGTGGGTAACGGCAAGACTCTGGATAACGGGCAAGTGCGCGCGCTGCAAGTCAAAGCGGGCGACAAGGTGCTGTTCGGCAAATATTCCGGCACCGAGGTGAAACTCGATGGCGAGGATATCCTTGTCATGCGCGAAGACGACATCATGGCTGTGCTCGAAGACTGAGCACGCCCGGAATTCAACATCAACCAACGAAGGTAAATCGTAATGGCAGCGAAAGACGTAAGATTCGGTGATGACGCGCGGATCCGCATGGTTCGCGGGGTCAATATTCTGGCACAGGCGGTGAAAGTGACCTTGGGTCCGAAAGGCCGCAATGTGGTGCTCGAAAAGAGTTTCGGCGCGCCGACCGTCACCAAGGACGGCGTATCCGTGGCGAAAGATATCGAGCTCTCCGACAAGTTCGAAAACATGGGCGCTCAGATGGTGAAGGAAGTCGCGTCTCAGACTTCCGATGTCGCGGGCGACGGCACCACCACCGCCACCGTTCTGGCGCAATCGATTCTGGTCGAGGGCCTGAAGGCCGTGGCCGCCGGCATGAATCCTATGGATCTGAAACGCGGTATCGACAAGGCGGTCACCGCCGCCGTCGACGCTATCCACGAAATGTCCGTTCCCTGCACCGACAGCAACGCGATCGCTCAAGTCGGCACCATTTCCGCCAACTCAGACGAGAGCATCGGCAAGATCATTGCCGAAGCGATGGACAAGGTGGGCAAGGAAGGCGTGATCACGGTCGAGGAAGGTTCGGGCCTTGAAAACAGCCTGGATGTCGTCGAAGGTATGCAGTTCGACCGCGGCTATTTGTCGCCGTACTTCATCAACAATCAGCAAAGCATGAGCGCCGAGCTGGAAAACCCGCTGATCCTCATCTGCGAGAAAAAGATTTCCAATATCCGCGACATGCTGCCGGTACTCGAAGGCGTCGCTAAAGCCGGTCGTCCGCTGCTGATCATCGCGGAAGATGTCGAAGGCGAAGCGCTGGCGACCTTGGTCGTCAACAACATGCGCGGCATCATCAAGGTTTGCGCCGTTAAAGCGCCCGGTTTCGGCGATCGCCGTAAAGCCATGTTGGAAGACATCGCTATCCTGACGGGCGGCACCGTAATTTCCGAAGAAGTGGGTCTGAGCCTGGAGAAAGCGAGTCTGAACGATTTGGGCAATGCCAAGAAGGTTCAGATCAGCAAGGAAGAAACCACCATCATCGATGGCGCCGGCGCTAAGGAAAGAATCCAGGGCCGTATCACCCAGATCCGTAAGCAGATCGAAGAGACCACGTCGGACTACGATAGAGAAAAGCTGCAAGAGCGCTTGGCGAAGTTGGCCGGCGGTGTGGCAGTGATCAAGGTCGGCGCGGCCACCGAAGTCGAGATGAAGGAGAAGAAAGCCCGCGTGGAAGACGCGTTGCACGCGACCCGCGCTGCGGTTGAAGAAGGCATCGTGCCGGGCGGCGGCGTGGCTCTGGTCCGCGCTCTGCAAAAGATCAAGGATCTGAAAGGCGTAAACCACGATCAGGATGTCGGCATCAGCATCGCCCGCCGCGCGATGGAAGAGCCGCTGCGCCAGATCGTGGCCAATGCCGGCGACGAGTCGTCCGTGGTTCTGAACAAGGTAGCCGAGGGTTCCGGAAATTTCGGCTACAACGCAGCAACCGGCGAATTCGGCGATATGGTCGCCATGGGCATTCTGGACCCGGCGAAAGTGACCCGTACCGCGCTGCAGAACGCCGGTTCCGTGGCGGGTCTCATGATCACCACTGAGGCAATGGTTGCCGAAGAGCCGAAGGAAGAGACTCCGATGCCGGCAGGCATGGGTGGAATGGGCGGCATGGGCGACATGATGTAATCGCCGACCGATCATTTAAGTGTAAAAAAGCCCCATCTTCGGATGGGGCTTTTTTTTGAAGCATTTTCAGCTTTGGGCCCGTGTCCTTGGCATCGCTGTCCAAAGCTACATGGATAAACCCGCGGAAATGCTTATTCCGGCTTACAGCGCTGCACGACTTGTAAGTCGAAAATCCTTTTTCTACGCAATGGGTTTGTCGCTATGGATTGCCGACCTAAGGACCGGTGCGCCAGTAAATCGGGGATTCTTATCAATCGCAAATGATCGTTGCGGAAGGCCGAGAAAGCCTGATCCTGGATGAACAGGTCGCTACTTTCCCGACCATATCATGACTCACATGAGACGCCGCACGGCAGCATGTGAGTGGTGCTTGGCTTAAGTGCTGGGTAAATAATTGACGGACAGCCGATTTGTAATGGTATAGCCGTGCAACAAGTCGGCAAACTCATGAAGTGATTGGATGCCAGTCTCCTTCGCTCGTTGGCACCACTCTCTGAGCGACTGCACACGTGCTTCGTAGCCGACTGAAGAGTTCGCCCAAAGCTGTTTCAATTCCTCCTTGAATTGGTAAACGGTGTGAAGTGTTTGGCTCAAGTTCAGTGCTCGATCAAGGATGTGGGTGGCGGCCTCATCGAATTGGATATCCTCTCGAACCAAGAGCGGCTTTGCATCGCGGAGCAGGCGTCGGGATGCCGGGAGGGCAGTCTTTAATTCTTGACGCAGGACCGGAAGCACCACGCTACGGCCATATAAAGCCAGCACATGGACCCGGTTACGCATTACGGCCTGTATTGTCGCCAAATCGATCAATTTCTTGTCGTGAAGAATGCGAATTTTTGGAGCAACCCGGCGAACCGTTGCTAACTTCAATAGTTCCATCAGGCGAATGTAGGCCCACCCGATGTCCAATTCCCACCAACGGGAGGATAGCCGCGCCGAAGAGGGATAGGCATGGTGGTTATTGTGAAGTTCCTCGCCGCCGATCAGTAAGCCTATCGGGAAGAGATTGGTGGACGCATCGCGGGTTTCAAAATTGCGATAACCGGAGAAATGCCCCAGGCCGTTGATTACGCCCGCTGCCCAAAAGGGAATCCAGAGCATTTGTACGGCCCAAATGGTAATGCCGAAGAAGCCGAACAGCGCAACGTCGGCGAGAAACATAAGCGCGACGCCAAGACCGGGGTGCGGCGAGTAAAGTTTTCGCTCCAGCCAGTCATCAGGCGTGCCGTAGCCGTATTGATCCAAGGTTTCCGGATTGGCTGCTTCGGTCCGGTAGAGTTCCGCGCCTTCCCATAAGACCTTGCTTATGCCAAACACGCGAGGGCTATGGGGGTCTTCCGGGGTTTCACATTTGGCGTGGTGTTTGCGATGAATCGCGACCCAGGCCTTGGTGCCCATGCCAGTTGTCAGCCACAGCCAGAGCCGAAAAAAATGGCTGACCGCCGGATGAAGGTCCAAAGCGCGATGCGCCTGGTGGCGATGTAGGAAAATCGTGACGCTGGCAATGGTGATGTGGGTCAGACCGAGCGTAACGGCAATAAGTCCCCACCAGGGGAGGTCGAGTAAACCGTTAATCATTTTTTCACTATAAAAATAAAAAATAAGAGATGGGCATTAACTAACAATCCTTAAGGGGCTGCAAATCTTTCCATAGAGTTGCCTCAAAGAGCACGAATTGGAAAAAGCATCCGCTTTGGCGAATGCACGCGACGCCATTTTGGATAGCATCGAATGGATTTTCAATCCGCACGTTTTCTAACTGGTTTATCGGGTGGGATTGAGTGTTGCAGGGACCGGCAAGACGCGAGGCTATGATCATCGATCAAAAGCCAAATCCAACGCCTAAGCCAATACCGATCCGAGGTCCGGTGTCATATTCGGATAACAGTTTGATCTCCAAAGGACGTAACAACGGAAATGCACGAGTCGCTTCGCCGGTTTCCGTCGTGCGTTCGCCGATGACGCGACCGGCTGCAACAATTCGCCGGCCTTGTTCGTAGATGAGTGTGTCTAAATAGCCGGGATACAATATTAAGAATCGGCCCCATGCGGGCTCACTGAGTTCCGGCTCGCCTCGTCTATCGGTGGGATAGGTCAGTACTTCGACTAACGTGCCTTCCTGTAGATTTTCGGCGCTAAGGATAGTTCCGCCGATGAGAATGGCTTGGCCGATAAACGCTTTTGGGTTATTCAGGACAGTTTCGGGCGAAAGTTTCGGATCGACCTGGTCCATGGTCGCTCGCGACAGTACCGAGCCGCAACCGCTGAGTTGTAGCGTGATCGCAAGTAAGGCGGCCAGGCCGAGAAAGCGGGGCCAGGATATTGGGTAGCCGGATCGGATGTCCTTTTTCGAGATCCGAGATTCTCTCACAGTAGCGTTGCAGCCTTTTGAGTTGAATGAGTCTTACCAATAAGGGTACCAATAAGGGTAATAGCCGGGCCAGCCTCGCCACCAAGGATCGTACCAGTATGGCGTCGGATAATAGGTGTAAGTCGGCCGGTTGGCCCAAAGATGAATTTCCTTGCAACCGATTACCGGGTAGGTGTAGTTGATTTGATCGAGAGGCTTGGTTTCCTTGCCTTGGACCTCTCCGGCGACCGTCACTTCGCGTCCCTTCGCATAGACCGCCGAATCCAGGAAGCGGTTGCAGTGAATCAGGAATCGTCCGGCGGAAGTGTCGACGTCTTCCGGGCGATCCGAACTTTCTAGCGGTTTTTGCAAGACTTCGATTTCGGTGAACTGTGGGCGGTTGCTGGTTTGGACGATCACGCCGCCCAGCATGACCGTCCTGCCTTTGTAGGCGTCGGGGCGGGCGCTGATTTCCGAGAACGATGGCTGCGTTTTCGTCGCCGTC
Source organism: Methylocaldum sp. GT1TLB (assembly GCF_051027445.1). Taxonomy (NCBI): domain Bacteria; kingdom Pseudomonadati; phylum Pseudomonadota; class Gammaproteobacteria; order Methylococcales; family Methylococcaceae; genus Methylocaldum; species Methylocaldum sp. GT1TLB. The sequence continues at coordinate 4,894,189 of NZ_CP194898.1, forward strand.
CGAATGGGTTTCGAAAACGGGCTGGTTGCGCACCCCGCTATGCTTAAGAGCGTTATCCATAACAATACTAATCGGAACAACTTCGATCTACCCAAACAAACTTCCGAAATCGAGGTTTCGATCGGTGACATGGCCATGTTTATCACCCTTGCGGAACTGCTTTCCTCTTAATTGGACAGAACTGCTCCTGCCGAATTCACATCTAGTGGCCATCATAACCAATTCCCGTCGTTGCCACCCGTGAAATTTTGCCGCTTAAATGCGATGAGAACGAAAGGCTTTAATTAAACAAAAAATAGCTCTATAATTGCGTCTCTTGATTTTAGGCGCGTAGCTCAGTTGGTTAGAGCACCACCTTGACATGGTGGGGGTCGTTGGTTCAAGTCCAATCGCGCCTACCAATTCCGAAAAGCATCGCTGGGCGATGCTTTTTTTGTTGAAGAGGTTTCGACTGATGCCCGTGATACGTCTGCCGGATGGTTCCGCTCGCACATTCGATCACCCCGTAACGCTTATGGAGGTGGCGCAGTCCATTGGTCCGGGATTGGCTAAGGCGGCATTGGCTGGTCGAATCGACGGGAAACTGGTCGATTTGTCGACTCTTGTCGAACATGACGCCGCAGTCGAAATCGTCACGGGTAAGGACGCGGACGGGCTGGAGATTATTCGCCATTCAACTGCCCATCTGCTGGCTCAGGCCGTTAAGGCGTTGTATCCGAGCGCGCAAGTGACGATCGGTCCGGTGGTGGAAAACGGGTTTTACTACGATTTTGCCTTCGAACGTCCCTTTACGCCGGAAGACCTCGAGGCAATCGAAAAGAAAATGACGGAATTGGCGGCAAAGGCGATTCCCGTCAGGCGGGAGGTGATGCGTCGGGAAGAAGCCGTCAAATTTTTCCGTGACCAGGGCGAGCACTATAAGGCCGAAATTATCGAAGCCATACCTCAGGGCGAGCAAATCTCCCTCTACTCGCAAGGGGATTTTACCGATCTTTGTCGCGGTCCCCATGTGCCGGATACCGGAAAGCTTAGAGCCTTCAAGCTCATGAAGGTGGCGGGTGCCTATTGGCGGGGGGATTCCCGCAATGCCATGCTGCAGCGTGTCTATGGCACCGCCTGGGCCGACAAGAAGGATTTGGACGCCTATCTGCATCGGCTGGAAGAGGCGGATAAGCGCGATCATCGCAAGATCGGCAAGCTGCAGGACCTGTTCCATACTCAGGAGGAAGCTCCCGGAATGGTGTTCTGGCATCCCAATGGATGGGCGCTGTATCAGCAGGTCGAGCAGTACATACGCCGGGTGTTCCGTGAGAATGGCTATCAAGAAATCCGCTGTCCTCAGATTCTGGACGTAAGCCTTTGGAAAGCTTCGGGCCACTGGGACAACTTTCACGAGAATATGTTTTTTACCGCGTCCGAGAATAGAGAGTATGCGGTAAAGCCCATGAACTGCCCCGGTCACATCCAGGTTTTCAAACAGCATCTGCATAGCTATCGCGAACTGCCGATCCGGTTCGGGGAATTCGGTTCCTGTCATCGCAACGAGCCCTCCGGCACCTTGCACGGGATCATGCGTGTGCGCGGTTTCAATCAGGACGATGGCCATGTTTTTTGTACCGAGGATCAAATTCAGGCGGAAGTTGTCGCATTCATAGGTGTCTTGCGTAAGGTGTACGCGGATTTCGGCTTTACCGATATCCAGTACAAACTGTCCACGCGCCCGCCCAAGCGGCTCGGCAGCGATGAAATTTGGGATAAGGCCGAAGCTGCGCTGATGGCTGCTTTGGCCGCGCAAGACATCGAATACCAATTGCAGCCCGGTGAGGGAGCTTTCTATGGCCCCAAGATCGAGTTCACGTTGAAGGATGCGATCGGTCGGGTATGGCAGTGCGGGACGATTCAGGTGGATTTCATGATGCCGGGGCGTCTCGGTGCCGAATACGTGGGCGAAGACAATGCCCGCCATACGCCGGTCATGCTGCATAGGGCGATCATAGGATCGATGGAACGCTTCATCGGCATTCTCATCGAGCATTACGCAGGGTATTTTCCGCTTTGGCTGGCGCCGGTTCAGGCGGTGGTGCTCAACATTACCGGAAATCAAGCCGAATATGCCGCCGAATTGGCTGCGGAGCTTGTAAAACAAGGCTTTCGGGTAAAGTCCGACTTGAGAAATGAGAAGATCGGCTTTAAAATCCGCGAGCATACCGTGCAGCGTGTGCCTTATTTATTAATCGTCGGCGATAAAGAACTGGATTCCCGTACCGTTTCTGTTCGTACACAGAAAGGCCAGGATCTAGGCGGTTTCAGCTTGCCGGATTTGATCGGCAAGTTTACCGACGAGGTGGCGAGTCGCGCTGCGTTTCAATAATTGCGTTCGGAGGAATAGGATATCACTGCTGAAAGAAAAGAGCCGCGCCTGAATGAAGAGATCACGGCGCCCACTGTCAGGTTGATCGGACCCGACGGTAATCAAGTAGGAGTCGTGTCGACCAGAGAAGCCAGGCAAATTGCTTATGATGCGAATCTGGATCTGGTCGAGATTTCGCCGGCAGCCGATCCTCCCGTTTGCCGGGTAATGGATTACGGTAAATTCCGTTTTGAGCAGAATAAGAAGCTGCAAGCGGCCAAGAAAAAGCAAAAGCAGATTCAGGTTAAGGAAATCAAATTCCGGCCGGGTACGGACGAGGGCGATTACCAGGTCAAGCTGCGCAATCTCATTCGCTTTCTATCGGACGGCGATAAGGCAAAGGTCACTGTTCGGTTTCGCGGTCGAGAATTGAGTCATCGCGAATTGGGCATTGACCTTCTGAAGCGGATCGAGACGGACCTCGTGGAGCACGCCGTCGTAGAGCAGTTTCCGAAAATGGAAGGTAAGCAGTTAAGCATGACGCTTGCGCCGAAGAGAAAAAAATAATCTTGAGTTGTTGGAGATTTATATGCCTAAGATGAAGACCAATCGCGGCGCAGCGAAACGCTTCAAGCGTACTGCGTCCGGCGGTTTCAAATGCAATCATTCGCATCGTCGTCACATTCTGACGAAGAAGAGCACCAAGAGGAAGCGCCAACTGCGCAATCCCGCTGCCTTACACCCTTCGGATGTGCGGAGCGCGACTCGCTTGTTGCCTTATAGCTGATTTTTTCTTGCCCATCGAGAGAGAAGCCCATGCCTAGAGTAAAACGAGGCGTCACTGCGAGAGCCCGGCACAAAAAGGTTCTCAAGCAGGCGAAAGGTTATTACGGCGCCCGTAGCCGAGTTTATCGCGTTGCCAAGCAGGCGGTTATCAAAGCCGGCCAATATGCTTATCGGGATCGCAGACAGAGAAAACGCCAATTCCGTGCGCTTTGGATCGTGAGAATCAATGCCGCGGCGCGGGAATTCGGACTGTCTTATAGCCGTTTTATGGATGGCCTAAAAAAGGCGTCCGTCGAAATCGACCGTAAAGTTCTGGCGGATTTGGCTGTTCGCGACAAAGATGCGTTCGCTGAATTGGCCAAGATCGCCCAGGGTTAGCCCGCGCCTGATCTTCACGGGAAAGACTCGCCCCGAGTTTTTCCCGTTCTTCATTTCAAAACCGTTGTCCAAGCGAGCAAGGCTGTGAGTACACCCCTTGAAGAGCTTCTCGTGCAGGCCAGAAAGCAAGTGGCCGAGGCCGATACGCTCGGAAAACTCGATCAAGTGCGAGTACATTATCTCGGCAAGAAAGGTGTATTTACCGAGCGCATGAAAGAACTCGGTACGCTTCCGGCGGAACAGCGACGGGAGGCCGGAGGCCGGGTTAATCGGGCCAAAGACCAGTTTATAGCCGATTTGGAGGCCCGAAAGAGTGTTCTGGAGGCGAGCGAGCTGGAAGAACGTCTCAAGCGGGAAACCATCGACGTTACCCTGCCGGGGCGCGGGCAGCGTACGGGAGGGCTCCATCCGGTCACTCTGACGTTGCGGCGCATTAGCCAACTCTTCAAGAACGTTGGATTCGACATCGTCGAAGGCCCCGAAGTCGAGGACGATTACCATAACTTCGAAGCGTTGAACATACCCGCCCATCATCCCGCGCGGGCGATGCACGACACTTTTTATTTCGACGAGCACACCCTCCTGCGTACCCATACCTCACCGGTGCAGGTGCGGATCATGGAGACCCAGAGCCCGCCGCTTAGGGTCATCGCGCCGGGCCGCGTCTATCGCTGCGATTCCGATTTGACCCACACCCCGATGTTTCATCAAGTGGAAGGATTCGTCGTCGATCGGGACGTCAGCTTTGCCGACCTCAAGGGTATTCTCTACGAGTTCCTGACCTTGTTCTTCGAAAAGGACATGCAGGTACGTTTCCGCCCGTCTTATTTCCCGTTTACCGAACCGTCCGCCGAAGTCGATATCGAGTGTGTCATGTGCGGAGGCGAAGGTTGCCGCGTTTGCAAGCAGACCGGTTGGCTGGAGGTAATGGGCTGCGGGATGATCCATCCGCGGGTTTTCGAATTCGTCAAAATCGATCCGGAACGCTATACCGGTTTCGCCTTCGGTTTGGGCGTGGAACGGCTCGCGATGCTGCGCTACGGCATCAACGACCTCAGGCTGTTTTTCGAGAACGACCTTAGATTTCTTTCACAATTCGCGGCATTTTAAGAACAACATACGGTCCTTCCCATGCGCTTCAGCGAGGCCTGGCTACGAGAATACGTCAATCCATCGATAGACACGCAAAGACTGGTTCATCAGTTGACGATGGCGGGTCTTGAGGTCGATAGCGCCGAACCCGCCGCTGCATCGTTCAGCGGCGTTATCGTGGCCGAAGTCCTCGAGGTCTCGCCCCATCCACAGGCCGACCGGCTGCGAGTCTGTCTGGTGTCCGGCGGTTCCGGTGAGCCTCTTCAAATCGTATGCGGAGCGCCCAACGTCCGGGTCGGGATGCGTGTGCCGCTCGCCATCGAAGGGGCACGTCTGCCGGGGGATGTTTCCATTCGGAAATCGGAGCTTCGCGGCATCGCCTCGTTTGGCATGCTGTGTTCGGCCAAGGAGTTGGGAATAGACGATCCCCAAACAGGGCTGATGGAATTGCCCTCGGATGCTCCAGTGGGGACCGATGTTCGGGATTATCTGAAACTGGACGATTGCATCATCGAGGTCGATCTGACACCGAACCGCGCAGATTGTCTAAGCGTAGAAGGCATTGCGCGCGAAGTGGCCTCGCTCAACGCTCTGGATTGGGCAGTACCGGACGTTCCTGCCGTTCCTACAACGATTCGAGAAGAGCACCCGGTGAGCGTTTCCGCACCCGAAGCGTGCCCGCGCTATTTGGGGCGGCTGATCAAAGGCGTATCGCGTACCGTTCAGACGCCGCTATGGATGCGCGAACGTTTGCGGCGCGCCGGTATCCGATCCCTGGATGCGGTAGTGGACGTTACCAATTATGTGCTCTTGGAAATGGGACAACCCTTGCACGCCTTCGACGCGGCCAAGCTGGAGGGCGGCATCCACGTTCGCTATGCGGCGCCGGGCGAGAAGCTGCGCCTCTTGAACGGCGAGGAAATCGCGCTGGACTCCGATATTTTAGTGATCGCCGATCAACGAAAAGCCTTGGCATTGGCGGGCATCATGGGCGGCAGCGACTCCGCGGTGGGCGATGGCACTGCCGATATTTTCGTCGAATGCGCTTTTTTCACGCCGAGCGTGATCATGGGCAAGGCTAGGCGCTACGGGCTGAATACCGAATCGTCCCATCGCTTCGAGAGAGGCGTTGATCCCGAGTTGCAGACTCGTGCCATCGAGCGGGCCAGCGAACTTATATTATCCATTGCTGGCGGAGAAGCGGGACCCATCGTCGAAGCAGCCAGCCCCCCGCATTTGCCGCGACGCGCACCGATTCTGCTGCGTTACGAGAGGATTACCCGTCTGCTCGGCATGAGCATCGAGCAACCGAAGGTCGCCGAAATTCTCAAACGGCTGGGAATGACTCTCGCGGACCATCCGGAGGGATGGACCGTGACGCCGCCCGGATTTCGTTTCGATATCGCCATAGAGGCCGATCTCATCGAGGAACTCGGAAGGGTCTACGGCTACGAATCGTTGCCGCGCCGCCATCCGGTCATGGCGACGGCGATGCGTCCGGTGTCCGAACGAATACTCGATCTGGACCGGGTTAAGAACCTCCTGGTCGATCGCGGTTACCAGGAGGCGATTACCTACAGTTTCGTGGACGAAGCTCGGCAGGCGCTGATCGAGCCGGAAATTCCCTATCTGGCCTTGAAGAATCCGATTTCCTCCGACTTGGCCGTCATGCGCACCGGCCTTTGGTGCGGTTTGCTGGACGCGGCTCTCAAGAACACGTTCCGCCAGCAGAACCGGGTGCGCCTATTCGAAGCAGGTCTGCGTTTCGCGAGGCGGGGCAGCGGCATCGAACAGCGGAAATCTATCGCTGGCCTGGCGATAGGGGCGGTACATGAAGAGCAGTGGGGAGAAGCGGCTCGCTCCGTGGATTTTTACGACGTGAAGGCCGATGTCGAGGGCATCGTCAAACTGACCGGCCGGGAGGCTGGTTTGGAATTTGTCGCCGCTGCTCATCCGGCGCTTCATCCTGGGCAATCGGCGGAAATCCGGCTCGAGGGCGAACGGCTTGGTTGGATCGGAATGCTGCATCCTCGCCTGGAAAAGCAACTAAGCCTCGAACAGAGCGTGTTTCTGTTCGAGCTCGATCAAGACGTGCTGCTCGGAAGGCATATTCCGGTATTCCACGGAATATCGAAGTTCCCGCAGGTGCGCCGGGATATCGCGGTCATCGTTGACGAATCCGTCACGATCGATCGTTTGATCGAGTGCGTGAAAGAAGCGGATAGCTCTATCTTGCGCCAGGTCGTGGTGTTCGACGTTTACCGGGGGCAGGGTGTCGAGACCGGTCGGAAGAGCGTCGCTCTCGGTTTGGTGTTGCAGGATGAGGCCGAAACCTTGACCGACGCCAGGGTCGATGAAACGGTAGGACGCGTTTTGGAACGTCTGAGCAGAGAATTCAATGCTAGGTTGAGAGATTGAAAAGATGGCACTGACCAAAGCAGACATGGTTGAGAGGCTTTTCGAGAACCACGGCATTAACAAGCGGGATGCCAAGGAGTTGGTCGACCAGTTTTTCGAAGAGATCAAGGCCGCGCTGGCGCAAGGAAATTCAGTGAAATTGTCCGGGTTCGGCAATTTCGATCTTCGCGACAAAAATCAGCGGCCGGGCAGAAATCCGAAAACCGGTGAAGAGATTCCGATCACCGCGCGCCGTGTGGTGACGTTCAAGCCGGGACAGAAATTGAAGGTCAGCGTGGAAGCGTATTCGAGACAAAACGCCGAGAACGTTCGGCTAGAAAGCGAAGCGCCGAGTGCGAAAAAATCTCGAGGGTCTTGAGTTTTCTTGACCTGCTTCCTTCGCGGAAATCGTCCCTAATTCGTTTCGAACGAGAGAGCCGAGAATGATCCGAGTCGGCATTGTAGGCGGTACCGGCTATACCGGTGTGGAGTTGCTGCGGATTCTCGCGCTTCATCCTGACGTCGCCATAACCATCGTCACCTCGCGGGCCGATGCCGGAAAACGAGTCGACGAGTTGTATCCGAACCTGCGGGGTTTCGTCGATGCGATCTTCGTCGAGCCCTCGGCGGATGCGCTAGCCGGATGCGACGTGGTGTTTTTTGCGACGCCCAACGGTACTGCGATGCGGACGGCCGAAGCCTTGTTGGCGCGGGGCGTCAAAGTTATCGACCTGTCCGCCGATTTCCGCCTCAAAAACCCGGATGTATGGGCTCATTGGTACGGAGAGCCGCACGTTTCTCCCCAGCTGTTGGAAGAAGCCGTTTACGGGCTGCCCGAAGTGAATCGGGCACTGATTCGGTCGGCGCGGCTGATCGCATGCCCCGGTTGTTATCCGACTTCGGTTCAACTGGCATTATTGCCATTGATTGAGGCGAGGGCGATTCGCTTGGACCGCATCATCGCCGACGTGAAATCGGGTGTTAGCGGCGCCGGGCGCAAAGCAGAAATTCCCATGCTTATGAGCGAAACGGGCGAGAGCCTCAAAGCTTATAGCGTCAAAGGCCATCGTCATTGGCCGGAAATCAAGCAGGGATTGGACCAAGCCGCAGGACAGGACGTGGGCCTCACCTTCGTGCCCCATTTGATCCCCATGATTCGGGGTATTCACGCCACGGTTTATGCCGAACTGAGCGCCGCGCACGGCGACTTGCAGGCGCTATTCGAGGAGCGCTATCGAGCCGAACCTTTCGTCGACGTTCTGCCGGCGGGTTCCCATCCCGACACTCGCAACGTGCGCGGCGTAAACCGATGCCAGATTGCCGTCCATAGGCCTATGGACGGCAATACGGTGGTAATTTTGTCGGTCATAGACAATTTGGTGAAAGGTGCAGCCGGCCAAGCGGTGCAAAACATGAACCTGATGTTTGGCCTGGAGGAAACGAAAGGGCTCAGAAATATCGGGCTTTATCCCTAAAGCGGTTTCAATGGTGACGGGCAGAGACTCAAGTAGACCGTTCGCGTAAACCGTAGCTCTGGTGGTAACGTACCCGTTGGTTCTAGTGCGTCCGTCGGCGGATTTTCCATAAGCCTCGTCGGTACGGGGCGATTTTCCATTACAATACCGGGTCTACCGGAATCTTCGGCCATGTCGACATCACCCCATCCGTCCGTAACCTTAACCACCATCCGCGATTACATCCGTTGGGCCGCCAGCCGTTTCGTGCAAGCGGAGTTGTTTTTCGGCCACGGTACCGCCAGCGCACTGGACGAAGCCGCCGCCTTGGTGCTTCATACCTTGCATATGCCTTACGATCTCCCGGGCGGCTATTTCGCGGCCACGTTGACCATGGACGAGCGCGAGCGTGTCCTCGCACTCATCCAGCGCCGCATCGTCGAGCGCAAGCCTCTGGCGTATCTCATTCACGAGGCTTCTTTTGCCGGTTTGCCCTTCTATGTTGACGAACGGGTACTGGTGCCGCGTTCGCCCATCGCCGAACTGATCGAAAACCATTTCGCTCCCTGGATCGAGGCGGACCGGGTGCACGACGTGCTCGATCTTTGCACCGGCAGCGCGTGCATTGCCATCGCTTGCGCTTACGCCTTTCCGGAGGCACGGGTCGACGCCGTCGATATCTCGTCGGACGCGCTGGAAGTGGCGCGTATCAATATCAAGAAGCACCACCTGGAAGACCGGGTGAACGCCATCAAATCGGACGTTTACTCCGAGTTGGGCGACCGGCGTTACGATCTGATCGTCAGCAATCCTCCTTACGTAAACCTCGACGAGTGGCGCGGCTTGGCGCCGGAATATCACGCCGAGCCGAGGCTGGGCCTGGAAGCGGGCGAAGACGGCCTCGATTGCGTGCGCCGCATCCTCCGGGACGCCCATCGCCACCTTAAACCGGAGGGCGTTCTTGTCGTCGAAGTCGGCAGCAGCGCCGAAGCCCTGGAAACCGCCTACCCGGAAGTTCCCTTCTACTGGCTGGATTTCGAGCGGGGCGGCGAGGGTGTGTTCCTGCTGACTGCCGAACAGGTCGACCGGTGTAGCAAGCTTTTTCAGAAGAGTTAGAAGAAGCTGACAAGTCCGCCAGCGCTGGGACAATATTGCAATCTCTCATGGAATCTCTGCTAGCAGCAATCCGAGGCACGACTATTCTTGTCGGGGGCGATGAGTACGCGAACCGTATGCTTCGTTCACTACGCGGTTCCTCGTAACCACAGCCCAGGATTTGTTGCACGTTGATTCAACGTGATCGACCCGTTACTAACGAACAAGATCAAGCAGAGGGAAACAATGAGAGTTCAGTTAAAATTCGCCGGTATGTCTGTTCTGCTGTTATGGCTGGTGGCCTGTGGCTCTAGCGCGAAACTGCCGAAGCTTCCGACGGAGGCGAAGGTGCTCGCGTTTGGCGACAGTCTGACTTTCGGAACCGGCGCCGGTTCCGAGCAGAGTTATCCATCCGTATTGCAAGGCTTGATCGGGCGAGAGGTCATCAACGCCGGCGTGCCGGGCGAAACCAGTGCGGAAGGTCTGGAGCGCCTGCCGGCACTGCTGGACGAGCATCAGCCCACGCTGTTGATTCTATGCCACGGCGGTAACGATTTTCTGCGCAACTTGGGCGAGCAGCAGGCGGCCGACAACGTCCGGGCCATGGTCAAATTGGCCAGGGACCGCGGCATCAGCGTGGTTTTGATCGCCGTGCCCAAGTTCGGGCTGATGTTCTCGCCGCCCGAGTTTTATGCAAAGATCGCCGAAGAGTTCGCGATTCCCTTCGAAACCGGGACGCTGAGCAAAATCATCCGGGACAATTCGCTCAAATCCGATGGGGTACACCCGAATGGGCCGGGCTATCGGATGCTGGCCGAGGCAGTGGCGGATCGGCTCAAGGTGGCGGGGGCGATTTGAACCTTAATAGCTCCGTCGTTTAGGAACGTTTGAAATCTTTACCATGTCCGGAAACACCCTAGGCAAACTCTTTACCGTCACTTCCTTCGGCGAGAGCCACGGTCCCGCCATCGGCTGCATCGTGGACGGCTGCCCGCCGGGCCTGGAGTTGTCCGAGGCCGACATTCAGGGGGAGCTGGAACGGCGGCGCCCCGGCAAATCCCGGCATACCACGCAACGCCGCGAGCCCGACGAAGTGAAGATTTTGTCCGGGGTGTTCGACGGGCGTACCACGGGCACCCCGATCGGTTTGCTGATCGAAAACGTGGATCAGCGTTCCAAGGATTACTCCACGATCGCCGACTCCTTTCGGCCGGGTCATGCCGATTACACCTACCATATGAAATACGGCTTCCGGGATTACCGCGGCGGCGGGCGCTCGTCCGCTCGCGAAACCGCCATGCGGGTGGCTGCCGGCGCCATCGCCAAGAAATATCTGAAAGAACGGGTCGGCGTGACGATCCGCGCTTATCTGGCCCAACTCGGCCCGATCAAGATCGATCGGGTGGTTTGGGAGGAGGTGGACAACAACCCGTTCTTCTGCCCAGACCCCGAGAAGGTCGCGGAACTGGAAGCCTATATGGACGCTCTGCGCAAAGAAGGGGAGTCCATCGGCGCGCGCATCAACGTCGTCGCGACCGGCGTGCCGCCGGGCTGGGGCGAACCGATTTTCGACCGGCTGGATGCCGAGCTGGCTTATGCCTTGATGAGCATCAACGCCGTCAAAGGGGTGGAGATCGGCGACGGTTTCGCCTGCGTCGAGGCGAAAGGCACCGAGTTCCGCGACGAGATGAGTCCGCAAGGTTTCCTGAGCAATCATGCCGGCGGAGTATTGGGCGGCATTTCCTCGGGACAGGATATCGTTGCCAGCATCGCACTGAAGCCGACCTCCAGCTTGCGCCTGCCGGGCCGTTCCGTGAACGTCAGGGGCGAGCCCGTGGAGGTGATCACCACGGGTCGGCACGACCCCTGCGTCGGCATCCGGGCCACCCCCATCGCCGAAGCGATGACGGCCCTAGTGCTGATGGATCATTACCTGCGGCATCGCGCCCAGAATCCGGACGTGAAGACGGAATTGGCGCCGATTCCATCCAGGGCTCCGTAGCCCCGAACGATCTTCCGCCAGCCATGCTCTCGGCGCGTAAAGTGCCTTACGGCCGGTTGTCCGGCTTTTATTTTTTCTATTTCGCGGCGCTGGGCGCCTTTTTGCCGTACTGGGCGCTTTATCTCCAGGACACGGGATTCTCTGCGGCGGAGATCGGCCAGTTGATCGCCATTACCGCTGCGACCCGAGTCGTCGCGCCGAATCTTTGGGGGTGGCTGGCGGATCGAACGGGGCGGACCCTGTCCGTCGTCCGGCTCGCCGGATTTTTCACCCTAGTCGCTTTCAGCCTGGTTTTAAGACTGCAAGGATTCGCAGGATTCGCCCTGGTCATGCTGGTATTCAGTTTCTTCTGGAATGCCATGCTGCCGCTTTTCGAAACCGTCACGCTCAATCACCTGCGCCATGATACGTATCGCTACAGTTGGGTGCGGGTATGGGGCTCGATTGGCTTCATCGCGGCGGTCGTGTCGATCGGCAAGGCTTTGGAGCGCGTCCTTTCGATCGGTTGTCTACCGCAGTTGATCGTGCTGCTGTTCGGCGGGCTGTGGCTGGTCAGCCTGGCTGTGCCGAGAGGTCCGAAGGAAATTCATGGCCCGGAACCGAGCTTTTTGTCGAATATCTTGAAGCGGGGCGACGTCATTGCTTTTTTCCTGGCGTGCATGCTGCAACAACTCGCACACGGTCCTTATTACGTCTTTTTCTCGGTATATCTTCGGGATCACGGCTTCAGCAGCGGCGAGACCGGTCAGTTATGGGCACTCGGCGTCCTGGCGGAAATCGTGCTGTTCGCGTTCTTGCACCGTTTACTGGCGCGCTACAGCCTGCGCCGGATCTTTCTGGCGAGCCTCGCCCTGAGCGTTGTGCGCTGGCTATTGATTGCCTGGGGTGTCGACAGCCTTGCGGCGGTTTTCTCCGGTCAACTGCTTCACGCGGCGAGTTTCGGCTCGGCTCACGTGGCCGCCATCCATCTGGTGCATCGCCATTTCCGCGGTCCGCATCACGGCAAAGGACAAGCCCTTTACAGTGCCCTCAGTTTCGGTTTGGGCGGCGCGCTGGGTAGTCTATACAGCGGATACTTCTGGACGGCGTGGGGGCCTCACTGGGTTTATACGGCGGCGGCGGGCTCCAGCTTATTGGCCTTACTGGTCGCCTGGCCGTCCGTTGGGAAACGGGATGTGGATTGACCGTTCTGCCGTCGGTATTGAAAGATGTGGGTGTGGCATTGAATATGAGACGAAACAGGAGCCATGGGCATGAGTAACTCCCTGAGAGATCAGCTTCTAAAGGCGGGCTTGGTCAACGACAAGCAAGCCAAACAGGCCAGCAAGGAAGCGCGGAAACAAGAAAAGCAGAATCGCCACGGAAATGCCGCCGCAAAGGACGAGAGCAAGCGCGCGGCTCAGGACGCTATGGCGGCAAAAGTCGAGCGTGACCGCCAGCTCAATCTGGAAAAAGCCAAAGAAGCGGAAAGAAAAGCGCTTGCCGCGCAAATCAAGCAGCTGATCGAGGCGAACCGCGTTTCGCCGGGGGAGGACGAGATCGCCTACCGGTTCGCGCACGACAACAAGGTCAAGACCATCTATGTGTCCAAGGCGGTCCATCAAAGTCTGGTGGCGGGCACGCTTGCAATAGCCAGCCTGGAGTCTCGGTATGAGATCGTCCCGCTGCCGGTGGCCGAAAAAATCAAGCAGCGCGATGAAACCCGAATCGTTCTGCTCAATCAGCCCGATCAAGCGCAAGATGCCGACGACGAATATGCCGATTACAAGATCCCCGACGATTTGATGTGGTAGGCGCGTCTGGCGACGTGTGATCAGTTGTAGGTCGGGAATCCCACCCCAATCGCAAACGGACGCTCCGCGAGCGCCAGGACGTCGGTTCTCAACACAGCGGGTTGTCGGCAAGGGATTGCCGACCTACAACGATGCGCCTGGGCGGCCGAGTAGGTCGGGAATCCTTTCCCGACGTTTACAGATCGGCCAGAGGTTTTGTTGGCAAAGGATGGCCGACTTACGGGCAGCCTGGGGGACCGTACCAAACCGGAAAATGCTCTAGATCATTCCCAGCTGAAGTTTCGCCACCTCGGACATCATGTCGCGCGACCAGGGCGGATCGAAGACCACTTCGACGTTCACCCTGTTCACGCCCGGGAGATTTCTTACCGCCGCTTCGGCGTCGTATTGCAGGACAGGGCCCATGCCGCAGCCGGGTGCGGTCAGGGTCATGATGATGTCGACATCGTTCTTGCCCTCTTCGACGGGAGTCACCTTGCAGTGGTAGACCAGCCCCAAGTCGACGATGTTGACCGGTATTTCCGGGTCGAAAATGGTCCTCAGCACTTCCCAGACGTTTTTTTCGACCGATTCCGGGTCCGTGCCGCTCACGAGATTGCCCATGATCGGCGGTTCTTTCCCGAGGGCATCGGCGTCGTTTCCGGCGATGCGCACCATCTGGCCCATTTCGGTGACCACGGTGAAGTTGCCGCCCAAAGACTGATACAGACTTACTACGTGGCCTTTCGGCAGTGAACCGGGCGTGCCGTCGGGGATCTGGACGACGTTGACATCCCGCTGAAGGACGATGCTTTCGCGACCGTAACCGTACATAAGTGTTATGCGTTGTTAATCAGATAAGCGTTTGAAGGTGTTTCGTTTGGACTCAGCAGGCGGGCGATTTGCTCCGCATGGATGTCCGGCAAAGGCAGCCCCGCCGGGTTCTCGGCCGGATAGGCGCGCCGGCGAAGCGGGGACTGCATGGGACCCGGCGAATACAGGTGAACGCGAACCTTGCGGCTTTCCAGCTCGTCCGAAAGGATTCGCCCGAAGCCTTCCAGGCCGATCTTGGCTACCCCGTAAGCACCCCAATAGGCTTTTCCGGTTCGGGCCACCGAGTCGGTGATGAATACGATGCCCGAATCGGGAGATTTCGCTATCAATGGCAGGAGTTCCCGGGTCAGCAGGAACGGCGCGGTCAGGTTGACGTGAAGCAGACGTTGCCACAATCCGCCGCTGATATCGCTTACCGGTCCGAGTGCGCCGAGCTCGGCAGCGCAATGCACCAGTCCGCGCAGCGCGCCGAATTCCCGCTCGACCGAGGCTGCGAGATCGCGGTAATCGTCCTCGGTAGCGCCGGCCAAATCGAGTGGATAAATCGCCGGTTGCGGTCCTCCGGCAGCTACGATGGCGTCGTAGACCTTCTCCAGCTTCGGTATGGTCTTTCCGAGCAGGATGACCGTCGCGCCCTCGGCGGCGCAAGTCTTCGAAACCGCCGAGCCGAGCCCGCCGCCGGCACCGGTAACGAGAATGACGCGGTCAGCAAGCATCGAGCCGCTCATGACAGCGCTCCGTCCAGCCAGGGCAGCAGATCCCGAGGTGTCGCAAGGAGGCCGTCGGCGCCCCAGTCATGAGGCGCATGCTCCGCCGCGATATAACCGTACAGCGCCGTGAGGGTCGTCATGCCGGCTCGGCGGCCGGCTTCCACGTCGCCGGGAGCATCGCCGATGTAGACGCACTCTTCCGGGGGGTGATTCAAACGCCGGCTGGCTTCCAGAAGGGGAAGGGGATGCGGCTTTTTTTCGGCGGTGGTGTCGCCACTGATGACGCATCCGGCACGGTCGGCCAGATTTAGTTTTTTCAGCAAGGGATCGGTGAACCTGCTCATCTTGTTGGTGACGATGCCCCAGGGAATGCCGCGCCGTTCGAGCTCGCCGAGCACGGATTCGGTACCGTCGAAGAAGCGGGTGCGATCGGCGACATGGGCGTGGTAAAGCTCCAGCATCCGTTGCAGCACTCGGCCGAAGAGCGCCGGCTCGTAATCCCCGTTGAACGCGCAGCGCAGCATGACGGTGGCGCCGCCCGAGATGCAGGGCTTGAGTTCGTCCACGGAACGCGGCGGAATATCGGCCTCGGCGAGCGCGGCGTTGGCGGCAAAGACCAGATCGGGCGCGGTGTCGAGCAGAGTTCCGTCCAGATCGAACAGCACGGCGGAAACTGTCGGGTTTGCGGCCATGCGTTTATTCCTCGGGTCTGGCGAATGCCGCCAGGTAATTGACATCCAAATCGCGGCTCAGGGTGAACTGCCCGGTGATCGGGTTGTAGGCGATGCCCTCCATGCCGAGAAGCTCGAGTCCCGATTCCCGCGCCCATCGGCTGAGCTCGGACGGTTTGATGAAGGTCGCGTAGTCGTGGGTTCCCTTGGGAATCATGTTCAAGAGGTATTCTGCACCGACGATCGCGAGGAGATAGGCTTTGAGCTTCCGGTTCAGCGTCGAGAAAAAGACTCGGCCGCCCGGCTTGACCAGTTTGGCGCAGGCTCTGACTACCGAAGCGGGGTCCGGCACGTGTTCCAGCATTTCCATGCAGGTCACGATGTCGAAGCTGTCGGATTCCGCTTCGGCAAGCGCCTCGGCGCTGACCCGTCGATAATCCACGCCGATCCCCGATTCGTCCGCATGGGATTTCGCGATATCCAAAAGCTCTTCGGCTAGGTCGATGCCGACTACCTGGGCGCCGGCCCGCGCCAGTCCCTCGCTCAGTATTCCACCGCCGCAACCGACATCGACGACACGCTTGCCTTCGAGTTCCGCGAAGGAGCGAATGAACTGAATGCGCAAAGGGTTGACCGCATGCAAGGTCTTGAATTCCCCGTCGAGGTCCCACCAGCGATCGGCCAGCACGCCGAATTTGTGGATTTCGTGTTCGTGGACGTTTTCGGTGCTCGTCATGGCCGTTCCTGTACGCTGATTAATTTCTCCCGCCAGGCGGCGGCTTTCTGGAAAAGTTCTTCGGTGTTCAGAGTCGTGAGCTCGCGGTTTTTCAGAAGCTGGCGTCCCGCCACCCAGACGTCAGTGATCTGATGGCGTCCGGCCGCATAGACGACATTCGAAATCGGGTCGTACAAGGGTTGGGTTTCGAGTTCGTCGAGATGGATAGCCGTGATATCGGCAGACTTTCCGATTTCCAGCGAACCGATCTCCGCCTCGAGTCCCAAGGCCTTGGCCCCGTTGAGCGTCGCCATCCGCAATGCGGTATGGGCCGGAACCGCGGCGGCATCTCCCGATACCGCCTTGGCGAGCAAGGCCGCGGCACGCATTTCACCCATCAGGTCGAGATCGTTGTTGCTGGCCGCGCCGTCCGTGCCGATGGCGACGTTGATACCCGCCTTAACGAGCTTGGCGACGGGACAAAAGCCGCTGGCCAGCTTCAGATTCGATTCGGGACAGTGCACGACGCTGCCGCCGGATTCGGCGAATTGGCCGATTTCTTCATCCGTGAGCTGGGTCATATGTACCGCAACGAAGGACGGGCCCAAAAGATCCAGCTGCTGAAGCCGCTTCATGGGGCGCATGCCGTAACGCTGGCGGCCCTGATCGATTTCGTCCCGGGTTTCGTGCAGATGCATGTGGATCGGGCGGTCGAGTTCCGCAGCCAAGGTACGAACCTTCAGCAAGGGCTCGTCCGAAACGGAATAGGGCGCATGCGGGGCGAACGCCGTGGTGATCAAAGGGTTGTGGCGAAGTTCGTCGTACAGCGCCAGTCCCTTGGATAAATACTCGTCGGGGCCGCTCGCCCATGCGCTCGGAAAATCGATAAGGATCAGGCCGACCACGGCGCGCATGCCGCAACGTGCCGCCTGGCGGGCAGTAACCTCGGGAAAGAAATACATGTCGTTGAAGCAAGTGACGCCCCCGCGAATCATTTCCGCCATCGCCAGATCGGTGCCGTCGCGCACGAAGTTCTCGCCGACCCATTTCTGTTCCAAGGGCCAAATATGGTCGAGCAGCCATTCCATCAGCGGCCGGTCGTCGGCCACGCCGCGCAACAAGGTCATGGCGGCATGGGTATGGGCGTTGACGAAGCCTGGGATCAGAGCATGACGATCGAGCGACTCCACCGACGCGGCTTGATATTTAAGTTCGGCCTCGGAAATCGGCAGGATGTCCACGATCCGCCCGCCGTCTATGGCGAGAGCATGATGTTCCAGAACAATACGATCGGGCTCCACCGGGATGATCCAGCGCGCCTTTAGCAGAGTGTCGATTTGCATTCGATAACCTAGTGTTTCACTAAACTTTATCATGGGGCGTCCGGCTTGTGCATCCTGCGCCGAGCGAGAGGCATTTTAACCGATGCGGGAAAGCGCCTTACAATTCGCGTTTTTGGCAGTGTGACATGACGAAGCATCGACCGAAGGTCAGCCGGCGCATGAGCGCCGTGCAAGCCCCCATCATTCCGGTAATTGCCGAGTTGATCCGAAGCCATCCCGGAACGGTTTCGCTGGGGCAGGGCGTGGTGTTCTACGGTCCGCCAGCGGCTGCCCACGAAGCGATCCGCGGTTTCTTCGCGAAACCGGAAAATCAGAAGTACGGCCCCGTCCAGGGCATGTCTCGGCTGCTCGAGTTGATCGAGCGAAAACTGGCGGCAGAGAACGGTATCCGCGTTGGCGCAGAGCGACGCATCGTAGTAACGGCCGGCGGAAACATGGGTTTTCTCAATGCCCTGTTCGCCATCGCCGATCCGGGCGACGAAATCATCCTGCCGCTTCCGTACTATTTCAACCAGGAAATGGCGATCCGGATGCTCAACTGCACGCCGGTGTTCGTGCCGACGGACGAGAACTATCAACTTCGGACCGATCTCATCCGGGCCGCCGTTAACGATCGGACCCGGGCAATCGTCACCATCTCGCCGAACAATCCCAGCGGAGCGGTTTATTCGGAAGACGCCTTGCGGGCGGTCAACGCGATTTGCCGAGAACACGGGATATACCATATCAGCGACGAGGCTTACGAATATTTCACCTACGGCGCGAAGCATTTTTCGCCGGCCTCAGTGCAAAATTCCGAGCCGCACACCATCTCGCTGTTCTCGCTTTCCAAGGCTTACGGTTTCGCGAGCTGGCGCATTGGTTACATGGTGATTCCGGAGCATTTGTACGAGGCGGTGCTGAAAGCCCAGGACACCAATCTCATCTGCGCGCCCTCGATTTCGCAGCACGCAGCGGTCGGAGCGCTCGAGACAGGTTCCGGCTATTGCCGCGAGAAACTGGAGACCATCGGCCGGGTTCGCGAGATCGTTTTGGACGGACTGCGGAATCTGGCCGATATCTGCCGGGTTCCGGAAGCCCAGGGCGCTTTCTATCTTCTGCTAAAGCTCGATACCGAGCTCGACTCAATGATGGTCGCGGAACGCCTGATCCGGGAGCACAAGGTGGCCGTCATTCCGGGCAAGGCTTTCGGGCTGGAAACAGGCTGTTATCTGCGGGTTGCCTACGGTGCTCTGGAGCCCGAGACGGCCGCCGAGGGAACTCGGCGGCTCGTGGGGGGATTGCGCGCCGTTGTCGATGCGTGAGTCTGGGTGAGCAGCATCTGGGCTAGACGATGCCGGATTCGAAGTTCATTCGGCAATCGGGGCGGCTTAGGAACCATGCGGCGAAATGATCGGGCGGCACGGGTTTGGAAATGTGGTAACCCTGCACCTCGGCACAATCGTTCGCCGCAACCAAGGCCAACTCTGAGTTGGTTTCGATGCCTTCGGCGATGATTTCCAGCCCCAGATTTTTTCCGAGCGCCACGATGGCGCGCACGATGGCAAGGTTCGCCGGAACCTTGTCGATATTGCGGATGAACGACTGGTCGATCTTGAGTCGATCCAGAGGAAACTCCCGCAAGTAACTAAGACTCGAATACCCCGTACCGAAATCGTCGATGGCAAGCCTCACTCCCAACTGCCTGAGTTGGGCCAGAGAATCGATCGTAGTTGGCGCATCGCCCATGACCACGCCTTCGGTAAGTTCAAGTTCGAGGTATTCGGGCTTGATGCCGCTCTCCTCGATGATGCCTTTCACCAGGCCATGAAAATCCCTCTGGCGGAACTGCACGGCCGAAATGTTAACCGCTATGCGGATTGGGGGCAGTCCCTCGCCTTGCCAGGCCATATGCTGTCGGCACGCTTCACGCAGCACCCATTCGCCGATGGGGACAATGAGTCCGGTTTCCTCGGCAATCGGGATGAATTTGGCTGGGGAGACCAGCCCTAACCGCGGGTGATGCCAGCGGAGGAGGACTTCCACCCCCAAGACTTCGCCCGTGACTGCATTGCATTGAGGCTGGTAATGGAGTCTGAATTCCTTGTCGTCGAGTGCCGTGCGCAGCCCTTTTTCGATGGTCAACCGTTCCAGCACCCCGTTCTCCATGCGCTCGTCATAAACAAGGCACTGTCCTCCGTAGTTTTCCTTCGCCTTATACATGGCGGCATCCGACTTGCGCATCAATCCGTCGGTGGTTAGATCATGGTCGGGGAAAAGCGAGACGCCGATGCTGGAAGTGATATGCAAGTCATTGGTCAATACGGAAAAAGGCCTGGCCAAGGCAGCCGTTATCGATTCGGCCACCAAGACGGCATCGGAGGCGTTGTGAAGGTTCTCGAGGATGACGGTGAATTCGTCGCCGCTCAGCCGGGCCACTGTGTCGCTTTTTCTGACGCAGGCAACGAGCCGTTCGGCCACGCCCTTTAACAGCAAGTCTCCGCTGGCGTGTCCGAAGGTGTCATTGATGAATTTGAACCGGTCCAGATCGATGAAGAGCAGCGCAACCTTGCTGCCGTGTCTTTGCGCATTGAGACATGCCCGTTGCAGTCGATCTTCGAAGAGCAAGCGATTCGGAAGTCCGGTGAGTTGATCGAAGTGGGCGAGATAATAGAGGTGAGCCTGTTTTCTTCGAGTAATCTCGTCGAGCAGGTCGTGTCCGGTGCCCATGCCGGCATAGATGCCGTTTTTGGTAACGATATAGCCGTTAACCATGTGCCGCATTCCAGCGTCGACGATGATGCTGGCCAGATCGTCGACGCCAGTATGCGCTTCGACGACGATGGGGCTGGGGTCCATGAACTCGTCGATCGTTTTCTTGTAGTTCAGGTCGCGTGCAAAGGGCTGAATAAAGATTTCGACCAGGGAATGGCGATCGACGATGCCGATCGGCACGAGGTTTTCGTCCGTTATGGCAGCCGAATAAAGCTCCTGATCCTTGATGAACAAGCTCAAAACATCAAGGCAGCCGGTATTCCGCGAAAGAGGAGGTACGTATTTCAAGAGGCGCGCCACCGTCCCTTGGTGAATGACCTCAGAGACGTCCATGTCCGGAAATTTCTGCTCCAAATATTTGTGTACTGCCGGAAAGGGATGCATTGGACGCATGGGATTATCTCGCTGAAGATGGCTTCGGATCTCAGTTGCCCCGAGAAGCTGCCAAAGGCTTACAACTTTGGAGCATTCTGGGTGGCGACTCCGAAGCTGAGCATCCGTCGGAAGTTTTAGACCTTGAACAACGCCGTCACGCGGTTCATCGAATCGGCGGTCAGCGATAAATCGCGGGCGGCCTGGGCGGACTGGGTCGCGCCGTCTGCGGTCGAATTGCAGATGCGTCCGATGGCAACGATGTTGCGATTGATGTCGCCCACGACCGCCGTTTGCTGCTCGGCGGCGCTTGCGACTTGCGTGTTCATGTCGGTGAGCTGGCCGATCATCTGGGTGATGCGCGCAAGGGCTTCGCCCGCTTTGCCGGCCTCGGTTATGGTCGCTTTCATTTGATTGCGGCCGTCTTCCATAGCTTGGACCGCGGATTTCGCTTCCGCTTGAAGCTGTTCGATAGTGGCTTGAATCTCGGCGGTCGATTGCTGGGTCTTGCTCGCCAGACTGCGGACTTCTTCGGCGACGACCGCGAAGCCGCGTCCCGATTCGCCGGCCCGCGCGGCCTCGATGGCGGCGTTCAAGGCCAGCAAGTTGGTTTGGTCGGCGATATTGCGTATCACATCCAAGACAGCGCCGATGCGTTCGGTCTGCTTTTCCAGAATGCCGACGACCTCGGTGGCTTTGCCCATATCGATCGCCAAGACGTCGATAGCTTCCGTTGCCTTGTCTACGATCCGTTTGGCGTTCTGCGTTTCCCGATTAGTCGCCTGAACCGCTTCGGCTGTGGCATGTGCCGTACGGGCAACGTCTTGAATCGCGACCGTCATCTGCTCCACGGCCGCAACCAGTTGGTGTATTCCGTTTTGCTGCTGCTGGACGCCCTGACTTGCGGAATCGCTGACGTTCAGCAAGTGTTTTGATTCCTGGTTGATCCTTTCGCTGCAGGCCAGCAGCTGATGCAAGGTGTCCTGGAGTTTGGCCGCGAAGCGGTTGAAGCTGCCGGCAATCGACGCGACTTCGTTGCGGCCTTGATCGTTCAGGCGAATCGTCAAGTCGCTGGTACCTTGGCTGATGGTCGAGAAATGGTCGGCGACCTTCCGTAGGGGAAGATAAACACCTTGGTACAGGTAAACACAGGAAAGCATTGATAAGGTCAAGGTCACGAGTCCGAAGGAGAGTAGCATCGCCAGCGCTTTTTCCTTGGAACGGTCGGCTTCGGCACTGGCCTCGTCGGCGGTATTTTCGATCATGCTGGACAAGGACGAGAGCTTGGTCTCGATGTCCCGGAACGTGCCCAGGAAATCGGGAGGAAGATCACGGGACGTTTCTCCGTCCGACAAGGCCCTCGAAACCAGTACATTGGCGTCGAACTCGTAGATCTCGATCAGCGGCTTGACCGCGTCCAGTTCGTGCAATGCCGCTTCGGGAAGATTGTAGGTGCTGAGCGATGAGATGGATTGCCGCAGTCGTTCGCTGGTGTCCCGCAACACGCCTCGAATTTCCTCACGTTCTTCCGAAGCAGCGTCCGGGTGCAGCAACAACGCGCGGCTGACTGCGCCGAACAAGCCGTGATGCAACCGATCCGCTTCGGCGCTGCTTTTCAGCGCTTGAACTTTCAAGTGCAACTTGGTGACGCTTTCGGACTGCGCAAACAGCCCCCAGCAGGCGAGCCCGGTAATCAGACCGACACAGGAAAAGCCAATTACGGCAGAGAGAAAAATTTTTTGTTTGAAAGTCATGAGTGAGACGTCTGCTTGAAACAGTGTTGCTAGAGCCAAGAATTTTGTGACGAAGATGTCACAGAAATATGACAGTTTTGAGGGCAAGGCCGAGCACGGCGTTCTGATCATGTTGATTGCAAATTTTGTCAGGTGCCGATGGGTTGTATGAGTGCTAGGAAATGAGCGCCGGATTCGAAGATAGTGGAAAGCTTTCAGGAACAGGCATATCCCAAATTCACGCTTTGGCTGGATTTGGCTTTATCCTATGGCGCATTTTGACGACGTTTGCCTCGGCTATTTCGGAAAAGAGCGCAAGAAATGAGAGAACAGGGTTCGAGTATTCAAAAATTGGCGATTTGGTTCTTGGTGGCTCTGATCGGAGCGGCGGCGTTCGGCGGGATCGCCTTGAATCGGGGGGAGAGCGTCAACAGCCTTTGGTTCGTGACCGCGGCGGTTTGTGTCTACGCTCTGGGCTACCGTTTCTACAGCGCCTTCGTTGCGGCCAAGGTTCTGGGTCTGGACGGCACGCGGGCGACGCCGGCTGAGCGTTTCAACGACGGGCGCGATTTCGTGCCGACCAATCGCTGGGTAGTATTCGGCCATCATTTTGCCGCCATCGCCGGCCCAGGACCTTTGATCGGTCCGACCCTCGCGGCGCAGTTCGGCTATCTGCCCGGCACCTTGTGGATACTGATCGGAGCCGTCATCGGCGGCTGCGTGCAGGACTTCGTGATCCTGTTCTGTTCGATCCGGCGCGACGGGCGCTCCTTAGGCCAGATGGCGCGCGACGAGCTCGGTCCCATCGGCGGTAACGCGGCGTTGCTGGGCGTCATGTGCATCATGATCATCCTTATCGCGGTGCTGGGCCTGGTGGTGGTGAACGCCATGAAACACAGCCCCTGGGCTACATCCACGGTGGCGGCAACCATTCCCATCGCCATGGTGGTCGGTATCTACATGCGGCATCTCAGGCCGGGACGAGTGATCGAAGCGACGGTGCTTGGCGTTAGCCTGCTGCTGCTGGCGGTTTGGGGCGGCGGCGCCATCGACGAGGTGGCGGGCCTCCGTGGCTGGTTCGACTACGAGGGACCGCAGTTGGCGCTCATGGTTATCGCTTACGGCTTTGCAGCGGCCGTGCTGCCGGTATGGCTGCTTCTGGCTCCGCGCGATTACCTGTCCACATTCATGAAACTGGGAACGATAGCAGCCTTGGCGGTGGCCATCGTCATCCTTCACCCTGAAGTGAAGATGCCGGCCCTGACCCGGTTCGTCGACGGCAGCGGACCCATTTTCGGCGGCAAGCTGTTTCCGTTCGTCTTTATCACCATCGCCTGCGGCGCCATCTCCGGCTTCCATTCCCTGATTTCGTCGGGGACTACGCCCAAGCTTTTGGCCAATGAAGCCGACGCCCGATTCATCGGCTACGGCGCGATGATGATGGAGTCGTTCGTAGCCATCATGGCCATGGTGGCGGCGACCGTCCTTGATCCGGGTGTTTATTTCGCCATCAACAGCCCCGCGGGCGTGGTGGGCAAAGATGCGGCGGAAGCGGTAGCGAAGATTTCCGCCTGGGGATTTCCGGTAACCGTCGGGCAGATGTATGCGCTGGCTCAGCAAATGGGCGAATCTACCCTGTTCGCCCGCACCGGCGGAGCGCCATCGCTGGCGGTGGGCATGGCATCTCTTTTTGCCGGCGCTTTCGGGCAGGGCTTGCTCTCGCTCTGGTATCACTTCGCCATCATGTTCGAAGCGCTGTTCATTTTGACCACCCTGGATGCCGGTACCCGCGTTGCCCGCTTCATGCTACAGGACGTGTTGGGTAACTGGATGCCCGCGCTTGGGCGGACCTCCTGGTATCCCGGCGTGATTCTGACGTCCGGATTAGTGGTGGCCGGCTGGGGGTATCTCCTCTACATCGGCACCATAGATCCCTTGGGCGGTATCAACAGCCTGTGGCCTTTGTTCGGTATCGCCAACCAGATGCTGGCGGGAATTGCTCTCTGCGTGGCCACCACCATCCTGGTCAAAACGGGGAAGCTTCGTTTCGCTTGGGTAACCGGCGTGCCGCTCGCGTGGCTTCTGATCATCACCACTTCGGCGGCATGGGAAAAGCTGTTCAGCCCGGAGCTTCGCATCGGGTTTCTGGCGCATGCACGGGATTTAAGCGACAAGCTGGCGGCGGGGCTGCTGCCCGAGGATCAAGCCGCCAAGGCGTCACAGCTCATCTTCAACGATTATCTCGACGCCGGGTTGACTGCGCTGTTCCTGGCCGTTTCCTGGATCCTGGCCGGTGACACCTTGCGGGTGTGCGGGCTGATTCTGGCCCGGAAACCCCATCCGCCGCTCAGCGAATCGCCTCACATACCGAGCCGGCTGATCGAGGATTGGGTGAGGGATTGATACTCGGTCTGCCGGGAAGGATTAGAGCGCACCCCCGGGTTCTGCGGCATCTTTTTATTCCGAAATGGTTTAATGAAATGAATTAATATTCTTTATCGTTATTCATGCATTTTTGATATATTTTTTCCCAATGTATTCAAGCCATGCCGACAGGGTGGCCGAAAGCCAGTGCGTCCGTGCGGGTCACTGGCTTTCGTTTGTCTTGTAGGGCGTTGGATCCCCGGGCTTCCTGTGGCATGGCGTTTAGTGGCGATTCGAATCCGACCGCGATGCGGCAAGGCCGCCGGCTTTAGGTCCATGATCGTGGCGTAGCAGGCCATGTGGACCGGTCTAATCGCCTGTTCGGCAGCAACTTCTTCAAGAGACTATTCAGTGAGCACACTCAGCGGCCCCTTGAACCCACAACAGTGGGATATCTTGAGACGCTTGGCAGAAGGGCTTTCCCACGAGCAGAGAGTTTGGGCCAGCGGTTATCTGGCGGGATTCGGCGATGCCGAGCAGAAACGCATTCCATCACCTCCGCTTCGATCTTCGGAGGCGTCCGCGGGGGTAACCGTGCTTTTCGGCTCGCAAACCGGAAACGCCGAAAAGATCGCCAAAGCGCTGCATGCTCGATTGCAGCAAAGCGGCATCGCGGCGCGGCTGGAGGACATGGGCAGCTACCAGAGCGCCCAACTCAGACGCGACCGTTGCCTCCTCGTGATCGCGAGCACCCACGGCGAGGGCGAGCCGCCGGACAATGCCCGCCCGTTTTATGAGTTCCTGCACGGGAAGAAAGCGCCCAAGCTGGAGGGTTTGCGGTTTTCCGTCCTGGCCCTTGGCGATACCGGCTACGAATATTTCTGCAAAACCGGGCGCGATTTCGACAGCCGGTTGGAAGACTTGGGCGCGACCCGCCTTCATCCCCGTGCGGATTGCGACGTCGATTACGAGGAAACGGCGGAAGGCTGGATGGAGGGCGTACTGGCGGCCTTGGCCCGGTCTCGGGAGCCGCGGGTGGAGGTATCGACCCCGGCCGCGTCGGATCAGGTATCCGCGTACTCTAAGAAACAGCCGTTCCCGGCTACCCTGCTGGAAAACGTCCGATTGACGGGACGAGGCTCCACCAAGGACGTGCGGCATATCGAACTTTCCATCGAGGGTTCCGGTCTGCGCTACGAGCCGGGCGATGCTTTGGGCGTGGTTCCCTCGAACCGGCCGGAGCGGGCGGCCGATCTTATGGAGAGCATCGGGCTCGATTCAAGCGCAGCCGTTCCCGGCTCCGACGGCGTCGAAACCACGCTGGAAGACGCGCTTCTGCATCATTTTGAAATTACGACGCTTACCCGTCCGTTTTTGGAGAAGTATGCAGAGCTGTCCGGTTCCGCCGAATTGGCCGAATTGCTCAAGGACGAAAACCGGTCGCGTTTTCGGGACTTTCTCGGCGGTCGGGAAATCATCGATGTGGTGCGGCGGTATCCGGTGCCCGGCATCAGCGCCGATCGGTTCGTCGCCATGCTGCGCAAACTTCCGCCCCGGCTTTATTCCATCGCATCGAGCCTTAATGCCAATCCCGACGAAGTGCATCTCACCGTCGGTGTCGTGCGCTACGAAAGTCACGGGATGGAGCGTCATGGCGTCGCGTCGACATTTCTCGCCGATCGGGTGGCCGAGGAGAGGCAGGTGCCGGTATACGTCGATAGCAACACCAATTTCCGGCTGCCCGAGGACCCTGGCGCTCCGATCATCATGGTCGGACCCGGAACGGGCGTGGCGCCTTTTCGCGCCTTTCTGGCGGAGCGCGAGATCGCTGGGACCAGGGGCAAGAGCTGGCTGTTTTTCGGCGACCGAAATTTCCACACCGATTTTCTGTATCAGCGGGAGTGGTTAGCTCATCGGAGGAACGGTTTTTTGAGCCGGATCGATGTGGCGTTTTCGCGTGATGACGACAATAAGGTCTATGTGCAGCACAGGATGCTCGAACAAAGCCGTCAACTGTATGCGTGGCTGGAAGAGGGGGCGTATTTCTATGTCTGCGGCGACGCTAAGCGTATGGCCCCCGACGTTCACGAGGCTTTGATCGCCGTCGTGGCAAAAGAAGGGGGCATCGACCGTGAACGGGCTGAGCAATATGTCCGGAACTTGCAGTCCTCGAAGCGCTACCAGCGTGACGTGTATTGAGGAGGCGATGATGGAAGAACGCATGCAAGCCAGCGAAGACGAAGACATCAAGGCGCGCAGCCTCTATTTGCGGGGAACAATCGAGGAAAGCCTGGCCGATCGGGCGACCGGCGCCGTATCCCCGGAAGACGCCAAGCTGCTCAAGTTCCACGGCACCTATCAGCAGGACGACCGGGATCTCCGCAACGAGCGCCAGCGGCAGAAGCTGGAGCCGGCCTACGGCTTCATGGTCCGGGTGCGGATGCCGGGCGGCGTGTGCACGCCTCGGCAATGGCTGCAACTGGACGAACTGGCGCGCCGTTACGGCTACGGTTCGCTGCGCATCACGACCCGCCAGACCTTCCAGTTTCATGGCGTCTTGAAACGGCACCTCAAGGCGACTATCGCCGGCATCAATCACGCCTTGCTGGATACCATCGCCGCCTGCGGGGATGTTAACCGCAACGTGGTTTGCCACAACAACCCCTATCTTTCCCCGCTGCACGAAGAACTTTACGACTGGAGCAAACGCCTTGGCGCGCACCTGCTCCCGAAGATGCGGGTCTACCACGAAATCTGGCTGGACGGCGAGCGCGTCGCCGGGACGCCGGCCGAGGAAGAGCCCTTGTACGGCAAGCATTATCTGCCGCGGAAGTTCAAGATCGGCATTGCGTTGCCTCCCCACAACGATATCGATGTCTTTGCCCAGGACTTGGGATTCATTGCCATCGCCGAACGCGGAGAGTTGCTCGGTTTCAATGTCGCTGTGGGCGGCGGCATGGGCATGAGCCATAACGAGCCTTTGACTTACCCGCGTCTCGCCGAAGGCATCGGTTTTTGCCGGCCCGATCGTCTCATCGAAGTCGCCGAAAACGTACTCAAGGTGCAACGCGACTTCGGCGACCGGAGCAGCCGCAAACATGCCCGGCTGAAGTACACCCTGGACGACCGAGGCACGGAATGGTTCAAGGCCGAGCTGGAAACGCGGCTCGGCTGGCGGCTCGAATCGGCGCGGCCGTTCCGTTTCGAAAGCACCGGCGACCGCTTCGGCTGGGTGCGGGACGACCGGGGGCAGTGGCACCTGACGCTCGGCATCCTCAGCGGGCGTCTGAGAGATACGCCCGAGGCCGCCTGGCTGACGGGTCTGCGCGAAATCGCCGAGTTCCATGAGGGCGACTTCCGCTTGACCGCCAACCAGAATCTGATTATCGCCAAGATCGGCGAATCCGCTAGACCTAAGATCGAAGCCTTGCTCGACCGGTATCGAATTCCGGACGCCGAGCGCTGGAGCGGCTTGCGGCGGCAAGCCTTGTCGTGCGTGGCCTTGCCCACCTGTGGATTGGCCATGGCCGAGAGCGAACGCTGGTTGCCGGCGCTTCTCGCGCGGCTCGAGCCGCTGCTGAAAAAGGCCGGATTGGAAAGAGACGCCATTACTCTCCGGGTCACCGGCTGTCCCAACGGCTGCGCGCGTCCGTATCTCGGCGAAATCGGACTGGTCGGCAAGAGTTTGGGAAAGTACAACCTTTATCTGGGGGCGGGCTCCGACGGCAGCCGCTTGAACTCCCTGTACCGGGAAGGGCTTTCGGAAGACGAAATTGTGGATGCACTGGGTCCTATCATCGCGCACTATGCGCGCGAGCGCCGGACGGGAGAGTCTTTCGGCGATTTCGTTATCCGGGCGGGCTATGTACTCGAAGTCAAGGCAGGACGCGAATTTCAGCGGACCTAGACGGCTGAATTCCGCTGCTGCCATCATTGCAATCTTCAACCGGCGTGCACAATCGCGCCCACAATCCTGCAACTATGACCACGCCGGGGCAACAGCCCCGCTAAACCATTTTCATTCCGCGTTAACAACATTCGGTGTTATTCCATTCGGCATTCGAATGCACGTTAATCGTAGGGTGGGTTAGCGCAGCGTAACCCACCGGTCCGAGGTCGCTCGGTGGGTTACGGCGCACGCGAAGCGCAGTGATTGGCGGTCGATCAGTGCTGATGTGCGCCTAACCCACCCTACAAAAATTAATTCCTGATTGAAAGCGATTTGGAATTAAATGCACGTACAGGGACGACTCGATTGCCTTTACACCCGAATTGAAAGAGCGCTGGCTCGAGATTTTCCATGCGTTCCCGGAACGCGAATGAAAATAAATTGTCAGCGCATAATGATCAGAAACGCATGCAAATTTGTTTTCTATCATTCGTAACATCTGGTTGACCTTTGGGCAAAAATTTGATTCCCTAACAGGTCACTTGTTATTGATGGTCGATGCGCTTTCGACCGGGCTTGGGACAACGTAAGTCCCGGAAACTGTGACTCTTTAAATTCTCACTTCTCGTTTCTCCTCATGGATGAAGCAGGCAACAGACCAGAATCCTTCTTCCGTGTGATTACGGAGAGTGCGCCATATGCGCTGGTGCTGGTCGACCATGACGGCAGGATCGTTTTAGTCAATGCGTATTTGGAGCAGTTGTTCGGTTATTCAAGAGACGAATTGCTTGGATGCTCGATCGACGTTTTCATTCCCGAGCGGTTTAGAATCGGGCACGAGGCATATCGCCAAAGCTTTAACAAGGATCCCGAGCGAAAACCCATGGGCATGGGGCGGGACCTTTACGGTTTGTGCAAGAACGGCGAGGAAATTCCCGTCGAAATCGCTCTGAATCCGATACATGTCGATAAGAAAAACTATGTGTTGGCAGCCATAGCCGACATCACTCAGCGCAAGCAGGCCGAAGAGATTGTGCGGCAAAGCGAAGCGCGTTTGAATTTGGCTTTGAGCGCTGCAAGGGCGGGAACCTGGGACTGGGACATACTTCAGGACAAAGTGATGTGGTCGGATGGCTCTTATCATCTGCTTGGGCTCAAGCCGGGAGAGTGCGAGGCGTCCGCCAAGAATTGGCTCGAAAGAGTGCATCCCGATGATCGAGCCGTCGTAAAAGAGGCTGTGGATTCGGTGATCAAACGGTTTATGACGCAAAGGAAGCAGGATGCGTTCAATCTGGAATATCGCGTCTTGCACACCGACGGCAGCATTCGGTGGGTCAACGATCGAGGCCAAGTCTTGTACGGTCGGTACGGTCGTCCCGTCCGCATGATCGGTATCATGCTCGATGTGACCGAACGCAAGACGGCGGAGGAGCAACTTGCCGCGCAAGCGCAGGAGCTGGCGCGCTCCAATGCCGAATTGCAGGAATTCGCTTATGTGGCTTCCCATGATCTACAGGAGCCGTTACGGGCAGTGGCGGGTTGCGTGGAAATCATTCGGCGGCGATACCAGGAAAAGCTGGACGTGCGGGCGGATGAGGTGATTTCGCATGCGGTGGACGGCGCCGCACGCATGCAAAACCTCATCAATGATCTATTGGCATATTCGCGTATCGGCTCACGGGATCAACCTTTTGAACCGACGGACTGTCAAGCGATCTTAAACACAGTCTTGGCCAATCTCGAAGTCCCCATCAGCGAAAGCGGAGCCAAGATAACCCATGACCACCTGCCCACGATTTCCGCGGATTCCGGCCAACTCATCCAACTGTTTCAGAATTTGATCAGCAACGCCGTCAAATTCCGCGGTGACCGAACACCACAGATTCATATCGGCGTAAAAAAACAAAACAACGAGTGGGTATTTGCGGTCGCCGACAATGGCATCGGTATAGAATCCCCTTATTTCGAACGGATATTCAGGATTTTTCAGCGATTGCACGCGCGGAACGACTATCCCGGCACCGGGATCGGACTCGCGATTTGTAAGAGAGTCGTGGAGCGACATGGCGGGCGGATTTGGGTGGAATCCGAGCCCGGCCGCGGTACGACCTTCTTTTTTACTTTTCCTACCAAGCTCAGAGCGATCCGATGAGACCCGTCAATATCCTGCTGGTTGAAGATAGCCCCACCGATGTGCTTCTCACCCAAGAAGCGCTCGAATCTGCAAAGCTGCTCACCGCGCTGTTTATCGTGGAGGACGGCGTGGAAGCCACCTCGTTTCTCCGGCGGGAGGGTAAATACGCTGATGCGCCACGTCCGGACCTAATTCTTCTCGATCTTAATCTGCCGAAGAAGGACGGCCGCGAGGTTCTCGCCGAAATCAAGAGCGATGCGAATCTAAAAATGATTCCGGTAGTGGTGATGACGGTATCCAAGGCGGAGGAGGACATTCTTCGGGCGTACGGATTGCATGCCAACTGCTACATCACCAAGCCGGTCCATTTCGACAGTTTTGTTAAAGTGGTTCAGGCCATCGAGAGTTTCTGGTTTACGGTGGTGAGCCTTCCTACCCGGTAGTTTAGCCTATGCAGCAGCACTACCACGTTCTCCTGGTGGAGGACAGCCCGAGCGATGCCTTCCTGGTCGAAGATGCGTTAGGCCAGGTCGGCATGGTGTGTTTCGATTTGGAACGGGCGGCTCGGCTCAGCGAAGCGAAGGAAATCCTAAGGCGGCAGCGGTTCGATGTGATCCTTTTGGATCTCAATCTACCCGATGCCGAGGGCGTCGATACGCTGTTGAAGATCCGCGATATGGCGGGTTCGGTTCCCATCGTCGTCTTCACCGGTCTGGACAATGAGGCTGTCGGATTTCGCCTGATCCAGGAAGGGGCTCAGGATTTTGTCATTAAGGGGCAGTTTCAGGGTAACTTGCTCATCCGGTCCATTCGTTATGCCATAGAGCGCAAGCGAATCGAGGAGGCGCTGAAAGAGGCCGACCGCCGCAAGGATGAATTTCTCGCCATGCTGTCCCACGAGTTGCGCAATCCGCTCGCACCCATCCGCAATGCGGTCGAAGTCTTGAAACAACCGAATGTTACGCCGTTTCACGTGGATTGGGCGCAAGGCATCATCGATCGCCAGTTGAGCCAGCTTACACGCTTGGTCGACGATCTGCTGGACATGTCGCGCCTCACTTGTGGCAAGGTAACGCTCAAGCCTCAAGTCCTGGAGCTCACGACGCCTGTTCTGCAAGCCGTCGAAGCAAGTCGTCCGCTTATCGAGGCCAGTCAGCATGAGTTGTGCATACAATTACCGTCCGCGCCGCTTTGGGTGGAAGCCGATTTCGCTCGATTGACTCAGGTATTTTCCAATCTTTTGGATAATGCGGCGAAATATACGGACGAGGGCGGTGTTATCCAGTTGCTGGTCGAGGCGGAGGAGCAAAAGGCGGTGATACGGGTGCAGGATAACGGGATGGGCATATCGCCTTCGAGTCTCCCGCACATCTTCGACTTGTTTACCCAGGAGCCGCGATCCCTCGATCGGGCACAAGGCGGTCTTGGCATCGGTTTGAGCCTGGTCAAACGATTGGTAGAGATGCATGGCGGAGAAGTGGAAGCCTACAGCGCCGGCACTGGCGCGGGCAGCGAATTCGTGGTGCGGTTGCCCTTGGTGGATACGAATTCATCTGAAGAAATTCCGCCGTCGCAGGGGGCTGAAGATACAAACGAACACGGGAAGACACGTGAAACGAGGTTCGATCATCATTTTTCCATGCCATCAGATCGCAAGGCGCTCAAACCGTTTTCGAAGTATTCCAAACGAGTCCGTCGATTAAAGATTGCCGGTACTTCTCGCTGATCGCTCGCGGAAGCGCCAGACAGGCTGGTGCAAGTATTATCCTCCGTTCACCCTCTTTGAAGCCGAGTCTAATTCCGTTCGGCATTCGAGTGAACATTATGTAGAGTGAGTTAGGTCGTTCGGTGGGTTACGGCGCACGCGAAGCGCAGTGATCGGCGGTTGGTCAGTGCTGATGTGCGCCTAACCCACCCTACGAAAATGAATTCCTGATTTGCTACGGCATCTCTAAGCGGCTCGCTGCGGCGAGTAGAACCGAACGGCGTTGCGTCCGGCGTGCTTCGCGCGATAGAGGGCCTGATCCGCGCGGTGAAGCAAGTCGTTCTCATTGACCGTCTGGTCCGTCGAAACCGCGACACCGATACTTATTGTCACCAGTCTGGTCAACTTTACCGTCTGAATCTGATGCTTTTCGACATCGCTTCGCAGCCTTTCGCTTAAGGTTTTCGCAACGGCTACATCGGTGTTCGGCGCTATTACGATAAATTCTTCCCCGCCCAATCGACACACGACATCGGTGGAACGCAGCATGGAGCGTATGATTTTGGCTGTGTGTACCAATACTTGGTCGCCGGCTTGATGCCCGAAGATATCGTTGATCTGCTTAAAATGGTCAAGGTCCAGGAGCATGATGGTTAAGGGCCTGCCAGTGCGGCGCCAAACAGACCATTCTTCGTCGAGCCTGGCGAATGCGTAGCGGCGGTTAGGAACCTTGGTCAATGAGTCCGTCATCGCCATGACTTCCATTTTTCGCTTTGCGATCGCCAGTTCGCGGGCATATCGGCTGATTTCCTGCTGCTCGCGGGCCATTTCTTCCTGCATTTGTATGATGCGTTGTCCGCCGCGCACTCGAGCGATAAGCACCCTGTCGTGGACCGGGGTTACGATGAAATCGTCGGCTCCCGCGTCGAAAGCTTGCACCAAGAACTCGTTGTCCGGCGCGGACGTCAGAACGATCAAATAGATTTGGCGTCCGAGCTCGGAGGCGCGAAGTGCTTTGCAGAACTGTATGCTGTCGAGGGGGCATTTGTCGGAGGCTGCAATTATAAGCTGCGGCTTTTCCGTGACAGTGATCTGTATGCCTTCATCGGCGTTGCTCGTCGTGAGCACTTCGTGGCCATCGGCGTCTAATAGCTTTTCAAGATCGGATATGCGCTCGTAACCGCTATCCAGCAAGAGAATTTTGAGGCCAGCCGGTTTTGGATCGATGCCGATTTGATCGGTGTCGGGCGGTTTTATCAGCGGCAGTTCGCCGACCGGAATGCTCAGGAAACGGCTCGTTATCTGCCACTGTTGAGTGACTTGATCCCAAAGCTCCTCCAAATCGGATTCGTCCAGGCCGAGTGTCTGTGCCATGGCGATGATTTGCGGGAGCAGCGCGTTTCTAGCGTCCGCATCCACATCGCAACAGCGGCCGAGCAAAGTCGCCAGCCGCAATTGCGCGGCAAAGCGCTCGGCTCTGGTGCTCTCTGATGTCAATGGCCCCGCGTCGGTATTACTAAGCGCTAACGCTTCGAGCATAACGGCAGGGAAGCCCCACTCTTTCAATAAACCGAGCGTGATTTGGCGATGGTCTATGGAAAATCGTTCCTGTTCCGACTCGATTAACCCATCGTCATCTCCGGGCCTGCATGCGGCTAGGCACTGAGCGTATTCATCCGGGTACACGCTGGCCAATGCCAGTTGGCCGATCTCGGACAAAAGAGCGCAAGTAAACGCTTCTTCCGGAGCGAAAGTACGATCACGTGTCGCTATGGCTTGGATGGATAGGGCCCGGGCTAAAGAATCGGACCAGAAAACCCGGTAATCGAACGATCCGCAGGCCCCTCTCAGATTCCCTTGGATTACTGAAAGGCTAAGCGCGAACTGACGTACGGTATTCGTGCCCAAAAGCCCAATGGCATCGACGACCGCTACAACCGGCCGACGTGCACCGATGTGTGCCGAGTTCGCAAATTGGATCACTCTGCCCGTCAAGGCCGGATCGATTTGCACGAGTTGGGCGATTTCCTGTGCGGTTGCGTCTTTCTTGTGGGTCAGGCGCATGATTTCGAGTGCGACGCCGAAAGGGGAAGGCAGCTTCCCTGTGGTCTTCAGTTCTTCGAAACGATTTTCCTGGGCTCTTAACATCTGGCGCTCAATCCCGATTCCGCATGCTTGAAAAGCTCCAAAAAGAGCATTTTCGGTTCCGACTTCCTGTAGTCTCAACGGTCTCGACCGGAATCCGGTCGAATGAGCGACTCTACACCAAGATGGAGGCACTCTAGAAGTAAGTCTAGCTTCCCAGTGTTGAATTGCAGTGAATAGATTGCTGAGGCGGTGCCAACTCGATTGTTAGAGTGAGGTACGAGTCAGGCGGGACGCGGGGAGAGGAGGTGCACCTTCTGGTCCGCCGCGGATCAGAAGGTGCTAAAGGAGTTTTATCCGCCGGTCTTGCGACGCGATTTACCGGCGGATAACGATTCTTAGGCCGTGCGCCGAAGATCTTTGGGCAGGGAAAATACGACTTTTTCCTCGATGCCTCGGGTCTCCATTACCGTCCGTCCGCCCCATTCCTTAAGCTTGGAGATGACTTTGGTTACGAGAATTTCAGGAGCCGAAGCGCCGGCTGTAACGCCGATTTTCTGAGCGCCGTCTATCCAATTTCGTTGAAGCTGATCGGCATCATCGATCAAGTAGGCCGCACGCCCGAGCTTCTCGGCGATTTCTCTCAGCCTGTTGGAATTGGAGCTATTCGGGGAGCCGACCACTAGAATGACGTCGCAATGGGTGGCGAGCTTCTTCACCGCATCCTGGCGGTTTTGCGTGGCGTAGCAGATATCGTCTTTTCTTGGGCCGATGATATTCGGGAAGCGCTTTTTCAAGGTATCCACGACGGCTTGAGTGTCGTCAATGGAGAGGGTGGTTTGGGTAACATAGGCCAGATTGTCCGGATTCGTGACTTGAAGCGTGTCGACATCTTCCGGCGATTCCACGAGATAAATCCCGCCGTTCGGATTGACGTACTGTCCCATGGTGCCTTCCACTTCGGGGTGTCCGGCGTGGCCGATGAATATGATTTCCCGCCCTTCGTTCGCGTGTTGATGTACTTCGATATGCACTTTGGTGACCAAGGGGCAGGTGGCGTCGAACACCTGGAGACCGCGTTCCTGAGCTTCCTCCTGAATGGCCTTGGAAACTCCATGTGCGCTGAAAATCACGGTGGAGTTTTCCGGAACTTCCGAAAGCTCTTCCACGAATACCGCTCCCCGATCGCGCAAGCCGTCGACGACATAGCGGTTATGGACCACTTCGTGCCGTACGTAAATCGGAGCTCCGAAAACCTCGATGGCGCGTTCGACGATTTCGATGGCGCGGTCGACGCCAGCGCAAAAACCGCGGGGATTGGCGAGTATGATTTCCATAGGCGTGTGGGTAATTTCTGACTAAGAGGGTGGGAGATTCTTACATTTTAGGCAAGCCGAATCAATGTGGCGGCTGCGGAGCGGGACGACGAGGCTGCCACAGCGTTTCCGTTCCGTCGCCCTGCCGAGCCAAGATACGCGCGACCACGAACAAGAAGTCCGATAGACGGTTGAGATAGGCGAGGGCAAACGTATCTACAGGCTCTGCTTTTCCCAGCGAAACCAGCACCCGTTCGGCCCGGCGGCAGACGGCACGGGCGACATGGCAATGTGCCGCGGGCGGATTTCCGCCGGGCAATATGAAATTCTGCAACCAAGGCAGTTGGTTATTGAAATGATCCAACCACTGTTCCAGCCAGTCGATATGACTTTGGTCGATGGAGCGGCGTCCGGGAATGCACAAGTCTCCGCCAAGGTCGAATAGAACTTGTTGAACTTCGGTCAGGCAGTCCGCCACCTTGGGCGGTGCGGTATAAGCTAGGACCAATCCGATATGACTGTTGAGTTCGTCGAGCGCGCCATAGGCCTCGACGCGCGGGGCATCCTTGTCGACGCGGGTTCCGTCGCCGAGCCCGGTAGTGCCCTTGTCGCCGGTCCGCGTATAGATCTTGGTGAGTCGGTGTCCCATGGTCAGGCCAACTGATCCTCGGTCACGACGATGCCGTCTTCGTCGGCGTAGACGTAATAACCGGTCCTGAAATTGATGCCGGCAAAAGTGACGAGGATGTCCCGATCACCGCCGCCTTTTTTGTGGCTTTTCAAAGGATGGGTATGCAGCGCCCGGATGCCGATGGGTAGCCGGTTGACTTCCACCGAGTCCCGGATACAGCCGTAGACGATGATGCCCTGCCAGCCGTTGTCGCAGGCGAGCCTGGCTAGATTGCTCCCAAGCAAGGCGCAGCGGTGGGAACCGCCTCCGTCGACGACGAGAACCCGGTCCTCGACCTTCTCTTCGAGCACCGCTCGAAGCAGGATATTATCCTCGAAGATCTTGAGCGTCGTGACGCGACCGCTGAAGGCGCTTTTGCCGCCGAAAGGGCGAAACATCGGTTCGGCGATCTGCAAATGATGAGTGCCGGAGTATCGATCGCAAAGATCGGGGGTGGTAAACGTCATAAGCAGTCTCCGCACGGTAAGATTCAGGAGGCGTTATGATACCCGACCGAGCTTTGCGGGTGGACCATTAGAGGAGGCCGCCTTTCCGAAGCTTACAGGAAGCTTACAGATACCGGGCGATCAATCCGTTACGGCAATCGCCGACCGGCACCGGTATCCTGACGTTATAGCCGCCGCCCGGTGCTTCCTGCATGGGGTTGCCGCGTTCGTCTTCCATGTGCTGCAACACGATGTCGCGGTTGCCCTGCGGCAGAATCAGTTCGAGCCGGTCGCCCACGGCAAATTTGTTTTTCACCAAGACGGCCGCGAGTCCGGAGTTCTCGTCGAAATCGGCGATTTCCCCCACGAATTGCTGGCGGTGGCTTTCCGAATGGCCGCGGATGTAGTTTTGATAGTCTTGGGTGTGGTGGCGCACGTAAAAGCCGTCGGTATAGCCGCGCTGTGCCAGGTTTTCCAGCACGCCTAGCAGCGTGGGATCGAATTTCCGCCCGGCCAGGGCGTCGTCGATCGCTTGCCGGTAGACCTGCGCGGTGCGCGCCACGTAATAGTAGGATTTGGTGCGCCCTTCGATCTTGAAGCTGTCGACGCCCAACGCCACCAGGCGCTGCACGTGCTCCACGGCGCGCAGGTCCTTCGAGTTCAGAATATAGGTGCCGTGCTCGTCCTCCATGACCGGCATGAGCTCGCCCGGCCGCGTTTCTTCTTCGAGAAAATAGACCTGGTCGGCCAAGGGATGGCGGGCCTGATCGCCGCAAGCGGAGAGATTTTGATTGAGGTCGGACAGCGACAGGCGGAGCTGTCCGGGAATGTAATCGCCTTCGGCGTTTTCTTCCGCCGGCGCCAAATCGTACTTCCAGCGGCAGGCGTTGGTGCAGGTGCCCTGGTTCGGGTCGCGGTGATTGAAATAACCGGACAGCAGGCAGCGTCCCGAGTAGGCAATACATAGGGCGCCGTGCACGAACACTTCGAGCTCCATGTCCGGGCACTGTTGCCGGATTTCTCCGATTTCATCCAGGGAAAGCTCGCGCGACAGAATGATCCGCTCGATCCCGACCGATTTCCAGAAGCGCACCGCCGCGTAGTTGAGCGTATTGGCCTGGACCGAGAGATGGATAGGCATGTCCGGCCATGCCTCCCGGGCCAGCATGATCAAGCCGGGATCGGCCATGATGAGGGCATCCGGCCCCATGGCGACGATCGGCGCCAAATCCTTGATGAAGGTCTTGACCTTGGCGTTGTGCGGGAGGACGTTGGTCGCGAGATAGAAGGATTTGCCCTGTTCATGAGCCTCGGATATGCCCATTGCGAGATTCCTTTCCAGGAAATCGTTGTTCCGAACCCGCAGGCTGTAGCGCGGCAGGCCGGCGTAGACCGCATCGGCGCCGTAGGCGAAGGCATAATGCATGTTCTTGAGGGTGCCTGCCGGAGACAGCAATTCGACTTTTTGCATGGCACAAAACGTGAAATGGTAAAATTTGAACTTTTCCTATTATCCCATAGTTGAGCGTATCGCTCAGGAATATCAACCTCTCGAGAACGGACATGATTTTTCCCACCATCGAATCCTTTGTCGGAAATACGCCATTGGTCAGATTGCAGCGTCTTCCGGGCGAGACGAGCAATACCATTCTGGCGAAGCTGGAAGGCGATAATCCCGCGGGATCGGTGAAGGACCGGCCGGCGATCAGCATGATCAAGCGCGCCGAAGAGCGCGGCGAGATCAAGCCGGGCGATCGGCTGATCGAAGCCACAAGCGGCAACACCGGCATCGCCCTGGCGATGGCGGCGGCCATCAAAGGTTATCGGATGACCCTGATCATGCCGGAAAACATGAGCGTAGAGCGGCGCGCCGTGATGAAAGCATTCGGCGCCGAAATCATCCTG
This sequence comes from Methylocaldum sp. GT1TLB, assembly GCF_051027445.1. Lineage (NCBI taxonomy): Bacteria > Pseudomonadati > Pseudomonadota > Gammaproteobacteria > Methylococcales > Methylococcaceae > Methylocaldum > Methylocaldum sp. GT1TLB. The sequence continues at coordinate 4,933,161 of NZ_CP194898.1, forward strand.
ACGCCCGCCGAAGGCAGCATGGAAGCGGCCATCGATCTGGCGCGGGACATGGAGCGAAAGGGTGAAGGTCGAATCCTCGATCAGTTCTCCAATCCGGATAATCCGCGCGCCCATTACGAAGGCACCGGCCCGGAGATCTGGCGCGACACGCAGGGCACGGTGACCCACTTCGTCAGCTCGATGGGAACCACCGGCACCATCATGGGTACGTCGACGTTTTTGAAAGAGAAAAATCCGTCCGTCCAGATTATCGGTGTACAGCCCAAGGACGAAGCCAAGATTCCCGGCATACGTCGCTGGCCCAAGGAGTACCTGCCGAAAATCTGCGATTTCAGCCGGGTCGATCGCATCATGGACGTAACGCAAGAAGAGGCGGAGGAAACGACTCGCCAATTGGCGGCGCGCGAAGGCATTTTTGCCGGCATCTCGTCCGGCGGCGCGGTGTCGGCGGCCCTGCGCCTGTCGAAAGAGGTCGAGAACGCGGTGATCGTCGTCATCATCTGCGACCGCGGCGACCGCTATCTGTCCACCGGCGTATTTCCGGACTGACCATGGCCGCACGAGCACGCAAGAAAAACCTTCCCCAGGAAGCTTTCCGGGCACACATCGATTCCTTCGCTCATGACGGACGGGGCGTCGCCCGCGTCGAAGGCAAGGCCGTTTTCATCGACGGCGCGCTGCCGGGCGAGGACGTGACCTTCGTCTATACGTCCGTTCGCCGCGATTATGCCGAAGGCAAGGTCGAGGAGGTCATAACGCCGGCACCGGGACGGGTTCAACCCCGTTGTCCTAGCTTTGGCGTCTGCGGCGGTTGTAGCTTTCAACATCTGACCGACGCGGCGCAGATCGAAGAAAAGCAAAAGCTTTTGGCGGATCAGTTCCGGCGCATCGGCAAAATCGACGAGGTGCCGCTGTGGCCGCCGTTGACCGGCCCCCACTGGGGTTATCGCCACAAGGCCCGTCTCGGCGTGAAATACGTGCCGAAGAAAGGGCGGGTGCTGGTCGGATTTCGCGAACGCTCCAGCCCCTACATCGCCGATCTGGAGTTCTGCCCCGTTCTGCATCCGAAAGTGGGCGAGCGGCTCCGCGATTTGTCGGAATTGATCGGTTCGCTGAGTATCAAGGATAGGCTTCCGCAGATCGAGGTCGCCGTGGGCGATGAACGCACCGCGCTGGTGTTTCGTATCCTCGATGATGCGTCCCCGGACGATCTGGAGCGGCTGAAGGCGTTCGGCGCGCGCTTCGAGTTCGACGTTTATGTGCAGCGGCAGGGTCCCGATTCGATCGTCCCGCTTTATCCGGAGCATCCGCCGATGCTGAGCTATTCGCTGCTGAATCAGGGCATTGAGTTCCGGTTCAAGCCCACCGAGTTCACCCAGGTCAACATCGACATCAACCGCAAGATGGTCGATCGCGTGATGGCAGTGCTCGATCCGGCGCCCGGCGAATCGGTGCTCGACCTTTTTTGCGGAATCGGCAACTTCACCTTGCCGATCGCCAAGCGTGCGAGCCGGGTCGTCGGTGTCGAAGGCAGTTCCGAATCGGTGAAACGCGCCCGCCAGAATGCGGAAGCCAATGGTCTCGGCAATGTCGAGTTTCATGTCGCCGATCTGAGCCAAGCCCTGAACGATGCCGAATGGGCGACTCGGCGTTACGACAAGATATTGCTCGATCCCTCCCGAGCGGGTGCCGAAGAGGTTTTGTCCTATGTGCCGCGCTGGGGCGCGCGCCGTATCGTCTACGTTTCGTGCAATCCCTCCACGTTGGCGAGGGATGCCGGCATCCTGGTTCACCAGCACGGCTACCGTCTGATTCGCGCGGGCGTTATGGATATGTTTCCGCAGACGGCACACGTGGAATCCATCGCGCTCTTCGAGAAGGCGTAGAGGCACCGTGGGCGACGACCGGCCTGACCCGCCGTTCTACCTTCGGGTCAGTATTCCCCGCCAGGAGCTCGATCTTGTCGAGAACGGCGAGGTGATCCGCACCTGGCCCGTTTCCACCGCCAAGAACGGTCCCGGCGAACGCATGGGCAGCGGCTGCACTCCGCGCGGCTGGCATTGTATCCGGGCCAAGATCGGAACCGGTTTGCCGCCCAATACCGTATTCGTCGGACGCCGGCCGACCGGAGAAATTTTCGATTCGAACCTCGCTGCTCAATTTCCTGAAAGGGACTGGATTTTGACCCGCATTCTCTGGCTCGGCGGTCTGGAACCCGGCTTCAACCGCTACGGGGAAGTGGATACGACCTGGCGCTACATCTATATCCACGGCAGCCCCGACGAAGGCGTCAACGGAACCCCGGCCTCCCACGGTTGCATCCGCATGAAGAGTTCGGACGTGGCCGATTTATTCGAGCGGGTGGAAGTGGGAACGCGGGTGTTGATTGAACCGTAGAAGGTAGGGTGGGTTAGGTGCGCATGAGGAGCACTTTTCCATTTACCGCTGAGTTGGAAGCGCACCGTAACCCACCGAAATGGGACGTCAATGCCGCTCCGGTGGGTTACGACGCGCGTCAAGCTTGGAGCAGGTTGATGGCACGACGGGTATGCGCGTCTAACCCACCCTACGAAGCTACAAAGCGGCCATCACTCGGCTGCGGCCGGTGGTACGTTTAGAGTGAAAGTTACCGGTCCGTCATTGACGAGTTCGATCTGCATATTGGCGCCGAACCGTCCGGTTTCTACGGGCGAGTGCCGGGCCCGCACCTTTTCCACGAAATAGTCGAACAGACGTTTTCCGGTCTCAGGATCGGCGGCGGGAGTGAAGCTCGGGCGCATCCCCTTTCGGGTATCGGCTGCCAGAGTGAACTGGGAGACCAGCAAGACCCCGCCGCTCACGTCCGTCACGTTGAGATTCATCTTGTCCTCGGCATCTCCGAAAATCCGGTAACCCAGAATCCGCTCGGCCAGACGGTCCGCTTGAGCTTCCGTATCGCCCCGTTCGACGGCGATCAAAGCGAGTATCCCCCGGTCTATTTTTCCGACGCTTTCGCCGGCCACGGTCACTTCGGCCCGCGTCACCCGCTGAATGACGGCGATCACGATCAATACCGCGGCATATCGGGTGCGACTTCCCTAGCCCAGGCATCGATGCCGCCCCGTAGGTTGACGATATCGCTGAATCCTTGGCGCTCCAGATAATCGCCCACCATGCGGCTGCGCATGCCGTGATGGCAGATGACGACAATTTCCTGCGCCGGATCGAGTTCGGCGAGCCGGTAGGGAATATCGTTCATGGGAATGTGTATGCTGCTTTCGATATGGCAGTGGGCGTATTCCTGTGGTTCGCGCACGTCGAGCAGGAGAGGTTTAGGCTCGGCGGTCTCGAGATAGCTTCTAAGTTCCAAGGGCGAGATATCGCGCATCATGATTTCCATACGTATGAAAAAAGCGAATCGGTGCGGTTCTTGCCTCGCCGCACCCTATGTCTCGTAGGTCGGCAATCCCTTGCCGACCCGCTGTGTCGGGAAAGGATTCCCGGCCTGCACTAGGTCACGATCCGATTATTTAACGGCGATGCCATTTTTCTTCATCGCCCGCAGCACGGTTCGGCCGATGTGGGCCGGGTTTCGCGAGACATACAGCCCTAAGGCTTCCATGGCGTCCATTTTGGCGCTGGCCGTGTCGTCTTCGTTGGAAATGATGGCGCCGGCATGCCCCATGCGCCGGCCGGTGGGGGCGGCGATGCCGGCTACGAAGCCGACGACGGGCTTTTTCATATTTTCCTTCGCCCAACGAGCTGCCGCCACTTCCTGGGGGCCGCCAATCTCGCCGATCATGACCACGATTTCGGTTTCGGGATCGGCTTCGAAGGCGCGCAGCACGGTCATGAAGTCAGTGCCGTTGATGGGGTCGCCGCCGATGCCCACGGAAGTGGTGATGCCGAGTCCCAGGGCTGCCATTTGCTCGGTGGCTTCGTAGTTGAGCGTTCCCGAGCGGGAGACGATGCCGATGTTGCCCTTTTTGTAGATGTGCGAGGGCATGATGCCTACCTTGCATTCGCCCGGCGTGATGATGCCGGGAGTGTTGGGGCCGACGATGATCGTATTCTTGCCGGTGCGGTAGCGCTGGAGTCGGATCATGTCGTGCACCGGAACGCCGTCGGCGATGGTCACCGCTACTTTGATTCCTGCATCGACGGCTTCCATCAAGGCGTCGGCGCTGAACGGCGGGGGCACGAATACGGCGGAAACATCGGCGCCGGTGGCGGCCACGGCTTCCGCCACGGTGTCGAATACCGGTAGACCCAAATGAGTGGTGCCGCCCTTGCCGGGCGTAACGCCGCCGACGACATTGGTGCCGATTTTCATCGCGTCTTCGGCATGGAAGGTGGCGTGTTCGCCGGTGAAGCCTTGGAAGATGACCTTGGAGTTTTTGTTAACGAATACGCTCATTGATGCTTACCCTCTCACCGTTTCGACCGCTTTGGCCGCTGCGTCGTCCAGATTTTCGGCGGTAATGAAGGAGAGGCCGGATTCCGCCAGGATCTTGCGGCCTTCTTCCACATTGGTGCCGGCCAGGCGCACGATCAGCGGAACCTTGATCTGGAGGCTGTTGCAGGCTTGGATCAAACCTTTGGCGATCCAGTCGCAGCGGTTGATGCCGGCGAAAATGTTCACCAGGATACACTTGACGTTGGGATCTTCCAGCACGATACGGCAAGCGTTGGTGACTTTTTCGGGAGAGGCGCCGCCGCCGACATCGAGGAAATTGGCCGGACGTCCGCCGTGCAGGGTGATGGCGTCCAAAGAAGCCATGGCGAGACCGGCACCATTGACGATGCAGCCGATGTTGCCGTCGAGCGCGATGTAGTTGAGGCCGTGACCGGAGGCTTCGACCTCTTTCGGGTCTTCCTCGGCCAGGTCGCGCATTTCCGTGACGGCTTTCTGGCGGTAGAGGGCGTTGTCGTCGAAGCTGAACTTGGCGTCGAGCACCATCAGTTTGTCATCGCCGTTCCCGACGATGGCTAGGGGATTGATTTCGGCCTGCAGGGCGTCCTTGTCGCGCATGCAGCGGTAGATGGATTTCATCAGCTTGACGGCTTGCGGCATCAGCTTGCCCTTGAGGCCGATGGCGGTGGCGACTTTACGGCACTGAAAGTCCAGAAGGCCGATTGCGGGGTCGATGACTTCCTTGACGATCTTTTCGGGGGTCGCTTTGGCGACCTCTTCGATTTCCATGCCGCCTTCGCTGGACGCGATGATGGTGATGCGCTGAGAGCCGCGGTCGATCACGAAGCCTAGGTAGAATTCCTTTTTGATGTCGCTGGCTTGCTCGATCCAGACACGCTGGACGATGGAGCCTTCGGAGCCGGTCTGATGGGTGACCAGGTGGGTGCCGATCATGGCATCGGCGGTTTTTTGCACCTCGGCGATGGAGTCGACGACCTTCACGCCGCCCGCCTTGCCGCGGCCGCCGGCATGAATCTGTGCTTTGACGACCCACTTATTGCCGCCGATTTCCTCGGCCACCTGAGCCGCCTGCTGGTCGGAGTAGGCGACGCCGCCAACCGGAACCGGCACACCGTATGATTTCAGCAGTTCCTTCGCTTGATATTCATGGATGTTCACTGATTGCTTTCCTCTCTTCAATGTAGGTCAGGCTGGGCCGGCAGACCGTAACCCGACGATAGGAATGTCGGGTTACGATTCGGTAACCCGACCGACGGAAATCCCCTACGACTGGCGGGCCTCTATTTGTTCAATCTGTCTGACCACATTTTCGGCCATGCGGATCGAAGCAGCATCGATCAGGCGGCCGTCCAGGGACACGGCGCCCTTGCCTTCCTTCGCCGCCTTTTCCATTTCGACCAAGATGCGGCGGGCGCGATTCACTTCCTTTTCGGTAGGGGTAAAGACTTCGTTCGCCAGGGCGATCTGGGACGGGTGAATGGCCCACTTGCCTTCGCAACCGAGAGCGGCGGCACGGCGCGCGGCGACCTTGTAGCCTTCAGGATCGCCGAAATCGCCGAACGGACCGTCGATGGGCCGCAGCCCGTAAGCGCGGCAGGCGGCGACCATGCGGGAAATGCCGAAATGCCACTGATCGCCCCAATGGAAATAACGCTGGCCGTTTTCGTCGGGATCGGTGAGCATGCCATACTCGGGATTGGCTCCGCCAATCTGCGTGGTGCGGGCGCGCACCGACGCGGCGTAGTCGGCCACGCCGAACACCATGGCTTCCATACGCTCGGGGCAGCTTTTCGCGATCTCTTCCACGTTCGCCATGCCCATTGCGGTTTCGATCAATACGTGGATGTTGATGGGCTTGAAGCCTTTATAAGCCTCGATTTGGGACAGCATGGTGGCGACGAAATACACGTCGGCGGCGCTGCCCACTTTGGGGATCAGAATGGTGTCGAGCTTGTCGCCGCAAGCTTCGGCCACTTCTACGAGATCGCGGTAGGCGTAATGGGTGTCGAGTCCGTTGATTCGGATGGAAACGGCGCATTTCGACCAGTCATAGGTATTCAAGGCCTCGATGATGTTGGCCCGCGCCTGCTCTTTATCGTCCGGAGCGACTGCATCTTCCAGGTCGAGAAAGACTACGTCGGCGCCGGATTCGGGCGCTTTTTCCAACATACGCTTGTTGCTGCCCGGAACAGCCAACTCGCTACGGTGTAATCGATTTTTTACGGCCATGTCGTGTCTCTGTATTTTATTTTGGACCAGTGAATGTTGCATCCGGGCGAATATCCGTCATATCCCGATTAAAACAGGCAATGTCTTAAATTCTTATGGATTGATTCGCCGCGGGCAAGGAGCAAGGGAGGGCCAGGCATTCGCTTGGTATTCAGGCGGTCGTCCTCGTGCTCAGCGATATCACGCGGCGATAGCCTGAGCCGTGGCCCCACAAACTGTCTGTTGCAGCCTAACTCGCCATTATAACCGCAAGGCTGTATGTTTCGGCTAGCCCAAGAAAAGCAACGGTCCAAATAGCCACAATTAGCAAAAATAATGAAATAGACTAATTGTTGTATGGAGATTTTTTTGTTAGGATCGTGCCGACATGCAACTTTTTGTTGCTGGCATGCAACGGATTTAGGTTCAACTCGCACGAGGGGGAATAAGAATGATCAAGAAATCGACTGGTATGGCAGCAATGGTTACTGCCGCTGTCGCGGTGGCCGGCTTGGCGCCGCAGCAGGCTATGGCGGAGAGCCACTACAAAGGTACGTCTGCTCAGGCCGATATCGAAAGACGTTTGCAGATGATGGAAGACGAGATGCGCGCGTTGCGTTCGGAATTGGCGAAGGCGCGTTCCGATGCCAAGGCCAATGCGGAACGGATGGACGCGCAGCAGCAGAAGGTCGAACAGCAACTTGCCGAAGCCGAGGAGCATGAGAAAGAGCATCATGATCTGCTCTTCTTCCGCGGCGGTTATGCCAAGATGGAGCATGGCCGTGGCTATAAGACCAGCTCTCCGGAAACGCTGCTAGTTAATACGGAGCCGAACGACAATGATGGCTGGTACGTCGGCGCCGGTTTCGACCATCAGTTGACCGACGATTTCTGGGGTCTGACCGATATCGCCTCGCTAGACGGCGAGGTCATGTTCGAATACAAGAACTTCGGCACCGGTACGAACACTCTAGTTGCCATAGCACAGACCGATCTCGGTAATTTAGGCCGTATCGAAAACAAGATCACCCAGTTCACTCTGACGGCCGCGCCGAAAATCAAGTTCAACAATATGGGCAACTTCAGGCCGTGGATCATTCCGTTCGGTCTGGGCATCCACGTCATCAGCCCGCCGTCCAGCGGCGTAACCGTGCTCAATCCCGGCCTGATGCTGGGCGCCGGTGCCGAATACAAGATCTGGGGCGACCTGTGGGCCGGTCTCGATTTCCGTTATCACTTCACTGGCGATGACTTGGACATCAAAAGCGACAGTGGTGTGCTCAAGGGCGTAGACACCGACGGCCTTACCGCCGGCGCTTATCTCGGTTTCGGCTTCTAAGAGCCTTTCAAGCCGAAAAGAAAAGGGGGATGAGGATCCCCCTTTTTTCTTGCCGAGAAAATACGTCCGATTGTCCGATGCAGGTGTAGAATTTTTCGACATCGTCCGCATCGAAACACGATATGAATATTGCTCTGAAATGCTGCCATCAATCGATGGCGGTTTTGTCTGCGTTCCGGATTGGCAGTTAGGTTCTCCGCTGGTTCATTATTCCGTTACGCCAGGTCCAAATTCCTGCCCGACCTGAGCCTGTCATGAGAATTCTCTACCCCGAAATCGAACCCTACGCGGTCCATCAATTCAAACGGAATAAGCATCAGATCTATGTGGAAGAATGCGGGAATCCCTCCGGAATGCCCGTCGTGTTCTTGCACGGTGGACCGGGTTCCGGCTGCAGGGCTTATCACCGCTCTTTTTTCAATCCCAACAAGTACCGGATTATTCTTATAGATCAGCGAGGCGCTGGGCGTTCGCTTCCCCATGGAGAGCTCCACGGCAACACTACGTCCGACTTGATCCGTGATTTGGAGTATATCCGCCATGCGCTTCGAATCGATCGCTGGTCGGTTTTCGGGGGCTCCTGGGGCGCGACCCTGGCGCTCGTTTATGCGCAGCGCCATTCGTCCAGGATCGCCGGACTGGTGCTTAGGGCGGCGTTTCTGGCCCGCCAGCGCGATATCGAATGGTTCATCGGTTCGGGCGCGGACCGAGTTTATCCGGAGGCATGGGAACGATTTATGGAAAATATCCCGGAGCCTGAGCGGCCTCATTCTTTGTCTTACTTGTATTCATGCCTGACCGGCGATGATGAATTGGCCCAGCGGCGTGCCGCCCGCGCATGGGCGCTGTGGAGCGGCCAGGTCATTGTCGGCAACGAGTTCGACTCATCGGAGTTGAACGAGCATGTATCGTCCGAGGCGGTCAACCAAGCTCGGATCGAACTCCATTATGCCGTGAACAGATATTTCATCCCGGAGAATGCGATTTTGGAGCAATGTGACAGGATTCGTCATTTGCCGGTAATTTTGATCCATGGCCGTCGGGATTTGGTTTGCCCCGTCGAATCGTCGTTCAGTCTTTACAAGCGCCTGCCGAACTCCGAACTGCGCGTTTTGCCGAATGCCGGCCATATCGCTGCCGGCGATGAAATGATCGATGCCTTGGTTACGGCCGCGGATGAAATGGCCGAGCGGTTCGGGTCATGAACGGAAATAAACGCCTGATCATTGCAATGACCGGCGCGACCGGTGCCGTATACGGCTTGCGCCTGCTTCAGGTGCTGCGCGACATCGGGGGATGGGAAACGCACCTGATCGTTTCCTCGGCGGGTGTGCTCAATATCCATCATGAATTGGGCATGAAGCGCGCCGAGGTGTGCGCGTTTGCCGATGTCGTTCACGATGTCAACGATGTCGGAGCCAGCATCGCGAGTGGTGCGTTCAAGACCCACGGCATGATTATCGCGCCGTGCTCGATGAAAACCTTGGCGGCAGTGGCGCACGGATTTTCCGACAACCTGATCTCGCGCGCGGCCGACGTAACACTTAAGGAGCGTCGTCGATTGGTCGTGGTGCCGCGCGAAACGCCGTTGAATTTGGCGCACATCCGCAACATGGCCGCCGTTACGGAAATGGGGGGCATCATCTTCCCCCCGTTGCCGGCGTTTTACGGCAGGGCGAAAACGTTGGCGGCGCTTATCGACGAGACAGTGGGACGGATTCTCGGGTTGTTCGAGATCGAAACCGATGCTCTGTATGAGCCGTGGGAAGGTCTGGGCAAATCATAGTGTGTGACCGCACGCCTACGGCTAGCATGTTCAGGGAAGGAAATAAAAATGAACGACTAAACGAGATTCCAATCGGTTCCTCCATTGCCGCGGGTTGATGGATGAGGCATTTGAAGGGGTATGCAACCAATGGCGGAAAAAATCGATCATAAAAATAGAACTGCTATCGTATTCGGCTCGATAAGGTTGATTTTTTATTTCCTCGCAATTTTCGTTACTTACGATTACCTGGCGAGGTCGAGCCGAGCCGATGCGGAAAACGTTTTCAGCGAAGGGTATTTTGTCGAGTGGCTGCAATATGGCCTGATCATGGTGATCATGTCTCTCTATTTTTTCGGTGCTTGGCGCTTGAAGCACCGTCGGCCTTTGTTTCTGATGCTCGGAATGTTCGCCGTGATCGCTTCGATACGTGAGTGGGACTATTGGTGGGATAGGCAATTGCCGGCAGGCATTTCGCTTTTCGTGTTGCTAATGATTGGCTGGCGTAACCGAAAAGTCTTACCGGAACAGATTTGTACTTTGATTCACTCGGCGCCTTTCGGTTTTCTTTGGTCAGGATTTCTGGCCGTGGCGGTGCTGGCCCAGTTGGTAGGTCACGCCGAGCTGCTGAAACTGGTCATGGGAAGCGATTTTAAGACCGGATATAAGCAAATCATCGAGGAAAGCCTGGAATTGTTCGGCTATTACCTCATATGGTTCGGTACTCTGGAAGCCCTTCTGGCGGCGCGACGGTCGGCGGAGGATTCGGCCAGGTTCGATCACCGGGATTTCGGATCGGGCGGGGTGCTGAAAATCCCGGAAATGAATCGCCTCTACGAGGTATCCTGACGAATCGGCAAAAACGTCGAGACGGCCGTGAAAAGTGGTTTCAACGTATCCGCAAGGCGATTCTGCACGGATAGGTATTGCCGGTACTGGTCTGCTATCGGAGTCTTGATGGATTAACGATCTTGACCGGAAGGAGGTGTTATGAGGATAAGGATTGTCCAGGTCATTGTTCCCGCGCTGCTGGTCGTGCTAGGGGGATGCGCGACGCAGGAAGGGCCACGTCCGCCCAATTGGGCGTATGCCGTGCAGACGGCGGACACACGGGAAGCGCACGAACGGCTCGCGAATCACTATGATGAAATCGCGCAGACGATGCAGGCCGATGCGGATGAAGAGCGCGAGATGCTGATCCAGTATCAGGCTAATCCACACAAGTACGGCAAGCAGATTCTGGATTTGAAAGCGCGTGCCGAAGCCATGATCCGGGATCTGGAAATGGCAGCCCAAGAAAGCCGTCGTTTGGCCGAATATCATCGCCAGTTGGCGGCGGAAAGCCGATAATGCTTCCGGACGGTTTATGTGCTCGGATTCGAACGAGCGTGGCGGTCCGCCCGTTTGAGAGTAATCAGACTTAGCCGCTAAAAGACTTAGAGTTCTTGGTGTTGCGGAACACCATCGGTTTCGTTTCGCCGGTTTCCGCTGCCGAGCGCGCACTGGCGATCGCTTCGAATACGGCATGCCTATGGGGAGATTTGCTGCACACCGGATCGGCGGCGGTCATATCGCCGGTGAAAAGATAGGCCTGGCAGCGACAGCCGCCGAAGTCTCGGGTCTTTTCCGGGCAAGACCGGCAAGGCTCCTTCATCCAATCGTATCCGCGAAATTTGTTGAAGGCATCGGAGTGTAGCCAAATGTCGCGTACGCTCATATCGCGTACGTTGGGGCAGTCGAGTCCCGGCAGCGACCGGGCTTCGTGGCAGGGGAGGGCAAGACCGTCCGGAGCGATGGTCAGAAACGTCGTCCCCCAGCCGTTCATGCAGGCCTTCGGCCGATCTTCGTAGTAGTCCGGCACCACGTAGTAAATCTTCATCTTTCCCTTGAGCTTTTCCTTATAGTCCTGGGCAATGGCCTCGGCTTCCTGGAACTGCTCGCGGGTCGGCAGCAGCTGATCGCGATTGAGATGCGCCCAGCCGTAATACTGGGTATTGGCCAGTTCAAGATAATCGGCTTCCAGTTCGACGGCCATCTCGAGAATTTCGCGCATCAGGTGGATGTTCTGGCGGTGGATCACGACGCACAGAACCATGGGGTAGCCGTGCTTCTTGACCAGTCGGGCCACCTCTTTCTTTTGCTCGAACGATTCGGTGCCGGCCAGATAGTTGTTCAGCGTCTTTTCGGGCGCCTGAATACTGACCTGAACGTGATCCAGTCCGGCATTCTTCAGCTCGGCGATCCTGTCCTCGTTGAGCTTATAGCCGGAGGTAATCAGGTTGACGTAATAGCCCAGCTCTCGGGCGTGTCTGACCAGGATAGGCAAGTCCTGGCGCACCAGCGGTTCGCCACCCGACAAGCCGAGTTGCACCGCGCCCATTTCGCGGGCTTCGGAAAATACTCTCAGCCAGTCTTCGGTGTCGAGTTCGTCCTTATGTCTCGCGAAGTCGACGGGATTGGAACAATACGGGCACTGTAGCGGGCAGGTGTAGGTCAGTTCGGCTAATAGCCAGCGCGGACTACTGACGGGGAATTTGTCTGATCCAACCATTATCCAAGGCAGATTGCAGGAGTTCGGAAATGTCGTCCCTTAGACCGGTGGTTTCGAATTTCGTCTCAAGTTCGGAAACGATTGCGTCCAAATCGCGTGTGCCGTCGCACAGCTTGAGGATTTCGGCGGCGGGCAGGTTTAACTCGACCAGGCCCTCGGGATAAAGGATCACGTAACGCTGTTGGGCTTCTTCCCATTGCAGTCGATGCAGGGGCGAGAAGGCAAAAAGGCTTTGGGCGTCTAAGGCCATGGTTTCAAGGCTTGATATTGAAGTAGGGCGGCTTGTTTTCGATATAGGCCAAGTACATCGCGTCAAGCATGCTCCACAGAATGTCCAGCTTGAGCTGGAGGATTTCCAGGGCGCGCTCCTGTTGCTCGCGAGTCTTGAAATAGTCCAGTGTGATGGCGAGGCCGTGTTCCACATCGCGGCTGGCCTGACTCACCCGTTTCCGGAAATAGGCGAGTCCATCCTGGTCGATCCACGGATACAGGTCGGGCCAGCCGGACAAGCGCTGCTTGTGAATGGTCGGCGCGAACAGCTCGGTCAGTGACGAACAGGCCGCTTCCTGCCAGGATGCCTGGCGGGCGAAATTGACATAAGCGTCCACGGCAAAGCGGACGCCGGGCAATACGTGCTTTAGCGACCAGAGTTCGTCTCGGGGGATGCCTACAGCAATACCGAGTCGCGTCCAGGCTTCGATGCCGCCGGCATCGTCGCCCCAGCCGTCGTGATCGTGTATCCGCTGAATCCACTGGCGTCGGGTTTCGCGATCGGGGCAATTCGCCAGAATGGCGGAGTCTTTGACCGGGATCTTGATTTGGTAATAGAAGCGATTCGCAACCCACCCTTGAATTTGCTCTTTGCTGAGCTTGCCGTCAGCCATGAGCACATGGTAGGGATGGTTAATATGATAATACGCCTCTTTCTCGCGCAATTTGGCTTCGAATTCTTCTCGGGTCCAAGGTGTCGGTTCGCTCATGGTGTTTCTCACAGGTCGATTTCCATGCCGTCGCAGGCAACTTCGATGCCCGCTTCGGTAAGGGTTTTTCGCTCCGGCGAATCTTCGTCCAAGATCGGGTTGGTATTATTGATGTGAATCAAAATCTTCCGTGCTTTGGGTGCATTTTTCAGCACTTCGATCATGCCGTCCGAACCTGATTGGGGTAAATGTCCCATGTCGCGGGCAAGCTTATCGCAAATTCCGGCACGGCCCATCTCATCCTCCTGCCAGAACGTGCCGTCGACCAGCATGCAGTCGGCCTGCTGCATGGCCGCGAACACGTGAGGTTCTATTTCTCCGAGTCCCGGCGCGTAATAAAGTTTCTTGCCCGAAGATATCTGCTCGATGATGACCCCGATGTTGTCGCCTTCGTGCGGATCGTGCCGATGAGGCGAATAGGGCGGTGCCTTGCTTTTCAGCGAATGGGTGTAGAACTTCAGGTCGTGAATCCCGGGAATCGCGAAGCCGCTACCGTCCAGAGGCGTGCTATGGTGGTTGACTCCGCAGTAGTGCTCCAGCATCTTAAATACAGGGAATCCCGTCGACAGGTCCTGTTTCACCATCTCGCTGCAATAAATGTCCAAAGGTCGAGTGGACTCGCGCAGCATCAACAGTCCCGTGGTGTGATCGATTTGGCTGTCGATCAGGACGATGGCCTTGATACCGCTGTCACGGATGCCGTGCCTTGGATGGACGGCCTGAAAGGCTTCCAGTTGAGTGCGGATGTCGGGCGACGCATTGAAAAGCACCCAATTCTCGTTGTCGCTGCTGACGGCAATCGACGACTGAGTGCGCGATTTGGCCTTGACTTGGCCTTGGCGAAGCCTGGAGCAGTTGTGACAGTTACAGTTCCACTGCGGGAAACCGCCGCCCGCGCCGGCGCCCAACACTCGGACTTTCATTTCGATCTTTGCTAAGCAAAAGAGCTTCCGATGAGCCCTTTAAATGAAAAACGGGGCTCTACATTGCTGCGGAGCCCCGTTCAGGGATTCAACCGGCGAATTAGCGGTTGTAGATGTACATCGTGACTTCGAAGCCAAAGCGCAGGTCTTTGTAGCTCGGTTTTTCCCATCTCATTTCGGATTACCTCCAAAAAAGTGATTTATTGCTTTAGTTTGGAATGGCTTGTAAAGCTCGCGGCAAAGTATACGTATCCGATTTTTGGAAAGCAACGGGAGTTATTCCTATTTCTCGAAGGGAAATCAGTAGAAGCCCGCTGGATTGCTCAAGCCGATCCAGCGCAAGTCGGGCATCTGGGATTTCTTTTCAAGATCATTTGATTCCACTCCATGCTCAGCGCATCGAGCAATAAAAGTCGTCCCACCAAGGGTTCGCCGACGCCCGTGAGGAGCTTGATGGCCTCCAGGGCCTGGAGGCTGCCGATGATTCCGGGCAGAGGGGCAAGCACGCCGGTTTGCACGCAGCTTTCCGCAAGTTCGCCGTGATCGGCGTACAAGCAGTTGTAACAGGGGTTGTTTCCGACGCCCGGAGTGAATACGGCCAGTTGTCCCTCGAAGCGGATCACCGCTCCGGAAACCAGCGGCGTTCGCGTTCTTACGCAAGCGGCGTTGACGGCGAAACGGGTGGTGAAGTTATCCGAGCAATCCAGCACCACGTCGGCCCGAGCGATTTCCTGCTCCAATTGTGCCCCCTCCAAGCGGGATGTGAGTTCGGTGACTCTCACATCGGGGTTTAGCCGTTCGAGGGCTTTACGCGCCGAAACCGCCTTAGGTTCTCCGATGTTCTCCGTGCCGTGCGCGATCTGGCGCTGAAGGTTGGATATTTCCACGACATCGTAGTCGTTCAGCGCCAGGCTGCCGACCCCGGCGGCGGCCAAATACATGGCGGCGGGCGAGCCGAGACCGCCGAGACCGATAATCAATGCCCTGGAATCCAGCAGCTTTTCCTGGCCCTCGACGTCGATCTGAGGCAGCAGTATCTGTCGGCTATAACGCAAAAGTTGATTGTCGTTCATCGTTCGGCGGTAGAGACTATTCGGAAAAGTAAACCAGTTTACCGGCAAAAATCCTTCGCCGCATGGGGCGAGGATAAAACGAATTAGTCTTGCGATCGGGGGGGGCTTGCCGATCAGCGTTCTAGAGTCCGTGAACTAATTTTGCCGCATCCAGCCGGATAAAAAGTTTCGGATCAGCGAAGTCGTCAGTTTCTCGGCATCGGGAAGACCGGCGATGTCCAGCTTATCGGTAAGCGCCAAGGTGCAGACGCCGTGCACGCCTCCCCAAAGCGCTCGAGCGGCCAGTGCGACTTCCGTCGGATTTCGGGCCGGACCGAGTCGGGCGAGACATTTTTCGACCCGATCGAACAGGGCGAGAACATGGTTGCGGTACCAGCCGGGCGAAGCGGTTGCCGTGGGCGATCCGCGTCCGAAAATCAGGTCCCAGCGTCCCCTGTGTGACGCGGCGAAGCGGAGATAAATGCGGCCCAGTTCCACCAGTACAGCTTCGGTATCGTTTTTCTCAGCCGTAGCTTGGTCGAGTTCGAGGGCTAATTCGGCCAAGGTCCGGGCGTTCACCCGGAAAATCAAGTCGTCCAGGTTCTCGAAAATCAAATAGAGGCTGCCTGCGGTATAGCCGATTTCGTTCGCGATCTTGCGTGTGCTGAGACCTGCCGCGCCTTCCCGCTCGACGATGGCTTCCGCTGCTTTTAAAGCCATTTCGCGAATTTCGTCGCGGCTATGATCGCTTCGTCTGGCCATGGCGAATATCCTTGCTCGATTCCGGGAATTTAGCCAAACCGCGTCGGTCCCTTAGATGAGGACAGCTGATTGACTCCATCCCAGCCTAACTCGGTGCGGATGGAACGGTATGCAGAGTTGACGATTATCATCGCGAACATGTGATGTGCCAGGTAGTTTCTTGAGCCATGGGATTAACCGAGCTCTCGATCGTTCGATTATCGGCAGGACGTCTGGCCATGTAATCGGATTTCTCGATCCGATATGTACTATCATTGGCAAATCTCAAAACCCAGTCCTTTCAGCAGGATTCATCATGCTACGGATTATTTCGCTTTGTCTTTTGGTTGTCGCAGCCTCCGCCCAAGCGCAGGGTGAACTCGCTCCGGTGCCCGAGCCGCCGGATATTCCGCCGCAGGTCGAGAGCGGTGAGCCCTTGGAGCCGGATGTCACGATTATCCGGCGGGGCAAGGACACTATCGAAGAATACCGGATCAATAATCGGCTTTACATGGTAAAGATCAAGCCAGCGATCGGTCCGGCCTATTATCTGCTCGACACCGATGGCGACGGTAATATGGACGTACGGCGCAGCGATTTGGAGGATGACATGCGGATTCCGCAATGGGTGCTGTTCAGTTGGTGAGGCTCCTTTAAACCGAGATAGCGGTTTACTGTACAGGCCGATCGCGCTTCTCTGATAGAATGAAAATGGATTCGGGTGTTTTGTAGTCCGTCGAATCCGGATTTCCATTCCGCGATTTCACGAGTCATCCCGCCTTTAAGAACAACACCAAGGATTATTCGCGCTTGAGCCAAAGCATAGACTCCCGGCTTAACCAGCTTATTCATACCGGCCAACAACATCTGCTGAGGAACGGCCTCAAAGGGCTGGAGAAGGAAAGCCTCCGGCTTGCGGCCGACGGCGTCATCGCGCATACGCCGCATCCGATGGGAGTAGGATCGGCGCTGACTCATCCTTATGTCACCACGGATTATTCCGAGGCGCTGATCGAGCTGATTACGCCACCCTATGCCGACCCGGCGGAAGCGCTGCGGTTTCTTAAAGACCTGCATACCTTCATATACCGCAATCTGGGAGACGAGATCTTACTCGCGACTTCCATGCCCTGCGGCGTGACCGGTGACGAAAGCATCCCCATTGCCGAATACGGAACCTCCAATATCGGTCGGATGAAACACATTTACCGGCGCGGACTCGCCTATCGCTACGGGCGGATGATGCAGGCCATTGCCGGCGTTCATTTCAATTATTCGGTCAACGAAGCGTTATGGCCGGTCCTGTGCGAGTTGGAAGGCGGGGCGGACTCCTTGTCCAGCTTTATCGCAGGCAACTATTTCGGCATGGTGCGCAACGTTCATCGCTACGGGTGGTTAACAATCTATTTGTTCGGCGCCTCTCCGGCATTCGCCAAGTCGTTTTTCAACGGACGAGAGCATCTTGCGTCCAGATTTTCGGAGTTCGACGCCCGAACGCTTTTTCGCCCCTATGCGACTTCGCTGCGCATGAGCGATATCGGGTACAAGAACGACAGCCAGGCCGGGCTCGATATCTCTTTTAATAATCTCGACGACTACGTGGCGACTCTCGGCAAGGCCATAGCGACGCCTTATCCGCTTTACGAGAAGATCGGCGTGAAGGTGAATGGAGATTACCGTCAGCTGAACGGCAACATTCTCCAGATCGAAAACGAGTATTACAGCGTCATCCGTCCCAAACAAATCGCCGAGTCCGGTGAAAAGCCTACGCTTGCCCTAAAGCGGCGCGGAGTGCGTTATTTGGAGCTTAGATCGCTGGACTTGGAGTGCTTCAGTCCTGCCGGGGCAAACCTGGATCAGCTGCGCTTTCTGGAAATCTTTCTGCTTTTTTGCCTTTTGGAACAAAGTCCCCCACTCGATTCCGCGGAGAAGAGAGAAGTCAGCCAGAACGGCATGGCGGTCGCGTGTTGCGGCCGTACGCCCGGGTTCAAGCTTCGGCGCAAAGGCCGAGAGGTTTTGTTGAAGGACTGGGCGGCGGAAATACTTGAGGCCATGCGCGGCATCGCAGAAATTCTCGATGCGGAAGACGTGTCTAAACCCTACACGCGAAGCCTGGAGGAACAGGCCGCCAAGTTTTTCGATCCCGAACTGACGCCTTCCGCCCGCATGCTGGCCGAAATGAGGGCGAGTGGAGAATCGTTCGAGGAATATGCGCTGCGGATATCGAAGGAGCATGCGAGGGTGTTCCGTGATCGCTTCCTATCCGCCGAGCGAGCCGAATTCTTTCGCCGGCTGACCGACGAATCGCTCGAGGAACAGCAGCAAATGGAAGCTGGCGACAAACTCTCTTTCGACGAATTTTTACACCACTATTTTGCCCAAGCATAATAGGCCCGAGATCGGAGCCTATTCCGCCTGAGAAGCTGTCTTCAAACTGCTGCGCGCCGTCATGCCGGCGTTGTTCAAGGGTTCAAGATGCTGATGAAAAACATCTCTGTTTTTCACCCTACCGGGCGCGCTATCGTGCGTCCCATTTCTCTCCCGGAGAAATGGTCATGTACTCCTCGGTACACTCCGGTTTTGACTCGCCCGATCCTTGCGGTTCGCCCTGCGGGCCAGGCTAACGGCTGTTCCCTCCACGGGCCTGCTGGCGGCTTCGGGTCGCCCTTTCGCGCCTTTCCTTGACGTCGCTCGTGACGTTTGAAGACTGCTTCTAAGGGCTAGATCGTCGCGGATTTCTGCGTCGGTCAGTATCTCAGTTCTCTACGCTATTTCATGGAGGTCGCCATGGATTACCAGCACATTCGGCTTCCTGCCGGCGGCGAAAAAATCAGCGTTCGGGACGGCAAGCTTCGTGTTCCTGACGAGCCCGTCGTCGGCTACGTCGAAGGCGACGGCATCGGCCCGGATATTACGCGCGCATCCCTCCGCGTTTGGAACGCAGCGGTCGCCAAAGCATACGGCGGGGCGCGCAAAATCCATTGGTGCGAGCTCTTTCTCGGAGAAAAAGCCGCTGCACTCTACGGCAACGCTTTTCCCGACGAAGCGGTGCACGCGCTAAAGGACTTGGTCGTATCCATCAAAGGTCCTTTGACGACCCCTGTGGGTGGGGGAATGCGGTCCATCAACGTGTCCCTTCGACAAACCCTTGATCTTTACGCATGCGTTCGCCCGGTACGCCATTTTCCGGGAGTGCCGTCGCCCCTGCGTCATCCCGAAGCGGTGGATGTGGTCATCTTTCGGGAAAACACCGAGGATGTTTACGCAGGCGTCGAATATCCGGCGGGATCGCCCGAAGCCTTTAAACTCGAGCGTTTTCTGAAACAAGAGCTCAAGGCAGATTTCCATGAGGGCAGTGCTCTCGGGGTGAAACCGGTGAGCGAATTCGGAAGCAAGCGGCTGATCCGCAAAGCCATCCGCTATGCGCTCGATCACGGGCGGAAGAGCGTTGCCTTGATGCACAAAGGCAATATCATGAAATTCACCGAGGGCGCGTTCCGGAACTGGGGTTACGAACTCGCTCGTACGGAGTTCGCCGGTCAGACCATCACCGAAGAGGAATTGAACAGATTCCATGGCGGCAAACAGCCGGATGGCAAGATCGTCATCAAGGACCGCATCGCCGATATCATGTTCCAGCAGATGCTGCTTCGTCCCGAAGAGTTTGACGTCATCGCTACGCTCAACTTGAACGGCGATTATCTTTCGGATGCGGTCGCGGCGGAAGTAGGAGGTGTTGGTATTGCGCCGGGAGGCAACATCGGCGATTTCATCGCCGTATTCGAAGCAACCCATGGTTCCGCGCCCAAATACGCCGGCCAGGACAAAGCTAATCCCGGCTCACTGCTCTTCAGCGGGGTAATGTTGCTTGAATACCTGGGATGGCACGAAGCCGCGAAAACGGTAGAAAACGCTTATAGTGCCGTTGTCGGCCAGAAGATCGTCACTTACGACTTTGCACGGCAGATGGAAGGCGCACGCGAGGTGAAAACCAGCGAGTTCGCCGAAGCCTTAGTAGGGGCGATGGGTTGAGTGCCGGGCACAAAAAAAAGCAGGGCGGTTGCCGCCCTGCTTTTATACTTCCAGCCTGTCTCAAGACAGACAGGTTGCAGGCATCTTATTTGATGCCGGCGTTGACCTTTTCCATGGCGGCGGCGGCTTCGCTCAAGAGCGGTGCGGCTTCGGACGTGTTTCCGGCTGCGCAAAGGTCTTGGGCTTGCCGAACCTTCTTCATGGCGTCCTGCAAGGGCTTGCCAGCCGCGTCGCCGGTGATTTCCTTATAGTTCTGCTTGGTCTGCTTGATGGCAGACAGGCAGCCGTCCTTGTCGCCAGCGGTTGCAGCGGCCTGGGCTTCCTTGGTGGTCTGGACGGTCTTGACCATGAATTCCTTTACGCCAGCGGCGTTTTCGGCGGCAATGGCGCTACCCATCGTGCCGGTCAACAACAAAGCGCCCAGAACTAAGGTTTTGTTCATTTTCATTCTCTTGCGTTCTCCTCTGGCTATTCCTGGAATAACCAAACAAATGTCACGATTGCTTATTGAGTGCTGATGCATACGCCGCCATTGCCATACCGCGTTTCGCGGAAGCTTCCAGGTCGCGAGCTCCTGCGATGGCGTCGATCGAGGAAAGGCGTAAAGCCGTCCATGCAGTCAACGGGCGTCAATGGTAAAAGACTTTCCGGATATTGTCATGCTTTCGTCTTTGGAAATTTTTCAGCCTACCCGTCGATCGCCGTTTTTCGAAAGTAGATAGTCCAGCCACATCGTCGACAGTTTCTCCTGTACCGAGTTCTGGCGCAGGCGTGCGTACAAGTTGGGAAAATCGACCCGGTCCAGGTCTTGATCCTGGTTGTAGCAGGAGTACACGAAATACTCCTTGCCGCTGTCCGGTTCCACATGCTTGCACAGACACTGCGCGCAGACGCCCTTCATCATGCACTGCATCGGCGAGTTGATCGAGCCAATGGCGGAGTGATGAGCCTTGAGATACGGCTGGAGGACGCCGTAACGGGCTGCTTTGACCGCCGCCATCATGCGGTCGGAGCCGATGACGATCATGTGGTCGACGTCGTCCATGTGGATCGGAGTCGGACCCAGTTCGCCCTTCGCGTAAGCCAGCATCGCTTCGACGATGTTGCCGACGAAGGTTTTGTCCTGGGGGCGCAGCGGCGGTATGGGCTCTGCTCCTGGGAGATTATCGACCGACCAGACCACCACATCCGAGGCCGCTTCGATTTCCCGAATCTTGAACACGTCTTCGCGCTTCCGATAGCCGGCGAAATAGATGACATGGCTGCCCGCCGCGCGCAGCGCTTTGCCGATGGAGAACAGCACCGCATTGCCCAGG
Source organism: Methylocaldum sp. GT1TLB (assembly GCF_051027445.1). NCBI lineage: Bacteria > Pseudomonadati > Pseudomonadota > Gammaproteobacteria > Methylococcales > Methylococcaceae > Methylocaldum > Methylocaldum sp. GT1TLB. Next base: position 4,954,482 of record NZ_CP194898.1, read on the forward strand.
CCGCCGCCGGCGAGGAGGACCGTTTGCCCGGCGTGAATTTCAGTGGGGGCGCCGGTGACCCCCATCACCACGATGGGGTCGCCGGGCTTCCACATCGCGCAGAGCTTGGACGACGAACCCATTTCCAGAGCGATCAGGGATATGAGGCCTTGTTCCTTGTCGACCCAGGCGCCGGTCAATGCCAGGCCTTCGGCGACCAGCACCGTATCGTCCACGACGGGTGCGAGCGCTTCGAAGTTTTGAACGCGGTAGAACTGGCCCGGGCAGAAGTGCTTCGCGGCCAGCGGAGCCCTTACGATGACTTCGACGATGTTCGGGGTGACCCGATTGATTTCTACGATACGCGCCAGCAGTATGTCGTCGAGCCTGTGCTGGAACTCTCGCAGATTCGCAAGGCGCTGGGGCTGCTGGGCTCGATCGAGCGCGGCGAGCTCCTTTTCGTACAGTTTGACGATGTAAGGATATCCGTCCTTGGCGCTGGCCATGGCTTTCACCACGTTGCCGGCATAGACCGGGTGGTTGTCGCCGTAGAACGTGATGAACTTGCCGTGGCGGCGGTACGAGGTGAACGGCGCAGGCTTGCCGATCTTGGGAACGGCGGTGTCTTTGACCGGTTCCAGCTCCGGAATTTCGCTCAGCCAATTGGGTTCGTAGCGCTGATAGAACTTCTGGTCCATCTCGAAGGAATCCGGATGCTCGGATTCGTAGATGGTATTGGGCGAGGTTCCCGCGGCGACGAACAGGCTGCGCAACGGGACTTCGAGGTTGCCGGCTTTTTGCCAGCGGCCATCCTGTTCCTCCAGTTTTTCGAAGCGCACGGCGCGGAGATGTCCGTATTTGTCCTCCAGGGCCTCGAGCGGGTTCATGCCCTCGGCCAGCAGAATGCCTTCGTCCATGGCTTCCTTGATTTCCTCGTGATTCTGCCGGTAAGCGGGTGAATCCTTCATGCCCTTGCGGTAGAACAGCGTGACGCCTCCCCAGGCATTCAGCAAGGGGAGGAAATCGGGCTTTTCCCCGGCGGCTTGTGCCCTTTGGCGTTCTGCCTGCACGGCCTTGGCATGACCCAAAAACTCGTCGAGGATCAGCAATTCTTCCTCGTCGTAGCGGGCGCGTACGGTTTCCTCGCCGAAGGCGGCGCACAGCTTTTCGTAGCGTTGCATGATCTTTTCGACCTGCACCGGATAGTAGGCCAAAAGCTCGGTGGCGGTGTCGATGGCGGTCAAGCCGCCGCCGATCACGCCGGCCGGGAGGCGCACTTGCAGATTGGCCAGCGACGACTCCTTGGCGGCCCCGGTCAATTGCAGCGCCATCAAGAAGTCCGACGCCTTGCGGATGCCGCGAATCAAATTGTTCTTGATGTCGATGAGCGTGGGTTTGCCGGCGCCCGAAGCGATGGCAATGTGGTCGAAACCGAGATCCCAGGCTTCGTTGATCGTGAGAGTGCCGCCGAAGCGCACGCCGCCGTAGCAGCGGAAGCTGTGACGCCGCAACAGGGTCAGATAAATGACTTTCAGGAAGTTCTTGTCCCAGCGCACCGTGATGCCGTATTCGGCCACGCCGCCGAAGCCCAGCATGATGCGTTTGTCCAAATCCTCGTACAACTCTCGGAAATCATGGATGGGGCGGGGCGGATGGGTCTCGTCTCCGACGATGTCTTTGGGCAGCGGTTCGATCTTGAGGCCGTCGATACCGACCACGCCGAAGCCTTCGTTGGTCAAATAATGAGCCAGCGTGTAGCCGGCGGGCCCCATGCCGGCCACCAGCACGTTCTTGCCGTTGTAGGGAAGGGCGTACGGCCGCTTGACGTTGAGCGGATTCCAGCGGGTCAGGAGGCTGTAAATCTCGAAGCCCCACGGCATGAACAAAACGTCGGTGAGGACGTTGGTCTCGATCTGCGGAATATTGACAGGCTCGGTTTTCTGATAGATGCAGCCCTTCATGCAGTCGTTGCAGATGCGGTGGCCGGTGCCGGGGCAGAGCGGGTTGTCGACGGTGATCAAGGCCAGCGCGCCGATGTTGTCGCCTTGCCGCTTGACGACGTGCATCTCGGAAATTTTTTCCTCCAGCGGGCAGCCGGTAATGGTCACGCCGAGCGGATTGGTCTTGTACGTGCCGTCCTTCTTGTTGCGCATGCCCTTGGAGCACGAGTCGGTATCCCGGTCGTGGCAATAAATGCAGTGGTCGACTTCGTACAACACGCGCCGTTCGGGAAAACGTGGATCGGTAAGGCCGAATCCTTCGCGCCTCCTGTGGTGTTCCTCGGGGGCCGCCCATACGCTGTAGCCGTCCGCCGAGCGCGTCTCGTGATGAACCAGATGATTGAAATCGGTCTTGGCCGGGAACTTGAAGCTGGCCCACCCTTGGACTTGGGCTTTGAGCTCGGGAATTTGCGTAGCTGCATAGGTCCAGCGTTGGACCAGATCCAGCAGCGCCTTCACCAGGTCTTCGTCGCTCTTGCCCAGCAGACCGGCAAAGCGCGCCTCGGTATCCGGATCGGTGGCAAGAGTACGGCGCAATTCGGCGATTTCCCTTCCGCTCACCGACGCATCTTGATGCCAGCGGTGCAAGCGTGCGCCTAAGACGGCAACCGCTTTTTCCCGGTCCGATTCGATCAACACGGGTTCGGCGATTCGGAGCAAGGACTCGAAGTCCGCCTGGATACCGGCGATATTCCAGCTTTCCAGCGCCTGATTCTTGAACAGTCCCGCGACCTTCCCGACGATCTCGTTGCGGTACAGGAAGATGCTGTCGAACTCGTCGCGGATCGCCTGTATTTGCGTGTCCCGTTCGGACGATACGCCGAACAGCCGCGCCACGAAAGTACCGACATAGGGCGCCATTTTGACCAGGACATCCGAAATCTTTTCGGGCGGCATGCCTTCGCCTTGGCATGCGCGATAACGCTCGAATTCGGCGAATAGGGCCGGATCGTGGTTGCGGACCGTTGCGTCGAAGACGTCTGACAAGTCCTTGAGCCGTTCCGGTTCGTACAAATCAGCATAGTTAAAGCCGGATATGCCTAGGGTCAAAACGGATGCGGCGCTTAGGCCCGTATCGGAGCGAACGGAGTGATCGGTCATGATTGTCGAGATCGCGTGGGTTGATGAAACTTCTTTTTCGTCAGCGTTGCCAGAAGACGGACGGATTTTCGTGAAAAATGTGTGAAATTTTATGCTGAATCGATGGTCGAGTCGATCATGGGCACTGTTCGAGACATTACAGGGTCATTAAGAAACATAGGTATCGCCCCCGTTTCCTTCCAGGTTGAAGCGGGCGCCGCTAAGGTGTAGGTTAGGCGCCGAACTATCATTGCCAGGTCCTCGCTCCATGAATTCCCTATACCAGACTCTTCTGCAATCCGATTCCAAGGAACCGCCGGTCGTTCGTTCCGCCGCGCCGGGCGCAACCGGAGAGGGTGTCATCGATGTTTCGACGTTTCAGGCCATCGAAGTCGATAAGCTGTTCGACAGCATCAATCACGCCGCCACGATCACCGGTCAGGCAACCCTTTATCGCTCGCTGGTCCAGCCGCTGGCGTCGGCGGACCTTATCCGGGCCAAGCAGGACGCGGTTCGGGAAATCGAATCCGACAAGGCGCTTCGAGACTCGTTGGAAACCCTGATCAAACAGGCGAAGTCGCTGGAAGATGACTTTTACGGTTTATTATTCGGCACGTTCATGGGGCTCATGAGTTCGCCCGCGCACAAGCTGGAAATCGAGGGCTACGGTTATGAGACCTATAAAAAAGGCACTCGGTTCATGCTCAATCTGGTGGAGGCGGCAAACCGGTTTCCGAAGCCGAACAGCGAGTACCTGGGCCTATTGATCGACGACTTGCGGCGCTTTGCCCATTCGCGCGCCTATGCCCTGATGAAGGGGCCGGTGTACCGGACCGAGAAAGATGTCCGCTCCAAGGCGGAGAAACCCTGGTATACCCCGGCGATCCGCTTTCGGCCGTCACTGTTCAAGCCGGTGGGGCTCGCGGTCGCGGCCATCCTCCTGGTGCTGACTTTGGAATTCGTGCCGTTGCTGCTCGATCTGGCGGTTTCGATCGCGCCGGTATTTTGGCTGTTCCTGCTTCCCATCAGCTTCGTTTACATCCCCATCGTCGGCGGTTTCGATCGCGATGGCTGCATCTATCCGCTCCGCGACATCTTCAAACGGTCCGAGGACGTGCAAAACACGCTGGATTCGCTGGGCAAGCTGGACGAGCTCTTGAGCTTCGTCCGCCTCAAGGAATCCTTCCACCACTCCGTGGTCTTGCCCAAGATCGTCGAGGCCGAGCGCCATTCGCTGGTGCTCAAAGGCGTGCGGAATCCGGTGCTGAGCAAGGACAATCCCGACTACGTGCCCAACGACATCAGCCTGAAAAACACGCGGCTGACCTTCATCACCGGACCGAACAGCGGCGGCAAGACGGCGTTCTGTAAAACCCTGGCGCAGAGCCAGTTGCTCGCGCAAATCGGATGCTATGTGCCGGCTCAGGAAGCGGAACTGACCGTCGCGGACCGCATCTTTTACCAGGTCCCCGAAATCAGCCACCTCGCCGACGGTGAAGGGCGCTTCGGCACCGAACTCAAGCGGACCAAGGACATTTTCCTCGCGACGACGCCGAAAAGCCTGGTGATCATGGACGAACTCTCGGAAGGCACGACCCACGAGGAAAAGATCGAGATTTCCATGAATATCCTGGACGGGTTCTATCAGAAAGGCAGCAACACCATTTTGATCACCCACAACCACGAACTGGTCGATGCTTATCAGCAGAAAGAAATCGGATTGGCGAGGCAGGTCGAGTTCAAGAACGAGCAGCCGACTTACCGGGTGGTCGAAGGCATTTCGAGGGTCAGCCACGCGGATCGGGTGGCTCGCAAGATCGGTTTTTCGAAAGAGGATATCGCCCAGTATTTATCCGGTGGCAGATAAGGACGCATTATGCTGGAAATCCTTCAAATCCCCGTACTCAAGGACAACTACGTTTACCTGATCCACGACAGCCAAACCGGCGAGACGGCGGCGGTCGATCCCGCCGAGGCCGATCCGGTTTTGGAGGCGCTCGCCGCTTACGGATGGACGCTGACTCATGTCCTGAACACCCATCATCACGGCGATCACGTGGGCGGCAACCTTGAGCTCAAGCGGCGGACGGGCTGTCGGATAGTGGGTTCGGAGCGGGACCTCAAGCGCATTCCAGGTATCGATATAGCCGTGGGCGAGACGACGGTTTTGAAAGTTGGAAGCTCCGAGGCTCGCGTGCTCGATGTTCCGGGACACACGCGTGCGCACATCGCGTTCTGGTTCGCCGGGGCCGATGCGCTATTTTGCGGTGATACGCTGTTCGCCCTGGGATGCGGACGGTTGTTCGAAGGCACGCCGGAAGAAATGTGGCGCTCGCTCTCGAAGCTGCGCGCCTTGCCTCCCGAGACCAGGGTTTACTGCGCCCACGAATACACCCAGGCGAACGGCCGATTCGCCTTGACGGTAGAGCCCGGTAATGTGGCGCTTCAGCAACGGATGGCGCAAGTCGATGATCTGCGGCGGCAGAACAAGCCTACGGTTCCTTCGACGTTGAAAGAGGAATTGGCGACCAATCCGTTCCTCCGCCCCGAAAGCGAGGAAATCCGGAGCAACTTGGGAATGATGAACGCCGACCCCTTGGAGGTGTTTGCGGAAACGCGCCGGCGGAAGGATATGTTTTAAGAGTCCTTGTCGGCAAAGGATTGCCGACCTACGACTTGGTAGGGTGGGTTAGCCCTGAGCGTAGCGTTAGCGAAGCCGAAGGGCGTAACCCACCGAAACGGAGTTTGTTGTCCCCCTTATTTCTTCACGTCCTTATCCGCACCCGCCGGAAAGCAAGCTTCCTGAGCGTATTTCTTCGCTTCCTTGTACTTCTCGCGCAGTTTCGCGGATTCCGGCGGATCGCGGAATTCCGCGCCGCGCTCGCCGGCCATGCTGAATCCGTAGGTGAAAGTCTGCGCCTGGACGAATTCATCGTGGCTCATCCGGCTCGCGATCTTGTCGACGCTGCACGTGCAGTGATAGAGATTGTTGTAATTCTGGCCGCCATGCTCCTGCATGCATTGCAGGACATATTCGACCCTGGCCAGCGTGGGAAAATCGTTGGTTTCCTTTGCTTCTGTTTCGGGGGAGGGCGGAGCGGACGTGCAGCCGGCTGCCAGGATCAGAACGGCGGCCGTTGCGGGCCACCGGATATTCAAGGGAAAAGCGGGTATTTTCATGCTCAATCGTTCTCGTAAGCCTGTCTCAAAATCGCTACATGATAGTGCAGCGAAAGCGGAAGGCGCAATTTGTGAAATTCAGTTTTCGACCGCAAAGTCCACGATTTGTTTGAGCTTTTCGTTCATTTGCCGAGCGAATTCGTTCATTTTCGGGTTAGGCGAACGGGTCGGCAGCAAATGCGTGGTCACGATAACTTTGCCGTTCTCGGAACGGACGGCCACATTGCAGGGCATGTAGATGACGGATTCCGGCGAAATTTCCAGCATCTCGCGGGCCAGCGTGAGATTGCAGAACTGAATGGTGTCGTAATCGGGGAAGCTGATGTTCTCGCGCTCCCGGATCACGCTGCCGATCTTGTTGTGGCCGGTGATGCGGAAATTCCGCTCGGTGATCGCGAGCTCCAACTCGGACAGAACGTCCTGATAAGGTTTGGTAGTCTCGGCTTGATAGTAGAGCGGTTCGGGATTCTTTGGAGCGGAGCACCCTGGCAGGATAATCAGCAGCAGTGCGACAATCGAACCAAGAAATAAGCGCATACACTAAATAGAAACATATCGAAACTCGATTTTTAGCTTATCACCATGATTTTAGAGAGGGCAAAAATAACCGGCGTGATTCTGGCCGGCGGACGCGCACGACGGATGGGCGGCGAAGACAAAGGGCTGATTCGCTTCAAAGGCAGACCACTGGCGAGCTACGCTCTGGAAGCCCTGGATTCGGTCGCCGCGCACATTCTGATCAACGCCAACCGGAATCGGGACGCATACGCGCGTTTCGGTTATCCCGTGATATCCGATCAGACCGACACTTTCGACGGGCCTCTGGCCGGGCTGCTCAGCGCCATGCGTGCCGCGGAAACGCCCTATGTCCTAACCGTGCCATGCGATTCGCCGCTGGTGACGGGGCGTCTTCTGGAAAGACTGTGCCGGGTGATGCAGGAGACCGGAGCCGAGCTTTGCGCCGCCCACGACGGCGAGCGTTTGCACCCGGTTTTCCTGCTGGCTGAACGCCGCCTGGCGGACAGCCTGGAACGTTATCTGGCCGGCGGTCAGCGGAAGATCGACCTCTGGCTCGAGCAGCACAGGCTGGCCTTGGTCGATTTCAGCGATCATCCCGAGTTGTTCGCCAACGTCAACACGCCGGGGGAGTTGGCGGCGCTGGAGGGCATGGAAACGGCGGATGCAACGGCAGCGGCTCCGATCGATCTTCAGGCCAATCCTTACGATATCCGAATGACGAATGCGGGACGCGCCTCCTGCTATGCCGCCACCGCGCTCGACGAGTACGGTGAACGCCGCGAATTGGAACTGGTGGGCGAACGCGCTCTGACCGTCTATGTGGACAAGTACGAAATCGTCACCTTGATGACGATCGGAACCCATCCGGAACTTTTGACGCTCGGTTATCTCCGCAACCAGGGATTCATCGAGAACATCGCCGACATCCGGTCGGTGCAGGTCGATTGGGAGACCGAGGCGGTCGCGGTGACTACCCGGCTCACCGAACACGCCTTTCTCGAAAGGCTGGGCAGCCGTACCGTCACCACGGGGTGCGGTCAGGGCACGGTGTTCGGCCGGTTGATGGACCAGCTCCGCGAAATTCGCGTACCCAAGGTGACCGTCCGCCAATCGGAGATCTACGGCGTTTTCAATGCGCTCAGGGATTACAACGAGGTATACAAGCGGGCCGGGGCGGTGCATGGCTGCGCGCTGTGCAAAGACGGCAAGATCGAGATCTTCGTCGAAGATGTCGGACGCCATAATGCCGTGGATGCGATCGCCGGCTACATGTGGCTCACCGGCATGGAAGGCGGGGACAAGATTTTCTATACCACCGGACGCCTCACCTCGGAAATGGTGATCAAGGTCACGCAAATGGGGATCCCGGTGCTGCTGTCGCGTTCGGGGGCCACCCACATGGGATTCGAGCTGGCGCGGCAGGCGGGCGTGACCATGCTCGCCCGCGCGAAGGGACGGCACTTCCTGGTTCTCAATGGCGGCGAAAATATCGTTTTCGACGTGCCTTTGCCGAAGCGGCCTTCGCCCGAAACGACGGATGATTAACAACCGCAGGCAATTCCGATCACGTTTTTCGGTGCGTTGCCCTGCTAAGCTTTAATGTCAAGTGATCCTTAGTTCTATTGCGACCTATGCCAGCCGATACCAGTGAAAGTCAAGGCGGATACGTTCTGAAAAGCCGGGGCGAAATCATCGAAAAGCTCAAGCTCATGCAGACGAAGAAGTGTCTTTTAAGCACTCTGCCGGACGGTAGTGGCCTGAGTTTCGTGACCACGGTCGTGCAGGTGATGGCGGAAAAAGGATTGGTGGTCATGGATTTGAGCGAGAACGCCAGCGTCAATCGGCAGTTGCTGGCGGCGCAGCAAGTCGCATTTCGCGGACAAGTCGACGGCATCCAGTGCCGCTTCGCCCTGACCAAACTTACCGAGGCGACCTTGAACGGGCAAACCGTGCTTGCGGCCCCGATTCCGGATTCCTTGTACTGGCGGCAGCAGCGGACGTTCTACCGGGTGGCGATTCCGGTAGCCATGCCGGCCAAATGCGTGGTCAGGCTCGACGACATGCCCGCAGAGTTCGGTATTGCCGACATCAGTCTTTCTGGGTTAGCCCTGATCGACAAAGCCAATCGGCTCGGCGACTTGTTCTCCGTCGGGCATATTCTCGAAGAATGCAGGCTGATCCTGCCCGGCCATGGCGAAATGATGCTGGGTCTCGAAGTGCGCAATAAAGTCGCGATGACCTGGGCTAACCCTCCGGTCGGTCAGCGGGTGGGGTGTATTTTCCGCGGCGCCAGCCGAAATTTCGAAATCAGCCTTCAGAAATTCATTTACGAAATCGAACTGCAGAAAAAGCGGCAGGAAAGCGTATCGCGCTGAGGGCGACCAAGTCCTAAGCAAAGAAACCATGGAGGTACCACCCGCCGTTCCCATCGAGTTCCCGGTATATCCAGGCGCGGACGCCTTCCGGGCTCACCGCCACGCGGTAATCCCGCCGGATCGAAGCGCCGTCCCACCAGCCGCTCTCGATGCGCTCCCGCTCCGGCAGCAATCGGTAACGGGTCGGATCGCACGGTCGAGGCTTGGGCAGCAGCCACAACGGCCGGCGTTCCTTGCCGATGGCGAAGCCGATGGGCGATTCGTTCCGCGTCCAATCGCAAACGGCGTCTCCGGGAGCACCGAAGCCGCCCTTCCAATCGCAAACGGCGTCTCCGGGAGCACCGAAGCCGCCCTTCCAATCGCAAACGGCGTCTCCAGGAGCACCGAAGCCGCCCTTCCAATCGCAAACGGCGTCTTCGGGGGCGCCGGAGACCCCCTTCCAGGCGAACTCAGGGCGGTGATCGGCCGGAGTGTCCAGAAAGCGCAAGGCATCGCGTCCCAGGCGCTGCTGCAATTGTTCCAGCAAGGTCTCCCAGTCCAAAACGCCCGGAGTTTTGGCAGCGAATAGATCCGCCTCGTGCGCCCGATAGGGTTGTAGCGCGCCGCAACGCAGGCGAAGGGCGGTAACGGCGTCAGGCAGGGGCGTTCGCTCCAGACGCTCGCTCAGCAGCATCGAAATTCTCTCCGGATCGCGGCTGGCGTAGCGAAGCTTCAGTTCCAGGCGCGTGGCTGGCCGGCGGAAGTGGAAAAGCTCCAGTTCCAGCCGGTCCGTGGCGGCGTCGTGCTGGCGCAAAAAGGCAGCCAAATTTTCCAGCAGAACCGCGCACACGGGGCGCAGGTGAGCCAGGTTCTCGGTTTCCGCGGCGAGTTCCCGATAAGCTTGAAAGACAGGCGGCGTTCGGAAGAGCCCGGGCATTTCCTTTTCCCGCCCTGCGGCTCGGTCGAGTTGGCGTAGCACGGCAAGACCGTAACGCCGAGCTAGGCCGTCCCGCGGCAAACGCCAGAGATCGCGCAGGGTGTGGAGACCGGCCTTGGCGAGCCGGTTCGCCGTATTCCGTTCCAGGGGCAAGCGGGCGATGGCCAGATCGCCGAGCCCGGAGCGGAGTGCCGCCGGGTTCTCCACCGTCCGCTCCAGCCCGGAGGAGGCCATGAGCCAGGCCGGAAAAGGTGCCGGTGCCGCCGCGAGAATGTTGCAATGGCCCAGGTTTTCGAGCTTGGCACGCAGCCGCTGCGTCAAGGCATTCAAGCCGCCGAACAGGGTCAGGCTGCCGCGGATTTCAAGGACCAGGGCGGCCGGATAATCGAGGCTCACCCAGGGCGTGAAGCCGAGCCCGGCTTCCGCCAGCTTTTCCAGCGCTTCGCGTTCCATCCGTTCGTCGCGGCGATGCAGTTGCAGACCGGCGCATAAGGCCAGGGCCGCGTTCGTAGGTAAGCCGGGATGGATGCCGAAAGCCCCGGCGGCAGGGGTGGCGGCAGAAATCAGGGAACGCCCGCCGCTGTCCACCCATACGGCGGCGGGACAGTCGTCTTCGAGCTTGAAGACCTCCAGCGGCAAACGCGGCAGATAACAGCACAGCCAAAGTGCCGCCGGCGCCGGCTGCGAAGTAGCGGAGACTTGCGTGGCCGACAATGTGAGCTGGGCTGCCGGAACTGTCGGAAAAGCCTGCAAAGCCATGGGGTGTTCCAATGTTTAGGGCATTTTTATATCGGGTGTAGGGGCGAATGAATTCGCCCCTACACCATAAATTCGAACTGAAAATGCTCTTGCCCAATTTGCTCCTTCTTTCCGGGCAGAGGTATCTACATAAGTCGATCAAAGAAGGAATCGTTGCGCGATAGCTTCGTTTGAGTTGTAGGCCGGAATAAGCAAAGCGTTTCATACGGCACACCGTGTGCCGTCCCCTGTGGGCGCTGCGCATGCCAATCCGCTCCCGGCCGCTTGGTCCGGCAAAACTCAGTGGGACATAACATTGTGCCGGGAACGGCTATCGCCCCTTCGACTTCGCTCAGGACAGGCTTATCCTGGCCTACATCCGGCTGCGTCGGGAAAGGATTCCCGACTTACGTGGCTGCTTCTGCATGCTGCCTATTAACCCGGCCTATAAATATAGGCCGGGTTAATCCGGGGCAGGGATGCCCCGGCGCGGCGACAAGCCGCGTGAGCCCAGGCCGGGCGTGTACCGGCCTGGGCGGCGGCCCGAAATACCAGGAGGGTATTTACGGGCCTGATTAATAATTGGGAAACATATCGTCCGCCCCGCCAATCAGTACGGCATTCACGACCGGCATGCCGCGCGTCTTGAGAATGTGAACCCAAAGCCCTTGCTCTCCCGCTTCGAGGCGAAGACGCAGGGCGGCCGGGGTGCCGGCGGGCAGATCGGACAAAAGCAGTACACCGAGGCAATGGCCTTCCGTCGCCGCCAGTTGCAAGCGGCGCAATACCGGAAAAGGAGACGGTTTGCGGGGCCAGGCCAGGACCATGCCGCAGGCGGTGCTGCGCAACAGTTTTTCCGCGCTCCACCAGATGTCCTTGTCGTTCGAGAGCTTGTCCAGCAGGAGCAGACGGCCCAAATCGATGCCGGCATCCGCCAGGGCCGGTGCATATGGCAGATAAGGCGGCGCGATCCAGGCCAGGCGTTTTCCCGATCCTTGCACGTGCCGCATGGCGGGAAGCAAGAGATGCAGTTCGCCGATGCCCCAGGCGGGAACGGAAACTTCCATCAATGCCGCAAAAGGCCAGCCTCCTTCCGGTAATGCGTGGTCCAATTCCTGAAAGCCGGTGGGAATCGCAGCATTCTCGGCAGGTTGAGGCCGGCGGCCGCGCCACAGAAGCGGCGTCGTGCGGAGCAGTTCATCAAGTCCATTTGGGCTGTTCATCACACCCACTCGCTGCGGATGACGCCGACTACCACGCCTTCGATGCACAACTCCTGGCGCTCTAGGTCGACCGCCAGGGTTTCGAAGTCGGGATTGGCCGGTTCCAGATAGGCCACGGAGCCTTCGAGCCGCAGCCGTTTTACCGTGACTTCGTCGCCGATGCGGGCGATCACGATTTGGCCGCTGCGGGTCTGGTCGGTGCGCTGCACCGCCAGAAGATCGCCTTCCAGAATGCCCGCATCGCGCATGCTGAGACCGCGCACGCGGAGCAGGTAATCCGCTTTGCCCTGGAACAATTCCGGGCCGAGGCGGCAATATTTCTCGATATGGGCTTCTGTCAGCACCGGCCGGCCGGCGGCGACTCTGCCGATGACGGGCAGGGCGTCGGCCGGAGCCTGGTATTCCAGCAGCCGGATACCCCGCGCCAGAGAGGGCATGAGCTCGATCAGACCTTTTCGGGCCAATGCCTGAAGATGGCCGCGCACGGCATTCGTGGATTTGAGACCCAGCGCATCGGCAATTTCCGCGATGGTCGGCGGTACGCCGCTCTGGCGCAGGGTTTGGCGGATATGGTCGAGTATTTCCTGTTGGCGCGGAGTCGTGTTCTTCATGGCTTATAAAAGCAGTGCTTTTATAAGCAGTATAGTTGGGCTTTCGAGAAATGCGCAAGCATCGATATGGAGGATGCGACGAATGCTTTACAGCGTTAGCAGAAACGCGAGCAGATCCTCTTTCTCGGACTTGGTGAGTTTCAGTCCGAGCACCAGGTTGAAGAATTCCACCGTGTCTTCCAGCGTCAGCAAGCGGCCGTCGTGCAGATAGGGCGGCGAGTCCTTGATGCCGCGCAGAGGCGGAGTCTTGACGGAGCCGTCCGTCGAAGTGGCTTGGCTGGTGGTGATTCCGGGTCGGTAAAACCGTTCCACCTTCAGGTCATGGGTCTGGTTGTCGGTATAGTGGGGCGGTGTGTGGCAAGTCGCGCACCGGGCTTTGCCGAAAAAAAGTTCCTGCCCTCGGAGCGCGGCCTCGTCGTTGTTTTTTTGCGGGTCCAGTTTGCCCGACGTATCGAGCCTGGGCGCCGGCGGAAAATCGATGAGTTTTTGAAACTCGGCCATGAGGCGCACTTCGTCGGCTCGTTCGACCATGTGGGCTTCCTTTCTTTTGGCGGCTTCAGCGTCTCCGTCGAAATAAGCCGTCTCCAGTTCGAATTCCGAGCGGTCCTCGATGCTTTTCAGTCGGCCCTGGGTGTCGAACAACTGCTGGACGTCGACGCCCCTGAGGCTCCGCGTGTCGATGCGACGGCCGGGTTCCCGCGGCCGGGTGCTCGATGCCGTCTGTATGGCCGCGCCGGTGTGGCCGTTGACATGGCAGTCGAAACAGGCGACTCCGGAAGAAGGATCTTCGGTACGGCGGTCATCGGTGGCGTTGAACTGCTGCTGGGGAAAAGGTGTGAGCAAGAGCCGCAGCCCTTCCAGCTGTTCCGCATTGATGATGCCGTCGAAAAGTTCGCGGTAGTTGGATAGCGTTATCAAGCGGCTTCGAGAGACATCGCCCAGGTCCGGCCGTGTCTTGAGAAAGAGCGGAGACGGGAGTTCCGGTTGGAAGCGATCCGGAATGTCGAAGCCCACGTCGAAACGGGTGAGATCCCGGCCTTCTTGCTCCTCGACGGCTTCTATGAAATTTTTGCTGAACACGATGCCGCCCTCGGCGGGATTGGGGTGGGGCAGAGGCATGAACCCCTTCGGAAACAAGTCTTGCTTTCGAATGTCCTCAGGGGACATTTCCACTAATTCTTCCCAGGTTATGACCTCCCGCAGTTTGACCCGCACGCCTTCCTGAATGGGTTTGCCATGGGTCATCGTCACTGTTTTGGAGGGGTTGTCGCTGAGATCGTAACGTTCGTCGAGAGCCTTCAAATGGCGCTCCATGGCATCCAGCTTTGCGGTCTTCATGCGCGCCATGAACTGCTGAAATTCCTCGGCGCTCCTCGCCGGAGCGGGACACATCGCGAGGCCGGTGAAGGTCAGGCCCAGGATTGCGAATCCACGCAGAACCGTTTCGAGTGCTTTTTCTGGCATCGTCCGTTCCTCCCTATCGGCACTTTGCTGAATGCAGCCTCGAAAGCCGCGATGGTTGAAGTCCGTAGACGAAATGTTTAATTAAATGGCAGTCATCTCGATAGCGATAGCCGTACGAATACGGACCCATTCAAAGTCGCTTTCGATGAGGAATTAATTTTTGTAGGGTGGGTTAGGCCGCGAGGCCGTAACCCGCCGAGCGACCTCGAATCGGTGGGTTACGCTCCGCTAACCCACCCTACATAATGGTCACTCGAATGCCCAATGGAATGAGTTCGATTCCAGGGCAAGCAGGGCGGTCGGAGACCCGCAAGAAGCCGCGGTGAAGGGGCGAGGGGCAAGCCGGGACGATCGTCCCGGCCCGCCGATGACGAAGATCAGATCCCGGAGAGGCCGACGATGTTGTAGCCGGCGTCCACGTACAGGATTTCCCCGGTGATGCCGGATGCGAGATCGGAGCATAGAAACGCGGCGGCGTTGCCCACTTCCTCGATGGTGACGTTCTTGCGCAAGGGAGCCGCTTGTTCGCCTTTGGCCAGCATCTCGCGGAAATTGGCGATGCCGGAGGCGGCGAGGGTACGGATGGCTCCGGCGGAGACGGCATTGACGCGGATCCCTTCGGGGCCGAGGGAAGCCGCCAGATAACGGACATTGGCTTCGAGGCTGGCTTTGGCGACGCCCATCACGTTGTAATTCGGAATGGCCCGTTCGGCACCGAGATAGCTCAGCGTCAGCAACGAACCCTTGCGTCCCGCCATCAGCTTGCGGCCGGCTTTCGCGAGCGCGGCGAAGCTGTAGGAACTGATGTCGTGGGCGATACGGAAATTTTCGCGGGTTACCGCGTCGAGATAAGAGCCTTCCAGGGCTTCGCGAGGGGCGAAGGCGACGGAATGGACGATGCAATCGAGCCCGTCCCAGCGTTTGCCCAATTCGTCGAAAAGCGCGTCGATCTGCTCATCGCTCGCCACTTCGCAGGGCAGGACGATTTTCGCGCCCAGTTCCGCCGCCAGTTTTTCGACGCGCTCCTTGAGCTTGTCGTTCTGATAAGTCAGCGCGATTTCCGCTCCCTCCCGCCGCATCGCCTCCGCGATGCCGTAGGCGATGGACCGATTGCTGGCGACACCGACGATAAGAGCACGCTTGTCTTGCATGAAACCCATGGTGAATCTCCGATTTCGTCTGGAAATGGCGCGAAAGTATCCGCTAGAGGCCGAATGCTGTCTAGCCTGCATTTCTCCCCCCCTTCAATCGCAAACGGTCGCTTAAGTAGGTCGGCAATCCTTTGCCGACCTACGGACTGAGCGGTGTCAGTTCACCTGCAATGCGGCTAACGATGCGACTAT
This sequence comes from Methylocaldum sp. GT1TLB, assembly GCF_051027445.1. Lineage (NCBI taxonomy): Bacteria > Pseudomonadati > Pseudomonadota > Gammaproteobacteria > Methylococcales > Methylococcaceae > Methylocaldum > Methylocaldum sp. GT1TLB. Next base: position 4,969,910 of record NZ_CP194898.1, read on the forward strand.
CGCACCGTTCGCTCGCGTATAATGGCCGCCTATGGCGATCAGGCAAGAATCGGTACATCGTTTTTCCGGTCCGGCAAGTTCCGGCCGCGAGCTTTTTTTTGCACGTCGAAGCTTTATACATTTATTCCGGCCTGCCGCGGTTCTCCTCCTCGCTTTTCTGCTCGCCTCCTGCGGGAGTCCCTTGAACAATCCTTATCCGGCCGGGGACAAGGGCAGGAACATTCTTTATACCTCCTTCACCGAGCGGCCCAAGCACCTGGACCCGGCGCGGGCCTACAGCTCGAATGAATACGAGATCATCGCCCAGATTTACGAGCCGCTGCTGCAGTACGCCTATCTGAAACGGCCTTATCAGCTCGAGCCGCTGACGGCGGAGGCTCTGCCAATAGTGACTTACCTCGATAAGGATTTGCGTCCGCTCCCGGACAACGCGCCTGAGGAACGGATAGCGTACAGCGAATACGATATTCGCCTTCGTCCGAACATCCTGTTTCAGCCTCATCCGGCATTCGCCAGGAACGGCGATGGGAGCTTTCGCTATCACGCGCTGACCGAAGGCGAATTGGCGAAAATAAGCACGATTACCGATTTTGCCGAAACCGGCGCCCGAGCGCTGACGGCCGAGGATTACGCTTATCAGATCAAGCGGCTGGTGCATCCCCAGCTGCATTCTCCGATCGCCGAGATGATGAAGAGTTATATCGTCGGTCTCAAGGAGACGGGCGAGCGGATGGCGAAGGATTTCGAAGCCCGGCCGGATAAATCGGAATTTTTCGATATTCGCGGCTATACCGTGGAGGGCGTCGACATCGCCGATGCGCACCGCTTGAAGATCCGGCTGCACGGCAAGTATCCGCAGTTCCGCTTCTGGCTGGCGATGCCGTTTTTTGCCCCCATGCCCTGGGAGGCGGATGCGTTTTATGCCCAGAGGGGGTTGATCGAAAAGAACATCACCCTCGACTGGTATCCGGTCGGCACCGGCGCCTATATGCTGGCGGAGAACAATCCGAACCGGCGCATGGTGTTGCTGAAAAACCCCAATTATCACGATGAGTTCTACCCGGCAGAGGGCGAGCCGGAGGATGCGGCGAAGGGTTACTTGAAGGATGTCGGGCAAAAGCTGCCGTTTATTGAGAAAGTCGTCTTCACTTTGGAAAAGGAAACGATTCCCTATTGGAACAAGTTCCTGCAGGGCTATTACGACGCCTCGGGGATCGCTTCGGACAATTTCGATCAGGCCGTCCAGTTCACCGGGCAGAACGATGCCGAACTGACGCCGGAGATGAAGGCCAAGGATATCCACTTGGAGACGGCGATCACGACGACCATATTCTATATGGGCTTCAACATGCTCGATGCCACGGTGGGCGGGCTGGACGAGGCCAAATCCAAGCTTCGCCAAGCCATCAACATCGCGGTCGATTACGAGGAATTCATCGATATTTTCATCAACGGACGCGGCGTTCCGGCCCAGGGAATCTTGCCCCCCGATATTTTCGGTCAAGTCGAGGGCAAGGACGGGATCAACCCTTACGTGTACGACTGGGCGGACGGCGCGCCGCGCCGCAAGAACATTGACGCCGCGAAAAAGCTCCTGGCCGAGGCCGGCTACCCCAACGGTGTCGACGCCAAGACCGGCAGGCCCTTGGTGCTTTATCTCGATACCGTGGCGCGGGGCCCCGACGACAAATCGATTCTGAACTGGTACCGCAAGCAATTCGCCAAGCTCGGCATTCAGCTGGTGCTGCGCACCACCGATTACAACCAGTTCCAGCAGAAGATGCTGAACGGCAACGCACAGATTTTCATGTGGGGCTGGAATGCCGATTATCCCGACCCGGAAAACTTCTTCTTTCTGCTGTACGGCGAGAACGCCAAGGTGGGCAAGGGCGGAGAGAACGCAGCCAATTATAAGAACCCGGAATTCGATCGCTTGTTCGAGCGTATGCGCAATATGGACGACGGGGAGGAGCGTTTCCGTATCATCCAGGCCATGCAGGAAATCCTTAGGCACGATTCGCCCTGGTTATTCGGTTATCATCCCAAGGCTTTTTCGCTGCATCATGACTGGTTCCGCAACCTCAAACCCAATCTGATGGCCAACAACGGGCTCAAGTACCGGCGCATCGAAGCCGAGCAGCGGGAGCTCAAGCGGGCGGAGTGGAACCGGCCGATCTATTGGCCGCTGGCCGCGGGTTCGGGGCTGCTGGTCGCGGCGGTCGTCCCGGCCTATTCGACCTATCGCCGCCGCATGAGGTCCACCGCGTTATGATCCGCTATATCATCCGCCGCGTGCTCTACGCTCTTCCGCTGCTACTGGGCGTGAACATCCTGACCTTTCTGCTGTTCTTCGTGGTGAATACGCCGGACGACATGGCGCGTATGCATCTCGGGGAGAAGCATGTCACCCAGGAGGCGGTCGAAGGGTGGAAACACGAGCGCGGCTACGATTTGCCCCTGTTCTGGAACGATAAAGCGGAAGGCGCCGAGAAGGCGACCCGGACGATTTTTTATCAGAAGTCGGTGGGTCTGTTCATGTTTCGGTTCGGACGTTCCGACAGCGGACGCGAAATCGGCGCCGATATCCGTCAGCGCATGTGGCCGTCCCTCGCCATCGCAGTGCCTTCGCTTTTGGTAGGGCTCCTGGTGCACATCAGCCTGGCGCTACTCCTGGTGTTTTTCCGGCTGACTTATCTGGAATTCTGGGGCGTTGCCTTGTGCGTCGCACTGATGTCCGTTTCGTTCCTGTTCTACATCATCGGCGGGCAATACCTATTGGGAAAACTGCTGCAGCTCACTCCGATCTCGGGTTACGACTCCGGAGTCAACGCTATCCGTTTCCTGATCCTGCCCCTGGCCATCAGCGTGATCGCCGGCATCGGTTCCGGCGTGCGCTGGTATCGAACCCTGTTCCTGGAGGAAGTGGAGAAGGATTATGTCCGTACCGCGCGGGCCAAGGGGCTGTCCGAGCCGCAGGTGCTGTTCGGGCATGTGCTCAAGAATGCAATGATTCCCATTCTGACCGGGGTGGTCGTAGTGCTGCCCTTGCTGTTCACCGGCAGTCTGATCACCGAATCGTTCTTCGCCATTCCGGGGCTGGGCAGCTATACCATCGATGCCATCAGCCAGCAGGATTTCGCCATCGTGCGCGCCATGGTGTTTCTAGGCTCCGCGCTTTACGTCCTCGGTCTTCTGCTGACCGATCTTTCCTATACGCTGGTCGATCCAAGGGTGAGGCTGGGTTGAACAGGACTCGCAAGCGTTGAAAGAGGCGCTGCGCATTGCAACAGTATCAAATGTGGAAACGAGCATGAACAGAGAATACACGGCGATTACCAAGCAAATCGGCGAATGGCGGGTGGGATGGATCGAAGAAATCCCCGGCGTGAATTGCCAGGAAAGAACTCATGAAGAGTTGTTGAAAAGCCTCAGGATAACTCTGATCGAGGCGCTGCAATTCAATCACGAGGAGGCGAGTTCTCGTAGGGTGGGTTAGGCCGCGAGGCCGTAACCCACCGAGAGACCTCGGATTGGTGGGTTACGCTGCGCTAACCCACCCTAAAATTAATCTTCTCAAGATTTGCAAGGACTTAGGTGTGCCGCTCGCAAAGTAATCCGACATGTTGAAGCTGCTCTGGACCGACATTCTGTTCTTCATCCTGCTGGCGGGGTTCGCCGTGCTCGTCGTCCGGGCCAGGGGCCGCGAGCATTTGCGCCGGCCCTGGCGCAAGGTGGCGCAGAGCCGCAGCGCCATGGTGTCGCTGGTGATTCTGCTGGCTTACCTTTTTATTGCCGTATTGGATTCGATCCACTTTCATCCGCGGATTGAAGGCGAAAACGGGCAATACCAAGGCGAGGTGATTAGCGTGCTGGACAGCTGGATGACGCCGATCCGGACGCGCGTGGAAAAAACCTATTCGGCGCCTTTTTCGTCCTATGCCTATGCCAAGGAAATGATCCGTCAGCCGGACGGTACGCAACGATGGGACTATCCCCGTTTGCAGTACGGCGGCGCGCATCTGGCCGATCCGGAACACGAGAATATAGCGGATATCCTGACGATCGGCATGAAGGGATTTGGAAAGGGAGTATTGGTCTGGCTATTGCCGGCTTTGCTGGTCATCGCCTGGCGCAGCCGCCAGGACCGTATCGGTCCGGCCGAGAGTTTCAAGCGCATCGCCCTCGGCCGAACGGAAATTCCGTGGCGGGCCGCATTACTGACGCTGTTTCTCATTTTGGGGTGCGGCGGAATGCTGGGGGAGCTGGGGCTGCGCTATCACGTGCTCGGCACGGACAAGGTTGGCGAGGACGTGTTCTACCAAAGCCTCAAGAGCGTTCGGACCGGGCTTTTGATCGGCACCCTGACCACCTTCGCCACGCTGCCGCTAGCCTTGGGATTCGGCATCCTCGCCGGTTATTTCCGCGGCTGGGTCGACGACGTGATCCAGTATCTTTACACCACCCTCAATTCCATCCCCGGCGTGCTGCTCATCGCTGCCGCCATGCTCATCATGCAGGTGTACATGGCCCGGCACGAGGACGACTTCGCCAGCCTGGCGCTGCGGGCCGATTTCAGGCTGCTGTTTCTTTGCCTGATTCTCGGCATGACCAGCTGGACCGGCCTGTGCCGCCTGCTCCGCGCGGAAACCCTGAAGTTGCGCGAAATGGAATACGTTCAGGCGGCTCGGGCGCTGGGCGTCAGGCAAGGCACGATCCTGGCGCGGCATATCCTGCCCAACGTATTCCATCTGGTGCTGATTTCGGTAGCCCTGGATTTCAGTTCGCTCGTGCTGGCCGAGGCCGTGCTGTCGTACGTGAATATCGGCGTCGATCCCACCATGGAGAGCTGGGGCAACATGATCAACAGCGCCCGGCTCGAAATGGCGCGGGACCCGGTGGTGTGGTGGTCTTTGGCGGCCGCGTTTCTGTTCATGTTCACCCTGGTGCTCGCCGCCAATCTCTTTGCGGATGCCGTGCGGGATGCTTTCGATCCGAGGCGGGCGGAGTAATGGACTAGCCATTGTCATCATGTTCGACAAGACCATGGTATTTTTTCCAGATTCCCGGAGGTAGCTTTTCATGAAATTAAAAGTGATCGTCCATCAGGCCGAGGAGGGCGGTTATTGGGCTGAAATTCCTGCGATTCCAGGCTGTGCTTCTCAAGGCGAAACCTTAGAGGAGTTGTTGGCGAATCTTCATGAGGCCGTAGAAGCTTGCTTGTCCATTGAGGTCGAGGAGAAAGGTCTCGCACAGACGGACAGGATTTTGGAGATCGCCGTTTGAAAACCATTTCCGGCAAAGCTTTAGGGAAATTGCCGGAGCGGCATGGATGGGAGCTAAAGAGAATCAACGGCAGCCATCATGTCTACGGAAAGCAAGGTTATTCGGCGCGTATTTCGGTTCCTGTTCACGGCAATGAGCCGCTCAAAATCGGGCTTCTAAAACATTTTCTTAAGGTGGCCGAAATTTCGGAGCATGAATTGTGAGTGTTGTCTCTGAGGTGCTGGAAACCGGTGTAGAGCGGCAACCGGCCAGCTCGCTTTTGTCGGTCTCCGATCTCCACGTGAGTTTCCGTCAGGGCGCGGAGCTGATAGCCGCCGTCAGCGGGGTTTCGTTTCATATCGACAAGGGCGAGACTTTCGCCCTCGTGGGCGAGTCGGGTTCGGGAAAATCGGTCACGGCGCTGTCGGTATTAAGGCTCTTGCCCCACAATGGACGAATCATGAGGGGGCAAGTGAGTCTTGGGGGCACCGATTTGTTCGGGTTGCCGGAATATGCCATGAGCGCCATCCGTGGGCTGCGCATCGGCATTATTTTCCAGGATCCCATGAGTTCGCTGAACCCGGTCATGACGGTAGGACGGCAAATCGGCGAAGTCCTGCGCTTGCAACGGGGTTTGCAGGGCAGGGCGGCGAGAAATCGTGCCTCGGAGCTCCTGGATCATGTGGGACTGCCGAATCCGGAGCGGCATCTGAATGAATATCCCCACCAGCTTTCCGGCGGCATGCGGCAGCGGGTCATGATTGCCATCGCTCTGGCCGGGGAGCCGGACCTCTTGATCGCCGACGAGCCGACTACCGCTTTGGACGTGACGATTCAGGCGCAAATTCTGGAGCTTCTCGAGCGACTGAAGCGCGAAAGCGGAATGGCGCTGTGGCTGATCACCCATGATTTCGGCATCGTCGCGGAACTGGCCGACCGCGTGGCCGTCATGCGCGCCGGCAAGATCGTGGAACAGAGCGATCGAGAAGGGTTTTTCGAAAAACCGGAGCATCCTTACAGCCGCGAGCTGTTCACGGTCATGCCCCGCTTGGACGCCTGCCTAGCCCGGCCCGAAACACATCATTCGGACCCGCTGCTAGTCGTGGAGGACTTCAAGGTCCATTACCCGATCAAGCGCGGCATCCTTCAGCGGACCGTGGATTATGTCAGGGCTGTGGATGGTGTTTCGCTTTCGGTGGCGCAGGGCGAGACCCTGGCCCTGGTGGGCGAGTCCGGATGCGGCAAGACTACCCTGGGCAAGGGGATTCTCAATCTGATCGAGAATTCCGGTGGGCGGGTCCGCTTCGATGGCGCCGATATCACCGGGCTTCGCGGCGAGGAACGCCGGAAACGTTACGCCGAGATGCAGATCGTGTTTCAGGACCCGTATTCCTCCATGAATCCGCGCATGGTCGTGGGCGACATCGTCGAAGAGGGACTACGTGCCTTGCATCCGTCCATGACCGAGAAGGAGCGGCGCGAACGAGTCGAGGATTTGCTCCACGGCGTCGGTTTGCCGAAAGAGGCCCGATTGCGTTATCCGCACGAATTTTCCGGCGGACAGAGGCAGCGCATCTGCATCGCGCGGGCCTTGGCCGTCGATCCCAAGCTGATCGTGTGCGACGAGCCGACCAGCGCCCTCGACGTTTCGGTCCAAGCCCAAATTTTGAAGCTTTTGAGGGATCTGCGCGATCGGCGTGGTCTCAGTTATTTGTTCATCACCCACGATTTGGCCGTGGTGGCCGAGTTGGCCGATCGGGTGGCGGTCATGCACCGGGGCAAGATCGTCGAAATGGGGTCGACTCAGCAAGTTCTTTTTAAGCCGGCTCACTCTTACACCAAGCGTCTGTTGGAGGCAGTGCCGAAGTTAAGAAAGGGACAAAAATAGTTTCTCTCACTTCCAAGTGACAGTGAGCGGAACGAAACGCCTTATGGCCGCTCGGCTGAAATGAAAAAGCCGGGCGCAAGGCCCGGCTAAATGCAGATCGATAACAGGCGTTCGTCTAGTTCTGTACCGCCGGCAAAGTGCGAGGATCGCCACTGGCGTCATTAAGACAGCCGGGCTGTTCAAAGCCGGCCGTGACGCCATCCCCGTTGCCGTTATACTGGTCGAGAATAATATTGTCCGGACGAGCGGGATCGCCCGATACACCGCCGACACCCTGCATCTGGTCCAATCCCAGGTTCTTACGAACGCGCCAGGCGATGTTGTGGTCGGCACAGGAGGTATCGCCGCTAACACCCACGGCACCGATGATCTTTCCATTCTTGTAGAGGCCCAATCCGCCCCCGAATACGTTTACGCCACCGGGACGTTTGCCCACCATCGGGTCATTGGCCTGACCATAGTGCTTCGGGTTACCGCCGTAAGCCACGCCGGGATTTACCGGATTGCTGAACTGAAGGCCGTACAAACTGCCGCCGAGCATCGTTTCCGCGTTGGCGCCGGAGGTTCCTTGCGCGGCCGAGTAAAGGTTACCGGTGGAGAGTGCTAGGCCATTGAGGCTAAATGCATTGGCCGTATTGGCTTTTTGGGCGGAAATTACGCGGCTGCCGGGCCATTGGGCGCCACGGTCGGTTCCGGAGAAAGCAACCGCACAGACTACGCCATCACGATTGACGATGGTGCCCCACATGTCGAAGTCCAGTCCGCTGCTTTCGCTGGCAACGGCGCTGATGAGAGCATTTTTTAGCTCGGCATGGGAGGGCAAACCGTTGCACGCCTCCTTGCCAGCGGAAGAATCCGCCATAACATTGCTGCAAGCCAAGGCAGCCGCCCCCAAGGCTATTATTATTTCTTTTGATTTCATAGCAGAATTTCCATCCGTTTGTTGGTGTTGAAAGATAAATAAAATTATTGAGCGTGCCGTCCGCAGTCGGCGGATTACAGGCAAATTAAGAAAAAAGCCTAAAAAGCATTAATTAACAGGGTTTGAAGTCAGATTTCGACAATAACAGAGGCATAAAGCGGGCCATGTCTTTTGTCCCAGTGTTTCAAAAGACGATATAAGCTTTCCACGAAGCGATTTTCCATTAAATCTAGATTGCTAAGACAAATGGCACGACTATAAACCGGCTATACCGTTTTGCGACTGTAAAAAAAACTGACATTTTCTGTTATCAAGAAGCCGGAATGAGTGATTAATCCGGATAAACCTATGTCCGTATCCTTTTTCATATGTTTTTACATCTTTATCAGGAAGTTAAAGTGTCAGCTTTTTTTACAAATAAGCCGAATCGGTTAGCGCCAGAACACTCCTTCAGGTAACGTTCCAGACTTTCCGGTCAATCGTCCCTCGCCCGATTGATGCAGCAGCGCAAAAATTTCGGCGGCGGCTTTTTTCTCGGTTTCCCCCCAGCTTTTGATTCTTCCGTCGCAGTAATGCTGTCGCAGGGCGTTTTGAATCCGTTCGTCGGTTTCCTGCGTTAAGGGGACGACCTTGCGCCAAACGGCGTCCGACTCGCAGATCGATTTTTGGGCCGCGTCCGCCGCCTTCAAAAATCCTGAAAGCGCATTCGCGTGAGCATTGGCCCAGTCCTCCCCAAAAACATAACCGAGACTCGGTACATCGGCGTCTACCCCCAAGCCTCGAAGTATGCCGCGTCCATCGATAAGACGACGATAATTCTGAGCCTCCAGTTTGGCGGCGAAATTCCAGTAATTCAGGACGGCGTCCAGCTTGCCTTGTTGCAACTGTTGGTTGAGCAGCGGCGGCGCGCCGAAGACCTTGTCGGCGGACTTGTCGAGGTCCAGGCCGTGCTGTTTTTGAGCCAGAGCGCGCAGCAGCAGCCAGTTTTTGTCCAATCCGCCGCCCGCGATGCCTAGCCGCTTTCCCTTGAGATCGGCGATCCCTTGGATGGAAGAGCCGGCCGGTACGATCAACGCCCCATGGCTGGTAGAGTAGGGCAGAAAAGTGACATCCATGCCTTGCCCGCGCTGATTGGCCACCCAGATCCAATCGGACACGATTACATCGACGCTTCCTCCTTGCAGGGCGATTTTCCCCGCCTCGGCGCTGGCAAGGGGAGTCGTTTCTATGGTGATCCCCTGCGCCTTATCGAGTTTTTCCTCTTGAATAACGGCAAGCTCCCAGTTGAGCGTGCCGAAAGCCAGCATGCCGATTTTGATCTTTTGATCGACGGTTTCGGCACAAACGTGACCGGCAGCGATCAGGGCGAGGAAAATCGAGATGACGATTTGATTGTGCATGATGTTTAAACCGGTGCTAAAGAAAGGACTGTAACATTTCCAGGGCGGTAGCTTCAGGATAAAGCCGAACACATCATTGTCCGCATGCCTCGCTTAAAATTCTTGCCATTTTGGGCCCGTTGACTGCGGTACAGTATTCGCGTTTGACCGTGGCTCGTCCGGCTTGTCCCAGGCGGATGCGCAGGTCGGGGTTATGCAGTAGTTCCAGCAAGGCGGCTTTCCATTCCGATTCGGTGGAGGCGAGAAAGCCGTTGACGCCATGCTCGACGATCCTGAGGTTGGCTCCGACCGGCGAGGCGACCACGGGTTTGTGGCAGCCCATGTACTGGATGAGTTTATAGCCGCATTTCCCCCTTTCCCAAGGGGTATCGGACAGCGGCATGATGCCGACGTCAAAGCGCCGGATTTCGTCCACTTCGGTTTGTTCCGACCAGTCGCGATACTCGATGTCAACATTGGAGAGCCGCAAATGCGCGGCTTCCGCCCCCACCACTTTTATCCGTAAGGGATGGTCCCGTGCTATCGCCGAAAAAACGTCGTTCAAATTTCGCAAATACTGCGCCGTAGTGGGCGAACCTATCCAGCCGATGGTGAAGATGTCGTTTGGTTCGGTCGGATTCTGGGGATAGCGGTTCAAGTCGATCGAGGTTGGGATAAGCGCCACACGTGCGGCGCCGGCTTTAGTCGCCCGCTCGGCGAGGTATTCGCTTCCCGCGATCACCGCTTTGGAATGCCGCATGACGCGGTCTATCTTATCGCCCAGGATTTTGCGGATGACAGGATTGGCGTGACGATCGTAGCGGTGGAAGATGGCGTCGTCGTAGTCGACGACATAGGGAATTCCCGCGCGCGCCATGGCGGTCTCAATCCAAGCCGGAAGCCAGGGCAATACCTCCGCTTCGATCCAGATCAGGTCGTATGCGCGTAATCCCATCAGGGATGCGATCCGCCTGGTATAGCCGTCGAATGAGTAGAGTAGGGATTTTCCGTGTCCGGCATAGAATCGTTCGAGATACTCGTCCTTGAAGAAAGGCGCGACCGTGATCCGAAATCCCTGGCTTTCGAGATAGGGTAGATACTGATACGAGCGGAGCCGGCTGCTGGCCCCGAGTTGGCCGTAGCGGCTAAGAAGCAGCACCTTCATTTATCGATCGGCGCGTCTGGCCCAAACCGTCATCCGTGCGGTTTGGCCGAGCCGGCTCAGGATCAGGGCCAGCGGATAAAGGGGCAGGTTGAAAATTTCGGGATGCCGCTTGAGGAAGCGGGAAACGGTCGAATTGGGCCATTTGTCTTCGATGAGATAAGCCGTGCTCGCCACTAAATCGGTCATCACTTTCTGGTAAAGAATCTTCTCGATGCGCCAACCCGTAGCGTTCAGCAGGGCTTCCAAAGTCTCCGGGGTGAAGTGGTACAAATGGGCGGGCAAGTGCAAGGGAAACCATCGCTGTTTGAACCAGCCGAGTTGGAAGCAGGCCGCGTTGGGAACCGAGATGGCCAGCCAGCAGTCCTTCCGGGTCCAGCGATGCAGCTTGTTGAGCGCGAGCACGGGGTCGTGCAGGTGTTCCAGCACCATCCAGCCTACCACCAGATCGAACTGTTCGGCGGGTTCGGGCGCCGATTCCAGGCTCCCGCAATGAACCGAGAAGCCTGCATCTTGAGCATTCTTCGCCGCCGTGGGCGAAAATTCTATGCCTTCCACTCGCCAGCCTTTATCGGCCATTCGCCCTAGAAAGCTGCCCGAGGCGCAACCGATTTCCAGCATTCGTCCCGGTTCGAGTGCGGGCAAGGACAGGCTGTGTATCCTCAAGGCATTTCTGACGAATTCCTTAATGGCATTCGCCGCTGTTCTGAAACGCGAATGGGTAATGCGGGTGCCGGCGTAAGGCCCGTAAGTCTCGGGATAGTAATAGCCGATGGTGTCCGCGGTCGGTCTCGGATCGGTTCGCAACAACCCGCACGCCGAACATCGAACCACGGAGTACGTGCCGGGCAGGTCATGCAGTCTGTCCCTTCCTTGCAGAACCAATTCATCGCGGCTTTCGCAGCCCATGGGACAGGGCTTGCTTTCAAGAGCAATAGAATCTGGCGTATCAGTTGAAACCATATTGATGTTTAGCGAGAGCTGGCTAGACGGGCTTTATCGATCCACGCCAAGCCCAGACCGATCGGAAGGCTGATCCCGAACAGCAGCGGAAAGCCGACTTCCGCCAAGCTGGCATATAAGGATTCTCCGGCATGGACCGAGTATCGGATGAAGTTGGCCATATTCTTGAGCTTGGGTTTGATCCCGGTGGGCAAGCGTACCGCTTCGCCGTAATAAAGCCGAGCGCCTCTCGGGCTTCGATAGCGTATTGCCCTCGCTTTGGCGGTCAATCCGTCGGGCAGATACTGAATGATCCGCATCACCTCGTTGACGCACCGGAATCTCGGATTGAGCCGGTTGAACACGACACCTTCCGCCAGGAATTTTTCGCCGGGAATTTCCGGAAAAAGATATGACCGCAGCCGTTCGGTCCGGACGAAATAACACTTGTCGCCTTTCATGTTCATTTCGAACCAGTATTCCCGATGGCTCATATCCATGGAGTCACGGGGAAACCGCTTCGGGACGATGCTCCCGTCGCGATAAGCGCACAATCCCATGACGCCATCCAAGGACATTTTTTCTTCGGGAGGAATGGCATGCCAGATTTCATGGAATCGTTTCAGAGTGTGGGGCAGAAGGAGATCGTCCGAGTCGTGAATCAGGAACAATTCGCCGGATGCCAGCATCAGCCCTTGGTTGATCGCCACATGCTTGCCTCGATTCTCCTGATGTACGTAGACGATAGGAAAACCGGCGCTCGCTTGCCATTCCTCGACCCGCGCACGGGTATCGTCGGTGGAACCGTCGTCCACGATGATCCACTCGAAATCGGTAAACGTCTGCGCCTTGAGGCTCTCAAAAACCTCGGCCAGCAACCGAGCCCGGTTGTAGGTCGGGGTGAAGACCGTGAATGAGTATGATGGCATCGTCGAACCGATCAGGCAGACCGCTCGAAAAGGGTATTTTCCCGCTCCCGAAGAATGCGGTACCCGTTGTCCGAAATGAGGGATCGTAATAGTTGTTTCCGCTCGGCCGTTTGCGGACCGCCTTCGATCTCGACCAGGATGTAGGCTGGTTTAAGCTGCGGAGCTCTTTTGACGTCATCGAAAAACCGATTCAGGACCGGATATTCGAATCCTTCGATATCCAGCTTCAGGACATCGATCTTTTTCACCTCAGCCATCTGCAAAGCGTCATACAAGGAATAGCACTGGACCTCCTCCGTCTCTCCCTCGGCCTTGAGGAAACTGTTGGCGCCTCGGTTGCCTTGCCGATTGAGCCCTAGCCGCAGCATCTCCTTCTTGTCCGAGATGCCGATTTGATAAGCGGCGATCACGCTGTTCCGGCCGTTGATTTCGATATTTTTTCGCAGGAGTCGGAAATTTTCCGTCGCCGCCTCGAAGGCGATCACCTTGCCGGATGCGCCGACGATCTCCGCGGCGAACAGCGCGTAGGCGCCGATATTGCTGCCCACGTCCACGAATACGCCGCCTCTCGGCAAACGCTTCATCAGGAATTTTCGCTCCCACCGGTCGTACATGTGCGGGATGAAGAACAGATTGCCGCCCACGCAATCGGACGGATCGACGATCATCTCGATGTCGCGTCCCCGATAAGTCCAGATGGTGGAGCGAAACCAGGCCCCAGAGATGAACGAGCAGACCAAGGGTTTGACGATGCGGTTGCTAATTCCGCTAAACCGCCAAACGGGCGGAATAAGCCGCGTCACGGCTTTGGCGGCTTTGACGAAAGGCGGTATCGGGCTGATCGCTAGATCCATGTTCATCGTTGATTTTTGTTGTTGGCGTTTAGCCGATGAGGCTCAATTTTAACCTGGTTTTGACGATTACCAGCGCTGAAAGGTTTATGCCGGCGACCGCGATCGCGCTGGCAATAGCCGCGCCCATGGCGCCGTGTTCGCCGATGAGATACAGCTCTAAAGGCAGTTGCACGGCCAAGCCGCCGCCCATGAGCCACGTGGCTTCCTTCTGATGTCCGGTCATGGTCAGCAGGATGGTCCCGAGTCCGGTCAGAGCGTACAGCGATTTTCCGGCCAGGAGCATGATCAGAAGAGGGTAAGCATCCACGAACGATGCTCCGAAAATACCGAGTATGTATTTTCCGGTGCCGGCAATGAATGAGGCGGCCGTCAAAACGAACAAGGCATTGCCTATTGTGGTGATTTTCAGTAGCCGCCGGAGGTCCGGAATCAAGCGATTGTTCCAATGTGCGGCGATTAAAGGCGCGGTTACGCTGCTGGCCACGACCAAGCCGAAAGCTGCGAAATCTGCGACTCTGGCCGCTACCGCATACGAACCGGCTTCCCGCGTGCCCACCATCGATCCGATCAGGAGGATGTCCAATTGGCTGATCAGCAGCTGGATGCCGACGACGACGAACATGGGAACGGCCATGGTCAGCCATTCTTTTTTTCGATAGGACGGCAGGCTGCCGGAAACGCCTCCCGGCAGGGATTGCCGAAGCCATGCGCTGCCCAGCAGGAAGTTGGTCATGGCTACGGCCAGGCTGATCAGCATTGCCGTCACGGGATCGACGAAGTCGTGAAACCCGAAATAAATCGCCGACAGCAGAATGATCAGGAGCAGGGGGCGAACGAGGTTTTCCGGGAGTTCGGCGAAACTGATTTTGAGCAGGCCGCGGAGAACGCCCACGCGCAATTCGGACAAGGACATGAAGGGCACATGGAGGAAAGCCAGGATGAAAACATAACGATGCAGATCGTCCATTGTGTCTTTCAGCAGCCAGCCGATCATCGCTGCGGCTGACCCGACGACAAGGCAAGCTCCGAGCGTGCTGCGCGTCGCGAAAGCCATGAAACCTCGAATGGCGCCCCAGTCTTCCTGCGAGTTGTAAATCGCGACGTACCGGATCGAGGTATGTACCATGCCCAGTTGGGCCAGCCAGGATAAGACCGGGGCGAAGGCGAGGGCGTACACGAATAGCCCGTAATTGTCGGAACCCATGAACCGCGCGGTAATCGCCTGAGCCGTGAACGACAGGCCGATGCCGACCGCTCGGAGGCTGAAAGTGCCTATTGCGTTGCGAGCGAGATAAAAAAAGGTCCGGTCTTTCCCGAACCTCGGTTTTGCGATCATTGATTCCGATAAGGTTTGAATGGGTTTGCGCGAGCGCGCGACCGATCGTTTTTCGGTTGCGGCACGAAGCGGCGGATGCTGACCCTGAACCGATCAAGTTCGCGCCATCGGGTATTATACTGTCCTATTTTCTTGAGTCTTTCTTCGCGAGTTTCGGGACGACGGGCTGCGGGTCGAGTGCGAACAGGCAACCAAGACACGGGCCATACGAAAAGACGACGTTCCGCCTTTCCAGGTCATTGAGCCAAGCCGTTTTGAACAAGAAACTTTTATTTTTCGTTACCGAAGACTGGTTCGTTTGCTCGCATTGGCTGCCCCACGTGACTGCCGCCCGTGACGCAGGCTACCAGGTCTACGTGGTGACGCGGGTACGGCAGCACAGGGCTATCATCGAAGCGCGAGGCGTCCATGTCGTTCCGCTCGAATTGTCGCGGCGCGGCCGCAATCCGATGGCGGAACTCCGGGTGATTGCCGATCTGATCAAGATTTACCGAAAGATTCGGCCCGATCTGGTGAAGCATGTCGCCATGAAGCCGGTGGTGTACGGCACCATTGCTGCGTGGTTCAGCCAGCCATGTGCCGTGGTGAATTACATGGCCGGTCTCGGCTGGCTGTTTACTTCGGACAGCGTCAAGGCGCGGCTGCTTCGTCCGGTGGTCCGCGCCGTGTTGAGGCAGCTTTTCGCACGGGGGCACGTTATCGTGGAAAACCCGGACGATTACGAGCAGATGATGAGCTTGGGGTTGCCGGCCGCCCGTGTGAGCTTGATCCGGGGCGCCGGTGTGGATCTCCGGGAATTCAGTCCGGCGGTAGAGCGCGATGGGGTCCCTTTGGTCGTCCTGCCGGCGCGCATGCTCTGGACCAAGGGGGTAGGAGAGTTCGTCACGGCCGCCGAGCGGCTGCGCGCCGAAGGCGTCGCGGCGCGATTCGTCCTGGTAGGCGATCCTGACCCCGACAATCCGGAATCGGTCTCGATCGACCAACTCGAAAGCTGGCGGCAGAAAGGGGCGGTCGAATGGTGGGGGCGGCGGGACGACATGCCTCAAGTGCTCGCCGCATGCCATATCGTCTGCCTGCCCTCGTATCGGGAAGGCCTCCCCAAGGCGCTGCTCGAAGCGGCAGCCGCGGGAAAACCCATCGTCACCACCGATACCCCCGGCTGTCGGGAGGTGGTCCGTCACGGCGACAACGGTCTGCTGGTACCGGCGGCGGATGCGCTCGCTCTGGCCGAAGCGCTCAAAACGTTAATCGAGGATGGGCCGCAGCGGGAGCGGATGGGGCGTCGCGGCCGGGAAATCGCGGAGACCGAATTTTCCTCGGAAAAGATAACCTCCGAAACTTTAGCCCTGTATAACGCTGTCCTTTCGTGAGTGGTAGGTCGGCAATCCCTTGCCGACGAAGGTGTCTCGTCAGGGAAACTTCAATTTCCCGCCACCGTCATCTTATCGAGCAAAATGGACCCGGTTCGGGTATTGCCCCGCAGGTCTACATCGTTTCCGACGGCCTGTAGATTCATGAACATATCTCTTAGGTTGCCCGCGATGGTGATTTCCTCCACGGGGAACTGGATCTCGCCGTTCTCCACCCAAAATCCGGATGCGCCGCGGGAATAATCGCCGGTGACCGGGTTGACGCCCTGGCCCATCAGTTCGGTGACGAGAAGTCCCGTATTCATGCGTTTCAGCAAGCCCTCTAAATCGAGTTCGCCGGGGTCGATGACGAGATTGTGCACGCCGCCGGCATTGCCGGTGGTTTTCATGCCGAGCTTGCGGGCCGAGTATGTGCTCAACACATAGGATTCGAGTATGCCGTCCTTGACGATGTGGTGAGGTCGGGTCCGAACGCCCTCGGCGTCGTAGGGTGCGCTGCCCAAGGCCTTCTTGAGGTGCGGTTCCTCGCGAATTCGTATGAAGGCCGGGAAGATCTGCTTTCCCAGATGGTCGAGCAGGAACGACGACTTCCGATAGAGATTGCCGCCGCGGATGGCGCCGATGAGATGGCCCAGCAGGCTGGACGCGATATCCGCCGCGAAGATGACCGGGCATTGCCGGGTGCTCAGCGAACGGGCGCCGAGCCGCTTTACCGTGCGCTCGGCGGCCTTTCGGCCCACCAGCTCGGCCGCTTCCATGTCTCGGGCGTCTCGCGCCACGGTCCACCAATCGTCCCGCTGCATGCTGTCGCCCCGCTGGCCGATGACCGAACAGCTCAGGCTGTGGCGGCTGGACGCATAGCCATGCAGGAATCCCAGCGAGTTGCCCAGGACTCGTAACCCTTGGAAGGTGTTGAGGCTCGCGCCCTCGGAATTGACGATTTCGGGATGAAACTGGCGTGCGGCATTTTCGCAGCCTATCGCCAGGTTTATGGCGGTTTCCGCGTCCAGGTCCCAGGGATGATAAACGTCGAGATCGGGGAACTCGGTGGCCAGCATGTCCCGGTCGGGCAATCCGGCATATTCGTCTTCGGCCGCGTATTGAGCGATCCGGCACGCGGCTTCTACGGTTTCCCGCATCGCCGTCGCGCTGAGGTCGGTGGTGCTGGCCGAACCCTTGCGCTGGCCCACGTAGACCGTGACGCCGAGTCCGCGGCTGCGATGATGTTCAATGGTTTCGACCTCGCCCATCCGCGCGGTGACGGAAAGGCCGTGCTCCAGACTGACGCCGGCCTCCGCCGAGGTGGCGCCTTGCCGCCGGGCTTCGGCCAGGCAATCCGCCACCAGGGATTTCAATTGTTCGAGTTGTTTTGCTTCACGTGCGAAAGTCGTGGGTTCCTGCACGGATGGCTCCTTCTAATCGTTAAATCGTTCGGATATAGGAACGGGTCGGGCGCTGGTCTTAAACCCGAGTACCGCCCACGGTCAGCCCGTCCACCCGCAAGGTCGGCTGGCCGACGCCCACGGGTACGCTCTGGCCGTCCTTTCCGCAGGTGCCGACGCCGGTATCGAGCTGCAAATCGTTGCCGACCATGCTGACGCGGGTCAGCACGTCCGGGCCGTTGCCGATCAGGGTCGCGCCTTTGACCGGCCGGGTGATTTTCCCGTCTTCGATCAAATAGGCTTCGCTGGCGGAGAACACGAATTTGCCCGAGGTGATGTCAACCTGGCCGCCGCCGAAGTTCTTGGCGAACAGCCCTTTTTTCACCGAACCGATGATTTCCTGCGGATCGTGAGGTCCCGCCAGCATGTATGTGTTGGTCATGCGGGGCATGGGCAGGTGGGCATAGGATTCGCGGCGGCCGTTGCCGGTGGGCGATACGCCCATGAGCCGGGCGTTGAGCTTGTCCTGCATGTAGCCCTTGAGAATGCCGTTTTCGATCAAAACCGTGCATTCCGTCGGCGTGCCTTCGTCGTCGATATTGAGCGAACCGCGCCGGCCGGGCAGGGTGCCGTCGTCGACCACCGTGCAGAGCGGCGAAGCCACGCGCTCGCCGATTCGCCCGGCGAAGGCCGAAGTGCCTTTGCGGTTGAAATCGCCTTCGAGTCCGTGGCCTATCGCTTCGTGCAGCAAAACGCCCGGCCAGCCGGGTCCCAAGACCACGGTCATGGTTCCCGCGGGAGCTTCGACCGCTTCCAGATTCACCAGGGCCTGGCGCACGGCTTCCCGTGCGTATTCGATGGCCCGGTCTTCTTCCAAAAAGAAGCGGTAATCCGCGCGGCCGCCGCCGCCGCAACTGCCTTGCTCGCGGCGACCGTTTTCCTGGACGATCACGCTGACGTTGAGCCGCACAAGCGGACGCACGTCGCCATGGAGCGCTCCGTCCTGGCCGATCACCAGAACGACTTCGTGGCTGCCGGCAAGGTTCACCATGACCTGTTCGACGCGCGGATCGAGTCTCCGGCATTCCTCGTCCAGACGTTTGAGGAGGGCGATCTTCTCTTCTTCGGGCAACGATTGCAGCGGATCGATCGGCAGATAAAGCTGTGGCGGGCGATATAGGCCGGAGACTTCCCGTTTGCCCTGTGCTCCCTCTCGAGCGATGGCTCGCGCGTTCTTGGCGGCTTCGAGCAGGGTCGGCAGCGTAATTTCGTCGCTGTAGGCGAATCCGGTCTTTTCGCCGGAAACGGCGCGTACCCCGGCGCCTTGTTCTATGCTGTGGCTGCCTTCCTTCACGATGCCGTCTTCCAGCATCCAGGACTCGAACCGGGTGGATTGTAGATAGACGTCGGCGGCATCCACCGACGCGCTCAAGAGCTGTCCCATGACGCGGTCGATGTCGCCGCCTATGAGTCCAGCCGGCTCCAGCAGGGTTTGCCGGGCGATTACAAGAGGATCATGACTCATGATGAGGTGTGAGAATTAAGCTGATGATAAAAACTAGCCTACACGCCATAGCCCTCAGCGGCAATGCAGTTTGCGGTGGGTCAGGGCCGGAAACGCGGCCCGCACTTTCTGCAGCCGGTCGCGGTCGAATTCCGCAGTCACCACACCGGCGCCCTGTGGAAGGCTGCCGAGCACCTGGCCCCAAGGGTCCACGATCATGCTGTGGCCGAAGGTTTCGCGGCCGTTGACGTGAAACCCGCCCTGATTGGCGGCGACGGTGTAGCACAGGTTTTCGACCGAACGGGCGCGCACCAGGATTTCCCAGTGAGCGGCGCCGGTTTGCGCGGTAAAGGCCGAGGGAACGACGAGAATGTCCATGCCGCTGTCCGCCATCTGCCGGAACAGTTCGGGGAAGCGGAGATCGTAGCAGATCGACAAACCGAGTCGCCCGAACGGCGTGTCCAGGACCAGAGCCTCGCTACCGGCGTCTATGGTCTTGGACTCGTGATACTGTTCGTCGGTGCCGGGCACGTTGACGTCGAACAGATGAATCTTGTCGTAGCGTCCTGCCCGCTCGCCTTTGTCGTTATAAACCAGGCAGGCAGCGCGGACTTTGCCGTTGTCGGCGCGGATCGGCATGGTGCCGCCGACCAGCCAGACCTTCAGCCGCTCCGCCGTCTGGGCGAGAAAATCCTGGATCGGTCCGGAACCGTCGGCTTCGGCTACGGCCAGTTTGTCGGCTTCGGATGTACCCATGATGGCGAAATTTTCCGGGAGCACGATCAGGGAAGCGCCCCGGGACGCGGCTTTCTCGACTAGTCGCCCCGCCTCGATGAGGTTGGCGCTGACATTGGGACTGGACGCCATCTGGATAGCGGCGAGAACCGTTTTACTCATTCGTCTTTTTCTCCGTTTCGGTGCCAAAACCTGATAAATCTTTCATGCCGCTCCAGGCCCGGTCGAGAATGTCGAGCGGCAGGTTGCGGCTAATCTTGGTGATTTGCGGTTCGTCCCAACTACCCTTGACGGCGTAGTGGGTCGCGGTGATGCTGTCCACTTTTTCGCCGACCAGTTGTTGTGCCAGAAGCACGGCAGCCCCGACTGCGGGTCCGCCGGCCAGAGCGCCCGCGATGGGCAGAGCGACGCTGGTGTGGGGTATGACGGTGACGACTTGATCCAAATCTCTCGCCACCAATCCGGCGCGGCCGTTGATGACGATCTTGGCGGGAACCGCATCGATTAGAAAACCCTTCGTTACGGCTTGACTGTTGCCGAGCTGAAAGGTTCCCAGGACGCTGTCATAGGCTAGGCCCTTGCCGAACAAATCGCTGAAATCGAAGGACAGCCTGCGCCACAACGTGTCCAAGTTTAACATACCGAGCACCCGGCCCAGCCCCGGCTCGACCTTGAGAATCGCGCCTTTGCCCAGCTTCATCCGGATGTCGCCTTTGACGCTGGCACGGGAAAATTGCTGGGGCGCGCCCGGCCAGGACAAAGTGAAGTCGACGTCGGAAGGGGTTTCCCTGACCTCGCCGGAATAACCGATGACGGTCAACAAATCACCCATGTCCTCGATGCGGAGTTTCCCATCGATACGGGTGGATACGGTTTGGTCCGCCGACCGTGTCCAACTGCCGTGGATGTCGAAGCGGTGATTTTTGGTCCCGCCCTCGAGTGTTTTTATGATCATGCCATGGGCATGACGTTCGGTTTGAAAGGTAAGCGGTCCGAGATCGGCGTCCTGCCAGAGCAGCCGCTTGGCATTAAGCGCCAGATTCGGTACGGCGGACGGGGCGATGGGTTCGATGTTTGCCGGTTCGGCTTTATTGGCCTTCAGTTTCGGTATCTTGAGGTGTTCCAGATCGAAAGCGATCGAATCGGCCGTGGCTTTGAAGCCCCCCTTGCCGTAAGCGCTGTCGACATGGCCCCGCCAATGTTGGTCTTCGCTCTCCATCTCGATGATCAGGGGACCCAAGGTTTCTTTGTTCCAATATAGCGTCCCGACGTTCAGTTCCAGTTTACGCAAGAGACCGGTACTGCCCGGTTCGTTCGAGGAGTTGGGCAGCAAGCGCCGCCATTCGGCGGCTTCGAGTTCATCCAGTCGGGCGAAAATTGCCAGGCCGGGTTCCGATGAGGAGGAGGGGAGCAGTGTTCCGATGGCGATATCGCCCCCTTCCAGTTCGATGCCGGTATCCGATTCCGAGAGCCTGAGCCGCGCCGTGACATCGTGTCCATAGCTCAGCCGAAGCGGGATCTTGCTGCCGGCGAGAATCGCCGTTTCGATGAATAGATCTTTTCTCGCTTTTTCGCGCTTTCCGAGTGGCGCCGGCAGATTCAACTCCAGGCCCGTCATTCCGGACGACAGTGATAAAACCAGCGGATCGCTTTCGGTGTCGAGCGATTCCGGAATCCGGAGAGTGAGCCGATAATCCGTGGCTCCCCGCGCCCATCGCCAAAGACTGCCGGGGATTTGTTCCTGCAGGTCCGACACGCCGATTCGGCCTTTGATCTCGACCGAAGTCTCGGCCTTCTGTCCCGAGATGCGGATGACGGCGGGACGATCGAACGCCGAGGCTCGAATGGCATCGGCGCTCAAACCGGTTCGCGTAAAATGCAAGGGGCCGTTGATGTGCCCCAGTTCCAGCCCGGCATCCTCGACGCGGAGGGTCGCATTTTTGAATTCCGCTTTGCCTTCGATTTCGGTATCGCCCAGTTTTTGATCGAGCGGAATGGTCAGGTTCAGCGAAATATCCGTTTCGCCGGCGGTGCTCACGAACTTGCCGAGCCGTTCGGGGATATCCCGAAGGGGAGTGTGGGCGAGAAAATCCAGGGCATCCGGCACCGTCGCGCGAGCGGTTCCGCTCAGTTTGAGCCAAGGCGAAGACTTTAGGTCCTTGGTTTCGGCGTGCGCTTCCACAATCTGGCCCTGGCCGATTCGTCCTTTGGTCGAGCCGATTTCCATGCGAGGACCGTGGAATTGCACGCGGGCGTCGGTTTGGGTCAGCGGCGGCCAGTCCGGATGAAAGCGAAGTTCGATGTTTTGCGCTTCGATCGAGGATTCGAATACGCCTTCGTTCCGATAAAACGGGAAATCGGCGATCGCGCCGTGAAACAGAAGATGGGCATTTCGGACTTGTCCGCCGATCAGCGCCTGTTCCAACCAACGCGAAGTTTGGGGGATTACGGCGAAAGGCAGGTAATTCTTGACGGCGGCCACAGTTGTTTTGCCGAGTTGCACGCGAAGATCGAGGAAGGGAGAGGCATTTGGGCTTTTCGACAGGACGACTCCGAACCGGCCGCGTGCGGCGAGATCGGCGTTTTCGATCGAAAGCGAACGGGATGAAATCGACCAATCCGTGTCGGTTTGCCGCCAGGACAGATCGGCCGTGGCCTTATTCAGATGAACCGGGCTCTTCAGTCCCAGCGCGGCCGGTTGGATATCCCCGTTTTCGACGGATACCGAGATCCGGCCGGTTTTGTCGGTACCGCAGAGTTTTCCGGTGAAGCCGGAGACGCCCGGAAGCGATTGCCAGGCATTCGAGCCGAAATCGTCGAATGTTCCGCACAAGGCTATGCGTTCGCCCAGCGATCTTTCGGGTGCGAAAAAGAAACTGGCATTCCGTACGATGCCGCGCGGAGCCAAGTCCCTCAACATTCCGCCGGCTTTTTCGCCGAGTACCGGGAGAGCGTGCAAGACGGTGTTGATGTCGCCCAATTCGAGGTACGACGCCGCGGCGCGTATGACGGCAGGCGTTCCGTCGGCGCGACGGGTGAGGGCGAAGGAAAGGCGGGTCTTCGGCCAGGTGTCGGTCAACGCCGGCCTGAAGCGATCGAGATCCAGGCGCCAGCCGTCGTTTTCCAGCTGCCACCTGAACCGGCTTTCCAGGGAGGCCAAGGCCAGCTGATTTTCGGTGTTTGCGTCTCCATGGAAAGCGAATACCGGCTTTACGAGTTTGATGTCTCCCGTCACGGAATTTAGCGCGCCGTTCCAGTTTCCCCAAAGTCTGAAATCCGCTATGCCGGATTTCATGGCGAAACGCGGCGTCGATAAGGCGCCGGCTATCCGGGCCGTATCGATGCGCTTTCCTTCGAGGTAAAGCTTTCCGGACCAATCGTCGGCCCGGAAGAGATCGCCTTCCGCATTCAGGACAAGCCGGAACGCTTGGCCGAGACTTTGAGGCAAGATGATATCGGCACCGAGCTTGTGTTTTCCGTTTTTGTTGGCGAGCCGGATATTCGCCCGTCCTAAATGCAGAGGCGGTTTGTTCCCTTGCAAATCCAGCCATTCCAGATCGCAGTCCAACAGTTCGAAGCGGCCGTCGCCCATGAGCCAGGCCGGCGGCTGGTCGCGCACGTGCAGACCGACGATGCCGATCGTGCCGTCGTGCCTGCGCCGGATCGAGAGTTTCGCTCCGATAATCTTCAACCGGTCGAAGCTGGGTTGGCCGGTCACCAAGGTGCGAAGCGGATCGACGTCGACGCGGATCGCGGCGAACCGTATTGCCGGCTGGCCTTGCGAGTCCAGGATATGGAAGCCGTTCAGGGAAAACTCGGGATGGAAGCCATGCAGGCGGGCCGACAGCTCGCCTATTCGGACGGTTTCGCCGATCAGGAAACCGATTTCGGTTTCCAGGCGGTGGCGATACTCCGCCGCTCCGGGAAACAGCCAGAAGCGCAGGACAGTAACCGTCAGCGCCAATGTGACGATGAAGAAAAGACCGAAATACAGCGCCGTTCGGTGGGTGAAACGAAGAATTCTTTTCAAAAGACGGCGCTACAGCAGGACGACATCGTATTGCTCCTGGGTATACTGCGTTTCGGCGCGGAATTTGATGCGAACCCCTAGGAATGTCTCCAGTTCCGACAAGGTGTCGGCTTCCTCGTCCAGCAGCCGCTCGACGACTTCGTTGGATGCCAGCACGAGGAGTTCCTGGACATTATATTGACGCACTTCGCGAATGACTTCGCGGAAAATCTCCATGCAGACTGTTTCCGGCGTTTTCAGCACACCGCGCCCGCCGCACGCGGGGCAGGGCTCGCACAGGATATGCTCGAGGCTCTCACGGGTGCGCTTGCGCGTCATTTCCACCAGCCCGAGCGAAGACACCTCGCTGATGGTGTTCTTGGCGTGGTCCTTTTCCAGGCTTTTTTCCAGCGCTTGCAGGACCTGCTGCTTGTGGTCCTCGTCCCGCATGTCGATGAAATCGATGATGATGATGCCGCCGAGATTGCGCAGCCGCAGCTGGCGCGCAATGGCTTGGGCCGCTTCCAGATTGGTCTTGAAGATGGTTTCTTCCAGGCTGCGTCCGCCGACGAAGGCGCCGGTGTTGACGTCTATGGTCGTCATCGCCTCGGTCTGGTCGAACACCAGATGGCCGCCTGACTTGAGCATGACCCGGCGCTCCAGAGCCTTCTGTATTTCGTCCTCGACGCCGTAGAGATCGAACAAAGGCCGTTCGCCGGAATAATGCTCGACGAGGGGAGCCAGTTCCGGAACGAATTCCTTGGCGAACTTGACCAGGCGACCGTAGGTTTCGCGGGAATCGACCCGAATTTTCTCGACTCGGGCGCGGTGCAGATCGCGCAAGACCCGCATGCTGAGCGGCAGGTCCTCATGAAGCAAGGTTTTCGGCTTGACGGTCTTGATCCGCTGAGCGATGGAATTCCACAGCTTGAGCAGGAACAGCATGTCGGTGCGGAGCGCGGTTTCTTCGATGCCCTCGGCGGCTGTGCGCGAGATGAATCCTCCGGTGGCGTGCTCCTTCTGAAAGGTTTCGATGACGGTGCGCAGCCGAATCCGTTCCTGAGCGCATTCGATGCGCTGCGATACGCCGCAGGTTCGGCTGTAAGGCATATAGACCTCGTACACCGATGGAATGGCGATTTCGGTGGTGAGCCGCGCGCCCTTGGCGCCTATGGGGTCTTTGACGACTTGTACGACCAGTTCCTGCCCTTCGTGAAAAATCAGCTCGATCTGGTCGGTCGGTGTTTTCTCCCGATCGGTGGCGCCTAGATCCGATATGTGCAGGAATGCCGCCCGTTCCAGCCCGATGTCCACGAAAGCGGCCTGCATGCCGGGCAGCACTCGGCAGATCTTGCCCTTGTAGATGTTGCCGACCAGCCCGCGGCGGCGGGTCCGCTCGATCAAGACCTCTTGCAAGACGCCGTTTTCGACGATGGCTACGCGAGTCTCCCGCGGTGTGACGTTGATGAGTATTTCGTCGCTCATGCGCCGGCTAGGTGGCAGAAACGTTGAGGACCGAGATTCCGACACATTTCAACAGTTCCTCCGTCTCGAAGAGCGGCAAACCCATGACGCCCGAGTAGCTGCCGGACAGATGCCGAATGAAGACCGCGCCCTTGCCCTGAATGGCGTAGGCGCCGGCTTTGTCGCGGGGTTCGCCGGTGGCCCAGTAGGCTTCGATTTCTTCCTGGCTCATTCGGCGAAAGCTCACGCTGCTGACGCTCAGCGCTTCCCAATGCCGGTCGCCTTTCCGCAGCGAAACGGCGCTCAGGACCCGATGCTCCCTACCGGCCAGCTGCGAGAGCATGCGCGAAGCGTGCTCGAAATCTTGCGGCTTGCCCAAGATGTTCCCGTCCAATACGACCTCGGTATCCGCCGCCAATACCGGCAGCCTGCCGCCGCTGTTCTGCCAGGTTTCGAGCGATTTTTCCGCCGCCACGCGCTGGACATAGGCCTCGGGGGGCTCGTTCGGCTGCGGGTGTTCGTGAACTGCGGCCGGCATCACGTGATAGGCGATGCCGAGTTGATCGAGCAGTTCGCGGCGGCGGGGCGATGCCGACGCCAAAATAATCTGCGGACTTCGGGTGTCCATGCTATCGGTGATAAGGGTGATGCTGCAGAATGCTCCACGCCCGGTAGATCTGCTCGGCTACGATGATACGCACCACCGGGTGAGGAAAAGTCAACTTCGATAAGCTCCATCGTTGATTCGCGCGTTCCAGGCAAGCCGGAGAGAGTCCGTCCGGTCCTCCCACCAGAAGCGCCACGTCGCGTCCGCTTTCCAGCCAGTGCGCCAAAGCTGCGGCCAAGTCCGGCGTGCTCCACTCCTTTCCCGCCACATCGAGCGCGACTACATGCACATCGCGCGGCAATGCCGCCAGCATCCGCTCTCCTTCATCCTCGGTCAGTCGGACGATGTCGGCATTCTTCCCGCGTTTCGCCGGGGCGATTTCCTTCAGCACCAGTTCGCACTCCCGGGGCAGGCGTTTGGCATACTCCGAATAAGCTTCCGTCACCCAATCCGGCATGCGGTTACCGACGGCCACCAGATGAATCCGCATGTGACAGCGCGGGACAAAAAAACGAATTATAAGGCAATCGGCCTAATTTACCGACTGCGACAAATGGGGTGGCTGAAAGAAAAAGCACGTAGGATGTGCTGACCGAAGGGAAGCGCATCGGTTGCGAACGATGCGCTTCCTTGCGTCAGCGCATCCTACCGGCTCGCCATCGACGCGTTACGAATCAAGCCAGTTGCAGCATCTTGTTCAGAGCCAGCTTGGCCCAGCGTGCGTCGCCCTCGGGTACTTTGATGCGGTTGACGACGTGTCCTTCCACCAGGTTTTCCAGCACCCAGAGCAAGTGTTGCGGATCGGTTCGGAACATCGTCGAGCACATGCACACGGTCGGGGACATGAAATGAACTTCCTTGCCCTGCGGCTTGAGTTCCTCGGCCAGCCGATTGACCAGGTTGAGCTCGGTGCCCACCAGCCAGCGGGTGTTCGGCTCCGCCTCGCGTACGGTTTTCAGAATGTATTCGGTCGAGCCGATGTACTGGGCTTTCTGGCAGACTTCGAAAGAACACTCGGGATGGGCGATCACCCGTGTGTCCGGGTAACGCTCCAAAAATCGGTCGATATGCTCCGGGCGGAACATCTGATGCACCGAGCAGAAGCCCTTCCAGAGAATGATCCTCCCCCGGCGGATTTCGTCTTCGGTCAGGCCGCCCATGGGTTTGGCGAAATCCCAGGTCACCATCTCGTCGAGCGGAATGCCCATGCGATAGCCGGTGTTGCGTCCGAGGTGCTGGTCGGGAAAGAACAGCACTTTCTGCCGCTGGGCGAAGCTCCAGTCGAGAATCTTTTGGGCATTGCTGGAGGTGCAGACGATGCCGTTGTGCCGCCCGCAAAAGGCTTTCAGATCGGCCGCCGAATTGATGTAGGTCACCGGCGTCACGATTTCGTCGGGATCGAACAGTTGACCGAGTTCGCTCCAGCACCGCTCGACGGCGGCCAAGTTCGCCATGTCGGCCATCGAGCAGCCGGCCGCGAGGTCGGGGAGAATCGAGATTTGTTCGGGACGCGACAGGATATCCGCCACCTCCGCCATGAAATGCACGCCGCAGAACACGATGTACTGGGCATTGGACTTGGAGGCTTCGCGGGACAGCTTGAGGGAATCGCCGGTCAGGTCGGCGTGGCGGAACACCTCATCGCGCTGGTAATGATGGCCCAGAATCACGCAACGATCGCCGAGTTTTCGCTTCGCGGCGATGATTCGTTGCTCGCACTCGGCGTCATCCAATAGGGCAAATTGCTGTATGGCAAGAGCGGATACGGACATAATTCGGCGGTAACACGAGTGAAATATGGCAGTGTGGAGGCCGATAATAACACAGCAAAATAGTGCGTAATAGGTGTCGCGAACGGGATCGACGGTGTGGTCTTGTTGCGAATCAATCTGAGAAATGCGGACTGACGTTTGGGATATTCCGACTCAGTTCCGCGGACGCAGTTGATTCAGGGGGGGCGCCGAATTGGCGGCGAAACGCGGTGGCGAAGTTGGCGGCACTGGTGAAACCGGCCCGGTGCGCAGCCTTGTTCACGCTAACGCTTTCGCGTTCCAGTGCGGTGCGTGCACCGTCCAGCTGAACCGCCCCGGTTTTCCCGGAGACAGTTAACGTTGAGTCAGGCCGCGATGACCGACCAGTTTCAGCTTCCGCCGCAGCAGGCCGGTCAGGGAATGGCGCCGCCATCTAATTCCGTCATCGTTGTTTCTGTGGAAGCCTCGCCAGTCTCGGCACCCGAGTTCATGGCGACGTTCCAGTCCCGCACCACGCGTTGCGCAAACGACCGCACTCCTTGATCGGCATCTCCGGCGAGTCGCTCGAATGCATCGATCACCGCACGATCGCGGAATCCCTGACTAGCGCCATGCTGCCATAAGTGGTGCGCTGCACGCTGACGGAACTCGGAGGTGCGGCCGGACGCTTGGGCGGTGGCGATCAGCGCTTCCGTAGCCCTGGGATCGTCAACGCCCTCCAGTACATCCAGCGCCTCCTCGTGCAATCGGCTATACGGCGATCGTAAGGCATCCAGGGCCCGTTCCACCGAAGCGGACAGTCGGCGCCTTTGAGCCTCTTCGAAAAGTTTCTGCTGGGCTTCGGGATCTCTTGCTTCGTCCGGATCGATCCCCGCGTACGATCCGGGCAGTGGGCGGAACTCGTCCAGGCTCTTAGGCTCGCCGGGAGCGGGTTTCGGCTCCGCGGCGATCAGCCGGAGCGTGTCCGCGCTGCCCGGATTTCCCAGGACTTGCGTCACCCAACGTCCTTGGTTGTCGGGATACGCTACGAAGGAATAACCGTCGAGCAGTCGTCGCAGCGCCTCGGGCACGTCGAGGTCGGCGAACGTCACCGATACCTTTCGGCGGTCGGCTTCCGCCTCGCGGATGAGGAAGCGGATTCCGGCGGCGGCCCCGACTTCTTCCAGGCAACGCTCCAAGGTTTGATTTTCGCAGCGCAGGCTCAGGCGCTGATCGGTATAGCGCGCTTCGGGCTCAACCGTGGAAGTGGCCGGAAGCGCTTCGCCGCAAACTCCCGCCAACAGTGCGACGGCTCCTAAAATGGTTTTCCGGTGGATCATGATCACAAGACCTCGTTCGGTGTGGGTTCGCCCGTTACTTTCGCCATGCCTCGCCGGGCACGACGGCGCTTTTACCTTGAAAGCAACCGGGATGCCATCGCCTCGAAGACTGGACACACGCGCGCCGAATTCCCGCACTCGGGAAGCTCGCCAGGCAGGGTGACGCGCTTCGGATTGGGTTCCCCCCTCGGTCGCCCCCCTCAAATCAGCACCATTTTTACGCCATATCGTTTTGTGTACGAAATATCGTAATTCCTCGACGGATTACGATCGGCTCGCTGCCCCATGCTCTTAGGCATAACCCAGTCAATTCAGTCGCTTACATGAGGAGGCGAGCGTTGGCCCGCGGTTTGCGCCAGTACGCATCGTCACCGTACCCGAAAAGAAATCTCTTTACATACATTCAGGAGACGAGCCGTGAACACTCTCAAAACACTGACCGCCTGGTTCCTTACCGCAGCCACCGCCCTGGGAAGCACGGTTTCCCTGGCCATCGACAACTCCGCCTATTCGCACGACGCCGACAACGGCGCCCGCAATCCGCAGTGGATGAGTTCGCTGCCCGATAGCCGCAAGTTTAGCGAACTATCCGTGCCGGGAACCCACGACACCATGGCGTTGTACGGCGGTGACTATGCTCAGGCGCAATCCATGTCGCTCGCGAAACAACTCGATGCGGGCATCCGGGCACTGGATATCCGCTGCCGCCATTACGAAAATACTTTCCAGATCTATCACGGCTTCGTGTACCAGTTTGCGAGCTTCGAGACCGTGCTGGACGCCGTGCAGCAGTTCCTGAATCAAAACTCACGGGAAACCGTTTACATGTATATCCAGTCGGAAACCACAGACATCACGCCGGCCAAGGGAAACACCCGGTCCTTCGCCGAAACCTTCGACGACTACAAGTCCCGGTATCCCGGTCTGTTCTGGGAGTATACCGGCGAGAATCCGACCCTGGGCGAAACCCGCAGCAAGGTCGTCGTCATTCAGAATTTCTATCACGATCCTGCGGTGGGTCTCGATTACGACCGTTTCGCCAAGCGGGATAACGACTGGAAAGTCAGCACCAACTGGAAACTCTACGACAAATGGACCTCGGTCAAATCCCAGCTCCAACTGGCCGCGACGGCGTCGACCGATACGGTTTTCTCCATCGGCCTGAACGGCGCCGAAATCGCTTTTCCCTACTTCGTCGCCAGCGGCCATAGCTCGCCGGGTACCAACGCACCCCAATTGATGACCGGCCTGACCACGCCGGGCTGGAAGGACTGGTATTCGGATTTCCCGCGGGTCAACTGCGTCCTGGGCATCTGCTCCATCGCCTTCCTGGGCACCAACCAGTTGACCAACCTTTGGCTTCTGACGCAGAGGATGACGGTGGACCTGCTCAACATGGACCCGAGAAACAAAGACCGGAAGCGCATCCCCTATCCCCGCGTCGGCCTCATCTGGGCCGATTTCCCCGGCAAAAGCCTGATCGAGAACATCATCGCGTTGAATCGCCGGTAGTCTCGAGTGGTGGAGCACATGAAGGGGTGGCAAGATGAGGAGGCATTGCCACCCCTCTTATTATCTTGGCGCACCGTGAAAAGCATCGCTCATGCTGAAACTGGAAATAAAATGGGGTACATCGTTCCGCTTGGAATCCATTCCATTGCGCAATGCTGTCTGAGGCGGTTCGAAAAAGCATGACCGTTTCACGCGGAGACTTTTTTCAGACCTGGAAATAAGCCGAGCTGCACGAGAACTACGCATACTCGGCATCGCACGAGCCCGCCGTCCGCGAATTGAGATGCCTGCCGGCATCCTCTATTCTTAGCGACTTTAATGAAATTAGCCGATTCGTGCTCAATAAGACGATAACCGGCGGGCGGAGATGTGAACCTAATCCAGCAATTGTTATTGACGGTCGGCCTGGGTTTGATGGCTGTTTCGGTTAAGGGAAGCGATCTGGGCCTGAGCGACGAACCTTTATTAAAAGAATTTCATTTGGCGGATTTCGACGGTAAGGCGGACGAAGCCGCCTTATTGAGCGATTGGAAGATCATAGTGGAGCGACAACCGGCCAGCATGGCGTTTCGGCTGGGCGAAGACCGAACGAACGGTGTTTCGGGGAGGTCCCTCCAGGTGAGATACGCCTTGCCGCCAAAGACCGATTCGGTGGATCTCCCGGAAACCAGCGGCGAGTTCAGCGCGTCGCTGAATTTGAACTCGCTGGATGCGGCGGACTACGATCATTTGAGGTTCTGGGTCAAGGGAGATCCGGCCGAGGGTTTCAACCCCGAGTTCGAGGTGCAGTTTCGCCGTCCGGAACCGGCAGGGAGCGGGATGAAGGAAGTCGGCAGCTTTATGGTGAGCGGTATTACCGATCAATGGAAACAGGTCGTCGTGCCTTTGAATTACATGATCGGCATCAAGGACTGGAGCCAATTGTCTTCCTTCGTCATTACTTTTTCGCCGCGCGAGATGCGCGTCCATAATGGGGCCTATTGGATCGACGATATCGCGCTGATCAAAACCGGCAAACCGGGGCCCGGCACCGGCGATCTAGTCATCGCCGAAAAGAAGAAAGCCTGGGAAGACGCTTTAGGCGGCGAAGCGGCGGCGCGTCCCAAACTGCGGGAGCGACTGGCCGGCTGGCCCGCTACGCCCTTGATCGACGGCAAAACCCTGCCTGCCGACGAGCGGGAATTTCTCCGCCGCATCGCGCAGGATACCTGGCGCGGCCTCGACGCTTTGACCGACAAGCTGCACGGTTTGCCGCTGGATCGCGTGCATTTCGGCAACGGCTCCGTCGATCTCTCGGTTTCGAAAATCGGCGATTACACTAGCGTCACCAATATCGGTTTTCATTTTCTAGCGGTGGTTGCCGCTCACGAGCTCGGATTCATTACCCGCGAGCAGGCGCTGGAACGGCTCGCGGCGACGCTCGCGACCTTGGAAGTTCTGGAAACCTATCGGGGCTTTTATTTCAATTACTACAACACCACGACACTGGAGCGTACCAGCAATTTCGTCTCGTTCGTGGATTCGTCCTGGCTGACGGCGGGTCTCGTCGTTGCGCGGCAGACGTTTCCGGAGTTCGCTGCCCGTTGCACGCGGCTGATCGAAAACGGCAACTACCGTTTTTTTTACGATCCCGACCATAAGCTCATGTCCCACGGGTATTATGTGAACATGGCCTTGCGGTCGACCTTCCATTACGGGGTGTTTTACGCCGAATCCCGCATCGGAAGCTTGATCGCCATCGGCAAGGGCGATGTTCCCGAGGAACACTGGTTCAGGATGGCGCGCACCCTGCCGGCGGAATTCGATTGGCAGTCGCTTACGCCTCTGGAGCGCACGGAGAAGAGCGTGAACGGTTTTCGCTGGATCGGCGGCTATTACCAATGGCGGGATTACCGCTATGTGCCTTCGTGGGGAGGCAGTTTGTTCGAGGCGCTGATGCCGGCGCTGGTGCTGGATGAAGCGCAGCACGCACCGGGCAGCCTCGGCTACAACGGCAAAGTGCATACCGACATACAGCGGGCATACGCGCTGGAGTCGCTCGGTTATCCGGTCTGGGGCATGTCGCCCAGTTCTACTCCGGGCGCGGACCGTTATTCGGAGTACGGGGTAAAGTTTCTCGGTGCGGCGGGCTACGGCGAGGGCGTGGTAACGCCTCATGCGGCGGCCCTGGCCCTGCTCACCGAACCCTCCGAAGCGGCGGTCAATTTGCGGAAACTGATCGAACTTTATCCCATTTACGGCGATTTCGGATTCTACGACGCGGTGAATCCGGTGACGGGCGAAGTGGCGTACAACTATCTGTGCCTGAATCAGGCGATGATTCTCGTGGCTCTGGCGGACCATCTCGCCGACCATGCGGTGCAGAAGCGCTTCGCGGCCGATCCGATCGTACAACGGGCCTTGCCCCTGATCGGCTTCGAGAAGTTCGTCGATCAGGCGCCTTGACCGTGGCATCGACAGCGAAGCTTATCCGCACCTTCGATCGCGGCGCAGCGCGCCGAAACGTCCATCATCCACTTTAGGCCTGTCGAGGATGACCAGCGTCGAATTCGAGCACGTCGATAAAACCTATCCGAATGGCCATCGGGCCATTTCCGACCTGAGTCTCCGCATCGAGGACGGCGAGCTGATGGTTTTCGTCGGTCCCTCGGGTTGCGGCAAATCCACCCTGCTGAGACTGCTCGCGGGACTCGAGGAGGTCACCGGGGGAATCATAAGAATCGGCGACCGCGTGGCGAACGAGCTCAGTCCGCAGCAGCGGAATATCGCCATGGTGTTCCAGGATTATGCCTTGTACCCGACCATGACTGTGCGCGGCAATCTCGAATTTCCCTTGAAGATGCGGAAGCTCTCCAAGGAGGAAATCAGACGGCGGGTAGGCTGGGCCGCGGACATGCTCGGATTGGGGGATGTCATGGACCGCTTGCCCAAGCAGCTTTCCGGCGGCCAGCGTCAGCGTGTCGCCATGGGGCGGGCGCTGGTGCGGGAGCCGACGGTGTTCTTGCTCGACGAACCGCTATCGAATCTCGATGCGAAGCTGCGCACTCAGGTTCGGGCGGAAATCGGCGATCTGCAGCGGCGCACGGGCGCAACCATGATCTATGTCACTCACGACCAGGTGGAGGCCATGACCTTGGGGCAGCGTATCGCCGTGCTGGATCAAGGCCGCATTCAGCAGGTGGCCAATCCCAAGGAACTGTATGAGCATCCGGCGAATGCCTTCGTCGCGGGATTTATCGGCAACCCGCCGATGAATTTGTTTACCGCGGAATTGCGAAAGGACTTAGACGGACGCTTGCAACTCTTGGTCAACGGACAAGCCCTCCTGGTGTTGCCCGACAAGTGCGCGGCAAGCCTTCGCGACCGCGGCTTGCCGGTAACCGCGGGTTTTCGCCCGGAAGCCGTGCGTTTGTCGGAAGAGGGCGGAAACGGCTTTCCGGCCGTAGTCGTCAACGCGGAATACCTGGGCCACGAGACTTTGCTTCACTTTCGTCCCGGACGCGCCAGCGATCAACTGTCGGATGCGCCGGTCTGGACGGCAAGACTGCCCGGATTGCATCTCTTCTCCAAGGATGAGGCCGTTCGCTTGACGGTATCGCCGGATCAAATTTACTTGTTCGATTAGCTGAACGAACGGGATAAGCGCCTGTCGGATATTTATTCGCCGCCGGCTTTATCTATAAAGTAGCTGCCACGCCTAAGCCGGGGTAGTCATGATCGACTGGAAACAACCGGCATTTTTTCTTGAACTGCTGGTCATTCTGACCAGTTCGCTGGTCAGTGTCGTCGTTTTTCGGCGTTTCCGCATTCCGGACATTCTGGCTTATCTATTCGCCGGCGCCGTGATTGGGCCTTATGCGCTGGGCCTGGTGAAAGACGACGCGAATATCCGTCTCTTCTCCGATCTGGGCGTCACCTTCCTGCTATTCGATCTGGGGCTCGAATTCTCTCTGCCCAGGCTGCTCGCTCTGCGCCGGTCGGTGTTCGGCTTGGGGGTATTGCAACTGACCCTTACGATCGCCGTAATGTCCGGCGTCCTGATCTGGTTCGGCGGTTATTCGTCCGCCGCCTCTCTGGTGATCGCCGGTGCGCTGACGGTGTCGTCGACCGCGATCATCGTGCGGGAATTAAATGAGCTGAGACTCATCAATCGGCACCACGCCCAGCTGTCCATAAGCGTTTCGATTCTTCAGGATCTCGCCGCTGTAATTCTTTTGATACTCATTCCGGCGCTCGCCGTTACCCCCGATCAACCGGTTTACCGGCAAATCGCGTGGACTCTCGGATCGAGTCTGCTCTTGGGAGGTTTTCTTCTCGGCGTGGCGCGATGGGTGTTGCCGCACGTTTTCTATGAGATCACCAAGATTCAATCCGAAGAAATCTTCGTGCTGACGACTCTGGTAATCGTATTGCTCTCCGGTTGGTTGATGAGTGCCTTTGGCCTATCGATGGCGCTCGGCGCCTTCATCATCGGGGTCATGCTGGGCGAGAGCGAATTCCGCCATCAGGTCGAGATGAGCATACGGCCGTTCCGCGATATCTTGATGGGACTGTTTTTCGCGAGTCTCGGCATGAAGCTCGACATCGGGCTGTTGAGCGGCGAGTGGTCCATGCTCCTGATCGGTACCGCCTTGGTGGTACTGGGCAAATGGGCCATCACAGTCGCATCGGCTCTGATCGTCGGCGAATCCTTCCCCACCGCCTGCAAGGCCGGGCTGCTGTTGGCTCAGGTGAGCGAGTTCGGTTTCGCCCTGATCGCCTTGGCCACCGAAGTGGGCATACTCGCCACGGACACCAGTTCACGGGTGCTTTTGATTGCCTGGGCCACTATGGTTTTGAGTCCCGTGCTGATCCGCTACAACTTCGAAATCAGCGAAGCTCTGGCCGGAATGGCAGGGCAGCGGTTCTCGGCGCGCGACAGAGAAAGCGAGCATATCCCGCCGGATTTGAGCGATCACGTGATCCTTGCCGGTTATGGTAGGGTCGGGCAAATGATCGGGAGATTTTTGCGGACCAACCAGATTTCGTTCATCGCGATGGATATCGACAGCGAGCAGGTCAAAAAAGGGCGTAAGGACGGCGAGTTGGTGATTTACGGGAGTTGCGACCGGATCGAACTGCTCGAGCGTTGCCACATCGCCCGCGCGCGCCTGGCGATCCTAACCTTCAAATCGCTTAAGGAAGCCCAGCGAGCGGTTTCGAAAATACGCTCGTCGGGCTATGCGCTGCCCATCATCGTCAGGACCCAGCACCACAGCGATTACACCGGCTTGATCATGGCCGGCGCCAATCACGTGGTGCCCGAGATGTTCGAGGCCAGCCTGCTGATTGCGGCGGAAGTTCTGACCATGCTCGGTTTTTCAAAAGGCGAGGTCGAGGAGCAAATCGACGCCGAGCGGAAGCGCCATAGGCATTTGAGGTGGACTAGTAGGCTCGGATGACGAAGGATCCCGCCATTTCCGCGAAAATGCCCGTTTTCGTTTCCCAACCCAACTTACATGTTGGGTTCACGACGCGCTCCGGAGGGAAAGAAGGCATTATCTTTCTCGACCATTTTGTGTGACGTGGTCCGGAAGTCCGCTGACGCCGGTTTTAAAAGCGTAGGACGCTAACGATTGGCGATGCCGTGCGGTACGTGGCCGGTGGCGACGTGGAGGCAGGCGGATTCGCAATGGCCTTTTTGGTCGTCGAAAAAAATGTCCGCGCCGAACGCCCGCAGAAACGGGCCTTTATCCATCCCGCCCAGAAACAGCGCTTCGTCGATGCGGATGTTCCAGGCGCGCAAGGTACGGACCACCCGTTCGTGGGCGGGAGCCGCGCGGGCCGTTACGAGAGCGGTCCGGATCGGTGACTGGTCCGGGCCGAACAGGGTCTGAATTTGGTGGAGCGCGGCCAGAAAGGCTTTGAACGGGCCGCCGGAGAGCGGATTTCGCGCCTCGGTAATTTCATTTTCGGTGAACGCTTGCAAACCGTCGGAACGATAGATGCGCTCCGATTCGTCGGAAAACAGCACGGCATCGCCGTCGAAAGCGATTCTCAGTTGTTCGGACTCGTTCGCGGACTTGCTGGCCGACATGATGGTCGCCGCCGCGTATCCGGCATCCAAGGCCTTGGCCACGTCCTCTGCGTTCGCGGAGAGAAACAGGTGCGCGCCGAAAGCCGCGATGTAATTGAACGGCGATTGGCCGCTGGTGAACGCCGCGCGACAGATATCGAGTTCATGATGCCGAATCGAGTTAAAAACCCTAAGTCCGGTATCCGCGCTATTGCGCGACAGCAGGATGACCTCGACCATCGGGGCGGCCAATACCCGGTTCAGTGCCAGGAGTTTCTTGACCAGCGAAAAAGCCACGCCCGGCGCCAAGACGCTGTCTTCGTGTTCGACCTGGTACCGGCAGAAGGCTTCTTTGCCGTCCTGTTCGAAAATAGCGTGGGATTCGTCCAAGTCGAATAGCGCTCTGGACGAGATGGCCACCACCAGTTTCTTATCCTGTTTGGTAAGCTTGGCTGTCAAATCTGGAAGGCTGGTCACGTCGCGAAAAAATCCATAGAAAAATAATTCGTAACGTCGATGCGGGCACTAATAGCAATCTGAGGGGTCTTAGCTGCTGTTTTGCGGTCTGTTGCTTCGCCCAGCCGAGGGAGCTTCGAAAAGCCGTTTGGTTAAGCGATCAATATATACATTTTTTTTCTGCTGCCGCAAAATCTGTCCTCCTTTTATGAACGTGCCAAAATTATTCAATTGTCAATTTACCTAAGACTATAACAAAGCGTCAGCCATGAAAGATTTATTGCGTAGCAAGTATTCACTTCTTTTCTTATTCCTCTTCATCATCCTGCTTTATGTCCTTTTGGACAAAGCAGTCCTTCCTTTCGTGATGAAAGTGGTCGAATCGGATGTGTTCTTTGAGCAAGAAACGGAAGAAGAACAGTTGGGTAACGTCAAAAATGAACGTACCGACTTTGCGCTGATGCACTGCAAAAATTCGATGAAAGAAGAGGGTATGTTGCCTGAAAATGCCGACTTTCTCGACGCCAAGTACGATGCTTGGGCCTTGGGCAATCGAACCTACATCATTCGTTCAGGCATCAGGGTGGTCGATCCCGAGAAGGGACAGACGGAGAGGAAGTTTGCTTGCAAAATCCGTTTGGTCGAGAACGACCCGACGGATTTCAAGAATTGGTCGATTCTGGGTATCG
Source organism: Methylocaldum sp. GT1TLB (assembly GCF_051027445.1). Taxonomy (NCBI): domain Bacteria; kingdom Pseudomonadati; phylum Pseudomonadota; class Gammaproteobacteria; order Methylococcales; family Methylococcaceae; genus Methylocaldum; species Methylocaldum sp. GT1TLB. Next base: position 5,007,437 of record NZ_CP194898.1, read on the forward strand.
ATTTCCACTCGGAAGACGAGGAGGAATAAGTACCCGGCCGGGGTTTCCGGAAAATCCGTAGTGGCGGATTAAAGATCCGGCGGAAAAACGCCGGATCTTTAATCCGGATCTGAGTAGCCCGTCGGCGTCGGCATTAACCCGGCGGCCAGCTCATCGGGCGTCCGCCGAGAACGTGGAGGTGGAGGTGGTAGACCTCTTGGCCGGAATCCCCTCGGCAATTGATGACCGTGCGGTAGCCCGTGTCCGCGATGCCTTCGGATCGGGCGACTTTCCTGGCCGCTTGCAGTAGCTCGGAAGCCAATACCGAGTCGGCCTCGGGCAGATCGTCGAGAGTCGGGATGTGCCGCTTCGGTATGACCAGCACATGAACCGGCGCACGCGGCCGAATATCCCGAAACGCCAGCACGTGATCGTTCTCGTATACCACCGCAGGCTTGATGTCGCCGGCGACCATCTTGCAAAACAGACAATCCGTCATCGTTTCCTCCGCTGGGTCTAACCTAGAAACGGGAATAGTAAGGCTGGACAGTCGGAATCCCTAGGGCTTTTCTACACCATCAAAGCGGTCAACTGCCGTCTCGAGGTTCAAAAGTCTTTGCGGCCGTCGAACGCATGTGCCAAGGTGGCGCCGTCGACGTATTCCAGTTCGCCGCCGAAGGGTACGCCGTAGGCTATGCGGGTCGTCCGAGCTCCGTTCTTCCTCGCCATCTCGCTGATGTAGTGAGCTGTGGCTTCTCCTTCCACCGTGGTATTGGTGGCTAGGATGATTTCCGCGACTTCGCCCGACCTCAACCGCTGTTCCAACAAATCGAGGCGCAACTCCTCCGGGCCGATGCCATCCAGCGGAGAAAGCCTTCCGTTGAGCACGAAAAAGAGACCCTTGAATCCGGTTGCCTGACTGATTGCATAAACCTCGGCAGGCGTTTCTACGATGCACAACTGCGTTCTGTCGCGATTGGGACTGGCGCAGATATTACACAGTTCGCCTTCGGTCAAGGTGCGGCATAGCGCGCAATGTCCGATTTTTTCGAGAGCGGAAAGCAGGGATTCGGCGAGACTCCGCGCGCCTTGCCGGTCGCGCTGAAGAAGATAGAACGTCATCCGCTGGGCCGATTTCGGACCCACGCCCGGCAGGCAGCGCAGGGCTTGCATCAATTGGGACAAGGCCCCGGTCTTTGGCATTGGCGATAGAGCGGTCGAATGTTAGGGCAGGACTCGTTCAAAACGGAAGTTTGAATCCGGCGGGCAGCTCGATACCGCCGGTTAAAGCCGACATTTTTTCCTGTTTGAGGCGATTGACCCGGTTTACCGCGTCATTTACGGCGGCGGCGACCAAGTCTTCCAACATGTCGCGATCGTCTCTTACCAGACTTTCGTCGATGCTGACCTTTTTCACTTCCTTTTTGCCGTTCATGACGACCTTGACCAGTCCGCCGCCCGATTCGCCTTGAACTTCCAAAGCGGCTAATTCCTCCTGGGCCTTCTGCAGGTTTTCCTGCATCTTCTGCGCCTGCTGCATGAGATTGGCGAGCGGGTTTTTCATGGGATTCTCCGTCAGTCAATGGGTTTGGTGGAACCTGGGATGATACGGGCGTCGAAACGCTCTTTCAGTGCCCTGATGTTCTCGTCTTGCTCTATTTCGATTTCCGCGGTCCGCTGGCGTTCCTCTTTTTCGCGTTGAATCAGCGAAGCAGGCGTTTCCCGTCCGGGCGCCTCGATTTTGATCGTCAGTTTCAAAGGACTTCGGAAATAATCCCTCAGAGCCTTTTCCAGGTTGGCCTCCACCCGGCTGACGCGGAGGTGAGCATGTTGTGGATCGAGCACCAGGATACAGGATTTTTCGTCCAGGTCTTGCAATACGCAATTGTTCGCCAGTTCGCGAGTCAGTCCGGCGATGCCCATCGCCTGGATCAGCCCGTGCCAGTCATGGCTCGATCCGATTCGAGACGCGGGCGGCGCAGGAGCTGTTCCGATCTCGGTCTTAATCGGTTCGGGAGCAGGCTCGGCTTCGACCTGAGTCGGCATGGAGACGGGGCTGGCGTCGAGCGGACGAGCAATTTTCGGCGGATCGGTTTTCCGTGGGGGAGCCGCGTCGACGGCACTCCGCAGGTCCGCAGATTTCGTCGCCGGACGAAAGGCCAGCATGCGCAGCATCACCATTTCGAAACCCGAGCGCGGATCGGGGGCGAGCGGCAAGTCCCGCTGTCCGATCAAGCCGATCTGATAAAACAGCTGCAAATCCTCTGCGCCGATCCGTTGTGCGAGATTCAAAATCAGGTCGGCGTCGTCCTCCCGCTTGATCGCCTCGGGAATCCATTGGGCGAGCGATGCATGGTGCAGGATGATCAGGATTTGTTGCAGCACGTCGGCGAAATTCGGCGTGTGCTCCGCCATCTGCTCGATGTGCCGGAGCAAGGTTGCGGCATCGCCTTCGGCCAGTGCCGAAAGAAGCTCGAAGACCGGATGCCTCGCCACGGTGCCCAGCATCAGGCTGACTTCGGCTTCCCTGAGCCGGCCGCCGCCGTGGACGATTGCCTGATCGAGAAGACTCAGCCCGTCGCGCATGGAGCCTTCCGCGGCACGGGCTAGCAGCTTCACGGCGGCGGCCTCGTATTCGATGCTCTCGCGCCTTAGGATTTCTTCCATCTGGGCGCGAATCTGATCCGGCGTCAGCCGCTTCAAATTGAATTGCAGGCATCGCGACAGCACCGTGACCGGAATTTTCTGCGGATCGGTCGTGGCCAGCAGGAATTTGATGTGGGGCGGCGGTTCTTCAAGCGTTTTGAGCAGGGCATTGAAGCTATGCCCCGAAAGCATGTGCACTTCGTCGATCAAGTAGACCTTGTACCGCCCCTGGTTGGGGGCGTACTGCACGTTTTCGAGCAGGTCGCGGGTATCTTCGACTTTGGTGCGCGAAGCGGCATCCACTTCGATCAAATCGACGAAGCGGCCTTCGTCCACTTCGCGGCAGATCACGCACTCGCCGCACGGGTCGTAAGTTTTTCGATCCTCGCAATTGAGCGCCTTGGCCAGGATTCGAGCGATGGTGGTTTTGCCGACGCCGCGGGTGCCGGTGAAGAGATAGGCATGGTGCATACGGTCGAATTCGAGCGCGTGGGTCAACGCTCGGACCACATGCTCCTGGCCGACGATTTCGCTAAAAGTGCGGGGGCGCCATTTCCGGGCTAGGGCCTGATACGGCATTCTGGGTTTGTGCACGCTATCGACCGGGATGAATGAATTAGGGCGGCAAGCCGCGCCAGCCGCACCTCGGCACACGAATCCGCTGCTACCGCTGCTCCCTTCCGGGCCTGACGGGGTTTACAGCGTATCGTTGCGAGGGGACCGACGCGACTCGCCATTGAACTCGAAGACCCGGCCATGTCCCATGGCGGGGCTGAAGAGAACGTATTATCGTCGATTAAGAGTCCGGCTTCAAGGCTATATAACGTTTGTCTCAAGCGGTCTTCCGGCGTAGGTGTCTCCGTTTGTGACGAACAGACGACAGCAGCGACAGCAGAATGAACCCCATCCCGGTCAGTCCGGTTATCACTTCGGACACTTCGACGACCATGCTGGCCAGCATCAGGAGGGCCAGCGCGCCTATGGCGTAGTGGGCGCCGTGTTCGAGGAACAGGTATTCGTCCAGGGTGCGCTTGTGAACCAGGAAAACCGTGAGGCTGCGCACGAACATCGCGCCTATGGTCAGGCCCAGCATGATGATCACGACGTCCTTGGATAATGCGAAAGCGCCGATGACGCCGTCGAAAGAGAAAGACAGATCGAGTATTTCCAGATAAAGAAAGGACATGAAGCCGGCTTTGTGTGCCGTGTGTTCGGCGGCTTTCGGGGTTTCGAAAAGGGCGGACAGACTTTTTACCAGGACGAATAGGATGACGCCGGCCAATCCGGCGATCAGGGCGTCCAGGCGCTCTTCGTGCGGCAGATAGTGTTGAGCGGTCAAAAGAGCCGTGAGCGCGGTGATGACCTCGATCGATTCCAGTTTGCCCAGGCGCGACAAGCGGCGTTCGACCCAGCCCAGCCAGTGCAGCGTTCTTTCCGATTCGAACAGAAAGCTGAAAAACACGAGCAGCAGGTACATGCCGCCGAACGCGGAAATCTGTATGTGCGCGGACGTGATGTGACGGGCGTACTCGTCGCTTTCTCGGAAAGCCATGATCACCACATCCTGTAGGCTGTGCCCGGTGATGACGGCGACGATCAGGATGGGCAGGAGAAAACGGGCCCCGAATACGGCGATAATCATGCCCCAGGTGAGAAAACGCCTCTGCCAGCGCGGGGTCATTTTTTTCAGTACCGAGGCGTTGACCACGGCATTGTCGAACGAAAGGCTGACCTCCATCACGCTCAAAATGCCCGCCAGGAAGAGACCGGCCAGTCCGGCCCAGTAGTAAGCGGTCGATAAGCCGATCAGCAAAATCAAGAACGAAAACAAGAAATACCGCACAAAAAACTCCGCATTAAATAAAAGTACGGCTATGAGGGTCGGTAACCGTTCTTTCCGCCAAGAGCCGCCGTCCAGGCGAAAGCGGTCAGTCCCAGGCGAAAGCGGTCAGTCCCAGGCGAAAGCGGTCAGTCGAATTAAGCGGCAAGTTGCTCCAGCAATTGGCCGATGAAAACGACCTTACTCTCGGGAGTATCGAAGCGGGCAAAAAATTTCAGTTTATCCGGGCCGTCCAGTTTGTAGGTTTGCGGTTGGGCTTGGATCAGACGAATCACCTGGGCGGGATCGACGGCCGGATTCGGATTGAATAATAGCCGGCCGTTTCCGGAGCCCGCTTCGATCTTGTGGACCCCGAGGGCTTCCGCTCTCAGTTTGAGTTCGGTGATCGCGAACAAGTTCTTGGTCTGCGGAGGCAGGAGTCCGAACCGGTCGATCATTTCCACCTGCAGCTTGCGCAAATCCTCTTCGTTCTTGGCATTGGCGATACGCTTGTAGAGCACGAGACGGGTGTGAACGTCCGGCAGATAAGTGTCGGGAATGAGGGCGGGACACTGGAGGTCGATCTCGGGGCCGGCCTCGTGGGGAAGCATGTCGAGATCCAGCGATTTGCCCGATTTGAGTGCCGCCACAGCCCGTTCCAGCAACTCGGTATACAGGCTGAGACCGATTTCTTGAATCTGGCCGCTTTGTTCATCGCCCAACAACTCGCCGGCGCCGCGGATTTCGAGGTCATGGGAAGATAGCATGAACCCTGCTCCGAGTTCGCCCGTGGCCTCGATGGCCTCGAGCCGCTTGACCGCGTCGGCGGTCATCAAGGATTTCGGCGGTACCACCAGATAAGCGTAAGCGCGATGATGCGAGCGGCCGACCCGCCCTCGAATCTGGTGCAGCTGGGCGAGTCCCAGCAAATCGGCGCGGTGGATGATGATGGTGTTTGCCGTCGGAACGTCGATACCGCTTTCGATGATGGTGGTGCAAAGCAGTACGTTGAAACGCTGATGGTAAAAATCCAGCATGATCCGCTCCAGTTCCCGCTCCGCCATCTGCCCATGAGCGGTGCGGACACGGGCGACCGGCACCAGCTTCTCCAAGTCCCGCGCCGCTTTTTCCATGGTTTCGATCTTGTTGTGCAGGAAATAAACCTGCCCGCCGCGTTTGATTTCTCGGAGTATTGCTTCCTGAATCAGGGCATCGTCCCATTCGCTGACGAAGGTCTTGATGGCGTGCCGGTTGGGCGGCGGAGTGGCGATGATGGAAATATCCCGGAGCCCGGACATCGCCATATTGAGCGTGCGCGGAATCGGCGTCGCGGTCAGGGTGAGAAAATCCAGTTCGCTGCGGAGTTTCTTGAAATGCTCTTTCTGGGCGACGCCGAACCGGTGCTCCTCGTCGACGATCACCAGTCCCAGGTTCTTGAAGCGGACATCCTTTTGCAGAATCTTGTGGGTGCCGATGAGGATATCTATCGTGCCCTTCTCCAAGTCTTCGAGGAGCTGCTCCTGCTGTTTTTTGCCGACGAAGCGTGAAACCACCTCGACCCGAATCGGCCAGTCGGCAAAGCGGTCCCGGAAATTCTGAAAATGCTGCTGCGCCAATAGGGTCGTGGGCACCAGAACCGCCACCTGTCTGCCGTTTTGCGCCGCGATGAAAGCCGCTCGCATGGCTACTTCGGTCTTGCCGAAGCCGACATCGCCGCAGATGACTCTATCCATGGGGAGGGGCGCGGCCATGTCCTTGACGACGTCGAGGATGGCGTTCTCCTGATCGGGCGTTTCCTCGAAGGGAAAACCGGCGGCGAAAGCGGCATATTCCTCGGTCACCGTTTTATAGGCGTGTCCCTCCTTGGCCGCTCGCTTGGCGTAAATATTCAGCAGTTCCGCCGCGATATCCCTTACCCTCTCGAGTGCCTTGCGCCTGGCCTTTTGCCACTGTTCCCCGCCCAGTTTGTGCAGGGGGGCGGTGTCGGGGCTGGCGCCGCTGTACCGGCTGATCAGGTGCAAAGAGGAAACCGGGACGTACAGCTTGTCGTTGTTCGCATACTCCAGTGCAAGGAACTCGGTTTCGATCCCGCCTACTGTCAGCTTGGTCAGGCCGAGATAGCGGCCGACGCCGTGATCCTGATGCACGACCGGTGAGCCGATATCCAGTTCCTCCAGGTTACGGAAGATCTGCTCGAGGTTGCGATCGGCTGCGGTCCGGCGCCGTCTCCGTTGTTGAACCCTTTCTCCGGAAAGCTGAGTTTCGGTAATGATGGCCAACGGCGGATCGGTAAGCCAGAGGCCGTGGTCCATCGGCGCGACGACCAGGCAGGGGCTTTTCTCGGCGGCGAGAAATCCTTGCCAGTTTTCGACGACTTGCGGCTTTATGGCGTATTTCGCCAGGGTATCCAGCAGTGCTTCCCGATGACCTGCGGTTTCCGCGACGAACAAAATCCTGCCAGCCTTCTCGCTTAGGAAAGAGGACAATGCGACAGCCGGCTGCTTCAATTTCGGGTCTATCGCGACAGGGGGAAGCGGCCGGCAATCGTAGTCGACCGAATCGAATTTTTCGGTAGGACGCGCGGGAGAGGACGCAATCCAGATTCTGGGATGGACGGCAAGCCGTTCGGCCAGAATGCTGGGTGTCAGAAACAGCGATTCCGGCGGGAGTGGAGGGCGGTCGATATGCCCCGACCGGTGATCGTGCCGCTTTTCGACCTCTCGAAAGAAAACCTCGGCGGCATCGTCGATGGCACGGTGTAGAACGACCGCGGCCGTTTTCGGCAGATAGTCGAACAAGGTTTCGGTTTGGTCCACGAACAGCGGCAGATAGTACTCGATGCCGCCCGACGCGATGCCTTTGCTGACGTCCTGATACAAAGGATTGTTGATGGACGCCTCGGAAAAATGCGTTCGGAATGCCCGTCTAAACCGTTTGATCGCTTCCTCGTCGAAAGGAAACTCGCGAGCGGGAAATAAGCTGATTTCTCTGACTTTCTCCAGGGAACGTTGAGTCTCGGTATCGAAAGTCCTGATCGATTCCACTTCATCGTCGAAAAGCTCGATACGATACGGGACGGTACTGCCCATAGGGAAAAGATCGATGATCGATCCCCGTACCGCAAATTCCCCGTGTTGCAGAACTTGCGACACGCACTCGTATCCGACGCTTTCCAGTCTTTGCCGGGTCTCTTCTAGATTAAGCCGGCTGCCTACTTTTAGCGCAAAGGTGTTGGCCAATACATGCGAGCGCGGCGCCAACCGCTGCATCAAGGTGGCGACCGGAGTAATCAGTATTCCGTGTTCGATGCGCGCCAATTGGGCGAGCGTTTTCAGCCGTTCCGAGACGATTTCGGGCAGGGGAGAGAAAACGTCGTAAGGCAGGGTTTCCCAATCGGGAAAGTGGAGTACCGGCGCGCTTCCGTCCAGAAAAAACTCGATTTCGTGTTCGAGCCTCAGAGCGGTTTGCGTATCTTCGGTCACGATCAGATAGAGCCGTTTATCTTGCTTTACCGCCTGAGCCAAGGCCAGAGAATCGCCGCAGCCATTTAGGTTTTGCCAGACCATGGACGGGGCGTTGTAGCCCGGAACGGTCGGCGTGAACGGTGAAATGGCTCCGAACTGTTTTGCAGCTTGATTCATGGCTCTGAAGTGATGAATGTCGAACGAATAACTAAAGGGGTAGTGTCGCAGAAAAATCTGCTCTAGGCTCTCGTGCGACCGGGTTAGCGGTATTCGGATGTCTACCTATATATATACGGTCAAATTGTTGACAGGTAGGACCGGCATCGATACAGCCTGGTTCTTGGAATTCAATCGAAATAACGCCAATCTTCCGTTTTAACACGGGCACTGCGGAATCAGCGCTCATTGCTTCTATCTAATTGTCTAAAATATGAGCGATTTATTTTTTATATTTTTTTAATATACTAATTACGTCTTCACAAGGTTAACCTATATCTTGTTACGTCAATTTTATAATAGAGGTAGTTTATGAAGGGCAATTTAGCAGACCTTTCCGAAGCCGAACTGGCAAACATGATCGAAAACGCTCAGAAAGCGTTGAAAGAAAAGAAGGAAACTAAGCGCAAGGAAGTCATAAGCAAGATAAAGGAATTGGCTGCTTCGATCGGTGTTAATGTGGACATCACTGAAGGCACAAAGGTCTCCGGGAGAAAGGGCAGTAAAGTTCCGGTTAAATACCAAAACCCCAATAATCTGTCTCAAAAATGGACCGGCCGTGGTATGAAACCGAAATGGCTGCAAACGCTCATCGAGCAAGGCCATAAGCTGGAGGACTTTGAAGTGAAGTCCTGATCGAGAGCAAGATAAGGTCCCCGGCCGGACCGCCGGGTTCCACTGCAATTCTGCTATCGAGTGAACAGGATCGAAAGGATTTTGGCTCCTGAAACTTGGCTGCCGATGAATTCTTGTACCTGGTTTCGCGGCGATTTTGCTAATCCAGATAACGTTTAGTCAATCCGCCATACTCTTCGATCCGCCGGTCACGCAGGTACGGCCAGATTCGACGGACGTCCTCCGATCGGCGGCGGTTTATTTCAACCACCATAACCCGCTCTTCTTTCTCGTTGGCCTGACAAAGAATTTCCCCTTGGGGGCCGGCGACAAAACTATTTCCCCAGAACATGATGCCTCTGGTTTGACCGCTTGGATCAGGCTCGTGCCCGATGCGATTGCAGGAGATGACCGGTAGGCCATTGGCAACGGCGTGTGCCCGTTGAATGGTTATCCAGGCTTGCAATTGCCTTTGCTGTTCGTCGGCGTCGTCGTCCGGATTCCAGCCGATGGCCGTGGGGTACAGCAGCAGATCGGCACCCGCAAGGGCCATTAGCCGCGCGGCTTCCGGATACCATTGGTCCCAGCATACCAAGACTCCGAGTTTTCCCAATGAGGTGGTTATCGGTTTGAAACCTATATCACCGGGCGTGAAATAAAATTTTTCATAATATCCCGGATCATCGGGTATATGCATTTTTCGGTATTTACCCGCCAAACTGCCGTTTTTTTCCAGTACGACAGCCGTGTTGTGATATAGCCCCGGAGCGCGCCGTTCGAATAGCGAAGCTACGATGACTATTCCAAGCTCTTTAGCAAGTACGCCCAAGATTTCGGTGGTCGGTCCCGGTATGGGTTCGGCCAGATCGAAACGGCTGCAATCTTCCGTCTGGCAGAAATAAGGGCCGAGATGGAGTTCCGGCAGCAATACCAGTTTCGCACCCTGGGCCGCGGCATCTTTCACACCCTGAATCGATATCTTCAGATTGACATCCTTGTCCGCAGAGCCGCAGGCTTGTTGTACCAAACCTATTTTGATCGATTGTGTCATATCAGGTTACTCGAACTATTCTCGGAAACTGCATGGTCATGCAGTGCAGGCTGCCGTATTGTCGGATGAGCGGTATACAAGGTATGCCCACGATTTCGCGATCCGGAAAGGCATCGGCCAAACGCGCCACAGCTTCGGAGTCCGCCGGATCGTCATATACAGGGACTAGAACGGCTCCATTGATGATTAGAAAATTGGCGTAAGTCGCCGGCAATCGATCGCCTTCTTCGCTGAAAATCGGTTGCGGAATATTTAAAGGTATCAAGCGATAAGATTGACCCGAAAACGTGACGAAGGTTCGCAGTTGATTTTCCATCGCTTTGAATTCGTCGTATAGCGGATCGCCGGGATCGTTGCAGGCGGTGTAGGCGATCGTATCTGCCGAACAAAAGCGGGCCAGGGTATCGATATGGGCATCGGTATCGTCGCCCTCGGCATGGCCATGGTCGAGCCAAAGAATACGGTTGGCGCCGAGGCTGGTTTTCAGCCGATTGTCGATTTGTTCGCGCGTCAGTTCCGGATTGCGGTTGGGATTGAGCAGGCAGCGGCTGGTTGTCATGATCGTGCCTTCACCGTCCGATTCCACACTTCCGCCTTCTAATGTAAAGTCGACTCTATCCATCGGGATGTCGCCAAGCAATCCAGACGCGTGGAGGTGCTGAGCCAATCGGGCATCAGCCTCGTGCGGATATTTTCCGCCCCATCCGTTGAAGCGAAAGTCGATAAGCCTTACGCCTTGTTCGGTTGCTAGCGTGAGCGGCGCCGTATCCCGCACCCACACGTCGTCGTAAGACATCTGAGCGAACCGAACCCGGTCGAGATTCGCGGCGCATGCCGCCAACCGTTGATGGATATGCCTTTGATGGGCATCATCCCGGCAAATAATAATCACAGTTTCACGGCTAGCGATTTCGAGTGCGATCAGGTCGTATGTTTTTTCGACCGCATTTAGCCACGGCTCGAAATCGCCTTGAGAATAAGGCCAAGCGATCAAAACCGCTGATTGCTCCGCCCATTCGGGCACCAAAATGGATAAAAGTGATGATGTCACGGTCAGAATATCGGTTCCGGAAAAACCGATTATTGTACCGTAAAACATCCGTAGTAGCGGGGGCGCTCGGTTTGGTATACGGTAGCGGGGTATTAGGCACGGCCCAATACGTTATGCGGACAGCAACTCCGCTGGACAGCCGATAAAAATAATGGCGGCGAAAGGGTATTAATTCCGCACAAGAGCTTTTTTTCATAGAGAACACTATGGCATCGACTCTCCATCCCGAATCGAAAACTATCCGCCTTTCCGTCTCCGGCATGCGCTGCGCCGGGTGTGTCGAGGCCGTCGAGACCGCGCTGCGCTCGCTGCCCAATGTGTTTTCCGCCGATGTCAATTTTGCCGATCATTCCGCTCTGGTGCGAGGGAACGTGGACCCGGACGTCTTGCGCAAGGCCGTGCAGGATGCGGGTTACGATGCGGCGGTAATGGAGGGATTGGAAGATCCGGCCGAACAGGAGGCGCTGGAAACCGCCCGTTACCATACGCTGCTCAACAAGGCCGCCGTCGCCGGCGCGGTCGGCGCGCCCTTGATGCTGGTAGAGCACTTCGGATGGTTTCCTATGCTGGGGGAGCCGACCGCCCGCGGCGTGTGGCTGATCGTTTCCATGGTCACGTTGTGGGTTCTGTATTTCTCAGGCGGCCATTTCTTCAGGGGGGCGATCAAGAGTTTGCAGCATCGCCAGGCCAATATGGATACCCTGATCGCGCTCGGCACCGGCGCCGCCTGGTTCTACTCGACCATGGCCATTTTCTTTTCCGACAGCCTGCCGATGCTGGCGCGGCACGCCTACTTCGAAGCGGCGACCATCATTCTGGCGTTCATCAACCTGGGAAGCGCCCTGGAAATGCGCGCCCGCGGCAAGACATCGTCCGCAATCCGTCAGTTGATCGGTCTTCAGCCGCGAACGGCACGCGTGTTGAGGGATGGTCAGGAGATCGATATTCCCATCGCGGAGGTTGGCCTGGATGAAACCTTGCGGGTGAGGCCGGGCGAAAAAATCCCGGTGGACGGCGTCGTCATCGAGGGTCATTCCAGCCTGGACGAATCCATGCTCACCGGCGAACCCATGCCGGTCGAGAAAACCGTGGGAGACGAAGTCGTCGCCGGCACGCTCAATCAGTCTGGAACGCTGCTGTTCAAGGCAACCCGGATCGGGCGCGACACCGTATTGGCGCAAATCATCGCCAGCGTTCGAAAGGCGCAGGCGAGCAAGCCGGAAATCGCCCGCCTCGTGGACCGTGTTGCTTCCGTGTTCGTTCCGGCAGTCGTGGCGGTTTCGCTGCTGACCTTCCTGGTTTGGTGGACGGCCGGGCCGGCCCCGGCGCTCGGCTACGCCTTCGTCACGGCCATGACGGTGCTGGTAATCGCCTGTCCCTGCGCCTTGGGGCTGGCTACGCCGATATCCATCATGGTGGCGGTCGGAAAGGCGGCGCAGAAGGGCATCCTCATCCGCAACGGCGACGCGCTTCAATCGGCGGGGAAACTGACCTGCATCGTGCTGGACAAAACCGGAACGGTGACCGAGGGCAAACCGCGTCTGGTTCGAATCGAGACCTCCCAGGATTGGACCGAGGAACAGGTACTCCAATGGGCGGCGAGTCTCGAAACCGGGTCCGAGCATCCCCTGGCCGCGGCGATTCTGGCGGCGGCCGCCGAGAAGAACGGCACTCTCCTGCCGGTTACGGGATTCGCGGCGGTTGCGGGTCATGGCGTTTCGGGTCTCATCGAAAACCGTGCCGTACTGTTGGGTAATTTGACCTTGATGGCCGAACAGGGAATCGATTGCGGACGTTTCGCCGAACGCTTGACCGAGTTGGCTAGCGAGGGGCAAACCCCCGTCCTGTTGGCGGTCGACAGAACCGTGGTCGGGCTGCTTTCAGTGGCCGATCCGATCAAGGCGGATTCCAAGCAAGCCGTTGCGCGATTGCGGTCCATGGGCGTGCGGGTGCTCATGGTAACCGGCGACAACGAGGTCACGGCCAAGGCGATTGCCGCCGAGGCCGGCATCGACGAGGTACGCGTGCAGGTGCTTCCCCAGGATAAGGCTGCTGTCGTGAAAGCCTTGCAGGAGGCCGGGGAGATCGTAGGCATGGTAGGCGATGGCATCAACGATGCACCGGCCTTGGCCCAGTCCAACGTGGGGCTGGCGATCGGCACCGGCACCGATGTCGCCATAGAAAGCGGCGACGTGGTGATCATGGGCGGTTCGCTCCTGAAAGTAGCCGAGGCCATGGAGCTGTCGCGGGCCACGGTGCGCAACATCAAGCAGAATCTGTTCGGAGCCTTTATCTACAACACGCTTGCTATTCCGATCGCCGCCGGTTTTCTCTATCCGGTTTTCGGAATCCTGCTCAATCCCATGATCGCCGGCGCAGCCATGGCGATGTCCTCGGTGACGGTGGTGAGCAATGCCAACCGCTTGCGGTATTTTTGACGGACCGGGCCCGCTCGCTTCTATAGCAATGGTGGTAGAATTCTCCGGTTTTTCGGCACGGTTTTAGCTGAAGCGGAGGTAAGTTAATCAATGGCAGGTCATAGCAAGTGGGCCAACATCCAACATCGCAAGGGCGCTCAAGACGCCAAGCGCGGCAAGCTGTTCACCAAGCTGATTCGGGAGATCACCGTGTCGGCCCGGAACGGAGGCGGCGATCCCGCGAATAACCCGCGCCTTAGGGCGGCGATGGACAAGGCCCTCACCGCCAATATGTCCAAGGACACCATCGAACGGGCCATCAAGAAAGGTACCGGTGCTGGCGAAGGCGACAATTACGAGGAAGTGCGCTACGAGGGCTACGGCCCCGGCGGCATTGCGGTAATGGTGGATTGCCTGACCGACAACCGCAATCGCACGGTTTCTGAAGTGCGCCATGCCTTCACCAAGGCGGGCGGCAACTTGGGCACCGACGGCTCCGTGGCCTATTTGTTTTCGAAGACCGGCATCATCAGTTATCCGGCGAACGTCGAAGAGGACCGGGTGATGGAGGCCGCGCTCGAAGCCGGCGCGGACGATGTGATCAGCAACGGCGACGGTTCGATCGATGTGCTGGTCGCTCCGGATCAGTTCGAGACGGTGCGCGATACGCTCGCGCAAGCCGGGCTCGCGCCAGAGAGCGCGGAGGTGACTATGCGAGCCAGCACCAGCGTGGCCTTGGACAAGGACGACGCGGAAAAGATGATCCGCCTTCTGGAGCGACTGGAAGATTTGGACGACGTGCAAAATGTTTATTCCAATGCCGATATCAGCGAGGAGATCCTCGCCCAGATCGGATAAAGAGGCGATGTGACGGTCGTTTTGGGACTGGACCCGGGGTCACGCCGTACCGGCTACGGCGTCGTTCGCGATAGCGATAAAGGACCCGTCTTGATTGCCTGTGGGTGTATTCGCGCGGAAACGGATCATTTTCCCGAACGCCTCAAGCAAATCTATGACGGGGTCTATAAAATCGCGCTCGAATTCCGGCCCGACGAACTGGCCATCGAGCAAGTGTTCATGCACAAGAATGCCGATTCGGCTCTGAAGCTCGGGCAGGCCAGGGGAGCCGCCATCTGCGGGGGCCTTGCGGCGGGATTGCCGGTTCATGAATATGCCGCGCGGCAGGTGAAGCAGGCCCTGGTCGGAAAAGGCAGTGCGGACAAGCTGCAAGTCCAGCACATGGTGCGTTTCCTGCTCAAATTTTCTTCGCCGCTGCAATTGGACGCCAGTGATGCTTTGGGCGTGGCCTTGTGCCATATCCACCACCGGCAGACCTTGCGGCGTCTGCGGCTGGCCGGAGTTGTGATGCGATGATCGGATTTTTGCGCGGTTTGGTGGTCGCCAAAAAGCCGCCTTCTCTTTTGTTGGACGTGCGCGGCGTCGGGTACGAGATCGACGCGCCGATGTCGACCTTCTACAAGCTGCCGGAGATCGGCGAAGAGGTGACGCTGTACACCCATCTGGCGATCCGCGAGGACGCCCACAGCCTGTTCGGATTCGTATCCGAGGCGGAGCGCGCCCTGTTCCGCAGCCTGATCCGTGTCAGCGGCGTCGGTGCGAAGCTCGCCCTGGCGATTCTGTCGGGTTTGAGCGCCGAAGAGTTCCACCGTTGCGTGGAAGCGCAGGACGCCGCCCGTCTGGTGCGCTTGCCGGGGGTCGGCAAGAAAACCGCGGAACGCTTGATCATCGAAATGCGGGACCGTCTGCCCGAGCTGCCCACGGTTCATCTGCCCGGCGCGGGAACCCTGCCGGCACCGGCGGCGAGTCCGGTGGACGATGCGGTCAGCGCATTGATCGCTTTAGGATTTAAGCCGCAGGATGCCAGCAACCTGGTGCGGAAGGTTCCGGTCGACGGCAAGAGCAGCGAGGAGATCATTCGTTCAGCCTTGCAGTCCGCGGCGAAGTAAAAACCGGCTGAACTTTGATACGATAGAATCCGAGCAGCCATGGCGAATCCAGCGATTAAACCCGCGACCTACGAAGACATTCTCGCCCTTCCGCCCAATTTGGTGGGAGAAATCGTTTACGGGCGCCTGATCACCCATCCCCGTCCGGCGCCGCGTCATGCGCGGGCGTCATCGAATCTCGGGGTTCGGATCGGCGGTCCTTTCGATTTGGGTGATGGCGGCCCCGGAGGCTGGTGGATTTTGGACGAGCCGGAGCTTCATCTCGGTGGGCACGTCCTGGTGCCGGACCTGGCCGGATGGCGACGGGAGCGAATGCCCCGCTTGCCCGATGCCGCCTGGTTCGAATGCGTACCGGACTGGGTTTGCGAAGTGCTGTCGCCGTCTACGGCCCGCGACGACCGCGCCGAAAAGCTGCCGCTCTACGGCTCCCTGGGCGTAGCTCATGCCTGGCTGGTCGACCCTGACACGCGGGTTCTCGAGGCTTACGAAAACCAGCAGGGGCGCTGGTTGCTGGTACAGACCCATGCCGGCGACAGCCGGGTTTCCGTTCCGCCTTTCGAAGCCGTCGAATGGGCGTTGGGGGAACTGTGGGCGGAGTAATTGCCGCTCAAAATAGACCGTATTTATAACTATGCCTACCCACCGTCTCATCAATCCCGCCGGCTCCCCGGACGAAGACGCAGTCGACCGCGCCATACGTCCGCGCCGTCTGGACGACTACATCGGCCAGGCGGCCATGCGCGAGCAGATGGCGATCTTCATTCAGGCGGCCCTGGCGCGGCGCGAAGCTTTGGATCATGTTCTGATTTTCGGCCCGCCGGGACTCGGCAAAACAACCCTGGCCAACATCATCGCCAACGAGATGGGCGTCAGCCTACGCCAGACCTCGGGGCCGGTTCTGGAAAAGGCGGGGGATTTGGCGGCATTGCTGACCAATCTGGAGCCGCGCGACGTTCTATTCATCGACGAGATCCATCGCTTGAGCCCGATGGTGGAGGAGGTTCTCTACCCGGCGATGGAGGATTACCAGATCGACATCATGATCGGCGAAGGTCCGGCTGCGCGTTCGATCAAGCTGGATATCCCGCCGTTTACCCTGGTGGGTGCGACTACCCGGGCCGGACTTTTGACTTCGCCCTTGCGTGACCGATTCGGGATCGTCCACCGCCTGGAGTTCTACACGCCGGAGGAATTGACCCGGATCGTCACCCGCTCGGCGAAAATCCTCGGCGTTGAAATGAGCCCCGAAGGTGCCCGCGAAATCGCGCGCCGGTCGCGCGGAACGCCGCGCATCGCCAACCGGCTGTTGCGGCGAGTTCGCGATTTCGCCGAAGTCATGGCGGACGGAAGAGTCACCGTCGAGGTGGCCGGCAAGGCGCTGGAAATGCTGAACGTCGACCATAACGGCTTCGACCAGCTCGATCGCAAGCTGCTCCGCACCATGATCGAGAAATTCGAGGGCGGTCCGGTAGGGCTAGACAACATAGCCGCCGCGATCAGCGAAGAGCGCGGCACCATAGAGGACGTTCTGGAGCCTTACTTGATTCAGCAAGGCTTCATCATGCGCACGCCGAGGGGGAGGGTTGCGACGCGCACGGCTTACCTTCATTTCGGTCTGGAGCCGCCGAAGGCGCTCAATGTGAACGAGGAGCTCTTTTAGTTGGGGGATATTTCCGAACAAAGCGGGTTTCGCTGGCCCGTCCGCGTATATTACGAAGACACCGATGCCGGCGGCGTGGTTTATCACGCCAGCTATCTCAGATTTTTCGAGCGGGCAAGGACCGAGTTTTTGCGTTCGTTGGGTTTCGAGCAGGATGACCTTCGGACCCGACATGGGATCTTGTTCGCCGTTCGCTCGATGCAGATCGACTACGTGAAAGCGGCACGGTTCAACGAGATGCTCTGGGTGTCTGCCGAAGTGGAGCAGTTGAAGTCGGCGAGCTTGACGTTCAAACAACTGGCGGTACGGCAAGATAACGAACTCGTGTGCGAGGCGCGGGTGCGCGTCGTCTGTCTCGTCGCCGAAACCTTCCGGCCCACGGCCATTCCTGATTTTTTATTGCAACGGTTAAAAAATGACCTCTGAACTCTCCATATTCAAGTTAATCACCGAAGCGAGCCCGGTGGTCCAGATCGTTATGCTCATTCTGGTTTTGGCATCGGTTATTTCATGGACCTTCATTTTTTCGAAATACAAGGAGATCAGGCGCGCCGAGGAGACTTCGGAGGAGTTCGAAGAACGCTTCTGGTCGGGGATAGATCTTGCCGATCTCTACCGCCAATTGACCCGAGAGGATCTGGGGACGGAAGGGCTCGAAAATATCTTCATGGCCGGATTCAAGGAATTCGCGCGGCTGCGGCAACAGCCGAACATCGGTCCCGATGCGGTGATGGAGGGAACGCAGAGGGTGATGCGCGTGGCCCTGAACCGCGAATTGGAGAGCCTGGACGAGCGCTTGCCGTTTCTCGCCACGGTCGGTTCCACGAGTCCCTACGTCGGACTGTTCGGCACCGTGTGGGGCATCATGAACTCGTTCCGGTCGCTCGGCAGCGTCAAGCAGGCGACCCTGGCCATGGTGGCGCCCGGCATTTCCGAAGCGCTGGTGGCGACCGCCATGGGCTTGTTCGCCGCGATTCCGGCGGTCATGGCCTATAACCGCTATTCGACCGATATCGGGCGGCTGGCCAATCGGTACGAAGCGTTCACCGAAGAATTCCTGAGCTTATTGCATCGTCAGGCGCACGCAAAATGAACGTATCATCCGGGGGAAGCGGGCGCGGCCGTCGCCGCAGGCCCATGGCCGAAATCAATGTCGTTCCTTATATCGACGTCTCTTTGGTCCTCTTGATCATTTTCATGGTGACGGCGCCGCTGCTTCAAACCGGGGTGGACGTGGACCTTCCCCAAGCCGAGGCCAGAACCGTCGATCCGCAGCAGGATCTGCCCATCATCGTATCGATCAATGCCGAAGGCCGCTTGTTCGTGGATGCCGGCAATCAGGAGGACGTCGAGGTCGATTCCGACGCGCTTACCGCCAGAGTCATGGATGCTCTCCAGAAAAAACCGGGGCTCTCGGTCTTGATTCGGGGCGACAAGACCGTGGATTACGGCAAAGTCGTGATGGTCATGGCCTCGCTCAAAAACGCGGGCGTACCGAGCGTCGGATTGATGACGGGCCCGGCCGAGGACGAATGAGTCGTTCCCATTCCAAACGCTACCGTGGTCCGTTCGGGCTATCGGTGGCGCTACACGCTGTTCTGATCCTTCTTTTTGCGGTTCAGTTCGATTCCGTCACGCCGGTCGCGCAGCCGCCCCAGCCGGAAATCATTCAGGCGACAGCGGTCGACGAATTCCAGATCGAGCGGGGACGGCAAGTCAGGCGGCGCGAGGAGCAGGCTCGTCAGGAAAAGCTGGAAGAGGAGCGGCGCGTCCAAGAAGAGGCCGAACGCCGGGAGCAGGCCGAAGCCCAAGAATTGAAGCGCAAACAGGACGAAGATGCCAAGCGGCAAGCCGAACTGGAAGCTCAGCGCAAAGCCGAGGCGGAGGAAAGAAAACGCCTGGAGGAGGCCAAGCGCCTCGCCGACCAGAAGCGTAAGGCCGACGAATCCAGGCAAGCTGAGCTGGAAGCCAAGCGCAAGGCGGAAGAACAGGCGTTGCGCAAGGCGGAGGCGGAAGCGAAGAAACGCCAGGAGGAAGATCGCCGTCAGGCCGAGCTCGAAGCCAGGCGCCGGGCTGAAGAGGAGGCGAGGCGAAAGGCCGAAGTCGAAGCTAAACAAAAAGCCGAGGCCGAGGCCAAGCGTCAAGCGGAGGCCGAGGCAAAACAGAAGGCGGAGTTGGAAGCCAAGCAGAAGGCGGAAGCCGAGGCGAAACGGAAAGCGGAGCTCGAAGCCAAACAGAAAGCCGAAGCGGAAGCGAAACGGAAGACCGAGTTGGAGGCAAAGCGAAAAGCCGAGCTGGAAGCCAGACAAAAGGCGGAAGCCGAGGCAAAACGGAAAGCCGAGTTGGATGCCAAGCAAAAGGCTGAAGCGCAACGCAAAGCTGAACTGGAAGCCAAACTCAAGGCCGAAGCGGAAGCGAAGCGGAAGGCCGAATTGGAGGCCAAACAAAAGGCGGAAGCCGAGGCGAAACGGAAAGCTGCCGAATCGGAAGCTAGACAGAAAGCGGAGGCCGACGCGAAGCGAAAAGCCGAGCTGGAAGCCAAGCAGAAGGCGGAAGCCGAGGCGAAACGGAAAGCGGAGCTCGAAGCCAAACAGAAAGCCGAAGCGGAAGCGAAGCGAAAAGCCGAGCTGGAGGCAAAGCGGAAAGCCGAAGAAGAAGCGCGCCGGAAGGCCGAAGCCGAGGCGAAACGGAAGGCCGAGGAAGAGGCCCGCCGGCTACAGGCGGAGCGCGAACTGGCATTGCGCGAGCAGCTCGAGGAAGAACACCGAGCCGCGATGGAACAGCAAGCCAAGAAAGCGGCGAGCGACTGGGCGAATACGTACATCAAGCCGAAAGTTACGCGCTCATGGCTTCGTCCGCCGTCCGCCAAGAGCGGGCTGTCCTGTATAATTCAAGTCCGCTTGCTGCCGGGCGGTGAGGTGGCTGATGTCCAAGTGGTCAGCAGTAGCGGCGACTCCACGTTCGACCGATCCGCCGAGGCTGCCGTGCGCAAAGCATCGCCTTTGCCATGGCCTTCTGACCCGAAGGTGGCGGAACAACTTCGAGCATTTAAGTTCACATTCAAGCCCGAATAATTCTTGTCCAGGTGTTTGATGAATAGACGATTTCGCAGCGTTTTCTTTTTGAGCGTCTTTCTCACGCTCTTCAGTGGTTGGGCGCGCTCCGAGCTAAACGTGGAAATTACTCAGGGCGTCGAAGGCGCCATGCCGATCGCCGTGGTGCCTTTCGGTCAGCAGATTTTGCCGGGCGACAACATCGGCAGCATCATCGCGGCTGATCTCGCACGTAGCGGACGTTTCAAACCTTTGCCGGAAAGCGAAATGCTGGAAACGCCGACGTCGCCGGAGCAGGTTCGATTCCGTACCTGGCAAGTGTTGGGGCAGGATCATCTGGTCATAGGGCGGGTACAGCCCGGTGCCGGCAGCCAGTACGAGGCCGAGTTTTTCCTGTACGACTCGATAAAAGGTACGCTGCTGACCAGCGCCAGAATCCCGTTCAATGCGCCGGAGACGCGCCGCACCGCGCACCGTATCGCCGACGTCATTTATCAGCAGTTGACCGGCGAGCCCGGCGCGTTCGCTACTCGCGTGGCGTACGTAACCGTGACCGGCAGCGGCCCTCGCGATCGGCAGTACCGTCTCCAAATCGCCGATACCGACGGGTATAACCCGCAAACCATCATCAGCTCGGTCGAACCGATCATGTCCCCGGCCTGGTCGCCGGACGGCAAGCGGATCGCTTACGTGTCGTTCGAGAACAAGACCTCGGCCATCTTCATCCAGACCCTTGCGACGGGCGAACGTCAGAAGGTGTCCGACGCGCCCGGCATCAACGGGGCGCCGGCCTGGTCTCCGGATGGCTCTCAATTGGCCATGACCCTCTCCAAGGATGGCAACCCTGACGTTTACGTGATGAATTTGGCGTCCCGCTCTTTGCGCCGAATTACGGATCATATCGGCATCGATACCGAGCCGAACTGGTCGCGGGATGGCGGGAGCATCGTATTCACTTCGGATCGAGGCGGGAAGCCGCAGCTCTATCTCGTGTCTTCCTCCGGCGGGCCGGCGCAGCGCTTGACCTACGAGGGAGAATACAATGCGCGCGGAGTGTTCTCGCCCGACGGACGCAGCATTGCGATGGTCCACGGCAATGGCGGCGACTACCGGATCGCCGTGATGGATTTGCAGACCCGTACATTGCGCGTGCTAACCAAGGGGCGTCTGGACGAATCGCCGGGTTTTGCGCCTAACGGGAGCATGATTCTTTACGCCTCGAAGAGCGGCGGAGTAGGGCAGTTGGCAGCCGTTTCGATAGACGGCAGGGTTCAGCAGAGCCTTCGTATCGACAGCGGACAAGTGCGCGAGCCGGCGTGGTCCCCGTAAGGCGGCGTTGGCGGGTTTCGTGAGAAGGGCGGAAGCTTAGAAAAAACAGTAGGTCGATTTTTATCTTGCTAGTGGGGAAAACAGATGAAACTTGTCAAGACTGCATTGGTCGTCGCTATGATGTCTCTTGTCCTGAGCGGTTGTAGCTCGAAAGGCGGTGTGCAAGAGGAGGCCGGCGCCGAAGTGGGCATGGAGGGTGGGCCCGGCGGCCCGCAGATCAGCAAGTACGGCGAAGGCACGGATGGCGGCGCGTACGGCGGTCCGGGCGGCGCCGGTTACGGTCCGGGTGCGGGGGGTACCGGCGATCCGATGCTGGATGATCCGTCCAGTCCGTTGTCCAAGCGAGTCATCTACTTTATGTACGATAGCTACGAAGTGCTGCCGGAGTATCAGCAGGTCGTCAGTGCTCATGCGAATTATTTGGCTTCCCATCCGGAGCGCAACATCATTCTGGAAGGACATGCGGACGAGCGGGGCTCTCCCGAGTACAACATCGCGTTGGGCGAGCAGCGGGCCAAGGCCGTAGCCAAGATGATGCAGTTCCAGGGCGCTAATGATGGCCAGGTCCAAGTGGTCAGCTTCGGCGAGGAAAAACCTGCCGTATCGGGTCACGACGAATCGGTTTGGCAGCAGAATCGTCGGGTGGAAATTTCCTATTCGGGACGTTAACCGTATGCATCTAAAAAAGCCGGTTTTCACATTGCTGTTTTTGGGATCGCTGCATGCGACGATTTCGAGTGCCCAGCAGTACGACCAGATATACGATCGAAGGTACGATCAAAATCAAACCGGCTACGGGGTGGCTACCCTCGAGGAGCGCGTCTCTCAGTTGGAGAAGCGTCTCTCGGGAAACACCTTGATCGAAATGTTCAATCGGATGGAGCAGTTGCAGGCTGAAGTCCTCAAGCTCCGCGGGGAAAACGAGGAGCTTGCCCATCAGCTCGAAGAGCTGAAAAACCAGCAACAGGCTATGTATACGGACTTGGACCAGCGTATGCAGCAGTTGTCCGCCGGCGGTTCCGCTGCGCCGCAGGCGCCCCTCGATCAGTCCGCTTCGCCCGATGGCGCGGCCCCGACGGAAGCGACCGCGTCTCAGGCACCGGCGCCACAAGCGCCCGTTTCGCCTGGCGATCCGGGAAATCGCCAGGCGGCCTATCAAAAGGCTTTCAATACATTGAAAGAAGGAAAATATCCGGAAGCGGTCAAGGAATTCAAAAACTTCATCGCGGCCTATCCGACCGGCGAATACGCGGACAATGCGCACTACTGGCTTGCGGAAGCGTATTATGTCAGCCGTGATTTCAATACTTCGCGCGACATTTTCCGGAAACTGATCAAGGACTTTCCACAGAGCAGCAAAGTGCCGGACGCTCTGTTGAAAATCGGTTTCATCGAGTACGAAACCGGCCAGAAGGCGAACGCGAAGGAACTGCTGACCGAGGTCGTCAAGCGTTATCCCGATTCCAGCGCCGCAAAGATGGCGGAGAAACGGCTGGATAAGCTACGGCAAGAAGCAAAGCGCTGATTTTTGGCAGCGCCTGATTAGTGAATCAACTTCGAGTAACCGAAATCTTCTACTCCCTGCAAGGGGAGTCCCGCACCGTTGGATTGCCGACGGTCTTCGTCCGTTTGACGGGATGTCCGTTGCGTTGCGTGTATTGCGACACGGCTTACGCCTTTACCGGCGGCCAAAAGATGTCCATCAACGAAATCGTGGCTGAAGTTGGGACCTACCATCCGGGTTATGTGACCGTCACAGGGGGCGAGCCGTTGGCGCAGCGCGGGTGTCTCGTCTTGCTGGATGCGCTGGTCGAGAAAGGCTATGAGGTTTCGCTGGAAACCAGCGGGGCTCTGGACGTGTCGGACGTCAACCCGAAAGTCGTCAAGGTTCTGGACCTCAAGACGCCTTCGTCCTGCGAAGAGTCGAGGAATCTCTATCGCAACCTGGACTATCTCGATCGGAAGGATCAGCTCAAGTTCGTCATCATGAACGAGGCCGATTATCAATGGGCAAAGGCCAAGATGGAGGAATACGGCTTGTCGGATCGTTGCGAAGTGCTCTTCTCGCCGGCCATGGGCGCGCAAGATCCTGCGGAGCTTGCCGACAAGATTTTGCGCGACCGTTTGCCGGTTCGTTTCCAAGTACAGCTACACAAGATCCTCTGGGGCGACACACCCGGACGGTGATGACGACGATGAAAAAAGCGGTTGTTTTACTCTCCGGCGGACTCGATTCGGCGACGACTCTGGCTATCGCGAAGTCGCAAGGATACGAGTGTTACGCCCTCAGTTTCGATTACGGACAGCGCCATGGCGCGGAGCTCCATGCCGCCCGGCGCGTGGCGCAGAGCTGCGGCGCGATCGAGCACAAGATCATCCGAATAGGTCTCGGCGAGTTCGGCGGCTCGGCGCTCACCGACACCCGCATCGCCGTGCCGGAGACTCCGCAGGAAGGCATTCCGGTCACTTACGTACCTGCGCGGAATACCGTCTTTCTCGCATTCGCCCTCGGCTGGGCGGAAGTCTTGGGCAGCGCGGACATTTTCATAGGCGTGAATGCCGTCGACTATTCCGGCTACCCCGATTGCCGGCCGCAGTATATCGAGGCTTTCGAGCGTCTGGCGAACTTGGCGACCAAGGCCGGTGTCGAGGGGAAGCATTTCAAGGTACATGCGCCGTTGATCACGCTCAAAAAGGCCGAAATCATCCGCATCGGGACAGATTTGGGCATCGATTATGCTTTAACGGTGTCATGTTATTCGGCCGACGATGAAGGGCGAGCCTGCGGTTCGTGCGACTCGTGCCGATTCCGAAAAATCGGTTTTGCCGAAGCCGGTATTTCAGATCCCACGCGCTATAAATCCTAAAGATCGAATGGTTCGGCTTCCGCTATTTGCCCGGCATTTTGCCGCTGAGCGAATAGGCGAAAGCGATCACTTCGGCCACCGCAAGATAGAGTTCCCGCGGAATTTCATTGCCCAGCGGGACCTTGGCCAACACGTTCGCCAAACCCTCGTCCGCGTGCAGCGGAATATTGTGTTGCCGCGCCCGCTCTATGATCTGCTCCGCGACCGCACCTTTGCCCTTTGCGGTCACGCGCGGGGTGCTCTCTCCGTCGTAATGCAGGGCGACGGCGATATCGGGAGGATTGACCAGCCGGGTCATGCGCGGAGATCCAGGATCGGCGGGGAGGGATTTTCGGAGCGCGGCGAATCGGGCGGTCGATCCAGCGCCGTCAGTTGACCTACGGCTAGCCCTGCGCCATGCAGTCGCGCTCTAAGACGTTCGCACTGCTCGCGGATGAGGTCGGATGTCGTTGCCGTGTCGCTCCACAAATAGGTGTCGATCCGGTCGCCCTTCAAGACGACGCGCGCACAGAACGTCCCGAGCCCCGGCGGGTGCAATTCCAGCGTAAGCGACCAAGAGTCGGGACTCTCCGCGCTGCCGGGCTTCGCATCCTTGGTTATCAGCAGTTTTGCCGCGTCCTTATGCTGTCCATCGGTAAAAGGGATTTCCACTTGCCAAACGGATGGCGCGGCATCGTTCCTGGGCAGTGACGCAAGCTGATCCATGACCACCCTGGCGATTGCGGCTTCGACTTTTTGCGCGATACGTTCGGCTCCGCGTTCATTCCCCTGCACGAGTTCGTTCTGTTCGTCCGGTGACGGAAGAGTCTTGCGGCGTGCGGTGGATAATTCGTGCTCCGGGGTGCGCGGCGTCGCGAGCTGCGAGTCTCCAGGCAGTTTCGGTGAATCCTTTTCGCCGCGCTCCGCAGTTCGCGCGATTCGCTCATCCGCGAGCGCGATATCTTCGGATGTGCCGGCATCTTCGAAACGAAACTCGGTTAGTTCCGCTTGCTCTTCGGCATCGGCGCTGAACGGTCGGGTTTGAATCTCTCCTCCGTCCGCCGTAGTGCGGGGCGTATCGGGGATAGCGTCCGCACTGGTCCGAAGCACCTTCAGCCTATCGAGAACTCGGAGCAGTTGCGCTTTGAAATCCGAATCGGCGAATTCGGCCGACGAATCGGCATTGTCGGCGAGCTTCGCTTCAAGAAATATCCCCGAGTTCAATAAACCTTTTTCCAAGCCCTCGGGTGTCGCCAACTCGGATTTTTTCGGGATCGAGGCCAACAGCTTTTCTAAAGCTTGTGTGATCGGGACGGGCAACGGGGACGTTTGTCTGGCCTGCGCGACTAGGCGGTGGAGTTCCTGGATCACATCGGCGAGCGGTTCCTGTTTCGGCAAGAACAGGCGTAAAGCCTGCTGAACCGTCGATTCCGGCACATCGGCGCCGGAATCGCGCGGCACGATGCGAAGCTCGGGCGTGGTGCCGAGCTTGACCACCTCGAGTTCGAGTATCTGCCCCGGCTGGAGGTTCGCGCTGCTGTTTGCCGTAAGAGTGCGGCCGCCGGCGTCGAGTCGGAGAAGGAAGCTGTTGTCCTTGAGTTGTGTCTCAACGACCGCTCGAAGAATGTCCCCGAGCTTTAGCGGCTGCGCCCCGGCTTGAAGCAGGGGAGTCGTCGGGACGAGGACAGACAGCCGGATTTCCATTTGTGTCAACGTGTAAGCATTTGCTGAATCTGCAAAATTTCTTCCTTGGCAAGACCGAGCACGTCTTTGCTCAAATCCGTCGCCGCTTGTCCCTCCATGAGTTTGCGATAAGCCGGAATTTCATCCATGCGGGGGTATTTGTGGATCTGCAGCGTGCCGACGAAGCTGTGGAGCTGGGACAGAATGACCAGATCCGTATAATCCGGAGCGCCGGGGTGATCGCGAAACCAATTTTCGGCGTGGACCGTCACATCTTCGAAATCCGGAGGAAAATTCCACTTCCGTAAGATCATCGCGCCTACGGGGGCGCGCAAGGTTTGTATCGCCTGGTCGAGATGGCGGGGATCGGCGATCAATTCCGGATGCCGATCGGCGAAGGTGAGCACGGGAACGGTGCCGATATCGTGAACCAGCGCAGCCAGCATCGCCCGATCGGGATCGAACCCCCTGGTCTTATGGGCGAGCACGGCACAGATGGCGGCGACGTAGCTGCTGTGCGCCCACAGTTCATGCATCCGTTTCCGGATCTGGGACGACTTGGCGATAAACACTGCTTTCAAGGAAAACGTGGTGATCAAGTGCTGCGCCGCTTTGAGCCCGAGTCGCGTCAGAGCCTCGGGGCAGCTCTCTATTTTCTTGCGGCCGTGATAAAGCGGACTGTTGGCGATATGAATCAGCCGTGCGGTAATGGCCGGATCGATTTGAACGACCCGCGCGATCTTCGAATTATTCGCCCGGTCGTCGTTGATGGCCTTGCGTATCTTGAGGGAAATGTCGGGGAGCGTGGGCAGCACCAGTTTCTTCGCCCGCATTTCCTGGTAGCAAAGTTGCAATAAAGGGTTTTGAAGAGTATCTGCCGTCTCGAGAGTCATTACGAATGGAATGCGTTCGTTGGATCGCCGATGACACTGAATCCGGGAAAAACAATAAGGATAGCCTGGTTCCGGTCCCTCGGTAACATCCCTCGATCTTCGCGATAAAGGAATACACCGGATTTTGGTATTATTAGCGTTCCTCCACCCTCTAGTCACTGAGGGCCGACGGCAAAAGTCGGCAACTCTAGTCTTTTTTCAGGATTATTCGAATGACCATACGCACCCGATTTGCTCCCAGCCCTACGGGTTACTTGCACGTTGGCGGCGCGCGCACGGCGCTTTTCTCCTGGCTTTACGCACGCAAGCACGGCGGCACCTTTATCCTGCGCATCGAGGATACGGACTTGGAGCGTTCCACGGTCGACGCGGTCAATGCGATTCTGGAGGGTATGACCTGGCTCGGGCTGGAATACGACGAAGGACCGTTTTATCAAACCCATCGGTTCGAGCGTTATAAAGCCATTGCCCAGCAATTGCTGAACGAAGGCAAGGCCTATCATTGCTACTGCACTAGGGAAGAGTTGGATAACCTCCGTGCCGAACAACTGGCACGCAAGGAAAAGCCCCGCTACGACGGCCGTTGCCGCCATCGTACCGAGCCCCGCGAAGGCGTTCAGCCGGTGATGCGGTTTCGCAATCCGGACGACGGCGAAGTCGTCATCGAAGATCTCGTGCGTGGCCAAGTCATTGTGAAGAACAGTGAATTGGACGATCTCATCATTCTTCGCTCGGACGGTACCCCCACCTACAACTTCACGGTGGTGGTCGACGACCTCGACATGCAGATCACCCATGTCATCCGCGGCGACGACCATCTCAACAACACGCCGCGCCAGATCAACATTCTGAAGGCTTTGGGCGCGCCGCTGCCGAAATACGCTCACGTGCCGATGATCTTAGGGCCAGATGGAGCCAAGCTATCGAAACGCCATGGAGCGGTCAGCGTCATGCAATACCGCGACGACGGCTATTTGCCCGAGGCGCTCATCAATTATCTGGTGCGCCTCGGCTGGTCCCATGGCGATCAGGAGATCTTTTCGGTGGACGAAATGATCGAGCTGTTCGATGTTAACGACATCAATCATTCGGCCTCGGCGTTCAATCCGGAAAAACTGTTGTGGCTGAATCATCACTACATCATGCACAGCGATCCCTTGCATGTCGCGCATCATCTGCGCTGGCATCTGGGACAACTGGACATCGATCCCACTCGGGGGCCCGATCCCGTCAGGGTGGTCGAAGCGCAGCGCGAGCGGTGCAAGACCCTGGTCGATATGGCGAACGCGAGCGTCTTCTTTTACAAAGAGTTCGAAGCGTACGACGAGAAGGCCGCCAGCAAGAACCTGACCGCCGATAACCTCGGGGCGCTGCAAGCGCTGGAAACAAAACTCTGGGCGCTGGGTAACTGGAGCCGAGAGGCGATTCACCAGGTGGTCGTGGAGACGGCGGAAACGCTTGGAGTGAAGATGGGCAGCGTCGCTCAGCCGCTTCGGGTTGCCGTATCGGGAACGACGGTATCGCCTCCCATCGACCTCACCCTGGAGTTGTTGGGAAAAGATACGACGCTCTCCAGGGTCGGCCGAGCCATCGCCTATATCAATAAAAAAGCCTAGACAAACGCGAAGTCTTTCTTTAATATTCGCGTTCTCGATCGCGTGGGGCCATAGCTCAGCTGGGAGAGCGCAACAATGGCATTGTTGAGGTCGCGAGTTCGATCCTCGCTGGCTCCACCACTCGCGGATTGACCAATCAAGTTCCTTGTCCCCATCGTCTAGAGGCCTAGGACACCGCCCTTTCACGGCGGTAACAGGGGTTCGAATCCCCTTGGGGACGCCACGTTTATATAACCTTGGGGCAGCAAAGTCCCAACGGTCGTTTGTCGTTCCGCCAGCAAGACTTTCTTGCCGTCCCGTTCCACCGGAATACGCCGAATCGGTTCCTTGAGCAGCTGCCGAAGCTGCCTTTCGTGCCGCGGCCACATCGCCCTGCATCTGGATCTTGAAGCATCCAATCCCGTCATGAAGTTGCTGGCGAAGCTGGCGCGGATCCCATGCGGCCGGCGTTTCGCTCAAACGCCTCATGTCCTCGTCAAGGCTTTGGATCCGGGGTTCGCGTTTGGGGGTTTCTGCGAGGATGCTGGTGGACGTCTGGCCCGAGGCAATCAGCGCCATGAAGTTGGCCAGTTCCTTTTTGAGCT
This sequence comes from Methylocaldum sp. GT1TLB, assembly GCF_051027445.1. Lineage (NCBI taxonomy): Bacteria > Pseudomonadati > Pseudomonadota > Gammaproteobacteria > Methylococcales > Methylococcaceae > Methylocaldum > Methylocaldum sp. GT1TLB. The sequence goes on from NZ_CP194898.1 coordinate 5,036,326, forward strand.
TTTGGATCTCGCCCAGATAGTCGGGCGGCTCAGTCGTCAGGGCTTGCTTGATTCGGTTGGATCGCCGCTCAGGGTCTTGATCAGGGTGGTATGGCGATGTCCACCCGCATACATCTGAAAGATCGCACGGATACAACCTGTTCGGCCTGGGTGTTTGTTCTCAATTGATTTTCGGGACTCCGTACCCATATCGCCATTGCTCCGACTGGTCCTTATTCATCCGTTGTGAAGTTAAGTTCTTGAGCTTAAGCTCCAAATTTCTCGTTATTAATGATTGATGCTAAACCATGAAACGACTGGTTGTGATCGATATCGTTGGGCTTAATCCTTCGCTCTTGGGCGAGCACACGCCACATTTGAACCGGCTGATTACGGATGGATTTGTCGCTAATTTGGAGCCGGTTTTTCCGGGCGTGACGTGTACCGCCCAAGCATCGATGCTGACCGGTTCCCTTCCCCGGGAGCACGGAATAGTCGCCAACGGCTGGTATTTTCGCGATCTTGCCGAAGTATGGTTCTGGCGTCAGTCCAATCATCTCGTCCATGGCGAGAAGGTTTGGGATGCAGCGAAAATGTCCATCCGCGATTTCAGCTGCGCTCAACTCTTCTGGTGGTACAACATGTACGCTGACGTGGAGTACTCTGTTACCCCACGCCCCATTTATCCCGCGGATGGGCGGAAAATTCCGGCGCTTTACTCGAATCCCGCAGATCTGCACCGGAGGATCGAAGCCGAATTGGGTCCTTTCCCGATGTTTAACTTTTGGGGCCCGGCGGCGGACTTACGATCGTCGAGCTGGATCGCAAATGCCGCCAAATGGACGTTCGACCATCATCCCTGCAAACTGCAACTGGTGTATCTGCCGCACCTGGATTACAACCTTCAGCGCCTCGGGCCGGCCGATCCGCGAATATGGGAAGACGTCCGCGCCATCGATGCCGTCGCGGGAGACTTGATCGACCACGTTAGGGCTCAGGGAGCCGATGTTATGGTGGTCTCCGAGTACGGCATCGAGCCGGCCACGGGCTGTGTCCATATCAATAAAGTTTTGCGCGAACAGGGCTACATCTCCGTGCGCGAGACCCTCGGCTACGAGTTGCTGGACTTCGGCGCGTCGCGCGCCTTCGCCGTGGCCGATCATCAGATAGCCCATGTCTACGTGCGGAACGCTTCGGACAGTCCTGCCGTGGAACGCTTGCTTGGCACGGTACCGGGTATCGAGCGAGTACTGGCGGAGCAGGGAAAAGCCGAAATGGGCCTGGATCATCCGCGCTCCGGGGAATTGATCGCCATCGCCGAACCCGGGCATTGGTTCAGCTATTACTATTGGCAGGACGATGCGAAGAGTCCTGACTTTGCCCGTACGGTCGATATCCATCGCAAGCCGGGCTACGATCCGGTGGAGCTTTTCGTCGATCCGGACATCCGGTGGCCAAAGCTCAAAATTGGGTTTCGGCTGCTCCAAAAGCAACTAGGCTTCCGAATGTTGATGGATGTGATTCCACTCAAACCGGACCTGGTTAAGGGCACTCATGGCCGGTGCCACCAATCGGCTGACTTGAATCCCGTTTTGATCTCTTCCCGGCGCGACTTTGCGGTTGATCAGTTGCCGATAACCGGAATTAAACAACTGATATTGAATAGCCTTAATTGACAGCGGCTTCCGTAGAAGCCATTCACTGGATTTAGGGTCTACCGGTCCATGGTCATGGGTTCGCCTCCGGCATAGCTCACCATCATTTCTTCATTTGAAACTTCGGCGTTCATTCTTCCGGTTATCTCAGTCGTTCGCACATGATCGTCGGGGGCGCGATCTTCGCCCTTAGGCAAGCCGGGGGCCGGGCCCTATTGAATCAGGCGATAACCACGAGCGGTGATGTACGGGGCGGGGTGGCAACGGAAGTTCCGGCACTCTCGGCTATCGAGGTGGCTTAAACCGGAGTTGCAATGTCAAAAATTTTTACATACCAGAGTTCGGTGCGGCGTGCTCAATCTTCAATACAAACATGTGCTTAGGTGTATCAGTCTGAGAACACTCGTTAAAAAACCTCACCGCGAGTGTCGAAATCTTTTACGGTCTCGCCGGCCGATAAGGGACCTGAGTTGCTAAAGTTCCCTGCATCACACAAAAAGCTCCATAAAATCAATTTATTATCATATCTGTTGCATTTATGGCACAGGCCTTGCCTTGTACATGAGGCAGTTATGGTCGGCAAGTCATTTGAGTCGTCCGTACGCTTCTGATGTTCGACGGTAATAAGCGCTTATCCCGGTAGGCCGCTCGCTCGGAGTGACGTCGACGGGTTTCGAGCGCCAACCATAGGGCGTCTACGAACAAGCCCATTTTGTCCGCTTTGATTGGGGAAGGATCCGGATGAAAAGTCTTCTAAAAGCCAGTCTTGGCTTGCTCCTTATCTGTTCTGGTTCGAATGCAAGTGCGACGGTGATTCGCTATCAGGCGATCGATCTCGCCGACAGCGTGGTCGGTCAGGATCTCTGGCAATACCGCTATGACGTTAGCGGCTTGCCCGGATCGGCCGTGGGGTTCGATGTGTTCTTCAATCTGAGCGAGGGCTACCAGGCGGGCGACTTGAGCGATCCGCTGGCGCCCAATGGCGACTGGACGGTCGTCCTCCTTCAGCCCGACCCGGTCCTGCCGGACGACGGCCGTTTTTATGCCGAGATCGTCGCCGTTTCGCCGGTTCTACCGAATCTTCCCGATACTTATTTCAGCGTCAACTTTGTCTGGCCCGGGACCGGAGCCCCGGGTGGGCAAAGCTTTGCGATTTACGATGCCAACTTCGACATCCTCGAAGCCGGGCGCACCAGACCGTTCGGTGAAGCGATCCCAGAACCCGCGGTTCCCGCGTTGCTGCTCGTAGGACTGTTCGGATTGACCTGGTTTCGGACCCGGCGCAGCCAACGCGAGCTTTCCAAGCCGTAGCCATTTTTCCGCTGCCGGATTGTTGGCAGTGACAAAAGCGGCTCGTCTACACCTGCCGCCTACTAAATCTGAGGGGAGATAAGGATTATGGCGATGTCCATGCAGACCGATACCTACAAAGGATTTCTCGAGCATTTCAACGAGACCGCGCTATTCCGCTTTTTCGCGCGGCTTTTAATCTTCACTCAAATCTTTCTCGGTCTGCCGGCCCCCGCTGTTGCTGCAACGCCTTCTGACTCTCCATCATCCGCGGCAGTCACCGAGTTAGCGGTCACCGGGACCTACCAGCTGATCGGGTCCAAGCGCGTGTCCAGCACGCTGATCGACTTTACCTACCGCGCGGAGATCACCAACAGCGGTACGGAGACCTTCCCCGACGTCGCCGCCACCGTGGTGAGCCGGGCCGCCAGCACGATGATCGTCGATGGCGCGGTGTTTTTCGGCGAAGTAACGGGCGGCGCGACGCTGTTCAGTCAGGACACGTTCACCATTCGCCAAAACCGCACCGTCCCGTTTAATCCGAACGATTTGGTGTGGACGGTCCAGGCCAATCGAGCCCCGGCAGCAAACGCGGGGGCCGGCCAAACCATGGCCGTGGGCGGCACCGTCACCTTGGACGGCAGCGGCTCGTCCGATCCGGACGGCGATGATCTCACCTATGCCTGGTCCTTCGTGGCGGTCCCCCCGGGTAGTACGGCGCAGCTCAGCGATGCCGCCGCCATCAAGCCGACGTTTGTGATCGACCGGCCCGGCGACTACACCCTCCAGCTCGTGGTCGATGATGGCAAGGCATCCAGCCTGCCGGCCCAGGTCACGATCAGCACGCTCAATACTCCGCCCGTGGCGGTGGCCCGTCTGAACCAAGCGGTTCGCGTGGGACAAACCGCGCAGCTCGACGGCAGCGCATCATCGGATGTCGACGGCGATCCCCTGACCTTCCGATGGACCCTCACGAGCCAGCCGGCGGGCAGCACGGCGATTCTGTCGGATTCAGCCACCGTGACACCGACCCTGCCGATCGACAAGGCCGGCCAGTACACGGTCGAACTCATCGTCAACGACGGCACCGAGGACAGCACTCCGACGCCGCTCGTCATCAGCACCGAAAATACGCCGCCGGTGGCCCATGCCGGGTCGGACCGCAAGATCGCGCTCCAGGAGGAAGTGGTGCTGGACGGCAGCGCCTCCATGGATATTGACGGCGACACCCTCAGCTTCTTGTGGTCGCTGATCGGAAAACCGGCCAATAGCACCGCCTTTCTCTCCGATCCGAGCCTCGTCAAACCTAAATTCACCGCCGATCTGCCCGGTGATTATGTCGCCCAGCTGATCGTCAATGACGGCAAAGCCAACAGCGCGCCGGCCTCGGTGACCCTGACGACCGAGAACACCAAGCCCGTGGCGAATGCCGGCACTCCTCAGACGGTACCTCTGCAGACTACCGTTACGCTGGACGGAAGTCTCTCCTCCGATGCCGAGAACGACCCTCTGACCTACCTATGGTCATTGACGAGCATTCCGTTCGGCAGCGCCGCCACATTGTCCGACCCTGGCGCGCAACAGCCGCAGTTCCTGGTCGATCTCCCCGGTTCGTATATCGCCCAGCTGATCGTCAACGATGGTCACCTGGCGAGTGATCCCGCGAACGTCATCATCAGCACCGAAAACAGCCGGCCGGTAGCGAATGCCGGACCCGACCAGGAGGTTAAAGCAGGCGATGCCGTGCAGCTGGACGGCGGCGCCTCCGGCGATGCCGACCACCACCCCTTGACCTACCAGTGGTCGTTCACGGCCAAGCCCCAGGACAGCACGGCCACGCTGTCGGATCCTGCCAGCGCGACCCCCACCTTCGTCGCGGATCGGACCGGCGCCTATGTGCTGCAACTCATCGTGAACGACGGCCAGCTCAACAGCGAGGCCGACACGATCACGATCGAGGCCAAGCCGGTCCTGGTCACGGTACCGAACGTGGTCGGTGAGACCCAGGCGGCGGCCGAGGCCGCCCTTATCGCCGCGCAACTGACGGTGGGCGCGATCATCCAACAAGCCAGCGACACCGTGCCTGCGGGGAGTGTGATCAGCCAGGCTCCGGTGGCCGGCACCGAGGTGGAGAAGGCTAGTGCGGTCGCCCTCGTGGTGTCCACGGGCCCGGCGTTGGTCAGTGTGCCGAACGTGGTCGGTCAGACCCAGGCGGCGGCCGCGGCGGCGATCAGCGCCGCCCAGTTGACGCTCGGCACGGTCACCTCCGCGGCCAGCGACACGGTCCCGGCCGGGCAGGTGATCAGCCAGAATCCGCTGGCCGGGGCGTCCGTCGCGAAGGGCTCGGCGGTCAACCTAGTCGTTTCCTCCGGTCCCGCCCTAGTCACTGTGCCGAATGTCGTCGGCCAAACCCAGGCAGCGGCCACGGCCGCCATTGCCGGCGTCGGACTGAGCGTCGGTATCGTCACCCAGCAGAGTAGCGATACGATCCCGCCCGGCAGCGTCGTCAGCCAGACACCGGTCGGTGGAACCAGCGTGGCTGCCGGTACGCCGGTCGACCTGATTGTCTCTACCGGGGCTGCGCCGGTGGTTCTGAGCCAGCTCACGGTAACTCCACCGAGCCCCACGATCCTGGTGGGGCAGACCCAGCCGTTCAGTGCCATCGGCACCAACAGCGACGGCACCGGTCAAGACATGACGGGGCAAGTGACTTGGGACAGCAGTAATCCGTCAGTGGCCGCCATCACGGCCGATGGGGTGGTCACGGCCCTGACCGAAGGTAGCACGACGATCCGTGCCAGCCAGGGCGCGATCGCTGGTACTACCCTCCTAACCGTCAGTGCGACGGTCTCGGATACCACTCTGCCGATTGCGGTCCTCACCGCTCCCGCGGCAGACAGCACCGTGACCGATCCGACGGAAGTCAAGGGCACCGCGAGCGACGCCAACTTCCTGAAGTACGTACTCGATTATGCTCCTGCCGGCGAGACCCATTTCACTGTGCTCGCGACCGGTACGACGCCGGTGGTTAACGGCACGCTCGGTACCTTCGATCCCACGCTGCTGCTCAATGACCTCTATACCCTGCGCCTGACCACCTATGACAAAGGCGGCAACACGGCTCAGGTCAGTGTGCAGGTTCAGGTGGGCCGTGACCAGAAAGTGGGCAATTTCAGCCTGGCTTTCCAGGATCTGAACATCCCGGTTGCCGGCATTCCGATCACCATCACCCGGGTTTACGACAGCCGGGACAAGACGAGCGGCGATTTCGGCTTCGGTTGGCGGCTGGATCTGCAGACTTTGAGACTGCGCGTCAATCGAGAGCAGGGCTCGGGTTGGCAGGTGAACAAGAGCGGCGGCTTTTTCCCAACCTACACCCTGGTGCCCAACCAAAGCCATGTCGTCAGTATTACTCTGCCGGACGGCAAGGTAGAGCAATTCGACCTATCGACCGAGCCAAGCAGTCAGCTGTTGTTCCCGCTGGATTTCGTCACCCCGGTCTACAAGGCGCGGCCCGGGACCCTCGGCAAGCTAAGACCTCTAAGCGGCGGCATTTTCGTCTCCGGCTCGCAGCCCGGGGCAGTAACTTTGTTGGACGATGGCGACTTTTTCACTGTCTATAATCCAACTACCTTCGAATACAGCACGCCCGAAGGTCGTGTATTCATCATTAACAAGGATTCAGGTGTGCAAAAAGTCAGCGATGCTAACGGCAATTCGTTGACCATCGGAACGACGGGTATCATGCATTCCAGTGGCAAAGGCATCACCTTTACCCGCGATAGCCAAGGGCGTATTACCAAAATTACCGATCCTAATGGGAACATAATTCAATATGCTTATGATGTACACGGAGACTTGATTACCCATACCGATCCTGAAGGTAACAGCACGAGATTCAAGTACAACTTCAGCCATGGCTTATTGGAGATTCGTGATCCGCGCGGTAATGTGCCTGCGCGTAACGAATATGACGCCGAAGGTCGGCTAGTCGCAACGATAGATACTAAAGGAAACAGAGTTGAGCTAATTCATGATGTGGCCGGTCAGCGGGAAATTCGTCGAGACCGTAATGGCAATGTTACAGTTAGCACTTATGACGATAAGGGCAATTTGACCTCCGAAACCGATCCTTTAGGTAATACGACGACGCATACTTATGACGATCGCGGAAACGAGCTGTCAATCACCGACCCTTTAGGCAATCGAAAGACGTTTACCTATGACCAGAATAACAACCGAACTTCCGAGACCGATGCTGGCGGTAACGTCACTACCTATACCTACAATACCCGGAATCAGTTATTGACGATAACCGATCCGCTCGGGCGCAAAACGGTTAACAACTATGACGCCAAAGGAAATTTGATCAGTACCGTGGACCCAGCGGGAAATACAACCTCCCATACCTATGATGCGCGTGGGAATCGAACTTCTACGCAGGACGCCGAGGGTAATCTCTTTAAATATGAATATGATGCTTCCGGGAATAGAACTAAGTATATCGATGCTGCCGGGAACATCACGACCTATCAATATGACGTTAATGGCAATAAGACCTCCGAGTCCTCATCCAGGACTGACGCGAATGGGAATGTGGTTGTCGTTACTACAAGCATGCTCTACGACAAACGCAATAAGCCGATTGAGCAGATCGATGCACTGGGTAACTCGGTAAGGTTCACATATAACAGTTTGGGCAAAGAGGAGACCTTTACCGATAAGAATGGCAATCGGCTAACCCGATACTATGACGACATCGGTAATCTCATTCAAACCACTTATGCCGATGGAACCTTTGAAGCGTATACCTATGATGCGGAAAACAATCGCATAGGTTCGACTGACAGGGCCGGTCGGATCACAAGCTATGAGTATGATGGCAACAACAGGCTGGTCCGTACCCAGTTCCCCGACGGCACTTCAGAAACCAGGAGCTATAACGCAATTGACAAGGTGGGTTCGATCACGGATCAAAATGGGCATACTACCCGGTATGACTATGATGCCGTTGGCCGCAAGATCAGCGTCACCAATGCGTTAGGTCACGTAACGCGCTATGCCTACGATGCCAAAGGCAATCAGGTCTCCATGACTGATGCCACCGGCAACATAACGCGCTTTGAATATGACCTGAACGATCGGAAAACCAAAACCGTGTTCCCAGACGGAACCTTCAAGGTGTTCGCTTATGACACGCTTGGCAGGAAAATTTCGGAGAGCGACCAGGCCGGGAATATCACGCAATTCGCGTACGATGCACAGGGAAGATTGATAAGAGTTACGGATGCGCTCGGCGGTGTAACTCAGTACGCATATGATGAAGTGGGAAATCGGACAGCCCAGATCGATGCTAACGGTCATCAGACTACATGGACTTACGATGGTCTAGGGCGAATTCTGAGTCGGACGTTGCCGTTGGGCATGACGGAAACTTTCACGTACGACGCAAACGGTAATATTTCCACGCATACCGACTTCAAAGGACAGACTATTTCCTATTCGTATGATTCGAATAATCAACTTATTTTGAAAACTCTTCCGAACGGAAGCCAGATAACGTATTCCTATACTCCAACCGGTAAAGTGACGACCATCGTTGATGATCATGGCGTTACTACCTTCGAATACGATCTGCGGGATATGCCCGTGAAAGTGGTGAACGCCGATGGAACGATACTGGAGTACCAGTATGATGCGAAAGGTAACCGAACATCGGTAACGCTGCCGTCGGGTACCATTAACCATGAGTTCGACGCAATCAATCGTCTGATAGCCGTTACTGACACTCAAGGCCGAGTTACGCGGTATTCATACGACAATGTGGGTAATCGGACGCGGATCGAATATCCAAACGGCAGCAAAGCAAATTACGGCTACGATGCATTGAACCGACTTACGAGCCTTTCCCATGTGACAAGCGACGGCAGCGTTTTGGCAGGGTTCGAATATGTCCTGGATGCCGTCGGCAATCGCACAGCCGCAACTGAGGAAGGTGGAGTCAGGACCGATTATTCGTACGACAAACTGTACCGGTTGACCCAAGAGCAGATCACCGAATCCGGCATCGTGAGAAAAGTGGTTTCCTATACTTACGACGGTGTCGGGAACCGGTTATCCAAGACGACCGATGGCGAGGTCATTAATTACGTATACGATGACAATGACCGGATGATCAGCGAGGGAGTGGTAACGTATAGCTATGACGCCAACGGGAATCTCATTGAAAGGTCGAACGGCGGGTCGGCGTCTCAATTCGAGTTTGACTACGAGAATCGCATGGTCAAGGCGACCGAGCCAGGAAACGTCACCGAATATATCTACGATGACGACGGGGTGCGAATCGGTACTGTGCGTAACGGAGTGACATCATCCTATCTCGTGGATAAGAACCGGGAGTTACCCGAGGTACTGGAAGAGCGTGACTCTGCCAACGGGCTCATCGTGGTCTATATTCATGGCGACGATCTTATCAGCCAGCAACGCGGCACCGAGATTCGTTTCTACCATTACGATGGCTTGGGCAGCACGCGCTTGCTGACGGATTTTGGCGCCGGGATCACCGACCGCTATGCTTACGACGCATTCGGTAATCTGCTGAATTCCTCCGGAATTACCGATAACCGGTATCTGTTTACCGGTGAAGAGTTCGATCCAGAGACGGCTTTCTATTACCTTAGAGCCCGCTATTACGATCCGGGTGTCGGGCGCTTCACGTCGATGGATAGCTTCCAGGGCAACATCTATGATCCGAAATCGCTACACAAATACGTGTATGCAAACGGAGATCCGGTTAACTTGGTGGATCCCTCGGGACATTTTGCGGGTGTAGCGATGGCGATGCCGAGCATCAGCATAAGCATTAGCATCAATACCGCAGCGATCGCGAGCGCGGCGCTCCTTCTCGCGAAGGTGACGCTGGCCGTTGCCGGTGCCGCGGTTGCCGCCTGCGCTTTGAATGCCGCGCTGTCCTTCTCGACGGCAATCGGCTCGGGCGGGGCGTGCGATGTGAGCAAATTCAATATCTTCTACTCGGGCATGGATACCCCGTTTACGACCGCTCATATCGCATCGGCGATAGCGACCGGCGCGCCCGCATCGCCTTTGCGGCGGATTTCGCCGCCACATTCCAGAGCTTGGCTGCGGAGCGATCCGCGCTGTTCCGGAAACGTTGCAAGCCAGACTTTATTGTGGTGCGATGAGTATCCATTCGCATCCACTGACCGGGGTGGACAGGCAAATGGCCCGTCGCTGATGTTGGTTCCAGCGGTGGAGCAGATGTATCAGGGAGGTATGCTGTCGGCGTTCTACTTTGCTTGTAACGTGGTCGCCAACGATCCGTTGAACGGCGTTTTCGGAGTCGTGCCCGGAACACCGACAACCTCGTGGCAATGTAAGTAACCGCTTCGGGTGTGCCAGGTGGGTTTATGCTAAGGGATGAAAAGATTTATCAGATTTGGATGTTTGCTTGAGGTAATCGTGGCGGTCGCCCTTTACCTGGGGGCATATTCCGCCGGCCTGCGGTTACCCAATTCGGAAAACGCCGATCTAATAACCGGCCGCCCGATTGACACTGAGTGTTTTATTCATTCTGCCGTGGACGACTGTTTAAGCAATGCCCTTGGCCGGATCCTTGCCGCGATGGAGCGGAGTGGATATCTGTTGCCTGGTCTACTCAGACCCGGGTTGTCAGATAGGGACCGACAGGCCGTGTTAGCGGATTTCCCGTGGCAACTGCCGCGAGAACTCGACCGTTTCTATGCCTGGCGAGATGGAGTGGCCGAAGGGGCGAAGGTGGCTGAACTTTTTCCCGGCGGCACGATGTTAACTCTCTCCGAGGCTATGGCAATCTACAAGCTGCAAATCGAAACCGCGGCTCGGATCGCCACACTAGCCAAGATAGAACCAGACAAACTTTGGAGTTCGCGGTGGTTCCCGGTGTTTGTCAGTCACGGAGATTTTTACGTCGTAGAAGGTTCCGATCGGCCGATCGAGGTGTCCCCCGTATACTTCATTACGAACGAGGACCGCATACCAGTCAGAAGATACGCAAGCCTTTCGGACATGATGGAGATCGTCGCTAGATGTTTTGAGCAGGGTGCCTTTCGAGTTGGCGATTCCGGAATCTTGCAGGAAGATATCAAGAGCGTTGCCGCCATAACCGCGGGTTATCGTGTGGTTAGTAACCGGGCTCCGGAGATTGGGAATATGAGTGAGATCGAACGACTAGTTCACATCCTGGCCTCCGCCGATGGCGAAGCGAGGGGAGAGGCTGCCGGCAGGCTGATGGAACTGCATGACGAGGCAGCCGTACCACTGTTAGCGCAAGTTATCCGTAGCGCTGATCCGAGCGCTAGGGAACTGGCAACCCGAGTGCTGGCGGAACTCGGCGGCGACTCGGCCGTTCCGCCATTGCTAAATGCCCTCAAAGATCCGGAGGAATCGGTGCGCGGCGAGGCTGCCGCAGCGTTAGGACAACTTAGGCGGCCTCAGGCTGTCGATGCGCTCATCGTGGCGCTAGACGACCCCGCGACTTCCGTACGCATGCGCGCCGTGTGGGCTCTAGGAGAGCTCAAAGCCCATGATGCCGCGGTCAAACTGGAGGCGCATCTTAAGAAGGAAGAGCATATTCCTTTGCGAAACGCCATCATCCAGGCTCTGGGAAAGATCGGCGATACCTCCGTAATACCTGCATTAATCGAGTTCGTGAAGGAGTCTCCGATGGAGACCCGGATACTCGCCGCAGCAGCCTTGGGGGAGCTTGGGGGCGACGAGGCTGCGGGTGCGTTGCGGTTCGTTGTCGAGGAGCAGGATCGCCTGGAGCAGACAAACTCCGGTAACATGAGCCTGGACAGCATTATCAAACTCCAGCAGGCGCGGCAGCTAAAACTGGTGTCGCAGCAGTCACTAGCCAAGATCGACAAGGGTAGGAAATGAGCTTTCGCCAGTTGTCCTAATGAAGCTGGGTAAAGTAGAGGACGGGTTGCCATTAGTTTAGCGCCGGTCTGTCTGTTGCCACCCTTTTGTCTGGCGTTGCGTCACAAACCGCGACGACGTCAAGTTGGCCTGTCCCGTCTCATCGGACCATGCCTACGCTTTTCCGTACACGGCTTTCCGATGGTCTTCGCAACAAGGCATGTGCCGATCGCCAAAGCGCCTTTGTCGGCAGTTTAAACAGTCCATTGCGTCCATAGATCACAGGTCCCGGGAAGCGGCTGTGTCCATGTGCTCGCTCCTGGCTTGTGACGATGCAGCAGATGAATTTGCACCCGCTCATCCACACGCAGCTTCACGTTGGAGATCGTCCTGGTGCAGTTACGTTCGTGAAATCGTTGGCCAGCCGCGCAAGGTTCGGTTGAGTTCTCCGATAATCTGCAATATCGCGACGGTGGGTACGCAGCCAGTTGCTCAGGGCTTTGTTCCGGTCTTTGATCCGCAGCATCGAACGAAGTGACGGCTGAACGAACGGCCGAGGAACGCGAAGGCCCATTCGCTTTTGCTGCGCCGGAGTCTCGACGACCCGAGCGACCGGGCATACTACGTGACCTTCGCGCCGAGGGACGGCATGCTGGACGCCCTGGTTTACGTCGCGGAAAGGCCTCGGTCCATCGAATATCGCGTTTCGAAGCGGCCAAGCCAGACTGTGGGCTGGATGAATAGAAGGCAGGGCATGTGTGGGCCGCGTGGCATCGGCACATCGCCTTAGCCTTGGTGACGCACGCCTTCGAGATGGCCGCGGCTTGTTATAGCCTATCCCGGTAGGTCCGCGGACCCGTTCCACAAGCTCAGGGCGACCGGACTTCTGGGGTAAATCCAAAGTTGCAGCACTTATCTGGCTACGATTTGCGTTGACAGAATCGAACTAGAAATCCAGGCCTCAAATCTAAGTACATTCCATAAACTTTTGCGGAATCTCGACAAATTAGTTCGATTGGCAGGTTTCTCCTGCAGTGGTGCGTATGCCGCAAGACTTCCCTGAATGTGCTTAGAGCGTTTTCATCCCGCTCGTACGGCAAAACCAGCTTGGCGGACGTCGTTGGCGCCTTCGGCTCGGGTGAATGGATTCAAGCATTCGTAGGTCGGCAATCCCTTCCCAATCGCAAACGGTCGCTTTAGTCGCGACCCTTCCGACGAAGACGCTCGGCCGGGACGTGGCGTCGCGTCGGGAAAGGATTCCCGACCTACTCGCGAATGCCCGTACAGTAGATATGAAAATGCTTTAGCGATATTTGGTTATAGTGAAAATTCCCGGCGATAGATGTGATGACGGCGGGCATTCGTTAATTGCTTTTTTGGACGAACAACCGAATACGAGTTCCGACAGGGGGTAATAGGTCCTTTCTCGCCTCAATGGTTCCGAAAGCGCCGAGGCCGATGCCAACTCTATGCTCGATGACGCTGGCCGGATCGTGCACGAATCCGATTAACGTGCCGTCCATATGAGCCAGGTAGCGACCATCGGGCGTAAATGTCGATCCGGTATAAACCCACTCGTGAGTCGCTTGGCCTTCCGCTGCCGTCAATAGCTCCTCGGCCCGGCGTCGAACGGTTTTGCCGGAGGATTCCCAGGTAATCCACAATTCGAGCTTGTCGCCTGCGACCGGTTCTTTATCGAAATGAAAGCTGGCGGGCTTGGCTTTTTTTGCATCCAAGCCGATGAGAATGCAGGCCAAATTGAATTCGACCGCGTTGGCATCCAGTTCGAAAAGGCTTTCGTAGGATTTATACGCTCCCTTGGTAACCGCCAGAAATTCCAGCGGCGGCTCGGAGCGAATCACTGTGCCTGGAACGGCGAAGTTCCGTTCGGCCTTGTTGACTTCGATGCTGCCGACTTGGTATCGCTGGCCGCCCAGGTGGCGGATTTCAGGCTGCGGCGGCATGGGTTGAGAGCCGTATTCCAGCGGGGCTTCCGCAAAGGTGGCGGACGACACCAGAACACCGATCAAAGCGCTATAAATAACAAAGTTGATTTGTCGCATCGGCCGATCTCCTAGCCGACCATGCCGGTGACCACCCGATGCGGCATCGGGGAAGGAAAGGGACGGGTTTCAATGTGCGTAAATCCGGCTTCGGCCATCCACGCCGCCACGTCCGTATCGGCATGTACGCCGCCCTCCGGCGCCGTCAGCATCATGTTGAGGCCGAAAAGGGTCGCGAACAGGGGGCCGGTTCCGCCGTGGTCGGTGAAGACATCGCTCAAAATCAGCAGCCCACCGGGTGCCAGGGCGTCCTTGGCGCGGCGGATGAGTTCCCGGCATCCCGTTTCGCTCTCTCGATGCAGGACCCCCGAGATCAACACCACATCGTTACCGGTCGGGAATTTGGTGGTGTGGTAATCGCCTGCGAGTGTAGACACCCGATCCTTGGCGCCCAGACTTCCTATGATTTCATCGGCCAGTTCCACCACATGGGGCAGGTCGAGCACTTTCGCCCGGAGTTCCGGATATCTTCGGACGAACAAAGCGGAATATGTACCCGGTCCGCCGCCGATATCCAGCAGTTGTTTGCGTCCGCTCAGGTCGACCAGGCCGGCCAAAGCGTTGCCGATGCCCAAGGCGCGGTTGTGCATTCCATAGACGAAATGGCGCGTTTTCGCGGGATCGTCGCCGAGATAGGTTTCCTGGGCGAGAGGGGGGCGATTTTCCCGGAGCGCTTGTTCCAGCTTGCCCCATGTGGCGTAAAGGTCATCGCTGTAACGCACGGCATTTCCCATGAACGCCGGACTGCCCGGCACCAGAAAGGCACTGGCCAGAGCGCTATTCGTGTAAACCCCTTCGGATTCTTCAAGTAACCCTAAGGCAACGCAAGAGTTCAGCAGCAGACGGGTAGGCCGAGGGTGGGTATTCAGGGCATCGGCTGCCTCGCTGACGCTCATGGGTGTCTTGGCGAGAGCTTCGAACACGCCGATACGATTGGCCGTCAGAAATGTCATGGCATTCCAGTAGGCGGTGGTGAGTTGCATGATCGGTGTCGGATCGAGCATGTGATCGTTTCCTTGTGATGTCTTAGGCGCAAAGGGCATGGTCGATGTCGCATTCCATCTGCATGTAACCGCAGCGATGGCACATGAATCCATCCCAGATGTTCAATTCGTATTTCCGGCGGATGTCAAAATAGCCTAGGTTAACGCGCTCAAAGTAGCTGCGCAGTTTCTCCAGGTGTTTGGGATGATCCCGCCCCGCGATGGGCCAATAAAGTGAGTAAATCGGAATGATGCCCTTCGCACCAAGCGTCTCGGCGCCCTCGAGCGCAAGCTCGATCGCTTCTTTCTCGGTTAATCCGTACTCCGGCTCCAGTTCGATTCCCGCCACCATGGCCGTGTAGACACGTCCCTTACCCCAAAAAGACACTGCACTTTCGAGGGCCCCGATCCAACGCTGATAACCCACGAACCGGTGCTTGCCGGGGCAAACCTGGCTAAACAATCGCTCGGACCAGACTTCCAGATTAAAACAAACGGCATCCACCAGATTCTCATCATGTAACCGGCGTAGACATTCCTCGGGCAACGCACCGGAACCGCAGGTGACCGGAATCCGATGCCGATTGACCGTTTGTACCTCGCGGGCCAATTCGATGAAGCGTTCGCCTTCTTCCCGCCAATCGGTCATGGAGCCTCCGACCAGATAGATGTGGCGGATTTCGCTTTCCCGCAAGGCGGCATCAAGCGTCTCCTTTAGGCGCGTGTAAGTCAGGGGCGACAAGGATGTGCGATCCATCACCTGCCCCAATTGCTCGGTACGCGCGTCGGGAGCGCCGTAACCGCAAAACAGGCAGCGCATGGACTGCCCGTCCTGTTTATCGGCGAGAAAATACTGACAAGCAGGCGCCACGTTGATGACCGCCATGTCGTGGTGCAAGGTGATGCCGGCCTGGGCCATGGGAAAGCCGTCGCTGGTTTTTCCGTGCATCCACTTGGGAAGATTCATGAACTCGACCGACGTTTCCGGGTGCGTACCGCGATCGTGAGCCAAGCGGTAGCCGGATTCGAAAGAGCCGGTTACGGACCAAGCCGAGTCCCCGTTTCCCTTGATCCTGGCGAAAACGCCGTCGGACGTGGCAAGCGAGTAGGGAACCATCGCCTTGCCCCTGCCGGTCGGATCGTGTTCGCCGGGTTTGAAACGATACGGGTAGAAACCCGGAAACGAGTGCTCCGTCGCCCGTCCCAAAGCGTCGGTGTAGCGAATGCCTTCGAAAATCAGATCCAGTTTGCGTTTGGCGGTTTCTGGGAGGGCGGGAGGCTGCATGGCATTGGTCTCCTGAGTTCTTCTTTGGGCTTAAAGCCTATCCCGGCAGGCCGTTCGCCCTGAGCTTGTCGAAGCGTGTTTTAAGGTCTACCGGGATCGGCACTTAGTGTAGTATGCCGAATCGCGTTCCCGATACGTTTAACCCATGAAAATCAACAGACAGCTTATTCTCGTGGTTTCCACGGCACTGGCGATACCGATCATTCCTTTTCTCGTCATTGGCGAACTGCCCGGGGAACGATGGCTGTCGGCCACGGATGACAACGCGCTTCGGTTCGGCTTCCTCGGCGGTGCGCTGTTGGCCGGCGATGCCCTCCTGCCCATACCGTCCAGCGTCATCGGAACCCTGCTCGGCGCGCGTCTCGGTTTCATCTCCGGAACATTATGGACATGGGCGGGACTGACTATCGGCCATCTTATCGGTTATGCCGCCGGGCGGCTGCTGCTGGCCCGGCTCGGCACGCGGCTCCCGGAAGTGCCGACGCTCTTAGCGGTGTTCGCGAGCCGGCCGGTCCCGGTGCTGGCGGAGGCCGTGGCTTTTACAGCCGGTGCCGAAGGTCTGGATTTTTCTCGATTTCTGCTGACGGCGGCTGCGGGCAACTTATTGTACTCGGTGGTACTGGCCGGAAATGGCGCCGCACTATTACCCGATGCGATAGTCGGACCAGGAATCATCGTTCCCATGACATTGCCCGTCATTGCCTGGCTGGGATGGCGCCTTCGGAAAAAGCAGAAGAGCAAAGTCATGCGAACGGGAAACTGAAACCTCGAAAACGGATCGGCCCTGCTACCGGGTTACGGCTGCTGGGTAGGACCGGGTTGAAGGTAAATCATTTCGACACCCTCTGCGCCTTGGACGACTGCACGCATCATCTGTCCCTGGTCCAGCTGCTGCTTGATTTGCGAGACCGAGTCCATCGGTTCGAAACTGAGGCCGTTGAGCTTCAGCTCCGCTGCGGACGGCAATCCCAGCATCGGTTTGAGGGCGAAATAAAGTTCGTCTATCGTCGCGGCGGGAGTTTTGGCCAGTTGTTCGATTTGGTAGGCCATCTCCTCGCTTACTTCCACCGTTCGGTGTTTCGGCTGTGTTTCGGCCTCGCTGGCTGTCGGGGCTGCCGCATCGGCATTGGATGACTCGGGCGACAACAAATTCCGATGCCCCTGCTCGGACGGCAAACCATCCGCGGTCAACTGGATCTCGATCTCGCCGGTTTCCGTTTTCAGCCAAAGGCGGTCGCGAGAAATCTTTTCGACTTTGCCCACGTCCGGAATCGAGGTATTCCGTCGCGCCGTCTGTTGTCGGCCGTCCGGGAATTCGATCATGGCAACCCGAGCTTCGTCGCCGACCGTCACCACACCTGAAAGACGGAAGGGCGGTTCCGACGAAGATGCGGCGATTGCGATATCCACCCTGACGATAGCCAATAGAAATGCCGGTAACGAAAACAGGGTTGTCCTACGAATATTCATGCGCTTAATCGATCCAGCCTGGAACTTCCATCTCCGAAAACAACGGATGGGAATCAAAAACAACCCACCCGTTGTTCACTAAACCGTTATTTTTATCGAACGCCGGCCCTACGATGCCTTTGGTTAAATGCGAACCCCAACAATCCCGCTCCCATCAGCATCACGACCGGCGGTTCGGGGACAGGGATAGGCTGTGACTGCTGGCAATTGCCCCCCACGCAAACACTGCCTCTTCCAGCCGATACCGGGGGAACAAACGGATCGCCGTTTTCATCTCCCAAAAACTCGCCGGTCGAAGCGATGTTATCCGTGAACGACAGTGGGCTGAGGCCGTTTGCAAGGGTATCGAAGGTCAATGTGAACAACCGGAATGCGGTGTTGCCGTCCTGGTTCGTAAGCAAATCCAAGGAGGTCTCAAATACATTCACCGTACCGGAAACACTGTCGTCAAAGCCTTGAATGGAGTCGAACGGACCATCCAGAAAGATATCGAAATCCACACTGGCAAGAGACAGAATGCTGTCATTCCAATGGACGTTGAAATCGTAGGTACCGACGAGTTGATTGTTAAGGTCGGTGACTATGACATCGACCTTAACCGGGTCACCGAGCGCCACGTCCTGGGAAACTGGATTAAACACCAGAGAAATCGCCGAGGCCGGCTGGGCGGCCAGCAGACTGAGCGGGACGGCAAGTCCCAATATCTTGAGTAATTTATTCATATCACTTTCCCCATCGTCTTAAGTCTCAATTCGAGTTATGTCCGACGCACCCCGCAAGGTGCGTCGGGTATTTCTTGGCTTTACTGAACAGTCATCTGAGTGGCGCATTTACGCGCATCCAGCACGGTAATCCAGCCGTTGCCGTCAGCATCGCGCGGGTCGTTCGGACCTGAGGCAGGCTGGTTCCGCGCCGCGGAAATGGCATTAATGTCATCGCGGTCGACATCGCCGTCCGGCTCCACGTCACAGCGCAGGAAATCGCAGACATCGCCTTTGCCGTTGCCGTCCGAATCCGTCTGATCGGCATTGGCAGCGTTCGGGCAGTTGTCGCAGGCGTCGCCCACGCCGTCGCCGTCGCTGTCTTTCTGATCCGGATTGGCAACCGCGCGGCAATTGTCCGTGTTATCAGGCACGCCATCGCCGTCGCTGTCGATAAAGGCGCCGCCGGTGGCCCGCTGCAACACCAGGAGCGCGTACGCTTGTTTGGAGTAGTTATTCCAAGAACCTGGAGCGCTGTTGCAAATGAAATTACCGTCGTTGCCGTTGATGGGCGCAGAGCCGTCCCAACACTGGTGTTCGAGGATTTCGTAGGCGTAGTCGAAATATTGGTTCTGGGTCTGCGTCGGGTCCGCGCCGTAATAACCTACGCCGCCGGCACCGAAGCTCGCCACGCGGGGCAGTGCATCCGGATCCTGGTGTACCTGGCGTACGGTACAGGCCGCATCGGGCGCCTTGGTGCCGAGATCGTCCGGACCCAGGTTGCCCGGCGCCGGCGCTATGCCCGATTGGCGCATGAACTCCATGCCCTTGAAAGAACTCCACAGGTAATACCAGTAAGAGTTGCCGGGCCAGCTATTGCCCATGCTGTCCAGGTCCTGCCAGCGATAGTGGTTGTGCAGCCAGCGGAGATAAGCCTGAACGGAAGGGTCGTTGACGTTGGCCCCGCCCAGGAGCTGTACCCAAGTGCCCGAGGCGGTTTGCTGCAGGCTGGGGGCATAACCGGTTCTTTGGTAGCCGTGTCCTCGCTCTATAGCATCGATCGAGTCGCAAGCGGAGTTGTTCGAACCCGCCGCAGACCCATTGGCGGCGTAAGCCAGCTTCGAGCGCTCCAAGGCGGCATTAAGCGTGGGAAGCCGATTGCCCGGATCGCCGAAGGCCGGATCCGTGTACACGGCCTTGGCCGCCGCGAGACCGGCTACGCCGAACTGGGTGGTCGAGGAGTCCGCACCCGGACCTGTATAACCCCAATAACCGTAGTTGTTCGAAGTGCTCGGGGGATCTTCCGGAGGGGTGTTGTCTTTAGTCTGTCCGGCGACGATCCGGTCGGAAAGCGTGTTGATGGCGGTGATCAGATCCACGTAATCTGCGGTATCGGGGATTTCCGGAGCGCTGGGGTCGCCCTTGTCCGGTCCGCCGGAGCGCAGATATTCGCTCAGTGCCATGAGGAAGCTGCCGTCGCGATACAGGTAAAGCGAAGTCTCGTTGACGCGATCCAGCATATAGGCGACGACTGTGCGCATGCGGGCCTTGTCGGTTGCATTGGCGCCGGAATAGCCCTGTGGCGGATCGGCAGGGTTTCCGGTAGCGCGTTTCTCGAGCAATGCGAGCGCTGTCAGACCGGCTGCATCCCCGGCACTGCTGGGGTTGTTGTAGGCGCCCACGTTGGCTAAATATTCCAAGCCGCGGTCGATCGCCACGGCCACATCCTGCTCGAAAGGCGTGACCGCTTGCGCGCCCGTTCCGGCCAGGCTCAGCGCCGTGCCCAGTATCACGGGTTTCAATCGTAAGTTTTTCATTGGTTTTCTCTCTCTCTTCTCAAACTCGTCTCGATAGGCTTCCCTGCGCCCATGTCCGGGAATCCCCTCTCTCCAAGCGATTCCGGAAACAAGGAGGTTCCGAGCAAGAGTCGAGCCACGATGAAAGGTGACTTAAAAATCAAGTGGGTGGCTGCTTTCTTTGAAAAAGTGTTCACGATCGAGCCAACTGCTGTAAAAAAAACTGACAGTGATCCGGGCCTTCACGAAAGGTTGATGTAGACTTGCCGCTTCACTAGCATTCCGATTCGTCAAAAGTCGATTGGTCATGGCAAGAGCAAGCCTTTTGAGCCGGCACGCGCTCCGGAACTGGACGCCCAGCATTTATCTGAAACTGATGGTTCCCTTTTCGGTGGTTTTGCTGGTGACAGCCGCTATCGCTTGGTGGCTCACGACGCGTATGTTTTCCATAGCGCTGGAGGAGCGTGTCAACGAACAGCTTACGAATGTCGCGACCGTCTTGGCCAAGGGCAATCTTCCGCTGACCGACGATTTGGTATTCAAGGTTCGGCAATTGCTCGAGACCGAAATCGTGCTGATACAAAGGGATGGCTATATCGCGATGTCGACCTGGGGTAATGGCCGGGATGAAGCACATCGCCAAATATCGAAAATCTTCGCGCAGTGTCCTCAGGAAAGTGGCTGTATACGCCCGATGCCGATGCAATTGCCAAGCGGTCTTTACAGTGTGGTTCTCAGGCTAGTTCCGGCAGGGCGCGACTCCCGCTATCGGGCGGTGGCCGTCCTGTCATCGCTTGCCGACGTTCAGTCGGCTACCCGCAATGCGGCGGTTTGGATCGGCGCAGCCACGCTGCTGGGGGGCATGCTGATCGCGTGGGCAGGTCAGCGGATTGCGGCGGGCATCATCAATCCGCTGCGCGATCTCGCTCGCATGGCCGAAAGACTCGCCGGAGGCGACAGGGATGTGCGCGTCGAGTCTCGTCGATCCGATGAGATCGGTGAATTGATGGGCGCTTTGAACACCATGGCGGAAAAACTCCAATCTTTCGAACAGGCCCTGTCGCGAAGAACCAGGCTGGAAGCCCTGGGCGAAATGTCCGCCCGTATCGCCCACGAGGTGAGAAACCCGCTCACGGCAATCAAATTGCAACTGCAACTGATGCAGGAGAATGTCGATGAGGCTCAGGCGGAACCGATACGACAAACGCTCGACGAGATCCGTCGTCTGGAATTGGTGGTCTCCGGTGCCCTGGACTTCGGGCGGCCCCGGAGTCTCGATCCGGTCGAGGTCGACCTGAACGATCTGGTCGGCGACGTAAGGCGCCTGTTCGGTCCGCAACTGCAACACCGGGCCATTGCTCTCGAATGCCGGCTCGACTCTTCGCTGCCGCAGGTTCGCTTGGATGCCGACCGCATCAAGCAGGTGTTGCTGAATCTGCTCGTCAATGCCGCCGAAGCAATGACGACGGGCGGGCTGATCCGAATCGGAACGTGCCGGACGGGAAGCGATCATGTCTCGTTAACGGTCGAGGATTCGGGTTCGGGGATCGATCCGTCGCGGATGGACTTGATTTTCACGCCGCTGCATACCGACAAAAAAGGTGGCTTCGGGCTAGGGTTGCCCATTTCCAAAGAGCTCGTCGAGCTCCATGGAGGCACTATAGAGATATCGCGAAGCGATTTGGGCGGTGCGCGTTTCGCCGTTTTGTTGCCGATTGAGTCGATCAGATGACCAAGATTCTGATCGCCGACGACGAACGCGCCATCTGCCTGGCATTCAGTCAGCTGCTGAAGCGGGACGGTTATGAGCCGCTCATCGCTTCCGGGGGACGGGAAGCGTTGGAATTGGTCGAGAGGGAGAAACCGGCGGCCGTTTTTCTCGATGTCAACATGCCGGATTTGAGCGGTCTGGATGCCCTCGCTCAAATCCGCGCACGCGATCCGCAACTGCCGGTCATCGTCATGACGGCTTACGGAACCATGCAAAGCGCAATGGAGGCGATGCGGCTCGGCGCGTTCGATTATCTCGGAAAACCTCTGGAACTGTCGCAGATTCGAACGTTGCTGCAGCGTGCCCTGTCGAGCCGTGCCGAATCTGCCGCCGGAATCCCTGCTGAGGCTAGCCTGGATACGAATGGCGAAGGTGTCATGATCGGTCAGAGCAAAGCGATGCAGGAAATCTTCAAGCTGATGTCCCTGCTAACCACTAACGATCTCACGATTCTGGTAACCGGAGAAAGCGGCGTGGGCAAGGAATTGGTCGCGCGCGGCATTCATTTCAATAGCCCTAGGCGCGAGCATCCCTTCGTCGCGGTCAATTGCGCCGCCTTGCCCGAGAACATCGTGGAAAGCGAATTGTTCGGCCATGAACGCGGCGCGTTTACCGGAGCGGAGGCGAGACGCATCGGTCGATTCGAAGCGGCCGGCGAGGGTACGCTGTTTCTCGACGAAATCGGAGAACTTCCCCTTCAATTGCAGGGCAAGCTATTAAGGGTTTTACAGGAGCGAAACTTCGAGCGTGTCGGCAGCGTCGCGTCGATTCCATTTAAAGCCAGACTTATCGCCGCCACCAACCGGAATCTGGATGTCGAAACGGCCGCGGGGCGGTTTCGCGAAGATCTCTATTTTCGGCTCAAACTGATTACGGTCGAAATCCCGCCGTTACGAACGCGCCGCGAAGATATCGCGTTACTGGCTCGGCATTTTCTTGGACAGGCAAACAACGAACTCGGCCGGCAAATCACGGGTATAGAGGCCGACGCCATGAAAGCCATTCAAGCCCACGACTGGCCGGGAAATGTCAGGGAGCTGGAACATACGATCAAGCGTGCGGTGTTGCTCTGCCGGGGCAATTCGTTAAGCCTGCACGAACTCGGTATAAAACCGAAGGCTCGCACGGACGGCCATTCCCTGGATTCCACGGATTTGGACGATTTACTGGATGCCGCCCGGCGCGCGCTGCGCGACGCCATTAACGTCGATGGACCCAAAGATTCGACTTTGGGGGTTTTTTATACAGTGATCGAAGCGGTCGAACGCGCGATTATCGACGAGGCTCTGCAAATCACGAAAGGAAATCAGGTAGCCGCTTCTGAACTTTTGGGCCTGCACCGCACGACCTTGAGAAAAAAATATTTCCCCTCCTGATGCAAAATTGTACAGCGGTACTTGTTTCCTTCTCGGATTCGAATTCCGCAGCTGTACCGGCTTTACAAGCGGTTTTGAGTAAAGACCGAAAAAGGCGTCTGTACAAAAAACCGACACGCCAACGACCCGTCGTCAGCGTGCCCAAGAAAACCAGGTGATCTAAGTGTCGGAATTTACGGCAGATTCAGTCTTGAATCGGTGAGCTTTAAAACTTGGTCTATAGTTTGCTCTAAAATCAATCGAAAACTCTCTTCTCACGAAAGCCGACTCAATCTCTCTCCTGGGTCGGCTACTTTCTGGAACGGGTGAGCCGTGCGCGTTCTGGCTCGGAGTCCAAATTCCGACAGAGACACCTGCGCAGGTCCGGCGTCCGTACATCCAAGCCGCACGCTCGCCGGAGTTTCAAAGCCGGTAAACACCTGGGGCTGCTGGATCTACGGTCAGTGAGTTCTGTTGGTCAGCCCTCTGACTTTTTGCCTGGTACGCATCGAGCGGCCTATTCGCTTCCGCAGCGGTCGTCCGCGCCTGAAAAGGATCGTGCCTCGATCAAAACGATAATAAGGTTTCATAAAAATGGTCTCGAAAACTGGAGTTTTCATAATCGGTGCCTTGGGGGACATCGCAAACACGCTGTTCGTGGGGTGTTCGGCGATACGGCGGGGATTAGTCTCCGGCGCCGGACTCGTCACAGACCTGACGCCTTTTGCCGATCTGAATTTGGTTGCCTTGGAGAATCTCGAATTCGGCGGGCACGACATTGCCGAGGGCTCCGTGCCGGAGTCCGCCGACCGCATTTACCGCGAGTCGCGGACCTTTTCGCGGGAAATTCTGGATGCGGTTCAGGCCGATCTGCAACGCATCAACGGTAACGTCGTCATCGATTCCTCCCTGCAATGGAACGTATTGAGTCCGTCAGACCGTCTGCCGCCGCTCGATGCGCTGATTGAACGGATGCGGGGCTATCTGCGCGGCTTCATCGACAAATTCGGTTTCGATCGTGTGGTGCTGGTCAATCTGACATCGGCCGAGCCGAATCCGCCGCTATCTGAATATCACCTGGATTTGACCGCTTTCGAAAGACTCCTGAACGAGGACAGAAAGGATTTGATTTCGCCGGGCATGGCCTGGGTCTACGCGGGCTTTTCCGAAGGCTGCGCTTACGTCAACTTCACCCCCAATCTGGGCGCGAACGTGGCGGCTCTGCAGCAGCTCGCCGAGGCGAAAGGCGTATCGTACTGCGGCAACGACGGTAAAACCGGCGAAACGCTGGTGAAAACCGCGCTGGCGCCGATGTTCGCCTGCCGCAACCTTCGCGTCATGAGCTGGGAGGGCTATAACCTGCTCGGCAATAACGACGGGCGGACACTGAACGATCCCGACAACAGCAAAGCGAAAATCGGCAATAAGGAAGCCGTTCTGGAGAGAATACTCGGTTATCCGGTTCAAGCGGGAGTCTCCATCAATTTCGTGCCTTCCTTGGGCGATTGGAAAACGGCGTGGGACTTGATCCACTTTCAGGGATTCATGGATGTGCCCATGACGATGCAGTTCACCTGGCAAGGCTGCGATTCCATACTGGCCGCTCCCTTGGTACTGGATCTGATCCGTCTGATCCATTTCGCCGGCTGTCAAGGAGAGTCCGGACCGACGCCACACCTCGCCAGTTTCTTCAAGAATCCGATCGGCGTGGCCGAGCAGTCGTTATCCGCCCAGTTCGGGCTGTTGCTCGAGTACGTCGAGCGCCATCGGTCCAAAATTGCAGCCAAGTCAGGCGGTAAGAACCTCGCCGGATTAAGGGCAGCGACTTAGGGAATTCACGGCTAACAGCACGAAGGATGATAGCCGGCTATGTGGCGCGGAAATCCACTGGTGGCCATGATCCCGCCGTATCTGCTGGGAATCGGGATCTCGCTGCTGATGACGCTCGATTTTTGGCGTGGCGGCGAATCGGGTTCTTCCACGCATGCGCTATTTCTGTATGCGATAGTCGGCACGGCGGTCGGCTATATTCTCTACCCTGTCAAATCGTCGGTTTGTTCTAGCCCGCTCCTGGCCATTTTCGTCTGGAGTTCCGGAGCCGCCATTAGCGTCTTTGCGTTTTGGCTCGTGGTTTCGGTCACCCTGGCCCTGCCGCTGGTCATTCGGCTCGGCCTGGCCATCGGACTGATCCAAGCCACCATTCTTCTCTTGAGACACGTGATCGGCCGACGTTTTTCACAAGCTCGCGCCGGCGTTCTCGTCGCGGCTCTGACGATACTCTGCGCCTCATCGCCAATATGGCTGAGCCCATGGCTGGAATGGTCGGGCGAGCACAGCCCGTTGATGGATCTGGCATTGGCCATGAGCCCGCCCACCTGCTTTGCCGTGGCGCTTGACTACGATTACTTGCGGAGCCCCTGGTTCTACAAGCACACGGCCTACGCCATGCACCGATACGAATACCCTTCGGCGGGCCTACTGATTTTCGTTTACGGATTCCTGTGTCTGGCTGCGGTACGGATAGACCGCCGATTCCGGAAAAGCAGTCCGAACGAACCGTTTGGAAAATTCCAACATGATACGTAATCGTCCGTTAATCCGAATAAAGAGCCAAACCATGAAATATCTGCCTATATTGGTCGCGTTGATGATGTCGGCGACGACGGTTTCCGCTGCCGCCAAGGAAACGAATAAATCGACGTCACGGAAAACCATCGAAAAGACCGTGATGCAGCAGGATGAAAAGCTCGCGGAAGAGGCCAAGCGTGCCATCGATCGAGGACTTCATTATCTGCGCGAGAATCAGGCGGAAGACGGTTCCTGGTCCAAGAACGTCGGCATAACCGCCCTGGCGCTGCGGGCATTTTTGGAAAGCCCCCGGAAATACACCGAGGACGACGGCGCTTTCATCACCAAGCCTGTCCAATACGTTCTATCCCGTGTTCGAGAGGACGGGGCGATCAGCGGTGAAATGCAGAATCTGAGCTACAACACAGCAGTCGCCATTACGGCGCTTCAGGCCACCGGAAATCCGAAGTATCAAGAGGCCATCAAAGGCGGCCAGAGTTTCCTGAAAAAACATCTGATCGACGAGGGGGAGGGCTATTCGAAGGACCATAAATATTATGGCGGCATAGGCTATGGCGGCGATGAACGCCCCGACCTCTCCAACGCCTACCTGGCGCTCGAGTCGCTGAAAGCCACGGCCTTGGATCCCAAGGACCCGGCCTGGGAAAAAGCCCTGGTGTTCATCAACCGCTGTCAAAACCGCAGCGAAAGCAACGACCAGACTTGGGCAGCCAACGACGGCGGCTTTACCTATATGCCCGGATACAGCCCGCACGAAGCCACCGCCTCCTATGGCGGCATGACCCACGCGGGTCTGCTCAGCTTGCTGTTTGCCGGCGCGGACAAGCAAGATCCACGCGTTCAGGCGGCTTACGACTGGATTCGTAACCATTACAGCGTCGACGAAAATCCCGGAGCGCCTAATAAGCAGGGTCTTTATTACTATTACAACGCTTTTGCGAAGAGCATGTACGCCTACGGGGAAGCGGAAATTACCGACGGGAAAGGAAGCAAGCACAATTGGCGGGAAGATTTGATGCGCAAGCTCGTCAGCCTTCAGAATCCCGACGGATCCTGGGTCAACTCGACCACGAAATGGTGGGAGGGCGACAAGAATCTGGTCACGGCATGGAGCATCATTGCGCTCAATTTGGCAGTGCGCTGAGTTTGACGCGATGATCGGCCGTCCGCTTCTGAAGTTGCTTCCCGTCTTCTTGGCGTTGAGCCTCGACGCGGGAGCGGACGAGCCGGAACAACTGACAGCGAAAATCGCTTGGGGCGGGTATTTTCGGAGCGGCGTCCGGACCGAGATCGGGCTCACCCTGATTTCCGCCGAGGGAGGCAGGGCCGCCGTTCGGCTCGTCTCCGGAGATACGGCCCCGATCGACGCGGCATTAGCGGTAGACCCCGGCACTCCCCGGTTTATCTCGATACCCGTCACGCCATCCGCGGAACAACCGATTCGGATAAGCGGTTTCCTGCCGAACCGTCGGACTTTCGAAGCGGAGATCGCGGCCTC
Source organism: Methylocaldum sp. GT1TLB (assembly GCF_051027445.1). NCBI lineage: Bacteria > Pseudomonadati > Pseudomonadota > Gammaproteobacteria > Methylococcales > Methylococcaceae > Methylocaldum > Methylocaldum sp. GT1TLB. The sequence continues at coordinate 5,063,677 of NZ_CP194898.1, forward strand.
GTACCCGATCAGCGGCAGGGCGGTGGCGGTCGCGGCCGAAGGCGTCGAGACAAATAGCCTATTGGAATCCCTGGCCGGAACCGCCGCGGTCATAAGCGCGCACGCGTCCGACTTGCCCAGAATGGCTCAATCCTACCAGGTCGTCGACATGATTCTCCTGGGCGACCGGGAATTCGCCGAGCTCGATCCGGAGCAGTTCGAGGCTCTGTCGGACTATCTCCGGGATTGCGGGCGTCTCGTATTTCTGGGAGCGGAGGAAACCTGGGAAAACCTCGAAGCCGAGGCGGGATGCGGAGGTGCGTTCGCTATCCGCGCCGAACATCCCGGCCAGGGGGCGGAGCTTGCCGGTGAACTGCTCGACCGCGCGCAGCCGTCTCTGCCCGGCATTCAAGATCTCCGGGATTTGTCCGCGGCGCAGCCTCCCATGGCCTTGCGCACGGCGGCCGTTCTATTGTTTTGTTATTTCACCGCCTTGAGCGTGGCCGGCCTCACATCGTCGCGTCCCTGGCCCCTGTTTTTATTGCCCTTGGCTTTCAGCGCCTTGGCCGCGGCTTTGCTGACCGGCAAGCCGCCGGAGATGCGGCTGACCGGCTGGACCGAAACCAGCGTGGGAGACGACAACGCTCGCTTCATCGCGCTCCTGACCGTGTCGGGCACCGGCCGCTGGCAAGGCAGGCTGCCGGCGCCGATCAAATTCTGGCTACCGAAGGCAGAGACCTACCCGGACATTCAATTGGACATCGACCGGCCCGAAACTCACGGGCTGGCGCTAAAGACCGAATTGTTTTCGTACGACGAGCTGCTGTTTCGGGGAACCATCCGCCGATTCCATCCGCCATTGACGCTCGATCTCGACCAGGATGCCGTCGCCGTCGCGAATCCCGGCGGAACGACTCAGCCGGCTGGACTGCTAGCCTGGGACGGCAAGCTGTTCGCTCTGCCGTCATTGCGTCCCGGCGAGCGCTGGTCTGCCGAGAACCAAGCTCCGGTCGCTCCTGACAGTCCCGAAGCCTACAAGCTGCGCCCCTACCTAAATCGGGATCGGATGGCGGCGCTGCTTATTCCCTATGCATCGCGCCTGTGGCGCGGGAACGAAGTGCCGGGCGATGCGGAATGGCTGCTTATCAAGGCCCGCTTATGAATTCGGTTCGCTTCGGTTTGTTGATGGCGCTGTTGTGCTGCGGACCCGTACTGATCTGGACGGCCGGACAATTAATGTCGGATTCGACGGCAGCGTCGGCGAAAACGGATGAGACGTTGAGAACTGCCGTCGAAGCGTTGTGGCTGGTTCAAGCTTGCGCGGCGGCGCTGATGGCAACGATGCCGGTCGAGAATGATCCGATTGAACACGCCCAAGGAATGCTGGCGTTCTGGCTCGTGCCGCTTCCCTTGCTTACCCTCGTTTGGGCAGGCGGTGCCGCGGATGCATGGATGTTGGCGAGAGGATTGGCGGCGGCTCTTGCATTCTCGTCGGCGCTTCTGGCCATTAATCGCGGGCTCGGGAGGATCAGTCACAGCTCTCCTTGGGCGTGGCACGGCGTCTTGAGTCTGGTGCTCGTCTATTTCGTCTGGCGGTTCGACAAGGTATGGCTCGGCTGGATCACCCATTAGCGCGTTTTTCACCCCGGTTTAGCGGTACGGGTCGGAAGATCGTAGGTCGGCAATCCATTGCCGACGCACAAGATCGGCAAGGGGTTTTGTCGGCAAAGGATTGCCGACCTACATTTGGGTTCCGCTACGCCGAATCGGAAAATGCACTAGTCGATTGCCCGAACCTTTCCGCGCTGCTTAAGACAACAGCCGCGCGGCTTCGGTGGTGCGGCGCGTGGAAGCTGTTCCGAATCGGGTCATGGTGTTCCGCTGTGCTTATGGCTCTGGCAGGGGCCGTTCATCTCGGGCTACGTCCGCTGCCGCTTTCTGCGACGTTTGCGATTTCATTACTGCCCGTACTGATTCCTCCCGTGTTTTTCATGTGCTTTTCCCGTTCCGATTATCGGAAAGCCGCAAAACGACTGGATGAAACATTCGACGGCAAGAACCTGTTCATTACGAGCCTCGATCTGGTGCTCCAGGATTCCGTCGACCGGAGCCGCATGAGGTTTTATGTGCTCGAGCAAGCTGAATTGTCCGCCGCCTCCTGGAAACAATATCCCGAGCGACTGCCCCGCCTCGAGGCCTGGTCCAATGCCTGGATACCGCTCGGACTGGGGCTGGGCGGCTTTTTCGTGCTGTTTTCCGGGGGCGCGGACCGAACATTTCCGGTTGCGGCCGATGGGAAGACGCCCCTTGAACAAGTCGGACAATTCACGCCGGAAAAGCCGATTTCGTTTTCCGAAAATCCCGATACCCACTCCAAGGTTTCGCAATTCGTTGCGGCGAGCAGTCTTCGTGAGGAAACGGAGCGAAATCCTCGACTAGCGCAGCCGCCGAAATCCCATACGAGCGAAACGCCGATTCGGAACGCCGCGAGTGCGAAAAACTCGGGACAGGAAACCGGGGGACGACAGTCCATAAGGTCCATGCCGTCGCCGGATCGATCCGGCGGGCAGTCGACGACATCGGATCACGTATCGCCCGATGATCGGGCCGCTCAAAAAACCTCTGCGGCGGGCGAGGGCTCGGATTTTTCGAGAACCTACGGCCGTAGCACGGAGCAAGCGGAACTCACGCTTCGTTGGACCGACCTCGAACGGGGCAAAGGCGAACACGCTTCGAACCGGCGCCGGGCGCTGAAGCACAGTTCGGTAACGCGGCCGGCATCGGGGGAGCTCGCACCGCCGTCCGGGGCGTCCAGACACGGAGAATCGCAAGCATTCGTTCCCTTGTCTCCGGCCATGCGCCGCTATTCGGACCGCTACTTTCAATTTTTGACGAAACACTCGGATTGACACCATGGCGCTATCGACTTCCCGTCGTGCGGACCCGGATATCGGAACGGCAATCAAGCATTTCCAGGATGATATGAATCGGCTGTGCGAATCCCTGGCCCGGGTCATCGTGGGCCAGGAAGCACTGATCCGGGATATGGTCAGCGCGATGCTGGCGGGCGGACACATTCTGCTCGAAGGCTATCCCGGCCTCGGCAAGACCCATCTGGCCAAGGGGCTGGCCTGCTGTATCGGGGTTCCCATGTCGCGGGTGCAATGCACGCCCGATCTGATGCCCGCCGATATCACCGGGAGCGAAGTCCTGCTGAGAGCCGAGGACGATCGCGAACACCGTCTGGAGTTCCGGCCGGGGCCGATTTTCGCGCCCATGGTACTGGTCGACGAGATCAATCGTGCGACTCCGAAGACGCAGGCGGCGCTGCTGGAAGCCATGCAGGAGCGGCAAGTGACCGCCGCCGGCAGAAGCCATCGTCTACCCGATCCGTTCTGGCTCATCGCCACCCAAAACCCGATCGAGATCGAAGGGACCTTTCCGCTTCCCGAGGCGCAAACCGATCGGTTTCTGTTCAAGTTGTCCGTGGGGTACCCGGCGGTGGACGCGATGCTCAGACTGATCGACATCTCCCTGGACGAAGAACCCACCGAAAACATGAACGCCGTGATCTCGCTTCAGCGGATCAGCGAGATGATGGCCTTGTGCCGCGAAGTCGTGATCGCCGACGAGATGAAGCGGGCGGCGGTTTCCTTGGTACTCGCCACTCATCCCGAGCACGGTGCGGGCAGCGAAGAGGCGCGCCGTCATTTTCGTTACGGCGCGAGTCCGCGGGGCTTGCAGGCTCTCTTGCGGGCCGCGCGCGTCCGAGCTTTGCAAAGCGGACGCGGGCACGTGGCTGCGGACGATATCGCCGGCGTGGCGCTGCCGGCTTTGCGGCACCGCGTACTCCTCAACATCGAAAGCGAAATGGACGGTATCGCGATCGACTCTGCACTGGAGAGAGTGATCGGCTCATGGCGACGTTCGATCTAGATGAATGCTTTATCGATGAGCCGACCCTCCGCAGACTTGCATCCGTAGCCGGACATCTGTTCCGCGGCCGGGCGGCGGCTCTGCCCGGACGTCGTCCGCGGCGAAGCCCCACCGCATCCGGCAACGATTTTCTGGGCTATCGCGACTATCGGGCGGGCGACGATCTGCGAGCCCTCGATTGGCGCGCTTCGGCGCGCGCCTGGCATCCCCAGGTGAAACAATTCGGAAGCGAATGCTCGACGCGTTGGTTCATCTGCCTGGATCGCAGCGCGTCCATGCGTTTGCCGGAAAGCGGCAAGTGGGCGCTGGCCTCGCATCTGACGGCAGCTTTCGCCTATGTACTGCTCCACGCGGGCAACCGGGTCGGTCTGATCGTCTTCAGCGGCGGAATCGATACGCTGTGCGCGTCCGGAAGCGGGCGGGAACAATACACCCGGCTGCTGGACGCCGTGCGCCGCTGCCGCCCTCGAGAGGAGGGAGGCGGCTCGAACCTGGCCGCCTGTATCCCCGCCCTGCGCGCCGACGCGTCCGTGTTGGTGATCAGCGACTTGCTGACGGAGGACGGCATGCGGCCCGCCTTGGACCTTCTGCTGCGGCGCGGCCACGAAGTGCAGGTCGTGCAGACGCTCTCGGCCGAGGAATGCACGCTGCATCGGACCGGGCCGACGCTTATCCGGGACGTCGAAAACGGCGTCAGTCTGCCCGTCGATGCTTCGGAATCCGGCCGAGCCGCCGCCCAAACTAGCTTAAACCGGTTTAGAGGATCGTCGGACGCGTATTGCCGTCGGCGCGGCATACCGTTCAGTTCGTGCGAGACCTCGCGGACCTGGGACCGATGGCTGATCGATCACATCCGAAAGCTCGAGGCCTCGAATGATTGAGTGGTCCTCGCCCGGCTGGCTCTGGGGCCTCGTCGTTCTGCCGCTGGTTTGGGCCTTGCACAAACTAAGGGCCAGACGCGGAGAACTTGCGGTGTCCGCCGTTTTTCTGTGGCGATTTGCGGCATCCGAAGAAACAACGGGAAGCCGCTGGAGTTCCGCCGATCCGGCGTGGCGCCGCCGTGCTCTGATCCTCGCCCTGCTGATTCTCGCCGAGGCCGGAGCCCGCTGGACCGATTCGCGCTCTATCGAAATCTGGCTGGACGACTCCGTAAGCATGCTGGTCGACGAGGGTGAAGCGAAGCGCCACGAGATGGCCTTGCAGGTTTTGCGCGAAGCCCTGGAAGACTTGTCTCCCTTCCGGGCGGTCATTCATTCGTTGACGTATCCCGGCCGTTCCGTCCGTTTTGATTCCTTATCCGCGAATCGCTGGGAAGGGGAAGTCGACAGTTGGTTTCAAGATCCCGGACCGGGTGTCCAGATGCCTCTGGCGATGGAAATGGGTCCCGACGCCGTTCATTGGCTGGTCACCGATGGGGCCGATTCCGATGTAAATCGCTGGGCGGATACCGCGCCATTGAGTCGTATCGTGCAAGTGGGCAGGGCGCGCGACAACCTGGCGCTCACCGCTCTCGCTCTGCGGCCGTCGCTCAAGAGCGAGAACGGATTGAACGGCGTTCTGGAATTGGCGAACACGGGCGATGCGGAAGCCCGGCGGACGATCGAGCTTTACGTGGGCGAACATATGCTTCGAAGCTGGTCGGTGGTCGTATCGAGCGGAGGCACCGAAACGCTTGCATTCGATCTGCCGGACCCGGTCGACGGTCCGCTCATCGCGCGCAGCAAACCGGCCGATGCGCTCGCTTACGACGACGAATTGGCCCTGGCTTATCCGCAAAGAATTCGTGCACGAGTTTTCGGCGCTTGCGGGCGTCACTTATCGACGGCCTTGAGCGTGCATCCCGCCCTGACGTTTCCATCGGGCGACGGAAACGATGTCGATCTCGCCGTCGTCTGCGGAAACGGCGAAGCCGGCGCGAGCCGGGCGCGGCTTCGTTTTCAACGAACGGGGCGTTCCCACACCCTCGGCAAACCGGTCCTGTGGACATCCGGGGCGCGAGAACTGAAACACGTGTTTCTCGACCACCGATGGCTACGCGCTTTTCCCGCCGGTGCGTTTGGCCCCGATTCCGGCAAGGCGCTCCTCGCTGCGGGATCGGAGTGGCTGATCGCCTCTAATGAAAATCCCAGTGAGATTGATGTTCGCCTCGACATGGAATTTCAGGCGTTCGCGGAACAGCCCGAATATCCCGTGCTGATCGCCGGATTGATCGAACGGCTCTTGCCGGAGGCGCGTCTCGACCGGGTGCATGCGGCCCGGCGCTCGAGCGGCGAATCGCGGATAGCCCCCTTACCGATGCCCGAACCGATGGCTGGGCCGGATCGGATTTCAGGCGGAGCCGGTGTCGATCTGAGTCCTTATCTGATCATCGGAGCGATTGGGCTGCTGGTGCTGGATATGCGGCGATGCATCGGGCGGGCGGAAAAATTCGCCAAGCCGGTTTGAACGCCCATGACCGGTGATATCCCGTCATCCCGCGCTCTGTACGCCCGCTTGGGCGTTTTGGGCCTTTTGCTGCTGGCTCTGTTCAATCCGACGATATCCCGGAATACCGCCATCGAAGAGTTTTTCATTCTCCTGGACGACTCCGCGAGCATGGGGAACGGACTCGATACGACATGGCCGGTGTTGGCGCAACAGCTCGCCGAAGCTCCGGGCGCGGAACTCCATATCATCCGTTTCGCCGCCGCAGCGGTCGACGATTACTCCGCATCCATAGACGGACAGAAAGGGCGGGAAAAATTACTGTCGTCACCGAGTTATCCCCGGCGGCTGCCCTTGGACCGTAGCGCCACCGATCTCGAGACGGCTTTGCGAGCCGCGCTCCGGCGGGTTCGCCCCGATCGGTCATCCGCCCTGCTGGTGGTCAGCGACATGCGTGAAACCCGTGGCCAAGCGGAACATGCCCTGAAAATAGCCGCCGCATCGAGTGTTCCGGTCTACGGCTTTATTCCATCCGGCGAAGCCGACCCTGGAGATGGCGCGATTCTGGACGTCCAATACCCGACTTACGTTCATGCCGGGCAGAAGATTCCTGTCATCGTTCGCGTATCCGGCTCTCCCTCGACGACGGGGCGGCTGGCCTTGCGGGTGAACGGGCAGGATCGCGAAAGCATCGAAATCGATTTCGGGCGACGGGGCGAAAACGTCGCCCAGATTCCGATCGACCCCTGCCCGCCGGGCATATGCAGGCTCGAATTCTCACTTGAATCCGGCACGGACCGGGATTTCAGCAATAACGCGCGTATCGCACTGATCAATGCAGTCGACCCGCGGCCCATCCTTTACGTCAGCTCGGCAAACCGCCCGCCGCCCGCCGCGCTCGGCTTACAGCGAATAGGGCGGGCCGTGCGGATCATCCCGCCGGTGGAGTTTCCCCGGCGTGAGCTCGACATGCAAAGCTGGGGCGCAGTGGTTTTGGACGACGTGGCCATCGGCGACATGGTTCCGGATGCCTGGTCGGCCTTGATCGACGGCGTGCGTCGGTCGGGGCTTGGGCTCCTGGTGCTGGGCGGTGCGAACAGCTTCGGCGCAGGCGCTTACCGCCATTCGGCCCTGGAGAAAATCTTGCCGGTGACGGCCGAAGGCCGGGACACCCAGCAGGCGGCATCGGTTTTATTCCTGCTCGACAAGTCGGGCAGCATGGACCAGGACCGCGGCGGAGTCAGCCGCTTGGGCATGGCCCGTCGAGCCGTGCTGGAAACGGTCCGGGGTTTATGGGAGAGGGACCGCGTAGGTCTCACCGTATTCGACGCCGGCGTTCACGAGGTCCTGCCTCTCGGCGTTTACGAGGAGCCGGCGAAAATGCTGGAACGGACTTTGGCCTTCACGCCTTCCGGCGGCACCCGCTTGCTGCCGGCCCTCGAATCGGCGGTCGAACGTTTGTCACACGACGGGACCGAAAGGCGCATCCTGGTGCTGGTCAGCGACGGCCGCTTCCTGGAGGGCGATTTCGGCGGCATCGAGAAAAAACTCGCGGACGCCGATATCGAAGTGATCGCTCTGGCAGTGGGCAACCAAGCTGCCATGCCCGCGCTCGAGCGGCTCGCCCGTATGGGGCGCGGCAAGGTCATGCATGTTCGGCAATTGGCCCAACTTCCCCGGCTCATGCGGCGCGAAGTGGAAAAATACCGCGATGCGGCGGAATTGGGAAAAGTCGCTCCCCAATCGCGAAAAACGCTGCCTTTCTTTACCGATGTCGTGTCCTGGCCGGTCTTGTCCGGGTATATGGTCACCAGCCCCCAGCCCGAAGCGACGGTCTTTCTGGAATCGCCGAACGGCGATCCGCTGCTGGCGGTCAGGCAGGTCGGCGGCGGTAAGGTCGCGGCTCTTCCGGCCGGCTTGAACGCGTGGGCCCCGGCTTGGCTGGCGTGGTCCGACTGGGGGCGTTTTTTCGGCGGTCTCATCGATTGGATCAGTGCCGCCACCCTCAGTCCCTTGCTGCATGCCCAAATCCATGACCGTCCGGGCCGTCTGGAGCTGGAACTCGAAGCTTTGGCTTCCGATAAGAGCGAGTGGGCCGAGTACCCGGCGGTTGAGTCCGTCGTCACCACGCCTTCGGGCGGCACGTACCGGATTCCCCTGAATCGCATCGCTCCCGGCCGCTATCGGGGCGATCTGCCGGTCAGTCTGCCGGGTATCTATCGCGCGGTATTCAAAGCCGGGGACCGGAGCCTGCAAACGGCGGCCCTGCATGAATCGGAGGAAGAGGCCGGTTCTTCCGGAAACGGCGAGTCCCTGGGGGATAGATGGTTTCGGGAGGGGCTGATTCGCCCTTGGCCGAGCGATGGCGAAATCGCCGTCGATTCGCCGGTCGCCGTGAGCTTGCGCCCCCTTTTGGCGGGGTTGGCGGGCGCGAGCTATCTGTTGCTGCTGGTTTGCGAAAGGGTCGGCGGTTTTCGGGGGTTTTTGTGCAAGAAGACAACAAAAAATGACTAAGCATCCCTTCACCTTCACATTGCTGACGATCAGCCTGATCAATGGATCTCCGGCCCGTGCCGATACGGCAAAGCGGGACTCACTATCGCCCGGAACCGAGTTCTTCGAATTTGCCCCGATCATGATCACCGGTACCCGGACCGATAAGCCCGCTTTCGATCTGCCTTACAGCACCGAGCGCGTCACCGACGGGGATATTCAGAACCGCCGCATGTCACGGACGGTGCCCGAAGCACTTAGCGGGATGCCGGGGGTTATGGTGCAAAAGACCGGCCACGGCCAGGGTTCGCCATTTCTGCGCGGCTTCACGGGTTTCCGGACCCTGTTCCTGATCGACGGCATCCGGCTCAATAATTCGGTCTTCCGCGACGGTCCCAACCAATACTGGAACACTGTCGATCCGCTCACCGTCCGGAGCTTGGAAGTCATCAAGGGGCCGAGTTCCGTGCTTTACGGCAGCGATGCCGTCGGCGGCACCGTCAATGCTTTGACCCGCGGCCGCGATGAGTACGGCGACGGTTTTCTGTGGGACCGGCGAGTCTATTATCGTTTCGCCGATGCCGAGGACTCCCACACCGGCCGGGCGGAAATCAGCGGCAGTTGGGATCAGCGCATCGGCTTCCTGGCCGGCGCGTCGATCAAGAGCTATGGAGATTTGGAGGCAGGCGAGCCTACCGGCAAGCAGCCGATGACCGGCTACGACGAGCAGGATGCCGATTTGAAGCTGGAGTATTTCCTCAATCCAGACCACAAGTTCGTGCTGGCTCATCAGAGGGTCGATCCGGACAATGCGTGGCGTACGCACAGAACCGCGTTCGGCAAGAGTTTCGCCGGCACTCAAGTCGGAACCGACCGGGAACTCTCCTTGGATCAGTATCGGGAGCTGACCTATCTCCAGTACCATGGCAGGAATTTCGATTCTTTCGTGGACGGCGCTCGGGTCAGCGTTTCCTATCATCTCCAGAGCGAGGACCAGTTGCGGGTCCGGAACAATCTTCGCAGCGAGCGAAACGGATTCGACGTGGGCACCACCGGCTTTTTCGCCCAGCTCGACAGTTTTAGCCCGGTGGGGTTTTGGACTTACGGCGTCGAGTACTACCATGACGAGGTGCGTTCCTATCAGAATAACTACAATGCCGCCGGGCGGTTGACATCGAAGGAAATTCAGGGCCCGGTCGCCGACGATGCGCGCTACGACACGCTGGGGGTCTTCGTTCAGGACGATATCAGGCTGATCGATTCGCTCGATTTGGTCATAGGCGGCCGTTACAACCACATCGAAGCGGGCGCCGATCGCGTCAAGGACCCCCTGACCGGCCGGCAGACACGGCTTGAAAGAAGCTGGGACAACGTGCTCGGGACTGTCCGAGCCACCTACCACGTCGACGATGCGGAACATTGGCACGTGTTCGGCGGCATCTCCCAAGGATTCCGCGCGCCGAACCTCTCCGACCTGACCCGCTTCGACATCGCCCGATCGGGGGAGTTGGAGACTCCGGCGCCAAATTTGAGGCCGGAAGACTTCATCGCCTACGAGTTCGGCATCAAGACCCAGCACGAAAACTTTTCGAGCCAGATTGCTTATTTTTACACCGACGTCGAAGACATGATCGTTCGAAAACCCACGGGCAGAACCGTGAACGGAAGCCGAGAGGTGACCAAGAGCAATGCCGGAGACGGATATATCCACGGCGTCGAAATCGCCGGGAGCTATCGGTTTCTGTCCCAGTTCACCGCGTTCGGCGCATTCACCTGGATGCACGGGCGTATCGACGGATATCCGTCGGCGAGTTCCTCTCCGACCGAGGAATACATCGATCGGCTGATGCCGATCATGGGCAACGTAGGGCTCCGATGGGATCATCCGGACGGCAAGTTATGGGCGGAAGGCGTGGTGACGGTCGCCGAGGAACAGGACCGGCTGAGTTCTTCCGATCGTGCCGACAATCAGCGCATTCCTCCGGGAGGAACGCCGGGCTACACGGTTTTGACGCTGCGCGGCGGCTGGCAAGTCTACCGCGACCTCAAGCTGAGCCTGGCCCTGGAAAACGTGACCGACGAAGACTACCGCATTCACGGATCGGGTCTGAATGAACCCGGCCGGAATTTCGTTTTGGCGGCCGACTGGAAGTTTTGATTGGGGGACTTAGATGCAGCTCGCGTATAGCACAAACGCCTTTACCCGCTTCGATTTGCCGGAATCACTCCGGCAAATCGCCTCGCTGGGATTCGCCGGCGTCGAGATACTTTGCGATCGTCCTCACTGGTTTCCGGGGCAGGTCGACCGCGGCGCGTTGGACGAAGTAAAGGCGATCTTGAACGAGACGGGACTGGGGGTAAGCAATCTGAATGCGAATACGGCCAATGGATACTATTCGCCTTCGCCGCCGGAAAACGTGTTCGAACCGGCTCTCACAAACCCGGACGAAAAGCTGCGGCGGTGGCGCGAAAACTACACCATCGAAGCTGTCCGGCTGGCCAGAGAGGTCGGCGCGCGCTGTGTGAGCGTGACCTCCGGCCGGCCGACGTCAGCCTGCGAACCGGAGCGGTCGATAGCCTATTTCGTCGAAAGCCTAGTCAGAATCTGTGGCGTGGCTGCCGATTACGGCGTTCGAATCGGCATCGAGTACGAACCGGGCTTGCTGGTCGAGCGGGCCTCCGAAGCGCTGGACGTGATCCGCGCCGTGGGTTCGCCTGTGCTCGGCGTCAACCTCGATATCGGCCACTCGTTCCTTGACGGCGAGCCTGTCGAGGAAACCGTTTCCGCTCTGGAGGGACGCATCTGGAACGTGCACGTCGAGGACATCAAAGACCGAAAACATTTCCATCGAGTTCCCGGCGACGGCGAACTGCCTTTCCAACGTTACTTGCACGCCTTGCGGGGTATCAGCTACGGGGGATTTCTTACCGTCGAACTCTACAGCTACCCCGATAAACCCGTGGAAGCGGGAAGCCGGGCGCTTGCTTATCTCACTGCGCTGTTGGGAGAAAACCCGTGATCGCCGAGAGAATCTGGCTGCCTTATTTGCAATTGGTGCGCATTCCCAACGCCTTTACCGCCGTTTCGAACAGCCTGGCAGCCCATCTGATTGCAACGGGTGGGCAGATACGCTGGGGAAGCTTGCTGCTTCTCATGCTGGCCTCGGCATTTCTTTATTCGGGCGGAATGGTCTTCAACGATTGTTTCGACTACGAGGAAGATCGCCGCGATCGTCCGTTCCGACCGCTCCCCTCCGGTCGAATCCCGATTTCGACGGCATGGTTGCTGGGGGGGCTGCTCCTGGCGTTAGGCGTCGTCTCCGCGGGGATGGTCGGCGAGACTCAGTTGTATTGGGCGCTCGCGCTGGCCGCGCTCATCTTTATCTACGACGGCTTGGCCAAAGGGAGTGCCGTCGGCGCCCTGGCGATGGGCGGCTGCCGCTATTTGAACTGGGTACTCGGGTTGTCCATCGTCGATCTCGACGGCGCGCTGCTGTCCGTGCCCTTGGTGATCCTGATTTACGTGATCAGCCTGACTCGGCTCAGTTCCATAGAGACGTCCGGATTCTCCCGAAGGCCTATCGTGCAGTGCATTGTAGGAGTCATCGGCGCCGCTCTGCTTCTTGTCGGTCTGGTTATGTCGGGAACGCTGCCGCACGCTTGGCCTTTGGTCCTTTTGGTGCTCGCTCTATGGAGCGTTCTGCGGGAACTGATAGCGACCTACCGCGAGCCGACACCGGAGAGCGTGCAGCGTTCCGTCAAGAGCCTGGTGCTGGGCATCATTCCGCTCGACGCTCTGCTCGCTTTCTGCGGCGGACCTTGGTGGGGTGGAGTACTGGTGTTATCCTTCGTTTTGCCAAGCCGCCTGCTCGCCCGGCATATCAGGGTTACATAAACAAGAATCGATCGCTCCCGTGGCAGGCTTTTTACCGGATTCATCAATGACTGAGATGTTGAACAGCCTGGTCAGCGCGATTGGCGACGTTTGCTCCGACCAGCAGAATGACTGGCTGCGGGAAGCGCTAACTAAACTCGAGAACAGCAAAGCGCTGGCACCCGATCTCGGCCGGTGTTCAACCCAGGCCCGCCGGCAGCTTGGCCGCCAACCGCTTGGCGCCGGATATTCGCCTTTGATTAGCTCAGTCGGGCCGGTCGCGATAGATCACTGGGAAAGCGGCGACGCAGGCCGTATTGCCATGATTCTTCTATGTTTGCAGCGGGAGCCGGAGCAGGCGGAGACGCTGGTAACGAGCCTTTTTCGCCAAGGGGATGAATCCGAGCGTGCCGCGATCGTCAGAGGGCTGGCACTGTTTCCTTCCGCCGATCGCTTGAAGTCCTTGGCGCTGGAAGCCGGACGTGCCAACAGCCTTGTACTGGTTTCGTCGATCGCACTGCTGAATCCTTATCCCGCGGCCTATTATTCCGATCGGGAATTCAATCAGATGGTGCTCAAGGCTCTCTTCGTACGCCTTAACGCCGATTTGATCTACGGTCTCGGACAACGCGTGAATTCCGAACTCTCGCGCATGTGCGAGGACTACGTCGACGAACTGTTGGCCGCCGATCGCGACGTGCCTCCGGAAATCTGGATGGCCCTTTTACCCTATGCCTCAGTGAAGGGTGTCGAGTTTGTACGTCGTTATCTTGACGACCCGAACCCACTGCATCGGTACTACTCGGCGAAGGCCATGGTGCAGTCGTTAAAGCGGTTTCCGGAGCTGCGCGCCGCGCTCGATCAGCGGTTTAGCCTCGAAACGGACGAGCACGTGCGGGAAATTCTAGGCGCCGCCGCAGGTGGTTGATATCAGTTGAAGTCCAGGAGTCTTTCATGCGCTATTTCGACCCTCACATCCATATGCTTTCCCGTACCACCGACGACTACGAGAACATGGCGGCCGCCGGCATAGTCGCCTTAGTGGAGCCCGCTTTCTGGCAGGGGCAACCGCGTACCCAGCCGGGCACTTTTATAGATTACTTCGACTCGCTCGTCGGTTGGGAGCGTTTCCGGGCCAGTCAGTTCGGCATTCGGCATTATTGCACTATCGGACTGAACCCGAAGGAAGCCAACAACACGGCTCTAGCCGAAGAGGTCATGAAACTCATACCGCTTTATTGCGAGAAGGACGGTGTCGTCGGCGTAGGCGAGATCGGCTACGACGACATGACCGACGGGGAAGAGCGATTCTTCGCCGAGCAGTTGCAAATCGCCAAGGACTTGAACCTGCCGGTGTTGGTGCACACCCCCCATCGGGATAAAAAGCGCGGCACCGAGCGAACCATTGCCCTCATTCGGGAGATGAACATGGATGAAGAAATGGTGTTGATCGATCATCTGAACGAGGAGACGCTGCCTTTGGTTTTGGAGACCGGCTGCTGGCGCGGGCACTCGGTATATCCGCACACCAAGATGAGCGAGGAGCGCATGGTGGCCCTGCTGCAGAAATACGGATTGGAAAAGATGGTCGTCAACAGCGCCGCTGACTGGGGGCGGAGCGATCCGCTCAAAGTGCCGAAGACGGGCGAAGCCATGCGTCAGGCCGGGTTCAACGAGGATCAGATCGAATACGTGCTGTACGTCAACCCAATCAACTTTTATGCGCAGAGTGGCCGCATTTCCCTGGAAGAAGTGGGACCTGTCAAAATCGACCAGACCCGACTCTGGGAGAACAATTCGGTGCTGCGCGGACAACTACCGGTCGTGCAGTGAGTGACGCATCTCGACCCAAATGGCATCGCCATGAGCTCACTTATTGCGCCAACGTTCACCCGGGAGAAACCTTCGACGAGGTTCGCCGCGTAATCAGCTATTCGGTCAACGGCGTGCGCGAGCGTCGCCGGATTGCATCCATGGGAACCGGGCTCTGGCTCAGCCAAAGCGTTGCGGCAGAGTTGCGGGAAATATCCCGGCAGGGCCTCGAATTTATCGATCTTCTCAATCGATGCAGGCTCGAACTCTTTACCTTGAACGGGTTTCCATACGGCGGATTTCACTCGATCTCGCTCAAGGAACGGGTCTACCTGCCCGCTTGGACGGAACCGGCACGTTACGATTACACCCTCGATCTCGCCCAATTGCTCGCGGCATGCTTACCGGAATGGCAAAGCGAGGCCACCATATCGACGGTTCCCCTTGGATACAGGTATGGGTGGACGATCGAGCAAACCCGAAAAGCGGCAGATACTTTGTGCAGACTTGCAGCAGCACTGGAACGGCTGCACGAAGTCAGCGGCAAACGTATCCGCGTGTGTCTGGAAATGGAGCCCGATGCCGCACTGGAGTCCACCGATGAAGCCATTGTTTTTTTTCAGCGCGATCTCCCGGAAGCGGCACAGCGCGCACGCCTGAAACCCGAACTGATTCGCGAGTACTTGGGCGTATGCCTCGATGTCTGCCACCAAGCCGTCATGTTCGAAGATGTTTCCGCGTCATTGGCTCGACTTCGAAACGCGGGCATTGAAATCGGAAAAATTCAGCTTTCCAGCGCATTGGAGGTCATCGACCCGTCGGACCCGGAAGTTCGGCAAGTTTTACAAGGTTTTGCCGAGCCGCGGTACCTTCATCAAGTACGTTCGCAACTTGGCGATGGACGGGTAATAGGTGCAAGGGATCTTCCCATCGTATTGAATGACTCCGCTTGGGCGACGCATGCACCTTGGCGTATTCACTTCCATGTCCCGTTACAAATCAGCGGGTTCGGAAATGGAGCATTAGGAACGACCCGTGATCAGATCGGTAAGGTGTTCGACTTTCTCAGGAACACGTCGGACTTAAAACCGCACCTGGAAATTGAAACCTATACCTGGCATGTTCTGCCCGAAGAGCTAAGACCCCAGACCGAGGACGGTCTTCTGACAAGCCTTGTGCAGGAAATTCAATGGGTCGAAGCAGAAATGAACGAGCGAGAGCTGCTTCATGGCTCGGAGTGTGATCAAGAAATAAGCATGTAAGACGAGGATATTCTTGATGCAACGGGTCTATCAAAGGGTAAAGGTCTGTGCCACGTCTCGATCCTGTCTAAGGACCTGTCTTCAAACCTAGCACTTGGTTAGAGCAGCGAGGTTTGAAAAGAATGTGGTCCAATGAGCGAGGCGGCCATGTGCCAAGCGACTTGAAAGATGCGTATTGTCCTTTCTTGATCCCATCCGGTCCCTTTGCGGGTGTTCCAGCCGGCACAAAAAGGGCGAGCCGCGGTTATGTGCCGCCGGCAATGAGGTGATCCCAAATCGCTTTCAATAAGGCATTAATTTTTGTAGGGTGGGTTAGGCCGCAAGGCCGTAACCCACCGAGCGACCTCGAATCGGTGGGTTACGCTGCGCTAACCCACCCTACGATTAATGTTCACTCGAATGCCGAATGGAATCAGACCGCTTGGTCGTGGCCTACATGCGCTTCAGAGAAACAACTCCATGCTCGGTTTTTTCCACCAACCCCTGCGCCAGCAGGTTTTTCCAATCGCGGCTTTCCGTAGCTGCAGAAACATTGCGGTAAATAGAGCGATACCAAAGATTGCGTTCATAAAGCTTAATTCCGCTCGGACGGGACGCCAAATATTCCAGTACCTGGTACTGTCGTAGGTTGATTTCTTTACTATTCAACAGCTTTTTAATGCTTCTAGTTTGGCCCCGACGCGAAACGTGAATGGTCCTGCCCGATGGGTTTCGACAGTGATGTCCGACATTGGTGAACACTTTTGTGCAAGTCAATATGCAAACGTATTATGTTGATTTTTTTATAAAAAAGAGAACTTCGCGCCAAATGATGCAAAGTTGTGTGCAAAGCATCTTGCTAGATGTCGCTTGTCACAAGACATGATCTTTTGATCAATCATCCGATAAAAACCCGGCCAAACCGGGTTTTCCGCCCGATAAACATAACCAAGAAGGAGAGTTAGCGGTGCTTCCCCCCTGTAATTTCCTGTATTGATCGTGTAACGCCCCGAGCGCATTCTCTCGCCGGAGTGGGCAGCGAAATCCATCCTGGGGATTTCGAGGGCGATCATTCGGTCTTTGCCGAGACTGCCGATCGAGGAAACGCTCCGAATAACGGCGGCCTGTGTATGGAGAAGTAAGGGGCCGTGAGGCCAACAACAGGGAGGAACGATGGCAAAGGACGACAGCACCGAATCCGGCAAGACGGCCGCGTCCTCTGATGAGGGGACGGCGCAGCATCAAGCTTCTATGTCATACGAATATTGGCTGGACATCGCCAGCGCGATCCTGCTGTCGGTTGCGGCTCTGGCTTCGTCGTGGGCCGGTTACCAGTCCAAACGCTGGAGCGGCGTTCAATCGACCAACTACAACACTTCCTCCATACGGTGGGTCCAAGCGACCCGCATGTCCACGTTCGCCTATCTTTACCGATCCGTCGACCTGGAGCTTTTCATCGAGTGGCTCAATGCCTATAAGGACGGCGACGAAGAACGGGCGAGATTTTTCGAACAACGCTTTCGACCCGAATTCAGGCCGGCCTTCGAAGCCTGGGTGGCCAGCCGGCCGCTGGAAAATGCTGCCGCACCCAGCTCGCCCTTCGTCCTGCCGGAGTACCGCCAGGAACTTTCCGACCGGGCTGCTCAATTGGAACAGGAAGCGGGGACAGCTTCCGATCAGGCCCAGGCAGCCAACCAGCAGGGCGACGACTATGTACTCACAACGGTGATCTTTTCCGCCGCCCTGTTCTTCACGGGCATCGCCGCGCATTTCAGTAAGTTTCGGGTCCGCGTCGCATTGTTGAGCATCGCCGGGGTGATGGTTTTGGTTGGGCTGGGCCAGTTGGCGACCTATCCGGTTAGGTAGAAAGGCGAAACCACTCGGCCGGCCGTTGGTAAACCGGGGATCAGGACGAAATCACAATCCTGCTCATCATCTGCTTAACGCATTTTCGGAGGATTTTTCTCGATGAAACCCAAAGTTGCCATCGCCTGCCAGGGAGGCGGAAGCCAAACCGCGTTTACGGCCGGCGTCTTCAAAGCCCTTGCGGAAAACAATGTTCAAGATCATTTCAACATCGTCAGCATTAGCGGAACCTCGGGCGGTGCCATCTGCGGTTTCATGCTTTGGTACGCCTTGAAACACGGCGAAAAACCCTTTTGCAAGCGGGTTTTGGATTTCTGGAACGACAATACCGCCCAGACGTATCAGGAACGCCTTTTCAATGATTCCGTTATCCACTCGCTTTATCTGACGGGAAAGGGACTGATGCCCCAGTACAACGTGAGCCCCTCGTCTCCGGTGGCGCGCAGTTCCTTTTCGGTTGCGACTCTCGGTATTCGGAACGAATTCACGGATCTTCGGACGCTGTTGGAAACCCATATCGATGCAGACAAACTGGCCGCTCTGGGTCAGCAAACGGAGCCGCCGATTCTGATCATAGGCGCTTGCAATGTGCTCACCGGCCGACTGCATAAGTTCAGTTCATACCTCGAGCCGATCAAAATCGATTATCTCCTCGCTTCGGCGTGCGTTCCCAGCATCTTCCCGGCGGTGTCGATTGGCGAAATGGCCTATTGGGACGGGCTGTTTTCCGACAATCCGCCGATTTCTACTTTGATCGATCCCCGGTTCGTCGGCGCTCGAAACATCCCCAATGAAATCTGGGTGATTAAGATCAATCCAACCACGGCCGATGAAATCCCGGTCGCGCCGGACGACATTCTTGATCGCCATAACGAACTGACGGGCAACATATCCTTGTTTCACAGTCTGCGCCAAATCGAGCGGATCAACGATTTCATCGTCGCAGGAGCGTTCAAGGACGAATTTTTGGCCGAATTCGATATCAAGGAACCAATAAAGATTCCTCGATCGTTCCCCGACGATCCGGACGCGCCCTACCATATCCCGAGAATAGAGATGTCGGTCGAATTGGCGAAAAGCTTGAATTACGAAAGCAAACTCGATCGCTGCCCCGAACATATCGCCCGTCTCGTCCAGGATGGCGAAGAGCAAGGACGGCGGTTTTTGGAATCAAGGTTAAAACAAACGAGTTCCCGTCCGCCGATGGACCCATAAAAAACCCGGCTACGGGGTGCGAGCCGGGTTGTCGCCGAAGACAATCACAAGAATTGATGCGACATATTCAGCGTAGACCAAATTCTCCGGACGGCAAACCGTAATATCCCGGAATACGCATTAATACGCATTCCCGCGCGGGTAACGGTGCGACAGAATGGCGCCGCCAACCAGGTTCACGGACGAACCGCCCCGACAAACGGGGCTTTTTTTATTCTCAATAAAAAACCCGGCCGAAGCCGGGTTAACTCAACACTCGTTGAAGTGGGAGGATAAGATATGCCGATAATCTTTAAGCAACGGTTGTGCCAGATATTGACCATCCGATAAGTGTTTGAACCATAGCGCAATTTTCGAAGGTATGATTCGGCCACGGAAAACGTATCCGCCGGCTATGCGCTAATATGGTGCCGCGCCGTCCATAGTGGTTCAGCGCGAACCGCAAATCCTCACGAAAAACTCAACGACTGCACTATAAGGGGCAAGCTTATGCCCCATCCGCGATCGTCTCGAATCTCCAAGAATCGTTTGGACGACGAGAACGGATTCGCCACCCGAATTTGTAAGAAGTCTCACAATTAATTACGGATTGTCGTGTTTGCCACTATCGGCATCGATCGGCATAAGTCCGCCAAGCGTTGATTTAAAGGCATTTTGGTCTGGATTTGTCATGGCATGAGGCATGCTTCCGAAGAACCAAATCATTGCCGAATGGCTGTACCCGAATGCGAATTCATCAAACCGAGGCCACCGGCAGTCGGTATTTCTCCACGAGTACTTTTCAAGCCGTCAACGGCGCACGAGCGAGATAGAGGTAGCGGGACCATGAGACATCAAGCGAGCTATGAGATTCTGGACCGCAAAGTTGAATCTCTCTCGGATTCGGACGCTCGGCCCGCGTCGGCCCCGTCGCCAAGACCGCCCTCCGGTTCCCGGGCGCAGAATCTATTCGCGGAATGGCGAGAAGACGTGGCCTGCGTTTTCGGCCGCGATCCCGCCGCCCGTACTCGCTTCGAAGTGTTGACGACTTACCCCGGCCTGCATGCCGTTCTCATACACCGCGTGGCCCATCGTCTGTGGCAACGCGGATTTTTTTACGGGGCGCGCTTGCTGGCGTTCTTGACGCGGCTTTGGACCAATATCGACATTCATCCCGGAGCGACCATCGGCCGCCGCTTTTTCATCGATCACGGAGCCGGGGTGGTCATAGGCGAAACGGCGGAAATCGGCGATGACGTCACGCTTTACCATGGCGTCACGCTGGGAGGTACGAGCTGGAACAAAGGCAAGCGCCACCCGACTCTGGGCGACGGCGTTCTGGTCGGCGCCGGCGCCAAGATTCTCGGGCCGATTACCCTGGGCGACAACGTGCGCGTAGGCGCCAATTCGGTCGTCGTCAAGGACGTGCCGGCAAACCGGACCGTGGTCGGCATTCCGGGGAGGATCGTGCAGCCCAAGGAAGGCGTTACCATGAATCCGCAGCGGATCGATCTCGATCATCACCACATCCCGGATGTCGTGAATCAGACCATGGCCGACATGAAGGCTCGCATCGAGTCGCTGGAAAATCTGGTTGCCGCGATGACTCCCCCTGAAAATGACCGTTTATACGCATTGCGAAACGTCGGCAATATAAGAGGTGGGCGGCTCTGAGCCTGGCTCGCCCGACGTGATGAGGATGGGACGAACTCCGACCTCGAATACAGCAAATCTCCGTCAATGTTGAACCGTTTATCGACGTGTCCCATGCCGCATTTTCCGTAGCTTGATCGAACCAGTCCCGCCGGTCCGATAGCGACCGGCATTGCCCTTCGGGGCTACCTATGACCAAGGCAGCCGTTCCGGATCGTAACCGGGCGGCCGAGGTCCATTTCCAAAGCCGAAACCGGGCATAAAACCTGCTTCATCCCATTAATCGAGTTCTGAAGTTGCCAGCGGAGGCTCATCAGAGCTGCATTCGAGCATATCAGGGAATTGCGGGCTAACCCCACCGTACGAGGCCGGCTATGTCAGCAAGAGAAGCAGCTAACCCATTGGAAAAGCAAAGGAATTTGGAGCTGATCACGATTTACGAGATCAGCAAGATTCTCAGCTCCTCCCTGGATCTCCATAAAACCCTCCGGGAGGCGCTCAACGTTCTTTCATCGCACATGCACATGCTGCGCTGCATGATCAGCTTGGTGCAGGACAACGCCGACGTGCATGTTATTGGGGCGGCGGGTTTGTCTCGCGATGAAATCGAGCGAGGACAATTCCGGAAGGGCGAAGGAATCGTCGGCAAGATCATCAAGACAGGCGTTCCCATCGTCGTTCGCAATATCGCCGAAGAGCCGCAGTTTCTCAACAGGACGGGCTCGCGCGATCTTTCGAGCGGGCAAAGGATCGCGTTCATAGGCATTCCGATCAAGGCCATGGGGGACACGATAGGCGTCCTCAGCGCCGACCGCGACATGACGACCTACCATGGGCATCTGGAGCACGACGTCCGTTTGCTCAAGATGGTGGCCAATCTGGTCGGCCAGGCGATCAGGCTCCACCAGCTCGTGGCTGCGGAACGCGAACAGCGGATCATCGAGCAGCACCGCTTGCAAAAGGCGGCCCAGCCCGTTCGAGGGCTGGTCAACGTCATCGGCCAGAGCCAGCGCATGCAAGAGGTGTTCGCCGATGTGGAACGGGCGGCCTCGGTTCATTCCACGGTGCTGCTGCGCGGCGAAACCGGGACCGGCAAGGAGATGATCGCGCACGCGATTCACCATCTGAGCGCGCGCAAAGACGGGCCTTTCGTGCGGGTCAATTGCGCCGCCTTGTCCGAGACCCTGCTGGAATCCGAGTTGTTCGGCCACGAGAAAGGATCTTTCACCGGCGCGACGCAGGAGCGAAAAGGCCGCTTCGAGCTGGCCCACGGCGGAACGCTGTTTCTCGACGAAATCGGCGACGTATCTCCCAATTTCCAGGTCAAGCTTCTGCGCGTGCTGCAGGAACGGGAATTCGAACGGGTGGGCGGCAATAAACCGATACAGGTCGACGTACGGCTGATCGTGGCCACCAACCGCAATCTCGAGGATGCGGTGCTCAAGGGCGAATTCCGGGCCGACCTTTATTTTCGGATCAATGTGATATCCATTCTCCTGCCGGCGCTGCGCGAACGGCGCGAAGACATCTTTCCATTGGCCGATCATTTCCTGGAACGCTTCAACCACGCCAATCAGCGCCAGCTCATGCTGTCGCCGGAGGCGAAACAGATCCTGGCGGAATGCTATTGGCCCGGCAACGTCCGCGAGCTGGAAAACTGCGTGGAGCGGACTGCGGCCATGTCCCGCGGCAAAACGATTCGCGACATCAATCTGCCATGCCAGAAAAACATGTGTTTTTCGCTGGCGCTGAGGCCGATCTCGCAAATGTCGAGCCCGGTTCCGGCCGTTTCCGCGGAAGCTCCCGCCGCAGCCGAACCCGATCACGATTCGCAAGCGGGAAGAGGAGTGCCGGAATTCAAATCGACGCGCGAAAGGCTGATCTGGGCGATGGAGGAGTGCGGGTGGGTGCAGGCCAAGGCCGCGCGGCTGCTCGGGATGACGACGCGGCAGATGCACTACGCTCTTCAGAAATACAACATCGAGATCAAGAAGCTTTAGAGCCTTTCCCAGTTGGCCGCCCGCCTTGAGTCCGTAGGATGCGGTGAGGCATGAACCGCATCGTTCGCGATGACCCAGGAATCGAAACCTGTTTGAAGTGAAAAGGCGCTAACGCTCGATCTCCGCTTCCTCGACGAGCTCCGGCGCTTGCGTAACGAAGCGGCGGGGGCATCGGTCGAGGCGATCGGCCCAGATTTTCAGCTTAAGCCATAGTCCGCTGACGAGCCGCCAGGCGATGACCCTTTCCCAGTAAACGCCGACCTCGACGGGAAATTCCTCCGCGTCGAAGCGGTCCTCGGTCAGCGTGAATTCATGCCGATAGAAGCATCGTTCTCCGGCATCATCGAATCCTAGCTCCTTGCAGGCATGAGCGAAGGTATCCACGTGGCGCTCGAAACTCACGGGCGCTATGGCTTGCCGGTGATAGTCGTCCGGCAGATCGGCGTTCCACTGAATGGTCATGGCGAACCCCCATCGAACAGGAAAGTTGTGCAGATTCGGCAGCCTGTCGAGTGCGATGCAAGCCCCGAACGCGCCCGATTCTACATTCTTACGCTATTTAGTAAAGGAAATAGCGAGCTCGCGATTTGTAAATAGCGGCGGGGGCTTCCAAATTTCGATGAACCCCGTTTTGTCGGAAATGCGCCTCGGGGTCGCGACAAGAGGAATACGAAGACAGGGTTTTGTCACGAACCTGACATAGCGAAAAATCGAATCAGGCGCTGGCGATTTCAAAAATATCCTTACAAAACAGTATTGTGCGTCTATATTGAGAATGGGCATCGTTATTGCTTGATGCTTGGCGACGGCTTTTTATTCTCATTGAGCGCGATGGATACCCAACTCGACTGGTCGGCCTATGACAGCTACGGTGCTGGCGACGCCTACGCGGCGGTACCTGCCGCGGGCGGCGCCTTCGGCAAGGCGGCGGCCGTCTGTATCGGCAACCGACAGTGCCAGCGCACCGAAAAGGGCGTGATGTGCCCGAGCTTTCGCGCCACTCAGGATGTCGCACACTCGACTCAGCACCGGGCTGCCACGCTCAAGGCTGCCTTGAACGGCGAGTACGGCGTTAAGCCTTTTGCCGGTCCGGAACTCGCCGAGGCAATGGATTTGTGCGTGGGCTGCAAAGGCTGCAAGCGCGAGTGCCCGAACGGCGTGGACATGGCGCTGCTTCGCGTCGAAACGCTCGCTCAGCGCTGGGCAGCGCTCGGCGGAGCGCCGTTACGCGAGCGTCTCTTCGCCCATATGCCGCGTTTCGCCCACCGGCTCGCGGCGCTGAATCCGCTGATTTCTTTCCGTGAACGCTTCCCCTTTTTGGCGCGATGGGTCGAACGCGTGTTTGGTATCGCCGCCAAGCGTTCGCTGCCGCGTGGCGCAGCCCGGAGTTTTCTTGCTTCTGCACCGAGAGAAGGCATCGGTGCTCCGGACGGCCGCGAAATCGTCCTGCTAGTGGATACCTTCTCCAACCATTTCGATACCGAAACCGCGGAGGCCGCGCTGGAAGTACTGCTGGCGGGAGGCTATCGGATACACATCGCGAGGCCGCCGGCCGGAGAACGGCCTCTATGCTGCGGGCGCACTTTTCTTTCTCACGGCTTGATCGCGGAAACACGGGCAGAGGCCCGGCGCATGGTCGAAACGCTGTGGCCCTATGTGGAGCGCGGGCTCCCCGTGGTCGGACTGGAGCCGTCCTGTCTCCTCATGCTGCGCGACGAGTATTACAGCCTCGGATTGGGGGAGAAGGTCGACAAGATCGCCAAGGCGGCGGTCCTCCTGGAAGAGTTTTTGGCCCGCGAACACGACGCCAAGCGCCTCAAGCTGGCGTTCAAATCCGTGCCTGGCGCGCGGGCGATGGTACACGGACATTGCCACCAAAAGGCCTTTGGCGCATTGAAAGCGATGCGGAAAGTCTTGGGTCTGGTGCCGGAACTCCAGGTCGAGTTCATCGAATCGAGCTGCTGCGGCATGGCCGGCGCCTTCGGGCTGGAGGCCGAACACTACGAAGTTTCCATGCGGATGGCCGAGCTCGCGCTGTTGCCGAAAGTGCGGGAGGCCGATACCGATACTTTATTGATCGCCAACGGTACCAGTTGCCGTCATCAGATTCGCGACGGTGCGCAACGCGAGAGCGTGCATTTCGCACGAGTGCTGCGGATGGCCTTGGCTACTTGAAGAAGAGGAGAGAAAAAAGCATGACGGTTGCATCGGGTTTTTTCGTGGATTGGGCCGGCAATGCCCGCCGGACCGAGGAGCCGGGCGGCGGTTACCGCTGCGAGGTCGATACCGTGGCGCGCTATGTCGCGGTGCTGTCCCAGAAAGGCACGCTCATCCATGAAGGCACCTTTTACAAGACCCTGGCGGACATGGAAGCGGCCGGAATCAAGGCCAAGCTGGTAGACGCCTCGGTCCCCTGGTAGGCGGTGACGGTGAGTTACACCAGCCTATGCAAGCACAGAAACCTCGGCGAAGGCGACATGGTGCCTTTTACCGTGGAAGGCCGCGAAATATTGCTGGTCTGGCCGGATGGCGGGGAACTCAAGGCCTTTCAAGGTACCTGCCCGCATCACAACGCCCGTTTGAAATACGGCGGGTTCAACGGACGGACCATCACTTGCACCTTCCATAACTGGGTGTTCGACGCGCGTACCGGCCAAGGCCTGATTCCGCCGCGCTGTGCGCTGGAAGAGTATCCGCTTCGGGTCGAAGACGGGATGGTTCAGGTCGATCTTTCGGAGTGCTCCCCGTCCTGATGCGGAGAGCGTTCTCACGAGTCTTGGGTTTTTTATTGGTATTAACTTGGGAAGACTGTTATGGCGAATTACGAAAAATTAAAGAATGACATGTCGATCTGCGACGGTGAAAGGGTCGGCGGGTATGCCAGTGCCTGCAGGGGCCAGCTCTACCGCTGCACGGCCTGCGGAGCCGTGGGCTGCCGGCAAGCCAAGGAACACGCCTGCAGCAAGCAGGGATTCAGCGTCGCGTTCAAGTGTTATGCCTGCGGCGCGATCGGAAAGGAAGAACTCGTCGCTTCTGGTCATGAGGCTAGCAAGAGCGCCGCGAGCACGCCGGCGCGAATGGAGAATACGGACTGACGGATACGGCAATCGGCGGAGGCGAGAACACGATGCGCGATTACTTGATGCTTTTGCTGGGGACTGCGTTGGTCAACAACGTGGTGCTGGTCAAGTTCCTGGGGCTGTGTCCCTTCATGGGCGTGTCGAAGAAGCTGGATTCGGCGCTCGGCATGGGTTTGGCGACCACCTTCGTGCTCACGCTGACCGCCGTGGCCAGTTGGCTCCTGGAGCACTACCTGCTGGCCCCCCTCGACATCGGCTTCCTCAGGATCCTGTCTTTCATCCTGGTGATCGCCGCCGTGGTCCAGTTCACCGAAATGGTGGTGCGCAAGACCAGCCCGGTGCTTTATCAGGTCCTCGGCATTTTTCTGCCGCTCATCACGACCAACTGCGCCGTGCTGGGAGTGGCCCTTCTGAACATCCAGCAGGAATACGATTTCCTGCACAGCGCCCTGTTCGGATTCGGTTCCGCCCTGGGATTCACCCTGGTCATGGTCATCTTCGCCGGCATTCGGGAGCGCCTGGCCCTCATGAGCGTTCCGGAAGCTTTCGCCGGCGTGCCGATCGCTTTCATCTCCGCCGGGATTCTGTCCCTGGCATTCATGGGATTCGCAGGACTCAACACACATTAGGCCAGCTTATGTACATCCTATTCGCCGTACTCAGTCTTACCGCTTTAGGACTTGCTCTGGGCTTCATGCTGGGCGCTGCCGCTCGCTACTTCAAGGTCGAAGACAACCCGCTGGTCGACGAGATCGAAAAGATGATGCCGGGCTCGCAATGCGGCCAATGCGGCTATCCCGGCTGCCGGCCGGCGGCGGAAGCCCTGGTGGCCGGCAAGGCGTCCGCCACGCTGTGTCCGCCCGGCGGAAAGGCCTTGGCCGAACAGTTAGCGAGCAAGCTCTCTCTGGACATCGACCTGGCCGGCGTGGAAGACCAGGTTCCCATGGTGGCGATAGTCAGCGAAGCGACCTGCATCGGCTGCACCCGCTGCTTCAAGGTGTGCCCTACGGACGCCATCGTCGGAGCGCCCAAGCAGATCCATGCCGTGGTCGCCGATGCCTGCATCGCCTGCGGCAAGTGCGTGGAGGTCTGCCCGACCGAATGTCTCGGGATGCAGCCCATCAAAACCACCTTGCGTAACTGGCGCTGGGCCAAACCCGATCTCGCTGCCGCGGGAGCCTGAAAATGGTCGTACTGGACATCAACGCGCTATGGCGCCGACGCAGCAAAATCAGGGGCGGTGTCCATCCGGAACCGCGCAAGGAATCGACCGCCGATAAACCCATAGTCACCGATTTCCCTTTGCCGGAACGGCTTTACCTGCCGCTGCAGCAGCACTTGGGGCAGCCTGCGGAACCGGTGGTCCGGGCCGGCGAAAAGGTGCTGAAAGGGCAGTTGCTCGCGGCGAGCCGGGGTGCGGTCTCGGCCTCGGTGCATGCCTCGACTTCCGGAACCGTGGCCGGCATCGAAGAATATCCGGCGCCGCATCCTTCGGGACTCCCGACCCCGACCATCGTTCTCGAACCGGACGGGGAGGATCGCTGGATCGAGGGGCCCGACGAAGCCGATCCGTTCGGCCTGACGCCCGAAGAGATCTGCGCCCGTGTCGACCAGGCCGGCATCGTCGGCCTGGGCGGAGCCGCCTTCCCGTCGGCGATGAAGCTGAACCTCGGATGGCGGACCCGGATCAACACGCTCATCATCAACGGCGGCGAGTGCGAACCGTATCTGACCTGCGACGATCGGCTGATGCGGGAGCGCGCCGCGGAGATCGTCGAGGGCGTCCGGATCATGCTGCACGGGTTGCAATGCCCGACCGCCCTGATCGCGATCGAGGACAACAAGCCGGAAGCGTATGCCGCCATGCTCGATGCGGCGAAAAAACACGGCCGCATCGAGGTCGTGCAGGTGCCGTCCCTGTATCCCATGGGCTGGGAAAAGAATCTCGTCACCCATCTGACCGGCAAGGAAGTGCCCGCGGGGGGGCGTCCCACCGACGTGGGCGTGCTGCTGCACAACGTCGCGACCGCTTATGCCGTGCAACGGGCCGTTCGTAACGGGCGGCCGCTGATCAGCCGGGTGGTTACGGTAAGCGGCGAAGCGGTGGAGTCGCCGCGCAACGTGGAGGCGCCGTTCGGTACGCTGTTGTCCGAGCTGCTCGCCTTCTGCGGGCACAAGCCCGAACGGACGGCCCGCTACGTGATGGGCGGGCCGATGATGGGCGATCATCTGCCTCACGTTCAAGTGCCCTTGGTCAAGCGCACCAGCGGCATCCTGGCGCTGACGCCCGAAGAAATCCAGGCCGCGGACGCTAGGCCCTGCATCCGCTGCGGGCGTTGCGTCTCGGCTTGTCCGGTCGGATTGCTGCCGCTGGAAATGATGACCCGCATCCGCGCCGGCCAGCTGGATGCCGCGGTGAGTTTCGGGCTTAGGGACTGCATCAGCTGTAGTTCATGTTCCTATGTCTGTCCGTCGCGAATTCCCCTGGTGCATTACTTCAAATATGCGAGCGGGGAATTGATGGCGCGCCAACAGGCCCAGCAGAAAACCGAACAGACCAATCGCCTGGCCGAGGAGAAGCGGCTGCGGCTGGAAAGGGCCAAACAAGCGGCTGCTGCGCGCAAGGCGCAGGCTTCCGCCAAGGAGGATGCGTCATGAGCAAGGTATACCTGCCCGTCGCTCCATTAACCGGCGCCGACCATCCGGTGCAAGCCATCATGGCGCAGGTGGTATTGGCGCTGTTGCCGGCTACCGCGTTCGGCCTGTTTCTATTCGGCTGGCCGGCCCTTTATCTATTTTTGACGACTGTCTTGTCAGCGGTGCTGTTCGAAGCCGTTTGCCTGAAGTTGGCAGGCAAACCGGCTTCGCTTTTTTTGTTGGACGGTTCCGCACTGTTGACCGGGTGGTTGCTGGCTTTGAGCCTTCCTCCCTGGGCGCCCTGGTGGATAGGCGTGACCGGAGCGGGTCTCGCCATCATCGTCGGCAAGCAGATCTACGGCGGCATCGGCCAAAATCTGTTCAATCCGGCGATGCTCGCGCGTGTCGCCCTGCTGGTGTCGTTTCCGCTGGAAATGACGACCTGGGTCCAGCCTGCGCCTCTATTCTCCGGGCACGCCCCCGGCCTGCTCCAGGCATTGGGAATCACCTTTGGCGGTGCCGGCATCGATGGTTTCGCCAGTGCGACCGTCATAGGCCATGCCAAGACCGAGTTGTCTCAAGGCAAAACGCTAGTCGAGGCGTTTGCGAACGGACAGTTCGGCCTGGCCGGAGCATGGCTGGGCTGGATTCCCGGCAGCCTTGGCGAAACCTCGGCCCTGCTGGTGGCGGTCGGCGGCGTATGGCTGCTTTGGAAGCGGATCATCACTTGGCACATCCCGGTAGCCTTGCTGGTCACCGTTGCCGGCCTCGCAACCATCTTCCACCTCATCGACGGCGATCGTTATCTCGGTCCGCTGTGGCACCTCGGAGCCGGCGGCGTGATGCTGGCCGCGTTCTTTATCGCAACCGATTACGTCACCTCGCCCGGCAGCCCAAAAGGGCAGCTGATTTTCGGTGCCGGCTGCGGGCTCTTGATCTTCGTCATCCGTACTTGGGGCGGGTTTCCCGAGGGCGTGGGCTTCGCCGTGCTGTTGATGAACGCGTTGACCCCGGTGATCGACTATTACGTCCGGCCCCGCATCTACGGGCGCGATTACAAGGGCAAGCCCTTGAAATTGCCGGAGGGTAAAGAATGATCGCCTTGAATAAAGAGACGCTTCTGCAATTTGCACTCCTGCGATGGCAAAGACTGCGCCGAAAGTTCGATGATCTGGATGCGCTTCGGCAGCGTTTGGACTATCAGACCTATTTGCTGGCCGTTTGCGCCCTGGCTGCCAGTCTGCTCTTAGGGATAGGCGATCTGATCACCAAAGAGGCGATCGCGGAGCGCCAGGCCGAAGATCTCCGGGCGACGCTGGGACAGGTGCTGCCGGAAGCGCTTTACGATAACGACGTGCTTGCAAGCCTGCGGGTGATTCCGTCTGCGGGAGAAGGGACCGGCCTTGATCGAACCGAGGTTTTCGTCGCCAAAAAAGGCGGCGAAGTCAGCGCCGTGGCGTTCAAGATGCTGGCTACCGGCGGCTATGCCGGCGACCTTACCCTGATGGTGGGCGTGGACCGCGACGGAAAAATCCTGGGCGTTCGGGTTATCTCGCATGCCGAGACGCCGGGCTTGGGCGATAAGGTCGAAACCTCCAAGTCCGGCTGGATTCTGGGGTTTAACGGCCGATCCCTGAGCAATACGTCCCCGCAAGGCTGGCGGGTCAAAAAGGACGGCGGCGACTTCGACCAATTCGCCGGCGCCACCATTACGCCGCGGGCGGTGGTCAAGGGCGTCGAAGGCGGGCTCAAATTCTTCGAGCGCCACCGCCAGGAGCTTTTAACGGCAACCGAGTAGCGGAGGAAAGCCGTCATGTCCGAATCCTTGAGCAGAATCGCCAAAGAAGGTTTGTGGAGCAACAACATCGTCTTCAGCCAGAGCATCGCTTTGTGCCCGCTCCTGGCGGTCACCGGCACGACCACCAACGGGCTCGGCATGGGGCTCGCCACGACCGCCGTTCTGATGGTATGCAATCTGTTGATTTCTTACGGCCGGCTGCTCATACCGTCGGAAATCCGAATTCCCGTCTTCGTGGCGCTGATCGCCATGGTCGTCACCCTGGTGGACATGCTGATGAACGCCTGGCTGCATGAATTGCACAAAGTGCTGGGGCTCTTTATTCCGCTGATCGTGACCAACTGCGCCATTCTCGGCCGGGCGGAAGCGTACGCTTCGCGCAAGCCGCCGGTTTACGCCCTGTTCGACGGGCTCATGATGGGGCTTGGGTTTACGCTGGCTCTGGTCGTCCTGGGCGCGGCTCGGGAAGTTAGCGGCTCGGGAACGCTGTTCGCCAATGCTTCCCTGCTGTTGGGGCAGGGGTTCGCCTGGCTGGAAACCACGCTGATCCCGGAGTATCGCGGATTCCTGCTGATGGCCTTGCCGCCGGGCGGTTTCCTGATGCTGGGTTTTATTCTTGCCGGAAAAAGATTGCTGGATAAGCGTTTGGCGCGCAGGCCGCTGCGAAACGCGGCGATCGAACAGCCTTTGGCCGAAAACGTCTAATTGGGTGAAGAGATATGCACGTCGGTGTATGTTACGCGGAAGCGGATCGCCAGGTATGGATGCGGCTGGAGGTCCCGGACAACAGCGTGGTGGAAGAAGCGATCCGCCGCTCGGGTATCTTGGAGTGCTTCCCGGAAATCGATCTGACCAGGCAAAAGGTCGGTATATTCGGCAAGCTGGTGAAGCTGGACAGTCCGATCAACGATGGAGACCGCATCGAAATTTACCGTCCCATCACGGCCGATCCGAAAACCGTCAAGCGTCGCCGCACCGCAAGCGATGACGACGATGATGATTGAGTGCGCCGCGTTTGGGCTACTTTTTCAATAACAATACAAACGGAGAACTTTCCCCGTGAAAGGCGACAGCAAGGTTATCGAATATCTCAACAAAGTCCTCACCAACGAACTGACCGCGATCAACCAGTATTTCCTGCACGCGCGGATGTTCAAGAACTGGGGCCTGCATAAACTCAACGAGAAGGAGTATCACGAATCCATCGACGAGATGAAGCATGCCGATCAGGTGATCGAACGCGTGCTATTCCTCGAAGGCCTGCCGAACCTCCAGGATTTGGGGAAGCTCAAGGTCGGGGAGCACACCGTGGAAATGCTGGAATGCGACTTGGCCCTGGAAATGGACGCCATTCCGTTGCTGCGCGAGGCGATTGCCTATTGCGAGCAGGTCAACGATTACGTGAGCCGTGAACTCCTCGAACACATTCTCGAAAGCGAGGAGGAACATGTCGATTGGCTGGAAACGCAATTGGGTCTGATCGCCAAGATCGGCATCCAGAATTACGAGCAGTCGATGATGTAAACGCTATCGCATGCGAAAGGCGAACTCGGGCGGTCGTTGACCGCCTTTTTTTTGTCCGCTTTTAAACAAATTCCCATGAATGTTGGCTGCTTTGTATTTGTCCGGACATTCCCATGCCGGTTGGAATGAATCTATCCACTTGAATATAAAGGCATATATGGATGGTACGCGGATTGCACTGTAAACCATCGGTACTAGGTTCAACGGATGTTTCGGCTCTGACGGTCAAGCCGCACGATGAGGAAGTGCCGCTATGCCCGCACTGAGACGGAACAGCGCGAATAGACAGACAGGAGCAAGCCATGCAGACAGTGCAGCATCAATCGGGTGCCGAGGGCGTCGACACGCACGCCGGAGCGGACGTAGACGAAATCATGCAAAAGGTCGCCGAGCATAAAGGCTGCGGGACCTCGGGAGGATCCGGGAAAGCCAGTTGCGGTTCCGGTGCGGGCGAAAACGACCTGCCACCCGAAATCTGGGAGAAGGTCAAAAACCATCCATGTTACAGCGAGGAGGCCCATCACCATTACGCGCGCATGCACGTAGCGGTGGCTCCGGCCTGCAATATCCAATGCAATTACTGCAATCGGAAATACGATTGCGCCAATGAAAGCCGTCCGGGCGTGGTGAGCGAGAAACTCACTCCGGAACAGGCCGCGAAGAAGGTTCTGGCGGTGGCGTCCACCATTCCCCAGATGACCGTGCTCGGCATCGCCGGTCCCGGCGATCCTCTCGCCAATCCGGAGAAGACCTTCAAAACCTTCGAACTGATAGCCAAAACGGCGCCGGACATCAAGCTGTGCGTGTCCACGAACGGCCTGGCGCTGCCCGACCACGTGGAGCAGCTTTCCAAGTACAACATCGATCACGTCACCATCACCATCAACATGATCGACCCGGAAGTCGGGGCCAAGATCTATCCCTGGATCTACTACAAGAAAAAGCGCTATCACGGCGTCGAAGCGGCCAAGATCCTGACCGATCGGCAATTGCAAGGGCTCGAGATGCTGACCGAGCGCGGCATCCTGTCCAAGATCAATTCGGTGATGATCCCGGGGATCAATGACCAGCACCTGGTCGAAGTCAACAAAGCCGTCAAATCGCGCGGCGCGTTCCTGCACAACATCATGCCGCTCATCTCGGCGCCCGAGCACGGCACGGTGTTCGGCCTGACCGGTCAGCGCGGCCCCACGGCCCAGGAGCTCAAGGCGCTGCAGGACAGCTGCGAGGGCGAGATGAACATGATGCGCCACTGCCGCCAGTGCCGAGCCGACGCGGTGGGGCTGCTGGGCGAGGACCGCAGCGCCGAGTTCACCACCGACAAGATCATGGAAATGGAAGTCAGTTATGACCTCGAATCCCGCAAGGCCTATCAGGCGGCGGTGGAGAAGGAGCGTGACGCGGTGGTCGCGGCCAAGAAAGCCGAGATGGAATCCCTGGCGGGCGAGCATTCCGACATCAAGATGCTCATCGCCGTGGCCACCAAGGGTGGCGGCAAGGTCAACGAGCATTTCGGACACGCCAAGGAGTTCCAGGTCTACGAGCTCTCGACCGCGGGCGCCAAATTCGTCGGCCACCGCCGGGTCGATCTTTACTGCCAGGGCGGCTATGGCGAGGAAGATTCTCTCGCGACCATCATCCGCGCCATCAACGACTGCCACGCGGTATTCGTGGCCAAGATCGGCGGCTGTCCGAAGAACGATCTGAAGGCGGCCGGCATCGATCCCGTCGATCAATTCGCGGGCGAGTTCATCGAGCAATCCGCGATCGCCTACTT
Source organism: Methylocaldum sp. GT1TLB (assembly GCF_051027445.1). NCBI lineage: Bacteria > Pseudomonadati > Pseudomonadota > Gammaproteobacteria > Methylococcales > Methylococcaceae > Methylocaldum > Methylocaldum sp. GT1TLB. The sequence goes on from NZ_CP194898.1 coordinate 5,096,965, forward strand.
CAAGGATTATTTGGACAAGGTGAAAAGCGGCGAAATCGAGCACGTGGAACGCGGCGACGCGCAAATCCGCCAGGGTGCGCTGACCTCCGCGGAAGCGGCTTAGAGCTACCGTTTTCCGGTATTCACCCGCCTTTCGGGACGGCTAGTCCCGGAAGGCGGCCCCACCACTGACAGAGGAGTAAACACATGGCCTACAAGATCGTGAAAGACAACTGCACCGGTTGTTCCGCTTGCGAGCCCGAATGCCCGAACCAGGCGATTTCCGAGACGAAGGACGGTCTTTTCGTCATCGACCCCGCCAAGTGCACCGAGTGCATCGGGCATCACGACGAAGCGCAATGCGTCGCCGTCTGCCCCATCGACGACACTTGCATCATCGACGACAACTATCCCCGTTACCAAGCGGCCTAGGTGGATACCATGGATCTGACTATTACCCCGACTGCGGAAAAGTTCATCCGGCGCATGGTGCGCTTCGGCGGCGTCGGTGAAGACGCTGGGTTTCGCCTGTCGGTGAGCCCCGGCGGCTGCTCCGGCCTGGCATCGGAATTCAGCGTGGAAGCCGAGCCCAAGGCGGGCGACGCCGTGGTCGTAGTTAACGGCCTCAAACTGTTCCTGCCGGCGGAAAGCCGTTTGCTGCTGGAGGGCGTCACCATCGACTTTTCCGAGACGCCGACGTCCAGCGGATTCGTGTTCCACAACCCCAATTCGACGGGTTGCGGCACTTGTAGCAGCAGCAGTTCGGCGGGCGCAGCGACGGTGTCGGTGTCCTCCATCCAGGTCAAGAGCAGTCATTGACGGACGGTTGCGCCGACATGCAGAACAGTTTCGCGCAAGCACAATCCTCAGAGGCGCCATCGCTCATGCCGGATGCTTCGGACTTCGGACTTGGTATAGATGCCGCCGCGGCAGCCTGCCTGGGCTCGGGATTGCCCGAAGAGGCCGAGCGGCATCTGCGCCAGGCCGGGCTTAGCTACCACCGGGACGAGGAAGCGCTTGCGCACCTGCAAGCCGCCTGGCAGGCGGCACCTGGCCACGCCGCCGTGTATATCGGCCTGTACCGGTTCTATTTTTACAAGAACCGGTTGCAGGAGGCCCTGGACGTTGCCCGCGACTGTCTGAAGAAAGCCGCTCTCGACAACGGCTTGCCGGAAGACTGGCGTGCAGCGAAAGCGACGGACGCCGATTTCGGCAGCTTTGACGCGATTCTGCCCCGATTCTTCCTGTTTACCCTTAAGGGTTACGGTTATCTGAATCTGCGATTGGGACAGATTGAGGAAGGGCGGGCCGCCGTCGAGAAACTGGTCGAACTCGACCCGGGCGACAAGCTCGGCGGCAAGGTGCTGCTGGATGTCCTTGAGAGGCAAGCCAATGGGGACGACGACTGAAATCGACGAAGCCCGCGACTGGCACGGCAATCTGCTGGACTGCTCCGGATGCGAGCGCCTTGCGGAATCGGCGAATGGGCGGTGCCGATTGGGCCATGCTTGCGTGCATGACCGTTACGCCCGCCGTATCGACCGGTTCTTCCGGTGGAATCCGCATCTCGCCAAGGAGTATCTGGAGCACCCGTATTTCGAGACGCGGGCCGTGGCGGCGAAATACGTGGAGGTGTTTCAGTTGCCGCGCCTGATCGCGGACCCGGACGAAACCGTGCGGCAGAGCGTAGCGCAGCGCCTGCCGCTTCGCTCCCGGCATCTGAAGGCGCTCGGCCGGGACCCGCATCGGGAGGTGCGCATCCGGGTGGCGGAACGCCTGGAGCTTAGTGATCTCGCCTCGATGATCGACGATCCCGACTACTACGTCAGGCAGATCGTAGCCCGGCGTCTTCCGCCGAGCATGCTGGTTCGGATGCTGCACGATCCGGATCGGGAAGTGCGCAAGGTCGTGGCGCGGCGCGCAGGCGCCGAATGGCTGCACACGATGGCGAAAGACCCGGAACTGGACGTGCGGCTGGAAGCGATTAGACGCATGGATGCCGGTCAACTGAAACATTATCGGGACGACCCCGACTGGCGCGTGCGCTACGAGGTCGCCAGCCGGCTGGATCTCGCCGAGCTCGCGCCGATGCGCGGCGATTCCGACGCCACGGTGCGGGACTTGGTCGAGCAGCGCCTCGCCGGGCGGCACGATGCCGATGTTTTACCGGAAGCTTGTTAAACCACAATCACTCATCGAGGAGCGATATGGCTACCACTATTGTACGCGACAGCGATGTCAACGAATTGAACGATCCGCCGCGCTTCAAGTTCGGCGAAAAGGTGAAGTCGAAAAAGGTGGTCCGGAACGACGGCACGTTTAACGGCCGCGATATCGGCGAGGTCCTGGTCAAGAAAGGTGAGGTGGGATACATCAAGAGCATCAACACCTTCCTTCAACAGTTTTACATCTACGCCGTGGATTTTCCGGAACGGGGTTACGCGGTGGGCATGAAGGGCCGCGAAATCGAATCCCTGGACAATCCGCCGCCCCCGAAAACCGTTCCGGTTCCCGAAGGAGGGGAGACGGCATGATCGAGCCACGCACACCGATTTATCAATGGGGACAGAAGGTCTGGGCGGAAACGGATCTCTTCAACGACGGCACTTATCCTGATCGCGAGCCGGGGGCCTTGCTGGTGGCAGCGGGCAGCGAAGGCGAGATCGTGCAGGTGGGATTCCACGAGGAAGCGAAAATTCCCGTGTACCTGGTCGAGTTTCCGAACGGCTGCGTCGTGGGCTGCTTAGAAGAGGAGCTTCGATCCGACCAAGCCCGAGGGCAGGTGGCCGGGATTCTGTAGACGGCATACGCATTACGCTGGTTCCCGACTTCTGGTTGGGAACCGGATCTTTAGGAAGCTCCGGCTTCCTGTGTCGCGAAGCGGGAGCTTCTCGAGGCCGCGTTCCCGAGCGGGAGCTTGGGAACGAGCGAGAGCGAACGGACGGAACATGGACGGAAAGAGTTGTGCGGAGGTCTTGATCCGATGAACGGCAATCTTGCGGTATCCAATTTGATGTCCGTGTGTCCTCATCCCAACGAGGTGGATCGGAAGCGTATCGACCGCGCGCTCGGGAAGCGCAAGCGCTACCGCTACGTGACTCCGGTGGTCCGTCCGATCGAGGCCGGATATGAAATCGTCAGCCCGTGCTGCTCGCGGAACATCGATCCCGATGGCGGGGTGATCGATATCGCCCGGCTGGAATTTCAGGATAGTTCGCGGTGCTGGAGGCTGTACCGCAAGGATCACAAGGCGGGCCTATGGATCGAGCACGGCGAATACCACGCCTTGTCTCAGATTCTCGAACTTTTGAACGAAGACCCGGATAGGCAGTTCTGGCAATGAGCGACCCAATCATTTATCTGGACAACAACGCCACCACGGCGGTAGCGCCGGAGTGCGCCGACGCGATGGCCCGGTGTCTCAGGGAGAGTTACGGCAATCCGTCCAGCAAGCACCGGGCCGGCGAAGCGGCCAAGGTCGAGAGCATCGCCGGCCGCGCCAAAGTGGCGGCGCTCCTGGGCGCCACGCCGCCGGAAATCGTCTTTACCAGCGGCGGCACCGAGGCCAATCACCAGGCTGTTCTGGGAGCGCTCGCCCTGTCGCCGGGGCGGCGCCACATCGTCACCAGCCGGGTGGAACATCCGTCAACGCTGGCCCTATTGCGCCATCTCGAATCCCAGGGCGTGCGGGTGACCTATTTGCCGGTGGACGGACAGGGGCGGCTCGATCTCGGAGAACTCGAACGCGCCCTGACCGAGGATACGGCCCTGGTTTCGCTGATGTGGGCCAATAACGAGACCGGCGTCCTGTTCCCCGTCGAGGAAGCCGTGGCGATAGCCCAGGCCAGGGGCGCGCTGTTTCATACCGACGCGGTTCAGGCGGTCGGCAAGACGCCCATCGATTTAGCCCGAGTTCCGGTGGATTTCCTGTCCTTTTCGGGCCACAAGATTCATGCACCCAAAGGCATTGGCGTGCTGTTCGTGCGCAAGGGCCGAAAGCTTCCGCCGCTTTTGTTCGGACACCAGGAGCGCGGGCGCCGCGGCAGCACCGAGAACGTGCCGGGGATCGTCGCCCTCGGGGTGGCGGCCGAATTGGCCGCAGCCGCTCCGGCAAACTCCGGGTCCCGGATCGGGGCTTTGCGCGATCGTCTCGAGGCGGAACTGCTGGCGCGTATTCCCGGTGCCTTCGTTAACGGCGGCGGCGCCGAGCGGGTGGCGAACACCACCAGCCTGTGCCTGGGAACGATCGAGGCCGAGCCGGTTCTCGACAAGCTCGACCGGGCTGGAATCTGCGCCTCGGCCGGAGCGGCCTGCACCGCCTCCGGAACCGAACCCTCGCACGTGTTGACCGCCATGGGCTTGGCCCCGGAAGCCTCGCTGGCCACGATCCGCTTCTCCTTGAGCCGCTATACCACGGCAGAGGAAATCGACCGGATCATAGCGGTGCTTCCGGAAATCGTCCGAATGTTCGAGGCGGAGGCCGCATGACTCCTAGGAGCACCGGCCTTTGTCTCCCCTCACAGCGTGAGAAAGGGCAAGACGTAGGATGCGCTGAGGTACGAAGCGCCCTTCGACTAGGCTCAGGACAGGCCCTTCGACTGAGCTCAGGACAGGCATCAATCGCGAACGATGCGGTTCACTTCGTTCAGCACATCCTACAAGTTACAAAACTACAAAACATTGATTTTTTGAAACCAACTGGAGTACCGCATGAAGGTCATGATCAGAAGAAATTCCGCCGGCGAGCTGTCCGTTTACGTTCCGAAAAAAGACCTGGAGGAACCCATCGTTTCCCAGGAAAAGCCGGAACTGTGGGGCGGAATGGTGACGCTGGCGAACGGCTGGGAGCTGTCGCTGCCTGCCATGGCCGCCGATACCGCGCTGCCGATCACGGTCGACGCGCGTCGGGTGAGCGGGGACTGACCATGGCGCTCAGTAACGAGGCGCTCGGGGAAATCCGGATGCTTCTGGAAGGCGAGGCGCCCGCCGCCGAACGCTGTGCGAGCGTGCGCAAGAATTTTCCGGGGCTGTCGCTGACACGTTGCGACGCCAGCGACATGAGTTCCGAAACTCCGACATTCGAAACTCCCGAGTTCTGCGTTTACCTGATAGACACCTCGGAACACTGCGTACGCATTACCGGCGATCCGGCCGCGGCAACCGGTCTGATCGTCGCCCAGAAACGGTAGTTATCGACCATGAAAAACTCACCTACCATCTTGCTCTCGGACCCCGACATCAGCCTGTCCGAACTCGAAGCCGTGGAAGAGGTCCTGAAATCGCCGCGGCTGAGCGCGGGGCCCACGGTCGAAGCTTTCGAAGAGGCTTTCGCCCAATATCTCGGGCGCAAACACGCCGTGGCGGTGAGCAGCGCCACCATCGGCCTGATGCTGGCGCTCAAGGCCTACGGCATAGGTCCGGGGGACGAAGTCATCGCGTCCGCGTTCGGTTTCCGCGAAACCGTTCACGGCATCGCGCTGGCCGGGGCGACGCCGATCTTTGCCGACATCGATTATTGGTCGGGGACGCTGGTTCCCGAAAAGGCCGCGGCGGGAATCACGTCGAAAACCCGCGCCATAGTCGCCGGCAATACCAACGGCCATCCGGCGATGTGGCCGGCGTTCCGTGAATTGGCCACGAAACACGGCCTGCTGCTCATCGAAGATTCCAGCGAGGCGATCGGTTCGCGTTACCAGGGGAAGCTGGTGGGCAGCTTCGGGGACTGTTCGGTGTTCGATTTGTCCCAGCCGTCGCCGCTGACCTGCGGCGAGGGCGGCATGGTGGTGACCGACGACGGCGATTTGGCCGCTCGGCTGCGGAGCTTCCGAGGCCGCCGCCTCGACGAACGGCATTCGGTGGTACTGGGCGAAACGCCGCCGTATCGGGCGGAACTCAGCGAACTCGGCGCCGCTCTCGGGCTGGTGCAGCTCAAGCGTCTTCCGGGAATCCTGGAGCGCCGGAAAGAGATCGAAGCCTATTACAACGCCCACATGCAATCCTTCGAGGGCATCAAGCCGCCGTATCTCGCTCCGGACGTGGACGAGGCGCACTGGTTTCTCTACCTGGTCCATCTCGGCACCCGTTTTTCCCGTTCCAGCCGGGACGCCATCATTCACGATTTGGCAACCGAGCAGATCGAGGCCGTGGCCTATTGCCGGCCACTGCATCAGCAGCGTTTTTACGGAAACCTGGGCTATCGCAAGGGCGATTTCTTCGTCACCGAGAAGCTGGCGGACCGCGCCGTTGCGCTGCCTTTCCACAACCATATCACGGAGGACCAGGTGGGCTTCATCGTCAAGACCGCCAAGGACGCCTCGATCAATATCGGGGCGGGATCGGCCATTTACCTCTGACGCCGCTCCGAAACCATGTCGGGCTTTTTGCGGACCGAAAAGAGGCGGAATGCAAAAGCCTGGGTGACCGTACTGCCTTCGGGCAAGACGGTGCAGGTGGCGAGAGGCGCCAATTTGCTCGAGGCCATCGCGGCGGCGGGCGAGGCTGTCGCCCACCGTTGCGGTGGACGGGCCCGCTGCGGCGAGTGCCATGTGCTCGTGCGGCAGGGCTGGCGCGGCTTATCCAAGGTGCGCCAGGCAGAACGCGATCGGCTCACGCAGCTTTGCGGAGCCGAATCGCTGTCCAGGCTGGCTTGTCAGGCCGCCCTGGGCGTTCATAACAAAGTAATAATCGAACTTATAAACCATTAACCAGAGGATCATTGTTATGGATACCAAAGAAGCTGTCGCTACTCCTTCTGAACCCCAATCGGCCGTCGTCGCGTCCGGCGCGACGTTCAATGCCGAGCAGCGGACGGAATGCGTCATTCACCTGCGTTTCTTTCCGGACGGCACCGTGGCCGAAATCGGCGAGCGTCCGTCAGGGGTGGAGCCGCACGACTGGTACAAATACCTGTGCAACAACACCCAGAACAGTTACCAGGCCTTGTCCGGCGGACGCGGGCTGTTCCGCCTGCTGCGCACCGAGGTGGACGCCTTGAAGGCCTCTTGCGCCGCGGGGATGACATCATGAGCACGCCGTTTCCGAGTCAATTGGCAGAAGATTTGGCGGCGGGACGGGTCATTCCGTATCTCGGCCCGGAGATTCTGAGTCTGGCGCCCGGCGGCGCGATTCCGAGTTCGCCGGAGGCCTTGGTGGAACTGATTACGGCCAAGGTCACCGTGCCCCACAAGATCCGGAAGAATCTTACCGCCGCCAGTCAATACATCGAGAATTTCAAGCATCGGAAGACGCTGGTCGGACTTTTGCAGGAAGCCTTTCGGAGCCCGCCGGAACCGACCGTTCTGCACGGTTTCCTGGCGAATCTCCCGAACCCGCTGCCCTTGATCGTCGACGTCTGGTACGACGCCAGCATGGCGGCGGCCCTGGCTTCGCGCCGCGATTTCGGGCAAGTGCAGGGCGTGAGCCGCGCGGAGCACCTGGGAGACTGGGTTCACTATTTCCATGCCGACGACACAAAGGCGGAGCCGGGGGAAGCCGCGGGATGGGCGACCCTGCTCTACAAGCCGCTGGGTTCCATCGCGCCTGCGTCCAACTTCATCGTCTCGGATTCCGACTACGTGGAAGTTCTCACCGAAATCGATATCCAGACGCCGATTCCGGACCGGGTAAAGGACATCAGGACGGGCCGCAGCTTCCTGTTCCTGGGCTGCCGTTTCCGCAACCAGCTGGAGCGCAATTATGCGCGGCAGATCATGAAGCGTTCCAGCGACCGGCATTTCGCGGTCCTGGAAGGCGATCTCACCCGCAATGAGGCGCGGTTCCTCGCGGAACAGGGCATCGAACGGATCGACATGCCCTTGGCCGAGTTCGTCGCCGGGCTCACCGGAACGCCGGCGGAGTCCCGCAGGGCCGTGGCCTAATCCGAATCTCGTAGGCAGCGGCGTACGGAGGTTAGGGAGGCGTCGGCGGTTCCGTAGGTCGGAAATCCTTTCCGACGCAAGGCGCGGATCGACCGTTTCGTCGGCAAGGGATTGCCGACCTACGAACCGCATGGCTCGGGAGAGATCGTTTATACCTTTGAGATGAATCGCGGAGGCAACGGCTCATGACTACGGATCGCGGCGCCCGTCTTCGGGCGCTTTTGGAACAGGCCTTCGAGCCGGTTCACCTGGAAATCGTCGACGACAGCCGGTCCCATGCCGGCCATGCCCACGAGGGTGGCGGCCACTTTTTCGTGACCGTGTGTTCCCGCCGCTTCGAGGGCCGTTCGACGCTGGAGCGCCATCGACTGGTTTATTCGGCGGTGAGCGAAATGATGCCGGGCGACATCCATGCCCTGAGCATCACTGCCTTGACGCCAACGGAGCAGGCGGCTTAGCACGAGGTTCATAAACGGCTTTTTGGGGATAAGCAGAGAATGAAGCTTCAGATCGAGCGGCCCTACATCGAAGCGATGGTCGAAGAGTTCCCGGATTTGGCGCACTTGAAGGAACAATTGCGTTTCGGCAATCGCGTCGAGGTGCCGTTCAGGCAACTGTCGAGCCCTGCGCTCGCGTTTTTAGGGAATCTTTACCGGCAGGCGGGGCCGGAGATGCAGGCCAAGGCCGCGCAACTCGCCACCTTGCAGCAGGCCATGAACGACGACGGGGTGCGCTTCGAAGCCGAAGACCTCGAGATGGTGCTGCCTGCGATCGCCCGCTACTTGGCGGCGGATGCGATCCGCGGCTGGCTGTTCACCGCGAGCGTGGCCGGCCGTCCCTTGCCTTATGTCATCACCCGGCTCGACTACACCCCGGCCTCGAACGACGAGATCGGGAAAGTCTTCATCGAGCTGAAAGCCAATGCCAAAGGGGCGATCGCAACCCAAACCATCCGAATCATGCCGAGCGACATCGCCGGCAAGACGGTGGCAGAGATTTTCGCCGCCAAGGGTTTCCTCAAGGAAACGCCGGAGCTCATCCGCAACTACGACGAGACCGCGGAGCGTTACTTCGATTGGCGTGCCCGTTACGGCGCCCAGTTTTCCGGAAAAGGCACCGGTTTCTACGCGGAGGACCCGACGGCTTCGCACCGGGATACCGATTGGTCCCGCAAGGACGTGGTGGTGCTCTCGTCCGGCGGCGGCAGCGCGCGCCTGGTCAACGACGAGGGCATCCTGAGCTCGCGCGCGCTGACCCTGGATGCGCCCGGGGATATTCTGGGGCCTTATCTGCGCAAGGCGGCCAAGAGCAATCACTATGAGGCCGAGGACGAGGTCCGGGAGTCTCAGGACGCCATGCCCAAGGGACTGTTCACCCAGTTGCCGGTGCATTTCTACATCCTCATGTTCCACCTTGACCTGCACCATTATCTCTGGGTGCACGTGGACGACATCACACCCTACGAGTATCAGCCGGCCCTGAAGCAAAAGCTGATTCTGCCGGAGGAACAGACCGATCTCATCGACATCCTGACCGCCGAGATGGATGTCCTGATGGACGATATCGTCGCCGGCAAGTCCGGAGGCACGACCGTGCTGTGCGCCGGTCCTCCCGGCGTCGGCAAGACTTTGACCGCGGAGGTCTATTCCGAAATCATCCAGCGGCCGCTGTATCGGGTGCATTCCGGTCAGCTGGGGCTGAATGTCGCTGCCATGGAAACGGCGCTCAAGGACGTTCTGACCCGTGCCCAGCGCTGGGGTGCGGTGATGCTTATCGACGAGGCGGACGTCTACATCAAGCGGCGCGACGACAACATCACCATGAATGCCGTGGTCGGGGTGTTTCTGAGGGTGCTCGAATATTTCAACGGCCTGTTGTTTCTCACCACCAACCGGGTGGACGACATCGACGAGGCCATCGTGTCGCGCTGTATCGCGCTGATCAAGTTCTACCCGCCGGATCGGGAAAATCGGATCAAGATCTGGAAAGTGATGACCGAACAGTTCGCGTTGGAGGTCGCCCCGCCGCTGATCGACGAGCTGGCGGATCTGTTTCCGGCAGCCACCGGGCGTGACATCAAGGGACTGGCCAAGCTGGTGGCGAAATACTGTCAGCAGAAGCGGGTGCCGCCGTCCCTGGAAGTTTTCAAGCGCTGCTCGATTTTCCGGGGGATGGACTTGGGTCTGGCTGCATAGCGTTTCCCGCAGAGCGGTACACGGAAGCCATTCGGCGGAATACGCTTCGCTATTCCGCCCTACGGATGAGCCTTGATGGCCTCGAAGGTGCTCGCCATTTCGTCGAGGCTGATTTCGGTCGCCAAAGCGTCGGCGAAGACGTCGTCGCCCGCCGTCCAGCGTTCCTGGAGCTTGCCGTCGGCCAAGGCCATGGAGACCGCCTGGTTGAGCTCGTAGGCGCCGAACGCGGAGCCGGCATCCCGAAGCGCCGATTGCATCGCGTGCTGAACCAGGCTGCGGACGGTCATGTGCGGGGCGGAGAAGGGGATGTCGCCGGCGCGTCCGGCCGCGGCCTCGACACAAGCGCGCTTGTCGTAGGAGGCATGGCCTCGGCAGGCGAGTGGCCGTACCGGGTAAATGACGCAGACGCCGTTGGCAATGAAGGGACACCGGCGCCTGAGAGCCACCCGTTGCTCTTCGCTCAAGCCTCGGGTTACGCGATCGGCATCGGCTAGGCGCTGCTCGAGATCGACTTCGGCGCGTTTCAGCGCGTCGGAGGCCCAACGAACGTAACGCGCGATCAGCAGAATTTCGGGCGCCGTCGCCGTGACGCGGAGCGTGCAGCAGGTGGAGCATCCTTTGTGGCAGGCCAAGGGGGGCAGTCCCTCGGACTGAATTTCGACATTGCCTTCGAAACTGCTGAAGGCCTGTTCCAAGAGTCCGTCGATCAGGTCTTCGCGACCGCGCCGGGCGGCGAGGGTTTCGGTAAAGGCTTGGTGCTGCGCCTTGAAGAAGGCCAGAGGACCGGATTCATCCGGCATCGTTTCTTCCGACATGGGTGATTTTGTCATGTGTGAAAGTGCGCATATTGCGATCTCGACGTATCCGGGTCAATGCACTTGTCCCGATTCGGGGCTTTCCCGCAGCTCGGCGTATGGGATGGGGTATTCGACTAAGGATCGGGTTTTTCTATGAGCACGGTCGCACTGGCCTGGGGGGCCCACCCCGATTTTCCCTTGATTCTGATCGCCAACCGGGACGAAAGGCATGAACGCGCGACCGCACCGGCGGCATGGTGGCCGGAGGAGCCCGCCTGTCTCGGCGGTCGCGACCTGGCGCGGGGCGGAACCTGGTTCGGCGTTGCCCGCGACGGGCGTTTCGCGCTGGTCACGCCGTTTCGCGACGGCGCGCCTTCGGACCCGGACGCGCCGACGCGCGGCCAGCTGCCGCTGGACTATCTCTCTTCCGGCGAGGAGCCGGTCGTCCACGCCCGCCGCTTCGCTCGCAGCCGGGGCGGACATTCGCCCTTCAATCTGCTGATCGGCTCGCCGCGTCACATGTACTACGCCGCCACCCGCGCCCGCTTGCCGTTGGCGCTCACTCCCGGCATTCACACCTTGTCCGACGGGTTGCTGGACGAACCCTGGCCCAAGTGCGTGCGCCTGGACACGCTGCTGGGTTCTTATCTGAGAACGCACGGCGGCTTCGCGATGCTGCTGGGCGCTTACTCGGATCTCTCCAAGGCCGGCGTCCGGGGCGCCGACGATCCGATCTGCACCGCCAAGCCGGTCTCGCCGGCCGACTTCGCGAAAGCGGGTTTCGTCATGCTGGCGGATCGCGAAACCACAAACGAAGGGCTCCCCGATACCGGCATCAGCCGCGCGGAAGAAGAACGCCTGTCCGCCTGTTTCGTGGTGGGGGCGGAATCCGGAACCCGCTCCAGCACCGCCCTGGTCATGGCGCGGGACGGCCGGGTTTACTTCGAGGAACGCAGCTTCGATCCGGAAGGCGCCGAATCCGGGCGTGTGGTCGAAGAATGGAGCATCGACCCTCAAGTCTTTTCCGGGAGCGCCGGCGATGACTGAGACTCGTAACGCACACGCCGGCGCCATGCCCGCACGTCGGAAAGCTTCAACGAGGCGGGGTCAGGCGGACCGTACGCCACTGCGATCCGAAACGATGCACGGGTTTTCTCCGCGCCATTCTCATCGGGAGCTCCCCTTGGCTCCGCGCTACAAGGAATTGGGCGAGCCCTATCATGTCCCGGTGTCGGCAACGCCCTTGCCCGAGCCCAGGATGGTCCACTTCAACGGATCTCTGGCCTTGGAACTGGGGCTCGACGTCAGCGAGGCCGATTCTCCGAAACTCTTGGAGATTCTCGCGGGCAACCGGCCGTGGCCGAAATACGAGCCTTCGGCATCGGTCTACGCCGGGCATCAGTTCGGGGCATGGGTTCCTCAGCTCGGGGACGGGCGTGCCCTCATGATCGCGGAGGTTCGGACGCCCGCCGGGGCGCGGATGGAGCTTCAACTCAAGGGTTCCGGGCCGACGCCGTATTCGCGCGGGCTCGACGGGCGCGCGGTGCTGCGTTCCTCGATACGGGAATATCTCTGTTCGGAGGCGATGCACGCCCTCGGCGTACCGACCACGCGCTGCCTGAGCCTGGTGGCGTCGCCGGAGCCGGTGTACCGCGAAACGGTGGAAACCGCGGCCGTGGTCTGCCGGGTGTCTCGCAGTTTCGTCCGCTTCGGACAGTTCGAGTTTTTCTATCACAACGGACAGCGCCAGCACCTTGCGCCTTTGGCCGACCATGTGATCGACGAGCATTTCCCGCATCTGAAAGACCGTTCCGACCGTCATGCCGCCTGGCTCGGCGAGGTGGTCGAGCGCACCGCCCGGCTGATGACGCAGTGGCAGACCTTCGGGTTCTGCCACGGCGTCATGAACACCGACAATTTCTCGGTTCTGGGCTTGACCCTGGATTACGGTCCCTTCGGCTTCATGGACGCGTTCCGGCAATACCATATCTGCAACCATTCCGATTTCGAGGGCCGCTACGCCTATTACGCACAGCCCGAAATCGGCCAGTGGAATTGCTCGAGGCTGCTGCGGGCGACCTTGCCGCTGCTCTCGGACAGCGAGGAGGAGGCCCTGGAAATCGCGACCGGCATTTTCGAGCGCTACGCCCCGGTGTATACCCAGGCGATCATGCGCCGCTGGGCCGACAAGCTGGGCCTTTACGAGGTGCGTGACGGCGATGTCGATCTGGTCAACCGATTCCTGGCCATCCTTCAGCGCGGCAAGAGCGATTTCACGCGGAGCTTCCGTCATCTTTCCAAGGTGCGTACCGACAGCGACGAGCCGGCGGTCGGGGCCCGCGAGGAGATCGTGGACCTGGAAGCCTACGACGCCTGGATCGCCGATTACCGGGCACGATTGCGCGCCGAAGGAAACACCGACGACGAGGCCCGTGCCTGGGACATGAACCGCGTCAACCCCAAGTACGTGCTGCGCAACCATCTGGCCCAGGCCGCCATCGAAAGGGCCGAAGCCGGGGACGATACCGAAGTCGCCAAGCTCGTTCGTCTGCTCGCCCGGCCTTACGACGAGCAGCCGGAGATGGACGCCTATGCCGCCCCGCCTCCGGAAGAACTGCGGAACATCGAAGTCAGCTGCTCGTCATGATTACCTATGCCATCCCACCCGCTCTAGGCGAGGATCCGCTGGACATCCTGCGGCTGGCGGCGTGCGCCGCGCACATCCCGGATTTCGTGGTGCCACCCGAATCCATGGTCAGGCTCGTCGCCCTGGTGGCGGACGGCGCTCTCGACGCGGTGAATCCCGAGGCGGCCTGGCCGGAATTGTCCCAAGGCCTGATGGGCGGGCGTCCGTCGCGGATGCTGGAAGTCCTGCGCGGTTGCGGCGCTCTGGCTCGATTGCTGCCGGAACTGAACGCGCTGTTCGGAATTCCGCAGAGCGCGGACGATCCGCCGGAAGTCGACGTGGGCGAACACCAGCTGCTTCTGATCGACGAAACCGCGCGGATAGACGCCCCGCTCGCCACGCGCTGGGCGGCGCTGCTGCACAAGGTGGGGAAAGCGGCGTCGCCGCGCGAATTCTGGCCCGCCCACTACCGTCACGAAGCACGCGGCGAACCCCTGGTCGAAGCGGTTTGCGAACGCTTCAAGGTTCCCGCCGAATGCCGCGACCTGGCGCTCTTGGTGCTGCGCGAATGCGATCGAGTCCACCGTGCGGTAGACATGCGGGCCGCGGCGATCGCCGCCATGCTGGAACGGGCGGAAGCGGTCCATTACCCCGAGCGTTTCGAGCAGTTGTTGGCGGTATGCGCCTGCGACTATCGAGCCTATCCGGGGCGGGCCGGTGCGGAGTATCCCAAGGCCGAGCTGCTTCGGCTAGCTTTTAAGGCTTTCGCCGGACAGATGGCGCCCGCCTCCGAGCCGACCGAAACCGACCCGGAAGTTTCGGCGCAGGCGTTCGAAAAGCGAGCTCGGGCCATTGCCGAAGCATTGCGCAGCGAACGCTGGGCCGACGCGTAATTCCATTCGGCATTCGAGTGAATATTACGTAGGGTGGGTTAGCGAAGCGTAACCCACCGATTCGAGGCCGCTCGGTGGGTTACGGCCTCGCGGCCTAACCCACCCTACAAAAATTAATTCCTTATTGAAAGCAATTTGGAATAACACGGGTTTTCCAGTCCAGACTTCATCACCAACCTTCTCTTGAGGAGCAAGCCCATGAAATGGAGCGATACCTTCGACATCGCCATCGCGCTGGCCGAGAGCCATCCCGACGTCGATCCCAAGTATGTGCGGTTCACCGATCTGCTCGACTGGATCATGCGCCTGGACGGCTTCGACGACAGCGCCGAGAAATGCAACGAGAAAGTGCTCGAAGCCGTGCAGATGGCCTGGATAGACGAGGTGAGCTAACCCCGCAGAAAGGATTGCAGCACGCGATCCGCCCTGCCAATCGGGTTTGGTCGTTTTTTGTTGGATATGTGCCGTTTTCGTATTCGCATGGAAGTAGGTCATGACCAAATTTACGACATATCGTATTAGATACGAATTGACGTAAAAAACGGCCTCGGCTGGGTCGAGCCGAGAACCCGCCGCTTTTCCTCCTTGTTCAATAATTTGATGCTAAAACAAAGCCTTGGAGCGTTGTTCCCGTTTCTCTCACGACCTGGCATCGCTTTTGAGACAGAGAAGTCACGCGACAGGAATTATTCCCCTGCGTTATTTCACTTCCACTCGAAAGGAGATTACGGTCATGAAACACATTGCTGGTTTGACTCTGGCTCTCGGACTTGTCTCGATCACTTCAACCGCGGCGGCTGGCGGACTGCCGGTCAATAGTTCGCTGGGGAGTTCCAGCTACTCTGCGAATATCGATAGTTCCAGCGATCCGGCTTCCGGAATGGTCTTTGAATTGCAGGCCGGTGAGTTCCACGTTTACTTCAGCAATTGCACACTCGGTTCGGAGACCGAGGTGACGGAGCATAAAGTTGTAAGTCAGAAAGGCCGGGAGGATATTGTGCAAAAGATTCCCGGTCGATTGAAAATGAATAGCGTGGTGTGCATGAAAGCTCTGGATTCCGGTGCCGACCTTTGGGCTTGGCGACAGATGATCATTGAAGGGAAGTTGAGGGAAGCGCGCAAGAGTGGGTCACTGATTGCTTACGACTACACCATGGCGCCCATAGCAACGTGGTCGTTTTTCAATGGATGGCCTTCTTCGGTCAGCCTCGGCAATAAGGATCACAAACTGGTCGAGATCGTGGTATTGGCTGTGGATGGCATCCGGCGTGACCGGTAGGTCCTCGGGATGTGCCGAATACCACAGCTCCGCTCTCTTGAATATACAAACGATAACCGGGATTTAGTGGGGTGGGTTAGGCGCACTCCGGTATGCGCTGATGGTCGATCACCGTACTTCGAGTGCGCCGTAACCCACCGATGTTCGGTAGCCTTGTGTTGGTGGGTTACCGTGCGCGCCAAAGTTAGAGCGTTTTCATCCCGCTCGGACGGCAAAACAGGCTTGGCGGAAGTCGCTGGCGCCTTCGGCCAGGGTAGATCGACTCAAGCATTCGTAGGTCGGCAATCCCTTGCCGACGAACCCGTTGGCCCAACCGCACCTTGTGTGAGGGCGTACCTAACTCACCCTACCATGGACATGCGCGTTCCGGGCCAGTAGATCGGGAATCCGTTCCCGACGAGTTCTGCGTCGGCAAGGGATTGCCGACCTACTTTAGGGTGCCGCTCGTAGTCAGCGGCTTTAGATCGGTTCGCCGTTCTCGTCGAACGCCATCCCGTTCAATTCGCCGTCGGCGTCGACGATTTCGACCGACTTGAGGGCGCCGTTGGCGTGGTAGGCATAGCGGTGTTCCATTTCCACTTCCCCGTAGACCAGCTTTTGCAGGCCGACCAGCCGGCCCTCATCGTCGAAATATCCCCGGAAATAGGTGTTGCGGTTTTCCAGTTGGGCGGGTTCCAGTTCGGTCATCAGCTTGAGCGGCAGTTTCACGCCGGTGTAGGTGAGGAAATAGCGGCAACGGCCCTGCATGGCTTCGGTCATGGTGCGTCGTTCTCCTCGGAAGTTAAAGATTTAGATCGGACGAAAAAAACACAGTCTCAAGACTTACGGATTTGGCTCCTTCTCCCTCCGAGAGAGGGAACTAAGGGCAGTCGTAGGTCGGCAATCCTTTGCCGACAAACCCGCTGATACACCCTCTCAAACACGATAGCCTTCTTCCCGCAATACCCTCTGCACGGCCGGCCGGGCCAGCATGCGCCGATAATGCGCCCGGCAGTTTTCCGGCAGTTCGAGCTTGAGCTTATCGCCCCAGAATTCCACGTAGAAAAGCGCCGCATCGGCGATGGAAAACCGCCCCGCCACGTATTCCCGCCCGCTCAGCAGCGTATCCAGCACCGCGTAACCCTTGGCGACGATCTCTATGCCACGCCGTTTGACCGCGTCTTGGTCGGCTTCGTTGGACGTGAATTGATCGGTGGTAAATATGCGAGCGAAACCCTGCATGTGGATCGTGCCCACGGCATAGGCCATGGCCTCGATCACCCGCGCTTCGCCGTCCGGATCGTCCGGCAGCAGTTTCGCCTTGGGGTAGGCGCGGGCCAGCCACCAGGCGATGGCCTGAAACTCGGTCAGCGCCGAGCCGTCATCGCGTACCAGGGTGGGAATCGTGCCTTTCGGATTCAGGGCCAGATAATCGGGCCGGTTCTGATCGCCCGCCAGGAGATTGACCAGATACGCCTCGAAAGGCAGGTCCAATTCTTCCAACAAAATGTGTATGCCGGTCGAGCACGAACCGGGCGTCATATAGAGTTTCATGATCCTATGGTGATGATTAAGGGTTCGAGTCCGGCAACCGTCGCTTCGATGACATCGCCCTTGACCACGGGAGCGGTCCCGGCCGGCGTGCCGGTAAAGATCAGGTCACCGGGACAGATTTCCACCATTGTGGACAGATAGCTGATGATTTCGGGTATCTTCCAGATCATGTCCGAAACGTCGGCGCTCTGACGGACCTCACCGTTGACCTTGAGCTCGATCTTGCCCTGGGCGATCACGCCCGTATAGAACTCCGGAGTGATCGCCGAACAGGGCGCCGAGTGATCGAATCCCTTGGCCATGTCCCAGGGCAGTCCCTTTTCGCGCGCGGTCTTTTGCACATCCCTCAGTGTCATGTCCAGGCCGACCGCGTAGCCGAAGATGTAATCATTGGCGATCTCGATCGGGATTTGCCTCCCGCCGAGCTGCATGGCGACGACCAGTTCCACTTCCGGTTGCAGATTCTCGGTTCCGGGAGGATAGGGCAGGACCGAGTTGTTGGGCAGGATGGTATCGGTTGGTTTCATGAAGAAGAACGGCGGCTCGCGCTCCGGGTCGGCGCCCATTTCCCGCGCATGCTCCGGATAATTGCGTCCGACGCAGAAGATGCGCCGCACCGGAAACGGATTGCACGACATGGCTGGAAGCGTAACGATCTGAGGAGGGGCAAAAGCGTATTTCATGGTTTTAAACCTCTTCGAATAACGGATAGGCTGGCGGCTTCTTTGACGCCGTGTATCGGCAAACCGGCGATTGTTAGTTCAGCAAAGAGACCGTATCGGGTTGCAAAATAACCATACTTTTTGTGGTAGAATTTGGCCCCGAAGTGCCTCGCGCGCACTTAGATAAGTTCTTATTTTTATTAACCAAAAATAATCCAAGATCAGGAGGTAACATGGTGCGTGAATTCTCGTATCGGGGAGAAACCTTCAGGGCCACGGTACACGGACGCCCCGGCATCGAAGAGCTTTTCCTCATCCACATGATCGACGGTGAAGAAGGCCCGGAGATTTCTCTGGACCGGTTCGAAGATCCCAATAATGATCCGGCTCAAAGCCTGGAAAGTAAGCTCGCGGATCTGGCTGACCAGCTCATGCAGGAGCATGGGCTGGCGCCGATGGACCCGGACGCGGGATTCGCCTGGGCGGAGCCCAAGACCGGAGTGAAGGTGCATAGCGGGGTTCAACACCACGCCATGGAAGCCTAGGCCGGTCGACAAATCTGCGCGCAGCGGCACGGATCGCTAGCGTGCCGCTGCGCGCAGCAAGTTCAAGCAATCCAGATTGGCGACCATGTCCAGGGCGGTGAAATCGTCCAGGGTCTTGATGCCGGTATCGGCGCCGGCCGCCAGCAAGCGAGCGACGACCGCTGTTTTGCCGGTGGATGCGGCGTACATAAGACAAGTCGCACCGTTCTCGTTCTGATGGTCTACGGCGATGCCCCACTCGATCAAGCGACCTATGACGCCGAGGTTTTCCCCGTAACAGGCCAGCCAGAGGGCATTATTGCCGTCGCTGTTGAGGGGTTCCAGCGAGGCTCCGGCTTCGAGCAGCGCCTCCACGATGGCTTTGTCGCCGAGCCGGCAGGCGTGCATCAGGGGCGTCATCCGGTTGTCGCGGGTTGCCTCGATGTTGTCGGGCGGGAAACCCTGTTCGCTCAGCCAGTCGCGAAGGGCAGGGCTCAAGTCCGCGGAACCCGGCGCGGGCACGGTGGCGCGCCAGGCCTCGTAGCCGTCGATCAGATCGTAGATCGTCTTGAAGCCGAAGTCCCGGAACATTTGCGCATAGGTCTGGCTGGCATTGCCGTGATAGCAGTAGATCAGCACCGGCTGCGATTTGGGCGTCCGCATGAGCACCTGCTCCAGATTGGCACCCGACAGATGCCGAGCGGCTCCTATGCGTCCCGCCGCGAACGAATCCGCGTCTCGCACATCGAAAATCAAGAGCTCCGGCTGTTCCAGCAAAGCTTGGGTTTCGGCGACGTTCAGCCGTCGCCACGCGGTTTCCGCGGTCATAACGTCTCCTCGATATTCAAAGTACTTGCCCGGTTCGTTCATTCCTCGTCCGGAGTCGCCATCCAGCTATAGCCGCCTTGGTCCCAAAGCTGGGCCAGCAGCCGATCGGTGTCGTAGTTCGGGTACTGCGCCTTCACTGTGTCGAATTCCGTGAGAAACGCCGCGACATCGTCCCCCTCGATGTAAGTCGATGCCCGGTCTTCCTTTGAGCGGAGTATGTAGGTGGCGCCGTTTCCGCTGGACAAGAGCGCATACTGTTCGCCTTCCGCCACGACGATTACAGGTTCCTGTGTGTCAGGCATCGCTTGATTCTCCTTCCGCAGTCGTACCATCAGTGATCTTGCTCATGTATCTATCCACCGTAATGCTCAATGAACTGTTCTCGGGATTCGTAAAAAGTCGTACTGTCATGCGCGGATCAGTCCGGATCGCGCCCCGCATAGGGCGGCAGGGTGAGTATCCGCGTGTCGGTCAGCGGGAAACCCACCGTGAAGTGGTACAGGGACTGAAAGGCCCGGCCGGAAAGTCCGAGGAGGTCGTGAAAGACATCGTCGAAATAGCAGCCGATGCCGGTCCCGCGGATGCCGACGGCTTCCGCCTCCAGATAGAGCACCTGGCCCAATAGCCCCGCCTCCCAGAATAATTGCCGATAGCGCCACGTCTGCGCGGCGACGATCGGCTCGAATTCCGCCAGCATCCCCAAGGCGAAAGCGCAGTCCGAGCCGATCGCCTGGTGGCAGTGGAGGGCTCTGGACAGCTTGCCGCAGTCGGCCTCCGCGATCCTGAACAAGGGCAGATGTTCCGGGCAACCCGCCGGCTTGGTCCAGGAGAAATCGCTACGGAAGGCGGCTCTCAGTTCGGGTTCGATCGCGGTCCGGCGCGGAAGGGCATAGAGTCCCGGCTCCAGCCCCTCGACGCGATGCACGAAGAACACCGGGTGCACGCGCGGGGTGAGGTTCCACACGTCCCAGGGCGTAATCCGGCAGGGCAGCAGGGCATCCAGCAGATGGTAAAAGCCCGCGGTGCTCAGTACTTCTCGCCGGTCGAAATGTTGCGCGCTGCGCCTTTGCCGGATGAGCGCGGCAGCCGGCTCCGGGCAATCGGTCCGCCTCGGCGGGTAGGTTTCGATCACGCCGGGTTCGGGCGGAGTGGCGAGCGCTCGGGTTGCTTCCGCGACCTCTTCGATTGTCGGCCAGCGGTACATGGGATGGGGATCGAGCACGTTGGCCCGCCCGCTCCACGCGCTTTCCGGCGGAACCAGCTCCGAGGGATCGAACTTCCCGGAATTCGCGTCGTCGGGATCTGCGATCACTTCGAGCAGCAGCTCCGCTTCCTCCCGCTCGGCTCCGGAAAAGTCCTCGTCCCGATCGAGCCCGAGACCGGCGGCCAATTCGGCAAAGCCGATACCGCTCACCCAACTAAGGCGCCAGCCCAGGGTTGCTGCGGCGTAGCGCAATGCGCCGATGGCATGGCCGGTATCCAGTTGGCAATAGCGGAAGGCCCGTTCGCCGTATTTCCAGGCTTCCCTCCAGTGGATCGAACTCAAGGCGACGAACAGTCGCGGGGCCGTGGAGGGCTCGGCAAACCGGCAGCGCTGCTCCAGGACATGATCGCGGCTGACATAGTGGTACACGCCGTCGGGAACCTCGGGAACCGATAGGCAGACGACATAGCCTTCGGTAGGATGCAGATTGCCGCTGGACGGATTGCAGCGCAGGGCCCAGCGGTCCGGGCCGTACTCTTTCCAGGCCGAGAGTCCCAGGGACAATTCCAGCAAGATACCGACGGTTTCGAGCGAAAGCGCTTGCGGCGTCACGGTTTCGGGTGTAGACAAAGCGCCGAAGGGCGTCGCCAGCCGATCCGCGGCCAAGGGCAGCCGGATCGCGGGGGCGCCCTCGAAACGGCGGAACGGGTCTGGCTGGCTGTCCCAATCGAGCGTTTCCGGTCCCGCGGCATAACGCTCCAGCCGATGCTTGGTCCGCTCGTGATAGGCCAGTACCCGCGCCAGAGCGTCCGATACGGTATTCATGGTTGCGCCCCCGGTAGCTTCATGGCGTCGGCAAAGGATTGCCGACCTACCCGGCGTTCCTCGGTGGTGGGTTGGTAGGTCGGGAATCCTTTCCCGACGCACGCCCTAAAGTCGGCAAAGGATTGCCGACCTACTCGGCGTTCCTCGGTGGCGGATTCGTAGGTCGGGAATCCTTTCCCGACGCAGGCCTTATCAGAATTCATCAGACTGAATGCTTCCCGGCCGGCGTCGGACAGTGTTCGGCGCGCCGGCACTGTTCGAGGTTCGAACCGTCGCTTATCGCCGGAGCCAGACCGATCCAGTCGTGGACGCGCTGCGTGTCGAAACCCGCTTCCCGGCGCTCGCCCACTTGCATCAAAGGCCGTCTTATCAGCAGGGGATCTTCGAGCATGAGAGCCAGCGCTTCCTGTTCACCGAACGCTTCCGGCACCACCTCTCCGGATTTCACTCTGGGCGCCGCCCGGTTGAACCATTCGGACACCGGCTTATCGCCAAAGAACGCGCGCAGATCTTCGGCGGTCCAGCGGGTTTCGAGAAGATTGCGAACGATGAGCTCGTGTCCGGCTTCCAATAACAGGTGCTTCTGCCGGGCGTTATTGGCGCAGCCGGGTTTTTCGTAAAAAAGAATGGTTGCCATGGATTCGATCCGCTTTGTAGGAGAATTCATAGGATGCGCTGAGGTACGAAGCGCCCTTGGACTAGGCTCAGGACAGGCATCACTCGCGAACGATGCGCTTCACTGCGTTCAGCACATCCTACGCCTCTGCTCCGGCTAGCCGACGAACACGGGCGTAATCCCGTCGGTATCGATCAGCACCTCCTCGCCCTCGATCTTCAGGGGATATTCGGCGAGCGTGCAGGGCTTGCCCTTGACACAGGCCCCGGTAGCGCCTTCGAATGCCCAATCGTGGTGCGCGCAGGTCAGGGTTTTGCCATCGAATCGGGCATCGGCCAGCGGCTCCTTGAAATGCGGACACAGCCCCTGAAACGCACGGGGCTGGTCGCCTTGTGGCCAAACCACCAGCATCAGGGTGCGGTTGACCGCCACCACTTCGTATTTTCCCTCCCGGAGTTCGTTCAAGTCGCAGGCTTTCGTAAACATGTTGAAAATCCTCACACGGTAAATGATTTGGACAGAAATCCGGCGGTACCGGACAGGGTGAGACTGGTGGTATCGAACGGAAAGTCGCGGACGTATTCGCTGTTTTCCGGCGGTTTGTGCTTGAAGATCAGCGCCGCCGCGCAGCGTTCGAGCGTTTCGGCATCCATCGGGGCGAAGTTGAAGCAGAGTTCTTCGCCGGTGTCGATGTGGGATTCCCAATCGGCCTGTTTGACGTGATCCTCAAGGCAGTCGCGAACGTTTTCCGAGGCGCCGATATAGATGAGCTTCTGCGGCGAGCAGGTCTGCTTCTTGCCGCTGTAGATACAGGTGTAAACGCAATAGACCCCGGATTTAGCGGGCATCCCTCTCTTTTTCTTTTCTCTCCAATAACCTTCGAACGCGATCGAAAAATTGCCCATGATTTCCGTCCTCTCGAAGTCAAGTGCCGGTTGGCGGAACCCAGCCCGGCGATTGCGCGTGTTCGTCCGCGATTCCGAGCAAGGCGGCGGTCTGCCGCTCGATGTGCCGTACCACCTCGGTGTCCAGGCTTTTCAGCCAGCGCGCGGGGATGGCTGAGACTCCGTAAGCCGCCCCGGCCAGCATGCCGGCGAGCGCGCCGGTGGTGTCGGCGTCATCGCCTTGATTGACGACGCCCACGACGCAGCCGGCGAAGGAGTCCGTGCCGAGGAAAAAATGCAGCACGGTTTGTACGGTGTCGACGATGTAGCCGCTGGCGCGTCCGGGATAGGGATCGAAGCAGAATTCCGGATGGGTCTCGACCAGCGCCGCGACGAGCGGACGGCAGTCTTCCGGCGAGCCGCCGCAAACCAGGCGCTGCACCATGCGGCCCAGAGTCAGCGTGGCCGCGTCGGAGAGCGGATGGTGGTGGGTGAAATGGCACTGCTCCAGCGTCCACAGGGAGAAGGCGTCCGCATCCCCCAAGGTGGCGAGGGCCACCGGCAGGTTGCGCATGCAGGCGCCGTTGCCTGCGTCGCCGGGGTTCGGAGGTCCGGAAAGGCTTCCGTCCAGCAGATAGCGGCGAATGCCGCGGCGGCAGGTGTTGCCCACGTCCGGCGGTTTTCGCTTGAGCCACGCGGCGAAGGCTTCCGCCACGGCCTTGAGGTCCCAGCCGCCGCTTTCGATGATCGCCCCGCCCAGTGCCAGGGACATTTCGGTATCGTCGGTCACCTGTCCGGCTTTGAGTTTGAGCCAGCCGCCGCCGACGATCTTGTCGTGGACGCCGTATTGATGCCGGATTTCCCGCGGCGTCATGAACTCCACGGTGGCGCCCAGAGCGTCGCCGACGGCGAGTCCCAAATAAGCACCGAGGGCGCGGTCATGGAGTAGTTGCGTGTCCATCAGTAGTAGGAGGCCTTGACCCGATACTCGCCGCCGATGACCAGGTATTCCCATTCGCCTTTGAGCGGATGGCGCGGCAAAAGGTTATTGAAGAAGAAGATTTTCACCACGGGCACCTGTACCTCCAGGATGAAGTCGCCGAACTCGCAGGCGGTCTCCCGGTTTGCCGTGAACGACACCAGGTTGTTGAGCCGCACATTGAGCCAGCGGCCCTCGCGGGGACCGATCTGACGCTGTTCGTCGAAGTGATTCTCGCCCCGGTATAGGGTGACATGGCGTCGACCCCACAAGCCGAAACGGGCGATGGCCCATTGGCAGAATTCATACATCAGGTCGAGCTGGAGATTGATGCTGTTGTTGTGGAAACGGCTCGACATCTTTTCCTCGATATAGGCGATCCAGGCCGGAGAGGTGAAGCGCGTCAAGGGCTCCTTGTGGAAGGTCGGAAACAGGCCGAAGCGGCTTTCCACCCAGCCCTTGAGAACCGCGCCCTGGGGATTGTTGGAATCGAACCCCCAGCCGCTCAAGAGCTTCAGATAGCTGGAACGGAAGCGGCGCGGACCGGTACCGTCCTGCCCGGCCGGCGGTTCGCCGTTGAGGCCGAACAGGACGTACATGTATTCCTGAAAGATCTCCGCCGCCGTTTGAGCGTCCTCGGCTTCCCTGAGCCGATCGAACAATCCGTAATTCGCTTCCCGCACGCCGCTGATATGCAGCGGCAGCGGGTGCTCGTTGAATGCCGTGCTGGCCAAGAGCCCGGTCGGGACGCCTACCAGATTGGTGCTGTGACCGATGCGGGCGATGTCTTGCGCCATGCAAGGGCGAATCCCATTCCGTCTAAACGGGCCGATTCTCGGGGATCTTGATCGGCCCCATGATCTTCAGGCCTTCCTCGAAGGTGATTTCCGGAAACTTCTCGGTGAACTCGGCGGCGGCGTCGGCGATGATCTGCAGCTTGCCGGCGGTGTCGAGCTTTTTCAGATCGCCGCGATCGATGTTGAACAAGTCGCGGAGTTCGTTGTACACGGTCGCTTCCTCCAGCGGCAGCACCCAGAAGGTGGTCCCGCCGTAAGCGATCTGATAGCGGCTCGAGATATCCAGGTTGCCGGCGAAGAAGAAATATTTTCCGGTGGGCGACAGCTTGTCCCCCACGACCTCGCACAACAGCTTGAGGTGCTCCAGGGACAGCGCCACGCCCGCCAGAAACGGGATGGTCGGCTCGCCGGCCTTGGCGACGATCATGACCTGATCGAAGCGGATCTCAGGGGGCCGCGCCTCATCGCTGAATTGTTGCGCGAACTTCAAGGCGATCTCGCCCCGGAAACCGAAATATCCCGGTTTGGTCTCTCCCTTGAAAACCGGAGAGATGAGACGCTTTTCGGCGTCCAGGCTGGCGAGAGGTGTTTCGGTGATAGTGGTCATAACACTCCTTCAGGGTTGGTTGCGAAGAAAATCTGCGGTTTTGAAAAAAGAAGCGGCGAGTTGGGCTCGCAGATCGGCGTTGGAAACTTGCTCCTCCAGCGCCCGGTTCATGCAAGCCATCCAGGCATCCCGCGCGGCGGTGTCGATGGGGAAGGGCAGATGCTTCTGCCGAAGCCGTGGCGGTCCATGGCGCTCGGCATACAGCGGCGGGCCGCCGAGCCAGCCGGACAGAAACAGGAACAGCTTCTCCTTGGCCGGAGCGAGATCCGGAGGATGCATCGCCCGAATGGCCCGCGCTTCGGGCAGCTCGTCCATCAACTGGTAGAAACGCTCGACCAAGCGGCGTACGGCTTGCTCACCCCCGATCTGGCGGTAGTGAGGATTGTCGACCGACGCCGGAAGCGTGACCGCCGTGGCGAGTGGAAGCGTGGGCGACCGTTTCACACCACTTGAACCGGTATGCTCAGTTTCACCTTGCGTCCCAACTGCGCATCGACCTTTTGCCGGGTCTTTTCGATGGTCAGGGGTTTCGGCAGGATGGAATTCACGCCGTTCTTGAGACATTCCTTGGCCAGGGGATCGGTTGCGGAGTCCGCGACCAGGATGATCTTGAGGTCGGCAATCTTCGACCGGATATCCGCCAGGACTTCGATGCCTTTTTCCTGCACGATGCCTATCCCTAAAAGCAGCACGTCCGGTTTCCAGTCCTTCGCCTTGGCATAGGCGGCGTCCAGGCTGGACAACTCGTGCGTTTCGATTTCGTCGTGAAGCATGAACTGTAGGGCCGCGCTGGTGATTTCGTCGCTGTCGACGACGAACACCCGTCTGTTGTCCACGGCCCTTTCTGTGTCTACACCGATCTGCATGGGCTACTCCTCGAGTGTATTGAAGCGATCGCGCAAGCGGCGGGAAATATTCTCGGACTGCCATAAGGCATAGGAGACGACCCGCGCACGCTCACGAGTGACGCCTAACCTTTAGCAATCTTCGTTCCATTAGCTCGGCGGGAGCTGACGGCGGCCGAAGTGCCTGATTTTCCGTTTATCGGGCGATCGACATTGGATTCGGAGCAGTCCGGATCGTTTGTATCGTTCCTTACAAACCGTATGGTTTTGTCCGGTTAGTAACACCTGATCGCTGCTCGAAAAGCTACAAAAACGGCGAGGAATGGGAAATTTTCAGCTGAATAAACAAGAGCTTAAGTGTTGTGTTTTGCGTGTGGCACAGTCGTTGCTCGGTAGCTGTCGACCAGTACTCGTCCATTCACCGAAAGAAACGGTGAGCGGCAGAAGAAAAAAAAGAAAAGCTCGCCGTGTTTGAGCCAGACATTTTTTCTTTCGGCGGATTTGCTGGCCACAGAGGTTTTATCGATCAACGTGTTTATTGACTGGAGATTGATCATGTCAGATTTGAGACAAATCGCTTTTTACGGGAAAGGCGGCATCGGCAAATCCACCACTTCCCAAAACACCCTGGCGGCTCTGGCCGAAATGGGTCAGCGCATCCTGATCGTCGGCTGCGACCCGAAAGCCGACTCCACCCGTCTGATCCTTCACGCAAAGGCGCAGGATACCATCCTCAGCCTCGCGGCCGCTGCCGGCAGCGTAGAAGACCTCGAGCTCGAGGACGTAATGAAAGTCGGCTATCGCGACATCCGTTGCGTTGAATCGGGTGGTCCGGAGCCGGGCGTCGGCTGCGCAGGTCGCGGCGTTATCACCTCCATCAACTTCCTGGAGGAAGAAGGCGCCTACGAGGACATCGACTACGTCTCCTATGACGTACTCGGCGACGTCGTGTGCGGCGGTTTCGCGATGCCCATCCGCGAAAACAAGGCGCAGGAAATCTACATCGTCATGTCCGGCGAAATGATGGCCATGTACGCGGCCAACAACATTTCCAAGGGCATTCTGAAATACGCCAACTCGGGCGGCGTACGTTTGGGCGGCTTGGTCTGCAACGAACGTCAGACCGATAAGGAGCTGGAATTGGCAGAAGCTTTGGCCGGTAAGCTCGGCACCAAGCTGATCCACTTCGTGCCGCGCGACAACATCGTGCAGCACGCGGAACTCCGCCGCATGACCGTCATGGAATATGCTCCGGATTCGAAGCAGGCCAACGAGTACCGTCAGTTGGCTCAGAAGATCCACAACAATTCCGGCAACGGCATCATCCCGACCCCGATCACCATGGACGAGCTCGAGGATCTCTTGATGGCCCACGGCATCATGAAGCAGATCGACGAGTCGCAGGTCGGCAAGACCGCGGCGGAAATCGCGGCGTAAGAAGTTGGTTGGGGAGCGGGACCTCACGGCAAACGATCCGCCCGGCCCGCTCCTCTCCTTCAAGCGTCATCCATCCAACAACTGAATCTGGAGAGCAACATGAGCCTCACAGTTGAGCAAACCAAACAGAGAAACAAGGAACTCATTAGCGAGGTCCTGTCGGTCTACCCGGAGAAGACCGCGAAAAGGCGTGCCAAGCACCTCGGCACATTTGAGGAAGGCAAGCCCGACTGCGGGGTGAAATCCAATGTCAAGTCGATCCCCGGGGTCATGACCATCCGCGGCTGCGCTTACGCCGGCTCCAAGGGTGTGGTCTGGGGTCCCATCAAGGACATGATCCACATCAGCCACGGTCCGGTCGGTTGCGGCCAGTACTCCTGGGCATCGCGCCGCAATTACTACATCGGCACCACCGGCATCGACACCTTCGTCACGATGCAGTTCACCTCCGACTTCCAGGAGAAGGACATCGTCTTCGGCGGCGACAAGAAGCTGGAGAAAATCATCGACGAGATCCAGGATCTGTTCCCGCTGAACCACGGCATCACCGTGCAGTCGGAGTGCCCGATCGGTCTCATCGGCGACGACATCGAAGCGGTCTCCAAGAAAAAATCCAAGGAATACGACGGCAAGACCATAGTGCCGGTGCGCTGCGAAGGTTTCCGCGGCGTTTCGCAGTCCTTGGGCCACCACATCGCAAACGACTCGATCCGCGACTGGGTATTCGACAAGTCGGGCGACAAGCATCCCGAGTTCAAGACCACGCCTTACGACGTATCCATCATCGGCGACTACAACATCGGCGGTGATGCCTGGGCGTCCCGCATCCTGCTCGAGGAAATGGGTCTCCGCGTGATCGCCCAATGGTCCGGCGACGGTTCCCTGGCCGAATTGGAGAACACTCCGAAGGCCAAGCTGAACGTGCTCCACTGCTACCGCTCGATGAACTACATCTCGCGTCACATGGAAGAGAAGTACGGGATTCCGTGGGTGGAATACAACTTCTTCGGCCCGACCAAGATCGAGGAGTCGTTGCGCAATATCGCCAGCCACTTCGACGACAAGATCAAGGAAGGTGCCGAGCGCGTCATCGCGAAGTACCGTCCGCTGATGGATGCGGTGATCGCCAAGTACCGTCCGCGTCTGGAAGGCAAGAAAGTCATGCTGTTCGTCGGCGGCCTGCGCCCGCGTCACGTGATCGGCGCTTACGAGGATCTCGGCATGGAAATCGTCGGTACCGGCTACGAGTTCGGCCACAACGACGACTACCAGCGTACCACTCACTACGTCAAGGACGGCACCCTGATCTACGACGACGTGACTGGCTTTGAGTTCGAGAAGTTCGTCGAAGCGATCCAGCCCGACCTGGTCGGTTCGGGTATCAAGGAAAAGTACGTCTTCCAGAAGATGGGCGTGCCGTTCCGTCAGATGCACTCCTGGGATTATTCGGGTCCTTACCACGGCTATGACGGCTTCGCCATCTTCGCCCGCGACATGGACATGGCCATCAACAATCCGGTCTGGAGTTTGGCCAAGACACCCTGGAAACGGAACGGGGCCCACGCCTAGTCCGGTGAGGGAGAGTAGGGTGCGCCGCGCGCACCATCCAGACCGACCCGGTGCGCACGTCGCACCCTACAACCGCTACTTTGGAGTTACATCATGAGCCAGAATGCAGAGAAGGTGCTCGATCACTTCAACCTGTTCCGCCAACCGGAATATGTGGAATTGTTCGAGAACAAAAAGAAAGAATTCGAATTCGCCGAATCGGACGATAAAGTCGAGGAGGTGAGGGAATGGGCCAAGACCTGGGAATACCGGGAGAAGAACTTTGCCCGCGAAGCCCTGACGGTCAATCCGGCCAAGGCCTGCCAACCGTTGGGTGCGGTGTTCGCCGCCGTGGGATTCGAGGGGACCATTCCCTTCGTGCACGGTTCGCAAGGTTGCGTCGCCTACTACCGCAGCCACTTCAGCCGCCATTTCAAGGAACCGTCGTCGTGCGTGTCTTCGTCCATGACCGAAGATGCCGCAGTATTCGGGGGCTTGAGCAACATGGTCGACGGCTTGGCCAACACGTACAACATGTACCAGCCGAAGATGATCTCGGTATCGACCACCTGCATGGCTGAAGTGATCGGCGACGACCTCAACGCCTTCATAAAGACCGCCAAGGAAAAGGGCAGCCTGCCGGCGGAATTCGATGTGCCTTTCGCCCATACCCCGGCCTTCGTCGGCAGCCATATCACCGGCTACGACAACGTGCTCAAGGGTATTTTGTGGCACTTCTGGGACGGCAAGGCGGGTACCACGGCTCCCTTGACGCGCGTGCCCAACGAGAAGATCAACTTCATCGGCGGTTTCGACGGCTACACGGTCGGCAATCTGCGTGAAGTCAAACGCATCTTCGATCTGATGGGCGTCGAATACACCATTCTCGCGGATAACAGCGACGTTTGGGATACGCCCACCGACGGCACCTTCCGCATGTACGACGGCGGCACCACTCTGGAAGAAACCGCTAACGCTCTGCACGCCAAGGCAACCATCTCCATGCAGGAATTCAGCACGGAAAAGACCCTGCCGTTCATCGCGGAGCACGGCCAGGAAACGGTCGCGTTCAATCATCCCATCGGCGTAAAGGCGACCGACGCATTCCTGATGGAGATCTCGCGCATCACCGGCAAGCCGATTCCGGAAGCCCTGGAGAAGGAACGCGGACGCCTGGTGGATGCGATCGCCGATTCGACCGCGCACATTCACGGTCAGAAGTTCGCCATCTACGGCGACCCCGACCTCTGCCTGGGGTTGGCCGCCTTCTTGCTCGAACTGGGGGCCGAACCGACCCACGTGCTGGCCACCAACGGCGGTAAAGCCTGGGAAAAGAAGGTGCAGGAGCTGTTCGATTCCTCGCCCTTCGGCAAGAACTGCCACGTGTACGCCGGCAAGGATCTGTGGCACATGCGCTCGCTGCTGTTCACCGAGCCGGTCGACTTCCTGATCGGCAACACCTATGGCAAGTACCTGGAGCGCGACACCGGAACCCCGCTGATCCGCATCGGCTTCCCGGTATTCGATCGGCATCACCATCACCGCTATCCGGTATGGGGCTACCAAGGCGCGATGAACGTTCTCGTCTGGATTCTGGACAAGATCTTCGACGAGATGGACAAGAACACCATCGTGCCGGCCAAAACCGACTACAGCTACGACATCATTCGGTAGGGTTGGAAGCTATCAGGTCGGACACATCCAGAGTCGTAGGGCGGGTTAGCGGAGCGTAACCCGCCTATCGCGGAATCGGCGGGTTACGCCGGATTACCGGCTAACCCGCCCTACGGCACTTTTTAACCAAGCAGAGGATTATTAATGGCTAATGTGACTTTCAGTTCGCCCGCGATGCGCAAGGACGTCACGGTGTATGCCACCGCCGGCGACTGCCATACGCTGCTCGCGGTGGCGCAGAAGAACAAGATTCCCATCCATTTCGAGTGCGAAAACGGGGAATGCGGTTCCTGCGCCGTGGAAGTTACGGTTCTTTCCGACAAGCTGCCCATGGGCATGCACTTGACCGAAAAGGAAAAGACCGTGCTCCGGCTGGCCGGAAAAATCACCCGAGAGCAGATCGAGCAGGCGGAACTGACGGACGAACCGCCGCCCTGGCGGCTGGCCTGCCAGTACATCGTCCGTGACGAGGACATCGTAGTGCGATTCTAAAGGGCCGATAGCCTAAGCCGGAGGGGTTATGAGCAGCTTGAACGATATGGTCGTAGGTCGGCAATCCTTTGCCGACGAAGGCGTCGGGAAGAGATTCCCGACCTACTCTAGGGCACCTCGAAAAACCTACTGCGCGCCCCCATGTGCTGCGTTGCGCGGTGCTCGGAATCCTCATGTACTCCATGTACACTCCGGTTCCTGTGCTCCGGGCGCCTTGCACTCGGGGCGCTCGCGACGGTTTTTCGAGGTGCCCCTACTGTCGCAGCGCCCTGGAGAGCGGAGTAACCCATGAGCAGCTTATCCAACAAGATTCAAGACGTTTTCAACGAGCCCGGTTGCGGAAAAAACCAGGGCAAGTCGGAAAAGGAGCGCAAGAAAGGCTGCACGAAGCAGTTGCAGCCTGGCGGAGCGGCCGGCGGTTGCGCTTTCGACGGCGCCAAGATCGCGTTGCAGCCCATCACCGACGTGGCTCACCTGGTTCACGGGCCCATCGCCTGCGAGGGCAACTCCTGGGACAACCGCGGCTCCAAATCCTCCGGCTCCAATCTCTGGCGCACCGGCTTCACCACCGACATCAACGAAACCGACGTGGTTTTCGGCGGCGAGAAGCGACTGTTCAAATCGATCAAGGAAATCATCGACAAATACGATCCGCCGGCGGTCTTCGTCTACCAGACCTGCGTGCCGGCCATGATCGGCGACGATATCGAAGCCGTGTGCAAAGCGGCCTCGAAAAAATTCGGGAAGCCGGTCGTACCGGTCAATTCGCCCGGCTTCGTGGGTCCCAAGAACCTCGGCAACAAACTGGCGGGCGAGGCCATCCTCGACCACGTCATCGGCACCGAGGAGCCCGAACACACCACGCCTTACGACATCAACATCATCGGCGAATACAACCTTTCCGGCGAGCTGTGGCAGGTCAAGCCGCTGCTGGACGAGCTCGGCATCCGCATCCTGTGCTGCATCTCCGGCGACGCCAAATACAAGGACGTGGCCAGCTCCCACCGCGCCAGGGCGGCCATGATGGTGTGCTCGAAATCCATGATCAACATCGCCCGCAAGATGGAGGAACGCTACGAAATTCCGTTCTTCGAAGGCTCCTTCTACGGCATCGAGGATACCAGCGAGGCGCTTCGGGAAATCTCGCGCCTGCTGATCGAGCGCGGCGCGCCCGCCGAACTCATGGAACGCACCGAAGCCCTGATCGCCCGGGAGGAAGCGCGGGCGTGGGCCGCCATCGAGCCGTACAAGAAGCGCCTGACCGGCAAAAAGGTGCTGCTCATCACCGGCGGCGTGAAATCCTGGTCGGTGGTGGCCGCGCTTCAGGAAGCCGGCATGGAGATCGTCGGGACCAGCGTCAAGAAGTCGACCAAGGAAGACAAGGAGCGGATCAAGGAGATCATGGGCGAAGACGCCCACATGATCGACGACATGACGCCGCGCGAAATGTACAAGATGCTCAAGGATGCCAAGGCCGACATCATGCTGTCCGGGGGCCGTTCGCAGTTCGTCGCCCTCAAGGCCAAGATGCCGTGGCTGGACATCAACCAGGAACGCCATCACGCCTATATGGGTTACGTCGGCATGGTCGAACTGGTCAAGGAAATCGACAAGGCGCTGTACAACCCGGTCTGGGAACAGGTGCGGAAGCGCGCGCCCTGGGAAGAAGCGACGTGGGAAGAGGTGGCCGATTCCGCCATCGCCGCCGAGGCGGCTGTCTTGGCCGCGAATCCTGAACTGGCTCGCGAAAAACGCCGTTCCACTCCGGTTTGCAATTGCAAATCGGTCGCTCGCGGCGCTATCGAGGACGCCATCGTCGAGCATGGATTGAGCTCGGCGGACGCGGTGTCGGAAAAGACCCAGGCGGGAACGGGCTGCGGCAGTTGCAAAGGCAAGCTGGAAAAGATTCTCGAAACGATGGACCACTGGCACCCGGACGCAGGGAAAGCCGCGTCGCAAGCTCAGCAGGCCGCATGAGGTAACGCCATGGCCACCGTGATCACCCCGAAGAAATCCTGCTCGGTCAACCCCTTGAAGATGAGCCAGCCGATCGGCAGCGCGCTCGCTTTCATGGGGATCAAGAACTGCATGCCGCTTTTCCACGGCTCGCAGGGCTGCACCTCGTTCGGACTGGTCCTGTTCGTGCGGCATTTCAAGGAAGCGATTCCGTTGCAGACTACCGCCATGAGCGAAGTGGCGACCGTGCTCGGCGGACTCGAAAACGTGGAGCAGGCGGTCATCACGATCGCCAACCGGCAAAAGCCTTCCATCATCGGCATCTCGTCGACCGGCGTGACCGAGACCAAGGGCGACGACGTGGACGCCTATATCAAGCTGATCCGGGAGAAGCATCCCGAGCTGGACCACATCGCTCTTGTTTATGTGTCGACGCCCGATTTCAAGGACGCGTTTCAGGACGGCTGGGCCAAGACCGTGACCAAGCTGGTCGAGCAACTGGTCGAACCGGTTCCGGTCGGCGCCGCGCGCCTTCCCAACCGGGTGAATCTTTTGCCGGGCGCCCATCTTACGCCCGGAGACATCGACGAACTCCGCGACGTGCTCGAAGCCTTCGGCCTTGAGGTCCTGGTCCTGCCGGACCTCTCGGGCTCCCTGGACGGCCACATCCCTGACGATTTCACGCCGACCACCCTGGGCGGCATTTCCCTGGAAGAAATCGCTAGCCTCGGACGATCCGCGCATACCATCGCGGTCGGCGAACAGATGCGCGAGGCCGCGGTCGCCCTGGAAGCCAAGACCGGGGTTCCCTACACCCTGTTCGATCGGCTCACGGGGCTCGAGCCGAACGATGCGCTAATCAGCCTGTGTGCCCGAATCAGCGGACGGCTGGTTCCGACCAAGATCCGCCGCCAGCGCGGCCAGCTGGTCGACGCCATGCTCGACGGCCATTTCCATTTCGGCGGCAAGAAAATCGCCATAGGCGCCGAGCCCG
This sequence comes from Methylocaldum sp. GT1TLB, assembly GCF_051027445.1. Classification (NCBI taxonomy): domain Bacteria; kingdom Pseudomonadati; phylum Pseudomonadota; class Gammaproteobacteria; order Methylococcales; family Methylococcaceae; genus Methylocaldum; species Methylocaldum sp. GT1TLB. Next base: position 5,131,016 of record NZ_CP194898.1, read on the forward strand.
ACTTGCTCTGGACCCTGAGCGAATGGGCCAGGGAACTCGGCGCCGAAACCGCCGCGGCGGTGACGACCACGGCCTCTCCGCTGCTGGAGCGAATCTCCACAGAGGAAGTCCTGATCGGCGACTTGGAAGACCTGGAAGCTCGCGGCGCCGGCTGCGATCTTCTGATGACTCACTCTCACGGGAGGCAAGCGGCGGAAAGACTGAAGATTCCGTTCTACCGCATCGGCATCCCCATGTTCGATCGACTAGGCGCCGCGCATCAGACCATCGTCGGTTATCGCGGGACCCGCAACCTCATTTTCGAGATTGCCAATATGTTCATCGCCAACGGCCATGAGCCCACGCCTGAAACCTGGTATCGACCCGAGGAGGCTGCGGAAAAACCTACTGCGCACCCCGATGACGGCGTCGCGCGGTGCTCGGACCAATCCGCCGGGAGCGGATTGGGACGTGCAGCGCACGGGGCCTTGCCCGAGCCGCAAGGATGCGGCGAGCACTCCTCATGTACCTCCACGTACACTCCGGGTCCTGTGCTCCGGGCTCCTTGTCCTCAGGGTGCTCGCGACGGTTTTTCCGCAACCTCTGAGGAGAACGAACGTGCTGGCACGGCGGCGGTTGCGGCTCATTAAGCCGGAAGCTCAATCAAACGAATCCTTTTATCGCGGAGGAAGCATGAAGGTCGCATTCTCTACCCAAGACCTACAACGGGTCGACGCCCATTTCGGATGGGCCAAGAACATCGCCATCTATGAATTGTCGGCGGAGGGCTATCGCTTCCTCGAAGCCGTGCAATTCGAGGGCGACCTGCAGGAAGACGGCAACGAAGACAAGCTGGCTCCGAAGCTCGAAGCCATCAAGGACTGCGCAATTCTTTACGTCGCCGCCATCGGCGGTTCCGGCGCGGCGCGGGTGGTGGCCCAGGGCATACATCCCATGAAGGTTCCGCAGCCCGAGCCTATCACCGATCTCTTGGACAAACTCCAGCAGGTCCTCAAAGGCACTCCGCCGCCCTGGCTCCGCAAGGTGCTGGCGAAGGAAGGCAAGGGGCAGGACCGTGAATTCGATTTTGAAGAAGAAGAGGTGGAACATGGCTGAAGCATTGGCAGTAAAAACCGAAGGCGCGGCATCGCCCATGGAGTCGGCGTTCATCAAGGAATTGGTCAAGCAATGGCGCGCGCAGGATTCCTACGGCACCTGGGACGGCAAGAGCGACGAAATGCTGCTCGAGCCTTACATCCTCACCAAGGAGAAGCGGCAGGCGATTCCCATCGTCGGCGATCCCGACCCCGAGACCTTGTGGCGTCTGGACCTGTTCTATAACGCCGTCGGCCTTTCCATCGAGCGGGCCAGCGGGGTCATGGTCACGCCCATGATGAAGATGTCGCACGAAGGCTTCGGCCGCATGGTACTGATCGCCGGCCGGCTGATCGTGGTGAACAAGCAGTTGCGCGACGTTCACCGGTTCGGATTTCCGTCCATGGAAAAACTCGCGGAGGAAGGCGAGAAACTGGTGTCCGCGGGAGTGGACATGATCAACAAATATTCCGAAGTGGCCCGCTACAGTTGAGAACAACGTAGGGTGGGTCAGGCCGGACCCGGCCGTAACCCGCCGGAAACCGCGAGAAGGCGGGGCACAGTCATCGACGGAACCCCGCCCGAACCGGCAAACCAACGAGGCACCCATGACAGACGCAGAAGATACGAAAGCCAAACTGAAAAAACTGAACGCCCAGGCGACCGCGCTGAAAATGGATCTCCACGACTTGGCCGAGGATTTGCCCACCGGCTGGGAGCGAATCCTGGAAGTCGCGGAGAAAACCTATCAGGCCTATCGTGAACTGGACGAATTCCGCAAAACCAGCGCTGGTTAGGAGTCTACGATGAGCGAATTTACGGTCACCCTACCCGGGGGCAAGGTATGGACCCCCAAATTTGTCGAGATCATCGACCAGGAGAAATGTATCGGCTGCGGACGCTGCTATAAGGTCTGCGGACGCGAAGTCCTGGAGATGGTCGGAGTCAACGAGGACGGCGAAATAGTCACGCTCAGCCAGGACGAGGACGAGGACGACGAATACGACAAGAAAGTGATGTCGATCGCCAACGTCGCGAACTGCGTGGGGTGCGAGGCTTGCGCCAAGATATGCCCCAAGCAGTGCTATACCCACGAAGCGGCGGCAGCCTGATGCCAGCCCCCATGCGCCAGCCCATCCCGAACGCTTCGGCGCCCGTTCCCTCGGCGGTTCATTACGATCCGCTGATGGGCTACGCCCGCGACCCGCAGGACTCCGTGACCCGCACCTTCGTTTCGGCGATCGAGATGGCGCGGAGTTCGTCCCGGCTGACGGGGCGGGCGGCCTTCGGGCTCGATGCGGATGAGTTCGAGGGGCTGCTCGACCGGTATTTTCCGGGCGCCGCGAGCATTTATCTCACGCCGGCGTTGAAAGCATCGCTTGCGGGCACCAAAACCCGCCGGATAGAGACGGACGAATTCGAAGATCTCGTGGCGCTGCTTTTGGAACACCGCGGCGACGACAGCCGGGAGAGCCGCTGGCTGGCTTACGCGATCGCCGCCTGCTGCATGGGGGACGACCATCTCTGGCAGGACATGGGCTTGCCCGACCGAAAGGCCTTATCCGATCTTCTGGCACGCCGTTTTCCCGTGCTGTTCGCTCGAAATACCGGCGGCATGCGCTGGAAGAAGTTTTTCTACAAGCAGCTCTGCGAACGCGATGGGGCCTTCGTCTGCCGCTCCCCCAGCTGCGCGGAGTGCGTCGAATATTCCAATTGTTTCGGACCCGAGGAGGAAAGCGCATGGCAACCGGCGAAGCGATGACCGTACCGGGACTCGGCAAGGCGCCTCCCGCGGGCGCTTGCACCGCGGCGGAATCGCCCCCCGGGTTATGGCAGGCGGTTTTGGAACAAAGCGGAGCGCGGTTCGACGATTCCGGAGTCATCGACTTTCGGCATGTCGAAGCCGAGCGCCGGCAGGCGCTGAGCGCCGATGTGATGGCGGACCTGTCCCATTACGGACTGATCGAAGTCAAGGGCGACGACGCCCAGAAATTTCTGGCGAGTCTATTCACCGGCGACGTGCGCCTGGTGTCGGCGGAAAAGGGACTGTTCACCGCCTGGTGCGACGCCAAGGGAAGGGCGCAGGCGACGTTCTGGCTGTTCGTGCACGACGGTGCCTTTCACCTTCTTCTGCCGAAAGGTCTCGTGAAGTCGGTTTTAACCGGATTGAAACTATACCTTCTCAGGGTCAAGGCGACTCTCACTGATGCCGGCAACGACCTGGTCCGCGTCGGTTTATCCGGTCCGAGCATGGAATCCCGGCTCGCCGCCTTGTTCGGCGCGCCGCCGCCCGAACAGGCCGGGGATACCCGCAGCTACGGGGCTTGCACCCTGATGGCGATCACTGGACAACCGCACCCCCGCTGGGTTCTTGTCGGCAGCGCGGCGGCGGTTGCCGAAACGTGGAAAAGCCTTCTGTCCAGTGTTTCGCCCGTAGGGCGGGACGCCTGGTCTCTGCTGGACATTTTGGCCGGCGTACCGCTGCTGCTGCCGGAAACGGCCGGCGAGTTCATTCCGCAGATGCTGAACATGGAGGCCCTGGGCGGCCTGTGTTTCACCAAAGGCTGTTATCCGGGACAGGAAGTCATCGCGCGGCTGCATTACCGCGGGCAACTCAAGCGTCGCCTATACCTGGCCTACGTCGCCAGCGATTCGGTTCCGCCGCCCGGTACCACGCTTCATATCGAAGGCATTGCGGAAAGCGTCGGAACAGTGGTCTCCGCCACGCGCCATCCGGATGGGCGGACGGCTCTTCTTGCGGTGGTGAAGATCGAAGAAAAGGATCAAGGGGAAGTTCGGTTAGCGGATGCTCAAGGACCTGGGCTTCGCTTCATCGAATAGCGGAGTTCCAGACGTAGGTCGGCAATCCTTTGCCGACACCGCAGGTCGAACATCCGTTTTCGTCGGCAAAGCATTGCCGACCTACATCTGGGATTTAGAAAAATCAGGAGTCCGGTACAAACCGGTATGATCCTTTACAAAACAGACCGGGCACATGGTTTACATCCATTAAGGTATTGGCGAGGAGGAAACGCCGATGCCGTGGAAAGAGACCTGTGCCATGGACCAACGAGTTCAATTTATCGGTGACTGGCTGAGTGGACAGTACACCAAGACCGATTTGTGCGCGTTTTATGGGATCAGTCGCCCAACGGGCGACAAGTGGATTGATCGGTATCAGCGGTGGGGGCTGGACGGGCTCCAAGAGTTGTCGCGGGCAGCCCAGCATCACCCCAATGCGGTTGTCCCCGAGTTGTGTGAGCGGATGGTGCGGTACAAGTTGAAGCATCAGTCGTTTGGTCCGAAGAAAGTCATGGATGGTTTGCGTCGGGAAGATCCGACGGTGAACTGGCCTGCGGACAGCACCGCGGGTGAGATTCTGAAGCGGGCCGGTCTGGTGGCGCCGCGGCGGCGTCGTCGGCGAGTACCGCCGCACAGCCCGCCGTTGGCTCATTGTGACGGTGCTAATGCGGTGTGGAGTTCGGACTTCAAGGGCGACTTTGCGCTGGGCAATGGGCGGCGGTGTTATCCCCTGACGATCACTGACAACTTCAGTCGCTACCTGTTGCAGTGCCGGGGGTTGCCCCAACCGACCTGGGCCGAGACCCAACCGTGGTTCGAATGGGTGTTTCGGGAATACGGCTTGCCCGAAGCCATCCGGACCGACAATGGCGCCCCGTTTGCCTCGTTGGCGGTGGGCGGCTTGAGTCGGCTGTCGGCCTGGTGGATTCGGTTGGGGATCCGTCCTGAGCGGACTGAACCCGGCCGCCCGGATCAAAATGGCCGGCATGAACGGATGCATCGGACGTTGAAAGCGGCGGTGGTGGTTCCCCCGGCCGCGACCCTGGAGGCTCAGCAGCAACGTTTTCACCGGTTTGTCGCGGAATATAACGACGAGCGCAGCCACGAGGCGCTGGAGCGGCGCACGCCCAGCGAGCTGTACACCGCCTCGCCCAGGGCTTATCCCGCGAAGCTGCCGCCTGTGGAGTATGCCACCGGAGTAACGGTCCGCCGCGTGCGGCAGAACGGTGAAATCAAGTGGAACGGGCATTTGCTCTATGTCTCTGACCTTTTGGCCAAGGAACCGCTTGGCTTGAACCAGATCGACGAGTTCCTGTGGGAAGTGCGCTATAGCTTTCACCTTCTGGGGGTGCTCGATGAGCAAACCCAGAAAATAAACTCTCCCAGCCAATGGCATGGAAAGGGAGAAAATTTGTAAACCATCCGCCCGGTTTAATTTGTAAACCATGCACGGCTTGCACATCCCCTCTCTCCGCGAAAGGGAGAGGGAATCGAAAAACGGGCGAGTTGGACGGTAGGCGAAATCGCCTTATCGCGGTGCCCGGCGGGTTACGGCCGCCGCCTAATCCGCCCAACAACGCTACAAGCCACCGAAAGACAATCGATCCAAGAACAAATGGAGACGTTATGACCAGCAGAATCCGCGAACTCAAAGTCGACGTTAAAACCGTTTATCTCGGAGAAGAAACCCATCGCGACGGAGAACGTTACGTATTCGCCTACACCGTGACCATGGAAAACACCGGCACCGTTCCGGCGAGGCTGCTCGGCCGACGCTGGGTGATTACCGACGCCAACGGCAAGACGATCGAAGTCGTCGGTGAGGGCGTGGTGGGGGAGCATCCGTATTTGCGCCCCGGCGAAGCGTTTCAGTACACCAGCTCGGCAATGATCGAAACCCCGGTGGGCAGCATGCAGGGCAGCTATCAGCTGCTGGCCGACGACGGGGTGCCTTTCGAAGCGCCCATCGCGCCCTTCCGGCTGGCGATTCCGCGTACTCTCCATTGACCGGCAACCTGACAAGAGCATGACCTTGAACCATCCGCCCAACCAAACCTATGCCCCTTCGGCAGCCGCCGGCTTGGTGCCCATCGTCGTCGAGCAGTCCCCGCGTGGCGAAAGAGCGTTCGATATCTATTCGAGGCTGCTGAAGGAGCGGGTCATCTTTCTGGTCGGCCAGGTCGAAGACTATATGGCCAACCTGATCATCGCCCAATTGCTGTTTCTGGAATCGGAAAACCCCGACAAGGACATTCACCTTTACATCAATTCTCCGGGCGGGTTGGTCACCGCAGGCCTCGCCATTTACGACACCATGCAGTTCATCAAGCCCGATGTCAGCACCCTGTGCATAGGCCAGGCGGCCAGCATGGGCGCCTTGCTGCTGGCGGGCGGCGCGGCGGGGAAACGTTTTTCTCTACCCCATTCCAGGATCATGATCCACCAGCCTCTGGGCGGGTTTCGGGGACAGGCCAGCGATATCGATATCCACGCGCGGGAGATCCTGTCGCTCCGCGATCGCCTGAACGGGATACTCGCCAGGCACACCGGGCAGCCCATCGAAAAAATCCGGGCCGATACCGACCGCGACAATTTCATGAGCGGGGACGACGCCAAAAGATACGGCCTCATCGATAACGTACTCAGCCAGCGGAATCGGCCTGGCGACGAGCTTTGACGCGAAAGGCGGCATGCCGGCCGGACACGGGCATGACCGAATCAACATCCAGCTAAGAGGGTAAAAGCAATGAGCGACGAAAAAAACGGCAAGGAAAGAGGCGGAAAGCTTCTCTACTGTTCATTTTGCGGAAAAACCCAGCATGAGGTCAGAAAGCTTATTGCAGGTCCGGCGGTATTCGTCTGCGACGAATGCATCGAATTATGCAACGACATCCTTCGCGAGGAGTTGGAAAGTACTTCCGATGGTGGGGACAAGCTTCCCACACCCAAGGAAATCAAGGCCATATTGGACGACTATGTCATCGGCCAGGAAAGACCCAAGCGGATTCTCGCGGTCGCGGTTTACAACCACTACAAAAGGCTGCGCGTCAAAGCCCACGCCGGGAAAAACGACGTCGAACTGGCCAAGAGCAATATCCTTCTGATAGGGCCTACCGGTTCCGGCAAAACCCTGCTGGCGGAAACCCTGGCGCGTATCCTCAACGTGCCCTTCACCATCGCCGACGCCACCACCCTGACGGAAGCCGGCTATGTCGGCGAGGACGTGGAAAACATCATCCAAAAGCTCTTGCAGAAATGCGATTACGATGTCCAAAAAGCCGAGTCGGGCATCGTCTATATCGACGAGATCGACAAGATCTCGCGCAAATCGGCCAATCCCTCGATTACCCGCGACGTGTCCGGCGAGGGCGTGCAGCAGGCCTTGCTCAAGCTGATCGAGGGCACCGTCGCATTGATCCCGCCCCAGGGCGGGCGCAAGCATCCGCAGCAGGAATTCCTGCAAGTCAACACGGCGAACATTCTGTTCATCTGCGGAGGTGCGTTCGCGGGTCTCGACAGGACCATCCGGGCACGTTCCGAAAAAGGCGGCATCGGTTTTTCCGCCGAGGTGAAAAGCAAGGAGGACCGCCGCAATGTGGGCGAGATCTTAGCCGGAGTCGAAGCGGAAGATTTGATCCGTTACGGCCTGATCCCCGAGTTCGTCGGACGGCTGCCGGTGGTGGCGACGCTCGAAGAGCTGGACGAGGAGGCGCTGGTCAAGATCCTGACCGAGCCGAAAAACGCTCTGGTCAAGCAGTACCAAAAACTGTTCGAGATGGAAGGCTGCGACCTCGACATCCATTCCGACGCCCTGAAGCTGATCGCCCAGCGCGCCATCGAGCGCAAGACCGGCGCGCGCGGCCTCAGAACCATACTCGAGAACGTTCTGCTCGACACGATGTACGAACTGCCGTCCGACGAGTCGGTGACCAAGGCCGTCGTCGACGAAAGCGTGGTGCGCGGCAACAACCCGCCCTATCTGGTCTATCGAACCGAAGAAAAGCAATGCGCGTCGGCTTGAGCCGCCCAGCGGAGTCTTGGCTTATCGACCCGGCGCGGCGACAAGCCGCGTGAGTTAGGCCTAAGCGCGTACCGGCTTGGGCGGCGACCCGAAAGACCAGGAGGGTATTTACGGGCCTGATTAATAGTTTGGAGGGCTTTTATCGTGGAAACTGAATCGACCGACAACGTTCATCCTGCGGAGAACCGCGTTCCGGTGCTGCCTTTGCGCGATGTGGTGGTCTATCCGCAAATGGTCGTCACCCTGTTCGTCGGGCGGGAGAAATCCATCGCGGCGCTGGACGATGCCGTGCAATCCGGCCAGAAAATCCTGGCCGTGACGCAGAAGGACCCCAAATGCGACGAGCCGGAGTTCGCGGACTTATACGAAACCGGCACCCTGTGTGCGGTCGATCAGCTTTTCAAGCTGCCGGACGGTACCGTGAAGGCGTCGATCAAAGGCGCAAGGCGCTGCCGAATTAAGGAGTATCAGGTGGCCGACAGCCATGACATGGCCCTCGTCGCGCCGCTGCACGATCAAGTCAATTTAAGCATCGCGGAGATGGACGCCCTCATGCGTATCGTCACCGGCGCTCTCGACCAGTATGTCAAACTCGATCATCAGATTCCGCGGGAAATCGTAAACGCTCTTCCGGATATCTCAGAGCCAGGCCGGCTGGCCGATACCATCGCCGCGCACATGGCTCTCAAGATCGAAGACAAGCAGGCGCTTCTGGAAACGGTCGATATCGCCGCCCGCTTCGAAAGACTGATCATGGCGATGGAAAGCACGGTCGACCGCCTGGAGGTGGAAAAGCGCATCCGCGGACGAGTCAAGCAGCAGGTGGAAGACAACCAGCGCGAGTATTATCTGAACGAACAGATGAAAGCGATCCGGAAGGAACTGGGGGAATTGGGCGAGACGCCCGACGAGTTCGACGCGCTGGCGGAAAAGATCGTCAAGGCGAGAATGCCCAAAGCCGCCCGCGCCAAGGCCGAATCCGAGCTGGACAAGCTCAGGCGGATGCCTCCGATGTCGTCGGAATCGACGGTGGTTCGGAATTACCTCGATTGGATGATTGACCTGCCCTGGAAAAAACGCAGCAGGGCCCGCTTCGATCTGAAGCAGGCGGAAGCGCTGCTCGAGGCCGAGCATTACGGCCTCGACAAGGTCAAGGAACGCATCTTGGAGTACCTGGCGGTGCAACAGCGCGCCGGTAACGCGAAGGGACCGATCTTGTGTCTGGTCGGGCCGCCCGGCGTAGGCAAGACATCATTGGGCCAATCCATCGCCCGCACCACTAACCGCAAATATGTCCGCATGGCCCTGGGCGGGGTGCGGGACGAAGCCGAAATCCGCGGGCACCGGCGCACCTATATCGGCGCACGGCCCGGCAGGATCCTTCAGCACCTGGCCAAGGCGAAGACCCGCAATCCCTTGTTCCTCCTCGACGAGATCGACAAGATGGCGATGGATTCACGCGGCGATCCCGCCTCGGCCCTGCTCGAAGTGCTGGACCCCGAACAGAACCGCGCGTTCAACGATCATTTTCTCGAGGTCGATTTCGATTTGTCGGAGGTGATGTTCGTCGCCACCGCCAATACCCTCAACATCCCCGGCCCTCTCCTGGACCGTATGGAAGTGATCCGCATCGCCGGCTATACCGACGACGAGAAGATCAATATCGCCGCTCGCTATCTCGTTCCCCGGCAAGTCGGGCGGAACGGTCTTAGGGAAAATGAAATCCAGATCACCGATTCTGCCTTGCAGTCCATGATCCGCCATTACACCCGGGAAGCCGGGGTGCGGAGCCTCGAACGGGAAATCGCCACGATTTGCCGCAAGGTCGTCAAGAATCTGCTGCTCAAACCCGGAACCAAGAAATGCGTGGTGACGCACCATAACCTGGAAGATTTTCTGGGCGTGCAGCGCTACCGTTACGGCCGCGCCGAGGAGACCGACCGGGTTGGCCAGGTGACCGGGCTCGCGTGGACCGAAGTGGGCGGCGAATTGCTCACCATCGAATCCGCCGTCATGCCGGGCACGGGCCAGCAGATCTATACCGGAAGGCTGGGCGAAGTCATGCAGGAGTCGATCCGCGCCGCGATGACCGTGGCCCGTTCCCGCGCCGTCGAGCTGGGTATTTCTCCCGGTTTCTATCAAGCCAGCGATATGCATATTCACGTGCCGGAAGGGGCCACGCCCAAGGACGGCCCCAGCGCCGGGATCGGCATGTGTACCGCCCTGGTCTCGGCCTTGACCGATATTCCGGTGCGGGCCGATGTCGCGATGACCGGCGAGATCACCCTTCGCGGCGAGGTACTGCCCATCGGCGGCTTGAAGGAAAAGCTCCTGGCCGCCCATCGCGCAGGCATCAAGACGGTGGTGATCCCTTACGAAAACGAAAAGGATCTGGCCGAGATTCCCAAGAACGTCAAAAAGGATCTCAGCATCCTTCCGGTTCGCCGGATCGACGAAGTGCTCGGCGCCGCGCTGCTGCGCCAGCCCGAATCCCAGGACGCGCCGTCCCTGCCCATCGAACAGGACCGCGCTGCCCATGGCGTCGAAAGCGGGGTGGCGATTGCTCATTAAGAATCCTAAACAAGCCTTTGCCCTTAGGGCAGAGATATCTACACAAGGCGTCACCCCGGCAGGGAGTACTCGCCCCTTCCTTGGGGCTTGTCCTTCGGACCGTGCTCCACACGTCCAAATTCGCTCCCCGCGAATTTGTGCCGGGGGCCAGAAGCCAAGGACGGCAACGGCTGGTCACATCCATGTGTCCTGGATTCCGGCAATCCATGCCGGAATGACGGCTGTAGGAACTTGCGCAGATACCTGTGCAACTTTGGGGGTGAGCACCGTTTAGCCGTAAATCGGCAATCTCTTGCCAACGAGCTCTGCTCAAACAGTTACGCGCTTCAGCGTTTTTTATAGAGGAACCTTATGGCCAACAAGATCGGTATATTTTTCGGCTCGGACACGGGTAACACGCGGCGCGTCGCGAAATCGATCGCCAAGAAACTGGGCGATGCCGCGGATGCACCCGTCGACGTGAAGAAAGCCAGCCCCGACGACCTGCTCAAATACGATGCGCTGATCCTCGGCACCCCGACCCTGGGCGACGGCGAGCTGCCGGGCCTTTCCGCCGGCTGTAGCGATGAAAGCTGGGAAGAGTTTCTGCCGAAGCTGGAGGGCAAGGATCTGAACGGAAAGGTCGTGGCCCTGTTCGGACTGGGCGATCAGGAAGCCTATGGTCACGAGTTCGTCGACGCTCTGATCCTTCTGTACAACTTCGTCGTCGAAGCCGGCGCCAAGGTGGTCGGTTTCTGGTCCACCGACGGATACACGTTCGAGAAATCCAATTCGATCATCGACGATAAGTTCGTCGGTTTGGTCATCGACCACGAAAACCAGAGCGACGAGACCGAAGAGCGCATCGATACCTGGCTGGCCGAGATCAAGCCGGCTCTGCTGGGTTAAAGCGCTTTTCGCTACAGTGGCGGCGGCGTAGGTCGGCAATCCCTTGCCGACGGAAACGGTTGGTCGGCCCTCTGCGTCGGGAAAGGATTCTCGACCTACGTTACGAGGGCTCATAAGTCGGCGATCTTGCCGATGTACGGATTGAAGAGAGAGGTGATGTCATGCTGGATACGGTCATAGTCGGAGGCGGATTGTGCGGCTTGGCGCTGGCCGCCGATCTGGAGCGCCAAGGGCGATCCTATCTCCTGTTCGAGGCTCGCTCTCGCCTGGGCGGGCGTATTCTCTCGGTGCCATCGGGCACGTCCGGGATGGCGCTGGACTTGGGTCCGACCTGGTTCTGGCCTGACATCCATCCGCGCATCTCGCGCCTGGTGGCCGATCTGGGACTCGCCTCCTTCGCCCAGCACGACCAGGACGATGTCCTCGGCCTCAAGAACGCGGACGGCAAGCTCGAATCCCTGGGCAGTGCTCCGGTCCATAACGGCGCCATGCGATTGGAAGGCGGCATGGCGGCTTTGGTGCATGCCCTCGTGGACCGGATTCCCGAAAGCCGGCTGCGCCTGGAGCAGGCGCTTATTGCCGTGGAAGAGCGGGGCGATTGCGTCGCTCTCCATTTTCGCTGCGGCAATGCCTTATCGGTAGTCGAAGCTCGCCGGGCGGTACTCGCCATTCCGCCCCGTGTGCTGGAGGAGCAGGTCCGGATGGAACCCGCGCTCGACGACGAACTGTGCCGGGCGATGCGGGAAACGCCCACCTGGATGGCCGGAGAGGCCAAAGCCATGGTGGCCTTCGCTCGCCCCTTTTGGCGCGAGGCGGGCTTGTCCGGCAACGGTTTCGCCCGGCATGAGCAGGCGGTACTCGGCGAGATTTTCGACGCCTGCGACGCCACCGGAGAGAAGGCCGCCCTGGGAGGCTTCGTCGCGCTGTCGCCGGAGCAGCGCGAGGCGTTTAGAGTGGGCATGCCGATGCTGATCCGGAGCCAGTTGGTCCAATTCTTCGGCTCGGAGGCGGAGCTGGGCGAACAGCATTATCAGGATTGGGCGACGGAACCGTTCACCTGTAGCCGACTGGACGTCGTGCCGCCTGATCAGCACCCGGAATACGACAATCCTGTCTTGAGCCGGGCGTACTGGGACGGAAAGCTTTTGTTCGGCGCTTCGGAAACCGCCCGCTACGGCGGCGGCTATATGGAAGGCGCACTGGAGGCCGCCGCGCGGATTCAGCGGCAGTTGGCGGAAGTTCCGGTCAACTCGACCAACTCCAACAGCCTCGCGCGCTTCCGCGAATGGGTGAGCGGCCAAAGGCCCGCCGCCCTCGAGCATTACCAGCGGAGCCTGCACCGCCATCTCTCCACTCAGCAGCGGGATCAATTGACTCAACTCTCACTGTTGGAGACGGTGGAGGACATTTACCGCGAAGCCTTGCGGCAACTCGATGAACTGCCTCTCGAAGGGGGCTCGGTGGCTGTCGTCGCCGGCCGGTCGGACCTCACCCCTCCGATTCTTGCGCCGTTCACGGGATTCAACGATGCGCTGATCGACGAGGCGCTGCGCTTCAATCGCAGCTCGTGCGCCCTGTCCAACTTTCCGGTAGAGCACGATCCGTCGCCCGATTACGTGCAGACCATCCGCAGGGATCTGGCCGCCGCTTGGCGCGAATTCGCGCTTACGGTCAACGCCCGAATCGTGGCACGCACCGCGGCTCCGGAGCTGGCCGACTGCGCATGAGTGCGTTGGTTTAATTTCAGGCGAAAGGGCAGCGAGGCGTGCTCGGAACAAAACGCTTTTCAAGGTTCAGAAAGCCATGATCTATATCGTCGAAATTCCCCATGAAGGCCGGGCGTCCGCGTGGTTCGCATTCGACCGGGACGATTTCGTCCGCAAGGTCCGGGCCGCGAAAGAATCCGGAGACACCACGGTCTTTGCCGCGCTGAGCCCGCGCCAGCGTCTCGAAGCGGCAAGCCTTGCGCCCGACTCACCCGGCGCCCGGGCGGCGCAGCCGGCCGTTTTCGACGATGCGGACCGCCACGGCTGGGACACCGTGCTGTACCGGGCCGATTTTCTTCTGAGCCCCGGTCTCTGGCAGGCCGAGCCGGTATCGGAACTCGAGGCTTGCGCCGCCGCCGTCGCCCACGAACGGAAAGCCTGCCGCGTGTATCTGTCCGATAACGCCGCGGTAGCGGCGCTGTATGGAGACCCGCTCTATGACGGACGGGAAGGGTTTTACGCACACATGGCCTTGCGCGAGCAACTCATCGCCATGGAAGCCATTTCGGACGATTTATGACGGTCGAACAACTGATAACTGCCTTGCTGGAAATGCCGAAAAACGCGGTCGTGCTTTACGAAGGCGATGCCGGCTACGCTCTTGTCGGCGGCCTGCATTTGCAGGAAAACGGAAACGAGCTGCCGGATGAGGTTATCCTGTTTCCCGATATGAACGAATGAGGCTAGGGATACCAGGCTCGATGGATGCCACGGCTGTGCTGTTTGCCAACGAAGCCTTCTATCACGCGTTTTCCCAGCGCGATTTCGACGCCATGGAGCGGTTGTGGGCGCGGGAGTGGCCGGTGCTCTGCATTCATCCCGGCTGGCCGGTGCTGACCGAACATGCCGCCATCATCGAAAGCTGGCGGCGTATTTTCCAGAATCCGGCGACCGGCACGGTAACTCCGCATTACGCCAGAGCCTTTGTCTACGGCACCGTCGCCACGGTGGTGTGCTACGAAGAAATTCAGGGAGCGCTGCTGGTCGCCAACAATACGTTCGCGATCGAGAGGGACGAGATCCGCATCGTCCATCACCACGCATCCCATTGCGCCAATCCGCCGCCGCCGGAACCTAAGGCCGCACCGGCGGTGCAGTAGTGCGCCGGGATAGTTGAGGTCTTATTCAATTCGGCATTCGAGTGGACATTGATCGTAGGATGGGTTAGGCCGCCAGACCGCAACGCACCGAGCGGCCTCGGACCTGTCCTGAGCCAAGTCGAAGGGGCGGTGGGTTACGCTCGGCTAACCCACCCTACAAAAATGAATTCCTTCATTGAAAACGATTTGGAATTATTTCGGCTAATTAAGTTAGGTGGTCAAATGCAAAGCACGATCAGGCAAGAAACGATACCCCAACGAACCATCACGATAGAAGGCGAGCACGCGAAACTGGCGTCCCCGGAGGAGATTGCCGATGGCATTCGGGCGGCCGTGGAGGTGTTCGAGCGCAACGGCGTCGATCCGCTGGATTGCGCCGCGGCGATCGAAAAGCTCGAAAAGGATGAGTTGCTCAACCGTGACGAAGCCTTGCTCTGCGTCATCTGGGATCAGGCCGAGGAAGCAGCCTTCAGAGCCGTTACCGTGGGTTGGCTAAGCCGCGCCGTGGACATTCGGATCGCGGTTTCCTGAGCGATAGAACAGAACTGTCGGCAAGGGATTGCCGACGGATCAACATCGTCAAGTAGGTCGGGAATCCTTTCCCGACGCGGCTGAGCTCGGCAGTCGTACTTCGCTCTTTCAGCGCCCCTGTCGCTTCCGACGAACGACGTTTGTCGCGCATGCGGTATGATCCGCCTAACACCAACCCTTCTCACCTCAACTCGAAGCTGTGAAGTTAAGGCGTTATTAGTTCGTAGGGCGGAATAGCGTACTCGCGTATTCCGCCGAATGAGAACTGAATGTTAGGCTATCAATAAGACCATTATGTACGAACTGGCAATATTGATTCATGTTATCGGCGCAACGGTTTGGACCGGAGGTCATATAGTCCTTTCGGTTGCAGTATTGCCTGATGTGTTGAAACATAAGGATTTAAACTACATTCGCCGGTTTGAATCCGGTTACGAAAAGATAGGGATTCCAGCCTTAATCGTCCAAATAGTATCCGGTTTATATCTGGCAAGCTTTCTCATACCAGAGGTTTCGCAGATCTTTGATTGGGCGAATCCTGCGGTTAAGTTGCTATGGGTAAAATTATCTTTGTTGCTGATTACAGCCCTGTTGGCAGCCGACGCTAGGCTGCGAGTAATACCGAATCTGAGCGCTTCAAATTTAAATTCTCTTGCGTTCCATATCATTCCTGTAACGGTGGTTTCAGTGCTGTTTGTGATATCCGGCGTTTTGTACAGATTTGGGTGGTTCGCTTAACTCGAACGATGCGCTTCGTGCCTCAGCGCATCCTACGCGGGCTTATTTCGGTCTACAAAGTTGCGGCAGCATGGGGAAAATTGCGGACTGGAGCATTTTGGGTTCCGATGTATAGTCTAAGTTCGTAGCGGCCGTTTACGGCGCCTGGTTTCGAGCCGGTCTGTCCTGTACGCCGGCGACTTTTGTAAAACCCTTTTGGGCCCCTTCCGGTTACGTCTCTTAGTCCAGGGTGTCACGTTCCGGATACCGTTTGTCTCTGATGCGACAGGTGCTCGGTTTTTGTTTCGAGAAACAGATTTCGGCTATCCGGCGTGCAGGATTTCCGTATGAACAAGGAGGATCAATACATGACTGCTTTCAGCTTCAGCAGAGTTCCTCGTAGACATTTGCTGCTTTTCGCGGCGCTGTTCGGTTCGACAGTAGAGTCCGCCGAGGCGGCCACCCTCACAGTGGGTGCGATTGACGCCAACGGCGTGGCTTGCACCTTGGCCGATGCCATCGTCGCGGCCGATAACAATATCAGCGCCGGCGGCTGCCCCGCGGGTTCCGAGGACGATACCGACATCATTGAACTCACCGGCGACGTCATCCTGGCGGAAGCCTTGCCCGAGGTGAGGAGCTACTGCAGTCCGGAGCCCGATCCTTGTGCTGAGAGTGTTCAAACCCGCATCACGATCAACGGCCACGGTCATTCGATCGCACGCTCGCGCGATCCGGATACCCCGGAATTCGACCTGCTCACGCTTTTTGCGCTTTGTGGCGAGGGCATCTTTATGCCCCCGCCGATCGTCATGCTGAATGACGTTGTGCTGAAACATGGCCAAACCGGCATTTCGTTGAAGGTTGCGACCCTCGGCATCGAGTGTCCGCCGGAGCTTGAGCTGGTGAATAGCCGTATTACCGACAACAGCGGCGATGGCATCTCGGCGCGCTTTGCCTCGATGCGGCTCACGAACAGCGTGATCGAGAGCAATGGCGGCCGCGGCATCGGAGGATACGCTACCGACATTCATTTGACGGACAGCACCGTCGCTCATAATGCGGATCGTGGTGTCTCGGCCCTTGGCGGCCTTCCATTTTATGAGAGACGAGGGGTGCTCTCCGTGACCCGCAGCACCCTCGCCGGCAATACCGGGGGTGGCGTCGAAGTTGCCGGTCTTCACGCCACGCTCGTGAACAGTACCGTGTCCGGAAACGGAAATACCAAGACTACTGGAGGCGGCATTCACGTGATACCCAGCGATAGCAGCGATGAGCAGCCGGTAACCGAATTAACGCTCATCAACACCACAGTTTCCGATAACGTCGCTGAGCTTGGCGGAGGCGTATACCGCGACAGCGGAGAGCACCGGATCTTTATCGACAGAAGCACTGTGATCAATTCGATTCTTGCCGATAACACCGGCGGTGACTGCATGAGCGCCCCCGGCACCACGCGCATCGCCTTCAGCGGGCAAAATCTGATCGAGGACGGCGGGTGTTTCGACCCGAGCTATTCGAATCCCCCGCTGATCGGCGATCCCAAGCTCGGTCCCCTTGAGGACAATGGCGGGCCGACGCTGACCCACGCGCTTCGAAGGGACAGCATAGCGCTGAATCGGATTGCCTTCATTCACGACGTGAACGGCAATCCTCTGGGCTGCGAAGGTACGACCGACGGCGTTTCCGCCGGAGTCGTCACCGATCAGCGCGGGGTCAGCCGGGCGCGGCCCGATGACGACTTTTGCGACATCGGCGCTTTCGAACGCGCCTTCCCATCCGCCGCGGGCGAATGCAAGAACGGCGGCTACAGGAAATTCGGCTTCGATAGGCTTGAACAGTGTCTCCGGTACCTGACCCAGCGGAAAACGCAGTCGCATTAGAGCGTTTTTGCGTCAGGCTAACGGGAATGAGAAGTCTTCTGTTCGGGTTGAAAAAGCCGCAGGACGCAACCCCCGACAGGAGCACAAATCATGACGAAATGGGAGTTTGTCGGCGGGCCTGCTGACGGCGGAGATGGCCCAGTGGGTACCGGCCGAAGAGAAACCGCCGCGCAGCGGCTTATCTGAACGACGGCTTCCCCTGCGGCTAGAGCGTTTTCCGAGTCGGTGTAAGGGATTCGGATATGTAGATACCGTCTTAGAAATCACGATGCAAGCCCATGATTGGGATCGAACGGTCGGCCGGACTTAAGGACGCCGTAGGCCAGGACGAGGAGCTTGCGCATGGCGGCGCCGACGATGAGTTTGCCGTTCTTGCCTTGGGCTTTAAGGCGCTCGCAGAAGGCCCGGATCAGTGGGTTATGGCGCCGGGCGACGATGGCCGGCATGTAAAGGGCCTTGCGGAGCAAGGCATCGCCGGTCTTGGACAGGCGGGTGTGGCCTTTCCACTTCCCGGACTGGTGCTCTTTGGGCGAGAGGCCCGCAAAGGCGGCGACGCTGCGCGCGTTTTCGAAGCGGTGAACGTCGCCCAGGGCGGCCAGCAGCACCGGGATGGTGGCGTCGCCGAAACCGGGGATGGTGTCGAGCAGGTCACGCCGTTGGCGGAGGTCCGGATCGTGGTCGATGTGCTCGCGGATGCGTTGTTGGGTAGCGGCGATCTCGGCGTCGAGGGTGGCGAGCACGGCTTCGATGGAGGGGCGTACGGTGGGGTCGGCCCCGTCCAGGCGGTTTTTTTCCATCTGCCGCATCTCGAGGAGGCTCTCGAGCCGACGCACTAAGGCTTGTAATGGGCGCACGGCCGGCGGAGGCGGCTGCCAGAGCAGCGGCCGTTGGCTGAGACAGAAGCGGGCGATGCGCTTGGCATCGCTTTTATCGGTCTTGGTGCGGCTCAGTTCGGCTTGGCCGAAGGCGTGGATTTGGGCGGGGTTGACCACGCTGACGGCGAGGCCGTGGTCGACCAGGAACAGGGCCAAGCCCTCACCATAGCGGCCGGTGGCCTCCAGGCATACGTGGGGCGTTGGGAAGGCTTGCAGCCAGGCCAGGAACGCCTTAAACCCTTCGGGCGTGTTCTGGAAGACCTTGGTTTTGTACTTGCCGTTGCGTAGCGCGGCGGCGTCGAACTTGGCTTTGGCGATGTCGATACCGATGGGGCTGAACGTCATAGGGTCTCCTTGGTCTGCGTTGACGATGGGGCAAAGTGCTGACCGATCGAAACCGCTCCTGCCGGGTTCAGCCTTATCCATCCAGGGTGTTGCCCAAGGCAGCCCTACGATACCGTTCGAACTCTATGGCGAGGAAGGGACGCTGGGGGACGATCTACGGCGCGGGCTTCAGGCCCAAGGTCGGCAACGTCTTGCCCAGCGTCTGGGTCCGATGATCAGTCGGAGATTCTGCCTCTTGTGGAATCCAGAATCGAGATATAAGGTCGGCAATCCCTTGCCGACGTATCGGCTCGGCGAAGGGCGTTGTCGGAAGGGCAGCTCTGGCGCTCCCAGAGATGCCGTTTGCGATTGGAAGGGTCGCGACTAAAGCGACCGTTTGCGATTGGAAGGGTCGCGACTAAAGCGACCGTTTGCGATTGGAGGGATTCCCAACCTACGCGCGAGTGCCCGTACAGTAGGTATGAAAATGCTCTAAGTACATTCCGTAAACTTTTACGGAATCTCGACAGATTAGTTTGATTGGCGGGTTTCTCCTGTAGTGGTGCGTATGCCGCAAGACATTCCCTGAATGTACTTAGATCTTGCATTAGACGGGCATTAACTTACTCGGAGGTAAAGCGATGAAGAAGCGTATAGTCAGGATCGTGTCCATCGGAATTGTCCTTAACCTGTTCCTGGCGGGCACTACATGGTCGGAGGAGGCTAAGGTCAAGTATCCCGAAGCTTATCGAGACTGGACGCACGTAAAGTCAATGGTGATCCAGCAAGGGCATCCTCTCTATGATTCCTTCGGCGGAATTCATCATATCTATGCCAATGACGAGGCACTGAAGGCCATGACCAAGGGCGATACCTATCCCGATGGTTCAGTGCTGATTTTCGATCTCCTCGAGGCGAAGAGCGAGAACAATGCCATCGTGGAGGGTGACCGAAAAGTTCTTGGGGTAATGGAGAAGGATTCCGAGAAGTTCAAGGAAACCGGAGGATGGGGTTTCGAGGGATTCAAAGGAGATACCCAGGAAAGAGTGGTCAAGGACGCGAAGAACGAATGTTTTTCTTGCCATGTACCCCAGAAGCAGTCGGATTACGTATACAGCACTTACCGCAAGTAGTCATCCGATATCGATCGGGTATCCAGTCGGTTGCCTGGTGGGTTACGGCATTGCGGCCGCGACGACAGCGGAGGCGATGCGCCAGGCGGTTCATCAGTTCCAGCCCGACCTGGTGCTATGTCCGATGCTCGCCTAGGTCGGTCATTCCCCGCGACATTTGGAAACGGTACACGTGCATCATCCTCCATCCCGGAATCGTCGGTGACCGTGGCGGCAATTCGCTCGATTGGGCGATTCTGAACGAGGAAACGCATAAGGGGCCTCACCGCGGTGGAGGCCGCGGACCAGGTTGATTCCGGTGCGATCTGGGCGACCTACGAATTCAAGATGCGGTCGGCGAGCAAGAGCAGCCTGTACCGAGATGAGGTGGCGCGCGCAGCGGTCAAGGCCATGTTGGTCGCGGTGAGGCGCTTCGAAAGCCGCTTGTTCGTGTCGTGAAGGCCGAGTAGCGGCAAATCGACTGGAAATGCGATCCCGTCGCCACGATCCCGAGGAAGATCCGTTCCGCCGACGGCGCCCCCGGCGTGCTGGACGGGATCAGCGGGCGGCCTGAGCGATGGCGTGAACAACCCCCGTAGAGCGGAGTAGGGTACTCCGGTATTCCAATCACAAACGGTCATCCGGGGAGCGCCGGAACCGCCATTCCACCGAATGCGCCCTACGCGAGCTAATCCGTGAGATAGAAGGTGATGGTCGTAACGAGCCGGACCTCTTTCTCAATGCTCTTGGTGTCGCCGTACTCCTCGCCGACATCACGAATAATGAAGCCACCCTGCTGCGCGTCCCTTATGCCGCCAACCTTAACTCCGGCATCGGCCGCGAACTCGTTCGCGGCAATACGAGCGTTTGTAGTCGCTTCCTTTACCATGGCTGGCTTTATCTCGTTTAGCTTCGTGAAGTGATAGGCTGGCGCGTTGTTCTGTATATCAATGCCCTGGGCTATTAGCCTGTTTAGCTTCGATCTCGCTTCCGAAACCAAACGAACTTTGCCGGTTTCGACATCAATCGATCCGACAAGCATATGCCTCTCTTCGACAAGCTGTTGCTTGTCGTCCCGGAACTCTTTCTTCTCGTAGTCAATGACACCGGGCGAAACTTCCGACTTCTCAAAACCGCTTTCCAGGAGCAGCGACACGATCCGCGACTGATCAGCTTCCGACTGTTCATAGAGTTTTGACACCGGGGTCGTTCCGCTTCCGGATACGGTGTACTGGATCTTCCAATAGGCCCGATCCGCCTCGACCCGCCTCTCGGCTAGGCCCTTCACCTCCGCGGTGTTAATGCCGACCTTGGCGTTATACAACGTTTGGCTGACAAAGTAGCCGCTAACAGCGATTCCTAGGGAAAGGGCCAAAGAAACTACTAGAAGCTCAGCTCGACCAATGTTGTTCATCACATCTTCCCCCTGTTGTCCCCACTGTATCGCCTAGCGCCCTGCCGAGCGGCGCGGGGCATGAAAGCAAACAGACACCGCGGACGATCTTACGGAGTCCGGATACATTCGTTTAAGCCCTGGAACAAAGTTTAGGCGGTTTCCCGC